>CAWANV010000001.1:0-105762 GCA_963783455.1 uncultured Alphaproteobacteria bacterium
GAGCCCGTGGATCTGCTCGAGCAGCCCGCGTGACACCTCTCGCAGCGTCTGCGTTTGGCTGGTGAGGATGGACACGGCCTCCTTGGACTGCGCGCCGACTTGATTGGCGGTCTGCTGCATCATCGCCGAGTTGTTGGCGAGCACCTGATTGAGCTGCGCCGTCTGCTTGCCGAAGGTCTCCGCCGTTGCCCGCGCGTGCTCGCCGAGCATCCTGTCGGTCTCGACGCTGCGCTGGCCGAAGGTGACGTCGATCGCCTTCAGCCGCTCGGCCAGCGCGACGATGACCGCCTGCGCCCGCTCGGTCATGGTCTGGTCGAGGGTTGCGGTCTGTTGGCTGATCGCGGTCTCGAGCGCCTTTACGCGCTGGAACAGCGAGGTGGTGAAGCTCTCCGACCGTTCGGCGAGCGCCTTGTCGAGCGCGACGGCGCCCTGGTTGATCGCCGCGATGAATTGGGCCGTGCGGTCGTGCAACGACCTATCCAAGAGCGCCGACCGCTGATCGACCATCGCGTTGAACTGGCCGGTTCGGTCGGCGAGCGTCTTGTCGAGCTTGGCGGCGCCATCGCCGATCGAGGTCGCCAGGGCGCTGGTCCGCTGTTGCAGCGTCTTGTCGAGCACGACGGCGCCCTGGGAGACGAGGCTCATGAAGGATTCGGTGCGATCCTTGAGGGCCTTGTCGAGCGCGCCTGCGCCCTGGCCGACCGTCGCCACGAACGCCTCGGTCCGGTCTTTCAGGGTCTTGTCGAGCGTCTGCGCTCCCTGGCCGATCGAAATCGTCAGTGCGTCGGTCCGCTGTTTCAGCGTGTTGTCGAACAACACCGCGCCCTGAGAGACGAGGTTGGTGAAGGCGTCGGTGCGGTCCTTCAGTGTCGTGTCGAGCAGGATCGCGCCCTGCGCGACGGAGGTCTCGAGCCCCTTGATGCGCGCCGCGAGCGAGGTCTGCAGCGCCTCGGTGCGCTCCTTCATGGTCGTGTCGAGGGCGGTGGTCCGCTGCACCACGACGCTCTCGAGAGCCGCGAGGTTCTGGGTCGCCCCTTCGATCACCTGGGAGAGGCGTCCTTGCTCCTTGCTCAGGCGCTCGAGCAGGCCGGGCACGGCCTCTGAGACCCGCGCCTGGGCCTTGTGCACCTGTTCGGCCGCCTCGCTCGAACGCGAGACGAGAAGCTCGGTGAGCTGGAGCCCGCGCTCGGCGAGCTTCTTGTCGATCGAGTTGGACGCGTTCGAGATGTCGCGCGCGACCTGGGCGCCGACGCCCTTCAGCGCCTCGCTGACCCTCTGGCTGTTATTGGCGAGCGCCTCGCGCTCGGTGGCCAGCTCGCTGATCAGAGTCCTGACGCGGAGTTCGTTCTCGCCATAGGACCGCTCGAGCGCAGCGACCTCGCTGTGCACCATGGCCTCGAGCTCGCTGGCCCGGCCAATGGCGCGCGAGATGGCGTCGTTCATCGCCGCGACCTGGCGCCTGATGGTCTGTCCCACCGAAGCGACCGACTGCTCCGCCAGCTTGTCGGGCTCGGCGAGCCGCACCGCGACCTCGGTCATGGCCGAGGCCATGAGGCGGAGCTCCTGGGCGCGCCAGACCAGGAGCGCGAGGAACCAGAAGATGACGATCGGAACGAGAATGGCGACGGCGGCGGTGAGCGCGGAGGCGCTGCCGACCAGGCCCGACACCCCGGCTGAGGAAACTTGCGTCGAGATGAGCCCGAAAGCGAAAAAGCCGCCGATGAGGAACCAGGCGACGGAGGCGGCCAGCGCCACCAGGAAAGGTGTGCGCGACGGTCTTTGCTGAAGGGCGAAGATCAGCCCGCCGATCGAAGGGACGTCGTCATTGGCGGGGGTCGCGGGACGGCGTTGCGGGGGTGGTCCCGCCGGACGCCGCGTCCGGATGAATTGCCGCGGGGGAGGCGGGGCGCCTGGGGCTGCTGGCGCTTCGGCAAACTCCAAGGGCGGCTTCTTGGCCTCCTCGGGCGGTTGCGCCTTGGGCTCCTCGCGTTTCGGCTCGCCGCCCTCGCGCTTGCGCTGCTCGGCCTTGAGCCGCTCCGCCAGAGAGGTCCGCTTGGGAAGCTCGAGGCCCCGCTCAAGGGGTGGGCCATCGCCCGGCTTTTCGTCTCGTTGCCGGGTCATTGCATCAAGAGGCTTTTGCGCTTGATCTTTTGCCCCTGTTGCCGCAGTTCCAGACTTCGCTTGCTCTTGCGCCATAACGCGTTCCTCGTGACCAAACGAAACTCATGAGAGAATTTACGCGCCTTGCACTCGATACCCGCCAGCAAGCGGCGCGGAGCGTCATAGCGGGACGGCCCTGATTTCCGGACTTAAACCTATCCGGAAGGGCCCCCGACGCATTTCCCCCTCTCCCTTCATCGTTAACGAATTTTTAGGGCTAAAAAAAGTTTAATCGGTGGTTATGGTTGACGCGCCATAAGGCTTTAATATTGCTTATGAATTCTGCTGCCCTGACGGCGCGAATCGCGTAAGTGATGAGGCGTGGTTGCAGGAAGGTAACACGGGCTTTTCGCTCAAAGCCGTCACACAATCGCCGCGCGACCTCCGTGACTGCACCCAAAAAGCGCCCGCATAGCTCTGCTAGGAACAAGGCCAAACCGGGCAACATAGAGCGAGGGAGAAGAGCCTCATGGCAAGCGAAATGGCAGTTTGGGCTGAGGCCGGGTTGCCCGAGGAGGGGCGCAAAGCGTCCTCCCGGCCTGTCGATCTCGTGCATCTGTCCCGCTACACGCTCGGCGAGCGCGAGCTCGAAGCCGAGGTGCTCGAGCTGTTTTGCACTCAATCCACGATCTATATCGAGCGGCTCCGCCAGGCTGGGTCGGACAAGGACTGGAAGGACGCCGCCCACTCGCTCAAAGGATCGGCCTCCGCCATCGGCGCCTGGCGTGCCGCCGAGGCTGCCGAACGCGCCGAGGCGCTGTCGGGCGAGGCCCTGGCGCAAGGCCGGGATCTCCGTCTTCGCGAAATCGAGTCCGCGGTGCGCGAGGCCGAGACCTATATCGGCGCGCTGCTTGAGGATCGCTGAGCGCGCGACCTTGAGATAAAGCGCCGCGAAGGCGCTGGAGTCTCACTTTCAATTGCCCTATAGAGCACCGGGCCGCGAGCGGGCAGACCTTCTCGCGCCGTCATCCTTCGGGCGCGAGCCTCGACCGCCGCCCGGTCCCCGAGATCGGAACACACCGAAGCGCGCCAATGTCATGGCCAGGATCACCTTTATCCAGAAAGACGGGACGGAACGCGTTGTCGAGGCGGAGCCCGGCATGACGGTGATGGAGGCCGCGGTGAAGAACGCGATCCCGGGGATCGCCGCCGAATGTGGCGGTGCTTGCGCTTGCGCGACCTGCCACGTCTATGTGGATGATGCGTGGCGCGAAGCGACGGGGAGCCCGGAGCAGATGGAGGAGGACATGCTCGATTTCGCTTTCGACATCAGGCCGTCGAGCCGGCTCTCCTGTCAGATCAAGGTGACCGAGGGGCTCGATGGCCTCGTGGTCCGCATTCCCGACAAGCAGTTCTGAGCCGCCCATGTCCCAGGATGCGATCAAGACAGACGCAGTCATTGTCGGCGCGGGGCCGGTAGGGCTGTTCGCCGTGTTCGAGCTAGGCCTCGTCGACATCAAGGCGCATGTCGTCGACATTCTCGATCGCCCGGGCGGACAGTGCACCGAGCTCTATCCCGAGAAGCCGATCTACGACATCCCGGGGCTGACCGTGGTCACCGGCCAGGAGCTGACCGACCGGGTCATGGACCAGATCAAGCCGTTCGGCGCCGAGTTCCATTTCAATCAGAGGGTGGAGAGTCTCGAACGCCTCGATGGCGGCTTCCGGCTCTTAACCGATGCCGGCACCGTGCTCGAATGCAAGGTGGTGGTGATCGCCGCCGGCGGCGGGTCGTTCACGCCGAAACGGCCGCCGCTCCCCGGCATCGAGCAATATGAAGGAACCTCCGTCTTCTATTCGGTGCGCAAGATGGAGAACTTCAAAGGCCGCGACGTGCTCATCGTCGGCGGCGGCGATAGCGCTCTCGATTGGACCCTGAACTTGCAGCCCGTCGCCAAGTCGCTGACCTTGCTCCACCGCCGCTCCGAGTTCCGCGCGGCGCCGGCCTCGGTGCAGAAGATGCTCGCCCTTGTCGAGCAGGGCGACGTGAGCTTCAAGCTCGGTCAGGTGACGGAGTTGCACGGGGAGGGCGGCAAGCTTCGCTCGGTGACGGTCAAGGGCTCCGACGGCGCCACCTTCGAGCAGCCGGCCGAGGTCTTGCTTCCCTTTTTCGGCCTCACCATGAAACTTGGGCCGGTCGCCGATTGGGGCCTCAATCTCGAAGAGAACCTGATCCCGGTCGACACGGCGAAATTCGAGACGAGCGAGAAGGGCATTTTCGCCATCGGCGACATCAACACCTATCCGGGCAAGCTGAAGCTCATCCTGTCGGGCTTCCACGAGGCGGCGCTCATGGCGCAGCAGGCCTACCACTATGTCTATCCCGACAAGAAGCTCGATGTTCCAATACACGACCTCGTCGACGAGCCTGCAGAAGAAGCTCGGCGTGAAGTCGTGAAGTGATGTATCAGGACCTCACCCTTCGAGACGGGCCTGCGGCCCTCCTCAGGGTGAGGACGCTCTCCTCAGGGTGAGGATGCCCTCATGGTGAGGAGCGCCCGAAGGGCGCGTCTCGAACCATGAGGCCCCGGCGATCAGGCGAGCGAGCGGTAAAGCGCGACCTCGTAAGGGCTGAACAGCTTAACCTTGGTGCGCTCGATGAGCGGAAGCTCGAGACGCTGAAACACGCCGCTATTGTCGATGAGGTCGGTCGCCACCGGCTCGATGAGGATGAGATAGAGCCGGCGCGGGCGCTTGCGATAGGAGACGACGAGGTTATTGAGGACCTCGGCGAACACCTCGCGCGAGAACGGATTGAAGAAATAGTGGACGGCCTCGCCGTCGGGCGGCCCCACCTGGCTCGCATCGTCGAGCACGCATTCGACATTGCGGCACTTCATGCGGCTGCGCGGGAACTGGGCGATGTTCATGATCGCGTCGTCATGCAGCTCCTCGGCGAACTCGATGCCGCCGATGGCCTGGAACGGATGCTGTGAGGCGAGCAGCAGCACACGCCCCTTGCCCGCGCCATAGTCGACGAAGGTGAGCCGCGACAGATCGTAGTCGATCGCGGCGACCGTCCATTCGAACAGGCTGCACGGCGAGGCCCGGTAGTCGTGGCCGTGCTCGCGATTGTTGCCGCGGATGGTGAGGTCGGCGAGCGCCACGGGATATTTGGTCGGCTTGAAGAAGAGCGACTCGATCGGCGCGTCGAGCACGCGCTCATGCAGCATGAGCAGATATTCGCGGTAGTCGTTCTTCAGCCGCTCGGGACGCGTGCGCTCCTTCAACTTGGCGCCGGTGCGCTCCAGTTCGGGGAGCACGCTCTCGCGTCCGATCTCGACGGCGCGTGCCAGGCCCACTTTGCTCGCAGCCACCGCGGTCGCGGTGGCGCTCTTGGTTTGGTTGGCCGTCTCGTCGGCGAGCTTGGCGATGCGCTCGGCGACCCGAAGGGCGCTCGTGGCAATAGTCTTGGCGTGCTGGCGCGAGGGCGCGACAGCCTGCGGCTTGGTCTTTTCGGATCTGTGGGGCACGACCGACATCGGCATTATCCCCTGCTCGCGCAAAGATTGGGCAGCTTGCGGCTCGACGCAAGCGCTTTTTGTCACATGCCTTGAGGCCGGCGGGTCTTGGGGTCCGGCCAAATATGCTATCCTCTTGATTCGCGTGGGGTGTTCCCGCGCGGCCAGCACTCACCCAAGCGGCGGGGGGACAGCTCAAGTGCAGGCAGAGGAATACCACGATTCCATACGGCCCGGCCTCATTACCATGCTGCCGAGGCTGAAGCGGTTTGCCGACCTTCTCGTAGGCGAACGAAGGGAAGGTACGGCGCTTCTTGGCCGCGCGCTTAACTGCATGCTGGCCGAGGAGCACCGCTACCAGCGGGGCACAGCGCTCGATCGCTGGGCCTTCGCCGAGATCTATCGGCTTTGGCTCAACGAGCTCCGCGGTCACGCCGACCCCATGGGACAGGCCAAGGCCGACGATGCGAGCTTCGCATTTCTTTTCCGCAACGAGGAGGGGGAGGAGTTCGACGCCTTCACCACGGGCTTCCTTCGCAACCTGCCGCCGCAGCAACGGCTAACCCTGCTGCTCGTCTATGGCGAGCGCTTCGACCATATCGACGCCGGCCGCGTGCTCGACGTGCCGTCCGAGACGATCGGCGCGCGGCTCGTGCGCATCAGCGCAAGCCTGGCCGACCGCTTGAGCGTGCGCGGAGAGGCGCCAGCGAGCGCCACCATCGAAACGCTCTACCCGGAAGGGCCTGAGCATGATCCGGAAAAGTGGAACCGGTTTTCCGAAAGATCATGCTCAATAAAGGGACCATCATGACCGAACTCAGCGACGAACTGCTCGTGGCCTATGTCGACGGGCAACTCGCGCGCAAACAGACGCGCGCGGTTGAGAAGGTGCTCGAGCAAGACGATGTCATCGCCCGGCGCGTCGATGCGCTGAAGGACGCCCATAGCCGGCTCGAGGCGGCCTTCGAGGCGATCCTCGCCGGAGAAGAGGCCGATGCCGCGGCGAGGCCGGTACCGCAAGCTCCGGGCCTGTTCATCGCGTGGGACACGCTTGCCAAGGGCGGGCTGGCTGCCGCGGGCATCGCCGCTGCGCTCATTCTCGTCGTCGCCGGTTATGGCTGGCCGCTCGTCATGCCCGAATTCGCCCGCCATCCTTCCGCTGCGGCGGACCCTGAGTATGTCGGCAGCGTCCAACGCACCTGGCAGGAGGAGGCCGTGCGTGCGCAGGCGCTTCTCAGCCGCGCCAGTCTTGAGGTTGGTCTCGAGAGCCAAGGCAATCGCGACCTGGTCGGTTTCCAACTCGCGCAAGCCATCGGCCCCAGCCTCAATCCACCCGACCTCGCGCCGCAAGGATTTCGTTTCATGCGCGCGCAGCTCCTGCACTTCGGCGCCGAGCCTCTGGCGCAGCTCCTCTATCTCGGCACGAGCGGCGCGCCGCTCGCGCTCTACGCCAAGAAGGGCGAGGGGGCCTTGACGCCGCTGTTCAAGCAATATGGCGACATCGGCAGCGTGGCCTGGTCGCAAGGAGGCATCGCCTATCTCCTCGCCGGAGAGGGGGACGAGGAGTTTCTGCTGCGTCTCGCCGAAACGATCAGTAAGGAAGAGCCGAAGGCCGCCGATAGGCCGCCGGCTTACTCTCCGCTGCCGCCTCCACCTCGGCCCAAGCGCAAGCCTTAGCCGCGTCTCACTGCGCCATGCGCGCCGAGGGCGCGTAGTCCCCGGCAAGGTAGCGGTTGAGGTCGCGTCTTATGGCGGCCGTCCGCTCCTTGTTGCAGTAGTGCAGATCGTCCTTGATGGTCGCGAGCACGGACTCGCGCGTGTAGTCGTAAGCCTGCGCGATCTTCTTCATCTGCTCCTGCGGGATCCCAGATCGAATTTCGGCCGCCAGGAAGTCCGATCTGAGCTGGTCGGGATTGAACACGAAGCCGCAATGACTCGCCCGCGCCGAGGTCCATCCGACCTGAATGGGTCTTGCCAGGGGGTCCTCGGGCGCCACGTTGCGCGCTTCTTTCTCGGTCGAGGCGCCGTCCTTGTTTCTGACGCGATCGATGGTGCCGCAGGCCGAGATCGCCGCGAGCAGGAGCGCCGCGGCAACGGCAAGAGCGGCATAGGCCGCGACGCTGTGCACCAGTTCCTTCCATGACGGGCGATCTTAGCGGGGGCGCGTGAGGCGCTAAAGAGGCGAGACGAGGGCCGGAAGAGGGCGCCAAAAACAGGAAAGGCGGAGCTTTGGGGCCCCGCCTCCCTGTGCGATGTCGAGCCTCACGCCCGTTCGGGACGATCAGTTCGGCAACCGCGAGACCTTTCGGTCTCTGGATCACGCGCTCGGCCTCATGGTTTCCCATGAAGCGGCGGCGTGACCCGACCACGGTCCTTGTTTTACGTCGCGTTGCTACGACGTGGCTTCCGCCCTGGCCGGGCTGACGCCAATTAGCGGCGGGATTTGTGGCGCAAAGTACCCCGACGACTCCGCCTCACGGTATTGCGGCGATGCCGCCAGACCGTGGCACTTCGCGCTTACTCACCCCTCCGCCTTGAGCCGCCCATGGCAATGGGCGACCGTGGGCTTGCCTGCCCCGTGAGCTTTCCGCCTGTTTCCCGGAGCCGCCGGATTTCTCCGCCGACCCCTTCCACAACCGGTCCGCTCACAAATGAAGCATACATGAGCACGCGCGCGCCGCATCCGGGAAGGAGCGGATTATCCCCATTATCCACCGGGCGCCCTCTTCGGACCACGGAGCGATCGTCGGTGCGCGCCTGGATCGACGAGGCGCTTCCCTTGCCGGCCAAGATCGCTAAACTGGCGCCTTCGCGCGCGAAAGATTTTGCGCGCTTCTGTTGCGGCGTTTTGCGGGTCGTACCATGCGTGCCGTGGGCAACCACCGTGGCGCCCGCCCGATCAGTCTAGCGTTGGTTGCGGGCTTGGTCGCCTTCGAGGCCGTTCTCGCGCTTGGCGCGGGGGCGGTCGGGATTCCGGGCGTGCTCCTCGTCCGCTTCGCGGGCGGGAGCGGCGGCGCTGGAGCCACGGCTACGCTCTGAGGCGCCCGAAGGCGGGGAGAGCGTCTTCGCCAAGCTTGTCCTCGGCGCCAGCGATATCGACACCAAAACCAACTCCCGCCGACGAGGCGGCAGAGGCTGTCTCCCCTGCCGCCGGCGAGCCTCGGCTCGACGGCCTCGCCGAGATTCCCCTCAAGGAGTGGGATCGCGACGAGGCCAAATCCGCTGAGCCCAAGGCCTTCGGCGAGAACTCAAAAACACGGGAGGTGCTCCCGTGGGATGCGGTCGAGCCGGTGCCGTTCACCGCCGCTACGCCGGCCGCGGCGCCGGCCCAGTCCCCGGCGCCTGAAGCGCCGCAAGCGACCCCCGCGCCCGCGCTCCTTCCGGCCAGCGGCGATGTCGAAGCCTGGGTGAAGGCAAAGGCGACCGAGATCAAGGGCGAGGATCGCGCCCGGCCGCTTTACCACTTCGAGTTTTGGCTCGAGCCGCCGGAAGAGGTGAAGCGTCGGCTGGTGGCCGTCGCCTATGAGTTCAACACGCCCGCGGTCATGCCGCAGTCGCAAATGTCGAGCGAGCAGAAGACGGGCTTCCGCGTGAGCGCCGGCGGGCTCGCTTGCGCCGACAAGGTCACGGTCACGCTCAAATTCAATGACGGCCAATCGCAGCAGGTCGCCGTCGACGGCTGCCGGCTCTTGGGCTGAGCGCGAGGCCCTCTCAGCGGACGCCGGCGACCTCGGCGACGAGCTCGCGGAAGCGCGGCCTCTGGCTCTCGATATAGGGCAGCGGCCGGCACACATCGATGGCGGCGATGCCGATCCGCGTGGTCAGCGCGCCGTTGAACAGTCCTTCGCCGAGCCGCGCCGAGAGTTTGGCGGTGAGCCCGTGTCCGATCATCTGCTGGATGACGTCGTCGCCGAGCGCGATGCCGCCGGTCAAGACGATATGGGTGACCACCATGCGCGCGAGCTTGAGCAGCGAGAGCGTGCCCGGCCGCGCGCCGTAAAGGGTCGCGAGCCGGCGCAGCATGCGCAAGTTCTCGGCGCCCACGAACAGCATGTCGATGAGCGCGCCGGGGCTCACCGCCGTCACCACCGACACGCGCTTGGCGGAGGAAGCGACGATGGTGCGGGCGAAAGGATCGAGCGGCGCCACCAGCGTGCGCTCGGCGAGCCGCAAGCAGCTCGCCCGCGTTCATGATGTCGTGCTCATGCTCGGCGAGACGTTTCAGTCCCCAGGCGAGGTCCTTGCGTCCGCCATAGAGGCGCTTCAGGCGATGGGCGACATCGACGGCGAGCGTCTTGTCGTTCTGGCGCGCGGCGCTGTCGGCCTCGTGCCTGATCTTGCCGAGACGCCCGAGGCGCGCCAGCCCTGCCACCTCTCGAAGGATGATCATCAGCAGCGCGAACAGGACGAGGGCCAAGAGCCCGACCGCCGCCCAGCCGATCCAATCGTCGCGCGCGATCAGCGCCAGCACAGTAGTCGTAGAGCCAGAGCGAGGCGAGGAGGCTGACGAGCCCGCCAAGGGCGCCGATCAAGATGCTGCCCCAGCGCAAGCCCGCGGCCGAGATCGGGCATGGCGCGCACGCGCGGGACGGGAAGCGGGACCGGCTCCGCTGCAATGTCCGGCGCCGCGGGTGGAACGAACACCTCCACCTCCTCGACGCGGAAGGCGGCCGGTCTCCGGTGGGTTTTCTTGCTCATGCCAGATGATCTCCGATCAGCGTCTCGATGGCGCGGTCGAGGCGGATATTTGGGAACGGGCGCGAAGCCTCCGGAAGGGAGCGGCACCGGATTGGGAGGCCGGAAACGGACGAAGCGCATCTCGCCCTGCTCGGTATGCCAGCCTCTCAGCGCCTCCGCCGGGTCGGCGGGAAGGTCGCCGGGGAAGATGGCAAACTGCCTCATTGCCGTCGAAGCTGCGCTTGCCGATGGTCTCGCCGGGAAGCGGATAGCCCACGATGCAAGGAAGCAGCTCGCCGTTCCGCTTCGCCTCGCCTTCGCGGGTCGCGCGGATCGCGGCCATCGCCAGCACCCTTACCTCGGCGCCGGAATATTCCGCGCGCGCCATGGCCCTGCCGGCGAGCTTGGCGAGGATCGCCTCGAGCCGGTCATGGCTTTGATGATGCAGATGATCGGCCTTGGTGGCGGCGAGCACGATGCGGTCGATGCGCGGAGCAAACAGGCTCGACCACAAGCTGTTCGACCCCGTACGGAAGCATTCGAGGATCTCGGTCATGGCGCGTTCGAGGTCGGCGACCGCGGGCTGGCCGCCATTGAGCGCCGTGAGCACGTCGATGAGCACGATCTGGCGGTCGAGTCTGGCGAAATGATCGCGGAAGAAGGGCCTCACCACATGCGCTCTTATAGGCTTCGTAGCGCCGCTCCATCATCGTCCACAGCGAGCCGCGCGGGAAGCTGCCATCCCCGCCGGCATCGAGGGGGGCGAAGGTGAGCGCCGGCGAGCCGGCCAGATCGCCCGGCATGAGGAAGCGGCCAGGCGGCAAGGGTCGAGAGCGCGTGCGGGTCGGCGCGGCTCTCGCGCAGATAGGCCTTGAACAGATCGGAGAGTGTTTCCGCAAGCGCCTCGTCGGCGGGGTCTGTAGGATCGACCAGGCCAAGCGAGGCATGCCATGGCTTGGCAGCTTTCTTGCGGCCCGGCCTCCGGCTCTGCTCGAGCGCGGTCCGCGACCAGTCCCGATAGTCGAGGCGAAGCAGCGGGAGATCGAGCAGCCATTCGCCGGGATAGTCGACGATGTCGATATGCAGCCTCTCGCGGCCGAGCTGGCGCTTCCAGAATCGCGTCGAGGCATATTCGATTGTGAGTCTGAGCTGGCTGATGCGGCGCGTGCTCTCCGGCCAGCGCGGCGGGTCGGCGACGAGATCGGCGAGATGCTTCTCATATTCGAAGCGCGGCACGATTTCGTCGGGCTGCGGCTCCAAATAGACGCGCACCGACGCGCCCTTGCGCCGCGGCATCGAAGAAGGGGAGCCGCGCGCTGGCGATGAGATTGTGCACGAGCGCGGTGATGAACACCGTCTTGCCCGAACGGGCGAGGCCGGTGACGCCGAGCTTCACGGCAGGGGTGACGAGGCCGGTGGCGAAGTCGCCGATGCTGCGGAAGGCATCGCCGGCGGCTTGGGTGTAGGTGGAGATCGGCACGCCTCGATACGTCCTTTGCGCTTGTTTCCCGCGGGACGCGTACCTCGCCCCCCGCTAAGGACTGCCTAAGAAATGGGCCCCGCCCGGCCCTTAAATATGACGGATTTGCAATGATTCGGCTGACGGTGCTTCGCGCCATTTGTCAAGCACGTCTCGTGTCTTGACTTGTTGACTCGCTTCCGTAAATACGTGGCTGCCCGGTGGGGATCGCCCAACCATGCGCGAGCCGGTTAAGGGGAGCAGGGTCTCAAACCCAAAGAGGAAACGGATGCGTCTGGAAACGACCATGCGGGCCAAAAGAAAAATCCCCGAAGATTATCGCCCATCGGAAGACGAACCCTTCATGAGCGAGCGCCAGCGGGCCTATTTCCGCCGCAAGCTGCTCAGCTGGCGTGACGAGATCCTCCGCTCGACCAAGGAGACCCTCCAGCACCTGCACGACAATTCGGCGCAGCACGCCGACATCGCCGACCGGGCGACCTCGGAGACCGAGCGGGCGCTCGAGCTTCGTGCCCGCGATCGCCAGCGCAAGCTGATCGCCAAGATCGACGCCGCCATTATGCGCCTCGACGACGGCACCTACGGCTATTGCGAGGAGACCGGCGAGCCGATCAGCCTGAAGCGCCTCGATGCGCGGCCGATCGCGACCCTGAGCGTCGAGGCGCAGGAGCGCCACGAGCGGCGCGAGCGCGTCTACCGCGACGAGTAGCCCTGCGGCTCAATCGGAAAATCGAAGACCGTGTCGGGATAGGGCTCCGGCTCAAGCGTAAAGTGCCACCATTCCTTCGGGTAGTTTTTGAAGCCATGCGCCTGCATGGCCTCGACCAGCACGTCACGATTTGCCCGCTCCTCTTTGCTTAAGCCCAGCGCCGCGGTGTTCGCCTTCACGTCGAAGCAGTCGAAGCTCGTGCCCATGGCGAGGCTGCCGTCCGGCGCCTTACCCTTTTGCGGCACTGTGCAAGGCCGTGGTTTGGGGTCCTCCGCTGCGGGCGAAGCCTTGGCATCGACATCGATCGGCACCAAGCGTGAGGTCCATGGTGGCGCCGCGCGAATGGCCTGAGCGCGTGGCGATGTAATCGGGGAACAGGGCGCCCTTGGGTAGATTGGGATAGTAGGTCGTCTTGGCGTGCGGATCGTCCGGCTCTTTCGCCCAATCGACGAAGGCGGCCACGGCGCGGGCAGGGCGATAGCAGTCATAGACCTTGAGCGTGAGACCCTTGCCGCGGAGACCGGCTTGCACGTCCTTCAGCGCCTCGGCGGCCTGCCGCACCAGCACGCATTCGGGCGCCTCGTAGCCAGGGACCTTGGCACCGGTGAAGTTGTCCGCTCCCGGCATAGCGCATGTCCTGGAGGATGGTGGGATCGATGTCGCGGAGATAGACGAAGTCCTTCGGCATCTCCGCAGCGCGGGCTGCAAACGCCGCAAGGGAGAGCGAGCCCGTAAGGATCAAGCGTGCAAGGCTGAGCGCTGCGCCTTGCTTCCGCTCCCCCCTTGTGGGGGAGCACGCGCGCCCTCTTAGGCGCGCGGAGGGGGGTGATGAGTGCAGCGAGTCTTGGTGTACGACCCCCCTCCCTAGCCCTCCCCCACAAGGGGGGAGGGGAGGGCGAGAAGCTACGCCTTGACCATCCATCAGCTGCACGAGCATGGTCCAACTTCGCATAAAAAAACTCCCCGCTGGAGGGCGGGGAGTGGAGAGGTTTGGGGGACTGACATGACTGGCCTGAGCCAGTCGGTGTCGGACCATTAGCAGGGAACTGCCGGCGACCTTATGGCACGAGCGGTGAGATTACCGGCGTCTTCTCGCCGCCTGCCCCAACAACACAGGGCCGCCATAAGCTCGGACTGCTTGTTTACCTCAATCTGCCGGTCACCACAAGGGAAACCGCCTGTGGTATTTCCGCAACAGTCAACCATAAAAAGCTGCGGCAAGTGCTATTTTTTGCTGAAATCGGGCGCGGGCCTCGTCTCGCTCTTGGCGATGATCACGTCCTCGAGCGGGGGCTCGAGATGCGGGCGTCCCTTGATGCCGGTCTCGATCACCATGTCGACCGGGCCGCCGACAATGATCAGATGCTCCACGTCGTCGCGCCGCACGAGGAGGAGCTTGCGGCGCGCATCGACGGGCGCCGTCTCGACCACGCCGAGCCGCTTGTCGCGCGGCCGCAAGAAGCCGTGCGCGCTCGGCCGGCCGGTGACGAAGGTCTTGAACGCCCACACCATGAGCGCGCCGAGCGCGATCACGAACAGGATGGCCGCGACGGCAAGGACGATGGTGTCGAAGGGCGGGCATGGCCTCTCCTACGCAATCCGTATTAACAGCTCATTAACCACACGCGGCCGGTACGATTAAGGCCGCCCGGACCTCCTCGATCGCGGTCCCGCGGGGGGAGTCGCTAAAGGACGCATGGGCTTGACCCTCTCCGCGTGACATTGTCCCTCAAGACGATTCGAATCGGCTATTTTGCGAAGCCCATGACCGATATCGACGCGCCGATGCGCTATGCCTCGCCCGCCGCCGACCTGCCCTCGCGCGACGGCAGCGTGGGGCTCGTGGTTCTGCTCGCCCTTGCGCTGGCGATCGCCGCCGTCGGCCTCGCCATGGTGTCGCGCGAGATGGCCGAGCCGTTCGTGCTCGCCATCCTTGCCGGTCTTGCCGTGGTCGGCGTGTTCTGCCTGTTCGCCGGCGCCGTCGGCATCCTTCATTTTGGCGGAAGACATGCGCGCAACGACGTCACCAAGGCCTTTGTCGACAATCTGCCGCAAGGCGCACTGATCGCCGACAGCTCGGGGCGCGTGCTCTACGCCAACGAGGCCTATCGCGACCTGCTCGGGCTTGAGCCTGAAGCGAGCATGCCCGCGCCCGACCGCGCCTTCGCCGGCAACCCGCATTTGGCGGAAGCCATTTTTCGTCTCGCCCGCGCGGCGCAGCAAGGCCGCAGCCTGAAGGAGGAGTTCCGCCTGCCGCCGCCGGGCGAAGGCGACGAGGAAGCGGGCCTCGCACCGCGCTGGTTCCGCATCTCGGTCCAGCCCATGCCGCCCGACCCGCGCTCTGGCCGCAAAGGCGCGCTCGTGGTGTGGCAGGTCGATGAGATCACCATGGACCGCGCGCGCGAGGAGGCGAGCTTCGCCAAGGTGCAGGCGGCGATCGCCTATCTCGACAGCGCTCCGGCCGGTTTCTTCACCGCCGACGCCGACGGCAATATCGAATATCTCAACGCCACGCTCGCCCAATGGCTGGGGCTCGACCTGTCCGAGGTTGCCGGCCGTCCGCTCAAGCTCGAAGAGATCATGTCCGCCGACAGCGGGGCGCTGATCGCCCACACCGGCCGCGGGCAGGCGCAAGGGACGCGGCGCTTCGACATCGACCTGGTCAAGGCCGACGGCACCAGCCTTCCCGTGCGCATCCTGCATCGTCTTCCCCGGTCAGGCACGAGCGGCGGGCTCGCTCATGCGCTCGTCCTCACCCGCGGGCCGGGCGAGGCTGAAGAGGCGGGCGCCGCCGAGCTCAGATTTGCGCGCCTGTTCCATTCGGCGCCCATCGCCATCGCCACGGTGGACGCCGAAGGCTTCATCAGCGCGACCAACTCCGCCTTTATGCGGTTGTTCGGCGCCGCGACCGACGATGGCCGCCAAGTGAGCCTGGAAAGCCTGGTCGAGCCTGACAGCCATCAGGCGCTTCGCCACGCGCTCGATGCGGCCTTCGCCCGGCAAGGGCTGATCGAGCCCGTGGACATTGCCTTTGCCGGCGACCGGGATCGGAGCGGCAGGATCTATCTCAGCCCGATCGAGCAGACCGACGGCGACAACGAGGCGGCCATCGCCTACGCCATCGACACCACCGAGCAGCGCGCGCTCGAGATGCAGATCGCCCAAGGGCAGAAGATGCAGGCGGTCGGCCAGCTCGCCGGCGGCATCGCGCACGATTTCAACAACATGCTGACGGCGATCATCGGCTTCTCCGACTTCCTCCTGATGAATCACCGCCCGACCGACCCCGCCTTCCAGGACATTATGAACATCAAGCAGAACGCGAACCGGGCCGCGGGGCTCGTGCGCCAGCTGCTTGCCTTCTCCCGCCAGCAGACCTTGCGGCCGCAGGTGCTTGCACTCGGCGACGTGCTCTCCGAGATCTCCATCCTGCTTAGCCGGCTGCTCGGCGAGAATATCGAGCTTAGCGTGGACCAGGCCCGCGACCTCTGGCCGGTGAAGGCCGATCTCCATCAGTTCGAGCAGGTGATCATCAATCTTGCCGTCAATGCGCGGGACGCCATGCCTGACGGCGGCAAGCTCGTCATCCGCACCGCCAATGTCGAGCGAGCGGGAGTCGCGCGAGCTCGGCCAGCGCGCACATGCCCCCGGGCGAGTATGTGCTGATCGAGGTGCGCGATACCGGCACCGGCATGAGCGCCGAGGTGAAGCAGAAGATCTTCGAGCCGTTCTTCTCCACCAAGGAGATCGGCCGCGGCACCGGCCTCGGCCTTTCCACCGTCTACGGCATCGTCAAGCAGACGGGCGGCTACATCTTCGCCGAGAGCGAGGAGGGGAACGGCACCACCATGCGCGTCTACCTGCCCCGCTATATCGAGACCGCGGCCGAGGTGGAGCAGGGGAGGATCGAGCGCCGCCCCGAAAAGCCGAAGGACCTGACCGGGCGCGGCACCGTGCTCCTGGTCGAGGACGAGGATGCGGTGCGAAGCTTCGCCGCGCGCGCGCTCGGCCAGCGCGGCTATCATGTGCTTCAGGCCACCACCGGCGCCGAGGCGCTCGACGTCTTCCACAACCACCAAGGCGAGGTCGATCTCGTGGTGAGCGACGTGGTGATGCCCGAGATGGACGGCCCGACTTTGTGCGAGAAGCTTCGCCGCGAACGCCCCGACCTCAAGGTCATCTTCATCTCCGGCTATGCCGAGGATGCCTTCCGCCAGCATCTCGCCGAGAACGAGGACTTTATGTTCTTGCAGAAGCCGTTCGATCTCAAGGAGCTGGCGGCGGCGGTGAAGGCTGCGCTCCAGGATTGACGCGAAGGCCGCAAGTGCCGGGAGCGGCAAGCGGCCAAAGGGGCTTCCCTTCGCCACAGATCGCGTCTACACGCGGGGACTGAAGCCCGATCCCGATCCATTGGTCATTGGAGTGTCCGCGTGCCGGATTACGAGGTCGTGCCGGCGGAAGAAGCCGGCCAAGTTACGCGACGCCGCCGCGCCAAGCCGCGCCTGCCCTCGCTCACCATCGAGCGCTATGGCGGACGGCTGATCTATTTCTGGTTCGGCATGCGCTTCGGCGCTCTGATGAAGCTGTTCACGCGCGGCCGCTTCTCATTCACGCTCAACTGCATCCCCGACACGCTGCTCTTGTTCCTGTGGGTGCCGTGGAACTCGGTGCTCTATTGGATCTCCGAAGCGAAATATAAGAGACGCGCCGAGGCGCTCACCCTCGATCCGCCGCCTATCTTCGTCATCGGCCATTGGCGCACCGGCACCACGTTCCTGCACGACCTCTTCTCGGTCGATCCCAATCTCGCTTACCCCACCACCTATGAGTGCTTCTTCCCGCACCACTTCCTCCTGACCGAAGGCCATCTCGACAGGGTGATGAAGGTGCTTCTGCCCAAGAAGCGCCCGCAGGACGACGTGCCGGTGGGCTTCGACCGCCCGCAGGAAGAGGAGTTCGCGCATGATGATGCTGGGCGCAGGGCACGCCCTACATCACCCATGCCTGGCCGCAGATTCGGCCCCGCCGATGAGCGACTATCTCGACTTCAAGGGCGTGCCGGAGGCGGCCAAGAAGACATGGGCCGACGCCTATATGTGGTTCTACCGCCGGCTCGCGCTCAAGCACGAAGGCAAGCGGCTGGTGATGAAGACGCCGGCCAATGCCGCCCGCCTCAAGCTGCTCACCAAGCTCTTTCCCGACGCCCGCTACGTCTATCTCGCGCGGAACCCGCTCAACGTCTTCCCCTCCACCGTCAAGCTGTGGCGCGCGCTCTATTCGGTGCAAGGCCTGCACAATCCGCCGCAGCTCGATCCCTGGCTCGACGACTATGTGCTCGACATGTTCGCGCGCCTGACCGAGGACTATGAGGAGGACCGGCATCTGATCCGCAAGGACCGCCTGGTCGAGCTCCGCTACGAGGACTTCGTCAAGGACCCGATCGCCTCCATGCGCGACATTTACCGGCGCCTCGACATCCCCGGTTTCGATCAGGCTGAGGCGCCGATGCGCGCCTTCCTCGCCGAGCGGTCCGAGCACAAGGTCTCGCGCTACGAGATGCCGCTCCCCCTCAAGCGCAAAATCGTCGAGCGGCTCAAGCCTTACATCGACCGCTTCGCCTATCGCGATGCGGTCGAAGCCGCGCTGCGCGCCGAGCCCGCCTCCAAGGGGGCTAGCCCCAAGGCGCCGGTGCGCGAGCGCGAACCGTCCTAGCCCGCCTTATTCGCGGCAGCACCGCAATTCCCCTCTCCCCTTGCGGGAGAGGGCTTACCGCCGCGCTCTTGCGCGAGCGAAGCTCTGCGCAAGTCGCATGGCGGGAAGGGTGAGGGGTGATTCATTTTTACGACGCGGCTTCGCCGCTTACCCCTCACCGCGCATCAAATAGTGCGCGTGCTCTCCCGCAAGGGGAGAGCGGGAGTTTGCTGTGCGGCTCAGGCAAGCTGGCGCGCTTCGCCGCGCCTGAGAGCGAAAACGTCTCCTTCCTCGCGTGATGCGGCGGCGGTCTTGCGCTAAGCTCGGAGGCGCATCTCGCGTGTTGGTCGCGCGTCGGAGATGCTCGCGTCGAAGTCATCACGGAGGGAAACATGCGCAAAGTAGCGTTCGCTCTTGCCGCGGCGGCCATCATGCTGCTCGCCGGGGCTTTTGCTTTCACCGCCGAAGCGACCACGGGAGTCGGGACCCTGAACCTTCCCGGCGTCACCAAGAATTTCTCAGCCGTCGAAACCGTCGCTTGCCGGTTCGCCGGCCCCACCTGTCCGGCCGGCTATACCAGGGTATGCCGTCTGTTTAGCTGCTGGTGCGCCCGCTGCCGCTATTGAGGCACGGGGACTGCCATTCGCAAGGCCGCCGGAAGGCGGCCTTTTTTTGCCGCCACGAAAAGAACAGATTGCGAACAGAGAACAAACCGTGTACATTGCTCCTGCTGCACCTTCTCCTCGCGACCCAAGCCATTGAACGCTGAACGGCTCGCCGGGGAAGGGTGCGAGCCAAGAGCATCATTTGCCAGCCGGAGCGGGCTTGTGAAATAAGGGAGAATCCTCATGTTGAATGTCGCGCTGCGCCTCGTCGAAGGAGCTGAGATGGATAGAGAGAAGGCGCTGGAAGCGGCGATCTCGCAGATCGAGCGCGGCTTCGGCAAGGGCTCCATCATGCGGCTCGGGGCCGAACGAGAAGATCGTCGAGGTCGAGGCGATCTCTAGCGGATCGCTCGGGCTCGACATCGCGCTCGGCATCGGCGGGCTGCCGCGCGGCCGCGTCGTCGAGATTTACGGGCCGGAATCCTCGGGCAAGACCACGCTCGCGCTGCATGTCGTCGCCGAGGCGCAGAAGCGGGGCGGCATTTGCGGCTTCATCGACGCCGAGCACGCGCTCGACACGATCTATGCGCGCAAGCTTGGCGTCGATCTCGAGAACCTCCTGATCTCCCAGCCCGACACCGGCGAGCAGGCGCTCGAGATCACCGATACTCTGGTGCGCTCCGGCGCCATCGACGTGCTCGTGGTCGATTCGGTGGCGGCGCTGACGCCCAAGGCCGAGCTCGAAGGCGAGATGGGCGATCAGCTGCCGGGCAGCCAGGCCCGGCTGATGAGCCAGGCCTTGCGCAAGCTGACGGGCTCCATCTCCAAGTCCCGCTGCATGGTGATCTTCATCAACCAGATCCGCATGAAGATCGGGGTGATGTTCGGCAGCCCCGAGACCACCAGCGGCGGCAATGCGCTGAAATTCTATGCCTCGGTCAGGCTCGACATTCGCCGCATCGGCGCCATCAAGGAGCGCGAGGAGGTGGTCGGCAACCAGACCCGGGTGAAGGTGGTCAAGAACAAGGTGGCGCCGCCCTTCAAGCAGGTCGAGTTCGACATCATGTATGGCGAGGGCATCTCCAAGACGGGCGAGCTCGTCGATCTCGGGGTGAAGGCCGGCATCGTCGAGAAGTCCGGCGCCTGGTTCTCCTTCGACAGCGAGCGCATCGGCCAGGGCCGCGAGAACGCCAAGGCCTATTTGAAGGAGCATCCCGAGATGGCCGAGAAGATCGAGCGGGCCATCCGCCAGAATGCCGGCCTTCTGGCCGGCCCGATTTTGGAAGGCGGAACCGAGCCCGCTGCCGCCGAGGGGCGAGGGCGGATTTGCCGAGGGCGAGGCCGCGGTCACGCCGCTTGCCGGCGGGGCCGCGCGGCGGGGACGCCGCGGCTAATTAGTGACCCGCGCTCAAGCAGCGCGACCTTCCTTCGCCCGCCGAAGCGGGCTTCGCGAAGGCGGGAGTGCGGTAGCGCAAAAGAAACCGCGCTCAAGTAGCGCGAAGCGCGGTAGCGCAAAAGAGAGAGAGGGGCGCTGGACAGCCCCGCTTCGTCACCTTATGTCTGACGCGGGACCGAGAGGCCTTTTCTCGTCTTCGGGAAGGGGCTTGGCGGCGCTTGGCGTTGGCCCGAATCGGCTAGTGTCTTAGCGCCAAGCGCTTAGGTCCCCGCGTGAACCAGGGCCTCCCATCACCCCGCCATGACCTCCGCCAAACGACAAGGTGCCAAAGCGACGAGCGCCAATCAGGCGACCGACGCACCTGTGGGCCATACCAGTCTGAGCCACACCAGCACCAACGAGGTCCGCGCCGCCTTTCTCGATTTCTTCGCCAAGAACGATCACGCCGTGGTGCCGTCGGCGCCGCTCGTGCCGCGCCACGATCCGACGTTTGATGTTCACCAATGCCGGCATGGTGCCGTTCAAGAACGTGTTCACCGGCGCCGAGAAGCCCACATCCTTGCGCGTGGCGTCGGCGCAGAAATGCGTCCGCGCCGGCGGCAAGCACAACGATCTCGACAATGTGGGCTACACCGCGCGGCACCACACCTTCTTCGAGATGCTCGGCAATTTCTCCTTCGGCGATTATTTCAAGGAGCGCGCCATCCTGCTGGCCTGGGAGCTTCTCACCACGCGACTTCGCGCTCGACAAGAAGCGCCTGCTCATCACCGTCTTCGCCGACGACGACGAGGCGGCGAAGCTGTGGAGCAAGATCGCGGGCTTCCCCGACGAGAAGATCATCCGCATCGCCGGATCCGACAATTTCTGGTCGATGGGCGATCTCGGACCCTGCGGTCCGTGCTCGGAGATTTTCTACGACCATGGGCCACAGCTTAAGGGCGGCCCGCCCGGCAGTCCCGACGCCGACGGCGACCGCTTCGTCGAGATCTGGAATCTCGTGTTCATGCAATATGAGCAGCTTGGCGCCGGCGCGCGCGTGGACTTGCCCCACCCCTCGATCGACACCGGCATGGGGCTCGAGCGCATCGCCGCCGTCCTGCAAGGGCACCCACGACAACTACGCCATCGATCTCTTCCGCGCGCTGATCGCGGCCTCCGTCGACCTGACCGGCGTGCCCGCCGAAGGCGAGCATGCGCCCAGCCACCGCATCATCGCCGATCATTTGCGCGCCTCGTCCTTTCTCATCGCCGACGGCGTGCTGCCGTCGAACGAGGGCAGGGGCTATGTGCTTCGCCGCATCATGCGCCGCGCCATGCGCCACGCCCATATTCTCGGCGCCAAGGAGCCTCTGCTCTATCGTCTGGTGCCGGCGCTGATCGAGCAGATGGGCCGCGCCTATCACGAGCTCGAGCGGGGCCAGAGCCTCATCGAGGAGACGCTCAAGCTCGAAGAGACGCGCTTCCGCGAGACGCTCGAGCGCGGGCTTGCGCTTGCTCGATGACGCCACCAAAGACTTGAAGCGCGGCGCGACCTTGCCGGGCGAGGTCGCCTTCAAGCTCTACGACACCTATGGCTTTCCCTACGACCTCACCGAGGACGCGCTGAAAGCCCGCGGCATTGGCGTCGACGCGCAAGGTTTCGCCGCCGCCATGGAGCGCCAGCGCGCCGAGGCGCGCAAATCCTGGGCGGGCTCGGGCGAGGCCGCCACCGAGGCTCTATGGTTCGAGCTGAAAGAAGAGCTCGGCGCCACCGAGTTCCTCGGCTACGAGACCGAGGCCGCCTCCGCCGAGATCGTTGCCCTGGTCAAGGACGGCGCGCGGGTCGAGCAGCTAAAGGCGGGCGAGCGCGGCATCGTCATCGCCAACCAGACCCCGTTCTATGCCGAATCCGGCGGCCAGGTCGGCGACCGCGGCACGCTGTCCGGCGCCAAAGGTACCAGCTTCAAGGTCGGCGACACGCAGAAGAAGCTCCATGCTCTCTTCCTTCATGACGGGGTGGTGGAACAGGGCGCGTTGAAGGTCGGCGACGAAGTGCTGCTCGAAGTGGACCATGCGCGCCGCATGACGACCCGCGCCCATCATTCGGCGACCCACCTCCTGCATGAGGCGCTGCGCCAGGTGCTGGGAACTCATGTGGCGCAGAAGGGCTCTCTGGTCGAGCCCGGGCGGCTCAGATTCGATTTCTCGCACCAGAAGCCCATGACCCATGACGAGATCCGCGCGGTGGAGGACCTGGTCAACGCCAAGATCCTGCAGAACGCGGCGGTCGAGACCCATCTCATGACGCCCGACCAGGCGATCGCGCAAGGGGCGCTGGCGCTGTTCGGCGAGAAATATGGCGAGGAGGTCCGCGTCGTCAGCATGGGCGTGGATGCCAAGAGCGAGCGGGCCGGCCACGCTTATTCCATCGAGTTGTGCGGCGGCACCCATGTCCGGCGCACCGGCGATATCGGCATCCTCAAGATCGTGGGCGAGAGCGCGGTCGCTTCCGGCGTGCGCCGCATCGAGGCGCTGACCGGCGACGCGGCGCGGTCCTATCTCGCCACGCAGGACGAGCGCGTGCGCGAGGCGGCCGAGCTGCTGAAAGTCTCCCCCGACGAAGTCATTCAACGTCTCGCCGCCATCATCGACGAGCGCCGCAAGCTCGAACGCCAGCTCGCCGAGGCCAAGCGCGATCTTGCCCTCGGTGGAAGCGCGGGCGGCGGCGCCGCGTCAGCCGTGCAGGAGGTTGGCAAGGTCAAGCTTCTCGCCCGCGTCGTGCAGGGCGTGGCGCCCAAGGATTTGCGCGGCCTCGTCGACGACGGCAAGCGGCAATTGGGCTCCGGCATCGTCGCCATTGTCGGCGTGAGCGAAGAGGGCAAGGCGGGACTGGTCGTCGGCGTCACCGCGGACCTCACCTCGACCTACGATGCCGTCGAGCTCGCCCGCATCGGCGCCGAGGCTCTGGGCGGCAAGGGCGGGGGCGGACGCCCCGACCTCGCCCAAGCCGGCGGTCCCGACGGCGGACGCGCCGATCAGGCGCTGGAAGCCATCGCGGCAAGGATCGCGGCCGACGGGGATGTCCCGGCCGGCGCCGCGGCCGCCGGCGGCACGAACGCCAAGCGCCGCAGCGGAAGCGCTTAGCATATGACCGCGCGGACCGACTGGCGGCGCTGGCGGCGACAGGTCCATGACATTCTCGAGGTCGGCGGCGAGGCTCACCCTGCGGGGCGCGCGGTCAACGTCTTCATTGTTGTCCTGATCTTTTTGAACGCCATCGCCTTTGCCGCCGAGACGGTCGACGATCTCGCCGCCCGCTACGGCCCTTACTTCCATGCCTTCAACGTCTTCTCGGTGATCGTCTTCAGCGTCGAATACGTGCTGAGAGTATGGAGCGCCGTCGACATCCCGATGCTGAGCCGGCTGCCGCCGTGGCGGGCGCGGCTCCGCTTCGCGCTCCGGCCGATCATGCTGATCGACCTGTTCGCCTTCCTGCCCTTTTACCTGCAGTGGATTGTCCCCCTGGACCTGAGGGTGTTGCGGGTGCTCCGCCTGTTCCGCCTGCTCAAGCTCGTGCGTTATTCGCCCGCACTTCAGACCTTGGGCCGCGTGATCGCCGATGAGTACCGGGCCCTGCTCGGCGCGCTCTTGGTCATGCTGGTGCTGCTCCTGTTCGCCTCGACCGCGATCTACTTCTTGGAGCGCGAGGCCCAGCCCGACAAGTTCGGCTCGATCCCCGCCGCCGCCTGGTGGGCGCTCTCCACCCTCACCACGGTCGGCTACGGCGACGTCGTGCCGGTCACGCCGTGGGGCAAAGTCGTTCGGCGGCATGGTGATGCTGCTCGGCGTCTGCATGTTCGCCCTGCCGATCGCCATCATCGCCACCGGCTTCAGCCTGGAATCGGCCGCCACCAATTCGTCGCGACCTGGAGCATGGTCGCGCGCGCTCCCGCTCTTCGCCACCATGAGCGAGAGCGAGGTCGCCGAGATCACCAAGCTGCTCTACACGCAGAACCTTCCGCCCGGGGTTCCCATCGTGCGCGCGAGCGATGCCGGCGGCGCCATGTATCTTATCGAGAGCGGCGAGGCGGCGGTCGTCCATCGGCGCGCGGCAAGCAAACGATTCTAAGGACGGGCGACTTCTTCGGCGAGATGGCTCTGCTCGAGCGCCGGCGCCACAAGCACGACGTCGTCGCCAAGTCGAGGTGCCGGGTCTTGGTGCTCGATGCCCAGGCGCTGTCGCGGCTTACCAGGCGGCACCCGGAGATCTTGGCGCATATCCGGCAGGTGGCGAAGACGCGGAAGGAAGCCGCCGAGCCGGCGGAGGCCCGGAACCGCAGGCGCAAACCGCGTGTCGCGGCGACGGCGCGCAGCAAGCAGGACATCCCGGAAGCGCTCTAATCCTCCTGGGAAGGAAGTCCCACTTCAGTACCTCCAACATTTCCCGCTCCCCCCTTGTGGGGGAGCACGCTCGCGCTGCTTGGCGCGAGCGGAGAGGGGTGAGTGGTGAAACGAGTTTTTGACTCGACCCCCCTCCCTATCCCTCCCCCACAAGGGGGGAGGGGAGCGCGAGAGGAATCTCCGTCAGCAATTTGCGAATCTTTACGTTTTGACGCGACGTGTCGCTTCTAGGCCGCGGCGCGGTCGGCCATCTCCTTCCTGAGATTGTCGCCGATCTTGTCGAGAAAGCCGCTCGTCGACAGCCAGCCCTGGTCGGCGCCGACGAGAAGGGCGAGGTCCTTGGTCATGAAGCCCCCCTCGATGGTCGCGACCACCACGCGCTCGAGCGTCTCGGCGAAGCCGAGCAGCTCGGAATTGTCGTCGAGCTTGGCGCGGTGCTTCAAGGCCCCGGTCCAGGCGAAGATCGAGGCCGTGGCGTTGGTCGAGGTCTCGCGTCCCTGCTGATGCTGCCTGAAGTGGCGGGTGACGGTGCCGTGCGCGGCTTCGGCGAGCACCGTCTTGCCGTCGGGCGTCATCAACACGCTGGTCATCAGCCCGAGCGAGCCGAAGCCTTGCGCCACCGTGTCGGACTGCACGTCGCCGTCGTAGTTCTTCAGGGCCCAGACATAGCCGCCCGACCATTTCAGCACGGCGGCGACCATGTCGTCGATCAGGCGGTGCTCGTAAGTGAGCCCGCGCGCCTCGAACGCGGGCTTGAACTCCGCTGCGAAAATCTCGGCGAAGATGTCCTTGAAGCGGCCGTCATAGGCCTTGAGGATGGTGTTCTTGGTCGACAGATAGACCGGCATGTTGCGGTGAAGCGCATAGTTGAAGGTGGCGCGCGCGAAGTCGCGGATGGAGTCGTCGACATTGAACATGCCGAGCGCCACGCCCGGTCCCGTCGAATTCGTGCACCACGTGCTCGATGCGCGTGCCGTCCTCGCCCGCGAACGAGATGGTGAGCTTGCCCTTGCCGGGCACGCGAAAATCGGTGGCGCGGTAGACGTCGCCATAGGCGTGACGGCCGATGACGATCGGCTTGGTCCAGCCCGGCACCAGCCGCGGCACGTTGTTGCAGATGATCGGCTCGCGGAAGATGACGCCGCCCAGAATGTTGCGGATCGTGCCGTTCGGCGACTTCCACATCTTCTTGAGGCCGAACTCCTTCACCCGCGCCTCGTCGGGCGTGATGGTCGCGCATTTGACCCCGACCCCGCAGGCCTGGATGGCGCGGGCGGCGTCGATGGTGACCTGGTCGTCGGTCAGAGTCGCGGTTCTGGATGGAGAGATCGAAATAGAGCAGCGGCAGGTCGAGATAAGGGAAGATCAGCTTCTCCTTGATCATCTGCCAGATGACCCGCGTCATCTCGTCCCCGTCGAGGTCGGCGACCGGGTTTTTCACCTTGATCTTGTTCACGTCCGAAATCTCCGGCGCGGGAAGGGGGAGGCTTGGGACACGCTCCCCGGGCGGTCCCGTCCCCCATTGCGGGCAACCGCCTCTCTATAGCATCGTGCTTCAATGGTGAAAGCAAGAGCTGCCAGCGGGAGACGGGCGCGCGCCACGACCGGCGAGCCCAAGCGATCACGCGCGCCGAAGGCCGGCGCCCGAAGCTCCGCAGGCGTGGCCGCGGCGCCCGCCATCATTCTCGTCAAGCCGCAGCTCGGCGAGAATATCGGCTTCGCCGCCCGCGCCATGGCCAATTTCGGGCTGACCGATTTGCGGCTGGTCGCCCCGCGCGACGGCTGGCCCAACGACAAAGCGCGCGCGGCCGCGGCGGGAGCGGCTTTCGTCGTCGATCAGGCAACCGTCTATGACAGCGTCGAGGGCGCCATCGGCGAGCTCAACTTCGTGCTCGCGAGCACCGCGCGGCCGCGCGAGATGGTGAAGACGGTGCTCAGTCCTGAAAGCGCGGCGGCCGAGCTGCAGGCGGCGGGGAGAGAGGGCTGAGCGCACCGGTGTGCTGTTCGGGCCCGAGCGAAGCGGCCTCGACAACGATGCGATCGCCCTTGCCGATGCGATCCTCACCGCGCCGGTCAGCCCGGACTTTGCCTCGTTGAGCCTGCCTCAGGCCGTGCTTCTGTTCGGCTATGAATGGCTGAAAGCCGAGAGTGCCGCCCCGCCGCTCGGACGCGCCACCGCCTTCGACGGGCCCGCCACCGAAGGCATCGCCTTTCCCGACACCAGGCCTGCGACGCGGGCAGAGCTCCTCGGCCTGTTCAAGCATCTCGAAGCCGAGCTCGATCAGACGGGCTTCCTTTATCCGGCCGAGAAGCGCCCCTCCATGGTGCGCGCCATCCGCAATATGTTCCATCGCATGGGCGCGACGGAGCAAGATGTGCGCACCTGGCGCGGGATCGTGGCCTCGCTTTCGGGGCACCGGTCGGGCCGCGGAAAAAAGGTGTCATAGTTCCGCCCCGTTTCTCCTATTGCGATTGCCCCTGACCGATGCTAGCTTCCGCCACGGGAAGGAGAGGGGCTGCCGATGCACATGGCGTGGTTTCAGTGGGGCGGGGCCGCGACCGCCGCGGTCCTGGCGCTGCTGACGGGGGCACCTCTCAGGGCTGCCGACGATAGTGGCGTGAGGCCGGTCGCCGAGGAGCTCGGCCAACGCACCAAGCCTGCCGCTGCCCCCGAGGGGCAGCAAAAGGGCGGGCTCAGCGACAGCGCCGTGCGCGTGCTGATGACCTACGCCTTCTCCCTCATTCCCGAACGAGCAGCCGGGCCCTGACGGCAAGCCGGTCAAGGTCGACAAATCGGACCCGAACATGTTTCTCATTCCCGACGAGGATGCGCGCCGCGTGATCCGCGCCGCCACGCGCTCGGCCTATGCCGAGGCCTGCGAGCTGACCGATCTCGCGCGGGCGAACTATCAGACTCTGATGCAAGAGCGAGGAGGCCAAGAAGGTCTGGAGCGAGCAGCAGCTCCTGATGATCAACGCCTTGCATATGTTCTCGGCCTCCTATTTCTCGGGCGACGTCAAGATCACCGAAGGTCGCCGGACGCAGGGCGCTCCGCTGACGGCGCCACGACGGCTCCAAGGCGAGCGCCGGCCAAGGCCCGGCTCAAGGAGCGCCGACCGAGATCATTGCGCCGAAGCGGCCGCAATGCCCGCCCGAGCAGAAGCAGAAGGTGATGAACGCCATCAACGCCTATGTTCAGGCGGCCCAGGCGCCCCCGCCGCAAGCCCGTCCGGCCGGCCGCCGGCGGCTTCCGGCTCCAATTGACACTTTCCAGCATTCGCGTGTAACAGAGCGCGGGCGAAGCCTTGAGCCTTCTTGGGCTTCGAGGACGCCGGAGAAGGCCCCGGCGGTCCGCCGCCTTCACCAGCAAGGGTTTTTAGAGCAGGCGCGGGGAGATGAGCCCGCGGGAGCGCTTGATTTGGCTTTGGAGTTCTAAGAGCATGACGAAACGCATTCACGCCAAGCACAAGATCGACCGGAGGCTCGGCGAGAATATCTGGGGCCGGCCGAAAAGCCCCTACAACAAGCGGGAATATGGCCCCGGCGAGCATGGGCAGCGCCGGCGCGGCAAGCTTTCCGACTACGGCCAGCAGCTTCGCGCCAAGCAGAAGCTGAAGGGCTATTACGGCAACATCACCGAGAAGCAGTTCAAGGCCATCTATCGCGAGGCGGCGCGGCTCAGGGGCGACACCTCGGAGAAGCTGATCGGCCTCTTGGAGCGGCGGCTCGACGCCGTCGTCTATCGCGCGAAATTCGTGCCGACCGTGTTCGCCGCGCGGCAATTCGTGAATCACGGCCATGTGCGGGTCAACGGCAGGCGCGTGAACATCCCGAGCTATCGCTGCCGCGAGGGCGACGTGGTCGAGGTGAGGGACAAGGCCAAGGATGCCGGCATGGTGCTCGAATCGGCCCAGAGCGCCGAGCGCCAGGTGCCCGACTATCTCGATGTCGACCACAGCAAGATGACGGCGAAGCTGACGCGCATCCCGACGCTCTCTGACGTGCCTTATCCGGTGATCATGGAGCCGAACCTCGTCATCGAGTTCTACTCGCGCTAGTCCTTACGCCAGACATAAGCGCTACTCCGCCGGCGATCAGGATTGCCGCCGCGGCCTTCGCCGCGCCGGCGCCGAATGGTGCGAGCTTCTCGATCGCCACCAGCAGCGTGAGCCCGGCGATCCAGATCAGATTCATCACGCCGCCGACGAACAGCAGCCCCATCAGCACGGCGCAGCAGCCGAGGCAGTAGCGGCCGTGGACGAAGCCCATGCGCCAGGCGCCGGCTATGCCCTTGCGCCAATGGGCGGCGAGAAACGAGGCCGGCGCGCGGCAATGTTCGAGGCAGGTCGCTTTGAGCGGCGTCAACTGATAGAGGCCGGCGGCGATCAACAGCGCTCCCGGCACGACCCCGCCGCTCAAACTCATCATCGCCGACAGCGCGCCGACGCGTTCAAGCCCAAACTGAACGATGACCGCCAACAGCGCTGAAAAGAATCCACAATGGCGAGATAGCCGGCGGCAAAGGCAGTGATGGCAGGCGCGGCGGTTTGAACGCGCCGCCCTGGGCCTCGGCGTGGCGCACGACCCGGGCGAAGAGCAGCACCATTGGCGAGGCCGACGGCAGCATCATCGCCACCATCATCGCCGCCCACATGAAAAACGCGATGAGCCAATAGGCCGAGCGTCCAGGCCGAGCCAGGCGCCGCTGGCTGCGCCACCGGCATGCAGCCACCCGCTCATGGCGAATGGGTCCATGCCGGTGCCGGCGCCGGCCAACAGAGCAACCCAGGCGAGCAGCATGAGCGCCACCAGCGCCGCCAGGACGACAATACTTTCGCGCCGGAACAGCGCCTCGACGGCGGTGCCGGTCACGGCTTCAGCGCACCATGCCGCTCTGGCAGAGATGGATCTGGGCGAATTGGCCATAAGCTGTCGTCGAGCTCATAAGCGACCGGGCCATTCGCCTTCGACCAGCCGCGCCCGATCTCGGCCTCGGCGAATTCGAAGCCGTTCGGCTGCACGATGCGGACCCGGTGCTCCGCGCCGGTGACAGGATTCAGGATCGGCGCGCCCCGCATCTCGAGCGACGCTGTCGATCTGGGCCCGCGCTGTGCGGCCCTCGATGTCGAGCTCGAACTCGATATCGGCGAACGATCGGCTCGTGCAGCGTGTCGCAGGTGGAGGCGAAGACCTGAAAAACGGTGGCGAACGGTTCGGTATCCTCGCCGCGCAAGATGCGCACAGGGCCTCGCGCTGTGCCGGCGTGGCGCGTCGGTCGATGACGTGCACGCCCTCGCCTTTGCCTTCGTGAATGGGACCGGGCCAGCGGAAGATCCCGGCGGCGTCGGAGCCCGTCGAGCCGCGTCGTGCCATGGAAGCCTGCCTCGATGTCGTAACACGGCCAAGCCCCGGCAGTGGCCATGGGTCGGCAGCGCATTGAACTGGCACGGGCAGCTATAATCGCAATTGCAATTGCCGAATTCGCGCCCCTTGATCTCCCATGCCGTCATCACATGTCCTCCTTGTCATCGGCGGCGCCCCACGCCGCCGTCGTGGCCGACGATATGAGGAGGCTCATTATGGTATCGATGAGGCGCCGACCGGGCTAAAGCCGATGGCGATGGATAGCGTCCTCACCAGTGGAAGAGCCGGTTGCCTTCGACCGGACGTCGCGCGTCCAGCGTCTCGCCGACGGCAGGCGCATCGGCTATGCCGAATTTGGCGATCCCCACGGCGCGCCGGTGCTCGCCATTCACGGCACGCCGGGCTCGCGGTTCATGTTCGCCCTCACCGATCACGGCGCGCGCGCGCGAGGGGCTTGCGCATCATCGCGCCCGAGCGGCCGGGCTATGGGCTTTCCGATTTTCGCCGGAAAGAGACGCTGGCGCACGCGGCGGAAGACATGACGGCGTTTGCCGATGCGCTCGGGCTCGACCGGTTCGCGGTCATCGGCGTCTCCGGCGGCGGCCCTCATGCCATCGCCACCGCGGCGTCGATGCCCGATCGCACCGCTCTCCTCGCGCTCATCAGCCCGGTCGGTCCGATCGCCGAGTGTCACGGCCGCATCCGCATGTCGAAGCTGCATCGCCTCATCTTCACCCGGATCGGGCGGGTCGCCCCCGGCCATGCGCCAGCTTCTTCTGGTCGCTGCGGAACCTGGTGCGATGGGCGCCGGGCGTCGCTTATCGCGCGCTGATGCAGCGGGTCGCCCCTTCCGACCGGAGCGGTGCTCGCGCGCGCGGAGGTGAAGGCCAATCTTCAGGCGGCGCTTAGAGAGGGCTTAAGACCAGGCATCGACGGGGCGCGTCAGGATCTGCGGCTGTTCTGCGCGCCTTGGGGTCTGCCGCTTCGAGGACATCGACGTGCCGGCCGTCGTCTGGCAGGGCAGCGACGACGCCATCGTGCCGCCGGGCGCCGCCTATCATCTTGCCGAGACGCTGCCCAATTGCCGGCTCGATGTCATCCAGGGCGGCGGCCATTATTGGGTGTTCGGTCAATTCGAGCGCGTGCTCGACGCGGTGCAAGCCGCGCTTCGCGGCTAGACCTGCGCCTCCGAGCGGCGTCCCGTGAGGGGAGCCCTTGCCGCAGGGGACGAAACTTGCAACAACGCGCGCCATGAAAAGCCAATGGAACGACAGCGCCGCGCGCGAGACGGTCGAGGCTTACGCCGCCAAGGGCGTCGGCCCGGATGTCGGCGCTCCGCGTCTACACCACGCGCCTGCTCGGCCGCGATCCGCTGCTCGTGCTGCATGGCGGCGGCAACACCTCGGTGAAGACGCGAGGCGACGCGACGATCTCGGGCAGGAGCACGAGGTCATCGCGGTCAAGGGCTCCGGCGCCGACATGGCCGATATCGAGCCTTGGGGCCTGCCGGCGGTGAAGCTCGAGCCGCTGCGGGAGCTCCGCGCGCTCGAGGCGCTGTCCGACGAGGCCATGGTCAATGTGCAGCGGCTGAACCTGCTCGATTCCGCGCGCGCCCAACCCCTCGGTCGAGACGCTGCTGCATGCCTTCCTGCCGCATAAATTCGTCGACCACACCCATGCCGCCGCGGTGCTGTCGCCTGGTCGATCAGCCCGACGGCGAGGCGCTGGCGCGCGAGGTCTATGACGGGCGCATGGGGATCGTGCCCTATATCGCGCCGGGCTTCGGCCTCGCCAAGGCGGCCGCGCGAAGTGTTCGAGCAGAACCCGCAAGTCGAAGGCCTGATCCTGCACAAGCACGGCATCTTCACCTTCGGCGAGACCGCGCGCGAGGCCTATGAGCGCATGATCGAGATGGTGTCGCTCGCCGAGAGCCGCTTGCGGCAAGGGCGCCCCGTCGTCTTCCCGGCGCGGCAGCTCGCGAGCGCGACGGCGCGGCGCGGCCGAGATCGCGCCCATCATTCGCGGCGCCTGCCGCCATCAAGAAGGAGGGCGCCGAGCCGACGCGCTTCATCGCCGAGTTCCGCACCGCGCCCGAGATCCTCGACTATGTGAACGGCGCGGAGCTTGCCTCCTACAGCCAGCGCGGCGTGGTGACGCCGGACCACATCATCCGCACCAAGAACAGGCCGCTCGTGGTGCCGCCGCCGGAGCCGGGCAAGCTCGATGACTTTCGCCGACGCCGTGCGCGAGGCGGTGGCGGAGTTCGTCGCCGACTACGACGCCTATTTCGCCCGCGAGAATGCGGCCGTGGGCGACACCAAGACCAAGCTCGATGCCAGCGCCCCGCGTGGTGCTCGTGCCGGGCGTCGGCCTGTTCGGCCTGGGGCGCACGGCGAAGGACGCGGCCATCGCCGCCGACCTCGCCGAGAACACGGTCCGCGTCGTCACCGACGCCGAGGCCATCGGCCGCTACGAGCCGCTGCCCGAGAGCGATCTGTTCGCGCTCGAATATTGGAGCCTCGAGCAGGCGAAGCTGAAAGGCGCGGTGGTGAAGCCGCTGACCGGGCAGGTGGCGTTGGTGACCGGCGCCGGCGCGATCGGCGCCGCGACGGCGAAGGCGCTTGCCGCCGACGGCGCTGCCGTCGCGGTGCTCGATATCGACGGCGAGGCGGCCGAAGAAGGTCGCGGCCGCGATCAAGGGGCTCGGGCTTGCAATGCGACGTGACCAAGCCCGAGCAGGTGAGGGCCGCCTTCGCGTCGGTGTGCGAGCGCTTCGGCGGCGTCGATATTCTCGTGTCGAATGCCGGCGCGGCGTGGCAGGGGCGGATCGGCGAGGTCTCCGACGAGCTGCTCCGGCAAAGCTTCGAGCTCAATTTCTTCGCCCATCAGACGGTGGCGCAAGAAGCGGTGCGCATCATGCTGCAAGCAGGGCACCGGCGGCGTGCTGCTGTTCAATCTCTCCAAGCAGGCGGTGAACCCGGGCGCCAATTTCGGTCCCTATGGCCTGCCCAAGGCCGCGACCATGCTGCTGATGCGCCAATATGCGCTCGATTACGGCGAAGACGGCATCCGCTCCAACGGCGTGAATGCCGACCGCATCAGGAGCGGGCTCCTGACCGACGCCATGATCAAGGACGCGGGCCAAGGCGCGGGGCGTGTCGGAGGCCGACTATATGAGCGGCAATCTGCTGCGCGCCGAGGTCACTGGCCGAGGACGTGGCGCAGGCCTTCGTGGCGCTGGCCAAGGCGCGCAAGACCACCGGCCATATCGAGACGGTGGACGGCGGCAATATCGCCGCCGCCTTGCGCTAAGGTCGACCGAATTGGTCTCGGCCGCGTTCGTGCTCCGAAAGCGGGCGGTCCTAAGAGAGTTTTAACCACAAACAGAGAGGCTTACGCCGCATAGCTTGCAGTCGAGATTCGCCTTCCGACAGGCGAGGCGTCCGAGCTCGAGGATTCCGCTCAGTGCCTCAGCAAATTCGAGAGATTTCACATGGCTCTGCGCTTGAAAATCACGCTCGCCTTCGCCGCCGCCGCGCTGATGGGCGTCGTCTTGTCCTTCGCGCTCGCGGCCATGTTCCGCCACCATGCCTGGCGCGCCCTGCTCTGGCCATGGTCGCTCGCCGGCGCGCTCGCCGGCGGCTTCGGCTACGTGTTCGGCGGCGCGACTGGCGCAGGCGCTGAGCGATCTCGACAGCGTCATCCTGCGCTTCATCAAATGGGACATGGACGGCGTGGTGCCGCATGCCGCGCGCGCCGACGAGGTTGGCGAGATCGCCAAGGCGCTGAAGAGCTTCCAGGCCGACGCCATCAGATGGAGCGAGAGCCACAAGAGCGAGCAGGACAGCCAGGTGCAGGGGCGGCTCGCCTCGCAGCAGCGGACCGAGGAGCTGATCCATCAGTTCCGCGGCTCGATCGCCGGCATTCTCGGCGCCTTCGCCGACAGCGCGCGGCACGATGGACGAGACGGCGCGGGCGCTCTCGACGGTTGCCAGCGACACCAATGAGCGCGTGGGCGTCGGTCGCCTCGGCCTCGGACGAAGCCTCGGCCAATGTGCAGACCGTCGCCGCGACCGCCGAGGAGCTTGCCGTCTCGGTCGGCGAGATCGGCGACGCGGGTGTCGACCGCCAGCCGCATCGTGAACCAGGTCACCGAGAATGCGCGCACCGCCAATCTCAAGGTCGAGGGTCTGGCCACCGCGGCGCAGCGCATCGGCGACGTGGTGAGCCTGATTCAGGACGTCGCGGCCCAGACCAATCTGCTTGCGCTCAACGCCACCATCGAGGCGGCGCGCGCGGGCGAGGCGGGCCGGGGCTTTGCCGTGGTCGCGAGCGAGGTGAAGACGCTCGCCGACCAGACCGCCAAGGCGACCGAGGAAATCAAGCAGCAGATCGCCGCCATCCAGAACTCGACCAACGGCGCGGTCGATGCCATGCAATCGATCGTCACCACCATGGGCGAGGTGAACAAGAACACCCAGGAGATCGCCGGCGCCGTGCAGCAGCAATCGGCGGCGACCTCGGAAATCTCGCACAGCGTGCGCCAGGCCGCGCGCGGCACCGAGGACGTGGTGGCGCATATGCCGGGCGTGACCAAGGCGGTGGACGAGACCAGCCAGTCGGCCTCGCAGATGCTGCAGGTCTCCCGCGACCTTAGCAAGCCAGGCCGAGCAGCTCCGCCACACGGTCGAGAATTTCCTGCGCCAGGTGGGCACAGCCGAAGCCGACGGGCTGAGGCGCGCCAGCTAGCCCAACTCATAGATTTCCGAGAAGCGCCTCTTGGCTGCGAGCGGAAACCCTTGCCTAACAGGGGCTTGGGAGGGCATTGTCCTCCCGGGCGGCCGATCAAGCGAATGAAGGCGAGAACTTAGTTGCAGGGCGTCAAATCTCTCGGGTTCGTCAGACTTGAAATTCCTTGCCCAGCTGCGGCAAGGCGAGCCTCCAGCTTCTCAGGGACGCCGTCGACAACGACGTGTTCACCTGTCCGACCTGTGGCAAGTCGATCGACCTGACCACCACGGACTGGCGCGGCTTTCTGAGCACGCCGCGGATTTTACGGCCGCATCAACGAGGCCACGGCGAAGACGCCAAAATAGCTAGGGTCTTTCTCGCCGAAGCCTGTTGACGGGCCGCGTTGTCGCGGTGAAGCTCGCGCATTGCAGCACGGATCGGAGGGCGAAATTTGGCGCGCATCATCGGCATCTTCCTCGCTGGTCTGTTCGTGCTGCTGCCGATCTTCGTCACGGTGGTGGTGATCGCCTGGATCGCCTCGTTCCTCAGCGCCTATGCCGGGCCCGGCAGTTTACTCGGCCGGCTGATCTCGGCGCTCGGGCTCAATGTCCTCTCGTCGCCGACCGGGGCCTATTTTCTCGGCCTGCTCATGATCATCGGCGGTATCTTCCTGCTCGGGATTTTGGTCGAGTCGCGCCTCAGGCCTTGGATCCAGGGCGGGCTCGATTGGCTGATGCGGCGAATCCCGCTCGTCTCCAATGTCTACGATCTCTCCAAGCGCTTCGTCGCCATCGTCGATCGCACCGGAGGCGAGGACGATCTGAAATCGATGAGCCCGGTGTGGTGCTTCTTCGGCGGCGAGGGGGGTGCCGCGGTGCTGGCGCTGATGCCGAACGCCGAGCCCGTCATCGTCGGCGAGCATCGCTATCTCGGCGTGCTGGTGCCCTCCGCGCCGGTGCCGATCGGCGGCGCGCTGATCTATGTGCCGGAGGAATGGGTCAAGCCCGCGGAAGGCGGCGTCGAGCGGCTGATGAATGTCTATGTGTCGATGGGCGTGACGCCGCCGGTGTCGAAGCCGAGTGGCGCGATGCTTGATCGACGCCTTCCGAAAACGTGATCTCGATCTCTTCGGTGACGAACTTTTCTCTCATGGCAAGAACACGATCGCAGTTCGCAAAGCCAACGGCGCCCACTTAGCCATTCGGCCGAAAGTGCCTAAGTGGATCTGGAGTCCCAAGTGGCCGTCGAATTACTTCCCAATGCTAAGGGGGTTTGGACCGCTTCCAAAGCCGCACTATAAGTGCGCTTTCGGTTCGCTAAACCGTGAAATGCAGCACGGGCTCCGTCTTTACGCCGCAGAGCCCGCGCTCTTCGCAACTTGACGCCTTACCAGGCGTCGCTTTGAGCAGAACCCCTCAGGACAAGGAAGAAACTCCGGTCGCAGGGGGGGTGTGACCGGGGCTTCTCCCAATACAGTCGGGCTCGGTTGGCTGAACGGGGGGTCGCCAGGGACCAACGCGCAGAGCCCGTACTGGTTGAAGAACGACTTAGCGCCCGCTTGGTTCCCGGCCTGTAGCCATATCAATTCGCAAATCGGAAATGCAGCACGTCGCCGTCCTTCACCACATAGTCCTTGCCTTCGAGCCGGAGCTTGCCGGCGTCGCGCGCGCCGGCCTCGCCGTTCGAGCGCGACATAGTCGTCATAGGCGATGGTCTCGGCGCGGATGAAGCCCTTCTCGAAATCGGTGTGGATGACGCCGGCGGCTTGCGGCGCGCGGGTGCCTTGCGTCACGGTCCAGGCGCGCGCCTCCTTCGGCCCGGCGGTGAAATAGGTGATGAGGCCGAGCAGCTTGTAGCCTTCGTGGATGAGCCGGTTGAGGCCGGGCTCTTGCAAGCCCAAGCTCGGCGAGATAGGCGTGCGCGCTCGTCCGGCGGCAAGCTCGGCAAGCTCGGCTCTCGATCTTGGCGGAGATGACGACGCAGCCCGCGCCTTCTGCCTTGGCGCGCTCGGCGACCTTGCGCGGAGAAGGCGTTGCCGGTCGCGGCCGAGGCCTCGTCGACATTGCAGACATAGAGCACGGGCTTCGCGGTCAGAAGCTGGAGCGCCTTGAACGCCGCTTCCTCGTCTTCGGAGACTTGCGGCGAGCCGCGCCGGCTTGCCTTCGCGCAGCAGCGGCAGAATGCGCTCGATCAGCTCTTGCGCCTTCTTCGCCTCCTTGTCCTGCGCCGCGGATTTTCTTTTCCAGCTGCGGCAGGCGGCGCTCCAGACTGTCGAGGTCGGCGAGCATCAGTTCGGTCTCGACCGTGTCGGCGTCGGAGATCGGATCGATCTTGCCCTCGACATGGATGATGTCGTCGTCCTCGAAGCAGCGGAGCACATAGGCGACGGCGTCGACCTCGCGGATCACGGCGAGGAACTGATTGCCGAGCCCTTCGCCCTTGGAGGCGCCGCGCACCAGCCCGGCAATATCGACGAAGGTGAGCCGCGTCGGGATCACTTGCGCGGATTTGGCGATTGCCGCGAGCTTGTCGAGCCGCGCGTCGGGCACCGGCACCTCGCCGACATTGGGCTCGATGGTGCAGAACGGATAGTTGGCCGCGGCCGCGGCCGCGGTCTGCGTCAGCGCGTTGAACAGGGTGGACTTGCCGACATTCGGCAGCCCGACGATGCCGCATTTGAAGCCCATGTAGTCAGCCGATCACCAAACCAGCGGCGGAGCATGCCGGCCAGCGCGCCTTCTTGGGCGCTTGGGCTCTGCGCTCTTGGCCTTGGCGCGATTTCGGCGCGGGCTTCGGCTTGGCTTCCGCTTCGGCGCTCGTCCTCGGACTGCATCGCGTAGGCGACGCGTGGACTGGAATTTGTCGTTCTCGCCGTCGGCAAGATAGGGCGCTTCGCTCGGCGATGGCGCCGAGCAGCGGCTCGAGCCAGGCATGGTCGGCTTTGCGCGAAATTCTGCAGCACATAGTGCACGACCTGATCCTTCCGCCCGGGATGGCCGATGCCGATGCGCACGCGCACATAGTCGTTGCCGAGATGGGCGGACATGGATTTCAGCCCGTTATGCCCGGCGACGCCGCCGCCGGTCTTCACCCGCACCTTGCCGGGCGCGAGATCGAGCTCGTCATGGAACACGATCGACGTCGTCGAGCTCGAGCTTGTAGAAGCGCACCGCTTCCTGACGCGCGACTGGCCCGACTCGTTCATGAAGGTTCCGGGCTTCAGCAGCACGACCTTTTCGCCGCCGAGCTTGCCTTCGGCAGCACCAGCCCTGGAAGCGTTTGCGCCAGGCGGGGAAGTCGTGCGTCGGCGGCGATCGCGTCGAGCGCCATGAAGCCGACATTGTGACGGTTGAGCGCATATTGCGCCCCCGGATTGCCGAGGCCGACGAAGAGCTTCATCGAGTCATCCTGGTCGAAGGCTCAGAGCGAAGGCGACGGCGATCGCGCCGGAAGAAGGAGCGACTATTTCTTCTTCTCCCGCTCCTTCTTCTTCTCGTCCTTCTTCGGCTTCGTCCTTCTTCTCGCGCCCTCGGCGCCCTCGGCAGGGCAGCAGCCTCCGCGCCGGCTTCCGGCACGACAGCCGCGGCCGCGGCGCCGTGACCTCTTCCTCGGCGGCGCGGCCGACGATGGTGGCCACGGTGAAGTTGCGCTCGGTGATGGTGGGCTTCACGCCTTCCGGCAGCTTCATCGCCGAGATGTGCACGGAGTCGCCGATCTCGAGACCGGTCAGGTCGACATCGAAATGGTTGGGGATGGCGTCGGCCGGGCAGCGCACCTCGATCTCGTGGCGGACGATGTTCAAGCATGCCGCCGCGCTTGATGCCCGGGGAGGCGGCTTCATTGAGGAAGTGCACCGGCACCGCGACGGTGACGAGCGCATCCTTGCCGACGCGCATGAAATCGACATGGATGGGAAAGTCGCGGACGGGATCGAGCTGCACGCCGCGGGGGATCACGCGGGTCTTCTTGCCCTCGACGTCGAGCGTGAAGATCGTGCTCTGGAAATGGCCGGTTAGCAGCTGCAGCTTGATGGCCTTGTCGTCCACGGCAAGATGGACTGCGGGTCTTCGCCGCCGCCATAGAGGATGCCGGGAATGCGCCCCTCGCGGCGCACCGACGCGTGCGCCGCCTTTGCCGGAGCGCGGCCGCGCCCATGCCTTGAGTTCCAACGCCTCAGCCATAGCTAGCCTCCAAAGCCTAGAAATAATGAAGGGCCGCGAAAGCGGCCCCGAAGGCCCAGCCGCGCGGCCTCTAAGTCGCCGCGGCTGAAATTGAGGGGCTTATAGCCCTTAAGCCGGGGCCCTGACAATCGGGTCTGTATGCCGCTTGACGCGGCGGGCGCATCGGCCAGACAGGACGCGCCATTCGGCGTAGGATAAGGTCATAGACAGCGCAGGCGCGCAACCACGTCCGCTAGGTCGTAAGCTCGCGAGTGAAGGAGAACACCATGCCGCAGAGCGTCTACAAAGTCATCGAAGTGATCGGCACCAGCACGAAATCCTGGGAAGAAGCCGCCAAGAAGGCGGTCGAAACTCACCGGCGAACATTTGCGCGAACTGCGCGTGGCCGAGGTCGTCGAGCAGGACCTCGTCATTACCGACGGCAAGGTCGAGGCCTACCGGACCAAGCTCAAAGTCTCCTTCAAATATGAAGGCGGTCACTGAGTGGCGTCGCTGCTCGAGCGCGATCAGTAGAACAGGCTCGAGACCGACTTCTCCTCGGCGGTGCGGGCGATGGCCTCGCCGAGCAGCGGCGCGATCGGCAGCACGCGGATGTTGTGGGCGTTCTTCACCGCCTCGCTCGGCAGGATCGAGTCGGTGATGACGAGCTCCTTCAGCCGCGAGGCCATGATGCGCGCGACGGCGCCGCCGGACAGCACGCCATGGCTGATATAGCCGGTGACCAGCGTCGCGCCGTGATCGAGCAACGCCTCGGCGGCGTTGACCAGCGTGCCGCCGGAATCGACGATGTCGTCGACCAGCATGCAGGTGCGGCCCGTGACGTCGCCGATCACGTTCATCACCTCTGAATCGCCCGGCCGCTCGCGGCGCTTGTCGACGATGGCGAGCGGCGCGTCGATGCGCTTGGCAAGGCCGCGCGCCCGCACCACGCCGCCGACGTCGGGCGAGACCACCATGAGATTGTCGCTGTCGAACACCTGCTTGATGTCCTGCACCATCACCGGCGCGGCGAACAGATTGTCGGTCGGAATGTCGAAGAAGCCCTGGATCTGGCCGGCATGCAGATCGAGCGTCAGCACGCGGTCGGCGCCGGCGCGCGACGATCATATTGGCGACGAGCTTGGCCGAGATCGGGGTGCGCGGGCCGGGCTTCCGGTCCTGGCGCGCATAGCCGAAATAGGGAATGACGGCGGTGATGCGCCGCGGCCGAGGCGCGCTTCAGCGCATCGATGATGATGAGCAGCTCCATCAGATGGTCGTTGGCGGGGGCGGAGGTCGACTGGATGACGAACACGTCCTCGCCGCGGACGTTCTCCTGCACCTCGACGAAGATCTCCATGTCGGCGAAGCGGCGGACGATGCATTTGGCGAGCGGGGTCTTGAGGTAGCCTGCGATCGCCTCGGCGAGAGGGCGGTTGCTGTTGCCTGCAACCAGTTTCATCCGACCGCTCCTCAGCCACCGAGCTTGAGCCTGAGGGCCCGCTCGCTCCCCGCGCCAAGGCGGCTTTTAACAAGCGCGTACGGGCGCTGTAAACTCGCGCGGTGACGCAAGGCTGTGGATGAGCGGTCAGCTGCGACTTGGGGAGGAGCTTGATGATGCCGGCGGCGGCGGCGCCCGCGGCGGCATCGGCGATGGCGCCCCAGGGGCCGTTCAGCGAGCCCCTGCGGGATCATGTTCTGCTGCGACACCGTGCCGAGCTTCTTGCCGCTCGGGTCGAGCACCTGCCAGTCGATGCGGATGCTTTGCTTGCCGCCGCTGGCGTCGGCCAGGCTGACGCTGCCTTTCACCGTGTAGACGTTGCGGCAGGGCCGTTGGCAAGCTTCACGCCGCCGGCGTAGAGGCGCTTCTTCAGCGCTGCGGTCAGGGACTCTGGCCGTCGCCGGGCGCGCCGGACACGGGCGTGACGAGCCACGCCGGCGGGCTTGGGGCTCGCCACCGGCGGCCGCGGTGGGAGGCCGAGGCCGTCGAGCCGTCGAGCGGGCTGCCGTTCGGAGACGGCCGCCGACGCGAGCTGGCCGAGCCGCCGCCGCCGCCGCGGCAGGCTGGCGGCGAGCTGCGAGGTGGTCTTGCCGGCGATGCTGCGGAGCGCCGCACTGTCGACGCCGCTCCAGGGATCGCTGCCCGATCGGGTCGGCGATGACCTCGTCGCCCGAGACCCGCGCCACGCGCGCGCCCTTGGCGTCGGTTACGTCCCAGATATAGGAGATTTTCGAGCCCCTTCTTCTCGCTCGAGGCGACGAGATAGCCGCGCAGGGTGTAGTTGGCTTTGCCGCCGCCGGGGATCAGGGTGAGCTTGCGATCCTTGCCCGCCGCGACCAGGGCGTGGTCAGATCCTCCGCCACCTTCGGCGGCGCGCCGATGATGGGGGCGACCGCGATCTTGGTCGAGCCGCCGAACAGGCTCGTCGCGCCGCTGAGGAACCCGCCGCCGCTCGGACCGCCGCCGCCGCCGCAGGCTGCAGACAGGCAAGCGCACATGGCGGCGAGCGCCATGGATGCGATACGCCTGAGCCGGCCGCGCACGTGTCGTGGGTCCGCGCCCAACAAAACACTCCCTCTGTTGGCCGCACAGCACCCCTCGCGACAGACCTGTCGCGACGGGACTCCCAACCCTCTCCCAAACAACAGCTTACCTGCCTCGGCCCGCTTGCGTCCAGTTTAAGCGTGGATCGCGGCTTGGGGCCCAATCCAGCTCATGGTGAACGCAAGATCAGGTAAGCAGGATGGCGGAAATTTGGCGGCCGTAGTCATCCTCGCCATGATGTTGCGACCGGCGATAGCTGAAGAGCCGCGTTTCTTCGCAATAGGTGCAAAGCCCGAGATCGGCGATGGCGCCGACGCCGGCCCGCGCCAGCCGCTCGGCGACATAGCCCGGCAAGATCGAAATGTGGCTCGCCGGAGCCCTCGTCGGTGATGAAAAAGGCCGAGCTCTCCGGCTCCTCGGCAAGGAAGCGCTCGACGATAGTCCGCGCCGACCTCATAGGCCTTTTGCGAGATGGCGGGGCCGATCACGGCGGCGATGCGCTCGGGCCTGGCGCCGAGCTCGACCATGGCCTCGACCGTGGCCTCGACGATGCCGGAAAGCGCGCCGCGCCAGCCGGCATGGGCCGCGCCGATGACGCGCGCCTCGCCGTCGCAGAAGAGGACCGGGGCGCAATCGGCGGTGAGAACGCCGATGGCGAGGCCCGGCGTCGCGGTGACGATGGCGTCGGCCTCCGGCGCTCTTGCCGGCCTCCCAAGGCTTCTCGGCGATCACGGCATTGGCGCTGTGCTTCTGAAAGACCGTGAGCAGACGGTCCGGCTCCGCGCCCAGGATCTCGGCGACGCGCGCGCGGTTCTCCGTCACGTTCGCCGCGTCATCGCGCGAGCCGGGGCCGCAATTGAGCGAGGCATAGAGGCCGCCCGAGACGCCGCCCTGGCGGGTGAAGAATCCGTGGCGGACGCCGTCGATGGCTCGCGAGGCTCGAGGCGCAGAACATCATCTTGTCGGGTGTCACCATGGCGGGGGCGACGATCGAGGTTAAATGTCTCCGAAGGGAGGCGGCGGGGCAAGCCCGCTCGACTCGTGAGCGCGAGCACCTTGAACAGCAGCGCCCATCTGGCGCGGGTCGGCGAGCCGCGCCGCACCTGACAGGATCGCGGCCTTCTGCTCGGGTCTTGCGTGTGCGAGCAGGCGGTCGCGGCGCGGTCGCAAGACCGAGCTTGAGCAGAAACTCCCCTTGCGGCATCGGGCCGAAGGGGTCGAGGCCGAGCGCCTGCTGCGTCTCGCTCGAGCGCGGCGAAGTCGACATGGGCGGAGAGATCGGCTTCGCCCGGCGTCGCGAGCGGGTCGGCGAAGCGATGGCGGTGGACGGCCTGCAGCGTGTCGCCGAAGCCGGTCTCGTCATGGCCGTAATCGACGATGAGTGCCGCGATCGGCGCTTGTCGGCCGCGCGCGGCGAGCGAGGCGAGGAGGGTCGTCACCGCGGGCCGCGTCTCGAGGATGGCGCCGTCGGTGCGTCGATGCGGAGCGCTGCAGAGGCAGCGCGTCGCTGTCGATGGCATCGCCCGCGCTGAAGGCGAAGGCGCCGCTCTGGCCGATCGGTGACGCAGCGCTCGCGCCAGACGCCGCCGCGGCGCGACGATGCTGGCGAATGGGAAGGGCGTCGATGAACTCGTTGGCGAGGAGGATGAGCGGGCCGTCCGGCACGTCGTCGATCGTCTCGCACCAGCTGAAGCGGCACGGGGGACCCGCGCAGCGTCTCCTGCTGGGCGTCGCGCAGCACGGGGCTGGTCTCGACCAGCGCGATGGAGACGCTCTCGAGGAATTTGGGCACGCTCCGCCAGGCGCGGAGCGCGTCAGCCATCAGCGTGCCGCGTCCGGGTCCAAGCTCGGCGACGATGACCGACGCGGGCTCGCCCATGGACTGCCAGACGGCGACAGCCCAAAGGCCGAGCAACTCGCCGAAGATCTGACTGATCTCCGGCGCGGTGACGAAATCGCCCTCTTTGCCGATCGGCTGACGCGCGGTGTAGTAGCGCCGCGCTCGGGTCGGCGAGGCAGGCTTGCATATAGTCGGCGACGCTCAACGGACCGTCGCGGGCGATCCGCTCTTGAGCCTCGCCGCGAGCGATGCGCCGCGCGAGGTCTGCTCGGTGCCGTGGATCTTGCGTTGCGCGCCCATCAGCGATGCCAGGGCCGGCTCGCGCCGCGCGCGCCAGATCAGCCACAGGCCGACAAGGATCATGGGCATGGAATAGACGATGCCCGGCGTGAGAATGCCGATATCGAGCGGGTGTCCGGCATGGGGCTCGCGCACGAATTCGGCCATGCTGCGGAAGAGGCCGTAGAAGACGAGGAACAGGCCGAACACGGTGCCCGGGCCGCGTCAGTGCCTGATAGCGATGGGTGGCGATGCGAAGAATGATGAAGAGGACGACGCCTTCGAGCGCCGCCTCGTAGAGCTGGCTCGGATGGCGCGGCGCGTCGCCGGCGCCCGGAAACACCATCGCCCAGGGGACGTCGCTCACGCGCCCCACCACTTCTGAATTGATGAAATTGGCGATGCGGCCGAAGAACAGGCCGAACGGCGTCGCCGCCGACGCGATGTCGCCGAGCGACAGCGCGTTGATGCCTTTGGTGCGGGCGAAGAGATAGACGGCGAGCGACCACGCCGAGAAGTCCGCCATGGAAGGACATGCCGCCGTTCCACACCGCGGGGATCTCGACGGGTTCTGCCAGAAATAGCTCGGCTCATAGAAGAGCACGAAGCCGAGCCTGCCGCCGACGCACGATGCCGAGCGTGATCCACAGCAGGAAGTCGTCGGCTTGGCTGACCGTCATCGGCGGCTTGCCGCCCCACAGGTCCGGGCCGCGACACGAGCCGGCGCGCATAGAGCCAGCCGAGCAGGATGCCGGCCATATAGGCGAGCCCGTACCAGCGGATGGCGACCGGCCCGATCTGGAGCGCCACCGGATCGATGATGGGGTAGGGGATGACGAGGAGGTCCATGTGGCTGGGCGCGTGCGTTTGGCGGGAGGCGGCCGACCCTTCACCGCCACCGCTTCCCTGTCAAGGCGCCGCGCAGGCCGCGCCTGCCGGTGCGCCGCTGGCTTGAATCGCGGCGAGTCGGGCGACCCCATAGTTGGCAGGTCGCGCCAGAGGCGCTCGCATCCAGGCGACGCGCAGAAGGGTCCAGAGATGACGCAAACCACAGGCCGGTTCTTCGACGAGCTCGGCAAGCTCATCACCGACGCGGCGGGCGCGGCCGAAGGCGTGCGCAAGGAGATCGAGGGCGTCGTCCGCGCCCAGGCCGAGCGCGTCTTGCGCGATCTCGACGTCGTGCAACGCGAGGAGTTCGAGGCGGTCAAGGCCATGGCGCAGAAGGCGCGCGAGGAGAACGAGCGGCTGAAAGAGCGCATCGTCGAGCTCGAGGCCGGCATCGTCGAGCGCAAGGCCGACTGCGCAGGGACGCCTCGTCCAAGTCTCGCAAGCCAAGCTCAAACGAGGCCCTTGACTGGCCGCTGCGGAGCAGTCGTTGCGCCGCGCGGCGAATCGGTCGGCCTCCACCGCTTGCGCGTCGCCGGCAATCCACAACTATCTTTAGCCAAACCGCCTTTACGGACTCCGCCCGCGTTGGTGCTTGCACAAACTCCCGTTATATAACTGATTCACAAAGTGATTCGCGCGGCGGGCAGTCTTGAGTGCGCGGAACTCTGCCGGGGCCACAGAGGACACGCATGGCTACGACACAGCCGATCTACGACCATTTCACCAACCCGGTGGATATGGTCGAGCATATTGCGACCATCCATGACTGGACCTTCGAGCGAAGCGCGCCCGACGAGCTGACGCTTACGGTTTCCGGCGCCTGGTGCGACTATCATATCTCGCTCACCTGGCGGGACGATCTGGAGGCGCTGCATCTTGCTTGCGCCTTCGATTTCAAGGTCACCAAGCTCAGGCTGGCCGAGATCTACCGGCTGCTGGCGCTGATCAACGAGCAGCTCTGGCTCGGCCATTTCGACCTGTGGAAGGAGGACGGGCATGCTGCTCTACCGCCACGGGCTGCTGCTCGCCGGCGCCGAGACCCATGCCGGACAATGCGAGGCGCTGCTTAGGGCTGCGCTTGAGGCCTGCGAGCGCTATTATCAGTCCTTCCAATTCGTATTGTGGGCAGGCAAGTCGTCCGAAGAGGCGCTCGCCGCCACCATGCTCGAGACGCAAGGACACGCATGACGCTCAGCCTCGCCGGCCCGCTGCTTCTTGGTGGGAGCGGGAAAGATGGGCGGGGCGCTGCTTGAGGGTTGGCTCCGGCAGGGGCTCGACCCGGCCTCTGTCTTCGTCCAGGACCCGGCGCCCTCGCCGCAGGTGGCGGCGCTGCTGCGCGCCACGGCATCGACGTCGGCGCCGCGCCCGATCTGCCGGCGCGCCTTCCGTCATCGTGATCGCGGTGAAGCCGCAGATCACCGACAAGTTGCTGCCGGAAGTCGAGCCGCTCCTCGGCGAAAGCACCGTCGTGCTGTCGATCGCCGCGGGGCGAACGCTTCAGAGCCTGTCTCGCCATTTGCCGCAAGGCGCGGCCATCGTGCGGGCCATGCCGAACACGGCGGCCTCTGTCGGCCGCAGCATCACCGTCGCTTGCGCCAACGACGCGGTGACGCGCGACCAGGCGCTTGAATGCAACATGCTGCTCGAAGCGGTGGGGCGAGGTGGTTTGGATCGAGGACGAAGGCCTGCTCGATGCGGTCACGGCGGTCTCGGGCAGCGGGCCGGCTTATGTCTTCCTGCTTGCCGAATGTTTGGCGGAAGCGGGCCGCGCCGCCGGTCTCGATCCCGAGCTTGCGCGCCGTTTGGCGCGGGCGACGGTGGCAGGCGCCGGCGAGCTGTTGCGCCGCTCGGACCTCTCGCCCGCGGAGCTCAGAGAGAACGTGACATCGCCCAAGGGAACGACCGCGGCGGCCCTTGAAGTGCTCATGGGCAAGGACGGCTTCCAGGAGCTTCTGACCCGCGCCGTCGCTGCCGCCGCCAAGCGCTCGCGCGAGCTGTCTTCTTAAGCGATGCCTCACGCCGTTCGAGACGCGCGCGCTCGCGGCGCCTCCTGCAGGGGTGAGGAGCTTATTGCCTCACTCCGTGAGGAGGCGCGCGAAGCGGCGTCTCGAAGGATGAGGCGCATGCCGGCGCGCCTTCCGATGGCCACAGAAAGAGCCTATGTTTCGGGGCAAAGGAGTACGCCCATGTTCGACGATTTCTCCAAGCGTTCCAAAGCGGTGCGGGCGGCGCTCGATCTCGCGCGCGGAGCGCGGCTGGGGCGACATCGGCCTCGCCGATATCGCGCAGCGCCGCCGGCCTGAGCCTCGCCGATCTCAGGCGCGAGTTCAGCTGCAAGAGCGACATCATCCGCGCCTTCCAGGCCGAAATCGACGCCGAGGTCCTGGCCAAGGCGAGAGCGGCGGGCGAGGCGCAAAGCCCGCGCGACCGGCTGTTCGACATCATCATGACGCGGTTCGAAGTGATGGCGCCCTATAAGCCGGCGCTGAAGCGCATCTCCGCCTATCTCTGCTGCCGCCCCGGCGAGGCCTCGGCGCTACTCTGCTCGTCGCTCGCCTCGCAATATTGGATGCTGGCCGGCGCCGGCGCCAAGCTCGACGGCGCCGGGCGGCGCGTTGCGCGTCACCGGGCTCACGGCGATCTACGGCAAGGTGTTCCAGGTCTGGCTCGACGATGCTTCGCCGTCGCTCGACAAGACCATGGCCGCGCTCGACAAGCGGCTCGCCAAGGGCGAGCGCATGCTCTCCGGCATGGAGACGGCCTGCGAGGACTTCTGCCGCTTCGCCTGCGGATTCCTGCCGCGCGGCTGGAAGCGCGGAGGCGGCCGAGGTGCAGCCCTCGGGACTTCACCGGCCGCCAACTGCTTGGGAGGCGTGGCCCGTCCCCCCTCCCCATCGGGGAGAGGCCGGCCGCGACGCGGCCGGGTGAGGGGGAACGGCAATTGTCCTGGCGGCTGCCCCCTCACCCTTTCCGCCATGCGAGTTGCGCAGCTTCGCGCGCAACATCGCGGCGGCAAGCCCTCTCCCCGCAGGGGAGAGGAGAGCGCGTGGCCTATTCGGGAAGCGGATCGTCGTCGTCGGGACCTGAGAGATCCTCGGGGCCTTCGCCAGGCAGCTCGGCGTCAACGGGATCGCCTCCCACCGGCAAATCCGGATCATTCAGTGGCTGCAGTTGGCTTCCGGCGGCCGGTGCGCCACCCTGTCCCAGAGGCAATAAGGGCTTCCCGTTCTCGCGTTCGACCTGGACTTTGCCGCCGCCGATATCGACCTCGATCTCGGAGCCCGGCTGCTCCTCGTCCTGAATCTCATCCGTGCATCGTCTTCTGCCGATCGCCGGTCCCGCAAACGCCACGGCCAGGATCGCTGCACCCCCATAGCCATTCCGCGCATGTCAGTTCTCCTCCCCAAGGCTCTTCGTTTCCCAAATCAGACGGGCACTTTTAGCACGGCTTTCAGTCCGCCGAGAGGCGACTGGCTCAAGGCGATGTCACCGCCATGGATGCGGGCGATGTCGCGGGCGATTGCCAAGCCCAGCCCGGTCGAGCCCGCGTCCTGATTGCGCGCATGGTCGAGCCGGTAGAACGGCCGAAACACTTGCTCGCGCTCGGCCTCGGGAATGCCGGGGCCATCATCCTCGACCTCGACGGTCAGCGACCCGTCGTGGCTGGCGGCGCTGACATTCACATGCTCGGCGAAGCGCGCCGCATTGTTGACGAGGTTGGCGACGGCGCGCTTGAAGGCGTGGCGCCTGAGCGGAACGACCAGGGGCGCCTCGTTGACCTCGATGTTGATGTGCTTGGCGCCATGGGCCTGGCTCTTCACCTCGCTCAGGATCTCGCTGATATCGGCGCGCACGATCTCCTCGCCGGAATCGCCCTTGGCGAAGGCCATGTAATCCTCGAGCATGGCCTGCATCTCGTCGACGTCTGCGTGCATGGCGTCGAGCTCGGGCGTCTCCTCGAACAGCGCAAGCTGCAGCTTGAAGCGGGTCAGCACGGTGCGGAGATCGTGACTGACGCCGGCCAGCATGATGGTGCGCTGCTCGACATGGCGCTCGATGCGGTCGCGCATCTCGATGAAGGCGTTGGCGGCCTGGCGCACCTCGCGGGCGCCGCGCGGGCGGAAATCGTCAGGCGGCGGGCGGCCCTTGCCGAAGCTTTCGGCAGCCTCGGACAGGCGGAGGATCGGCTTGATCTGGTTGCGCAGGAAGAGAATGGCCACGGTGAGCAGGACGAGCGAGGTGCCGACCATCCATAACAGGAAGATCTGCGAGTTGGAGGCGTAAGTCTGGCTGCGGCGGGCCAGGACATGCATCACCCCGTCGTCGAGCTTGACGCGAATGTCGACGAAATTGGAGCGGCCCACGGTGTCGAGCCAGAACGGCCGGCCGATCTGGCGCGTCGAGCTCGTCGGACAGCGTCGTGTCGAGGAGGTCGAAGAAGGGCTTGGAGTTGGCTAAAGGCAGCTCCTCTCCCGGCGCGAAGCGGACACGCAGGCCGAGATCGGTCTCGGCGAGCCGGATCAAGGTCTCGGCGTTCGGGTCCTGCGGGAAGGTCCGGTAGATGTCGATCAGCATGGCGATGTTCTGCACGGTGACCGTCGACAGGCGCCGCGTCACCGTCTGCCAGTGGCGCTCGAGGAACACGAAGGTCACCACCGACTGGAGCAGCACCATCGGCGCGATGATGATGATCAGCGCGCGCGCATAGAGGCCCTTCGGCATCTGGTCGCCGATTGCGCCCGTGATGCGACGGTAGAGCGAGCGTCGCTCTTGGGTAGGGGAGAGGGTGTCGGGGATCGCGTCCATCACTCTGGATACAGGATGTAGCCCTTGCCGCGCACGGTCTGCAGATAGACCGGGTTGGCGGGATCGTGCTCGATCTTGCGCCTAAGCCGGTTGATTTGCACGTCGACCGCGCGCTCCCCGCCGCTGTCGGCGCCCTTGGCGAGCTCGTGGCGGGAGACCGGCATGCCCGGCCGCTGGGCGAAATAGCGCAGAAGCTCCCGCTCGCGCTCGGTCAGGCGGATCGTCTCCCCCTCCCGCTTCAGCTCGCCGCGGGAGATGTGGAAGACGAACTCGCCCATGCGCACCTCACCCGACGCGGGAGCGGCGCCGCCGCGGCGGAGCACATTGCTCACCCTGAGCAACAGCTCGCGCGGGTCGAAGGGCTTGGCGAGATAATCCTCGACGCCGGTCTCCAGGCCCTCGATGCGCTGCTCGGGCTCGGCGCGCGCGGTGAGCATCAGGATCGGCACGCGCGACCCGCTGCGGAGCGAGCGGGCGAAATCGATGCCGGATTCATGCGGCATCATCACATCGAGAATGAGCAGGTCGAAGGAGAGGCTGCGCATGGTGGCGCGCGCGCTGACGCGGCATCGACCGCCGTGGTCACGCGGAAGCCGTGGTCCTGCAGATAGCGGGCGAGCAGATCGCGAATGCGGCTGTCGTCGTCGACAACGAGAATATGCGGCGCGTTGTCGTCGGGGCCGCTGCCGCGATGGGCCTTGATGGGTGTGGGCATGGTCATGGGCCTCCCCCCTTGCCGCCCTCCTTGAGCGGGACTGGGGACGCGGCCATGATGGAGGAAACTTTGGGCCGTTCTTCGGCATTGACCATGGCTTCGAGAAAACGGCGCAAAATCGCTTCGGCCCCTGGCCCGGCAACCTCAAGCGCGGAGGCCAGACGCACGGACTGGGGCGCGGCAAGCCGCTCGGCGAGAGCGCGGCCCTTGTCGGTGGGGAACAGCAGGCGCTCGCGGCGGTCCGAGCTGCCCGCCTGCTGCACGATATAGCCCTTGTCGATCAGCTGCTTGAGCACGCGGCTCAAGCTCTGCTTGGTGATGTTGAGGATGTCGAGCAGATCGGCCACCCGCAAGCCCGGAATGGCGATTGACGAAATGCAGCACCCGGTGATGCGCCCGGCCGAAGCCGAAATCCTTGAGGATCGCGTCGGGGTCGCGGGTGAAATCGCGATAGGCGAAGAACAGCAGCTCGGCGAATTCGAGCAGCTTCGCCTCGGGCACGGGCGCCTTCCTTGCGGGCCGCGCCGCCATTGCCGCGCGGCTTGGCTTCGGGCGCCTTTTGGCCGCGTGTCAGAGGTTCAGTTAGGTCAGTCATGTTGACTTAGTTTTTCCGGTCCGTTATGTCAGCCATGTTGACTTAATTCGGGTCCTTGATACGCCTCGCCGCCTGCTCGCGCAATTGCCGTTCAAGGTGCTATGAGAGGCGCTCTGGTGCTTACCCCGGCTGCGCAAGATGGCCGGTCGTGCTTGCGGAGGAAAGCTCATGGCACATCGTCCCCTACGATCAGCGCGAGGGCTTTATCTGGGTGAACGGCGCGCTCGTCCCGTGGGGGGATGCGAGAGTCCATGTGCTGACCCACGCGCTGCATTATGCCAGCGCCGTGTTCGAGGGCATGCGCGCCTATGACGGCACCATCTTCAAGCTCACCGAGCACAATCAGCGCCTGCACAAATCGGCCAAGATCCTCGACTTCGAGATTCCCTATTCCGTGGCCGAGCTCGACAAGGCGGCGCGCGAGGTGTTGCGCGCCAACAAGCTCACCGACGGCTATGTGCGCCCCATCGCCTGGCGGGGCAGCGAGCAGATGGGCGTCGCGGCGCAAGCGACCAAGACCAATGTCGCCATCTCCGCCTGGGACTGGGGCTCGTATTTCGATCCCGCGGCGCGCGAGAAGGGCTTGCGGCTCACCTTCGCCCAATATCGCCGGCCCGACCCGCGCACGGCTCCGACCAAGAGCAAGGCGGCGGGGCTCTATATGATCTGCACCATCGAGAAGCACAGAGCGGAGCGGGCGGGCTATGCCGACGCGCTGATGCTCGACTGGCGCGGGCAGGTCGCCGAGGCGACGGGCGCCAACATCTTCTTCGTCAAGGACGGGGTGCTGCATACGCCGCTCGCGGACTGCTTCCTCGACGGCATCACGCGGCGCACCGTGATCGGGCTCGCCAAGCAGCGCGGGCTGAAAGTGATCGAGCGGGCGATCATGCCCGAGGAGCTCAGCGAGTTCTCCGAATGCTTCATCACCGGCACCGCCGCCGAGGTGATGCCGGTCGGCGAGATCGGGCAGTACCGATTCGCCGTCGGCGACATCACGCGCAATCTGATGGACGACTATTCGGCGCTGGTGCGCCCCGCCAAGGCCGTCGCCGCCGCCGCCGCGGGGTAGGGGTCCGGCGCTAATCCTATAGTTTAGCGACATGCATGGAGGATGAGTGCAATGGGACGGCCACCAATGAAGCAGGCTTATACCGTCTGCTATGAGAAGGGCGGTATCGAGTTGCAGCGCTACACGATTACCGCGCTCACCCAAGGCGCCGCCGAGATCGAGGCGGACAATCGGTTCCAGCGAGCCCATCCTGAGCTCAAAGATTCCGGATCCATCTGTCTCCCGACGCGTCGAGGCGCATTAATGCCGAACATGCCCGAAAGGGCGAGACACGCCGGTCGCTAGTGGACGATGTCTCGGCGCTGGTGCACCCTGCCAAGGCCGCGCCGCCGCGGGGTAGGGGTGCAGTCTCAGACTCTAGGCAACCCCCTAGCGGCCTTCGCGGAATCCTGCATTGGCCTGGGCTCTGCTAATCTCCGCAGGGCAAAGCATTTCGAATCGATGCTCGCTTCCTGCTTAGGATCAAGTCTCCGATTTTACCTTTGGCACGATGCCATGCCCTTTGGTCATAAGAGATCAGACCTTCAGCTGTTGGCGCAAGCCAAACTCGCTGACGCCAAGCTTCTATTGCAGCATGAACGATTTTCAAACGCCTACTACCTCGCCGGCTACGCGGTAGAGTTCGGGCTGAAAGCGTGCATTGCGAAGCAGTTTTCGACTGACACCATTCCCGACAAGACGTTCGTCGACGCCATTCACAAGCACGAGCTAAAGCCGTTGGTCAACCTAGCCGGTCTGCAGTCTGAGCTGAAGCGAGCAGAGGATAACAATGCCAACTTTGCCGCTAGTTGGGCCATCTGTGTCGGAGTGGCGCACCAGAAAGTAGATACGCGTCAATTGACCCCTACACGGCACAGACGATGATCGCAGCTATCGAAGAGCCAACAGTCGGGGTGCTCCCGTGGATAAAGACCTTTTGGTGAGTGGCCACGACTTGGTTGATCTATTGATCGACAGCGGCATGGCATTGCGTGTGGCCATGTGGGTCCACAACACGGATACAGACTCGTGGCGTCTATGGGTGGTTCCAGGCCCCGAACTCAGCGACAAGAGAGAATTTTACAGACGCATTGCGACGGTCATCTCTCTTAATAGGGATAAGCTTCCCAATTTGACGGTCGCGGACATCGAATTGATGTCGGATAAGCACCCAGCGATCACAGCGCTGGGAAAACTGATGAAAGTTCCACGCGGTGGCGACATTCAGGTCACCGACAACAAGCTGAACGATTTTTACCTACCTAACGCCGTTATCTTACTCATGGAACTTGGTGGCCCCGGCGCCTAGTTTATCCTCTATAAGAACTCGAATGACAAGCGGCTGCGAGGGTGAACCCACGCATAAAACCAACCACGATCCGTGCTAACCTGCCCGCATGGATCGCGTCAGTGAGGTGTCAGTCGCGTATCGGGCCGCCGGAGTTCGACGCCGCGTTTCGCGAGCGGCTCTACGATCTGCTGAAATGGCGCCGCGACGTGCGGCGGTTCAAGCGCGCGACGCTGCCCGAAGGCACCATCGAGCGGCTGATCTCCATCGCCTGTCTTTCGCCCTCGGTCGGCCTGAGCGAGCCGTGGCGCTTCGTCATCGTCGAGGATGCCGCGCGCCGCGCCGCCATCCGCCATTGCTTCGAGGCCTGCAACCGCGAGGCGCTCGACATGCAGACGCCGGACCGCGCGGCGCTCTATGCGCGGCTCAAGCTCGCCGGCCTCGACGAGGCGCCCTGCCAGCTCGCCGTGTTCGCCGACCGCTCCACGGCGCAAGGGGCGGGGCTCGGCCGCCTCACCATGCCCGAGGCGCTCGATTATTCCGTGGCCATCGCCATCCATACCTTCTGGCTCGCCGCCCGCGCCGAAGGGATCGGGGTGGGCTGGGTCTCGATCCTCGCTCCGGCCCGCATCGCCGAGATCCTCGACGTGCCGCGAGATTGGGTCTTCATCGGCCATCTTTGCGTCGGCTATCCCCTCAAGGACGACGACATTCCGGCGCTTGAGCGGGAGGGCTGGGAGCACCGCCACGCCCCGAAGCGGACGCCGTGCTCTACCGCTGACACCGCTGTCATTCCCGCGAAAGCGGGAATCCAGTAATCGACGCGTCCTTAGCTGATTCTCCCGACCGGAGAGGGTTACGCCGAGCATTCGCCCGGTCGAAGCGCGGGCAATGCACAGGATAGCGTGGATCGCCGGGTCAAGCCCGGCGATGACGCGTCTCCATTGGGGGGACCGCTCGCATGCCGGACGCCCGGCGTGCCGAGCACGCGTCGAGCCCAGCGCTTGATCCTGGGCCGAGCAACAGGCACTCTGTGGCGGGGACGGAGGCTGCCCGCGACGATCGCGGGAAAAGAGGGGGCCTCGATGCGCAAAGCATTGCTCATGCTCGCTTTGGCCGGCCTGATGGCGGCTTGTCTCGGTCTGCTGCCCGCGACCGAGCTGAGGGCAGGGGCCCGGCCGACATCGGCGCCGCGCTCAAGCACGAGCCGATCTTCACGCCGGTGCTGGTGTGGAAGGACTGCCAGAGGATCGCGATGTGCACCGGCTGCCGGCCGGTCTACAAGTGCCGCTCCTGCTCCTATCAGCGGACCTGCGCCGGCGGCATTTGCGGCTGGGGCGATGTCTGCGTGTGGGGGCCTTATCTCAAGGTGCTGCCGCGCGGCGCCCGCATCATCCGGTAGCCGTTCCATTTACTGCCACGTCATTGCCGGGCTTGACCCGGCAGTCCAGTGTCATTCCCGCGAAAGCGGGAATCCAGTAACCGCCGCCCTGAGTGACTTCTCGATCGCAGGGGTTACTGGATTGCCCGGTCAAGCCGGGCAATGACAAGGAAACGTGGATGGCCGGGACAAGCCCGGCCATGACGGTTGTGATCAAAAAGCAGATCAGACCACTACTCAGCGGCGCGCTTCTTCGTTCCAGCGTGAGGTCGCGGCGTCGTCGCGCGGCTCCGCTTCGACCCAGCGGCTGCCGCCGGGGCCGGTCTCGCGCTTCCAGAACGGCGCGCTGGTCTTGAGATAATCCATCAGGAAGCGCGCGGCGTCGAAAGCCGCGTCGCGATGCTCCGAGGCCGTCACCACCAGCACGATATTGTCTCCGGGCCGCAAGCGTGCCATGCGGTGCACGATGAGGCTCGCTTGCAACGGCCAGCGCGCGCAAGCCTCGGCCTCGATGCGGGCAAGCTCGCGCTCGGTCATGCCGGGATAATGCTCGAGCGTCATCTCCGTCGACCGCGCCGTGCTGGTCGCGCACGGTGCCGGTGAAGGTGACGATGGCGCCGATATCGCTGCGGCCCGGCCGTTCGAGCCGCGCGATCTCCGCGCCGATGTCGAAGATCCTCGCGTGCTGGCACCGCTGGATCACATCAGCCTCCGGTCACCGGCGGGAAGAAGGCGATCTCGCGCGCGCCGCCGATCTTCGCGTCATGGCGCACATGGCTCTGGTCGATGGCCGCGCGGATGACCTCCGAGCGCGCGAAGGCGTTGGCGAATTCGGGCCCGCGCGCTTTCAGCCAGATCATCAGCTCGGCGATGGTGGTCACGCCCTGCGGCGGCTCGATCTCCTCGGCGGCGATGCCCGCCTTCTCCTTGACCCAGGCGAAATAGAGGAGACGCATCGCCGCTACTCCTCGGTCATGGCGTGGCGCGAGCGCGGCCCGCAGATAGTCGTAGCCGGTATAGAGGGTGAAGATCGCCGCGATCCACAACAGCGTCAGGCCGAACAGAGTGGTGTAGGGCCAGATCTTGTCGCCGGCGCTGCCGGCGAGCAGAAAGCCGATCGCCACCATCTGCACCAGGGTCTTCCATTTGGCGAGCCTGCGTCACCGGCACGCTGACGGCGAGCGTGCCGAGGAATTCGCGCAAGCCCGAGACCAGGATCTCGCGGCACAGGATGATCACGCCGGCCCACAGCGACCAGCCGGCGATGGTTCCGATCGGCGGCGAGCATCAGCAGCGCCGCCGATACGATCAGCTTGTCGGCGATGGGATCGAGCATGCGCCCGACGGCGCTTTGCTGCTCCCAGGCGCGCGCCAGATAGCCGTCGAGGAAATCGGTGACGCCGGCGGCGATGAAGATCCACATGGCGACCCAGCGGCCCCAATCGCCGGTGACGAAGAAGCAGGCGACGAGCGCGGGGATGGCGAGGATGCGGCCATAGGTGAGGAGGTTCGGCAGGCTGCCGAAGCGGCCGCGCGGGGCGCCTCGCCCGGTGCCGCCAAACCCTGCTGCGCCATGTCGGACTGTCCAGCTCACGTCAGCTACCCGCGCTCATGGAAATGATCATAGATCGCCTTGCGCCATCTGCGCGCTGATGCCGCCGACCGCATCGAGATCGGCGATGCCGGCGCGGCTCACCGCCTTGGCCGAGCCGAAATGCTGGAGCAGCGCGCGCTTGCGCGCCGGCCCGATGCCCGGCACCTCGTCGAGCGGCGAGGCGGTGATCGCCTTCTTGCGCTTGGCGCGATGGGCGCCGATGGCAAATCTGATGCGCCTCGTCCCTGAGCGTCTGGAGGCAATAGAGCACAGGATCGCGCGGCTCCAACAGCAACGGCTCCTTGCCCCTGAGATAGATGCGCTCGCGGCCGGCATTGCGGTCGGGGCCCTTGGCGACCGCCGCCACCTTGATCTCCGAAAGGCCGAGCTCGTCGAGCACCTCATAGGCGGCGCCGAGCTGGCCCGGGCCGCCGTCGATCAGCACGAGGTCGGGCGCGGCCCAGCCATTCACCTCTTCCTTTTCCTTGGCGAGCTTGCTGAAGCGGCGCGTCAGCATCTCGCGCATCATGGCGTAGTCGTCGCCAGGGGCAAGGTCCTCGCTCTGCATGTTGAACTTGCGGTATTGCCCTTTGATGAAGCCTTCCGGGCCCGGCAACGATCATGGCGCCGACCGGATTGGTGCCGGAGATATGGCTGTTGTCGTAGACCTCGATGCGCTCCGGCGTCTCGTCGAGATCGAACAGCTCGGCGAGCCGCGCAAGGATGGCCGCTTGCGACGAGGACTCCGCCAGGCGGCGCGCCAGCGCCTCGCGCGCATTGATCAGGGCATGCTCCACCAGCTCGCGCTTCTCGCCGCGCACCGGCGCGCATCACGCTGATCTTGTGGCCGGTGCGCAGCGACAAGGCTTCGCCGAGCAGGCGGCGGCCCGTGAATGTCGTGCGACAGCAGCACGAGCTTCGGCGGCGGCTTGTCGTCGTAGAACTGGGCGATGAAGGACTTCGAGCACCTCCTCCACCGGCGACGCTCTTGTCGGCGCGCGGGAAATAGGCGCGGTTGCCCCAATTGTTGCCGGTGCGGAAGAAGAACACCTGGATGCAGGTCTGGCCGGCCTCCTGATGGGCGGCGAAGACGTCGGCCTCCTTCACGCGTGTGCGGATTGATGCCCTGGCGCGACTGGATGTGGCTGAGCGCGGTCAGCCGATCGCGGAAGCTCGCCGCCCGTTCATAGTCCTGCTTGAGGCTTGCCTCGTCCATCAGACCATGCAGCCGCCGCTTCACCTCGTCGCTCTCGCCGGTGAGGAAGCGCGAGCGCCTCGTCGACCAGCGCGCCATAGTCCTCGACGGAGATCTCGCCGGTGCAGGGCGCGCTGCAGCGCTTGATCTGGAACAGCAGGCAGGGCCTGAGCCGGCTCTCGAAATAGGCGTCGGAGCAGGAGCGGAGCAGAAAGGCGCGTTGCAGCGTGTTGATGGTGCGGCCGACCGCGCCGGCCGAGGCGAAGGGGCCGAAATAATCGCCTTTGCGGTTCCGCGCGCCGCGATGCTTGAGGATCTGCGGCACGGGATGGTCGCGCGCGATCAGGATGAAGGGGAAGGACTTGTCGTCCCTGAGGACCACGTTGAAGCGGGGCTTCAGCCGCTTGATCAGATTGGCCTCGAGCAGGAGCGCCTCGATCTCGGTCGCCGTGGTGACGAACTCCATGCTCGCCGTGTCGGCGATCATGCGGGCGATGCGGTTGTTATGGCCCGCGCCCCGCGCATAGCTCTGCACGCGCTTCTTCAGATGCCGCGCCTTGCCGACATAGAGCACCTCGCCGTCGGCATCGATCATGCGGTAGACGCCGGGTCCGGCCGGCGCCGTCTTGGCATGGCGGCCGATCACGGGCGCGCCCGTCTCGACGCCGCGCAACGCGTTGCGCGCGCGCGAAAGGAGCGAGGCTCTGGCGCTGTCGGGGTTCTCTAACGGCATGGGATCATGAAGCTTTCGCGCATGCTCAAGCATGCGGTTCTAAGGCGAAGGTAAGGTCTAAGCGTGACCTGGTTCAAGGCCTTGCCGACGGCCATTCCAGCCATCGCTCGTGCCCTTCGCCTCCAAGCCAGGTGCTGGCCGGCGTCGAGCGCGATCATCTGGCCGGTGATGGACGGGGTGTCGAGAAGGAAGCGGATGGCGGCCGTGACGTCCTCGGCGCTGACGGCGCGCTGAAGCAGGGTCGAGCGGCATTCGCGCTCGAACTCGGCCTGGCTTTGCGCCCTGGCTCTTGAGCACGGGACCGGGGGCTATGGCGTTGACCCTGATTCGGGGGGCCAGCGCCTGCGCCATGGTCTGGGTGGCGGTCCACAGCGCCGCTTTGGCGATGGTGTAGGAGAAATACTCAGGGTCGAGGCGCAAGACCTTCTGGTCGATGAGGTTGATCACATTGCCCGAGTTGTGCTCCGGCAGGGTCCTGGCAAAGGCCTGGGTCAGGAAGACGGGCGCCCGAGATTGACGTCGAGATGCGCCTGCCAGGTCTCCCCATCGAGCGTGGCGAGCGTATCCCACTCGAAACAGGCGGCATTGTTGACGAGGCAGGTCGGGGGGCCGAGCTCCTCGGCGCAAGCCTCGATCAGGGGCGCAAGAGCGTCCAGCCGGGCGAGATCGGCGGCGAAAGCGGCCGCTTTGCCGCCCCTGCGTTCGATCTCCGCCACAAGGTCCAAAGCCTCGGCCGAGGAGGCGCGGTAATGGATGCCGACGCGCCAGCCGCGATTCGCGAAATCGAGAGCGATGGTCCGGCCGAGCCGGCGGCCCGCGCCGGTCACGAGCACGGTCCCGGGGTCCTCGTCTTGAGCCATGCTGTCTTGTTGGGGACGTTCGCCGAATCGAATCGCAAAGCGAATTTTTGGGTGCCGAAAGCCACTCTAAGTGAGCACCCAAGCCGGAACAAGGCCAGTCGGCGGTTTCCAGCATCTGCGACGCGCGGGCCGTGGGCACCCTCAAGGCCACGTTTTAGAATATTCCCCAAAAGCACTTCCCACCTCAAAGGGCGCCTCGCGGCGCCCTTTTTTTCGCCGTTGCGGTGGCATAGGGAGCCATGGCCGAGGAGCTTCGCGCAAAGGGGTGAGGCTGCGCCGGACGAGGCCGCGATCGCCAAGGCGCACGCGATCTACACGCCCTTCATGCTCTCCATTTACGACGTGCTCGTCCACGGCCTCTCGAACCGCCTCGCTTGGCGCTGTCCGACGCGGCGGCTGCTTGAGCTCTACCGCGCCAATCTCTCGGCCAATCATCTCGAGGCCGGCGTGGGCACCGGCTTCTTCCTCGACCGCGCCGGCACATCGCGGCTCGACCGCCTCGTCTTGATCGACATCAATCGCCATTGTCTCGAGCGGGCTGGACGCAGGCTCGCCCGCTTCAAGCCGCGCTTCACCAAGTCAACCTGCTCGCTCCGATCAAGCTCGACGTAGCGCCCTTCGCGACCGTCGGCCTTACCTATGTGCTGCATTGCCTGCCCGGCCGCATGAGCGAGAAGCTGAAAGCGGTCGACCATTTGCGGCCGCTGATGGGCAAGGGCGCGGTGCTGTTCGGCGCGACCATCCTCGGACGCGGGATTGCGCCGAACCGGGCGGCGGGGCGCTGCTCGATCTCTATAACGCGAAGGGCGTGTTCAACAATCGCGAGGACGACATCGCCTCCTTGTCCGACGGATTGCGGCAGCGCTTCGACGAGGTCGAGATCGAGAGGGAAGGCTGCGTCGCCTTGTTTCGCGCCGCCTGACCGGGCTAGCGCTCGCCGCATGCCTTGGGATGGTCATTAACCCGCCGTTTACCCTGCGAAGTTTCGCCCTGGTTCATTGTTAACCCTCGGTAAGGGTAGGGCACTACCCTGGGGCCGTGAGCGCTTGGTCCAGCGCATTTCGCGCTGGCGCGGCGACGGACCGAGCCTCCAATCGTGAGGAGTTCTGTTATGCGTACGCGATTGAACCAGGCCTGTGGCTCTTGCTGCCGTGTTAACGGCAAGCGCCACGGCCTCAAGCCCCGCGTCTTAGCTGCCGACCTGCCGCCTGCCGCCTCTGCCGCCCATCTACGATCAGGCGCCGCTGCCGCCCGAAGACGTGTTCGAGGGCTGGTGGCTCGGAGGCACGATTGGCGGCGCCACGGTGAACTACGATTTCGCCCCCGCCGGCGGCACGGTCGATACCAGCGGAATTCTGGGCGGCGTCGTCGGCGGCTGGAGCTGGCAGAACGGTCCCGTTCGTGGTCGGCGTCGAAGGCGACTTCATGGCCGCCGATATCAGCGGCAGCCGCCATTTCAATGCCGGGCTGAACCAGGTCAGCCCGAGCATCGACACCATGGCGGATTTGCGCTTGCGCGCCGGCGTCGCCGTCACGCCGAGGTGCTGCGTGTTTGCAACCTTCGGCGGCGCTTGGGCCAATGCCGACCTGCCCGGTCACCGGTCCCGGCGGCGGGTCCGGCAGCGCGGACTTCTTCGGCTGGAGCGTCGGCGGCGGCGCCGAGGTCGCGCTCAATCCGAATTGGAGCGCCCGCTTCGACTACCAGTTCACCGATTTCAATTCCGAGACGGTCAACTATCTCGGGCGGCAAGCTCGACTTCGATCCCGACGCCAACACCTATCGCGGCTCGTTCATCTACCGCTTCTAGCGCATAGCGATTGTCATGCCGGCTTGTCCGGGCATCCACGATTTTTCTCCGGTCAAGACGTGGATGCCGGTCAGCCGGCATGACGAGTGTGGCTCATCGCCTCGCGGCGGCGGCACGGTGATCTTGCTCGCCGGCAGAGCCGCTTCTGGTCCTCGTTGACGCCGCAGCTCCGCGGAAAGAGATCGCGGCCGAAGCAGACCCTGATGTCGAGCAGGTTTGCGCCGCGGCAGGTGACCGAGATCATGTCCGGCTTGAGCCAAGGATTGGCGCCGAGGAACTCGCGCTCGATCTCGTCGGGAGAAGCGAGACGATCGGCGTCGGGGGCGAGAAAGCGCGCCGGCACGCTCACGCGCTCGTAGAGCTCTCGCGCCACGCCGAAATATTGCGCCGGGTCGAGGCCGGAGCAGGTCCCGTGCGCGCGGTACTCATGGATGATCAGGGTCTTGCTCGGCATGATGTCGCGCATCTCCTCGATCACCTGTCGCCGGCACCCAGGGACGCTTGCCGATGGGGCAGTCTTCCGGCCAGCCTTTCTCGTATTGCGGCCACAGCCCATGCAGGACGGAAGGCGCGCGGCTTTGACGCCGTCGCATTGCCCGTCCTTCCGGTCGCGGCCCTCGCTGCGGCAATAAGAGGGCGTCCAGCTGAGCACGAGCACGTAGTAGTCGAACTCGCCGGGCTTGTTGCGCTCGGCAGGCGCACGCGCCGCCCTCCGAGAACAGGCAAGCGAGAGCGATGAGGAAGGGCAGCGCGCGCCTAAGACCTGACATTGCCATCGATCGCACCAAGCTCGGCCAAGATGCGCGCCCAACTTCGCGCGCCCTTGTTGAAGCTCCTGAGATTGTACTTCTCATTCGGCGAGTGGATGCGGTCGTCGTCAAGAGCGAAGCCTATGAGGAGGGCATCCATGCCGAGCCGCGAGCGGAAGGATTCGACGATGGGGATCGACGCGCCGCAGCCGACGATCGCGGGCGGTCTTGCCCCATTCGGCTTCGAGCGCGCGCGCTGCGGCTTGAAAGGCGGGCGCGCTCGTATCGAAGCCGACCGCAGGCGACCCGCCTTCATGCGCGAAGGACGCGCTCGCATCCGCCGGCAAGCGCTCTTCGACGAAGCGATGCAGGCGCGCGAGAATCCTTGCACGGGTCCTGGCCGGGAACCAGGCGGAAGGAAAGCTTGGCGGTCGCATGCGCCGGGATCACCGTCTTGGTGCCCGGTCCGCCATAACCGCCCACGATGCCATTGATCTCGGCCGTCGGCCGCGACCAGAGCTGCTCGAGAACGCTGAAGCCCGCTCTCGCCGGCCGGCTCGCTCAAGCCCACCCCGCCGAGAAAGCCTGCCGCATCGAAGCCGAGCGCACGCCAGGCGGCAAGCTGGGCAGGGGAGGGCTCGCGCAACGTCGTCATAGAAGCCCGCAATGGCGACGCGGCCGTTTTCGTCATGCAGCGCGGCGAGGATCTCCGACGAGCACGCGCAGCGGATTGCAGGCCGGCCCGCCGTAAAGACCCGAATGCAGGTCGCGCGACGGGCCGCTGATGGTGATCTCCGAGAAGGCGAGCCCGCGCAGGAAGGCGGTGATGGCCGGGGTGTCGGCGTCCCATTGCCCGGTATCGCAGACAAGCGCGATGTCGGCCCTGAGCTCGTCGCCATGGGCGGCAAGAAACGGGGCAAGGCTCGGGCTGCCCGATTCCTCCTCGCCCTCGATGAGCACGCTGACGTCGACGGGAAGCTGCCCGTGCTCGTCGAGCCAGGCGCGGGCTGCCTCGATGAAGGTCATCAACTGGCCTTTGTCGTCGGAGGCGCCGCGGGCGACGATGACCGTGCCGTAGCGCGGATCCTCGACAAGACGCGGATCGAACGGCGGCGCGCTCCATTCCTCCAAAGGGTCGGGCGGCTGCACGTCGTAATGGCCGTAGAACAGCACGTGCCGACGCGGCTCGGTCGAGGGCGTCGCGCGCCAATGCCCAACCACCATCGGCTTGCCCAAGGTCGGCTCGACCCGCGCCTCGAAGCCGATCTCGCGCAAAGCGCCGGCGCAAGCATTCCGCCGCTGCAATGCAGAACTCGTGATAGGCGGGATCGGTCGAGACGCTCGGAATGGCAAGCAGCCGGAACAGCCGCTCAAGGGCTGCCGGCTCTTCGCGTGCGAGCCGGTCGAGCACGCTTTGCAGCGCGCCGCCTGACGCTTGCGGTCCGGTCATCGCCATGGCTCGCCGCTACAGCCGCTCGTGCCGTCGGGCGCGCGACGTCATCGCGCTCAGCGGCGCTCAAGACGCCGCTACCGGAGCGGATGGATGTCAAAGTTCGAATGTGGGGGAGAGCTATTCGCCGATCTGCACGTTGATGGCTTGCGGACCTTTGCCACGGCGGTCTGGCTCGGTTTCGAAGGATACCCGCGCACCCTCGTCGAGCGCCGGAAGACCCGACTTCTGCAACGCCGAGATATGCAGAAACACATCCTTGCCGCCATCGTCCGGCGTGATGAAGCCGAACCCTCGTGAATGATTGAAGAACTTGACCGTCCCGGTCTGACGCATGGGAAGCTCCTTTTCCCCTTCCAAATGGTCCGCCCGCTGCCGGCGCGCGGATGATCAGGCAAGTCTAGAAAGCGGGAAAAGAAACCGCGTCGCTTCCCACGGAGCGTATGCGGAAAATCTCCACCCGGGTTCGCAATCTGCCCGCAAAACGCCTCACTTTAGGGGCGCGAGCCCGCCAAGCGCAAGACCCATCTAGCCTTACGCCTTCCCCGAGAGCGCTGATGCGAAATGCTTAATTCGGATAGGGATCGTGGAGCGGAGCGCCGTTGAGCGGCTCGGGCGGGAAGTCGAAATGGGGTCCGAAGTCCTTCGGAGCGGGGGCATCTTGGCCGGCCCCCAGATGTCGCTGAGCCGTCAGCGAATAGCCGCCAACGCCTCGCGGGCCCGCGCTGCACATAATAGCCGTTCGGATCGCCGCCTTGCTCCGCAGCATCCCCTTTGGGCCTCTGCTGGGCTTCGGCGCCCAGCGTCGAGCAAAGCACAAGAATCGCGCCCGCAAGGAAAGCTGCGAGAGGAAGAGGCTTGCGAAGGGCGGGAAGCTTGGACATGTGACCTGCTAACTCGGTTGGAGGCGGAGAAGTTTCGAATCGCCCGTCAGTCTGATCAGCCCAGGTTACGATTGTGTCACCGGCCTTCGCAAGGGCCTGGTTGGGTTGGGGTTAGCCGCACACCTTGGCAGAGGCCGTGCAATTCGCGATGGCACCCTTCTGGGTGCACATCGATGACGATTTGACGGTGCGCACATTCTTGTAACCGTTCTTCTCCGCCCAACGATTGATCTTCCGTTTCAGCTGCCTACGGGCCCTGTCGGCAGCATCGGCTTGCTTCAGCCCGATCGCGCTCTCGGACAGGGCTGCGCAATCTCCGGCTGCGGAAGGTTGCGAGACGACGGTGAAAGCGACAAGGGCGGCAAACGCCGTACTGACAACGAGCAATTTACGCAGCATTGAGTTCCCCATTTGGTTGTCCTCGGCGACGTTTTCCCCGCTTGAGCGGACTATGCTATCTTTGCCGTTCACTGCCTAGCGCTTCCTTGCAACACTAGAAATTCTTCTTGCACATGACACCTTGGTGTTTTGCAAGGATTTTCGATTCGGGCGCTTCCTGCATCTCGCCTAAGGCAAAGGCCGGGCTGACATGCCCGGCTTTGTCTTTGCAGGTCCTCGAGGCGCCGGTGACGAGATCGGTCAGCCCGGCGCCTCGAGGAGCCGAAACGGCAGCCGGTCGAGCAGAGCGCCCGGACCGAAGAGCCTTATGATGTGAAGCTAAGCGCCAGTAACTGGCGTTGCCGCATTACGCGCCGGACTAGCCGGCGCGGCGCGCGTCCGTGACGGCTTCATGAAGCCGGGCGTCGAGCCAAGGATGGCGTAAGGGTGCGCGTTTGACGCCACCACGATGCGCCTGCTCGGGAGGCTGGAGGCCTGCGCTGCGGCGGCGCGGATGCCGTTGGAAGAGGCAGCCACGCGGATCGGAGAGCGAGCGCCCTTTGCCGCGTAGGAGCGCTTGGTCGCGCTTGCTACCCTGACCCTCGCCTGAGCATCGAGCCTCTTGGCAGCGTAGTTTCGTCCGCGCAGGAGGCTTTCGCCACGACGCTCTTCGTCATGGAGGGCTGATGCGCGGCGCTGGTCGCCTTGGGAGGCATCTCCGACGGGGCGATGTCCACCTCGGCCACGGCGGCCAAGGATGCGCCGTTCTTGGCTTTGGCTGTCGCTTCACCCAAAGCGGCAAGCGCGTTGCCGTCGGCGGTCGTCACCCTGACCTTGGCGGTCCCGGCATCGATCATCCCGATGCTGGCCGCGGCGGCTTTCGACAGGTCGATGATGCGGCCGCCGATGAAGGGGCCGCGGTCGTTGATTCGCACGACCACGGAGCGGCCATTCGAGAGATTCTGCACCAGCACCTTCGTGCCGAAGGGCAGCGAGCGATGCGCGGCCGTTAGCTCGGTCGGGTCCATTTGCTCGCCATTGGCGGTGATGTTAGCTGGTAGCGAGTACCAGGAGGCGTGGCCGAGCTGGTCGGCCTTGGCATGGTCGATAGGCAGCAGCGCAGCAGCGCCGAGAAGTCCCACCGTAATCATCTTGGCTCGCATTTCGAACATGCGTTCTTGCTCCTTATTCGATTGTTTGGGAGGTTTGAGAGACCGGCGAAGACTCAAGCCGGCCGCACGCGTTGGTGCAGTGCGGTAAGCTACGGATAAAAAGGGCGAAAAATCGGCATGTGAAGGGGTCATTGAAGGGCAATTCATAGGCGGCGGGTGGTTATCTTCTATTAAGGTTTTCCGTAAGGTTGACGGCGCCAGCTTGCAGCGCAGAGCCCCGTGATTGACGCCGAAACTGGCCGCGTCGCTCCGGCCCGAAGGACCCGCCCATTCGGCTTAGGGGTCCGCTCGCGTCCTCATCATCTCGCTCGGAATCCCACCCTCTTAAGAGCGCAGGCTCCCGCCGCTTTGCTTGGGCGTCAGGCCTCTTGCCTAACTCTTTGTCATCTCTCGCCTAATCCTTGCCCTTTTCAACGTATACTGTAAGAATGGTGTTTCACGATGAAACACTGAGGAAACATCCCAAGAAAGGACTTCAGGACCAACTGCGATGACGCAGAAAAAGAAGACTCAGGAGATGCAAGAGAGCCAACAGCTCTCCCCAGGCACATTGAACCCACCAGCACGAGAGCCGATGACCGGCGCTCAAGCCTCCTATCTCAGGATGCTGGCCGACGAAGTGAAAGAGCCGGCGGCCTTCGAGCAGGGCTTGAGCAAGCGGGAAGCATCGCGGCGCATCGATGCGCTGATGGAAAGACTGAGGCTCGGCGAACTGCCGCCGCACACAGATTAGGCTTGTCTCCTCGCGCCGAGCTGATGCGCAAGGATCTGGCGATGGCGGGCAGGGGCTCGGCGAGATCGCTCCGGATGGCGGCCATTGTGCTCGCCGTTCAAGCGTTGTTCCTTGTCGATGCGGGCACGGCGATGGCTCTCACGCTGACATCCTCCGCTTTCAAGCCTGGCGACAAGATCCCGTCGAAATACACGTGCGAGGGCGCCGATGTCTCGCCGCCGCTTGCCTTCGGCGGCGTGCCGGAGGGCACCAAGAGTCTCGCTTTTCTCATGGACGACCCCGACGCGCCGGATCCGAAGGCGCCCAAGCGCGTCTGGGCGCATTGGCTCGTCTACAATCTGCCGCCCGACAGCCAAGGTCTGCCCGAGGATGCGAGCCGGACGAGCCTGCCGAAGGGCGCCGTGACCGGATTGAGCGACTGGAAGCAGGCCTCCTATCACGGCCCGTGTCCGCCTATCGGTCGCCACCGCTATTTCCACAAGCTCTACGCCCTCGACATCACGCTCCCGCCCAAAGCCCTCACCAAGGCCGAGCTCGAGGCCGCCATGAAGGGCCATATCCTGGCGCAAGCGGAGCTCATGGCGACCTATCAGAAGGGCGACCCCTAGAGCGAAATCCCTTCAGGTTGAGTTATGATTTCGCTTTAGCTTTTTGTTTGAGCATGACCTTTTCGGAAGACCGGTTCCCACTTTTCCGGATCATGCTCTGGGAGCCGGCATCTCGACAACCTCGTCCCTTGACTGACGCCTGCCGACTGGCTTGAGTGGCGCCATGGCTAGACACAACGTGACCCAAATCATCCATCTGACAGCGCGCGCCGGCGTTTGCGCGGCGGTGCTGCTCGGACTTGCGCCCCACGCGTTCGCCGCCTGCGCCAATCCCTCCGAATTCGGCAGGTGGCTCCAAGGCTTCAAGCAAGAGGCTGTGGCGCAGGGGATTTCACCGCGTACCGTCTCGTACGCGCTCGACGGTCTCACCTATGATCCCGCGACCATCGCCAAGGATCGGGGTCAGGGGGTGTTCGCGCAGAGCTTTCTGCAATTCTCCGGCCGCATGGTATCGGCCAATCGGCTCCAGGTCGGCGCTGCGCTGCTCAAGAAATATTCCGGCGTGTTCGCCAGGATTCAGCAGGAATACGGCGTACCGGGGCCCGTGCTCGTCGCCTTCTGGGGGCTTGAGACCGATTTCGGCAAGGTGATGGGCAATATGGAGACACTGCGCTCGCTCGCCACTTTGAGTTTCGATTGCCGCCGGCCGGAAGAGTTCCGCGAGCAGCTCATTTACGCGCTCAAGGTGATCGAACGCGGAGATCTGTCTCCGCAAGAGATGCGCGGTCCCGCGCACGGCGAGGTGGGCCAGTTTCAGTTCCAGCCGAAGAACTATTACGAGCATGCCGTGGATTTCGACGGCGACGGCAGGCGCGACCTGATCAGGAGCGCGCCCGACTCGCTTGCGTCCGCCGCCAACTATCTCCAATCGATCGGGTGGCGGGCCAATCAGCCGTGGCTCGAGCAGGTGCGCGTCCCAGACGAGCTGCCGTGGGATCAGGCCGACGTCACCATCAAGAAGCCCCGCTCGTTCTGGGCGCAGCACGGGGTCACCTATCTGAGCGGGCAGCCGATCCCTGCCGACAATCTTCCCGCCGGACTGCTCTTGCCCATGGGTCGGAACGGCCCGGCCTTTCTCGCCTATCCGAATTTCGACATCTATCTCGAGTGGAACAAGTCGCTCGTCTATACGACGACGGCGGGCTATTACGCGACACGTCTTGCTGGAGCGCCCGCGCTCAGCCGCGGCAACGCGCCGGTCGATACGCTCAGCTTGGCAGAGACCAAGGAGGTGCAGCAGCTTCTCGCCAGCCGCGGTTTCGACGTGGGCAAGATCGACGGGGTGGTCGGCGCGGCGTCCCGCGATGCCATTCGCGCCATGCAGATCAAATACGGTTTCCCGGCCGATGGTTACCCCACCGCGGAACTGCTTGGTCGCCTCCGCGCCGGCCGCTAAGTTTCATGTCTCTGCCGGCGCTGGACAAAATGAAAAAGCCCGGCTTCAGGCCGGGCTCTTCCTACGCAATACTGGATCTTCCAGATAGACGCCCCGGTCGGGCGCTAGAGGCTCTTCGACGGCGCCAGGCAGCGCCAACCGGTTACGGGTTCGGCACGCGTAGCCATCCCTCATGCAGGGAGCGTGGGGACGTGAGGTCGGCCTCGCCCCCGCGCCTGTCCGTTATGCCTATTTGATGTCTGTGACGACTGGGGCCGGCGGCAACTCGGCTGCATAGACCTGCTGGGTGTGATGATGGAAGCAGCCGCCCAAGGCGATGGACGCCGCGATGACGGCAAAAGCAACAACGATGCGCATGACTTGATCCCTCTGACTTGGCACTTGCACTCGATTTGGGTACGCGAGACTCCGTCCATCTCACCGCGTTACGCTTAGAAAAGCGTTAATGGGCGAACCATTTCAGAACTGCGCTTGCTCGCATCCGGCCCGCAGCAACGAAAAGCCCGGCAAAAAGCCGGGCTCATCAAGACGGGGTCCGAGGGAACGGGGAGATCCTATCGGGCCGTGAAAGACGACGCGGCGCCCCCGTTTTGCGTTCGCGAATCAAGCAGAGGGCGCCGGGGGCGGAGGCAGGAGACCCACTTTCGAACCCTTTCCACCCCGGCTGAAGGGTAAGGCCCCGCGCCTGTCGCAGCTTTGCGCTGGATCAAACCGGCGAGGCCTGGGTCAAGGCGCGGCACTGTCCGCTCGGGGATTGTCCGCCGATCAGTGCGCCATTGCCTCACGCCATGATGAAGCGCTAGGCGCTTTTCGCGCGCCGCTGAAGACTGCTGTCGTCGTTCTAGCCTCGCTTTTCGGGGGCAGGCGGGAACGCGCAGCCTTACGCCGGAGTCAGCGCCGCGAGGTTGGCGCTGAACGCCTGGATGCGGCCGACGTCGTGATATTCGGCGAGCCTGACCGGCCAGCCGTCCTCGAAGGTCCAGAAGTTCACGATGATGGTCTCGAGCTGCATGCCCGTTTCTTTGTGGCGGTAGTGGATGGGGATCTCGAGCCCGACACGGTTCTTCTGGATCATCAAGCCGCTCGTGTCGAAGCGCAGGAAGTCGAACTGGTGGGCGATGAGCCCCAACCGTTCGAGCGCGGCCGCCTTGCCGCGGCAAAGGCCGCCCAGGGGGTGGACTTCGGCCGGGATGTAGATCATGTGGGTGAAATCGTCAGGCAGGTAGCTTGCCAGCCATTCGAGGTCCTGCGCCCGCCAGGCGTCGTAGATGTCGCCGATGATGGTCTCCGTCTTGGTCATGATGACCCCTCTCCACGACCAAGCGCTAAGGCTAACATGAGTCGGTACGTATACTGACATTCATTTTAGGGGCCATCGTTCGCTCCCTCAGGCTGTGTTAGCGTGCCCGCCACGCCGCAAGGACAGTCGCGAGGCAGGACGGTGCGATGAAGAAACCCGATCTCCGCCCCATGCTCGCCACGCTCACCGACGAGCCGTTCGACGATCCGGATTGGGTGTTCGAGACGAAGTGGGATGGGTTCCGCGCCATCGCCGTGGCCGGGCCCGGTCACGCCTCGCTCTATTCCCGCAACGGCAACGACATCTCGCGGAAATACCCTTCGATCTGTGCCGCGCTCGCCGCCATCAGGCACGAGGCCGTGCTCGACGGGGAGTTGGTGGCTCTCGATGAGCATGGACGCTCGCGCTTCCAGCTCTTGCAGAATGCCGAGCGGGAGCCCGCGCGTCTGCTCTATTGCGTGTTCGACCTCCTCTATCTCGACGGGAAGGATTTCAGAGGGAAGCCGCTGCTCGAGCGCAAGAAGCTGCTCGAGCAAGTCCTCCCGAAAAGCCCGCTTTTGCTTTACAGCGCCCATGTCGCCCGCGACGGCATCAAGGCCTTCAACCGCGCCAAGCGCGCGGGCGAGGAGGGCGTCATGGCCAAGCTCGCCAGCGGGCGATACCACTCGGGCGTCCGCACGCGCGAATGGCTGAAGGTCAAGGCGAGCCAGGAGCAGGAGGTGGTGATCGTCGGCTTCACCGCGCCGCGCCGCTCCCGCAAATATTTCGGCGCTCTGGTGCTTGCCGTGCGCGACGGCAAGCGCTGGAAATATGCCGGTAGGGCAGGGACCGGCTTCAACGCCGAGACCCTGCGCTCGCTGCATGCAGACGATGGTTCCGCTCATCGCCAAGGTGAAGCCGATTCGCCGAGAAGGTCCCCGACGCGGCGAACACCACTTGGGTGAAACCGAAGCTCGTGGCCGAGGTTAAGTTCACCGAATGGACCGCGGCTGGCGAGATGCGCCACCCGGTATTTCTGGGCTTGCGGACCGACAAGAAGGCGACCGAGGTGACAAGGGAGATGCCGAAGCCTTTGCGCGAAGCGAAGCCCGCAAAGCGCGTCAGGCGCCGTTGACGCACATCAAGGCGGACCCAGCGCCGGGTCTCTAGCGTTTCGGTTATTCCGCGACGAGCCTAGGAGCGACGCCCATGAGCACAGGCCTCGATACCTTCGACAAGACCGTCCAGGAGTCCAATCTCTGGCTCAAGGATGTGATGGAGCGGCTCAACACGAATGACCGCCATCACGCCTATTCGACCTTGCGGGCGGTGCTGCACGCCTTGCGCGACCGCATCGGGCCGGAAAGCGCCGCCCATCTCGGCGCGCAATTGCCGATGCTTCTGCGCGGCCTGTTCTACGAAGGCTGGGATCCTACGGGGAAGCCGACCAAGGAGCGCCACGAGGCGGCGTTCCTGCCCATATCGCCAAGGAGCTGCCGCGCGCGGCAGAAGGCGAGGTGGAGCAGGGCGCCACGGCGGTGCTCGATGTCCTGTCCAAGCATGTCGATCGCGCCACGGCGGTGAAGCTCGCCGGCATGTTCCCCAAGGAGCTGCGCAAGTTCTGGCCGGCCTTCATCCAGGAAGCCGCGCGGGAGAGGCAGCAGGCGCCGCTTGAGCGCGAATTCTGCCAGTCCCCGTCGTTCCCGTTATCCGGCGGATGGCGGCTTAGAACCGCTCCATTGGTTGGAGGGGCGGCCAGTCGGGAGCTGCACTGGTAATGCTAGTGACCGATGCGCATTATGCCGTTGCCGCATCTCGTTCTAGGGCCGCTTCAAGGTCCAGGGGATCGACGGTGGCCATCTCGAATGCGGATCCAGACGGCGCCGGCACGAAAATCATCGTCGAAATCGACGGTAAGCCGGAAAAGAGAGACCCTCGATAAGCTCTTCATCGGTGACGACCCGATAATCCGCCGGCGGAAGCATTCGATCGACACCTTTCAGCCAGAATGGTCGCCTGAAAGTGACGGTCTTGCTGCTCGTCCGTATCGTCATCGCAAGCGACCTCCGGCGAACGGGGAACAAAAACGCGTTGCGTTCGGTGGCAAAGACTCAATGCGCCCTGCGCAGCTCATCCATGCCATTCGTCACATGCGCCTTGATCGGCTCCGCCGCAGCGGCCGTTGCCTTGGTCGAAAGCGCACGGACTTCCTCGGCTTGGGAGGTCAGCGCGCTGAACTGCTTCTGCCAATAGGCTGCCTGCAATTCGATCAGCTCGGCGAGGTCCTTGGCTCTTGCCAAGCGGTTGGCCAAGATCAAAGACGGAACTGAGGTTCCGGTGGGCGATGTCGATGATTTTGCGATTGAACGCCGTTGCGCCCTGGCCAGCCGCATCGAAAGATCTTTCAAACGTCGAGATTGATGCGTCGAGCGCACCCTTGGAACGGTCATAGGCCTCGCGAGTCTGCGACACAGACTTCTCGGCAAGGGTACGCACGCCCTCTGGAATGGCAGTGTCGAGACCCAGGAGGCCGAGTTGGGACGTCACTTTGCGGTATGTGTTGCGGGCCTGGTCGGCGGCGGCTTGGGGATTGTAGGCCGTGTTCATTGTTTTACTCCTTGGACCTCGCTGGTTGGCGCGAGGCCGGGTTGGGGTTTGAAAGAAGCTGGTTCCCCTTGGTGCGGCGGCCTCGCTCAAGCACGGGCGCCGCTTTCCAAGAGGATTGCTCTCCGCCTAAGCGAAGTCCAGCTCGGCCGGGAGATAGCTCGTGACCTCCATGCCAGCTTGCGTCTCTTGGATGTGGGGTTTCAGCCATTCGTGCATGTGGTCTCCATGTGGTCTCCGATTCTTGGTTTCGGTTTCATGGTCGCCAGCAGAGGGGCATGATGGGTTCGCTTCCCCGCGCGACATTTGTCGCTGCGTGCATGCGCCGATGACGCGTCCTCTGCGGACCGCGCACATCGGGTACCTAGATTTTCGAAAAGGGGTCGCGCACGTAATTGGCGCGATAGCTGTGACGTGAGCTTAATGTGTGCCCTGAGCGGACAGGCTCATTAAAAACAGGTGGGGCCCGGCACGAGCTTTTACAAGCCCATCTCGGCCGGTCTATCGGCTCTTGCCTTTGAAGCGTGGGTGCCGGGCTTGCCGCCCTTCGAGCGCGGGCGCGACTTCTTCAGCCCGGCAAGCGGGATCTCGCGGTTATGCGGGCCCATCTCCTCCAGCGTCGGCTTGTGCGGCCGCGGTCATGGCGCCACTGACCTTCTACCCTCTCCGCCGAAGGGTCCAATTCGCTCTGCCGCGCCAGCGGATCGTTGGCGATGGCGAGCTCCATCTGGCGCAGACGCTTGACCTCGTCGCTGAGCCGCGCCGCCTCCTCGAATTCGAGATCGGCCGCCGCCGCGCGCATGCGCTTCTCCATGTCGGCGACGACCGCTTCGAGATTGTGCCCGATCAGCGCCTGCTCGTCCTCGCCGAAGCCGGCGCCGGCATCGACTAGCACGTGGTCGCGCTCATAGACGGAAGCCATGATGTCGCCGATGTGCTTCTTGATGCTTTCCGGGGTGATGCCGTTGGCCTCGTTCCACGCCGTCTGCTTCTCGCGGCGGCGGTTGGTCTCGGCCATGGCGCGCTCCATCGAGCCGGTCATGCCGTCGGCATAGAGGATGACGCGCCCGTCGATATTGCGCGCGGCGCGGCCGATGGTCTGGATGAGAGAGGTCTCCGAGCGCAGGAAGCCCTCCTTGTCGGCATCGAGAATGGCGACCAGCGCGCATTCGGGAATGTCGAGGCCCTCGCGCAACAGATTGATGCCGACCAGCACGTCGAACGCCCCGAGCCTCAAGATCGCGGATGATCTCGATGCGCTCGAGCGTCTCGACGTCGGAATGCATGTAGCGCACGCGGATGCCCTGCTCGTGCATGTATTCGGTCAGGTCCTCGGCCATGCGCTTGGTGAGCGTGGTGACCAGCACGCGATAGCCTTGCAGCACCACCTTGCGCGTCTCGTCGATCAGATCGTCGACTTGCGTCGAGGCCGGGCGCACCTCAGACCGGCGGGTCGACCAGGCCGGTCGGTCGGATCACCTGCTCGGCGAACACGCCGCCGGTCTGCTCCAGCTCCCAGGCCGCGGGCGTGGCCGACACGTAGATCGACTGCGGCCGCATGGCGTCCCATTCCTCGAAGCGCAGCGGCCGGTTGTCCATGCAGGAGGGGAGGCGGAAGCCATATTCGGCCAGCGTCGACTTGCGCCGGTAGTCGCCGCGGAACATGCCGCCGATCTGCGGGATGGTGACGTGGCTCTCGTCGACGAAGACGAGCGCGTTGTCGGGAAGGTACTCGAACAGAGTCGGAGGCGGCTCGCCCGGCTTCCGCCCGGTGAGGTAGCGCGAATAGTTCTCGATGCCGGCGCAGGAGCCGGTCGCCTCGATCATCTCCAGATCGAACAGGGTGCGCTGCTCGAGCCGCTGCGCCTCCAGCAGGCGGCCGGCGCCATGCAGCTCGTTGAGCCTCTGCTTCAGCTCCTCCTTGATGCCGCGGATCGCCTGCTTCAGCGTCGGCTTCGGCGTCACGTAATGCGAGTTGGCGTAGACCTTGACCATGCTGAACTCGTCGGTCTTGGCGCCGGTCAAGGGATCGAACTCGGTGAGGCTCTCGACAGTGTCGCCGAACAGCGAGATGCGCCAGGCGCGGTCCTCCAAATGCGCGGGCCACAGCTCGATCGTGTCGCCGCGCACGCGGAACGAGCCGCGCACGAAATTCGCGTCGTTGCGCCGGTAATGCAGGGCCACGAGATCGGCCATCAGCTGGCGTTGCTCGACCTTGTCGCCGCGCTTCAGGCTGAAGGTCATCGCCGTATAGGTCTCAACCGAGCCGATACCGTAGATGCAGGACACGCTCGCCACGATGATCACGTCGTCGCGCTCGACCAGCGCGCGGGTCGCGGCGTGGCGCATGCGGTCGATCTGCTCGTTGATGGACGAATCCTTCTCGATATAGGTGTCGGTGCGCGGGATGTAGGCCTCGGGTTGGTAGTAGTCGTAATAGGAGACGAAATACTCGACCGCGTTGTCCGGGGAAGAAGCTCTTGAACTCGCCATAGAGCTGGGCGGCGAGCGTCTTGTTGGGGGCCAGCACCAGCGCCGGGCGCTGCGTCGCCTCGATCACCTTAGCCATGGTGAAGGTCTTGCCCGAGCCGGTGACCCCGAGCAGCACCTGGTCGCGCTCATGCGCGTTCACTTGCGCCACCAGCTCGGCGATGGCCGTCGGCTGATCGCCCTTGGGCTCGAGCTCCGACTGGAAGTCCAAAGCCACGCCGCCCTCGGATTTGTCGGGCCGGGGAGGGCGGTGCGGCACGAACTCCGGCGCGCCGGCGCCCGTCACCAGCGGATGCTCCTGCATCAGCGGCTGCGGCGCCTCGCCAAATCCGGGAGGCCGTCGGTCGGCGCCAAGCGGCAAGCCGGATGCCTCGCCCGTGACGGCGCGCGGCTCGGCGCGGGAGCCGAAGGTCTTGGGAACGCGGAGGGGCATGGCCCGAATATGGCGGCTGGAGGGCTGGGAGGGAAGGGCTCTGGCTTGGCGCTCGAGCCAAAGCAAAGTTGGCTTCTTGTTGAGCAGTTTCCGCTACAAAGAGGCACCTAATTGCCGGTCAGGATGCTCTCAAGATGTCCTTGCTTCATCTCATCCACGATGTCCCGCTATGGGTCACGGCCGTCCTCCTCACCATCGGCGCGGCGCTCTACAGCATCGGCCTCATGCTGCTGACGCGGGCCATCTTCGGCCTGGACCGCTTAAGCCGTAACAACGAGGTCGCCGGGTTCAAATTCGCCGTGATCGGCGTGTTCTACGCCGTGATGTTGGCCTTCATCGTGATCGCCGTGTGGGAGGATTTCCGCAAGACCGAGGCGGCAGTTCGCGACGAGGCGAAGGCGGTTGTCGACTTGTACCGGGTCACCTTTGCCTTGCCCGTCGAGGGCGGCGCCGAGATCAGGAAGCACCTCATCGCCTATACCAATGACGTGCGTGAGCGTGAGTGGCCGACGATGGCGGTCGGCGAGCCGAGCGACGCCGTCATCAAGGATCTCGATCGGTTGAGCCGAGCGATCTTCGACATCAGCCCGCAAAGCTGGCAAGAGCTGGCCCTGTACCAGGACGCGCTCAGACTATTGGCGGTGATGACCGACAACCGCAACGAACGGCTGGATAGCTCCGGCGGCTCGATGCCGGGGATTTTGTGGTTCGTGCTGATCGTGGGTGGCCTGATCACCCTCGGCTATCCGGCCTTTTTCGGCTCGACGAATCTGGTGGCGCAAATTCTCATGACCGCCGCCCTGGCCGCGCTCGTGGCCCTTGCCATGCTGCTCGGTCTTGCCTTCGACTATCCCTTTACCGGGGAGGTGCACATCTCCGCCTATCCCTTCGATCAGGCGCTGCGCCAAATGCCGTCGAATTGGCCTCCGCCCTGAGCCGCCAGGGTGGCTTTTGCCGATCCCCGCAACCCTCGTGGTCGGCAAGGATGGCCGCGTCAAGGCCCGTTTTGTCGATCCGGATTTCCGCCATCGCATGGGGATCGAGGAGATTCGGCGCGCGCTCGCCGCACCGGACTGACACAGAACAAACCCTGGCAAAGCCTGAAACATGCCCATTCTGGGCTTAATGGGGGCTTGGTGCAGCGCAGCGAGACGACCGGAAAGATCGGCTATTGAGGTCCCGCGAAGTGAGCACCCCAAATTGCCACTTTCGCTCGCGATCATCGTATAATGAAAAAAACAATTGACTCGCCCTGTGGGACGGCAAGCCTGGACCAGTGAAGCGTGATTCGTGCAAGCATGCGTCCGTTTGAGCGGTCGGGTGCGGCAACCAGAGCAGAAGCGGAGCACAAGCCATGGCTACGAGAACGAGTGGGAAGAAGCGCACAACGAGTAAGAAGGCAAGTCCTCGCAAGACCGCGAGGAAGGCTGCGCGCACCGTGCGCAAAACGGCGCGCAAAACCGCGCGCACCGTGCGCAAGACCGCGCGCAAGACGACAGCGAGAAAGACCGCCGCGAAGAAGAAGGCACCGGCACGGAAGACGGCCGCGAAACGGGCAACTGCACGCAAGACGTCGGCGCGGAAACCTGCCGCGCGCAAGGCGCCGGCCCGCAAGCCTGCGGTGGCGGCGAAGCCCGTGGCAGCTAAGGCTGTTGCACCTAAGCCGGCAGCCGCCGCCCCTGTCGCGCCGAGGCCCGCAATGCCCATGGCCCAGCCGGTCCGGCCGGCCGCCCCGCCCTCGCCGGGCATGGGAAGCGGCGGCGTGGCACCGCGGCCGGCAACGCCTATGGGAGGGGGCGCCCCCGCACCAGGTGGCGCGCCACGTCCGGCAACGCCGGGAGCCGGGTCGAGCCCGCAGCCTTACCGGCCCTCTTGGGCGCGCGACGACGACGATATGTAGGCGATTGAGGGGGAGGGCCGGTCTCTAGGCCGTTCGCTCTCCCTCTACTCGCCCGTAAGACCGCCGAGGCCAAGGCGCTCCATGCCATCGAGCCAATGCTCGGCGACGAGCGGGTGATCGAGAAGATAGTCCTCGGTGGGAACCTCGCGGCGCTCCAACGCTAGTCGCACGAGCCCCTCGAACTCCTCAGGCGCCCCTTCGTCACGGCCGAGCCACATCAGCGCCACCAGTTCGGCCTGCTGGCGCGGCTCAAGCCCCCTGATCTCCTCCACGACTTCCTCGCGGCTGAGGTCGTCGCCCTCATCCTGCAGCGCCGAGGACGGCATCTCGTCGTCGGTCGGATTGGAGCCCTCGTCGGGGACTTCGGTCGCCTCCTTACCCATGAAGGAGCGCACCTTGACGACGAGCCTGCGCAGGTAACCCGGATCGATGGAAAGGGTGGCCATGGGGTCTCCTTCCAGTTTTCTTGGACGCGACGTTATGTCAACGCGCGTTGAAGGCAAGTGTCCTTGATTCCCCTCAACATCCGCCGCAGCGTTCACCAGCCGTTGCAACGCTCCTCGAGGTCGACATGATTCCTGCTTCCATCGCCCCCGGCTTCTGGCCCTAGGTCGCGCCGATCGTCCTTCTCGTCTGCTCGAACCTGTTCATGACCTTGGCCTGGTACGGCCATCTCAAATTCAAACCCGTGCCGCTCGTCACCGTGGTTCTGGTGGGCTGGGGGATTGCCTTCGTGGAATATTGTTTCGCCGTGCCCGCGAACCGGATCGGCAGCGCGGTCTATTCGCCGGCAGAGCTGAAGACGATCCAGGAGGTGATCACGCTGGTGGTGTTCGCCGGCTTCACGGCGGTCTATTTCAAGGAACCGCTCAGCCTGACCCAAGGCGCGGGCTTTGCTCTGATCGCGCTCGGCGCGATCCTGGTGTTTCGCGGCCAGGCATGAGGCTGCGCAGGCGTCCGACTTTCAGCGATCGATGGAGCGTTCGCAGAGGGTGGGCCCCCGGAGGGACAAACCGTCCGGAGGCCGTGTAGGTTACACGCCTCTGAACAGGTTACCGACCGCCAGCACCACATAGGCGACGATCGCGACCCAGAAACCGTTCTCGGTGATGAATGGAATCGCTGCGAATTTGCCAATGACAGCCAACGCGGCCAAAATCAGCGATACGATGAAGACCGCTGTCGTAGGCGGTGTCAGATTCATCTCCAGCCCCTCCCCCTTGTTGACGAGCGGACTGTAATCGTTTTCTTTCAAAAAGCGAGCGGTTTACAGTACCGGCACGGGAGGCCGACCTCAGGCTAGCGGCCGTCGAGAGTTCGACGAGTAAGGAGGCGAGGCGATGCGTCCAATGATGCGGTTGGTGGTAGGGCTTGTTGTTCTGGTTGGAATCATGGCGGGCGTCGCCTTCGGCCTGCCGGCCCACGTAACGGTGACGCGGTCGAAGTCCATTAACGCCCCTGAATCGGCTGTCTTTCCCTATCTCAACAATCTGCATCATTTCAGCGAATGGTCGCCATGGCAGCTGCGCGACCCGCAATTGGCGATGACCTATGGCGGGCCGGAGCAGGGCAAAGGTGCCCAGGTCCAATGGACGAGCCAAAAACCGTCGGTTGGCTCTGGCCGCATGGAAATTATCGAGAGCGAGCCCAACCGGAGCATCGACTTGGTCGTCAATTTCAATGGCTTGGAAGGGACGAGTTCCTACCAAATCTCGCCGGATGGTTCGGGCAGCAAAGTCACCTGGAACTTCGGCTTTGACTCCGGCTCGAGCCCGTTCAAACGGTGGAAGGCGTTGATGATCGATGGCTTCGTGGGGGCGGAATACAGCGCCGGCCTTGACAGGCTCAAACAGAAGATCGAAGCGGAACGACGGCCAACGGCGCCCACTATCAGCCTAACGCCGGGCGGAGAATCGAGCGTGCCCGGACAACCTGCCGCGGCGCTCCCGCCAGGGGCTGTGGCACCTCAGGACGGCGCCGCGCCGCAAGGAGCGGCTTTGCCGCCTGGCCAGGCGGCTCCCGCCGGGACTGCCGCGCCTGCGGCTGGCACACAACCGGATGCGGCCGCGCCGGCAGCGGCAGAAGCCACCACGCCCACGCCCGCGCCCGCTCCGAAGCCCCCAAAGAAGAAGCGCCGGCAGTAATGCCTGACGGCGGTTCTTCCTAGAGCTTCTGCTCAGGCCTTGGGTCTGGCGCCGCCGGAGGATCGATTGTTGTCGCTTGGATAACGAGCCTGAGCGAGCTCGCCAGGAGCGGGGCGAGCGGCAGGCAGGTGACGAGCGTGGCGTCGTCGTCGGAAGGTCCGTGCTCGGTCTCCGCCAAATGCGGATCGACGACCCTGCGGCCGGTGATTCTATAGACGCGGGACGAGCCGTCGGCGGTAGTGACGGTGATACGGTCGCCGACGCCCACCTCGCTGAGCTTCGTGCGCGGCACATGCGGGTCTTCGCCCGAAGCGGGCTGTGGGGACTCTATGGCCGCGCCTTCGTCCTTGCCTGGGCTTTCCTCCTTGACGACCGACGCGCTTAAGCCGAGCTGCGGCACTCCCGCCGCCGTTCCCGGCGAGGTTTCAGTCCAAGGCCAGGGCACCTGCTCAGGCAGTCCGGCGAGAGCGCGCTGCCAGGCGCTCTGGTGAAGTAACTGGGCAAGCCCTGTTCGGGTCAGCAGAGGAAAGTCGTCTCCTGTCTGGAGCAGACCAGCCGCAACCAGAACGCCGGCAATCGCCCCGATCTTCCACCCGAGCCTTAGCCGCGAGCGGAAAAAGAGGAGGAGGAGCTGCGCGGACCCCCGTCTCAGCATCAGATCCTCCTCCCAATCCGCCGCGGGGAGGCATAGTCGCGGCGGTGGTAACGCCACAAAATGAACGTCACCGCGCTTAGCAAGGCCAGTACCAGCGCGAGAATGGCGATGCGCTGGTTCGGGTCGTGCGGCACCTTCAGCGCGGCCAATGGATTCGCCTCGGGCCTGGGCACGACCGTGAGCGGGAGCAGCGGATAAGTCTGATCCGCCTGGCCAACATCAGGACCGGCCGGAGCGACTGTCACCGTGTCGGGCATCTGCGCCGGATCGGGCACTGGCGGTGCCGCGTCGACGTCAGCCGGCGCCGATTCCGTTGCTGCCACCGCGCCGCCGTCGAACGCGAGTTGCGGCGGCGCGCTAGGCATCATCGAAGTGGACAGTCCGGCCCCTGACGGATTCGGCATGAGCGCGCGGTCGTAGGAGGCGGGGCGTCCGGCGGCCTTCATCGCGTGCTGCGTATTGCCCTGAGGCCCGAACACCTTGTCGTAGACCCAGCCGTCGGGAAGGTTCACGGGCATGTCGACACTGCTCACGCCTTGGCCGTCAGGCCGCGACTTGGTCTTGTCGATGGCGATGAGGCTCGTCTGGCTCGACACGAGATGATGCTCGAGCGCGACCGTCTCGATCGCCTTGTCGACGCCTGCCTCGTCCATGCCGCCATAGAGCTTGGCCTCGAGCGAGGCGATCTTGCTGCGGGCCCACAGCTTGGCCACGCCGGCGCCGTCGATGGCGTCGGAGATCCGCAACCCCGCCGTCCACGGTTTGCCGTCGAACGTGCCGGACAGGTGCAGCTCGCCATTCATGGAGCTCACCTTGGCAGAGAGCACGACCGGCTCGCCGGCATAGAGATCGGGGAGGGGATCGGGCCAGACTTCGACGCTCGTCCCGTTAGGCCATTCGGCCTTGAGCCCAACCATGACCGGCTTCTCGAGCTTGGTGAAGAGCGCGCTCATGCGCTCGAGCACCTGCTCCTCAGAGCCGATCTCGGTAAAGGTCCCGCGCCCGAGCTCGGCGGCGCGGCGCATGAAATAGCTGTTGGGCGCCGAGCCGATGCCGACGGTGAACAGGCGCGAACGGCCGACATGGCTCGCGATCTCCTCGAAGAGCTGCGCCTCGTTGCCGACCGCGCCGTCGGTGAGGAACACCACCTGGCGCAGCCGGGTCGTGTCATTCGGGCTTGCGTCCTTGAGCGCGACCTTGAGCGCAGGCAGCATCTCCGTGCCGCCTTCGGCGTCGAGCCGCGACACGAAATTCTTGGCGATGGCGAGATTCTCGGAACTCGCGTCGACTGCGTTATCGAACAGCGTCTCCATGGTGTCGTCGAAGCGCACCACGTTGAACTTGTCGCCCGCACGTAGACGGTTGAGCGCGAAGAGCAGGCTCTGCTTGGCCTGGACGATCGAGGTGCCGGCCATGGAGCCCGAATTGTCGATGACGAAGATCAGCTCGCGCGGCAGGAGTTTAGGCGCGCTGTCGAGCGTGGGCGGCGTGACCATGGCGAGCAAATAGTCTTGACCGTTGACGATCTCGTGGAAGAGCGCGGTCTGCGGCCCGGAGGCAGCCTTCGGGCTCCAAATGAGCTCGAAATCCTTGTCGGCCGGCACAGTGCCTCCGGCGAGACTCAAGGTCGCCGTTTCGTCGCCGGTCCGGTCCAGCGTAATCTGGTGGAACGAGCTCTTGACGTCACCGAGGACGAAGCCCGCATTCAGCTTCACCTGGATCGACACCGGGTTGATCTTAGGGGACTTGGCAGGGTCGAGCACCGGCGGAGCGATGCGGTCGCGGTCGGGGACCGGATCGACGACTGAGGGCTTTCCGCCAAAGTCGACCGTGGTGACCTCGCTCGCCTTTGGGTTATAGCGGGGGGCGACCACGAGCGGAAAGCGCAGCGAATAGACGCCGGCGTCCTGCTTCACCGTCTCCTGATATTCGATGCGGACGACGATCGCCTCGTGCGGGCCGATATTGGCCACCGAGTTGGTGAAGATGTTGGGGCGTTCCTGTTCGACCAGGCTCGCCTTCTGCCCGGCGTCCTTTGCCTCCTCATAGGCCTTCTTGGCCTCGTCGCGGCCCTTGACCTCGCCCTCGATCACGCGATCGCCGATCTCCATATGGAGCGCATCGACGGCCGACTGCTCGGGCAGGGGAAACACATAGATGCCTTCGAGCCAGCGGTCTGACGGGTTCTCGAAGCGCTGGGTGACGGCAACGCGCGCGATGGTGCCGTTGACCGTCATGACGACGTCGGTCGCCAGCCGCGGCGCCTCGACCAGACCGCCGTCCTCGGTCTGGAGCAGCAAGGCGCCTGTGTTCATGTCGCCGGGGGTGACGCGATCGGCTTCGTCCATGGCGCTCGTGCCGGAAGAAGCCGGCTCGGCCCTCGCCAGGATGCTTGGTAGCGTGAAGATAAAAACGAGGATCAGGGAAAGGAGAAGAGAAGTTGCCAGGAGTGCGCTTGAGCGCAGAGCTTGGCGCCGCATCGTCATGGACTTAGCCCTCGTCTGTCGGCACGAAGCAAAATCAACCACGCCATTAGGGCGGAGCTTTAACCGGATTGTGGCTCGCGCACGCGCTTCCCTGCCATAACTGTGGCGCAAATGCGGTTGTGCACAGGGGGCGGCGCGCAGCCGCACACCGAATGCTCATGACTGAAGCAGCGCGGATGAACAGCCCGCGCTCGCGGCTTTTTGTGCCTTGCGGGCTATCGCGCCCCCGCTTAGGGTGCGCCCGCTTCGGTCGGCATTTTTTACATCTTCCAGGAGATCGACATGGGACTGGTCGCCCGCACGCTCGAACGGGTCAAGCCGTCGCCGACCATGGCCATCACCAGCAAGGCGCGCGAACTCAAGGCCGCCGGCTTCGACGTCATCGGCCTTGGCGCCGGTGAGCCGGACTTCGACACGCCCGACAACATCAAGCAGGCGGCGATCGAGGCGATTCTGCGCGGCGAGACGAAATATACCGCGGTGGATGGCATTCCCGAGCTCAAGCGGGCGGTCGCCGAGAAATTCAAGCGCGAGAACGGGCTCGCCTACAAGCCGTCGGAGATCACCGTCGGCAGCGGCGGCAAGCAGGTGCTCTACAATGCGCTGCTCGCCACGCTCGATCCGGGCGACGAGGTGATCGTGCCGTCGCCCTATTGGGTGAGCTATCCCGACATCGTGCTGCTGGCCGGCGCCGAGCCGGTCATCGTCGAGACCAAGCTCGAAGACGGTTTCAAGCTGAAGCCCGAGGCCTTGGCGCGCGCCATCACACCCAAGACCAAGTGGTTCATCTTCAATTCGCCGTCGAACCCGACCGGCGCCGCCTACACCGAGGACGAGATCAAGGCGCTCACCGACGTGCTGGTCAAGCACGAGAAGGTGTGGGTGCTCTCCGACGACATCTACGAGCATCTCGTCTATGACGGATTCAAATTCACCACGCCCGCCGCCGTCGAGCCGAAGCTCAAGGGCCGCACGCTCACCTTGAACGGCGTGTCGAAGGCCTACTCCATGACCGGCTGGCGCATCGGCTATGGCGGGGGGCCCGAGCCCCTGATCAAGGCCATCGCCACGCTGCAATCGCAGTCGACCTCGAACCCGTGCTCGATCAGCCAATGGGCGGCGGTCGAGGCGCTCGAAGGCCCGCAAGAGTTCCTGAAAGACTGGGTCGCGTCCTTCCAGGAACGGCGCGATCTCGTGGTCGCCATGCTGAACCAGGCCAAGGGCATTTCCTGCCCGAAGCCGGAGGGCGCGTTCTACGTCTATCCCTCCTGCGCGGGGGTGATCGGCAAGACCACGCGGGGCGGCAAGACGATCGGCAACGACGAGGACTTCGCCACGGCGCTGCTCGAGGAGGAAGGCGTCGCCGTCGTTCATGGCTGCGGCCTTCGGGCTTTCGCCCTTCTTCCGCATTTCCTATGCGACCGGGATCACGGCGCTGGAAGAGGCCTGCCGCCGCATCCAGCGCTTTTGCGGCAACCTCAGCTGAGCAACGCGGGAGGCTGAAGCTCGCGGGAGTATGGGAGAGGCGACATGAAGCTCAGCACCGGCAACCAGATCAAAGGCAAGATCATGGAGATCCGCAAAGGGGCGGTGACGGCCATCGTCTATGTCGCGGTTGCCGGCGACACCACGCTCGAAGCGAGCGTCACCATCGCCTCCTTGGAGACGCTCAAGCTTTACGAGGGCAAGCAAGTGATCCTGATGATCAACCCGGGCGACATTATTATCGGCTGCGAATAGGGCGCGTGAGCGCAGGGATCAGGCGGGGAGCGTCTGCTGGTTATGGGCGACGCCCTTGGCGGAGAGGAGCTCCTGCAGCTCGCCCGCCTGGAACATCTCGCGCACGATGTCGCAGCCGCCGACGAACTCGCCCTTGACGTAGAGCTGCGGGATGGTCGGCCAGTTCGAATAGGCCTTGATCCCTTCGCGCACGCCCATGTCGTCGAGCACGTTGACGTCTTTGAAGTCGATGCCGAGATGGTTGAGAATCTGCGCGACCTGCATGGAGAAGCCGCATTGCGGCATGGTCTTGGTGCCCTTCATGAACAGCACCACGTCGTTGCCGGCGACCTCTTTCCTGATCCAGTCCTGGACATCCTGAGCGCTCATCGTCCGATCCTTTCTCACGGCTTCCGCGTAGCTATGGCGCCGCGGTCTTCAGCGCAAGGGCGTGCAGCGCGCCGCCCATATTCCCCTTGAGCGCATCGTAGACCATTTGATGCTGCTGCACGCGCGTCTTGCCGCGGAACGCCTCCGACACGATGGTCGCCGCATAATGATCGCCGTCGCCGGCGAGGTCCTCGATGCGGATCTCGGCGTCGGGAAAGCGCTCCTTGATCATCCGCGCGATATCGTCGGCCGCCATGGCCATCGGGTTGCTCCTCGTCTCCCGCGATCTTAGAGCATGATCCGGAAAAGTGGGGAACCGGTTTTCCGAAAAGATCATGCGCAAACAAAAAGCTAGAGCGCTATCGCGATAGAACTTCAGATCCGGCGCTCTAGCCGTGCGCCATGAAGCGCGGCAACCAGTCCTCATGCGCGATCCTGAGCGCCGCCAACGGAAGCGGGGGCTCGCCTTCGAGCTTGATGGCATCGCCGCCCACCTTGCCGAGCAGCCTGAGCGGCACCTTTGCCACGGCCGCCGCCTTGTGAATGGCGTCGGCTTTGTCGGGAGAGGCTGCGACCACATAGCGCCCCTGGTCCTCGCCGAACCAGAGCGCATGGGGGGGCAGGGGTGCCGGCATCGCATCGAGCTCGACCCCATGACCGCCGGCCAAGCGCCATCTCGGCAATCGCCACCAAGAGCCCTCCGTCCGACACATCATGCACCGCCGACAGGCATCCGCCCTGATCAGCCCTCTGACCAGGTCGCCGGCGCGGCGCTCGGCGTCGAGATCGACCGGCGGGGGCGCGCCGTGGGTCCGGTCCAACATCACCTGCATATAGAGCGATTGGCCGAGATGGCCGGCCTCGGCGCCGAGCAGCATGAGCACGTCGCCCTGGCGCTTCAGCGCGATGGTGGCCATCGCGGCGATGTCGGGGATCAGGCCGATGCCGCCGATGGCCGGCGTGGGCGGAATGGCGACGCCGTTCGTCTCGTTGTAGAGCGAGACATTGCCTGACACGACGGGGAAGGAGAGCGCCGTGCAAGCCTCGGCCATGCCTTCGACCGCGCCCACGAACTCGCCCATGATCTCGGGCCGCTCCGGATTGCCGAAATTCATGCAGTCGGTGATGGCGAGGGGGTCGGCGCCGACCGGCAGTGAGATTGCGCCAGCATTCCGCCACCGCCTGCTTGGCGCCTTCGTAAGGATCGGCCGCGCAATAGCGGGGCGTCACGTCGCAGGAGATGGCGAGCCCCTTCTTGGTGCCGTGGACGCGCACCACCGCGGCATCGCCGCCCGGCCGCTGCACCGTGTCGGCCATCACCATGTGGTCGTATTGCTCCCAAATCCAGCGGCGCGAGGAGAGATGAGGGGAGCCCATCAGGCACTCAAGCGCGCCGAGCATGCTGTTCGGGGCTGGCACCTCCTCCGGCGCGACCACCGCTTGCGGCTCCTTCTTGGTCCAAGGCCGCTCATAGACCGGCGCGGCATGGGCAAGGGCCGCGAGCGGAATGTCGGCCTCGACGATGCCGCGATGACGCACCACGAGGTGCCCCGTGTCGGTGGTGTAGCCGATCACCGAGAAGTCGAGCTCCCATTTCCGGAACACGCGCTCGGCGGCTTTCTCCGAGCCCGGCTTCAGCACCATGAGCATGCGCTCTTGGCTCTCCGAGAGCATCATCTCGTAGGCGGTCATGCCTTCCTCGCGGGTCGGCACCCGGTCGAGCTCAAGCTCGATGCCGACGCCGCCTTTGTCGGCCATCTCCACCGAGGAGGAGGTGAGGCCCGCGGCGCCCATGTCCTGGATGGCGACGATGGCGTCCTCCGCCATCAGCTCGAGGCAGGCCTCGAGCAGAAGCTTCTCGGTGAAGGGATCGCCCACCTGCACGGTCGGGCGCTTCTCCTCCGAGGACTCGTCGAACTCGGCGGAGGCCATGGTGGCGCCGTGGATGCCGTCGCGGCCGGTTTTCGAGCCGACATAGACGACGGAATGGCCGACGCCCTTCGCCGCCGACTTGAAGATGCGATCCGCATCCACCAGGCCGACGCACATGGCGTTGACCAGGATGTTGTCGTTGTAACGCGGGTCGAAATTGGTCTCGCCGCCGACCGTGGGCACGCCCATGCAATTGCCGTAGTCGCCGATGCCTGAGACCACGCCGGCGACGAGGTGCTTCGTCTTGGGGTGCTCCGGCGCGCCGAATCGAAGCGCATTCATATTGGCGACAGGGCGCGCGCCCATGGTGAACACGTCGCGCATGATGCCGCCGACGCCGGTCGCGGCGCCCTGATAGGGCTCGATATAAGACGGGTGGTTGTGGCTCTCCATCTTGAACACGGCAGCCTGGCCGTCGCCGAGATCGACCACGCCGGCATTCTCGCCCGGGCCCTGGATCACTTGCGGGCCTTCGGTCGGGAGCTTCTTGAGCCAGACCCTTGAGGATTTGTAGGAGCAGTGCTCGGACCACATCACCGAGAAAATGCCGAGCTCGGTGAGGGACGGCTCACGGCCGAGCGCGGCAACGAGCAGCTGGTATTCGTCCGCGCTGAGTCCGTGCTCGGCAACAACGTCTGGGGTCAAGGTATCCGCTGCTCTCGCCGCGCGCGCCGCGATATTCAATGGAGCGTCTCCACCAGCGAGAGGAACATCTTGGCGCCGTCGGTGCCGCTGAGCGCCGGATCGGCGAGCCGCTCAGGATGCGGCATCAGCCCGAGCACGGTTCCGGTCTCGTTGTAAATGCCCGCAATGTTCCGGCGCGAGCCGTTGGGGTTGGCGTCGGCCGTGACCTCGCCGTTCTCGTCGCAATAGCGGAAGGCGATGCGGCCTTCGCCTTCGAGCCGCGCAAGCGTCGCCTCGTCGGCGAAATAGCTGCCGTCCTTATGCGCGATGGGGAACCTAACCACCTCGCCCTTTTGCGTAGCGGCCCGCGTAAGCTGGTGTCGTTCCGCTCGACGCGGAGATGCACGTCCTTGCAGACGAATTTGAGCGTGGCGTTCCGCATCAAGACGCCGGGGAGGAGCCCCGCCTCGGTCAAGACCTGGAAGCCGTTGCAGATGCCGAGCACGGGCGTGCCGCCGCGGGCGCGCGCCACCACCTCGCGCATCACCGGCGAATGCGCCGCCATGGCGCCGGAGCGGAGATAGTCGCCATAGGAGAAGCCGCCCGGCAGCACGATCAGGTCGCTTGCCGGAATCTCTGAGTCGCCGTGCCACACCATGGCCGGCGCCTGCCCGGTCGCGGCCTCAAGCGCCACGGCCGCGTCGCGGTCGCAATTCGATCCGGGAAAGACGATGACGCTCGCTTTCATGCTGTCTCCTCTTTCCGCTCCCCCTTGTGGCGGAGCACGTTCGCGCCTTGCGCGAACGGAGGAGGGTGAGTCGCGAGTCTCTAGTTCGACCCCCCTCCCTATCCCTCCCCCACAAGGGGGAGGGGAGAGCAAGTGGCTTGCCCGTGCCACCCCAGCGGCTCAAGCCGCCTCGAGCTCATAGGCGTAGTTCTCGATGATGGTGTTGGCGAGGAGCTGCTCGCACATGCGCTCTACTTCGGCGCGGGCGCGTGCCGGATCGCTCTCGGCCACCTCGACCTCGATATATTTACCCTGGCGCACATTGCCAACCGCAGCCGAAGCCGAGCGCATGGAGCGCGCCGGCGATCGCCTTGCCTTGCGGGTCGAGCACCCCCGGCTTCAGCGTGATGGTGATGCGCGCCTTCATGCTCCCGTCTTTCGCGTCGACCCTATTTGGAGCGCACCAGCACCGGGCCCGTGCGCGCCCGCGGCGGGTTGTCGACATGCAGCCCGAGCCGGCGCGCCACCTCCTGATAGGCCTCGACCAGGCCGCCCATGTCGCGGCGGAAGCGGTCCTTGTCGAGCTTGTTCTGCGTCTCGATGTCCCACAGCCGGCAGCAATCGGGCGAGATCTCGTCAGCCAGCACGATGCGCATCTGCTCGTTCTCCCACAGCCTGCCGAACTCGCATTTGAAGTCGACAAGCCTGATGCCGACGCCGAGAAACAGGCCCGACAGGAAGTCGTTGACGCGGAGCGCGAGCGACATGACGTCGTCGATCTCCTGAGGCGTGGCCCAGCCGAAGGCGGTGATGTGCTCCTCGGTGACCATCGGATCGCCGAGCTGGTCGTTCTTGTAATAGAACTCGACGATCGAGCGCGGCAGCGCCGTCCCCTCGTCAATGCCAAGTCTTGTCGCGAGCGACCCGGCGGCGACGTTGCGCACCACCACCTCGAGCGGGATGATCTCGACCTCGCGGATCAGCTGCTCACGCATATTGAGCCGCTTGATGAAATGCGTCGGCACGCCGATCTCGCCGAGCTTCTGGAACAGATACTCGGAGATGCGGTTGTTGAGGACACCCTTGCCCTCGATCTTGTCGTGCTTCTTGTTGTTGAAGGCGGTGGCGTCGTCCTTGAAATGCTGGATGAGCGTCCCGGGCTCAGGGCCCTCATAGAGGATCTTGGCCTTGCCTTCGTACACTTTCCGCCGGCGGTTCATGCTTAGTTCCTCACTCACGACTGGCTTTGACTGATGACGAACGCCAAACACGCGGGCGAGAGGCTCACCCAGGCCGCGCGCAATTTACAAATCGCCATTGCTGGAATCGATTCAAGGGGTCTCGAAGCGACCTTAGCGTAAGGGGAAGGGGCATACAACGTCTGCCAGGACGCATGCAGTTTGTCCCCGCAATTTGTTGATTTCCGGGCTTTTGGGGGCTATTCCTCGCCCCGGGAGGCGGGTAGTTTCCCCAGGATTTCTGAAGGTTTGCCCCGAATTCGAAAGGGGCTCAAGGAGGCGCGCGCCAGATGGCAAGTTTTGAGGATCGCGAGAAGGGTTTCGAGCGGAAATTCGCCCATGACGAGGAGCTCAAGTTCAAGGCGACCGCGCGGCGCAACAAGCTTCTTGGCCTATGGGCGGCGGAACAGATGGGGATCACCGGCGACGCCGCGCAAGCCTATGCGCGGGAGGTGATCAAGGCCGATCTGGTCGAGCCCGGCGAGGAGGACGTCTTCCGCAAGATCAGGGCCGATTTCGATGCCAAGGGCGTGGACCAGTCGGACCACCAGATTAGGCGCAAGATGGCGGACACGATGGGCGAGGCGGTCGGCCAGATCGAATCCGAAGGCAAGGCGTGAGCGGCTTCATGCGCGAGGACCGCTTCCGCACGGCGGCAAGAGAGCGCCGCACCCTGTTCAACGCCTGGCTCACCCTCAACAACCCCTTTCTCATCGAGCTGATCGGCGAGGCGGGCTGGGACTGCATCACCATCGACCAGCAGCATGGCCTGGGCGGCAACGAGGCCTTGCTCGGCTGCCTCACCGCGGCGCGCGCTTGCGGTCTCCCGGCGATCGTCCGCGTCGCGGAGAACGATCCAGGGCTGATCGGGCGCGCGCTCGACGCCGGCGCCCAAGGAATCATGTGCCCGCTGATCGGGAACGTCGAGGATGCTGAGGCCTTCGTGCAGGCGGTGAAATACCCCCCGCGGGGGAACCGCAGCTGGGGCCCTTACCGGGCGCGGCTCGATCATGATGGCGATTATTTCAAGACCGCCAACGATTGGACCATCGCCTGTCCGCAGATCGAGACCAGAGGCGCGCTCGATCAGCTCGACGAGATCCTTAGCCTCGACGGCGTCGACATGGTCTGCTTCGGGCCCAACGATCTCTCGGTGGCGCTGACGGGACGGCTCGACATTTGGGCGCCGGAGGTCAAGGAGGCGATGACTCTGGTTCTGAGCAAATGCCGCGAGATGTCTGTGATCGCTCTGATTTTCGCCAATGATGCCGACTATGCTAAGCCGCGCGTGGCCGAGGGCTGGGACGTCGTGGCGGTCGGCACCGACGCCGGCTGGTTCTCGCAGGCCGCGGTCGCCGTCAGGCATCAGGCCGGCTAGAATCGTTATTCGTCATGCCCGCGCTTGTCGCGGGCATCCACGCTTTTCTTGCGCGCACTAGACGTGGATGGCCGGGACAAGCCCGGCCATGACAGGCGGGCTCCGCTGTGCCAAGATGGCAGGAAGCGGGGTAGGGGGGCCTTCCATGCGCTTGCTCGTTCAAAGCTTGCTGATTGTTCTTGTGCTGGCGCTTTGGTCTAGCGCAGCTCAGGCGCGCGACGGGGACGACCACCACCGAGCTTGGTCTGCGCGCGGCGCCCAGCGCGAACACCGAGCTGCTCCTCACCATGCCCGCCGGTTCGCAGGTCTCTGTCGGCGGCTGCTCGCGCGGCTGGTGCAAGGTCGTCTGGAACAGCTATTCCGGCTATGCCAGCGAAAGCGGGCTTGCGATCAGCGCAGCATCACGCCAAGCGCCGGTTCGCGGCGCAATGAACGAGCCTGAGGGCGAGATCTGGCCGATCTACCCGCCTTATCCCTATCGCTCAGGCTACTATCCCAAGGCCGACTGGTATCACGACATGCCGCCCTACGTGGCGCTCGATCCCTCATTCCATCGCCGGCGCTATTTCATGATGGCGCAGGAGCGGAACCGCTACCGCTACATGCCGCATATTTTCCACGGCTATAGCGACGACGGCGACAGCTACGCCAAATAGGCGTCGCTATTTCGTCCCGAACACGCGGGCGAAGATCGTATCGACGTGCTTCAAATGATAGCCGAGATCGAACTGGGCGCGGATCTGCTCGGGTGAGAGCGCCTTGGTCACATCCTTGTCGGCGAGAAGCGCCTCGAGGAAATCGGCGCCGTCCTCCCACACCCTCATGGCGTTGCGCTGCACGATCCGGTAGGCCTCCTCGCGCGGCACGCCGGCTTCCGTCAGCGCCAGCAGCACGCGTTGCGAATGGATGAGCCCGCCGAGGCGATCGAGATTTAGCCGCATGCGCTCCGGATAGACCACGAGGTCCTTGACGATCCCGGTCAGCCGGGACAGCGCGAAATCGAGCGCGATGGTGGCGTCCGGCCCGATCACCCGCTCGACCGAAGAGTGAGAGATGTCGCGCTCGTGCCACAGCGCCACATCTTCGAGCGCCGGCATCGCATAGGCGCGCACCACGCGGGCAAGGCCGGTCAGGTTCTCCGACAGCACGGGGTTCCGCTTGTGCGGCATGGCTGACGAGCCCTTTTGCCCCTCGCTGAAATATTCCTCGGCCTCGAGCACCTCGGTCCGCTGCAGATGCCTGATCTCGGTCGCCAGCCGCTCGACCGAGCTCGCCACCACCGCGAGCGTGGCGAAGTAGATGGCGTGGCGGTCGCGCGGCACGACCTGGGTCGAGATGGGCTCGGGCCTGAGGCCGAGCTTCTTCGCCACATAGGCTTCCACGCGAGGATCGACATGGGCGAAGGTGCCGACCGCGCCGGAGATGGCGCAGGTGGCGACCTCCTCGCGGGCGCGCACGAGCCTCTCCCGCGCCCGGGCGAACTCGGCGTAAGCCACGGCAAGCTTGAGCCCGAACGTGGTCGGCTCGGCATGGACGCCGTGGCTGCGGCCAACGGTCAGCGTGTCCTTATGCTCGAAGGCGCGGGCCTTGAGCGCGGCAAGGAGCGCGTCGATGTCGGCGATCAGAACGTCGGCCGCCTCGACCAGCTGCACGTTGAAGCAGGTGTCGAGCACGTCGGACGAGGTGAGCCCCGAATGCAGGAAGCGCGCCTCCGGCCCGACATGCTCGGCGACCGAGGTGAGAAAGGCGACCACGTCGTGCTTCACCTCCCGCTCGATGGTCTCGATGCGGGCGATGTCGAAGCCGCCGCGCTTTCTCACCGCCTCGGCCGCATGCTTGGGGATGAGCCCGAGCTCGGCCATGGCCTCGGCGGCATAGGTCTCGATCCTGAGCCAGATGCGGAACCTGGTCTCGGGCTCCCAGATGCGAGCCATCTCGGGGCGGCTATAGCGGGGGATCATGCGTTCGAAGAAGCCTTTCCGCGAGGAAGGATGCGGGAGAGGCGCTAACCTCTAGCAGAGGGCGCGCCAGGGCTCAAATCGGGGCCGCCGATCAGATCTCGGCGGTCTTGGCCTCGCGCGGCCCGAACCAGGCAATATAGATCGCGGCGGCCAAGGACAAAGCGGCATAAGCCGGCCGGGGCGGCAAAAACATATCCAGCAAGAATGTGTAGAAGTCGTTGAGCGAGGCGAGATACATGCCCATCAGCGACCAGTCCTGCTGGTTGGGATAGGTGGCGTGGATGTAGATGAATCTCAGCAGCCCGCCGAAGCTGCAGAACGCCACCACGAAAATGAAGAGGGCGAACAGGGTGCGGACGACGAAGCCACGCTTGGCGGCGAAGCTCTGCACCCACCAGGTGACGAGCGCGGCCAGGGCGCCGGCGAAGCCGACAATGCGCAGCGTGTGCCGGGTCTGCTCGTTCATGAAGGTGTTCATGTAGTCGCCGAGTAGGAGCGCCCACATGGAGACGCCGATCACCAGCGCAAAAAGGATGGCAAGCACGAAGCCGACCACGTTGCCGAAAGTCACTTTTTCCATTGCCCGTCCCGCCCCGTTTGCGAGCCTTGCTCAAGGCTGACTATGCAGGGGAAATGGTCCCGCCGCAATCCACGCGCACAGCCCTAAGCGGACTTGCCGGTCGAGGCCGTTTGTGGTCCGATCCCCGGCCACGACAAGGAGGCGGCACGCCATGGCGTTCGAGGACCTGAAGGCTGAAATCGCGCTTCTCCTGAACCAGATGGAGAACCAGCCCGAGGATCGGCACGAGCTTTACCTGCAGATCCGGGAGAAGCTGAACGAGATGCGCGCCTTCGGCATGCCGCTCCCCGACGATCTGGTGCGGCTCGAGAAGGAACTTGAAGCGGAGTTCAGGGCCGAGGAGCGCGCCGCCAAGAAGCATTAGACAGACTCCACCGCTCCCAGCGGGGAGAGGGGGGTTCCTGCTATCCCGCGGGCTGGGGAGCCTCCTCGCCGATCTCCTCGTAAGTCCCGTTCGACCAGCGATAGACGGCGTAAGGCGGCAGGTTCGGGTCGCCCTTCTCGTTGAACTTGAACTTGCCGATCACGGTGTCGAACTCGGTGTCGTTGAGCGCCTTCACCACATCGGCGGAGGCCGTCGACTGCGCCTTCTCAACCGCCTGCTTCCAGGCCTGGACCGCGGCGTAGGTGTAGAGCACATAGCCTTCGGGCTCGATGCCCTTGTCCTTGAAGCGCTTGACCACTTCGGCGGCGGCCGGGTTCTTGCGCGGATCCGGCGAGAAGGTCATCAGCGTGCCTTCTCCGGCGGGCCCCGTGATCGACCAATATTCCTGAGTGATGAGCGCGTCGCCGCCCATCAAGATGGTGGCCAGGCCCTGGTCGCGCATCTGGCGCACGATCAGTCCGGCTTCGGTGTGGTAGCCGCCCAAGAACAGCACATCGATATTGGCCTGTTTCAGCTTGGAGACCAGCGCCGAATAATCCTTCTCGCCTGCGGTGATGGCCTCGGTGAGCGCTTCCTGCTTGCCCGCTTCGTTGAGCGCCTTCTTGGTCTCATCGGCGAGGCCTTTGCCGTAAGCGGTCTTGTCGTGCACGATGGCGATGTTCTTGTCGGCGAAGTTCTTGGCCAGATATTTGCCGGCGACGCCGCCTTGCTGATCGTCGCGGCCGCATACACGGTAGATGTTGGGGCCGGCGCGATCGTCGGTGAAGGCGGGGTTGGTGGAGGCCGGCGAAATCTGCACCATGTCGCTCTCGGCATAGACCTTGGACGCCGGGATCGAGGAACCGGAGCAATAATGGCCGGCGACGAGCGCGACACCGTTGCCGGTCATCTGATTGGCGACGGCCACCGCCTGCTTCGGGTCGCAGGCATCGTCGCCGATGTCGAGGTCGAGCTTCTTGCCGAGCACGCCGCCCGCGGCGTTGATGTCCTCGACGGCCATCTCGCCGCCATTCTTCATCTGTTGCGCCGAAGGAGGCATATTGACCCGTGACCGGGCCGACGATGGCGATCGGCGTGGTATTGCTCTCCTCGCCGCCGCCGCAAGCCGCGATCAAGGCGGCTTGAGCGAGGGCTGCGATCAGCCCGGCCATACGCTTCATTGTTACCTCCCTCTCAACAGACTGGAACCCACTGTACATCAATTCGCGCGCGCGAGCGCGAGATCGCTCAACTCCGCCGGTCGCGCCAAGTCAGCGGGCTCGTCCGCTCGTAGAGCCAGCGATATTGCGTGACCATTTGTGTCGTGCGCATGGAGCGGAAACCGAGGCTCGCCGCCGCCAGGAGCACGGCATAGGCGACGAGATAATAGTAGAGAGACAGGAGCTTGCCGTCGAACAGGGCGTAGTGGAAGAAACGGACGGCGGCGGCAAGCAGCGCCATGTAGAAAAATATGCGCCAGAACGGCTTCCACGACCGCGCCAGCCCTCGACCGGCTAGGAAGGCAGCGCCGCCGCCAATGATCACGGTGAGCAAGAGGAAGACGCGAAGGCTGTCGTCGGAAAGCCAGCTCATCTGCTGCGCTCCGTGTTGGCTGGCGCCATGCGCGCCGCCTTCGAGATAGGCCGCCTGCACCTCGGGGCTGCCGAGCAGTTCGGCTGCCGGTGCCGCTCATGGTGATCCTGCCATTGACCATGACATAGCCGCGATGGGCGAGCTTGAGCGCGTGATAGGCGCTCTGCTCGACGAGGAAAACGGTCAGGCCATAATCGGCGTTGAGCGCACGGATCGCCGCGAAGATCTGCTTCACGATCAGCGGCGCCAGGCCGAGCGACGGCTCGTCGAGCAGGAGCAGCTTGGGGCGTCCCATCAGCGCGCGGGCGATGGCCAGCATCTGCTGCTCGCCGCCCGACAGCGTGCCGCCGCGTTGATGCTGGCGCGCCTTGAGCAGGGGAAAGAGCGTGTACACGTGCTCCAGGTCCTTGGCGAAATAGGCCGGATCGTCGGCGACGATGGCGCCCATCTGTAGATTCTCGAGCACCGTCATGCGCGAGAAGATGCGGCGCCCTTCCGGCGATTGCACAATGCCGAGCCGCGCGACTTCATGGGTGGGGAGGGCGGTGATGTCGCGGCCTTGGAAGAGGATGCGGCCCTCGTGCGCGCGCGGACGTCCGAAGATCGTCATCATCAGCGTCGTCTTGCCGGCGCCGTTGCCGCCGATCAGGGCGACGATCTCGCCCTGATGAATATCGAGATCGATCCCATGCAGGATCGGAAGCACGCCATAGCAGGCCGTCACCTTGCGCATTTCCAAGAGCGGCGCGGTCATAGGCCCACCTCGCGCTCGACCACCGGCAGCTCTTCGTCGGGAACGCCGAGATAGGCGGCGATGACGCGGGGGTCGTTCCTCGCCTCCTCGGTCGTCCCGTCGGCGATTTTCTTGCCGTAGTCGAGAACCACGACATGGTCGGAGATGCGCATCACCACGCTCATGTCGTGCTCGATGAGCAGGAGGGCGATGCCCTCCTGCGCGCGGATCGAAAAGAGAAGCTCGTTGAGCGCGTCGCTCTCGCGTGCGTTCAATCCGGCGGCCGGCTCATCGAGGCACAGCAGCAGCGGCCGCGTGCACATCGCGCGCGCAATCTCGAGTCTCCGCTGATCGCCATAAGGGAGCGAGCCCGCCGGCTCGTCGGCGCGTCGCGTCAGCCCGACCCGGTCGAGCCAGCGGCGGGCAAAATCGACGGCCTCATTCTCGGCCCTGATGAAGCCGCCGAGGCCGAGAATGGCGCCGAAGGTGAGCCCCGAGGCACGCATCAGGACGTTGTGCTGCGCCACCATGAGGTTCTCCAGCGCGGTCATGCCGGGAAACAGCCGGATGTTCTGGAAGGTGCGGGCCACGCGGGCGCGGCTGTTGATGTCGTGGTCGTCGAGCCGTTCCAGGCGGAAGAGCTCGCCATCCGGCTGGCGAAGCTCGATGGTGCCTTCGGTCGGCTTGTAGAAGCCGGTGATGCAGTTGAACACCGTGGTCTTGCCCGCGCCGTTCGGGCCGATCAGCGCGGTGATGTCGCGCCTGCCCGCCTCGAAGGAGACATCGTCGACGGCGGTGAGCCCGCCGAAGCGCATGGTGAGGTGCTCGACCTTGAGCAGGGGGTCTTTCTGCCACGGCCTCATGCGCGGCCTTCTTTGACGAGATCGGCGCTGATCGGTCGCGCCTCATCGAGCACGATGGACGGCGTGCGCGAGCCGATGATCCCGCGCGGCCGCCAGACCATGATCCCGACCATGGCGATGCCGAACAGGAGCATGCGGTAGAGCGCGGGATCGAATCCCTCGCCGAAAATGCTCTGCAGGCCTTCGGTATGGCGAAGCGCCTCGAAGCCGCCGACCATGACGATCGCCGCGATCGCCACGCCGAGCTGGCTCCCCATGCCGCCCAGAACCACGATGGCGAGGATGATGGCGGATTCGATGAAGGTGAAGCTCTCCGGGCTGATGAAGCCCTGGCGGGTGGCGAAGAAGCTTCCCGCGAGCCCGCCGAACATCGCGCCGATGGCGAAGGCCGACGAGCTTGGTGATGGTGGTGTTGATGCCGAGCGAGCGGCAGGCGATCTGGTCCTCGCGCATCGCCTCCCAGGCGCGCCCGATGGGGAGTCGCCGCAATTTCAGGGTCACGAGATTGGTCGTGAAGGCGAGCACGAGGATCACGTAATAGAGGAAGATGATGCCCTGGAGCGGGTCGTATTTGAGGCCGAAAAAGGCGCTGAAGGTTTCGCCGCCGCTGGGCGCGAAGGGCAGGCCGAAAAAGGTGGGCTTGGGGATGCCCGAGACCCCGTTGGGCCCGTTGGTCACGTCGGTCCAGTTGAGCAGAACGATGCGGACGATCTCGCCGAAGGCGAGCGTCACGATGGCGAGATAGTCGCCGCGGAGCCTGAGCACGGGGAAGCCGAGAATGATGCCCCACAGCGCGGCGGCGAGGCCCGCGATCGGCAGGCAAATCCAGAAGCCCAAGCCGAAATGCGTGGCGAGCAGCGCGAAGGTATAGGCGCCGACCGCATAGAAGGCGACGTAGCCGAGATCGAGGAGCCCGGCGAGGCCGACCACGACGTTCAGCCCCCAGCCGAGCATGATGTAGGTGAGCACCAGGATCGACAGGTCGAACAGGTAGCGCAGCGGCAAGCCGAGATGGAAGGCCTTCTCGAGGAAATAGGAGCAGATCGGGAAGAGCACGGCGAAGGCAATGCCGCCGACGGTGAAGATGCGCGCGTAAGGAAGGTTCGGGAAGAAAAACACGATGGTCCGGCGAATGAACCCGACGCCCAAGAAGGCGAGCACGAAATCCCGCCACGAGCTGACAGGCTGCGTTGCCGAGAATGCTGCCGACAATAAAGACGATCGCCGAAACGAGCGCGGTGATGCCGAGCACGATGAATGTCGCGGCGCTCGAACGGTCTCGCTGGTGAAGAGCTTGGCGAAGGGGAGGGTGATCGGATATTCGGCCTGCCACACGAAGAGATTGAGCAGGAGCCGTCCGACCATGACGATGCCGACGGCGACGGCAAGGAGCTGCGGGCGGGGCTCGAGCGTGAGCCCGATCACGCTGTCGACGGTCCTCAAGCCCAGCAGCAGGCTGAACAGCGCAAAGGCGATAATGCCGGCGAGCAGGGCGTCGACGAGGGCCGACTGGAGCCTTTGGCTGAACGATGTGCCGGGCTCCGCCAAGGCGCTCAGACCTTCTCCACTTCGGGACGGCCGAGCAGGCCGGTCGGGAAAAAGATGAGCACGATCGCGAGCATGGAGAAGGCCGCGACGTCCTTGTATTCAATGGAGAAATAGGCCGACCAGAAGGTCTCGATCAGGCCGATGATGAGGCCGCCGAGCATGGCGCCCGGCAGCGAGCCGATGCCGCCGAACACCGCCGCGGTGAAGGCTTTGATGCCGGCGACGAAGCCAATATAGAAGTCGATCACGCCGTAATAGAGGAGGTAGAGCAGCCCCGCCACGGCCGCGAGCGCCGCGCCGAGCACGAAGGTGAGCGAGATGGTGCGGTCGACATTGACGCCGGACAGCGAGGCCATCAGCCGGTCCTGCTCGCAGGCGCGCTGCGCCCGGCCAAGCGCGGTTCGGGTGATGATCAGCCAGAACACCGTCATCAGGACGAGCGTCGTCACCACGATGAGGATCTGGATATTGGAGAGATTGACGGCGAAGCCGTTCTGGTCGAACAGGACATAGCCCCCGGTGACCACGGGCTGGAGCGGCTTCACCCGCGCCCCTTGCGCCACCTGGATGAAATTCTGCAATACGATCGACATGCCGATGGCGGTGATGAGCGGCGCCAAGCGGAACGACTCGCGCAACGGCCGGTAGGCGATGCGCTCCACCGTCCAGCCCCACACCGCGGTAAGCACCATGGCGATGATCAGCACGATGAGAAGAGCAAGCGGGATCATCGTGAGGCCGAGGCTCATCAGCGCGAGAAAGGCGATCAGCGCGATGAAGGCGCCCACCATGAAGATGTCGCCATGGGCGAAATTGATCATGCCGATGATGCCGTAGACCATGGTGTAGCCTATGGCGATCAGCCCGTAGATCGAGCCAAGCGCGATCCCGTTGATCAGCTGCTGAAGGAAATAGGCCATTGGCCTCCGCGTCCCCCTTGCACAGGCCTCATAACCGCTCAGTCCCTTGCGTGGCGGCCTAGCGCGGCCCCTTCTTAGCAAGAAGGGCTTGCCGCGTACAACGCCGCTTATCTGCTGGGCATGCCCAAAATCAGAGCAGCAAATGCGAGCCGTCGCAGTAGGGGGGATCGCCGGTATCCTTGCAGCCGCACAGCAGCGCAAGCTCGGTCCGCTCCGCGGTGAACATCAGGGGCTCGATCCCGGTGCCGGCGTGCGACCCGTCGCAGAAGGGCTGCTTATTGCTCCGCCCGCAGCGGCACCAGGCATAGCGTTTGCCGGCCTCGAGCTCGACCTGATAGGGGGTGAGCTGCGGCCGCTCTGGCTCTGCCATGATGATGTCCTTTGCCCAGCGGCCTTTGTGGCCCGGAAGCTCAGACTTGCTTAGCCAATTCGGCTGGACGGCACAAGGAACCGGCGGTTTCGACCGTTAAGGGGCTGGGAATCTGTTGGCCACAAGATACGTTCAAACAATTCGCGACCATGAAGCAGCGCGCTCAGTCGGAGCGACGAAAGAGCTTGAGTCGATGGCACATCCGGACCATAGAGGGCCAAAAGCCGGATCGGTGCGCGCCGCATCGGCGAAACGGCAAGCCCGCTTAGGGCGCTTCAGTCGGGGACAAATAGGGGCCGAGACGAGTTTAGAGGCCGCCCATGGCTGAGCTCATTTTCGCAGCTATTTCCCTCGTTGCCCTGTTCGCCTTGGCCATGAACCGCGCGCCGCTCCGGGCCTGGGCGCTTGCCGCCGCCATCTTCACTTTGAGCGCGCAGATGGGCCTCGTTCATGGCCATCTGCATTGGCCCGCCTTCCCGCTGTGGTCGTTCCTCGGCTGGCTTGTGGCCGGGCTTCTGTTCGCGGCGAGCTTTCCCGAGATCAAGCGCAAATATATTGTCCTTCCCGCCTATCGCGCGCTCAAGGGCGCGATGCCCACGATCTCGGAGACCGAGCGCGAGGCGCTGCAAGCGGGCACCGTCGGCTGGGACGCAGAACTGTTCTCCGGCAAGCCGGATTGGGCGAAGCTCCGCCGCGTCGCCCCCATCACGCTCACCGCCGAGGAGCGCGCCTTTCTCGACGGGCCGACGACCGAGCTCTGCAAGCGGCTCAACGACTGGCGCATCCGCCACGAGTTGCACGACATCCCCGACGACATCTGGCGCTTCGTCTGCGACAACGGCTTTCTCGGCATGCTCATTTCCAAAAAGCATGGCGGCTTGGGCTTCTCGGCTCAGGCGCAGTCGCTCATTCTCGGCAAGATCTCCTCACGCAGCCCCGACGGCGTGACCATCGTCATGGTGCCGAACTCGCTCGGTCCCGGCGAGCTGATCGAGAAATACGGCACCGACGCCCAGAAGGAGCACTTCTTGCCGCGTCTCGCCAGAGGGGAGGAGATCCCCTGCTTTGCTTTGACGGGTCCGTTCTCGGGCTCAGACGCGGCCGCGATGCGCGACGTGGGCGTCGTCACCCGCGGGCAGCATGAGGGCAGGGAGACGGTGGGCATCAGGCTCACCTGGGACAAGCGCTACATCACGCTCGCGCCCAAGGCCACACTGCTGGGCTTAGCCTTCCGCCTGTTCGACCCCGACAACCATCTCGGCCGCGGCGAGGACGTCGGCATCACGCTCGCGCTGATCCCGACCAACCATCCTGGCGTCGAGATCGGACGCCGGCATCTTCCGGCCGGTGCGGCCTTCCCCAACGGACCGACACGCGGGCGCGACGTGTTCGTGCCGCTCGACTGGATCATCGGCGGCAAAGAGCGGGCAGGGCAGGGCTGGCGCATGCTGATGAGCTGCCTCGCCGCCGGCCGCTCCATCTCGCTGCCGGCCACGAGCGCCGCCGCCGCCAAGTCGATGCTGAGAACGAGCACCGCCTATGCCCGCATCCGCAAGCAATTCAATCTGCCGATCGGCTTCATGGAAGGGGTTGAGGAACCCCTGGCGCGCATGATCGAGTCCGCTTACGAGCTCGAGGCCGCGCGCGCCGTGACCGCCTCCATGGTGTCGGCCGGGGAGAAGCCCGCCGTCATCTCGGCGCTGCTCAAATATGTCTCGACCGAGCGCATGCGGCAAAGCGTCAACGACGCGCTCGACATCCATGGCGGCAGGGGAATTTGCGACGGGCCAAGCAACTACATCCAAGGCGCCTATCAGATGGTGCCGGTCGGCATCACCGTCGAAGGCGCCAACATCCTGACCCGCACGCTGATCACCTTCGCCCAAGGCGCATTGCGCAGCCATCCTTATCTCTTCACCGAGATCGAGGCGCTTCAGGATCAGGACCGCGAACGCGGCATCGAGCTGTTCGCGCGCACCTTCGATGACCATGTCGCCTTCACCGTCTCCAATGCCGCCGGCGCGCTGTTCCACAATCTGACCTTCGGCGCCTTTGCCTCGGCGCCGCCCAATGCCGGCGCCACGCGCCGCTGGTGGCGCGAGCTGGCGCGCGCCTCCCGCTCCTTCGCGCTCGTCGCCGATCTGACCGTGGCGCTGCTTGGCGGCGGTCTCAAGGTGAAGCAGAAGATCACCGGCCGCATGGCCGATGCACTTTCCGAGCTCTATCTCCTCTCTGCCGTCCTCAAGCGCTACGACGACGACGGGCGGCCCAAGGAAGACCTCAAGCTGGTGGACTATTGCGCGCAGAACTGCCTCTACCGCTTCGACCAGGCGCTGCTCGGCACGCTTGCGCAATTTCCCGGTGCGGTGGGCGGCGTGGCTGATGGCTCCGCTCGTTTTCCCCTTGGGCGCCAGGCGGCGGCCGGCGAGCGACAAGGACGGCAAGGCGATCGTGCGCGCGGCGCTTGAGCCAGGCGCGTTCCGCGACCGTCTCACCAGAGATATCTTCGTCTCGGGCGACCCGGGCGACCCGGTGGGACTGCTCGACTATACGCTCGCCAGGGTCGTGGCTTGCGAGGAGGCCGACAAGAAGCTCGAGCGGGCGATCCGCAAGGGTGAGGTGCAAACGCTTCCACGACAATGACTGGATCGCCGAGGCTGAAGCGAAGGGCGTGTTGACCGAGACCGAGGCGCGCGCGCTTGCCGAGCTTCGCGATCTCGTGGCGCGCGTCATCGCCGTGGACGATTTTGCCGCTGAGGAGCTCGCGCGCGGCGAAGCGCTCGATGGCACCCTCGGGCGAGGCGTCCTCAGCCCCATCCCAAGAGCAACCAGAACATATTGCCGCTGAGTAGACCGATCATGGCGACGACACTTCCCGATTTGCAGGACTGGCGCTTCACCGTCGACTTCGAAGGCATCGCCTGGGCGGTCATCGATCGCAAGGGCGAGAGCATGAATTCGCTCGGACGCCGCCCGACCGAGGAGCTTGGCGAGATCGTCAAGGCGGTCGAGGAGGCGGCGATGAGAGGCGAGGTGAAGGGCCTCGTGCTGATGAGCGGCAAGGAGCGAAGCTTCATCGCCGGCGCCGATATCAGGGAGTTCGAGAGCTTCGACACCGAGTCCAAGATCGCCGACGTGGTGAAGCAGACGCTTGAGCTGTTCAACCGCATCGACCGGCTGCCCGTGACCGTGGTCGCCGCCATCCACGGCTATTGTCTCGGCGGCGGGCTTGAGCTCGCGCTCGCCTGCGACTGGCGCATCGCCGATCGCGAGGAGGCGACGCGGCTCGGCTTTCCCGAGGTGAAGCTCGGCATCTTCCCCGGGCTGAACGGCACGGTGCGCTCGATCCAGGCCGCCGGCCCCATGGACGCCATGACCGCCATGCTCACGGGGCGCATGCTGCGCCCCACGGCGGCCAAGGCCATCGGCCTCGTCGATCAGCTGGTGCCGACCCGCCACAATCTCCGCTGGGCCGCGCGCAAGGCGGTGCTGCAGAAGCGGCGCTCCAAGGGCGCGCCGTGGTGGAAGCGGCTGATGCTCAAGCAGCCGGTGCGCTCCATGCTCGCCAAGCAGATGCGCGCCAAGACCGCGGAGAAGGTGCGCGAGGAGCACTATCCGGCGCCGTTCCGCCTCATCGATCTTTTCGAGCGCTACGGCGACGACCCGGTCCGCATGCGGATCGCCGAGACGGAGATGTTCACCCCGCTGATGGCGAGCGAGACCTCGCGCAATCTGCGCCGCGTGTTCAAGCTGTCCGAGATGCTGAAGGACGAGGCGCCGAAGAACGGCTTCAAGCCGCTCAAGGTGCACGTCATCGGCGCCGGCACCATGGGAGGAGACATCGCCGCCTGGTGCGTGGTCCAAGGCATGCAGGCGAGCCTTCAGGATCTCGACGAGGCGCAGATCGCCAAGGCGCTCGCCCGCGCCAAGAGCCTGTTCAAGCGGCATCTTCGCACCCCGCTCGCTGTCGAGACGGCCGTAGCGCGGCTCATCGCCGATCCCACCGGCAAGCATATCAAGCATGCCGACGTGGTCATCGAGGCGATCGTCGAGAAGCTCGACGTCAAGCAGAACCTCTTCCAGAAGCTGGAGAAAGAGGTAAAGCCGGGCGCCGTGCTTGCCACCAACACCTCCTCACTCAGGCTCGAGGACATCGCCAAGCCCCTGGCCGACCCCGGCCGCCTGGTCGGGCTGCATTTCTTCAATCCCGTGGCGCAGCTTCCTCTGGTCGAGGTCGTGCGCGGCGAGCAGACGCGGGAGGAGGAGGTGCGCAAGGCCTGCGCCTTCGTCACCGCCATCAACAAGCTGCCGTTGATCGTGAAGAGCTGCGCTGGCTTCCTCGTGAACCGCGTGCTCGCGCCTTACATGATGGAGGCCGTTCGCCGCTACCAGCAGGGCGAGCCGCGCGAGAAGATCGACCAGGCGGCGCTCAAATTCGGCATGCCCATGGGACCGCTCGAGCTCATGGACATGGTTGGGCTCGACATCGCCAACCATGTCGGAGACGAGCTTGGCCTTGCGCCCAAGGGCGACAATGTGCTGGGGACGCTGGTCAAGCAGGGGAAGCTCGGCAAGAAGACGGGCGAAGGCTTCTATGTGTGGGAAGAGGGGAAGCCGAAGCGCGAGGAGGTCGCTTACGACCAGGCCGAGCTCGAGCGCCTTGGCCGCGCGCTGGTGAAGCCCATGCTCGACGAGGCCGAGCGCGCGCTCGCCGATCATGTGGTGGCGACCGCCGATCACGTCGATGCCGGCGTGATCTTCGGCACCGGGTTCGCGCCGTTCCGCGGCGGCCCGCTTCACTACCGGCGCACGCAAGAGCAGGCCGCTCGAACCGCTGCGGCGGCCTAACGGAAACACGGGGAGCCGGCAGGGACACATGGCTGAAGCTTCGATGCGGCGCGTTGCGGTGCTGGGGGGGTCGCGCATTCCCTTCTGCCGCTCGCACACGGCTTACGCCGAGCTCTCCAATCTCGACATGCTGACGGCGGCGCTCGGCGGTCTTGTCGATCGCTTCGCTCTGCACGGCACGCATATCGACGAGGTGGTGGGCGGCGCCGTGGTGACCCATGCCAAGGACTGGAACCTTGCCCGCGAGGCGGTGATCGGGAGCGCGCTTGCCCCCACCACGCCCGCCATCACCATGATGCAGGCTTGCGGCACGAGCCTGGCCGGCGCGCTCGGGATTGCCGCCAAGATCGCCACGGGACAGATCGAATCGGGCATCTCGCTCGGCTCCGACACGACGAGCGATGCGCCGGTCGTGTTCCAGCGCCGCTTCGCCCAGCGCCTCGTGCGATTGTCCCGCGCCCGTAGCCTCGGCCAGAGGGCAGCGGCTTTCAAAGGGTTCACGCCCGCCGAGCTTGCCCCTCAGCCGCCCTCGACCTCGGAGCCGCGCACCGGCCTCAGCATGGGCGAGCATTGCGAGCTGATGGCCAAGGAATGGGGCATTACCCGCGAGGCCCAAGACCTTTTGGCCTTTGAAAGCCATAAGAAAGCTGCCGCCGCCTATGACGAGGGCTTCATGGACGACCTCGTCGTTCCTTGCGCCGGCGTCTTCCGCGACAACAATATCCGCGAGGACATTTCGCTCGAGAAAATGGCCGAGTTGAAGCCGGCTTTCGACCGCTCGGGCGACGGGCACGATCACCGCGGCCAACTCCTCGCCGCTCACCGACGGCGCCGCCACCGTCCTGCTCGCCTCCGAGGAATGGGCGCAAAAGCGGGGGATTCCGGTCCAGGCCTATCTGAGCCTGGGCCGCACTTCTGCCGTAGATTTCGTGCAAGGAGAAGGACTTCTGATGGCGCCGACCGTTGCCGTGAGCGATCTCCTCAAGCAAACTGGCCTTGCGCTACAGGACTTTGATTATTATGAGATTCATGAAGCCTTTGCTGCGCAGGTGCTGGCAACTTTGAAGGCGTGGGAATCAGAGGACTATTGCCGCCGGCGGCTAGGACGGAGCCAAGCCTTGGGGTCGATCGACCGGGCGAAGCTCAACGTCAAGGGCTCGTCAATAGCTTTCGGGCATCCTTTTGCAGCGACAGGAGCACGCATCCTGGCAGTTTTGGCCAAACTCCTGCATAGTCAGGGGGGCCAAAGGGGTCTGATCTCGATCTGCACGGCCGGCGGCATGGGTGTCGCCGCCATCCTGGAAGGGGTCGGGACACAGGCGTAAGTCGAAGGCCGAATCATCGGCCACAGACACGAATCAGCGCGCCACCGGGCGCAACAAGGACCTCGTTAAGAGGCCTAACTGGGGACAGGGGGCAAGAAAGTAACTGCCATGGCGTCGTGTGCGCCAACGGCGCGACTCTTACGGAGGTGCTTATGAGGCATCATGCGTTCGCTGCGGCGATGGGACTTTTGACCGCTGCTCTCCTTGCTCCCAGCAGCCAGTCCCAAGCGGCCTCGGCCGATCCCACCGGCTATTGGATGAAGCCGGACGCGGAGCGCGAGTCCAAGATTCAGGTTTTCAAATGCGGCAAAGCGCAAGACTCAGCTCTGCGCCAAGATCGTCGTGGCTCAAAGACCCCAACGACAGCAAGGGGCGGCCTCTGCATGACATCCGCAACGAGGATCCCTCGATGCGCGACCGTCCGATCGTGGGCCTCGCGATCTTCACCGGGCTCGACCCCGAGCGCGCCTTCGACCTGGACTGGCCAGATCTACAATCCCGAGGACGGCCACACCTATTCCGCCACGCTGACTATGCTGTCGCGGAAGACAGATCCTGCTCAGAGGCTGCAAGGCCTGGCTGCTCTGCGGCGAGAAGCAATGGCTCAGGACCGCGGCGCCTGAAGAGCTGACGCCTGCCGTGCCTGCCGAAGGGACGCAGCAGATCGAGGCGTCGGTCACGCCACAAACTCCGCCTGCCGCTGTGGCGGCAGCGGAGCCCGTCGCAGCGCCGAGCGTCGAGGCGGCAGCCGCTGAAGCGCCGGGCGGCGCGCCTGCGCCGCAAGGCGAGATGCAGGCCATGGCCGACCCTGAAGCGCCAGCCGAGCCACAATCGACCGAGGCATTGCCGAAACCGGCCGTTCTGGTGACTGAGGAGATCGTTATGCCTGCCGCG
>CAWANV010000002.1:0-58850 GCA_963783455.1 uncultured Alphaproteobacteria bacterium
ACGTGCTTTGAGAAACCGCCGGGGTGTCAACACCGTTGGCGGCAGGAATTTCTGAGCGGGCGGCCTGCGGCATTTAATCGGAGAATGGGATGGCGTTGATGGGATGGCGTTGGAAGATGTCGCGTTTAACGCCGAGCGCAGCGCCGCGGTGCCTTGAAGCGGGTAGGGACATAGGCGCAATGGCAGCGCTTGTCCAGTTGGGTACTTAGCCCATGTTATGCTTGGGGAAATCAGGCCGTAGAAAAGGGCTGGCAATAAAAGTCCGTCCGGCATCGGTCTTGAGTAATTTATGGAAAGAAAATACCCAAAAAAGTTATCATTCATTCGCATTTGCCGTTGACCCTCTATCTTGCAGGTCCTAGGGTGCGCGCCTTATTTAGGCTTTTCCGCTATTTCTCGAGCTTTGACCGGCCGCGGACCCTTGAGGCGCGAGGCCGGTTTTTGGCAGTGAGGATGTGATGTCGCGCGCAATGACAGGCGCCCAGATGGTGCTTGAAGCTCTCGCCGATCAGGGCGTCGAGCACATTTTCGGCTATCCGGGCGGCGCCGTGCTGCCGATCTATGACGAACTGTACCAGCAGGATCGCCTCAAGCACATCCTCGTCCGCCACGAGCAGGGCGCGGTCCATGCGGCGGAAGGCTATGCGCGCTCGACCGGCAAGGTCGGCTGCGTGCTCGTGACCTCCGGCCCGGGCGCCACCAACGCCGTCACCGGGCTGACCGATGCGCTGATGGATTCCATTCCCATCGTCTGCATCACCGGCCAGGTGCCGACCCACCTCATCGGCAACGACGCCTTCCAGGAATGCGACACGGTCGGCATCACCCGGCCCTGCACCAAGCACAATTATCTGGTGAAGGACGTGAACTCGATCTCGCCGCGTGCTGCACGAGGCGTTCTATGTCGCGCGCACCGGCCGTCCCGGGCCGGTGGTCGTCGACATCCCCAAGGACATCCAGTTCGCCAAGGGCGAGTACACCGGCCTCACCAACTCGCAGCACAAGAGCTACAACCCGCAGTCCAAGGGGACGAGCGCGCCGTTCAGGCCGCCGTCGAGCTGATGGCCAACGCCAAGCGGCCGCTGTTCTACACGGGCGGCGGCATCATCAATTCAGGGCCTCTCGCCAGCGCGCGCTTGCGCGAGCTCGTGCGCATGACCGGCTTCCCCATCACCTCCACCCTGATGGGGCTCGGCGCCTACCCCGCTTCCGACCAGCAATGGCTCGGCATGCTCGGCATGCACGGCACCTACGAGGCCAACAACGCCATGCACGATTGCGACGTGATGATCTGCATCGGCGCGCGCTTCGACGACCGCATCACCGGGCGGGTCGACGCCTTCTCGCCCGGCTCGAAGAAGATCCATGTCGATATCGACCGCTCGTCCATCAACAAGAATATCAAGGTCGATCTCCCCATCGTCGGCGACTGCGCGCACGTGCTCGCAGCAGATGATCGACGCCTGGCAGGCCAAGAAGCCGAAGCTGGACAAGAAGGCGCTTAAGACCTGGTGGGGCGAGATCGACCGCTGGCGGGCGCGGAAGTGCCTCAGCTACCGGAAGCGCGACGACGTGATCATGCCGCAATACGCCATCGAGCGCCTTTACGCGCTGACCCGCGGCCATGACGTCTACATCACCACCGAGGTCGGCCAGCACCAGATGTGGGCGGCCCAGTTCTTCAAGTTCGAGGAGCCCAACCGCTGGATGACGAGCGGAGGGCTCGGCACCATGGGCTATGGGCTGCCCGCGGCGGTCGGCGTGCAGGTGGCGCATCCGGATTCGCTCGTTATCGATATCGCCGGCGAAGCCTCGGTGCTGATGACCATGCAGGAGATGTCGACGGCGGCGCAATACGACCTGCCGATCAAGATCTTCATTTTGAATAATGAATATATGGGCATGGTGCGCCAGTGGCAGGAGCTGCTCCATGGCGGCCGCTACTCGCATTCCTACACCGCGGCGCTGCCCGATTTCGTCAAGCTCGCCGAGGCCTATCAGGGCGGTCGGCATCAGGGCCGAGAAGCCGTCCGAGCTCGACGACGCGATCAAAGAGATGATCGCGGTCAAGAAGCCCGTGATCTTCGACTGCCGGGTCGACAAGCACGCCAATTGCTTCCCCATGATCCCGAGCGGGGAGGCGCATAACCACATGCTGATGGGCGACGATCTGACCGGGGAAGACATCGAGAACGCCATCACCGAGGAAGGCAAGGTGATGGTGTAGCGATGCGGGGCGTGTTGAGCTTTTTCCTCGGTCTCAGGGCCATCATGCTGATCGGCTCGGCGGGAGCCATGGTCGGCTCTCTGCTGATGTTCCTGCAGGGGGCCTTTCACCTGCATGACGCCTGGCACAAGCTCATATCGGGCACCGAGGCCGAGAAGCAGGTCACCGTGCCGGTGCTCGAGGCCGTTGACGCCTTCCTGTTCGGCATCGTGCTGGTGATCTTCGCCTATGGCATCGCCATCGGTTTCGTCTTCAACCTGCCGGAGGGCTATGGGCGGCGTCTGCCGAACTGGATGAAGGTCGAGGGTGTGGGTCAGCTCAAGGCGACGCTTGCCGAGGTGGTCATCGTCGTTCTGATCGTGATTTTCGCCCGCGTGGTGGTCGAGGCCAATGGGCACTTCGAATGGTCGATGCTCGTTCTGCCGTTCTCGATCTTTCTGATCGCCGTCGCCCTCCGCATGATCGAGCTTGGCGGAGGCAAAGGCAGCGTCGAAGCGACCGTCGCCGAGCCGGCCGCGAAGCCCGGCGCGAGAGGAACGCAGTGATGGCACAGCCGGGATCTGCCTATCCGCTGGAAAAGCGCGAGGAGAAGTCCGAGACCCACACCATGACTGTGCTCGTCGACAACGAGCCCGGTGTGCTCGCGCGCGTCATCGGGCTGTTCGCGGGGCGCGGCTACAATATCGAGTTGCTGACCGTGTCGGAGACCGAGCACGAGGCGCATCTTTCCCGTATCACCATCGTCACCTCGGGCCCGCCCATGGTCATCGAGCAGATCCAGCATCAGCTGGAGCGGCTGATCCCGGTCCACTCCGTCACCGACTTGACCGTGAAAGGCAACCCCATCGAGCGCGAGCTCGCCATGGTCAAGGTCGCCGGGCTAGGCGAGAAGCGGGTCGAGGCCATGCGCCTGGCCGATGCCTTCCGCGCCCAGGTGATCGACGCCTCGACCGAGCATTTCGTGTTCGAGATCACCGGCAAGCAGTCGAAGATCGAGCAGTTCATCGCGCTGATGCAGCCGCTCGGCCTGGTCGAGGTCTCGCGCACCGGGCTCGCCGCCATCTCGCGCGGCCCCGAGCGGATGTAGCGACCTACTTGCAAAGTCACCGTTCGGGCGTCACAAACGCGCCGGAGCTCAGTCATCTAAGGGCAGGGGACAGAGTATGCGCGTTTATTACGATCGGGATGCCGATCTCAATCTGATCAAGGGGAAGAAGGTCGCCATCATCGGCTATGGCAGCCAGGGCCACGCCCACGCGCTGAACCTCAAGGAGTCAGGCGTGAAGGACGTGGCCGTGGGCTTGCGCCCCGGCTCGAAGTCCGTCGCCAAGGCCGAGAAGGCCGGCCTCAAGGTCATGGATGTGCCTGAGGCCGCCAAATGGGCCGATGTGGTCATGATGCTCACCCCCGACGAGCTTCAGGCCGGCATCTGGGAGAAGGAGCTGAAGCCCAATATGAAGCAGGGCTCGGCGCTGTTCTTCGCCCACGGCCTCAACATTCATTTCAATCTGATCGAGCCGCGTCCCGACATGGATGTGTGCATGGTGGCGCCGAAAGGTCCCGGCCACACGGTGCGCGCCGAATATGCCCGAGGCGCCGGCGTGCCCTGCCTCATGGCCATCGCCCAGGATGCCACCGGCAACGCCCACGACCTCACGCTCTCTTATGCCGCGGCGATCGGCGGCGGCCGCGCCGGCATCATCGAGACCTCCTTCCGCGAGGAATGCGAGACCGATCTGTTCGGCGAGCAGTCGGTCTTGTGCGGCGGCCTGGTCGAGCTGATGCGCGCGGGCTACGAGACCCTGGTCGAGGCGGGCTACGCGCCGGAGATGGCCTATTTCGAATGCGTGCACGAGGTGAAGCTGATCGTCGACCTCATCTATGAGGGCGGCATCGCCAATATGAACTACTCGGTCTCCAACACCGCCGAATATGGCGAATATGTCTCCGGCCCCCGCGTGGTGGGCAAGGCGAGCCGCGAGGCCATGAAGCAGATCCTCGACGACATCCAGTCGGGCAAATTCGTGAAGGACTGGATGCTCGAGAACCGCGTCAACCAGACGAGCTTCAAGGCGATGCGCGCGAAATGCGACAGCCACCAGATGGAAGAAGTGGGCAAACGCCTGCGCGCCATGATGCCGTGGATCGCCGAGCGCGCCCTGGTCGACAAGAGCAAGAATTGAGTTATCGGAGAATGTCCGTCATGGTGAGGTGGCCGGCCGTCCTTCGAGGCTCGCTCCGCTCGCACCTCAGGATGACGGCCGGCCCTCGAACCATGACGGTCTCTGGCCAATGCTGATCACGCGCTACGCCAAAGATCACAATGAGCCTCGTGCTCGCCGTCCTTCTGCCTGCTCGTCACCTTCGACAACATCACCGACTACGGCACCAACTATCTGTTCGTGCAGCACGTGATGAGCATGGACACGACCTTCCCCGGCAATGCGCTGATGTACCGGTCGATCACCAACCCCGTGCTGTGGCAGATCGCTTACGCGCTCATCATCGCCGCCGAGGGCGTGACCGGTATCCTCTTCCTCGCCGGCGCCATTCGTCTGTTTCAGGTGCGGAACGCGAAGCGGAGCGGTCTTCAACGAGGCCAAGACCCTGGTGATCGCCGGCGCTACGCTCGCCTTCCTCGTCTGGTTCTTCGGCTTCATGGTGGTGGCCGGCGAGTGGTTCGCCATGTGGCAGTCCGCAGACCTGGAACGGGCAGGAGGCCGCCTTCCGCTTCTATATGGCGGTGCTTGCGGTGCTGATCTTCGTCAACCAGCCCGACGGCGATCTCGGCCGCCACCCCGCGTCACGCCCAAGCGCCGCCGCACCGACAAGAAGCAAAGCTAGCCTTGAGTGGTACAGTAGAATCCCCGCTCCCCCCTTGTGGGGGAGCACGCTCGCGCGTCGCGCGCGAGCGGTGAGGGGTAAGTGGCGAAGCCGCGTCCGAAATGAATCACCCCTCACCCTTTCCGCCACGCGACTTGCTTCGCAAGTCGGGCGGAAAGCCCTCTCCCACAAGGGGAGAGGGATGCAACCTTATCCCCGCCTCCCAAACCTCCCTTACACTGCATCCCACCTCGTCCACTAAGGGGCGCTTCGCGAGGCGTCGTGAGGCGGGACGAGGTGCGGCGCCCGCGCCCTTTGGCTCGCTGCCGAAGTTCCCGGGCGGCGCCGGGGCTCCGCCCGGGGCTAATACGGGTCCCTGCCAGGAGCTGGCTGACCTCCGGCTTTTCGCCGGAGCGGAAAGCGCGGCCCGGCGTTCGCATAAACGCCGCGCATGGCGCGCCGAGAGGCGCCCGCGCGATCTCGCAAAGATCGCGATACCAAAACGGACTGCGCTTTTTGGCGCGCCACGCCCCTCATCTTCACGATGAGGGAATAAGCAAGGCCCGGGCGCTTGATCGCGTCGCGGAGAGGAATTGGCATGCCTGGATGCGTTCTTGCGTCATTCCGGCGGAAGCCGGAATCCAGCGCAAGATTCACTGACTCTCCTTTTGGTGAGTCACCGGTTGCTTTTTCTGGATACCGGCTTTCGCCGGTATGACGATGAAGGAAGCGAAGGAATGAGAAACGCCGAGGCACACGCCGCCGAACACGAAAATGACATATCGCTTGCGGCTCGTGTGCTCGAGCTGTGGCGTCTGTGCGGCAGGACGTCGTGCCGGCGTGCTCGCGACTGTCGCGGCGATGCACGGAAATGCTGCGAGAGCGTGGCTGAGTGGTCAGAGATTCTGGCGTTGAAGAATAAGAAACTGAGCTTCGAGCAATGCCTGCAAGCCCTTCGCGCGAAACAGAGTTCATCATGAACGCTTGCCCTTGCACCCGCTTCGCCCTATTTTCCGCCTGCGCCGCTTCTGAGCTGAGCGGCACGACAGGTGATCCATGCAGCGCTTGAACGGGCAGATCGGGATGAAGGCGGGCGCGATTTCGCGGCCGCTGGCCTCTGCTCGCGTGGCTGCCGCCGCCAAGCGCCTCGTCCTTAGACGCCCCTGAGCTCCGGCGGTCTCGCTTGATAGCGGGGCGGGCGTTCAGGGGATGGCAATCTAACCCTTAGAAAATTCAAGCGGCTTGCCAGTCATGCTAGACTGGCGCCCAAAGCTTAAGGACGAGACCAATGGAGTCCAATCAGGATAAGGCCCCTAAGGCGCGACGACGCACCGACCGCGACCGCGTCGTCATCTTCGACACCACCTTGCGCGACGGGGAGCAATGCCCCGGCGCCACCATGACCTTCGACGAGAAGCTCGAAGTGGCCGAAGTGCTCGACGAGATGGGCGTCGACATCATCGAGGCAGGCTTCCCCATCGCCTCCGAGGGGGATTTCAACAGCGTCCAGGAGATTGCCCGCCGTGCCAAGAAGGCGGTGATCTGCGGCCTTGCCCGGGCGCAGTTCAAGGACATCGACCGCTGCGCGGAGGCGATCAAGCCGGCCGCGCGCGGCCGCATCCACACCTTCATCGGCACCTCGCCGCTCCATCGCAAATATCAGATGGGGATCGACGAGAAAGAGGTGCTGGAGCGCGTCACGGCTTCCGTCACCCGCGCGCGGAGCTATACCGACGACGTCGAATGGTCGGCCATGGATGCCACCCGCACCGAGCACGACTTCCTCTGCCGCTGCGTCGAGGCCGCCATCAAGGCCGGAGCCACCACCGTCAACATCCCCGACACCGTGGGCTATGCCACGCCCGACGAGTTCGCGAGCCTGATCCGCATGATCCTCGCGCGCGTGCCCGGCGCCGACAAGATCGTGTTCTCCACCCATTGCCACAACGATCTCGGCTTGGCGGTAGCCAATTCTCTGGCAGGCGTGGGGGCAGGGGCGCGACAGGTCGAATGCGCCATCAACGGGCTTGGCGAGCGCGCCGGCAACGCCGCGCTGGAAGAGATCGTCATGGCCATCAGGACGCGGGGCGACGTCATGCCGTTCTGGACCGGCATCGATACCACCATGCTGACGCGCGCCTCGAAGCTCGTCTCCCGCGTGACGGCTTTCCCGGTCCAATACAACAAGGCCATCGTGGGACGGAACGCCTTTGCCCATGAAAGCGGCATCCACCAGGATGGCATCTTGAAGCATGCCGAGACCTTCGAGATCATGACGCCGGAAAGCGTGGGCTTGAAGGAATCCTCGCTCGTCATGGGCAAGCATTCAGGCCGTCACGCTTTCCGCGAGAAGCTGAAGGAGCTCGGCTATGAGCTCGGCGACAACGCCTTCGAGGACGCTTTCGTCCGCTTCAAGGCGCTCGCCGACCGCAAGAAGCATGTCTATGACGAGGATATCGAGGCTCTGGTCGATCAGGAGATCGCGAGCGCTCATGACCGCATCAAGGTCGTGGCGCTGACGGTGATCGCCGGCACCGGCGGTCCGCAGAAGGCGACCATCACGCTCGACGTCGACGGCAAGCAGCACACCTGCGAGTCAACCGGCGACGGACCGGTCGATGCCACCTTCAAGGCGATCAAGGCGATCGTTCCGCACGAGGCGCGGCTGCCGCTCTACCAGGTGAGCGCGGTGACGGAAGGGACCGACGCCCAGGCCGAGGTGAGCGTGCGGCTCGAAGCCGACGGCAAGACCGTCACCGGCCGCGGCTCCGACACCGACACGATGGTCGCCTCGGCGCGGGCCTATGTCAGTGCACTGAATAAATTGCTGGCGCGCGAGGCGCGGCGGAAGCCCGAGACGATGCTCGCCTCGTGAGAATCGCTTGGGCGGCACGAGCTTTGCCTTGAAGATGGGCGGCGGGCCCAAAGCTGGCCGCTTCACGGCCGTCCCGGAATTTGGAGGCGTGCCGCCCGATTGGGTGCAAACCTTCACCGTGCCCTTTAACTGGGCAAACCGCAGAGGCTTCGGGTCGGGCGGGTTCGCGCTTTGCCGGCAAGGAACTGCGGCGAGAGGCCGTGCAAGCAAATTGTTTTTTCAAATCGGGCCTCCAACGCATTGCCCCCGACTCCGATTTGCCGCAACATAGCGATGCGTCGGCGGACGGCTAAGAATCTGTCACAGAGAAGTCGCTGACTGCCGGCCGCTTCAGTGGCGTAGATGGCTCGTTGCGGGGAGCCAGATTGGGGCGGGCGTATGTTCTCGCGGGTCTTGGGCTTTGTCTCGGCGGACATGGCCATCGACCTTGGCACGGCGAACACACTGGTTTACGTGCCGGGACGGGGGATCGTGCTCGACGAGCCTTCCGTTGTCGCTGTCACTCAGCAGCGGGACGGCGAGCGCCGCGTCATAGCCGTCGGCTACGAGGCCAAGACGATGCTCGGGCGCACCTCGACCAAGATCGAGACAATTCAGCCTTTGCGCGACGGCGTGATCGCCGACTTCGCCGCCGCGGAGGAGATGATCAAGCATTTCATCCGGCGGGTGCTCAAGCGCAGGCTCTTCACCAGTCCGCGCATCATGATCTGCGTGCCGGCGAGCGCGACCCCGGTCGAGCGCCGCGCCGTGCATGAAGCCGGCCTGTCGGCTGGTGCAAGACGGGTCTATCTGATCGAGGAGCCGATCGCGGCCGCCATTGGCGCCGGCTTACCAATTCACGAGCCGCGCGGCTCCATGGTTGTCGACATCGGCGGCGGCACCACCGATATCGCCGTGCTCTCCATGGGAAGCGTGCTCTATTCGCGCTCGGTGCGCAGCGCCGGCAACTCGTTCGACGAGGCGATCGTCAACTATGTCCGCTTCAAATACAATCTCCTGATCGGCGCGACGAGCGCCGAGACGATCAAGAAGGATGCGGGCTGCGCCATCGCCAAGTCGAACGGCGAGCGCATGCCCATCCACATCAAGGGACGCGATCTGCATCGCGGCTTCCCGGCCGATATCATCCTCGAGCCCGACGACATCCCGCAGGCCTTGAACCTGCCGATACAGCAGATCGTCGGCGGCATACGTCAGGCGCTTGCCGACGTCCCACCCGAGCTCACCGCCGATATTTGCGATTCCGGAATCTACCTGACGGGCGGCGGCGCACTGCTCGATCGGCTCGATGCGAGGCTCTCGCAGGAGACCGGAGTCAAGTTCAAGATCGCTGAAGATCCTTTGCGCTGTGTCGCGCGAGGAACGGGAAAGGCCCTGGAGCAGCTCGACACCATGGCTGATTTTTTGGTCAAGCCATGAGCCGGCCGTAAGCGGGGAGGGGGCTGCTGGCTACCGCAGCCCCAAGGTGAGGAAGGAAACGCGGGAGGCGTGACCTTCAAGGATGACGCGGAAAATGCGCGGGGGCCATTCACCATTTAAGCCGAGGCCACGCCGATCCTGGCGGGCCCCAGGTGAGCTGCTCAATTTCACGCTCTACTTCCTCTGTGCCGTCCTCTTGGTGTTGAGCCGCATCGGCCACGGCGCGATCGGCGATGCGCGCGACCGCTTCGTCGATTTGACCGCGCCCTTGCTCGAAGCCGCTTCGGCGCCGGTCATCATGGGGCGCCATGCCTTGGCGCGCGCGCGTTCCTATGTCGGCCTGGCGGGCGAGATCGATCGGCTGAAGGCGGAGAACGAGCAGCTCAAGCAATGGGAATGGCGTGCCAAGCTGCTCGAGCGCAATGTCGCGCATCTCCGCTCGCTGCTGAATGCCGTCGATGAGCCTGCCTTGCATTTCATCACGGGCAGCGTCATCGCCGATGCGCGGGGTCCCTTCCTGCGCAGCGCGCTCATCAATCTCGGCAGGGACAACGGCGTGCGCATCGGCTACGCCGTGATCAACGGCGACGGCCTTGTCGGGCGCACCGTCGATGCCGGCGCCTCGGTCGCCCGCGTGCTTCTGCTCAACGACCTCAACAGCCGCATACCGGTGCTGGTCGGGCAGGCCGGGGTAAGGGCGCTCGCTTCAGGCGATAACGGTGCCGAACTAAGGCTCGATTTCCTCCCCGACGGCGCATCGCTTTATCTTGGCGACGAGGTGTACACCTCGGGCAGCGACGGCGTGCTGCCGCGGGGCTTACGCGTCGGCGTGGTGACCGGATCGCCCGGCGCCTTCAAGGTCCGTCCCCACGCTGAGCTGAGTACGCTCGACGTGGTGAGCGTGCTCTTCTTCGACACGCCGGCCTTGACGAGCACCGATCCGCCGGTCGTCCCCCCGGAGCGCGCTCTCTCGACCACCCCCGAAGCCATCCAAGAGCCCGCGCCGGTCCCAACGGCGTCAGTCGAGCCCCTCCCGGAAGGCGCGCCTGTCAAGCACGCCGGAGCGGCCGACGGCGTCCCGGCAGGCGAAGGCGTAGCGCAGGCCCAGCAATGAACGCGGTTCTGCCAGCGCTCTCGGTGCTCTTTGCGGTTCTCGCCACCGCGGTGCCGTGGGGCCTTCCGGCGGACGCGACGTTCATCCTGCCGCTCGTCGTGGTGATGATGGTATTTTGCTGGCGCGCTCTTCCCGGCACGGTCCTCCCCCCCTATCTCGCCATGCTGCTCGGCCTCCTGACCGACATCATGAGCGGAGGGCCGCTCGGGTTTTGGGCGCTCATGACCTTGATTGCCGCAACCGCCGGCGGCCGCGCGCCGTCGCTGACCGACGGACAGGACTTGAACAGGCTCTGGCTCGTCTGGGGCGCGGTAGCCGGCGTGGTGGCGTGCTTCGGCTGGTTGCTCGCCTCGCTCTATTACCTCCGTTGGATCGACTGGTGGCCGATCGCCTTCGGTGCGCTGGCTTCCATCGCGCTCTTTCCCGTCGTGCTGCACGGTCTGCTGTGGATCAGGCGCGGCAGGCTCAGGCCGGTACGAGCCGCGCTCTATCGGAGGTGGACGTGAAGCCGCCCGACTACGGTGTGAAGTTCCGCCGCCGTTTCTCGGGGCGGGGGCTTCTGAGGCATTTGGTTGGAAACGCGAAACCGACCGACTACGGCCTTAAGCTCCGCCACCGCTTCTCGCGGCGAGCGGTCCTGATCGGTGGCGGGCAGGCGGGACTGTTCGGATTGCTGCTCTGGCGCCTGCGCCAATTGCAGATCCTGGATACCTCGGAATATCGGCTGCTCTCCGACGAAAATCGCATGACCATGCAGCTGGTGGCGCCGGCGCGCGGGACGATTTACGACCGCTCCGGCAAGACGGTGGCCGAGGACAAGGAGAATTTCCGCATCATCGTCATACCGGCCTTCTGCCAGGACCTGGCGGCGACGCTTGCCGCCGTTTCGAGAATCGTCCCGGTCTCGGCAGCCGACAAGGACCGCGTCATGCGGGCGGCGCGGCGCCAGAGCGGTTATTTCCCCGTGCTCGTCACCGAAGGTCTCACCTGGCGCCAGTTCACTTTGCTCAGCGTGCTTGCCCCCCAGTTGTCCGGCGTGCGCACCGACAGAGCAACATACCGCCGCTACAGCAATGCCCACAGCATGGCCCATGTGGTCGGCTATGTCGGCATGGCTGCGAAGGCCGAGATCGACGAGGATCCGATGATGCGGGTGCCCGGATTCCGCACCGGCAAGGCCGGGATCGAAAAGGGCCTCGATCGCGAGCTGAGGGGGCAGCCGGGCACCATCAAATATGAGGTCGACGCCCATGGACGCGTGGTCCGCGAGCTCGGCGCAACGCCGAGCGTGCGCGGCAAGGAAGTGGTTCTCACCATCGATCGAGAGCTGCAAAACATAGCCCTTAAGCGGATCGAGGGCCTGCGCGTTGCGTCTATCGTCGTGCTCGACGCCGTGACGGGCGGCATCCTCGTCATGGCCTCGTTCCCCACCTTCGATCCCAACGAGATCGCCTTCAAGGTCAATCTCCAGAGATGGATCGAGCTGGCGCGGGCGAAGGACCACCCGCTCGAAAATCGCGCGTTGCGCGGGGTCTATCCTCCCGGCTCGACCTTCAAGGTCGTCACCGCGCTCGCCGGTCTCGAAGCCGGCGTGATCACGCCCGAAGAGCGCATGACCTGCCCCGGCAGCTATCTCTTCGGACGCCATCGCTTCCGCTGCTGGAAGAGCCACGGCAGCGGCATCGACGTGCACCAGGCGATCAAGCAGTCCTGCGATGTCTATTTCTACGAGACAGTGAAGCGGGTAGGCATCGATCGCCTTGCCGTCACGGCGCGCGAGCTCGGCCTCGGCCAGATTCATGACGTTGGCTTCGTGGGGCAGAAGCAAGGCATCATTCCGGATGTCGCGTGGAAGCGCGCAACGCTTGGCCAACCCTGGTATCCCGGCGAGACCATCAGTTGTGGGATTGGCCAGGGCTATGTTGCGGTGACGCCCCTCCAACTCGCCGTCGCGACGGCAAGGATCGCCACCGGCACTGCCGTAGTGCCGCGCCTGGTGGCGTCAGGCGAGCGTGAGCCCGAGCCCGCTCGGCTCCTGAAGGTCAACCCGGCGAATCTCGAGCTGGTGCGCGCCGGCATGATTGCCGTGGTCAATGAGAAGGGCGGCACTGCTGTGCGCTCAGCGCTGACTATCCCCGGCGTGCAAATGGCAGGAAAGACCGGCACCTCGCAAGTGATCAGCGCCAAGAACCGTGGGTTCCTTAAAGGCTGGGATGGCGAAACGCATGCTCTCTTCATCGCCTACGCGCCGGCGGACGCTCCCCGCTACGCTGCCGCCTGTGTCGTCGAGCACGGCGGGGGCGGCTCTCGCGCGGCGGCTCCCGTGGTGCGCGATCTGATGACCGAGGTCCTGCTGCGTGATCCAGCGGCCAAGCCGGTTTTCGTCGCCAGCAATCAGGCGAGCGCCTCGTCAACCGTCGCCGCCGTGGAGCAGCCCCAGTGAAGACGCTGTTCGCCGAGGGCTTCGAGCGACCCCAGCTCAAGCTCAAGAAAAAGCTTCTCTTGCTCAACTGGCCCTTCCTGCTCCTCATTACCGCCATCACGCTGGTCGGAGTTGCCGCGCTCTATTCGGTGGCGGGAGGCGCGCTCGAGCCTTGGGCGAGCCGTCATGTCGTGCGCTATTGCATTGGGCTTGCGCTCCTCTTCGCCGTCGCTCTCAGCGATATTCGCTGGTGGCTGCGCGCGGCCTATCCGCTCTATCTCGTGGCCTTGCTCATGCTGGCGGCGGTGATCGTCTTTGGAGTTGAAAGCGGCGGGGCCAAGCGCTGGCTCGGCTATGGCGAGTTCAGCTTCCAGCCCTCGGAGATGATGAAGATCGCGCTCGTTCTGGCGCTCGCGCGCTACTACCAGTGGCTTTCGCCCAAGCAGGTGTCGTGGCCTCATGCCGTGCTGCCGCCGCTGCTCATGATCGGCGGGCCGGTGCTCTTGGCGCTCGATCAGCCTGATCTCGGCACCGCGGCGCTGTTCGGCATCGTCGGCGGCGGGCTTCTCTTCCTTGCTGGCGTGAGCTGGCTCTATTTCCTCGCCGGATTCGTGGGTGTCATTGTGGTTCTGCCGCATGTCTGGGAGCGGCTGCACGATTACCAGCGGGAACGAATACTGACCTTCATCGATCCCGAGCGCGACCCGAGCGGCTCCGGCTACCACATCCTTCAGTCGAAGATCGCTATCGGCTCGGGCGGGTTCACCGGCAAGGGCTTCATGCAGGGCACGCAAGCCCAGCTCAATTTCCTCCCCGAGAAGCACACCGACTTCATCTTCACCATGTTCTCCGAGGAGATGGGCTTCATCGGCGCCGCCGTGCTGCTGGCGCTCTACCTTCTCGCGCTGCTGTTCATTACCTATATGGCTCTCCGATGCCGGAGCACCTTCGCGAGGCTGGTCGCCGCCGGCATGGGGCTCTGCCTCTTCGCCTATGTCTTTATCAATGTGGCGATGGTGACGGGGCTCGTGCCCGTGGTGGGCCTGCCGCTGCCGCTCGTGTCTTATGGCGGCACCTCGATGCTGACCATGATGGTCGGCCTGGGCTTCGTGCTCAACGCCCATGTCAACCGGGAGGCCCGCATCAGGCGGGAGGAGATGGGTCCGTTCTGGTGATCCCTTGCGCGGCGACAGACGGTTGTGGCCTGTTGGCCAAGCCACCTGGACAGGGGAACGAGGGCAATGGTAAGGGGAGCACCCTTAGGGTCACACCCCTTGATGGATTACTCTCGGGTGCGCCTTGCCAAGGCAGAGGCCGCAGTCTTAGGGCGCATAGCTCAGGTGGTAGAGCAGCTGACTCTTAATCAGCGGGTCGTAGGTTCGAGTCCTACTGCGCCCACCAGCCTTCGCTCGCGATAGCGAGCAAGGCTGCCGCGCCGAAGCCCGGTAGCGCGAAGGGCGAGGATAGATCGATGACCAAGGCTTTGCTTTCAGCTATCGCGATTGGGATCGGCCTCACCCTCCCGGCCACCGCGGCCACCGAAGGCGAGTTCGACGGCGAGTGCGTGATGGGACTTGCGCTGGGCAAGGAGATCAAGACCGACTGCTCCGTCAGCACGGTCTATGGCGGCAAGACCTATTGCTTCGGCAACGAGACCGCTAAGCGAACTCTTCCTCAAGAAGCCCGACGAGTTTCTCCTCAAGGCGCAAATCTTCTATTCCAGCAAGCAGCCATAAGGATGTCATTCCCGCGAAGGCGGCTGTGGCATCTTAGCTCTTGCTCGTCATAGCCGCATTCTCCGTCATACCGGCGAAAGCCGGTATCCAGACCGGAAACGCGACATTCGCCGCCCTGGATTCCGGCTTGCGCCGGAATGACGGAACCGGGTCAAATCAGGAAAAGAAGCAATTGGCGCTCAGCCGAGCATCGCCGCAGCGTCTAAGACCCGCTCGGCCCCGCTTTGCGCGGCGAAGCGCGCCTCGTCGGTGTCGGTGATGGCCACGTCGAGACTGTTGTCAGGCCCTCGCCCGAAGGTGAAGCGGAAATTCGGGTTGGTCGAGATCGAGAAGGTGCTCTCCATCTGGAACACCAGCTCGCCCCCGCGCTTCACAATCATCTCCTTGACGAAGCGCGCCGGGATGAAGTTCGCGGTGTTGATGTCGAGCTGCATCCCGTTGGCGTTGGGGTGTTTGATCATCACTAAAGCCGACCAGATCGGGCTCTGCTCAAGCGCCGGCGGGAAGACCTTCACGAGCGTCTTGCCGAGGTCGACGGTCTCGGTGTCGGGATCCTTGGCCTGCATCGCCGCCGCAGCCGCCCGCCGCCGCCACGAATTTGCTTGCCATGTGCAAGCGTGCCGTCGTCGGTCTCGAGCACGGCGCGCACATAAGAGAAATTGTCGATGCGCACGCGGGTCGAGAAGCTGCGCTCGCCGCCGTTGCCCGCCGCCGGCCCGAAGGTGAGGGTGGCCACTTTGGGGTCGGGATTCTTGTCGATGAACAGCGTGAGCGACTTGAGCTTCTGCGTGACCTGTGGCGGCACGCGCACGGTCAAAGGCACGAGCGCCGCGTCCTCGGCGGTTCCGGGAATTTCGAGAACGACCATGCCGTCCTCGGCGGCAATGGCGCGATCGCCGAAGGCCTGCTGCTTGAGAGTAGGCCAGATATCTTCGTCGGCCTGCGCGACAGGAGCTGACAAGAAGAGGCAGCCGGCCAGCGCGGCGGCGGCGCTGACAGCGCGTTTGGTCAGGATGGGCATGGCACCGTTCTCCTGAGGTGGTTTGCGCGCATCATATCACTCCCATTCGAGTTCTGCGAAGGCCGCGCTGACGTTGCGGACATGATAGTTGTCGAACAGCTTCCAGGCGTCGCGCTCGGAAAAACCGGCGATTTTCGTCGCATCTTCTAAAGTCTTGCCTTCTTTGATCAATTTCCTGACGTCGGCGGCGATTGCCGAGAGGTAGCGCTGCTCGGGTGCTAACGCCTCGGGCAGCTCCATGGCGTGGGGCCCGTGTCCCGGAACGACGCGCGCGGCGTCTCTCCGGGCAAGCTCGTCGATCAGCGCGAGCCAGCCTCTAATCGACCCGTCCAGCGTCGGCACATGGACCGAGAACAGGAGATCGCCGAGGAACAGCGTATCGGTCGCCGTATCGGTGATGGTGAGATCGTTGTCGGTATGGGCGGTGCGCTGCGTTTCCAGCACGAGCGTGCGGCCGCCAAGATCGAGCTTAAGGCGTCTTCTCGACGGCAAGCGTCGGCACGATGATTTCGATCCCCGCGAACGCCGCCTCGCCCAGCATCTCCTTGTTGATGGCGAGATAGCGGTCGGCCCGCGTGGCAAGCCCGCGGGCGAGCTTGTAATGGCCGACGAAGGCCGGATTGTCCTCTTTGAAGGCCGCGTTGCCGAAGACGTGGTCGGGATGCATGTGGGTGTTGATGACGTAGCGGATGGGCTTGTCCGTCACGGCGCGAATGGCGCTTCTGAGCTCGCGCCCGGCAACGGCGCTCCCCAGCGTATCGATGACCGCGACCGCGTCGGTCCCCACCACGAAGCTGGCATTGGCCATGTCGCCGCGATTTTGCGGCGACTGCAGCTCGTAGCGCCCCTGATGCACGAAGACACCGGGCGCGACTTCGCTGACCTCGAGCCGATCGGCGGCCTCCGCCGGCACGTAACGGAGGAGAGGGGACGCCGCGAGCGCGAGCGCCGCGCGCAGGAAACCTTGGCGCGAGAGCGCGTGCTGAAGAGATGCCGGCTTCGGCTCAACCTTCTTCATCGTCACCATTCCGGCCACGCTTGCGGCCAAGTTGTGGCGCCTGGAACGCCCCAATTACAAGCGGTACGGCCCGCGCCAGGACGAGTTCAAGCAGGGCTGCACGAAGGGCTGGGTGCAAGAGGCATCGGCTGCGGCAGCCAGGCGCCGACTGGCAAGGGCAGCCCAGAAGCCCCAAAGAGTAGCCCTGCAAAGGGATCCTCGGCCATTTTTGCCGGTCTGACCGGGCCACCGAGGCCAGAATGATGGCCTAATGAAATCCGGGCTGGTCCTTGCACCGGCCCTTTTTGTTTGCCATCCATTCGTATACTTTACGCCAGCGCAGTAGGGAGGGTGCTCGAATGCGAATTCTGCTGATTTTGATTGTCATTGCCGCCGTTTTTGTCGTGGTTCAGGCTCAAAGGTACGGCTGCAAGTACGACGCGACGTTGATCAATTGCGTGCTCGGCAAATCAGGGGGTGAAATGCCGGCAGCCGAAACGCCGCCGACCGCCACCGCCACCGGCAGCTGAGACACCGGCGCCCGAGGCGCCGGCACCGGCTCAGTAAGGCCTGTACCCCTTAGTCGCGAACGGCAAAGCCCGCACGCCTAGGGCGTGCGGGCTAAGGCGATTGCGGCCTCAATAGAGGTTGTTGGGCGCTGTCCGTCCTCGCGGATCAGCCCCGGTCGCAGCGCGAGCTTTGTCCGCGTTGCGACCGGGCGATCCTCCGCGAGGGGGAATTTGCCGAGCGCTACCCAGTTGAATCAACAACGAGACCGGCAGGGATGTAAACGTGGCCGTTAGCCTCGCCCCTTATCTCAGCGCTCACGATCTCTCCGTGCTGATCGACTTTCTGCTTTTCGGCGCCACGCTCGCCTGCGTCGCCATCTTCCATCGTCATACGCTTGCCGCCGCTCTCATCGGCCTCAGCGTTATCACGCTCAAGAAACTTTTGGGTACCGGCTTCGTCGAAGGCGCAGGCCTGGCAGGCCTCTATGCGCATTACGCGCATGAATGGGTCCTCATCGCGAACTTGTTTCTGCTCTTGGTAGGCTTTGCTCTCCTTGCCCGCCATTTCGAGGCAAGCCGCGTCCCTGACTGGATGCCGGCCGCTCTACCGGACAATTGGACCGGTGGTTTCATGCTTCTGGTTCTCGTGTTCGTTATCTCCTCATTCCTCGACAATATCGCCGCCGCACTGATCGGCGCGACCGTTGCACGGCATGTCTTCAAAGGCCGCGTCCGCATCGGCTACCTCGCGGCAATTGTCGCCGCGGCCAACGCCGGCGGCGCGGGCAGCGTCATCGGCGACACGACGACGACAATGCTTTGGATCGCCGGCGTCAGCCCGCTTTCCGTGCTTCATGCGTATGTCGCGGCCGTGTGTGCGCTTTTCGTCTCGGGCATCCCGGCATCGCTTGCCCAACAGAAATACGCGCCGATCGTCAAGGATCCGCCATCAGGTCTGCAAATCTCGTTCAGGCACGTTGGCGTGGTCATCGTGGTGCTCGCGTCGGCGATCGCTGCCAATGTCGGGGCGCATCTCCTCGACGCCCATATTCTGGACGAGATCCCCCTCATAGGACTTTCGGTCGCGGCGGCAATTCTCCTGACGGCCCCAATCGCGCGACCGGATTGGTCCATCCTTCCCCGAGCCGCGCGCGGCGCGCTCTTTCTCATCGCGCTTGTCTCCGCAGCATCGATGATGCCGGTCAAATCCTTGCCATCGCCCAGCTGGGAGACAGCGCTCGGGCTCGGCTTCGTCTCGGCCGTATTCGACAATATTCCGATGACCGCGCTCGCCATAAAGCAGGGCAACTATGACTGGGGTTTCCTGGCCTACGCCGTCGGCTTCGGCGGTTCCATGATCTGGTTCGGGTCGTCCGCGGGCGTCGCGGTCGCGGGTCTGATGCCGGAAGCGAGATCCACGGTTCGCTGGCTGAGAGAGGGATGGCCCGTAGTCCTCGCCTATGTCGCCGGGTTCTTCCTCATGCTTACGCTGCTTGGCTGGAACCCTGAGAGCCTCTAGCGGCACCTTAGGCGCCGCGCCCTCAGACGAAGACGTACAAATTGTACGCCAAGGCGTTGCCGAGGGGGCCGCGCGGAACCTTACCGGTCAGCGCGGCGGCGGCACGTCGTCATTGGCCGGAAGGCGGCGCGCGCTCTCCCGGAGCGCCTCTTTCAACGAAGCCGGGCGCTGATATTTGCCGAGCAAATCGGCAAAGGCTTCGTCGGCAAGCTCCTGCACGCTTCGGCCGCTGTCTTTCGCCAGCAAGTCGAGCGCAAGCCAGATTTCAGGCGCAAACTCGATCAGCTTGCGCTTGACGTAACTCGTATGGGGGCGAGCAAACATAGCGCTGAGCATAACCGATTCGCCCCTGTTCTAGGCAAAAGCTCGCCAAGCCGTGGCTGGCCGAGGGCAGAGGCTCCGGCCGCTACTCTTGCCGCGTTTCAGGGACGATGATGCGAAGCGCGCCGGGGCGAGAGCGATAGTGAAGGGGGGTGTGCATGATCCTCACCTCGCCGTCGAGCGCCACCGGCAGCCGGCTCGTCTTGGCGCTGATCTCAGCCTCCGCCAGCTGAAACGTATCGAGCTCGCGGGCCTGATCCATGCGGCCGAAGCATAGCCGGCAAACCATCCAGAAGAATTCAAGCGGCTCGCGCGGCTTCACCACATAGAACCAGAGCTTGCCGGTATCGAGGCGTTGGCGCCGTCCGAAGGTGAAGAGCTCCATGCCATATTCGTTGTTGCCGACGAACAGGCAGGGCGTGCGATAGGGCCGGGCGAAGCCTTCGGCCGAGATGCGCAAGCGCTGCCGCGGAAAGTGGCGCATCATGCGGAAGAAAGCCGGCACCATGGCCATCCATTTCGCGAGCTTGTGGGTTGCCCTCCGCCGCTCGCGGTCGATGACCATGTAAGGGTAGATGCCGATGGAGGAGTTGTTGATGAAGGTCTCGCCGTTGACCTCGGCGAGATCGACGACGCGTGTGCATCCGGCGGCGATCGTTGCCGCCGCTTCCTCGACCTGCAAGGGGATGCCGAGATCTTTGGCGAAATGATTGAGCGTGCCTAGGGGAAGCGCGCCGAGCGGGACGCCGGTTCCGGCCAGCACGCTCGCCGCGGCGCGCATGCTGCCGTCGCCCCCGCCGACGACGATGGCGTCGATCTCGCCGCGTTGGGCTTGCTCAAGCGCCCGCTCGGCGGCGTCCTCTAGCCCTTCGCCGTCGACAAATTTGATTTCTGCGGCGACACCACGCTGCGCAAAGGCCGTGGCAAGATCGTTGCGGACGTCCTCGGCGAGCGTCTGGCTGAAGGCGCCGGCGCCGGCATTCATCAGCGCCACGACGCGTCTCACCGCGACCTCAGGACGCGGTGAGATCACGATCTCCGAGCCTCCTCGATATAGAGGGCGCGGAACTTGCGGGCGACCGGGCCCGGCCGCCCGTCGCCGATCGTAACGCCGTCGATCTCCACCACCGGCAGCACGAAGGCTGAGGCCGCGGTCATGAACGCCTCGCGCGCGGACAGCGCCTCGGCGACGCTGAAGGGACGCTCTTCAAGGTTCACGCCCTCGAGTGCGACGAGGCGGAGCACGGCGCGGCGGGTCACGCCGGGCAGGATGTGGTGACCAAGCGGCTGAGTGCGGATCACGCCCTCGGCATCGAGGATGAAGGCCGTGGACGAGGTCCCTTCGGTGACATAGCCATTCTCGACCATCCAGGCCTCGTAAGCGCCGTTGAGCTTGGCGTCCTGCTTGCCCATGGCTTGCGCCAGCATCGACGTCGACTTGATGTCGCGCCGCTTCCAGCGGAGGTCGGGGATGGTGATGACCTTCACTCCGGTTGCGGCGTAAGGGTTGGCGATCAGCGGCCGGCTCTGGGTGAAGGCGACCACATTGGGCGCGGTATTCTCTGGGTATGCGAAATCGCGGTCGGCGCTGCCGCGGGTAATCTCGAGATAGACGATGCCTTCATCGATGCCGTTTCGCTGGATCAGCGCCTCGTGCAGCGCGCGCAACTGCGTCATGGCTCATGGGCGGCGCAAGACCGATCTCCTTCAGGGAGCGGTCGAGCCGCGCGAGGTGGGGCTCGAAATCGACGAGTCGCCGGTCGAGCACCGCCGTCACCTCATAGACCGCATCGCCGAACAGAAAGGCGCGGTCGAAGATTGAGACCTTCGCCTCTTCCTCAGGGACGTAGCTGCCGTTCACATAGACGATGCGGGACATGAGGTGGGAAGGCTTAAGGAGGTGAGGGACTTGCCTAGCGCCGGCTCAGGCCGAACGCAAGCTGCATTGAGACCGCGCCCGAACGCCCGGTTCGTCGCTTTTCCCGGTCCGGCGCTTGGGGCATACTCGATTCTCTGGAGAAGCAAGGCTGGCTCTGGCGAATAAGCCAGGGCAAGAGGGGGAGCGGGAGATGACCTCAGCGAGCTTGTTGATTGTTTTGATTCGTTGGCACCGTGGTGGGCGCCTGACGGGCTTGGTCGTCGGCGGCACGTCCTTCGGAGGCTCGTCTATCTCGCCATTCTCGCGGGTTTTCTCGGCACGACCATAGGCGCGGATTGTGCGCAATCTCATTGTGGTCCCGTGCGGCCGGAAGTCGGGACCCGACGACTCCCGCACGCCTATGCTGGTGATCGTCTATGCCGCCGTCGCTTCGCTTGCGGCCAGCGCCGCGGCCTTGGAGGTCGCGAGGCGAAGCGATCTGGCCGACTCGCCGGTTTGGATCGGCACCTGGCTGGTCTCTTTTCCGCCATCCTGATGGCGATGCTGATGATCACCTATCATACCAATCCGGGAGAGGCGCCCAAGCTGCGCTCGCGCCGCTAGGTCCTCAGCCCGTAGGGGAGGGGGCCTGGACGCTGAGGCCGGCCTCCTCGATCAGGGCGAGATCGTCGGCCGCGTCGTTATTGGCGGTGGTGAGCAGCTTGTCGCCGTAGAAGATCGAGTTGGCGCCGGCGAGGAAGCAGAGGATCTGCGCTTCTTTCGACAGCGCCCGCCGCCCGGCGGAAAGCCTGACCCGCGACAAAGGCATCATGATGCGCGCCGCCGCCACCATGCGCACGAGATCGAGCGGATCGACGGGCGGCTGATCTCCCAGCGGGGTGCCGGGCACGGCGGCAAGCGCGTTGATGGGCACGCTTTCCGGATGCGGGCTGAGATTGGCCAGCGTCTGAAGCAGCCGCGCCCGATCCTCTGATACTCTCGCCCATGCCGATGATGCCGCCACAACAGACTTGCAAGCCGGCACGCCGCACGCGCTTTAGCGTATCGAGCCGCTCCTGATAGGTTCGCGTGGTGACGATGGCGCCGTAGAACTCGGGCGACGTATCGAGATTGTGGTTGTAGGCGGTGAGACCCGCCTCGGCGAGCCGGTCGGCCTGAGCTTGCGTCAACATGCCGAGCGTGACGCACGCCTCCATGCCGAGCTGCCGCACGCCCTTCACCATCACGAGCACGCTGTCGAAATCTTCGCCGTCCTTGACCTCGCGCCAGGCGGCGCCCATGCAGAATCGCGTGGCGCCGGCATCCTTGGCGAGCTGCGCCTTGGCCAGCACGTCGTCGACGTCGAGCAACTCTTCCCGCTGCAGCCCGGTCTTCTTCGCGTAATGCGCCGATTGCGGGCAATAGGCACAGTCCTCGGGGCAGGCGCCCGTCTTGATCGAGAGCAGGCTCGCCAGCTGAACCGTGCCGTCCTCGTGATGGCGGCGATGGACCTCGCGGGCCTGGTCGACCAGCTCAAGCAGGGGCATCGACAACAGAGCAATAACTTCGTCCCGGGTCCAATCGTGGCGCGTTCTGGCCTCGGCAGGACTTTCGTCCGCTTCGGCAGCGGCCTGCCCGTTGCCGTTGAAAGGATTCGCGGTTTTGAGGCTCTGTCACTGGATCGGTGATTGCGATTGCTGGGCCCTGAGCCCTTCGCTAATACAGGATCATGACGGCGAGCGAAAGAAGGTACCAGGCCTTTCTCGATGCGCGGGCCCGCGAGGGCCTGCGGCGCTCTTTGGCGGCGGTCGCGGCGCGCGATGCGCGGATCATCGGCGCCGAGGGGCGGTCTTACATCAATTTCTCCAGCAACGACTATCTCGGGCTTCGCTTCCACCAGGCCCTGATCGGCCGGGCGATCGAGTGGGCCGAGACCTATGGCGTGGGCGCGGGCGCCTCGCGCCTCGTCACCGGCAATCTCGACCTGTTCGCGCCGATCGAAGCCAAGGTCGCCCATCTCAAGAAGAAGCCCGCATCCCTCGTCATGGCATCCGGCTTCCAGACCAACGCCGCCGTGCTCCAGGCGCTTCTCGATCGCAACGTGCTCGGCGCCGAGCCTCTCGTCTTCGCCGACCGCCTCAATCACGCCAGCATGCATTTCGGCTGTCAGGCGGCGGGGGTGCGGCAGCTCCGCTACCGGCATTGCGACGCCTCCCATCTCGGCGAGCTTCTGAGTCAATATCAAGGAGATGACCGGCCCGAAATTCATCCTGACCGAGAGCGTGTTCTCCATGGATGGCGACGTGGCGCCGCTCTGAGTGAAATTGCCGCGCTCGCGCGCGAGCACGAGGCCTGCCTGATCGTGGACGATGCGCATGCGACCGGCATCCTCGGGGAAGGGGGCTCGGGGCTGTCCGGGGAGGCGGACATCGTGATCGGCACCTTCTCCAAGGCGCTTGGCGGCTTCGGGGGCTATGTCGCCGCGACCGAGACGGTGCGCGATTATCTCGTCAATCGCTGCGGCGGCGTGATCTACTCGACCGCGCTCCCGCCGCCGGTGCTTGGCGCCATCGACGCCGCGCTCGATCTCGTTCCCGGCATGGACGCCGAGCGCGCTCATGTGGCGAACCTTGCGGAGCGGTTTCGCGCCGGCGCGAGCGCCATCGGGCTTAACACCGGCGCGTCGACCACCCAGATCGTGCCCATCATCCTGGGCTCGCCCGAAGCCGCTCTTGCCATGAGCGGCCGCCTCCGCCAGGCTGGCCTGTGGGCCACGTCGATCAGGCCGCCCACGGTTCCGCCCGGCACGGCGCGGCTCAGAGTGGCCTTCACGGCGGCGCACCAGGTCACTGACATCGATCGTCTTTTGGATGCCCTCTCGACGGAGCACGCGCCCCGCCGGGTCCGCGCGATGTGAAGCGAGAAGATGCATTTCGTGCTCGTCCATGGCTGGGGCTTCCATGCCGGCATCTGGGCCGATGTCGTCGGCCATCTCGATGGCGCCGAAATCACCCTCGTCGATCTCGGCTTCGTCTCCGGCGGGCCCCAAGGGCGAGACGGACTGGCCGTCCGGCGCGATCGCGGTCGGCCATTCGCTTGGGCTGTTGTGGCTGCTTCAGCAAGGGAGAGGCCGTTTCCGGGCCCTTGTCAGCGTGCAGGGCTTCGACTGCTTCTGCTGCCACATAGCGCCGTCGCGGATCGACGCGCTCAAGCGGGGGCTCGAGCGGGAGCCGCACGGAACGCTCCAGGCGTTCTGGCGGTCGTGCGGCGCCGCGGGCTTTGCCCTGCCGGACGCGCTCAACGTCGCTCGCCTCGACGAAGGGCTCGATTGGCTGATGCATTGGGACGCGCGAAAAGCTAAAGACGAGCTTGCTTGCCCCGTCCTGGCCCTTGCCGCCCGCGACGACGCCATCGTGCCGGCATCGATGAGCGAGGCGATATGGCAGGACACGGGCATCATCTGGTCGCAAGACGGCGGCCATGTTCTTCCCTTGAGGCACCCGCGATGGTGCGCGCGTCATGTCCTTGAATTCGCCGATGCTCTCCCGTCGTAGCGCACGAGGTCGCGGCACGCTTCGGCGCGCGGGCTGAGAGCTATGAGCTTCACGCCGGGCTCCAGCGCGCGGTCGCCGATAAGCTCGCGCGCTACTTGCCCGATCTTGAGCGCCCTCGCGTGCTCGAGCTCGGCTGCGGCACGGGTCTCTTCAGCCGCCACCTGGTCAGGCGCTACCCCGAAGGGAGCTTCGTCCTGACCGACGCGGCGCCCGCCATGATCGCCGAGTGCCGGCGGAACGTTACGCCGGCAGGAAACGCCCGCATCAGCTTCGAGGTGATGGATGCAGGCGAGGCGGGAGGTCACGCGGAACTCGACCTCATCGTCTCGAGCATGACGCTGCATTGGCTCGCCGACCCTGTCGCGAGCCTGGAACGTCTCTCCCGGCTTCTCGCTCCCGGGGGGATCTTGCTCTACGCCACCCTTGGAACGGAGAGCTTCGCCGAGTGGCGCGCCGTGCTTGCGAGCGAAGGACTTGCCGAGTGGGCTTGCCGATATTTCGCCTCTTCCCGGGGTTGTCGAGGAGGAGCGTTTGACGCCCGATACGGACACGTTGTCCTTCCTCCGCCGCATGAAGGCGGTCGGCGGGCTCACGCCGAAGGAGGGCTATGCGCCGCTTTCCCCAGGCGCGCTCCGCCGCGCCATCCGCGCCACCGACGCGAAGCACGGCGGCCGCATCACCTGGCACATCGTCTATGGCCGGCTCGCCCGCTGACCTCATCCCCTCTCCCCTTGTGGGAGAGGGCTTCCCGCCCTGCCTTCGCCGAAGCGAAGCTCCGGCTTCGCGCAGGCAGGCGCGATCTTGCGGCGAAGCTCGCAAGTCGCATGGCGCGAAGGGTGAGGGGATTCTTCTTTGACGCAGCTTCGCCGCTTACCCCTCACCGCGCTCGCAAATGCGAGCGCGTGCTCCCCCACAAGGGGGGAGCGGGGAGTTCGCTGCACCGCTCATGCAAATCCTACTTGCCGAGTTGATCGAGGCCCTCGATGAGCCCGGCATAGGCGCGGGTCAGCTCTTCGTCGGTGATGCAGTAGGGCGGCATGAGATAGAGCGTCGGCCCGAGCGGCCTGATATTGAGGCCGTGGGCAAGATACCAGTCGCGCAGAGCCCGGCTCGTCGGCCGATTGGTAGCCGCCCGCCTCCTTCACGTCGAAGGCGAGGATCGAGCCGATCAGACGAAGCCGGGTCACGTCGGGCCGCGCCGCAAGCTCGGCCATCATCGCCCGATGGCGCTCATTGATGTGCGCAATCCGCGCCAGCGTCTTCTCCTCTTCGAACAGGGCAAGCGAGGCGAGCGCCACGGCGCAAGCAAGCGGATTGGCGGTGAAGGAATGGCCGTGCGGAAGCGCGCGCTCGAAACTGTCCCCCAAAAAGGCCTCGAACACGGCCTCCCGCGCCACCGTCACGGCGAGCGGCATGTAGCCGGCGGTAAGCCCCTTCGACAGGCAGACCAGATCGGGGACCACGTCCGCCTGCTCCATGGCGAACAGCGTCCCCGTCCGCCCGAAGCCTGTCGCCACCTCGTCGAAGATGACAAGGATGCCCGCTTCCCGCGCCGTCTCGACGAGACGCTTGAGGAAGCTCGGACGGCACAGCCGCATGCCGCCGGCCCCTTGCAGCAAGGGCTCGATGATGAGCGCGGCGATCGTATGTCCCCGGTCCGCGAGCAGCGCTTCGAAGGCCGACAGCGCGCCGGCCTCGCGCTCCTCCGCCGCATCGTCGCCCTTCGAAGGTCGCGGGGTAGGGGAGCACCACGACCTTGCACATCAGATCGCGGAACGGACTGAACATCTGGGAGCCGCGCCCGAGCGACATGGCGCCCAGCGTGTCGCCGTGATAGCCGCCGTCGAAGGCGACCAGCATGCGCCGCCGCGGCTCGCCGCAGTTGATCCAATATTGATAGGCGATCTTGAGCGCGACCTCGACCGAGGTCGATCCATCGTCGGAGAAGAACACTTTGCTGAGATCGCCGGGCAGAAGCTTGGCAACGGCTTGAGCGAGATCGGCGGCCGGCCGGTGGGTGAAGCCCGCGAACATCACATGCTCGAACAGGCTCGCCTGCTCGGCAAGCGCCGCATTGATCTTCGGATGCGCGTGCCCGTGGGTGCAGGTCCACCACGAGGAGACGAGGTCGAGGATCTCGTTGCCGTCGGCGTCGAACAGCGAAGCGGCTTTCGCGCGGGTAATGACGATCGGCTCGCTCTCGGTCCCATGCTGGGTGAAAGGATGCCAGACATGGCGCCGGTCCCGTGCGAGCACGTCGCGCGCCAGCACGTCCTCGGCGAGCGAGGCGCGCGCGCGGCGTGGGCGATTTCGGATCGTCGTTCATGCGCCAGTCCGTGCAAGCTTGGCAAGGTCGAGCTCCGGCTCTATGGCCATGAGCGCCGCCGGCGTCAGCTGATCGAGCCAGGGGATCTCGGCGATGACCTCCACCTGGCCGTAGCGCTCGATCGCGGCGCGATTATGCGGCGTCTCGGGTCCATTCACCACCACGCCGGCGAGGGTGAGCCCGCGCCGCCTGATCGCCTCGAGCGAAAGCAGCGTGTGGTTGATCGTGCCGAGCGTGGAGCGCGTGACGAGAATGATCGGCAGATCGCAGCTCGGTGGCGAGGTCGATGACAAGGCCCTATCGGTGAGCGGCACCATGAGCCCGCCCGCGCCCTCGACCACCAGCGGCCGGTCGCAAGGGGGCGGCACGAGCTTCTCCATGTCGATGGCGATGCCGGCCCGCCGCGCCGCCTCGTGCGGGGCGATCGGCTCAGGCAGGACATAAGCCTCGGGCAGAATGCGGTCGGGGGGAACGCCGGTCAGGCGGCGCACGATGGCGGAGTCGGTCTCCGGATGGTTCCCGGCCTGGACCGGCTTCCAGTAGCACGCGCCAAGCCGCGCCACGAGCCAGGCCGAGACGACCGTCTTGCCGACATCGGTGTCGGTCCCGGTGACGAAAAAACCCTGCACAATGTCTCAGCCCCTCGGGGCTCCTCCCAGGCGAAGGCGAGACTGTATAGAGCCCTCCGTATTGAGGCAAAGGGGAGTGGACGGCGGCGCTTCTTTCAGGCGACATAGCGCCCGCCCATGCGTCTTTTTCTCATCGTCACCTTCCTCGCTGCCCTTGCTTCGGGGGCCCCCGAAGCCGCACAGGCCAAGACACTGCGCATGGCCTATGACTCGGACCCCACCTCGCTCGATCCCCATGAGCAGCTGTCGGGCGCGACGCTTCAGCTGTCTCATCTCCTGTTCGACCCGTTGATCCGGTTCCGCCAGGACCTCTCGATCGAGCCGCGCCTTGCCCAGAGCTTCGAGACGATCGACGAGCGCACCACGCGCTTCCACTTACGCGAGGGCGTGAAGTTTCAGTCCGGACGCGCGCTTGCGCGCCGAGGACGTGGTGTGGACCTTCAACCGGCTGAAGCAGAGCCCCGACTTCAAGGCCCTGTTCGAGCCCTTCAGCGAGGCGCGCGCGGTCGACGATCTCACTGTCGATCTCGTGACCAAGGGCCCGTATCCGCTGGTGCTCAACCTCGCCACCTACATCTTCCCCATGGACCGCGAGTTCTATTCCGGCACCGACGAGCGCGGGCGCCCCAAGGATTTGATCGTCAAGCACGGCGCCTCCTTCGCCTCGACGCACGCGAGCGGCACGGGGCCCTTCATCGTCACCGAGCGCGAGCAGGGTGTGCGGCTCAAGCTCAAGCGCTTCGCCGACTATTGGGACAAGGCCTCGCCCGGCAATGTCGATGAGATCGTCTTCACGCCGATCAAGGAGCCGGCGACGCGGGTGGCGGCGCTGCTCGCGGGCGACGTCGATTTCATCGCGCCGGTGCCGCCGACCGACCTTGCCCGCCTCAAGCAGGCGTCCTGCTGCACCCTCATCACCATGCCGAGCACGCGCGTGCTGACCTTCGAGCTGAACCAGGACCGCGTTCCGGCCTTCAAGGACCCCGCGTCCGGCTTGCCATGATCTATGCGGTGAACGTCGAGGGCATTGCCGAGAAGATCATGCGCGGGCTTGCCACGGCGGCGGGCGAGCTCAGCCCTCCCGGCTATGCCGGCCACGATCCTGCGCTCGTTCCGCGCTACGACCTTGCCAAGGCAAAGGCGCTGATGAAGGAGGCGGGCTACGAGGACGGTTTCTCGGTGACCATGATGGCTCCCAACAATCGCTATATCGAGGACGCCCGCGTCGCCGAGGCGGTCGCCGCCATGCTCGCCAAGATCAACATCAAGGTCGATCTTCAGACCATGCCCAAGGCCCAGTACTGGCAGCGCTTCGACGAGCGCGCAGGCGACATCATGATGATCGGCTGGCAGTCGGACACTCAGGACTCGGCGAATTTCTACGAGTTCCTGGTGATGACGCCCGACAAGGAAAAGGGCTACGGCCAGTACAATGCCGGCAATTATTCGAATCCAAGAGGTCGACCGGCTGACGCTTGAGACCCAGACCATGACCGATGCAAAGGCGCGCGCCGAGGTGCTGAAGAAGATCGAGCGCATCCTTTATGACGACGCGGCGCTTCTGCCGCTGCATTGGCAGCATCTCTCCTGGGCCGCGCGCAAGAATGTCAAGATCGGCGCGGTGGTCAATGTCATCGATATGCCTTATCTCGGTGATCTTGTGATCGAGTAACCGGCGGCGACGTTCAACCAGAACCCAGGGAAACTCCGATGCTGAAGAAGATCCTCATCGCTCTGGCGGCAATCATCCTCATCTTCGTCGTTGTCGTCGCCCTGCAGCCCTCCGAGTTCCAGATCGATCGGACGCATCACGATCGCGGCGCCCCAGGCGGATGTCTTTGCCCAGGTCAACGACTTCCACAAATGGGACGCCTGGTCGCCATGGGCGAAGCTCGATCCGCAAGCCAAAGTGAACTTCGAAGGGCCCCCTGAAGGTGAGGGCACTGTCATGACCTGGTCCGGCAATGAGCGAGGTTGGCGAAGGGAAGATGACGCTCACCGAGAGCCGCCCGAACGAGCTCGTCAAGATCAAGGTCGACATGGTGAAGCCGTTCGAGGGCACCAGCACCTCTGAGTTCACCTTCAAGCCGGAAGGCGACCAGACGGCCGTCACCTGGAGCATGGCCGCGCATCATAACTTCATGGAAAAGGCGCTCTGCCTGGTGATGGGCGGCAAGAAGATGATGAGCGACCTCATGGAGAAGGGCCTGGCCCAGATGAAGTCGGTCGTCGAGTCCAAGAGCAGCGGCTAGGCCTCAGTCCTACTTAGCGCATTCTCCGACATGGTCGAGCTGGGCCTTGGCCAGCTTGCGCTCGCAATCGTTGCCGTAGGTCTTGCCGTCGCAGCCGCAGACCGGAAGGTAAACCGCCGTGCAAACCTCCGGCGCCTTGGCGCACATCCCGGCCCCGTCGGCGACGGTGCATTGGCCGGCCGGGTGCTCGCACCATAGGCCCTCATCGCATTGAATGGCGGCGATGCCGTCGCAGGTCTCGCCGAGCGCGGCCGCCGACAAGGGGCTCGCGGGCAAGGCAGAAAGCAAGGCGAAGCCAATCAAGAGCATGAAAGCACGCATGGTGCCCTCCCTGATGCTGAGACGTGGCGGCGAGGATAGCATACTGCTAATATGGGCGGGCAGCGCGGGGTCATGGATGAGCTCATCTATTGCTAGCGCAGCGATGCCCCGAAAGCCGCCCGCGCGGGCCCGCGCCGTCGCCATCATGGCCGGCGTCGGCGTTCTCACCGGCCTCATCTCGAGCCTTCCCTCTCCTTTGCCGGACCTGCGCCTCGAGGAGCCCCAGATCCTCATCAACGCGGAGGGGATTCCGCTCCATGCCGGCATTGCCTTCGGGGCCGGGGTGGCGATCATGCTGTGGCTTTGGGTAAACCGCGACCTTGCCAAATGCCTGCTGGCCATGGCGCTTACGCTGATGGGCTGGCTCGCTGCGGTCAACACGGCCAACGACGTGATGACGGCCATTGTCAGCTCCGAGCTGTTCGGCACGGTCGAAGGCGCCAAGGCAAGCCGCGAGGTGGTAGGGTGGGTCTTGGCGGGACTTGTCGGAGGCGCGATCGGAGCGGGTCTCACCGCCTTTGGCGCCGGCATCGCCGCGCAAGTCATCAGGCGTCCCGAGGCCTGGGGCCTCATCGTCGGCGCCGGCGCGCTGTTTGGGCTCCTGCTTTATCCGGCCGCACGTCTCGATGAGATCGCGCTTCTCTTCGTGCCGTGGCAGGCTGCGGTCGCCGCCTCGATCGCCTATGGTCTGACCCGACGGTGATTGGAGCTTTCCATGAAGTGCAGCGTCGTTCACCTCTCCCCATCGGGGAGAGGTCGCACCGAAGCCAGTGATGCGCTTCGGTGCGGGTGAGGGGGCTTCATGAACCCATTGACAGCGCATCCCCCTCACCCCATCCCTCTCCCCAGAGGGGAGAGGGGGTCGACCTCGACATCCGAGCGCTTGCGGCGGGGCTTCACCTTTTTCGCGCGCCGCCTTACCCAAGCCGCGCTCGTCATGCTGGCGATCCTCATCATCGCCTTTGCCGTGCGCGCCGCTCTCGGCGATCCTTTGCGCGAGATCATGGGCGAGGCGGTGCCCGAGAGCGAGCGCGAGGAGCTTCGCCACCAGCTCGGCCTCGATGCGCCCTGGCCGGTGCAGCTCGTGCGCTATCTCGGCGGCGCGGTTCAAGGCGACCTCGGCACCTCCACCATCTACAAGCGGCCGACGCTCGAAGTCATCCTCGCCAAGTTTCCGGCAAGCTTCGAGCTTGTGCTCGGCGCGAGCCTGATCGTGCTGCTGCTCTCCCTGCCGGCCGGGGTCTATTGCGCGGTCCGCCCGCGCGCAGCCGGCGCGAAGCTCATTTTGGGCTTGAGCGTTCTCGGCATCTCGATCCCGGTCTTTCTCACCGGGATCTTCCTCATCACCATCTTCGCGGTCTGGCTCGGCTGGCTTCCGGCCTTCGGCCGCGGCGAGACGGTGCGCCTCGGCTTTTGGGAGACGGGCCTCCTGACACGCGACGGGCTCAGGCACCTCGATCCTCCCCGCGCTGACGCTCTCCTCGATCATGCTGCCGCTCTTCATCAGGCTCGTGCGCGGCGCCATGCTCGACGAGCTCGGCCACGATTATGTGCGCACCGCCCGGGCCAAAGGGGCCTCGCCGCTCAGGGTCTGGCTCAGCCATGCGCTCCGCAATGCGCTGCTGCCGCTCGTTGCCGTGGGCGGGCTCCAGATCGGCACGCTCGATCGCCTACACGCTTCTGACCGAGACGGTGTTCCAATGGCCCGGCATGGGCTTCCTGTTCCTCGAAGCGGTGACCCGCGCCGACATACCGCTCATCACCACCTATCTCGTCTTTGTCGGCCTCCTCTTCGTCATCACCAACACCATCGTGGACATCGTCAGCCTCATGCTCGATCCCCGCATCAGCCTCGAAGGGACGCGATGAGCGCCGAGGGCGTGCAAACCGGCCCGCGCGCGCTGCTTGCTTTTGCCGGAGAGCGGCCGGGGGCGGCGCTTGCCGCGATGGTGCTTGGCGCGATCGCGCTCGCGGCGGCGCTTGCGCCGCTGATTGCGCCGCAGAACCCGTTCGATCTTACGAGCTTCGACGTGCTCGACGCCGGGCTCCCGCCGTCCTGGCTCGAGGGAAGCGACCCCCGCTTTCTGCTCGGCACCGACGCGCAAGGCCGCGATCTCTTCAGCGCCATCCTTTACGGCACGCGCATCTCGCTCGTGGTTGGCGTGCTCGCCGTCGCCATCCAAACGGCGATCGGCGTCCCGCTCGGCCTCTTGGCCGGCTATGCCGGGGGGAGGGTGGACACCCTCGTGACCCGCGCCGCCGACATCCAGCTCTCGCTCTCCACCCTGATGATCGCCATCATCGCGCTCGCGCTGTTCCGCGCCGGCCTTGGCGGGGAGAGCTTGACCCGCTTTGCCGTGCCGCTCCTCGTCGTCGTCATCGGCCTTGCCGAGTGGCCTTATTTCGCCCGCACGGCAAGGGCTGCGACCCAAGTCGAGGCGGTCAAGGACTATGTCCGCGCGGCCCGGGCGCTGGGCGCCAGCAGCCTTGGCATCATGTGGCGCCACATCCTTCCCAATATCCTATCGCCGCTCATCGTGGTCGCGACCACGCAAGTGGCAGGCGCCATCATGGCCGAGGCGGCGCTCTCCTTTCTCGGCCTCGGCATGCCGGTGACCAAGCCCTCGCTCGGCACGTTGATCCGGTCGGGCTACGACCTGATGTTCGCCGGCGCATGGTGGGTGACGGTCATTCCGGGCCTGGTGCTGATCGGCCTTCTTGATCTCCGTCAACGTGCTCGGCGACGCCTTGCGCGACGCGCTCGATCCGCGGCGTTCGGCCCGTTGAATCGACAAGGAAGTTGGTGGGGCCTAACCCCTTGAAAACTAGGTGGGCCCCGGACCATAAGATATAGTGCGTCCGGCCTCTGGCCGCCTTTGTCCCTCTGCCGAGCGCGCTTGGTTCACCCCCGGCCGCGACGGCGCTTTAAGGAGCCGCTATGGAGTCCCCAGGTCCGGTCAATCCGGAGCTTGTCTTTTCCCTCCGCCGCGTCACCGAGCGCGCCGCTACCGCCGCCTTCAGCTGGATCGGGCGGGGCGACAGCCAGGACGCCGGCCGCGCGGCGCTCGACGCCATGCGGGCCGCGCTGGCCGAGGTCGATATCGATGCCGTGGTGGCGATCGGCGAGGCCACGCGAGGCGAGGCGCCGCAGCCCCAGCGCGGCGAGCGGCTCGGCCGCCCGGGCGCGGCCTTCAAGGCCGATATCGCGGTCGATCCGGTGGAGGGCACGAGCTACCTCGTGCGCGGGCAGACCAATGCGCTTGCCGTGCTCGCCGTGGCCCCGCGCGGCGCCATGCTGAACCCGGGCCCCGCCTTCTATATGGAGAAATTCGTGGCGAGCGCCCCGGCCCGCGGCAAGATCGATCCGCGCTGGCCCGTGGAGAAGAAGCTCACCACCCTTGCCGAGGTTCTCGGCAAGGATGTCTCCGACCTCACCGTCTTCGTGCTGGAGAAGCCGCGCCACCGCGAGCTTGTCGACAGAATCTTGGCGTCGGGAGCGCGGGTCGCGCTCTATCCGGCGGGCGACGTGGCCGGCGCTCTGATGGCCGCCATTCCCGGCTCCGGCATCGATGCCTTGATGGGAACAGGAGGCACGCCCGAGGGCGTTATGTCGGCGTGCGCCATCAGGGCCATGGGCGGCGAGTTCTTGGCGCGCCTCGATCCCCAGCTTCAGACCGAGGCGAGGGCGGTGAAGGAGGCCGGGATCGACACCTCGAAATGGTACGAACGCGACGAGATAATCACGTCAGATAACGTGTTTTTCTGCGCCACCGGGATCACCACCGGTCTCCTGCTCGAAGGTGTCGAGCGGACCAAGTCCCATTATAAGGTGCAGACCATGATGATAACGGGAGCAACCGGCGAGCGGCAGATCTTGACGACCTACATGCCGAGCGAGCGCATGGCGAGCATCGCCGCGCGCGACGTCGCTTGAAGCCCGATTTGGGAGGAGTGCCTGGAGTAGCGAAATGTCGAAGCGAGTCGATCATCCGATCATACTCGGCATCGTAGGTGATTCTGCGTCGGGGAAGTCGACGCTGTCGGTGGGCGTCGCCCAGATTTTGGGCGAGGCGCACTGCACGGTGATCTGCACCGACGATTACCATCGCTACGACCGCGCGCAGCGCGCCGCCGCCGGTCTGTCGGCGCTCGACCCGCGCGCCAACTATGTCGACGTCCTCGAGCAGCATTTGCGCCTCTTGCGCAACGGCGAACCGATCTTGAAGCCGGTCTACGACCACCGGCACGGCACGCTTCAGCCCCCCGAATATGTCAGGCCCAAGGAATTCGTCATCGCCGAAGGCCTGCTCGGCTACACCACGCGCGCCATGCGCGATTGCTACGACGTGAAGATCTATCTCGATCCCGAGGAGGAGCTCAGGGTGAAGTGGAAGATGCACCGCGACACGACGACGCGCGGCTACACAATGGCGGAGGTCATGGCCCAGCTGGGACGGCGCGAGATCGACAGTCCGAACTTCATCCATCCGCAGCGCACGTTTGCCGACATCGTCATCAGGTTCCAGCGGTCGGCGGGTGCCAACGGCTCCGATACCAGGCTCGATGTCCGCCACATCTTGCGTCCGACGCTGCCCCATCCCGACTTCACCCCGCTGTTCGACGGGTCGAGCAATGCCGGGATCCACCTCGAGCTTGCCCGCGACCGGGACGGCAAGCCCGTCGACGTGCTTGAGATTAACGGCAATATCTCCGACAAGAGGGCCGAGCGGATCGAAGATCTGTTGTGGAACCTTATCCCGGAGGCGGGCCATCTGCGCGACCAGGTCGGTCGCATCGACGTCGCCAACGGCGCCAAGAGCCACCCGCTGGCGCTGACCCAGCTTCTCGTTGGGTATCACGCGGTCAAGGCGGCGATGGGCGTCCGCGCGTATTAGTGAACTTCACAAGGTTTGGGGAGAACCGATGGCCGAAGCCCTGATGCAGGATCAGGCGTTACCCGAGGCGACTCATCAAGACATGGCCAACGCCATCAGGGCGCTCGCCATGGACGCCGTGCAAAAGGCCGATTCCGGCCATCCCGGCATGCCCATGGGCATGGCCGACGTCGCCACCGTGCTGTTCACGCGCTTCCTGAAGTTCGATGCCGCGCATCCCGATTGGCCCGACCGCGACCGCTTCGTGCTCTCCGCCGGCCACGGCTCGATGCTGCTCTACGCGCTGCTCTATCTCACCGGCTACCCCGAGATGGACCTGGAGGAGCTCAAGAATTTCCGCCAGCTTCACTCCCGCACGCCGGGCCACCCGGAATACGGCCATGCGCCCGGCATCGAGACGACCACCGGCCCGCTCGGCCAGGGGCTCGGCAACGCCGTCGGCATGGCGCTCGCCGAGCGGCTGCTCAATCGCCGCCATGGCGATGAGATCGTCAGCCACTACACCTATTGCGTGGCGGGCGACGGCTGTCTCATGGAAGGCCTAAGCCATGAGGCGATCTCGCTCGCAGGCCACCTCAAGCTCGGCCGTCTCATCGTGCTGTTCGACGACAACCAGGTCTCCATCGACGGCCCCACCAGCCTCGCCGTCTCCGACGACCAGATCGAGCGCTTCAGGGCGTCGCACTGGCATACCGCCCGCGTCGACGGCCATGACCCGGAAGCCGTCGCTCTCGCCATCGAGAATGCGAAGTCCGTGACCGACCGGCCGTCGCTGATCGCCTGCCGCACAATCATCGGCTATGGCGCGCCGAGCAAGGCGGGCACCGCCGCGACCCACGGTGCGCCGCTCGGAGAAGAGGAGATTGCGGGCGCGCGCGAGAAGCTCCATTGGCGGCATCCTCCCTTCGAGGTGCCGAAGCCGATCCTTGCCAGCTGGCGGGCGGCGGGCGCCCGGCATCGCGCGGCCTACGAGGCTTGGGCCGCGGCGGCCAAGCGGCTCGATGCGTCGGCCCGCGCCGGGCTCACCGATCCCATCGACGCAAGGTGAGGGCTGCAGATCGTGGCGGCGGTCGCCGCGGTCAAGGCGGACTTCACCCGCGAAGGCGCCAAGCTTGCGACGCGGCAATCCTCGCAGAAGGTGCTGGAGAAGCTCCTGCCGGTCATTCCCGGGCTGATCGGCGGCTCCGCCGACCTCACCGGCTCCAACGGCACCCTCACCAAGCTGCATACCGTGGTCAAGCCCGGCGACTTTTCCGGCAACTACATCCATTACGGCGTGCGCGAGCACGCTATGGCGGCGGCGATGAATGGGCTCGCGCTTCACGGCGGGATCGTGCCTTATGGCGGCACCTTCCTCGTCTTCTCCGACTATTGCCGCCCGTCGATCCGCCTCTCGGCGATGATGGGGAAGCGGGTGATCTACGTCATGACCCACGATTCGATCGGCCTTGGCGAGGACGGCCCGACCCACCAGCCGGTCGAGCATCTGGCCGCGCTCCGCGCCATGCCCAATCTCAACGTCATGCGGCCGGCCGATGCGATCGAATGCGCCGAGTGCTGGGAGCTTGCGCTGTTGTCGGCGAAGACACGCCATCGATCCTGGCGCTCACGCGCCAGGGCGTGCCGCTCCTGCGCACCGCGCATACGGAGGAGAATCTGTCGGCCAAGGGCGCCTATGTGCTGATCGAGCCGCAAGGGCGCGCGCGACGTGACCCTGATCGGCACCGGCTCTGAGGTGGCCTTGGCGGTGCAGGCGGCGAAGGCTCTCGAAGGGGAGGGGATCCGCGCCGCGGTGGTATCCATGCCCTGTTTCGAGCTGTTCGAGGCGCAGAGCGAGAGCTACCGGAACGCGGTCCTGGGCTCGGCCCCCCGCGTCGGGGTCGAGGCCGCGGTCGGCGTTCGGCTGGTCGACAATGGCTGGGGCCGAACGGCGCCTTTATCGGCATGCGCGGATTCGGCGCTTCGGCGCCGGCGCAAGACCTATATAAGCATTTCGGCATCACGGCGGAGGCGGTCGCGGCCGCCGCGCGTGATCTGATCGGCAAGACGAAGAGGTAAGGGAGAGGATGTCTAACTAAGCGCGTCGCCATTAACGGATTTGGCCGGATCGGCAGGCTCACCTTCAGGGCCTTCCTCGAATCCGGCCGCAAGGATCTCGACTTCGTCGCCATCAACGATCTCGGCTCGGCCGAGATGAACGCCCATCTGCTCGAGTTCGACAGCGTGCATGGGCGGTTCCGCGGCAGGATCGACGTCGCTGACGGACATCTCAAGACCAACGGCCAGGACGTCGCCGTCTTGTCGGAGGCAACGCCCGAGAAGCTTCCCTGGCGCGACCTCGGCGTCGATATCGTCATGGAATGCACCGGCCGCTTCACCGACCGCGAGGGCGCGGCCAAGCACCTGACCGCCGGCGCCAAGCGCGTGCTTGTCTCCGCGCCGTGCTCCGGCGCCGATCTCACCGTGGTGTTCGGCGTCAACCACGACAAGCTCACCCAGGAGCACCACGTGGTCTCCAACGCCTCCTGCACCACCAATTGCCTTGCCCCGGTGGCGCAGGTGCTGAACGAGGCGATCGGCATCAAGCACGGCTATATGACCACGGTGCACGCCTATACCGGCGACCAGCGCACGGTGGACACCCTGCATAAGGATCCCTACCGGGCGCGCGCCAGCGCCATAAACTTGATCCCCAGCTCGACCGGCGCCGCCAAGGCGGTCGGCCTCGTGCTGCCGGAGTTGAAGGGCAAGCTCGACGGCGCTTCGATCAGGGTGCCGGTCCCCAATGTGAGCCTGATCGATCTGACCTTCCAGGCCATGCGGCCGACCACCGTCGAGGAGATCAACGACGCGATGGTCAAGGCCGCCAGCGGCCCGCTCAAGGGCATCTTGGGCGTGAATGCGAAGCCGCTCGTCTCGACCGACTTCAACCACGACCCGTTGAGCTCGATCTTCGACCTCAACTGCACTCACGTCGTCGACGGCACGTTCTGCCGCGTGGTGTCCTGGTACGACAACGAATGGGGCTTCTCCAACCGCATGTCGGACACGGCCGTCGCCATGGGGCGGCTGATATGAACGAGCTCTCCTCGCCGGTTGCCCCTGGGAAGGGTGCTGCGGGCGGCCTCGACCTCTCCCGCGTCAGGAGCATCGACGGGGTCGATGTGCATGGCAAGCGCGTGCTCGTCCGCGTCGACTTCAACGTGCCGATCGAAGGCGGCGCCGTCGCCGACCCTACCCGCATCACGCGCGTCTTGCCGACCATCGCCAAACTTGCGCGGGAAGGGGCCAAGGTCATCGTGCTCTCCCATTTGGGGCGTCCCAAGGGGGTGATATCGCCCGAGACCTCATTGCGGCCGGTCGCCCAGAAAATGCAGGAGCTGATGCCGGGCACGACGGTCCGCTTCGTCGGCGATTGCATCGGCGAAGAAGCCAAGCGCGGCCTTGGCGCACTTAACCCCGGCGACGTGGCCGTGCTCGAGAATCTCCGCTTCTATCCGGGCGAGGAGAAGAACGATCCCGGATTTGCGAAAAGGCTCGCCGCCCACGGCGACCTCTATGTCGACGATGCCTTTTCGTCGGCCCACAGGGCGCATGCCTCGATCGAGGCCATCGCCGATCTTTTTACCGGCCTATGCCGGCCTTCTGATGATGGCCGAGATCACGGCGCTCGGGGAGGCGCTCGAAAATCCGGAACGGCCGGTCATGGCCATTGTCGGCGGCGCCAAGGTCTCCACCAAGATCGAGGTCCTGACCAATCTCGTGACGCGCATGGACGTTCTCGTCGTTGGCGGCGGCATGGCCAACACCTTTCTCCTCGCCCAAGGGATCGAGATCGGCGCCTCGTTCTGCGAGCCCGATTTCGTCCCGACCGCGAAAGACATCATGGCGCGGGCGGAACGGTCGTCCTGCGAAATCGTCTTGCCGTCCGACGTGGTCGTGGCCAAGGCGCTCAAGGAAGGCGTCGATTGGCAAGTGTGCCCGGTCGGAAAAGTGCCTGCCGACGGCATGATCCTCGACTTTGGTCCTGAGAGCGTCGCCGACATGAAACGGCGGCTCGCTTCAGTTCGCACCGTGCTGTGGAACGGCCCTCTCGGCGCGTTCGAGACGGCACCCTTCGGGGAAGCGACCTTCGCCATTGCCCGCGAGGTCGCCCGCCTTACCAAGGACGGCAAGCTTGTAAGCGTTGCCGGCGGCGGCGATACGGTGAGGGCCTTAAACGAGGCCCATGTGGCTGACGACTTCAGCTATGTCTCGACGGCGGGCGGGGCCTTCCTGGAATGGCTCGGAGGCCACGCAATTGCCGGCGGTCCTGGCGCTCGCCAGAAGCGGCGCCCAGGCCGGCAGCAGCTGAACCTAGGCTTCCCACTGAACCAAAACTCGTCATGGCCGGGCTCGTCCCGGCCATCCACGTTTTTGGTTATGTTCACAGAAAGACGTGGATGCCCGGCATAAAGCCGGGCATGACAATTTTGATTAAGCGGAATCTGCTCTAAAAGGGGTCTGTCCCCCATGGCGTCAATGCCATGACCGAGACCATGCCCATGGCCAAAGACATCATCATCGCCCCCTCGATCCTCTCGGCCGACTTCGCCAAGCTCGGCGAGGAGGTGCGCGCCGTCGATCAGGCGGGCTGCGACTGGATCCATGTCGACGTCATGGATGGGCACTTCGTGCCGAATATCACCATCGGGCCCGAAATGGTGAAGGCGCTCCGCCCGCACTCGAAGAAGCTGTTCGATGTGCATCTGATGATCGCGCCCTGCGATCCCTATATCGAGGCCTTCGCGGCCGCCGGCTCCGATATCATCACCGTGCATGCCGAGGCGGGGCCTCACCTCGACCGCTCGCTTCAGCTCATCAGGAGCCTCGGCAAGAAGGCCGGCGTCAGCATCACGCCCTCGACGCCAGAGACGGCGATCGACTATGTGCTGGACAAGGTCGACCTCGTCCTCGTGATGACGGTGAACCCCGGCTTCGGCGGCCAGGCCTTCATTCCTGGCCAGCTCGACAAGATCAGGGCCATCCGCAAAGCGATCGGCGCGCGGCCCATCCACCTTGAGGTCGACGGCGGCATCAACGCGGAGACCGTGCGTCTCGTGGTCGAGGCCGGCGCCAATGTCATCGTGGCGGGCTCAGGCGTGTTCAAGGGCGGCGCCTATGCCGAGAACATCGCCGCCATCAGGGCTGCCGCCTTGCGCGCCCGCGCCGCCGCGGCGTGATCGCGCAAATTGACGGTAAAGTGATGCCTTGAGGCTTGCGGTGCCGCGAATATTCCTCATGGTGAGGAGCACCCGCAGGGTGCGTCTCGAACCATGAGGCCCCATCCTTCGAGACGGCCGCGTTCCGCGGCCTCCTCAGGATGAGGACGAGTTTTGGTCAAGCTGTTTCGAGTTGCCAATCAATGAACGTCACCTATGTCGGCGCGCTGATTGCGGGGCTCTTGAGCTTCCTCTCTCCGTGCGTGCTGCCGCTGGTGCCGCCTTATCTCTGCTTCCTCGGCGGGACCACCTTCGATCAGCTCACCGGCGAGGACGAGACGCCGTCCCATGTCTACGCGACGGTGGTGCTGTCGTCGGTCGCGTTCGTACTCGGCTTCACCACCGTGTTCGTCATTCTCGGGGCCACGGCCACTGCCGCAGGCCAGCTTCTCGTGGCGAACCTTCCCTTGCTCAGCAAGATCGCGGGCGTGATCATCATCATTGCCGGCTTGCATTTCCTTGGCGTGATCCACTTGCCCCTTCTGCATCGCGAGGCGCGTTATCACGCCGACGCGCGCCCTGCCGGCCTCATCGGCGCCTATGTCATCGGCCTCGCCTTCGCCTTCGGCTGGACGCCCTGTATCGGGCCGGTGCTCGGGGCGATCCTTGCCATTGCCGCGGGCGAGGACTCGATGAGCCAGGGCGTCAGCCTGCTCCTCGTCTATTCCTTAGGGCTCGGCATCCCCTTCATCCTCGCGGCGCTTGCCATCAAGCCGTTCATGCGCGCCATGCAGCGTTTCCGGGGTCATTTGGCAGCGGTTGAGAAGGTGCTCGGCGGCTTCCTGGTGTTGACCGGCATCCTGTTTCTCACCAACTCCATGACCTTGATCGCCGCCTGGATGCTCGAATTGTTTCCGGGCCTTGCCACCATCGGCTGAATCGGCGCGCTCGCATTTCGCGAGCCAGCGCCGATAATGAGTGGTCATGACCGCCATCGCTCTCACCATCGCCGGCTCGGATTCCTCTGGCGGCGCAGGCATCCAGGCCGACCTCAAGACCTTCTCCGCGCTCGGCGTCTATGGGGCAAGCGTGATCACGGCGCTGACCGCCCAGAACACGCTTGGCGTCGAGGCCGTCCACGTCGTGCCGGCGGATTTCGTGCTGAAGCAGATCGAAGTGGTGGCGCGGGACCTCAACATCCGCGCCGTCAAGATCGGCATGCTGGCCACGAGCGCGGTCATCGAGGCCGTGGCCGAGGGACTTAAGGCCTTCGCACATATCCCTGTGGTGCTTGATCCCGTCATGATTGCCGCAAGTGGTGATGTCCTGCTCGGCGAGCAGGCGATTGCGACGCTTCGGAACCGTTCTCCTGCCGCGCGCCACGCTGATCACGCCGAATCTGCCTGAGGCGGCTAGGCTTCTCGCCAGCGCTGAGGCAAAGGATGAGCGGGACATGGCCGACCAGGCGTGCGCGCTAAGAGGCATCGGCGCCAAGGCCGTGCTCATCAAAGGCGGGCACGCGGAAGGCGCCAAGGCAATCGACCTTCTGATCGACGAAGAGGGGGAGCTGCGTCTGGAAGCGCCACGGGTCGAGACCGGCAACACCCACGGCACCGGCTGCACCCTGTCCTCAGCCATCGCCGCCGAGCTTGCCAAAGGCGCCGCCCTGCGCGACGCCGCGCGAACCGCCAAGGCGTATGTCACCGCGGCGATCGCCGCCGCCGATCGAGCTCCACATCGGCAAGGGGAGGGGCCCCGTGCACCATTTCCACGCGCTGTGGCCTAAGGGGAAGTGACGGGGCCTCATCGGTTCGAGACGCGCCCTTCGGGCGCTCCTCACCATGAGGAGTTAATTCCTCATCCTGAGGAGGGCCGAAGGCCCGTCTCGAAGGATGAGGCCCAGACGACCGCCCGACGCCCCTAGTCCTCGGCCACGACCTTCAGACGCTGCTCGCCGAGGCCGGAAATGGTCGCCCGAATTTCATCGCCGGGCTTCAGGAACACCCTCGGCTTGCGCGCCATGCCGACGCCGGGAGGCGTACCCGTGGTGATGACGTCGCCCGGCACGAGCGTCATGTATTTGCTGATATAGCTGATCAGCGCGGCCACCCCGAAGATCATGGTCGAGGTCGATCCGGTCTGCATGCGGGCCCCGTTCAGATCGAGAGTAAGGTCGAGATTTTGCGGGTCGGGGATCTCGTCCGTGGTGACGAGCCAGGGACCGAGCGGGCCGAAAGTGTCGTGGCTCTTGGCTTTGATCCATTCGCCCGGGCCGCCGACCTGAAGGCTCCGCTCCGACACGTCGTTGCAGATCGCGTAACCCGCGACATGGTCGAGCGCATCGGCCTCGGGAACGTTTTTTGCGCGCGTGCCGATCACCACCGCAAGCTCGACCTCGAAGTCCATGCGCTCGAAGCCCTTGGGGGCGAGCACGGGGTCGTAGGGACCCGAGACGCAAGAGCTGGCCTTGGCGAACACGATCGGCACCTCGGGAATCGGCATGCCCGTCTCCTCGGCATGGTCCCGATAGTTCAGCCCAATTCCCAGGAATTTCGGCACGACTCCCGACCGGGGCGCCGATCCGGGGATCGCCTTCAACGACGGGAAGCGCCGCAAGGTCGAGCGCCTTGATACGACTTCAGGCTTTCGCGCCCAAGCGCTCGCGCCGGCGAAGTCGTCAATCACCCCGGAAAGGTCGCGGATCAGGCCGCTCGCATCGAGAATTCCTGGTTTTTCCTGGCCAATTTCGCCATAGCGTAGGAGCTTCATCCGTTCTTCCCCCGGTCCGGTTTTTTTTGCATGATGCACGCGGGCGCGGGGGGCGGCAACGGCCCGCGCATTGCCCTGACCTCAGTCAGGGCTTAGTTTCCAGCGAATCAACCAGAGGGATAGGCTCATGGCACCTCGCTTGCTTACGACTTTGACCGGCAAGATTTTGCCCGTCGCATTGCTTCTACTTGTGGCGCTCGTGTCGATGCCCGCTGAATCGGCGACGAAGAAGGCCGCCCCCAAGGGAACCGGCAATCCGTTCAATCAATTGAAGGGCTATTGGACGGGCGGCGGCACGGTGACGCCGGGCAAGGGCGCCGCCGAGAAGGTGAGCTGCAAGGTGACCTATACGGTTGCCGGCAGCGCCGTGTCGCAGAACATGCGCTGCGCCGGAACCGACTATAAGTTCAACACGAGCTCGAAACTGACCTATAGCGGCGGCAAGATCAGCGGCTCGTGGAGCGAGACCACCTACGATGCCTCGGGCAGCGTAAGCGGGACGGCGACCGGCAACACCGTTCATGCGCGCATCAGCGGCGACAAGTTCTCCGGCCGCATGAGCATCAATGTTTCCGGCTCGCGCCACACCATCAATATCGTGCAGTTGGACAATAAGTCCGGCTCCTATCGTCAGGCGGCCAGTGTGTCGCTGCACCGTTAGGGATGCTCGAGCGGCCCGTGCGGGTCGTCTGGCCGGATGACCACGAAGCACGACCGAAACGCCAAGGCCGTCAGGGCCTTGGCGTTTCGCTTCGAGCGGGCCTCCAGGCCGAAGTGAATCACTTCACCACGCTTTGTGGCCCGATCGCCTAGCCCGTTGCCGAACTGCAACAGGGCGCGACAAAGTTTTCCTCCATAAAGGCCGGTTCCGTCCGCCTACTGACAGTAGTGCGGTGGACAGGCGCGCGCCTCGATGCCCCGGCAGTAGGCAGGTAAACGATTGATATAAAATGGGAAAGTGGCCCGCTCGTCCGGCGGCCATTTGCATTTGCGCAACAGTGCTCGGCTGTTTTGCAGGCTGCCGCTGCACAATGTTGAAGCTTGCCGCGAGGCTAGGCTAGCCTTGCTTCACAGATGGGGGACGGGGCTGGGGGGCCTAGTCGCTTACCGAACGGCAGAGCTTAGAGGGACCTGAAGCAACTCCGAAAATGTAAGGCTCAGGAACAGGATGGGGGGGCGAGCCGAAGCCCGCTGTAAAGGCCATGCCTTTGGAGCTCGGCTCGTTTCGCAGGGAAGACCGGCCCGGCGCCGTCCGGGCCGGTTCTTTTTGTCTTTTGCCTGCTCCGAGAGCGTTCAAGACCGTTCAAGACCGTCCGCCTCAGGATCCGGCATGTTCACAGACCGAGCCGGCCAGCGTCCGATCGATCCGCGCGAGATAGCCCGACCCGAACAGCCTGACATGCACGAGCCTCGGGTAGAGATTGTAGAGGTCTCGAGCGGAGCTCGTGAAAGCCGGGCTCAAGCGGCATCAAGCCCTCATAGGCCTCGAAGAAGGCCTCCCCGAACGTCCCGAACAGGGTGGCGAAGGCGAGCTCGATCTCAGGGCTGCCGCAATAGATGGCGGGATCCACGAGCCCCGCGATCCTGTCCCCGCGCACCAGCACATTCCCGGTCCATAAATCGCCATGCAAGAGGCTGGGGAAGGCGGGCTCGACGAGATAGTCGTCGATCCGCTCGGCCAGGCGCTCGATGCGGCCAAGCAGCGGCGAGGGCAGGCTCCCTTCCTCGTGCGCCCGCCGTGCCATGAACAGCAGGCGCTGATCGCGGAAGAAGGGCACCCAGCGCGGAGACTTTGGATTGGGCTGGGCGAGCGGTCCGATCAGCGTGTCGCGCTCATAGCCGAACCCCTCACGCTTCGTGGCATGGAGCTTCGCGATCAGCTCGCCCGCGTGGCGCTCGACGCTTGCGCGTGATCCCGCCGCCGTCGTTCTCGATGAAGTCCATCACGAGGAGGCAGGCGTCGGCGTAATGGACATGGGGGACGGGCAGTTCCGAATGGCGCGCAAGCTCGCCAAGCATGTAGGCCTCAAGCTCGAGGCTCGGACGTGCCGCCGCGGCTTCCCTGCCGCGCCTTCACCGCCAGACGCCGCCCATCGGCGAGCCGCACGCGCAAGCCCGGTAAGGCCGAACCCGACGGGGAGGGGGCGCGCCTCGACGACGGCGCGAGCCGAGCACCTCCTCAAGCCGCGTCTTGAGTTCGCCGCTCGCTCATCCCGCGCCGTTAACCCTGTCCGCCAATGTCACAAGCCTGCAACAAAATCACTTTAAGTCCCGTCCATCGTGTTGAAAAAGCGGGACGAAGACGACGTGCAGCATGAGCCCGGGATGAGGCGTTACCGCGCACTTTTCATCTCGGACCTGCATTTGGGCACCAAGGCCTGCCAAGCCGAAGCCTTCCTCGATTTCCTGCGCTGCCACGACGCCTCCCACATCTACCTGATCGGCGACATTGTCGACTTCTGGCGCATCAAGCGCGGCATCTATTGGCCGCAATCCCACAACGACGTGCTGCAAAAGCTCCTGCGCAAGGCGCGCAAGGGCACCGACCTCGTGTTCATTCCCGGCAATCACGACGAGGCCATGCGCGACTATTGCGGGGTGAGGTTCGGCGGCATCGCCTTCGAGCGCAACACGATCCATGTGGGGGCCGACGGGCGGCGCTACCTCATCATGCATGGCGACGAGTTCGACGTCGTCGTCCGCTACGCCAAATGGCTCGCGCTGTTCGGCGACTGGAGCTACACGCTCGCGCTCTGGGCCAACACCCATTTCAATGTCGTCCGCCGCTGGCTCGGCATGCCCTACTGGTCGCTGTCGGCCTATCTCAAGCAGAAGGTCAAGCGCGCGGTGAACTATATCGGCGAGTTCGAGACGGCGCTTGCCCAGGAGGCGCGCCGGCACGGAGCGCAAGGGGTGATTTGCGGCCACATTCATCATGCCGCCATGCGCCAGGTCGGCGACGTCATCTACATCAACACCGGCGACTGGGTCGAAAGCTGCACGGCGGTCGCCGAGACCGAGGAGGGGATTTTTGAGATCATCCGCTGGACGCACCCGCTCCAGGGCATGAGTATGCCCGAACCCCTTGTCGAGGAGCTCGAGGCGGCCGCCTGATGCGGGTGCTCGTCGCAACCGATGCCTGGCACCCCCAGGTGAATGGGGTGGTGCGCACCTATGAGCGGCTCGCGCTGGAGGCGCCCAAGCTCGGCTTCGAAATCAGCTTTCTCGCGCCCCCGCTGTTCCGCACCTTGCCCTGTCCCACATACCCCGAGATCAGACTGGCGCTGGCCGGCCCGCGGGCGATCGCGCAGGCATATCGAGCGCATGCGTCCCGACTTCATCCACATCGCCACGGAGGGACCGATCGGGCTCATGACCAGGCGCTATTGCCGGAAAACAAGGTGGCCGTTCACCACGAGCTATCACACCCGCTTCCCCGAATATGTCGCTGCCCGGCTGCCCGTGCCCGAGGCGCTGGTGCTACGGCCTGCAACGGCGGTTCCACAACGGCTCCGCCGGCACCTTCGTCGCCACGCCGTCGGTCGCCGCCGATCTTGCCGCGCGCGGCTTCGAGCGCCTGATGCCGTGGTCGCGCGGCGTCGATACCGAGCTGTTCAGGCCGCGCAACGTGCGCCTGTTCGGGGAGAAGCCCGTCTTCCTCTATGTCGGCCGCATCGCGGTGGAAAAGAACATCAAGGCCTTTCTCGATCTCGACCTTCCCGGCCGCAAGGTTCTGGTCGGCGGCGGTCCGCAAGCCGAGGAGCTCGAGCGCCTCTACCCCGATGCGCTGTTCGCCGGGCCGCGTGAAGGGGAGGCGCTGGCGGAAGCCTACGCCTCGGCCGACGTGTTCGTGTTCCCGAGCCTCACCGATACGTTCGGTCTCGTGCATGCTCGAGGCACTCGCCTGCGGCGTTCCGGTCGCCGCCTATCCCGTGAGCGGGCCGAAGGACGTGCTGACCGACCCAAAGGCCGGGGTGCTCAGTTCCGATTTGCAGGAGGCGGCGCTAGCCGCGCTCGACCTCGACCGCGGGGCGGCACGAGCGCATGCGCTGCGCTATAGCTGGGAGAATTCGGCGCGCCAGTTCATCGAGAACATGATGGCAGCCCACAATCTTGGCTTGCCCGAGAGGCGCGCACGCTTTCGGCGCTGGCGCGGGAAACGCGGCGAGCAAAAGAAAACGGCCCGGTTGGGGGGGAACCGGGCCGTTTCATTCTCATGCGTCAGTTTGGGGGACGCTTTGGGGGAAATCGCGTCCCCCCTGAGATGGTTAGCGACCTAGCCGGTGTCAAGAGGGGGACGTTAGATCTTCGCGCCCTTGCGCTAAGTCTTTGGCACTATTTGCAAAAAAGAACTAGCCGAACAGCGCCGCGCGCTTGACGGCGTGACAACTCGGCAAGGGTCAAAGGCTCAGGCGGCTCGAAACCCCCGCCGCCGCCAGCGGCCGGTGAGGAGGCCTCCGAAGCAAGCGGCTCCGTCGCTCTCCCGGAGAGACGTCGCGGCGGCTGAGACTGCGGCTTGCGCTCTCGCCTCGCGCCCCTTCAGCATGCGATCGACATCGTCTTGCTTCAGGCCCTCGCCTCGCGCCTGAGGACCGTGCAAGAGGCGGCCGTCGTCCCGCACCGCCTCCGCGAACGCCTGCATTTTCGAGGCGATGTCGTCGACCTTGAAGGCGATGTCGTCGACGCCCCAAATCTCGATCATGGCGTTGATCCGCTGCTCGATGAAGCGGAGCGCCTTGACCACCTTCTCCGTCCGCTGCCCGGTGATGTCCTGGAACGAGCAGGCGGTGTAGATGTCGGTGGCGCGCTGGTCGATCTTGTCGCACAGCTCGATATCGGTGCCTTTCTCGCGCAAGGTCCAGGCCACCTCCTGGATCTCCTCGGCGGCCTCCAGAATGTCGGAGGTTGCCTTCTCGGTCGCTTCGACGATGTGGTCGAGCTCTTCCGTGGCGCTGATCAGCTGCTTGTCGAATTGGTGCGGCGGCCTGATCTGAGCGATCTCGCGCCGCGTGCGCGCGATCGCCTCGCTCATATCGACAAGCTCGGCGAAGACGTTGCTTGGCACGGCTTGTCGCGCCGGCGGCTTGAGCACCGCCCGCTCGATCCTGGCGATCGCCTCGAGCAGCATCTCGGTCTCGGCGGTGCGGTTCCGGCGGGCATATTCGGCGAGGAACCAGCGCCCCCGCGGGCTCGCGCGGAGCAAGGCCTCGAGCGCGGCATAAGCTTCCGCCAAGCCTGGCTTGCGCGGAGCGTGGGGGAGCGATGGGCTGGTGCCGTCTGGGGCGCGTTCCGGCATGGGTAGCGAGGCTAGCGTGATTCGGGGTAGACGGCCGAGTGTACCGGGGAAGGACTGGGGATTCGTTAACCGCCATGGCGAGCCAGAAGATGCCGCGCGTCCTGCGCCTCTCCTTCGCCTGGCGGCTCGGCTTCCTTTATGCCGCGCTGTTTCTCGTGGTGGGCTGCTACCTGCCCTATCTGCCGGTCTGGCTTGCATTGGCGAAAGCTCGATGCCGACGAGATCGCCGTGCTTCTCGCCGCTCCGCTCTTCACCCGCATCCTGTTCACGCCGGTCATCAGCTTTGCCGCCGACCGGGTGGGGGGCCGGCGGACCATCCTGATCGCGCTCGCTTGGGGCTCCTTGCTCTCGTTTCTGCTGCTATGGGCCGCGAGCGGGTTTTGGCAGATGCTCCTGGCCAGCGTCGTGCTCGCCGTCAACTGGACCACGATCATGCCGCTGATCGAGACCGTGGCGGTGACGCGGCATCCGCGACCGGCGCGCTGGACTATGGCCGGGTCAGGCTGTGGGGCTCTCTCAGCTTCATCGTGGCCAGTCTCGGTTCCGGCCTCATCATCGGCAAGATCGGGCCGCAGGCGGTGCTCCCGCTCCTGGTTGCGGCCACGGCGCTGATGGTCCTTGGCGCCCATCTTCTGCCGCGCGAGCTCGGCGGGACGCAGGCCTTCGGCTCCGGCCGTGCTGCGTGGCCTCAAGCTCGCCGACGCCTTCGACCTCGTCCGCGCGCCGCTGTTCCTGTTGTTTCTCCTCGCCGCGAGCCTGATCCAGGCGAGCCACGCCCTCTATTACAGCTTCGGCACGCTCAATTGGCGGGCGCAAGGCATCCCTGACGGCGCGATCGGCATGCTGTGGTCGGTCGGCGTGGTCGCCGAGGTCGCGCTGTTCGCGGTCTCAGGCCGCGTCATTGCCTATTGCGGCACGGCGAGGCTGCTCATGCTGGCGGGGCTGGCGGCGACCTTGCGCTGGGGGGTCATGGCGATCGACCCGCCGCTATGGGCCACGGCGTTGCTCCAGACGCTTCACGCCATGAGCTTCGGCGCGGCCCATCTCGCTGCGATCCATTTCCTGACCCATGCCGTGCCCGAGGATCGCGCCGCCACGGCCCAGGGGCTTTATGCCGCAATGGTCGCAGGGCTCGTGCTCGGGCCTGTCACCATCGCCTCAGGACCGCTCTATCGGACTTTTGCCGGGCGAGGCCTATGCCGTCATGGCGGTGCTCGCCCTGATCGGGGCGGCATGCGCCTATCGCCTCATGCGGCGCTGGCGCGGGGGGCTGGTCGTCAGGGCGGTATAGCGTCGCAGCAAACGACCCATCGGGGTCCTCCGCGATCATATCGCCGCATTTTTGGCGATTGATCCTTCTCAAGGCGTGGGATGGCGAGAGAGCCAATGTTGCGCTTTCGCAACGGAAGCAGTGTCCAACGAAGGGCTTACGAACGGTAGGAGGATGTGATGAGGATGCTCCGTAATCTGATGCTTATGAGCGGCATGGCAATCGCCATCGCTGTGGTTCCGGCGCTGGCCCAGCAAGGTCAACAACAACAGACCCCGACGGAGGATCACAGCGCACACCACCCCGGGACGGATCAGCAGACAGGTCAACAGGCACCCGGCGGTGGAATGACGGACGACACGAGCGGCCAAGGCATGGGCGGCGGCATGATGGGCCAAGGCAAGGACGGCATGATGGGCCAAGGTATGCAGGGTGGTGGGATGATGGGCGGCACGGTGGGGCAGGGCAAGGGCGGCATGATGGGCCAAGGCGGCATGATGGGCGGCGGCATGATGGGCCAGGGCGGCATGATGGGTCAGGACATGGGCAGCCAGGACATGAGCGGCTGCCCGATGATGGGCGGCATGATGGGGCACGGCATGATGATGCACTCCGTCCCGATGATGGAAGCCCGGCTGGCTTACATCAAAGCCGACCTTGAGATCACCGATGCTCAGGCTTCGGCCTGGGACGCCTATGCCGACGCGGTCAGGGCGCGGCACACCACCATGGAAAGATGCACGCCGACATGATGAAAGCCAAAGAGAGCGGGAGCGCCTTGGAACGCATGGACGCGCGCATCAAAGCCATGGAGAGCATGGTCGACAGCCTGAAGGCGCTGAAGCCCTCGACCGAAGCCCTTTATGCGGTGCTCACCGACGAGCAGAAGAAGAGGGCGGATCAGTTGCTGGGCGGCCGCTGCGGCATGATGTGAGCCTGCGCGCGAACGCGATGAGCTATCATTTCTCCAAGAGCCTCGACGTCCCTTTTGATCAGGCGGTTGCGCGCGTGACCGAAGCGCTGAAGCGCGAGGGCTTCGGCGTGCTCACCGATATCGACGTCAGCGCAACAATGAAGGCGAAGCTCGGCGAGGATTTCCGCCCCTACCGAATCCTCGGCGCATGCAACCCGCAACTCGCACACCGTGCGCTCCAGCTTGAGGACAAGATCGGGACGATGCTGCCTTGCAACGTCATCGTGCAGCAGCATGCGGGCGGCGGCGTCGAGGTCTCAGCCGTCGATCCCGTCGCCTCCATGCAGGCGATCAAGAATCCCGGCCTGGCCGAGATCGCGAACGACGTCCAAGCCAAGCTCAAGAAGGTCGTCGCCAGCCTGTAGCGCCAGCCAGTGCGTAGCCCCAAAGCTCCGGCGGCGGCGGGAAGACCTGACCCGCTTCGTAGATCAGCCCCGGCACGCGGTCGCGGGCAAGCAAGAGCGGCCCGTCGAGATCGACGAAGTCGGCGTCCTGCGCCAGCAGCAGGGCAGGGGCCATGGCGAGCGAGGTCGCGACCATGCTGCCCACCATGATCTTGAGGCCGAGCGCCCGGGCTCGGGCCGCGACGAGCAGCGCCTCGGTCAGTCCTCCCGTCTTGTCGAGCTTGATGTTCACGGCGTCGTAGCGCTCAGCGATAGTCTCGAGCGAGGCGCGGTCATGGACCGACTCGTCGGCGCAGACGGGAACTGGCCGCTCGATGCGCTGCAAGATCTCGTCGTTTCCGGCGGGGAGGGGCTGCTCGACCAACTCGACACCCGCCGCCGCCGCGATGGCGAGAAGCGATTCGGTATCATGCGGTTGCCACGCCTCGTTCGCGTCGGCGATGAGCCTGGCCTGAGGCACCGCCTCGCGCACGGCAAGGAGGCGCTCCTCGTCGCCCTCGCCGCCAAGCTTGAGCTTGAGCAGGGGATAGGCGCTCGCCGCGCGCGCCTTTGCCGCCATCGTCTCAGGGGCCGCAAGCGAAATTGTGAAGGCCGTGAGCACAGGGTGAAGGGGGCCGATCCCTGCAAGCGCCGCGGCGCTCCGCCCCGACCGCTTGGCCTCCAAATCCCACAAGGCGCAATCGAGCGCGTTCCGCGCCGCCCCGGCCGGAAGAAGGGCGGCAAGCTCCGCCCGGCTCAAGCCGTTGGCGATCGGCCTGGCGCAAGCCTCGATGGCGGCGGCCACCCCCTCCACGCTCTCGCCATAGCGCGCGTAGGGCACGCATTCGCCGCGCCCGGTATGGCGCCCGTCGCTGACCGAGGCGACCACCACAACGGCCTCGGTCTTCGACCCGCGGGAAATGGTGAAGCCCCCTCTGATCGGCCAGCGCTCGACCCTGACCGCGAGATTGAGGCCGCCCGCGCCTGCCGCAGGGGCATTAAGCTCGCTCTCAAGACCCGCCATAACGCCTTTCTTTCTCCGGGATTTTCGTTCAGAACCAGAGGGCTTCCAACGGCTCCTCGCGTGTCAATCAAGCCAAGCTAAGCCCTTATATGCTCAAGCGCGACCATCAGGTTGTCCTGCCGACCCAAGCCCGCGCGCCGGGCTTCCGCGTCGAGCTCAAGGGCACGACCTTCCGTCTGGTCGCGACCGGCGCCTGGACCGTGGCCGAGGCCACCCAGCTCGACACGGCTCTGAAGCGCTTGCGCGTGCCCATCCCGCCGACCCCCGACTTCACCGGCGAGATGGACATCGCCGGCATCGCCGAGATCGACACCGCCGGCGCCATGCTGTTGCAGCGGACCGCGGCCGCCTGGGAGAAGAGCGGTTTGCGCACCCGCTACGCCGGAGCGACCGAGGCCTTCCGCATCCTCATCGAGGAGGTGCAGCGCCGGGGCCACGCCGAGCGGCCGAAGCTCGAGAAGCGGAGCGCCCTGCAATTTTTCAGCGAGGACATGACCAAGGCGGTGACCGGCGTCTGGCGCGATGCCGTCCAGCTCACCGGCTTTCTCGGCGAGGTCACGGCCGCGCTCGGCCGCATGATCCGCCAGCCCTGGCGCTTCCGCACCACCTCGTTCATCCATCATCTCGACCATGCCGGCTTCAGGGCGGTGCCGATCATTGCGCTGATCTGCTTTCTGATCGGCGCCGTGGTGATGCAGCAGGGCGTGGTCCAGTTGAAGCCGTTCGGCGCCGAGCCGTTCGCGGTCAACATGGTCGCCATTCTCGCGCTCCGCGAGGTGGGCATTTTGCTGACTGCCATCATGGTGGCGGGCCGCTCGGGCTCGGCCTTCACCGCCGAGATCGGCTCGATGAAGATGCGCGAGGAGATCGACGCCATGCGCACGCTCGGCATCGACCCGATGGATACGCTCGTGCTGCCGCGCATCCTCGCGCTGGTCGTGGCGCTCCCGCTCCTCACCTTTATCGGCGATTTGATGGGGCTCGCCGGCGGCGGGTTGATGGCCTTCGCCGTGCTCGGGTTAGACGCCTCGAACTATCTCGACAAGCTGCGCGACGTGGTGGACTTCCAGCACTTCATGGCCGGCATGATCAAGGCGCCGTTCGCGGCTGTAATCATTGGGCTGGTCGGCTGCCTGGAAGGCCTCAAGGTCGAAGGCAGCGCCGAATCCCTCGGCACCCACGTGACCAGCGCCGTGGTCAAGGCGATCTTCCTGGTGATAATTTTGGATGCCGTCTTCGCCATGTTCCTGTCGGGGATCGGGGTGTGATCGTCGAGAACGGACGAGAGGTTGTGATCCGCGTGCGCGGGCTCGCCAAGAGCTTCGGCAGCCATCAGATTTGGGACGGGCTCAATCTCGACGTCTATCGCGGCGAGATCCTCGCCATCGTCGGCGGCTCGGGCCAGGGCAAGTCGGTCTTGATGCGCGTGATCACCGGCCTGGTGAAGCCTGACGCGGGCGATGTCGGGCTGTTCGGACAGAACGCCAAGACTCTCACGCCACAGGATCGCCTCGAAATCGAGAAACGCTGGGGCATTCTCTTCCAGGACGGCGCGCTCTTCTCCTCGCTCACCGTGCTGCAGAACATCCAGGTGCCGATGCGCGAGCATCTCGAGCTGCCCCAGGCGATGATGGACGATCTCGCCTTCCTCAAGCTCTCCATGGTCGGACTTCCGCCCAACGCCGCGCACAAATTCCCCTCCGAGCTCTCGGGCGGCATGCGCAAGCGGGCGGGGCTGGCCCGGGCGCTGGCGCTCGATCCTGAGATCGTGTTCCTGGATGAGCCTACGGCCGGTCTCGATCCGATCGGCGCGTCGGATTTCGACCACCTGATTCGCAAGCTGCAACAGACACTTGGCCTAACGGTGTATATGGTCACCCACGATCTTGATACCATCTTCACCGTGTGCGACAGGGTGGCCGTGCTTGCCGACAAGCAGATTGTGCGGACGGGGTCGCCCACCGAATTGCAGCGCCATCCGAATCACCCGTGGATCAAGGAATATTTCTGCGGCGAGCGGGCGCGCGCGGCGACACCGGGCGAACGGCCGCGAATCCCCGCCTGATGCGTATCGCGTTTTGAGGAACCGGTTTGATGGAAACCAAAGCTAACTACCTGATGATCGGCGGTTTCGTGCTCGGCGTGCTGGTGCTCGCCTTCATCTCCGTCTTCTGGATGAGCAACTTCGCCGGCGGGGGCAAGAACTATTACATCGTGTTCGAGAGCACGGTGGCGGGCCTCACCACCGGCTCGAGCGTCGGCTTCAACGGCATCAGGGTCGGCGAGGTCCAATCCTTCGCGCTCGATCCTCAGGACGCCCGCAAGGTCCAGGTTCTCATCAGCGTCCGCGACGACACGCCGGTCCGCGAGAATTCCCATGCAACCATTCAGTCCATGGGGCTCACCGGCGGGAGCGGGGTGCAGATCACGCCGGGGACCCCCGAATTCGCCCTTCCTGGTTGCTACCGCCGAGAACCCCATTCCCGTCATTCAAGCCGATCCTGGCTCGGGCCAAGGCGTGTTCGAAGCGGGCTCGGCGGCGCTGAACAATGCCAATGTGTTCATTTCCAAGCTGAACGCTCTCCTCGACCAGAATGAGAAGGCGATCAACACGACGATGACCAATGTCGAGCAGTTCACCACCATGCTCGCCGAAAAGAAGGAGGATATCGGCCAAGCCATCACCGACGTGAAGGATGGCGCGGAATCCTTCAAGTCATTGTCGAGCAAGCTCGAAGTCTCGCTGGGAAACAACATGGATGGCCTGACCCGCCAGGCGCGGGATAGTCTTCAGGAGTTCGGTAATTTCATGCGCGAGGGACGCCGCACGGCAGTGACGCTGAACCGGATTCTGGAGAAGTTGGAGGCTGATCCCAAGGGTTTTTTGCTTGGTGGAAACCAGCTCCCGGAATACACTCCAAAAGGACGATAGTGCACCCTCGAGGGCCCACGGGGAGTGTCTCCTAACAGGGGGCAATCGAACATGTCGCGATCGGCGCCGACGCTGGCCACAGGCTTGCTTTGCCTGAGCCTGCTGGGTTGCGCTTTGGCGGGCTCAAGGCCGCCGACCACCTACGATCTGATCGCCCCGCGTTCCTTCGCCGGCGCTGCCAAGCCCGCCCCGTGGCAGCTCCTCGTCAATGAGCCGACTGCCGTATCCTGCGCTCGATACCAGCCGCCTGATGGTGCGTCCGAAGGCCGATCAGGTCTCCTACTACAAAGGGATCGCCTGGAGCGACCGGCTGCCCCGGCTCGTCCAGGCGCGGATGATCGAGACCTTCCAGAACTCCGGCGCGGTCAAGGCCGTGAGCGCCTCAACCGGGCAATATGCTCTCGCCACCGAGCTCCGTGCCTTCCAGATCGACGTTTCGAGCGGACCCGCGGCCGCCGAGATCGATATCTTCGCCAAGCTGATCAACACCTCGACCGGCAAGGTGGTCGCGAGCAAAGGGTTCAGCGCCCGCGTTGCGGCCAAGAGCGATGCCCCCGGCGATGCCATGGCGGCTCTGAACCAGGCCTTCACCGAGGTGCTGCAAGACACCACCGCCTGGGTCGCTTCAAGGCGCGGGTAGCGTTTCCTCACCGGATCAACGTCGCGACCGGCCGGGCTCTACGCGTCCGCCGTCGCGAGCACTTTGGCGGGACGCCCGGAGCCCCTGAAGGGTCTCCGCCCTCACGGGTGACGAGATCCCATCGCGCAAGATTTCTCAGAGCTTCTCATAAACCGCGGCCACGTCCTGCCAGTGACGAAAAAGCGGAAGGCAGCAGAGCCTGAAGATGAACCAGCAGGCGTAGATCGCGTCCGGTGAATGAAACGCGCCCGCCGACATTAGCCCGTGGGCGAGCTGATGACGGATGGCGGGGCCGCCGTGGAAATCGAACAGGTTCTCAATCTCGAAAATGAGCGCCGGCCCGAAGATTCTCTCCAGCGCGGCGCGGTCCCTTTCGAGCATCACCGAAATCGTGCGGCTTTCCTGCGTCATGTTGTTCTGGATCGAGGAGGGGTCGATCGCGGCCTGCTTGAGAACATGGCGGAGGGAATTTTCCAGCTGCGGTACCAGGATGTGCAGCGCGGAAATAAAATCGCCGCCGAAGAACCGGGCGAAGCCCAGCGCATAAATGTTCTCATGCCCCGCCGGAACGAACGGACTCATTTCAGCCAGCGGCATGAAATGCCGCGTGTGCAGCGGATGTTCAGACAAGATCATGCGCCGCGCCGGCTCGATCGAGCCCGAAGCCGTGATGTGGCGGCGAAAGCCTTCATTGCGCACAATCAGGTGCCGCGATCGCGGTGTCTTCCAACTCTTCGCCATCCATCAGGCCCGGCGATTTGGCGACCAGCTTGCCCTCGTCGTCGTGGATCGCCATCGGGATGATGCTGGAGAGCGGATTTTTGCTCGCCTGTTCGAGCGCCTCTTTGCGCAGGCTATCCGGCGAGAGTGATCTGTCGAGGTCCGCGAATTCTGCGAGAGCATGCGCCAGCGTCAGCCCCTGAACCGTCTTCCGGGAGTGGTCGACGATTTTACTCAGATCGATCTCGGTCGAGACGACGCCCATTTCATCGGAGATCGACGCCTGCGCCTCGCGCAGTTTAGCTTCGAGTTCCTGCCGCCGCTCTTTCGTGCCGGGGATGTGGCGCAGCGCCTTGATTGCGTCCATCAGCCAGCTTGCCGCCGCCATCCCCTTGAATTCGGCTGCTGCGGCCATGGTCACGTAACATTCGGCGGCGCTTGCGAGGCAGCGGTTGCTGTCGTCCGTCTTTCCGCCGAAGCGGTGCGCCCGCGCAGCGAACTCCCACAGATGGCGCGACGTTTCAGGGTGAAGCCCCTCGACACCGGCGAGGGCCTCCGCCTGCGGAGCGACCGTGGCCGGCTCCGTGATTCCGTAGTCCAGATTCAGTTCGCCGATGTTGAGGTAACCGTCAGCGTCACCGTCATCGAACGCCCGTTTAGTCAGGGTCTGAATCAGCGCTTTGAGCTGACCTGCCTCCGGCTCCTTCCATCCGGTTGCCTGCGCAATCTGGCAGGCGCGGCGCAGAAACTCGGCGCCGGCATGCGAACTCGCCTTCTGCTCCTCCAGGAAGAACGCCGCCTGCGCCTCGGCGACAAGGCGCACCGCCTCGCGGAACGACCTGATCGCGAGCTGTGCCGATGTGGCGAGGCTTCTGTCATTGAGCCAGGCGATATCGGCAAGCCGCGCCCGCAGGCCGGGATTTTTGAGCGTTGGCGCGATCGCCGCGAATACCGCGGATTGTCCACCGCGCAGATCGTGCGGGATGATGCTGCGGCGGCCGTCCATGACGAAGAGGGGGCCATAAGGCTCCGCCCGGTCTTCCGGCTTGAAATGCATTTGCGCAACGGCGGCCAGGAGGCGGCAGACGCGGGCAGCCTGCTCGTTTCCACCGTCCTTGGCGGCTTCCGCAGCCTTTCGGTAGAGGTCGGCGAAGCTTGAGCAATCGACCTTCCTCGTATCCGCAAGCGGCGCCTCGCAGTCGACAGCCTCGAAATCCGCAAGGCTGACAACCTCCATGCGCAATTCTGCGAGCGGCTCAGGCACTTCGGCCGCAGCCGTGCTGCCCAACTCTTCTTCCGCAATTGCGCTTCCTTCGACCATGCGAAGAACATAGCATGAACCGCCGCCAATCGCCTGTTTTAATGCGTGGATGCCCGGCCCAAGGCCGGGCATGACGGTTTGGGTGAGGTAGGTCGGTCACAAATAAGCGGCCCCCGCCTCCTTTTGAGGGAAGGGCGGGGGCCAGGCTTGGGGGAGCCTAAAGCTCTGGAGCATGATCCGGAAAAGTGGGCACCGGTTTTCCGAAAAGATCATGCTCAATCAAAAAGCTAGAGCGCTATCTCAATTCAACTTTAACCGATAGCGCTCTAAGACTAACGGAGCCGTCCGCTCGCATGCGCGAGCAAGAGATAGACGCGTCCCGACTCCGACGTCAGGTAGTTCTGCAACATCCGCCCATCGGGATCGGATGCTTCCGCCTCGCCAAGCAGCCGCTCGAAGTCGCCGATATAGCGGTCGATGGTCATGCGGAAATCGGCCTCGCGATCGTAGCGGCGAGCCATCTCGTCGAAGGTCGCCTGGCCGTCGATGGTGTAGATGTGGCGACCGAGCACGCCGCGCTCACCGGCCCTGAAGCGCTGCCAGACGTCGGCGGCGGTGCGGTAGTCGATGGCCCGCGCAATCTCGTCGAGACGGAGACCGCCAGCCTGCATCGGCGATACGCCGCGGTTGCCGAAGGTCTGGCCGCCGCCGGCATAACCCTGATCGGAGTCCGAGGCGCGGGAGAGCAGATCGCCGACGGACCACTGACCGCCCGCTTGACCCTGACCGCGCGGCGCATGGGAGGCGCCGGCAAGCTGCTGGGCGAGACCGCCCGCGACGTGTCCGATATCGCCACCATCCGGCGGGGAGAGCTGGCGCCCTCTGGGGTCGAAATGCGGAGGCGAGCCGGCATCGAATTGACCCGGAGCCGGCGGGAAGCCTTGCGGGCGGGGCTGAGGCGGCGGCGTCGCCGCCCGTGTCAGCACGGGCGTGATCGCCTCGATCTCCCGGAGCTGCTCGGTGAGCGCCTTGCGGATGGCCGCCGTGGCTTGCGCGGTCTGCTCGGCAGGGCCTGCATGCGCTTCTGCATCTCCTGACGGATGCTATCGAGATCGGTTGCCGTCTGCTGCGCCGTCTCGCGCATGCCGCGCGAGGTGTTGTCGAACTGGCCGCGCATCTGCTCGAGTTGCCGGCCGATCTGGGAATGACGGTCTCGAAGCTGCCTTTGAGGTCGCCGACCGCGCGCGCGGTGTGGGCTTGCGCCTCCTCGCGCAGGCGCTCGATCTGAGCCAGCGCCGCTTGCGCCTGGCCCGACGTGTCGCGGGCGAGCGCACTGCCCACTTGCTTGGCTCGCGCTTCCGCGTGGCTCATCGCGTTCTCGACCATGCCCGCATAGGAACGCATGATGTTGTCGAGGTCTTTCGCCTTGGTGTTGACCGTATGCAGGAGCGCGATCATCGCCTGATGCCTGCCTTCGAGGATCGAGTCGATCTTGGTGTTCGACGAATCGAGCGCCTTGGCGGCGGTGAGGATGGCCTGACCTTGATTCTCGAAGCGCTGGGT
>CAWANV010000003.1:0-26433 GCA_963783455.1 uncultured Alphaproteobacteria bacterium
CCCGAAACGCTTGGGCTGTGGCAGAATGTCACCCATGCCGCAATGAGGCGCCGGTAGAGCGTCGCCAATTCAAGCCAATTCCCAATAGCTTCGAGGTTGAGAGGGAGAGCGGGCCGGAAGCCGTGCCCGGTGAAACTGGAGAGGGGTCATGCAGAAAGTCATGCTGGTTGTTTGTGTGCTCGCGGGAGTGGCGGCCTACACCACGCTTGCAATCTCGGCCGACGACCTTGCCGGAGCGGTGAAAGAGCGGCGGCACCTGATGAAGGATATCGTGGCGCCAGCGGCCAAGCTCGGCGGCCAGATGGTCAAGGGCGTGAAGCCGTTCGATGCCGAGGCAGCGGCCAAGGCCATGAACGAGATCAACGGCGTTCCAGACAAGTATGTGAAGCTGTTTCCGAAGGGAACCGCGCATGGCGAGATTGCCGACAGCGAGGCCAAGGCAACGATTTGGGAGGATTTCGCCGAGTTTGAAGCGACCGCAATGAAACTCAAAGACGCAAGTGCCCAGGCGGCCAGCGCGGCAGCGGAAGGGGAGGGCGCCTTCACCGCTGCGTTCAACGACATGACGAAGGTGTGCAAGGATTGCCACCAGACCTTTCGCGTAAAGCTCAAAGAGTAGTCAAGGCCAAGCGGCCGCTTGAAGTTGCCGCACGGCTGTAGGGAGGAGGAAGACGTTTGCGCAAAGCGTTGCTGGCGCTGCTTGGTGTTGTTGTCGCAGGCGCGCTCGCCCTCTACCTGCTGACGATGCCGGCCACGATGCCGGCGTCGGCGCTGCCTGCCCATACGCCCGACCTCGCCAACGGCAAATATATGTTCACCGCCGGCGGCTGCGCCGAATGCCACGCGGTGCCGGTCAAAGGATGTGACGATCTCAAGACCAAGGACAAGGAAGTGCTCGCGGGCGGGCGCTGCCTCAAGACGCCGTTCGGCGTCTTCCATGTGCCCAACATCTCGCCGGACAAGGAGACCGGCATCGGCGACTGGACCACGGTCGAGTTCGTCAACGCCATGAAGCGGGGGATCGCGCCCGACGGCTCTTATCTCTATCCGGCCTTCCCTTACGCGTCCTATCAGCGCATGAGCTATGAGGACCTGATCGACCTCAAGGCCTATCTCGACAGTCTGCCGGCGGTGAAGAGCCAAGTGCCGCCGCACGACCTCGGCTTTCCCTTCAACATTCGCCGCGGACTCGGCCTTTGGCATCTTCTCTATGTCGACGGCGCGAGCTTCACGCCCGATCCCAACGCCAGCGCCGAGCTCAATCGCGGCGCCTACCTGGTCAGGGGACCGGGCCACTGTGCGGAGTGCCATTCCTCGCGCAACATCCTCGGCGGCATCGTCAAGGACACGGAATTCGCCGGCGCGCCAAATCCCGAGGGCAAAGGCACCGTGCCCAACATCACGCCGAGCGACGACGGTCTGGCTGAGTGGAGCGAGGAAGACGTCGCCTATCTGCTCGAAACCGGGAATACGCCCGACTTCGACGTCATCGGCGAGACCATGGCCGCGGTGCAGGAAAACATGGCGCAGCTCACGCCGGAGGATCGCAAGGCCATCGCCCTCTATATCAAGTCGCTGCCGCCGCGGCCCGACGCCGTGCCCAAGTCGGAGAAGAGCGCCGGCACCGAGGAGGAGGGAGGCGCGAGGGCGGAGAGTGGCGAAGAAAACCGAGGGCGCGGGTACTGGCCCGAGCCCTTACTCCCGGCGCGCGGTGAATGGTGCTAGAATGAGTTCCGCTGGCGTAGCCCGCTCGCGGCGGAGCGTTGAGGGATCCCATGGCGGGGAGATCGGGAACCGTACAGGGCCTGATATTCGGGCTCGTCCTTGTTGCTTTAGGCTTGGTCGCCCTGGCGGACGCGTTGAACGCCGAACCATGGGGCGAGCGCCGGGCCAGGACGGCGCAGAGCGCGCCGCCCGTGTTCCTTCCGCCGGTGCAGCAGCGCCTCCAGGCGCAGCCCGCGCGCGCAGGTTCCCCGCCCCCGGAAGCGCCAACACCCGAGCAGGTCGAAGCGATCACGCGCATCCAGAGCTGTCTTACCGAGCTCGGCTATTACAAGGGTGCGATCGACGGCAAGAGGGGCAAGGAGACCTGGACGGCCTATTGGCACTTCAAGCATGACCATGGACTTGGCGGTTACAGCGACATCCTTGCCGAGCCGGTGCGGCAGAAGCTCAACTCGCTGTGCAAGCTCACCGAGCAAACCGCGGCGCTCGAGCCGACGACGCAACCCCTCGATCAGCCGGAGGTCGAAGCGGCGCCGGACTCTCCTGAGTCTGACGAGGAGGAGAGCGTGGCGCTGGCCCCCCTCGAGTCTGACAGCGAGGAGAGCGTAGCGCTGGAGCCGAGTGTCCGTCTCGATATCGATTGCCTGCCGGAGGATCTCATCGCTCTGCTCCAGCGCGCCCATGGTCCGGGCGTCGCGGTCAAGAGCTGCGAGAGAGCCTGCCTGCCCCCGCCTAAAGGGCTCGCTCAGGCCCAGCTCGACGAGCTGCAAATCAAGAACGACTTGGTGTGGTGCCGCGCCTGCGTGCCCATCCAAGGGCAACTTACGCTCGACGATGTGCGGCGCATCGAGCGCGCGGGCAATGTCCAGCTTTGCGCGACCCCGTCGCAACAGCTCCCGCGGCATGGGAGCGGCGCCGGCGACGGCCTAAGGTCCTATACAAGGGTGCGCGAGCTTTACCGGGCATTGCCCCCCGCAGCCGAAGACCCCGACGCCGTCGCCGTCATCATCGGCAATCGCAGCTATGCCAAGCTGCCGCCGAGCGTGACCTCGTACAACGACGCCGACGCCATCTATTCCTTCCTCACCGAGCATCTCGGCTACCGCCCTGACAATATCCTCGACCTACGGGACGCCAAGAAGGCCGATCTGGAAAAGCTGTTCGGGCGCGAGCCCGGCCTAGAGGGGGATCTCTCGCGTCTCGTCCAGTCCCAGCCCAATGCCAAGGTGCTGGTCTATTATTCGGGGCACGGCGCCACCGACGCCGCCCAGAACGAGACTTATCTCCTCCCGGTCGATACCGAGGCTTTTCGGGACGAGCAAGGCGGCTACAAGCTGTCCACGCTCTATGCCAATCTCGCCACGCTTGACGCCAGGTCGGTGCTCGTTCTGCTGGAGACGGAGTACGGGCGGGATCACGGGCCCTATGTGCTGCCGCCCAACCTGCCCGAGACGATGAACACCGCGCTCCCGCGCGCTCCCGTGCCGGCGCTCACCGTGCTTGCCGCCTCCGACCGCGGACAGCGGACCCTCATCGATGTGACTTATGATATTGGCCTCTTCACGCGCTATCTGATCGAGGGGCTCGCCGGCAACGCCGATCTTGCTCCCATCGGCAATGGCGACGGCGAGCTCGACAGCGCCGAGATCTACGTCTTCACCGCCGCGCTGGTCGATCTCGCGGCGCGTAAGACCTTCGGGTTGCTACAGCATCCCGTCTATTCCAGCGCCGCCACGAGCGTGCTCACGAGCGCCCGAATCGCCCCGGCCGGGTCCAACTGAGGACACGAGCGGCCCCTCGGCGCGCGCATCCCGTCAACCGCCCGCGACAGATTATTGGGGGAGCACGCGAAAAGCGCTTTACAAGGGGTCTAGGATTTCATACGGGACCACGCGGGCTCGAAGGCGATTTCGCTCGAGGGCAGCAACTGACATCGGCAATCTCGTGTGGGAGTAGACATGGGATGGACGTTTTCACTTCTGCCGCGGAGCTTCTGCGTCATCGCCGCCCGGAGCGGCCAGTCCTGGCTTTGAGGCCGCACGCCGCGCTCCGCGCGGCGAATTGGTTTCTCGCGAACTTCCCTGGCCGCGTGCTCTACGCCGCCAAGGCGAACGACGCGCCCCCGATTATCGACGCCCTGGTGGATGCCGGCATCCGCTCCTTCGACGTCGCCTCGCTTGTCGAGATTGAGCGCTTGGCGGGGGTCCCCGGCGCTGAGCTTTACTTTATGAATCCGGTGAAGTCGCGCAACGCGATCGTGCGCGCTTATCGCGATTTCGGCGTGAGGAGCTTCGCCTTCGATAGCGACGAGGAGCTCGACAAGATCGTGGCGGAAATCGGTGGCGCGGGGGACCTCAATCTCTTCCTCCGCGTGGCCTGTCCCAATACTCACAGCCTCATTCCGCTCGAGGGCAAGTTTGGGGTGTCGCGTGAAGACGCCCCGGCGCTCCTGTTGCGCGCGCGCCAGGTCGCGCGCCGGCTCGGGATCACTTTCCATGTGGGATCGCAGGCGGTCGTCCCGGCCGCCTTCGGCGAGGCGCTCAGGCAGATCGGCCAATTGATCGTGACGTCCGGCGTCATGGTCGATGCCATCGATATCGGCGGCGGCTTTCCGAGCCGCTATCCCCATTCCGACCCGCCCGAGCTTCAAAGCTTCATGGACGAGGTGGCGAGAGCCGCCGACGAGCTTGCCGTCAAGCATTCCTGCGAGCTTCTGTGCGAGCCGGGGCGTGCTCTGGTGGCGGAAGCCGAGTCGGTGATCGTGCGCGTCGATGCCCGGCGCGGCAACGCGCTCTACGTCAATGACGGTGCCTTCGGCACGCTGTTCGATGCCGCTTATGCAGCCTTCCGCTTCCCGGCGCGGCTGGTCGCCACCTCACGCCGCAAGGCGAAGCCGGTCGCCGAGTTCGCCCTTTACGGTCCGACCTGCGACAGCTCCGACTATCTTCCTGGTCCCTTCGTGCTCCCGGCGTGCGTGCGTGAGGGCGACTATATCGAGATCGGCCAGATCGGGGCCTATGGCAGGGTGTTGGCGAATCGTTTCAATGGGTTCGGCGAATATGATGAGGTGGTCCTCACCGACGAGCCCATGCTCTCGATGTATACGAGCGCCGAGGAGCCGTCTCTCGTCACGCTGAAGACGGCGCGCGCTTAGAGCCCCGCGCCACGAGCCTGAGCGCTCGGAAGGACGTGAGCCGCCATCCGATTGCTCCATAGACTGTGATCGAGGCGCAGGCTAATTTCAGTCAGACCGCAGTCGCCCCTCGAGCTATGGACGGTGAGTAAGCTCCACGAAGCACGTTGCCCGCAGCTAGCATCAAAAGCCTACGAACACGAGCGTCAATCGCTGTGGACGAACGGAATGTCGAGGCGAGCATAGTGATGGACCGAGGCAATGACGGCGATACCAAGCGAGAAAGTGAGAGTGACAGTCTCAGGAGCAGAGCGTTGCAGCTTGGGTTGTATCGACCCTAGGAGCTCTGCGGAGGCTGAATGCAGATTTCGATGCTCCGGCACGCTAAAGCGACTAACATCGTACGCCGGCTTTGCCGGTGGCGATACGGCATCACCCGCAAGTTCGAAGGCGTAAATGGTGGGCGGTACTGGACTCGAACCAGCGACCCCTGCGATGTGAACACAGTGCTCTACCAGCTGAGCTAACCGCCCGTCTCGCTTCGATCTAACGCATCATCTTTGCGGAAAACCGGTTTCCACTTTTCCGGATGATGCTGGCATCACGGATTTAGCGATTGGGTCCCCGATAAGTCAAGGAACCGGCCCAACAAGCGGCACGGCTTGGGGGCCTAAAGAAACGGGTGAGGGCGCGCAGGCCCCCGAATGGACGGGCGGCGCCGATCCGCGCCCCGCGCCGTCCCTGCCTTAGGCCGACCCTATTGCGTCTTGCCGACCATCTTGTTGACGGTGGCCAGGGTGGCGCTTGCTTCGGTGAATTTTCCTTCGGTGCACAGCGCGTCGGCCTCGTCGAGAAGCTCGTTGACCTTATTGGCGTCGGCCTCGCTCAGCGCGTTGAACTCGATCTTGTCATGCACAGTTTCCTCGACCGCGGTGAGCTGCGAAGTGCATTCGTTGTCCCCCGCGTCCTCGTCCTGCGCGTAAGCGGCCCCACCCATGAGGCACGCCATGGCGACGCCGATCACGACACGTCTAAGCATCTGTCTCTCCTTGATTGAGTTTCGACCCGTCCCCCAGGAGGGTATGCGAATATGTGCTTTGACTATGGCTCTTCGTTGAAATGGCCGGGTGAAAATAAGCCCGAATCTGCGGCGGGATTGAGGCGTTTCAGGAGGCCGAGAGGACTTGCGGCGAAGCCGTTCAGAAGGGCGGCGGCGCGCGCCTCTAGCTCGTCGAAATGATCGATCACCGCCGCCGGCGCGAAGCCGTCAAGCGGGGAGGCCGCGTAGCCGAAGCTCACGAGAATCGCGGGCACGGAAGCCGCGCTTGCGGTCCTGAGGTCGACCTCGCTGTCGCCCACCATGACCGCGCGGGAGGGATCGCCCCCGGCAAGCGCGATCACTCCTGTCAGATGGCCCGGGTCTGGCTTCGACACGGCAAAGGTGTCGCGCCCGGCGATCGCGGCGAAATAGCCTTCAATCTGAAGCTCTTGCAGTAGGCGCCGGCTCAAATGCTCGCGCTTGTTGGTGCAGACCGCGAGCGTTGCCCCTTGCGCGGCGAGGCTGTCCAGTGCCGCCACGGCGCCGGGAAAGGGCCGGCTCTCGGCGGCGATGTTAGCCTCGTAATGAACCAGGAACTCGGCCAGCATCCGGTCCACGTCGTCTTGCGCGGACGCCCGGCGCAAAGCCTCCTCGATCATCACGCGGGCGCCGTGGCCGACGCAGGCGCGGATCGTCTCCGCCGGCACCGCTGCATGGCCGCGCCTGGTGAGAACGTCGTTCAGCGCGTTGGTCAGGTCCGGCGCGGTATCGACCAGGGTGCCGTCGAGGTCGAACACGATGGTGGCGTCCTTGAACATGGGCTCTCTCTCACACGCGCCTTGCGGCCTGGCAAGCGGCGGCGTAGAGAGCGGCGCATGCAGATGATGGGCGGCCTGAAGGGCTGACCCGCGGGAGGGGGCGCTTGCTCAAGACGGACGAGCTCAAGGAAAGCGCCGCCCGCGCCGCGCTCGATCTCGTCACCGACGGGATGCGGCTTGGCCTTGGCACCGGATCGACGGCGGCCCGCTTCGTCGCGGCGCTGGGAGAGCAAGTGGCGAAAGGCCTGAACGTGATCTGCGTCCCGACCTCGGAGGCCACGCGGGTGCAAGCCGAGCAGCTTGGCATCCCGCTGACCACGCTCGACGAAACGCCGCAGCTCGATCTGACGGTCGACGGCGCCGACGAGATCGACGAGCAGCTGCGCATGATCAAGGGGGGCGGCGGCGCTTTGTTGCGCGAGAAGATCGTGGCCACGGCGTCGGACCGGATGGTGGTGATCGCCGACGAGAGCAAGCTTGTCGCGGCGCTTGGCCTGTTCCCGCTCCCCGTCGAGGTGGTGCGCTTCGAACTCATGGCGACGATGCGGCTGATCGAGGCGATTGCCGCCGAGACCGGATGTCACGGCGTGATCGCGTTGCGGCCGGGGCCGGGCGATGCGCCTTTCGTCACCGACCAGGGCAATCTCATCCTCGACTGCGCCTTCGGCAGTATCCCCGAGCCCGAGGTGCTCGCCTTTTCCCTGAAGCGCGTGCCGGGCGTGGTGGAGCACGGCCTGTTCCTTGGGCTCGCCGATTTGGCTATCGTGGCCGGCAGAGGCGGCGTCCGAGCGTTGCGCCGCGCAGGAGCCTGACGCCAGGTGGCTCATTACGACTACGATTTGTTCGTCATTGGCGCGGGCTCCGGCGGGGTCCGCGCGGCGCGGTTGGCGTCCGAGCTCGGCGCGCGCGTCGGCATCGCCGAGGAGTATCGCATCGGCGGCACCTGCGTGATCCGCGGCTGCGTGCCGAAGAAGCTGCTCGTCTATGGCAGCCGCTATGGCAGCGAGTTCGCCGACGCGAAAGGGTTCGGCTGGACCTGCGAGGGGCTAAGCTTCGACTGGCCGACCTTGATCCATAACGTGAAGCGCGAGGTCGACCGGCTGAACGGCGTCTATACCCGCACCTTGGAGACCGCAGGGGTCGACCGGTTTCTCACCCGCGCCGCGGTCGAAGGCCCACATGAAATAAAACTGGCCGATCGCGATGGCGCCCGCTCAGCCAAGACGATCCTGGTGGCCACCGGTTCCCATCCGGTCATTCCTGAGGTTCCCGGCAAGGAGCATCTGATCAGTTCCAACGAATGTTTCGAGCTGGAGCAGCTGCCCGAAAGCATCGTCATCATCGGGGCGGGCTATATCAGCATGGAGTTCGCCTCGATCTTCAGAGGGCTCGGGGTCGCGGTGACCGTGCTTTATCGCGGCGAGCAGGTCTTGCGCGATTTCGACATGGATCTCCGCGACGGCGTGGCCGAAGCCATGCGCAATCGTGGCATCGACCTCCGCATGGGTACCGATATTGCCTCGATCGAGAAGGAGAGGCGAGGCTATCGCGTCCAGCTCAAGCGCGGGGATTTCATCGCCGCCGGCCTCGTGATGGCGGCGACGGGCCGGGCGCCTAACATTTCAGGCTTCGGCCTGCAACAGTTAGGCGTCGAGCTCGGCCGGAACGGACGCATCGCGGTGGATGAGTTCTCCAAGTCCTCGATCGATAGCCTCTATGCCGTGGGCGATGTGACCGATCGCAAGAACCTCACGCCCGTCGCCATCCATGAGGCGACCGCGTTCGTGGAGACCGTGTTCAACGAGAGGCCGACGCCGGTGGATCATAGCTTCATCCCGACCGCGGTGTTTTCGCAGCCGGAGATCGGAACGGTCGGGCTCTCGGAGGAGAAGGCGCGCGAGACGCACCCGCATATCGATGTCTACAAGGCTCATTTCCGGCCGCTCCGCTCGATGGTCAGCGGCCGCGGCGAGAGGATGCTGATGAAGCTCGTCATCGACGCCGACTCCGACAAAGTGCTCGGCTGCCACATCCTCGGGTCCGATGCCGCCGAGATCGTGCAGATGGCGGCGATTGCGCTGAGGCTCGGCGCGACCAAGGCCCAGTTCGACGCCACCATGGCGCTCCATCCAAGCGCGGCCGAGGAACTGGTGACGCTCCGTCACAGATGGGAGCCGCCGGCACCGGTGGCGGGGTCAGATGCGGCGGCTTGAGGACAGAATAGCGCTCGTCACGGGCGCCGCGGCGGGGATCGGCCGCGCCATCGCCGAGACCTTCGCGCGCGAGGGCGCTGTCGTGGTCGTGGCGGATCGCGACGGCGATGCGGCCAAGGAGCTTGCCGACGCCATCGTCAGGAGCAATGGCGCCGCCACGCCCTACGCAGTCGACGTGACCGACACGCCCCAGGTGAAGGCGCTGATGGCTGCGATTCGCGCGGCGCATGGGCGGCTCGACGTGCTCGTCAACAATGCCGGCGTGGGCGAGCGGTCGGACTTCCGCCATCTCTCCGATGAGGCCTGGGACCGCGTATGGAAGACCAATCTCGACGGCACGGTGCGCTGCGCGCGCGAGGCCTTCGATCTGCTCAAGGCCTCGGGCAAGGCGTCGGTGATCAATCTCTCCTCGGTGATGGCGACCAAGCATACCCGCCAGATGGCGGTCTATTCGGCGACCAAGGGCGCGGTGTCGGCGCTCACGCGGAGTCTGGCGGTCGAATACGCGTCTTGCGGCATCCGCGTGAACTGCCTCGTCCCGGGCTATGTCGAGACGGCGCTGATCGGCCGCTATCTCACCAATCCCATGATCGCCAAGGCGCTCTTGATGCAGACGCCGCTGAAGCGCTTCGGCACGCCGCAAGACATCGCCAATGCGGCGCTGTTCCTCGCTTCCGACGAGGCGGCCTATATCACCGGCGCGAGCCTCAATGTCGACGGCGGCATGGCCACGACGCTTTAGCCGGCTTTGGCCGGAACGGCGCGTCGAGGCGAGGCTGGCGGCATCATGGTTTCCTCGATGATGCCGTCGACCACCGACATGAGCGCCGCCTGCTCGCTGCCGCCGAGTTTCTTCACCGCATCGTAGCGGGCAAGCTGCCGGTCCGCGCTCGTGCCGCGCTCCACGATGGTCCGGGCGTGAACCACCTCGGCGGCGCAGCCAAAATAGGCGGCGTCCTCGGCAACGAGATCGAACAGCTCCTCGAGCAAGATAGCGAAGGGGACGACCTCGCCCTTGCCGAAATCGACCATGCCCTGCTCGATGCCGTAGCGCTGCGCGCGCCAGCGATTCTCGCGCACGAGGAAAGGCGGATAATGGCGCCAGCGCTGATTCTGCCGGCGCAGGCGGTAAAGCATGCGCAAGATGCAAAGATAAAGGGCGGCGATGGCGATGCTGTCGTCGATGAGCGGGCAGACATCGGTGATGCGCATCTCGAGGGTGGGAAAGCGCGCCGAGGGCCGCAAGTCCCACCACAGCTTGGTCGCGTCCTCGATCAGTCCGGCGCTGACCAGAAGCTCGACGGTGCGCTCATACTCGCTCCAGCTCGAGAACTGATGGGGGATGCCGGTGCGGGGTAGCTCGTCGAACACCGACAGCCGGTAGGACTTGAGGCCGGTCTGCGCGCCCTGCCAGAAGGGCGAGGAGGTCGAGAGCGCCAAGAGATGCGGCAGGAAGTAGGCGGCCTGACCGAGCAGATCGATCCTGAGCTCGTCGTCCTCGATGCCCACATGGACATGCATGCCGCAGATCACGAGCCGCCGCGCCACGTGCTGAAGGTCGCGCGCCAGCACGTTGTACCGCTCCTTGTCGGTGTGCTGCTGGTCCGACCATTGGGCGAAAGGGTGGGTCGAGGCGGCGATCGGAGCGAGGCCGAACTCATCGGCGATGCGGCCCACGGTACCGCGGAGATGCACGAGCTGGTCGCGTGCCTCCTGCATCGATTTGCACACGCTGGTGCCGACCTCGATCTGCGAGCGGAGGAACTCGGGGCTGACCCGGCCGCGCAGGGCCTCCTCGCATTTGGCGAAGAGCGCCGGAGGGGGCTCCTGGGCGAGGTCGCGGGTATCCTTGTCGACGAGGAGATATTCCTCCTCGATGCCGAGAGTGAAGCTGGGTTCCTTGATGGCCATGGGCGGCATGGTGGCACAAACGGCGATGCTCGCGGTAGGGCCAATGACTGCTGGGTTCAGACGAGGCCCTTGAGCAGGGCGCCGACGAGATAGGCGACGCTGGCCGCAAGCATTCCGATTGCCAGGGTTTCGAGCCCGGCCCGCCACCACGGGGTCGGCGACCAATAGCTCCTGAGCGAGCCGATGGCGAAGAAGGTGAGCCCGGTCATGATCGTCGCGGGCAGGAGAGGCTCGGCAAGCATCAGCGCGTAGGGGAGGATCGGCACGCTACCGCAGACGACAAAGGCGATGAAGGTCATGAGCGCCGCCCTGAACGGCGAACGGATCACCGCCGGCATGCCGTGCTCCTCGGCCATCATGGTGTCGATCCAGCGGTCGCGCCGCTCGGTGATCACGTTGACAGCGGTATCGAGCGCCTCGCCCTTGAAGCCCTTGGCCTCAAAGATCTGGCGGACCTCCTCGCGCTCGCCTTCGGGCGCCAACGCCACATGACGCTCCTCCATGCGGCGGAGCTGCTCGTACTCGTCATGCTCGGCCTTGGTGCCGGTATAGTTGGCGGCGGCCATGGAGAAGCCGTCGGCGAGCAGATTAGCGATGCCGAGGATGATCACCACGCCGGCCGAGAGATTGGCGCCGACCACCCCCGCCATAATGGCGAAGGTGGTCACCGTGCCGTCGATGCCGCCATAGACCCAGTCGCGGAGATAGCTCGCTTGCGGCCCCTTCTCCAGGCGCCTTGCGATCTCGCCCGGATGATGGCCGTGCTCGAGGTGCCGATCCAAGTTGTTTCCCTTCCAGGGGGTCTTAACGGATATGTGGCACGCTCACAGGGGCAAGGCAATGAAGCGGGGCGCCTAGCCAGGGTTCGGCCGATCGCCTATATAGCGTTGACTTTTCAAGGAGAGCCTAGAATGGCACCGCGATGGAGCCCAGACAGCTGGCGCTCAAGGCCGATCGAGCAGATCCCGGCCTATCCTAATGTGACCGCGCTCAACGAGGTGGAGAAGCAGCTCGCGACCTTCCCGCCGCTCGTGTTCGCGGGCGAGGCGCGGGAGCTCAAGTCGAAGCTCGCGCGCGTGGCCGCGGGCGAGGCCTTTCTGTTGCAGGGCGGGGATTGCGCCGAGAGCTTCTTGGAGCACCGCGCCGACGCCATCCGCGACTTCTTCCGCGTGTTCCTGCAGATGGCCGTGGTGCTGACCTATGCCGGCGGCTCGCCGGTGGTGAAGGTGGGGCGCATCGCCGGCCAGTTCGCCAAGCCGCGTTCCGCCGCGACCGAGACGCAAAACGGCAAGGAGCTGCCGAGCTATCGCGGCGACATCATCAACGGCATCGAGTTCACCGAGGCCGCGCGCGTGCCCGACCCGCAGCGCATGCTGATGGCCTATCGGCAGTCCGCCGCTACGCTCAATCTGCTCCGGGCGTTCGCGCAGGGCGGCTATGCCAATCTCGAGCATGTGCATCGCTGGAATCTCGGCTTCGTCAAGGACAGCCCGGCCGGCCACCGTTATGAGGAACTCGCCCAGCACATCGCCGAGACCTTGCGCTTCATGCGCGCCTGCGGGCTCAACGCCGACAACACGCCGCAGCTTCGCACCACGAGCTTCTACACCAGCCACGAGGCGCTTCTGCTCGGCTACGAGCAGGCGTTTACGCGGGTCGATTCCACGTCCGGAGACTGGTACGCGACCTCGGGACATATGCTGTGGGTCGGCGACCGCACAAGGCAACTCGACCACGCTCACATCGAATATCTGCGCGGCATCAAGAATCCAGTCGGGGCGAAGATAGGCCCGAGCTTGGCGCCCGAGGCGCTGCTCACCCTGATCGACGTGCTCAATCCGCACAACGAGCCGGGGCGGCTCACGCTCATTTGCCGCTTCGGCGCCGACAAGGTTGCCAAGCACCTGCCTTCTCTCATCCGCGCCGTAAAGCGCGAGGGCAAGGCGGTGGTGTGGGCGTGCGATCCCATGCACGGCAACACCATCAAAGCGGGAAGCGGTTACAAGACGCGGCCGTTCGATCTCATTCTCTCTGAGGTCGAGACGTTCTTCGACATCCACCGCAGCGAAGGCACCCACGCGGGCGGCATTCATATCGAGATGACGGGCCAGAACGTGACCGAATGCGTGGGCGGCGCCAAGGCCGTCACCGAGACCGATCTGTCGGACCGCTACCATACCCATTGCGATCCCAGGCTCAACGCCGACCAGTCGCTCGAGCTCGCCTTCATCGTAGCCGAGAGGCTGAAGCGGGAGCGGGAAGGGCGGCCTGAGCCCGAGATCTCGATTGCCGCCGGCGAATAGACCAATTGAATGTCGTGGCCGGGCTGACGTTCCGGGCATTCCGACCTTCGGCTGTCATGCCCGCGAAGGCGGGCATCCAGTAATCGTTGGTCTCAGTTGTTTCTAACAGCTTCAGGGGTTACTGGATTGCCCAGTCAAGCCGGGCAATGACAAAGCATGGCGCATTCGATCAACGACTCCTTCAAGCTCGCGCTCGCGCAGCTCAACGCGGTTGTGGGCGACATCGAGGGCAATCTAAAAAAAGCCCGCGATGCCCGCGCGCGGGCAGCTGAGGCGGACGTAGACCTGATCGCCTTCACCGAGCTTTCCCTGACCGGCTACCCCATCGAGGATCTGGTGCTGAAGCCTGCATTGCAGCAGGCTGCGCGCGAGGCTTGCGAGGCGCTTGCCCGCGACACGGAGGACGGCGGCCCCGCCATGCTGGTAGGCCTCCCGTGGGGCGAGTCTCCTTTCGTCTATAACGCCGTGGCGCTGCTGGACCACGGCCGCATCGAGACGGTGCGTTTCAAGGCCAATCTTCCCAATTACGGCGTGTTCGACGAGAAGCGGGTATTCGCGCCAGGGCCGCTGCCACAGCCGATCGATGTCCGGGGCCTGGCCATCGGCGTGCCGGTTTGCGAGGACATCTGGAGCGAGGAGATTTGCCGGACCCTCGCCAAGGCGGGGGCAGAGCTGCTGGTCGTGCCCAATGGCTCGCCCTATTGGATGGACAAGCAGGATCAGCGCTACATCGTGGCCGGTGCCCGGGTCGCCCAGACGGGACTGCCTCTGGCCTACGTCAATCAGGTAGGAGGACAGGACGAGCTCGTCTTCGACGGCGCGTCCTTCGTGCTCAATGCCGACGGAAAGCTCGCCTGGCAGATGCCCGCCTGGGAAGAGGCGCTTGCGGTGACAGAATGGCGGCGCGAGGAAGGGCGTTGGCGCTGCTTGCCGGGCGCAATCGCCGAGGTCGAGGAGGGCGAGGCCGCGAACTACCTCGCCTGCGTCACCGGCTTGCGCGACTATGTGGAGAAGAACGGATTCCCGGGTGTGGTGCTCGGGCTCTCGGGCGGCATCGACTCGACCTTGTGCGCGGCGATGGCCGTCGATGCGCTGGGGGCCAAACGCGTGCACGGCGTCATGCTCCCCTACCTCTACACCAGCAATGAGAGCCTGAACGACGCGGCGGCAACCGCGGAGGCGCTCGGCATCCGCTACGACATCATGCCCATCCACCCCGCCGTCGACGGCTTGACCCAGAGCCTCGCCAATATGTTCGCCGGAACCACGCCCGACGCGACCGAGGAGAATTTGCAGAGCCGGGCACGCGGCACCCTGCTCATGGCCATCTCCAACAAGTTCGGGCCCATGGTGCTCACCACCGGCAACAAGTCGGAGGTGTCGGTCGGTTATGCGACCATCTATGGCGACATGAATGGCGGCTTCAATCCGATCAAGGACCTGTACAAGATGCAGGTCTATGCGCTGGCGCGTTACCGCAACGCCGCGCGTCCCAAGGGTTGCCTCGGGCCCGAGGGCATCGTCGTTCCGGAGAACATCCTTACGAAGGCGCCGACGGCCGAGCTCAAGCCCGGCCAGCGCGATGTGGACACACTGCCGCCTTACGAGGTTCTCGACGACATTCTCAACTGCCTGGTCGAGCTCGAGATGCCGCTGCCTGAGATCGTCGCGCGCGGGCATGCGCCGGAAATCGTGAGGAAGGTCGAGCGCATGCTCTATCTTGCCGAATACAAGAGGCGCCAGGCGGCGCCCGGGGTGAAGATCACCGCCAAGAATTTCGGCCGCGACCGCCGCTACCCCATCACCAACAAATTCCGCGAGAAATTATAGATGGCGCGGCATGCGCATAGCGCCGCCCTTTCTTCCCCTCCCTCCTTGCGGGGGAGGGCGGCGTGCCGCGATCTTGGCCGAAGGCCAAGTCGCGTGGCGCGCCGGGAGGGGGGCCTATCTCCACAAAGTTTCACCCCCCTCCCTTTCCGCCATACGGCTTGCTCCCCCGGATCAGGTCCGGGGTCACAAGACCGTGGCGGAAAGCCCTCCCCCGCAAGGGGGGAGGGGACTGAAGCGCGTTACGCTTGTCGCGGCCAGTCGTCATGAGCGTGAGGGTCAGATTTGCGCCGAGCCCCACCGGGCGGCTTCATGCCGGCAATATCCGCACCGCGTTGTTCAATTTTCTGTTGGCGCGGAAGAGGGGTGGAAGCCTCATCCTCCGTCTCGACGACACCGACCGGGAGCGGTCGACGGAGGAATTTGCGCATGGCATTCGCGAAGACCTTGCGTGGCTCGGGCTCGCTTGGGCCAAGGAGGTGCGCCAGTCTGACCGCTTCCCTCTTTATGGTGCGGCGGTCGAGCGGCTGAAGGCGGGCGGGCGCCTTTATCCCGCCTATGAAACGCCCGAGGAGCTCGAGCTGAAGCGCAAGCGTCAGCTCGCCCGCGGGAAGCCGCCGGTCTACGACCGCGCCGCCTTGAAGCTGACGGAGGAGGAGCGGGCCAAGCTCGAAGCCGAAGGGCGCAAGCCCCATTGGCGCTTCAAGCTTGAGCAGCGCGACGTGGCCTGGGACGACCTCGTGCGCGGGCGTCAGCATGTCGATGCCGCCTCGCTGTCCGACCCGGTGCTGGTCAGGGCCGACGGCACCTATCTCTACACGCTGCCGAGCGTGGTCGACGACATCGACCTCGGCATCAGCCATGTCATCCGCGGCGAGGACCATGTGGCGAACACCGCTCCACAGATTCAGCTCTTCGAGGCGCTGGGGGCAACGCCGCCCGCTTTCGGCCATCACAATCTCCTGGTAGGCGCAGACGGGCAGGCGCTCTCCAAGCGCGACCGGGCGCTCTCCATCGCGGCCTTGCGCGAGGAGGGGATCGAGGCGCTCGCCGTGGCGAGCTACGCTTCTATGCTCGGAACCTCCGATTCCGTCGCCCCCCATGCGAGTCTCGACGAGCTCGTGCCGGGTTTCGATTTCGCCAAGCTGTCGCGCGCGCCGGCCCGATTCGACCCGAACGAGCTTCGTCTTCTCAACGCAAAACTCCTGCACATGCTTCCCTTCAGCGCCGTGGCGGATCGGCTCCGCGCCATGGGTGTTACCGGCGGGGAAGATTTCTGGGAGGCGGTGCGCGCGAATCTCGCTGTGCTGGCCGATGCGAAAATCTGGTGGGACGTGGTGAGCGGCAAGCTTCAGCCCGTGATCGAGGATGCGAAGCTCTGCCGCGAGGCGGCGGCCCTCCTGCCGCCCGAGCCGTGGGACGAGACGACTTGGTCGGCGTGGTCTTCAGCCGTCAAGCAGGCGACCGGCGCTAAAGGCAAGGCGCTCTTCTCGCCGCTCCGCCTTGCGCTCACCGGCCGCGAGCATGGGCCTGAGCTCAAGCATCTCTTGCCGTTGATCGGGCGCGAGCGTGCGGCCGCAAGGCTCGAGGGCAAGACCGCGTAAGCTGAATTTACTGCGCGGGCGGAGCAACCGGCGGCTTGGCCGCCTTCTTGATGACGGTTGATTGCCCCTGCGGCGGCGGAGCCGCCGAGGCTGATGCCGGTGGCGGCGGCGCGGGCGGCGGTGCGGCGGCGGCCGGAGGTGCAGGGGGTTTCTCCGCCGGTGGCACCGCAGCCGGCGCAGGCGAAGCGGCCGGTTCGTTGCTGCCGGTAACGTCCATATCGAGCTGCGGCTGATCGCCCGTTGCCGCGGGTGCGGCAGCTTGCGGCGCAGGCGCAGCTTCTTGGGGGGAGGGCGTTTGCGGCGGTGGCGGGGCTTTCGCCGTGGGCTTGCCCTTGCCCTTGCCTTTGGCCGGCTGAGCCGCAGCGTCGGCTTCGGCCCGCTTGTTGGCAGCCTCGATCTCAGTCGGATTGTATTCGGCCTGCTTGCAGGAGCAGCCATTCACGAACTCTTTGCGGAAGCGCAAGGCCACCGGAAGGTCCATGTAGGCGGAGCCGTTCAATGACACGGCCTGCTCGATCTCCTGACCCGGATTGCGATAGACGTAGAGCTCGGCCGGCGCCGCGCAGTTCGACTGGCACTGCGTCGCATCCTGCGCGAGCCGGGCGCCGGAGGTCACATAGCTGATCGGATAGAAGAAGCCGTCGCACAGCCTGACGCAAACGGACCGGTACCGGCCGTTCGGGTCGATGCTGCGGTAGATCGGCGTCTGCTCCACTTCTTCCTCCTCCCGGCCGCCGCCGAAGAAGTCGAAGAGGCCGCCGCCGCGGCGCGCGGGCTGAGCGCGCTGTCCGCCACAGCCGCTCCGGGCCAGCGCGTCGTTGAGCTCAGCCTGGCGCCGCTTGTTCCCGCCCCCGCCCGTGAGCGCCTGGCGCTGCTGCTGGAGCTGGGTAAGCTGGCGCCGCGCATCCTCGACGCGGTCGTTCATCTTGAGGCATTTCGGGCTACGCACGAGACCGCGGCCGAAGATGAAGAAGCTCTCGAAGCAGCCGGCATCATCCATGGCCGCCCTTGTGCCCTGGAACACACGGTCGGCTTGGGCGATCTGTTGCTCGATGCGGCCTAGGTCTTCGCGATTACCACCGCCGCCTTGGGCCGCGGCGAGATCCTGCTGGAGCTGCAGGCAGCGAATTTGCTGCTCGCTCAAGCCTTGCGCCAGGCCGAGGCCGGCGCCGCCCACGACGCCCACGCCGCAGAGAGCGAGCACGGCAAGGCGAGGACCGGCGGCCGGCCGCACAGACGACGCCAGCACGCGCCAAAAATCGCGACAGACACTCACGATTGGTTCCAATCCCCGAGGAGCCACCCGACGCATTATGCGCCCTTAGATTCTGGGGTCAATGCGGCATGAATAAGATGGCTTGCTTGACGCTCCCAGCAATTACCGCCATAAGCAGTCCCAAGATGATGCAAAAGCAACCCATCCTTATGATTTTCTGCGGCATCATTCCGGGCTAGCAAAAGAAGCTCGCCCGGGTCGTTCTCCCTTTTACCATCATCAAGAGTTACGCGAACGCAAGGGCGGGCCTCAAGCCGAAGGGGCTTGGTCAGTCGTGCTTAAGCTTTACAACACGCTCACGCGCAAGAAGGAGGACTTCCGGCCGCTCGAGCCCGCGAATGTCCGCATGTATGTCTGCGGGCCGACGGTCTACGACTTCGCCCATATCGGCAATGCGCGGCCGGTGATCGTTTTTGACGTTCTTTACCGCCTGTTGCGCCACCTCTACGGTCCCGAGCACGTCACCTATGTCCGCAACATCACCGACGTTGACGACAAGATCAACGCGCGGGCGGCGCAAGACTATCCCGACCTTCCGCTGAACGAAGCGATCCGGCGCGTCACGGAAAAGACCGAGGCGCAGTTCCACGCCGACATGAAGGCGCTCGGCACGCTCGATCCGAGTGTCGAGCCGCGGGCAACCGAGCACATTGCCCAGATGAAGGCGATGATCGAGAAGCTCGTGGAGCGCGGCTGCGCCTATGTGGCGGAGGACCATGTGCTGTTCGATGTCGCCGCCATGCCCGACTACGGCAAGCTCTCCGGCCGCTCGCTCGACGAGATGATCGCCGGCGCCCGCGTCGAGGTGGCGCCGTATAAGAAAGACCCGATGGACTTCGTGCTGTGGAAGCCGTCGAAGCCGGGCGAGCCGTCATGGGCGTCGCCGTGCGGCATCGCAGCGCCGGGGCGGCCGGGCTGGCATATCGAGTGCTCGGCCATGGCGACGGCGCATCTCGGCCAGATCTTCGACATCCATGGCGGCGGCATCGACCTCGTCTTTCCCCATCACGAGAACGAGATCGCGCAATCGCGCTGCGCCTTCCAGACGCAGGTGATGGCGAATGTCTGGATGCATAACGGCTTCCTCCAGGTCGAGGGGGAGAAGATGGCCAAGAGCCTCGGCAACTTCGTCACCGTGCATGAGCTGCTGAAGACGAGCAATTTCGGCGGTAGTGATTGGCCTGGAGAAGCAATCCGATTCGCCATGCTCAAAACTCAGTACCGTCAGCCGCTCGATTGGACTTTGGTTGGGCTCGACGAGGCGCATAGGACGCTGTGGGAGTGGTATGGCGATCTCGAAGGCAAGGAACCTGCCACCGGTGTTCCGGGTCCGGTGCTCGACGCACTTATGGACGATCTCAACACGCCGAAAGCCATCACCGAATTGCACAGACTTCACAGCGCCGGCCATTGGGGCCACCTCCGCGCCGCCTTGGGGTTCCTCGGCTTCTCGGGCGAACGATCGAACATCGGAAGAACGGCGTCGGCTGTGGGAAAGGCGCACGGTAGCTCGTGGGCCGAAGCAGTGGGAGAGCTGATTGGCGCCCGTAGTGCGGCGCGCAAGGCGAAGGACTTCAAGGAGGCCGACCGCATCCGCGACGAGCTCGCCGCCATGGGCATCACCTTGAAAGACGCCAAGGACCCGAAGACGGGCGAACTGGTCACCACCTGGGAGGTCGCAAGATGAATCGGTTCAACTGCTTACAGCCTCATGCTGAGGAGCGTCCGCAGGACGCGTCTCGAAGCATGAGGCCCAGTCATTGGCCTCACCCTTCGAGACGGCGCGTTCCGCGCCTCCTCAGGGTGAGGACTCGGGTCACATCATGAAACCGTTGCTCAGCGACTTACCTTTCAAGAACTCGCGCCGCGTCTATCTCGCGATCAAGTTCGCGGTGCTCGCGCTCGCCGTCCTGCTGGCGCTGCACTTCCTCTTTGGCGTGGTGTAGAGAAGACCATGGCCCGCGAACGCATCTCGCTCTACGACACCACGCTGCGCGACGGCGCGCAGACCCATGGCGTCGACTTCTCGGTCGAGGACAAATGGCTGGTCGCGCAGCAGCTCGACGTGCTGGGGCTCGACTATATCGAGGCGGGCTATCCCGGCGCGAACCCGACCGACACCAGGCTCTTTGCCGAAGCCCGCCCGCTCGCCCACGCCAAGCTCACGGCATTCGGCATGACCAAGCGGCCGGGCCGCTCGATCGCCAACGATCCCGGCTTCCAGGCGCTGCTCGCCGCCAAGGTCACCTCGATCTGCCTCGTCGCCAAGTCCTGGGACTTCCATGTCGATGTCGCTCTCGGCATCAGCCTTCAGGAGAATCTCGACGGCATCAAAGACTCGGTCGCCGCTGTCGTTGCATCCGGGCGCGAGGCGCTGCTCGACTGCGAGCATTTCTTCGACGGCTACAAGGCCAATCCCGATTATGCGCTTCGTTGCGCCAAGACCGCTTACGCGGCCGGCGCGCGCTGGGTGGTGCTGTGCGACACCAATGGCGGCACCTTGCCGGAGGAGGTCGAGGCGATCGTGAGCGAGGTGGTCAAGCACATCCCGGGCGACCATCTCGGCATCCATGTGCATAACGACACCGATAACGGGGTGGCGAACTCGCTCGCCGCGGTGCGCGCCGGCGCGCGCCAGATCCAAGGCACCTTGAACGGGCTCGGCGAGCGTTGCGGCAACGCCAACCTGACCTCGATCATCCCGACCTTGATGCTGAAATCCGATTATGCCGACCGCTTCGAGACCGGCGTCACGCCGGAGAAGCTCAGGACGCTGACGCATGCCTCGCGCGTCCTCGACGAGGTCTTGAACCGGGCGCCTAACCGGCACGCGCCTTATGTCGGGGAATCGGCCTTCGCCCATAAAGGCGGCATCCATGTCTCCGCTGTGCAGAAGGACCCGCGCACCTATGAGCACGTGCCGCCCGAGGCCGTGGGCAACCGGCGCAAGCTGCTCGTCTCGGACCAGGCGGGACGCTCCAATATCCTCGCCGAGCTCGAGCGCATCGGCATCGTCATCCCTAAGGACGATCCCCGCATCGCGCGCCTGCTCGACGAGGTCAAGCAGCGCGAGGCGAAAGGCTACGCCTATGAGGCGGCCGAGGCCTCTTTCGAGCTGCTCGCCCGGCGCATGCTCGGCAACGTGCCACAATTCTTCGAGGTGGATTCGTTCCGCGTCCTGGTCGAGCGGCGGCATAACGCGCTCGGCGACCTCGTCACCATCTCGGAGGCGACCGTCAAGGTGCGCATCGACGGGGAGACGGTGATGTCGGTCGGCGAGGGCAACGGCCCGGTGAACGCGCTCGACAATGCGCTCAGGAAAGACCTCGGCCCCTATCAGAGCTTCATCGAGGATCTCGACCTCGTCGATTACAAGGTCCGTATCCTGAGCGGGGGCACCGACGCCGTCACCCGCGTCCTGATCGAGAGCTGCGACGGGGTGGGGAATCGCTGGTTCACCGTCGGGGTCTCGCCCAACATCGTCGACGCCTCCTTCGAGGCGCTGCTCGATTCCATCAATTACAAGCTGATCCGCGACGGCGCTCCGGCGCCTTAGCCCCGCCAGACCTGCCGCAAGATAAGGCGGGCGGCCTTTCGCTTTAGGTTGCCGCGTTCAATTTCAGATATAAGAATTGCCGCCACGAAGGATATTGGGGAGCGCGATTGGCGCGATGCGGGGGCTTGCTGTCGCTTTTCTGTTGCTTTTCTGGGTCCTCGCCCGCGCTCTCGCTGGTCACTGCGGGGGAGGCGGTCCGCTACGCCCAGCACGGCAATTCAGACCTAGCCGACACCGAAGGCGGCGGCCATGCGCTCGGGTCTGGCGAGATCGCCCCGGAGGAAGAGGCCAGCGAGGGCGGTCAATGCACTCAAGCGGCGGGCTCGGGCGGAACCCTCGGCTACTACGCCTGCCGCGCGCAAGCGCTAGCCTTCGGCTCGGTCGAGCGCGCCATCGTCACCTTCACCGCGCTGCTCGCGCTCTCGACGCTCTTGCTGTGGGTCTATACGAGGCGGGTCGCCAATGCCGCCAAGATCGCCGCCGAGCATCTTCCCGCCGTCGAGCGGGCCTATATTTTCGGCGGACCGACGGATCTCTTTCTCCTGCACGACCAGGCCAGTGTGCGGCTCGCCATGCAAAACTACGGAAGGACGCCGGCCGTCATCCGCGGATGGCTGGTCGAGTTCCTGGCCCAAGAGCCGCACGGGCGGAAGCCCGCTTACGACGAGTCGAAGCGGACAGCCACCAACGAGATCCTTGAGCCCAACAAGCTGTTTTCCCCGCCGGTGGTCTTCAGATCGGAAATCGCCGCGCCGTTCTTCATCGTCGGCTACATCCTCTATGACGACGTCTTTAGACAATCGCATACGACGCGGTTCTGTGTCGGCGTCGCGCGCGACGGCAAGGCAGCCTATGCCGGTCATGCCGCGTGGAACGGATACGATTGAGACGCTTGCATTGCCGCGCTCCAATCACCCCTCACCCTTTCCGCCATGCGACTTGCGCATGCTTCCGCGCGCAAGATCGCGGCGGTAAGCCCTCTCCCACAAGGGGAGAGGGAAATCCTGGCAGGCGGCGACGCCAAACCCTCTCCCTTGATGGGAGAGGGTGCCGAGCAGCCAACGGCTGTCGGCGGGTGAGGGTGAGCGTCTCGGCTAATGCCGAAGGACTCTAGAACTTCGCGGAGACTTCTGCCTCGGCTTGCGCCTCGCTCACTGCGGGGTAGGGAGCGAGCGCCTTGTCGATCGCGGGAATGATGTCCTCGACGCGATCGACCACGAGCAGGTTGAGCTCAAGGCCGGGGCGGATGAAGAGCCTCGGCGCCCATGCTCTCGAACAGGACGAGGAGCGGGTCCCAGAAGCCCTCGATATTCACGAGCACGATCGGCTTTGCGTGCCGGCCGAGCTGCGACCAGGTGAGCTGCTCGACGAACTCCTCGAGCGTGCCGAGCCCGCCGGGGAGCGCCACGAAGGCATCCGACTTGGCAAACATCAGCTGCTTCCGCTGGTGCATGTCGTCGACGACGATGAGCTCCTGGGCCTCGATCAGCATGTGCTCCCGCTCGCTTAGGAAGCCCGGAATGATGCCGGTGACATGGCCGCCATGGCGAAGCACCGAGCGGGCGATCTCGCCCATGAGCCCGAGGCTGCCGCCGCCATAGACGAGCCCGATGCGCGATGCCGCCAGGATGCGGCCGAAGGCGCGTGCGGCTTCGGCATGGGCCGGGGTCTGGCCCCCGCCGGAGCCGCAATAAACGCAGATGCTTTGCAGGCCTGGGGTGATGTGTGTGTCGTTCATGGGCTTCATCTGCCATCCGGCTCTGGCGCGCGTCAAGAAAAGCGGGCCCTTGGTCAATCGGGTGGCGAAGAATCGATCAATCCGCTAGGTTCCGGCCAAATTTGGCGCGGGTTTGACGTTTTTTTGCCTTGCGCGCCGCGTAAAGATGAAGTCGAGCGTCGGCGAAGGAAACGCGGAATGATCGGCAGCAAATATATCGGCATCATGGCAGTTCTTGTGGCTGTGGGCGCGTCTTCACTCTATGCGAAGTCTGCGCCGGCCGAGGAGGCTCCCCCTGGAGACCAGAGCCTTACTGAGAAGCAGGGAACTCCATCGGATGCGGCGCAAGGAAGCGAGGCAGGGTCCTCAGTACCGAGGTCGCCGCTCAGGCTGAGCACGGTCGACTACCAAGACACGGCCGGGGGGTCCGGCAAGTTGACGCTTGCCGGCATCGCCCTGCCCGGGAAGGAGCTCTATCTCTTTTTGGACGATGAGCCTTTTGCCGAAGTGCAGCCCGATGGCGCCGGCAATTGGAGCGTCGAAAAAGAGATGAAGCTTGACGACGGCCGGCACACATTTCGCGCGGATCAATACGACGAGGACACACAAATGGTGGCCGCTCGCGCGATAGTATCGATCGAGCGCGCCAAGCAGCCCGCTACGGAGGAGCACGCCGCGCCAGCGGAGCCTCCGACGCCTAAGGCAGCGACGCCTTAAGCGGCGGAGGACGCGAAACGCGTCGGCCAAGGAATGACGGATGATCGGCAATAAGTTCATCGCGATCATTGCGGCCATGGTGGCGATCGGTGCCGCGCTGGCGGTAGCGGGACTCTATATCGACTGGCAGAGGATGTTCGCGCCCCCGGCTATTGAGCAGGGGCCGGTGGCCGGCGCGGACGGTGCAACCGCTCCGGCTGAGCCGAAAACCGCCACCCCTGGCGAGGAAGAGCCCAAGCCGCAAGCCGAGGCGACAGGGGCCCCCACGCCCCCGGCAGAGCCGACCCCCGTGCCGACGTTCGATGTCGTCGTCATCGAGCCGAGCGGCGAGGGTGTGATCGCAGGGCGTGCCGCGCCGGGCTGGCAGGTCAGCGTCCAAAGCGGCGGCACGAAGGTCGCCGAGGCCACCGTCGACGTGCAGGGCGAGTGGAGCGTCGTCTTGGAGAAGCCGCTTCCCGCCGGCGATCACGCGCTGTCCTTGAAGATCACCTCGCCCGATGGCACGCGCGCGCTCACCTCGCAAGAGTCGGTGCGGGTCGCGGTCGGGACTGACGAGAAGAAGGGGACCTCGCCCGCCGCCGCAATGGAGGCGGCGAAGCCGTCCCTGCCGCAAGCGGCGGCGCCGCAAACCGATGCTTCAACAGCGCCCGCACCGGCGCAGCCCGAGGCCGCTCGCGCTGGGGAGACTCAGGCGCTGACGCGGGCGGAACAAGGAGCATCGAGCGCGCCTTCCACCGGCACCGAGGAGAGCAAGCCTGCGCCGCGTAAGCCGGCGCTCGTGTTCAAGACCGTGGACTATGCGGAGACCGGGTCCGGCACAGGCACCGTGACGATCACCGGGACGAGCGATCCGGGAGCGAAGATCTCCATCTATTACGACGATAAACCTCTCGCCGAAGCGCGCGCCGACCGCGACGGCAAGTGGCGCGTCGCGGTGGCGAAGAAGCTCGGCATGGGACAACACAGCTTCCGCGCCGAGCGAGCCGACGCGGCGGGCATGGCAGGGACGGCCCTCGTCACCATCGAGCGCGCGGAGCCGAAGCCTGAAGCGCCCGCATCTCAGGTGGCGGGCGTGGAGGCGGGCAAGAGGGCGACGCCAGGGCAGGCATCGCAAACGACGAGTGCCGCCACGTATGTTATCCGCCGCGGCGACACCTTGTGGGCCATCGCTAAGCGCTATCTCGGCAGCGGTTTGCGCTACACCAAGATTTTCGAGGATAACCGCCAGGTGATCGACAATCCCAACCTGATCCATCCCAAGCAGCAGGTGACGGTACCCAACCCCTGATGCGCTTGGCGCGGGGACGGCGGGAGCCTATATAGATTGGCCGGGGCAGCGCTTGGACGCTGCCCCTTTTGCCGCGCGGGCGCCGCGCCAATAGAAGCGATTTCTCATGCAAGACCGGCTGCCGCAAACGAGAAGCGACGCCGTGCTTCAGGCGCGGACGGGGCATTTGAGCGTCCTGCGCGAGCTGCTCCCCTACGTTTGGCCGGCCAACCGGCCCGACTTGCGCTGGCGCGTGGTGTTTGCGCTGGCGGCGCTCGTGGTCGCCAAGGTCATCACCCTTGCCGTGCCCATCGCCTACAAGGCGGTGGTGGACCTCCTCACCGGGGAGGCGAGCGCCAGCGAGATCGCGGGCCTTTCGGCGCTCGGACTTGCCGCCGTTCCGGCCATGATCATCATCGCCTATGGCGTCGGCCGCGTGCTGATGGTGCTGTTCGCGCAATTCCGCGACGTGTGGTTCACCGTGGTCGCCCAGCATGCCGTGCGCGAGCTTGCCAACCGCACCTTCCGGCATCTCCATGCACTGTCCTTGCGCTTCCACCTGGAGCGCCGCACCGGAGGCTTGAACCGCGTCATCGAGCGCGGCGTCTCTGGCGTCGACACCATCGTGCGCATGGCGGTGTTGAACTCGATCCCGACCGCGGTCGAGCTTCTCATGATCTCCGGCCTCATCGCCTATTATTTCGGCTCTATCTACGTCGTGGTCGTGCTGCTCACCGTCGCGCTCTATGTGTGGTTCACCTTCTGGGCGAGCGAGCGGCGCATCGCCATCCGCCGCGACATGAACGAGTCCGATACCGAGGCGCATTCCAAGGCGGTCGACAGCTGCTCAATTACGAGACGGTGAAATATTTCGGCAACGAGGAGCTCGAGGCGCGGCGCTTCGATCTCCATGGCCCGCTACGAGAAGGCGGCGATCCGCACCTATACCTCGCTGGGTGTGCTCAACGCCGGGCAGGCGGTGATCTTCACCATCGGCGCGGTTGGTGTCCATGCTGCTGGCGGCGCGCCGACGTGACGCGCGGCGTGCTCACCGTGGGCGGCTTCGTGATGATCAACGCCACTGCCTGGTGTTCGGCTTTCCCTCCACTAGACTTCATGGGCGTGGTTTATGCGCGAGATCGAACAGGGCCTGATCGGTCGTCGAGACCATGTTCGCGCTGCTGCCGCAAGAGCCGGCGGAGGTGCGTTCGAGCCGGAAAGGCCGCAAGCGCTCCACGTCCAGACCCAGGAGCGCATCAAGTTCGAGAACATCTCCTCCGCCTACGATCCTGAGCGCACGATCCTGAAAAATGCCGACTTTCACGGT
>CAWANV010000004.1:0-21748 GCA_963783455.1 uncultured Alphaproteobacteria bacterium
TAAGCCTGAGCGGCGCATCTTGCTCCCGCTCTCCCCTTGCGGGGGAGCACGCGCGCCATTTGGGCGCGCGGAGGGGGGTCAGCAGCGCCGCAAGTCTTGCCTTGAACCCCCCTCCCTAGCCCTCCCCCACAAGGGGGGAGGGGAGAGCAAGTGGCAAGTCCCGGGATAGCTTAAGCGTTATGGCAGTTTCCGCTCGGCCCAATGATCGGCGCGCGTGCCGATCATTGGCTTGAGGCTTTGGGCGCCGCGCTGTTCCATTGCCGCAACGAGGGCCTGCTTGATGCGGCCGATCAGCGAGGGCCCTTCGAACACGAGCCCGGTATAGAGCTGGATGAGAGAGGCGCCGGCCTCGATCTTGGCCAGCGCCGTCTCGGGCGAGTCGATGCCGCCGACGCCGATCAGCGGCAGCTTCCCGTCCGTGAGTTTGTAGATTCGCGCGAGCATCCGCGTCGCGCGGGCGAAGAGCGGCCGCCCCGAGAGACCGCCAGCCTCCTTGGCAAAACCCTGGTCGCGCAAACCCTCGGGGACGAGTCCCTCGCGGGAGAGCGTCGTGTTCGACACCACGATGCCGTCGACGCCGTGGGAGACGATCACGCGCACCACCTCGGGCAGGTCCTCGTCGGCAATATCGGGGGCGAGCTTGACTAGGAGCGCCGCGGGCTTGCCCTTGTGCTTGCGGGACGTCGCCGCACGCGCGTCCTGCACGCGCTTGAGCAAGGCATCGAGCGCCTCGGGCGCCTGGAGATCGCGCAAGCCCGGCGTGTTGGGCGAGGAGATGTTGATGGTGAAATAGCTGGCCACCTCGGCCATGCGCGCGATGCCCTGAACATAGTCGCCGATGCGGTCCTTGCTGTCGCGCCCGGCCCCGAGATTGACGCCGACGACCCCTGCCGCGCGCAGCTTGAGCCGTTGCAGCGCCGCGTCCTGGCCCTCATTGTTGAAGCCGAGCCGGTTGATGATGGCGCGGTCGGCGATCGAGCGGAACAGGCGGGGGCTCGCATTGCCGCTTTGCGCGCGCGGCGTCAGCGTGCCCACTTCGACGAAGCCGAAGCCCATTCCCAAAAGCTCGCGTGGCACGCGCGCATTCTTGTCGAAGCCCGCCGCCATGCCGACGGGATTGGGGAAATCGAGACCGAGGAGATGCTGGACAAGCCGCTTGTCGTCGGGCTGGCTCGCCCGCGGATAGAGCCCAAGCTCGAGGCTTTTGATGGCAAGGTCGTGCGCCCGCTCGGGCGGAAGCGCGAGCAGCAGGCTCTGGCCCAAGCCGAACAGCCCACTCACGGCCCAATCTCCCTCCTCTCCCCTGGGGGGAGAGGGCTTTCCGCCGCGATCCTGCGCGCGAAGCCTGCGCAAGTCGCATGGCGGGAAGGGTGAGGGGGAACCGCGATAGCCAACTTCATGACCCCCCTCACCCGCGCCTGCGGCGCGACCTCTCCCCAACGGGGAGAGGTGAAAGTGCAGCGGGCAGGCGGTGAACCCCATCTTCGCCGAGGCTGAGAGGCTCGACCCAAAGCACGGCGGCAAGATCGAGCGGCGCGTAGAGATGCGGAAACAGCGCCCCGCCGCGCGAAGCCTCCCATTTCAGGTCAGGCCCAAGACGCCCCGCATCGACGGCGAGGAGAACAAGCCCGGCCTGGCCGGCGAAATGGGTGGCGAGCGTGCCCTCAAGCTGATGGGCGGCGGAAAGATGGATGAAGCCGTCGCGCACATCGTCGGCGGAGCCTGCAAAACGCCCTTGGCTCCAGGCCAAGGTGAAGGCCTGCTCGGTCAAGACTTTATAGACAGGCTCTGCCATGGCTCTTGGCGGCGAGAGTAGCCGCGCCCTCAAGGCCCAACAAGCAAAGCCGAGACGGCAACCGGAATGCGGTGGACAAAAGACCGAAATAAGCCATAATTCCTATTGTTAGGCATAAATTCCGATTCGGAACAACCGGGCCGCTTCCCGTGAATAGGCTCACCCATACCAGGGTATGGAACGCCATCGACGCGCTGGCGCGCCGCTACAGTCTCTCACCCTCGGGGCTCGCCAAGCGCGCCGGCCTCGACCCCACCTCCTTCAACAAATCGAAGCGCATCACCGGCGAAGGGCGCCCCCGCTGGCCGACCACCGAAAGCATCGCCAAGGTGCTCCAGGCGACCGGCGCCAGCTTCGAGGACTTCACCGCGCTGGTCACCGCCGAGCCGCGCGCCGCCCGCGGTGAGCCCATCCCGCTGATCGGCCTCACCCAAGCCGGCGCCGGTGGCTTCTTCGACGATGGCGGCTTCCCCGTGGGCCAGGGCTGGGACCAGATCCGCTTCCCCAAGGTCGAAGACGAGAACGCCTACGCGCTCGAAGTCAGCGGCGACAGCATGCAGCCGCTCTATCGCGACGGGGATATCCTCATCGTGTCGCCCAATTCGGCCCCGCGCAAAGGCGACCGCGTGGTGCTGCGCACCACCGACGGCGAGGTGATGGCGAAGATCCTGGTGCGGCGCACGGCGAGGACGGTCGAGCTTGCCTCCTTCAACCCCGCCCACCCCAATCTCGTCTTTCCCGTGGACCGCATCGACTGGATGGCGCGCATCGTCTGGGCGTCCCAATAGCCAGAAACCAGAAATCAGAGATCAGAAGGGCAGCCTCAGAATGGCCCGATCTCTGACGTCTCATTTCTGACTTCCGGCTTCTGATTTCTGACTTCTGATGTCAGGTTTCCGATATGGAGCTTGCCTCGCGCATCGTTTCGATCCTGCTCGGCGCTGCCGTGATGGCGCTCGTGCTGTGGCCGGTCACGATCCCGGTCGGCTTCAGCGAAGTGTGGTGGGCGAGCCGCCAGGCTCAATCGCGCTCGGAGACCCTGCCTCCGGCTCAGCCCGAGCCCCCGCAACAAGCGAAGCCGCCGGCAGCTTCGCCCGAAGCCGCCGCTCCCGCGCCCTCGCCGCATGCCGTGCTGCCGAGCGCCGCCGATAGCAAGCCGGCTCCACTTGTCGGCGAGAAGGCTAAGGCGGAGCGGCTTGCCGCCCTCAAGGCGAAGGACGCGACCGGCGCCATCGCTCCTGCCGTTGCCCCTAAAGCGACGACCAAGCGCTACTACCGGGTCACGGTGCGCGACGGCGGGGAGCTTCAATCGGGCGGCGTCGTCATCAGGCTCGCCGGCATAGCCGCGCGCGATGAAGATGCCACCTGCAAGGACGAGAAGGGCAAACCATGGCCTTGCGGGGCTGCCGCGAAGGCCGCGCTGACGCGGCTGATCCGCTCGCGCGCCGTCACCTGCGAGCTTCCCAAGGGGGGCGAGCATAACATCTTCATCGCGCGCTGCTCGGTGGCGGGGACCGACCTCTCGGCCTGGCTCGTGCGCCAAGGCTGGGCCAAGCCGAAAGACCCTAAAGAGCCCGCGCTGGCCAAGGCGGCGGAAGAAGCCGAGGCCGAGCGCATCGGCCTGTGGCGCGGGGCGGAGTGAGTCCTCGCCTTCTTTGTCATTACCCGCGAAAGCGGCGGTTCATTCAAGTTGCAGGAGATGATCCCCTGACACCGGCCTCATGGTTCGAGACGCGCCCTTTGGGCGCTCCTCACCATGAGGAGGTGAGTCCTCATCCTGAGGAGGGCGCGTGGTTCGAGGCCGGCCGTCATCCTGAGGTGCGAGCGAAACGAGCCTCGAAGGACGGCCGGCCACCTCACCATGACACCGTCTCGAAGGATGAGGCCCCTTAGCCGGTCAATTCGCCGGCGAGTGCTCTCTTGATCAGCGCGCTGGTTTCGGCGATGCCGTACAGCTCGACGAAGGAGCCGAAGCGCGGGCCTTGGGTCTGGCCGAGCAGCACCTCGTAAAGCGCGGCAAACCAGTCGCGCAACGGCTCAAAGCCGTGCTCCTTACCGACCGCATAAACCTCGGATTGGATCTCCTCGGCGAGCACGCCCTTCGGCAGCTTGGCGAGGCGCCGATCGAGGTCGACAAGCGCCGCCCGCTCCTTCTCGCTCGGCGGGCGATAAAGCTTCGCCGGCTTCACGAAATCATGGAAGTAGCGGATGGCGTAGCCGACGAGCTGATCGAGCAGGGGATGCGCTTCCGGCGTGGCGTCAGGCGCATAGCGGCGGATGAAGCCCCACAGCACCTCGCGGTCCTCCGAGTTCGAGGCCGACGCGAGATTGAGGAGAAGCGCAAAGCTGATGGGAAGCTCGGCCTCCGGCGGCGCGCCCTCATGGATGTGCCACACCGGGTTCATCAGCTTCGCCGCCGGCTCCTCCTTCGGATAGGCCGCGAGATGCCCGACATATTCGTCGACCGCGCGCGGGATCACGTCGAAATAGAGGCGCTTCGCCTTGCGCGGGCTTTGATACATATAGAGCGACAGGCTCTCAGGCGCCGCGTAAGTGAGCCACTCCTCGATGGTGAGTCCGTTGCCGCGCGACTTGGAGATCTTTTCGCCCTTCTCGTCGAGAAACAGCTCGTAGATGAAGCCTTCCGGCTGCTGCGCGCCCAGGATGCGGCAGATGTGGCCCGACAGGCGCACCGAGTTCGATCAGGTCCTTGCCGGCCATCTCGTAATCGACGCCGAGCGCCGCCCAGCGCATCGCCCAGTCCGCCTTCCATTGCAGCTTGCAATGGCCGCTCGTGACGCGAGACCTGCGTGAGCTTGCCGGTGTCGGGGTCCTTGTAGAGGATCGTGCCGGCGGCGAGATCGCGGTCGATGACCGGCACCTGCAGCACGCGTCCCGTGGTGGGCGAGATCGGCAGGAAGGGGCTGTAGGTGGCGCGGCGCTCGGGCCCGAGTGTTGGCAGGATCACGTCCCTGATCGCGTCGTAGTGCTGCAGCACCTTCAACAGCGTCGCGTCGAAGCGCCCGCTCGTGTAGCACTCGGTGGCCGAGAGGAACTCGTAGTCGAAGCCGAAAGTGTCGAGAAAGGCCCTGAGCCGCGCATTGTTGTGATGGCCGAAGCTCGGATGGTCGCCGAAGGGATCGGGCACTTGGGTCAGCGGCTTGCCGAGATGCTCGGCCAGCATCTCTTTGTTGGGGACATTGTCCGGCACCTTCCTGAGACCGTCCATATCGTCCGAGAAGCAGATGAGCCGCGTCGGGATCTTGTCCTCGGTGAGCACGCGGAAGGCATGCCGCACCATGGTGGTGCGGGCGACCTCGCCGAAGGTGCCGATATGGGGGAGGCCCGACGGCCCGTAGCCCGTCTCGAAGATGATGGCGCCGGTCGGCTTCGGAATGCGCTTCAGCCGGCTCAGCACTTTCCGCGCCTCTTCGAAGGGCCAGGCCTTGCTCACATGGGCGTGGGCGAGAAGCTCGGAGCTCACCTCGATCTTTGGGCTTGCCTTCGGCGTTGGCTTGGCTGCCATGCGGGGCGGTGCCTCCTTGGCGTGCGGCATGCTTGCTTTTCGGGCGGCGTCGGTTGCGTTCAATTTGGCCGACAAATTTCACAGTTTTGTAAATGGCGCCAGCGTTTCCGCGCCGATGGGAGGGCTTGCCCGGTCAGGCGCAATTGCCTACGGTCGCGCCGCCTTTGGCCTTAAGGGAAACGAAAGAGGGACGCGCCGCGCCATGACCGAGCCGCTGAACCATCACGCCGCGCTCATCTATGTGATGGTCACCATGTCGGCCGTGGACCGAACCATGACCGACGCCGAACTCGCCCGCATCGGCGAGATCGTCTCGAATCTGCCGATCTTCCGCGATTTCGACCAGGAGAAGCTGGTCAAGACCGCTGAGGGCTGCGGCGAGATCCTGAGCGCGAACGGCGGGCTCGACCACGTGCTGTTGCTGATCCGCTCCAATCTGCCGAAGAAGCTGCGCGAGACGGCTTACGCGGTGGCGCTCGAAGTGGCGGCGGCCGACCTCGACGTTAAGCCCGAGGAGACGCGCTTTCTGGAGATGCTGGGCGACAGCCTCGAGCTCGACCAGCTCACCACCACCGGCATCGAGCGGGGCATCAGGGCCCGCAATATGGTGCTGTAGCCTTATTCGCTGAACCGCGCGTGCCGAGCCCATGCTCGGTCTTTTCCCACTCGAAGCGCGCGGTCAGGAACTGCCACAGCGCCCGGTAGGCGGCCGCCGAGATGAGCAGCCAATAGAGCGGCATGAGCGGAACCTGCTTGAGGAGCGCGCGGTAACCGCGGCGCCGCACGGCCAAGAGGCCAAGCCCCATCGAGGCGAGATAGCCGACCGAGAGATCGAACCAGGCGATCAGCCAGAACGGCCACCCGAACAGGCTCTCGGGGCGCGCCAGCAGTCCGCCGCCCGCAAGCTCCACCCCCGCAAGCACATAGAACCAGGGATGCGCGAGCGCCGACAGCACGGTGCCCCCCACCATGATCTGGAAGGCGAGGAAGCCGCGCGGACCGAGCTCGCGCCACAGCGCGCTTGGCACCCGCATATGCACGAGCCAGGTCTGCATATAGCCCTTGAGCCAGCGGGTGCGCTGGCGAAGCCAGCACATGAATCGGGCGGGCGCCTCCTCGTAGGTGGTGGAGCGAATTACCTGACAGCGGTAACCGTTCCGCGCGAGCCTCAGGCCGAGATCGGCATCCTCGGTCACGTTGAAGGGGTCCCAAGCCATGAGCCAGTTCAGCGCCGAGGCACGGAAATGGTTCGAGGTCCCGCCGAGCGGAATTGGGAGCTTGAGCCGGTCGAGAGCGGGCAAGAGCCCGTCGAACAGCGCGCAATATTCGATGGTGAACTGGCGGGTGAGCCAGTTGTCGCCAGCGTTATAGAGATTGAGCCTGGCCTGCACCGCGGCGAGGTTGGGGGGGCCGGTGCGGAAAGCATGAAGCGCCTGGCGGAGCTGGCCGGGTTCGGGCCGGTCCTCGGCGTCGTAGATCACGACATATTCGCCGCGGGCAAGCGGCAGCGCGTAGTTCAGCGCCTTCGGCTTGGTGCGCGGATGCAGTTCCGGCACCACGACGATCTCGAAAATGCCCGGCAGGCCGAGCGCGTGCGCCGCGGCAATCGTCGCGCCGTCGGTGGCCTCGAGGATGAGCTTGATGTCGAGCTTCGCCGCCGGGTAGTCGAGGCGCGTCAGTGCCGTGATGAGCGAGGGCAGCATGTGGGCCTCGCGGTAGAGCGGCACGAGCAGGGTGTAGATGGGGAGCGCGTGGTCCGGCACGCGCGGATAGGAAATGTCATGGCCATCGTCGCCCGCGCCGATGAGGCCATAGGCGGCGAGGAGGCGAAACGCAATCAGCGGCACGAACAGGAGAGCGAGGGCAAGCGTCACCACCCATATGGTCTCGACCGGCGCGAGCGCGACCGCGAGCCCGATCGCGACCGCGCCAAAGAGGACAACAAGGCGCTGCCACAAGGCCGGACGTGTCCGCGCGCTCATGGCTGGATGGCGCGAGGCCAAGCCTTCGACGGCATGAAGCGCGAAGGATGGAGCAAAGTGGCGGCAGATCGCCTCTCTCACCGCAATGGGCGATGCGAGCGAGAAGTCATAGGGCGCAAGCCGCGCCAGCATGGCGCGAAGCGCGTTAGGCCTGAGGCGGTCGGGCGCAAAAACGAAGCTGCCGGCGCGGTCGCGTTCCTTGAGCACGCCTCTGCCAAGGCACTGGCGCGGACTCGCCATCGCCGTGGGCGCCACTTCGGTGGCGGGAAGCTTTGCCTTGAATGGCGCGCCGCACCTTTCGGCCAGGGCGCGATAATAGTCTTCCGCCTCGAGCCAGCCATTGGCGATCATCACCTCGTGGGGATGCACGCCCCAGTGCACAGCAATCGCGTGAGCGCGCGCCAAGGTGGCTTCATCGATGAAGCGGCCGAGGAGAAAACCGTATTCGGCTTGCAGGGGCGCGCTCTGGCGCGCGACAATGCGCGCAAGCTGCCCTCCGACCCGGCGAGACTCCGCCACAAGCGACACGGGAACGCCCCCAGCATTCACCCGTGAGTATTTGCACTTTTAAGATGAGACGCAATATTAGATCGCGCCACCCCGAGTTGCGCGCAAGTTGTGCAATGTAGAATTGCAGTTATATAACTCACAACTATGCCGTGCCTAAGCCCCTTGGCACGCAAGGCCGAGCCGCGTTAAGAGAAGTACGTGACCGACGCGAGCAAGTCTTCCCTTAAGCCGAGACGCTTCCGCGCAGCGCCGCTTTGGCTTGCCGCTGCCGCGCTCGCGCTCGTCTGGCTCGTGCCCGTCCCCGGCTTGGCGCAGGTGAGGAACGACATCGTTCCCGACACCTGGCAAGGCGACGTGCTCCGTCCCAAGCCCGACATGCACGGGCTGGAAAAACTCCGCTTCATCACCGACAGCGACTATCCGCCCTTCCACTATGTCGACGAGGTCGGCGCTCTCACCGGCCTCAATGTCGACCTCGCCAAGGCCATCTGCGAGGTTTTGGAGGTCGAGTGCGAGGTGAAGGACGTCGACTGGAGCGAGCTCTTCTTCACGCTCGACCGGGGCGAGGCCGACGCCGCCATTGCCTCGATCCGCATCAGCCCGGAGTTGGTGGAGCGAGCGGATTTCAGCTCCCGCTACTACGCCACGCCCGCCCGCTTCATTGCGCAGAAGACGAGCGAGCTCAGGGACATCCGGCCCGAGACGCTTGAAGGCAAGAAGGTCGGCGTGGCCAAGGACACCGGGCACGAGGCCTATCTCAAGCTGTTCTTCCCCAACGTGGCGATCGCCTCCTTCGACACCGCCGACGACGCGCAGAAGGCGCTGAAAGAGGGCGCGATCGATCTCGTGTTCGGCGACGGCATCGGGCTGACCTTCTGGATCAACGGGGTGACCAGCGAGGGGTGCTGCGAGTTCCGCGGCGGTCCCTATCTCGACACCAAGTTTTTCGGCGAGGGCGTGGGCATCGCGGTGAAGAAGGGCAATCGCCAGCTCGCCCAGATCCTCACCTACGCGCTCGAGCAGGTGCATGCGAGCGGCCGCTACGAAGAGCTGTTCCTGCGCTACTTCCCCATGAGCTTTTTCTAAGCGGCCTTTGTTTGCGTGCCAGGGTTTGCGGCTCGCTCTCCCCTCCCCCCTTGTGGGGGAGGGATAGGGAGGGGGGTCAGCGCCAAATTCTGAGCTTGTTACTCACCCCCCTCCGATCGTCTTCGACGATCGTGCTCCCCGCAAGGGGGGAGCGAGAACTCGGGGAAGCGCGGCGAATTTCGGTTGACGCCTCGTCGAGATCTCCGCCGGAAAGGCAGCAGAAGGCTCCAACCGAAGCGGGTCGGCGCTTCGCTCTGATAGGGCGGCAGCCCGATGGTCATGCCTTGGTGTCCGCCCTCCGGCTGCGCGGTGTAGGTGCGAAAGAGCCGGTCCCAGAGCGAGAGATTGAAGCCGTAATTGGAATTGTGCTCGCGCCGCAGCACCGAGTGATGCACGCGATGCATGTCGGGCGTGACCACCAACAGCCGCAGGATCCGGTCGAGCCATTGCGGCAGCGCGATGTTGGCGTGGTTGAACATGGCGCAGGCGTTGAGGATCACCTCGAACAGGAACACCGCCAAGGGCGGAGCGCCAAGCGGCACCACCACCACGATCTTCCACAGCATGGAGAGCGCGATCTCGACGGGGTGAAACCGCACCGCCGTGGTCACGTCGATGTCGCGATCGGCGTGATGCACCTGGTGCAGGCGCCAGAACAGCGGAACTTTGTGCGAGGCCAAATGCTGCACCCAGATGGCAAGGTCGAGCACCAAGAGCGCCACCACCACCTTGATCCAATAGGGCCAGGAGACTTGGTTCAGGAGGCCGAGATGGTGCGCTTCCGCGTAGAACGCGGCGGCGATGGCCGCGATCGGCACGGCAAGCATGGCCATGAGCCTGAGCAGAAGGGTGCCGGCCACGCTGATGCCGATATTGGTGAACCAGCGCCTGCGCTTCGAGACGATGAGCCTGCGCTTGGGCCAGCCGAGCTCGATCAGCGCCATCAGCACGAAGACGGATGCGAAAACCGCAAGCCGGATGAGGCCGTCGCTCTGGCCGATGAGACCGTCCATGGAGCGATGTTAGCTGGGAAAGGGGCGCCCGTCAGTTCGTCTGCTTGCCCGCGAGCGACAGGCCGACCACGCCGAGGACCACGAGCGCAAGCGAGGCGATCTTGAACAGGGTGAGCGGCTCGCGGAAATAGGCGATCCCGATCATGGCGGCGAGAGCGGTGCCGACGCCCGACCAGATGGCGTAGGTCACCGAAAGATCGAGACGCTTGAGCGCCAGGATCACGGCCGCCGCCGAGAGGACATAGAACACCGGCACGGCGATGGAGGGGACCAATTCGGCGAAGCCGCGAGAGAGCTTCATCGAGGTGATGCCGGCGACCTCGAGCAGAATGGCAACGAAGAGAAGGATCCAGGGCATCGAGCTAATGTCTCGCCTCGCGGGATTCTTACAACTCAGAGCGCGAAGGCGCTTGCCCCCTTCAACAGCGAAATTACGTGACGCCCTGATGACAGCGATCTCCCTCTCCCCACTGGGGAGAGGGCTGGGGTGAGGGGGATTTGGCAGTCGTAGTCCCCTCACCCGCGCAGTCGCCATGCGGCGACTGCGCGACCTCTCCCCTCTGGGGAGAGGCTAAAGACGACCTCACAGCAATTCGAGCGGGCGGGGACCCTTTGGCGGCGGGAAGCCGCGGTTAAGCTCGGCGCGATCCTGATCGGTCAGCTTGATGTCGAGCGCCGCGCGGTTCTCCCGCACATGCGCCTCGGTTCCGGCCTTGGGGATCACCATCATGTCGCTCTGCCTGAGCACCCAAGCGAGCGCGATCTGCGCCGGCGTGGCGCGATGGCGAATGGCAACGCCGGTCAGCGTCCGGTCGCGCAACAGCCGCCCTTGCTCGATCGGCGAGTAGGCCTGGATCGGGATCGCCCGCTCGCGGCACCAGGGCAGAAGGCCCGCTTCGATGCCGCGGCGCCGCAAATTGTAGAGCACCTGGTTGGTGGCGCATTCGTTCCCGCCGGGAAGAGCGATCAGCTCCTCCATGTCCCCGACATCGAAATTGCTGACGCCCCAGAAGCGGATCGCCCCCGCCTCTTGCAGCGTCTGAAAAGCTTCGAGCGTTTCACTAAGCGGCGGCCGCCCGCGCCAATGCAGGAGATAGAGGTCGATCCGATCGGTCTTGAGCCGCTTCAGGCTCCGCTCGCAGGCCGCGATGGTGCCTGAGCGCGTCGAATTCTCCGGCAGCACCTTGGTGACGATGAAGCATTCGTCGCGGCGACCGGCGACCGCTTCGGCGACCGCTTCCTCCGCGCCGCCGTCGCCATACATCTCCGCGGTGTCGATCAAGGTCATGCCGAGATCGAGGCCAAGGGAGAGCGCCGCCACTTCGTCTTTGCGCGTCCGCCCGCTCTCGCCCATGTGCCAGGTGCCCTGGCCGAGCTGCGGCACATTCTCGCCCGAGGGGAGCGTCACGGTGGGGAGGTTGAACGCTGGCATGCGCTGGACCTAGAGACAAATATGGCGCGGCGCCCACGCAGCGCCGCGCCACATCATAACGCTCCAAAGATAGAGGGCTTACGCCTTCTTTGCCCCCGCGGGCACCTTGTGCTCCCGCTCTTCCTTCTTGGCATGGAGCTGGAAGGCGAGAATGAGCAGGAAGATGCCGAACACGAGCGCATAGGCGCCGATCCACAGGGTCAGCACCACGGCGCCGATCAACGGCTCGATGACCAGGAGAATGCCGAAGATGAGCGAGGCGATGCCGCCAAGGGCAAGCCACCAGCGGCCGTGATCGAGCTTGAGGGTAAAGGCCGCGCTAAGCATGAGCGCGCCGGACACGATCGCCCAAACCGCGACGAGCCAGATGAGCGCAACGAGCGTGATCGCCGGCCAGAGAACGGCGACGGCGCCCGCCGCGAGGTCGACAATTCCTTCGAGGATGAGCAGGCCCCAGCGCTCGCCGTTCCGCGCCGCCTTGATGCCCGAGGCGATGGCGAACACGCCGTCGACCAGCATATAGGCCGCGAACAGGATGACGAACACTTCGATCGCTATCCCTGGCGTGAGCAAGCAGATCAGGCCGAACAGAATGCCCATGATTCCGCGCAAGCCGACCGCCCACCAACTATCCGCCAAGACCTCGCTCAATGCGTCGCAGCGCGCTTTGTACGCCGAGACGCTGCCCTTCCCGGATGCTGTGCTTACGGCCATGGGACGACCTCCTTCGATCAGCCAGTATGATCAGTACGTCTCGCCAAAATCATGCCCGGGCGAATCGATTACGCGGCGATCATGAAGCCAATATTACCGGGAAAGCGCCGCCAAATCGAAGTTGTCCACATCGGAAGCGGGGGCCGCTCAGAGCCCCAAGCCCACCTCGGAGGCAAGGCCCGACACCGTTTGGCGGAGCCACACATGGCCCGGGTCGTGGTCGTAGCTCGCGTGCCAGAGCAGCGAGACGGTGAAGGTCGGGAGCTCGATGGGCGCGGGGCTGGTGGCAAGTCCGAAGGCTTCGGCGAAATAGCGCGCAAGCCGTGACGGCATGGTGGTGATGACCGGCGCCCGGCGCACCACGAAAGGCACGGCGAGAAAGTCGGGCGTGGTCAACGCGATCGTGCGCTTCAGCTTGAGCTTGGCAAGCGCCGCGTCGACCGTGCCATGGGCGCCGTCGGTGAGGCTCGTCAACACGTGCGGCAGCCGCAAATAGTCCTCAAGGGTGATCGGCGAGGAGAGGTTGAGCTGCGCCGGACTGAACAGGCAGAGGAAACTGTCGGTGTAGAGGGGGCGGCGCTTGTGATGGAGCTGGCCCTGGTTGAACACGCCGATGCCGAGATCGAGTCTGCCCGAGTCGAGCTCCTCCAGGATGCTCATGCGATCGATGGAGCGAAGGCGCAATGCAACGCTGGGCGCCGCCGCATGCAACGCCGCGAACAATCCCGGAATCACCGCGACCTCGATGGAGTCGGCAAGGCCGATTCTGAACGCCCGCTCGGCGGTCGACGGGTCGAAGGCCTCGCGCTGAAGCACCGCCGCCTGAATTTGGGCAAGGGTCACGCGCACGGGATCGGCAAGCGCCAGCGCCCGCGGGGTCGGCCGCATCCCCTCGGCGCCGCGGGTGAGAAGCTCATCGCCGAACAGCGTCCTGAGCCGCGCCAGATTGTGGCTCATGGCCGACTGGCCGAGCCCAATGCGAGCCGCGGCGCGCGTGACGCTGCGCTCCGTCAGCAGCGCGTCAAACGCGACCAACAGGTTCAGGTCGAGCCTGCTTAGATTAGCGTGGTCGATACTTGTCATCGATATCATCGATTGGAATGATGATATGGGAGCACCCATGTTCAGTGCAAGGATAAACGGGCCGTGGGAAGCGGGACTTCGCCGGCGACGAGCAAACGAGGAGGGGCAATGAAGATCGCCATCATTGGCGCGGGTAATGTCGGAAAGACCTTGGGCACGGCCCTTCGTGCCAAGGGCCACACGGTTAGCTATGGGACGCGTGATCCGGCAAATTGCGATGAGCGCAATGCCAAGACCGTTGCCGCTGCACTGAGCGGGGCTGAGGCGGTGATCCTTGCCACGCCGTGGACCGCGACCGAGTCGCTCGTCTGCGAACATGCCGACGAACTGGCCGGCAAGATCGTCATCGACGCCACCAACCCGATCAATCCGAGCCTGACGCGGCTTGCGGTCAGCTCCGAGACGTCCGGCGTCGAGCTGCTCCAGAGCCAGGCCCGCAAGGCGACGTTCTTTAAGGCCTTCAACAGCACCGGCGTCAGCGTGATGGCAAAACCGCACTTCCCCGCCGGCGACGCCGTCATGTTTGTGGCCGGTCCCGGCGGCCCCGATAAGAAGACCGTGCTGCGCCTTGTCGCAGATGTTGGCTTCGAGCCCGTCGATGCCGGCGAGCTCAAGGCCGCCCGCCTGCTCGAATCGCTTGCGATGCTTTGGATTCAGCTTGCGCTGACCAAGGGGCATGGCCGTGACTTCGCCTTCGTCATGGCGCGCCGCGATGCCGCAAACCGGAATGCCGATCCGCGCGTTAGGATGGTGCAAACCCATCCCCAAGAAGCGGAGTAGTCATGGATACCCTTGTTGAGTTTAAGGCCACACTCAAAACCCCGACGCGGTTTGATTGGAGGTATTCGCGAGACCCAGGAGATGCTGGACTTTTGTGCGCGGCGCGGCGTCGCCGCCGATGTCGAATTGATCCCCATTCAGGAGATCAACCAGGCTTACGAGCGCATGCTCAAGAACGACGTGCGCTTTCGTTTCGTGATCGACCTCGCTAGCTTGAAATCAGGCGCTCCCTAGCGGCGCAAGCGCGAGGCCACCGGCCGTCCTTCTGTACCGCGAGTTGGGAGGGCGGCCGGACTTTGGGTGCGGGCGGCGTTAATCTTTTGTTATGGTTAACGTTACCGGCCCTCAAAAAGCCACGAAACGCCTGAAAATCAATATGTTCCCATGGACCCGCGAGGCCCGTGGCATTAACGATGTCTGAGTAATCGTCAGCACTTCTGGGGCCGGGGGAAGGAAGCTGATGACATGCGTAGCCACGCCATCATTGCGCTCGCCTGCTTCGGCGCGCTCGCATTAACCGTTCCTTGCGCGGCGCAGACCGCGACGCCGGGGGCCGAGCCGCCGCAGACCGTTTCCGTGGCGAAACAACCGGCGCCTCAGCTGCTCGCGCCGTCGCAGCCGCAAGACGCCGCCGGGGCGCCCGCACAGGTCCAGTCCGCGCCAACTCCCCCTTCCCAGGCTGCCGCCCCGCCCACCGAGGTGAAGGTCGAGACCTATGCCACCATGCGTCCGCCCGTGCCCATCCCCACGGACCAGCCGCAGGCTGCACCTGAGCCGCAAGGTGAATTCGCCTCGGTCGACCGGTTGATGGATTGGGTCACCAACTATCGCAGTCATAAGAACCCATCGCGCGTCCCTGCCGCGGTCCACGCCATGCAGGACTTTGGCCTGTTCGCCGATGAGGAGAAGGCGTGGTTCTGTACCGGCTTCATCGCCGGCGTGCTCGGCTCCAACCCCAAGGACGGCCCCCGCCTGATCCCCCGGATGTTCCCCATGCCCGACAAGGAGCAGGCGGTCATCATCAGGGCCATCGTCTATTCCGGCCGGCCGGACTGGCGTGACCTGCTCGAGAAAAACGCCTCCCGTATGCCGCTGCGGCGTCCGCTGATCGACGATTTTATCGCGGGCAAACGGCCGACACTGATGGATCTGCCGCTCGACCACGGTGGCTCGCCGGGCATCTACGCGCTGTGGGGTTATTACGTCGCTACCGGCCAATATGAGCCCGTCGTTCGCATCATGCAGGCGCTGCGCTGGTCGAAGAACAAAGAGGACAGCGGTTTCTCTTTCCGCAAGGTGTTCTCAGGCTGGGGACACGACCCGAGCGCGGTCGAGAAGATCACCACCGGCGGCACGGCGAAATGGACGCTGGCCTCATACGCCGAGCGGGATCGCCAGTTGCTCAGTCTCTACCGCGCCGAACATGCGCGTCAGCCCCAGGAGATTGCCAAGCCTCTGAAGGACGTCATCGAAGCGGCCGAGATCTTCGAGGCTGAGAAGATCCGCAAGGATCAATTCGGCGCCATCGAGGACGCGCAGAAGCAGCAGATGACCAACGAGGCCGGCATGACGAAAGGCGCGACCGCGGGCTCGATCGCCATCGCCACCGGATGCGTGGCGGCGAGCGCTCTGGGTCAAGCCTATATCGCTCTGCCTTGCGTGATCGGCGGCGCGCTCTACACCGGCGCCGTCAAGCTCGCGCATTAGGTTGCTTTACATCGAATCGTCTGCCCGGCCTTGAGCCGGGCATCCATGCCGTTAGGTCTCAGCGGCTGGAAACGCCATTGGAACGGATTGCCGGGTCTTCGCCCGCCGAAGCAATGGCTGGTGGGCCCGACCATAAGGCTTCGGCCCGCGTAGGCGGGTCAAGCCCGGCAATGACGAGTTCTTGTGATTCGTGAGGGAATTGGAGCGGGCGATGGGGATTGAACCCACGACCCATAGCTGCACGCGCCTAGCGACAAACACGTACCTTATCTAAGATGCACCGATGCAGGGGCTGCATTGGAAGACCGTTGGCGGGGCGATATTGGCTCTCCTTGCGATGTTCATTCCTTGGGCGTGGCCCGCCATGCCCGGCTTCCTGCACCTCGTCGTGTGGCCAGTCGTTGCAGTAGGTGCCTACTACTCGCTACACGGTTGGATGAAGGAACGGAGGGCGTCGGGCCAGATGGCTTTTGATCCGCCTCAGCTCATCATCTTTATAGGTATTGCCATCGCGCTCATTGGAGTTGTGTGGCAGCTCTATCGCTTCGCCTTCGGGTCAGGCACTGGCGCGCCGGTTCCAGTCGTAGCAGGCAACCCTGAGGTAGTCCTGATCGCTCCTGAGGAGCGGCACGAGATCATATGGGATCCGAAGAATGACCCCGAGATACGGATCGGGGTCGAGGGCAAAATGGTCGAGGGGCGCTGGTCGGTGCCTACCTTTCAGCTGCGCGCCACCAACGACATCGCCATCCAGGACGCGACGGTCGAGTGGCGAGCCGACATGATCAGCGTGTCCGAGCTACTCAAGTCCTCCCCAAGGCTGACCGACAATAAGGTCTCGCTCAACAACGGGGACAGGGACAAGATCCTAATCCCGTCATCCGGGAACAAGGCTGGCTGGGTGTATGACGTCCTACAGACCGCCTCCCAGCAGATCCCGTTTGTGACGCCTAACCCACCAGGCGCTGCGGCCTTCATCCCTCTTGACGTCTTCACGAACGCGATGCTCTACACCGTTGCCAAGCTGCCCGATGGGCTCGGCGCCGAGTTGACGCCGATACCGTTCACAGTCACGGTCACATGGACGTACCCCACTCCTGGGCGTCAGCAGTTCAGTGTTGTCGGGACAGCCAAGAACGTTAAGCCGGCCGACGTGCCGGAGCCTCTCATCCATGCAGTGATGCAGTTTTCGGTGAAGCGGATCGACTAACCGCCCCATCGTTTAGGACGCGCCCGATTGCTGGCGCGTGCGAAAGATTATCAGTGCGTTAGAGGGCGCTGCATCCCGCGGTCCGCACTAGAACTGTTGGGAATTGGAGCGGGCGATGGGGATTGAACCCACGACCCGTAGCTTGGGAAGCTACTGCTCTACCACTGAGCTACACCCGCGATCCGACACGAGTCCTATCATGCCGCGCCGCGAGCGAAAAGCGAGGCTCACACAGGGGTGATGCAGCATGGTCTTGCGGACGGCCGCCAACCACCTGTTAATGCCGGGGCTGGAGGGCATGAAATGGCCGACGCCGCGCTCCTTGCGCCGCTTGCGAAATTCAGCGATCCCGAAATCACCGCCAAGGGCGAGAAGCGCGCCCGCGTGGCGCTTGCGGCGCTCCGCACCCTGTGGATCAACACCGGCAGCCTCTGCAATATCACCTGCCGCAATTGCTATATCGAATCGAGCCCGGAGAACGACCGGCTCGCCTATATCGCCCGCGCCGAGGCGGCCGCCTATCTCGCCGAGATTGCGCGCGGAGGATGGCCGGTGCGCGAGATCGGCTTCACCGGCGGCGAGCCCTTCATGAATCCCGACATCATCGAGATGTTCAGCGATGCGCTTAAGCGCGGCTTCTCGGTGTTGGTCCTGACCAACGCCATGCAGCCCATGCTGCGCCCCCGCATCCGCGACGGGCTGGCGGCGCTCCGCGATGCCCATGGCAGCCGCCTCGTCATGCGCGTGAGCCTCGACCACTATACCAAGGAGCTGCATGACACCGAGCGGGGCCCGGGCTCGTTCGTCAAGACGGTCGAAGGGATTGACTGGCTCGCGCGCGGAGGCTTCACGCTTGCGCTCGCCGGGCGCACCTGCTGGGGCGAGAGCGAGAAGGACGCGCGAGCCGGCTACGCCGCGCTGATCGCGGAGCGGGCCTGGCCTCTCGATGCTTACGATCATGGCCAACTCGTCCTCTTCCCCGAGATGGACGAGCGCGCCGACGTGCCTGAGATTACCGAAAGCTGCTGGGGGATTCTCGGGAAGAACCCGGCGGAATTGATGTGCGCCTCGAGCCGCATGGTGGTGAAGCGGAAAGGGGCCGCCCATCCCGTCGTGCTGCCCTGCACCTTGCTTCCTTACGACCCCGCCTTCGAGATGGGCGCGACGCTGGCGCAAGCCGCGCGGGCCAATGGCGGCATGTTCGAGACGGGCGCGGTCAAGCTCTGCCATCCCCACTGCGCCAAGTTCTGCGTGTTGGGTGGGGGTTCCTGTTCATCGTGACCCTGCAACAAGCTCCGTCACCCCGGGCTTGACCCGGGGGTCCATTCCGTTACCCCTCCATCTCATGCGGAGCTTCTATGTTTACATCCTAGCCAGCCGCAAGGACGGGACGCTCTACACCGGAGTTACAAGCAACCTCCCCCGCCGCGCATGGGAGCACCGTGAAAGCGTGACACCTGGTTTCACGTCCCGCTACAGCGTCAAGCGGCTCGTTTACGTCGAAGAACACACAACCGCCGAGGCGGCGATCAAGCGCGAGAAAGCCATCAAATCCTGGCCGCGCCGCTGGAAGATTGAGTTGATCGAAAGAGACAATCCAAATTGGTTCGATCTCTACCGCCGATTCAATTGGTAGGTCACGGCATGGATGCCCGGATCAAGTCCGGGCATAACGAGAGTGGTGTTGCGACCGAGCTAAGCTAGTCCTGCTTGAAATGCTTGGAGAGCTTCAAGCCTTGCGCCTGATAATGCGAGCCGATGCCCCGGCCGTAGATCGTGTCGGGGATGTCGGTGAGCTTGTCGTAGACCAGCCGGCCGACGATCTGCCCGTCCTCCAGGATGAAGGGGATGTCGAGACTGCGGACTTCGAGCACCGCCTTGGCGCCGGGGACCTTTCCCTCCGCATAGCCGAAGCCCGGATCGAAGAAGCCGGCATAATGCACGCGATACTCGCCGATCAGCGGATCGAACGGCGCCATCTCGGCCACGTAAGCCGGAGGCACCGAGACGCTCTCCTTCGAGGCGAGAATGTAGAACTCGTGCGGGTCGAGCACGAGGCGGCGATCGGAGCCTAAATGCACCGCCTCCCAGAACTGATCCACGTCGTAAGCGCCGACCGCATCGACGTCGATGACCCCGGCGAACCGGCGCGCGCGGTAGCCGACGAGACCGGAGGGGAGAATGGGCGCGAGGCTGATGCGCAAGTTTAGCCCCTCGCGGATCGCGGCCTCGCCCTCGACCAGGCCCACATCGGAATGGATCTCACGCAAAGCGCGGTCGCCCACGCGCCCCGGCTGCTCGCCGGCGTCGAGCTGCTGGCCGACGCGGCGCCGGAATCTGATCTGGTTGAGGCGCGAGCCGTAGCGAACCTTGATGGAGAAGGTGCGCGGGCAAATCTCGGCGAAGAGCGGACCCGAATAGCCTTCCTCGACGGTGTCGAACCCGTCTTGATGATCGGCGATGAGCCGCGTGAACACGTCGAGCCGCCCGGTCGAGCTCTTCGGATTGGCGAAGCCGGCGATGGTCGAGCGCAGCTTGAGCTGCTCGATCAGCGGCACGAGATAGACGCAGCCCGCCTCGAGCACGGCGCCCTTGGTGAGATCGATCTCGTGGAATTTGAGCTCGGTAAGCTTGTCGCGCACCGTGGCGTCGGGACCGGGGAGGAAGCTCGCGCGGATGCGGTAGGCGACCTTGCCCAGCCTCAAATCGAGGCTCGCCGGCTGGATCTGATTGGCCTCGATCTCCGGCGCGGCCATGATCTCGCCGCCGGCGATCATGGCGCGGATGGCCTGGCTCGGCAGAATGCCGGTGCGGGCGAAGGCGCTTCTGGTGGCCTCCCCGGGAGGATCGGCGCGAGGCTTGTCGGGAAGCGCCTCGAAAAGTCTGTCGCTCTGGCTTGCAGGCTCCATGGTCCGTCTTTGCATTTTTTCTATTGTCCGGTCATCTTAAGCTCGGTCTTCTCCCCCGGATTCACAAGAGGGGAGAAGGATTGAGGCCGGACCATGCTGATTGGACATCTCGCCCTAGTCATCGCCGCCCTGTTCACCGGGGCTGCCTTCTACATCAATTTCGCCGAGCAGCCGGCGCGGCTCGAGCTGAAGGACCGGCCACTCCTGGTCGAATGGAAGAAGGCCTACCAGCGCGGCTTCGCCATGCAGGGGAGTTTGGCCTTGATCGGCTTCGCCCTCGGCGCCATTGCCTGGTGGCAAACCGGAAAACCAGCTTTCATGGCCGGAGCCCTGCTGATCTTGGCACCCTGGCCGTGGACTTTGCTGGCGCTCAAGCCGATCAACGACACGCTCATGGCGACCGACCCCGCCAAAGCGGGACCTAAGACCCGCGCCCTCCTCCACAAATGGAACAGGCTGCATGGCGTGAGGACGGTACTCAGGGCGCTCGCGGTCATTTCCTTTCTCTTTGCCCTCTCCGCCGGTTGACCCTGGGCGAGGCTTGACGGCGGCCATTCCGCGGGGGCATTAATGCCCTCTCGTGGTGATTTGGCCGGCCGGCTTGCAGCCACGTTAAACAAGTCGCTAAAAGGCCGTGCGAGGCGATTGAAGCCGGTCCCGGTCTTTTGGCGGCAGCCAAAGTCCGGGTTTTTTTATGCGGCCGGCCGTAAGACGGGTCTGAAGGAGCAGTTCCATGGTCGCAAGCAAGGATAAAAAGAAGCGCCGCGTCGCTTGGCATCTCGCCACCGAGCTGGTGCATGCCGGCACGCTCCGCAGCCAGTTCGGCGAGACCTCCGAGGCCATCTTCCTCAATTCGGGCTACGTCTATGACAGCGCCGAGCAGGCCGAAGCCCGCTTCAAGGGCGACGAGGAAGGCTATGTCTATAGCCGCTACGCCAACCCGACCGTCGCCATGTTCGAGGCGCGCATGTGCGCGCTGGAAGGGGCGCCCGCCGCACGCGGCATGTCGAGCGGCATGGCCGCCGTGAGTGCCTCCCTGCTCTGCCATCTGAAGACGGGCGACCACGTGGTCTCGGCGCGGGCTCTGTTCGGCAGTTGCCGCTATGTCGTCGAGGATCTGCTGCCACGCTACGGCATCGCGACCACCCTGATCGACGGGCGCGATCTCAAGGCGTGGGCAGCGGCGGTCAAACCCAACACGCGCGCCTTCTTCTTCGAGACTCCCACCAACCCCGTGCTCGAGCTGGTCGACATCGAAGGCGTCTCGAGGATCGCCAAGAAAGCCGGCGCGCTCGTCGTGGTCGACAACGTCTTCGCCACGCCGCTGCTCCAGCGGCCGATGCCGCTCGGCGCCGACATCGTGGTCTATTCGGCCACCAAGCATATCGACGGCCAGGGGCGCTGCCTCGGCGGCGTCGTGCTCGGGTCCAAGGAGTTCATCGAGGAGAAGCTGCACAATTTCCTCAAGCACACCGGCCCGTCGCTCAGCCCATTCAATGCCTGGGTGATGCTGAAGGGCCTGGAGACGCTGCCCGTGCGGGTCGAGCGCCACTGCGCGTCCGCCGCCACCATCGCCGATTTTCTCGCCGAGCGGCCGGAGGTCGTGCGCGTGTTCTATCCCGGCCGCGCCGACCATCCGCAGGCGGCGCTCGCCAAACGTCAGATGACGGGAGGCGGGCCGATGGTCGCCTTCGAGATCAAGGGCGGCAAGAAGGAGGCGTTCCGCTTCATGAATGCGCTCGAGATCTTCAAGATCAGCAACAATCTCGGCGATGCCAAGAGCCTGGTCACCCATCCCGCCACCACCACCCATCAGCGGCTCTCGCCGGAGACGCGGGCCGAGCTTGACATTTTCGACAACAGCGTGCGGCTTTCCATCGGCCTTGAGGACGTGGCCGACCTCACGGCCGATCTCGACCAGGCGCTTGTTGCCAAGGGATAAGTCCTCATGGTGAGGAGCCGCCGAAGGCGGCGTCTCGAACCACGAGGCCCGAACGTCGA
>CAWANV010000005.1:0-8339 GCA_963783455.1 uncultured Alphaproteobacteria bacterium
GATTGGGGCTGATTCTGGCGGTGCTGATCATCGCCATCGGAGCCTGGTTCGATTGGACCTATCACTCAATCCGCACGGAGATTGCCGAGATCCAGTCGCGACTGCCTTCGGAAGAAGCTCTCAACACGATGCCACCCGATGAAACCACGGCACAGCTCGAGCTGGCCATGGCGGATTGCCAAAGGGTCGAGAGCTTCAAGTGGAACCCGCTTGCCCGGCTTCTCAGGGGCGACGAGATCAAATCCCTTGCCGAGCACTGCGACCTGATCAAGTCGCGCCAGGACGCGCTACAGGGGCCTTAAGGCCGATCCTCAACCATCGATTTCATGGAAAACGTCTGCCCGCTCAGCGTCTTCCTTGAAATTTCCGCTTCTTGCGGGCATTCCTCCCGCTCATTAGGTTGCCGCAAGACCACCCGAGAACTCCCGCAGGCCCCCCGTGCCCTACCGCAACGGCATCATCGAGGCGATCGGCAACACCCCGCTGATCAAGCTCAAGCGCGCGTCGGAGGAGACCGGGTGCACCATTCTCGGCAAGGCCGAGTTCATAAATCCGGGCCAGTCGGTGAAGGACCGCGCCGCGCTCTTCATCATCCGCGATGCGCTCAATTCCGGCCGGCTCCAGCCCGGCGGCACCGTGGTCGAAGGCACCGCCGGCAATACCGGCATCGGGCTCGCCCTGGTCGGCAATGCGCTGGGGCTTGAAGACCGTCATCGTCATCCCCGATACCCAGTCGGAGGAGAAGAAGGCGATGCTCAGGCTCACCGGCGCCAAGCTCATCGAGGTCCCTGCCGTTCCCTACAAGGACCCCAACAATTACGTGAAATATTCGGGCAGGCTCGCCGAGGAGCTGGCAGGCACCGAGCCGAACGGCGCCATCTGGGCCAACCAGTTCGATAATGTCGCCAACCGCCAGGGGCATATCGAGACGACGGCGCAGGAGATCTGGAATGACTTGGGCGGCAAGGTCGACGGCTTTGTCTGCGCGGTCGGAACCGGCGGCACCCTTGCCGGCGTCTCCATGGGTCTCAAGGAGCACAATCCGGGCGTGGTGATCGGGCTCGCCGATCCCATGGGCGCCGCGCTCTACAATTTCTACAAGCACGGCGTGCTCAAGGCCGAAGGCAGCTCCATCACCGAGGGGATCGGCCAGGGGCGCATCACCGCCAATCTCGAAGGGGCGACCATCGACGAGGCCTACCAGATCCCCGACGCGGAAGCGCTGCCCATCATCTTCGACCTCTTGAGCGAGGAAGGGCTGTGCCTCGGGGGGTCGAGCGGCATCAATGTCGCAGGCGCCATTCGCCTTGCCCGCGACATGGGTCCAGGTCATACGATCGTCACGGTGCTGGCGGATTACGGCACCCGCTACCAAAGCCGGTTGTTCAACCCCAAATTCCTACGCGAGAAGGGGTTGCCGGTCCCCGCCTGGCTCGACCAGGGGCAGCCGGCCGCTCCCCGCGTGTTCGTTTAAGCTCGAACTTGGAGATTACGATTTGTTGCAGACGAAGACCTGGCTGACCGAGACCGAGGAGCTCGCCCGCGAGCTCGATGCGCCCGACCTCGTCATCATCGATGCCTCGTGGCACATGCCGAGCGAAGGCGACGCGCATGCCGAATATCTCGCCGAGCATATTCCGGGTGCGCTGTTCTTCGACATCGACGAGATCGCCGACACCAAGAGCAGCCTGCCGCATATGCTGCCGCCGCCGGAGAAGTTCTCCTCGCGCATGCGCAGCATGGGCATCGGCGACGGCTCGCGCATCGTGATCTACGATTCCCGCGGGCTGTACAGCGCCGCCCGGGTGTGGTGGACCTTCCGCGTCATGGGCGTCGAAGACGTGAGCGTGCTCAATGGCGGATTGCCGAAATGGAAACGGGAAGGCCGGCCGATCGAAAGCGGTGAGCCGAGGAGCCGCACCACGCGCCACTTCACGGCGAGGCGTAACGCCGACCTGGTGCGCGACGTCTCCGACATGAAGGCGCTGGTCAAGGACAAGTCCGCCGAGGTGGTCGATGCGCGCGCGCCCGAGCGGTTTGCCGGGAAGGCGCCGGAGCCTCGCCCAGGGCTTCGCTCGGGGCATATGCCCGGCGCCCACAATCTTCCCTTCTCAAGGCTCCTCAACAAGGACGGCACCCTCAAATCCGCTGCTGAGATCGAACGGATGTTCGAGGAAGCCGGCGTCGATCTCAGCAAGCCGGTGGTGACGAGCTGCGGCTCGGGCATCACCGCGAGCGTGCTGGCGCTTGGGCTTGCCCAAATCGGTCATCGCAAGACCTCCGTCTATGACGGATCCTGGTCGGAATGGGGCGCCGATCAAAGCCTTCCCATCGAGACGGGCTGATGACCAACAACATGTCATTGCCGGGCTTGACCCGGCAATCCAGGATCAAGAGCTCCGAGCGAGCGGCCCTGGATGCCCGGCTCAAGGCCGGGCATGATGCGTCTCATGTTACGGTCCTTGCTAGATGAGCAAACGGACCAGGAAACAGAAGGATCTGACGCGGCTCGCCCATGCCGGGCGCGAGCCCGCGCGCCAGCACGGCTTCGTCAACACGCCGATCTATCGCGGCTCCACGGTGCTGTTCCCCAGTGTGGCGGCGCTCGAGGCGAACGATCAGGACTTCACTTACGGCCGTCTCGGCACGCCCACGGTCAAGGCGCTGGAGACTGCGATCGCCGAGCTCGAAGGCGGACACCGCACCTTGCTGACGCCCTCCGGCCTCTCGGCCATCGCCACGGCGCTGCTCGCCTTCGTCGCGGCGGGCGACGAGGTGCTCGTTGCCGATACCGTCTATCGCCCGACGCGCCGCTTCTGCGACAGCGTGCTGAGGCGGCTTGGCGTCACCATCATCTATTACGACCCTGTGATCGGCGGAGCGATCAAGGACCTCATCACCAAGAAGACGCGGGTCGTGTTCGCCGAGTCGCCGGGCTCGCAGACGTTCGAGGTGCAGGACATGCCGGCCATCGCGGCGGCGGCGCATGCTGCCGGGGCAAGGGTCATTCTCGACAATACGTGGGCGACGCCGCTCTATTTCAAGTCCTTCGCCCATGGCGCCGACGTGTCGATCCAGGCCGCCACCAAATATATCGTCGGCCATGCCGACGCGATGCTGGGCGCCATCACCACGACGGAAGAGACCACGCCGGCGGTCGCCAAGACGCACGAGGACCTCGGCCTCTGCCCGGGGCCGGAGGACGTCTATCTGGGCTTGCGGGGCTTACGCAGCCTCGGGGTGAGGCTTGAGCGCCATCAGAAATCGGCGCTCGAGCTCGCGCGCTGGCTGGCGGAGAGGCCCGAGGTCGCGCGCGTGCTGCATCCGGCGCTTCCCAGCCACCCCAGCCACGCTTTGTGGAAGCGCGATTTCACCGGCTCCTCGGGGCTGTTCTCGATCGTGCTGAAGCCCGTTTCGCACGAAAGCCTCGCCGCCATGCTCGACGGCCTAGAGCTGTTCGGCATGGGCTATTCCTGGGGCGGCTTCGAGAGCCTGATCCTTCCCTTCGACCCAAGAGCCTATCGCACCGCCACGACATGGCAGGCGGAAGGCCCGGCGGTTCGGCTGCATGTCGGTCTCGAGGATGTCGATGATCTGAAGGCCGACCTCGATGCCGGCTTCGCCAGGCTCACCGCGCGGGGCTGAGCGATGAATCGGCTTTTATCCCCGGATTCAGCGCGACCTGGGGTTGACTCAGCCTTTCCCTCCAAGACTAATGGGAGGGGGGCTGATGATCAGTCTATTCATAGCAACACCCGCCTTTGGCGAGATGTTCTATTCGGTCTATGTGCGGAGCCTGTTCGGGCTCCAGCATGTACTGGCCGCACGCGGCTGGCCCTGCGCGCTCGCCACCCTCTCCTTCTCTGATCTGGTGGAAAGTCGCTCCGTTTTGCTCACCCACTGGTTCGACCGGACCAATGCGAGCCATCTCCTCTTCATCGATGCGGACATGGGGTTCGATCCGAAGCTGATCGTGGACATGGTGGAGCTCGACCAGCCGGTCGTCGGCGCCCTCTATCCCAAGCGCAAACTCGATCTCAGCAAATATGAAAGGGCCATAGCGGCGGGAGATGCGCCTTCCCGCGCACGCGCCAAGGCCCATGACTTCACGGTGAGGGGCCCGGGCGTCGGAGCACATAAAGGGTTCATCCGCGTGGAGGGCTGTGGCGCGGGAATCCTTCTGCTGCGCCGCGACTGCATTGCGACTCTGCTTGACAGGCAGCCCCAGCACTCTGACGCCTCGGCGAGGCTCACTTCGCCGATTGCCCATGGCCTCGACCGGCTCATCCGCGTCTTCGACCCGATCAGGTTCGAAAACGCGTATCTCTCTGAGGACTATGCCTTCTGCTATCGCTGGCGGCTATGCGGCGGTGACGTGTGGGCCGCCGCGGACCGCGAGATCGTGCATATCGGCTTGCACCGGTTCGCAGGCCGCTACAGCGACCAGTGGCCGGCAAGGGAAGCCGCGCCTGGCCCAGGCTCGGTCATGAGCCTATCCGTAGGCGAACCGGGCCCAGAGGACTCTCAACTTCCCGCCGCGCGCATCGTAGTGCGGCAAGCCAAGCACGGCTGACGCTCTCCTTCGCGGGAGGCGCGGAACGATCCGACAGTCGCCTTGTCGGCGCGGCCCTTCGCGTCGATGGCGGCGTCGTGAGGAACGTCGTGTAGACGCAACGCTTCGTGCGGCGCTAAGGGGCTAATAGCCCTACTCCAGCGCGTAGGCGACGAGCGAGTTGTTCAGCATGATCGGGATCAGCGCCGTCTTCTTGTCAGGAAGATAGATGAAGTCGGCGCTGCCTTTGCCGAGCTTGAGCAGGCGCTCGGCGTTGCCCTTGGCATCGACGCGATAAAGCCCGCCCGCCGCCCAATCGGTGACCAGGTAGATGCCGGGCTGAAGCGCCTGAAGACCGTCGAGATTGCCGATAAGCTCGCCGTTGCCGAGCTTGGTTAGCGATTGGTCCTCGAGGTCGACGGCAAATAGCCCTCCCAGCTCCTGCTTCTGCCCTTCGCTCGGCATCTTGCCGAACGAGGCGACGATGAGCTTGCCGCCTTGCACGAGAAGACCGTTCGGTCCGTTCAACGCATCGTTGGCCAGCCACGGTTCGAAATTTCCGTCCTTGAGGCGCCAGATCGTGTTCATCGGCGTGTCGGAAGCGTAGACGGTCCCGTCTTCGCCGACCGCGACATCGTTGAGGAAGATCGCGCCTTTCGCCTCGTGGCGCTTGGCGATCTCGCCCGAGGCCACGTTGATCTCCACCAGCTCGTCGACGTCGGCCACATAGAGCGTGCGGTCGTGGAGCGCGAGCCCGGTCGGAGCATTCAGTCCCTTGACCCACTCCCGCTCGATGACGGTCCCGTCGGGCCTCAGCTTGGCGATGAAGCCGTTGCCGTCCTTCTGCATGATGGCGCCGGCGATATTGCTGACATAGATGGCGCCCGTGGCCGGATCCTGGACGACCGATTCAGGTTGCTCCAGGCCCTTGGCCTCCCAGAGCAGTCTGGGAGCGGCGGCGGCGGCGTCACAGAAGATCAGCGTTACGAAGAGCCCGACGACAAGGCGCATGAATTTCCCTCGCCTGCGTGAGATGAGGCCAGCCCCCAAGCGGCACTGAAGCGAATGGCGGTCCCGGAAGGATTCGAACCTTCAACCCTCTGCTTAGAAGGCAGATGCTCTATCCCTTGAGCTACGGGACCGATTGTAGATCGCTCCAGACTATAGAACGAAACGATGACGGTCAGTGCGTCCAGCGGTCGGGCCGGCCGAACTTGAAGTTCTCGGCGTAAGATTTCGGTCTCAGCGCCGTCTTTTGCGGCTCCTCGAGGCGAAAGGCAATGCCGTGACGCGTGGCGAACGCCACCGCCTCCTCCTTGGTGGCGAAGCTCAGGCGCACCTGCGACTTGGTGTCGGCGGAGCTGGTCCAGCCCATCAAGGGCTCGATCAGAAGCGGCTTCTCCGGCTCATACTCCAAGATCCAGCCGCGCGTCGCCGCCAGGCCCTGCTGCATGGCGGTCTTGGCGGGCTTATAGATGCGGGCGGCCATCGAGCCTCCTCGTCGATTAAGCAAGCGATGGTCGGGGCAGCAAGATTCGAACTTGCGACCCCCTGCTCCCAAAGCAGGTGCGCTACCAGACTGCGCTATGCCCCGATCACATCGCTGGACGATACATAATTCGCGCTCGGGGCCGTAGGCTAGTCTTAAGCGCTGAGGAAAGAGCTAATGCTTGGCCTGAAACGCATTCGTCATTCCGGCGCAAGCCGGAATCCAGGGGCAAGGTGCGCCGAGTTTGAGACTCTGGATACCGGCTTTCGCCGGTATGACGTGTGAGGAGATGCCGAGACTAACGGGCTCGATATGGGAACAGCGAGTTATCAATCTTTGCCGTTGACGAGCCCCGGATAGACGACCTTGTCGCCCCGCTTAAGGCCGATCTTATCGGCCTGGCCGGCATTCAGCTCCAGCACGGCAGCGACGGTCCCGTCCGATGGGATCAACGCAGTGGAGAAGGGCTCGGCATCGCTCTCGATCCGATGCACCCTGCCATCAGGAGAGATGAACACCATGTCGAGCGGGATCAGCGTGTTCTTCATCCACATGGCGGCGGGCGCGGGCGGGTCGTAGAGAAACAGCATGCCGGCATTTTCCGGCAGCGAGCGGCGAAACATCAGACCAAGCGCGCGGTCCTGGTCGGTGGTGGCCACTTCGATATCGAAGCTGTGGTCGCCGGTTTCGGTCTTGAGCACGAGCGTGGCCGCGCCCGCCGCCATGCCGCTCGCTGCGCGAAGAGCGCAAGCGCGAGCAGACAGGCAGCCGCGAGAGCGGGCGAACCGGTCGATCCCGCGCAAGATCAGTGGGAGGACGGTCCTTGCGAGCCGTCGGGCTTGAGCTCCGCCGCCATCAGCCCTTTCGGTCCCCTTCCATAGCGCACCAGCAGCGATTGGCCGGGCCGGAGCTCGGTGAAGCCGCAGCGCCGGAGCGTCTCCATGTGCACGAAGATGTCCAGCGACTGCATACCGCGGGTGAGGAAGCCAAAGCCGCGCAAGCGGTTGAACCACTTGACCGTGGCGCGTTCCCAATCGCTCTCCGGGATGACGACGACATGGGTCCGCTGCGGCAATTGCGACGGATGGATCGCCGTCGAATCGTCCATGGCGCGGATGCGAAACGCCTGCAGGCCCTTCGGCCGGCGCAACACCTCGCATACCACACGCGCCCCCTCGTAGGCGGTCTGGAAGCCGTCGCGGCGCAAGCACGTCACGTGCAGGAGAACGTCGGGAAGATCTTCGTCCGGAACTATAAATCCATAACCCTTTGACGCATCGAACCACTTGATCGATCCTGACACTTCGAAGACATCAACTGTGACTTCCTCGTCGCGTTGGGTATGGCCCTCTACCAGTGGCGGTTCTTTCGCCCCCATGCCGCATTCCCCCGCATATATACTTCTGACGCAGCCGACCGACGCCCCACACACAAATCGGCTGGAGTACACTCGTTGCGAACATAGCATTGCCGCCTAACGAGGCCACGGGAATTTTCCGTACACTTCCGCCTTCTCCACAATCGCCGGCCGACTCCACCATCTGTCGGCAAGAAGTGCGCGCAACCATCTGATCGGCAAGCAAATCTCGTGCGATCAGTGAGCGCGGCCGCACTTTTCGCGAAAGCGTCGATGAATCGACGTTGCGACAGCGCAAATATATCTGCCACCGAGAGAAATTTCACTTCTGGCACCGCAGGAACGGAGCCCACGGCATGCTGTGGACCCCGTGCAACAATGGCGATGCAATCGGCATGTTCGAGAGGCGAAAATAGACGCTAGCGTGACGCGCTTGCCACAGTGGAGCCCTCCGCGCTAAGGGAGCGCTCGCCTTGGGTGACAGCGTAAGGAGCCGACAAGCGATGAAATATCTGCACACGATGGTGCGCATCTCCGATGTCGACCAGTCGCTCGACTTCTACTGCAACAAGCTGGGCCTGAAGGAAGTGCGCCGGATGGAGAACCCGCAAGGCCGCTACACGCTCTTCTATCTGGCGGCGCCCGGCGACGAGGATGCCCAGGTCGAGCTCACCTATAACTGGGACCCCGAGGCCTATGGCGAGGGCCGCCATTTCGGCCACCTCGCCTTCGAGGTCGACGACATCTATGCGACCTGCGAGCGCCTGATGAAGAACGGGGTCACCATCAACCGCCCGCCGCGCGACGGCCACATGGCCTTCATCCGCTCGCCCGACAATATCTCGATCGAGCTGTTGCAGAAGGGCAAGCCCAAGCCCAAGCAGGAGCCCTGGGCGTCGATGCCGAACACGGGCAAGTGGTAGGGGACATTCCCTGAGCGG
>CAWANV010000006.1:0-16221 GCA_963783455.1 uncultured Alphaproteobacteria bacterium
GCGATCGCGGCGAGCCAGATGCGCAATGCGCCGACGTGCCTGGCCTTGACCGGGGCGCTCGCAGGCCGCGCGGCGGCGGAGCTTTTGGCTACGGTAGACGACATGAGAGGTCTGATAGCGGGCTCAGGCACAAGACTCAATCTCCGCCGCCCTGCCCCATCGCCGCAGTAAATCCCCTCTCCCCGTGTGGGAGAGGCATTTGAACTCGCGCGCCCCCCCTCCCCATCAAGGGGAGGGATGGAGTTCGTTGCACAGTTACAGCAGACATGCGGGCTCCTTGCCGCGACGCTTCACGCGTCCGGGTTTGGTCGTAGGGTGGGCAAAGCGAAGCGTGCCCACCATCATTCGTTCCGCGTGGGCAACGGAAGAACCGTTGCCCACCCTACGGGTCCCCCTGAGGGGATGGCGCGCCGAAAGACGCAGTCCATTATGGTGTCGCGATCCTTGCGAGGACCGCGCGGGCGCCTCTCGGCGCGCCAGTGGTGGCGATTTGGCGGTCGGCGGGCCGCGCTTTCGCCGTAAGTGTCCCGCTCCCCGTACGAACCAAGTCGACGTTACGGTTCGCGTTTGGAATAGACCTTACGGTCGTCAGCCAGCTCCTGGCAGGGCCTCGTAATGGGCACGGGCGGAGCTCCGACGCCGCCCGGGTGCTCGGCTTGCGTAGCCAAACCCGCGGGCGCCACACCTCGTCCCGCCTCACGACGCCTCATGAACGCGCCCCTCAGAGGACAAGGTGAGCACAGGATAATCGAGATTTGGAGTGCGGGGATTGGGTGGGGAAAGGCTCACACTTTCGTCATCCCGGCGAAAGCCGGGATCCAGGGGCGGCAGGCTCGGAACAAGCGGCTCTGGATACCGGCTTTCGCCGGTATGACGGAGTCTGCCTTTCTGCTCTGAACCACAACGGGCTATGCTCCGCACCATGCGCACGCGCACCCGCAAGCTGATCGGCACCATCGTGCTCCTGCTCTCCCTCGCCGTCTACGCGACGGTGGCGGCGGTGATCGGCTCGGACCGTATCGCGCTCGCCCCGCAATGGGTGCAATTCGCCTTCTTCGTCACCACAGGTCTTGCCTGGGTCATCCCGGCAGGACTTCTCATCCGCTGGATGCAGCGTCCGGACTGACGACTTCAGGCGATGTGCTGGAAGCGGTTCCACAAGGCAAAGGGCGCCCCCGACAGATAGAGCGCCGTATAAGTGAGCGACTGATATTCGCCGTTGAGGGACACCCGCGGCAGAGCCGTGAGGTAGCGCCGGTGGTCGCCGAACAGCATGCCCTTCCGCGTCGTCACCGCCGTCTTGAAGCCGGCCTCGCGCGCCAGCGCGAAGTCGCGGGGGCCCGCGCTTCCCGGATCGCCGTAGGGAAAGCTGAAATGAATAGGACGACGCCCGAGCTCCTGCTCGATGCGGTCGGCGCTGCCGGCCATCTCTTCGTGAGCGCGCTCATCGGAGAGCTTGGAAATGGCGAAATGACCTTTGGTGTGAGCGCCGATCGTGACCAGCGGGTCGGCGGCCATGGTCCTGATCTCGTCCCACTTCATCACGAGCCTTGAACAGTCTGCGGCCATGTCCACCTCGTAGCGGTCGGCGAGCGCACGCACTACGCGGCGCTGGGTCGCCTCGTCGAGAGAACGCAGCCACCAATAGGTCTCCTCGAAGGCGCGGGTTTTCTCTTGCGCGGTCGAAGTCTGAAGCCGCCACAGCGCGCCGTTGCGGCAAAGCTCGATCTCGGAAGCGCGGGCGATGATCTCTTCGAGCGCGAGCCACCACAATTCGCCGTTGCCATCGGGATAGTCGGTCGGCACATAAAGCGTGAGCGGCAGAGAGCGGCGCTTGAACAAGGGATAGGCGTATTCGAGATTGTCGCGATAACCGTCGTCGAAGGTGAAGCAGGCGAAGCGCCGATCATCGCCCTCTTTCAGTCTCTGCGTCGCCTCGTCAAGGGAGAGCACATCGAGTCCGGAGTCCTGCACCTGATCGAGCACCGCATCGAGGAAGTCCGGCGTAACCTCAAGAATGCGATTGGGCGCGAAACCGTCGGGCCGATCCAGCTCGGGCCGAACATGGTGCAAGGTGAAGATCACGCCCACCCCTTGCGTATAGGGGGCAAGCAGGCGGTGAGCGCCCGTGTGGTAAAGACCCGACATCGCCGCCTTCATCATGGCGGTTTTCATTCTCGCCAAGGCGGCTCTCCTTCTCGCGCCATCAAGCATTAACCTCGCTCTGGCATGGTTTAAAGCCGTCAATGTGACGGTGGTTCCTTGCAAAACGATTGCCAACCGGGTCGGCGTCGAGCGAGCCTGGGCGCAAGGACGCCATTAAGGATGGTATCTGCGTATGAGTTCCACTGCCCTTTTCCGCACTGACGCCGAGATTGCGCGACAGAGTATCGAACGGAGCGGTCCGATCCCCGTGGATACCAGCCTTGGCGCGGTTTCGCTGCGGATTACCGGCGATTTGCCAAGTGTCGAAGCCGTGTGGGAGGAGTTGCAGGCGGCCGCGCCCTGCACCTCGGCGCAGACCTTTGACTGGGCCCAAGCCTGGGTGCGCCATGTGCTCCGGCCGGAAGGCCGCGAGCCCGTAATCGTCGTGGGCCGGGCGGCCGACGGCCAAGCCCTCTTCCTGTGGCCGTTCGAGATGGCTGAAAGCGCCGGGATTAAGGTGCTCCACTGGCTCGGCCAGGCGCACGCCAATTACAACATGGGTTTGTTCGTGCCCGAGGCGGCGGCCGGGTTCACCGCCTCCGACATCTCCGGCTTGCTCAGTGAGGCGGCGCGCGCCAGCGGCGCCGCGGCGGCGATTCTCAAGGCGCAGCCGTTCGGTTGGGACGGCGTCGTAAATCCCTTCGCCGGGCTCACCCATCAGCTCACCCCGAGCAGCGGCTATGCCGTCACGCTCGGCGATTTCGACGCGTTTTACCAGGAGCGGTTCAGCAAGCGCTCCCGAAACACCCTTAACCGCAAAGAGAGGAAACTGGCCGACGCCGGGCCGCTTACTTATGGCTGGGCCGAGACGCGCGCTGAACGGCTTCAGATCGTCGATGCGTTCTTTGCCCAGAGGGCCCGTCAATTCGCTGCCAGGGGGATCAAGGATATCTTCGACGCGCATGCCCGCGCCTTCTACCGCGAGGTCGCTCTGCTCGAGGGCGACAATCCAAGCCGGCTCAGGCTCGGTTATATCAAGGTAGGCGACGCGGTGCTCGCAACCTTTAGCGGGACGGTCTGCCATGGCCGCATGAGCGTTGTGCTCTGCTCGCTCGCCGGCGGCAACCTGCAGCGGCAGTCCCCGGGCGCCCTTCTGCTCAGGCATCAGATCAAGGAAGCTTCCGCCAAGGGGCTCGCCCTTTACGACATTGGCGTCGGCGCGGCGCGCCATAAGGACGAGTGGGCCGACGTGGTCGAGCCCCTGTTCGACAGCTTCATCGCCTTCAAACCGCATGGGCTCACCTTGACGCTGCCGCTGGCAGCCCTGTTGCGCCTCAAGCGCGCGGTCAAATCGAACCAATATCTCTGGCCGCTCGCGCAGAAGCTCCGCGCGCGCCTGTTCGGCAACGCCGAACCCAGCGCCTGACGGCTCCGTCAGATCGCCGCCACGCGCCCGAGGAGTCTCGAGCGCGGCTCTTTGCCGCTTTGCTCGTAGACCACGACCGGGCAGCCAAGTGCCGAGAAGTCGGTCAAGTCGATATTCGTGCTGCTCGTGCTTGCCCCCGCCGGCAGAACCGCAACCACGACCGGCAGCTCGAATTTGAGCGCCGGGGTGAGCTTGCGCACCGCCTCGCGGTCGGCATGCAGGACGACGCTCTCATACGCCTGCGTGAGCGCCTCGAAGACATGGCCGAAACGCCCGTTCTCGTCGCCCTTGGCCGCGAGCTTCGGATTGCCGGCAGCGATCACCTGCAAGGACGTATCGCCATCGATCCTGACAACATCCTCGAAGCCGGCGCGGCCGGCGGCAACATCGGTGAGACCAGGCGCGCGCGGCAATCCGAGCGGACCCGACACCGCGGCGGGACCACGCGTGAGGTCGACGAGAACCACCTGCTCGCGCCTGGCGACGAGCGCGCGGGCGATTGAAATCGCCTCGGCCGTCGCGTCGACCTTGGCCGATGCCCCGGCAACGAGGAGCGCGCGCGGGGCGCCGCCTTTGCCCGAAGCAAGGATGTGGTTGAGTACGGCGTCGAGCGATTTCAGCACCGGTCCGACCTTGTCGCTGTCAGTTTTTGACGCAACGGCGTTCCCATTGCGGACGAACTCATTGGTGGCCTCCGCGGCCGCGGTCAGTCTTTGGTTGAGATAATGGCGGAGATCGTTGGTCCTGAGCACAGGCGCATTTCCAGCTATGGGCGGCGTCGTGCCGGCGGCCTTTACCGTTCCCGTCCCTTTATCCGCCGGACGAGCGCCGCGCATACGGCGGAGCCATCCCTCGGCCGGGGGCGCCGCGACGGTTTGGGGCTCACTTCCGCTGGGTGCTAGGCCCCGGCGCAAGCGCTCGAGAAAACCGGCGGCGGATTGTGCGCCCGCCGGGGCATTGGGTTTGGCAGGCTCCGTCCCACTTGGCGCCGCTTGGGCCTTGGCGCTCGGGGGCTTGCCCTTTGCCTCATCGGCGCGCCGACGTTGCAGCAAGGACGGCCTCTTCGGCTCTGATGCGCTTGCCGACGAGCCAGCGCCTGAAGCCCGCGCCGACGTTGCGAGCGGGAGCTCGACTTGCTCGGCTGGCGACGCTTCAGGTACTGGCCGCACAACGCTTTTCTCAACTTTTGGGAGGGGAGCCATGGCAGTTTGAGCTTCCGAGGTCGTGGTTGCGGCCTCTGTAGCCGGCTCGCGGGGGGCGCGAAGGGTTGGGGAGCCGCGGCGTTCGGCGCGACCGCCGGCTCCGCGGGTGATGCGAGGCGCGGCCGGCGCGCCGATCAGCTCGCGGGCCAGCACATAGGCGAGTGCAAGCAAAGCCGTCGCCACGGCGACGAGCAGGCTGATGGGCCCGCGCTTCGGGAAGGACGGCAGGATTGAGGCGTGCGCCCGGCTGACGATGGTTGCTTGTGCCGGCACCGCGCCCATATCGTGGCGCGCGCTCGCATCGCGATAACGGGCAAGATAGGATTCCAAGAGATCGCGCTGCGCCTTGGCCTCGCGCTCGAGCGCCCTGAGCTTGATCTCAGCCTCGCTCAAGCCAGAGGCTTGCGTTTTCACATCGTTGAGGCTGTTGCGGAGCGAGGTCTCCCGGGCGCTGGCGATCTCGGCCTCGTTCTCGAGGCTCTTGACGATCTTGGCCACCTCGTTGCAAATCTGCGTCCTGACATCGGCAAGCTCTGCGGTGAGCTGCTTGATGCGCGGATGCGACGGCAGAAGCGTCGCCGACAGCTCGGCCAGCTGGCGCTGCACCTGGACGCGCTGGTCGATGAGCCCTCTGATCAGCTCTGATTTCAGCACCTCGGGCGACGCGTCGATATCGCTCTTGTCGGCAAGCATCTTCTTGATCAGGCGGGCGCGGGCCTCGGCCTCCGACTTCTGCGCCTTGGCGAGAATCAGTTGGCTGTTGAGCTCGGAGAGCTGCTGGGCGTTGAGCGTGACGTTGTTGGTGCCGGCGAACAGGCCCTGGCTCGCTTTGAACTGTTCGGCGGCGGCTTCGGCCTCTCCCACCTTCGTGCGCAGCACGTCGATCTGGGCGCTGAGCCAGGCGGTGGCGTCCTTGGTCTGCTCGAGCTTGGCTTCGCGCTGCCAGTCGATATAGACGTCGGCAAGCTTGTTGGCGACGTTGGCCGCGAGGCCTGCGTCGCCCGAGGTGTACTCCACCGCGATCACGCTCGATTTGGCAAGCGGGAACACCGAGAGGTGCTCGGCAAAGGTATTGGCCGCCTTCTCCTCCTCCGACTTCGGCGATCCGCGGGCGAGACCCATCCGATTCAAGAGGCGAACCAACGCGCCGGTGCCGGCATCCTTGGCGAAGTCCGGGTTGCTGGTGAGGTCGAGCGCCCTGATGACCGCTACCGCGAGATCGCGGGAGGTGAGCACCTGCACCTGGCTCTGCACCTCCTGCTCGTCGAGCGAGCGCTGCTGGGGGTCGCGGCCTTGATCGGAAGTCGGCCTCGTGAACGCCGACTCATCGTTCTGAACGAGGATGCGCGCCTCTGACGTGTAGAGCGGCCGCATCATCGACAGTCCGATGAAGGTGGCGAGCCCGGCGCCGATGGCCAGCCCAAGAATCCAACCTTTGGCGCGCCAAAGGGCGCGGCCGAGGGTTTGGAGGTCGATGTCCTCCGCGTCCGGACGATGCTCGTGCGACTGCGTCAACCAACTGAACTCCTAAGTCGGGCATCCTATTAGACCGCCACCTCGTAACCAAATGCTTAAGGCACGGCTCGCTTCGAAACGGTTGCTCAGTATTCTTTAACCATAGCGGCTTAAAACGGGCCCATGCAAGGGACGCAAAGAGTTCGGGCCGCGCCCGTTGCGCTACTGGCGCTTGCTGTTGTTGCCGCTGCGCTCGGGGGGTGCAATAGGAGCGCCATACCGGGGTTAACAACTCCGGGCTACGCGCTCGCCACTCCGGCGCCCTTGCCGCCGCCCGGTCCTCTGCCGCTCACTCCCGCCGTCGCCGGCGTGCCCGGCGTCCCTGCCAACCCTTACGGGATATATCGCCTCGACAGCGGCGACCGCGTGCGCGTCATCGTGTTCGGGCAGGACAATCTCTCGCGGACCTTTAGCGTCGACTCTAGCGGCTCCGTCTCGCTTCCCTTGATCGGCCCGATCAGAGCGCGGGGTCTCACCACCTTCCAGCTCTCGACCGATATCGCCGCCGAGTTGAGGCGCAAATACATCAAGGACCCGAAGGTCAGCGTCGAGGTCGAGACCTACCGGCCCTTCTTCATCCTGGGCGAGGTCACGAGGCCGGGCCAGTATCCCTATGTCAATGCGATGTCGGTCGAGGCTGCCGTGGCCATCGCCGAGGGCTATACCGAGAGAGCCAAGAAGCGCATGGTGCGCCTTACCCGCAGGTTCGGCGGCGTCAACAGCACGGTGATGGTGCCGACCGATTATCCGGTGCAACCTGGCGACACTATTTACGTTCTCGAACGCTTCTTCTAAAGCTCACTTTAGCCGTCCGGCCAAGGTCCTGAACGCGGGGTCCAGTGAGCTCCACGCTTCGTATTCTGCATTGCTTGCGCGCGCCTGTCGGGGGTCTGTTCCGCCACGTCCACGATCTGGTGCTGGGCCAAGCCCAGCTCGGGGCCGAGGTCGGCATCGTCTGCGATTCCCGCACCGAGGGCGACCCGGTGGCGCTCGGCCGCCTGGCCGATAATTGCGTGCTCGGGCTGACGCGCATTCCCATGACGCGCCATCTCGGTTTCGGCGACTGGCGCACCACCGGCAAGATCACGCGGCTTGCCGCCAAGCTTGGGGTCGATGTCCTTCACGGTCACGGCGCCAAAGGCGGGGCCTATGCGCGGCTTGCCGGCCGCAAGCTGAAGCGCAAAGGTATGAAGACGAAGGCCGTCTACACGCCGCATGGCGGCAGCCTGCACTATTCGCCGTCGCGCCCCATGGGCCGGCTCTACATCATGGCCGAACGCCGGCTTCTTCCGTTGACCGACGGGTTCCTGTTCGAAAGCTACTTTGCGGGCAACCGCTATGTCGAGCTCGTCGGCGAGCCGCGCTGTCCGGCGCGGATCGTGCCGAACGGCCTCTACCGCCACGAGTTCTACGAACCGATGCTGGCCGACGACGCGGTGGATTTCGTCTTCATCGGCGAGCTTCGCTATTTGAAAGGCGTCGATGTCCTGCTTGAGGCCCTCGCCGCCCACCAAGCCGTGTTTCCCGGCCGGGCACTGATCGTGGGCAGCGGACCAGACGAGGCCAGCTTGAAGCGGCTCGCCCGGCGGCTCGGGCTGAATGGCCGGGTTTCCTTCGCGGGGGCGCAGTCGGCGCGGAGCGCCTTTGCCCGCGCCCGGTGCGTGGTGGTGCCGTCGCGCGCGGAATCCTTTCCCTACATCGTGCTCGAGGCCGCCGCAGCGCAGATGCCTTTGATCGCGACTGATGTTGGCGGCATCCCCGAGATCGTGGCCGGTGTCGACATGCCGCTCATCCCACCGGGAGACGTCGGCGCGCTCGCGGGCCAGTTGCGCGCCTTCCTCGCCGGCCCAAAGCCGTTCCTCGACCGCGCGGCCGCGTTGCAACAGATCATCGCGGAACGGTTCACCGTGGAGAACATGACGCACGAAGTCATCGATTTCTATATCTCCGAAGTCGGCGCCGGCGTTTCCTAGTTGGTGGGCGAGCCTGCCTTAACCTTGGGGTCCGGGGTGCGCCCTTTCGCCTCGACCGAAAGGCAATCATGCCGTAAACCATCGCGGCGCCCGCCAATGTCCCCTTGGCTTGGCACGAAACCTGCGTCCTAGAGGGAAGACTTAATGGTCAGGAACTGGGTTTAAGGATGAGTGACAGTGAGGTCGAGGCGCCACGCAAGCGGCTGATTCCGGCAAGCTCGCGCGGCCGCGCCAAGTCCGAAGCGGGGTTTCACGAACGGCGGCGCGCGCCCCGCCCGCGTCTTGCCGAGATCCGGCGCGGCGCCAGTCTTAATCTCCTGCCCCCCATCGTGGTTACCGGCGTGCTGCGCGTGGTCGAGTTCCTGCTCGTGGGGGCGCTCGGCTTCGCCATTTACCTTAGCTATGTCGAGCACGAAGGACAGAGCGCCCATCTCATCTATCTCGCGGCGGTGGTGACCGCCGCAATCGCCAACACCTTGATGTTCCAGGCGTTCGATCTCTATAGCGTGCCGGCGCTCAGCGCCTTCGTCAGGAGCTTTACGCGCATCGCCTTGGCCTGGACCCTGGTTGTGGCCGGGCTGATGGCAGGCGCCTTCTTCGGCAAGGTCGGCGCCGACTTCTCGCGGGTATGGATTGCCACCTGGTACGCCTCGGCCCTGCTCGTACTGTTCGGCGAGAGGCTCGCGCTGTCCCTGGTCGTCAAGCGCTGGATCAGGGAGGGACGGCTCAATCGCCGCGCCGTGATCGTCGGCGGCGGCCACCAGGCTGAGGAGCTGATCAAGGCGCTCGAAGCCTCGAAGGACACCGACATCCGCATCGCCGGCATCTTCGACGATCGCGGCAACGACCGGGTCTCGCCCATCGTCGCGGGCTATCCCAAGCTCGGCAATATCAGTGAGCTCGTCGCGTTCGCCCGGAGATCACGTCTCGATCTCCTCATCGTTTCGCTGCCGATCACCGCCGAGAAACGGCTGCTCCAGTTGCTCAAGAAGCTTTGGGTGCTACCCGTCGATATCCGGCTTTCGGCGCACAACAACAAGCTCAGATTCCGGCCGCGCACCTATTCCTATATCGGCAATGTGCCGTTCATCGACGTCACCGACAAGCCAATGGCGGACTGGGATCACGTGAAGAAGTGGCTGTTCGATAAGATCGCCGCCAGTCTCGCGCTGATCCTGCTGGGGCCGCTGATGGCGATCATCGCGCTGCTCATCAAGCTCGATTCCAAAGGCCCCGTGCTGTTCCGCCAGAAGCGCCAGGGCTTCAACAACGAGCTGATTGAGGTCTACAAATTTCGCTCCATGTATGTCGACCATACCGACCTGGAGGCGAGCAAGCTCGTCACCAAGGACGACCCCCGCGTCACGCGCGTCGGCCGCATCTTGCGCAAGACGAGTTTCGACGAGCTGCCGCAATTCTTCAACGTGCTCAAAGGCGATCTGTCGCTCGTGGGACCGCGTCCGCACGCGCTGAAGGCCAAGGCCGAGAACAAGCTCTATTACGACGTGGTCGACGGCTATTTCGCCCGCCATCGCGTCAAGCCGGGGGTCACCGGCTGGGCGCAGATCTCAGGGTGGCGCGGCGAGACCGACACCGAGGAGAAGATCGAAAGGCGCGTCGAGCACGACCTTTACTATATCGAGAATTGGTCGGTGACGTTCGATCTCTATATCTGCCTGATGACGCCATTCGCGCTGCTGAAGGGCGAGAACGCCTATTAATGGGACGCGGAACGGCCATGTTGGAGCGAACAACAACCGCGGCGCTGACTGCAAGAGTTGCAGTCTTGATGCCGGCATACAATCCCGGTCCATTCATCAACCGGTCGGTCGAAAGCCTCGTCAAGAATACGCACGAATGCGACATTTATATCGTCGACGATGGCAGTAAGATTCCTATCACACAGATCCTTGACGATTTTCCGAGGACGACAGTCATTCGATTAGAGCAAAATAAGGGTGTGGTTCATGCCCGCAACGTTGGTCTAAGAGCAATCCTTAGTCGGCCATACGAGTTCGTGGCCTGTCTCGACGCCGATGACCTTAGCTATCCGGATAGAATCGCCAAAGAGGTTGAGTTTCTCGATAGAAACCCAGAGATCGCCGTCGTTGGCGCATGGGCGAGATTTGTCGAGGAGGCCAGCGGCAAGATGGTCTTTATAGGGCGCACGCCGGAAAGTCCTGAACTCGTCAGGAAGACGATGAACCACAATACGGCGGTCATAAATTCCAGCTCAATGATAAGAACCAGCGCGCTCAATGCGGTCGGCCTCTACTCAGAGAAATATCCAGTCGCGGAAGACTACGAGCTATTCAGAAGGATCGCTCAACAGTTTCCCGTTGCGAATCTGCCAATCATCCTCGTCGACATGCGTCTGTCGCCCGGGGGATTGTCGCTGACACGCCGGCGCCGCCAGCTTTTTGATCGATTCAGAATTCAATTGAAGTACTTCCGGCCTTTGGAAATAGGCGCATGGGTGGGTTTGGTCAAAACCCTCGCGTTGTTCCTCGTCCCAAGGGCTTTGGTCACGAAATTCAAATCATTCAGATACAGCGTGTGATGAAGCCGAGATCGGCGGTGCGGGAACGCGCCGGTTGGCCGTGCTAAGGGGTGAGAGAGGCGTTAGGCGGCCATGTCGGCGTATGCTGCCGCTCAACTGACAGATCTCGCGGAACCCCCGCGGCGGATCAGCGCCGGGGTCAAGCGGCTCGTTTATCTCTATGTCTGGATCACGGTTGCATCGGGCGCGATCGTGTTCTCGGAGCCTGCGCCATATGACGCGCTGATGGTCGGCGCGATGCTGCTCTTGCCTGTGGTCGGCCTCACGCGCTTCACCAGCGGCATTGGCCTTTATCTCTCGCTCTGGACCTTGATCGTGGCGGGCGGCTTCATCGCCACGGCGCAGGCCGGCATTCTCGACGTGCCGGCCAAGCATATGGGCATCACACTCTACCTTGGGCTCTCATCGGCGGTGATGGCGGCCTTCGTGCTCGATCGTCCCACCGCCAATGTCCGGCTGATCATGTCGGCCTATGTGTTTTCGGCACTGATTGCCGCATCCGCAGGTCTGATCGGTTATTTCAACCTCTTGCCCGGGGCAGCCGATCTGTTCACCATGGACTTCGCGCGCGCGCGCGGGACCTTTAAGGACCCGAACGTGCTCGGTGCCTTTCTCGTCCCTGCTCTTCTCTATGTGCTCAATTTCTTAATCCGGTCCGGCGTGGTGCGCGCGTCATTCTGGCTCCTCGCCGCGCCGATCCTTCTGTTCGGATCGCTGCTCGCCTTCTCGCGCGGCGCCTGGTTCAATCTCGCCGTATCTCTCGTGGTCTATGCCTATTTGGCGTTTGCCTCCGCAGCCTCGCACCGCCAGCGGCTGAAGCTCATCATCTATGTCATGCTTGCCGGCATGTTCGCCGCCGGCATTTTCGCGGCGGCGCTCAGCATCCCCAAAGTCGCAGAGCTGATGGGCGAACGCGCAAGCTTAGAGCAGCCCTATGACGTCGGGCCCGAAGGCCGCTTCGGCGGCCAGCAGAAAGCGATCGGTCTCGTCCTCACCCATCCACTTGGCCTCGGTGCTCTCGAATTTGGCAGGGCCTATAGTAGCGGAGACGTGCATGAGGTCTATCTCAGCATGTTCCTCAACGCGGGTTGGGTCGGCGGCACGCTTTATCTCGCCGTCGTGCTGCTCACGCTCTGGCTCGGCTTGCGACAGGCCGTCAGAGACCGGGGCGGCGACGGGATCAGCGCCGTGCTGGTGGCCGCCTTCATCGGCATGGCGCTCGAGGGGGCGGTGATCGATACCGATCATTGGCGGCATTTTTACCTCATCATGGCAATGATCTGGGGGATGGCGCTTGCTCAGCCCACCTTCGCCGCCGCTCAAGACCCTAAGTAGCGAAGTCTGGCGCGCGCCCGCATGGGCTCGCGGAGTCAGCGATCGCCGCTCAGAACTTCTGCGTGCGCCTTGGATCGTCTGCGGTGAGCTTGGTGAAGCTGTCGCGGCGGAAGAGGCCGAAGCCCAGCCGAACCTGCCGGTGCAGCAGGTCGGGGGAGAAGCCGCAACGCTGACACCCCTTGAGCGAAGGGATGTTGTTCTGGTCGACGAAGGTGATGACATAGCGGGCGCCGATCGTCTCCGCCTTCTCGGCGATCAGCGCCATGGCGGCCGGCATGATGCCGAGGCCGCGGTGGCTGGCCGGGGTATAGGCATTCTCAAGGAGCGCTTCGTCCGCGGCGAGCTGCGGGAAGCCATGAAGCCGACGGATGAAGTCATTGTCGGCGGCGCCGAGCAGCCACTGGACGTAACAGGGCCTGCCGTCGCGCTCGTCGACCGCGACGAAGCCGCGGGCGATCCGCTTGGCGGCGAAGGCACGCCGGCAGGCGATCTCGAACTGGTCTGCGGGCGACGTCGCGGCGTCGACAGCCAGCAGGATCGGCAGGTCGGTCTCGACAAGCGGACGCACCAAAATCGGTATCTTGGCAGTTGGGGCCGCGAAGGGCTGCGCAAGGTCGCGTCGCAACCCAAATCGGATCGACTCGAAACGAAGGCCGAGGCGAAGGCGGCCGGCAACGCGAATCCGAAACTGCCGCAGCCGATCGGCGGGGTCGAATGACGAATTGATCGGCTCCTGTGCGGTGCTGGTGCTCACAGCAGAACCCTTGCTTGCCGAGACCAGTCTTCTCTGTAATTCCTTTCCTCAGTTATCTCCAAGACTTGTACATGGTTAGCATTAACAACCGACAATCCCTGGATGAACCGGTATCCAAGCCCTCAAATTGGACCGTCGCGCCGTGGGAGCTGGCATGCTTTCTGCAGCGGCTGGCCGAAGCCTGATGCGGCTCGGCTGGCGAAGCCATGCCAGCATTCAAGGGGATTGAGCTGTGACATCACAACGTCGGCGTGCGCCGGGGACATTACCAGGCGCGGGTAATCGTGCATGAGCGTAAGCGAAGATCGTGCTCTACCGATTGGCGGCCAGTTCGGCCGGAGGCGGCTGCTCAGCCAGTTGCTCCTCGTGGCGATGCGCGTCGGCTCCACGATGTCGAAATTTCTCCTTGCCATCTATACGGCGCGGTATCTCGGCCTCGCTGACCTCGGCATCTACGGGCTCCTGGTCGGGGCTACGACCATCGTGCCGGCCGTCGTCGGTCTCGGCATGACCGACTGGATCATACGCAAGATCGTCGATCTGCCGCGGGCGCAGGCTTTACCGCTGATGGCCAGCCGGTTGAGCTTAACGCTCTCGATTCACCTCGTGGTGCAGCCGCTCGCGTTTGCGGCCGACATTCTGCTCGGCGAGCCCATTCCCTTGCGCATTGCCATGCTTTGCGGCGCCATCCTGCTTCTTGATAATCTCGGCAACGAAGCGGCGGACATGCTGCTGGCGCGCCGTCGCGTCTTTCTCGCCTATTTGCTGACATTCCTGCGAGCGGGGGCTTGGCCGATTCCCGTAATGGCAATCGGCCTGCTTTACCCTGAAACGCGCACGCTCGAATCTCTTCTCCTCGGCTGGCTCGGCATGTTGGTTGTGTGCTGGCTGATCATGATGGCCATCGTCCTTCGAAAGGGACGCTGGCGCCACTTGCGTCCGCGCGTCGGCCCCTTGCTTCGCGATCTGCATGGCGGCCTGGTCCTCTATGTCAAGGACGTGAGCTCGACGATCAGCATGTTTCTCGACCGCTTCCTGATCTCCATGTTTCTCGGATTGGAGCTGACCGGCGTCTACACGCTGTTCTGGTCGATCGCCAATGTAATGCACTCGCTATCGGTGTATGGCGTGCTCCAGGCGCAGCTCCCCCATATCATCGCTACGGCGCAGACCGCAGATCAGGCCGGCTTCCGCGCGCTCGAACGGCATCTCCAGATCGAGACCGGCATTTGGGCGCTGTTACTCACGCTCGGTGCTGCCATCGCAACGCCATTGATGTTACCCTTCCTCGATCAGCCCTTGGTGCAAGACTATCTGCCGATATTCTGGGTCATACTCTTCGCGACCTTGCTGCGAGTCGCCGCCGACGCTTACGGGTTTGCCCTGCTTGCGCTGCATCGAGATCGTGCCATCGCCACCATTGCGGCGGCCGGAGCGCTGGCATCGGCCGGATTGAACCTCGTGCTGACCCCCCTTATCGGCCTTTGGGGGGCCGCCATCGCTTTCGCGATCACCTCGGGTGGTTTGTTTGCGGCGCGCTACTTTTTCAGCCGGCCCGGAACCCTCTCGATCAGCGAGCGCCCGGCGAAGAGCTGAGGACGGATCTCGCTATCGGGGGTAGCCCATTTGCTATCCGGGGTCGTTTTCTCTCCTGCGGGAGGGCCTGTGGATAACGTGGATAAGATTGTGAAAGCGCCCTACAACACCTGAGGTTAGGTCCAGCCTATTTCCTGTTGATGAGCGGTGGATTTTGTTGGTGAGTGGTGAGTTTTGCGGCGGTTTCGACGAATGCGGGGGAGGTAACGTCCCATGTCGAATGACAATTTCCGGCTCGCCGAACCTAACGTTGCGTATATCGGCGAAGGTGTGACCATCAAAGGCGAGATCAACGTTCCCGACGTCATCGTGGTGGAAGGAACCGTGGAGGGCGACGTGACGGCGCGCTCCATCCGCATCGGGACCACAGGTTGTATTAGAGGCAATGTCGTCGCGTCAGAGGCTGACGTTCATGGGTCGCTTTCCGAAAACGCCGAGGTGAAGCAGTTCCTGCTTGTGCGCTCGACCGGCCGGATCGAAGGCAACGTGACGTGCGGCGACGTGCAAGTCGAGAAGGGTGCGGTGCTGGCGGGCGGCGTCTTCTCGGTTTCGGGGAAGGATGCCGGCGCAACCAAGACCGAGCTTACGCCCGCGAATGATCGCGTGAAGCTCGCAGCGGCGGAATAGACGATCCTCGCATCTCCCATCGCGGTCGGCCCGTTGGGTCGACGCGCCGCATTGGTGTGCCCGAGATTCTGAGTTCTTGTCGCTCAAGCGCCGAGATGGCTGCAGCAGACAAATTTCTCCGGAGCCCATTAAGCTATCAACCGGATTAACCTTGTCCGGTTTGCGAGTTGCAATATTCAATCATCTCACGCCGGCTGGCCGCAGGGACGCTCATGATTGCGATTTCCGAGATCCATCGAGCAGGACGGTCACCCGCGTCCGGCAGTCCTATGCCATCGACCCTTGTAAACGCTTTGGCCACCCTCGGCGTAGAAAACCGCGATGAGTGGGGGTGGGACAATTACAAGAGGGTAATCCGTCATCTGGCGAAGACCTTTGGCGCGCGCCGGATGCTGGAAATCGGTGCGGGCCGATCTCCGCTGTTCGGCATCGACGAACTACGAAGCCTCGATGCCGAGCTAACGGTGAACGATATTTCTGCTGCCGAGCTTGCGCATCTGCCGGCCGGCTATCGGCAGGCTAGCTTCGATATTGCCGGCGAAGTCGCCGAGACACAAATCGGCATGATCGACTTGGCGTTTTCGCGCATGGTGTTCGAGCATGTCGAGGACGCGCACAAGGCGTGGTGCAATGTCCATGCGATGCTGGCGCCGGGCGGCGTGGCACTCGCGTTCGTGCCAACCTTGTTTGCGGTGCCCTTCGTGATCAACCGCTTGCTGCCCGACAATCTCGGTGAACAGATCGCTCATCTGCTCGACCGCACGCGCACGGAGGAGGAGCAACCGGTTTTCCCAGCGCGGTACAATTGGTGCTTCACGTTCGACGCGCCGATGCGCCGCAGGCTCGGAGAGATTGGTTTCGTCGAGGTCCTGATCGTGCCGTTCTATGGCCACCGCTACTACCAGCGCTTTCCTGTGATTCGGGACATTCATCGCGGCTTCACGGCGTTGGCGCGAACGCTCGATCTGCGCCTCTTGTCGACCTACGCCTATATCGTCGTCCGCAAGAAGAGCTGAAGGCGCGCAGGGCCGTACGCTTGCAGTCTAACGTGACGCGACTCTGGGGCATGGCGCTGGCAGCGCCCAAAG
>CAWANV010000007.1:0-43082 GCA_963783455.1 uncultured Alphaproteobacteria bacterium
GGGCGCGGATCAAGGAGCGGGCGGCGCCGAGATCGTTGCGCCGAAGAGGCCGCAATGTCCTCCTGAGCAAAAGCAAAAGGTGATGAACTCCATCAACGCCTACGTCCAGGCGGCCCAGGCGCCCCCGCCGCCAGGCTCTCCGCCGCCCCCGTAGGCTTCCGGCTGCAATTGACACTTTCCCGCATTCGCGTGTAACAGAGCGCGGGCGAAGCCTTGAGCCTTCTTGGGCTTCGAGGACGCCGGAGAAGGCCCCGGCGGTCCGCCGCCTTCACCAGCAAGGGTTTTACAGCAGGCGCGGGGAGATGAGCCCGCGGCAGCGCTAGATTTGGCTTTGGAGTCTTAAGGCATGACGAAACGCATTCACGCCAAGCACAAGATCGACCGGAGGCTCGGCGAGAATATCTGGGGCCGGCCGAAGAGCCCCTTCAACAAGCGGGAATATGGCCCCGGCGAGCATGGGCAGCGCCGGCGCGGCAAGCTTTCCGACTACGGCCAGCAGCTCCGCGCCAAGCAGAAGCTGAAGGGCTATTACGGCAACATCACCGAGAAGCAGTTCAAGTCCATCTATCATGAGGCGGCGCGGCTCAGGGGCGACACCTCGGAGAAGCTGATCGGGCTCCTGGAGCGGCGGCTTGACGCCGTCGTCTATCGCGCGAAGTTCGTGCCCACCGTGTTCGCCGCACGGCAATTCGTGAGCCACGGCCATGTGCGGGTCAACGGCAGGCGGGTGAACATCCCGAGCTATCGCTGTCGCGAGGGCGATCTAATCGAGGTGAGGGACAAGGCCAAGGACGCCGGCATGGTGCTTGAAGCGGCCCAGAGCCCCGAGCGCCAAGTGCCCGACTATCTCGACGTCGACCATAACAAGATGACGGCGAAGCTGACGCGCATCCCGACGCTCTCCGACGTGCCTTACCCCACGATCATGGAGCCCAACCTCGTCATCGAGTTCTACTCGCGCTAACCTCGTTCCGGCTGCCATCGACCGGACCTCGCTCGTCCAGCGTCTCGCCGACGGCAGGCGCATCGGCTATGCCGAATTTGGCGACGCGCAAGGCGCGGCCGTGCTTGCCATCCACGGCACGCCCGGCTCGCGTTTCATGTTCGCACTCACCGACAAGGCGGCGCGTGAGAGGCGCTTGCGCATCATCGCACCCGAGCGGCCGGGCTACGGGCTTTCCGATTTTCGCCGCAAAGGGACGCTCACGCACGCGGCAGACGACATGACGGCGTTCGCCGATGCGCTCGGGCTCGACCGGTTCGCCGTCATCGGCGTCTCCGGCGGCGCCCCTCACGCCATAGCCGCCGCGGCGTCAATGGCGGATCGCATCGCACTCCTCGCGCTCATCAGCCCGATCGGTCCGATCGCCGATTGTCAGGGCCGCATCCGCATGTCGAATCTGCATCGCCTCATCTTCACGAAGATGGGCGCGTCGCCCGCCGCCTGCGCCACGTTCTTCTGGTCGGTGCGGAGCCTGGTGCGATGGGCGCCGGGCGTCGCTTATCGCGCGCTCAGGCAGCGGGTCGTTTCCTCCGACCGGAAGGTGCTCGCGCGCGCGGAGGTGAAGGCCAATCTTCAGGCGGCGCTAAGGGAGGGCTTGAGGCCAGGCATCGAAGGGGCGCGACAGGACTTGCGGCTGTTCTGCGCGCCTTGGGGTCTCAAGCTTGAGGATATCGACGTGCCTTCCATCGTCTGGCAGGGCAGCGACGACGCCATCGTGCCGCCCGGCGCCGCCTATCATCTTGCCGAGACGCTGCCCAATTGCCGGCTCGACGTCATCCAGGGCGGCGGCCATTATTGGGTGTTCGCTCAATTCGAGCGCGTGCTCGACGCCGTTGAAGCCGCGCTCCGCGCCTAGACCTGCGCCGGCGAGCGAGGTCCGGCGAGGGGAGCACTTGCCGGGGGGTGCGAAACTTGCCACAACGCGCGCCATGAAAAGCCAATGGAGCGATACCGCCGCGCGTGAGACGGTCGAGACTTATGCCGCCAAGGGCGTCGGCCCCGACATCGCGCTCCGCGTCTACACCACGCGCCTCTTGGGTCGCGATCCACTGCTGGTGCTGCATGGCGGCGGCAACACCTCGGTGAAGACAAAGGCGCGCGACGATCTCGGAGAGGAGCACGAGGTCATCGCCGTCAAGGGTTCCGGCGCCGACATGGCCGATATCGAGCCTTGGGGCCTGCCTGCGGTGAAGCTTGGACCCTTACGGAAGCTCCGCGCGCTGGAGGCTTTGAGCGACGAGGCCATGGTCAATGTGCAGCGGCTCAACCTGCTCGATTCCGCGGCGCCCAACCCCTCGGTCGAGACCTTGCTGCATGCCTTCCTGCCGCACAAATTCGTGGACCATACTCATGCCGCCGCGGTGCTGTCGCTGGTCGATCAGCCGGACGGCGCGGCGCTGGCGCGCGAGGTCTATGACGGGCGCATGGGGATCGTCCCCTATATCGCGCCGGGCTTCGGCCTGGCCAAGGCCGCCGCCGCCGTGTTCGAGCAAAACCCGCAAGCCGAAGGCTTGATCCTGCACAAGCACGGCATCTTCACCTTCGGGATGAGCGCGCGCGAGGCCTATGAGCGCATGATCGAGATGGTGTCCCTCGCCGAGAGCCGCTTGCGGCAAGGGCGCCCCATCGTTTTCCCGGCGCGGGCGCTTGACGGTGCCACGGCTCGCGCGGCAGAGATCGCGCCCATCATCCGCGGCGCCTGCGCCATCCGCAAAGAGGACGCCGAGCCGATCCGCTTCATCGCCGAGCTCCGCACCGCGCCCGAGATCCTCTCTTATGTGAACGGCGCCGAGCTTAGCTCCTACAGCCAGCGCGGCGTGGTGACGCCGGACCACATCATCCGCACCAAGAACAGGCCGCTCGTGGTGCCGCCGCCGGAGGCCGGCAAGCTCGATGCGTTCGCCGACGCCGTGCGCGAAGCTGTGACCAAGTTTGTCGCCGACTACGATGCCTATTTCGCCCGCGAGAATGCGGCGGCGGGCGGGACCAAATCCAAACTCGACGGCAGCCCGCGCGTCGTGCTCGTGCCGGGCGTCGGCCTGTTCGGCCTCGGGCGCACGGCGAAGGACGCGGCCATCGCCGCCGACCTCGCCGAGAACACGGTCAAGGTGGTCACCGATGCCGAGGCCATCGGCCGCTACGAGCCGCTGCCCGAGAGCGATCTGTTCGCGCTGGAATATTGGAGCCTCGAGCAGGCCAAGCTGAAAGGCGCGGTGGCCAAGCCGCTGACCGGGCAAATCGCCGTGGTGACCGGCGCCGGCGCGATCGGGGCCGCCACCGCTAAGGCGCTTGCCGCCGACGGTGCCGCGGTCGCCGTGCTCGACATCGACGGCGAGGCGGCGAACAAGGTCGCGGCCTCGATCAAGGGTCTCGGCTTTGCCTGCGACGTGACCAAGCCCGAGCAGGTGAGGTCCGCCTTTGCGTCAGTGTGCGAGCGGTTCGGCGGCGTCGATATTCTGGTGTCGAATGCCGGCGCGGCGTGGCAGGGGCGGATCGGAGAGGTCTCCGATGCGCTGCTGCGGCAAAGCTTCGAGCTCAATTTCTTCGCTCATCAGACCGTGGCGCAAGCAGCGGTGCGCATCATGCTCAAGCAGGGCACGGGCGGCGTGCTCCTGTTCAATCTCTCCAAGCAGGCGGTGAACCCTGGCGCCAATTTCGGTCCCTACGGCCTGCCCAAGGCCGCGACCATGCTGCTCATGCGCCAATATGCGCTCGACTACGGGGCCGACGGCATCCGCTCCAACGGGGTGAATGCCGACCGCGTCAGGAGCGGGCTCTTGACCGACGCCATGATCAGGGACCGGGCCAAGGCGCGGGGCGTGTCCGAGGCCGACTATATGAGCGGCAATCTCCTGCACCGCGAGGTCACCGCCGCCGACGTGGCGCAGGCTTTCGTGGCGCTCGCCAAGGCGGCCAAGACCACGGGCCATATCGAGACGGTCGACGGCGGCAATATCGCCGCTGCGCTGCGCTAGGCAAATCTCTCAATTGAATCGTCATGCCCGGGCTTGCCTGCCTTCGCCGGAGCGAAGCGCCCTTGCCAGAGACGGCTCTAATTTACAAGCCGGCTTCGCGCAGGCAGGACCCGGGCATCCAGGGCAACAGGCACGGAGCGCTTAACCCTGGATCGCCGGGTCGAGCCCGGCGATGACGTGAACTGTTTTCTCGCCAAAAAGCGAGCGGTCCTAAGAGAGTTTTAACCACAAACAGAGAGGCTTACGCCGCATCGCTTGCATCCGAGATTCGCCTTTTCGAGAGCGGCGAAGATCGAAACTTGATTGGATTCCGGTCGGCGCCTCCAGCAAATTCGAGAGAGATTTCAGATGGTTCTGCGGTTGAAAATGACGCTCGCCTTCGCCGCCACCGCGCTGATGGCGGTCGTTGTGTCCTTCGCGCTCGCGGCCATGGTCCAGGCCACGTTCCTGGCGGCGCTCCTCTCCATGATCGTCGCCGGCGCGCTCGGCGCGGGCTTCGGCTATATGTTCGGGGGCGCGCTTGCCCAGTCGCTGAGCGATCTCAGCGGCGTCATCCTGCGCTTCACCAAATGGGACATGGACGGCATTGTCCCGCATGCGGCGCGCTCCGACGAGGTCGGTGAGATCGGCAAGGCGCTGAAAGCCTTCCAGGCCGATGCCATCAGATGGAGCGAGAGCCACAAATCCGAGCAGGACAGCCAGGTCCAGGGGCGGCTGGCTTCGCAACAGCGCACCGAGGAGCTGATCCATCAGTTCCGCGGCTCGATTGCCGGCATTCTCGGCGCCTTTGCCGACAGCGCGCGGACGATGGACGAGACGGCGCGCTCTCTCTCGACCCTTGCCAGCGACACCAACGAGCGGGTGAGCGTGGTCGCTTCCGCCTCGGACGAGGCCTCGGCCAATGTGCAGACCGTTGCCGCCACGGCCGAGGAGCTTGCCGTGTCGGTCGGCGAGATCGGCACCCGCGTCTCGACCGCGAGCCGCATCGTGAGCCAGGTCACCGAGAATGCGCGCACCGCCAATCTCAAGGTGGAGGGCCTCGCCACCGCGGCCCAGAGGATCGGCGACGTGGTCAGCCTCATTCAAGACGTGGCGGCCCAGACCAATCTGCTCGCGCTCAACGCCACCATCGAGGCGGCGCGCGCGGGCGACGCGGGCAGGGGCTTTGCCGTGGTGGCGAGCGAGGTGAAGACGCTTGCCGATCAGACCGCCAAGGCCACCGAGGACATTAAGCAGCAGATCGCCGCCATCCAGAACTCGACCAATGGCGCGGTGGACGCCATGCAGTCGATCGTCACCACCATGGGCGAGGTCAACAAGAACACCCAGGAGATCGCCGGCGCCGTGCAGCAGCAATCGGCGGCGACCTCGGAAATCTCGCACAGCGTGCGCCAGGCCGCGCGCGGCACCGAGGACGTGGTGGCGCACATGCCGGGCGTGACCAAGGCGGTCGACGAGACGAGCCAGTCGGCCACGCAGATGCTCCAGGTCTCACGCGATCTGTCGCGCCAGGCCGAGCAGCTCCGCCATACGGTGGAGAACTTCCTGCGCCAGGTGGCGGCCGCCGATCAGCTGAAGCGTGCCGGGTAAGGCTAGCTAGGCGATCCAGCGGTGAAAGGGAGGTTTACCGGCAAGGTAGACCACCCATGACGCAGGCCATATCGCCGACCAAACCACAGCCTTGGCGTAGCTCGGGCCGCACTCTTGAAGTCCCGCGCATTGGGAAGAGCGAACCCAGGTTTGGAAAATGAGGGTTAAAACAGCGAGCGCTACATAGATCGCGATCCAGCTTCGTTGCGTCATCTCGGTCGGCCTCGTGGTTAACGATTCGTCAACGAAGGGTCGCTCTTAAAGATTTATGAGGAGTTAAGGCGGCGCGACGCGCAAGCCTACCGGTTGGCAAGGCGAGTGCTTCAGGTCATCGCCGAGTGTGGCGATATCCTCGAGCGGCTGATGCATGCCGCCCGATAAGAACGCTCGCTGGGGGCGCTCTCGAACCCTAAAGCAAGGCGGTTGACGCGAGGGAGCGGCGCGGCGAAGCTCTGCGGCCCGATGGGGCACTCGTCCATCGCGGGAGGGACACGCTTGGGCCGCATCTTACGCATCTTTCTCGCAGGGGTTCTTGCCCTTCTGCCGATCGCCGTCACGGTGTTCGTCACGGCTTGGGTCGCCTCGCTCATCGCGGGCTATGCCGGCCCCGGCAGCTTCGTCGGCCGCCTCATCATCGCGCTCGGGGCCTCGGTCGGCCTCGACATCTCGCCCAGCTCGACCGCCGCCTATCTCCTCGGGCTTGCCATCATCCTCGGCGCCATTTTCGTGCTCGGCCTGCTGGTCGAGTCCGGACTGAGGTCGTTCATCTTGAACAGCCTCGATTGGCTGATCATGCGCATCCCGCTCATCTCCAATATCTACGATCTGTCGAAGCGCTTCGTCTCCCTCGTCGATCGCGGCGATCAGGGCGATCTCAAGAGCATGCGCCCGGTGTGGTGCTTCTTCGGCGGGGAGGGCGGTGCGGCGGTGCTCGGGCTGATGCCCTCGCCCGAGCCGGTGGTGATCGGCGAGCACAGCTATCTCGGCCTGCTCGTCCCCTCGGCGCCGGTCCCCTTCGGCGGTGCGCTGATCTATGTACCGTCCGAGTGGGTCAAGCCGGCGGAAGGCGGTGTCGAGCGGCTGATGAACGTCTATGTGTCGATGGGCGTCACGCCGCCCGTGTCGGTGCCTGCGATCCAGGATGCGCGCCGCCGCGAAACCGCCGGAGGCTAGGCCGAGGACGATCAAGCCGCCGAAGCCGGAATAAGTGCCGTAGGGTGGGCAAAGGCGCGGGGGACGCGCCGTGCCCACCATCACCCGCTCGCGTGGGCAACGGCGTGCCGCCTTTTGCCTACCCTACGTCGCGAAGCGGAAATGCAGCACGTCGCCGTCCTTGACGACGTACTCCTTGCCTTCGAGCCTGAGCTTGCCGGCGTCCCGGGCGCCGGCTTCGCCGCCAAGCGCCACATAGTCGTCGTACGGAATGGTCTCGGCGCGGATGAAGCCCTTCTCGAAATCGGTATGGATGACGCCGGCCGCCTGCGGCGCGCGGGTTCCTTCCGGCACCGTCCAGGCGCGCGCCTCCTTAGGCCCCGCGGTGAAATAGGTGATAAGCCCCAAGAGCTTGTAGCCTTCGCGGATGAGCCGGTTGAGGCCTGGCTCGGATAGTCCAAGCTCGGCGAGATAGGCCTGCCGCTCCTCAAGGCGAAGCTCGGCAAGCTCGGCCTCGATCTTGGCGGAGATGACGACGCAGCCGGCGCCTTCCTTCGCGGCGCGCTCGGCCACGCGCGCGGAATATTCGTTGCCGGTGGCGGCCGAGGCCTCGTCGACATTGGCGACATAAAGCACGGGCTTTGAGGTCAGGAGACCGAGCGCCTTGAACGGCGGCGCGCTCGTCGTCGGCGACGGCGGCGAGGCGCGCCGGCTTGCCTTCGCGCAAGAGCGGCAGCACGCGCTCGACCAGTTCGAGCGTCTTCTTGGCCTCCTTGTCCTGGCCGCGGATCTTCTTCTCGAGGATGGGTATGCGCCGCTCCAAACTGTCGAGATCGGCGAGCATCAGCTCGGTCTCGATGGTGTCGGCATCTTCGATCGGATCGATGCGGCCCTCGACATGGACCACGTCCTCGTCCTCGAAGCAGCGGAGCACATAGGCGACGGCATCGACCTCGCGGATATGGGCGAGGAACTGGTTGCCGAGCCCTTCGCCCTTCGAGGCGCCGCGCACCAGCCCGGCGATATCGACGAAGGTGAGCCGCGTCGGCACCACCTGGTTTGATTTGGCGATGGCCGCAAGCCGCTCGAGCCGCGGGTCGGGGACGGGGACCTCGCCGATATTCGGCTCGATGGTGCAGAACGGATAGTTGGCGGCCTGCGCCGCCGCGCTCTCGGTCAGCGCGTTGAACAGGGTGGACTTGCCGACATTAGGCAGCCCGACGATGCCGCATTTGAATCCCATATGTTCATTCCATCATTTCATTTGTCATCGCCGGGCTTGACCCGGCGATCCAGTAGCCACCTGAGTGAGGGTTCTCCTTGTGAGTACGCGTGAAGTTACCTCGGATGCCCGCCTTCGCGGGCATGACAACGCTTAGGGGTCACGCGCCGAACCAGCGGCGGAGCTTGTCCGCGAAACTGCCCTGGCGCTGCCGGCTGCTCGTCTTCTTGTCGGTCACAGGCCCCTTCCGGCGGGGCGCGGCCTTCGCGCGCGGCGCGGGTTGCTCTTGAGGGGTTTCCTCGGCGTCCGCCTGAAGCGCATGCGCCACGCGCGACTGGAACTTGTCGTTGGCCCCTTCAGCGAGGAAGGGCGCTTCCGCGGCGATTGCCGCAAGCAGGAGCTCGAGCCAGGCATGGTCCGCCTTGGCGAAATTTTGCAGCACATGGCCCGTGACCCGGTCCTTCTGCCCGGGGTGGCCGATGCCGATGCGCACGCGGACATAGTCGTTGCCGATATGAGCGGTCAAAGATTTGAGCCCGTTATGGCCGGCGACCCCGCCGCCAATCTTCACCCGCACCTTGCCGGGCGCCAGATCGAGCTCGTCATGGAAGACCACGACGTCGCCAAGGTCGAGCTTGTAGAAGCGTGAAGCTTCGCCGACGGCGCGGCCCGACTCGTTCATGAAGGTCTGGGGCTTGAACAGAAGCACCGGCTCGCCGTCGAGCTTGCCTTCAGCGGCAAGGCCGGAGAAGCGCTTGCGCCAGGAGGGGAAGTCGTGCGTCGCGGCGATAGCGTCGACCGCCATGAAGCCGACATTGTGACGGTTCATGGCATATTCCCGCCCCGGATTGCCGAGGCCGACAAAGAGCTTCATTCAAGCCATCCTGGTCGAAGGCTATAAAGCACGCGAGGGCGATCGTGCCGGAAGAAAGGAGCTACTATTTCTTCTTCTCCCGCTCCTTCGGCTTCTCCCGCTCCTTCGGCTTCTCCTTGTCCTCGGCGCCCTCGGCAGGGGCAGCCTCGACAGCCTCGGCACCCTCGACACCGGGCACGGCAGCCTCGGGCACAACAGCCCCAGGCACGGGCTCTTCGGCGGCGCGTCCGACAATGGTCGCCACGGTGAAGTCGCGCTCGGTGATAGTCGGCCGCACGCCCTCAGGCAGCTTGACCGCCGAGATGTGGACCGAGTCGCCGATCTCAAGGCCCGTGAGGTCGACCTCGAAATGATCGGGGATGGCGTCGGCCGGGCAGCGCACCGGGATATCGTGGCGCACGATGTTGAGCACGCCGCCGCGCTTCAGGCCCGGGGAGGCCGCCTCGTTCAAGAAGCGCACCGGCACCTCGACGGTGACGAGCGCATCCTTGCTGAGCCGCAAGAAATCGACATGGATGGGAAAGTCGCGCACCGGGTCGAGCTGCACCGCGCGGGGGATCACCCGCGTCTTCTTGCCCTCGACGTCGAGCACGAAGACCGTACTCTGGAAATGGCCGGTGTGGAGCTGCTGGGTGATGGCGCGGTAGTCCACCGAGATCGTCTGCGGATCCAGCCGATCGCCATAAAGGGTGCCGGGAACGCGCCCCTCGCGCCGTACGGCGCGTGCGCCGCCCTTGCCTGAGCCCTGCCTCGCCCATGCTTTGAGTTCGATCGCCTCAGCCATAACTAGCCTCCAAAACTCTCAAATAATGAGGGGCCGGAAAGCGGCCCCGCAAGGTCGAGCGCGCGGCCCTAGCGCCGCAACGGAAAATCGAGGAGGCTTATAGCCTTTAAGCCGGGGCCCTGACAATCTTCTATCGCCACCCTTAGCTGCGCCGGGTGGCCGGCAACTCGCCAGCCCAGACCTCGACGCCGGCAAGCGCCAGAGGCGAAGCGCTCCAGACAGAGCGTCACATTCGGCGTAGGATGGGCCACAAGCGGGAGCGCGCCGGAGCGTTCGCTAGCCGAGGTCTAAGCGTTGAAGGAGAACCGTCACAATGCCCCAGAGTACCTACAAAGTCATCGAGCTGATCGGCACCAGCACCAAGTCCTGGGAGGAAGCCGCCAAGAACGCGATCGAGCGCGCTGCCGAACATTTGCGCGAGCTGCGCGTGGCGGAGGTCGTGGAGCAGGACATCGTCATCACCGACGGCAAGGTCGAGGCCTACCGGACCAAGGTCAAAGTCTCCTTCAAATATGAGGCACACGACTAGCGGCAGGGTCGAACGGAATCTCGCTCAGTAGAACAGGCTCGACACCGATTGCTCTTCGGCGGTCCGCGCGATCGCCTCGCCGAGGAGCGGCGCGATCGGCAGCACCCTGATGTTGTGGGCGTTCCTCACCGCCTCGCTCGGCAGGATCGAGTCGGTGATGACAAGCTCCTTGAGCCGCGAGGCCATGATGCGCGCGACCGCGCCGCCCGACAGCACGCCGTGGGTGATGTAACCCGTGACCAGCGTGGCGCCGTGATCGAGCAGGGCCTCGGCGGCGTTGACCAAGGTGCCTCCGGAATCGACGATGTCGTCGACCAGGATGCAGGTGCGGCCTTTGACGTCGCCGATCACGTTCATCACCTCTGAATCGCCCGGCCGCTCTCGGCGCTTGTCGACGATGGCGAGCGGCGCATCGATGCGCTTGGCAAGCCCGCGCGCCCTGACCACGCCGCCCACGTCAGGCGACACCACCATGAGATTGTCGGCGGGGAACAGCTGCTTGATGTCCTGCACCATGACCGGAGCGGCGAACAGATTGTCGGTCGGAATGTCGAAGAAGCCCTGGATCTGGCCGGCATGGAGGTCGAGCGTGAGCACGCGGTCGGCCCCGGCCTCGACAATCATGTTGGCGACCAGCTTGGCCGAGATCGGCGTGCGCGGGCCGGGCTTACGATCCTGCCGCGCATAGCCGAAATATGGAACGACGGCGGTGATGCGCCGGGCTGAAGCGCGCCGCAGCGCATCGATGATGATGAGCAGCTCCAGCAAATGATCGTTGGCGGGCGCCGAGGTCGACTGAATGATGAACACGTCCTCGCCGCGGACGTTTTCCTGCACCTCGACGAAAATCTCCATGTCGGCGAAACGGCGGACGATGCATTTGGCGAGAGGGGTCTTGAGGTAGCCTGCGATCGCCTCGGCGAGAGGGCGGTTGCTGTTGCCTGCAACCAGTTTCATTCGATCGCTCCTTAGCCACGAGCCTGAGCCTGACGGCCCGTTCGCTCACCGCGCCAAGGCGGCTTGTAACAAGCACTTACGCCCGCTGTAAACTCGCGCGGTGACGAAAAGCCTGTGGATGAGCGTCAACTCGACTTGGGGAGGAGCTTGATGATGCCGGCTGCGGCGGCGCCGGCGGCGGCATCGGCGATGGCGCCCCATGGGCCGTTGAGCGACCCCCTTGGGATCATGTTCTGCTGCGAGACCGTGCCGAGCTTCTTGCCGCTAGGGTCGAGGACTTGCCAGTCGATGCGGATGCTTTGCTTGCCGCCGCTGGCATCGGCGAGGCTGACGCTGCCCTTTACCATGTAGACGTTGACGGCAGGGCCGTTGGCAAGCTTAACGCCGCCGGCATAAAGGCGCTTCTTCAAGGCGGTCGTCAGCGACCTTTGGCCGTCTCCGGGCGCACCCGACACGGGTGCCACGATCACGCCGGCGGCCTTGGGGCTCGCTACCCTCGGGGAGGGGGCCGAGGCTGTCGCGGCCGTCGCGGCAGGGGCTGCGTCCGAAACGGCCGCCACCGAGCTGGCCGAGCCGCCGCCGCCCCGTGGCATGCTTGCGGCGAGTTGCGAGGCGGTCTTGCCGGCGATGCTGCGGATGGCCGCACTGTCGACGCTGCTCCAGGGATCGGCCCCCGATCGGCCGGCGACGACCTCTTCGCCTGACACCCGCGCCACGCGCGAGCCCTGTGCGTCGTTGACGTCCCAGATATACGTAGATCTTCGATCCCTTGCCCTCGCTCGTGGCGACGAGGTAGCCGCGCAACGTGTAGTTGGCTTTGCCGCCCTCGGGGAGGAGCGTGAGGCCGCGCTCCTTGCCCGCGGTCACCAGGGCCTCGGTCAAGTCTTGTGCCACCTGCGGCGTCGTTCCGATGATGGGCGCCACGGCGATCTTCTTCGAGCCGCCGAACAGGCTCGTCGCGCCACTGAAGAGTCCGCCGCCGCTCGGACCACCGGGACCGCCGCCGCAGCCCGACAAACAGGCAAGCGCAAAGGCGGCGAGCGCCACGGATGCGATACGCCTGAGGCAGCCGCGCACGTGTCGTGTGTCCGCGCCCAACAAAACACTCCCTCTGTTGGCCGCACAGCACCGCTCGCGACAGACCTGTCGTGACGGGACTCCCAACCCTCTCCCAAACAACAGCTTACCTGCCTCGGCCCGTTGGCGTCCAGTTTAAGCGTGGATCAGTTTTGGGCCCTTCTTACGTCATGCTGAATGCAAGTCAGGCGAGCAGGATGGCGGAAATTTGGCGTCCGTAGTCTTCTTCGCCATGATGTTGTGACCGGCGATAGCTAAATAGCCGCGTTTCCTCGCAATACGTGCAAAAGCCAAGGTCGGCGATGGTGCCGACGCCGGCCCTGGCCAGCCGCTCGCCGACATAGGCCGGAAGGTCGAAATGGGGCTCTCCGGAGCCCTCGTCGGTGATGAAAAAGGCCGCGCTCTCCGGCTCGTCGGCAAGGAAGCGCTCCACGAAGTCGGACTCCGACCTCGTAGGCCTTTTGCGAGATGGTGGGCCCGATCACGGCGGTAATGCGCTCAGGCCTCGCCCCGAGCTTCCGCATGGCCTCGACCGTCGCCTCGACGATGCCTGACAGAGCCCCCCGCCAGCCGGCGTGCGCCGCGCCGATGACCCGCGCCGCGCCGTCGCAGAACAGGACCGGCGCGCAATCGGCGGTGAGGACGCCGATGGCAAGCCCCGGCTTCGCCGTCACGATGGCGTCGGCCTCCGGGATCTTGCCTTCCTTCCAGGGCTTGTCGGTGACTACCGCATCGGCGCTGTGCTTCTGAAAGACCGTGATCAGGCGGCTTGGCTCCGCGCCCAGGATCTCGGCGACGCGCGCGCGGTTCTCCGTCACGTTCGCCGCGTCGTCGCGCGATCCCGGCCCGCAATTGAGAGAGGCATAAACGCCGCTCGAGACGCCGCCTTGGCGCGTGAAGAATCCGTGGCGCACGCCGTCCAACGAGGCGAGCCCCGAAGCCGAAAGCATCATCTTGTCGGATGTGACCATGGTGTGCCGCGCAATCGCAGGATCAAATGTCTCCGAAGGGAGGCGGCGGGGCAAGCCCGCTCGATTGCAGCATTAGCACCTTGAACAGAAGTCCCATCTGGCGCGGGTCGGCAAGCCTTGCCGCACCCGACAAGATCGCCGCCTTCTGATCTTCTGTCGCGGTCCGAAGCAGGCGGTCGCAGCGGGACGCAAGACCAAGCTTGAGCAGGAATTCCCCCTGTGGCATGGGCCCATAGGCGGCGAGCCCAAGGGTGCTTGCGGTCTCCTCGAGGGCGGCGAAATCGACATGGGCGGTGAGATCGACTTCGCCCGGCATGGCGAGGGGATCGGCGAAGCGATGGCGATGAACCGCTTGCAGCGTGTCGCCGATGCCGGTCTCTTCATAACCGTAATCGGCGATGAGCACGGCAACTGGCGCCTCCTTCGCCCGCGCGGCGAGGACTGACAGCAATGATGACGCCGCGGGCCGCGTCTCGATGATGGCGCCGTCGCTTGCGTCCATGACGCGGACCGGCGAGGGAAGCGCGTCGCTGTCGACGGGCTCGCCGGCGCAAAAGGCGAAGGCGCCGGAAGGATCGATGGTAACGCAGCGTTCGCGCCAGGCCCCGTCTTGCAGCACCATCTGCCGCACGGGAAGCGCGTCGATGAACTCGTTGGCGATGACAATGAGGGTGGAGTGGGCCTTGGAGTGGGCTTGGAGTGGGCCTTGGAGTGGGCCTTGCGGCACCTCTTCGATCGTCTTGCACCACTGGAGCTTGGCAGTCGACCCGCGCAGCGTCTCGCGTTGCGCCTCGCGAAGCACGGGGCTCGTCTCGACCAGCGCTATGGTGACGCTGTCGAGGAGCTTGGGCAGGCTTCTGAAGGCGCGGAGCGCGTCCGCCATCAGCGTGCCGCGTCCCGGCCCAAGCTCGGCGACGATCACCGAGGCGGGCTCGCCCATGGATTGCCAGATTGCGGCGGCCCAAACACCGATGAGCTCGCCGAACATCTGGCTGATCTCGGGAGCGGTGACGAAATCGCCTTCTCTCCCGATCGGCTGGCGCGTGGCGTAATAGCCCGCGCGCCGATCGGCGAGGCAGGCTTCCATATAGTCGTGAACGCTGATCGGCCCGTCGCGGGCAATCCGCTCCTTCAACGCCGCCGCGAGCGCACTCTCCGCACGCGGCGTGGGCGCGACCGGACGATGGCTCGGTTGCGCGCCCATCACGACGCCAAAGCGGGCTCCCGCCTTGCCCGCCAGATGAGCCAAAGCCCGATCAAGATCATGGGGATGGAATAGGCGATGCCCGGCGTGAGGATGCCGATGTCGAGCGGGTGACCTGCGTGGGGCTCGCGCACGAACTCGGCCACGCTGCGGAAGATACCGTAGAACACGAGGAACAGCCCGAACACCGTGCCCGGCCGCGTCAGCGCGTGATAGCGGTGCGTGGCGATGCGCAGGATGACGAAGAGGACGATGCCTTCGAGGAACGCCTCGTAGAGTTGACTCGGATGACGCGGAAGGTCGTCCGCACCGGGAAAGACCATCGCCCAGGGGACGTCGCTCACCCGCCCCACCACCTCCGAATTGATGAAATTGGCGAGACGCCCGAAGAACAGGCCGAACGGCGTCGCGGCGGAAGCGATGTCGCCCAGCGACAGCGAGTTGATGCGCTTGACGCGGGAGAAGAGATAGACGGCGAGCGCCACGCCGAGGAGCCCGCCATGGAAGGACATGCCGCCATGCCACACGGCGGGGATCTCCACCGGGTTCTGCCAGAAATAGCTCGGTTCATAGAACAGCACGAAGCCGAGCCTGCCGCCGACCACGATGCCGAGCGTGATCCACAACAGAAAGTCGTCGGCTTGCGCGACCGTCATCGGCGGCTTGCCGCCCCACAGATCGGGCCGCGACACGAGGTGGCGCCCGTAGAGCCAGCCGAGCAGGATGCCGGCCATATAGGCAAGGCCGTACCAGCGGATGGCGACCGGCCCGACCTCGATCGCAACAGGGTCGATCACGGGGTAGGGGAGGACGAGGAGATCCATGTGGCTGAGCTGGCGCGATTGGCGGGAGGCCGGACCCTTCACCGGCCAAGCCCCGCCTGTCAAGGCGCCGAAGGCCGCTCCTCCGCTTCCCGTGGCTTGCACCAAGCCATTGGGCATCCCATAGTTGGCTGAGGCGGACGGCTAAGGGCGCCTGACGGCGACACGAAAAGGGCCAGCGATGACGCAGACCACAGGCCGGTTCTTCGACGAATTGGGCAAGCTCATCACCGGCGCGGCCGGCGCGGCCGAAGGCGTGCGCAAGGAGATCGAGAGCGTGGTCCGCGCCCAGGCCGAGCGCGTGTTACACGATCTCGAATTGGTGCAGCGCGAGGAGTTCGAGGCGGTCAAGGCCATGGCGCAGAAGGCGCGCGAAGAGAACGAGCTTTTGAAGGAGCGGATCGCCGCGCTTGAAGCCGCCATCGTCAAAGGCCTGGCCGACAAGGGCTAGCCACCCGCCTCACCGGCGAAATCTTACAGCAGCACGCGCCGGGCCCTTGACGGGACGCACCGCTCCGGCATGTTTTCCGCGGGGCGAGTCGGACGCCCCCAAACCGCTTGCGCCGAGCCCTCAATCCACAACTATCTTTAGCCAAACCGCCTTGCGGGCTCCGCCCGCGTTGGTGCTTACAGACTCCGCATTATATAACTGATTCACAAAGTGATTCGCGCGAGCGGGCAGCTTAGAACGCGCAACCTCTGCCGGGGCCACAGAGGAGACGCATGGCTACGACACAGCCGATCTACGACCATTTCACCAACCCGGTGGATATGGTCGAGCATATTGCAACCATCCATGACTGGACCTTCGAGCGCTCTGCCCCTGACGAACTGACACTTACGGTGTCAGGCTCCTGGTGCGACTATCATATCTCGCTGAGCTGGCGGGACGATCTGGAGGCGCTGCATCTGGCTTGCGCCTTCGATTTCAGGGTGCCTAAGCGGAGGCTCCCCGAGATCTACCGGCTGATGGCGCTGATCAACGAGCAGCTCTGGCTCGGCCATTTCGACCTGTGGAAGGAGGATGGGCTCCTGCTCTACCGCCACGGGCTTCTGCTCGCAGGCGCCGATACGCATGTCGGCCAGTGCGAGGCGCTTCTTAAGGCTGCCCTTGAGGCCTGCGAGCGCTATTATCAGTCCTTCCAGTTCGTATTGTGGGCGGGCAAGTCGCCGGAAGACGCGCTCGCCGCCACGATGCTCGAGACGCAAGGACAGGCATGACCGTCAGCCTCGCCGGCCCGCTGCTCTTGGTGGGAGCGGGAAAAATGGGCGGGGCGCTGCTTGAGGGCTGGCTCCGGCAGGGCCTCGACCCGGCATCCGTCTTCATCCAGGACCCTGCGCCGCCGCCAGAGGTCGCGGACCTCGCCGCCCGCCATGGCATTGCCGCGAGCGCGGCGCCCGATCTGCCCGGCGCGCCCTCCGTCATCCTGCTCGCGGTGAAGCCCGACCTCACCCAGAAACTCTTGCCGGAAGTCGAGCCGTTGATCGGCGAAAAGACCGTGGTGCTGTCGATCGCCGCGGGGCGAACGCTTGCAAGCTTGTCTCGTCATTTGCAACCGGGCGTCGCCATTGTGCGGGCCATGCCGAACACCGCCGCCTCGGTCGGCCGCAGCATCACCGTCGCTTGCGCCAACGAAGCGGTGACGCGCGACCAGGCGCTTGAGTGCACCATGCTGCTCGAGGCGGTCGGCGAGGTGGTGTGGATCGAGGATGAGAGCCTGCTCGATGCGGTGACGGCGGTGTCGGGGAGCGGGCCGGCCTATGTCTTTTTGCTCGCGGAATGTCTGGCGGAGGCCGGCCGCGCCGCCGGTCTCGACCCCGATCTTGCCCGCCGTTTGGCGCGGGCGACGGTGGAGGGCGCCGGCGAGCTGTTGCGCCGCTCCGACCTTTCGCCCGCCGAGCTTCGCGAGAAGGTGACCTCGCCCAAGGGCACGACCGCGGCGGCGCTCGAGGTGCTCATGGGGAAGGGTGGGGTCCAGGACCTTCTCACCCGTGCCGTCGCTGCCGCCGCCAAGCGCTCCCGCGAACTGTCTTCGTAGATCGACGATCTACCCCTCACCCTTCCCGCCATGAGACTGCGCGAGCTGCGCCGCGCAAGATCACGGCGGAAAGCCCTCTCCCACAAGGGGAGAGGGGAATTGCTGCTATGCCTTTCGCTCCGAACCCTCTCCCCTCGTGGAGAGGGTAGCGAGCCCGGTAAGTCCGGGCTCGCCGGGTGAGGGGGCACGCTTTCGAGTTGCCACGGAAAGCGCCTATCTTCCGGGCGAAGGAGTAAGCCCATGTTCGACGATTTCTCCAAGCGTTCCAAAGCGGTGCGGGCCGCGCTCGATCTGGCGAAAGAGCGTAACTGGGGCGACATCGCGCTCTCCGACATCGCGCACGCCGCCAATCTCAGCCTCGCCGATCTGAGGCGCGAGTTTGCGTGCAAGACCGACATCATCCGCGCCTTCCAGTCCGAGGTCGACGCCGAGGTCCTCGCCCGGGCGAGACCGGCCGGGGAAGCCCAAACTCCGCGCGACCGGTTGTTCGATATCGTCATGACGCGGTTCGAGGTGATGCAGCCCTATAAGCCTGCGCTCAAGCGCATCTCCGCCTATCTCTGCTGCCGCCCGGGCGAGGCAGCTTCGCTTCTTTGCTCGTCGCTTGCCTCGCAATATTGGATGCTCGCCGGCGCCGGCGCCAAGCTCGACGGCCCGGGCGGCGCGCTGCGCGTCACGGGACTTGCCGCCGTCTACGGCAAAGTGTTCCAGGTGTGGCTCGACGATGCTTCGCCCTCGCTCGACAAGACCATGGCCGCGCTCGACCAGAGGCTCGCCAAGGGCGAGCGCATGCTCTCCGGCATCGAGACGGCGTGCGAGGATGTCTGCCGCTTGGCGTGCGCGTTCCTGCCGCGCGGCTGGAAGCGCGGGGATCGCGCGGAGGCTCCGCCTGCACCGGGGCCAGTGCCGACAGCACCGTAGGGTGGGCAAAGCGAAGCGTGCCCACCGTCCGCGTGGGCAACGGGAAGAGCCGTTGCCCACCTTACAGCTCAATCAGTCGGGAAGGTGGTCGTCGTCGTCCGGGCCTGAGAGATTCTCGGGTCCTTCGCCGGGCAGCTCGTCGTCGATGGGATCGCCGGCTTGCGGCGTGTCCGGATCGTTCGGCACTTCGAGTTGGGTGCCCGCGCCGGGCGCCAACATTGGTACGTCGCCGGGCCGAAAGACCGGCGCGCCGCTCTTGCGCTCGATCGTGGCGCCGCCCCCACCGATATCGAGCTCGATCTCCGAGCCCGGCTGCTCCTCTTCTTGGATCTCTTCCGTCAGGTCTTCCGCGAAGGCGGGTCCAGCAAAAGACATGAGCAGCGCCGCTGCCATCCCAACGACCATACGTCGCATGAAATTTCTCCTCCCAATGGTTCTCGTCCCTTAACTCAAACCGGGACTTTTAGCACAGCCTTCAATCCGCCCAGCGGGGACCGGCTCAAGGCGATGTCGCCGCCGTGAATGCGGGCGATGTCGCGGGCGATGGCCAGCCCGAGCCCGGTCGAGCCGGACTCCTGCGTGCGCGCGTGGTCGAGCCGGTAGAAGGGTCGAAACACGTGCTCGCGCTCATCCTCCGGAATGCCGGGGCCGTCATCCTCGACCGCGACGGTGAGCGCTCCGTTCTGCTTGGCGGCGCTGACATTCACATGCGCGGCGAAACGCGCCGCATTGTTGATGAGATTGGCGACCGCGCGCTTGAAGGCGTGGCGGCGGACGGGAACCACCAAGGGCGCCTCCTTGACCTCGATGCCGATGTTCTTGGTGCCGTGGGCCTGGCTCTTCACCTCGTTCAGGATCTCGCCGATATCGGCGCGCACGATCTCCTCGCCGGCGTCGCCTTTGGCGAAGGCCATGTAGTCCTCGAGCATGGCCTGCATCTCGTCGACATCGGCGCGCATGGCTTCGAGCTCGGGCGTTTCCTCGAACAAGGCGAGTTGCAGCTTGAAACGGGTCAGGACGGTGCGGAGATCGTGGCTGACGCCGGCCAGCATGATGGTGCGCTGCTCGACATGGCGCTCGATGCGGTCGCGCATCTCGATGAAGGCGTGTGCCGCCTGGCGCACTTCACGCGCGCCGCGCGGGCGGAAATCCTCGGGCGGGGGGCGCCCCTTGCCGAAACTTTCGGCCGCTTCCGATAGGCGCAAGATCGGCTTGATTTGGTTGCGCAGGAAGAGGATCGCCACGGTGAGCAGGACGAGCGAGGTGCCGACCATCCAGAACAGGAAGATCTGCGAGTTGGAGGCATAGGTCTGGCTGCGGCGGGCAACCACGTGCATCACGGAGTTGTCGAGCTTGATGCGAATGTCGACGAGGCTGGAGCGCCCCACGGTGTCGATCCAGAACGGCCGGCCGATCTGGCGCGTCAACTCGTCGGACAGCGTCGAGTTCGAGAAGATCGAAGAACGGCTTGGAGCGGGCCGGGGGCAGTTCTTCGCCGGGCGCGAAGCGAACCCCCAAGCCCAGATTCTGCTCGGCCAGCCGCGACAGAGACTCGGCGTCGGCCTCCAGCGGATAGGCCCGGTTGAGGTCGATCAGCAGGGCGATGTTCTGCACGGTGACCGTCGACAGGCGCCGCGTCACCGTTTGCCAGTGGCGCTCGAGGAAGACGAAGGTCACCACCGACTGAAGCAGCACCATCGGCGCGATGATGATGATCAGCGCCCGCGCATAGAGGCCTTTCGGCATGCGATCGCCGATTTTGCCCATGATGCGCCGGAACGGGCGGCGCACTTGGTGCAGGGGCGGGGCGTCGGGGGTCGCGTCCATCATTCGGGATACAGAATGTAGCCTTTGCCGCGCACGGTCTGCAGATAGACCGGATTGGCGGGATCGTGCTCGATCTTGCGCCTAAGCCGGTTGATTTGCACGTCGACCGCGCGTTCGCCCCCGCTGTCGGCCCCCTTGGCGAGCTCATGGCGGGAGACGGGCGTGCCCGGCCGCTGCGCAAAATAGCGCAGGAGCTCGCGCTCGCGCTCGGTGAGGCGGATGGTCTCGTCCTCCCGCTTCAGCTCGCCGCGGGAGATGTGGAAGACGAACTCGCCCATGCGAACCTCGCCGGACGCGGGCGAGGCGCCGCCGCGGCGGAGCACATTGCCGACCCTGAGCAGGAGCTCGCGCGGCTCGAAGGGCTTGGCGAGATAATCGTCGACGCCGGTCTCCAGCCCCTCGATGCGCTGCTCGGGCTCGGCCCGGGCGGTCAGCATCAGGATCGGCACCCGCGACTCGGTGCGCAGCGAACGGGCGAAATCGAGACCGGATTCCTGCGGCATCATCACGTCGAGAATGAGCAGGTCGAAGGAGAGGCTGCGCATGGTGGCGCGCGCGCTCGCCGCATCGACCGCCGTGGTCACGCGGAAGCCGTGGTCTTGCAAAAAGCGGGCGAGCAGGTCGCGAATGCGGCTGTCGTCGTCGACCACGAGTATGTGCGGCGCGTTATCGTCGGGGCTGCTGCCGCGATGAGCCTTGATGGGCGTCGGCATGGTCATCTAGCCTTCCCCCTTGCCGCCCGCTTTGAGCGGAACCGGAGACGCGGCCATGATGGAGGAGACTTTGGGCCGTTCTTCGGCATTGACCATGGATTCGAGAAAACGGCGCAAGATAGCCTCCGCCCCGGGCCCCGCCGCCTTCAACGCCTCCGACAGGCGCACGGACTGGGGCGCCGCCAGCCGCTCGGCCAGCGCCCGGCCTTTTTCGGTCGGGAACAGGAGGCGCTCGCGGCGATCGGAGCTGCCCGCCTGCTGCACGATATAGCCTTTGCCGATCAGTTGCTTGAGCACGCGGCTCAAGCTCTGCTTGGTGATGGTGAGGATATCGAGCAGGTCGGCGACCCTAAGCCCCGAGTGGCGATTGACGAAATGCAGCACCCGGTGATGCGCCCGGCCGAAGCCGAAATCCTTGAGGATCGCGTCGGGATCGCGGGTGAAATCGCGATAGGCGAAAAACAACAGCTCGGCGAATTCGAGCAGCTTCGCCTCGGGCAACGCCGCCCGCTTGCGCGCCGCCCCGCCGTTCCTCCGCGGCTTGGCACTAGGTGCCTTTGCTTCAGGCGCTTTTTCGCCGCGCGCCAGCGGTTCGGTTAGGTCAGTCATGTTGACTTAGTTTTCGGGCTCGGTTATGTCAGCCATGTTGACTTATTTGAGCCAGTGATACGCCTCGGCGCTTGCTCGCGCAATTGCCCTTCGAGGTGCTATGAGAGGCGCGCATAGCGTGGCGTCGAGTGCCGGGCCCGGCTGCCCAAGAACAACCGGCCTGCTCGCGGAGGAATGCTCATGGCGATGGCGACCGCCCCTTACGATCAGCGCGAGGGCTTCATCTGGCTGAACGGGACGCTCATTCCGTGGAACGACGCGCGCCTCCATGTGCTGACCCATGGGCTCCATTACGCCAGCGCCGTGTTCGAGGGGATGCGCGCTTATGACGGCGCCATCTTCAAGCTGAGCGAGCACAATCAGCGCCTGCACGAACTCGGCCAAGATCCTCGACTTCGAGATTCCCTATTCGGTGGCCGAGCTCGACAAGGCGGCGCGCGAGGTGTTGCGCGCCAACAAGCTCGCCGACGCCTATGTCCGCCCCATCGCCTGGCGCGGCAGCGAGCAGATGGGCGTCGCCGCGCAGATGACCAAGACCAATGTCGCCATCGCCGCCTGGGACTGGGGCTCCTATTTCGATCCCGCCGCGCGCGAGAAGGGCCTGAGGCTCACCTTCGCCCATTATCGCCGGCCCGACCCGCGCACCGCGCCGGTCAAGAGCAAGGCGGCCGGCCTCTATATGATCTGCACCATCGAGAAGCATAAGGCCGAGCGCGCGGGCTATGCCGACGCGCTCATGCTCGACTGGCGCGGGCAGATCGCCGAAGCGACCGGCGCCAACATCTTCTTCGTCAAGGACGGCGTGCTGCACACCCCGCTCCCCGATTGCTTCCTCGACGGCATCACGCGGCGCACCGTGATCGGCCTCGCCAAGCAGAGGGGGCTGAAAGTGATCGAGCGGGCGATCATGCCCGAGGAGCTAGCCGGGTTCTCCGAGTGCTTCATCACCGGCACCGCGGCGGAAGTGACGCCGGTCTCGGAGATCGGGGAGTACAAATTCGCCATCGGCGACATCACCCGCAAGCTGATGGACGATTTCACGGCGCTGGTGCACCCCGCCAGGATCGCCGCCGCCGCCACGGGGTAGGGGGCTCGGCCGCAAGAGTCCAGCGGCAAGCATGGAGGACGAGTGCCATGGGACGCCCACCAATGAAACAAGCCTATACCGTCTCATACGAGAAGGGCGGTATCGAGGTGCAGCGCTACACGATTACCGCGCTCAACCAGGCCGACGCCGAGACCGAGGCCGACAATCGGTTCAAGCGCGCGCATCCAGAGCTCAAAGTCCCAGATACGACCGTCTCCCGCCGCGTCGAGGCGCATTAGAGGCGCGGCTTGAGAGGACGACACGCGCCTGTCGCCGAAATCAGGCCGCATAAATTCGCCGTCGGGCATCACGCGGCAATTGATGGACGACTTTACCGCGCCGGTGCATCCCGCCAAGGTCCGCGCCGCCGCCACAGAGTAGGGGAATCGGGGTCAGCACATGGCTGCCAAGGATCGCGTTTCAAACGAGAAAAAGAATCTGAGCCGTTTAGCTGGTGAGTTTTTAGTAGCATCCCGGTTGGCGCAACGCGGCTACATGGTCTCCCTGCAATGGGGGAATACGATCAGTTACGACATTCTCGCTTTCGACAAGCTGGGGAAGGTCGCATTCATCGAAGTCAAATCCACTGCTGCATACCCTCGTCGGTGGGTTCTTCAGAGCAAATACGCAAATCCAAGAAGTGATGCGATTCCGCTTGAAAGGCGGTTTGTCTGCTGCGTTGACGTATCGAGTAAGGAACGTGAGCCGTCGGTGCACGTCTTTCCCGCACAGACTGTGTCAGAAGGGTTGCACTACTACTTCAACAGCAAGTTTCCTGCGAGTGCGAGCTATCACCTGTCGTTGGATTTCAGACCGCAAGGGAGATCCAAGCAAGAGATTAAGACCGTTGGGCAATTCATCGAGGCGGATAGGTATCTTGAGAATTTTGGTATTCTCAACCTTGATCCAGTCGTCAGATAGATCACTGCATGGCCAACTTTTTTGGCAGGTTGGGGGCGGGTTATTGACTGTCAACTTTGGGGCTTCGGTCTACTGCAATGTCAGACGAATCCACACCCGCTAACACGCATTCCAAACCAACGCTGTCTTTCAAGCTTAAATCTGCAATGCCGTTCTATGCGGCCGTCGGCCAATGCGCTTCGACGTGGGCATTTCTGGAAAATCGCATTGACTTGGCGGTCTTGTCTTTTGTGAAGGACAACCCAATACCAATGGCGTGCGCTCTCGCTCAAATGTTCTCAATCCACGCCAAAATGGACGCATTAATTGCTGTAGCGCAATCAGACAAAGCGGACAGGGTGTCAGATCAGACGATAAAAAAACTTGCTCGCTTCTCCCAAGAAATTCGACCCCTCTCAATTCAAAGAAACCGCATAATTCATGACCCTCTAGTTCAAGAGGGCGATGAGGTGCAAGTTTTGCGGCTCACGACCAAGGGGACCAAAGGAGGTCTAGTATTCGATTTGATACCCTTCGACGTAAATGAGATCGCGGATTTTATTCGGCGCGTCGGCGACCGGACGGAGCAGTTCGCTAGGATTAGGGAGGCGATGGACGAAGACAGGCGAATTGCCAAGCCCGCATCGCCTTCCGCAATTGCTGGCAATCAAGATCCCTAATTCGATTTCCTGAGAGAGCGTCGCTTCCCTGCCCAGATCAACTCATGCGCGATTTCAACTTAGGGCTAGTCCCGCCGAATCCGCGCATAACCACGGTCGGGAACTTTAACCTCGATTGGGGGTCGGCCAGGCCCGACCGAGGAGAATCGCCCCGTTCCATGCTAATCTCCCCCCATGGATCGCGTGGGTGAGGTGTCAGTCGCGGATCGGCCGCCGGAGTTCGATGCGGCGTTTCGGGAGCGGCTTTACGATCTCCTGAAATGGCGCCGCGACGTGCGGCGCTTCAAGCGCTCGGCTCTCCCGCGCGATACCGTCGAGCGGCTCATCGCCATCGCCTGTCTCTCGCCCTTCTGTTGGTTTGAGCGAGCCTTGGCGCTTCGTCATGGTCGAGGACGCTTCCCGCCGCGCCGCCATCCGCCAATGTTTCGAGGCCTGCAACAAAGAGGCGCTGGAGATGCAGACGCCCGACCGCGCTGCGCTCTATGCGCGGCTGAAGCTCGCCGGGCTCGACGACGCGCCCTGTCAGATCGCCGTCTTCTCCGATCGCTCGACGGCGCAAGGGAAGGGGCTCGGGCGCCTCACCATGCCCGAGACGCTCGATTATTCCGTCGCAATAGCCGTCCATACGTTCTGGCTCGCCGCGCGCGCCGAAGGGCTAGGCGTGGGCTGGGTCTCGATCCTCGATCCTGCGCGCATCGCCGCCATCCTCGACGTGCCGCGGGACTGGGTGTTCATCGGCCATCTCTGCGTCGGCTATCCCGTGCAAGAAGACCACACGCCGGCGCTTGAGCGGGAAGGCTGGGAGCATCGCCATGCCCCGCAAGGCGCCGTGCTCTATCGCTAAGGCCTGCCCATAGAACTCGTCATTGCCGGGCTTGACCGCCTACGCGGGCCGAAGCCTTGAAGCCTTATAGACGAACGCACCAGCCTTTGCTTCGGGGGCGAAGGCCCGGCAATCCATTCCACTGGCCGTCCCACTTGCTGAGGCGCAACGGCATGGATGCCCGGATCAAGTCCGGGCATGACGCCTTTCTTTGCGGGGAACAGAGGCATACCAAAGCTTGATCCTTGGCCGATCAACAGGCACTCTCTAGGCGGGGACTGAGGCTACCGCGAGCGAACGCGGGAAGGGGGGCCTCGATGCGCAATAAACTCGTCATTCCGGCGCAAGCCGGAATCCAGCGCGCGAAGCGCAAAAATAAAATCTGGACCCCGGCTTTCGCCGGGGTGACGCGAAAACTTTTCCTTACAGTCCTAGCCGGCCTGATGGCGGCTTGCCTCTTGGCGCTGCCTGCGACCGAGGGCAAAGCAGGGGGCCCCGGGAGACATCGGCGCCGCGCTCACGCACGAGCCGATCTTCACGCCCGTGCTGGTGTGGCGGGACTGCCAGAGGATCGCCATGTGCACCGGCTGCCGGCCGGTGTTCAAATGCCGCTCCTGTTCCTATCGGCGGACCTGCGCCGGCGGTATCTGCGGTTGGGGCGATGTCTGCGTGTGGGGACCTTATCTCAAGGTGCTGCCGCGCGGCGCCCGCATTATCCGGTAGTCGCTTCGCATATTTGGATCGAACGACATACGAAGTGACTCGTCATGCCCGGCCGAAGTGCCGGGCATCCACGAATTTCAGTCGTCGAAGACGTGGATGGCCGGGACAAGCCCGGCCATGACGGAGACGGGACAAGCGTGCCAATAGCGAATGTTATTCAGCCGCGCGCTTTTTCTTGTCCCAGCGGACTTTGGCAGCGTCGTCCTTCACATCAGCCTCGACCCAGCGCGCGCCGCCGGGGCCGTCCTCGCGCTTCCAGAACGGCGCGCTAGTCTTGAGATAATCCATGAGGAACCGCGCGGCATCGAAGGCGGCGTCGCGATGCTCCGACGCCGTCACCACCAGCACGATATTGTCGCCGGGCTTGAGCGTGCCGGTGCGATGCACGATCAGGCTCGCTTGCAGGGGCCAGCGTGCGCACGCTTCCGTCTCGATGCGTTGAAGCTCGCGCTCGGTCATGCCGGGATAATGCTCCAGCGCCATTTCCGTGACGGCGCCCTGCTGGTCGCGCACCGTGCCGATGAAAGTCACGATGGCGCCGATATCGCTCCGGTCCGCCTTCAGCCGCGCGATCTCGGCGCCGATATCGAAGTCCTGCTCCTGGATCCTGATCACTGCCTAGTCCTCCAATCTATCAAATCGGTCCGCTATCCTTCGAGGCCCGGCGCGTCATGCTGAGGTGCGACCCCGGACTTGATCCGGGGGAGCCTCGAAGCACGCGCCGGGCACCTCAGGATGACGGCCATCATTTCAGCCTCCGGTCACCGGCGGGAAGAAGGCGATCTCGCGCGCGCCGGCGATCTTGGCGTCATGGCGGACATGGGTCTGGTCGATCGCCGCGCGGATCACCTCGGAGCGCGCGAACGCGTTGGCGAATTCGGGGCCGCGGGCCTTCAGCCAGACGATCAGCTCGGCGATGGTCGCCACCCCCTCGGGCGGCTCGACCTCTTCCACAGCTATGCCTGCCTTCTCCTTGACCCACGCGAAATAGAGGAGACGCATCGCGCTCAATCCTCGGTCATGGCGTGGCGGAACGCGGCCCTGAGATAATCATAGCCGGTATAGAGCGTGAAGAGCGCGGCGATCCATAGCAGCGTGAGCCCGAACAGAGTGGTGTAGGGCCAGATCTTGTCGCCCGCGCTTCCCGCCAACAAAAAGCCGATGGCCACCATCTGCACCACGGTCTTCCACTTGGCGAGGCGCGTCACCGGCACGGAGACGGCGAGCGTGCCGAAGAATTCGCGCAAGCCCGAGACCAGGATCTCGCGGCAGAGAATGATGACGCCCGCCCATAGCGACCAGCCGGCGATGGTCTGGTCGGCGGCGAGCATGAGCAGCGCCGCCGCCACGATCAGCTTGTCGGCGATGGGATCGAGCATGCGCCCGACGGTACTTTGCTGCTGCCAGGCCCGCGCCAGATAGCCGTCGAGGAAATCGCTGACGCCGGCGGCGATGAAGATCCACATCGCGGTCCAGCGGCCCCAGTCGCCGGTCACGAAGAAACAGGCGACCAGCGCGGGAATGGCGAGGATGCGGCCATAGGTCAGGATGTTCGGCAGACTGCCGAAGCGCGAGAGCGCGCGCTCGCGCGGCGTGCCCGCCATGCCCGGCCGCGTCGTGTCCGATGGCTGGTTCACCTCAATCTACCCGCGCTCATGGAAATAATCATAGATCGTCCGCGCCATCTGGGCACTGATGCCGCCCACCGCCTCGAGATCGGCCATGCCGGCGCGGCTCACGGCCTTGGCCGAGCCGAAATGCTTGAGCAGGGCGCGCTTGCGCTGTGGACCGATGCCCGGCACCTCGTCGAGCGGCGAGGCGGTGATCGCCTTCTTGCGCTTTGCCCGATGGGCGCCGATGGCAAATCGATGCGCCTCGTCTCTGAGCGTCTGGAGGCAATACAGCACGGGGTCGCGCGGCTCCAACAATAACGGCTCCTTGCCGCGGAGATAGATGCGCTCGCGGCCGGCATTGCGGTCGGGCCCCTTGGCCACCGCCGCCACCTTGATCTCGGACAGGCCGAGCTCGTCCAACACCGCATAGGCGGCGCCAAGCTGGCCTGGACCCCCGTCGATCAGCACGAGGTCGGGCGGGGCCCATCCATTCACCTCTCCCTTCTCCTTGGCGAGCTTGGAGAAGCGGCGCGTCAGCATCTCGCGCATCATGGCGTAGTCGTCGCCGGGCGCCAGGTCCTCGGATCTCATGTTGAACTTCCGGTATTGCCCTTTGATGAAGCCTTCCAGCCCGGCGACGATCATGGCGCCCACCGGATTGGTGCCGGAGATGTGGCTGTTGTCGTAGACCTCGATGCGCTCCGGCGTCTCGTCGAGATCGAACAGCTCGGCGAGCCGCGCGAGGATGGCGGCTTGCGACGAGGACTCCGCGAGCCGGCGCGCCAGCGCCTCGCGCGCATTGATCAGGGCATGCTCCACCAGTTCGCGCTTCTCGCCGCGCACCGGCTGCATCACGCCGATCTTGTGACCCATGCGCAGCGACAAGGCCTCGCCGAGCAGGCGGCGCGTGGCAACGTCGTGCGACAGAAGCACGAGCTTGGGCGGTGGCTTGTCGTCATAGAACTGAGCGATGAAGGACTCGAGCACCTCCTCCACCGGCACGCTCTTGTCGGCGCGCGGGAAATAGGCGCGGTTGCCCCAATTGTTGCCGGTGCGAAAGAAGAACACCTGGATGCAGGTCTGGCCGGCCTCCTGATGGGCGGCGAACACGTCGGCCTCCTTCACGCTGTGCGGATTGATGCCCTGACGCGACTGGACGTGGCTGAGCGCCGTCAGCCGGTCGCGGAAGCTCGCCGCCCGCTCGTAGTCCTGCTTGAGGCTCGCCTCGTCCATCAGCGCATGCAGCCGCCGCTTCACCTCGTCGCTCTCGCCGGTCAGGAAGCGGAGCGCCTCGTCGACCAGCGCGCCGTAGTCCTCGACGGAGATCTCGCCGGTGCAAGGCGCGCTGCAGCGCTTGATCTGGAAGAGCAGGCAGGGCCTGACCCGGCTCTCGTAATAGGCGTCCGAGCAGGAGCGGAGCAGAAAGGCGCGCTGTAGCGTGTTGATGGTGCGGCCGACCGCGCCGGCCGAGGCGAACGGGCCGAAATAGTCGCCTTGGCGGTTCCGCGCGCCGCGATGCTTGAGAATCTGCGGCACCAGGTGGTCGCGCGCGATGAGGATGAAGGGGAAGGACTTGTCGTCCCTGAGCACCACGTTGAAGCGGGGCTTCAGCCGCTTGATCAGGTTCGCCTCGAGCAGGAGCGCCTCGATCTCCGTCGCCGTGGTGACGAATTCCATGCTTGCCGTATCGGCGATCATGCGCGCGATGCGGTTGTTGTGGCCGGCGCCCCGCGCATAGCTCTGCACCCGCTTTTTCAGATGCCGCGCCTTGCCGACATAGAGCACCTCGCCGGCCGCATCGATCATGCGGTAAACGCCGGGGCCGCCCGGCGCCGTCTTGGCATGGCGGCCGATCACCGGCGCACCCGTCTCGACACCGCGCAAAGCTTTGCGCGCGCGCGAAAGGAGCGAGGGTCCGGCGCTATCGGGGTTCTCTAACGGCATGGGATCATGAAGCTTTCGCGCATGCTCAAGCATGCGGTTCTAGGGCGAAGGTAAGGTCTAAGCGTGACCTCCTTCAAGGCCCTGTAGGGTGGGCAACGGCTTGTCCGTTGCCCACCATCGCACTCATCCTGTGTGGGCACGGCGCTTAAGCGCCTTTGCCCACCCTACGTTCGGCTTCGCCAGGCCAGGTGTTGGCCGCCGTCGAGCGCGATCATCTGGCCGGTGATGGACGGGGTATCGAGCAGGAAGCGGATGGCGGCGGTGACGTCCTCGGCGCCGACGGCGCGCTTAAGCAGGGTCGAGCCGCACTCGCGCTCGAAATCGGCTTGGCTCTGCCCCAGGCTTTTGAACACCGGGCCGGGCGCTATGGCGTTCACCCTGATTCGGGGGGCGAGCGCTTGCGCCATGGTTTGGGTGGCGGTCCATAGCGCCGCTTTGGCAATGGTGTAGGAGAAGTGCTCGGGGTCGGGGCGCAAGACCTTCTGGTCGAGGAGGTTGATGACGTTGCCCTCAGGCCCCTCCGGCAGGGCCTTGGCAAAGGCCTGGGTGAGGAAAATGGGCGCCCTGAGATTGACGTCGAGATGCGCCTGCCAAGTCTCCCCATCGAGGGTGGCGAGCGTATCCCACTCGAAACGGGCGGCATTGTTGATGAGGCAGGTCGGGGGGCCGAGCGCCTCGGCGCAGGCCTCGATCAGGGGCTGGAGAGCGCCCAAATAGGCGAGATCGGCGGCAAAAGCGGCCGCTTTTCCGCCCTTTCGTTCGATTTCCGCCACAAGGTCCAAGGCGTCGGCCGCGGAGGCGCGATAATGGACGCCCACGCGCCAGCCGCGATTCGCGAAATCGAGCGCAATGGTCCGGCCGAGCCGGCGTCCCGCGCCGGTCACAAGCACGGTCCCAGGATCCTTGACTTGAGCCATGCGGTCTTGCTGGGGGTCGTTCGCCGAATCGAATCGCAAAGCGAATTCTTGCGTGCCGAAAGCTACTCTAAGTGAGCCCCCAAGCCGGAACAAGGGCGAGCCGGAAGTCCTGCAGACGCGGTGAAAGAGGGTCCATCCAACCCAATGAATTGATGACCTGATCGAGCTTAGGCCTGCACTTTAGGCAATTGCCCGTCTTGTGTGCAGTCCTTCTGAGTAATCGTTCAGCGCCGAAAGCGCGCACAAGCCCAAAGTGGCATCAAAACGCTTGCACCATTGCAGAATAGTCACACCCCGCCAGGAGTTTTCGGAAAAGCGAGCTTTTCCATTGCTTCGGGAGTCCGGCGGCATATTGTGACAGAGAAATCGGGGGGACGTTGCACCGCAAGCAGAAGAAGGGGGCGGGCAGCATCCTGACGCTGAGAATTCGATCGCAGGGACAGCGACAAATCAGGAGACAGAAAAATGACTCGTCGCAGCAGGGAAGTGGGGATCATCAAATCATTCGTTCTGGGTGCAGCTCTCGCTGCCGCGTTGGCACGTGCCGGCCCAAGCCGGCGACAACAAGCTGGCGCTCTCGGCGACACGGTGTTCACGACGGACTATATGTTCCGTGGCATCTCCAACGCGAATGAGAACCCGCGGCGCAGCCCGAGTTCGATCTGACCTACGGCATGTTCTATGCCGGCATCTGGGGATCGAACATCGATTTCGGCGGGGCTCGACTCTGGGGGAAACTCAAGACGTCGCCACCATCGAGATCGACTACTATGCCGGCATCACGCCGAAATGGAAGGGCATCACCTTCAACATCGCCGGCCTCTATTACACCTATCCGGGCGCCTGCGACCCGGCGGGCGAGTTCGATTATTTCGAGCTGAAGACCGGTGCGATCCTATACCTTCGGCGAGAAGCTGACCCTTGGCGTCACCAACTACTGGTCGCCGGAATATTTCCGGTGAGGTCGGCGACGTCCGATGCGATCGAGGGCTCGCGTCGGCTACGCCTTCGCCGGCAAGCTGTTCAACTTCTTCTCGCCCACCATCAGCGGCGTGGTCGGATATCAGTGGGTTCGACGAGACTCGCCAACTGATTACACCTATTGGAACGCCGGCCTGACGCTCGGCTTCATGGATCACTGGTCTGCCGACGTGCGCTACTAGGATACGGATCTCAACGAGACCGACTGCTTCACCTTCACGCGGTGTCCGCGAACTTCTGCGATGCGCGCGTGGTGGGAACCGTCAAGGCGGTGTTCTAGACTTTCATAGCTTCCCCAAAAGCACTTCCCACCTCAAAGGGCGCCGTCTCGGCGCCCTTTCTTTTTTGCGGCTCGGGTGGCATAGCGGCGGTCATGGCCGAGGAGCTCGCGCGAAGGGTGAGACGCGCCGGACGAGGCCGCGATCGCCAAAGCGCACGCGATCTACACGCCCTTCATGCTCTCCATCTACGACGCGCTCGTGCACGGTCTCTCCAACCGCCTCGCTTGGCGCTGTCCGACGCGGCGGCTCCTTGAGCTTTACCGCGCCAATCTCTCGGCCAATCATCTCGAGGCCGGCGTGGGCACCGGCTTCTTTCTCGACCGCACCGGCGCATCGCGGCTCGAACCGCCTCGTCTTGATCGACATCAATCGCCATTGTCTCGAACGGGCCGCACGCAGGCTCGCCCGCTTCCAGCCTGCGCTCTATCAAGTGAACCTGCTCGCTCCGATCACGCTCGACGTGGCGCCCTTCGCTTCGGTCGGCCTCACCTATGTGCTGCATTGTCTGCCCGGCCGCATGAGCGAGAAGCTTGCGGCGGTCGACCATTTGCGGCCGCTGATGAGCGAGGGCGCGGTGCTGTTCGGCGCGACGATCCTCGGACGCGGGATTGCGCCGAACGGAGCGGCGCGGGCGCTGCTCAATCTCTATAACGCGAAGGGCGTGTTCAATAATCGCGAGGACGACATCGCCTCCTTGTCCGACGGATTGAGGCAGCGCTTCGACCGGGTCGAGATCGAGAGGCAAGGCTGCGTCGCCTTGTTTCGCGCGGCCTGATCGGGACCGCTTGCGCCACTGCCTCGGGATGGCCATTAACCCGCCGTTTACCCTGCGAAGTTTCGCCCCGGTTCATTGTTAACCCTCGGTAAGGGTAGGGCACTACCCTGGGGCCGTGAGCGCTTGGTCCAGCGCATTTCGCGCTGGCGCGGTGACGGACCGAGCCTCCGATCGTGAGGGTGTCTGTTATGCGTACGCGATTGAACCAGGCCTGGGCTCTTGCTGCCGTGTTATTGGCAAGCGCCACGGCCTCAAGCCCCGTTCTTAGTGCCGATCTGCCGCCTCCGCCTCTACCGCCGATCTACGATCAAGCGCCGCTGCCGCCCCAAGATGTGTTCGAGGGCTGGTGGCTCGGCGGGACGCTTGGCGGCGCCACCGTGACCTACGATCTCGCGCCTGCCGGCGGCACGGCCGATACCAGCGGAATCCTGGGCGGCGTCGTCGGCGGTTATAGTTGGCAGAGCGGTCCCTTCGTGGTGGGCGTCGAAGGCGACCTCATGGCCGCCGATATCAACGGCAGCCATCGTTTCAATGCCGGTTTGAACCAGGTCAACCCCACCATCGACACCATGGCGGATTTGCGCTTGCGCGCCGGCGTTGCCATCAGGCCTCAGGTGCTGGTGTTTGCCACCTTCGGCGGAGCCTGGGCCAATGCCGACCTGCCCGTCACCGGCCCCGGCGGAGGGTCTGGCAGCACCGACTTCTTCGGTTGGAGCGTCGGCGGCGGCGCCGAGGTCGCTCTCAGCCCGAATTGGAGCGCCCGTTTCGACTACCAATTCACCGACTTCAATTCCGAGTCGGTCAACTACTCGGGCAACAAACTCGACTTCGACCCCGACGCCAACACCTATCGCGGCTCGATCATCTACCGCTTTTGAGCATGCGGGCCGGCCTTGGTGGCTTGCGCCTTCGCGGCCAGGGCCCGGTTGCCGGATATTTGCGTCCGCACCCCTTGGGACCAATCTGGGCCCAGGACGCGTCCCCGAACCCGCAATATTTCTAGGTATTTCTACCTCACCCGAAGGGATAATATGGCGCTGACAGACTATCTCGTGACAAAACGTCCATTCGGATGTCTGCGGATGGAGACGGGGGCAGATGAGGGACGGCGATCGCAGCCCGGTCGTGGTGGAGAATCCGGATGGCGCCGGACCGTTCGTGATCGTCTGCGATCACGGCTCAAATCGCATCCCTGAGGACTGCCAATCTTTCGGATTTGCTGCCGAGGCGCTCCAAACGCACATCGCCTGGGATCCCGGGGCACTCGGAGTGGCGCGGCGTTTGTCGAAAAGGCTGGATGCGCCGCTCTTCTGGCCGGATGTGTCCCGCCTCGTCATCGACTGCAACCGCGCGCCTGACGCGAGCAGTCTGATCGTCATGGAAAGCGAGGGCCGGCAGGTCGAGGCCAACCGCGGCGTGAGCGCGGCGGAGCGAGCGCGACGCCTCGACCGCATTCACAGGCCCTACCATCAAGCGATCGACGCCTGCCTCAAGCGCCGGCTTGCCGCGAGGCTGACAACGGCGCTGATCGCGATCCACTCCTTCACGCCGGTCTATTTCGGCAAGGCCCGCCCCTGGCAGGTGGGCATCGTTTTCGACGACGATCGCCGCCTGGCCGATCTCCTGATCCATGCGCTCGAGGCCGACAAGGCGCTGACCGTCGGCATCAACCAGCCCTATTCCCCGGCCGACCAGGTCTATTACACGATTGAGCGCCATGCCGGCCCGCGAGGCCTTCGGGCGGCCATGATCGAAATTCGCAATGACGAGATCGGCGATGAGGCCGGCCAGCGGAGCTGGGCAGACCGGCTGGCCAGAATTCTCGTTGCGGCGACACAGGGCCTGCTCGCAGAGCAGACATGCCGTGGTGTAAATCTTGCAGGTAGGGACGGGGCTGAGATACAGAAGGGGATGGGCAAATGGCTGAGAAGCGACATGAAGGCGGGGTTTCCTATCACAAGCCCGGCAAGGACTATTTCGAAAAGCGCGAGCTCAGGCGCCACGCGGGCGTCTTCTCGCTTATGGGCGCTCGGCGTCGCCGCGGTCATCTCGGGGGATTTCTCGGGCTGGAACCTGGGCTTCGCCGTGGGTGGCTGGGGCGGCATGTTCGTCGGCACCATCATCATCTACGATCATGTATCTCGGCCTCACCTATTCCATCGCCGAGATGAGCCCGGCGCTGCCGCATACGGGCGGTGCCTATTCCTTCGCCCGGACGGCTTTCGGGCCGTGGGGCGGCTTCATCACCGGCGTTGCCGAGAACATCGAATATGTGCTGACGCCGGCGGTGATCGTCTTCTTCATCGGCTCCTACCTGACGGCGAATTTTCGAGACGCCTGCCGCGTTCCAGCCCGTCTGGTGGATCCTCGGTTACATCATCTTTGTCGGGCTCAACGCCCGTGGCGTCGAGCTATCGTTCACGGTCACCGTCATCGTGACCCTGCTCGCCATCGCGATCCTCGTCATCTTTTTCGTCAGCGCGATTCCGTTCTTCGATTTCGGCAAATACGCGATGAATATCGGCGTCGATCCGGCGACCGGAGCGGCGGTGGAGTTGCCGGAGGGCCATGGTCCGTTCCTGCCGTTCGGGAGATACGGCATCCTCGCCGCGCTGCCCTTTGCGGTGTGGCTGTTCCTCGCCATCGAGCAGCTGCCGCTTGCGGCGGAAGAATCGGCCGACCCGAAACGCGACATGCCGAAGGGCATCATGCTCGGCATGTTCACGCTGATCGCGCTTGGGTTCCTCGTTCTCATCATCAACCCGGCGATCCCGATCGAACGCGAAGTGACCGATGCCGCCGGCGTGACGACGACCGTCCACGGCGCCTTCGCCCTCGGCACCTCGGGCGAGCCGATCCTCGACGGCTTCCGCGCGATTTTCGGATCGAGTGCGGCGAAGGTGCTGGCGCTGATCGCCGTCGCCGGGCTGATCGCAAGCTTCCACGCGATCATCTTCGCCTATGGCCGGCAGATCTTCTCGCTGTCGCGGGCGGGCTACTTCCCGCATTTCCTGTCGGTCACCCACGGCGCGCATAAGACACCGAACGTCGCGCTGGTTGCCGGCGGTGTGCTCGGGCTCGCCGTGATGCTGGTCGTGTGGTTCACCATGGGCGGCGAGGCGGCGGGCTCGTTCATCGGCGGCGTGCTCCTCAACATGGCGGTGTTCGGCGCGATGTTCTCCTATCTGCTGCAAGGGCTCACCTTCATCCAGCTCCGCCGGCGCTTCCCCAACATCGAACGGCCGTATCGCAGCCCGTTCGGCGTGCTTGGGGCATCGCTCACGGTGATCATCGCGCTCGTGACCATCGGCTTCCAGCTCGCCGATCCCATATACCGCACCGGCGTTATCGGCGTGGCGATCTGGTATGCGCTCGCCATCATCTACTTCGCGGCCTACGGACGGAACACGCTCGTCTACTCGCCCGAGGAGGAGTTCGCGGTGAAGCATCGCGAAGGCGCAGCCTCGAAGTAACGCCGCGAAACCGAACTCTCGTCAAAAGCCGGCCCGTTTTTCGAACGGGCCGGCACTTCCTTTCACAGCGAGGCCTCTCCGGATGCCCGGCATGTTGACATTGAAAGAACTGCAGGAGGCCGTGGCCGCCGGCGAGATCGACACGGTCGTGGTCTGCTTCCCCGACATGCAGGGAAGGCTCGTCGGCAAGCGCTTTCACGCCGAACTATTTCCTCGAAAGCGCCTACGAGGAAACCCACGGCTGCGACTATCTGCTCGCCAACGACATCGATATGGAGCCGGTGCCGGGATACGCCGTCGCCAACTGGGAGAAGGGCTACGGCGATTTCGTCATGAAGCCTGACCTGGCGACGCTCCGGCGGATTCCATGGCTGCCGGCGACGGCGCTGGTTCTGTGCGACGTGCTCGACCATCACACGCACGAGGCCGCTGGCGCATAGCCCGCGCGCCATGCTGCGCAAGCAGATCGCGCGGCTCGCGGCGATGAACATGTCGTCCTCTTTCGCCTCGGAGCTTGAGTTCTATCTGTTCGACGAGACCTACGAGTTGGCGCAGGCGAAAGCCTGGCAAGATATCAAGACGGCCGGCAGCTACATCCAGGACTATCACGTCTTCCAGACGACCAAGGAGGAGGGCGTGATGCGGGCAATCCGCAACGGACTGCAGGGCGCCGGCATCGCGGTCGAGAACTCGAAGGGCGAATGGGGGCCGGGCCAGGAGGAGATCAATGTCCGCTACGCCGACCCCCTGACCATGGCCGACTGGCACGTCATCCTCAAGAACGGCTGCAAGGAAATCGCCCACTCGCCTCGGCAAGGCGGTGACCTTCATGGCCAAATGGCGCTACGACCTGGCCGGCTCGTCGAGCCATATCCACGCCTCGCTGTGGGACGCCGCCGGCAAGACGCCGCTGTTTCTCGACCCCAAAGGCGAGCACGGCATGTCGGCCTTGATGCGCCACTTCGTGGCCGGACAGCTCGCCTATGCGCGGGAGATCACCTGGTTCCTCGCGCCCTATATCAATTCCTATAAGCGCTTCCAGGTCGGCACCTTCGCGCCGACCAAGGCCATCTGGTCGCTGGACAACCGCACGGCCGGCTTCCGCCTCTGTGGAGCCGGCAGCAAAGCCATCCGCATCGAGTGCCGCATTGGCGGCGCCGATCTCAATCCCTATCTTGCCTTTGCCGCGCTGACCGCTGCCGGGCTTGCCGGCATCGAGCAGAAGCTGGAGCTCGAGGCGCCCTATGTCGGAGACGCCTATCAAGGCAAGGCGCTTCCCGAAGTGCCGAAAACGCTCCGCGAGGCGACGGAATTGATGAGGACATCGAAGATGCTGCGGGCTGCCTTCGGCGACGACGTCATCGACCACTATGTGCATACTGCGAATTGGGAACAATTCGAGTATGACCGCCGCATCACGGATTGGGAGCTGAAGCGCGGCTTCGAGCGATATTGAGTGTTTGGTGTCATGTCTGAAAGCGTCAAGATCATCTCCCCTGTCGACGGCTCGGTCTATGCCGAGCGCCCGGTCGCGCGCGATGCTGACATCGAGAGCCGCGGTATCGACGGCCCGCGCCGCGCTGCCCAAGTGGAAGACCGTTCCGGTCCCCGAGCGCGCGCGTTACATGCTCGCCTTCCTCGACGCGCTTCTGGCGATGAACGACGACATCGACGGTGGAGCTCGCCTGGCAGATGGGCAGGCCGGTCCGCTATGGCGGCGAAAAGGGCGGCGTCGAGGAGCGCATACGCGCCATGGCGGCGCTCGCCGAGGAGGCGCTCAAGCCTTATTACCCGCCGGAGAAGGCCGGCTTCCGCCGCTACATCGCGCGCGAGCCGGTCGGCCTGGTGATGGTGATCGCGCCGTGGAACTATCCTTATCTCACCGCGATCAACACCATCGTGCCCGGTCTTCTCGCCGGCAATGCCGTCATCCTGAAGCACGCGGCGCAGACGCTTGCTCGTCGGCGAGCGTATCGCCGAGGCGTTTCGGCGCGCCGGCCTGCCCAAGGGTCTCTTCCACAATCTGGTCCTGTCGCATGAGCAGACCGAGAAGCTCATCGGCTCGGGGCGGATCGACCACATCAATTTCACCGGCTCGGTCGCCGGCGGCCGCGCCATCGAGCGCGCCGCGGCCGGCACGTTCGCCTCGCTCGGGCTCGAGCTCGGCGGCAAGGATCCAGCCTATGTGAGAGCCGACGCCAAGCTCGATCATGCCATCGAGAACCTGGTCGACGGCGCGTTCTACAATTCCGGCCAATGCTGCTGCGGCGTCGAGCGCATCTATGTCGATGCTCGGGTCTATGACGATTTCGTCGAGGGCTTCGCCGATCTCACCCGGAAATATGTGGTCGGCAATCCGCTCGACGCCTCGACCACCCTTGGACCGATGGCGCGCGGCTCCTTCGCCGACACGGTGCGCGAGCCAGATCGCGGAGGCGCGGCGGAAGGGCGCCACCGCGCTCATCAACATGAAGGTTGACGGGCGACCGCCCGGGCTCGCCCTATCTCGCGCCCGAGGTGCTGACCAATGTCAACCACCAGATGGAGGTGATGCGGGAGGAGAGCTTCGGCCCGGTCGTCGGCATCATGAAGGTGCGCGACGACGACGAGGCGGTGACGCTGATGAACGACAGCCCTTACGGACTGACGGCCTCGATCTGGACGCGCGACACGGACCGTGCCGCCGAGATCGGCGCGCGGATCGAGACCGGCACGGTCTACATGAACCGCTGCGATTATCTCGATCCGCATCTCGTCTGGACCGGCGTCAAGGATACCGGCCGCGGCGCGGCGCTGTCGAAATACGGTTTCGACGCGCTGACCCAGCCGAAGAGCTTTCACCTCCGCGAAGTCTGACAAGCCTTCACATCCCGGAACAGGACATGAGCGTACCAACCGCCAATTGGAGCTACCCGACCGCCATTCGCTTCGGCGCCGGCCGCATCAAGGAACTCGCCGATGCCTGCCGCGCCGCCGGAATTGAGCGCCCGCTGCTGGTCACCGATGCGGGCCTCGCCAAGCTCGCCATCACCGCGCAGGGCGATGGACCTCATCGAAAGAGGCAGGGCTTCCCGTGGCGATGTTCGCCGAGGTCCAGCCGAACCCGGTGGACTCGAACGTCGAAGCCGGCATCGCCGCCTTCCGCGCCGGCGGCCATGACGGGATCGTCGCCTTCGGCGGGGGCTCGGGCCTCGATACCGGCAAGGTCATCGCCTTCATGGCCGGGCAGACCCGGCCGCTCTGGGATTTCGAGGATATCGGCGACTGGTGGACGCGCGCCGACGCGGACAAGATCGCGCCGGTCGTCGCCGTGCCGACCACGGCGGGCACCGGCTCGGAAGTCGGCCGCGCCGGCGTCATCACCCAAGAGGCGACGCATACCAAGAAGGTGATCTTTCATCCCAAGATGATGCCGCGCGTGGTGATCTGCGATCCCGAGCTCACCGTCGGCATGCCGCCCTTCATCACCACCGGCACCGGCATGGACGCGCTCGCCCATTGCCTCGAAGCCTATTGCGCGCCGAGCTACCATCCGATGGCCGAGGGCATTGCCGTGGAGGGCATGCGGCTCGTCTTCCAGAATCTGCCGAAGGCCGTGGCCAACGGGAACGATCTCGAAGCCCGCGCCCATATGATGAGCGCGGCGGCGATGGGCGCTGCCGCCTTCCAGAAGGGCCTCGGCGCGATCCACGCGCTCTCCCATCCGGTCGGCGCGCTCTACCACACCCATCACGGCATGACCAACGGCGTGTTCATGCCCTATGTGCTCGTCTTCAATCGCCCGGCGATCGAGGCGAAGATCGTGCGTCTCGCCGGCTTTCTCGGCATCGGCGGCGGCTTCGACGGCTTCCTCAAGGCGGTGCTCGATCTGCGCAAGCAGACCGGGGTTCCGCACGATCTCGGCGGGCTTAAAGTGGACGGCAGCCGGGCCGAGACGATCGCCGAAATGGCCGTCGTCGATCCGACCGCCGGCGGCAATCCCGTTCCCCTGACCAAGGAGGGGGCCAGAAGCTCTTCGACGCCGCGCTCAAGGGCGACGTCGCGGCCGCGGCCGCCTAGGGTTTGACCGGCGGGACGGCGATATTGGCCGCGGGGCAAAGCCGCTTCTGATCCTCGTTGACGCCGCAGGCGCGCGGAAAGAGATCGCGGCCGAAGCATACCCTGATGTCGAGAAGATTTGCGCGGCGACAGGTGACCGAGATCATGTCCGGCTCGAGCCAAGGATTGGCAGCGAGGAACTCGCGCTCGATCTCGTCGGGAGAAGCGAGACGATCGGCGTCGGGGGCGAGAAAGCGCAGAGGCACGCTCACGCGCTCGTAAAGCTGCCGCGCCACACCGAAATATTGCGCCGGCTCGAGGCCGGAGCAGGTCCCGTGCACGCGGTACTCATGAATGATCAGGGTCTTGCTCGGCATGATGTCGCGCATCTCCTCGATCAGTTTCGCCGGCACCCAGGGGCGTTTGCCGATGAAGCAGCTCTCCGGCCAGCCTTTATCGTATTGCGGCCACAGCCCATGCAGGCGGAAGGCGCGAGGCTGTGACGCTTCGCATTGTCCATCCTTTCGGTCGCGGCCCTCTGTACGGCAATAAGAGGGCATCCAGCTGAGCACGAGCACGTAGTAGTCGAATGCGCCGGGCTTGTTGCGCTCGGCACTCCACGCGGCGCCCTCTGGGAACAGGCAAGCGAGAACGATGAGGAAGGGCAGCGCGCGCCTAAGACCCGACATTGCCATCGATCGCACCAAGCGCCGCCAAGATGCGCGCCCAACTTCGCGCGCCCTTGGTGAAGCTCCTGAGATTGTACTTCTCATTCGGCGAATGGATGCGGTCGTCGTCAAGAGCGAAGCCTATGAGCAGGGCATCCATGCCGAGCCGCGAGCGAAAGGACTCGACGATTGGGATCGACGCACCGCAGCCGACGATCGCGGGCGTCTTGCCCCATTCGGCTTCGAGCGCGCGCGCGGCGGCTTGAAAGGCTGGCGCGCTGGTATCGAAGCCGACCGCAGGCGACCCGCCTTCATGGGCGAAGGAGGCGCTCGCATCCGCCGGCAAGCGGTCTTCGACGAAGCGATGCAGGCCGGCGAGAATCCTTAAAGGGTCCTGGGCGGGAACCAGGCGGAAGGAAAGCTTGGCGGTCGCCTGCGCCGGGATCACCGTCTTGGTGCCGGGGCCGCCATAACCGCCTACGATGCCATTGATCTCGGCCGTCGGCCGCGACCAGAGTTGCTCAAGAACGCTGTAGCCGCTCTCGCCGGCCGGCTCGCTCAAGCCCACCCCACCGAGAAATCCTGCCGCATCGAAGCCGAGCGCGCGCCAGGCGGCAAGCTGGGCAGGGGAGGGCGCGGCAACGTCGTCATAGAAGCCCTCAATAGCGACGCGGCCGTTTTCGTCATGCAGCGCGGCGAGAATCTCCGACAGCACGCGTAGGGGATTTGACGCCGGCCCACCGTAAAGACCCGAATGCAGGTCTCGCGACGGCCCGCTGATGGTGATCTCCGAGAAGGCGAGCCCGCGCAGGAAGGCGGTGATAGCCGGCGTATCGGCGTCCCATTGCCCGGTATCGCAGACGAGCGCGATGTCGGCCCTGAGCTCATCGCCATGGGCCGCCAGAAACGGGGCAAGGCTAGGACTTCCCGGACTCTTCCTCGCCCTCGATGAGCACGCTGACATCGACAGGAAGCTCTCCGTGCTCTTCAAGCCAGGCACGGGCCGCCTCGATGAAGGTCATCAACTGGCCTTTGTCGTCGGAGGCGCCGCGGGCGACGATGACCGTGCCGTAGCGCGGATCCTCGACCAGACGCGGATCGAACGGCGGCGCGCTCCATTCCTCCAAAGGCTCGGGCGGCTGCACGTCGTAATGACCGTAGAACAGCACGTGCCGACGCTTCTCGGTCGAGGGCGTCGCCCGCCAATGCCCAACCACCATCGGCTTGCCCAAGGTCGGCTCGACCCGCGCCGCAAAGCCGATCTCGCGCAAAGCGCCGGCGCAAGCTTCAGCCGCTTCAATGCAGAACTCGTGATAGGCGGGATCGGTCGAGACACTCGGAATGGCAAGCAGGCGGAACAGCCGCTCGAGGGCCGCCGGCTCTTCGTGTGCGAGCCGGTCGAGCACGCTTCGCAGCGCGCCGCTGGAAGCTTGCGACCGGTTCATCGCCATGGCGCGCCGCGCCCACGTGCCGTCGGGCTACCGGTAGCGGCGCGCAAGCCGCCGCCACCGGAGCCGATGCATGTCAAATTCGATTGTAGGGGAGAGCTATTCGCCCATCTGTACGTTGATGGCTTGCGGACCTTTACCACGGCGGTCAGGCTCGGTTTCGAAGGATACCCGCGCACCCTCATCGAGCGCCGGAAGCCCCGCCTTCTGCAACGCCGAGATATGCAGAAACACATCCTTGCCGCCATCGTCCGGCGTGATGAAGCCGAACCCTCGTGAATGATTGAAGAACTTGACCGTCCCGGTCTGACGCATGGGAAGCTCCTTTTCCCCTTCCAATGGTCCGCGCGCCGCCGGCGTGCGGATGATCAGGCAAGTCTAGAAAGCGGGAAAAGAAACCGCGTCGCTTCCCACGGAGCCTCTGCGGAAAATCTCCACCCGGGTTCGCAATCTGCCCGCAAAACGCCTCACTCTAGGGGCGCGAGCCCGCCAAGCGCAAGACCCATCTAGCCTTACGCCTTCCCCGAGAGCGCTGATGCGAAATGCTTAATTCGGATAGGGGTCGTGGAGCGGAGCGCCGTTGAGCGGCTCGGGCGGGAAGTCGAAATGGGGTCCGAAGTCCTTCGGAGCGGGGGGCATCTTGGCCGGCCCCCAGATGTCGCTGAGCCGCAGCGAGTAGCCGCCAACGCCTGCGGGCCCGCGCTGCACGTAATAGCCGTTCGGATCGCCGCCTTGCTCCGCAGCATCCCCTTTGGGCCTCTGCTGGGCTTCCGCGCCCAGCGTCGAGCAAAGCACAAGAATCGCGCCCGCCAGGAAAGCTGCGAGAGCAAGAGGCTTGCGAAGGGCGGGAAGCTTGGACATGTGACCTGCTAACTCGGTTGGAGGCGGTGAAGTTTCGAATCGCCCGTCAGTCTGATCAGCCCAGGTTACGATTGTGTCACTGGCCCTCGCAAGGGCCTGGTTGGGTTGGGGTCATCCGCACACCTTGGCAGAGGCCGTGCAATTCGCGATGGCACCCTTCTGGGTGCACATCGATGACGATTTGACGGTGCGCACATTCTTGTAACCGTTCTTCTCCGCCCAACGATTGATCTTCCGTTTCAGCTGCCTACGGGCCCTGTCGGCAGCATCGGCTTGCTTCAGCCCGATCGCGCTCTCGGACAGGGCTGCGCAATCTCCGGCTGCGGAAGGTTGCGAGACGACGGTGAAAGCGACAAGGGCGGCAAACGCCGTACTGACGACGAGCAATTTACGCAGCATTGAGCTCCCCATTTGGTTGTCCTCAGCGACGTTTTCCCCGCTTGAGCGGACTATGCTATTTTTGCCGTTCACTGCCTAGCGCTTCCTGGCAACACTAGAAATTCTTCTTGCACATGACACCTTGGTGTTTTGGCAAGGATTTTCGAATTCGGGCGCTTCCTGCATCTCGCCTAAGGCAAAGGCTGGGCGACATGCCCGGCCTT
>CAWANV010000008.1:0-755000 GCA_963783455.1 uncultured Alphaproteobacteria bacterium
CGCTCGAGACGCTCGGTGTGTTCAACTATCGCCGGGCGTTGAAAGGTCAGGTCTCCACCGCGCACCCGCATTACGATGCGACGAGAGGCTGCCACTACAACTACATCGCCCATTTCGGCATGAAGAGCCTTTATCGCCTGTGCAGGATAGGCGACAACGGCAAACAGAGGGTCGTCGCAAAGCTCCCCGTTGAGCGGCCGGCTTATATGCACAGCTTCGGCATGAGCCAGGATCACCTCGTGCTCACCGAGTTCCCCCTGGTGGTGAATCCGCTCGACCTCAGGCTGTCAGGCAAGCCCTTCATCCAAAACTACCGTTGGGAGCCTGAGCGCGGGCTCGTGTTCCATGTCGTCGAGAAGGACACAGGCCGGCTCGTTCGGACCGCCATGGCGGACGCCTCCTTCGCGTTTCACCATGTCAACGCCTTCGCCGATGGCGATCGTCTTGCCGTGGATGTCATCGTCTATCCCGACGCCACGATCATCGATCAGCTTTACCTCGCGAGGCTCCGCGCAAGCGCTCCGATCACTGCCACTGGTACGCTGACCAGGTTTCACATCCCCTTCGCGAGCGAGGCCCCGGTGACGCGCCGGACCTTGGCCAACGTGCCGCTGGAGTTGCCGCGCATCAATTACGAGTCATGCGCGGGCAAGCCTTATCGCCATGTCTGGGGCACGGGTGTCCAGACCAAAGGCGACTTTCTCGATTCCATCGTCAAGATCGATACCGAGACCGGCACGGTCGCCACCTGGCACGCGGCGGGCCTTTATCCGGGCGAGCCGGTCTTCGTCCCCTCGCCTTCCGCCGAAGCCGAGGACGATGGCGTGCTCCTGTCGATCGTGCTCGACACCGACAAGGATCGCTCCTTCCTGCTCGTGCTCGAAGCGGCGAGTTTGAAGGAGCTGGCACGGGCGGAAGCCCCGCACGCCATCCCCTTCCACTTCCACGGCAATTACTTTCCAAATGGCCTTGAGCCGGCTTGACTTGAACGCGCCGGTCGCCGACATTCCCCTCGAAATTCAAGGCAGCTCCGTTTGAGAGCCGCCGCCCTGCACCAGAGGTCAGGGGGGTCAACATCCGCCAGCGCGTCGCGCCCGCGGGTGCAATTTTGGTTTGCGCTATCGGCCTCTGGCCTATTTGAGCGCGTTTGGTTTGCTTAATTCCTCACCCTGAGGAGCGCCAGAAGGGCGCGTCTCGAAGGGTGAGGTTCGGACCTCATGGTTCGAGACGGCCGCGATGCGGCCTCCTCACCATGAGGAAAAAGGAAGTCGATGTTCGAGACCCTAGCAGAGCGCCTTGGCGCCATCCTCGACAAGCTCACCCGTAAGGGGGCGCTGACCGAGGCTGACGTGGCGGAGGCCATGCGCGAGGTGCGCCGCGCTTTGCTCGAGGCCGATGTCGCGCTCGATGTGGTGCGCGACTTCACCGAGGCGGTGAAGGCGAAGGCGGTCGGCCAGGACGTGGTGCGCTCCATCACACCCGGCCAGATGGTCATCAAGATCGTGCATGACGAGCTGGTGCGGGTGCTGGGGCATGACGCGCAAGGCATCGATCTCGCCGCGACGCCTCCCGTGGTGATGATGCTGGTCGGCCTGCAAGGTTCCGGCAAGACCACGACCACGGCGAAACTCGGCAAGCGGCTCACCGCCCGCGACAAGCAGAAGGTGCTGATGGCCTCGCTCGACACGCGGCGACCCGCGGCGCAAGAGCAGCTCAGGGTACTTGGCGAGCAGACGGGCGTCGCCACGCTCCCCATCGTTGCCGGCGAGGAGCCCGCCGCCATCACCAAGCGCGCGGTCGAGACCGCCAAGCGCGGCGGCTATGACGTGCTCCTGCTCGACACCGCCGGCCGCACCCATATCGACGAAGAGTTGATGGCGGAGACGGCCGCGATCGAGAAACTCGCCAAGCCGCATGAGACCCTGCTCGTCGCCGACGCGCTGACCGGCCAGGACGCCGTCAATCTCGCCAAGAGCTTCGATGCGCGCGTGGCGCTGACCGGCATCGTGCTGACCCGGATCGACGGCGACGGCAGAGGCGGCGCCGCGCTCTCCATGCGCGCCGTCACCGGCAAGCCGATCAAGCTGATCGGCGTGGGCGAGAAGCTCGACGCGCTCGAGGACTTTCATCCCGAACGCATCGCCGGGCGCATTCTCGGCATGGGCGACGTGGTCGGCCTGGTCGAGAAGGCGCTTCAGACAGTGGAGCTGGACAAGGCGCGAGGCCATCGCCCGCAAGGTCAAGAAGGGCGCGTTCGACCTCGACGATCTCGCCGAGCAGCTGAAGCAGATGCAGAAGCTCGGCGGCATGGGCGGCGTGCTCAAAATGCTGCCCGGCATCGGCAAGGTGAGGAAGCAGCTCGACGCCGCCAATCTCGACGACAGGGTCTTGAAGCGCCAGCAGGCGATGATCGGCTCGATGACACGCGCCGAGCGCAAGAATCCAAAACTGCTCAATGCCTCGCGCAAGAAGCGGGTGGCGGCGGGCTCTGGCACGAGCGTGCAGGACATCAACCGGCTGGTGAAGATGCACCGGCAGATGGCCGACATGATGAAGGCCATGGGCAAGAAACGTGGGCCGCTCGGCGCGCTGTTCGGCGGAGGGCCTCCGCCGGAGATGCCGGCCGAGCTTCCGCAAGGCGCCGGTCTTCCGCCAGGAGGACTGCCGCCGCTGCCGCCCGGCGGCTTTCCCGGACTTCCCGGCGGTTTCCCCGGCTTTCCCGGCGGGCTGCCCCGCGGACTGCCCGGCCTTCCCGGATCGAAGAAGCGATGAGATGGCCAACAACAAACCCGCCACCCTTCGAGGCCCGCCTGCGGCGGGCACCTCAGGATGACGAGTGCAGATGGATGATTGCAACGTCATCCTGAGGCTCGAGCGAAGCGAGCCTCGAAGGATGACGCCCAAACTAAAGAGGACTCAAAGAGAAGGGATAGAGAATGTCACTGAAGATCAGACTGGCGCGGGCCGGCGCTAAGAAGCGGCCCTATTACCGCATCGTCGTCGCGGACTCGAGGTTCCCGCGCGACGGGCGCTATATCGAGAAGATCGGCACCTACGATCCGCTCCTGCCCAAGGACTCGGGCGAGCGCGTCAAGTTCGTCGAGGAGCGGGTGAAGCATTGGCTGTCGCATGGCGCCCAGCCCACCGACCGCGTGCTGCGATTCCTCGACGTGGCCGGCATTAGAAAGCGCGACGCGCGGATGAACCCGCAAAAGGGCGAGCCCGGCAAGAAGCGCATCGAGCGCGAGGAGGCCAAGAAGGCCGCCGCCGAGGAGAAGGTCAAGGCCGCCGCCGAAGCCGCTGCCGCGCCCCCGCCGCCGCCTGCCGAGGAGCCCGTTGCCGAGCCTGAGGCCCAGGCCGAGCAGCCCGCCGCCGAATAGCCTTGCGCAAGCGGCCGAAGCAAAGAGTTACGGGAGCCGCCACGGATTCCCCGCTCCCCCCTTGTGGGGGAGCACGCGCGCCGAAGCGGCGCGCGGAGGGGGGTAAACAACAAGTTCAGCATTCGGGGCTCACCCCCCTCCCTACCCTCCCCCACAAGGGGGGAGGGGGAGCAAGCGGCGAGCTGAGCGAGCTACAACCGAACTCACCGGAGGTGCGCGATTGTGTGCTGCTGGGCGAGATCGGGGCGGCGCAAGGACTGAAGGGCGAGGTGCGCGTCCGCTCCTACACCCAAGACCCTGCCGCCATCGCCGAACTACGGCACGCTTCAGGATGAGCGAGGCCGCGCCATCGAGATCGAGAGCGTGCGCGTCACCCCGAAGGCGCTCATCGCCCGCATCAGGGGCGTGACCACGCGCGAAGCCGCCGAGGCGCTTGCCCGCACCAAGCTTTATGTCGAGCGGGCGCGTCTGCCTGAGCGCGGAGAGGAGGAGTGGTATCACGCCGAGCTGATCGGTCTCGCCGCGGTCGATAGCCAGGGCGAGACCATCGGCACCGTGGTCGCCATTCACAATTTCGGCGCCGGCGATCTCATCGAGGTTAAGCCCGTAAAGGGCGGCCCCACCGTGCTCGTTCCCTTCACCCGCGACACCGTTCCCGAGGTCGATGTCGAGGGCGGCCGGCTGGTCCTCGCGCCTCCGGAGGGCTTGTTCGAGTAAGCAAGACGCCAGTTGTCATTCCCGCGAAGGCGGGAATCCAGTAACCACAGGGGGCGGTTATTGGGCCAGAATCCATCCAAACACATTCGTCATGCCCGGGCGAAGTGCCGGGCATCCACGAATTTTCCATCCAAGGTCAAAACGTGGATGGCCGGGACGAGCCCGGCCATGACAATGTAAGGGATGACCTGGCGCGCCACCGTGCTGACGATTTTCCCCGAGATGTTCCCGGGGCCTCTCGGCCTGAGCCTCGCCGGCAAGGCGCTCGCCGAGGGCACATGGGCGCTTCAGACCATCGACATCCGCGACTTCGCTTTGGACAGGCATCGCTCGGTCGACGACACGCCGGCTGGCGGCGGCGCCGGCATGGTGATGCGCGCCGATGTCGCCGCCGCGTCCATCGATGCGGCGCGCGCGGACGCAAACCCCGGCACGCCCAGCCTCTATCTCTCCCCGCGCGGGCGCCCCCTCACCCAAGCCCGCGTGCGCGAGCTGGCGCAAGGCCCCGGCGCGATCCTGCTGTGCGGACGGTTCGAGGGCATCGACCAGCGCGTGCTGGAGGCGCGGAACATCGAGGAGGTTTCCATCGGCGATTACGTGCTGTCCGGCGGCGAGCTTGCCGCGCAAGTGCTGATCGATGCTTGCGTGCGGCTCCTCCCCGGCGTCGCCGGCAATGAAAGCTCGCTCGCCGAGGAAAGCTTCGCTTCCGGTCTGCTCGAATATCCGCACTATACGCGGCCTAGGCGATGGGAGGGCCGAAACCATCCCTGAAGTGCTGCTGACGGGAGACCACAAGAAAATCGCCGAATGGCGGCGCGAAGAGGCGGAGAAGCTCACGAAAGAGCGCCGCCCCGATCTGTGGGAGAAGCACCAGAAGCGCTAAAGCCTCATGGTGAGGAGCGCCAAAAGGCGCGTCTCGAACCATGAGGCCTCATCCTTCGAGACGGCCGCTTTCAGCGGCCTCCTCAGGATGAGGAAGGATGGCAAGGATAAACCTTGATCGGGGTCAGACACGGCCATGCCGCAAGTGCTATCAACGCAGCACATAAAGGAGGTATTGGGCATGAAAGGTGTGACGCTACTGGCGGCGGCGATGCTGCTCGCTTCTGGTTACGCGGCGAAGGCGCAAGATGCCGATATCGAGGCGGGCGCCGCCTACGCCGGAGAGGTTTGCGCCGCCTGCCACGCGGTGCTGCCGAACGAGACGATCTCGCCCTTGCCGGAGGCGCCGACTTTTCAGTCGGTGGCCGACACGCCGGGTATGACCGAGCTTGCCCTGTCTGTCTGGCTGCAAAGCTCTCACCCGACCATGCCCAACATCATCCTCGAGCAAGACGACATGCGGAACGTCGTGGCCTATATCCGCAGCCTGAAAAGCAATTAGGATCGAGCCATGAGCCGGATCACGCCCTTCTTGGCGCTCTGTGCGATTCTGCCGAGCTTCTCCTTGCCCGCGAGCGCGCAGGTCGTGACGGACCATCTTGTCGGCAAATACGCGACGACGAAGGACTATTGCGCGGACCCGGCCACGCAGGATTTCGAGATCAGGCGCGGCGTGATCGAGGGGCCTAGCTTGCACTGCATCCTCGGCGCGACGCAGCCCCCCGCCCCTGGAGGAACTGAAGCCTACGAGTTCCCGATGCAGGCAAGGCGGCCAGGTGCAATTCGGCACGCTGACCTTCGACCTTTCCGCCAAAGAGGACCACATCAGGATCAGCCTGCCGCCGCAGCAGGACTGGATCGTGCTCTATACTTGCAAATGAAGAACCCAAGCGGGGCCCCTCATCCTCATGGTGAGGAGCGCCCATCCTTCGTCCGGCCACCTCATCCTGAGGAGCGAGCGCAGCGAGCGTCTCGAAGGAGAGGTGGCCGCTCAGGATGATAGGGCGCGTCTCGAACCATGAGGCCCCATCCTTCGAGACGGCCGCCTTTGGCGGCCTCCTCAGGATGAGGCGGAGCTCGCGCAAATCCATCGACAAGGGCGGAAAGCTAGGCTAGGAAACCCGGCACGCGCGCTTTCCCGCCCGCGTTTCACGACTAAAGGATCAATCAAAAAGAATGGCGTTCGCCGAAAGGCTTTCCCGCCCAAGGCAGGCGCCCTGCGAAAGGTTTATGCCATGAACATCATCGAGCAGCTCGAGAAAGAGCAGGCTGCGGCGCTTTCCAAGAAGCGGAAGGTCCCCGATTTCGGTCCCGGCGACACGTTACGCGTCAACGTCAAGGTGGTCGAGGGCGAGCGCACCCGCGTGCAGGCCTATGAGGGCGTATGCATCGGGCGCGCCGGCGGCGGGATCAACGAGAACTTCACCGTGCGCAAGATTTCCTATGGCGAGGGGGTGGAGCGCGTCTTCCCTGTGCATTCGCCGCTGATCGATTCGATCGAGGTGGTGCGCCGGGGCCGGGTGCGCCGGGCCAAGCTCTATTATTTGCGCGGGCGGCGCGGCAAGGCGGCACGCATCCCCGAGCGCCAGGACGTGCGCGGCAAGAAGAAGGAGGCCTTCAAGGGCTTCACCAAGCCGAAGGGCGAGCCTGACGATCTGAAGCTCATCCAAGGTGTCACGCCTGAGCTCGAGAAGAAGCTGAACAAGCTCGGCCTGATCAAGTTCGAGCAGATCGCCAATCTCACCGACGACGAGATCGCGGCGCTCGACGAACAGCTCAAGCTCAACGGCGCCATCGAGAATGACGACTGGACGGCGAAGGCCGTCGCGCTGATGGCCGAGACCACGGCCGGCGAAGTCCCGGCCGAGGAAGAGGAAGAGGGTGAAGGCGAGGAGGCCGATACCGAGGCCAAAGCCAAGGCCCCCAAGGCCAAGCCCGCCAAAAAGCCCAAAAAGAGCTAGGCGTCGTCGCCAATCCGGTTCCAGCTGCCCTCTTCGTCATTCCGGCGAAAGCCGGAATCCAGCATAAGAACTGCTGACTCCTCCGTTCGGGCAGCGAGCGTATTTTTCGCTGGATACCGGCTTTCGCCGGTATGACGCGTTTGATGCGGTTCGGTCGGATCACGCGCGCCTTGACTGGCAGGCTCAGGGGTTTGTCAATCGGCCAACGAGACGCTATCTGAGGGATAGAAAATTCAGCTTTTCGGACGACAAGACCAAAAATGGCCAAGCCCCGCACCCTTTACGACAAGATCTGGGACGCCCATCTGGTGCACGAGGCGCCCGACGGCACCTGCCTGCTCTATATCGACCGCCATCTGGTGCACGAGGTGACCAGCCCGCAAGCCTTCGAGGGCCTGCGCATGGCCGGGCGGAAGGTGCGCGCGCCCGAGAAGACGCTGGCCGTGGTCGACCATAACGTGCCCACCACCGACCGCTCCAAGGGCATCGACGATCCCGAGTCCGCGCTCCAGATCGCCACGCTCGCCGAGAACGCTAAGCACTTCGGCATCGAGTACTATCACGAGCGCGACCGCCGCCAGGGCATCGTGCATGTGGTCGGGCCCGAGCAGGGCTTCACGCTGCCCGGCACCACCATCGTCTGCGGCGACAGCCACACCTCGACCCACGGCGCCTTCGGCGCGCTCGCCCACGGCATCGGCACGTCAGAGGTCGAGCACGTGCTCGCCACCCAGACCCTGATCCAGCAGAAGGCCAAGAACATGAAGGTGCGCGTCGACGGCGCGCTGCCCGCAGGCGTCACCGCCAAGGACATCATCCTCGCCATCATCGGCGAGATCGGCACGGCCGGCGGCACCGGCCACGTCATCGAATATGCCGGCGATGCCATCCGCGCGCTCTCCATGGAAGGGCGCATGACCATCTGCAATATGTCGATCGAGGGCGGCGCCCGCGCCGGCCTGATCGCGCCCGACGCCACGACCTTCGACTACATCAAGGGCCGCCCCCGCGCGCCTAAGGCCGGCGCCTTCGAGCTGGCTCAGCGCGATTGGGAGAGGCTCTATTCCGACGAGGGCGCCCATTTCGACCGCGAAATTGTCCTCCACGCCGAGAAGCTGCCGCCGCTCGTCACCTGGGGCACGAGCCCCGAGCAGGTGGTCTCGATCACCGGCCGCGTGCCGGTGCCTGCCGAGATCCAGGACGAGACCAAGCGCCGCGCCGCGATCCGCTCGCTCGACTATATGGGCTTGAAGGGCGGCGAGAAGATCACCGACATCACGCTCGACCGCGTGTTCATCGGCTCCTGCACCAATGGCCGCATCGAGGATTTGCGCGAAGTGGCCCGTGTGGTCGAGGGCCGCAAGGTCAACGAGAATATCCGCGCCATGATCGTGCCGGGCTCAGGATTGGTGAAGGCGCAAGCCGAGGCCGAGGGGCTCGACCAGATCTTCAAGGCAGCCGGCTTCGAATGGCGCGAGCCCGGCTGCTCGATGTGCCTCGGCATGAACCCCGATCAGCTTAAGCCCCAGCGAGCGCTGCGCCTCGACCTCGAACCGCAATTTCGAGGGACGTCAGGGCAGGCTCGGCCGCACGCACCTCGTGTCGCCGGTGATGGCCGCTGCTGCGGCGCTTGCCGGCCGCTTCGTCGACATTCGCAAGTTCCACTAAAAACGCCGGACACGTCACCCTCGGAGCGCGCCGCGCGAGGGGGGAACGCGCGAGCTCTCTCGAAGATGACGTGCCGACGCTCGGGAGAGAGGACTCCCCGACAAAGCTACCGGTAATGGTTCCAGCCTTTGTTCTTGTAGGCCTGGTAGTTGTGCTGGCCGTTGCCCTTATGCCAGTCGCCGTTCCAGTTGTTGTGGCCGTGGGACTTGCCCCAATTGTACTTGCCCCAATTGTTATGGCCGTGGTGGCCGCCATAGCCGTACCAGCCATAACTGTAGCGGGGGTAGAGGAAGAAGGCGCTGCACCAGCCGTTCCATGGGCCGCAGACGGGCCGGCACCAATTATTCCACGGGCCGCAGCCATAGCCCGCTGACGCCGGCGCCGTGCCGGAAGCGGTCCCGGCCAGGAACAGGCCGAGGAAGCCCAACGTAACGATCAGAGTTTTTCGCAACATGCCGCAATCTCCATCTTAAGTGTTCGCCCACCAGTTGGCCTGACCCTAAGCGCGCGAGGCTGAACCGCGCCTGAGCGGCAAATTCATGCGCCGTTCAGAATCGCTTGCGCGGCGCGCGGGAATAATGGAAAGCGGGAGCATGATCGACTGGAGCAAGCGGGAGGCGCCGACCCTCGCCGAGTTCGATGCCATCGCCGATGCCGCCTATAAGCGCCTGCCGGCCCGCTTCCGTGCGCTGACCGGCGATCTTTTGATCCGCATCGAGGACTTCGCCACCGACGAGGTGCTCGATCAGATGGGAATCGAATCGGCCTTCGACCTGCTCGGCCTCTATTCCGGCGTCGATCTCGCCAGAAAAAGCGTCATGGACGTGAGCGCCCTGCCCGACATGGTGTTCCTTTACCGGCGTCCGATCCTCGACTATTGGGCCGAGCACGAGGAGACGCTCGGCGCCATCCTCACCCATGTTCTGGTGCATGAGATCGGCCACCACTTTGGCCTGTCCGACGACGACATGGAGCGCATCGAGGCGGAAGCCGTCGTCTGAACCGATGCCCTCAGGGCCTCGCCAGAAACTTGTGTCTCAGGCGCTTAATGATATCCGCCAGCCTTCGCAGCGGCTCTGTCAGACGCCACGATGTGCTGGCTTTCATTGCCGCGAGTTGTTGCGCATAGCGGCGCTGCGGCTCGCTCATGCCGATAAGCGGTCTCCTGGCAGTCTGGAGGTGGTGACTGTAGCGCGCCGTGCACTCAAGAGCGCCAGGAGCTCGTCGCGGATGTCGCTGTTCCATATTCGAACACGCAAGCGCAGAACAGCCGCAGCAGTCGCACGCTAGCAAGTAACCCATGACGTTGTGCTGATCGAAGATCGATCATCACCGCGTGGGTCGCGGGAAAAGTCTGCCGCAATAGATTAAGGTGACTCACGTCGCGCGCATGACGGGCTGAGGTCACCGCCACCATCTTCATTTGCCGGTCCGAGAAGCAGGGGCATAGCGCATCGAACGCCTGCGGCACCGCGCCTCTTCAGCAAACCCCCCACGGCCAGCTATAGACGCCGCCCACGCTAATCGCCCGATCGGCCCCGAGCAGAGACCCGCGCGGAGCGCCGGATATGCGCCCATGCTCGCGCCGAAGGTGATGACCTCATCGAAGCCCCTGGCCTTCGCAAAGGCTTCGACTGCACGCGACGTCTCAAGAAAGGAGGTGGAGAATCCGGGGATGCGGCGGTCAAAGAAGAGCTTTCGCGGGTCATTAAGCGCGAGGACGTCGTACAGGTCGTCGCGCAACATTTGCAGGAAATAGGAGATCGGTACGCCGACGCATCGGCCGCCGTCGTAGAAGGCGACGATCAGGCTGCGCGCTCCGCGATTGGCGCTGTAATAGGTGACATTCTCGCACCAGGCTTCGCGCGCATAGCTGACGGGCTGTTCTCCGGCCGCCAAGAGTGGTGCAATGACGAACGGCAGTTCCTTGGCACCCCCCTCCTCGAGGATCTTTGCGATCTCGGATGGCGTAAGGCGGCTATCTAGATCCTTGGTCTTTTTCTTCGCCGGTCGAACTCAATTGGAGCCATTGCGGGCAGCAGCGACTAATGCGACCAAGTCCGCCACGTTTTTGCAGCGGTTCACGTCTTCCTCGTCCAGCTCGACGCCGTAGGCGTTTTCGACCGCCATTACGAACTCCAGTAGGATCAGGCTGTCGACGCCAAGCGCCCCAGCGGCTCCCCGAGAAGCTTTCGTCGGTCAGCTGAAATGGGTGCTGGAATTCTCCAGCCCACTGATCTCTCTAAAGATTTCGGCGCAGCCTGCACTAAGAGCATCACTCATGGATCGAAACCTCGATGCTCTCATAGACGCTGAACACGTAGTCGTTGGGCCGAAGGCGGGCTTGCGTGATCCGGACCTTCAGTCGGACCTTCGCCAACTCCTGCGCCAAGGTCCGCCACAGCCATTGCGAGAGCTCCTTGCCGACACAAAGATGGCGCCCCTTGCCGAAGAATGGCGCCTCCTCGCCCGCATGTCCCCTCGCCGGGCACGCCTCGAGAATCAACCTGACCCGATCCCCGGCGCGTATGTTCGATCCCTGGATCGCGCAGTCCTTCTTCGCCACGCGCTCGACATAGGCACTCCGGTTCGCGGCAGGGAGTCCGGATAGGCGAGGTCGCACAGCCGCGACCGGCTCCCTCGCCGAACAGGGCCACGAGCGAAGTTCCCAGCGAGCCCAACACGGAGTCGTAACCGACCATCAGCAGAGCGGTGGCATACTGCACCGAGGTCGCCGGATTCGTTCCGCAAATGACTTCGACACGCGTACGATCTCGTCTGCACGCGTTTCCGGCGATTGAGGCCCAAGAAGCGATCGAGAAGCTGCGAGGCCGAGGGTGCGAGAGCGTAGTCCGGCACCGGAGTCCGATCAGCCCGGTGAACAAAGCATCGTTGATCGGCCGGATCAGCTCCTGCACCAGCTCCGCGCTGCGCCCCGCGCGAAACACCGCGGGAACGGTCTTCGCCACCAACTCGCCAACCGGCTTCTTGGTCGCCGCGGATCGCGCACTAATCAACCGCGCAAAGTCCCGGCGAAGCTTGGAATGGTGCTCGCCCTCATTGGCGAGTGGTATGTGGTGAAGCGCATCAATGAGAACCGTCCAGTCCATGTGTGTTCGCTGTTCGAGCTTCGCGTATTCCCCCGCATAGTCGACGACGACGAAATCGGCCGATTTCAGAATGTCGGTAATGAGATCGGGATCGAAGATGCACCAGCTTCGCAAGCTGTCGCTCCATTCGATTGGCGCGGAGCTGCGATGGGACGTTGCCTTCTGAGACTCGTGGTGAAGCTTCAACACAACGCGAATCCCAGCGCGGATGACGAGACAAACCCCCACAGAACGGGGCCGTGTTGCCCCAATCTGAACGCTAAACTATCAGTCAATCCCACAGCTGAGAAGGTCGTCTGGTATTGACCGATATCCCAGTAACCCCTGTTTTCCGTCGAAACGGACCGGTCAAGCCTGGCATGGGGGAGAGTTTGCCGTTGACGCTTTAACCCCCCACCCGCAGACTGCGGCCAGGATAGGGACAGGGCAGCAGAGGGAACGATAATGCGGTCAGCTGCCCGTTTCGTGGTGGGACTCGCGCTTTGCCTCGTGCTCCTCGCTGCGAGCCTTGAAGAAGACGCCGGCGCGCTCGAGCAGGGCAAGCTCGTCGCGCCGGGACGTCTGGTGGTCGCGGGAAGGCGGCTATCCTGCGGCGCGACCTCAACGCTCATTCGCGACTTTGAAGGCTTCGCCGTGTCGTCCACCGTCATCATGCTGAACATGCAGGCGCTCAAGGACCTGCCGCGTCCGGTGCAGTGGCTGATCTACTATCACGAATGCGGGCATATTCTGTACGGGCCGAGCGAAACCGCCGCCGATTGCTATGCCATCAGGAGGGCCCGGCGCGAGGGCTGGCTCGGCAAGCCGTCGCTTGAGGATATCTGCGCGGTCTTCAACATCGCCGGCCACGGCCCCGTGCACCCCGACCCCGAGCAGCGCTGCGACCAGCTAAGGCAATGCTTTGCCAAGAAAAGTGGCGTCACGGCCCGCGACGATGCGAGGTGAGACATTTGCGGCAATTGCGCGGGCTTTGCCCCCGCCGTAGAGTGCGACTCGGCATGTGGGACGGACGGGCAAGTTCGGGGTTGGCGCTGGCTGGCGCCTTGGCCATCGCTCTTTGCGTTGCGCATCCGCACGCGGGCAACGCTCAGGAATGGTCGGGTAAAGAGGGCTCCACCACCTCCGGCCCAAGCCTCGACGAGTATCTCAAGCAAATTGGCCCCGACGGCAAGATCATCGGTCAAGGCCAACTCAAGCTCGACGGCAAGGCGGTCAATTGCGGCAAGCGGCCGACGGTGCTCAATCCCAATTTCGACAGCTGGGGCGGCGCCTTCCCGGGCTTCTTGATTCTCAACAACAAGAAGATCAACGGGCTCACCACCCAGGTGAAGCTCTACATCTATTCGCATGAATGCGGGCACCAGTTCATCGGCGCCGACGAAACCGAGGCCGACCTCTTCGCCATCAGGCGCGGCGTGAAGTGGGGCTGGCTCGACGCCCAAGGCATGGAGGACATCTGCATCTTCATCTCGCAGCTGAAGGGCGATTCGGTGCATCCGCCAGGCCCGCAGCGTTGCGAGACCATGCGCAAATATTATCGCCAGCTGCTCGGGGCCGCTGCGCAGCAGGCCTCGACGCCGGCCTCCACGCCGCAAGCTCAGACCTTAGGCCCTGCGCAATAGCGCTTTCTCCTCTCACCCGCGAGGGAGGGGCTCATTCGCCGCGATCTTGCGCGAGCGCAGCTCTGCGCAGTCGCATGGCGGAAAGGCTGAGGGGTACAACCGGCAACTCGCGATACTTGATTCGCCCGGTCAAGCCGGGCGATGACGAGGGAGTGTGATTACCGATACTGCCTTAGAAGATCCAGGCGATCATCAGCCAGAAGATCAGGAAAAAAATCAGAAAGCCCAGGATGGTGAAGGGCAGCTCGCCGAAAATGGCGTCGCCGCCCGACACGACCGCCATGACGAGAATGGCGACGAAGGAAACGCCGAACGAGATGAGGGCCGCGTTCTTGAGGCCGAGGCCCGCCGAGAACGGGTCTGAATCGCCGAGCCCAATCAGGTAATAGAGGCCGGCGCCCCCGACCGCGACGAGAAGCAGCAGCGCGATCGCCGCGGCAACGAACAGCCTTAGCGCCTCATTGCGGTCGTGCCGGTCGCTCGTGCTTGGCATGGCGTCGCGTCCCTCATCGCCTCTCAGTCATTATCCTGGCGCATCTCCTGCGCCTTCGCGATCGCCTGCCTGATCAAATGCGGGTCGGGCATGTCGGCGATCGTGAATTCGGGCTCGTCGCCGGCGGTGGAGATCTGGATGGTCCCCACCCCGAGAATGCGGTTGATGAACCCTTGCGTGACATGCACCGAGCGGACGTGCTTGAGCGACACCGAGGTCCGGTCCTTGCTTAAGATGCCCCTCTCATACATGAGCTCGTTGTCGGTGACGGTGAGCGCGGTGGCGCGCGTCTTGATGTACCAATAGAGCAGGATGATGATGCCGATGCCGAAGGCGAGGATCAGCAGAACCGCAAGGATGAACCAGAAGGGATGCGCCCGGAACATCGCCGGATGCGCTTCATAAATCACCGTTCCCGCCATCTTAAGTCCCTCATCCCGCTATTTGCCCCGCGGACCTTAGTCCGCGCTCGGCGCCTGAAAAGCGGAGATATCCGCGCCCCGCGCGCGCATCCCGGCTGGAAAGCTTGGCCGCTAGAGGCTACATAGCGTCTTGCCGGAACGAGGAGGCCATGCAGAAATTCACCACGCTCACGGGAATTGCCGCCCATCTGCCCATGATCAATGTCGACACCGACATGATCATCCCCAAGCAGTACCTCAAGACCATCAAGCGCACGGGCCTGAGCAAGGGCCTGTTCGCCGAGCTTCGCTATGACGAGGAGGGCAAGCCCCTTCCCGATTTCGTGCTGCACAAGCCGCCTTACGACAAGGCGACAGATCCTGATCACCGGAGAGAATTTCGGCTGCGGGTCGAGCCGCGAGCACGCGCCCTGGGCGCTGCTCGATTTCGGCATCAGCTGCATCATCGCGCCGAGCTTCGCCGACATCTTCTACAACAACTGCTTCAAGAACGGCATTCTGCCCATCACCCTGCCGCAAGCGGAGATCGACAAGCTCATCGACGACGCTTCGCGCGGCGCCAACGCGGTTCTCACCATCGACCTTCCCGCCCAGGAGATCAGAGGACCGGACGGCGGCGTGATCCATTTCGACATCGATCCCTTCCGCAAGCGCTGCCTGATGGAAGGGCTCGACGATATCGGCCTGACCTTGGAGAAGGCCGAGGCGATCGAGGCTTTCGAGCAGGCCGCCCGCGCCGCCCGCCCCTGGGCGTAGGAGTGCGGCAAGGTCGCGTTCGCGCCGTGCCCACCTCGAGCACCGACATCTCGCGTGGGCAAGCGTCCAGGCCGTTGCCCACCCTACTCGAACGCGATCGGCGTCGATGCTCTGCTCGATCAGGGGCTTGCCGTCGCGAGTGATCTTGAGCGCGGCGTGATAGCTGCCCTCGGGCCAGCCGCCGGCAGGGACCCCTCGCTTTCCCGCTTGCAGCAAATAGCTTGCCCTGTCCTCCGCCAGCGTCTCTGTGTTTTGCAGCAGCGGCTTGTCGCCATTCACGAGCGCGATCTCGACCACGTCGCCTTTCTTGAGGTTGGCCACCAATGCATAGGCTACAGCCGGGGGTGTTGAAGCGCGGTGCCGGAAGGGCCTCGCCCTTCTCCAGCTCCTCTTGAGTGACCTCGTGGTCGGCGAGCCCCAACGCCGAGACCTTGGTTTCCTCGGCTGACGCCGCGGCCGCCGTTCCGCAAATCAAGGCCAGCGAGCACCGCAGCATCAAGCTCTCGAGCACCGGCTATGTCAGCGATCTCCATCGATGCATCCCTTCAGGCAAAGTCGCCGGCCATCCTTTGTCTTTGCCGCATCGTCTTGCCCGCACAAGGCATGCAACTCATTCGGGCATCACTACACAGGAACGGCGCGAGCCATGACAACCTATAAGCTTCTACTGCTCCCCGGCGACGGCATCGGCCCCGAGGTGATGGGCGAGGCCGAGCGGATCGTCGCCTGGGTCAACGCCGCGGCCTCGCCTCGATCGAGACCGAGACCGACCTGGTCGGCGGCTGCGCCTACGACGCCCATGGCCAGGCGATCTCCGAGGCCGCCATGGCAAAGCGCGCTTGCCGCCGACGCCGTCATGCTCGGCGCGGTCGGCGGCCCGAAATGGGACGGCGTGCCTTACGACCAGCGTCCCGAGGCGGGGCTGCTCCGCCTGCGCAAGGACCTCGAGCTGTTCGCCAATCTCCGCCCCGCCATCTGCTATCCGGCGCTCGCCGACGCCTCCTCGCTCAAGCGCGACCTCGTCGACGGCCTCGACATCATGATCGTGCGCGAGCTGACCGGCGGGGTCTATTTCGGCGAGCCCAAGGAGATCGTCGATCTCGGCAACGGCCAGAAGCGCGCCGTCGATACCCAGGTCTACGACACCTACGAGATCGAGCGCATCGCCGCGGTCGCCTTCGATCTTGCCCGCGAGCGCAAGCGCCTGGTGCACTCCGCCGACAAGCGCAACGTCATGAAGACGGGCGTGCTGTGGAACGAGGTGGTCACCAAGCTGCACAAGGAGCGCTATGGCGACGTGACGCTCCACCACATCCTCGCCGACAATTGCGCCATGCAGCTCGTGCGCGAGCCGAAGCAGTTCGACGTCATCGTCACCGACAATCTGTTCGGCGACATGCTGTCCGACGAGGCGGCCATGCTCACCGGCTCGCTCGGCATGCTGCCCTCGGCCTCGCTCGGCGCGCGCCGACGCGCGCGGGCACCGGCGCGCGCTCTACGAGCCGGTGCATGGCTCGGCGCCCGACATCGCCGGCAAGGGCGTCGCCAACCCGATCGCCACCATCGCCAGCCTCGCCATGTGCCTGCGCTATTCCTTCTATCTCGGCGACGACGGCGGACCGGATCGAGAAGGCGATCGCGGACGTGCTCGATCAGGGCTTGCGCACCGCCGACATCAAGCAGGACGGCTGCCGCACCGTCGGCACGCGCGAGATGGGCGAGGCCATCGTCGCGGCGCTCGACCGCGCCGGGTGAGGATATTCGCCAACGCCACTCGTTCTCCCCTCCCCCCTTGCGGGGGAGGGATAGGGAGGGGGGTTTGACCAAGAACGAGTAGCTGACCCCCCTCCGCGCGCCCAAGAAGGCGCGCGTGCTCCCCCGCAAGGGGGGAGCAAGATGAAGAACCTGCGTTGAGACCCGGCGCGCTGGACGCCACTCCACTGCCAAAGGATACTCCCCACCATGAAACACGCGCTGATCCTGCTTGCGGCCTTGGCCACGCTGACGCCTCACGCACTCAAGGCCGAGGAAACAGTCCCGCCGCCGACTCGCCTGAGCGCCGCGAAGGCGCGTGAGCTGACGCCAGAGGAGAAGGCCGAGAAGGAAGCGCGCAAGGCCTGCAAGATCAAGATCTGCGACATCATCGCCACCCGCGATCCCGACGGCGACGACGTGTCGTGCGACATCGTCAAGACCTGGCGCGAGGAGGACATCGCCAAGATGCTCGGCGGCAAGATCGGCTGGCCGTGGGGCAAGGCGGTCTGCCAGTCGAAGCTCGAGCTGGAGCGCAAGCCGCTCGCCATGGCGATGAGCGAGGCGCAATATGAGATCGTCATGCCGGCGCAGAAGGTGCGCTGCACGCTGGCCCAGAAGACGGAAGGCGAGCCTTATGCGGTCGAGGTCACCATGGCGCCGAAGGTGAAATTCAAGAACGGCAAGGCCATCGAGGCCACGCATCAATTGGGGCGAGGCCACGGCGCCGATGTTCGTCTATCCGCTGATCTATGCCGGCACCGGGCTCGACAACTCGGCCAATGTGCTCGGGCCGGAGGTGGTGCGCATGGTGAACGAGTTCACCACCAAGAAATGCGCCGAGGTGAAGGCGGAAGCTGCCGGCCAGCAACCCGAATTAGCGGCCTTCGCGGCCGTCGAGCATGGGGCGCGTCCCGGGGTTGAACCAAGCGTCACAGTTCGAGCCTAATGTACCCGAATGCGCGGAGAACGCGGCAACGCGATGGATAACATCACGCCTGAAGCTGAGCTGCATCGATCGGCGCCGCCGCCGAATAGCCGGCGCACGTCGCAGCTCCTCCGCGAGTTTGATGGCGAGCCACACCGGGCCCCGCATTAGCCTCGGCGCGCTTCGCGATGCCCTTGGCGATCGCGGCTTCGGCGTACTCCTCTTCATTTTCGCCCTGCCCAATCTCGTGCCGGTCAATATTCCGCTCCTCTCGGCCGTCTTGGGCCTGCCGCTCGTGCTGCTTGCGGCGCAGCTCTCCTATGGGCGCCACAAGCCGTGGTTTCCCGATTGGCTGACCGATCAAACCTTCTCGCGCCAAGGCTTCACCGCAGTCGTCTCCCGCGCGCTTCCCTATCTTGAGCGCGCCGAGCGGCTGTTGCGCCCGCGCCTGACGGTGCTCTTGTCGTGGACCGGCGAGCGCCTGATCGGCATCGCCATCCTCATCCTCGCCTTGGTCCTCGCTTTGCCGATCCCGTTCGCCAATTGGCTGCCGGCCTGCGCCATCGCCATCGTCGGACTTGCCATCGTCGAGAAGGACGGCCTTGCCGTCCTGGTCGGCCTTGCCGTCGGCGTCGTGAGCCTGATCGTGGCCGGCGACCGTGGTCATCGGCCTCGTCAAGGCGTTTCTCTTGCTGTTTTGCGCGGCGTCGTCGGTTGAGCGCGCGCGCCTTCAGGCAACGCCGGCCCTTTCCAGCTCAGGCTGAAGCTGCCCGGTGATCCACAGCCGGAACATGCGAATGTCGCATTGGAACGCCCAGGCGGGATGCGACACCATGGCCGGGCGATTCCTCTCGATCAGGAAATGCCCGGTCCAGGCGAGCAGATAGCCGAAGGCGGTGCCCGCGAGCGCGATCAGAGGATCGACGGTGACGATCGCCACGACGAGCGCCAGGGCGGCGAGCCCGGTGCCCAGCATATGCAGCATCCGCGTGCCGCCTTGCGCATGGTGGCGGAGATAATGGTGCCAGAACTCGTCGAAGCTCTCTTCGCTTGCGGCAGCCACGTGCTGTCCTCCTTGGACTTGCCGCCCAGCCTAGGTCGCCCGGGTGCGCTGTCAAGCGCGCAAGCCGCGTTTCCCTTGTACGCTGCCAGCGGCTAGAGTAGCCGCGGGATCGAAGAGCAAGACCGGGGGACCAGATGGATCAAGCGGCGCCTTATCTCAAGCTGATCGGCCGCGTGGTGCTGTCGATCATTTTCATCCAGTCCGGCTGGAGCAAGATCTTCGGCTATGCGGGGACGGCTGAGCATATGGACGCGGCCGGCGTGTCGGGCGCGCTCCTCCCGCTCGTCATTCTCGTCGAGCTCGGCGGCGGGCTCTGCGTGCTGCTCGGGCTGTTCACGCGCTACGCGGCGCTCGCGCTTGCCGGCTTCTGCGTCCTTGCGGCGTATTTCTTCCACTATCAGCCCGGCGACATGAGGCAGATGATCAACTTCATGAAGAACATCACCATCGCCGGCGGCTTCCTGGTGCTCGCCGGCTCGGGCCCCGGCGCCTTCGCCCTCGACAACCGCCGCGGCTGACACATCTCCAAATCTCGTCATGGCCGGGCTTGCCTGCCTTCGCCGAAGCGAAGCTTCGGCTTCGCGCAGGCAGGTCCCGCCCATCCACGCCTTCATCGCGGCGAGAAGAGAGAAAAATCGTGGATGCCCGGCACAAGGCCGGGCATGACAAGGAATGTGTTAGGGGTCGGAGAGAGGCTTCGGCGCCTTTACATTACGACTGGCCTTCCCATACATCGGCCCGAGACCTGCGGGCTGCGGGTAACAGGAGCTTCTCATGGGCTACAAAGTCGCCGTCATCGGCGCCACCGGCAATGTCGGGCGCGAGATGCTCAACATCCTGGCCGAGCGCGAATTCCCCGCCGACGAGGTGTTCGCCATCGCCTCGCGCAAGTCGATGGGCGTCGAGGTGTCCTACGGCGACGAGCGCCTGAAATGCCGCGACCTCGAGCAGTTCGATTTCCGCGGCGTCGACTTCGCCCTGATGTCGGCGGGCTCGGCCGTGTCCAAGGAATGGGCGCCGAAGATCGGCGCGCAAGGCTGCGTGGTCATCGATAACTCCTCCTGCTGGCGCATGGACCCCGACGTGCCGCTGATCGTGCCGGAGGTCAATGCCGACGCCGTCGTTGGCTTCACCAAGAAGAACATCGTCGCCAATCCGAACTGCTCGACCGCTCAGCTCGTGGTGGTGCTGAAGCCGCTGCACGACGCGGCCAAGATCAAGCGCGTCGTGGTGGCGACCTACCAGTCCGTCTCCGGCGCCGGCAAGGAGGCGATGGACGAGCTGTGGGACCAGACCAAGGGCATCTTCGTCACCAATCCGTCCGAGCCCAAGAACTTCACCAAGCAGATCGCCTTCAACGTCATTCCTCATATCGACGTCTTCATGGAAGACGGCCGACCAAGGAGGAATGGAAGATGATGGTGGAGACCAAGAAGATCCTCGATCCCAAGATCAAGCTCACCGCGACTTGCGTGCGCGTGCCGGTGTTCGTCGGCCATTCCGAGGCCGTCAATGTCGAGTTCGAGGAGCCGATCACCGCGGCGGAGGCGCGCAAGATCCTGCGCGAGGCGCCGGGCGTGCTCGTCGTCGATAAGCGCGAGCCCGGCGGCTATGTGACGCCGATCGAATGCGTCGGCGACTACGCCACCTATCGTCTCCCGCATCCGCGAGGACCAGACCCTCGACAACGGCCTCTCCTTCTGGATCGTGTCCGACAATCTGCGCAAAGGCGCCGCGCTCAACACCGTGCAGATCGCCGAGACCATCATCAACCGCAATCTGCTCGAAGAAGGCCGCCTGAGGCCGCGCGCTCAGGGCGCTAGGCTCGCCCAGGCCACGAAGTGCCCGGTCTCCTGCTCGAGGCCGAGCAGCTCTCCGCTGCCAAGGTCGAAATGCAGCCCGTGCAGGGCGAGCAGCCCTCCTCCTCTCGCTTCCGGAGAACGGAAAGGTGCGCAGATTGGCCAGCGAGGAGCGACGCCGGCAAACTCGAACGCCGTCTCGTCGCCATAGGCGAAGATGTCGCTCTCGACGATCTTGAGATCGTCGAGCAGCGTCAGCCAGCTGCCGAGGAAGCCCTGCTCCGGCACCTTGTCCCTGACCTTTGCCGATAGGCGTCGACGCCGCCGCAATGCGAATGTCCGAGCACGATGATATGCGGCACTTTCAGCGCAAGCACCGCAAATTCGACGGCGGCGCTGGTGCCGTGATATTTGCCTTCCGGCTCGTAAGGCGGCACCAGATTGGCGACGTTGCGCAAGATGAACAGCGCGCCGGGCTCGGCGTCGAAGATCGCCGATACGTCGACGCGCGCGTCGCAACAGGCGATCACCATGGCGGTCGGCGCCTGGCCGAGCTCGGCGAGCTGGAGATAGCGGCCGCGGTCCGGCGCATGCACGTCGCGGCGGAAACCGGAGATAACCCTCGACCAGCGTCTTTGGTAAACGCAATGTCTCATCCTCCTGCGCGAAATGCCGCAGCACCATTTCAGCCGCTCGCGCGTTTGTCCAGACGGAGGCGGATCGATAGAGCGCTCCTATCGGCCGTTACGAAGCGCCTACTTGATCTTGGCCTGCCGAGAGCGAAGCTCCGAATGTCGGCACCCTCAAGAAGCGCGATCCAATCGCGCCTGCCGGCACGAGGAAACGCAAGGATGGGGCGGCGCGCGTTCACGCCAAGCCTGTCCAATTCGTCACGACAGTGGGAGCAGGTCGTTGCACCTGCGTCGCGCGAGCGTGCCGCGTCTGCGTCCATGTCACCAGAAGGAGTGCACCATGGCCAAAGTTCTCGCCGTTCTCTATGACGATCCCGTCGACGGCTATCCGAAGACCTACGCCCGCGACGATATCCCCAAGATCGACCACTATCCCGACGGCCAGACCACGCCGACCCCGAGCGCGATCGACTTCAAGCCGGGCGAATTGCTCGGCAGCGTCTCCGGCGAGCTCGGGCTTCGCAAGTTCCTGGAGAAGGCCGGCCACACCCTGGTCGTGACCTCCGACAAGGACGGCCCCAATTCGACCCTCGAGAAGGAGCTGCCCGACGCCGAGATCGTCATCTCGCAGCCCTTCTGGCCGGCCTATATGACCGCCGAGCGCATCGCCAAGGCGAAGAAGCTGAAGCTCATCATCACCGCCGGCATCGGCTCCGACCATACCGACCTCCAAGCCGCCATGGAGCGCGGCATCACCGTCGCCGAGGTCACCTATTCCAACTCGATCAGCGTCTCCGAGCATGTGGTCATGATGATCCTGGCGCTGGTGCGCAACTACATCCCCTCTTATGGCTGGGTGGTCAGGGGCGGCTGGAACATCGCCGACAGCGTCGAGCGCTCCTACGACCTCGAAGGCATGAATGTCGGCACCGTCGCCGCCGGCCGCATCGGCCTTGCCGTGCTGCGGCGGCTGAAGCCCTTCGACGTCAAGCTGCACTACACCGACAAGCACCGCCTGCCGGAGAAGGTGGAGAAGGAGCTTGGGCTGACCTTTCACCCGACTGTCGAGTCGCTGGTCAAGGTCTGCGACGTGGTCACCATCAACGCGCCGCTGCACCCCGAGACCGAACACATGTTCAACGACAAGCTGATCGGCATGATGAAGCGCGGCTCCTACATCGTGAACACCGCCCGCGGCAAGATCGTCGATCGCGACGCCGTGGTCCGCGCGCTGGAGAGCGGCCAGCTCGCGGGCTATGCCGGCGACGTGTGGTTCCCGCAGCCGCCGCCCCAGCGACCATCCCTGGCGCACCATGCCCCATCACGGCATGACCCCGCACATCTCCGGCACCTCGCTCTCGGCGCAGGCGCGCTACGCCGCCGGCACGCGCGAGATCCTGGAGAGCTATTTCGCCGGCAAGCCGATCCGCACCGAATATCTGATCGTCGACAAGGGCAAGCTCGCCGGCGCCGGCGCCCATTCCTACACCGCCGGCGACGCCACCAAGGGCTCCGAGGAAGCGGCGAAGTTCAAGAAATGCCTGATCACTGCGGATTGAAGCGCAAGCGGCGCCGCCATCCCCGGGAGAGGCGGCACCGCATCGCAGATTCACCAGATGCGGTTCAGTGCTTCATCTTCGAGCTCTTGTCGCGAACTTTTTATGCGTCGGCTTCTTTATCTTGGCTTTGGCGCCGGCTTCTTGGCGGTCTTGGCTTTGCCCCGCAGCTTGTCGGCTTGGGCTTGCGACATCTCGCCCGCGTCGACCAGCGCGCCCACGCAGGTATTGGATACCTTCTTGATGTTGCGCGACATGCAGGCCCGCAACGCATTGGTGCCGAGCCCGTACTCACTGCAATACTTTTGGTAGTCCACCTGACAATCGCGCTTCTCGCGCTCGGTGATGCCGTCCTCGGCCATGGCAGGAAACGAGATGAGGACGAAGGCGAAAAGTGCCGCGCCCGCGGCGGTCCCGTACGTCATTCTCATGTCAGCACACTCTGTTGGCTATTACGATGGGAGGAAGGGATTCGACAAGATGGCTCTTAGGCCGCCGGCGCAATAGCCGACCGACGACGGCCAAACAATGTCAGCAATAGTGTCGCACCACCATGGCAATGCGGAATCCCAACTGCCGCGACGGCATGAGGCCTTGCGGTCGTGGCGAAGCCCGGTCAGACTGTCGGCAAAACAGAACATTACAAGAAAATTGGGGGGAAAACTATGGCGAGCTCAGCGGTGACCGCCGAGGCAAGCGACCGCGTCGGCCTGCTCGACAAAGAGCGGATCATCGCGCCGCCGGGCTATAACCGCTGGCTCGTGCCGCCCGCCGCGCTTGCCATCCATCTCTGCATCGGCATGGCCTACGGCTTCAGCGTGTTCTGGCTGCCGCTCGGCCGCGCCGTCGGCGTGGCCGCAGGGACCGGCAAGCCGATCCCCTGCCCCGGCGACGCCACCACCTTCTTCGGCAAGGTCGCCATCACCGGCCGCGCCCTGTTCGCCACCGAGCTGCGACTGGACCCAGTTCGATCTCGGCTGGATGTACACGCTGTTCTTCGTCCTGCTCGGCGTCTCCGCCGCCATCTGGGGCGGCTGGCTCGAGCGCGTCGGCCCGCGCAAGGCGGGCGTCGTCGCGGCGCTCTGCTGGGGCGGCGGCCTCATGATCTCGGCGGTCGGCGTCTACATCCACCAGCTCTGGCTGATGTGGCTCGGCTCCGGCATCATCGGCGGCTGCGGCCTCGGGCTCGGCTATATCTCGCCCGTCTCGACCCTGATCAAATGGTTTCCCGACCGCCGCGGCATGGCGACCGGCATGGCCATCATGGGCTTCGGCGGCGGCGCCATGATCGGCTCGCCCGCTCGCCACCATCCTGATGAACCATTACGCCACCCCGACCTCGGTCGGCGTGTGGGAGACCTTCGTCACCCTGGGGGTGATCTATTTCGTCTTCATGCTGTGCGGCGCCTTCGGCTATCGGCTGCCGCCCGACGGGCTGGAAGCCCGAAGGCTGGACGCCGCCCGCCAGCGCCAAGGCGATGATCACCACCGGCCACGTCCACCTCAAGGACGCGCACAAGACCGCGCAGTTCTGGCTGATCTGGGCGGTGCTCTGCCTCAACGTCTCGGCCGGCATCGGCATCATCGGCGCCGCCGCGCCGATGCTGCAGGAGACCTTCGGCGGGCGCCTGTTCGGCGATCCGTCGGTCGGCTTCGCCAACTTCACCGACGAGCAGAAGGCCAAGGCGGCGCTGGTCGGCGCGGCCTTTGTCGGCCTGTTCTCGCTGTTCAACATCGCCGGCCGCTTCTTCTGGGCCTCGCTGTCGGACAAGATCGGCCGCAAGGTGACCTATTTCATCTTCTTCACGCTCGGCTTCGTCTGCTATGCGGCGGCGCCGACGCTGGCGAGCCTCGGCCTGCTCGGCCTGTTCGCGGCGGCCTTCTGCCTCATCGCCTCGATGTATGGCGGCGGCTTCGCCACCATTCCCGCCTATCTCGCCGACATTTTCGGCACGCAATTCGTCGGCGCCATTCACGGGCGGCTGCTCACCGCCTGGTCGACGGCCGGCATCGTCGGCCCGGTGATCGTGAATTACATGCACGACTCGCGCAAAGCCGAGGGCATCGCCCCCGACCAGATCTATCACCCGATCTTCTACGTGCTCGCCGGGCTGCTGGTGGCGGGCTTCATCGCCAACCTCCTGATCCGGCCGCTCGACAAGAAATGGTTCATGAAGCCCGAAGAGGTCGAGGCGCTGCAAACCAAGACGGCGCGGGAGCGCGCGATGCACGCCGTCGAGATCAGGGGGCGCGACGAAGCGCAGCCCGGCATCCGCCTGCTGCAGCCGATCGGCATGGCGCTGATCGCCGTGGCCGTGGTCTGGTGGATCACCTTCTACACCAAGGTGGGCGGCATCGGCGGGGCGTGGGAGTGCCTGTTCTTCACCGCGACCCTTGCCAGACACGATCACCCAGGCCGAGCTTGCCGGCTACTTCGCCTATCGGCCCTTCCTGATGTGGATCGGGCTCGCGCTTTGGCTGGCGGGCATCGTCTTGAGCCCGAAGCGCCTCGAGGTGGCGCCGCTTGCTTGGGCGGCGGTCGGCATTCCGCTCCTTTGGGGCATCTGGATCACCGTGGACAAGGCGCTGGTCCTGTTCGAATAGGCCGAGCGGAAGCTTCCTGTTGTCGCACTGGATTGACACGCGGCCTTGGCTCGACCTTTGAAGGTCACCATGACTCTGCGCCAAACTGTCCTGCTAGTGGCGTTGCTGAACCTCGCAATTTCGGGTCGGCATTGGGTAGCGGGGTACCAAATGGAAAGCCTCGCCCAAGAGAGGCGAGGCTTTTGTCGGGGAATACAGCTCGTCTCAGGCCAACTGGCCTGCTCGCCGCTATTTGCACTCTGTCATTGTGTGCATAGAGGTCACGCGAACCCCTTTGCCACTGATTTGGCCCTTGCCGCCAATTGTTCCTGTCAGAATTTCTTAATGTGGCATTCAGAGCCTGTTCATGGGCACGTCATGCAGCGCTCATGCCCATACCCCATTATCCTATCTTCTAGTTCACCGAAGGAGACGACCCAATGAAAGAGTGGCTGAAACCCGAGATCACCGAGTCTGAGGCTGGCATGGAAGTCACGAGCTATCTGCCTGCCGAGCTCGACCGCGCTTAATTAGCCGCGTCGATCTTACAAGTTTTCGCTTAAGATGGCGGTCCCCGCGAAAGTGGGGATCGCCATTTTGCTTGCGGCGTAGGCGACCCAGCCGCTCCGCGCCCCGACCCCTCTCCCCGCCTAGCTTCCCCTCAAGCCTAGCCTCGGGCTAGATAAGCCTCCCGCGGGTCGAGGCGTATCGGGCGATGGGGCTTTTCCGAAGCAAAAACGAGACTTACGCGGAAGCCATCGATCGGCTTCGTCCGCCAGCCAAGCTGATGGACATGTTCGGCACGCTTATCGCTCTCGTTCTCGCCATTCCGGTGCTCGCCGTGTCAGCATCGTCATGACGATGAACACGCGGAGCGCCTCAAGAGGCTCGAATTCCGGCTTGCCGGGCTCGAAGGGCGGCTCGCCGAACGTGCCGGCGAAGCCCTCGCGCCCAAGCCTGTCCCCGGCACCGTGCCTGAGGCATTGCCCGCGGCGGCAAAGGAGCCGGAACAAGGCGGAGGCCGAGGAGGCGCCCAGCCGCCGTCCGAGGCACGGCGCTGCCTCCGCCGGCCCCCACCGTGCCGAAGCCCAAGATCAGCCTCGAGGAGCGCTTCGGCACCCAATGGGTGGTCTGGGCCGGCGGCATCGCGCTGGCGCTCGGCGGCTTCTTCCTCGTCCGCCAAGCGATCGAGCAGGGCTGGTTTGGCCGCTCCAAGGGTCCTGCTCGCGGCCGCCGTGGCGCTCGCTCTGATCGCCGCCGGCGAATGGACGAGGCGCCACGAGATCCTGACCGGCGTGACCGGCCTCCCAAGGCGCATATCCCGAGCGTGCTGACGGCCGCCGGCACCGCCATCGCCTATGCCGACGTTTATGCCGCCTACGCGCTTTACGGCTTCATCGGTCCGGCCGTCGCCTTTGTTCTCTTGGGCGTCGTCGCTCTTGGCACGCTCGCCGCGGCGCTTCTGCACGGGCCGGCGCTCGCCGGCCTCGGCCTGGTCGGCGCCTTCTTGACGCCGCTGATCGTCTCCACCGAGGAGCCGAGCTATTGGGCGCTCTATCTCTATCTCGCCGTGGTCACCGCCGCTTCCTTCGGCTGGCCCGGGCGCGGCTGTGGCGCTGGCTCGCCGTCACCGCGGTCATGGCGAGCGTGCTGTGGGCGCTGCCGGGGATCGGCGACTTGAGGCGCTCACCCCGCAGCGTTCCACGTCGCCGCCGGCTTCACCCTTGCCGCGCTGCTGATCGTCTCGGGTCTCTTGTTCGGGCCTGACGCCGCGCCAGGCGAGATCGACCCGGTGTCGTCCGGCGCGCTCGCGGCCTATCTCTTCGCCTCGATGCTGCTGGTCCTGGCGACCGGCCACGACACGCTCGCGCTCACCCTGTTCGTGGTGCTCGTCGCCGCGACCATGGCCATCGCCTGGCGCAGCGACGCCGCGGCCGCCGCCGTGCCCGCCGCCGCGGTCCTCGTCACCCTCATCTTTCTGCAATGGTCGATCGATTTCGATGTGGCGAGCTCGCCTTGTGCCGGCGCCGTGCCCGACAGCTGTGGGAGCCCGACCATTACCTGTTCGGCGCGCCGCTGACGCTGGCGGCGCTTTCGCTCTTCTGTTCGGCGCCTCGGGATTTCTCGCGCAAGACCGCGAGGCGAGGCCGCTCGTGGCGACCCTGTGGAGCGCATCCGCGGTCTTCGCGCCCATCGCCATTCTCATCGCCCTCTATTACCGCATCGCCGGCTTCGAGCGCTCGATCCCCTTTGCCGGCGCGGCGGTCGTTCTTGCCGGCGCCTTCGCCCTTGCCACCGAAGCCTTGAGCAAGCGGAGCGACCGCCCCGGCAAGCGAGCAGCTTGCGCCATCTTCGCCACCGGCGCGATCGCCTCGCTGGCGCTCGCTCTGAGCCTCGCGCTGGAGAAGGGCTGGCTCACGGTCGCGCTCGCGCTGATGGTCCCCGGCATTGCCTGGGTCGCCGAGAAGAGGCCTTGGCCCGCGCTCCGCTGGCTTGCCGCCGCCGTCACCGTGGCGTGCTCGGGCGCATCGCCTGGGACCCGCGCATCGTCGGCGACGCGATCGGCACGCGGCCCATCTTCAACTGGCTGCTCTACGGCTATGGCGTGCCTGCGGCGTCGTTCTGGCTCGCCGGCCACATGCTGCGGCGCCACGCCGACGACGTGCCGGCGCGCATGGTCGATGCCGCGGCCATCCTCTTCACCGTGCTCCTCATCGTGCTCGAGGTCCGGCACTACCTGACCGGCGACCCTTATGGGAGCGGCAGCGCGCTCGCCGAGACCGCCCTCGATGTCTCGCTCCTGCTCGCCGTGGTGATCGGGCTCGAGCGCATACGTGTGAAGAGCGGCAGCATCGTCCACGATCTCGGCGCGCGGCTGCTCGCCGCCGCTGTCTTCGTCATGATCGTGTTCAGCCTTGGGGTCAGCGACAATCCCCTGTTCACCGGCGAGCCCGTAGGCCCGCCCTTCATCAATCTGATCCTGCTCGGCTACGGCCTCCCCGCCGTGCTCGCAGGGGCGCTCGCCTACGTCACCTATGGCACGCGGCCCCCTTGGTATAGCTCGACCGCCGCCGCCACCGCGCTGGCCCTTGCGCTCGCCTATCTCTCGCTCGAGATCAGGACCCTCTATCACGGGCCTGTGCTCACCGAAGGCGCGACCTCCGACGCCGAGCAATACACGTATTCCGCCGTCTGGCTCTTATTCGGCGTCGTGCTGCTTGCCGCCGGCATCTTCCTCCGCTCGCTGACCTTGCGCATCGCCTCGGCCGCCGTGGTGGTGCTCACCGTGCTGAAGGTCTTCCTCATCGACATGTCGGATCTGACCGGCATCTACCGCGCTTTGTCCTTCCTCGGGCTTGGCGTCGTCCTGATCGGCATCGGCTGGTTCTATCAGCGGCTCCTGTTCCCCAGGGCCCCAGCCGCGAGCGCGGCCGCCGATTGACGCTCCCGCGGGCGCTTGTCTCTAGAGGGGGCGCAAACTATGGTCGGCCCGCTCGAACCAATGAAGACCACATGAACCGCACGCAAAGCCCAGAGCCCGACAAGACCGTCACCGGCAACTATTTCGAGGACTTCAAGCTCGGCCAGGAGATCGTGCACGCCACGCCGCGCACCGTGACGGTGGGCGATGTGAGCCTGTTCACCGCGCTTTACGGCCCGCGCTTCGCCGTGCAGTCCTCCGACGCCTTCGCGCACGCGATCGGCTATCCGCGCAGCCCCATCGACGACCTGCTCGTCTTCCACATCGTCATCGGCAAGACCGTGCCGGACATTTCGCGCAACGCCATCGCCAATCTCGGCTATGCCGAGTTCCGCTTCTTGGCCCCCGTCTATCCCGGCGACACGCTGGCCTCCGCCTCCGAAGTCATCGGGGTGAAGGAGAACTCCAACAGCAAGAGCGGCACCGTCTATGTGCGCTCGACGGGGCGCAACCAGCATGGAGAGCCCGTGCTCTCTTTCGCGCGCTGGGTGATGGTCAACAAGCGCGACGTCGACGCGCCGGCGCCCGATCCGGTGGTGCCGGAGCTTGCCGCCAGCGTCGATCCCGCGACAACTCGGCGCGGCACTGCCGCCGCTCGACTCGAGCGGCTACGATTATGCGCTAGCCGGCTCGCCCAAGCGCTGGGGCGACTACGCCGACGGCGAGAAGATCGACCATGTCGACGGGCAGACCATCGAGGAGGCGGAGCACCAGCTCGCCACCCGCCTGTTCCAGAACACGGCGCGGGTGCATTTCAATCAGCATGTCGAGGGCAAGGGAAGGTTCGGCCGCCGGCTCGTCTATGGCGGCCACATCATCTCGATCGCGCGCGCCTTGAGCTTCAATGGGCTCGCCAACGCCTTCCATATTCTCGGGCTGAACGGCGCGCGCCACGTTGCGCCTTCCTTCGCCGGCGACACCATCTATGCCTGGAGCGAGGTGCTCGACAAAGCCGAGCTCCGGGGCCGGAGCGACATGGGCGCGCTGCGCTTGCGTACTTTCGCCGTCAAGGACCGCGCTTGCGCCGACTTCCCCGGCCTCAAAGCCGACGGCAGTCCACGAGGACGGCGTCGTCCTCGACATGGACTATTGGGTCGCGCTGCCTCGTTAGAGTCCGCGAGCTCCACCATCCCGAAGGCGCTCGGAGCGACGTGGGGTTTAAAGATCGAAACCTCGCGTACGATCAAAGGCGAGGAAGCCGCATGCGTTGCGATGACTCGGAGACCGCAGGTCATCGCCAGCGTCGATCCTAGCCGGGCTGTGGCTCCTTGCGCCGCCTGCCTTGGCGGCGGACACGGCCTCCGCCGTGCTGAAGGACGCCGACGGCACTGAAGTCGGCAAGGCCACTCTGCTGACCCCGAGCGGAACGTTCTCACCTCGAGCTGACCGCCGCGCCCCCCGGCGAGCACGCCTTTCACATCCACAGCGAGCGGCAAATGCGAACCGCCAGACTTCGTCGGCAGGCCCCATTTCAATCCCGACGAGACCAAGCACGGCTGATGAACCCCGAAGGCCCGCATGCCGGCGACATGCCCAATATCCATGTGCCTGAGACGGCAAGCTGCACGGTCGAAGTGCTGAACCACTGGTCGACTTTGAGCTGAGGAGTCGGCGCTTGCTCGACGACGGACGGCTCGGCGCTCCTCATCCATGCCGACCCGACGACTACTAGACCGACCCGGCCGGCAATGCCGGCGACCGCATCGCCTGCGGCGTCATCACGCCTAGCGCTGCCTCTCCGTCATTGCCGCCTTGACGCGGAAGCCAGTCACTGCGCGGCCCTGGTCGCTCGCGCGCACTCTGACGCCCGGCACGGGTCCCATGACGTTGGACATGAGGGGGCTCATACCACTCGATTGCCCTCTGCCGGATGAGTGCGTTATGACAAGGCTCGTCTGGGCAACAACAGCACCGAAAACCCATGGGCAACGGCAAACTGGGGCAGAGCGGCCGCTCTCCCCGCATCTGCAGATTTACCGGCCGATGCTCACCATGATGATGTCGATCGCCCATCGCATCTCCGGTGCGGCGCTTGCCATCGGCTTCGTCCTGCTCGCCTGGTGGCTCGTCGCCATCAGCCGCGGGGCCCGAGCAATACGCCAATGTCTCGGCTTCTTCGCCAGCATCGCCGGCCGCGCGCTGCTCTTCCTGTTTAGCTGGGCGCTCATCCACCACATGCTGGGCGGCATCCGCCATCTGATCTGGGACACCGGCCACGGGCTCGACAAAGTGAGCATCGAGATCTTCGCCTGGGCCACCATCATCGGCTCGACCGCGCTCACCGTGCTGCTCTGGGTCGTGGGCTATTGGCTCAAGGGAGCGTTTTAGCCATGGCGACGCCTCTTGCACGCGTGCGCGGGCTGGGCTCGGCCCATCGCGGCACCGAGACCTTCTGGCGCCAGCGGATGACGGCCGTCGCCAACATCCCGCTCGTGCTCTTCCTCATCCTGTCGATCGTCACCCATATCGGCGCCGACTATGAGCGAGGTGCAGCGCCTATCTCGCGCGGCCCCTCGTCGCGCTTGCCTGCTCGCGCTCGTGATCTCGGCCGCGATCCATATGCGCATCGGGCTGAAGGAGATCATCGAGGATTACGTCCATGGCGGCGCCAAGATCGTCGCCATCCTGCTCGCCACCTTCTTCGCCGCCGGCGTCGGGCTTGCTTGCGTCGTCGCCATCCTCAAGATCAGTCTCGGATCCTGACGTCTCCATGCCTCAAGACGCCACGCCAAAGACACGCCGCTCCACAACGCCGTCCAGGTGAACGGCCGCGCCTATCCGATCATCGACCACGCTTACGACGTGGTGGTGGTCGGCGCCGGCGGCTCGGGCTTGCGCGCCGTGGTCGGCTGCAGCGAGGCGGGCTTGCGCACCGCCTGCATCACCAAGGTCTTCCCCACCCGCTCCCACACCGTCGCCGCGCAAGGCGGCATCGCCGCGGCGCTCGGCAATATGGGCCCCGACGACTGGCGCTGGCACATGTACGACACGGTGAAGGGCTCGCGACTGGCTCGGCGACCAGGACGCCATCGAATATCTCTGCCGCAACGCGCCCGAGGCCGTCTACGAGCTCGAGCATTGGGGCGTGCCCTTCTCGCGCACCGACGACGGCAAGATCCTCCAGCGCGCCTTTGGCGGCATGACCATGGATTTCGGCAAGGGCCCGGCCAAGCGCACCTGCGCCGCCGCCGACCGCACCGGCCACGCCATGCTGCACACCATGTACGGCCAGGCGCTCCGCCATTCCGCCGAGTTCTTCATCGAGTATTTCGCCATCGACCTCATCATGGACGACGAGGGGCGCTGCCGCGGCGTGATCGCGCTGTCGATGGCCGACGGCACGCTGCACCGCTTCCGCGCCCATCAGGTGATCCTCGCCACCGGCGGCTATGGCCGCGCCTATTTCTCCTGCACCTCCGCCCATATCTGCACCGGCGACGGCAACGCCATGGTGCTGCGCGCCGGGCTGCCGCTCCAGGACATGGAGTTCGTGCAGTTCCACCCGACCGGGGTCTATGGCGCGGGCGTGCTCATCACCGAAGGCGCGCGCGGCGAAGGCGGCTTCTTGCGCAACTCCGAAGGCGAGAAATTCATGGAGCGCTATGCGCCTCACGCCAAGGACCTCGCCTCGCGCGACGTCGTCTCCCGCGCCATCACCATCGAGATCAGGGAAGGCCGCGGCCACGGCCCCGACAAGGACTACATCCATCTGCATTTGGACCATCTCGATCCCGACATCCTCGCCGAGCGGCTGCCCGGCATCACCGATCTGGCCCGCATCTTCGCCGGCGTCGACGTGACGAGAGGCGCCGATCCCGGTGCTGCCCACCGCGCATTACAATATGGGCGGCATCCCCACCAACATGCATGGCGAGGTGATCTCGCCCCGCGACGGCGACCCCGACGCCGTGGTGCCGGGGCTCATGGCGCTCGGCGAGGCGGCGTGCGTCTCGGTGCATGGCGCCAACCGCCTCGGCTCCAATTCCCTCATCGATCTCGTCGTGTTCGGCAGGGCCGCGGCGCTCCGCTGCGCCGAGATGATCAAGAAGGACAGCGCCATCCCCGAGCTGCCGAAGGGCGCCGGCGAGAGCGCCATCGAGCGGCTCGACCGCTTCCGTTATGCCGACGGCGGCACGCCCACCGCCGAGCTGCGCCTCAAGATGCAGAAGGCCATGCAGAACCACTGCGCCGTGTTCCGCACCAAGAAGGTGCTGAAAGAGGGCGTCGAAGGCCATCCGCGCCGTGTGGGACGATGCCGCCGACATCCACGTCACCGACCGCTCGCTGATCTGGAACACCGACCTGATCGAGACGCTCGAATTCGACAATCTCATCTCGCAGTCGGCCGTCACCGTCGCAAGGCGCGCTGGCGCGCGAGGAAAGCCGCGGGGCGCATGCGCGCGAGGACTTCCCCAAGCGCGACGACGCCAAGTGGATGAAGCACACGCTGTCTTGGGCCGATTACGGCACGCATGAGGTGCGCCTCGACTACCGCCCGGTGCACAACTTCACCCTCTCCAACGAGATCGCCTATATCGAGCCCAAAGAGCGGGTGTATTGATGACGCGAAATCCTCATCCTGAGGAGCGGACGCAAGTCCGCGTCTCGAAGGATGAGGGCCTCATGCTTCGAGACGGCGTGGTCACGCCTCCTCAGCATGAGGAACTGAGGAAACCAGATGGTCCAATTCACGCTTCCCAAGAACTCCAAGGTCAAGAAAGGCAAGGCGTGGAATCCGCCGCCTGAGGGCGCCGAGCAGGGCCGCTGGCGCGAATACCGCATCTACCGCTTCGACCCCGAGACCGGCGAGAACCCGCGCGCTCGACACCTATTGGGTGGACATGAACGAGTGCGGGCCGATGGTTCTCGACGCGCTCATCTGGATCAAGAACAACGATCGACCCCACGCTCACCTTCCGCCGCTCCTGCCGCGAAGGCGTGTGCGGCTCCTGCTCGATGAACATCGCCGGCACCAATACGCTCGCCTGCACCATGCATGCCGACGACGCCAAGGGCGCTATTCCCATCTATCCGCTGCCGCATCTGCCGGTGATCAAGGACCTGGTGCCGGACATGACCCAGTTCTACGCCCAGCACCGCTCCATCGAGCCCTGGCTCAAGACGGACTCGCCGACGCCGCAGAAGGAATGGCGCCAGAGCCACGAGGACCGCGCCAAGCTCGACGGGCTCTATGAGTGCATCCTGTGCGCCTGCTGCTCGACCGCCTGCCCGTCTTATTGGTGGAACGGCGACCGCTATCTTGGGCCCGGCCATCCTGCTGCAAGCCGATCGCTGGGTCGAGGACAGCCGCGACGAGCGGACCGGCGAGCGCCTCGACGATCTGGAAGACCCCTTCCGGCTCTATCGCTGCCACACCATCCTCAACTGCACCAAGGCCTGCCCCAAGGGGCTGAACCCGGCCGCGGCGATCGCCTCGCTCAAGCGCAAGATGGTCGAGCGCGCGCGAGTGATCGACCATCTCGGCATGCCGGTCGCGACATCGCTGCGCCACCGAGTTTTACCTGAAGGCGCTGGCCCGCTCGAAATGACATCGCATGGAAGTTTCCGCCGAGAGACGGCCAAGGTGCGGCGGTCGGCTTCGGCGCGAAGCGGCAAGCCGTTCTTCTGGATCGGCGAGGGCGCGCGTGAGCGGCCCATGCACGTGGCTTTCGTGGCAGCCCCGCGCAGCGGTCGATGCGTTCTACCGCGCGGCTCGAAGCCGGCGGCAAGGACAACGGCGCCGGGCTTGCGCCCGCATTATCACGCGAACTATTACGGCGCCTTCGTGCTCGATCCCGACGGCAACAATATCGAGGCGGTCTGCCACGCCTGCATCGAATCGCGCGCGCCTGAGCCGCTCACTGTGCGCCTCGGCCGCAGTTCGGCAGCGAGAAGGTGCAGGTCGGGCTCTGCCTGGACTCTTCGCCTCGTCCCTCTTTGTCCTTCTTCGCCATAAGGGCTTCGACGTCCTTATGGGCGAAGCTCACCCTGCAAGCGGTCGTTCTCGAACACGAGGCTCGCGGTGCAGGTCCAGTCCTTGTCGTCCTTTTTCTTTTCGCGCCGCCGAAGGAGAAGCCCGGCTTCTCCTTCTTCTTGCTTCTCGCCGGCGCTTCGCCGGCACCGGGCCCGCGCCGCTATAGTGATAGGTGAGCGTCTCGCGCGGCGCCGCTCTTATAGCGTGGAGTGCGGCGCCCCGGCGCAGGCGATGATCTCCTCCTTGCTCATGCCGAGATAGGGCTTGGCGGGATCGCCATAGGCGATGCTCTGCAGCGTCGACTGACGGGCTGGCGCCGCCGCAAGACGCAGGGCAGCGCGGCGCAAGGCCGCCAGGAGGGCACGGACAGGGCGCATCGCCTTACGCTGGTCGTCCCGAAATCCGGCGGCATCATGGCAGACAGCTCCCTCCCGCTGAAAGGGGGATGGCCGGGCTGTGGTAGCCCAGGCGATCGCGTAGCCATGGCCCCTCACCCGGCGACGCCGGCCGAAGGCTGGATCGCCGCGTCAAGCCCGGCAATGACGGGGCTGAGCGGAACAGCGCCGTCAGAGCGCGCCGAAGAAATCCCAGAGCAGCTTGAGGTTCAGCGTGATCACGATGACCGCGGTGACCACGGCGAGCCCCGTCAGCCAGCGCGGCGCGATCAGCGCCCCCATCTTGCGCTTGTCGGCGGTGAACATCACCAGCGGCACGATGGCGAAGGGAAGCTGCAGGCACAGCACCACCTGGGACAGGATCAGGAGCTGCGCCGTGCCCTGCGACCCATACCAGATGGTGACGATGGCCGCCGGCACGATGGCGATGCCGCGGGTCACCAGCCGCCGCAGATAAGGCGGCAGCCGAATGTCGAGGAAGCCCTCCATCACGATCTGCCCCGACAAGCGTCGCCGTCACCGTCGAGTTGAGCCCGCAAGCAAGCAGCGCGATGGCGAACAGGGTCGGCGCGAAGGCCGAGCCGAGCAGCGGCGCAAGAAACGAATGCACCTGCTCGAGCTCCGTCACATTGGTCTGGCCGATCGTGTGGAAGGTCGCGGCCGCCAGGATCAGGATCGAGGCGTTGATGGTGAGCGCGAACATCAGCGCGATGGTCGAATCCATGGTGGCGAGCTTGATCGCCTCGCGCCTCTCCGGCACCGATGCGGCCGATAGGCGCGCGTCTGCACCACGCCCGAATGCAGATAGAGGTTATGCGGCATCACCGTGGCGCCGATAATGCCGAGCGCCAGATACAGCATCTCCGGGTTCTTCACGATCTCGACCGTCGGCGCGAAGCCGCGGATCACCTGGCCCCAATCGGGATCGGCCATGGCGATCTGGATGCCGAAGCAGATGGCGATGACGCCGAGCATGGTGACGATGAAGGCCTCGACATAGCGGAAGCCGAGCTTCTGCATCCACAGGATGAGAAACACGTCGAGCGCGGTGAGGATCACGCCGATCTCGAGCGGAATGCCGAACAGGAGATTGAGCCCGATCGCCGTGCCGATCACCTCGGCCAAGTCGGTGGCGCAGATGGCAAGCTCGGCGAGCGCCCACAGCGGATAGGCGACGCAGCGCGGGAAGGCGTCGCGGCAGGCTTGCGCCAGGTCGCGGCCAGACGCCACGCCGAGCCGCGCGCAGAGCGCCTGCAAGATGATCGCCATGATGTTGGAGAGGAGCGCGATGGACAGCAGCGCGTAGCCGAATTTCGAGCCGCCGGCGAGCGAGGTCGCCCAGTTGCCGGGGTCCATATAGCCGACGGCGACGAGATAGCCGGGGCCGAGAAAGGCGAGCAGCTTCTTCCAGAGCGGGCCGGTGGGCCGCGTCTTGATGGAGCCGAACACTTCGGCGAGCGAGGGGTCGCGCGCCGCGCGCCGCCAGCCCTGGCGCGCGGGCCTCGCGTGCGGCCGCGGCCGTGTCGTCCGCCGCGTCGCCGGGCACACTGTCTGCGGTCGCTGCCTTCACTGGGCTCAGCATGGACTTCCCTCTTGGGGGGCGTCGAGCGGGATCGCTCTTACGCGACGCCCGCCGCAGCGGGACGTCTCACGCTGTATGTATCTTACATGCGAATAATTTGCAAGAGCAACTACTCCCCGCTCTAGCGAATTCAAGGCCGTTTGGCCCCATGTTAGTAGGTCATGGACGCCAAGGAAGAGCGACTGCCCGGCTTTTCAGCTCGATGCGCGACCTTGATCAAATGAGCGCTTGCAACCTTTACCTCTTAGCGTCTATAAGGGCTCCTTAAATCTATAAGAGGAGCTACCATAGTGATAACGCACTTACCAACCGACCTGGTTAAGGAGATACGGCGCTTACATTCTACGAACGAAACCGCCGCCAGATTTTTCGAATGGGCCGCCGGCCGTCAACGGGATGCCCGCGAAACGACCGTCGATCATCTGACCTATCTGCTCCGCATCGGACGACGAGAGGCTTTGGAGTTGGCAAAAAGCCTCGACAAACTCGGCTGCGGAGAATTTCTCGTGGGGCGTCGCGGAGCCAAATCCCGCATTAAATGGCAGTTTAGCCTGCGCAGCATGGGTGACGTGGCCAAGGGTGGAGCAGATCAACTGACGAAGGTGGCGGTCGAGGACCAGGAGGACCTGGAGTCAATGGAGCCGCATGAGGTCGGAGGCGAAAATGGAGACATCCAGCATTCTTACCAGTTGCGCTCGGATCGCAGGCTCATGCTTAGCCTTCCACGAGACCTGACCAAGAAGGAAGCAGAGCGGCTCGCGACGTTTATCCAGTCGCTTCCCTTTCAGGACTAGCGACGGTCGCCATGCCCGTAGTGTCCTTTGCTGAAGCCCTCAGGCAATCCGAAGAGGGCAAGCGCCATCTTCTGCTGGGCAACGGCTTTGACACCGCCATTTTCCCCGACCGGTTTCGGTACGGCTCGCTGCTGGAGGAAGCGGACTTTTCAGGATCGCCCGAGCTTCAGCGAGCGTTGAGCGGCTCCGCACCACTGACTTCAAGGTTGTGATCAAGGCGCTACGGGACGCAGTGACCTTGCTCCCGCTCTATACACAAGATCAGCAATTGGCTGCTAGCAATGGGCGGTCACGCCGAGGCGCTAAAGAATATTCTCGTTAGTGTCATCGCTGGTCGGCATCCTGAGCGACCGTCCGACATCTCCGAAGAGCAATATAAGGCTTGCAGAGCGTTCTCGCGATTCGCGGGCGAGAGCAGAGGTAAGCAGGCGAATGGCGGTAAGGAGCTCCGTGGCCAAATTTATACGGTCAACTATGACCTCCTTCTCTACTGGACGCTCCTCCACAATGAGGTCATTCAGTGGAACGCGGCCGATCCTCTTGCGGCCGAGCTACAAAAGACTGAACCGCTCCTTCATGACGATGAATTTAGGGCGCCCGAAGGAGATCCAGCTGCTCCCTACGTGACCTGGGAAGCGGAAGGTGCCGCTAACACTCAAAATATCCATTTCTTACATGGGGGCCTGCACCTTTTCGATAGCGGCCCCGAACTCCAGAAGAAATGTTGGGAGCGCGCCGGCGGTGTCCCCCTCGTTGATCAAATCAGGGCCGCGCTCGACAATTTCAAGTTTCCCCTGTTCGTCTCGGAAGGGGACGGCGATAGTAAGCTCACCCGGATCTCGGCACAGTGGCTATCTTCAACGCTCTCTGAAGAGCTTTGCTCAAGTCTGCCGCAGCCCCGGCGCAAGTCTGTTTATCTTCGGCCACTCCCTTGCTCCTGGCGATGATCACGTGCTGCGAAAAATCGAGAGAGGCAAGGTTGAAAAGCTCTTTGTCAGCCTCCGCGATCCGGCAAGTGCCTCAAGCAGGGCGATCATCGAGCGCGCGAACCGCATGTCTGCAATCCGACCCGATCGAAGCCCACTGGAGGTTCAATTTTTCGACGCCGCATCTGCGGAGGTTTGGGGCTGAGCTGGCGCTCTTCCCCCGGCTCCCAAACCTCGCTTATCCTGAAACCTCCCTTACACTGCTCCCACCTCGTCCGCTTGAGGGGCGCTCTCGCGAGGCGCGCGAAGGCGGGACGAGGTGCGGCGCCCGCGGGGCTTGTTCGCTTGACAAGCCACCCGGGCGGCGCCGGAGCTCCGCCCGTGCCCACTATGAGGCCCTGCCAGGAGCTGGCTGACGACCCTTTGGCCTACACCAAACGCAATCCCCATAACGTCGACTTTCGTCCGTTCGGGAAAGCGGGGCACTTGGGGCGAAAGCGCGGTCCGGCGCTGTTAAATCGCCGCGATTGGCGCGCCGAGAGGCGCCCGCCGTGGTCCGCAAGGATCGCGGAACCATAGGTTTGCGTCTTTCGGCGCGCCATCCCCCTCATCCTGAGGAGGGCCAAAGACCCGTCTCGAAGGATCGAGGGGAGAGTTGCTCAAACCCGGACGCGTCCCGCGTCGCGGCAACGAGGAGTCATGCCTGTTGACGATCTTCCGTCACCCCGGCGAAAGCCGGGGTCCAGTTCTTGATTTGCGCTTCGCGCATCTGGATTCCGGCTTACGCCGGAATGACGAGCGGCGATGGTCCCTCCCCCGCAAGGGGGAGGGGAAATATGTGGGTCACTCGCCGAGTCGGGCGCCGGCCTTGGGCTGAAGCGTCCAGCCGAGCGCGGCAAGCCCGGCCTTGGCCCGCTCGCTGGCGCGGCCCGTGATCCACATCTCGCCGCTTCCGGCGCCGCTGACCAGCCCTTCGAGCGGGGGCGACCAATAGAGATAATCGACCGGCAACACGCTGACCGTGCCTTTGCCGGTTTGCAGCATGGGCGCGCCGCCCATCCGCACGAAGGCGCTGACGGGCGCGACCTTCTGGTCGAAGCCGGCGATCAGCTCAGCCTGGCGCCGGTAGAAGAAGCCCATCTCGATGCTCTGGGCGTTGGCCGCGCCGGCGATAAAGATCTCGCGTCCGCTGGTGGCGCCCATGCTCATGAGCTCGGCGACGATGATCGCCTTGTCGGTCGGGGAGAGGTTCGGATTGCCGTAGAAGGCGTCCGGCGATCGCGCCCGGAATCCCCATCGCCGCGAGCAATTGGCGGCCCTCTTTCTCGAGCTGCCCCGCCGTCTTGTCGCGCAGCGCCAGCCTCAGCGTGTGGCTCGTGCCGCCGACGCTGATGGCGATGCCGGCGCCGCCGGTGACGAAGGCGAGCCCGGCATTGGTGGTGGTCTCGCCGATGGCGTTGGCGGTGGCGAGCCGCGTCAGCTCGTCGTGGAGCGGCGGAAAGCTGGTATTGGGATCGACGCCGAAATCGTAGGCGAGCTTGCGCCTGGCCGTGGCGCCGCCGGTGACCGAGGCGAGCACGCCCTCTTTATGCGGGTCGGTCGCCGCCATCGAGGCGTCCACGCTGCCGAACAGATTGCCCACGCCGCTGCACGGTGTCGCCAATCGTCTTGCCCGGAGCGGTGACGAGGTCCTTGGCCGTGGCGAGCGGCTTGAGCGCCGTGCGCCCGGCGGCGTTGACCAATGTGCCGGCGCTGTCGATCTCCTCGAGCTTGGCGGTGGCCGCCATCTCGCGCGCCCGCACGCGCATGAGGTCGGAGCCCTTGACGGTGAAATTCCCCCATCTGGTGTCGACCTTGAACACATATTGGAAATTGTCGAGGCCGACAGCGTTGCCCACCGTGTAGTTGGGGCTGCGCAGGAGATTGGGCGGGAGCACCTGGCTCGCCTGGAAGGAAGGCGGCTGCTCGTATTGGCCGGCTTGCGCCGCGGCGCTCCACAGTGCCGCGATAAAGAGTCCGGCAAGCGCGGAAAGCGCGGGCCGGCGCCAAGGAAGCCCATGGATTTTGCTCAAGCTACACGACCCCCGCGCGGACGCGACCCTCACCCAAGGCCAGACTTTAGCGCCAAACCGGGGTGCCGAGAAAGGGGCCTATTTGAACAGCGCGAAATAGATCACATAGAGCCAGCTGAAGAAGCCGTGGATGATGGCCCACAGGATCGATTGGTTGGTGGTGTAGGAGATGGCGATCGCCAGCGCCGTGCCGAAGCTGATGCCGTATCTGGCGCCTTCCATGCGGTAGTTGTAGACCGTTCCGTTCATAGTCCCCTCCTCGGGAGCATGATCCAACAAAAGCGGCTAAGCGAATCGCTTGCCCTGCGGCGGAACTATAGGCCGAAACGGAGCGCGGCACTTGGGCGCGGATGGAGTGAAGCCATGAGGATGAGGATTGCCGCCATTTGCCTCCTCCTGCTCGCCGGACTTGCCGGCGCAGGTCTCCTCTTCGCCCGCGAGCCCGAGGGACAGAGCGCCGTCACCGCCGAGCAGCTGATCGCCGCGGCGCTGGCCGGCGAGGAGGGCAAGGAGGTCAACGCGCAAGCTTACACCTTCCCGCCCGGTACCGTGCTCCCCTGGCACATCCATCCCGACGCCCACGAAATTGCCTACATCCTCGAAGGGACCCTCACCTTCCAGCGCGCAAGGCGAGGAACCGAAGGAGATCAAGGCGGGCGAGGCCGACTATCTCCCCCCCAACGTCGTCCATCGCGGAATGAACGAAGGCGACCGGCCGGTGAAGCTCTTCGTCGTGCGCATCAAGCCAAAGGACAAGCCGCTGGTGGTGGAGGTCCCCCCGCCGCAATGAGCGAGGCGGGAAGCCGCCAGGTCAGCGCGAACGGCGCTTGTGCCACAGCGCATAAAGCCCGATGGCCCAGGCGGGCGGCACGATCAGCCAGTGGAACAGGTTCACCCGGTCGTTGAGCATCATGCCGAGATGGGTGGGGGTGAAGGTGCCGAGCACGGCCAGCACCGTATAGAACGCGGCGAAGGCGAGCACGAAGGCGCGTGGCATAGCGCGGGCGGAAGAAGCCGATATAGGTGCCGATCAGCCCCCACGCGAGATTGACGCGCGGCCAGGATGGGGTCGATGCGGAAGCCGAGCGCAAAGCTCTCGGGATCGCTGTCGAAGCCATAATAGGCATAGGCCAGGAGGACGAGAGCGCCCTGCGCCAGGAAATAGACGCTGAGCCGCGCCGCCCAGACCACGAGCGGCCATGTGGCCGTCCGGATGGGGCGGCTCGTCGAATGATGTTCCGCCATGGCGCCCTTCGCTCCCCGCGAGGTCTTTGGCCGAGAGCTTATCCGATGGGCGCCGATTGGGTCTATGCGCGGCTAGCACCTTGCGCGCGGGGCGCGATTGCATTTAACCAAACCTCACGTTGATGTTAGCCCGCGGGACGAGGAACGGGCAGCCAAACGGAAGGGGATCTTCATGGCGCGTAATCGTATTGCACTGGTCGGCGCGGGCCAGATCGGCGGCACCCTTGCCCATCTTGCCGGTATCAAGGAGCTTGGCGAAATCGTGCTGTTCGACGTGGTCGACGGCGTTCCGCAAGGCAAGGCGCTCGACCTGTCCCAATCGGCGCCGGTCGAAGGCTACGTCCCCAAATTCAAGGGCACCAACGAATATGCCGAGCTCAAGGACGCCGATGTGGTGATCGTCACCGCCGGCATCCCGCGCAAGCCCGGCATGAGCCGCGACGACCTCATCGAGATCAACCTCAAGGTCATGGAGCAGGTGGGCGCGGGCTTGCGCAAATACGCGCCCGAAGCCTTCGTCATCTGCGTCACCAACCCGCTCGACGCCATGGTCTGGGCGCTGCAAAAGACGAGCGGCCTGCCGCGCAACAAGGTGGTCGGCATGGCCGGCGTGCTCGACGCGGCGCGGTTCCGCTACTTCCTCTCCCAGGAATTCGACGTCAGTCCTGAGGACATTAATACGATGGTGATGGGCGGCCACGGCGACACCATGGTGCCGCTGATCCGCTATTCGTCGGTCGCCGGCATTCCGCTGGCCGACCTCGTCAAGATGCGCTGGATCACCCAGAAGCGGCTCGACGACATCGTGCAGCGCACGCGCGACGGCGGCGCCGAGATCGTCGGCCTGCTCAAGACCGGCTCAGCCTATTACGCGCCCGCCGCCGCCGCGCTCGAAATGGCCGAGTCCTATCTCAAGAACCAGAAGCGGGTTCTGCCCTGCGCCGCCTATTTGAACGGCGAGTATGGCGTGAAGGGCATCTATGCCGGCGTCCCCATCATCATCGGCGCCAAGGGCGTCGAGCGCGTCATCGAGCTCGACCTCACCTCAGCCGAGAAGGATGCCTTCATGCATTCGGTCGAGTCGGTCAAGGCTCTGGTCGAATTGTGCCAGAGGATCGCACCGAGCCTCGCCACTGCTTAAGGTCCGTAGCCATATCCCGCTAGGCGCTGCCCGCAATCGCGCGCGGCGAGTCCTCTCATGAACATCCACGAATATCAGGCCAAATCCCTTTTGCGCGACTATGGGGCGCCGGTGGCGGAAGGCCGCGTCGCCGCGAGCCCGCAAGAAGCGGCCGCCCACGCCAGCGACCTCGGCGGCGAGACCTTCGTGGTGAAGGCGCAGATCCACGCCGGCGGCCGCGGCAAAGGCGGCGGCATCAAGCTGGTGAAGACGCTCCAGGAGCTGCACGCCGAGGCCGACCGCATGCTGGGCAAGCCTCTCGTCACGCCCCAGACGGGACCTAAGGGCAGGCTGGTGCGGCGGGTCTACGTGGTCAAGGACACGACCATCGCGCGCGAGCTTTACCTCTCGCTGCTGGTCGATCGCGGTTCAGGCCGCGTCGCCTTCGTCGCCTCGACCGAGGGCGGCGTCGACATCGAGGCCGTTGCCGCCAACACGCCGGAGAAAATTGCCACGCTCACCGTCGATCCCGCCTCCGGCATCAGCGACTTCCATGGCCGGGTGATCGCTGCGGCGCTGAAGCTCGAAGGCCCGCTCGCCAAGCAATGCGCGGCGCTCATCAAGTCGCTCTACCGGCTCTTCGTCGACAAGGACGCGAGCCTCATCGAGATCAACCCGCTGGTGGTGACGAAGGAGGGCAATTTGCTTTGCCTCGACGCCAAGATCGCTTTCGACGACAACGCCCTGTTCCGCCATGGCGACATCGCCGAGCTGCGCGACATTCATGAGGAGGAGCCTGCCGAGGTGGAGGCTGCGCGGCTCGGACTTTCCTATGTGAAGCTCGACGGCTCGATCGGCTGCATGGTCAACGGCGCCGGCCTCGCCATGGCCACCATGGACATCATCAAGCTTTATGGCGGTGAGCCTGCCAATTTCCTCGATGTCGGCGGCGGCGCGACCAAGGAGCGGGTGACCGAGGCGTTCAAGATCATCCTCTCCGATCCCCACGTGAAGGGCGTGCTGGTCAACATCTTCGGCGGCATCATGCGCTGCGACACCATCGCCGAAGGCATCATCGCCGCGGCACGGGAGATGCAGCATCGCGGTGCCGCTGGTGGTGCGGCTCGAAGGCACCAATGTCGAGCGCGGCAAGGCGCTGCTTGCGTGAATCCGGTCTAGCCATCATCCCGGCCGACGATCTCGACGACGCGGCCAAGAAGGCCGTCGCCGCCGTGAAGGCCGCGGCTTGAAACTTGCCGGGTAAGCAGGTCGTCCCATGTCCGTCCTCGTCGATAAGAACACACGCGTCATCTGCCAGGGCTTCACCGGCGCGCAAGGCACTTTCCACTCCGAGCAGGCCATCGCCTATGGCACGCGCATGGTGGGCGGCGTCACACCCGGCAAAGGCGGCACCACGCATCTCGGCCTGCCGGTGTTCGACACCGTCAGAGAGGCGGTAGCGGCGACCGGGGCCGACGCGAGCGCCGTCTACGTGCCGCCGGCCTTCGCCGCCGACGCGATCCTCGAGGCGATCGACGCAGGCGTGCCCCTGGTGGTGTGCATCACCGAGGGCGTGCCGGTGCTCGACATGGTGAAGGTGAAGCGCGCGCTCAGCGGCTCGGCAACGCGGCTGATCGGCCCGAACTGCCCCGGCATCATCACCCCTGGCCAATGCAAGATCGGCATCATGCCCGGCCACATCCACCTGCCCGGCAAGGTGGGCATCGTGTCGCGTTCCGGCACCCTCACCTACGAGGCCGTGGCCCAGACCACTGCCGTGGGGCTCGGCCAATCCACCTGCATCGGCATCGGCGGCGATCCCGTCAACGGCACGAGCTTCGTCGATGCGCTTGAGCTTTTCCTCGCCGACGACGAGACCGAGGCGATCATCATGATCGGCGAGATCGGCGGCAGCGCCGAGGAGGAGGGCGCGGAATTCCTGATCGACCGCGGGCAACACGAAGCCGGTGGTCGGTTTTGTCGCAGGTTCGACCGCTCCGCCCGGGCGGCGCATGGGCCATGCCGGTGCCGTCATCTCGGGCGGCAAAGGCGACGCCAAGCACAAAATTGAGGCAATGCGCGAGGCTGGAATTGTGGTGGCAAACTCGCCCGCCGCCCTTGGAACAACCCTTGCACGCATATTACATGGAGGGTGAGGCGAGCGCCCAAAGCTCGCCTTTTTTGCCCGGCACGCCGGTAGCCTTCAACGACCGGCAAGGTTGATCCAATGACGAGACACGAACTGAACGAGGTGTTTCTCCGCACGTCGTTCCTGCAAGGCGCCAACGCCACCTACCTCGCCGAACTCCACGCCCGCTACCAAGAGGACCCCGCCGCGCTCGATCCCGAGTGGCGCGCTTTCTTCGCAAGCCTCGACGACAGCAGGGACGACGTATTCGCCGAGGCGCGCGGGCCCTCCTGGGCCCCAGCCAACGGCGACGCTGCGCTCCTTCAGCCTAGTGTACCGGCCGCCTTTACCGAGGAGCAGGCACTAGCCGCGGCGCGCGATACGCTCGCCGCCCGCATGCTGATCCGCAACTACCGGACTCGCGGTCACCTCATCGCCAAGCTCGACCCGCTCGAGCTCGTCACGCGCCGCGAGCACCCCGAGCTCAAGCCCAAGACCTACGGCTTCACCAAAGCCGATTACGACCGCCCCATCTATATCGGCGGCGCGCTCGGCCTCGAATTCGGCACGTTGCGCCAGGTGCTCGACATCCTGAAGCGCACCTATGGCGGCCATATCGGCGTCGAGTACATGCATATCTCCGACCCCGAGCAGCGCTCCTGGATCCAGGATCGTATCGAAGGCAGGGAGATCAGCTTCACGCTGCAAGGCAAGACGGCGATCCTGAAAAAGCTCATCGAGGCCGAAAGCTTCGAGCGCTTCCTCGACGTGAAATATACCGGCACCAAGCGCTTCGGGCTCGACGGTGGCGAATCCATGGTGCCGGCGCTCGAGCAGATCATCAAACGCGGCGGCCAGCTCGGCCTGAACGAGATCGTCATCGGCATGCCGCATCGCGGGCGCCTGAACGTGCTGGCCAATGTCATGGCCAAGCCCTACCGGGCGATCTTCAACGAGTTCAAGGGCGGCTCGGCCCATCCCGACGAGGTCGAGGGCTCGGGCGACGTGAAGTACCACCTCGGCGCCTCCTCCGACCGCGAGTTCGATCAGAACCGCGTGCATCTGTCGCTCACCGCCAACCCCTCGCATCTCGAGATCGTCGATCCCGTCGTGCTCGGTAAGGTGCGGGCGAAGCAGGATCAGCGCGATGACAAGCGAGCGCAAGGAAGTGCTGCCGCTCCTTCTGCACGGCGATGCGGCCTTTGCCGGACAGGGCGTGGTCGCCGAATGTCTCGGCCTCTCGGGCTTGCGCGGTCACCGCACCGGCGGCTCGCTGCATTTCATCGTCAACAATCAGATCGGCTTCACCACGGCGCCGCGCTTCTCGCGCTCTTCGCCCTACCCGTCGGACCTCGCCAAGATGATCGATGCGCCGATCTTCCACGTGAACGGCGACGACCCCGAGGCCGTAGTGCACGTGGCCAAGATCGCCATCGAGTACCGCCAGCGCTTCGGCAAGCCTGTGGTCATCGACATGTTCTGCTACCGGCGCCACGGCCATAACGAGGCCGATGAGCCGGCCTTCACCCAGCCTTTGATGTACGCCCGCATCCGCCAGCATCCGAGCGTGGTCGAGGTCTATTCCCGCCGTCTCGTCGAGGAGGGCCTGTTGACCCGCGCCGAGGTCGACCGCATGCAGTCAGGCTTCCGCGCCTATCTCGAAGAGGAGTTGGCGGCGAGCGACGCCTATCGTCCAAACCGCGCCGACTGGCTCGACGGCAAATGGTCGGGCATCGGCCATGCCGAGGAAGGCGCCCGCCGCGGGATCACCGGCGTCGACCTAGCGCTGCTGAAGGAGGTCGGCCGCAAGATCACGTCATTTCCGAAAAGCTTCACTCCGCATAAGACCATCGTCCGCATCATGGCCGCCCGCCGCAAGATGATCGACGAGGGCCAAGGCATCGACTGGGCGACGGCCGAAGCGCTCGCCTTCGGCACGCTCCTGGCCGAGGGCTATCGCGTGCGGCTCTCCGGCCAGGATTCGGAGCGCGGCACCTTCTCCCAGCGCCATGCCGTGCTGATGGACCAGGTGAACGAGAAGAAATACACGCCGCTCAAGCACATCTCCAAGGAGCAGGCGCCGTTCGAGGTGATCAACTCCATGCTGTCCGAGGAGGCCGTGCTCGGCTTCGAATACGGCTATAGCCTCGCCGAGCCGAATGCGCTCGTCCTGTGGGAGGCGCAGTTCGGCGACTTCGCCAACGGCGCCCAGGTCATCATCGACCAGTTCATCTCCTCCGGCGAACGGAAATGGCTCCGCATGTCCGGCCTCGTGCTGCTTTTGCCGCATGGCTATGAGGGCCAGGGGCCCGAGCATTCCTCGGCCCGGCTCGAGCGCTATCTCCAGCTCTGCGCCGAGGACAATTGGCAGATCGCCAACTGCACCACGCCGGCGAACTATTTCCACATCCTCCGCCGCCAGCTCCACCGCCAGTTCCGCAAGCCTCTGGTGCTGATGACGCCGAAGTCGCTGCTCCGTCACAAACGCGTGGTATCGACCTTGGCGCAATTCGGTCCGGACTCGAGCTTCCATCGTCTGTTGTGGGACGACGCTCAATTTCTCCCCGACCAGGCGATCAAGCTCGTCCCCGACGACAAGATCAGGCGCGTGGTGCTCTGCTCCGGCAAAGTCTATTACGATCTTTACGAGGAGCGCGAGAAACGCGGACTGAACGATGTCTATCTCTTGCGCGTCGAACAGCTCTATCCCTTCCCGGCCCGCGCACTGATCCAGGAGTTGACCCGCTTCAAGGACGCCGAGATGGTATGGTGCCAGGAGGAGCCGAAGAACATGGGCGCTTGGAGCTTTATCGAGCCCAACCTCTCTTGGGTGCTGGAGCATATCGACGCCAAGCACAAGCGCCCGCGCTATGCCGGCCGCCCAAGCTCCGCCGCGACCGCGACCGGCTTGATGAGCAAGCATGTGCGCGAGCTGAAGGCGTTTCTCGACGAGGCGCTGGCATAGACGGAAATACAGAGGCGAGAAGCCATGGCGACTGAGATCCGGGTGCCGAGCTTGGGAGAATCCGTCGTCGAGGCGACGGTCGGCCAGTGGTTCAAGCAGGCTGGCGATACGGTTTCCGCCGACGAGCCCCTGGTCGAGCTCGAGACCGACAAGGTGACCGTCGAGGTCCCTGCCCCCGCTTCCGGCGTGCTCGCAGAAATCGCGGTGAAGTCCGGCGAGACGGTCGCGGTGGGCGCCGTTCTCGGCGCCATCAGCGAAGGCGACGGCAAGGTCAAGCCGGCAAAGGCAAAGCCAGCGTCAACCAACCTCGCCATGGCCGAAGCAACCGCAATCGCCGATGAACCCACTTTGCGTGCGCCCGCAGGCGCCCCCAACCGAGGCCAAGGAGCTCGAGCGCGAGCCCATGCGGCGCGAGGAGGTGAGCGGCGATGAGACGCCCCCCTCTCCGGCCGCGCGCAAGCTGCTTGCCGAAGCCGGCCTTGGCGCAAATGACGTCAAGGGCTCAGGCCGCCGCGGCCAGGTGCTGAAGCAAGACGTGCCGGCGAAGGCGGCCCAAGCCCTGCTCGCGCGCGAGCGCAAGCCCAAGCCGCCGGCTCCGCCGCGCGCGCCGATAGCGCCCGACGACGCCTCGCGCGAGGAGCGGGTGCGCATGACCCGGCTGCGTCAGACCATCGCCAAGCGGCTGAAAGAAGCGCAAGACACCGCCGCCATGCTCACCACGTTCAACGACGTGGACATGACCGCGGTGATGCAGCTCAGGAAGGATTATCGCGAGGCGTTCGAGAAGAAGCACGGGGTCAAGCTCGGCTTCATGGGCTTCTTCGTCAAAGCGGCGGTGCAGGCGCTGAAAGACATCCCCGCCGTCAACGCCGAGATCGACGGCGAGGACATCGTCTACAAGAATTATTATCACATCGGCGTCGCCGTCGGCACCGAGCGCGGTCTCGTGGTGCCGGTGTTGCGCGACGCCGACCGCATGAGCCTTGCCGAGATCGAGACGGCAATCGCCGATTTCGGCGCCCGCGCGCGGAGCGGCAAGCTCGCGCTGGATGAGATGCAGGGCGGCACCTTCACCATCTCCAATGGCGGCATCTACGGCTCGCTGCTCTCCACCCCGATCCTGAACGCGCCGCAATCGGGCATTCTCGGCATGCACCGGATCGAGGAGCGCGCCGTGGTGCGGGACGGAGAGATCGTGGCGCGGCCGATGATGTATCTCGCGCTGTCCTACGACCACCGGCTGGTCGACGGCAAGGACGCCGTCACCTTCCTCGTGCACATCAAGGAATCGCTCGAGGACCCCAAGCGCCTCGTCCTCGATCTGTGACACCATTTCTGTTAAGGCAGAAATAGTTCGGCGTCATCGCCGGGCTTGACCCGGCGATCCAGGGGTTGCGCGCTCCGAGCGTGTTGCCCTGGATGCCCGGGTCAAGCCCGGGCATGACGGAGTGGAGTGCGGGACATGGCCCAATACGATCTGATCGTCATCGGCACCGGGCCCGGCGGCTATGTGTGCGCCATTCGCGCCGCGCAGCTTGGGCTGAAGGTCGCCGTGGTCGAGAAGCGCGCCACCCATGGCGGCACTTGCCTCAATGTCGGCTGCATCCCGTCCAAGGCGCTGCTCCATGCCAGCGAGCGCTACGCCGAGGCGGCCGACGGCTTCGCTCAGATGGGCATCAAGGTGAAGCCTGAACTCGACCTTGCCGCCATGCTCGCCTTCAAGGACCAGGGCGTCAAAGGCAATGTCGACGGCGTCGAGTTTCTCCTGAAGAAGAACAAGATCGACGCGGTGCGGGGCACGGGCCGCATCGTGGCGCAAGGCAAGGTCGAGGTGACCGGCGCCGGCGGCAAGAAAGAGATGCTGGAAACCAAGGCCATCGCCATCGCCACGGGGTCCGAGGTGGCGTCCCTCCCGGGCATAGCCATCGACGAGAAGCGCATCGTCTCCTCGACCGGCGCGCTCGCGCTGCCGCAAGTGCCCAAGCGGCTGGTGGTGATCGGCGCGGGCTATATCGGGCTCGAGCTTGGCTCGGTATGGTCGCGGCTCGGCTCAGAGGTCACCGTGGTCGAGATGCTGCCCCGCGTGGCGCCGGGGCTGGACGGCGAGGTGGCTAAGCAGCTCCAGCGCGTGCTTGCCAAGCAAGGCCTCGCCTTCAAGCTCGGCACCAAACTCGCGGGCGTCGATAGCAAGGGCAAAAGCCTGAAGCTCACGCTCGAGCCGGCTAGCGGCGGCAAATCCGAGACGCTCGACTGCGAAATCGTGCTCGTCGCCGTGGGGCGCGTACCCAACACGCAAGGCCTTGGTCTCGCCGACATCGGCGTCAAGACCGACAATCGCGGCCGCGTCATTGTCGATGAGACATTTGCAACCAGCGTGCCGGGCATCTATGCCATCGGCGACGTGATCGCCGGTCCCATGCTCGCGCACAAGGCCGAAGAGGAAGGCATCGCTCTCGCCGAGATCCTGGCGGGCCAGGCGGGGCACGTGAATTACGACGTGATCCCGAGCGTGATCTATACCGCGCCCGAGGTTGCCTCCGTCGGCAAGACCGAGGAGGAGCTGAAGGAGGCCGGCATCGCCTATAGGAGCGGCAAGTTCCCCTTCACCGCCAATGGCCGCGCCAAGGTCAACCGCACCACCGAGGGCTTCGTCAAGGTGCTCGCCGAGGAGACGACCGACCGCGTGCTCGGCGTGCATATCATCGGCGCCGACGCCGGCACCATGATCGCGGAAGCCGCGGTGCTGATGGAGTTCGGCGGCTCGGCGGAGGACTTGGCGCGCACCTGCCACGCGCATCCGACCTTGAACGAGGCGGTCAAGGAGGCGGCGCTTGCCGTCGACAAGCGCCCCATCCATATGTGAAGCCTATCTTCTCGGCCGGAACGGCTCTTAGGCCGGGGGCGTTTAAGGAGAGGAGGGCGAGTCCATGGGCGAATTCGTCAAGGCCGCCAGCACAAATGAAATCGCACCGGGCCAGGCGCGACTGGTTGTCGTCAAGGGCAAGGAGATTGCCCTGTTCAACATCGGCGGCGACTACTTCGCCCTCGCCAATGCCTGCACCCACGAGGAAGGGCCCTTGGCCGAGGGAGAGGTCGAGGGCCATGAGGTGACCTGTCCGTGGCATGGCGCAAAATTCGACATCAGGACGGGTGAGGTCCTGTGCGATCCGGCCTATGACGCCGTGGCGCGGTATAACGTGCGCGTCACGGGGTCCGACATCGAGGTCGAGATTTAGCGTCAACCCTCGTCCTGAGGAGCGGCGTCAGCCGCGTCGCGAAGGGCGAGGCCTAGTGCTTCGAGACGCCCCCTTCGGCGGCTCCTCAGCATGAGGCGGTGTATCGGCAAGCACCGAGGCGATCAGCGCAGCGAAGCCCGCAAGCTCGACAAACGAAATGATCGCGTGGCCCCACTCCCAGCGGGCGCGATACGCGGTCCAGTCTGAAGGCACTGGCCCGTTCACCCATTTCGCCAGCTCGACATTGACGGGATAGACCAGCACCCACCACAGCACCAGCGCCAGCGCGAAGAGGATCGCGGCGGCAAGCGCGAGCCGGAACCCGGGGCGCCCATGCTCGCGCACGAAATAGGCGAGCAGCGCCAGCGCGATCACCGTTGCCACGAAGATCACCGCACCGACCGAGCCGAACGTGGCATAGAGCCCGCCCTGCACGGTCGACCCGACCCACAGATACTGGTCCCACCCCATGCGCGCTGGGAGCTGCATGAGATGGCAGAAGCTTAAGCCGAGCGTCAGCGCCGCCAGCATGATGGCAACGAAGCGCATGATCCGGAGCAAGTTCATGCGGCCGATCCTTCGTCTGGCTCCTCAACAACGCGGAAGCGACGCACCGTGAGGTCGTCGATCTCGACCTCGCGCAGCCGGGCCTTGCGGATCTCCAGCCTGCCGATGGCCAGCGCGCCGATGGCCAAGGCCCCAACCGCCAAAGCCCCAATAGCCGCAGCCCCCGCCGCGACGGCCGGCAAACTGACAGGTGGCAGCTGGAGCGGCGATAGGTCCGGCGCCATTTCATGACGCACGGCATGGGACCCCCGCCGATGCGGGGCCGGGCGCCGCGCGAGAACGGAGAGGACAACGGCCCCAACGAGAAATGCAAGCCCGCGCACATGGCCTCCGATGCTGGCTCGTTCTACCATGTTCCTTAGCCGCGCACGACGAGCGTATGGCAGGCGTGGCCGCTAATCCAGCGTACGGCGGAAGCGGAACAGGGCAAGCCCCATGGCGATCAGCATGAACAGCACGAGCGCCAGCACGTCGATCTGCATGTCGGCGAAGCCGTTCCCTTTGAGCGTAATGCCGCGCACGATGCGCAGGAAATGGGTGAGCGGCAGCGCCTCGCCGATGGCTTGCGCCCAGTCCGGCATGCCGCGGAACGGGAACATGAAGCCCGACAAGAGAATATTGGGCAGGAAGAAGAAGAAGGTCATCTGCACCGCCTGCAGCTGATTGGTGGCGACGGTGGAGAAGGTATAACCCACGGCGAGGTTCGCCGCGGCGAACAGGGTGGCGAGCGCCACCAGGAGCCACACGCTGCCCATGATCGGCACGCCGAACAGAAGATGCGCCGCGCCGAGGATGATGGTCATTTGCACGAAGCCGACCAGCACGAAGGGCGCGATCTTGCCGATCATAATCTCGACCGGCTTGATCGGCATGGCGAGCAGGCTCTCCATGGTGCCGCGCTCGATCTCGCGCGTCACGGCGAGCGCGGTGAACATCATCATGGTCATGGTCAGCACCACGCCGAGCAAGCCCGGCACGATGTTGTATTGGGTGATGCCTTCGGGGTTGTAGCGGTTCTGCAAAGTGATCTCGAACGGCGCCGTGGTCTTGGTGACCGCCGCGTCGGGCCCGCGCAGCTCGCGCCTGAGCGCGGTGTCGATGAGGCCCTGGAGAGCCGAGACCGCGGTGCCCGTCGCCACCGGATCGGTGGCATCGGCGATGACGAGGACCTGAGGGCGGTCGCCTCTCCGCACATCGCGCTCGAAGCTTGCCGGAATCTCGACGGCGAATTGCACATCGCCCGAGCGCACCAGCCGGTCGAGCTCTTCCGGATCGCGCACCTGCACGCGGAAATCGAAATAATCGGTGTTGCGCATCGCCGCCAGAACGGCGCGGGTCAGCGGTCCGTCGTCGCGCGTGAGCACCGCCGTGGGCAACTGCTTGGGATCGGTGTTGATGGCATAGCCGAACAGCACCAGCTGCATGATCGGCACGAAGATCATGGTGGCGAAGGTCATGCGGTCGCGCCGCATCTGGACGAATTCCTTGATGACCATCGCCCACATGCGCCGGAGGAAGCCCGGATCGCGGCGCTCGCTCGAGCTATATCGATAGGCCGCTGCGATCATGCGAAATTGTCCTTGGCCTTATCCATGAGCAGGATGAACACGTCCTCGAGCGAAGGCTCGCCGCGTGTCCAGCGATGCGCGCCGTCGGCCTTCTTGGCGGTGGCGATGGCCCGGTCGAGAGCGCGCTCGTCGCGGCCCGAGACGTGCAGCTCGGCGCCGAACGGCGCCACCATGTCGATGCCGTCGCAGACCTGAAGCTCGGCAGCGAGCCGGTGCAGATCGGCGCCCGAGACGATCCAGGTGCTCAAGTCCCGACTGGGCCACCACCTCTCGCGCCGTGCCCCTGGCGAGCAGCTCGCCGAAGGCGATATAGGCCAGCTCGTGGCAGCGCTCGGCCTCGTCCATGTAGTGGGTGGAGACGAGCACGGTGATGCCCTCGGCGGCGAGGCCATGGATCTCGTCCCAGAATTCCCGCCGCGCCTTGGGATCGACGCCGGCGGTAGGCTCGTCGAGGAGAAGCAGCCTCGGCTCGGGCAGGATGCAGGCGCCGAGCGCCAGCCGCTGCTTCCAGCCGCCGGAAAGCTCGCCCGCAAGCTGATCTGCCCGGCTGGTAAGCCCGAGCCGCGCGATGGCGCGCGAAGCCGCGCCCTTGGGGTCCTTCACGCCATAGACGCGCGCGACAAACTCCAGATTTTCGCGGATGGAAAGGTCGGCATAGAGGCTGAAGCGCTGCGTCATATAGCCGACATTGCGCTTGATGGCATCCTGCTCGGTGCGGATGTTGTGGCCGAGGCAGGTGCCTTCGCCTGAATCGGGCGTGAGCAGCCCGCACAACATGCGCAGCGTGGTGGTCTTGCCGCTGCCGTTAGGTCCGAGAAAGCCGTAGATCTCGCCCTTCGGCACCTTGAGGCTCAAGTCGCGCACGACGGTCCGCCCGTCGAAGCTCTTGGTCAGGCCGGAGACGTCGATGGCGATCTCTTTCATCGCCGCACCATTTGCTGCCCCGGCCCGAGCGTGACCGTTACTGGCTGGCCGGCGGTGAGATCTGCTGCCGCCCCCTCGGGCCGCGCCTCGACCAGGTAGACGAGTTTCTGCCGCTGCTCGCGCGAGAAGATCACCGGCGGGGTGAACTCCGCCTCCCGCCCAATGAAGCTGATCTTGGCGTGGAGGTCAGGCGGACAGCCGTCGCAGGACACTTTGACGGTCTGATCGACCTGGAGGCCGGCGCGCACCGGTTCGGCGACGAAGAAGCGGACCTTGAGATTGCGCGGTGGCAGAAGCGCGATCACGGCCTGCCCGGCATTCACCACCTCGCCCGGCCGGAAATAGACCTCTTCCACGGTTCCGCCCGCGGGTGAGACGACCTTCCGCTTGCCGAGATTCTTCTCCGCTTCGTTGAGCGCATGGCGCGCCGCCTCGGCGTTGGCCGCCGCCGCGTCGATCATGTCGGAGCGGCCGGGAAGTTTCGCTGCCGTGATGCGTTTCTCGGCCTCCGCCACCGCCGCCTCGTTGCGGTCATGCTGGGCGGTCGCGTCATCGAGCTGTGCCTTGGTGGTCCAGCCTTTGTCGAACAAAGCCCGCGCGCGGTCGAGATTGTTGCTCGCCTGAAGCAGCATGGCCTTGGCCTCGTTGAGCGCGGCCTCCAGCACCTCGATCTCGCCCGGCCTTTGCAGCTCCGCCTTGGCGTCGGCAAGCCGCGCTTCGGCCTCTTGCACCCGCGCTTTCGCCCCCGCGACCGAGGCTTCCTGCTCCTCGCTTTCCAATACGAAGATCGGATCGCCCTGCTTCACGCTGTTCCCCTCCTCGACGCTGAGCGTGAGCACGCGGCCTCCCTGCTCCGAGCCGACCAGCACGAGGTCGGCCTCCATGTAGCCGGGGAACACCGCGTCCTCATTGGCCTTGTAGGTGGTGAGCACGAGGACGATCGCGGTGAGCACGATGCCAGCAAGGAGAGCGGTGAGAGGCCTCATCGCTTCTCTCCCTTGACGCTCCCGCCGTGTGGCTCGCGTCCCGGCGCTCTGATCGCGTCGGTGAGAAGCTCGATATTGGTCCTGAGCAGCGCGTCGGTATCGAGGTGATGGTGCCGCTCGAACAGCTGACGCCAGAAGATGGCGGTGAGCACGGGCGCGAACAGAAGCTGCGGAAAGTCGCGCAAAGGGGTCGGCTTGAACTCGCCGCGCTCGATGCCGCGATCGATGAGCCGCGTCATGGTCTCGACTCCGCGCGACACGACCTGCTCGTAATAGAAGGCGGTCAACTCGGGATGTTTGTGCCCTTCGGCGATGAGGAGCCGGGCGATGAAGGCGCGCCGCGAGCCGACGAGCTCCTGGATGAAGGCGAGGAACGGACCTTTGAGGAACGCTTCGACCGACAGCTCGGTGGTCTCCATCTTCTCGCGGAGCACGTCGAAATGCGAGGTGATGACGCTCTTCACCACCGCCTTGAACAGCGCCTCCTTGGTCTTGAAGTAGAGATAGGGGAGGCCTTTGCTGACACGCGCGCGGGACGCCACGTCCTCGAGCCTGGTCGCGGCGTAGCCGTGCGTGGCGAATTCCTCGAAGGCCGCCGCTACGATCTCTTGCGGGCGCGTGTCCTTCCGCTCGCGCCGCCGCGCGCTGGGACTTGGGCTTTGGCGAAGGACTTTCTCTCGGGCCATGGCTTCGCTCTCCTCGAACCGACGCCTCAATATAATGACTGACTGGTCAGTACTGCAATGGGGGTGATTGGGCGATGAGAAATTGGCCTTAGACCGTTGGAAAAGGCCGGGGGAACGGCTAAGCGCACGTCATTCCCGCGAAAGCGGGAATCCAGTAACCACCGGCCTGGAGCAGGATGAACTCAGAGGTTACTGGATTGCCCGGCCTGCCTTCGCCGGAGCGAAGCTGGCTTCGCGCAGGCAGGTCAAGCCGGGCAATGACAATGAGGAAAGCCGGTCAGGCCCTGGGATGGGCGCTGTCGTAGGTCTTCAGCAGATGCGCCCGGTCGACCTCGGTATAGCCTTGCGTGGTCGATAGGCTGGCGTGGCCGAGCAGCTCCTGGATGGCGCGCAAGTCCGCCCCGGCGCCCAGGAGATGCGTGGCGAAGGAATGGCGCAGCGCGTGCGGCGTCGCCGTCTCGGGCAGGCCGAGCGCGGCGCGGGCGCGGGCTACCTTGAGCTGGATGATGCGGGGCGAGAGCTGCTTTCCCCGCACCCCGACGAACAAAGGATCGTCCGACCCAAGCTTCAGCGGGCAGAGCGCAAGATAAAGCTCGACCGCCTCCCGCACGATGGCGAGCACGGGCACGACCCGCGTCTTGCTGCCCTTCCCCGTCACGCGCAGCATGTCACGGCCTTTGATTGGGGCATCTTTGCGCTGAAGCGACAGCGCCTCCGAGATGCGCAAGCCCGAGCCATAGAGCAGCGCGAGCACGGCGGTATCGCGCGCCAAGATCCATTCCGGCGCATCGGGCGAAGCGATATCGGCGCCGTCGATTAGCGCGGTCGCTTTCGGCGCGGTGAGAGGCTTCGGCACCGAATGCGGCAGCTTCGGCAGAGATACGGCGCGGATGGCGTCGTTCTTGCCGTAACCGCGCCGCTCGAGGAAGCGGTAGAACATGCGCAGCGCGCTCAAAGTGCGCGCCAGGCTGCGGCTGCCGACCCCTTCGCTCCGCCGCGCGGCAAGAAAGGCGCGCACGTCGCGCGCCTGGAGCGCCAGCAGGTGCTTCATGTCCGGCAGCCGGTTGAAATGGCCGGCGAGAAAGGCGAGGAACTGAGAGATATCTCTTTCGTAGGCTTCCGCCGTGTTGGCCGCGAGCTGCCGCTCGACGGTGAGATAAGCGAGCCAATCGCCGACCGCCTCGCGGACGTAAGGCGACCCCATATAACCAGGCGCTGTGGCTTCTTCCGCCAAGCTTGCGATCCCCGATTTGGGTTGTGAACGGCGCGCGCGCGCAAGGTTACTATGGGCGCGTGAGTCGTTAACCCTCAATTAACTTAGCGAGTAACCCCTGGCCAAGGCAAAGACCAAGTCCAGACCCGCGACCGGGAGCGCGCCGGCGACAGTTCCCGTCTTGCTGCCGCTCGCGCTGCCGGCGCCTTACGACTATCTCGTGCCCAAGGGAATCGAGGTCGAGCCCGGACAGTTCGTCGTCGTGCCGCTCGGGCCCGTCGATTATCTCGGCGTGGTCTGGCCGCGTCCCGAAGGCGCTCAGCCACCCAAGATCGAGCCCAAGAAGCTCCGCGAGATCATCGAGGTCGTCGATGACGTGCCGAGGCTGCCGCGCATCTCCCTCGACTTCGCCGATTGGGTGGCGAACTACACGCTCTCCTCTCCCGGCATGGTTCTGCGCATGATGATGAGCGCTCGATCCGCCTTCGAGCCGCCGGCGCAGCGCTATGGCGTGCGGCTGGCAGGGCCTCCGCCCGCGCGCATGACCCCTGCCAGAGCCCGCGTGCTCGAAGCCGCCGCGAACGGGCTCATCTGGGTCAAGTCGAGCCTCGCCGAGGCGGCCGGCGTCAGTCCTGGCGTCATCGACGGCCTGGTCGATGCCGGCGCGCTTCTGACCGAGCCGCTCCCCGATTGGCACGCCATGGCTCTCGATCTGTCGCGCCAGCGGGCGAAGCTCACCAAGGAGCAGGCCGAGGCCGCACGCACGCTGCTCGCCAATACCGGCGGCGCTTTCACCGTGAGCCTGCTCGACGGCGTCACCGGCTCGGGCAAGACCGAAATCTATTTCGAGGCGATCGCCGCGGCGCTCGCGCGCGGAAAGCAGGTGCTGGTTCTGATGCCCGAGATCGCGCTCACCAGTCAGTTCATCGCCCGCTGCGAGGAGCGCTTCGGCGCCCGTCCCGCCGAATGGCATTCAGGCGTGTCGGCGCCGATGCGCGGCCGCATCTGGCGCGCGATAGCGGAGAACAAGGCGAAGCTCGTGGTGGGCGCCCGCTCGGCGCTGTTCCTCCCCTTCCCCGATCTGGGCCTCATCGTCGTCGATGAGGAGCACGACCAGAGCTACAAGCAGGAGGAGCGCGTCGCCTATCAGGCGCGCGATATGGCGGTGCTGCGCGGCGCTCTGGGCAGCGCTCCCGTGGTGTTGAGCTCGGCCACGCCCTCGATCGAGAGCCTGGTCAATGCCGAGCAGGGCCGCTACCGCCATATCCGGCTGGGGGTCCGCTACAAGGCGGCAGGCCTCCCTGCCATCTCGGCAATAGACATGCGCGCGAGTCCGCCTGAGCGCGGACGCTGGCTCTCCCCGATCCTGGTTGACGCTGTCGCCGAGACGCTAGGGCGCGGCGAGCAGGCGCTCCTGTTCCTCAATCGCCGCGGCTATGCGCCGGTGACGCTCTGCCGGAAATGTGGCTTCAAATTCGAATGCCCCAACTGCTCGGCCTGGCTGGTCGAGCACAGATTCAGGCGCAGGCTCGAATGCCACCATTGCGGGACCTTCGTGCCCATCCCCGAGACCTGCCCCAATTGCGGGGCCGAGCATTCGCTCGTGCCCTGCGGGCCGGGCATCGAGCGCATCGCCGAGGAGGTCGCCGAGCGGTTTCCTGAGGCGCGCCGCGTGCTCCTGTCGAGCGACCTCACGCCCAGCATCAGCGATCTCCGCGAGACCTTGCGCGAGATCGAGGACCGCGAGGTCGATGTCATCATCGGCACGCAGCTCGTGGCCAAGGGCCATCACTTCCCGGGCTTGGCACTTGTCGGCGTGGTCGATGGCGATCTTGGTCTCGCCCAAGCCGACCCGCGCGCGGCGGAGCGCACCTTCCAGCTCCTCAATCAGGTTACGGGGCGCGCCGGACGCGACACAATTCCGGGGCGCGGTCTGATCCAGACCTATATGCCGGAGCATCCCGTCATCCAGGCGCTCGTCTCGGGCGACCGCGAGGCGTTCTTGGAGCGGGAGATCGCGGCGCGGCGCGAGGCCACCCTGCCGCCGTTCGGCCGGCTTGCTTCGCTGCTGGTGAGTGGAAGCGCGCGCGAGGCGGTCGAGGCTTACGCCCGCGCCGTGGCGCTGGCCGCGCCGCCGGCAGCGAAAATCCAGGTGCTCGGCCCGGCCGAGGCGCCGCTCTCGGTGATCCGCGGCCGCCACCGCTATCGGTTGCTGGTGAAGGCCGCGCGCGAAGCCGACCTCCAGGCCTACTTACGCCTCTGGCTCAGCGCCGTGCCGAAGGCCAAAGGCGACGTCCGGCTGGTTGTTGATGTCGATCCCTACAGTTTTTTGTAAGCGAGCATCGAACATCAAACGCATCGAGGTGGGGAGCCGATTCGGATGAGTCGCAACATTCGACGCTCTGGGGCGCTCGAATTGGGGAAAATTGTCCTGTGGAAAACCTGTGCGTGACGGGGATAGAATTCGTACCGAACCGTTCATACAAATATGGCAGAAGTTGACAGCCTTGAAAATATCACCGTTAAAGTAAATATTTCAATGCGTTAGCTGAACGCCAGAGATCATGTTTTGCCATATTGGCATGATGAGTTCGGTAAGCAATCGAGGGACAAATCGTTTGCGCGACCTCAAGGGCCCTCATCGCTTGTGGGACACATCGCATCATGATAAATGGCTACAACTCACAAAGAGGAGGTCACGGTCATGCGCGACGAATTTCTCCCCGCTATCGAAGCGCTGCAAAGGGACTTGGCTGACCTTGACCGCAAGGTCGCGGAGACCAAGAACACCATTAATCGGCTCTGCGAGCTCGCAGGAAGAGAGCCGATGTACGCAGACGTGGGGGCGGCAAGTCAGCCAACGCTGACTGCGATTCGAGCCGACACATTTTATGGCAAGCCGATCATTACGGGTGCTCGCGAATACTTGGAAATGCGCCGTACAGCAGGATTAGGACCCGCCACGCCACGAGAGATTTATGAGGCCCTGAAGAAGGGCGGCCTGGTTTTCGATACCAAGATCGAGAGCAACGCCATCACAGGAATCCGGAACGCCCTCCGGAAGTCGTCCGCCATATTCCACCGTCTCCCGAATGGCGAGTACGGTCTGCTCAAGTGGTATCCCCGAGCCAAGGCTCCGAAGGACAACTCCTCAGAGGGCGAAGACAACACTTCCGAGAGGGCAGCGGAACCGAGGGCGCGCAAAAAGCCGCGTGCCAAGAGACCCAGAAAAGCAAGGGCGGCAGCCGACAAACAGCCGACTGCCGCCTCAGGACTTGGGGAGACTCCCAGCTCTGCAGAGCCGGGTGAACCTCCAAGAACCTCAGACTTTGGCGGCCGAAACGGAATGGCTGCCTAGGCCGCCAACTGCCCCCTTCCAAAAGGGGTAAGAGCAACGGCGCTCTCTCGGAAACGGGGGTGCGCCGTTGTGCATTCCACGCATACAATATGAAGTCGAATCTGTCGAGTTTGGCGGGTTTTCAGTTCGTGGCGCCTCAGGCCCCCACCGTCGTCTCGATCTTGTTCTCGCGGGCGTGGGCCCATTTGGAATGCTCGGCCATGACCAGGCTGCTGGTCCGCTCGGCCAGCAGTCTCTGCGCCGCCTCGGGCCTGAGATTGGCGTAGGGGCCGGCCTTCTCGGCGAAGAGATGCTGCTCGTTGCGCAAGCCCTCGCAGGTCGCCCGATAGAGGATCCAGTTCTCCTGCCATTTGTTCAACACCTGGAGCCCTTCCAGAAGGACGATCGCGCCGGAGGCGGCGCCCACGAGGAGCGCTCGCGTATCGTACATCCCCTCGATCATCCCATATTCGGCGAACACGGGAATGAGGATGGCGAGCACGATAATTGAGATCTTGGAGACCTTATAGGCGCGCTGATTGGCCTTGGCCTTACGGTCGTACCAGTCGACCTGGCCCTTGAGCCGCTCCCATAAGGGCTCGAAATTCGGTGCCTGCTGACGCCCCTTCTGACCCGCTGCCATGACTGCTCTCCGACAGTGCCAATCCACTCGGCGTCCGCTCGCGCCACGCGCTGATTGCAGCGCCGAAAGCGGCCCCGCAAAGCCCTATTCTTCGGGGCAATCTGGGCTCTCCCCCAGTTGCAACCCCCCGGCCCCATATGTTACAGGCTCCGCGGGGCTTCCGGGGACCGTGCTTCAGGGCTTCAACCTGTTGACGCGGAAGCGCCAATCCCATCATTTCTCGGGTCCGGGGACGAGGCGGCTCTGATCAAGCGCCCGTTCGGGAGGAAAAGGCGTTTTAGGTGGCAGGCGAGGAGCAAATAGTTTCCGGCGTCGCGGGCCGCTATGCGACCGCTCTGTTCGAGCTTGCCCTTGAAGGCAACGCGCTCGAGCAAGTCGCCGCCGACCTCACCCGTTTCAACGAAGCGCTCGACGCCGTCCCGGACCTGGCGCGGCTCGTCAAGAGCCCCGTGTTCACCGCCGAGGAGCAGTCAAGAGCGCTCGCCGCCATCCTGGAGAAGTTCAAGATCGAGGGGCTGACCAGGAATTTTCTCCTCCTCGTCGCCAAGAACCGCCGCCTGTTCGCGGCCCCCGACATGATCCGCGCCTTCCGCGCCATGCTTGCCCGCTACCGGGGCGAGACGAGCGCCATGGTGACGGCCGCCTCGAAGCTCACCGAGGCGCAAGCCACCGCGCTGAAGCAGGCGCTCAAAGCCGCGCTCGGCAAGGAGGTGATGCTCGAAGAGCGGGTCGATCCCTCCCTGCTCGGCGGCCTCGTGGTCAAGGTCGGCAGCCGCATGGTCGATACCTCGCTGCGCACCAAGCTCAATTCCCTCAAAGTTGCCATGAAAGAGGTTGGCTGATGGATATCAGGGCCGCTGAGATCTCCGCGATCCTCAAGGAGCAGATCAAGAACTTTGGCCAAGAGGCGGAGGTCGCCGAGATCGGCCAGGTCTTGTCGGTGGGCGACGGCATCGCCCGCGTCTACGGCCTCGACAAGGTCCAGGCCGGCGAGATGGTCGAGTTCGCCGACGGCACGCGCGGCATGGCGCTCAACCTCGAAATGGACAATGTCGGCATCGTGATCTTCGGCGACGACCGCCACATCAAGGAGGGCGACGTCGTCAAGCGCACCGGCGCCATCGTCGAGGTGCCCGTGGGCAAGGGCCTGCTCGGCCGCGTGGTCGATGCCCTCGGCAACCCGATCGACGGCAAGGGCCCCATCAAGTTCGACGAGAAGCGCCGGGTCGACGTGAAGGCGCCCGGCATCATCCCGCGCCAGTCGGTGCACGAGCCGATGCAGACCGGCTTGAAGGCGATCGATGCGCTGATCCCGATCGGCCGCGGCCAGCGCGAGCTCATCATCGGCGACCGCCAGACCGGCAAGACCGCCATCATCCTCGACACCATCCTCAACCAGAAATCGATCAACGCGCTCGGCGACGACAAGACCAGCCTCTATTGCATCTATGTGGCCGTCGGCCAGAAGCGCTCGACCGTGGCGCAATTCGTCAAGGTGCTGGAGGACAACGGGGCGCTTCCGTATTCCATCATCGTCGCCGCCACCGCCTCGGACCCCGCGCCGATGCAGTTCCTGGCGCCCTTCTCCGGCTGCGCCATGGGCGAGTTCTTCCGCGACAACGGCATGCACGCGGTGGTGTTCTACGACGACCTTTCCAAGCAGGCCGTGGCCTATCGCCAGATGTCGCTTCTGCTCCGCCGCCCACCTGGCCGCGAGGCCTATCCGGGCGACGTGTTCTATCTCCACTCGCGGCTCTTGGAGCGCGCCGCCAAGCTCAACAAGGACAATGGCTCGGGCTCCCTCACCGCGCTCCCCGTGATCGAGACGCAAGCCAACGACGTGTCGGCCTATATCCCGACCAACGTCATCTCCATCACCGACGGCCAGATCTTCCTCGAGACCGACCTGTTCTATCAGGGCATTCGCCCGGCGGTGAATGTGGGTCTCTCGGTGTCGCGCGTGGGCTCCGCCGCGCAGGTGAAGGCGATGAAGCAGGTGGCCGGCAAGATCAAGGGCGAGCTCGCCCAGTATCGCGAGATGGCGGCCTTTGCCCAATTCGGCTCCGACCTCGACGCCACCACCCAGCGCCTGCTCAATCGCGGCGCGCGTCTCACCGAGCTTTTGAAGCAGCCGCAATTCTCGCCGATGAAGGTCGAAGAGCAGGTGGTGGTGATCTATGCCGGCGTGAACGGCTATCTCGATCCCATCAAGGTCTCCGAGGTGCGGCGCTTCGAGGATGAGCTGCTGCGCTATATGCGCGCCGAGTACGCGAGCATTCTCGCCGCCATCCGCGACTCTAAGGAAATCTCCAAGGAGACCGGCGACAAGCTGAAATCCGCTGTCGACAAGTTCGCCAAGGCCTTCGCGTAGATGTTGGTAGAGGCGGTCATGGGTAGAGCGGCTGCCAAGAACTCCCCGCTCCCCCCTTGTGGGGGAGCACGACTGCTCGAAGAGCAGTCGGAGGGGGGTGAACCGCAAATCCCGAACTCCTTGCTTACCCCCCTCCCTACCCTCCCCCACACGGGGGGAGGGGGAATATGCTGCACTGACAGAGGCTCTCAACGTCTGCTTGAGACTAGGCCATGCCGTCGCTGAAGGAGCTGCGCAATCGCATCGCCTCGGTGAAGGCGACGCAGAAGATCACCAAGGCCATGCAGATGGTGGCTGCGGCCAAGCTCCGCCGCGCGCAGCTGGCGGCCGAAGCGGCGCGGCCTTACGCCACGCGCATGGAGACGGTGCTCGCCAACCTCGCCACCGCGCTCAGAGGGCGCGAAGGCGGGCCGCCGCTGATGGTCGGCACGGGCAAGGACGCCGTCCATCTACTTGTCGTGTGCACCGCCGAGCGCGGCCTGTGCGGCGCGTTCAACTCGGCCATCGTGCGCCTCGCCCGCGAGCACCTCAACCGGCTGCTGGCCGACGGCAAGCAGGTGAAGATCCTCTGCGTCGGCAAGAAGGGCTTCGATCAGCTGAAGCGGCTCTACGCCCCGCTCATCATCGACACCATCGACTTCAGGGGCGTCCGCCAGCTCTCTTTCGAGCATGCCGAGAAGGCGGCCGGCAAGGTGCTTGCCCTCTTCGCCGAGGGCGCCTTCGACGTGGCCACCCTGTTTTTTTCGCGCTTCAAGTCGGTGATCAGCCAGATCCCGACGGCGCAGCGGCTCATCCCGGCCAGCATCCCCACCGAGGCAGCCCCGGCCGAGGAGAGCCTCGGCGGCGCCGTCTACGAATACGAGCCCGACGAGGCCGAGATCCTCACCGAGCTCCTGCCCCTCAACATCACCGTGCAGATCTTCAAGGCGCTGCTCGAGAACGCAGCCTCGGAGCAGGGCTCGCGCATGAGCGCCATGGACAACGCCACCCGCAACGCCGGCGACATGATCGGCCGGCTGACGCTGAAATATAACCGCACCCGCCAGGCCATGATCACCAAGGAGCTGATCGAGATCATCTCCGGCGCCGAGGCGCTCTAGTCATCGAGAGACCGTAAGGAACGCTTGCAATGGCAAAGAAGTCACCCGTAATTGCTGAGACCAAGAAACAGGAGAAGAGGATCGCCGAGGGCAAAGGCGCCAAGGGCCATGTGCGCCAGGTCATGGGCGCCGTGGTCGACGTCCAGTTCGGCGAGCAACTTCCCGAGATTCTGAACGCGCTCGTGACCGATAATCACGGCAACCGCCTCGTGCTCGAAGTCGCCCAGCATCTCGGCGAAAACACCGTGCGCACCGTCGCCATGGACTCCACGGAAGGCCTGGTGCGCGGCCAGGAGGTGACCGACACCGGCGAGGCGATCGCCGTGCCGGTCGGCGAGGAAACCTTGGGCCGCATCATGAACGTGGTCGGTGAGGCGGTTGACGAGGCTGGACCGATCAAGACCGCCGAGAAGCGGCCGATCCATGCCCCCGCACCCTCTTATGTCGATCAGTCGACCGAGGCCGAGATCCTCATCACCGGCATCAAGGTGGTCGACCTGCTCGCCCCTTACGCCAAGGGCGGCAAGATCGGGCTGTTCGGCGGCGCCGGCGTGGGCAAGACCGTGCTGATCATGGAGCTGATCAACAACGTGGCCAAGGCCCATGGCGGCTATTCGGTATTCGCCGGCGTCGGCGAGCGCACCCGCGAGGGTAACGACCTCTATCACGAGATGATCGATTCCGGCGTGAACAAGGACCCGCGCAAGGAGGGCACGGCCAAGGGCTCGAAATGCGCGCTGGTGTACGGCCAAATGAACGAGCCGCCGGGGGCGCGCGCCCGCGTGGGGCTGTCAGGCCTCACCGTGGCCGAATATTTCCGCGACCAGGGCCAGGACGTGCTGTTCTTCGTGGACAATATCTTCCGCTTCACCCAAGCGGGCTCCGAGGTGTCGGCGCTTCTCGGGCGCATTCCTTCCGCCGTGGGCTATCAGCCGACGCTTGCCACCGACATGGGCGCGCTGCAAGAGCGCATCACCACGACGCAGAAAGGCTCGATCACCTCGGTGCAGGCGATCTATGTTCCCGCCGACGACCTGACCGACCCGGCGCCCGCCACCTCCTTCGCCCATCTCGACGCCACCACCGTGCTGTCGCGCGGCATCGCCGAGAAAGGCATCTATCCCGCCGTCGATCCGCTCGATTCGACGAGCCGCATGCTCGACCCGCGCGTCGTCGGCGAGGAGCATTACGCGGTGGCCCGCCGCGTGCAGGAGATCCTGCAACGCTACAAGGCGCTCCAGGACATCATCGCCATTCTCGGCATGGACGAGCTTTCCGAGGAGGACAAGATCACCGTGGCGCGCGCGCGCAAGATCGAGCGCTTCCTATCGCAGCCCTTCCATGTGGCCGAAGTGTTCACCGGCTCGCCCGGCGTGTTCGTCGATCTCGCCGACACCATCAAAGGCTTCAAGGGGCTGTGCGAGGGCGCCTACGACCATTTGCCGGAAGCGGCGTTCTACATGGTGGGAACCATCGAGGAGGCGGTCGCCAAGGCCGAGAAGCTCGCCGCCGAGGTCGCGTAATGCAAGCCTCATGCTGAGGAGCGCCCGGAGGGCGCGGCTCGAAGCATGACCGAAATTGACGGCCTCATCCTTCGAGACGGCGCGTACCGCGCCTCCTCAGGATGAGGACTTGAAGCGAGAGAGACAGGGTCGATGCCTGATCCGTTCAAATTCGAGCTCGTATCGCCGGAGCGCCTGCTCGTCTCGGGCGATGTGGAGCAGGTGCTCGTGCCGGGCGCCGAAGGCGACATGACCGTGCTCGCTTATCATGCGCCGCTGCTGACGACCCTCCGCCCAGGGCTGCTCGATATCGGATATCCGGGCGGCGAGCATCAGCGCTATTTCATCCGCGGCGGCTTTGCCGAAATCGGCCCCTCGGGTCTGACCGTGCTCGCCGAGACCGCCATCGATCTCGTCGAGCTTGACGCCGGCCAGCTCGCCCAGGCGGTCAAGAACGTCGAAGAGGATGTGGCCGACGCTACCGAGGACACTGCCCGCGACCGCGCCCAGACCAAGCTCGACCATTTGCGCCAGGTGCAGACCGCGCTCAATCTCTAGGATTCCGGTTTTCCCTCAGTCCGCAAACCGGTCCCGCCACATCCCGTTAGGGCCGGCGCCCAATCGTTGCTATAAATGAGCCCAACAAAAGAGTTTCCCTCGGCCTCGCGCGGCATGGGGGACTGGGGGGCGCCGGACAAGGGAAATGCAGCAAAAGGCCGAACCGAAACGGGTGCGATCGCTGAGCTTCGGCATCGAGCGGCTTGGTCTCACCGCGCTCCGCTACCCACTCATCGCCGCCGCCATCATCGTTGCCATCACGATCGCCGCCGGCTTCGGCTACACCAGGCTCAAAGTGGACAACTCCCTCTCGGAGCTCTTCCGCACCGACACCGCCGAGTTCCGCGATTACGAGACCATCTCCGAGCGCTTTCCGTCGAGCGAATATGACGTGCTCATCGTCGTGAGCGGCGACCAACTGCTCGAGCGTAAGTCGGTCCAGGCGCTGCGCGACCTCATCATCGAGTTGCAGTTCGTCGAGGGGATGGCCGGCGAGGTCTCGCTGTTTTCGGCGCGCGAGGCGCCCGAGCCCGGCAAGATTCCGGGTCCCGTTTTTCCGGCCGAGCTGCCCAAGGGCGACGCCTATAAGGCGCTGATCGACAAGGTCCGCAACAACGAGATCATCAAGGGCAAGCTTCTCTCCGACGACGGCACGCTCACCCTCATCCTGCTCGCTCTCGATCGTAAAGTGGTCGAGGAGAAGGGCCTCGGCTCCGTGGTCGCGCAGATCCACGACACGGCGGCGCGAGAGCTGAGCGACACAGGGCTCCGCATGCAGCTCTCCGGCGCTCCCGTCATGCAACTCGAGATCCGCAATGCGGTGGAGCGCGACCGCTTCAAATACAACGTGCTCGGCTTCCTGTTCGGCGCCATCGTCGCCTACGCCTTCTTCCGGCGCTTCTCGCTGATGGTGATCGCCGCGCTGCCGCCGGTGATCGCCATCGTCTGGTCAATTGGCCTGTTCGGCTGGCTCGGCTTCAAGCTGAATTTGTTCCTCAACGTCATGATCCCGCTGATCATGGTGCTCGGCTTCTCCAATTCGATGCAGCTGACCGTCGCCATGCGCAACCGCCTGGTCGAGGGCGACCGGCGCATCAAATCCGCCCGCTATGCCGTGCTTGTGGTGGGTCCGGCTTGCGTGATCGCCACCGCCACGGCGGCCGCCTCCTTCATCGCCCTGCTGTTTTCGGATTCGGCCCTGATCCGGGATTTCGGCCTTGCCGGAGCGCTCTCCGCGGCCATCGCCTTCGTCGTCGGCATCACCCTGGTGCCCCTGCTCACCCGGGCGCTCATTCCGCGTAACGCCAGAGCCTACACCGCCAATCTCAAGCGCCACGACCGGGCCATGAACGCGCTCAAGAGCTTCTGCGGGCGCATCGCGAAGTTCGGCGTGAGCTATCCGCAGGCCGTGGTCACCGTCGGTCTCCTGCTGGTGATCGCCTTCGGCGCCATCTACGTGACGCTTCCGCCGCGCTATCGCCTGGCCGATCAGGTGCCCGACCGCGAGCAGGCCGTCGCCGCTTCCGCCCAGCTCGACGAGAAGCTGACCGGCGCCAACCCGCTGCACGTGATGATCGACTGGCCGCAAGGCAAGACGCTTTATGACCCCGATGTCCTGAAGGTGATCGGCGACGTCCACAGCCTGGTGGAGACCCAATCGGGCGTCGGCAATGTCTGGTCGGTGGAAACCCTACGCCGCTGGCTTGCCAAGACCCAAGAGGACACCCCGGACAAGCTGAAGGAATATGTCTCGATCCTGCCGGACTATCTGACCAAGCGCTTCATCGACGAGAAGGATAATTCCGTCGTCGTCACCGGGCGCATCCCCGATGTCGATGTGAGCGACCTTCTGCCCGTCATCGAGAAGCTCGACGGCAAGCTGAACGCCGTGCGCGACGCCCATCCCGGCTACCGCATCGTGGTCACCGGGCTCTCGGCCATCGCCGCGCGCAACAGCGCGACCATGATCGGCAAGCTCAATGCCGGGCTCACCACCGAGATCGTCTTTATCTGCATTTTCCTCGGGCTCGCCTTCCGCTCGGTGATGGTCGCCGTGGTCACGGTGCTGCCGACCCTGTTTCCGGTCTTCACCGCCGGCGCCGTTCTCGCCGCCTCTGGCGAGGGTCTGCAATTTGCCAGTATCGTCGCGCTGATCGTGGCCTTCGGTTTGTCGCTCAACGCCGCCGTCCACTATCTCAACCGCTTGCGGCTCGAGGACCGGCCCGGCGAGGACCCCGCCATTGGCGTCGAGCGCGCCACGGTGCTGATCGGGCCGGCGCTGGTGCTCACCTCGCTCATCCTCGCCTTCGGCCTCGGCGTGACCGTGCTGTCCGACCTGCCCTCTTTGCGGCTGTTCGGCAAGCTTTCGGCGATGACGCTGATGGCGGCCCTGATCGGGGATCTCGTGCTCTTGCCGGCAAGCGTGTTGCTCTGGCGGCGCTTCATGCGCCGCTTAAGGCCGGCTCACGCCCATCACGCGCGCGCCTGACGCGATGCGCACATGGTTCGAGGCCCGGCCGTCATCCTGAGGTGCGAGCGAAGCGAGCCTCGAAGGACGACCGGGCACCTCACCATGACGCCAGCGCGCCGAACTCCTCGATCACACTCAAATAGACCTTACGCTTGAACGGCACGACGAGCGTGGGCAGCTCGCTCAGCGTCACCCAGCGCCAGGCGTCGAACTCCTGTTCGTGCCCTTCGCGGGGGCCGATATCGATCTCGCTCTCCTCGCCCTCGAAGCGCGCGGCGAACCACATCTGCTTCTGGCCGCGATAGCGCCCCTGCCAGGCGACGCCCAAAAGCTCGCTCGGGAGCTCGTAGGTGAGCCAGTCCCGGGTGCGCGCAACGAAGCGCGCGGTATGCACGCCGGTTTCCTCGGCAAGCTCGCGCCGCGCGGCGGCCTCGGGGTCCTCGCCCTCATCGAGGCCCCCTTGCGGCATTTGCCACCACGTTCCGATCCCCTCCGGCGCGCCGGCGCGATCGGCACGCCGCCCGACAAAAACGCGGCCTTCGGCGTTGATGAGCATCACGCCGACGCAAGGCCGGTAGGGCAGCCCCTCTTGTTCTGTCATGGAACGACGTTCAGCTTTGCCGCTGCGACCGCACCGCCGCACTGACCGGCACCAGCACGAAGCCTTTGGCTTCGAGCTTGTTGGCCCAGTCGGCGAGCTGCTTGATGGTGGCGGGCGTCGCCTTAGCCACGCCGATCGCCGCGCCCCGCTCCTTTGCCGCAGTCTCGAGTTGCGCCAATTGCTTGGCGACATTGCCCGCGTCGATCTGGACGCTGACCACCGAATAGTCGAGGCCGATGGCGCCGGCGATTTGTCCGGCCGTCGAACCCTGCACGCTCCCGTCGTCGACATAGAGCAGGCCGCGCCGCTTCAACTCCTCGAGCACCGGCTGCAACGACTCCGGCGTCACCTCGAACTTGGCGCCCATGTGATTGGTGACGCCCACATAGCCGGTGTAGCGCGACATCAGCCATTGCAGCCGCTTCATGTTCTCCTCAGGCGGCAGCGTGGTGAGGAGCGTATGGGGGCCGGGATCCACGGTCGGATAGTTGTTGGGCTCAAGCGGGATCTGCAGCAGCACTTCATGGCCGCTGTCGCGCGCCCTCGTCACGCCATCCTGGAGGTTGCGCCCATACGCCCCGTAAGCCACGCTCATCGGCGCCGGCAAGCCCTTGAGCACGTCGCCGGGCGGACTATCGGGGAGGCCGAGCCCCGTGACCAGAATGGCGATGCGGGGCGGCTCTCCGGCGTCGGTGGCTGCGGCATAGCGCGAGGGCCGCGCATAGACATCGACTGGAACGCCGCCCGTCCGCTGCCACCTTCGGCAACGGACCATATTGCGATTCCTCGACCAATTCGGCGACGGGCACCGGCGGAAGCGTGACCGAGCCGGTTTCGCTCTCCGGCATCGTCGGCGGTGGAGGCGGTGCGCGGCGGCGTGGCCGCTGGGGCCTCAAGCGCAGCTTGCTGCATCTCCTGTGGCCGCCGCGGAGCGGACCCTTGCTGATCCGCATCCGGCGGGGCCGCGTCGTCAGGCGCGGAAGGCGGTGCCGCCGGCGTGTCGAGCTGTCCCCCCGGCGCGAGCGGCAGAAGCGTCGGGCCCTGGCCTGGGCCGGGAGCCTCGACAATAGGCGCTTGCGGTGGCCCTGACGGCCCTACGCCGAAACCCGGAGGAAGCTCCATGCCGTCTTCGGAGGCTTGCGCTGGAGGTGGCGGCTCAGGAGGAGCCGGGCTTTCGCTTGCCTCTGGCGGCGGAGCGCCTTCAGGCGCTGCGGCGGGCATATCCGCGCCTGGCGCCGTGGCCGGCTGGATTTGCAGGATAGCGACCGGGCCGCCGCTGTCGCTGCCCGGGAAAAAGGCGAGCCACGCCGTGCCAAGCACAAGCGTCCAGAACACGATGCCAGCTGCGACGGCCAGCGCCTTCATTTCGACTTCACCTCCCCGCTCGCCGGCCCAATCGTGGGGCTAAGCCTCCTCTCCCCGGCACTTATTATGATCATGCCGGTAGAGGGCCGGCCACTAGCCGAGGCACGAGCTTAGTTGACCTCAGCCTTCTTCTTGGCCTCCGTGTCGACTGACTTGATGCCGCGCAAAAGATCGAGCGCAAAGTTGAGCTGCGTGTCCTTCTCCTTCTCGGGCGGAACATAGGACGAGCTTCCGGAGGTCTCTTCCTCGCTCTCGGCGGCCATGCCGTCCTCGTCCTCTTCATCGCCCTTGAGGTGACCGCGCAGATTGGCCTCGCCACGAGTACCCTGAACCTCGGCCTTCTGCTTAAGCTCGTCCGGCAGTTCCTCCTCGACCACGACCTCGGGCTCGATGCCCTTGGCCTGAATCGAGCGGCCCGAAGGCGTATAGTAGCGCGCCGTGGTGAGCCTCAAGGCGCCGTTCGAGCCGAGCGGAATGATGGTCTGCACCGAGCCTTTGCCGAAGGAGCGGGTGCCGATGATGGTCGCCCGGTGGTGATCCTGCAACGCGCCCGCCACGATCTCCGAGGCCGACGCCGAGCCGCCATTGATCAGCACCACGATCTTCTGCCCGTCGGTCATGTCGCCCGGCCGCGCGTTGGAGCGCTGGGTCTCCTCAAGATTGCGGCCACGGGTCAGCACGATGGCGCCCTGATCGAGAAACGCATCGGAGACCGAGATGGCCTGATCGAGAAGCCCGCCCGGATTATTGCGGAGGTCGACGACATAGCCCTTGAGTTTCGGGCCGAGCTGCTTCTTCAGGTCCTCGATCGCCTTCTGCAAATTGGCCGTGGTCTGCTCGTTGAAGGTGGTCAGCCGGATGTAGCCGACGTCATCGCCCTCGGCATTGTACTTCACCGGGTTGATGTGGATCACGTCGCGGACGACCTTCACCTCGAACGGGTCCTCGGTGCCCTTGCGCACGATGGTGAGCGTGATCGGCGAGTTGACCGGCCCGCGCATCTTCTCCACGGCTTCCTGCAAGGTGAGGCCGAGAATCTGCTCTTTGTCGAGATGGGTGATAAGATCGCCGCTCATCAGGCCGGCGCGCGAGGCCGGCGTGTCGTCGATGGGGGCGACCACCTTGACCACGCCGTTCTCCATGGTGACCTCGATGCCCAGCCCGCCGAATTCGCCGCGGGTCTGCACCTGCATGTCGCGGAAGTGCTTCGGGTTGAGATAGGCCGAATGCGGGTCAAGCGCCATGAGCATGCCGTTGATGGCAGCCTCGATCAGCTTGGGGTCTTCCGGCTTCTCGACATAGTCCGAGCGGACGCGCTCCAGCACCTCACCGAACAGGTCGAGCTGGCGGTAGATCTCCGAGTTGGCGGCCGAGGCCGACTGGCTCCGCGCCAAGCTCACCATCGTCGACCCGGCAGCGAGCACGGCCAACACCAGAAGCGCCCACAGCGCATATTCGGATTTCCGCATCATCCTTGCACCTTTTCGGAAGCCTCGGCCCACCATGGGTCAGGGTCTATTGGCCTGCCGTCCTTTCTGAATTCGACATAGAGGACGGGGCGCGAACTGTCATCGCCTTGGCTCGGCGTTGCCGAGTTGCCCATCACCGCGATCGGCTCTCCGGCAAGGACAAACTGGCCCAGGCTTACGTCTATGCGGCTCATCCCCGCAAGCAGAACATGATAGCCCCCGCCCGCGTTGATGATCAATAGCTGCCCGTAGGAGCGGAACTCCCCGGCATAGACGACCCAGCCGTCGGCCGGGGCCGTAATCCGGGCTTCGCCACGGGTTTGCAGCGAAATTCCCTTGAGCGTGGAGCCTGCCGGTATCGGCGTCGCCGAAGCGCTTCACCCGCCTGCCCTGGGCCGGCAGCCGCAGCATGCCTTTGGCGGCCTCGAAGGGGAGCGCAGGCTTGAGGCGGTCGGGGCTCGCAAAGGCGACCCTGGTCGATTGGGGCTTGATCTCGACCACGCTCTCATTGGCGGGCGTGGCGAGGGCTTGGCTCTGCTCGCGGGCTCGGAGCGCCCGCTCGGCGGCGATCTCGGCGTCGTATTGGGCGATTTCGACCTTGGCGATCTGGTCATCGAGGCGCTCGATAAGCTCGTTCAAGTCCGTTACCGCCTGGGCCTGCTCGATGGCGCCCCGCCTGATGTCGGCAAGCTCCGCCTCGCCTTGCGCCGCGGCGCGCTTCTTCTCTTCCAGGAGACGATCGAGGCTCGCCTGCTCCGAACCAAGCCGATCCGTCTCGCGTTTCTCTTGATCGCGCTGGTCGCGGATGCCGTTCTCGAGGGTGACGAGGCCTTCCAGCTCCCGCGACAGATTGTCGGCCTGATATTTCAGTTCGGGAAAGACATCGGCGAGCAGCATGGCACTGCGGACGACGGCCAGCGCATCGTCTCTGCGGGTGACGAGCGCCGGCGGCGGGCTGCGGCCGATCCTCTGCATGGCGCTCAGCATTTTGACGATGGCTTCCTTTCGCTCGGTGATCGAGCTCTGAATGACGTTCACCTGCTCGGTGAGTTCGGCAAGTTTGGCTTCGGTCTCCGAGAGTTTCGCCTCGCTCGCCTGCACCCTCTTGCCAGCCTCGATCAGCTCGCTGTTCAGCTTCGCCCGCTCCTCGGCCAGAGCCGCCAAGTCCTGGGCGAGCCCCTGCTCCTTGGCGCGGCTCGACTGGAGCTTCTGCTCGGTCTGGTCGAGCTTCTGCTTAGCCTCGTCGCGGGAAAGATCCTCCTCAGCCTCGGCCAGCCACGGCAAAGCACACACGAGGCCGGCAACGAGCAGCGCGAATCGAAATCTCTGTCGTGAAGAAGCCAATCGATCGGGATGCGCCATGCGCCTTGGCCGTTCAGCCGATGGCAACGACAGCGGAGCGGTACGGCAGAATCAAGGCAAAACGCTTACGAATGCTTAACCTTGGGGGTTTTCAGGCCCGGTGATAGGGGTGGCCGGCCAGAATCGTCGCCGCGCGATAGATCTGCTCGGCAAGGACGATGCGGGCAAGCCCGTGCGGCAAGGTCATCGGGCCGAGCGACAGCACCTTTGCCGCCTTGGCAAGCGCCTCCTTGCCGAGGCCGTCGGCGCCCCCGATCAAGAAGGCGATCCCCTCTTGCGCCCTCATCGCGAAACTTCGCCAAGAGCCTGGCAAAGGCCTCGCTGTCGATGGTCTCCCCGCCCCGGTCGAGGCAGACGAGCTTATGCGCGGAAGGAATCTTGGCGAGAAGCGTTGTGGCTTCGGCCTGGATGCGGGCACTTGCGGTTGCGGCCTTGGCTTCCGCCACTTCGATGACGCCGAGCGGCGACAAATGGAGCTTCCGGCCGGCAGCTTCGGCGCGGCCGAGATAATGCGCGAAGAGATCGCGCTCTGGCCCCTGCTTGAGCTTGCCGATGGCAGCGATCAGGAGCCGCATTCTTCTCGCCTTAGAGGCCAAGCGGCCGGGTAACCCTCGATCAGATCACCAGCCGCTCCATGGGCCGGTCGGCGGACCACATCTTCTCGAGGTTATAAAACTCGCGAACCTCTGGGCGAAAGATATGGACGATGACGTCGCCGGCATCGATCAGCACCCAATCGCATTGGGGCAGCCCTTCGACCCGGGCGCGGCCAAAGCCTTCGTCTTTCAATTTCCTGATGATGTGGTCGGCGACGGCCCCGACATGCCGTTGCGAGCGCCCCGAGGCGATCACCATCTGGTCGCCGATCGAGGTCTTGCCCCTCAAGTCGATGACCGCGACATCCTCCGCCTTGGCGGCATCGAGCGTGTCGAGCACGACATTGAGGAGATGGTTCGGATGCGCGCGAAACGACGCGAATCCGGAGGGAGGTGTGCCGCGCTCGGCACCCTCTCTAGCTGAGCGCATGTTGTGGTGAATGTCCTTCTGCCATTGCTCCGTGACGAAGCAGCTTGAGCCGATTACCCGTGCTAAACGCCGGACAGGGGCATTGGTGCCGCTTCACCCCATAAAGATAGTATGGCCGCCGGCAAAGTTTCAATAGCTAGTGTCGCTTGGCTTTTTTCTTGGCCGTCTTATCCTTGCCTTTCGCCTTTTTCTTCTTCGCTTTCTTGGCGCGCAGCGCGGTCGAGGAGAGGCCTGACAGTCTGTGGCTGAGGATGGTCCAGGCGGGCGGCTCGAGGCGCGCGAGCCCGCCCGCGTCCGATTCGTCGACTTGATAGAGGGCAAAACGCTGCGCCGCCTTGCTCGCCCGCGCCTTGTGGCCGGAAGCCTGGGCGGTCGAGGACCGCAATGGGCATGCGCTCGAAGATCTGTTGCCAGGCCTGCCAGCGGTGGAAATCGGCCAGATTGTCGGCGCCCATCAGCCACACGAAATTGACCCCTGGAAAGCGGCGCTTGAGCTCGGCGAGAAGATCGATGGTATAGGCCGAGCCGCCGGCGAAGCCCGTGACTTCGATGCGCGGGTGCCGCGCCATCTTTCTTGCCGCCTCGACGCGGCTCTCGAGGCTCGCGAGTTTGGACGGGTCTTTCAGCGGATTTCCTGGGGTAACCAGCCACCAGACCTGGTCGAGGCCGAGGCGCTTCAGCGCCGTGAGACTGATCTCGCGATGGGCTTCATGGGGCGGGTTGAACGAGCCGCCCAAGAGCCCAATGCGCATATTGCGCGCCGCCATCGGCAGCCGCGTAATGACTCGTCGCTTTCGGCCCCCTCCCCCCTTGGGAGAGTGCTGAGATGCGCGGCTTGCTTTCTTCGAGCCCATGCGAGCCCCTCGCCCGAGCGCTTCCGCTCGACCTCTCCCCACCGGGGAGAGTCATGAGCGCCGCTCTGCCGACCGGCGGCATCAAGGGCGGGTCTGACCCTGCCCGCGCACGACATATTTGTAGATCGTGAGCTGCTCCACCCCGACCGGCCCGCGCGCATGGAAGCGGCCCGTGGCGATGCCGATCTCCGCCCCCATGCCGAACTCGCCGCCGTCGGCGAACTGGGTCGAGGCATTGTGCAGCACGATGGCGCTGTCGACGCGGGCGAGGAAGGCTTCAGCGGCGGCGCGATCCTCGGTCACGATGGCGTCGGTGTGCTGCGAGCCGTAGCGCGCGATGTGGTCGATCGCTTCATCGAGTCCATCGACCACCTTCACCGCGATGATGGCGTCGAGATATTCTTTGGGCCAATCCTCCTCGCTCGCGGGCTTGACCCGGCTATCGGCGCGTTGCGTGTCGGGATCGCCCCTTACCTCGCAGCCCGCCTCGATCAGCATCTCGACCAGCGGCGCAAGATGCGTGGATGCTGCCGCCCGATCCACGAGGAGCGTCTCGGCCGAGCCGCAAATCCCGGTCCGCCGCATCTTGGCGTTGAGCACGATCCTCTTCGCCATGTCGAGATCGGCGCGCCCGTGCACATAGACGTGGCAGACGCCCTCGAGATGCGCGAACACCGGCACCCGCGCTTCGGCCTGCACGCGCGCGACCAGCTCCTTGCCGCCGCGCGGCACGATCACGTCGATGGCGCCCCCGAGACCGCCGAGCATGAAACCGACTGCCGCGCGATCGACCGTCGGCACGAGCTGGATCGCAGCCTCGGGCAAGCCCTGCCGCGGCGACAGCCTCGCTCAAAATGTTGGCGATGACGAGCGACGTGAGGAAGCTCTCGGAGCCGCTCCGCAGGATCACGGCGTTTCCCGATTTCAGGCACAGCGCCGCGGCATCGGCCGTCACATTGGGCCTCAACTCATAGATGATGCCGATCACGCCGAGCGGCACGCGCACGCGCGAGATCTCGAGCCCGTTCGGCCGCGTCCAGCGCGGCAATGACCTGCCCGACCGGATCGGGAAGTGCGGCGACCTCGTGCAAGCCCCGAGCCATGGCAGCGACGCGGAGGCCGTCCAGCATGAGCCGGTCGAGGAAGGCGGCATCGCGGCCCTTGCTCCGCGCGGCCTCGAGGTCCTGGCGGTTCGCCTCGATGATTTTTTCAGTTCCCGCCTCCAGCCGGGCGGCCATCGCTTTCCAGGCGCTTCGTTCTTCGCCTCGGTCGAGGCAAGCGCCAGCGCACGCGCCGCCTCGCGCGCCCGGCGCCCCATATAGAGCATCATCGGCTCGATGCTCGCTTCGGGCCTATTCGACAATCGCGCTCAACTCTCAATTCTTCCGCTGCAAAACCATATCGTCCCGATGGATCAGCTCGGGGCGCCCAAGGTAGCCGAGAATGTCGGCGATTTCACTGCTCTTGCGCCCGATGATGGCCTTGGCGTCCTCATGGCCGTAAGCGGTGAGCCCGCGGCCGATCTCAACGCCGTCGCCGTTCCGGATGACCACCGCGTCGCCCCGCTCGAAACCCCCCTCGACCCGCGTGACGCCGGCCGGCAACAGGCTCTTGCCTGTGGCCAGCGCTTGGGCCGCGCCATTATCGACGATGAACGAGCCCTTCGGCTCGAGCGTGCCGGCGATCCAGCGCTTCCGCGCCGTCACCGGGTCTTGGCGCGCCAGGAACCAGGTCGCCACCCCCGTCTTGGCCAGCGCCTGAAGCGGATGCATCACCTTGCCTGAGGCAATGACCATATGCGTGCCGCCCGAGACCGCGATCTTCGCCGCCTCGATCTTCGTCACCATGCCGCCCCGCGAAAGCTCCGAGCCGACATCGCCGGCCATCGCCTCGATCTCCGGGGTGATCTCGCGTCACCTCCTCGAGCCGCCGCGCATCTTCGCGCGACCCCGGCGGCGCGGTGTAGAAGCCGTCGACGTCGGAGAGCAGCACCAGGCAATCGGCGCTCATCATCGAGGCGACGCGCGCGGCGAGCCGGTCGTTGTCGCCATAGCGGATTTCGCTCGTCGCCACCGTGTCGTTCTCGTTGACCACCGGCACCGCTCCGAGCTTGAGCAGCGTGGTCATGGTGCTCCGCGCATTGAGATAGCGCCGGCGCTCTTCCGTATCGCCGAGCGTGAGCAGCACCTGCGCCGCGACGAGGCCGCGGGCGCGGAAGGCATCTTCATAGGCATGCGCGAGGTCGATCTGACCGACCGCGGCGGCCGCCTGGCTGTCCTCCAGCTTGAGCGCGCCCTTGGGCAGCTTGAGCGCGTTGCGGCCGAGCGCAATGGCGCCCGAGGAGACGACGACGACCTCCTTGCCGTCTTTGCGCAAGCCCGCGATGTCGTCGGCAAGCGCTTCGAGCCAGGCCTGCCTCAGCGTGCCGGCCGCCGCATCGACGAGAAGCGACGAGCCGATCTTGACGACGATGCGCTTGGCCCCGGTCCATTCCCCTCTCATGGGCGCCACTCCCGCGGCGACGCCCTTTCGGCCGCGGCATCCGCTTTGTCTTGCCCGCGCAGCTTTCTCACCTCTGCGGCGAGTGCGCGCAGCACTTCGGTCACGCCCTCGCCGGACGCGGCGGAAACGATGAGCGGCGTGATGCCTGCCGCTTTCTTCAAGGCCCGCGCCTTCTTCTTCATCTCGTCCTTGGGTACGGCGTCCGCCTTGGACAGCGCCACGATCTCGGGCTTGTCCGCGAGCCCTGCGCCATAGGCCTCCACCTCGCCGCGCACGATGGCGTAGGCTTCGGCCGGATCGTCGAGCGTGGCGTCGACCAGATGAAGGAGCACGGCGGTGCGCTCCACATGACCCAGGAAGCGGTCGCCGATGCCGGCGCCTTCATGCGCCCCTTCGATCAGCCCGGGAATGTCGGCGAGCACGAAGTCGGTGCCGTCGATGCGCACCATGCCGAGATTGGGGTGGAGCGTGGTGAAGGGATAGTCGGCGATCTTGGGCTTCGCCGCGCTGACCGCGGCAAGGAAGGTCGACTTGCCGGCATTGGGAAGCCCGATAATGCCGGCATCGGCGATGAGCTTGAGCCTGAGCCAGATATGCATCTCCTCGCCCGGCTGGCCGGGATTGGCGTGACGCGGCGCCTGGTTGGTGGAGGACTTGAAGTGCGCATTGCCGAAGCCGCCATTGCCGCCGCGCAACAGCACGATGCGGTCGCCGGGCTTGGTCAAATCCGCGATCAGGGTCTCGCCGTCCTCATCGATGATTTGCGTGCCGGGCGGCAGTTTGAGCACCACATCGGCGCCCTTGGCCCCGGTGCGGTTCTGGCCTTTGCCGTGGCCGCCCTTCTTCGCCTTGAAATGCTGCTTGTAGCGGTAGTCGAGCAGCGTGTTGAGGTTCGCCACGCACTCCACGATGACGTCGCCGCCTCTGCCGCCGTCGCCGCCGTCAGGGCCGCCGAACTCGATGAACTTCTCGCGCCGGAAGCTGACGGCGCCGTTGCCGCCGTCGCCCGCGCGCACATAGACCTTGGCCTGGTCGAGAAACTGCATGGGCAAGGGCTTAGCACTGGCGGCTTTCCAATACACTAGCGGAGCTGAGCTAACGGCCCGGAGCGCAGCCGCCCGGACCCGGCAGCCTCAAGTCTTGTAGAAGCCTGCCAGCGCCGCGGCGCGGTCGAGGCGATAGGTCAGGCAATGCGCCCTCGCGCCGCGCGCCGCGCAGTCGCGCATCTCTTTCCCTTGCGGGGCGAAGCCGAACTTGGCGATGATCCGCGCCGAGGCCGGATTGTCGCTGAAATGCCCGACCGTGAGATAGGCGAAGCCGCCCGCCTCGAAGGCATGAAGGATGAGCGCGCGGACGGCCTCGGTGGCATAGCCCATGCCCCAATAGGGCTTGCCGATCCAATAGCCGAGCTCGGCATGGTCTTCGCCGAAGGCGCGATAGCCGGTGCAGCCGATCAGCGCGCCTGACCGCGAAATGGCGAACACCACCCCTTCCTCGCCGGCAAGAACGCTGGCGATCCACTCGGCCGCTTGTTGCTCGCTGTAGGGGTGCGGAATGGTGCCGGTCATGCTCGCCACGTCATAGTCGCCGGCAAGCAGGCTGATGCGGGCCGCGTCTGCAAGGAGAGGCGCGCGCAGCAAGAGCCTTGGAGTCCTGATGGTCACGACGGGGAAGCTACACGCGCGCGAAGCCGCGCGCGAGACCGATGAGCCTAGCTCGGCTTCACCGAGACGTAGACGCGGCCCTTCTGCTTGGTCGCGTACTCGACCTCGCCCTCGCGGAGCGCGAACAGGGTGTGGTCCTTGCCCATGCCGACGCCGTCGCCCGGGTGCCATTTGGTGCCGCGCTGGCGGATGATGATGTTGCCCGCAAGCACGCTCTGGCCGCCCGACTTCTTGACTCCGAGCCGCCGCCCGATCGAGTCGCGGCCGTTGCGGGAGGAGCCGCCTGCTTTCTTGTGTGCCATGGTTGCCTCTATCTCTTCTTCGGCTTGGCAGCCGGTTTCTTGGCTGGAGCCTTCGCCGCCGTCCTGGCTGCGGGCTTCTTCGCCGCTTGCTTGGCTTCGGCCTTCTTGGCGGCCGGCTTCTTCTCGGCCTTGGCCTTGGCCTCGGTCCTGGCAGCCTCAGGCTTCTTCTCGGCCTTTTTCGGCTCGGGCCGTCGGCGCCGCCTTCGACGGCTTCTTGCCGTCGGTCAGGATCTCGGTGATGCGGAGCGCGGTCAGCGCCTGACGGTGGCCCTTCTTGCGGCGATAATTCTTGCGGCGCTTCTTCTTGAACACCACGATCTTGTCGGCGCGCTTCTGCTCGATGACCTCGGCAGCGACGAGCGCGCCGGCAATCGTCGGGCTGCCGGTCTTGGGGCCGCCGTCGCCGCCGAGCAAAATCACTTCGGAAAGCTCGACGATATCGCCGGGCTTGCCCGCGATCTTCTCGATCTCGATGATGTCGTTCGGCGCCACGCGATATTGCTTGCCGCCCGTGCGAATGACCGCGAACATGTGCTTAAGTCCGTTCTTATGGCTGGAAATGCGCTGGCCGGCCCCATTGAGCCGCCGCGCCGCGCTAGCCGTTGATCAGGCGGCGCAATATAGATGCCAAGGCCGATAAGTCAATTGGCGGCCTCCCTTGCCGGCGCCGTCGCCTCTCCAAGGTGTTTCCGGGCCTCCCCAGGTTGCTCTACGCCTGGCGGCAAGCTACATGAGCCTCACGGAGAGGTGCCAGAGTGGTCGAATGGGACGGTCTCGAAAACCGTTGTACGGGTAACCGTACCGTGGGTTCGAATCCCACCCTCTCCGCCAATCGCAGCAACACGGATTTGAGGGGCGAGCCAGCACCCTCACAAGTCAGGGGCGGAAATTGGCTGTCGGCCCATCGGTCCATCCAGAGCGATCTTGATCTCCGTGAGTATCGCTGAGCCACGGCCGATAGGAGTTGGCAGACCAATCCAATAGGGCAGGTACAGGGCGGTCCGCGGCAAAGGAACAAGCCAGACTTCGATCTGATCGGTCTCCGACATGAACTTGAGGCCGGGATTGTCAGGTTTATGCCCTGCAATTGGCACGAACTTCACTTCACAAACCGCGGCCGGGCCAGAGAGATCGGTTGGCGCCTCTTTCGGGAGGGTGTCGGCTCGCTTCGGCGTCAGGACGATATCGAACCGTAGGCGGCCGTCGAACACCGGCAGGGTATTATCGCAAACCGGATTATCGTGCCGCACGTTTAGGAAAGCCGCGCTCAAAGGATCGAGCACATCCTCGAGCTGGTCGTTGGTCACCGGCACGCGCCGCCGGCTCGGCTTCTTTCGCGGGATGATGGAGACTTGGCTGACGGCTCCGTCGGCGAAGCTCATGCGCCGCCGCTCTTTTTTGCCCCCGCCCTTATAGCTCACGGTGAAGCTCGAAGGCTGAGGCCCCGCCTTCGTTAGCGTGCCGGTACTCGCCGCGTTGCCAGCGCCACGGTAGAGCGCACCGGCGAGGAGCGAAAACCGCCCCTTGCCCTTAATCTCATAGTTGAGACCCTCGAGGGCGATGGCAAGATGAAACTCGCCCAAACTGAAGCCAGCCAAATCGACCTGATAGGTGGCCAGGATTTGGGCGCCCGCAGGAGTCTGCTCGGCCCAACCGGGGTCTTGCGATGGCGCGCAAAAGACTAGCAGTGCGCCAAGGAAGAATACGCCGTATCCCCTCACACCCATTCTGGTCACCGTTCGTACCGTTGGCACCAGGACCAATGTGACCAGTTTGGAGGTCAAAATTATGGAACCTTAAGGCCAGAACGCGCAAACAGCGGGTAAGCGATGCTACGCGGTCAAATTGGCCGATTGATTGGTCAGGATTGCTTCCTGGAGCCGATGCCGGGCCTGAGGCCGCAGGCGTCACTTCGCTGGACATTCCGTGTCATCGGCGGCCAGCCACAAACGAATTGAAAGGTCGCGGGCCATGGCCGGAGCTAGGTCTATCGAGACCGGTTTTAGATCGTCTCCGGGCCTATCCGATGGGCAATAGAGGGTGATTGTTACGGCATTCGGCGAGTTGCTTTTGACTTCAGCGCGTTGCGGCGCGGGCAGCTGCAATTCTCCTGCGGCCAAAAGGGCAATTTTAACCGGTCCCACAGATACCTCGTTTCATCAGCCAATTCCTTGGGGGGAAAGCTCGGTGCCTTGCGATTGGCGTCAACTCGGCACAGTCTTTCTAGACTATGATGTGCGACCGGCGGGCGATGTGGCATTTCTCATAGCGCAAGCGCCGCCATCCTGCTTGGCGAGGGAGGCCTGCCGTTGTGGTGCCGATTGCACGCGATAGCCTGAAATCCCGCCACGTCTTGGCCAACGGGCCCCTCGGGTCTCCATGCGACTCCTCCTGGTAGCCGACCTCCATTATTCGCTTCCGCAATTCGACTGGGTCCTCGACATTGCCGACGGCTTCGACGTGGTCGTGATGGCAGGCGATCATCTCGACGTCGCCTCGCTTGTCGACGGACGCGCGCAGACCGTCGTCGTCCGGAAATATTTCAACCGCTTGCGCGCCAAGACAAGGCTCGTGATCTGCTCCGGCAACCACGATCTCGATACCAAGAACGCGGAAGGCGAGAAGGTCGCAAAATGGCTAGGAGGACCGCAGCAAGAAGGCGTCTTGTCCGACGGGGAGTCCTTCGTGCTCGACGATACGCTGTTCACCATCTGCCCATGGTGGGATGGCCCCATCGTGCGCGCCGGCATCGGCGCGCAGCTCGCCGAGGCCGCAGCGAGCCGGCCCAAGCGATGGATCTGGATCCATCACGCGCCGCCGGCGAAATCGCCGACCAGTTGGGGCGGCGACCGATATTTCGGCGACGTGGAGCTCAGAGAGTGGATCGATCAGTACCGGCCGGACATCGTTCTCTCCGGCCACGTGCATCAGTCGCCTTTCGTCAAGGATGGTTCCTGGGTCGATCGCATTGGGCCCACCTGGGTGTTCAATGCCGGGCAGCAATTCGGCGCTCCCCCCGCCCACGTCATCATCGATACCGACGAGGGCGAGGCGCTGTGGTTTTCCTCGGCGGGGAATCAGTTCGTCCGCCTAAGCGCCCCGCTGGAGCGGCCGGTGCCGCGGCTTCAATCCCTTCCCGACTGGCTCAAAGCCGCGGATCGGCCTCGCGTTCGGGGCCCAGCGTGAAGTCCTCGTGTTGCTGGTGGATCAGCGTTTCGAGGACCTCGCCGACCATGCCGAAATGATTGCCTTGTCCCTCGAACTGCCGCTTCAGGTCGACCAGATAGGTCGTCGCGGCGTTGAGACGCTCGGCGAGGAGCCTGCCCAGAAAAAACGCGATCTCTGGATTGGACTTCAGAAAACTTTCGGCGTCCTCGAACACGAACACGCCGACCGGGGTTGTGGCGCGGACGGTGGCGGTATGAGGCCGGTTGAGCAGCACGGACATCTCGCCGAAAACAGCGCCCGCCTCGCCGATGACGGCGACCTGCGTATCGCCCCTCAACACCTCGACGCTGCCTTCGGCCAGAATGTAGAGCCGTCCGGATGTTTCGCCCTCGGAAAGGAGAACCGTCCCGGGAGCGAAATGCTCCCGCGAAGCGCCGGCACATTTATCGAGGATCGAGGTCATCGCCCTCTTCTGCTTTGTCTTCCGCTATCGGGGGAGCCTAACAGCTTGCCGGCGCATTGGAAAAGCGCCTTCTCGCCGCTTGCGCGTGCTAGGCCTCGGAGGGCCGTGACATCAAGACAGGCACCAGTTTCTGCGCGGCGGGCAAGACGCCGCTCCGCAAGCGTATCGTTCGGCCAGGCCTTCGGCGGTCAAGATCGTTCCGACATCCCGGCCGCCCACTTTCAGCGTGCCGCACAGCCGGCCGTAATTGCATTGTCCCGTTCCTTCCGTACCCGGTGGGCAGGCGCAACGGACGCGCCGAAGGTCGAGTTCGCCGCCGGCGACAAGCTCCTGAAGCCGCCGCGTCGCCTCGGCCGCCAATGCGCGTTCGCGCGGGCATTTGGCGTTGTCCCCTGATTCCGGCGTGTTGAAGCCGACGAGGCGATACACCTGTCGGCCGCTGCGGATCGAGTCGCCGTCGATGATGTCGATCCGCACGGACTCAAGCCAGCCTGACGGCGCCTGGTTTTTTAAGGCGCTGGAGACGGGCCCGAGCGACGAACCGCCCCAAAGCAGGAGAATGGCGCCGATGATGACGAATAGCTCGATGATTTGGTAGCGGGAGAGCACGCGCCGCAGGGCGCTCTGCCGGCGTGGCCGAAAATGATGCTGGCGCTGAAAGTCTGGGTGGACGACGTGGGCCATGGGCGATCCGTGCGGGGGGTAACCCCGCGGCTCTGGCCCAAGCTTTTAGTCGCCGAACCCAAATAAATCGTTCATCGGCCGCGTTTTTGCCGGCGCAGCAAAAAGGGGCGGCTCGACCGCTGCCCCCTTTTCATAAAAAGCTAGCGCTGGTGCGCGGGCCTTCTAGCGGCCGTAGAGCTCGGGAGAGTATGCCCCGCAAGACCCCTTCAGCCGCGTGTCGCCGCCGATGGTCTGGCAGAGATAGACCTTCTTCAGAGGGTTCCTGCGGACCTCCGCGCCCGTCACTCTTATTCCATAGCTCTGGGCCACCCGCGCGATCTGCTCTTCCTCGCAATAGGGCGTCGCGATCAACCCGTATTTGGTGACCTGGAAATTGCCCCGGCACTCGATGCGAGCGGCGGCAGGCGAAGCCGCGGCAATAGCCAAGAATGCGGTGACGGCGAGCGTTGCGGAGCTGCCTAGAACATGTCTGTGCATGGTTTCCTCCCACGATGGGTATGGGGTCAGTTGACAGAAAACCCCTTCAAAATCAGCGCTTCAGCACTTCGCTGGCCGGCAGATAAGGATAACCGAGCGCCTCTGCAACTGCCCTGTGCGTGATTTTTCCCTCATGGACATTCAACCCATCGCGCAAATGGGGGTCTTCCATCAGCGCCCGCGCGAAGCCTTTATCCGCGATGGCCAGCACGAACGGCGCCGTCACGTTGCTGAGCGCGAAGGTCGAGGTGCGCGCCACCGCGCCCGGCATGTTGGTGACGCAGTAATGCACCACCCCGTCGACGATATAGGTCGGGTGCGAGTGGGTCGTCGGGCGCGAGGTCTCCGCCGTGCCGCCTTGATCGATCGAAACATCGACGATCACCGCGCCCGGCTTCATCGCCTTCACCGTCTCGGCAGAAATAAGCTTCGGCGCAGCGGCACCAGGGACGAGCACCGCGCCGATAACGAGATCGGCGCGGCGGCAAAGCGTCTCGATGCTCTGCCGCGTGGAGAAGACGGTACGCAGCCGCGCGCCGAACCGCGCCGAGGCCTGCCTCAGCTGATCCATATTGTGCCCCGCCATGATCACGTCGGCGCCCATGCCGATGGCGATCAGCGCGGCATTGGTGCCCACCACGCCGCTGCCGATGATGAGCACATCGCCAGGCGGCACGCCCGGCACGCCGCCCAGCAGCACGCCGCGGCCGCCGGTGACTTTCTCGAGGCAATAGGCGCCGACCTGCGGCGCCATGCGGCCGGCGACCTCCGACATCGGCATCAAGAGCGGCAGAGTGCCGCCCGGACCTGTCACCGTCTCATAGGCGATGGCCGTGACGCCGGATTGCCATCAGCTCCTTCAGTCTGCTTGCGGTCGGCGGCGAGATGGAGAAAGCTGAACAGAACCTGGCCGCGTTTCAGTTTCTTGCGTTCCGCTTGGAGCGGCTCCTTGACTTTGACGATGAGCTCGGAGCGCTCGAACACTTCGCGCGCGTTCGTCACGATCTTGGCGCCCGCCGCCTCGTAAGCCGCATCGGCAAGACCGGCGCCTGCGCCGGCCCCGGCCTCGACGAGCACCTGGTGCCCTCTATGGACGAGCTCCTCGACGGTCGCCGGAATCACGCTGACGCGAAATTCGTTGTCCTTGATCTCCTTGGGCACCCCGACGAGCATGGCGGTTGTGCTTCTCCCTTTGGCGTCCACCTCCCTATCACAGTCGCCATAAGGAGGCGTGATCCCTTGACCAAACAAATGGGGCGCCGGTGTTTATCCGGCGCCCCTATTCGCTTGGTCGGATGGCGGACTATTGCGGTGTCACGCAGCTCCCATCCTCGAGGGGAACCATGCCTTCAGGACACGGCGTCCCGGGCGCTTCGCCGGCCCTTCTTGGGCTTCGGTTGCCCTCCTTCTCGACCTCTGGCGCCTCCTCCCCGGCAGGCGGGGGCGGAGGCGGCGGGGGCGCCGATTCCTCCGTGCGGCGGAGGCGGCGGCAAGACCGGCGGCAGAGCCTCACCTGGCTGAACCTCTTCGCCGTTACCCTTCTTCACCTTCGGCGCCTCTTCCTCGACGGGAGGAGCGGGAGGAGGCGGAGGAGGAGCGGCCTCTTCCGCTGGGGGCGGGGGTGGAGGCGGTGCCGATTGCTCTGCCGGCGGAGGCGGAGGCGGCGGTGGTGGCGCTGCTTCCTCTGTTGCTGGAGGCGGAGGAGGCGGTGCTTCTTCCTCTGGCAGGTGGAGCCGGCGGCGGCGGCGGCGGCGCGGCTTCCTCCGCTGGAGGCGGCGGTGGCGGCGGCGGCGTCTGCTTCCTCTGTTGCTGGAGGCGGCGGTGGTGGTGGTGGTGGCAGCGTCCCTTCCTCTGTTGCAGGAGGAGGCGGCGGCGGCGGTGGCGCTGCTTCCTCTCCCGGTGGAGGCGGAGGAGGCGGTGCGCCGGCTTCGGCCGGTGCCGGCTGACCTTCCTTCGGCGCCTCAGGAGAGGAGGGGGCGGTCTCAGCAGCTTCAGGCGCGGGCGGCGTCTTGATCTCCGGCGGCACGAGCAGCGCGTCAGTGCTGGGCGCGCCTTCCGACTGTTCTTTGGTCTTGCTCTCCGCCGCCACCTCTTCGATCTGCTTAGGCGCAGGCGGCGCCACCGGGTCAGGCGTCTTGTCGGCGGCGGGCTGGAAGATCTCGATCGCCGCGCCCTCGACCTTGCCGGACTTGGCCTCGTCCTTGGTCTTCTCGACCTTATGGACGACGACCTTCTCCTTGGTCTTTTCCTCGACGTAGGTGACGTTGACGACGTTGTTCACGACCACGTTGTTGTTGTTGATCGTGACATTGCCCAGAGGCTGCGTCTCCCGCAGGATCGGATTGAAGCGATCCTTGTCGCGCACGATCTTGCGCGGCAAGTCGTGAGACAAGAAGTCCCGGTTGGGCACGACCTGCCAGTAATAGTCGGGGACGCCGCGCGCGTTGACCTCGATGCTCACGCCTTCGTCATAGGCCGGCGGAAGCGGCGCCCAGGCGAGATAATCGTTTGACGAGCGCCACGACACCCAGGCCGGCGCCCAGCGGTTGCCCGGCACCCAGAACCAACCGACCCTGTTTGAAAATCCCCAGCGGCCGTAATGATAGGTGGCCCAGCCGAACGGCTCGTTGGAGACCCACATCCATCCATAGCGGTCGGTAAAGACCCAGCGGCCGACCGTATAAGGCCGCCAATAGGGTCCGACATTGCTCGGCACCCAGACATATTGGCCCTGGAGCCAGATCCAGTTCCCGTAACGCGCAAGCCGATTGTAGAACGCGCCCCGATTGGCCGAGCCCTCGCCGTAAGGCGCGTCCCACCTGCCCCGGTCGCCATAGAACGGCCGCTCGCGATAATTGGCATCCCAGTAGGGGCCGATGTCGAACGAGACGACGCGATAACCGAGCCGCGGCGCGTAATCGCGCAGCGAATAGTAGTAGCCCCGATACCAGCCTTGCAGATAGATCGAGCGCATCCAGCCGCGATTGCCTTGGAAGATGACGTCGCACCAGGTGTAGTCGCCGAGGCAGCCGAGAATGCTGATCGGAGCGCGCGCCGGCACCACCAAGATCGCCGGATAATAGGTGCCGGGCCCCGCCCGGAGATTGACGTTGGTGACGGGATAGCCGTTGGGACGCGCTGGCTGCGCCTCGACCGGCGACTGCATCGCGGCTGCCCATGTCGCGATCGCGACAGCGGCGGCAAGGGCGATACGATGAAGGCTGCGTTTCGCTAGGGTCATGACGTCGCTTTCCTATTTCTCATAACGGCCCCGGACAGGCCTCGGCAAAAGTCTGCTTGGCGATCGCCCGGCGGCAATTGCCGGCAGACACCGCTAGACTTGTCAGCTTGAACCGCGTCTGTCCGCCGCATTCAGGTCGCGTTCATCTCGGAACGGATGGAGCCCTGATCCCGGCGTTCCCTGGCACCCAATCGTGTCGAAAATCGGCTCTCCGGGCGGCCTACTCCACCACCGGCAAGCACTTCTTGTTTGGTTCGCTCCACACGGTGCCCTGCGGGACAGATGATGAAGGCCCAGGTATGATTTGGGGCGTGAACTTGGGCGTCTCAGGCGGCGGAACGGCCTTAGGCGTCTCAGGAAGCGGTATGACCTTTGGCTCTATCCTCAGGCAGCGATTGCCGTCCCAGACCCAGCCCTTCATCTTGCATGCCAGCTCCGGGCTCAGGCAGCGATTGCCATCCCAGACCCAGCCTTTCTGTTGGCATTCCTCGGCTGGACTCAGCGGCGGCGCGCAGCGCTGGTGCCGCCGGTCCCAGACCCAGCCCTTCTGCTGGCATACCTCCGCCGGACTCAGGCACTGCTCGCCATCCCAGACCCAACCTTTCTGTTGGCATTCCTCAGCCGGGCTCGGTGGCGTCGGTAGCGATGGCGCCTTAGCGCAGAAGATACGCTGGCCGCCACTAGTGACTGTCGTGATCTCCCAGCCCTGCTCTACTCAGCGTCTTCGCCTTGCTGCGGCTGACCTCGCGCCAACCCTGCGTCGCATTGCGGGCGCGGCGCTGCCTTCTCGGGCTTAGTAGTCTCGGGTTCAGGAGCGCGGCTTGGGCGCAGGAGCCGGCTCGACGGCCTTCTTGAGCTTCGTCTTCACGCAGGATTTGTCATTGGCCGCATTGGCATCGCCCTGCTCCCTTCGCGTAATCGAGCGAGGCGCAATTCTCCACCTCGTTCCTCTTCTCCTTCGCCGGAACCTGGGCTTCGATTCTGATTGTCTCCGTCCAGTTGGGCTGGAGGATTTGCGTTGGACGCTCGCAAGCGACGACATCGCCTTGTTGCGTGCACTTGGTGTTGCCGGAGCTGCTAAGCTTCCAGCCTGAGGGCAGCTTGTCGGCGAATTTGATCGGCCCCGAGAACGGGACTTGGCTCGTGTTGCGGACGGTCAAGGAGTAGGAGCACTTGCCGCCGCGGCTGCATTCGGCAGGTCCGGACTTCTGGAGCGCCAAGTCGACTACTTCCCCACCAGGATCTTGGTCGTGCCGCAGGCGCGAGAATATTTCTTGCCTCCGGTTTGCTCGATGTCGACGGCCTCGCCCGGAGGCGCGAACCATTCGAGCTCGCCGCATGCCGTTTTTGTCGTTCCTTCCGGCGGAGGCGGCTAGGGGGCGCTGTGAGGCAGTAGGCGCAGATCAAACAGCACCGCCGTCTTTTCGTCTTTGGCCAGCGAACAAGCGGAGGGACGGCAGATCACCTCCTCGCCGGATGGCTGCTCGCAAGACCATCCCGACGCCGGGCAGGACTTGCCCGATTGCGTTCCCTTCGTGCTCTTCAGTTCGGCACCCTCCGGGAGTTTCACCCGAAGCGTCATCGGCAGGGAATAGGTTGCCGGACCGGTATTAGAGATTATGAACTCGTAGTCGGTGCACACTCCAGCGCCCAGACGCTGGTCACCCCTTGACGCCGACTCGCTATGCAGTCCAGGGGACCACAAAGCCGAAGGCCAGTCCCCAGCCCCCGGCGACTTCACCGGTAATAGTCCCGCCCGTCTCCAAAGGCGTGGTGATGCAAACTTCGTCATTGTTTGGATCGGCATCAGGCTTGCCGCCTTTGTAGCCCACCTTGGCGCAGTTCTTGAGCTCCTTGAGTCCAAGGCGGGCAGGTTGAACTGTAGCTTCAGGGGCCCGAAGATCTTGATAGTGGTACCAATCCAACCACCAGCAGGCAGCTTCACCCATGGATGGTCGCATCTCACTTGACCGGCGCCCCCCTCAGCTGCACTTCCATGGAGACGGCGCATAGCTTTTGAGCTTCAAGCTCGGGATATTGAGAAGTCTCGGTGATACTGAGGGCCCTTCATAATCGGCCTTTCCGATATTCTCAGATCCAAATATTGAAGGAGCACAGCCCGGGTTCGTGGCACTTCGCCGGACCCTGCTTTGCCGGCTTCAAATCGAATTCCGCCTTGAGCGGGGTATCGGCGCAGCCCTTGTTGTTTCGCCAGGTTGCCGTCGCCGATGCTCTTCGTGATCTCGACGCAGTTGTGGAGCGTATCCACAGGGCGGGAGTATCGCCGGGAAGGAAAAGGCCGAGGTTCAGCGTCAGCTTTGCCCCCGGTACCAGCGTTGCGTTTGGATGGTCGCACGTGATCACAAGCTGTGCGTCTGCGCAGTGCCAGGGAGGCGACGGTGAGACGTTCTTGACCGTGAAACCGGGAAGGAATTTGTGTGGCTCTTCGAAGGATATCGGTCCCTGATATTGGCCCTGCCCAACATTGGTGATCGTGATTGTGAAGGTGCAGGTCGCATTCCGAACGCATTCGCTCGGGCCGGATTTATAGATCTGCAAATCCGGCGGCGCAGCGCCGAGCGTGAGCTTCTCGCAGCCACGGTCGTTGGCCTTGTTGCGCGTCGCCGGCGCGCCCTTCCAGTCGATCTCTGCGCAGTTCTCGACCTCTGCCGGCTGCCCGCCCGCCGCCGCGACAGGCTGCAATTCGACGTCGAGCGTGACGGACTGGCCGGGCGCAAGCGTCGTCTGCGGATGGGCGCAGGAGAAAGCGTTGCCTTGCTGTTGGCATGTCCAGGGTGCCGTTCGCGGAACACGAACTTCCAGCCGGCGGGCATCGTGTCCTTGACGTTCAGCGGCCCGGTATACGCGCCGGGGCCCTTGTTGGTGATCGTGACCTGGAACTTACAGGTCGCGGTGGGGCTGCATGCGACGAGCATGCCCGCGCCGGGGCCGATGCCGCACCGAGGGCATCGCCTTCTTAAGCTCGAGATCGAGGCCTGCGGTGCTGAACGTCACCTTCACGCAAGCGCCGTCATTGGCTTTATTGCCATCGCCCGCGCCACCCTTCCAGTCGATCTTGGCGCAGTTTTCGACCTCTACTTGCGCCGGCTGACCAGATGCGGCTCCCGGCGCCTGCAACTCGACCTCCAGCTTGGCCGATTGACCCGGAGCGAGCGTCGTCTGCGGGTGGGTACAGGAGAAGGCGTCGCCCTGCGGCCAGCACGTCCAGGGTCCGCTTGCGGAAACGAGCTTCCAGCCTTTCGGCATGGTGTCCGCGACGTTTAGCGGCCCGACATAGGCTTGCGTGCCCTTGTTGGTGATCGTGATCTCGAACTTGCATTTCGCGTTCGGCGGGCACGTATTCGAGGGCGTGCCCTTCTTGACCTCAAGATCGACGCCGGCCGGGACGACTGGGGGATTTTGCGGCCACCACCACCACGGAGGTGAAGTCCATCCGGAAGGCGGGGTCCAGTCAGGCGGGGCTGTCCACCACGGAGGCGGGTTCCATCCGGAAGGGGGCACGTACCCGGGAGGCGCGATCCAGCCGGGGGGAGTCCATCCCGGCGGCATCCAGCCTTCGGCCACGCCCTCCGGGAGCGGCTGATACACCGCAACATCGCCGATCTTGCTCGCGTCGTTGCGAGCTGGCTCGTTGGTGCTCGCGTCGAGCATGTAGGACCCAGCCGGCGTGGCATCAGGCGTGGCGTAGCCTGTTGCTGGATACGGCTGTAGCGCCGCATCGGGCGCCAGCTCGTTAGAGAGGGCAACCGGGGTGCCCTGGACGCCATCCACTTGCGTGGTGTCGGTGGCGCTGCCTGTCGCCGGGTCGGAGCAAGGGCCCTCGGGCGAGCAAAGGCTGTCACCTGTTATCCAGACGAACTGGTCGGGCCTCGCCTGGTCGGCCTCCCAGTCGGTGCTGTAGCCGAGGCCGAAATCGACACCTCCGGACGCATTCGCCCTGAGGTAAGGCTGGCCGTCATTCTTGCGGTCGTAGTAGCCAACGTCGTAGCGCCCTTCGGCTTGCCATACGCCCTGCTCGTTCAACTCGTAGCGCAGCACGCGCGATTCGTGGGGCCGTGCGAAGGGTGCTTCCGCATCAAGGCCGAGATTGCGCACGCCGCCGCGTTCGGCGAGCAGCATGACGCCCTGTTCGCCCGACTTCGGGAAGGCGATGTCTGAGACGGGCTGGCTCGCGCCGAGGCTTGCGATCTGCGCCGGATCGGAGAAGAAGTTGGGCAGGATGAACTCGCGGCGTACATCTGAACTATCGAATGAGCCGTCAGGGCCGATGCGCACTGACCAAACCGAGTTGCGCTGATCGTCTCCCGCTGCCGGCCACTCTAGGTTGCCGAAGCCTTGCGAGCCCCAGACGGAATAATAGAGGCGCACTTCGCCTGTGCCGGAATTGCGTCGCAGGCCGAGGCCCCAGACGCGGCGGCGGAAGTCGGCCAAGTTCCAACAGTCCGGCGTCTTGGAAAACTCCCCGCCCGGACAATCCTTGATCTTGGCAGCGCTATCCGGATCGAAGGCCACCTGGGGCAATGAGCTCTGCGTCCCCGTCGCAGCATCGATAAAGCTCGCACGACCCGTGGTGCCATGATCGAAGTGATCTAAATCGGCGCCCTCGAGACTAAGACGGTAAATCATTCCAGTCTCAAGATCAGAGACGTAGAGCTGCTTGTTCCATTTGTCGTAGGCGATGTTGCCAAGCGCGGCGCCAGTGTTCTGCCGGCCATCGACTGTGACCTGCGCGAAGATCTCCGGCTGGTAGTTGTTGGCGGCGGAAACCTTCCAAATCGTGCCAGGACCGCCACCCGGGCCCCACATGCCTGCCATCCAATCTTGATTGTCCGGCATGCGGTGCAAGCCGAAGGCAGAGGTCGCCGTCAGATAGACGTTCGGGGGACTGGCGTCGTCGAGCGCAACGCCGAAGACCTGGCCGACCTTACCCGCTGTGACTTCTAGTCGTTGGGGCGTATCAGACCAATATGCGCCGCGCGGTGCTTCGCCAGGCATCCGAATATCGATGACGCCACCGACAGTGCCATTGGTGTCGATGACGGTGCGGCCCTCTTGGGTGACTGAGCCTGAGAACCGCGTGACATAGGCATCGCCTGGTTGCAGACCGTCTTGGGCGAAGGCCCATTTCACAGGCAGGGCACCGAAGACCGCCGAAAGCGCGAGAACTGCAATGAGGGCTCCAACTGATGCATTGCGCATTCAACCAAAATGGTGGTCGAAACGTCCCCCCGCCTTGACTGGCATCAAGAAACAAACTCGATGCAGGGTACGCGGATAGAAGGTACTGCAACTCGGCTGGGATCAGCGCGAGGCCGCCTCCTGGACTTCAATGGGGACAGACGCTAACAACGCTCCTGCAAGCAGGACCTTCTGGCACGAGACACGTCAATTCAGGTTTTCCAGCCGCAGCACTTGAGCCGTCCATAATCACTTTCATCACGCGAGGAGCGATGAACCTGCCTGTCCTAGCCGATATACGAATTGGCGTTATCGGCCTTGGCTATGTCGGCCTGCCGCTCGCCGTCTATCTTGCGCGGCATTTCCCCGTGCTCGGCTTCGACATCAATCGAGAGCGCGTCGCGGAGCTCAGTCGCGGGCTGGACCGTACCCGCGAGGTGACCGAGGAGGAGTTCGCGAAAGCAGCAAACATCGCCTTCGCCGCCGATGTAGAGAGCTTGAAAGACGCCAACTTTTACATCGTCACGGTGCCAACTCCGGTCGATCAGGCTAAGCGCCCCGATTTGAGCGCGCTCATCGCCGCAAGCCGCATGGTGGGGACCGTGCTCGCACCCGGCGATGTCGTCGTCTACGAATCGACCGTGTATCCCGGCGCGACCGAAGAAGTCTGCGTGCCGGAACTCGAGAAGGCTTCGGGACTCCGCTTCAACCGTGACTTCTACGCGGGCTACTCGCCGGAGCGCATCAATCCGGGCGATCAGACCCACCGCCTCCCCGACATCGTCAAGGTCACCTCAGGCTCGACGCAAGAGGCGGCCAACTTGGTCAATCAGGTCTATGCCAAGGTCATAACGGCGGGGACGCATCGCGCCAGCTCGATCCGTGTCGCTGAAGCCGCCAAGGTGATCGAGAACATCCAGCGCGACGTCAATATCGCGCTGATCAACGAGCTCGCCATGCTGTTCAAGGCGCTCGGGCTCGAGACGCGCGAGGTCCTCGAGGCCGCCGGCACCAAATGGAACTTCCAGCCCTTCCGTCCGGGTCTCGTTGGCGGACACTGCATCGGTGTCGATCCCTACTACATGACCTACAAGGCGGAATCGATCGGCTTCCATCCGCAGATGATCCTTGCCGGGCGCCGCATCAATGACGGCATGGCGGCCTATATCGCCAACGACGTGATCAAGACCATGCTGAAACGCAAACAGAGCATCGATCGCGCCCGCGTGCTCGTGATGGGCTTCACCTTCAAGGAGAACGTGCCCGATACGCGCAACACCAAGGTGGCCGACCTGGTGCGCACGCTTCGCGACTTCGTCGCCGAGGTGGTGGTCTACGACCCGATGGCGGATGTCGAGCTGGCGAAGCATGAATACGGCATCGCTCTCACCAACAAGCTGCCGCAAGGACCGTTCGACGCGATCATTCTGGCCGTGAAGCATGAGCCGATCGCCAAGATGGGCGAGGCTGGCATCAAGGCGCTGCTCACCCCTGGCGGACTTATCTACGACCTGAAGGGTATCCTTCCGCCGGCCGCGAGCCACGCGCGGATTTAGGCAATTCCAAAAAACAACCCCAGGCACAGTAGGACCCCTCGTTACATTATGTGATGAGACTCGCAGCGGCCAAATCCGGATCTGAGGTTTTAACTGTCACTTCGACGTCTCAGTAACATGCGGCCCAATGGCGTTACCGCATTGCTCGAATTCCCTTCGCGAGAGACGTTGCCTGCCGAAGATCAGCGTGTCATAAGCAAAAGTCAGTAGCTTCGTTCCGCGTCGTTAACAATGATCGACTACGCAGTCCCAGACCCAAGTTACACAATCGATGGTCGCAGCTCGATGCGGTCCATAGCGGACGCGCTCGAGGCGCTGCGCAAAGCGAAGCGATTTTCCGCTCATTCATTGGCTCAGATCAGGACGGCACCCATCGTGCTGCCGACCGGCGTCGTCACCTTCATCGTTCTGGTGATCGGTGAGCCGCGCGACGGTGAGCCGGGCTGTGGCGTGGCACTACCGTCCTCCGCCTCTTTCACCGGCCAAAGGCTAGGTGGGGAGCCTGAGAGATTCGAAATCTCCCGCCTTGATGGCGGTTGGGCCGAGGAGGGCGGCACGGTTGAACTTTCGGATGGGACTCGCCTCCGCGCTGTCAACATGGTGCCGACACCCATTTGCCGTGAGTTGACGGACATTCAGAAGCGGATTGCATATTGGACCATCAAACTGATCGACGCTGAAGGCAGGTGCTACCGCTACGGCCCCCCAACTCCCGATCTGGCATTCCTCGACTACGGCAAAGTCTACGATTTGAAGCTTCCAACGCTTAAGGCAATTGCGCACTACATCGCCCGTCAGGATTTCACGTTCCGGAAAGCTTCGCACCAAACGATCGCTAATGCGCTGAGCGCGTGCGGACTGCGGCGGCCGCGTTCCGGTCGCCTAGCGAATTAAGCAGTCACTCGCGGCGCCGCTTTTTCGCCCAAATTCAAGTGGCGAACGAACATTTTCCCCTAATTGAGCGCTATCGTAATTTTGTGTGGTGCTTTCCCTCTATGGGCCGCGAAGCTGCTATTTGCGAAGGAGAAGGTGATGTCGAAGAAGGCTGAAGCACCCACCCAAACTCAGGACCGGATGCCTGACAAGCCAAACCAGTCCTCCGTTACTCATACGGCCGAAGGCAAATATCATGCCCTTGCGGCAACACAATGCATTCGGTCGGCCGCCTGGGGGTACATGGATAATGATAAGGTTCGGAACACCATGGCAGAGGGTTCGCTCGATCTCTATCACGGGCTGCAGCCCCGAAACGCTCTCGAGTCGGCGATAAGCATGCTCCTCGTTGGCGTCACCAATGCGAGTCTCGATTGCCTTTCTTTGGCCGCGCGTATTCATCCCGAGGAGCTGCAGGTTCGCGATCTAAATTTGCGACATGGCCTCAGGGGCGCGGAAGTGGCGGCGAAGCTGGCTGAGGCACTGGAGACGTGCCGAGGGAACACACCGGGCAACGTCAAAGTGGGCAATGTCAAAGTCGAGTCTGGTGGTCAGGCCATCGTCGGCAATGTGCAAGTTGGCAAGCGCGGTAGAGGACCTGTCACGCCCGAGTGCGAATCAGGCAAGGCCAAGGATGAGGTTGCGTAAATCCGCTCCCCGAGCCGATTGCGAGTCGGCGTAAGTGGCCGGCAGCCATAAGCGCAACACGGCCCCGATGCTGGTGAGCCCTCGCTGCGGAGCCAGGACTCGCTCTGGCAAGCCCTGCCGTTCACCTGCAGTCAGTGGAAAGAAGAGATGTCGCATGCATGGCGGGGCGGAGGGATCGGGTGCGCCACGCGGCAATAAGAATTCGCTGAAGCATGGCGGCTATACCCAGGACTCGCTGGAACGACGGGCCCAATTGCGAGGCCTGCTCCAAGAAGCGCGAAAACTCCTCCGGGAGCTTGGGTAGAGTCCATGCAGGAAGGCAAGCTATTTCTTTCGACCGCCGTTCGGCTGGGTGCGCCGCCTTTCCCTTAGGCGTACGCCGGCCCCTCTATGTTCGTCTGCCGGAATGAATTCCACACCGGCATTTTCGAGCGCTGTTTGAATCTTCCAAAGAACCTCAGCAGACCCTCGGATTTCTGGGGCAGCTTCAAGCCGCTTAATAGTGGTAGCGCTTACCGTCGCGAGTTTCGATAATTGACCTTGACTGAGGTCCACCAAGGCTCGAGCGGCCCTAATCTGCGAAGCGTTGATCATATCGGGACGTTGACAAATACGGCCTGATATGGTCTATTTAGGACCACAGCTGGAACAAAAAGGTAATGTTCCTTTGTCCGGTAGGTCCATAAGCATCGAAGCATCTAAATTCCAGCTCCTTAGGGAACGCCTCAGGGCAAACTACCCGACGCTGGATGAAGAGTGCCTCGCCGACACTCTGGAGGGAATCACTGACCTCCATGAGATGATAGCGGCGATCATCCGGTCAGCGCTAGTGGATGAAGTATTCCAGACAGGGTTGCGGGCACGCCTCGAGGAAATGAAGCAGCGCCTGGCGAGGATTGAGCAGCGCGGGCTCAAGAAGCGGGAGCTGGCGCTTGAGGCCATGACGGAGGCCGGGCTTAAGAAGCTTGAGCAGCCCGATTTTACTGCCTCGGCGCGTGCGGGCCCTCCGTCAATTGTGATCGTTGCCGAGGACCAGGTTCCTGAAAGCTATTGGGTACCGCAGCCGCCCAAACTCGATCGTCAAGCGCTTCTTGGCGACTTGAAGCAAGGGGAGGAGATCCCCGGGGCCCAACTCTCAAATCCCAAGCCTGTGCTCAGTGTGAGGACCAAGTGATGGCATTCACCGAACAGCAATCCCGCCAGCTGAAGGCGAAGCTCGATGCCCAACACGTTAGGACGCGCCAAGCGAACGGCACGACCCTGCACTATATTGAAGGCTGGCACGTCATCGCCGAGGCGAACCGTATCTTCGGCTATGACGGCTGGGACCGCCGGACGCTCGTCACCAATTGCGTTTGGACGGGAACGTGCGAGCAGCTTTACCTTGCGGCCTATATCGCAAAGGTGCGAATCTACGTTCGCGCCGGTGACGTCCTAATCGTGCGCGAAGGTTCTGGAACCGGCGAAGGCAAGGCGGCGACCCCTGGCCAAGCTCACGAGTTCGCCCTGAAATCTGCCGAAACCGATGCCACCAAGCGGGCGCTCGCCACCTTCGGCAACGTCTTTGGGCTTGCGCTTTATGATCGCGAGCAAGCAGGCGTTCGCCAACGCTCCACCGGCAAACCTCCACAGGGAGAGCCACTCGTCACAGGACCCTGGATGATCCGCTCGGCTGCCGGAGCCCCCAAAGGCAGCTTTGACAAGCCGGCCGTTTTTATTAAGGCGTTGAGAGAGGCCATGACAGAGGCGCGGGATATCGAGCGCTTGTTCGAAATTTGGGAGCAGAACGTCACGACCGTCCGAGCGCTGAATGCTTCCAGGGAAAAGCTTGGTCTTGAGGCGGGCTTCGCCCCAAGCCTGGTCGCCCATTTGAAGAGCTGCGCCGTCGCATTGGTGAAGCCCAGCGATGACGCTACCGAAGCGAGCACTCACGCCGTAGCCGCGGAAGCGGCCAATACGAGCCGGCGCATCAAGGAGCGTCCCAAGATCGATAAGAGCGTGCTCACCATCGGGGAACCCAAGCGAATTCGCTCGAAAGCGCATTTGCGGTTTGTCGCGCGCCAGCCCTGCCTCATCTGCGGCCGTACACCCTCGCACGCGCATCACGTGCGCTATGCGCAACGGAGAGGCTTGGGCCTCAAGGTAAGCGATGAGTTCACGGTCCCCCTATGCGCCATTCATCACAGTGAGAACCACACCACAGGTGATGAAAGGCGTTGGTGGCAAAAGCACAACATCGACCCATTGGTGGTCGCCAGCGCGTTGTGGCGCCAGGGTCGCATGCCCTCTTCGGCACTTGGTGAAACAGCAAAGGACGCCGAGGTCGGCGGGTCACAGATTAACATTGCTGATCCCACCCTCGTCGACCCACCTTCAGAAACACCGCGCGGGCGGAATTGAAGAGAAGTGCGTTTCGCTCTTTTTGAACCATGCAAACGCGGCCTTGCTCGCATTCTGTCCTTTCCCAACCGACCTCCCAGCTCGTCGGGTCGCGCACTATAGAGCTGCGTCATAGCGGGTTAGGCTCCGGCTGAACCTCGATCTTTGGGGCAGAGGCCTCAAAAGGCCGCCAGCGCCGCTGGATGCGGCGCGCGATTTGGTTGACGAACCGCATAGCCTCAGTGCTAACGAAGCCCCGCGCGCTCCTTCCACCCAGCGCACGCGGACGTATCGTGGTGCTGTCGTGTCTCGCCGCATGCCACGTCTCCCACAGCCTTTGATCGAGGAGGTTCTCTTGCCTAATCTGAGCGATAGTGTCGGAGGAGAGATCGTCTTTAGCAAGGGAGTTCCAGCCGACACGGCACTCCCATGTGATCCGTGTGTTCCTCGGAGGGGCGCGGTCGGGAATGCCCAGCTTCGGAGCCAGCGCAGCGATGAGGTCGTCGCAGAGCCTGTAATCACCCACATACCAGAAGGTCGCTAAGAAGGCGTTCACCGCGTCATATTTTTCATCGTCGGTAAAGCGCGCAAGCTGGGACCACGGCAGCTCGAGGAAATTTCTTAAGATGTAGTGCGTGATGAAATTTCTTTGTGTGGCACCATAGGCCAACTCGAAGCTGTAGGGATGCAATCCCTGCGACAGGTAACGCATCATCCGAAAATTGTAGTAGGAGATCAGGTGGCTCACGGGATCTCGCAGTAGCATGCTCCGCCTGAGCTCGTGGCCTGCGAACAGAAGCTCAACAGACACGCCGAGAAAATGCCCTCCGACAACCCTGATCTGATTCGGGTCCGGCATCTTTCCAAGGTCATGGCGGTCAAACAGGAACCGGCTAACGCCCTTTCGCTTTCGCGTCCTGTAGTAGGCATTAGAAGACAAGACGCCAGCCAGGTGGGCGTGGATGGTCTGGCCCGCGCATTTTGGCACGTGATAAATGAAATGCACCGGCAACAGGGCGGCTTTCTGTTTAAACTCTTGCCCCAGGCTCCCGTCGCCCAGCATCGGACCGAATGAATTTATTCTAAGCGCGGCGGCTGTACCGACCGTTTCGAGCGCGCCGGTCCTTCCGACTAATGCTGTTTCGCAGGCCGTCCGCATCTTTAGATTCTTCTGCGGTGGGACAATCAGCAGGATCAGCCAATTTCATTAACAGCCAATTAACTATTAGGCTGAGATGGGACGTCCACCGACGCTTGGGAACCGCAAGTGCGCTCACTTAGTAGACCGCGAGCCACTAGTAGACCGCGAGCCAAACCATCGCGATGCCCGCGATAGCTGCGAAAGTGGCTAGGGCGCAGACAGCTACCCGCCTCAGCGTCTCGCGTAACCACAGGCGCCACTCGATCCTGCGCGACACAGATCGAAACTGCCGCCGGAGGCGGGCAGCTTCGACTTCGGGGTCGCGATGAACTGCTTTGAAGGACGCCATTTGTGCTGGGCCAGAAGCAGAAAGATGGGTGCTACAGCCAGGAGGCTTAACGCCTGGTTGCCGAGCCTTTGGAGTTGAACGATAGAACGCGATCCCGATGGGCGTCGCCTGTTCCGATGAAGCACGCGACTAGTTGTACAGTCCACTGATCCGACTACCCATAGAATCGCCATCATACGGCCGGAAGGCGCGGTCAACATTCTGTGCAAGCGGGAGCTGGGCAGGGCCACAAATCCACGGCGTGCAGCGCGCACAAGGCCACCGAGTGTCGGGCAACTTCGCCAAATCTTAATGCGGCTGAACGATTGACGAAATCATTCTCCCGCGCAAGATTAACCGCAAGCGTAGGGGCTTGGAGGGCGAGGTGACCGGGGGCCTCCAAAAAAGCACGATAACATCCACTCCAAGCTCGGATGTGAGGCTCGGCTCAGCCCACCCTCCGGCGCCGTTCATCATCGGTCTTGGCCGATCAGGCACGACGCTACTGCGGCTGATGCTCGACGCGCACTCATGCCTGGCGATTCCGCCTGAAACGGGATTTCTTTCGCACGCGGCTGGCCTCCTAGCGGACGAAGCGACCGCGCGAGAAAGATTTCTGACGTTGGTCACAACGTATCAAACGTGGCCGGATCTGGGGATCGAGCCTGATCAACTGCGGACCGCGCTCGAAGCGATCGAGCCGTTTACGGTCGCCGACGGTGCACGCGCCCTCTATCGCGCCTACGCGCAGCGCCATGGTAAACCGCGATTTGGCGACAAGACGCCGGGGTACACGGCTAAACTGCACAAGGTGCAGGCCGTGTTGCCAGAGGCACGATTCATCCACATTATTCGAGACGGTCGCGATGTGGCGCTGTCGATGCGCGACGTGTGGTTTGGTCGCGACAGCTCAATCGACGAGCACATTGACCGTTGGCGCAGGCGGATCCAGCAAGCCCGCGCCTGCAGTGCCCGGTGCCGCTGGTATCTGGAGGTACGCTACGAGGATCTTGTGCGCGGACCACAAGCGGAGCTGCGACGCATCTGCGATTTCATCGAGCTTCCTTATGAACAAAGCATGCTACGCTATTTCGAACATGCTGAATCGCGCTTGAACGAAGTGACTTCGTGGCTGCACGCCGACGGCACGGTCCGCGTGCCGAAGTCCGAACGACTATTCCAGCACCGGTTTACGAGTTGTCCTCCGCTGCAAAAACGAATTTTTCGATACCGGCACGAGATGACTGATCACGAACGCCAGCGTTGCATGACAATTGCTGGCGACCTGCTCACCGAACTTGGCTATGACACTTGACCGTCCCGCGGCGCTGGTCGTCGCCCATCCTGGGCATGAGCTCCGCGCCCTCGGGTGGCTCCGGTTGGCGCGACCGGCCGTATACGTGCTGACCGACGGCTCCGGCACGACGGAGCGCTCTCGTGTGCCTTCGACGGCAAGGGTTCTCGACGAGGCTGGCGCGCGCTGCGGATCAATCTTCGGCCGCTTCACTGACCGTGAGGTCTACGCGCGGCTGATGCGGGGCGACATCGAATCCTTCATCGAATTGACCGAGGAGCTCACTGCAGCGTTTGTCAACGAGCCCATCGAGTATGTCGTCGGCGACGCAAGCGAAGGCTACAACCCCACACACGATGTCTGCCGGCTGATCATCGACGCCGCGACAGCGCGCGCACGAGCGATCACCGGGCGCGATATTCCCAGCTACGATTTCACACTCGTTGGCCGACCCGACCAGTGTGCCGAGGACCTGCACGCCGAATCACTGTGGATACACCTGGACGACGAGATGCTAGCGCGGAAGATTGAAACCGCGCGTGCCTATCCCGAGATGGCTGGCGAAGTCGAGGCGGCAATCGCCAAATTCGGGATCAACGCGTTTCGCACCGAATGCTTTCGACCAGTGGTGCCCGGACCTGCGAACGTTCCCGACAGCTTGCCGTTCTACGAGATATATGGAGAGCAGCGGGTGCAATCCGGAGTCTATGTCGAACCGTTGCGCTACGCGCAACACGTCAGACCAGTGGCCGCAGCTCTGAACGAATGGGCAAACGCCGGAGTGCAACCGTGACCGATCGGCCGTTGACAATTCTTTTCGTCGTCGCGCATCTGGCTGATCGAACGGGGCTCAGTCTCTACGTCCAGGATCTAGCGATAGAGCTACATAGGCGCGGTCATCGGCCGATCGTCTACAGTTCGAGGAACGGCGCGATCGCGGTGCAATTGCGCAACTCCACGATCCCAGTGCCCGACCAACTCGATGCCATCGGGGCTGCGCCGGACGTGATTCACGGGAACAACTACTTCGAGACCTTGCTGGCGCTGTTGCACTTTCCTTCGTCGCCAGCAGTGTTCACCTGTCACGGGTGGGCAAGTGCCAAGAACCAACCTCCGTCTCATCCACGGATACGGCGCTTCGTGCCTGTCGATCAGACGTGCCGTGATCGATTGCTGTATGAGCATGCAGTAGTACCGGAGTTGATAGACGTTCAATACAACTTCGTCGACATGGCGCGCTTCGCCCCGAGACCACCGCTACCGGCTCGCCCCTCGCGGGCGTTTGTGTTCAGCAATAAGCTCGAACCCGAACATCTTCAGTTGATCATCGAGGAATGTGAACGACGCGGGATCACGCTCGATGTGCTCGGCAGCGAACCCATCGACAACCCGGGCATCGTTCTCCGCAACTACGACCTTGTATTTGCGCGCGGTCGTAGCGCGCTCGAGTCGATGGCTATCGGCGCAGCCCTTATCGTCTGCGGCCGCGAGGGCATGGGGCCAATGGCGACGACTCAGAATTTCGATGAATTGCGCTCGCTGAACTTCGGCATGAGGGCGCTACGCGCGCCGGTCACGCACGAAGACATCGTGCGCGTGTTCGAAACCTACGATGCAGCCGATGCAATGGACGTGTCGCGTCGGGTGCGTAACCAGGCTTCGCTCGATGATGCCGTGACCGAAATGCTGGGAACTTACACTGCGGTGATCGACGAACACCGCGGGGCGGTTTATGACCGGCGTGAAGAGGACCTCGCGATCGCACACTTCTTATCCCAAATCGCGACCAGAGCCAGGATCCGTAAGCTTCGTGATGACCAGATCCGTTCAAAGCTAGAGCAACTTCAGGCAGCAAACCAGCGGCTCAAATCAAAGCTCAAGAACACCGGCGTCCTTCGACGTTTTCAGAGCTATCTTAAGAAATTTGCGAACTCTGGCCCACCCGAGTTGTAGTACCACCACGCACTGGCAGGGCAAGCACCGTTAAGCGCTTTAAGGACGTCGTCTAGTGATGCTCGCCAGGGAAACCGTCGTGATTGCGGACAAGGGCGGCGGCGATATCAGGGCATCCCCAAAATGACCAGGCTAAGTAAGAATGGACATCCTAGGCCTACGCGCCTAGCGTTTCGTTCCGTGCGGCAGGGAATATGACCACGATGTCGAACAACGAGACCGTCGGTCGTCTGGCTTCGTTACCCTCACCCACGGACGCCCTCCGTCCAACATGCTGGGCCGGGTCCATTTCGGCCAGAGGAACCTCCTGCTTCCGGTTCTCTTCTTCCTAAGCCCGCTGGCCACGAGCGTGGCGTCTCGACTTACGCCCTTCCTGATCGCCATTCTTGGCATGGTCTTGATCGGTGCGGCGCTGCGCCGGGGAGTGCCTTGGCGTGCGCTGCTGCCACGTCGGCCCGCATTTGCGGTTTGTCTATTGTTTGCGGCTCCTCAACGCCACTTGGTCGGTAGATCCCGGTTGCAGGACTGGGCAAGGCGGCGCTGCTCATAGCGCTAATCTTAATCACCTTCGTAGCGGCAGCGGCGGCGGCGACATTGGAAACAGGCAACTTGCGCCGGGCGGCCTTTGCCTTTGCCGTCGGCGCTTTCCTCGGCGCTCTTTTTTCTTGTGTTTGAACTTTCCACTGATGGTCTCGCGAGCCGCACGGTGATGAATGCGCACGTAAAGATCGCGGCCGGAGAGGTGACGTCCTTGAATCTGTCGAAGCTCGATCAGAACGTGAATTTGGCGATGTTCCATCTGTGGCCCGGATTACTTGCCTTGATCGGGCTCACGAGCACTCGCCGAACGATTGCTATGGTTCTTTTTTTGTGGCGATTGCCGTGGTTGTCGCCATCTCTCAGCACGACTCCTCACAAGTCGCACTGATTGGCTCAAGTCTCGTTGTGATGCTGGCTTGGAAGTGATGGCAACTGGTTATCCGAGCTCTGGCCGTTCTGTGGTGCGCTGCGTTTGTTTTCGTCATTCCGGCGAGCTTCGTTGCTTATCAGAGCGGGCTGCATCTTGCCGATTGGTTGCCGAATTCGGTCCGGGCCAGAGACATCCTTTGGGAGTACACGGCAGAGCAGACGCTTTCCCGTCCTCTGCTCGGCGTAGGCATAGATTCGACTCCGGTGCTGAGCAAACAACGAAAAGCCGAGGGTCCCCGTGAACAACCCGAGGGCTTCATCTACCCCCGCACCATTGGCCATCATGCACACGACATATTTTTGCAAACCTGGTACGAGCTCGGCGCGGTAGGTGCGCTGCTCCTGGCTGTCGCGGGTGCGGCCGTGGTCCTGCTTATCTTTCTCCTTCCGACATCGGCTCAACCATTTGCTGCGGGAGCCTTTGCGGCCTTTGCCATTGTCGCCGCCTTCGCCTGGGGCATGTGGCAGTCGTGGTTCATATGCGCTGCTGCATTGCTGCCGCTTTATCTACGCGTTGCCACGGCCACGGTCGAAAAATGAGCAGCCAACGTGCAACTGGACGCGTTCGTCCCCCTCCTGCAACCGCGCCGCGGTTTGTAATGAACAGCTATTCGTCCGCGCCACGCAGGTAGACGTCCTCGTAGCGCACGATGTCGTTTTCATCGAGATAGGGGCCGGACTGCACCTCGATGAGAAAAGCCGGGATCTTGCCGGGATTGGCAAGCCGATGCGGCTTGCCAATCGGAATGTAGGTTGACTGGTTCTCGGCTAAGAGCTCGGTCTCCTCGCCCTTGATCACCTCAAGCGTGCCCTTCACCACGATCCAATGTTCGGACCGGTGAAAATGGCTCTGAAGCGAGAGCTTTCCTCCCGGCTTCACCATAATGCATTTTACCTGGTAACGCTCCCCGCGGTTCAGTGTCTGATACCAGCCCCACGGCCGGTACACACGATTGTGCTGCAGCGTATGCGAACCGCCTTTCCCCTTGAGTTGCTCAACAATGCCTTTGACCTCCTCGGCGTAGGCCGTTGATGCCACGAGCACGGCATCCTCGGTGACCACCACCACCATGTCCTTCACCCCGAGCAGCGCAACGCAAGCCTGGTCGCTGTAGGCAAAGGTGTTCTGCGTCGACTCGAGGATGATCTCGCCCTCCCCTCGCGTAACGTTGCCGGTCTCGTCTTTGTCCATAAAGTTCCACAAGGCCGACCAGGAGCCAATGTCGCTCCATGGCGTGGCGAGCGGCACGCAGGCCATCTTGGGTGCCTTCTCGGCGATGGCGTAGTCGATCGAAATGGACGGGGCTTGGGCATAAGCCTCGCCCAGAATTGTGAAGGTGAGGTCGCTGGCGGCACCGGCCAACGCCAAGCGGCAGGCGGCAAGGATCTCGGGCGCATGTATCTCGAGCAGCTCGAGTAGGATGTTGGCGCGGAATAGGAAAATGCCAGCATTCCAATAGAAGCCACCCGCGTCGAGATAGGCCTCGGCCATTTCAAGAGACGGCTTCTCCACAAAGCGCTGGACCTTGCGCACCGGGCCGTTGCTGCGGTCCGTTTCGATATAGCCATAGCCCGTATGCGGGCAGTCCGGCGCGATGCCAAACGTGACTAGTGCACCCGCTTCGGCGGCCTCAATGCCAGCCTCCACCGCGGCGATGAAAGGCCCTGCCTCCGCGAGCATGTGATCCGACGGCGCGATGAGCACAAGCGCGTCCGGATCGCGCTCGCCTGCCATCAGCGCCGCGATGCAGGCTGCGGGCGCAGTGTTGCGGCCGACAGGCTCAAGTACGATTCTGGCCGCGGCCATCCCTAAATCTTCAAGCTGCTCGGCGACCAAAAAGCGATGGCGGCGATTGCTGAGCACGGTGCAATCGCCGAACAGAGGGCCGGCAAAGCGGCGGCAGGTTTGTTGAAACAAAGTTTCGGCGCCGGTGAGTTGATGGAATTGCTTTGGAAAGGCTTCACGCGACAAGGGCCAAAGCCGCGTGCCGGAGCCACCGCATAGGATAAATGGTGAGATCTGACGCATGCTCCCCAGTCTCGATTGCCGTTCCGTCCCAAATGTAACATAGAGAAGGCCCCGCCTGAAGCTGTGGAACCCCCACTCAGGCCTTGCCAGCAAAATATCCGTATCGCGCAGCCAGGGGCCAACACAGCGTAGCTGCCATCAGCCGATATACGCCTGGCATCGAGTTTTTCCAGGCTACGTCTTCTCGCACGTCAGCCACGGCCAGAGGTTTAAATCGCATTCTGTTTCCATAGAGCTGATGGCGGTTGTCATTGGCCGCAACCTGTAAGATGGGAGACGCGGGCAATTCGATCGCTCTTTGGATTTTTCCGAGCACGTCAAGTGGGGCATGGACGAGATCCTCATAGCGGACTCTTAGATACCGCGCGGGGTGCAGCCAACCGAAGAGCTCGCAGCTGAGATTTGCCGCCGTCCAACCTAGGATGGTGTTCAGGCACCGACCGGTGGCGTTTTGCGAAGCTTTGGACTTGCTCTTGCCCCTGATAGTCGACCAGCAGACGGCCCTTGGGTCGCGCACGAGATGCACCAAAAGAAAATCCGAACCCAGACTCCGGTGCAAGCGAAAGGGCATGAAGGAGGAGCCCCAAGCTGTTTTCGACGAGTTAACTATGACCGGATATGTGCTCGCGACATGCTCAAGGAGAGCAAGCGTCAGACGCTGGTGGTCGAAGCGCCCGGCACCTCTCCTTCCGAGCTGGAATGGCCCCCAAACCGGGCAGCTCGCCGCTGGCTGCCCGCAGGTACACTTGCGCCGAAGTACGGAACCTGCGCAAGTGACGCGCGATCTCACCACATGCTACGACGTTCCGGTCGCTGGTGAGGAGATATTCCAGAAGCGTCGACCCGCTGCGGCCAAAGCCTCCGATATAGACGAGCTTTGCCAATGCTGTTCTTGAGGTACCCCTGCGACCACTACACAACCTGATCGGCGGCGTGGCGGTCGCGGGCCAGTTCCGGAGATATCCTGCGAGTTGCCAATGGCCGCGCGGCGAAGCGTGCCTACGCCGATGCCGCGATACACAAAACCCGCGGCTTCAGCCAAAGTCTTAGAATAGACGTTGCGTAGATCGACGAGCACGCGGCCGCGCATCACGTTGCGCAGCTCCTTGAGATCGAGAGCTCTGAACTCGTTCCATTCGGTAAGCACCACGAGCACGTCCGCGCCCCGCGCCGCCTCTACGGCGCTATCGCACCATTCGACTCCGGGAGAAGCTCCTGACTCTTAGCATGGACTTTCGGATCGCGGGCGCGAATGCGCGCTCCTTTTGCCTGAAGCAGGGGAAGGATCATGAGGCTTGGCGCCTCGCGCATGTTGTCGGTATTTGGCTTGAAGGTCACGCCCAACGCAGCGACGATCTTGTCCCGCACCGAGCCGCCTGCCGCTTCTTCGATACGCGCGGCCATGGCGATCTTGCGCTCGGTGTTCACCTTCTCGACCTGCTCGATAAGCGAGAGCGGCGACTTCGCCTCCCGCGCCGTTCTGATCAGCGCCGTCACGTCCTTGGGGAAGCAGGAGCCGCCATAGCCCGGACCCGGATGCAGGAATTTGTCGCCGATACGCCCGTCGGCGCCGATCGCCGTCGCCACCTCTTGCACGCTTGCCCCGACCGCTTCGCAGAGATCGGCGACCTCGTTGATGAAGGTCACCTTCATAGCAAGGAAAGCATTGGCGGCGTATTTGGCAAGCTCGGCCGACTTGCGGCTAACAAAGATGACGGGTGAGCTTCGCAGGGCCAGCGGCTTATAGACCCTCTCCATCGCCTCGCGCCCGCGCCCGCCATCGCAGCCGACGAGAATCCGGTCGGGATGGGTGAAGTCTTGAATGGCAGAGCCTTCGCGCAGGAATTCGGGATTTGAGCACACAGCGAAGTCGGCATCGGACCTAAGCGCTCTCAAGCGATGCTCGATCTCGCGCCCTGTGCCGACCGGAACGGTCGACTTGGTGGTAATCACCGCATTCGCCTCAAGATAAGGCGCCATTTCCTCGACCGCCTCGAACACGTAAGTGAGATCGGCATAGCCGTCGCCGCGGCGCATCGGCGTCCCCACCGCAAGGAAGATGAGATCGGCGCCGCGCACGGCCTCCGGGAGGGAGCTCAAGAAGCGTATGCGCCCTGCCGCGACATTCCGCTCGAGAAGCTCGTCGAGGCCCGGTTCATAGATCGGGATCTCGCCCTGCTTAAGCTTGGCGACGCGGCCCGCATCCTTGTCGACGCAGGTTACGTTCCAGCCGAAATCGGCGAAGCAGGCAGCAGACACGAGGCCCACATAGCCCGCGCCGATCATGCAAATCTTCATGGCTAACCCCCTTACGCGCGGCTGTCGCGAGCGGAGCCAGCAATCCGTGTAAAGCTTGTCGCCAGGGGCCGCAAGACCGCTCTCCGCGTCGCCATCCCACCCTGGCGCTTATCGGTGAGACCGAAACCCTCTATCATCCACCCGATCCTCTCAGGCATCCTTTGCAACCATGTCACGACCGCTTGATTTCATCATTTTTGGCGTCCCGCGCAGCGGCACCAAGGGGTTGGTGCGCGCCTTGAATCTCCATCCGCAGGTCTATTGCGCCATGGAGCGCTTCCGCTTCCGTGCTGCTCGAGCTTCTTGTCTGCATCGAGAACTGCCTTAATGCATCGAAGGACGTCTTCATTTTCCCTTACGCGCGCGGATTGGACACGACGCCCGATACCACCCGTGAGGCGCTCGATTTCCTAGGCGCCGATCCCGACCTTTACGACCAGGAACGCTTCGCAAGCGCGCAAAAGCTACGCGACGATAGGAGGCGCCGCCCGGACGCCCCTCCACGCCGGCCTCCCTTGCAGGATTACGAGGAGGAAATCCTCGATGCTCTGCACATTCACGAGCTCGACAGACTGATGGATGAGGGGCACAGCCTCAGGATCTCCGAGATTGCAAAGCCGCTCCGCGATTTTCTTAAATCCATAACCGGTCTGCTCCCCGACGCCTTTGATCGCGCCTTTGCGGCTTGTTCTAACCGCGCCGTGCCTTCCTTCGCTCAAGAGTATTTCAATCGCAATCGTGCCGAGCTCTCTGGCCTCTTTGAGCGCACCAGCGGCTCAAAGTCGGTTGCCGAGTTTCGGAGATTTGGAGTCGGTCAACGATTGAGAGCGCTTTATGTGCAGCGCCGGGCACTGAGACGGCGCCTTGCACTTTTCCGCGCATCGAGATCGGCTTGAGAGAATGAGATCCGAGTGCGCCGCTCTTACGTGCCAAAGCCGGGGGGTCTGAAAGGTCCTATAGCAACATTTGTCCCGCCCGGGTGCGCCTGTGATCGGCTTCGGCCATCATGCGGACAAGTTCGGGCAACGTTGTCTTCGCCGACCAGCCGAGCTTCTTGTGAGCCTTGGACGCATCCCCTAGGAGAAAATCGACCTCCGCGGGCCTGTAGAACTTCGGGTTGACGCGAATGATCGCCTTCCCGGTTCGCCGGTCGATTCCCTTCGCATCGGCGCCGTCCCCTTCCCAAGCCAAGTCGAAATCGAGTGCCGCGGCGGCAAGGTTGCAGAAATCGCGCACGCTCTTGCTCTCGCCCGTTGCAAGAACGTAGTCTTCAGCCTCCGGCTGTTGCAGCATAAGCCACATGCCCTCGACATAGTCGCCGGCAAAGCCCCAATCGCGCTTGGCATCGAGATTGCCAAGCTCCACTGCGTCTTGCTGCCCCTCGCGAATGCGCGCCAGCCCGCAAGTGATTTTCCGCGTCACGAACTCGATGCCGCGCAAGGGGCTTTCGTGGTTGAACAGGATGCCCGAGCAGGCGAACAGCCCATAGGACTCGCGATAGTTCACCGTCGTCCAATGCGCGAACAGCTTGGCCGTGGCATAGGGACTGCGCGGATAGAAGGGCGTCCGCTCATTCTGCGGCACGGCCTGCACCTTGCCGAACATCTCGGAGGTCGAAGCCTGGTAGAACTTGATTGCGGGATTGACTTCGCGAATGGCCTCAAGCATGCGCGTGACCCCGAGCGCGTTGACGTCAGCGGTGAAGAGCGGCTGCTCGAAGGAGATGCCGACGAAGCTCTGCGCGCCGAGATTATAGATCTCGTCGGGGGCGGCTTCCTCGATGCCGCGGCGCAAATTGGCGTATTCCAGCAGCTCGAACGCGATGAATTCGATATCGGTCTCCTTGACGCCAAGCTCATTGAGTCGCCAGAGATTGAGCGAGGCGCCCCGGCGGAACGCGCCAAAGACCCGATAGCCCTTGTCCAGCAACAAGCGACTGAGATAGGCGCCGTCCTGACCTGTAATTCCGGTCACCAATGCGGTGCGCGCCATCGTCTATCGCTTTCTGATTATCGCTATGCGCAGGCTGGTGCAGTTCGCTAGAGGAGTGCCGACACAGCAATTTCAGCCGGTGCAGCGATGCCCTATTAGCCTTAGGATGATCGGACCGTCAACCGAGCCCAATCGGCGCATAGGCGTCATGGCTGGTGAGGGAGTGTGGCTTTAGACATCCTCGAGGGGTGTGATGGAGGGGCAAGGGCGCTAGGGTAAAGGCCCGAGCCTCCCAAAGTTCTGCGCTGAAGCTGATGCAGGCGCCCGGTAATCGGTACGGGGCGCCACCCTCACGTTCACACATCTACAAGCTCGAGATCGCGTTTGGCGCATTCGCCATAGATGTCGATGTCGCTTGGGTCCTCTGAGAGGGTTCGGCTTAAGCTAGGCTGGAAGGCAAGGCCTGGAAGTGACGTGGGGATGTGCGGCGCTACGTCGTTTCTAAGAAAGAAGGCGTTCACGCCGCTCGGCTCGCACAAAATCAGACGATAGCCTTTCTTGGCCGAGAGCTTTGTCAGCGCGGCGAGCGAAGCGCCGTGATAGCCCTTCGGCTTTCCGGCCGAAGCCGCACGCGGCAAAGTGACGGCGCGCTCAGGCCCAAACAGGGCATTGTATTCGAGAATGGCGATACGCGGCGAGCAGGCAGTGAGCGCCTCCCACACGTAGTAGTCGTAACTGTCAATATCGAGCGAGAGTGTATCGACCTCGCCAGTCATCCCGTGCGAGGCGAGAATGCCGTTTATGTTCTCCGGTGTAACCGTGTGCTCGGACACCGCAACACCGCGATTGACAGCAAACAGTCGCTTCGCCTTTTCCACCCTTATTGAAGATGCGTCTATCATGAGTCCATGCCATCCGCACTCAAGGGCGAGGAACCCAGAGTTGCCCCCTTTAGCGCCGCAGCCGATGTCGACGAATTTGCGCGTCACGGCTCCAGCCTCGCCCAGAAGCGCCCAGGTAATGCCGTCCTCCTCGTTTTGAGACAAAAGCCTGAAGCGCCGCGACGTTAACCGGGCGGGGAAGGGCAGAGCTGCGGAGTTGAGAGTTCTGAGCGCGCAACAAGGCGGACACGGCAGTTCGCTGGCGCGCCATTTCTCTTTCAAGACGAGAAAGTCGCTCTGCAAGCTCTTTTTCATTTACGGCAAATCGCTCTGGCAAGCAGAGGAGCTGCTTTACGCGCTCATACAGAGTCCGGATTGACTTGGGCATGACTATTGGATCTCCCGCGCGAAGCCTAACAAGTCGCCGTGTGCCGAAGCAAACAGAGAATGGCCGAGATCACCGATGCCTTGCCAGAGGTCTTGCTCACCGACCTACATGCCTCGGGCTAGCGACGATAGAAGCTAAGGATGGCGTCGATCACCCGATCCTGCATTGCCCTCTCCATAGCGGAATGGAAGGGCAGCGAGACGATCTGTCTACCCACGCCCTCTGTGTTCTCAAGCGGGCCCGTGCGGAAATTGCGAAAGAGCGAGAAGTGATGACCGGGCTGCCAGTGAATTCCCGTGTCGATGCCTTTGCTCCGTAAGAATTCGCGTAAGGCCTCGCGTCTATCGTCGAGGACGAGAACATAGAACAGGAAGGGGACGGTATCGTCGCTCTCAAGGGAGGGGCACCTCAATCCCTGAAGGCCGCCCAAATGTTGCAGGTAGTAGCGAAAGGCGTCGCGTCTGGTGCTTGCGATCCGCTCAAACTTGCCGAGTTGGGCAAGCCCTATCGCCGCGTGCAGGTTGGCGAGATGATAGCGGAAGCCCAACCGTTTGACGTCGTAGGTCCAGGCCCTTCGGTTTTGGTACATCACGGCGCTGGGCTGGCCCATCCCGATCAAGCGCATCTCGCTAATGGCTTCAAGCTCATCCTTGCTTTTCACCACGATCGCTCCGCCGTCGATCGTGGTAATGGTCTTCACCGGGTCAAAGCTGAAGATGGTTAGGTCGGAAAAGCTTCCGACGGCTTTTTCCTTCCAGCGCGAGCCAAGCGAATGGGCCGCGTCATGCACCACGCGCATTTGATACTTGGCCGCAAGCGCGTTGATTGCGTCGTGGTCACACAGGCTGCAAGCGTAGTCCATGGCGATAATCGCTTTGGTTCGCTCGCTGATCAATGCTTCAGCGGCGTCCGGGGCGATGCACAACGTATGACTGTCGATGTCGCAGAAGACCGGCTCGGCACCAGTGGCGAGAATGGCTTGCAAATCGGCAATGTTGTTGAACGACGCGGTGATCACCTCATCGCCCCTGCCGATGCCGGCGAGGAGGAAAGCAAGATGCAGTGCGGCATGACCGGTGCTTACCGCAGCGACATATCTGTCCTCCGCTTCGATCAGGCTCGAAAGGGTCTGCTCGAATTCGGACACATAACTGCCCATTCCGAGCCAGCCCATCTCCAAAGCGCGCTGCGCCGCAGCGAGCTCCTCGTCCTCCAGCAACGGCTTGAACACCGGGATCTGCGTCATCGGCCCGTCTTTACCCACTGATGGATTCCCCGTGCGTCATTGGCTGGCAAAGTGGAGGGCGATCGTCAGGCGTCAGCTTGCAAAAGGCTAGGTCAGGTGCATGTGGACCAGGGAAGGCTCTCTTGGGGGAAGCGAGGCATCTTCGGTCCAGACGATACCGTCAGCCGACTTTGCGGGCTGCAAAGGGACGCGCTTCACCTCCACAAAGCCGAATTTTTTATAGAACTCAAGGGCCGTGTTGTCGGATCGTACGCGCACCCCGATGTCCTTGAGTTCAAGTCGCTGATTGGCCCATTTGATAAGCGTACGCAGGGCTTCCGACATGAGATGTCGCGGCGCCTCGCGCCCGCGCACAACGGCGTCAACCTCGCCATAACCTTTGTCCCACTCGATAAAGGCGAGACCCATATAGCCAACGGTCGTGCCGTCGGGCAGATCGACCATGAACAGGATTTTGGTGTCGCTCGGACCCACGGTTTCGGCAAGCCAATGGCGCGTCCGTGGAATCGTGGCCGCGAATTCGCTCAGAAAGGAGGTGACATGCCGATTGCGCCACTCCGTCAGACAACGTACGTCTTCTTCGCTTTGGAGTTCGTACCGCGTGGCCACGGGGCGCAGGATCGCGCGGACAGGCTTGCCGACGGGGAGCGACAGGCAACGCCCAGAAGCATCGGCAGCCCATTTCAGCGAAACCAACAGATTGCGCCCCAAACTCGTCTTGTCCCCCGGCAGCGACATACGGGGCCTCGCCCTAGGGATCCTGCAAGCAGCGAAGATAGCCGCCAGGCGCCATCGAGACCAGCAGCTTGGCGCTGATCCGGTCGTCGACCTCGAACCTCCGATTGGCGCGCAGGAACTCGATGACGGCGGTTTTCGGATTATTGCCGCGATCCCAAGGCCGATCGGCAAAATGACCTGGCGGGAAGTCCTCGACGATCGTGTCGAAAACCACCAGATAGCTGCCGGCGCGGACGAGAGGCGAATAGAGTGTCAATTCCTTAAGGACGTGATCATGCGTGTGGTTGGAATCGAGCACCACCATGGCCCGTTTGCCTCGGCACCGGTCGAAGACCCGAGCGACCGTCGTGTCTTCTACAGAGGACCCTTCGATGAGCACGATCCTATCACTCATTGGATGAGACTTGATCGCGCGCCGATTGTGCGGCCGGATATCAATGTCGACCGCGACAACCTTTCCCTCACCCCCAAGCAAATGCAAGAGCGAGGCGAAGAACACGCTCGAGCCGCCGCGCGCAACGCCGGTCTCGACGATGATCTCCGGCCGCACGGACCAGACGATCTCTTGCAGGGCGACGATGTCCTGCGGGCACTGAATGATAGGCCTTCCCAGCCAGCGAAAATGGTAGACATATTTAAAGGGCCATGACGCCAGAAGAAGCCGGCGCCCGGCTCCTTGTAGCGCATCGTCCTTCGCCATACGCTCGATTTCGCGGGCGCATGACGCTTCGAAAGCCGCCTCGTCACCGGAGGGAGGTTGGTTGCTGCTTATCACTCTTTCCGCCAACTCAACCTCCTACCGCTTACGCAAAGACTGTATGCCTCGGGGCCCTCTATAGCCCAGCGGCGGCCCGCAATCGAGATGCTGTAACTCATGCGCGACGCGTGAGCCACATACGCTTCCGCACTTGTGCCGCCAGGAAATCGCTAATTCCCCGAGGCCGGCGTTGCGCTTCTGAGTGGAGCTCGATGATTGCTTGCGCAAGAATTGGCGCCGCCGCCTGACCGAGACCGAGCGGTCTTATGAAGCTTTCGGTAAAGCGATGACTGCGCTCGGCCATGCTAGGGTCCAGGATGGCTCTGACGAGCTGTCCCATATGCTCCCCAAGAGAGTAGGCGACGTGCAGCAAGCCACCATTGACGTTGATAAGATGGTGAAAATGCAAGGTGTCTAGCGTGCCATGGGTCGACTGGGGAATGCTCGGATCGAGTAGGGTTAGCACAGGGCGTCCCAGCAAACCCGCCTCGACTTGAGCCGAGGTATTGAGGCCCACTACCGCCGAGCTGTGAAACAGACTATCGAAATACTGCTGTCGCCCATCCTCCTCGAAGGCCCGCTCAGCATCCTGATTCCACACATTGAGATTTTGCAGCGTAAGCGACAGCAACTTATCCCAAGGTTGGGGGTTGAGCGGGTGCGGTCGGATCAGGATAGCCGCATCCCTGAGTTGCGCCTGGCCTTGCTGACGGATTGCGAGCGCCCAGGGAATAATTAGCTCGATCTCCTCCGGCGCTATTTCTGGAGAGGAGCACGCGTAAAGAATGAATGGACCGGAGAGTCCGATTTCGAGCGAGGAAATGCTCCCTCGAGGTTGACGGAGAGGCTTCGAACCAACGGTCAAAACACTGCGCGCCCGTGACGGTGACTTGGGTTGCCTTCGCTCCATGAAATGCCACGGCCTCACGCCGTTGCGCTTCGTTCCAGACAAAGATTTCGATCCGGAATCTCGCCCATTCGCCCTTTGTTTGTCAGATTGTCCCAGCTGGCAACACACAACCCCGTTGGGATTCCTAGGAACCTCGCTGCCTTGACGTAGTCTACTTGCTTTGACCGAAATTGAACAAACGGAGTGACCAAAAGCATGTCTGGCTCTTTGGAGCGTATGAACTCCACGATTTTGGGGTCTGGAGGCGTCATCCGCTCCAAGAGTGGCAGGAAATAGTCTAAAACGAGCAAGGCTCCGGGAACCTTGGCGAGCCATTCAACAGTGCGCCGACCTTGTTCATTTTTGATTTTGGCGGCCGCGCGTCGGCGCAGTGACGTGACATGTTGGTACTCTGGTCGAAAATACAGTGAGTAGTCACTTAAGGCTCGAATGTAGTCCAAGAAAGGGCTCCATCTGTCCCGCCGTTGAGGCGCCCGTGTAAAGAACCTTACATTCGGATGTCCTGCGAGAGTGCCAAGCCTCCGTTCTATGCTAAAATCATCAAAAATAAATAGGTTGCGCTTATTGGCATGAAATACGAGTTCAAGCGAATGACCCTGAGACACGAGAATCTCAAGTGTCACGTTGAAGAAGTGCATGTGTCCGGGATGCAATACGCTGAACAGGATCTTCATGTCAGAATGTTCAGACCTTGACACTCGGCGATTGCAACCAGGAAATTCTGAAGAGCAGACAGTGCCGAACGTCGTCTCTTGCTAGTTTCACAGCAGGCGGATCGCTCAGGCTTGGATGCCGCTTATGCTGGCATACCGAGCTTCATTCGATAAGTCGCGTTTGCGCCTCATCATATCCGCTGTCTTTTCCAGAATGAGATCGCCCCTTACAGTCGCTATTATTCCGGCCAACCGCAGGAGACTGATCTTGACCCACATTAATGCGGCGCTCGCATAGTGTCGCCCTTCAAGAAGCCTTCTCTTTTCCAACTCATGTTCCTTGGTCAGCTGACCAAAGAGACTATTCCATCGCACTACGGTCTCCGGGATTGGACATGCGTCGCAAATAAACTTCGGGGTCTCCGACAAAAGCTGGGAAAATGCCATACCGTCGGGAGTGGCATCCTGACAAGTTTCTGTCGCCCAGGCTGCAAGTGAGCGTCGATTCGCAAATATCGCCCGTGCTCCGCGATAGTGATCTGAGTTCCAGACTCTCGAAAAGCTGTGTGCGACGTTCCTTTCGTCAACCCTGCCAAAATCAAGCACCTCGTTGAGAGACGCGCAGCAGGGCGAGACCGATAGATTGGGGTTGATGGTAGACGTGAAATAGAGCCAGCTGCAGGCTGGTATCTTCGACGGATGGCGGCGCATTTTTTCTCGTATGCGATTTATTCTTGCATACAGGTCGTAGAACTTGTCTTTCGGTGCCCTTACTTCGCCATTAGGCGGGAGAATCGCTGGGAGCACTCCGAGATTTTTTATTCCGAGTGATCGCATCTGCGCTCTCACTTCGTCAATTTCGTGCTCGTTGTGTTCGAACACGTGGAAGGTTGGACTAAGCTTCGGATATTTGCTTTTCAGCTCCGCTTTAGTGGCGACGAGCTTGCGGAGATTTTCATGGACAACATTGAGATTTGACCCACGTCGATATCGGGCGTGCGTTTCAGGCGTTGCACCATCAACCCCTACTTTCAACGAATGGAGCCCAGATGTAACGATTTCCCGTGCCTTTTGGGCAGTCAAAGGCATACTTAGATTGCTGCTTGCGTAGCAGCGGATACCCCGCTCGGTCGCGTAGCGCACCATCTCAGGGAAGCGCTTGTGCAGTAACGGCTCGCCCCAGTTGTAGAACTCGATAACAAAGACATATTTTCCAAGCGCATCCACGATCGCCTTAAAATGGTCGACATCAAGCAAGCCCCGCTCCCTGGCCAAAATTCCTATGCCAGTTGGGCAGGAAGGACATTTGAGATTGCAATGCATAGCCAACTCCAAGTAGAGCACAATCGGCTTTGCATCCACAGTTACACGGCGAGCTCGCCAGGCTAAAGCTGCACGAACAGCGTTCAAGTATGCGCTCAGCGGCTTGCTCGCTTGCCTCACGGGCTCCCTCTCTTGTTCCCGGCAGGATGCAGTCGAGTTCATTGGCCCCCCAACCAGTTATTCGATCAGAAAGAAAGTAGCCTGGCAAGCGGTGTGCCATTGGCCCTGGGCGAATTGCCGCTATGCCTTTAATTTCGGATCGGCTATTGCTTCCGTCAAAATCGCGCCCCCGGGGGATGTTCAGTGAGTAGCGCCTATCAAACTTTGACGATCGAAACCGAGCGTAACGTCATCCATAACGTTGAGGTCGGGCGCAACGTCCGCTGGTTCAATTTCGTCAATCTTTACGGCTGCCGCATCGGCGACAACACGAAAATCGGCAGTTTCGTGGAGATTCAGCGTGGCGCCACCATCGGGCGCCGCTGCAAGATTTCCTCCCATACCTTCATCTGCGAGGGCGTTCACATCGGCGACAACGTCTTCGTCGGTCACGGTGTCATGTTCATCAACGACAAACGGCCGGCTGCTACGACCCCGGAAGGCAAATCAATCACCGGCGAGTGGAAGATGGAGGAAACTTGGATCGAGGATCGCGTCTCGATCGGCTCCAACGCCACGATCCTTTGCGGGATCCGCATCGGCCAGCAGGCTCAGATCGGCGCCGGTGCTGTGGTGACCCGGGACGTGCCGCCTCGCGCCGTGGTCGCCGGCGTTCCGGCACGCCCAGTCGGCGCCAGTCGCTGAAGCTGTGAGCACGCCGATGTCCGACGCAATGATCCCGTTCATGGACCTCGGCTGGCAGTGGGGCCAGATCCGGGACGAGGTAATGCCGCGGCTCGAAGAGCTGTTTTCGAGAAGCGCCTTTTCGCTTGGACCCTATGTCGAGGAGTTCGAGCAAGCATTCGCCGAATGGCTCGGCGCCGAACACGTTGTAGCCCTCAACTCGGGGACATCGGCCTTGCATCTCGCCATGATCGCCGCCGGCATCGGCCCCGGCGACGAGGTGCTTGTGCCAGCCAACACCTTTATCGCCACCGCCTGGGGCGTCGTTTATGTCGGCGCCACGCCAGTATTTTGCGATGTCGACGAGGTGACCGCAAATATCGATGTCGCCGATGCCGAACGCCGCATGAATGCGCGCGTCAAGGCGATCATTCCCGTGCATCTCTTCGGTCAGTCCGCCGATCTGGGCGGCGTCGGTGCGTTTGCCACTGCTCATGGCTTGACCTTGATCGAGGACGCGGCGCAGGCGCACGGCGCTCGTTATGATGGGCGCAAAGTAGGGACGTTCGGCAAGATCGGATGCTTCAGCTTCTATCCCGGCAAGAATCTCGGCGCGGCGGGAGAGGCCGGCGCGGTCGTGACACAAGATGCGAAAACTGCCGAGGAAATGCGGTCGTTGCGCAATCACGGCCAATCCGAGCGTTATACCCACGAGCGGATCGGCTTTAACTACCGGATGGACGGCATTCAGGGGCTGATCCTTTCGCACAAGCTTCGCCGCTTGGATGCATGGACCGACATGCGCCGCGCGATCGCCCGGCGCTATCTTGATGCGTTTGCCGGCTTGCCGCTCAAATTGCCCACGCCTCAGGCCGACCATGTCTACCACCTTTTCGTGATCCGCACGCCGCGGCGCGACGAGCTGAGGGCGAGCCTGCAAGCGCAAGCGATCCAAACCGGGTTGCACTACCCCATACCGCTGCACCGCCAACCCTGTTTTGCGCATGTCCCTTGCGACCGCGACAGTCTGCCCGTTGCGGATGCCTGGGCCGGCGAAGGGCTGAGCTTGCCGCTCTTTGCAGGGATGACGGAGGCGCAAACCGAGCAAATCATCTCCGCCGTTCGCGCCTTCTTCCGAGCCTGAGGCAGCGGTCCGAGGATTGGGTTGCGTTCCCATACCTTTCAAGGCAGACTTCGGCCGTCACGCTGCGCAACCGCACTCGGAAAAGCTATCTCATGCGACTTGAAGTTTTCGCAGTGATTATGCTTGCCGCCTTGCTTCTGGCCGCAGCAAATCTACTCCTGCGCGGCGGGCTCTTGGCGGGCGGCGGGCTTTCTTTCGATGGCGCATTCATGCTCCAGATGGGGCGCCTGTTCACCCAACCGCTATTTCTCATCGGAGTATTCTTTTATGCGGCTGCCACCATCGTCTGGTTCTTCGCTCTTTCCATGGAGAACCTGTCGAGCAGCTACCCCATTCTGGTCGGAGCCACCTTTATTTGCGTTACCCTGGGCGCCGTCCTCTTTTTCCAAGAAGCGGTTTCCCTGCCTAAGGGACTCGGCATGCTGCTCATCGTATTTGGGATCGCTGCTGTGGCCCTAGCCCCGTGAGCATCGCCAAGAGTAGCAAGCGCAGGGCCACCAAACGGCGGGCCACATCGGCCCCATCTGAGCGGCTGGAGCGATGGCTGCCGCCAGCCGAGCAACCGGACAGGAATCCCGCCACCTTGTGGTGGTGGATGGCCATGGTTGCAGCGGCGATCATTGCGGCGTTGTTGGCGGTTTTCATCGCCACCATGCCACTTCAGCTGTCGGACATGCTCCAGAACATGCTTGGAGCGCAGCAGATTTCATGGCCGGACGCTCTCGCGCCACTCCTGCATCCGGAGGCGCGCTGGCGTCCCTTGAACACCATCATGCTGAAATTTTTCTTCGAGATTTCTCAGGGCCACTATTTTCTGACGTTCAAGACCGTCAACATAACCATGGTCGTGGCGTTGGTGCTGCTGGTTGCCCGGCTGATGCGGGTCACGACGGCGACCGATTTTGCGGCGGCGGCGATAGCGCTCTACGTCTTAGTCGGTCTGCACACCTTTTACGACCTGATCGTTGAAGGGTTTCCTCTTTTCAACCACCTTGTGCCCATTTTGGCTGCGGTCATCGCCGCGAACTTAGCCTACTCAAGAGGCGGCCTCCTCGCCGATGTCGCGGCGATCTTTTGCTTCGTCTTCGCTACTTTGAATGTCGAGACCGGACTTCTCATCCCGGTTATCCTTGTCACCGCTTACGTGATCGGTTGGCGGGGTGTTTCACGCGGCGCCTTGGCCGTGATTCTGGTTCTGACGTTGGGTTCTTTGGGTTTACATCTCAGCGAATTTGGTTCTGGCGCCTCTCTCATCACCAATCCGAGCGGCCTTGGCTTCAGGCGGCCGGAGCCAGAAGAGCTCCAGGCCATGTTCGCCGGGCGTATGTATCTGTATTACATACATAATTTCGTCGTTTCGCTACTCTCGGTGCTCTTCGCCGAGCCCCAACATGGGGTCTGGCACTGGGTCCACTCGCTCATGGGCGGGCGGGCGGTGGCCGAAAATCGATGGGTCGAGATCGCCTCCTCGACGTTCCTCACGATCCTGATTGCGCTTTATGCCATCCGCCGCAGACGAGCCTGGCTCGCATTTGATTTGAGCCATTCGGACCGGCTCGTGCTGCTGGCTTTCCCAGTGCTCATTGCGAATGCAGCTTTAAGTTTTGCATATCTCAAAAACGTCACTCTCGGCACCGCGGGTGTGTTTTGGGCGCTTGCGGGCTACGCGGCGATCCGCGACATCCTCGACCGCGCTGTGATGCCAGACACTAAGTCCTGGCGTGCGGCATCGGCTGTTGTTGCTGTGGCCCTCTTGAGTGTCGCCTTCACCTTGCGGACCATGTCGACCCATTATTTGATGTGGTATCAGTCGTGGCACAACCAATATGCATGGGTGATCGCGTACACGGCCCGGGACAGTTACGTCCCAACTTCGGATGAGGGTCGAGCCCTGGTAAAGGAGTTGCGAAGCGGGGCTCTTTCCATGCCAACGATGTCGAGGGCATTCATGCCAGAGTGGATTCTCCGGTATGAGAGCAACTAAGGGCCTTGAGCGGCTTCGCCGCGTGGTTGCATCCTGGCCGCGAACAACTCTTGTCTTTCTTGCCGCCGCCCCGGTCCTGGCCGCAATCCTGTTCAGCGCCGTCATTCTCCTCGTTGTGGCCGTGGGCGGGACTTCACGGTGGCTGGACAACGATTTCAACCTTGCCGAGGCCGCATTGATCGGCGACGTTGGCCGCCTCTATAGGCTGCTTGAGATGGGACAACCCATTGACGGCACTTACCCCCTTCGCGACAGCGAACCGTTCGAAAGGAAAGTCCGTATGTACAAGGAGCTGACGCCTCTGGACGCCGCCATCCTGGGGGACAGGGCAGCCGTTCTTGCCCTTTTGCTCGAGCGCGGCGTCGCCGGCACGCCTCCGGGATCTCAATGCGGTTTGGTGCTTGGCGCGGGAAAAGGACGCCCACGATATTGACAGATGGTTTATGAGAAGGGCCGGTGGCCCCGAGAACGCCCCATCTTGCCCTTGAATGCGGCTAGAGCCCATGAAGAATGGAAGCGCATCCGATCTTGAGGAATTCGAGCGGCGCCTGCGCGAGCTTCAGCAGCAACTGCAAAGCAGAAAGGTCGAACAGTGGCAGCGGCGCGTCTCATTCGGAGACCTGATCACCGAGCGAAGCGACAACGCCAAGCAGTACGGTTTCGGCGAAGGCACCACCTGCTACGATAACGTGCTCATCCTTGGCGATGTCAAAGTCGGGCGGAATTGCTGGATTGGGCCGAATGTCATTCTCGATGGCCGCGGCGAACTCGTCGTCGGCGACTACGTGACCTTCAGCGCCGGTGTCCAGATCTACACGCACGATACCGTCGACCAGGCCGTAAGCTTTGGTGCGGCGCCAATAAAGCTCGCTCCGACAAAAGTCGGATCTGGCGTCTATTTTGGTCCCAATACTGTTGTGCAAATGGGGGTCACCATTGGCGACAGGGTCATCATCGGTGCGATGTCCTTCGTGAATCGGGACATTCCGAGCGGGGCTAAAGCCTGGGGCATCCCGGCCCGGATCGTTAGCGGAAATACTCCGGATCTAAAAAATCGCGGAAAGCGGGATGTAAAAGGGTAAAATGGGAATGTCTGCGCAGCGATCCAGCATGAGCGCGAAGATGCCTGTGAGTGCTTCTCTCCGTCGCAAACCGCTCTTGAGTGTGGTCGTTCCTTGTCACAACGAGGAGGCCAACCTCCGCTCCCTCCACGCGCGGCTCTGCACCGCTTTGCAAGAGTCGGGAGCCGATTGGGAACTCATTCTCGTCGACGATCACTCCAGCGACGGGACCTTCGCCGTGGCAAAGTCGCTCGCGAGTTCCGACCCCCGAGTCAAGGCGCTCCGGCTTGCGCGGAATGTGGGCTCGCACATTGCCATCCTTTGCGGAACCGAGCGTGCCAAGGGCGATGCCGTCACCGTGCTCGCCGCCGACCTTCAGGATCCTCCCGAGCTCATCCCGGAGATGCTCGAGCAATGGCGCGCCGGCAATCAGATCGTGTGGGCGGTGCGCGAAGGCCGGCTCGGGGTGAGCCGCTTCGATCGCCTGTCCTCGAAGCTCTTCAATCGGGTCATGGCCTCGATCACCGGGACGCAAGTCCTTGGCGAGGGTGCCGACTTTTTCCTGATCGATCATGCCGTCGGCGAGGCGCTGCAACGGCACAAGGAAACGAATATCAGCGTCTTCGCCCTCTTGCAGTGGATGGGATTCCGCCAGGCGAGGACCTGCTACACCAAGCAGGCGCGCTTGCAGGGGCACTCCAGCTGGAGTTTGCGCAAGAAGCTGAAACTGTTCGCGGATTCGATCATCTCCTTCAGTTTCTTGCCCATACGCCTCATGTCCCTGTTGGGCATGGTGGTCGCCGGAATCGGCTTTCTATACGCCCTGTTTGTGATCGCCAATTCTTTTGCAGGCAAAGTCCCATCCGGCTGGACCTCGATGATTGTGGTGGTTTTGATCCTTGGCGGTATCCAGATCGTCATGCTCGGGGTGCTTGGAGAATATCTGTGGCGCAACCTCGCGGAAGCGCGGCAGCGGCCGAGATATTTGCTCGAAGACGCGGTGGGGTTCGATGAAGAAAGCCCCGAAAACCGCAAGCTCGCTGCCGAACGCGACGCGTCTCTTTCTAGCTCGACAGTCCGCTTTTAAAGTGGGCATGCGCCACGAAGGAGGACCTGCTTGCAGCCGTTCTGGGTAGCGGAGTGGGAGGACGTTGCGCATGGCGCAGGTTAACCACGGCCTCAGATCAATTCTGGCATGGCCGAAAATCTACGACCTCTGGTCGGACCTCGCGGGAGCCAATCGCGCCCGTGCCGAGTTCGTTCAGCATTATTTGCGTCCGCGTCCAGGCGATGCCGTGCTCGACATCGGGTGCGGAACGGGAACGATTTTCCAGGATATGCCCGAGGGCGTTACCTATACTGGCTTGGACGTCAGCGAGGCCTATATCGAAAAGGCACGTGGGCGCTTCGGTGATCGCGCAAGGTTCATCTGCAGCTCGGTTGCAGAGGCACCGTCGCTGCCCTCCAATTGCTTTGATGTCGCAATGGCATTCGGCGTCCTCCATCATCTCGACAACGCCCAGGCCGAGAAGCTGTTGAGCCTGGCTCACGATGCGCTCAAGCCCAATGGCCGCTTCGTCACCTGCGATCCCGTCCTTGGCACTGAAGGAGAAGGATGGGTATCGCGCTGGATCATGTTGCAGGACCGCGGCCGCAATGTGCGCACCGAGAAGGAGTATCTGGCTTTGGCAAGAGGCCGCTTCCCCAGCGCCACCTGCAGCATCCGTCCCGACTTCGTGCGGCTTCCCTATATCCACCTGTTCCTGGAATGCCAGAAGAACGGCCGGGCTGCGCCGCAATAAGGTGGGCAGAGGCCAACATTGCCGATTCAGCTAACCAAGTCGTCGATCGCGCGGAGAATCCAGCGCGCCTGATCCTCGCTAAGGCCCGAATGCATGGGTAGCAGCAGGCTGTTTGCAGCGATGTGCTCGGTGTGGGGGAGCACAGCGCCAAACGCCCGATAGGGCGGCTCGAGATGCGAGGCCATGACGCCGCGCCGCGTGGGGATACCGCCGGCGTAGAGGCGCGTCATGATCTCGTTGCGCGTGAGTGGCGAGCCCTCGCGCACCAGCACCTGATAGCTTTGCCAGTTGTGCTCAAGGCCTTGGGGCACGTGCGGCGGTTCAAGCAGCGGGTGCTTGGCGAGATGCGCATTATACATTTCGGCGATCCGCTTGCGGTTCTCTAGCAGCTGCTGCGTGCGCGCGAGCTGGACGAGGCCGATGGCTGCCTGGATGTCGGTGATGCGCGCATTGTAACCGATCTCTGGGTAGGTCTCGAAAGTCGTGGGCGAGGCTCCATGCCGGGCGAAGTCCGACAGCGACATGCCCTGATGCCTCAACACGCGTAGGCGTTCCGCAAGGGCGGCGTCCTCGGTCAGGATCATTCCTCCCTCGCCTGTGGACACGAGTTTCCGCGCATGCAGGGAAAAGACCGTAACCTCCGCGAGCGAGCCTACGGGCCGGCCGCGATTGCGGCTCCCATAGGCGCAAGCCGCATCGTCCAGGACATGCAAGCCATGCTGCCCGGCGATGTTGTTGATGGCATCGATGTCGCAAGGAAGCCCGATTTGATCTACAGGGATCAGGGCGCGCGTGCGCGGCGTGATTTTCCGCGCCACGTCCTCAGGATCTACGTTGTATGTGCGGGGATCGATATCGGCGAACACAGGTGTAGCGCCGGTATGGCTGATGACGTTGACCGAAGCGATGAAGGTGAGCGAAGGGACGATGACCTCGTCGCCGGGTCCAAGCCCCCAGGCTTTCAGCACGAGGAAGGCGCCTGTAGTCCAGGACGACACGCCGACGCCATGCTTAGAGCCGCAGCGCCGCGCGAATTCCTTTTCGAATTCCGCGAGGCGTGGACCCCCGACCACCCAGCCGCTGCGGACTGTGTCGGCGGCGGCGTTGGCCTCTTCCTCCCCGTAGAAGGGACGGGCAAAATCCACTTGCTGCAAGGTCAGGCGCTCTCCGGCATGGCCCAGTTTACAGGATCCTCCTCGAGCATCGCCGAAGGATCGGGATGCGTGCGAGTGAACCAGTCGATATAGCGTTCAAGCCCCTCGGCGAAGGGGATCGTGGCCTCGTAGCCCAGGAGCTCACGCGCCCGCTCAGTCCGCGCATGTAATCTGTGCACGTCGCCTGGGCGCGAGCCCATATAAACCGGCCCGAGATCGGGATGCTGGCAGAGCTCTGCCACCATGTGGGCGACGCGGCGCACCGTGATGAGCTCGCCGCAAGCGATGTTGATGACCCGGCCAATGGCCGACTTGGCCGCGCCGGCCAGCGCAAGACCCCGCGCGACCTCGGTCACATAGGTGAAATCGCGTCCCTGCTCGCCGGTGCCAAACACGATTGGCGGGCGCCCGTTCAGCACGCGGATCACAAAACGCGGGATCACTTCTGCGAGGTCGCCGGTAGCGTGTTCGCGTGGTCCATAGGCATTGAATGGGCGCACCACCACCGAATGGAGTCCGTAGGTGGTGAGATAGGCTCTCGTATAGAGCTCGCCCACGAGCTTGGCGCCGCCGTAAACCGTCGTCGGCGCACAGACAGTGACCTCCTCGTCTAGTTTGTCGCTCGAGGCATTGCCATAAACCTCGGAGGACGAGCAGTAAACGAAACGGCGCACCCTTCGGCGGCGGGCCTCCTCAAGCACGTGCAGCGTGCCGGTGGCGTTGATGTAATGGTTCTCGACCGGCTGCCCGATTGAGCGGCGGACACATTGCACCGCGAGGTGATAAACGAGATCGCAGTCCTCCATGGCCTCGACAACCGTCGTTGGGTCGAGGATCGAGCCTTCGACAACGCGCAGATCGCCGCTTGCGCGAGCCTGCTCAAGGTTGCTCCGCTCGCCACTCGAGAAGTCGTCCAGAACCGTGACCGCGTGGCCTTCGCCGATGAGCCGGTCGACGAGATGGCTACCGATGAAGCCGGCGCCGCCAGTGACTAGGATGCGGCCGCCCACAGCCTGTTCGCTTTCGTCCGGCTGACCTGGGCAAGGCTCGCGTCAAGCGCTTTCTGCGCCTCTTCCAGCATATTTACGACCCGCAAGCCGCTTCTCCCATCCATGATCGGCCTCGCCTCTGCGGCAATCACCCTTGCGAAATGCTCGACCACCTCCGCAAGTGCCTCGCGCAAGGGAACGCGCGGCGAAAAGATGTCGCCGATTCTATATTCCGGTACTACGACATTCCGTTCCTCTTGAGGCTGGAAGTCGATGCCGGAATTGTAAATCTTGATCTTCTCCTCGCTGTTAAGGTCGTCCCAGACGAGCATTCTCGCACTGCCGCCGATCGCGAGTCTGCGGACCTTGACGGGCGACATCCAGCTCAAATTCAGATGCACGACGATGCGCGATGGATAATGAAGCGTAAGATAGGCGATGTCCGGTAGATGTGAATTGACGTGGCAATAGCCGCTCGCCTCGACATGGATGGGCTCTTCGCCGAGAAGGTAGTCGATAATCGAGAGGTCGTGCGGCCCAAGGTCCCAAAGCACGTTCACATCGGGTTGAAAAAGTCCCAGATTGACGCGCATGGAATCGATGTAGGAGATGCGGCCAAGCTCGCCTTGCTCGACCATCTTGCGAATCATCTGCACGGCGCCGGTGAAGAGAAAGGTGTGGTCGACCATGAGAACGCGGTTGTGCGCTTCGGCGAGCTGCACGAGATCCTTCGCCTCTTCCGAGGTTGCACACATCGGTTTTTCGACGAGGACATGCTTGCCCATCTCAAGGGCTTTGCGCGCGAGGCCATAGTGGGTGGCAACCGGTGTCGCGATCGCCACGGCGTCGATCTCGGGCATCGCGACGATCTCCTCGCCGCTCTCCAGCAGCCTAGCCGATGAACTCCAGCGCCGAACCTCGGCGCGCCGCTGCTCGTTCGCATCGGCGACGGCAACGACCTCGAAGGCAGGATTGCTCGTGAAGTTGCGAAGGAGGTTAGGTCCCCAATACCCGTACCCGATCAGCCCCACCTTGATCATACACATCCCTCCGTTCGAAACGCCGTAGTTTAGAAGCCGCCCAAAGCAGGCACAAGACGTGGCGTGAGCCGCCGGCGCCTGCTTTCCTAGGCAAGACCCGTCAAGCCCGCCTTTTTTTGCCCGGCCCCAAAGTCCTCTGCGGCCCCGGCGCCCAGGTTTGATTGCGCCAACGTCACCTTGATGGAACAAACACTCAGCAATCCGGCCCTTGGGTCAAGCCATCTTATGGCGAGATCGAGGTGAGTACCGACGAATTGGGGCTTGGTGAAATAGCCTACGGTCGGGATCCCTAGCAACGGTCCGAGATAGGCAAAACCGCCATAGGTGCAATGCAGGCTCTTGGCGTGCGCCACCAACGCCGACTGCACCGCGAGATTGCCGTGGGCTCCATAGAGGCAAGACGCGTCGAATACGTCGGGATTGTGCGAAGTGTAGGCGTCGACATGATCGTCGAGGCGAATGCCGGTGTTCAAAAGCACGACGCGCGTCTTGCTGGACAGTTGGCGTATTAGGCTGTCCATGAAGAGGCGCGTCGTTTTGTTGAGCGCAAAGTTATTGGACTTATAGAACTTGAGCGCGACATAGTCCCCGCGGAATGGCAAGTCGGGCTTTGGGTAGCGGGCTTCAATTGGGCGGATGTCGAGCCATTTGAGCATTCTGTCCCCGGAAGAACGCCCGCGCCAGATGTTGCGGAACATGGTGTACATCGCGCTTGGCGACAGAACAGTGTAGTCGGTAAGTCCAAGACGCTTCGCAACGAGCCCATAAATTTGCCGTTCAAACGCATTCGGTGCCAGGTCGAAGGTTTTCTTAACGCCCTGGGCCTCTTCCCGCGCAGCGGTCTCGTTCACAAATTGCTCGACATCGATCAGATCGAACAGGTCAACGTAATGACCGCAGACACCGGCATACCATTCCGCCACGCCCCCTCTCGAAATCGCCACCATGCGCCCCGGCCCAACCCGGTAAGCGGCTGCGAAATGTCGCAGGAAGGGAATCCAGTAGAGGAGCTCGAAACCGATTTCCGTCGTCCACGGACCCACCAGCACCATGCGACCTGGATCATCCGTAAAGGCGGACCTCACTAATCTGCGGCAGAGGCGAGGTGTCAAAAGTTCGGCTTCCAGCAGTGTCTGCAGCTGTGCGCGCGCGTGCGGTGTATCAACCACCACGAGGCGCCTTGGAAAACGCAGAAGGTAGCTTTGCCCGATCAGGCGCCGAACCAAGACAAGGCCCGTCCGCAATCGATCTAAGCGCTCCACGGCAAGAAACTGAGGCGCCGGAGGCACCTTGGATTCCATACGACTGCCGCGGCCAAAAACGTGATGGGCGATTCGCCGTGCAACACGTCTAGGCAGTCTTATGAGTTCCTTCAGTTCCACCCGTGACTGCCCCTATCCCAAAAATGATCTGAGATGACGAATTGCCGCCGACCACAACCGCGAAGCTGATTGGAGAGCCTTCTTTCCCACGCGAGCGATCGCGGCGCGGCTATCACGTGGCAATCGCCAAAACCTGTGCGCAACGTCCTTCAAGAGTTGCTTTGTCGCCTTGGCAAAGTGGACTCTTAAATTGACATTGTCCCATTTCTTGCCCTTCCGGTCGGCTGCGACGGCGTGGAGGTTGGCCGCAAACGGAAACAACAACGGGGCAAAGATCAGGGGCCAACGTGGTATGGGTGCCGCTTTGAGGAGAGAGGCTTCCTCTATGGCGTTGACCACTACGGGCGTCGCAGGCTTCTTTACCCCGTGCGGCCGCAGAAACTCACGAATGAAGTCCTGCAGTTCGTCATCGCTGTTCACCTGCTCCTCAAGCCCGGCACCAAGCTGCTCGAAATGCTCCTCAAAGCTGCGAGCCGTGCGCAAGAACCCGCCTTGCGTCAGATGTTGGAAATGCAGCATGCCCTCCTGGTTTTCGGCGATCTCCGGATCCAGAACGGAATAGCATCGTTTGCCGACGATGCCGGCCTCTAACATTGCGCTTGTGTTGATGCCCACAACTCCCGCGCAATAAAAGAGCGAGTTCGAAATAGTCCGCGCGGGCGGCGCTGGTCACAGGATAACCGCCATGCCGCGGATAAACGGCGACGTTTGCCGCATCGCAAATTTCCGGATCGTTCCACTGAGCGCTGTATTTGTTGTTGCCAGGATGGGGCCGGACGAGCACGCTTGCCGTCCGTAGGCGATCGTTGCTGCAGCTACGCAATTTTTTGAGCCACCGCTTGAAGAACTCCGACTCGTAACGGGCGATGAATACCGAGGAGCAGGTATAGAGAATGAACGGCCGGTCAGGATCGAGGCCGACGTCCTGGCAGAATTGATTTCGGTCGCGCGAAGGCTTGCGCGAGAACCATTCGTCGAACAGCTGGGCGCCCGTGACAACGACCTTATGTGGCGAAACGCCGTGCAGATCGATCGCTTCCCGAAGCTGCACCTCATTCCAGACGAGCATGCGGTCCGCCTCCACCAGCACAATGCCCTTATTCGTCAAATTGTCCCAACTCGCCACACAGTGCACCGATGCAATGCCAAGGGCCCGCGCCGATTTGATGTAGTCGACCTGAGTGCTGCTGAAGTCGACGAGAGGCGTGACTGCCACCACGTCAGGCTTGAGCGCGCCGACGAAGTTCAAGTATCTCTATCCAACGGAAGAGAGAATTCGAGATGCGCCAGAAGGCGCGACAGGCGCTCAGAGGAAAGCCATCGGCTCGAATTGCCCTGGCCGAGAGGCCTGAGCTGCGGCATGAGATGACTTTCAGCGCGTCGCGCGCACTTTTTTGCTCTCTCAAATCTGGGAGTGCGATAGCGAGCGCAATTCCGCAGCGATCGCATTTGATGTGCGAGCTCCGTCCAGCGATCGGCTCGGACCGGAACCTGACAGATCTCTATGCCCTGCGTTTCTTTCGCAAGTTGGCAGGCCAGCTCCGCGACTTCGGGACCGACTTTTGAGGGGTTCTCCTCGAAACCGAGAATGACGTGGTGGCCCTCGGCGGCGAGAGCTCTCAAGGTGGACTCGTAGTTTCGCAAGTACAGAAAGTGGCGCATCACGAAGAGAATGCGCAGGCGACGTTTGCCTTGCCCGAGCCCAAGGGTAGGTTCGTTGAGCCGCTGAAAGTCCTCAGCCTTCATGTGGATCCCATCGTTTTGGCCAAGAATAAGCGGCGACGGAGTAGGAGTGTCGGGGAAAAGCTGTGTTAATGCTGAGCGGGCACTCGGTCTCCGATCGACCACGCCTACGCTCGCGGAGGTGCTGTCGTTCCGCTTTGGCCTTTGTTGGGAGTGCCCTTCTGATCCCGCGCCTCACCAAGGCCGACCCTAGCAATTATTTCCCTCCTGAGCCTCGCGAAAAATCTGTCGCTTCGAGACCATTTTTTCGAGTTCCGCTCAGAACCCGCGACCCCTATCCAGTAAGCGGGCGCAATCATAGCCGCTTTGACAATCGGCGCATACCAGGGAACGGCAAGGGGCGCCGGCCTTGTACCCACAACACTCTCGATGGCGTCCACGACAATTTCTGTCGCTGGCTGATTGATGCCGCGCGGGCGGATAAAGAACTCAACGAAGGCTGCGGTTTCCGGCGCGGTTTGCGACGGCTGGGCGAGAATTGCGTCCAGGTGCTCAAGATGCTCTGCGAAATCTCGCGCGATCTTGAGGCCGCCCGGCCGCTGCAAATGACCAAAATGGGTCATGCCGGTCTGACTTTCGGCAATCTCGGGGTCGAGCACGGTGAGCGTTCGTCTCCCAATGATCGCCGCCTCTAACAGCACGCTCGTATTGATCCCTGCAACGGCGTCAGCATGATAGATCGAATTGAACAGATCGGCTCGCGCCTGTTCCACGACAGGAAATCCGCCAGCCTTCGGGAACACTGCAACACCCGCTTGCGCGGTTATCGCGGGCGCGAGCCACTGATCGGCATATTTCGTGCTTCCAGGATGTGGGCGGATCAGCACCCCAACTCCGCGGGCCCGCTCGCTATCGCTCGACCGTAAATGTTGCAGCCAACGCAGTACGAAATCCGATTCGTGGCGAGCGATGAAGACCGATGAGCAGGTATACAGAATATATGGCCGATCAGGATCGAGGCCAGCCGCGGCACAGAAGCTTGCTCTGTCGCGGCTCGGCTTGCGCTCGAACCAATGGTCGAAAAGCTGCGCTCCGGTGAGCACGATGCGATCGGCGGGAATGTTGTGGAGACTGACAGCCTCCTCTTTCTGGGCCTCATTCCAGACGAGCACGCGGTCGGGGCAGACGTGAACCAGGCCTTTGTTCGTCAGGTTGTCCCAGCTCGCTACCGCATGAACACTGGGTATGCCGTGAAGTCTCGCGGCCTTGACGAGATCGGTCTGATTCGAATTGAAATCGACCAAGGGCGAGACGACGACCACGTCAGGCTTATACTGGCGAAGCAGCGAGACAATTTGCGCCGAGGGAGGGAGGCATCGGTCCACCAGATAGGCCAGCTGGGACCAGAACCGCGCCCGGCGCCACCGTTTCACATCGGCAAGCTCGCCCGCCTCTGGTCGGCCGAGAGGCCGGCGCAGAGGTGGATATACAAAGCTCTCGGCCCGCGCCGCACATTTTTGCGACGAGCTTAAGCGCGGGTCGAAATATCGGGAGTAATCCCGGAAGGCTCGAATTCTCGCGAACGAGCTGCGCCCAAAAGCCCTGGCCTTCCGGCGCGGGAAGGAGCTCAACCCCCAATTCCTCCTGGAGATCAAGAGCGGCTTGTCTGATGTCTTCTGTGATCTTCTTGTGCTCGCTATCGCAGACGAGCGTCACACGATGGCCCCGACGAACGAGCTCGCCTATTGTCGATGCGTAGTGGCGAAGATACATGAGGTTGCGCAGTGCCATGAGCACGTGCAGTGGGCGCCCTTCGCCCATGCGTCGCCCAAGCTGCTGTTCCATCGGCGCTGAGAATCCTCATGTTGGGAGCGCGGATCGGGCGGTAGGCATTCTCTCGTGAACCATTGATGGTGGGATGCGGATTGACGCCCAGCTAACCTCTCCCATACAACTCGATCTCCTGTGGTGCAAGGCCACGCCCGGTTCTCTATTGAACGCAAGCACTGGCGTTGCACGCATTACATCACCGCGCAGCTAGAGCGTCTGCCCGAGGAAGTCTTTTTCGATGAAGTTCCTGTTCGTGATGTATCATCCCGGCTATGTGCGTAATAATGAGCCAACACTTCGCGCCTTAGCTCAACGCGGCCATGACATAGTGCTGGGGTTCAATCGCGCGCCCCGCGATCCAAGCGATAATCTCGCCGATACTCTGGCTGCCGAATATCGCAACATCTCGTTGCGGGCGCTGCCAAATCGATCTGATCGATGGACGGAGACCGCGAGTTTTTTTCGCCGCTGCATGGACTATCTGCGTTATTTCAATCCGGCCTATGGCGACGCCCTCGCCTTGCGCGCCCGAATCGAGCAGCGCCTGCCCGCCGCCTTGCGCTGGACGTTCGTACGCTTGAACCTGCGCGATAATTCCAAGAGACGGGCGAGCTTTCATCGAATACTAGCGGCTATCGAAGCGGCCATTCCCACTGATGCGAGGATCGATGCCGTTTTGGACGCAGAAAAGCCGGACGCCGTTGTGGTCACCCCGCTCGTGGACTTCGACAGCAAGCAGACTGATTGGATCAAAAGCGCACAGGCTTTGGGCATCCCGACTTGTTTGGCCGTCTTCAGCTGGGACAATCTCACCAATAAGGGGCACATGCGGTTCGTGCCCGATCTCGTCACGGTGTGGAACTCTCTGCAAATGGAAGAGGCAGAGAATTTTCACGGCGTTCCCCGGCAACGAATCCGGGTGACTGGCGCCCAATGTTACGACAAATGGTTTGAGCACCAGCCTTCGACCGGGCGCGGCACGTTCCTACAGGCGATTGGGCTCGACCCGGTAAAGCCCATGATCCTCTATCTATGCTCTTCGCCGTTTATTGGTGGAACGGAGGAGCCACTCTTTGTACGTGACTGGCTCAAGGCGCTGCGCAGCCACGGAGCTCCCCTCTCTGATGCGGGTGTATTGGTCCGCCCGCATCCCCAAAATGCAGCCGCCTGGCAGGATGTGGAGCTCAACGAGTTTGGGCAGGTCGCTATTTTTCCTCGCGAGGGCGCAAACCCAGTGGACCGCAGGCGACAGAACGACTTTTTCGATTCGCTTTACCACAGCAATGTAGTCATTGGTATCAACACCAGCGCCATGATTGAGGCGGGCATTGTCGGCCGTCCTGTTGTTACCATCCGTGATTCCCGTTTCACCCACGCCCAGGAAGGCACATTGCATTTTCATCATTTGGTTCGCTGCGGTCTGGTGCACGTCGCCGATGGAATAGAGAGTAGCGCGGACCTCATCGCACGGGCGCTTGGGGGAACCTTGCTCGACAAGGATCGCTCAGATGAGTTCTTGCAGACGTTCGTTCGGCCTTGGGGGCTCGACCAACCCGCAACGCCGCGATGCCTGTCAGCCTTCGAAGAGCTAGGGACCATCGTGCCGCAAGCAAAGCCAACACGGCCATTCGCGGCAGCTGCAATCCGCGCGATGCTGGCTCCGATCGTGCTCATTGCTGCCCCCTACCAGCGGCAAAGTGCGACGCGCGCGAAGGCAAAGAAAAGCAAAGCCCAGAAACAAGCGAAGCAAACCCGAAGGGCTTTGGCTACGACCGAAAGCCGGCGATGCCTGGCGCACTCCCTCGTTGCTTGAACCGAGGCCCTCATTGGCGCGCCCCGCGCCTTTTGCGCTGGTAATGAAAGAGCCGCGTGGACCGATCAATCCTTTCTTTCCACGAAGGCACGCAAGAGGCGGTTTCTTTTCATGATCCGTTTCAGGCGGGTCATCGCTTCGCGGTATCCGTGCGCTAACCCTTTTCTGACCGACTTGTAAGGCCGTCGTATTATCCTGCGGTATTCGCTGATCCTCCTTCCGCCTTTCTGCACGGGTTCGATCACGCCCTCCCGAAGGGCTTTGTGATAGAACTGGCTCGCCAGCATCACGAAGACGAAAGGCTTGAGACGAAAGGGTAGGACACGCGAGCGCCACACGCTCCTGACCATATAGCGGTACAGCCCAAGTTCCACCTGGGCGGAGGCGAGCAAGGATCGCGATCGATCCTTGTACTTACCCGGCGCAATGCGGCGGAAATAGACAACCTCATCGACGAAGCGGAGCGGACAAACCAAAGCCATCTGCGCGACCAGCATCCGGTCGGTTCCGCTGATGTTTTCGAGAATTGTCGCCGCTCGCTTAAGCGTGGCCGTTCTCATGACACCGTATACAAAGAAGTTGTACTTGATGGGCGACCAGAGCGCCCAAGTTGCCCGGAGAGGCTTCCAGTCATTGACTTCAGGGAAGCTCCCTCGCGGCTTACCGGTCTCCCCGTCGTAGCGAAACGACTCCGTCGCGCCCATGGCGACGCTGGCGTCCGGATGCTGCTCGAGCTCCCGCACTAGGGTTGAGATGCAATTTGGCGACCACAAATCGTCATGGGCGGCCCATTTGAAGTATTCGCCCCTGGCATGGTCCAGCACGAGCTTAAAATTGTCAGCCGCCCCGACATTGGTCTCGTTCCGGATGAGAGTGATACGGGGATCGGATGCAAAGCGCGCCAAGCACTCCCACGTGCCGTCGGTGGACGCGTTATCGGAAATGATGATCTCTAGGTTCGGATAGTCCTGCCCCAGAAGCGAGTTCACCGCTGCTTCCACGTCGGGCAGGCCGTTGAAGACAGGTAGCCCGATGCTGACCAAGGGCAAAGGGCTGCTTGCGCGAGACTTGTCCGGCGCAAGCTCGGCCTCGGTTTGTCTGCGGTCCCGTCTACTGTCCATTTTCCCGCGCTGTTCCCGCTGAGCGCGCGGGCTTTGCCTTCTTGCCGGCAAGCCCGCCGAGCAAGAACCGTCTACCAAAGGGCCCTGGCTTCAGAATTCCAGCGCATGACTGCCTATGATTCCCGCCAAGTTGGACGATCGCCTCGGCGAGGATTGGGGCCGCCGCTCTATCAAGGCCTAGCGGCCTGATGAAACTCTGCGTGAAGCGCCGGCTGCGTTCGGCCATTGCGGGATCACTCAACGCCTTGCCTAACTGATCCACGTGTTCCGCCAGGGAATGAGATACGTGTAGCGGCCCACCATTTGCTTCGAGCAAATGATTGAAGTGCAGAGTACCAAGCGTCCCCCTGAGGGTTTCGGGTATCGATGGGTCAAGGAAGCAAAATACGGCGCGGCCGACAAGTGCTGCTTCAATTTGCGCGCTTGTATTCAGCCCGACCACAACCGCGCTGTAATACAGGCTGTCGAAATAGTTCCGCCGGCCGTCCGCTTCGAAACTCTGGATCTCGTCTTCGCCCCAAATCGCGATGTTGGGAAGCCCAAGGGACAGGAGTTTGTCCCACGGTTGAGGGTTGACGGGATGCGGCCGGACAAGAATAGCAGCAGCTTTTAGTTGAGGATCGCCTTGTTCCCGAACGGCCTGGGCCCAAGGCACAATGGCGTCGATCTCATTCGGTGCAATCCGCGCCGCCGAGCAGGCATAAAGAACCAGCGGCCCCGTAAGATTGAGCCGTGCGAGAAACGCCTCTCGCGACGCGGCCGGAGAGGCTTCGAACCATTGATCGAAGCTCTGTGCACCCGTGACGGTGACGCACTTCGGGTTAGCGCCGTGAAAGTCTACTGCCTCGCGCAGCTGGGCCTTGTTCCAGACAAAGATGCGATCGGGGACCTCTCGCATCAGCCCTTTGTTTGTCAAATTGTCCCAACTCGCAACGCAAAGCCCCGTCGGGATACCAAGGCACCGCGCTGCTTTGACGTAGTCGACTTGCTTGGATCTGAACTGGACCGGCGGCGTGACGAGAAGCAGATCAGGATCCATCGCACGTATGAACTTAACAGTCTTCGGATCCGGAGGCGCGCAGCGCTCCAGGAACGGCAGGAAAGAGTCGAGGACAGGCAGGACGCCTGGGAGCTTTTTGAGCCGCTCGACGGCGCGCCGCGCGTGTTCGTTCTTGATCTTGACGGCGGCGTCACGCCGCAACGTATTGGCCTCTTGAAACTCCGGCCTGAAATAGAGCGAGTAGTCGCTGAGGGCACGAATGTAATTGAGAAAGGGAGACCATTTATCCTTGCGATCCGGGCCTCTCGCCACGAGCGTGACGTTTGGTCTCGCCGAAAACTGGCGCAGCCATTGCCCGGGCTCGATCTTGGCGCCATGAAAGACGAGGCATATGTGATGTCCCTGATCGGCCAACAGGTCGAGTGTCCGATCGAAATGGCGAATAAAGCCCGGATGCAGCATACTGTACAGTATTCTCATATGAGGCGCCACGCCGCCCTTGCTGATTTCAGGTTCGAGCTGCCTTGAGGCTCTCCTGGCGGCCTAGTCTGCATCGCATGCCTCCCCCCTCCATGTCGGCCAAGTTTGGTCCCTCGCTGAAATCACGACGGGCCGCACCGGCCATTCTATGGCCAAATCGGGATCGCTCCAAAGAATTCCAGCTGCAAGGTCAGGCACCTGGAACTCCGTCATCTGGTAAACGATCTCGGTATCGTCCTCGAGCGTGACGAACCCGTGGGCGAAACCCTTGGGCACATAGAGCGAGTTCGGCTCGTCGCCAGTGAGCTCTACGCCATACCACCGTCCGCGCGTCGGCGACGGAGTGCGAATATCGACAATGACGTCAAAAATGCGACCTCGAACGCAGGTGACCAGCTTGTCCTCCTCGGCGGGCGATCGCTGGTAGTGCAATCCTCTGAGCGTTCCTTTGCGGAGGTTTATTGAGAGGCTCGTTTGCGCAAGCCAAGCTGTCAAACCATGCGCGGCAAATTCCTTGGCACACCATAATCGCTCGAAAGAGCCACGCTCGTCGCACAGCCGGTCGCGGCGAACCATAAAAGCCCCCTTGAGCGGTGTCCTCTCGAAAATCATGCGGCGACCTCAAGCTTTGGAATGCACCATACGAACTGGCCGCCCCAGTCCCTGATGCCTCTCATGCTGTCCATGATCTCGCGTTTCAGGTTCCAAGGCAAAATAAGGAGATAGTCTGGCTTGACCTCGAACACGGTCGCCGGCGGCATGATCGGTATGCGGCTCCCGGGCAAGTAGCGACCCTGCTTATGGGGACTGCGGTCGGCGACGAAGGCGATCATGTCACGGTCGATGCCACAGTAGTTCAGAAGCGTATTGCCTTTGGCGGCTGCACCGTAGGCAGCGACGGCCCGGCCAGCTTTGGCCGCTTCGACCAGAAAGGCGAGCAGATCGAATTTGATGCGCCTGACATGCGGCATGAAGTCTGAATAAGTTTCGAGTCTTCTTAAACCGAACTCAGCCTCCCTTACACGCATCGCCTTCACGGCCCCGCTTGCCTCGCCCTGTCCCGCGTGCCTGAGGTAATAGCGCAGCGAGCCACCATGGGTCGGCAGCTCCTCGAGGTCGAACACCTCAAGGCCATGCCTGCCCACGGCCGGTTCGAGTGCGAGAAGCGAGAGGTAAGAAAAATGCTCGTGATAGATCGTGTCGAACTGCACCTCGGCTAAAAGATTGAGGAAATGAGGGGCTTCGACGGTGACAACGCCCTGAGGGGCGAGCAGGCATTTAAAGCCAGCGAGGAAATCGTTCAGGTCCGGGACATGGGCAAGGACGTTGTTGGCGATAATCAGATCGGCGTGGCGTTGATGCGCGGCGATCTCGGCGGCGGTCGCTTTGCCGAAGAACACTGTTTTGGTCGGCACGCCAGCTTGACGCGCCGCTTCTGCCACGTTCAAGGCAGGCTCGATACCGAGGCAAGGAATCCCTTGGGCTACGAAGTTCTTGAGCAGATAGCCGTCGTTGCTTGCGACCTCAACCACAAAGGATTGAAGACCAAGCCCGAGCCTTCGCTGGATGCCATCGGCATATTGCCGGGCCTGCTCCACCCATGTCTCTGAAAAGGAGGAGAAATAGACGTAGTCCCGGAAGATGGTCTCAGGTAGGACGAAATCCTCTAGCTGCACGAGAAAGCAGGCATCGCAAACGAGTGCGCGAAGCGGCAACATGAACTCTGGCCGATCGAGATCGGCCGGTTGCAAAAGCGAGTTCGCGAGCGGCGTCGCCCCGAGATCGGCAAAGAGCGTATGCAGGGAGGCTCCGCAGGAACGGCAAAGGGGTCTATTGGCAATCAAGTCACGGCCTCTGCGCGCCTGCGCGCGCCATGAAGCGGTGCAGTTGATTCATGGTCGATTGGCGGGCGCTTTCAGGTGCTTGCTTCCAGGCCTTGTACCACTCGACCGTCCATTCGATCGCCTCGGCAAAGCTGAGCAGAGGTCGCCACCCAAGCTCGAGCCGCGCTTTGGTGCTGTCGAGCCGTAACATGCGACTTTCGGGCTTTTGCGTGCCGCTTGCTACGACAACGTCCACGCCGTCATGCCAGTGCTGTCTGAAGGCCTCGACCACATCCCCAACCGATTTGAGCTCCACAATGTCGGGTCCAAAATTCCATGCAGCGGCTGCCCCGCGCGCGCGGTCATAAAGCCGCTCGGCCAAAAGGACATAGCCGTGTAGCGGATCGAGTACGAATTGCCACGGGCGGATCGCGTCGACATGGCGCAGCACGATCGGTTCGCCACTGGTGGCGGCGCGGACGAGGTCGGGTACTAAGCGATAAAGGCCCCAATCGCCGCCGCCAATGACGTTGCCGGCGCGCACCGAAGCAACCTGGGTGTCGTTCGCCTTGGAAAAGAAGGAAGCACGATAGCTGTGGATGACGAGCTCCGAGCAAGCCTTGCTGTTGGAATAAGGATCGTTTCCTCCGAGCCGATCATCCTCGCGATAACCCCAGATCCATTCGCGGTTCTCGTAACATTTGTCACTGGTCACGACGACGACAGCGCGGATGGTGTCCGCCTTGCGCACGCATTCAAGCACGTGCGCGGTGCCCAGCACATTGCTGCTGTAGGTCTCGAGCGGATCCTCGTAGGAGGCGAGCACCAAAGGCTGGGCGGCGAGGTGGAACACGATGTCAGGTCTAGTTTCGGCCACGACGGCGCAAAGCCGATCATAGTCGCGCAAGTCGGCGATGTGCGATTCGACCAGCGAGCCGAGACCGGCAGCTTCAAATAGCGAGGGATTTGTGGGCGGCGGGAGCGCGTAGCCAATGACGCGTGCACCGAGGATGTGCAGCCAGGCCGAAAGCCAGCCTCCCTTGAACCCTGTGTGGCCCGTGACGAGGACCGACTTGCCGCGCCAAAAGTCGGCATTTACCAAACTTTCCAAGGCGCCGCCCCTGAGTCCCAAAGCCGGTTGAGATACTCTCGATCGCGCTGGGTATCCATGCAGGCCCAGAAGTCTTGATGCTTGTGAACCATCATTTCGCCCTCGCGGGCGACCTGCTCCAGAGCGCCGATTTCAAGGTCGCAATCGTCGTCTGCGTCGAGGTAGTCGAAGATCCGCCGCTTCAGTACGAAGAATCCGCCACTGATGAAGTCGGAGTCCTGGGTCGGTTTCTCAACGAAGGAGGTAACGCAGTCGCCGTCGACCTTGAGTTCGCCGAAGCGCGCCGCCGGATTGACCCCGGTCACCGTGGCGATCTTGCCATGCGATCGGTGAAAAGCCAGCAATGCGTCTATGTCGACATTGGCGAGGCCGTCGCCATAGGTCAGCAGAAAGGGGTCACCCTCTATGTACTTCTCGACCCGCTTTAGTCTTGCGCCCTTTAGCGCATTAGCGCCGGTGTCGGCGAGGGTCACACGCCAATCGCTCTCGTTATGCGCGTTATGTACGATCATTTCACCGCGCCGCGACAGATCAATAGTTACGTCGCAGTTCATCGCCTCGTACTGATAGAAGTATTGGCGGATCACCTCTCCCTTGTAGCCGAGGGCCAGTATAAAGTCCTTGTACCCGCGGGACGCGAAATTCTTCATGATGTGCCAGAGCACGGGCCGCTCGCCGATTTGCACCATCGGCTTCGGGATGAAGACGGTCTCCTCCCGCAGCCTGGTGCCAAGGCCTCCACAAAGGATCACAACCTGCATGTCTGCTCCACCTCAAAGGTCAACAGAGGGGTGGCTTGCGGAGCCGCTCTGGCACCTGCTCCCCATTTAGCCGACGGCACGGCCGCCAACTCGGGTCGCTCGTCTAGAATTTAGCACAAAAGACGCCAAGCGATCGGTGTCGGAAGCCGGCCGACGATCCCGGGTTTGAACTTGCCAACATCACCAAAATGTTCTGGTCCTGCTAACAGGTTTGGGATGTCCTGGAGCGGCGAGGGCAGTCCGGCACTCGACCTCAATAAAACACGATCGACGGATTGTCTTGGGAAATCCGCCGCGGGTGCGGGCTCGCGGAAAACGGCCGTTACGAACTCGCGAGCAAATTGCAATGCACCTCGAGGTGTTCTTGAGTTGCGGAGCGATCCCAACGCCGCTAGATGTGCGCTGCGGTACCGTCACTGCGCTGGGGTGGTGATACACCTGCGCGGTATGTGGAGCAGCGATTTCTGGGCTTGGTGGGTCTCCGGGGTACAAAAGTAAGCGTGATTCATGGTGCTGAAGATCGCCGACAAAGAATTTGGTGACAACGACGCTGACGGGAGCACCATAGCGGTGCGCCTGGACTCCGTGAGCAAATGGCGCGGCATAGTGGACCTCAACGGCCGTCGTTATGTGCAGAACGAGTCACTCCAAAGCCTGATCGAATTATCCCTCGCATCGCGGTCCATCAAACAATATGCCCACGGAAGGGCCGGCGACAAACCGCTTGAACCGGTGCTCAAGGGGATCAGCGTCACCATTGAGCGCGGCAGCATCGTCGGCGTGGTCGACATCGGAGGTCAATCCCGCTACGCACTACTCCGGATCCTTGCCAACTGCGAATCTCCCAGCATCGGCACGGTCTCTTTTTTTGGTAAAGTAGCCGCCCTTCAGCGAATCGGAAACCCACTCTATGGGCATATGACGTGTCAAGAGAATCTCGCGCTCGAGGCGCGCTTCATGGGCCTGAGGGCCAGCGAAGTTCGTGCGGCCTTAGCGCGTGTTCCTGAATTTTCGGGCGCCGGACACATTCTCGACCTTCCCTCCCGAAGAGTGGATAGGGCGGTTTTCCAGGACCTCGGACTGAGTTTCCAGTGCTGTCTAGACTTCGACGTACTCGTCGCGGATGAGCTGCTGCGGCCCCGCCTAGAGACGGTTGTACAGAGTTGGACAACCTATCTGCAGCGCGCGCCCGACGCTGGCAAGACGGTGATATTGAGCAGCAGGGACGTCGGTAAGCTCCTGCTGTACTGCACACATCTCCTTCTGATCGACCAAACGGAGCTTCTCGCTTACGGACCCGCCGCAACCATCAAAGCCGAGTTCGGCCCATTCCTCGACCGCGCATCCGCAGCGTCAGGCAAGGCCGTGGCGCAGCCTGACATGTTGACCGAGGCGATAGACGATGAAGATGACTTCCCATAGAGGCTGCGCCGAGATCTTATGCTGAACCTTCCTTTTGCTGTCCGGCACAACACTGCGAGACCGACCGTCATTGTGCGGCCCTTAGCGGTCAACACGGCGGATTACCTGTACCGCTGTATTTTAAGTATCAAGCATCTCCCGGGGCTCAGCAGGAAGTTCGTCATTGACCTCTACCAGCAGACCATCCTCGGATGGTGGTTGGTCATTATTCAAGCGTTGCTTCCCACACTGGGGATCATTGCAATTTTCCAGCACGTTCCGGTCTTTCAGTCGAGCCAGATACCATACAGCCTTCATGTTTTTTCCGGCATGCTCCTATGGGTCGTGGTCAGCATCGGTCTGAGCCGAGGCACCCGTGCGCTGCGCAGAACGCGGACCTTGCACGCTAAAATAGCGATACCGAAGCTCATGTTCGTCATCGCATCGGCCATCGTGCCGGCGATCTATCTTTCAATCTTCGCAATCGTGTTAGTCGCGGTCTTGTTTGGTCAGTATCTCTACACCGGCGTTTTGTATGCCAAAATGAGTTGGAACTTGTTGGCCATACCAGCTCCTGTAATAGCATGTTTTTTGATATACATTGGCGCTTCGTCAGTGACTTCTGTGATATTCTTATTCGCACGAGATATCCGTTTCAGTATAAACTTGCTATCTCAACTTTGGTTTTATTTTACTCCCATAGTGTATACACTTGATGTGCTGCCATCTAGCTGGCAGTCTTTGCTATTATACCTTAACCCGATGGCCACCCTTATCGAATTGCTGCGCTGGTCACTCTTTGGCGTCGGGGCGTGGACGTTTGGGTCGCTCGCATCGGCGGCGGCCTTTTCGCTCGCCATTTTTCTGCTTGGCGCGCGCTTTCTTATGCGCACCGAATGGGCCCTGTCCGAAATGCTACCATGAGACCGCGTTGGCGAGCTTGCTGGTGACCCTGTCTTCATGCTCTTCCTTTCTGGGCACCTGGTTTGCGAGGGGAAGCTCAGCTATGCCCCCTTGGGAGCTTGGTTATAGCCACGACCAGGCCCGCAAAGAGAGCCGAGCGAAGTCCTCGTCCTACCGGCGTGGGCGATTGCTCTAAGCTTGGGCCGTTTCGTGGAGGGTGACATCTAATAATGTGTGAGCAAGATGTAGGCTCAGCTCGAGGAATGCAATCGAGGCCGCGCCGCGCCAAATCGTTGCCGAAGACGCTACAAAGATCGGCCTGGCACGTCTCCAAGATCGGACGTCGCCTGCTGCGGATCTTGGTACGACAGTTCGTGAGCGCGTTTCCTGGGGTGGGTCGGCGGTATGAGAGGTTTCGTTACCGCAATTGGGGGCGCAAGGTTGCGGTCTTTGCTGCACGTCCGCCTCAGCCTGATTTCATCATTATCGGCGCTCCAAAATGCGGTACCTCATGGTTGCAGGCTGTCCTAAATCAGCACCCCGACATCAAGATGGTGCCGGACGAGATCGAATATTTCTCATTGCATGCAGACTACCCTCGTGAATGGTACTTTGAGCACTTCGTGAGAAGGCTCGCGGCTGAGGAAATTGCCGAACCTGGATCCTTCATTCTTGGTGAGAAGAGTGCCCGTTACTGCGCAATATTACCTGATCAGATCAAGCGCATTCGTGAGCTGCTGCCATATACCAAGCTCGTGTTGATGACGCGCGATCCGGTGGCCAGGCATTGGGCGCACGCCAAGCGGAATTTCGAAAAACGCCGTCTTCATAATCGGGAAATGGCCGCGCTCAGTCTGCCGAGACAGAAGCTGTTTGACTATTTCAGGGAGACGCAGCCGCTCGGCGAATTTTCGAATATCATCGCCAACTGGACGTCGGTTTTTCCGGCCTCGCAGCTTCTCATCGTCTCGCAGGAAAAGACTCTCGCATCTCCACGCGAGACCTTTCATGCTGTACTAGACCACATCGGGGCTTCCAGAGGCTACGATCCAGCCAAACTGACTTTCCTCCCGAGGCAGGTAAATCGCGGGCCGAGTTTAGAGATGCCGGAGGACGTCGCAGCGTTCCTCGAGGACATGTTTGGTAACGAGCGGAAACGATTGCGCGATCTCTTTGGCGACCGATCTTTCGTTTACGTTTCTTGACGGGGTCAAAGCGTGAAGGTCATCTTCCTGCTCCGGCATGCTCTCTACCTGCGCAATTTCGAGAGCGCGTTGCGCGATCTTGCGCAACGCGGGCACGACATCGTTTTGGTTTTTTCGCCGTTAGCAAGACAGGTCGACACGACACTGCTTACGGCTCTGACCAGCGAATATCCGAACATCAAGGAATGTCGCATTGCTCCGCGGACAGGATGGTGGTGGCCTGTGAGCGATGGACTTCGCTCACTTCGCGATTACCTGCGCTATCTTGAGCCTGAATATGACGAGGCCCCCACTCTGGTCAGACGCGGAGGCAGTCGTCTTCCGGCCATCGTGCTCTTGCTCTTCGAGCGTGTCCCTGGTTTGAAGAGCGGCCCGGTCCGCCGCCTGCTGAAAAGCATCTTGCGCCTCATCGACCGCGCCATACCGCCCGACCCCGGGCTCTTAGCCGCGCTCAAAGAATGGGCGCCCGATCTTCTCCTTATCACGCCGATGGTCGACCTCACCTATGGCCAGACCGATTACGTCAAGGCAGCGCGCCATCTTGGCATCCCGACCGTGCTCGCCGTGGCAAGCTGGGACAATCTCACCAATAAAGGCATCGTCCAGGTATGTCCCGAACTCGTTTTAGTCTGGAACGCCATTCAGGAACGTGAAGCTGTCGAGATGCACGATATTCCGCGCGAGCGGATCCGCAAGACCGGCGCACAGCTCTACGATCACTGGTTTGAGATGTCTGCGTCGCTTGACCGGGAGGCCTTCTGCCGCCATGTCGGTCATCTCGATCCGGCAAAGCCGATCATTCTTTACCTCTGTTCATCGATCTTTATCTGTCGAGACGAAGTGAGCTTCGTTAAGGAATGGCTGGGTGCGCTTAGGCAATCGACCGATCCCGCTATGCGTGACGCCAACGTCCTCGTGAGACCCCACCCCGCGCATGGCAAGCAATGGCGCGGCGTAAGCCTTGCAAGTTTCGGCCGCGTGGCAATCTGGCCTCCGGAGGGTGGTGCCCCGATCGATGAGGATCGGAAGCGGAGCTATTTCGATAGCCTTTATCACGCGGCTGCCGTGGTCGGCATCAATACCAGCGGTTTCATCGAGGCTGGTATCGTCGGCCGGCGAACGCTAACCGTTACCTCACGCTTCCGCACCCAGCAGGACGGCACGCTACATTTCCATTATCTGACCAAGGGCGGCCTCTTGGAAACGGCGACAAGTTTCGAGCAGCATCTCGCCCAGCTCGCGCGCGCGCTCGCCAATCCGACCGAGACCGAGCAACAGGTCCGCGCCTTCATTACCGACTTCGTACGCCCGGCGGGGCTCGACAAACCGGCCACGCCAATCTTCGTCGAAGCGGTTGAGGAGGCGAAGACCGTTCCGACGCAGCCTTGGCGAGTTCCGGCCTATGCGCCTTTCGTCCGGGCGGCGTTTTGGCCTCTCGCCATTCGGCTTCGGCGAAAGGTCATTGAGGCGCTAGGCGGGATGCATCGCGGCATCGAGCGCACCAAGATGGCGCGAATCTTGCCGCCGCTAGGGAGGTCGCCGCAGCAGTCCTACGATGCGTCGAGGGCGCACACTCGCGCTGCCTACGAGGTTCTTGCCAAGATCGCCGATAGCGATCGACCGATCATCGTCGGACCGTGGCTGGCAGAAGTTGGCTATGAGCTCCTTTATTGGATCCCCATGCTGCGTTGGGCGCAGGACACTTATCAGCTCGATTTAAGCCGGCTTGTGGTCGTCTCACGCGGTGGTGTGCAAAGCTGGTATGGCGAGCTCGCCAATCGTTATATCGACCTTTTCGATCTCCTTACGCCCGCCGAGTTCACGGCGTTCAACGCCGAGCGGCAGCTCGCGTCGGGAATGCAGAAGCAGAATCAAATGTCCGATGCCGAGAAGCGGTTTCTGCGTAACCTGCAAGAAAGGCATGATATCGGCGATTATGACTTGCTGCACCCCGAGCTCATGTTCAATGGGCTCTTTCGTTATCAATGGAGTCAACAGTCCTCCTTCGACCATCTACGTCATCACACCCGCTACGCGCCGTTTCCTTTGCCGGAAGCTGGAGAAGTCGAGATGCGACTGCCCGGCGACTATTACGCCGTGCGCTTCTACGCTCGGGAGTCATTTATCGACAAGCCCAGCAACCGCCTGTTCGTACGTAACCTGATCGAAAAGCTTCTCGAGCACAGCGATGTTGTTTTGCTCGACACGCCCTTTTGCATCGACAACCACCACGAGATTGGCTGGAGAGAGAGAGCAACCAACGGCGACGGTTACAACAATCGCCTAATCTGTGCCGGAGAATGGATGACCCCCCGTAACAATCTCGAGGTGCAGAGTCGCATCATTGCTCGTTCGCGCTGCTTCACCGGAACCTACGGTGGGCTCTCTTATCTTGCGCCCTTCTATGGAAAGCCCTCGATCTCTTTTCACGAGAAGCAAGGAGATTTGAAAGACGGCCATGTCGCAACCGCCACGGCGGTCTTCAGCGCCTTAAACGTACCGTTCATTCTGCTTACGCCAGACAGCGCGAAACTTCTCGGCGACGTCTCGTGACAATCGGATCACAACTTTACCCGAAGGCCTAGCGCCGAGGCGCAACACGCTGCCCGCGTGCGAAGATCCGATCCTCTGCGGAAAGCAAATGCTGCGCAAGGGAACGCCAATCATAGGGCGCGACGGTTGCCTTTGCCCGCTCTCCGATGCGCTTGAGAACGTCGGAGTCGGTAGGCAGCTCGTTGCATCGGCCGATATCCAATACCGAGTCCATGTGGACGAAGCCCTGGGGTGAACTTTCGTCGAGATTGGTGATGGCCACGGCACCATTCGACATCGCCGTATGGACACTCGTATTGTTGGCGCGCACGCCGGTGCCAAAAAAGGCCGCAAAATAGGTGGTCGTGCGCAAATAGTGAAGCGTGGCCGCATCGGAGAGAAAACCGAGAAAGTACACCGGCCCTGAAAAGTGCTCCCTGATGCTCTTCACCGCTCCTTTGAGAGCCGTTTCGAGCGCTATGCCTTCGTGTAGCGCGGTCGACAGGTAGAGCGCATAAGATTTGCCCGTCTGACGAAGCAGCTCGTCAAGTCGCCGGTAGTGCTCTCCCCGCACCTTGTGCGCCATACCGAAGGTAAATACTGAAAGCTCAGTCCGAGTGAACGGTGTCGCATCAAACAACACACCAGGGCACCACGCCTCGATTACATCGGGTCGTACGCTGGCCAGTTGCTCCGCCAGTTCCCGATTGCCGACATAGATAAGGTCCGCCTCGGCGACCATTCGCCTCTCTATTTCGGAATCATCATAGGCGTGCAGAAACAACCCGAGCGATTGCGTTGCCGGACGCTCGTCGAGAAATCGAACAAGATCGCGGCCGTGATTGTAGGTAAACTCCGATAGCTTTATGGAGAGCAGCGGTCGGCGAGCGTTAGCCGCGGAAGGATCGAACAGCGAAAGCACAGGAATCCCGAGCTGCTCTCCCAGCGCGAAATTGAATTTGGCGATGCCGCACGTGAAGAGGGTTGAGATGATAGCCTAGAATACAGTCCATAGGCACACCCTCCGTTGCTGCGCTCTAGTTGGCGCGACTATATTTCTCATAGACCAGAACGCGGCCTTTGTTCAGCCAATCCATACGCGCTTCGAGATCCGCACGCCGCCTGAAGCCCTGCAACACGAACATCAGACGCAGCATGTCCTTGTTCATGCAGGTGATATGGGTAGGATCGGCGTCGAACTCGGTGGTGACATCCCACAAACTCGTTGGCTTCGGATGGAATCTCGTGGTGACATAAATATAGCGTGACGAGATGCAACAGAGATTTTGCACCGTCTTCTGCACTTGCAGTACCGGCATGTGCTCGAACACTTCGCGGCAGATAACGAGATCATAACTGTCGCTCGGAAGGTCAATCTCGATGATTGAGCCAATGCGTATGCGGTCAGCGACCTCAGGAGGCGCAATCTCCTTGCTGGTGGGGGAGAAGTCTACACCGTCTGCCATCACGCCGAGCTCCTGCAGAAGATACATAAGCGCACCCGGTCCGCATCCCATATCGATCACGCGCTTCGGCGCGAACACTTCCTTGATCAGCTGCGGATTACGCGCTTCGATCTTGCGCCGCGCTTCGATTGTGTATGCGTTGCCGTCGGCGCGCCACGCTTCGGTGAAATAATTGGCGTTGAATTCTTCTGCGCCAGGTTCGGCCTGGTTAAGCACGAACTCCTCGTAGTTCTCGAGCGAATTCTCCACGCCATGATGGGCAAGGAAACGGCGGAGGACGGCTCGATGAATGTGCATAGACGGTGTCCAGATAAATGATCTGCGTTCCCGTCTCCTTGCAGATCGCAATCTGCTCATCGGGAAGGCTTCCCTCCCAATCCTTACCCTTCACGTAGAACTTGGGACGAAGTTCCTTGAGCACCGTCTCTGTGTCGAAGGGATTCACATGTACGTAGCTGATGGGCTTTAGGGCATCGATCAGGCGCGCGCGGTCCGCCTGCGGAAGAAATGGGAAATGCTTGCCCTCGACGTATTTGTCCGGTGCGAGATTGCACAGGACGGGCGCTCCCAGCTCGACCGCTTTCTCGAAATAGGCGATATGGCCGGCATGGAGCGGGTCGAATGCGCCATCAACCATGACCACACCGCTGCGGTAGGCCGCAAGATCCTCAAACGCAACGATCATGAAGAAAGCCCCGCGGTCGTCCTTGCCAATAAGCCTTTAGGGGTTATATCAGTCAAGCCCGGGGCGGCACCGGGTCGGCAAAAAGCAGACAATTTCATGCGGGAGTTCCTGAGGGGCACATGGCTTGGATGTGGTGGCGACGCCCTATTTTCGTTGAGGCCCTAGAGCAGGCACTCACACTCCGCTGGTCCCGGCCGACAGTGCCCAAGGCAGCATCTCCTCGAGCCGGTCTGCACCTAGCCAACTGCGCTGGGCAGGCATGGGCGTAATAGCTCGCCGCGTGCGCTTAGCCCAACTGGCTCTTCCAGGGAGGTTTTTGGCTAAGCTCCGGAACCTAGTTCGTCACGCCCCTGATATAGTCCTGGGGAGACACTTTGGAACCCATGGTCGGCCCTTCCCACTCTTATACGACTATAAGCAAGCACTCCAACACTCTTGTCCTGACGTTCTTCTATTTGGTGATTCCGTTTTCCAGAGGGTTGCGGTGCAGGATGTGGATCGACGCACCCTCGCTAAGATGGTTTTGGACAACCTCGCGCGAGGTGGCTTCAGCACCCACGCCATTGCTCAACAATCCTATACCGCATCGATGTTTGAAGTATTTTTGCGCCTCGCCGCAGAGCTGAATGCGCGACCAAAACATGTGGTGATACCATTTAATCTGCGTTGTTTGTCGCCGCAGTGGCATGCGTCTCCCATGTGGCAGTTCACGCAGGATCACGCGGCGGTTGAGGCGCAGATCGTGGATCCCTCGGCGCCCGTCGCAGCCCTCAAGCCCGTTTGGGAGAATTTGAGCACGTATCACGCGACGGCCTTTGCCAGTCCTTTGACCACGCGAAGAACGATTGGAGATTTCAAAGTTATCACTCGCAAACGGCCACTGGACCTCGCAGCAGCCGAGGAGCGTCGGCGTGAATTACTCATTTTCCACTATGGCATGCCCGCGCGGCGGGCTCATCGGAATTTGAACGCGCTGGCGGCCGCCGTTCAGGCAGCGACCTCCCTCGGTGCGAGGACTTTAGTCTACATTGCTCCTATCAACATCGACTTGATCCGGCGCATCGGAGGAACTGAACTGGTTGGCATCATCTCCGCCAATGCCAAACAGGTCGAAGACATGGTTCTCAATGCAGTAGCCGACAGAGGACAGGTCGCATTTCACAATTGGCACGGGGCACTTCCGGCTTCGGGCTTCTTCCATGAGAACGAGTTGACAGAACACCTCTGCACAGAAGGCCGCTTGGTACTCGCCGATCTCATTGTAAACGACATTGTGAGAGCCAGCGGGCTTTGCAAGTGAACTAAGGCTTCCGCTTCCATCCAGGCCTCTCCCCACCAACTATCGCGCTTGCCTCAAGGTCACTAGCGGCTGAGAAAGTTTGGGAGGGAACGTCACTCTTCGAAGACGAATGCCGTACCTTCGAGAATGCCTCGGCATACGCAGTCAAGCGCCGCATTACCACCCAGCTGGAAGGTCTCGAAGGCTTGAGGAGCGAGGGCAAATGGAAGCCCCGGCACCCGCGCGCGGGTTAAACCGGGGAGTTGGATCATGCGACGGAAAAAGAAGTGGTACGCGTATGCCTGTGCACGCCGCGTAGGTTGCGATTCAAGGCGGCGGCGGAACGGTAGCCGCCGCAGAACTGAGGCGTACTCTTCGACATTATTGCAATCAAGAGCAATATTTTTGCCTCGCAACCAGCTCTCGCCTGCCACTATAACCGGAATTCCCCGAGCTGCGATCTCAATGCCTGTTTTGGTCGCATATATGATCACCGCGTCCGAAGATTCCGCGAGGGCGTAGGTACTGATGGGTTGTTCTGGGTTTACGATGACGATGTGAGGGGGCAGTTTAGGGAATGCTTTCGCGATTTCCGCCGCAATCGGCTGCCGTGAGGGAAGCGGCCCACTAACCTCCGCCGGGTGCACCCGGATCGCCAGTTGCATGTCCTGCCGCGCCATGAAATGGCGTATCGTGTGGGTGACCCATTCAATTTGGTTCTTGAATGCACGCTGAGGATAATGGAGTTGCGCATCCCATACCACCGAGGTGAGCATTGTTGCGGTAGGCTTATTGGGTACCCAGTCCTAGGCTCACGATTGGATCGCTCTTGGTCTCCGCGTTAGAGGGATGGAAGCTAATCCAATCCTGTGCGCCCACTGCACGATCGGCCAGGTAACGCATGAGCCTGTCCGTCTGCACGTCTGTGAGACTTATGTTCTCCCACGTGCGCGTCGGCTCCGTCATCATGCTGTAATGGTACGTTTCATCATGACTCAGAATGAAACAGCCGGCCCGGTACGCCGGATTCCAAGTCACGAAGCGGACCCCTAGCTGTTTTGCGGCAGCCGCAACAAGACCTTGTGGTACATAAATCCCATGATGTCCCACGATGACGTCGTAGGATTGCGTGCTTAACAGACGGCGTACCGCAAATAGTGCGAGGCATGCGGCCTCAAGATAGCGACGCAAGATCGCGATATCGTTTCCGCACATTTCCAACTGGCCGCGAGCAAGGAACCGCAATGCCCCCGAAAGCGCTGCCTCTCCAACTGCAATGCCGTCGACTTTCAGAGTTTCGATGGCGTGAGCCAAGGTTCCCGCCGCAATGGACCGAGCGCGGGCTCGATCCTCTGACTCGAGCAGACTTCCATAACGGTGTATGGCAAACCCAAGCCCTTCCGCCCCAAAAAGATTCTGCGCGGGGTCGAAGCAGGTCTTACAGAGATCACGACTCGAGCCAAACTTTGCAAAGTGCTTCTGATCTGGATACCAGGTGTAGTCCGCCGCCATACAGGCAGGAAGCGCTGCGTCGCAAAGCAGCACATCACAACGGGCACCGCGCGCGGTGAGGGCGACGGCGAGATAGCTGTCAAAGCTCGATGCTGCGGCATGAATGCCAACCCCAGTGGCAAGAAGCACTCGCGGCGCATTGGCATTAACGCGCGCCGCATCGCGCGCCGCTTCGAATTGCTGCCAGTCCGCCCCAAGCAGGGCTCGCCATTCTGGGAAGAGGCCATGGCGCTGACGCCATTTGAGATTGGCCAGGCGTATGGGCTGCATCCAAGACTGCTCGCGCAGCCGCTGCTTCAGGCGCAGAGCCTTCATGTCTTCAGCTCTTGGCGAATGCGGTCCCTGAGACTAGCAGAGTCTAACCCGTGATGGCGGAGCACCTCCGCCGGCTGACCGGATGCCGGGATGCCGGTAAGGCCGAGGCTCAGCACCCGAGGCGGCAACCCGTTGCCTTCCCGCCCGAGTGCCGCCAGGAGCTGGTCGCCGAAACCGCCATTCACATAGTGGTTGTCGATGGTGCAGAGCAGCTTCACGCCGCCGAGCTTCTCGGCAAACCACGCGCCGTCGATCCTATTGAGGAAGGGGCAGGCGATGACAAGCGTGTCGACGCCTTCTTCCGCGAGGTCTTCCGCCGCAAGATAGGCCTCAGCCGTCATGATCAGCCCATAGGTGACGATGGCGGCGGTGGGTGCGTCTTTCCCTTCCCAAAGCACAACGCCTTGGCCGGCCTCAAGCTGCTCGGCAGGATAGGTGAAAGGCACCGCCCAGGGCACGGAGATCAGCCTGAGATAGCCGCTCTGCCCCGGCCTGCCGAGCAGATAGTCGAGCAGGAGCGGCACCTCCTCGGGGCAACACGGCTCGACGATATCGAGGCCCGGCACTGAAGCCAGGGCTGAGATATCGCGCAGGCTCTGATGGCTGTGGCCAGGCGCCGCCGGGATGAGCCCCGCGAGCGAGCCGACATAGAGCACCTTCGTGCGCTCGGTGGCATTGTTGTAGATCTGCTCGTTGGGCCGGGTCGACAGGAAGCAGCGCGAAGGAATGCACGATCGGGATGAGCCCCTGTAGCGCCATGCCGCCAGCCTGCGAGACCATGTCCATCTCGGCGATGCCGCATTCCAGGAAGCGGTCGGGGAACTGCTCGCGGAACGGGATCAGCCCCGTATCGAGCACGAGATCGCCGTCGAGCGCCACGATGCGGTCGTCCGTTGCGGCGCGCGCGATCAGCGCCTCGGTATAGGCCGGGATCAGCCGCTTGGTGGCGGCGGCCGCCACCTTGGCCGGCGGCTCGGCCGTCTCCAGGCTAAGCCGCGCCGCGCCGATGCGGCCGAGCGCGCGGTTGACGTGGTCGAGCAGCTCCTGCGCGCCGCGGCCATAGTTGTCGGCATCGGGGGCGCCCGAATGGAAGCGGTACATGTCGGTGTCGGAGTCGAGCGCGGTATGCTCCATGAAGGAGACGCCGCTGCCTTTCACCGTATCGGCGATGATGACCTGAGGGCGTCCGGGATGGGCGGCACAAGCGTCAAGCGCCGCCGAGAAAGCATCGAGATCGTGCCCGTCGCAACGCTCCACATACCAGCCGAAGCTGCGAACTTGGCTTCGAGGTCGCCGAGATCGCTCGTCTCGCTCACGCGATAGTCCGATTGCAGCTTGTTGTGATCGACGATAACCGTGATCTCGCCCATGCCCGCATTGGCGGCGGAGATCAGCGATTCCCAGATCTGCCCTTCTTGCAGCTCGCCGTCGCCGGTCAGCACGAAGATGCGGCGCTCGTGCCCCTTGAGCCGGTCGGCGAGCACCATGCCCTTGGCCTTTGAGATGCCCATGCCGAGCGAGCCGGTATTGGTGACCATGCCGGGGACGCCGACATCCGGATGCCCCGGGAGGCCGCCCAGGCGGCGCAGCCCGTGCAGCTTCTCGCGGGAAGCTTGCCGAGCGCGATCAGCACCGCGTAGAGGCCCGGCGCGTCGTGGCCCTTGGAGGAGAAATAGAGGTCGTCGTTCTTCGAGCTCGTTGAGATAGAGCCACGACACCATGTCGAGGCTCGAGAAGCTCGAGCCGACATGGCCGGAGCCCGCATGCGCAATCATATAGAGCGTGTTCAGCCGGCACATATCGGCGAAGATGCGCGTGCGCTCGACCGCGCTTCCCTCATTCAAGCTACGCACACGCTCGAACTCGCTCTTCGGCACATAATAAAGGGTCGACTCGACGACCTTTCCGATCAGCTCACCCAACGCTGCCCTCACTTACCTCTCGACGAACGGGGCTTCCGCGACCTTCGGCAGCGCGAACTTGCCTTGCGCCACCCGGGCTTCTGCATAGTCCCAGTCGTACTGATTGTTGATGTCGAAGCCCTCAGCCTCGTCGGTGAAGAAGGGCATCACGTTCACGCCCGCGATGGTGCGCCCATCAAACACCACGCGCGACCAGGCGATCTCCAGGCTTGCATTCTGCACGAAAACCTCCGGCAGCGCCGCCATCTGGCTCGAGTGCCAAGGCTGCTCTCCCGGATCTCGCTGAAGCAGCGGCATCATACGTTTTCCCCGCACCACCCACATCTTGCCTGGATGCTGCGTGACCTTTTCCACCGCGCGGAGCGCGTCTACCCCCTCCTCGGCGAGAAACGCTACCCAAGCGCGGCTTATGGTATCGGCGGTGCGGAACGGGCTCGTCGGGCGCAGGATGCTGAAGCAGTCGAACTTCCGACCCTCAGCCTCGCAGGCGCTTCAGCGTGTCCTCGACCCATTCGATGTCCGGCGAGGTGGACGTGGCAAACTCCACCGGCCTGAGGAAAGGCACCTCGGCGCCATAATGGCGCGCAATGGCCGCATGTCGCTCGATGTCGGTCGAGCAGATCACGGCGTCGAACACGCCGCTCTCCCGCGCCGCCGCGATCGCATAGGCCATCAGCGGATGACCGCCGAGCGTCCGCGCGTTCTTGTCGATCACGCGCTTGGAGCCCGAGCGTGCCGGGATCAAGGCAACTACGCTTGGCATCTGACGCGGCTCCGCAAGGGTCACAGCTTCTTGGGGCGAACCTGGATATAGATATCCTTCAGCTCGCTATAGACGTCGAGGGCCTCGGTGCCGGGCTCGCGCCAGCCGTTGCCGGACTGGCGCAAGCCGCCAAACGGCATGTGCGGCTCGCTGCCGAAGGTGCCGCCATTGACCACCGCCACGCCGCTCTGGATCCGGTGGGCGAAGTCATGCGCGCGGTCGACGCTTGCGTGTGGATGCAGGCGGTCAGCCCGTAAGGGCGAATCGTTGGCGAGCGCGAGCGCCTCGTCGAAGTCGCGCACGCGATAAAGGCAGGCGATCGGCCCGAACAGCTCACTGGCGGGAAATGTCTGCGTCCGGGGCCGCATTCTCGATCGAGCGTCGGGGCGAGATAGTAGCCGCTTGGCATGCGCGGGGTCGGTCAGTCGATGCCCGCCGGCCAGCACGCGCGCGCCGCTCTTTGCGCGCCGTCTCGATGGCGGCCAGCATGTTCGTCAGCTGGCGCTCGTTGATCACGGGACCGAAATCGTCAGTCGTCGGCCGGCCCACCTTCAGCGTCTTGGCCGCTTCGACCAGCCTGTCGCGGAACGCATCATAGACCTCGTCGAAGACGATGATGCGGCTGCCGGCGGCGCAGCGCTGTCCGGCATTGGTGAAGGCGGAGAGCGAGGCCCATTTCACCGCCTCGTCGAGATCGGCGTCGTCGCACACGATGAGCGGATTCTTGCCGCCGAGCTCGAGCGAGACCTTCTTCAGCGTGCGCCCGCACACCTCGCGCGATCCATCGGCCGACCTTGGTCGAGCCGGTGAAGCTGACGACGTCGACTTCGTGGATGCTCGACAAGCGGCGCGCCGGCACTCGGTGCCGAAGCCTTGGATGACGTTGAGCACGCCTCCCGGCAGGCCCGCCTCGTGCGCGATCGTGGCGAACAGCCAGGAGGTGGCGGGCGTATCCTCTGCCGCCTTCAGTACAGCGGCATTGCCGCAGATCAGCGCCGGGAACACCTTCCACGCGGTATTGGCGATGGGCGTGTTGGCCGCGATGATGAGGCCCGCGACGCCGCAACGGCTGGCGCACCGTCATGGCGTATTTGTCGGGCGCGCCGCTCGTGGTGGTGCGGCCATAGAGCCGCTGGCCCTCGCCAGCGAAGAAGCGGCCGAGCGCAATCGCCCCGCTAGCCTCGCCGAAGGCCTCTTTGGGCGATTTGCCGGTCTCCTTGGCCACGACCTCAGCGAGCTCCTGCTGCCGCGCCTCGAGCGCGTTGCACACCCGATGTAGCAAAAGCCCACGCTGCACGGCGGGCATGGCTGCCCAGGCGCCTTGCGCGCTAACCGCCGCTTGCACCGCGGCGTCGACATCGGAAGCCGCCGAGCGCGCCACGGTGAAGATGAGAGCGCCGTCATGCGGCGAGCGTTTTTCGAAGGTGGCGCCCGAGGCTGCATGCCTCTGCTTGCCGTCGATCCAGTTGCCTATGGTCGCGTCCGTCGGGATGACACGCCCCTCCTCTTGCTTGATCGGGTTTCTCTAGAGGGCGGTGAAGCCGCCGTCGACCACGATGTTCGCCCCCGTCATATAGGACGCGGCATCCGACAGGAGGAACTGCACCACGCCATTATATTCATTGGCGTCGGCCATGCGCCCGAGTGGCACCTTGGCGTTATAGCGCTCCAGAAACTTGGGTCCTGGTTATTGTAGACGCCGCCGAGCGTCAGCGTGTTCACCCTGACCCCTTTGCCGCCCCAATAGGCGGCGAGATAGCGGGTGAGGTTGTAAATCGCCGATTTCGAGGTCGAATAGGCCACCGGCTTATAGAAGATCTCCCCACGGTCGCGGCGATATTGGTAAAGACTCTGATCCGGGGAGACCATGCCGTAGATCGAGGCGATATTGACGATCGAGCCGCGGCCTTGCTTGGCCATGGCACCCCCGAACACCTGGCAGCAAAGGAAGGTCCCCTTCACATTGACGCTCATGATCCGGTCGAAGGAGGCTTCGGGGTAGGTCTCGAACGGGCCATTCTCCCCTGGCGGCGCGTCGGGAGGGGAGTCGATGGCCGCGGCGTTGACGAGCCCGTATGGCGCCTCCCAGCGTCTTTCGATTTGAGCGAGCGCCTTTTCCAGTGCCGAACGGTCGGTGATGTCGCATGCCACCGAAAGGAGATTCTCGATCTCCTTGACCGGGGCCCGGTCGATGACGGCGATCTTCGCCCCTGCCCCGCCCAACGAAGCGGTGAAGGCGCGGCCGAGCTGCCCAGCCCCGCCCGTGATGATTACCACCCGGTCACGCACATCGAACGGCAACGCCTGATTCAAAAACTTCCCCTTTACACACATGGAGAGGGGCGGCCCGTTGAAGGCCGCCCCTTTCACTAAGAGACCGAAGAGCTAGCGGGAATCGCCGGCGCGAAGATGGCCTCACGCCGACGCCCGGGTAATCGCCTCCTCGCTCACCGCGATTGAGTCCTCGACGCGCAGGGTGTCGTCGGCCTTCAAATCCTTGATCAGCCGGCGTCCCACCATGGTGTCGAACATAAAGGGCTTCAGCCCATCGCCCGGAGACTTGATGGCGATATCCTCCGCCGTGAGAATATGGCCTGCCGGCATATCGCGCGCCGCAACGAGCTTCTTCGACATCTTCTTGATGGGGCCGACCTCACTATCGTAGCGCCGCTTCTCGCCATTGCCGAGCGAGAGCTTGGTGCGCTGGAGGTCGCGCACGAGCTTGCGCAAGCCTGGGGGCTCGAGCGAGAAGGCGTGGTCGGTGCCCTTCATGGCGCGGTTGAGGGTGAAATGCTTCTCGATGACGCGGGAGCCGAGCACATGGGCGGGTGGGCCCATGGCGATGCCGCTGTCATGGGAGGAAAAGCCGATTACCGCATCGGGGAAGGCGTGGCGGAAGGTGGTGATCACGCCAAGGTCGAGCTGCTGCCACTCAGGCGGGTAGCCAGCGGTGCACTGCATCAGGCAAAGCTGGCGGTTGATCGGCATGATGGTCTCATAGCCGCGACGGACGTCTTCCATCGTGCCGCCGCCGGTGCTTACGAACATCGGCTTGCCGAAAGAGGCGACATGCTTGAGCAGCGGCGTGTTGGTTAGGTCGCCCGAGGCGATTTTGTAGGCCGGCATGTCGAGCTCGGCGAGGAAATCGGCGCTTGACCTGTCGAAGGCCGTGGCGAAGAAGGTGATGCCAAGCTCTTTCGCATAGGCGATGAGCTCGACATACTCATCCCGACCGAATTCAAGCTTCTCGCGGTGGGCGCCGTAGGTGTCGGCGAAAGCGTTCTCGCTGTTGTACTCTGACTGGTACATGGCGCGCGTGAACAGGCTCTTGTTGTCGCGCTTTTGCAGCTTGACAGCGGTGACGCCGCAATGCTGCTTGGCGACCTTGAACAACTCCTTGCATTTTTCGAGATCGCCTTGATGATTGTTGCCAATCTCGGCAATCACATACGTGTCCGTATCGTCCGCGATGCGAACGCCATCAACCACCATTTCGCGGTTCATCGATGTCCCTCCGAGTGCCCACTCGTAATCGTCACATCTAGCCCAGAAATATTGTTGTTTCAATGGCGGAGCCCCCCTCGGGTGAGCCAAAACGCCGGTTTTCCGGGCTCATTTTGAGACAGGCAGCATCGATCCGATGAAAGTCCTTGTCTGGCAATGGGGACGCTTCGGGGCGGGCCCTCGCTACGCCCTGGAGCTGGCGCAGGCGCTCTCGCAACAATGTGGCTACGAGACGCTGCTCTCGCTCGCCGAAGGCGCCGAGCTGATGCAGGATCCTGCTTTGCGGAGCGCCGTCGATCTGCCGCTCTATACCTACGCCAATGCTCAAGAGTTCATTCGGCGGAGCCTCGGAATTGGCAATGTGTTGCGACCGATCATGGCAAGGCTGGAGGCGCGTCCGCCCGACGTCGCGCTCGTCACCATGATGGGCTATTGGGACATCTTCCTCATTCGCCGCTTGCGCCGCTTAGGCGTTCCCGTCGTCGTCATAGCCCATGACGCCGAGGTGCATCCGGGCGACCGCTTCCACCTCCTCGTCCGCTTGCAACGGCGTCTCATGCGCTTGAGCGACGGCGTCATCACTCTCACCGACTTCGTCGCGCGGCAGATCAAGGCCCGTCTTTCGCTCGCCGGCAAGATGCGCGCCACCATCCCCCTCCCGGCGTTCGCCTTTGTCGACCTTAACCTGCCCCCGCCACAGCTCCCTGATGCCGCACCCGACAGGCCCTTACGCCTGCTCATGGCCGGGCGCCTGAAGCGCTATAAGGGACTTGAGCTTCTCGCCGGCGCTCTTAAGCTTCTCCGCGATATGCCGCTCAGCCTACGCGTGGTGGGCTCCCCTCAGGACCGAAGCGAGATCGCAGCCCTTGCGGCCTTGCCTGGCGTCGAGTTCGATCTCGGCTGGAAAAGCGATCGCGAGCTCATGGCCCATCTCGATTGGGCCGACGCTTGCGTTCTTCCTTATGTCGAAGCAAGTCAATCTGGCGTGGTGCCCATGAGCTTCAAACGCGCCCGGCCTGTCATTGCGACCCCGGTGGGAGGACTGCCCGAGCAAGTGCGTCACGGCAACACCGGGCTGATTACGCATACGGTCACGCCTGAGAGCTTCGCCGCCGCGATCAGGCGTTTCAATGAAGATCGAAGTCTCTTATCCAGGTTGGGAGCAAACGCGCTAAGGCATGCTGAAGTTGACCTCAGTTGGCAGAGCCTTGCCCCCCGCTTCGCTGAAGTGCTCGACGCGGTGGCACGTCGCGGACATCCGCCAAGTTCAAAGCGGCTGAGGAAGAGAGTAGGCGAGGCCTAGCATTATCGGCGGAGATTGCACGCGGCCAAAGCGCATCGAGGGGTGGCCAGTCTACATAGGATTGGCCCACTTGAGCAGATCTACGCCTTCGCCCGATTCAGGCGACGGCATTGTCTCGACGCCACGCCTCGAACATCAGCACGTTCCACAAAAAGTGCTGCCAGTTTCGGGTGCCGGCTTGGTGCTCGGCCCATTTCTCGGCGATCGGCATCGGCTTGAGCAGCCCTGCTGCGCTCAGGGAAGACGGGTTCAGAAGGTCCTCGGCCCAATCCTTGAGCGGGCCCCTAAGCCACTGATCGATGGGAACGCCAAACCCCATTTTCGGCCGCTCCAGCAGCCCCTTCGGCACATATTTGTAGGCGATCTGCCGCAATAGCCATTTGCCCACCCCTCCCCGCAGCTTGAAACGCTGGGGCAACCGCCACGAAAGCTCCACCACCCGGTGATCGAGAAGCGGGACGCGGACCTCGAGCGCCACCGCCATGCTCGCACGATCCACCTTGGTCAAAATATCGTCGGGCAGATAAGTGAGCGTATCGAGGTACTGCATCCACGACACATCGTCGGTGAATCGTTCCCTGACCGCGCTTGCATAGAGGCTCTCGTCGGGCTCAGCCGCGCCCTCCACGAGATGCGATGCCACCGACCATTGCGTGGCCAGACGCCGATGAAACCCAACCGAATCCTCGAGCAAGACACTGGCCAATTTGTGGATCTTTTCGCCCAGCAGCCGCGGGCGCACGCGGCTTGGCACCACGAGAGACGCGGAATCCCACAGGCCCGGCGTGACCGCTGTCATCGCACCGGCCATCGCTTGCCGCACAGGCTTCGGCAGTGTGCGCATCATCTTGGCGAACGCGAGGCCTTGCCCATATCTGTTGTAACCCGCGAAAACCTCATCCCCGCCATCGCCTGAAAGAGCGACGGTCACATGGCGCCGCGTCATCTCCGACACGAGATAGGTCGGGATCTGCGATGAAGTCGGCGAACGGCTCGTCGTAGATGTCCTGGAGTTTCGGAATGACGGCCTGCGCCTCTGCCGGCGTCACGTAGAGTTCGGTATGCTCGGTGCCCAAATGTGATGCGACCTCTCTGGCATGGGCTGCCTCATCATAGGCCGGCTCATGAAAGCCGATCGAGAAGGTGCGGATGGGCCGGCTGCTGTTGGCCTGCATGAGCGCGGCGACCGTGGAGGAATCGATGCCGCCAGACAGAAACATGCCGAGCGGCACATCGGCGACCATGCGCCGGCGCACGGCGTCGGCAAGCAGGGATTCCAGCATCTCCTGCGCGGCGGCGTCCGTCACATCGAGCAGCGAGGCCTGACCGCGTTCGGCGACGTCTGACAACGACCAGTAGGCCGTTTCCTTGACCTCGCCGTCTTCGCGGCATTCGAGCAGCGTCCCGGGTCTGAGCTTCTTGATCCCCCGATAGATGCTCATCGGCGTCGGCACATAGCCGTAGCGCAGGAAAGCCGACAGCGCGTTTGGATCGATTTCACCCTGCCAGCCGGGGAGCATCCTGAGCGCCTTCAATTCCGAGGCGAACACCAGACTCCCATTGCTGTGGCCCCAATAGAGAGGCTTGATGCCGAGGCGGTCGCGCGCCAGCGTGAGCGTGTGGGTGGAGCGATCCCACGCCGCGAAGGCGAACATGCCGATCAGGCGCTCGACGGTCGGCCGCACGCCCCAGACGGCAAAGCCCTCGACCATGACCTCGGTGTCGGAATGCCCGCGAAATTTACGCCCGGCCGCTTCAAGCTCGGCACGGAGCTTGGGCGCGTTATAGATCTCGCCGTTATAGGACAGCACGAAGCGGCCGCAGCTCGAGATCATCGGCTGCGCCCCAGCGGGACTGAGGTCGATGATCGCAAGTCTGGTATGCCCAAACGCCACGCCCGCCTGAGCATCGATCCACACGCCCTGGTCGTCGGGTCCACGGTGGATCAGACTGCCAGCCATGCGCGCGGCAATGCTGCGCAGTTCGTCGAGCCCGAACTTACGCTTCAGGTCTACGAGGCCCGCAATCCCGCACATTCAGGCTCCTTCAAAGGAATCGACACCATGCGCCGAAGCTCAGCTGCTCCCTGGTCAGTAGCCATACCTCAAGCGCAGCGGATAGCTTAAAGCCAAAATCACTCGGGAATATTCCGGCGGCATCTCGGACCTCCATTTGAGGTCCTCCTTCACATCCGCGATTGCCAATTGGTGATGTCGAACCGAATTCCCATGAAGCTGATGCCGATTGTCGCGGGCGCCGGCTTCAACGAAACTCCAGCGAACATCGGGGAGGACCCTCTCGAATAGCCTACCAAGCACTTCAGCCGGAGAGTGGACGAGGTCTTCGTAGCGAAGGCGCACATAATGGCGAGGGTACATCAAACCGAAAGCTTCGCAGCTCAGATTGGCGATCGACCATGCCACAACGGTCAAGCCACAACGCAGCGTGTAGTGGTACGGCGTGCGCCCCTCCCGCCTCGCCCTTCGGTTCTTTTTCTTGAGGACAGACCAGCACACCGCTGTCGGCTGCCTCATCAGATGGACCAACATGAACTCTGAGCCAAACCTGCGCTTGAGACGAAACGGCGCGCTAAATGACCCCCAAGCCGTTTTGGAAGAGTCGACAATCGCCGAATATTGGCCATCGGCTCTTTGCATGAGTGCGTGCAGCAGCTCTGCGTGAGTCCAGGGAAGTGTGTAATCCGAAGAATGGAAAAAGCTCCACACGGGACAGTCGTCAGCTGCACGGCCGCAGGAGCATCTCTTCTCTTTCCTGTTGCTGTCCCTCTCGCGAATAGAGCTGACCACCTCCCCGCAAGCCATCACAGCAGGACTGCCCGCCATCAAATATTCGAGCAGGGTACTGCCACTGTGGCCGTAGCCTCCGATGAATACCACTTTGGTCACGCTACGGCCCCTGTCATCGGCGCGGATTGCCCCAGGGTCGGGCCGGGATATCCGGCCGCGCCGAATGAACCATCATCATCTCGCCGAGATTTTCCACGGTAAGCAGGCCGATCAGGCGATCTTGCGCGTCGATGACACCGACCACCGGACGCCCCTTCTGCATCAGGTAGCGCAACGCCGTATCGAGCTTGGCGCGCGCCGGCACGGTCGGGATATCGGACTGCATGACGTCGAGCACCGGCGTCTCGGGACCGCGCTCCTTGAGCGCCTTGATCATGGCGTCGCGGGTCAAGACGCCGCGTAGTTTTCCGGACCCATCGACGATAGGAAACTCCGTCTGCGTGGTACGGATCAGGGCCTCCGCCGCGTCGTTGACGGTGGCCGAGGTGCCGAGCGATTGGAACTCGGTGATCATGGCGTCGGATACGAGCGTCCCTTGCGCCACGGCGCGCAACTGCGCCTGCGCCGCCTCGCCCGAGGCGGCCAGGAAGATAAAGACGGCAATGATGATCAGCATCGGATTGTAGAAGATGCCGAGGATGCCGAAGACCACGGCGAAGCCCTGGCCGATGGTGGCGGCAAGCTCGGTGGCGCGCGCATTTCCCATCCGCATGGCGAGAAGGGCGCGCAGCACCCGCCCGCCATCCATGGGAAAGGCGGGGATCATGTTGAACAGGACGAGAATGATGTTCGCGCCGGCGACCTTGGCCGCCATGGACACCGCGGGGTTCTCGATCTGCGTGAGATTCGCCGGGTCGAGTCGCGGCCCAAGCCAGAGCAAAAGGCCAGCGGCGATGACCACGTTCACCGCCGGTCCTGCCAGCGCGACGATCAGCTCCTGGCTCGGCTTCTCGGGCATTTGCTCCATGCTGGCAATCCCGCCGAACGGCCACAGCGTCACGTCGCGGGTCTTCACGCCGTAGCGGCGTGCGGCGAAGACATGGCCGAGCTCATGCAGCAGCACGCAGAGGAAGAGGATCACGATGAAGAGCGTGCCCTGCCAAGCGGCCTCGGCGCCGCCCTGGCGATAATAAATGGCGCCGAGCCAGACGAGGAACAGGAGGAACGTGACGTGGATGCGGATCGCCGTTCCGCCGACCGATCCAAGATTGAGTGACCAACGCATGTGCGGTGCCAGTTTGGAGGGTTTGTCTCAAATATAGGGACTGAGTCCCAGTCTCAGAACGCCCTTGTGCGTAAGAACCCGCAAAGTCAAGCCTTCCTTAGCATTCCGGCCTCAGATTAGCGCCTTACCGAAGGGTCTCCACCGGCTTTCGCACACACGGGGCCGATGCCGGCAGGCCCGCGCCTCGTTGAGCGAGGGAGCAAATGCCCGGACTATCCAGACGCGAATTGATCGGAGGAGTGGCTATGGGGAGTCTTATCGTGAGCGCGCGCTGCGGCAGGCGAGACGATGCAGCCGCCTTTTGGGCCCGCTCCCGCACCGCTTGACGGGCCGGAGCTTCCGTCCTTCCGCTACCCGCTCGGGGCGCAGGAGACGAAGCAGTTCGACGGGGGCACCGCCAAGGAGGCGACCGTCGTCCAGTTCCCAGTGTCGGAGAAGCTCGCCGGCGTCTACATGACGCTCGAGCCCGGGGCATTGCGCGAGCTGCATTGGCACGCCAACGCCGCCGAATGGGCCTATGTGATCGAGGGGCGCTGCCGCGTCACCACCATCGACCCGCAAAACCAGTGCGAGATCGCGGATTTCGGCCCGGGCGACGTCTGGTATTTCCCGCGCGGCCATGGCCATTCGATCCAGGGGATCGGCCCCGGGACGTGCGTCTTCGTGCTGGTGTTCGACAACGGCTATTTCTCGGAGTTCGGCACGTTCTCGATCACCGATTGGCTCGGCCACACGCCGTCCGAGGTTCTTGCCAAGACCTTCGAGCTTCCCGCCTCGACCTTCGCCGACTTCCCCAAGAAAGAGGTTTATATCGCGACGGGGCCGGTGCCGCCGCCGCTTGCCGAGGAGCCTGCGCCCGGCTCGCTCAACGCGCCTCCGCTCACCCATCGCTACCAGCTTCTCGCGCAGCAGCCTCTCGTCTTCGCCGGCGGCACCATGCGCACGGTGTCGGAGAACAAGTTTCCCATCTCGACCACCATGACCGGCGCGCTGCTCATCATCAAACCTGGCGCTCTGCGCGAGCTGCATTGGCACCCGAATGCCGCCGAGTGGCAGTTGTACCTCAGAGGCAGCGGGCGGATGACTGTGTTCGGCTCGCATGGCCGCGCGCGCACCGACACGTTCGCCGCCGGCGACGTGGGCTACGTGCCGCAGGGCTACGGGCACTATATCGAGAACACCGGCAGCGACGATCTCGAGATCGTGCTCGTGCTCAACAACGCCATCTATGAGTCGGTCTCGATCACAGGCTGGATGGCCGCCAATCCCGGTCTCCTCCTCTCGACCAATTTCGGCGTGCCGGAAAGCGTCTTCGCCAAGTTCCCGAAAGACGCGGTGATCATGCCCGACTAGGGCATGGGCCCGGCCCAATTGAGCGAGGGAAATAGGCGCGCGGGATGCTCCGCCGCCCCGACCTCGCAAGCGCTGAATCCAGCCTTCAAGGCCGGTCCTTGCGCCCGTGCAGGGACTACCTATAATGGCGGTCATGGGGAACCACAACCAACATGAATGCCCGTGGCCGCAAGGGAGGAAACCATGTCCAACGGAGATCAGGGCTCCACATCGCCCCCGAAGTGGCTTCAGCTCTTGGCGCTTGTGCTTGGAGGCGGGCTCGCCGGCTTGGTGACCGCAGTGTCCGCCTGGTGGATTGAAGGACAGAAAATCGAGCATCAGGCGGAGGAAGCGAATCTCAGCTTCGTGAACCGGTATCTCGAATGGGTTATGAACAAGGACATCGACACGCGCATTCGCATTGCTGAGTATCTCGAGCACATCATCGAGGACGACCAGCACAAGAAGCGGTGGGCCACCTACCTCGCCTCGATTGAGACCAAGCGCAACCAGTGGAAAGCTCCGTACGTCGCCATATTGTCGAAGAAGGCGGGGGGCAAGCCGCTCTCCATCGAGGAGGTCGTGCTGCTGAACGAGATGGAGAAGTATTTCGGCGCGGCAGATTTCCAGATCCCGACACCCAAGCCTGCATCAGAGCCGGGAGCGGTCCAGCCGGCTCAGGAGCAGCAGCCCGCCGCATCGACGCCACAGGTCCCGGTGATACCGTCGTCGGAAGCCGGCCGGCTGCTGGCGTCATGCGCCAGGAAAGAGATTGGCGTGTCGGAGGACGCAGACACGCCAAACCGTGGTCCCAAGGTGGATGAATATATCCGCGCTGTTGGCGAAGCGCCGGAGAACAACGTCCCGTGGTCCTCGGCCTTTGTCGGCTGGTGCCTGGAGCAGACCGGTCTCAAGCAGACGCTTCCTCCCGCGCCCACCGCACGCGCGCTTTGGGAGAGCGCTCAAGAACGTGGACTTGCCGTGGCCACCAGGGATGTGGCGCAGACGACCGCTCAGGGTCCGGGACAGGGCGTCATCGACCTGCAAGTCGGCGACATCTACGTGATAACCACCACTCTCGGCGATGCCGGGAGCGCATTCGTCGGAATCGTCACCGAGCTCCCCGACGCGGCGACGTTCTGGGGGATTGAGGGCGACACCAAGATCAAGGACATTGCCTCCAACGTGCCTGGCGGTCCACCGGACGGCGTGTTCGAGAAACGGTGGCCGAGACATCAGATCGATGTCGGCATCATCCGTTTGGGCGCACCACCTCCCGTTCAATCGACGGTGGCACCGTGACCTACGCTCCAGAGTTGTCGCGGCGTTTGCCGAGCAGGCGCAGGCGGAGCGCGTTGAGCTTGATGAAGCCTTCCGCGTCCTTCTGGTCGTAGGCGCCGGCATCGTCCTCGAAGGTGACGATCTTGTCGGAATAGAGCGATTTCGGGCTCGACCGGCCGATGACGATCACATTGCCTTTGTAGAGCTTGAGCTTCACCTCGCCCTCGACCTGCTCCTGGCTCTTGTCGACCAGCGCTTGCAGCATCTCCCGCTCCGGCGCGAACCAGAAGCCGTAATAGACGAGCTCGGCATAGCGCGGCATCAGCGAGTCCTTGAGATGCATCGCCTCGCGGTCGAGCGTGAGCGACTCAATCGCCCGATGCGCCACGTGGAGGATGGTGCCGCCCGGCGTCTCGTAGACGCCGCGCGACTTCATGCCGACGAAGCGGTTCTCCACGAGATCGACCCGGCCGATGCCGTTGTCGCGGCCGAGCTCGTTGAGCCGCGTGAGCAGGGCGGCGGGCGAGAGCGCCTTGCCGTCGATCGAGACCGGGTCGCCCTTCTTGAAACCGATGGTGACGATGGTCGCCTTGTCGGGGGCGTCCTCCGGCGCGATGGTGCGCTGATAGACGTAAGGCGGCGGCTCGACTGCGCAGGGTCTTCCAGCACCTTCCCCTCTGATGAGGAGTGCAGCAAATTGGCGTCGACCGAGAACGGCGCCTCGCCGCGCTTGTCGCGTGCCACCGGGATCTGATGCTTCTCGGCGAACTCGATCAGGTCGCTGCGCGACTTGAAGTCCCATTCCCGCCAGGGCGCGATCACCTTGATGTCGGGGTTGAGCGCATAATAAGTGAGCTCGAAACGCACCTGGTCGTTGCCCTTGCCGGTGGCGCCATGGGCCACGGCGTCGGCGCCGGTGAGCTTGGCGATCTCGATCTGGCGCTTGGCGATCAGCGGCCGCGCGATCGAGGTGCCGAGCAGATAGACGCCTTCATAGAGCGCGTTCGCCCGGAACATGGGGAACACGAAGTCGCGCACGAATTCCTCGCGCAAATCCTCGACGAAGATCTCCTTGATGCCGAGCAGCTCGGCCTTCTTGCGCGCGGGCGCAAGCTCCTCGCCCTGGCCGAGATCGGCGGTGAAGGTCACCACCTCGCAAGCGTAGGTCTCCTGCAGCCATTTCAGGATGATCGAGGTATCGAGCCCGCCGGAATAAGCGAGCACCACCTTCTTGATATCGGTCGCCATGGAAAGAGCCTCGCGAGGGCCCGGTGAAAGCGGTTCGGACCCGCGGGGACTATAGGCAGGCGACGCGCTTGTGCAAGTGCTGGCCGGTGGTGCGCAAGGAAGGGCCGGCGCTGGCCAGCGCCTGGCCGGCGCCCCCGAGAAGCGCCCCGATAGACCGGTGCAGCCCGATCGAGACCCGCTCGAGTGTTGATCTGCGTCAGAGCGAGGTGCCCGCGGCGAGAGTCGAATCCAAGCTCGTCCGGTCGATCTTCAGGAACTCGGGTGGCAGCACCGGCGTTCTTAGGGTCAAACTGGCAGCACGATGACGAATCGCGCGAAGCGGTCGCCCACAAAGTCGCCTGGGCCGCGGTGAAGCAAAAATACGAGAAGGTAGGCAACCAATGGCGCCCCAAGAGCTAGAGCAGCACCCTGAAGCCAAACAGCCTTATGCCGGGCCGTTGGCGGAAATCCCCAGCCTCGGCTTCGTCACCCGTCGCAAGAGTTCGACGGGGAGCATCGCCTGGCGCAAGACCATCACGCAACACGTGCCCGAAACGTGGCCGGCAGCGCGGCTTGCCTTGCAGGCCAGGATCGCCGCGCTCGATATCGAGGCTTAGGCCCGCGCGCCGGCGAGCAGCCAATAGACGAAGCCGCCGGCAAAGCCCGCTGCCGCGAAGATCGTCATATAGGGGCTCGCTATGATCCGGGGCAGATCGGCGGTATCCGGCGCGGCGAGAATGGGAATGGCGGCGAGCGACGCCCCTCCCGCCAGCACGTAATACATCCAGGACCTGATGCGCAGCACTTCGCCTGCCGCCACGCCGATCAGCGCCGGCAGCGCGTTGAGCGCGGGCGTTACGGTGCCCGCGAACAGCACCATGCCGAAGATTGGAGCTCCATGCCGCAGCAGGGGGTCGTGCGGCGCCGCGGCGCGGAGCTCGTCCCCGACCCACATGGCGCCAAGCGCGAACAGCACCGCCAGCGCCACCGCAACGGCGAGGCAAAAGGCCACCACCACCCAGAGCATGCGGAAGATCGTGCGGAAGATCACCGGTCGCCCCTCTGTCTCCAATCTCCATCTTGATTGTCATTGCCCGGCTAGACCGGGCATTCGAGTATCCACTGCCCTCGGCGAAAATGCGTAGTCGGTGGTTACTGGATTCCCGCTTTCGCGGGAATGACATCTCGCGACCGGGCGCTGGCGCGCTGCTTCACGCTGGCGCTCTTGAGCTGGCCGCAGGCGGCCATGATGTCGCGGCCGCGGGGGCTACGCACCGGGCTCGCATAGCCGGCGCGGTTCACCACCTCGGCGAATTTCTCGATCTGCTCCCAGTCGGAGCATTCGAACGGCGCGCCGGGCCAGGGATTGAACGGGATGAGATTGATCTTGGCCGGAATCTTGGCGAGCAGCCGCACCAGCGCCTTGGCGTCGGCGACAGAAGTCGTTGACGCCCTTCAGCATCACATATTCGAAGGTGATGCGCTTGGCGTTGGAGAGGCCGGGATAGGCGCGGCAGGCCGCGAGCAGATCCTTGATCGGCCATTTCTTGTTGATGGGCACGAGCTTGATCGCGCAGCTCGTCGCGCACCGCATGCAGCGAGATGGCGAGCATGGTGCCCGCCTCCTCCCCCCAGCGCGGGATCTCCGGCACCACGCCCGAGGTCGAGAGCGTGATGCGGCGCTTGGAGACGGAGAGCCCCTCGCCGTCGGCGGCGACGGACAGGCGTCGCGCACATTGTCGAAATTGTAGAGCGGCTCGCCCATGCCCATGAGCACGACATTGGTGATCTTGCGCTCGGAGGCGGGCAGCCCGCGCGGGTCTTCGGCGGAAGCGCCCGGCCAGTCGCCGATCCGGTCGCGCGCGAGCATGATCTGCCCCACGATCTCGCCTGGCGTCAGATTGCGCACGAGGCGCTGCGTGCCGGTATGGCAGAACGAGCAGGTGAGCGTGCAGCCGACCTGGCTCGAAATGCAGAGCGTGCCGCGGTCTTCCTCGGGGATGTAGACGGTCTCGACCTCCTTGCCGTCCTCGAGGCGAAGCAGCCATTTGCGCGTGCCGTCCACCGAGACCTGCTCGGTCACGATCTCCGGGCGCTCGAGCGTGAAGGCTTGCGGCCAGCTCTCCGCGGAGATCCTTGGCGATGTCGGTCATGGCGGCGAAGTCGGTCGCGCCGCGCACATAGAGCCAGCTCCACAGCTGGCTCACCCGCATGCGCGACTGCCGCTCGGGCACGCCGAGGTCGCGCAAGCGCGCGGCAAGCTCGGCGCGGCTAAGCCCGATCAGCGGCTCATGGCGCGAGCGCTCGTTCTTGACCGCCGTGGCAAGTTCGCCGGAGAGAGAAGACATGGTCATGACACGAGATCTAGCCGGCACGATCCGGCTCTGCCGTCATATCATGCGGGAAGCTTGGAATGGCAAGGACCATGGGTATGCGGGGCCAAGGGCAGAAGATATGCGGCAGCTAACCGCTGCATTCCTTGGCGGCGCGATCGAGCGCATCGGATAGGCCGTTGAGCGAGTAGACGTCGCTGGTGGCGGTGCCGCGGACCGACTTCCCTTCGATCTTCATCGTGCTGCCGGTCTTCATCGCCTCGATGAGCTTGGTCTCCATGTCCGGCTTCTCGACAAAGGCTCCTTCATCCTTGGTGAAAAGCTCGAACTTCGCGGTGCCGATGGTCACCGTGGTTTTGGCACCCTCGCTGAAGGGATAGCCCATCTTCACGCTGATCTCGTCCACCACTTTGTCGCCCGGCCAGCGCGAGATGTAGAAAAAGATGGGGCCGCGCTTGATCTTCTTGGGGTTCGAACTTGGTCGGTTTGGCGACGGCAAAGCAGACCTTGGGACTACCGGCCGCGGCATAAGCGGACCAGTCCTTGAACTTCTCCAGGAGGGTAACCTCTTGCGCCAAGGCAGGCGTGACGCTGATCGCCCCGATGACGCAAGCAGCTCGAACGGCTCGGCGCATCTCCCCGTCCCCGATTCGTGAGCAGACGTAAAGTATTAAGCCTCGATTTTCCTTTGACCACAAGGGGCGGTCAACCCTGTCTGCGGCGCTTCTTCGGCGCCCCCTGCACATGGGCCGCCCGTTCCGGAGCCTCGGCGCGTTCGGCCACCGGACGGGAGCCGAAGCGGCCAAGCGAGCGCAAGCGGTCATACATGACGATAGCGCCGGCCGTGGCAAGATTGAGCGAAAAAGCGGCCGGAATGCGCACCAGATGCTGGCAGCGCGCGGCGAGCTCAGGGGTGAGCGCGCCGCGCTCCGGACCGAGCACATAGGCCGCCCGCAAGGGGTGGGGAAAGCTCGGAAGATCGTGGGCCTCCTCGATGGATCTCCACTCCAACCAGGCTGCAACCCTTGGGCAGCTTGAGTTCGGCCAGGCTTCGCCAATGGTACACCGGCAGATGGGTGGAAGCCTTGGAGGTGTCGGCCTGCGTCTGGAGCGCCCTCTCATCGGCGCCGATGGTAAAGACGAAGTTCGCCCCGAAGGCGTGGGCCGAGCGCAAGAGATTGCCGAGATTGACGGCCTTGGAGATGCCCTCGACGCCGATGGCGAAATAGCCGCGGGCAGTGGGAAGTAGGGGTTTCACAATTCTTCTCTGCCACAAGCTTGGCATGAGCAGAAGGGAGACCGGCCCCCTAGAGCGGGACGTATACCCTTGTCTTTTCGGTTGTAGGACCCACCTCAGGCATTGGAAAGTTGCGATTGCTAATGAATCCAAACGCTTGGGCCACGCCGCGGCCTCTATGGGGATCGACGACTGCCTAGTTCTAACTGGGCAACTCAACAGGGAGCAGGGTTGATGCGCGTTGCGCAATTCAGCGAATTTGGCGGACCTCAGGCGCTGCGCCTCGAGGAGACGGCGGAGCCGAGCCCGGGCGCCGGACGACATCCTCATCAGAGTGACGGCGGTCGGTCTCAATTTCTTCGATACGCTCCTGCTCCGCAACCAGTACCAGGTGTCTCCGCCGCTCCCCTTCTCGCCGGGAGCGGAGATCGCCGGCACCGTCGAGGGCCTCGGCGCTAACGTCACGGATTTCAAGCTTGGGCAAAGGGTGGTGGCCTATGTCGGCGGCAATGGCTGCCGGGAAAAGGTGGTCACCAAGGCGAAAAACGCCGTTCCCATTCCCGACGGGGTGAGCGACGAGGTGGCGGCGGGAATCACGATCACCTACGGCACCGCGCTGCATGGCTTGAAGGACCGCGCCGGTCTTAAGGCGGGCGAGACCGTGGCGATTCTTGGCGCCGCCGGAGGGGCGGGCCTCGCCGCCGTCGAGATCGCCAAGCTCATGGGCGCGCGCGTCATCGCCGTAGCCTCCTCGGGAGACAAGCTTGCCTTTGCCCGCGAGCATGGCGCCGATGAAGGCGTCAACTACGAGACCGAGGACCTCAAGGCGCGGCTCAAGCAGCTCACGAAGCCGAAGGGCGTCGACGTGCTCTACGATCCGGTCGGCGGCGCCTATGCCGAGCCTAGCTTGAGGGCCATGGCTTGGGAGGGACGCTATCTCGTGCTCGGCTTCGCCTCGGGCACCATCCCGCGCATTCCGCTCAATCTCGTCATGCTCAAGGGCTGCGCCATCATCGGCGTGTTCTGGACTGCGTTCGTCGAACGCTATCCGGAGAAGCACCGCGCCAACATGATCCAGCTGCTCGACTGGTGCCAGACAGGGGCTGATCTCGCCCCATATCCATGCGAGCTTCGCCCTGGTCGAGACCGCCACGGCCCTGTCGCTGATCGAGGGCCGCAAGGTCACCGGCAAGGTGATCGTCAACCCGCAGCGTTAGAGCATGATCCGGAAAAGTGGGAACCGGTTTTCCGAGAAGATCATGCTCAACCAAGAAAGCTAGAGCGCTGATAGCGCTCTAGCGTGTGGCTGGCAGCTCCTTGTCGAGCGCACGCGCCGCGGCCGCCCGGTGGGTCGGCGTGATGTGGGAGGCGACCAGGCCGACCACCGCGGTGAGCAGGGCTGCGTCGTCGGCGAAGCCGAGGCCGGCGATCATGTCGGGGATGATGTCGACCGGCAGGATGAAATAGGCGAGCGCCGCAAGCAGCATGCCCGCGCACGCGCATCGGCGTTGCCGGGTCGAGCGCACAGTAATAGGCGGCGACCAGGTCCTCGACGAACGGCACCATTCCGGCAAAGCGCTTGAGCTTGGCCCAGAAATCGCGGCGGACTCTTCCGCTCCCGCTCGGCCAAGGCGACGAGCGAGACCTTTCGGCCGAAAGCCGCATTCTTGAGCTCGCTTGCTTCGTTCCAGGTCACCATCGTCCTCACCTCGCGAAGGATCTAAGTCTCAGACCCCAGGACAAAAATAGGGTAGAGGCGAGGGTCCTGCAAGGACGCGGGGCGGATCCCGCCTTGCAAGGGTCCCGGACGAATGCCATTTCAGCCCTCATGGCTAAGCATCGGCTCCTCTTCGTTTGTCTCGGCAATATCTGCCGCTCGCCCATGGCCGAAGGCGTTTTCCGCCGCGTCGCCGAGGAGGAGGGCGTGCTCCATCTCTTCGAGATCGACTCGGCCGGTCTCGGCGATTGGCATGTCGGCCAGGCGCCCGACACGCGCGCGCAAAGTGCGGCGCGACGGCGCGGCATCGACATCTCCGGCCAAAGCGCGCGGCAGGTCACGGGCGCCGATTACACCCGCTTCGATCTCCTGCTCGCCATGGACGGCTCGAACTATGAGGAGCTCACCCAGCTCGCGCCCAAGGCCGCGCGCCACAAAGTTCGCCGCTTCCTCGATTTCGCGCCGCAGGCGGGGACGAAGGACGTGCCCGATCCCTTCTATGGCGGGAGCGAAGGCTTCGATCATGCGCTCGATCTGATCGAGGATGCCGCCCGCGGCCTCCTCGCCGATCTTCTCAGCGCCGAGGCAAGACCCGCGAAGAAGGGCGCCTAATCCTCGAGCGGGTAGGCCGCTTCGACGACATAGGGTCCGCCGCCCACGGAATTGCGCGAGGAGTAGAGCACGAAGCGGCTGACGGTGAAGGTGCCGGGCCCAATGCCGCCTTGGCGCTCGAGATAAGCCGCAACGGCGTCGGCCCGCGCGCCGCGGAGCCGCGCCAGCGTCACATGCGGCTTGTAGTTGCGGCCCTCCGGCGGCAGGCCCGCTTCGCGCGCCGCGCGTTCGTTGGCCCGCCGCAAAGCCTCAAGCCCCTCCGACGGCGCGATGCCGGCAAAGATCGCGCGAGGCTTCCCGCCGCCGAAACTGCCGAGTCCGTTCAGCCTGAGCTCGAACGGCGCCGCCGCGATCCCGCTTAGGGCGAGCGTGAAGTCCCGCGCCGTGGCCCCATCCACGTCGCCGATGAAGCGCAAGCGTCAGGTGATAATTCTCCGGATCGATCCAGCGCGCGCCCGAGAGCCCGGCGCGAAGCAGCGTGAGGCGCTCGGCAACGCTCCCTGGAATTTCGATGGCGGAAAAGAGCCTAGGCATCGGCGGGGAACTCGCAAGTCGCGGAATAAGAGTCAGGGGCAGGGGTTCGGATAGTCAAGGTGGATCTGCTCGATGTCCTCAAGCACGGCTTGGGAGAGCTTGAGATCGGCTGCCGCGATGTCGGTCTTGAGCTGGTCCATGGTGGTGGCGCCGATAATGGCGCTCGTCACGAAGGGCCGCGAGACGGCAAAACGCGATCGCCATCTGCGCCGGGTCGAGCCCGTGCTTCCTGGCCAGAGCAATATAGGCAGAGATCGCGCGTGGACCATTCCCCTTTTCATAGCGGCCGAGCCGGTCGAACAGCGTCTTGCGTGAGCCGGGCGGCAGCGCGCCCCCTTCATACTTGCCGCTGAGATAGCCCTGGCCGAGCGGCGAATAGGCGAGAAGGCTCATCTGCTCGCGGTAGAAAATCTCCGAAAGGCCCGTCTCGAAGGAGCGGTTGACGAGGTTATAGGCGTTCTGGATCGAGACCGGACGGGGAAGGCCATGCTGCTCGGAGGCCTTGAGGAAGGTCATCACCCCCCAGGGCGACTCGTTGGAGAGGCCGACGAACCTCACCTTGCCGCCGGCCACGAGCTTCCCCAAGACGCCGAGGATCTCGTGGATGGGATGGGTGTCGCCCTCCAGATGCAGATAGTCGAGGCCCTCGAAGACGCGCATCGGCCGGTCGGGCCAGTGGAGCTGGTAGAGGTCGATGTAATCCGTCTTGAGGCGCTTGAGGCTCCCCTCGACCGCCTCCATGATCTGCGCCGGGCTGTGCCGCGTCGGCGAGCGATCCTTGCGAACCCATGTCATCTTGCCGCGGCCGACGACTTTGGTCGCGATCATCACTTTGTCACGCCGCTTGCGCGCGGCGAGCCAGGTGCCGATGATGGCCTCGCTGCGCCCTTGCGTCTCAGGCTTGGGCGGCACGGGATAGATCTCGGCGGCGTCGAAGATGTTGATGCCGCGGTCGAACGCGTAGTCCATCTGCGCGTGGCCTTCGGCTTCCGAGTTCTGCTCGCCGAAGGTCATGGTGCCGAGACAAAGCCTGGAGACCTTCACGCCGGTGCGGCCAAGCTCGCGATAGTCCATGCGCAGGGGTCTATCTCATTGGAAGGCTCGGCTCGTCACGCTCGCCGCCGGCCTAACTGGCGCTGCTGCCGCCGCCAAGCTCGAGGGCCCCGGTCGGCTCAAGCGTCTGATCGGCCTCCTCGGTGGCGAAGAACGTGGTGACGAGCAGCCACAGCACGAAGGCGGCAACGGTCAGAAGCGCGATGGCCGCGCCAATTTTGCCGAAATGTAGGGGCATGAGGTGAAGGTCCTTGGCCGGAGGCGAGGGACAGTAGCCTCATCGCAGGCCCCGATCAATCCAGGCTTGGCGGGCTTGCCCGATAGATCCGCCCGCCCTCGATGTGAGGGCAAAGGAAGCGCCATGGAAGACGTCGACGGTGGGGAGGAGCCAAGCGGGGAGCCGTCTCGGGCGGACCGCACCATCCTCGTCGTCTGCCCGACCCATCGCGACTATCGCGAACTGCCCCACCTCTCCTCTCCCGGCACCGAATATTTCTTCCACGACTATGCGCGCACCAGTCTGGAAGACCTGATCGGCAACCCCGCCTGTCGCGACGACCTCGCCGCCGATCCACTCGACGAGATCGAGACCATCCTCGCCAAAGTCCAGGGCATCGAGATCGCCGCCGTGATCAGCAGCGACGATTACCCTGGTTCGCTGCTTGCCGCCGCGGTCGCCAAGCGGCTCGGACTTCCGGGTCCTGAGCCCGAGGTCGCTCTGCTCTGCCAGCACAAATATCTGTCGCGGGCGGCGCAAGAGAGGCTCGTGCCGGACGCCGTCCCGCCTTTTGCGCTGATCGACATCGCCCAGCCGGCAGCCCTACCCGACGGTCTGAGTTTCCCGCTCTTCGTGAAGCCGGTGAAGTCCTTCTTCTCGATCGGCGCCGGGACGGTTGCCTCTGCCGCGGAACTCGCGGCGCTCCTGCCCCATTGGGCCAGCTCTCGATCAATTCTTCCTGCCGCTCGACCGGCTGCTTCGGCACTATGCCGGGGTCAGCATCGGAACCAAGCGGCTCATCGCCGAGGGTCTCCTCAAAGGCGAGCAGGTCACCGTCGAGGGTTATGTCCATGGCGGGAAGGCGAGCATCATGGGCGTGGTCGATTCGGTCATGTTCCCCGGCACGCTCGCCTTCTCCCGCTTCGACTATCCGTCGGCGTTGCCGCAAAGCGTGCAGGCGCGCATGGCCGAGATTGCGGCGACCCTGATGGAAGGACTCGGCTTCGACAACGGCCTGTTCAATATCGAGATGATGTACGACGCCGCAGCCGACCGCATCTTCATCATCGAGATCAACCCCCGCATGGCCTCGCAATTTGCCGACCTCTACGAGAAGGTCGACGGCACCAGCAGCTACACCGTCCTTCTCGATATCGCGCAAGGCCGCGCGCCCCGGTTCACACCGCGGCAGGGGCGATACGGCTTTGCCGCAAGTTTCGTCTTGCGCAGCTTCGAGGATTATATCGTCGCCGCCCTGCCGGCCGAGGCCGACATCGACCAACTCGCGCGCCTTTATCCCGATATCAGGGTGGAGCTACACGCCACCCTCGGGCGCAAGCTCTCCGACGAATTTCAGGACGGCAGGAGCTATCGCTACGGCATCGTCAATCTCGGCGGGCGCGACCGCGCCCATGTGCTCGAGCAATTCGAGGCCTGCCGGAATAGCCTCGGCATCGTGCTGCTGCCCGTGGGGCCTGCTCGCATAGAAACGATCGCCAGCTTGAACAGGAGTCCGGACGTCGAAGGCGTAAATGCATGAAAAGGGCCGGTTGAAGATGACATGGTTCGCGGCTAAGCTTCCGGCACGGCAAGGACTGGAAGTAATCGTGCCAATAGTGCTCGAAGGGAGGTAGGACATGAGGTTTCGTTCACGCGTCGTGGTCACCGCTGGTGTAGCTGTAATCCTCGGCCTGCTCCTGGCTGCCAGCCCAGCTTTTGCCGATTGCGATCCAGACAACACCATTTTCGAGGATGATTTCGAGTTCCTCGATCCGTCTTGGGGAGCGCAAGCCGACAATTTTTACGTCGAGGACGGCGTCTTGGTGCTCAAGAGCTTTTGGGGCCAAGCAAACACCTTGACCCAGAACGAAGCGGCGAACGTTTGCGTCGATATGACGATCGTCGAGGCCTCGGCTCCAGACAACAGCCCAATCGGGCTCGTCTGGTGGTGGGAGAATTGGGATAATTACTATTATCTATTTTACTGGGCCGATTCCGCTTGGGTAGAGGTCAGACGGATCGTCAAAGGGCAAGCCCAGAATGTCACGGCCGTGGAGACCCTTGCTCTCAAGCAAGGGGCCGGGCAAACCAACCATGTCGAGCTGCGGCTGAAGCCCAAGGATGCGACCCTTTTCATCAACGGCACCGAGGTTACGCGCTTCAAGGGCAAACCGCCGAAGGGCGGCGGCTCGATAGGCGTGTATGGCAGCTCGCCGGAGGACAAGCCGGCGACCTACGAATTCGACAACTTGGTCGTGAGCGCGGCTTCCGAATAGCCTTGGGCCGTTGCTAGCCTAATCGGACTAGGAGCCGGACCGTGTCCTGCTGACTTGAGCGGGGTTGGATGGCGCCGCCTGTCCCGCCTGCATGGCCGCCGACCGCGACCTCTTGACCTGAGCGGGGTTGGATGGCGCCGCCTGTCCTGCCTGCATCGCCGCCGACCGCGATCTGCTGACCTGAGCGGCCTTGGATGGCGCCGCCTGGGTAGCTGGCATGGCCGCCGAGCGCGACCTGCTGACCTGAGCGATGTTGGATGGCGCCGCCTGTGCCGCCGGCATCGCTGCCGACCGCGACCTGCTGACCTGAGCGGCGTTGGATGGCGCCGCCTGTGCCGCCGGCATCGCCGCCGACCGCGACCTACTGACTTGAGCAATGTTGGCTGGCGCCGCCTGTCCTGCCTGCATCGCCGCCGAGCGCAACCTGCTGACTTGAGCGGTATTGGCTGGCGCCGCCTGTCCAGCCGGCATCGCCGCCGACCGCGACCTGCTGACTTGAGCGGTGTTGGCTGGCAGCGCCTGTCCTGCCTGCATGGCCGCCGAGCGCGATCTGCTGACTTGAGCGGTGTTGGCTGGCGCCGCCTGTCCTGCCTGCATGGCCGCCGAGCGCGATCTGCTGACTTGAGCAATGTTGGCTGGCGCCGCCTGTGTAGCCTCCACCGCCGCCGAGCGCGACCCGCTCGCTACGTCATCGGCCCTGACCGCAGGCTCGTTCGGAACCACAGGAGATGTCACCACCCGGGCGCCGCCAAGGTACAAAACAACAACGCCAATAGCCCCGGCAATGAGCGCGAAGGCCGGATATTTCAATCTCGCCAGTTTCCTCGACATGGTTCTCTCCAGAGCTTGGCCAACGCTCCTGGTCAATTCCTCCCCCAGCCCGTGTCAATTCTAGGGCGCAAGTCTAACAAACTCGACAGGCTCAGCCAACAAGGCGGCCCACCTGCAACCGTCAATTATTCTGCATCGTGTCGTTGATCCAGTCGGAGAATGACGACACCCGCGCAAAGACGCTGGGCGTCACCCGGTTTCCGCACATCGTGCCCCAGCTCACGACGCCGACTTGGAGAAATCCTCTCGGGACGTCGGCGGCAACGACGAGCGGGCCACCACTGTCGCCCTGACACGAATCCTTCGTGCTTCCCTTGATCATGGCGCAGATCTCGCTTTGCGCAACGGAGAGGCGCGCCGACTGAAAGGTCGCATTGCAGGTGTCGTTGTCCATGGAGTCGATCTCGACCTCGCGGAGTTCTCGCGGAAATTGCCACTTGTCCATCATCTCTTGCCGCGGGCCGAGATCGGGTATGAGCGCCTCGACATCTTTGTCAAATGGGCTCCAAAGGGCGCCCCAGCCGGTGACGGTCACCTTGGCGCCGGGAGTCAGGAACTTCTTATCCGTTTCGGGATCGGCAAGAGCTACTGCGTCGGGACTGGCAATCGGCCTCGCCAGCTTGATGAGCGCGACATCGGCCTTGCCGTCCAGTCCCTTGCTTAGGTACCCCTGATGCACGAAGACTTTTGCGGCGGGTATTTTGGTCGTCTTGGTGCGATCGATGCTGCCATAGCCGACCACGACGTCGGCCGGGTCTACTGCGGTGTTGGGCCCACCATGGGCCTCTCCCTTGGCCAGGCAGTGCGACGCGGTGAGCACCCATTGACTGGCGATGATGGACCCGCCGCAAAAGCCACGCTCGTCCTCCATCGAGGAGTAGATGCGCACCTGCCAGGGATATTTACCCTCGGGGGCGGGTGTCCCATTGACAATCATCTCGGTGTCCTCGGCCAACGCAGCGCCCTGCGATTGGCACCAAACGCCAAGCAGCACTACCAAACCTGCAACCAGAACACGGGGTCGCGTCATTGCAGTCTCTCCGGGATTCGCGGACGCCATCACTCGTAGCCCTATTTAGTTGGCACCCATGGTTTCATGGATCCAGTCCGAGAAGGACGACACCCGCGTGTAGATGTTTGGCAGTTGCTGGTTGCCGCATCCTCGGCTCACGACACCGACTTGCGCAAACTTTCTCGAACCAATGGAAGCGACGAGCGGGCCGCCGCTGTCGCCATAGCATGAGTTCTTCCTCGATGCTGGCGACATGCCGCAAATGTCGCTGTCCGCAATGCTTATGTTTGAGGGCTGGAACACCGACCTGCAGCTCTCATTGTCCAGGACCTGGATCTCGACCTGGTGGAGCTTAAGCGGATAGTTCAGTCTCTCGTCCAAGTCCGCACCGGCGGTGAGCTGCGAAAGCATTTCCATGATGCTCTGGTCTTCTGGATTCCACAGCGCGCCCCACCCGGTGACCGTGACCTTGGCGCCTGGAGTGAGGAGCTGTTTGTCGAGTTGAGCATCGGCCAGTTGGACGGCTTTCGCGTCGGCAATCGGCCGCTTCAGCTTGATCAGCGCAAGGTCGGCGTTACCCGCGATTCCCTGCTGCAGATACAGAGGGTGCACGACGATCTTTTCGCTCTCGATCTTGGTTGTCTTGGTGCGGTCGGTACTGCCATAGCCGACGACGATGGCGCCGAGCGGGACAACATCTGCCGTGGCGTCAGGGTCGACAACGGCACAGTGGGCTGCCGTCAGCACCCATTGATCGGCGACGATCGTTCCCCCGCAGCGACCTTTGTCGTCGTCCATCGACGTATAAAGGCGCACTTGCCAGGGATACTTGCCCTCCGGGGCAACGGTGCCGCCGACGATCATTTCGGTGTCCGCGTCCTCGGCGGAAGCCGGCCCTTGTAGCCAGCACAAGAGCCCCAGCGCCAGGAGAAAGAGGGAGGCCGGGCCGTAGACTCTGGTCATTTCTTACCTCCGTGGGAGCGGCAATGGCGCCGAAGCCAACGCCGGCCCGTAAGCACGACGATCAGTTGCCGTTCACATTGTCCTTGATCCAATTCGAGAAGGACGACACGCGGGTATAGACGCCGGGATAAAGCGGATTGCCGCATTGCGGGCCCCAACTCACGATCCCGACCTGGGCGTAGCCCCTGTCGTTGTCGGCGGCGACCACGAGCGGACCGCCGCTGTCGCCGAAGCAGGAATCCTTGCCGCCGGCCGGGCCGGTGGCGCAGATTTCCGTATCGCCGATGGTGAAGGCCGGAACTTGCAGCGACTGGTAGACGGTCTTGCACTCCCCGTTATCGATGACCTCGACGTCGACCTCATGCAGCTTGCGCGGGGCTTGGAGCTCCTCCTCATCGAGCAGCTTGCGCTCGGAAACAGCGCTCCGTCCGGCCATGACGTTGACCGCATTCTGGAACGCCTGGAAGTCCCAGATCGCGCCCCATCCGGTCACGGTGACCTTGGCGCCGGCGGGCATCAGGCTCTGTTCCTGGGCTGCGTCGGCATAACTGATCGCGGCGGCATTGGGGATCGGCTTGCTTCAACTTAACCAGCGCCAGGTCGGCTTTCTCGCCGGCGAGATAGCCCGGATGCACGATGATTTTCTCGCTTGCGATCTTGGTGGTCTTGGTGCGGTCGTTGCTGCCATAGCCCACGATCACCGCGTCGGTATCGAGCAAGCAATGGCCGGCGGTCAGGATCCATCGATCGCCGATGATCGAGCCGCCGCAGAAGCCGACTTGGTCGTCCATCGTGCTATAGAGCCGGACCTGCCAGGGATATTTGCCATCCGGGGCAGCGGTTCCCCCAACGATCATCTCGGTATCCGTCTCGCCCAGCGCCTGACCGTTCACGCCGCCGGCCAGGCCGGCAAGCAATAGCAGCTGTGAAACAAGTACGTAGGCTCGCTTCATTTGAACGTCTCCAGGACCGGGATTGGATGTTGTCGGGGGATGGCGATGAACCTTGCGGCTCGTGGTTTAGGCGGCATTTTATCTATGGCCGCCAACCCTGTACATTAAACTTTCTTGAGGTTGGCGCTGCGACGGCCGGCTTTGCCGCGGGATAGGGCGATGCCCACTGAAATGGAAACCGATCTGCGAGCCTCCCTCGATTCTATCGAAGACAAGGTCAATCGCCGTCACTCCCCCAAGGAGCTGGCGCCTGAGCTGCGCGATTTGACGGAGGCAATTCCCGACGACTCGCCCCTTCGCCCACGCGTGCTGCGCTTGCGGGGAATCGTGTTCAACCGGCTGAAGGATCCCAAGAAGGCGCTCGCCTTCTTGCACCAAGCGCGGCAGAAGGCCATCGCGCAACAGAACCTCGCCGAAATCGTGCAGGCCGGTCGCGAGATCGCCGTAGTCCACTCCTGGCGGGGCGAGGATCGCGATGGGGCGCTCGCACTGCTCCGCGCCGTGGCGGTTGCCTATCTCCATAACGATAAGGCCGCCACGGCGTTGGCCTTGAGCGAAGCCGGCCGCATCGAGCTGGAAGCGCGCCGGTTCGACGAGGCGGCGACGCTTTTTCGCCTTATCGCGAGCAACGCGTCGAGCGGCTTGCCGCCGCACGAGGTCTTCCGTGTCAGGATCAACCTTGCCCAGGCGCTGAACCGGCTGGGGACGCACGCGGAGGCGCTGGGGCTGACGGCAAGCTTGACGGCGGACCTGGCGAAGCCGGAAACGAAGGATGAGCCAGACAAGAATCGGCGCTTGATCTTCCTGACCTTTCTCGAAGAGGCAAGGGCACATGCCGGATTGAAGGACTTCGCTGCCGCCGCCGCCGGCCTTGGCCGTGCCCGCGAGCTTCTGTCGGAGGACCAGAACCGGTTCGAGCACGACGAATACCGGGAGGCCGAGGCCGAGCTGAAGCTGGCGCAGGAAGATTGGACGGCCATCGAGGACCTCAAGCGCCTCGCCAAGAAATATGCCGATCCCTCGCTCACCGTTCGCGCCGCCAATTTGCGCATGATGGCGGCGCGCGTCCTGTTCGCGACCGGGCAGGCTGCCGAAGCGGGAGGGCTGCTCGCCGATGCCTTGCGCGACGCCGTCAAGGCCGGCCTTCCCGATCTTGCTCAGCGCATTCGCAGCGAAATGCTCGAGGGCGAGGGCGCCAAGCATCTCGATACGGTGCTGAAGGATACGCGCGACCTCGACGCCATTGGCGGCGAGTGGTCGATCGGCCGCCAGCTTATCCGCGTCGAGCTTCTCGGCGAGGGGGGCGGGGGCAAGGTCTATCGCGCCATCGACTTGCGCGACGGACAGGAGGTGGCGGTGAAGGAGGTGAGCCTCGCCACCCACAGCAAGCAGAAGCGCGAGGAGATCATCGCCTCGGTGCGCAACGAATATGCGGTCGCGGTGACGCTGCCGGACAATTTGGGGATTGCCAAGGTCCGCGGTCTCCTGAGCGATCCCGACGGCACGCTTTATATCGTGCAGGACCTCATCAAGGGCGCCAGCCTCACCAAGCTCTACGCGCCGGAGCCCTCCCCTGCCAAGCTGCTGCCCCTATTGATCGACGTCGCCGACGTGCTGACCACGCTCCATGCCAACCACATCGTGCATCGCGATCTCAAGCCCGACAACGTCATGGTCCGCCGCGGGGGGCGCCGTGACGAGGCTGTGCTCGTCGATTTCGGCATTGCCTTGCTGGCTGGGCAGCCTGACACGCTCAAACATTATGGAAGCGCGAGCTACATGGCGCCCGAGCAGGCGCGCGGCGAAAGGGTCGACGGCAGCGCCGACATCTATTCGCTCGGCAAGATGATCGGCGAGGTCTGGGGCGGTGGCGACCGCAGCAACGCGATGCCGAAGCCGCTTGCCAAGGTCGTCGGTCAAATGCTCGAGACCGAGCCTGGAAAGCGGCCCGCGCTCGATACCGTCAAAGCCGCGCTCGAGGATTGCTGTCGGACCCTGAAGGCCTGACCCTCATTGATTTCTCGGCATTGCCTATTGCTGGGGCGCGGCGGAGGCGGCAGCGTCGGCAGCAGGTTTATCCCAGGTATACACGCGCAGCACATAATCGGCCGGCAATGGGGTCGAGCTCCACACATCGATGTCGATGGGAGTCGGCTCCTTGACCGTCACCAATACCGTCGGGGCAAGCTCGGGCTCGCTGGTTTTTTTCGGGTCTTGCTCGTCTCTGAGAAATTCGGCGCTGCCCTTTTTCTTTACGTTGAGGCCGAGGAAAACGCCGCTCTTGCCGTCGGCCATGAACCCATAGACATGACCGGGCTCCAACTCGAAGCTGTAGGTCTTTGATACGAACGATGTCACCCCGGTCTGGCGCGGTACAAGCGTGGCTTTGCCGATTTCCTGTTCCTTGCCATCGCTGACGCCGTAGATCTGCGCGGCGAGCGCCGTGAAATCTTCGGCGGCGCTCTCGAAATAGCTGTGGATGTCGAATTTGTCCGCGGCCTCCTGCCAATAGGCCTTCTCCTCGTTCAGCTGCGGGTCGGCCGCACCGCTTGCCAGATCTTTCAACAGATCGACGCGTTGCGCGAAATTGATGAGGACGGCGCTCGGCAGGCGAAACGCCCCTTTCTTCAAACCCTCGGCATTCTTCTCATCCTTCGCCGTGCCATCATCCTTCAAGACGTTGGCGGTGTTGCCGCCGTTCACGATGCCGATGACCTTGCCGCTCTTGTCGATGAGCGGGCTTCCGCTCACGCCGCCGGTGACCGGGGCGCTGTGCTGGATCAACAGCTGATCGTCCGCCGCGGCACGGCACATGAAGACGTCGGTCAAGGCGGTGATATTGCCGAATTGAAGCGTTGGCGGAGCGTCGATCGCGACACTGGCCCCGGCGGTATTTTCGGTGGGAAAGCCCGCATAAGCGACCGCCGCGCCTGCCTTGAGTTCCTTCAGCTCGGCCTCCGAGGCAAGCTCGAGCATGGCGGGCTTTCCGGTGGCGGGATCGACCGGAAGCGGCGTCGAAGGATCGATCTCAATGATGCCGACATCGTACTCGTTGATCACGTTTAGCGGCGTGAACTCGCCCCAGCTCAACTTGCCTTGCGTCGTCTTGTAATTCTTGAAACCGAGATAGCCCGGATGCGACTGCACGGATTTGATTTTGATACTCTCCTTGTTGGGCCCGATGAGGATGAACTGGTTTTCCCGGCCCTTTAGCGCCTCGGTGACGTGGGCGTTGGTCGCCAGCTTGTCCGGTGCAAAGGCCCACGCCGTCGCTTGCGCCGTGCCTTCCTTCTTGGCGACGAGGTAGACGGCGTCCTGTAGCGCCGTCTGCGCCGCCTCAGGGATGTCCTTCTCGGCGAGCTCGCCTACTTCGGTTTTTGGCGACCGTCATGTCCTGCGTGAGCTGTGCGAGCTCCTGCGCGTGCCGCACATCCCGGTAGGTGGCCCATGACGACGACGGCGAGAAGCACGCCTGCCAGCGCCGCAAGCGCATAGGCGCCCCGCCTTCTGGTCTCCTCCAGCTTCTTGCTGGCATCCTTCACTTCCTGGCGGACCGGTTTCACCACCTTGCCCTTGTCCGTCTTGGTCCCCGCGGACTTTGGCTGCGCGATTGTGACCCCGAACGTCGGACCGTCGTCATCTCCCAGCCGGAACTCGCTCCCCGAAGTCACGGCCACGCCGTTGTCCGCAGCAACTCCGCCGATTTCGACGTAGTGGTCCGGCGTAACGTCCTGGACGTAATAAGCGCCGCGCTTGCTCTTGTTCCCGCCTTGCTCGCCAAGGCGCCTCTTGCTCAGGCTGAAATGAAAACGCCCGACCTTCGTGTAATCCTCCGGGTAGGCGACATCGGTCTCTTCCGGAGGGCGCCCGAACGTGATGGTCTCGACGCCGTCGGGGAAATACTGGTGCTGGCCTTTGAGCGGCCCGTCGAGATGTCTGATCGTGACGCCGGGCAGGATGACCTCGAAACGCGGACCGCCCTCGCCCACCGTGACGATGCTTCCCGACGTCACTGGCATGCCGGTTTCGGCCGGCTTGCCGTCGACCTCGACGTCGCCCGATCCGCACAGCTCCATCGTGTACCGGCCGGCCTCGTTCCGGTTGAGGATCAGGTGCTCGCCGTTGACCTCGATGCATTCCTCTGGATAAGCGATCTGCGCCTCCGCCGCGCGGCCGACGAGGATCGTGCTCGTGTTGTCGTCGAAATCCTGCTCGCCTTTGAGAGGATCGCCTTTGAGCGGGCCGTCGAGATGTTTGATGGTGATGGACATGGGGGACGCGAACTTCGAGGAGCGCTAGCGGTCTGCGATAGGATGAGGCAAGTATAGCGCCGTCAAGGCCGGCGGAGCGTGCCTGCCGGCTTAAATTTTCGCAATATCGAGCCGGCCCGGCCGTATAGATCGGCAGCGAGGGCCGGCTGCGGATCGCCTGGCGCTCGCTGTCGTCCGCCGCCAGCATGATTTCGGCGCGTCCCACTGGCACGAGCAGGATCTTCTCGCCGAGATCGAACTTGGCTTGCGCCGCATAGGCTTCCGTCGCCAGCACGCAATCGAGCGGTAGCCCCGGCAGATCGTCGGCCGATTGAAGGCGCGCGATCAGCTTCTTGTCGGGCTCGAGGTCGCCGCCAAGCACGAGACCGAAATCGCAGATGATCCTGACCTGAAGCTTCGCCGCCCGCGCCGCTTCCGCCACGGCCAATCCGGTCTCTAACGCCTCCTCGGTCGAGCCGGCGATCAGGCAGAGGCCGCATCTGCCGTCGCGATGGGTGCGGTCGATGCGCTTGAGGCCCTTGCCGGCCGACTTGAAGAGCTTGTCGAGCGCGCCTTTTCCGTCTTTGCCGTCGGGCGCCGCGTCCCACAGGAACACGACGGGACGGAAGGCATTTCCCGCTCTTTCGCGCGCCGGCCGCTTGGAACGGGGGTGCGGATAGGGAATGAGGTCGAACGGGCGGTCCATGCTCGCGCCAATCGGCGAACACGCGGTTGGCGCCGGCGAAGGTGTCCGGCTCGCGTATCGTCGGAAACCACAACCAGCCGGCAGCGCGTCTGCAACATCGCCGCCCGCTGCAACGCGCATCCAGCGGCATAGCGGAAGGCATAGAAGAAATAGCCGTCGAGGTCGCGGTCGACCGGGTCCATCGGATCCATGATGGTGAGGGAGCGCGCGCCTTGGCTCCCCTCGAGAATGGCGCGGAAGCGCTTCTCCCATTTGCCGGGCTTACCCGGAGGGTCGCCGATCTTCACCGAGGTCTCGATGAAGCGCTCGGTCGCGAAGGGAAGCACGACGTCGAGCTCGGCGCCGAGCGCGAGCGCGGTCTCGGCGAGAATGATGTCGGCGCCCGCAGGCGAGCGCGCCATAGACGATGCCCACATTATGCGCGGTGAACAGCTCCTCGGCGCGCTTGCGGATCGAAGCCTCGGTCGCCTCCTGCGCCGCCTCGTCGAGCTCCTTGCCCCTGAACATGTGGCCGGAGATGACCGCGACATTGCGCGGGCCGAGCTCGTTCACGAACGCCTCCATGTCGGCATCGAGCACGTCGTGCGAGCCGGCGGAACTGCAGGATGGTCGTTGCCTTGGCGCCGTCGTCGGCGCCCTTCGCCACGCGCGCTTCGTCCAACACCGTCTTGGCCTCGTCCTCTTTGCCGGAGATCAGAAGCGCTTCGGCAAGCGTGGCGAGCGGCCAATAGTCCTCGGCGTCGCGGGAGAGCGACTGGACCAGCTTGCCGGCGATCTGCCGCGCCGTAGCGCCGTCGCCCGCGATCAGCGCCATGGTGGCGGCGTTGACGCCGGGATAGTAGCCCTGCTTGTGCTCGAACAGGCTGTTATAGGCCTGGAAGGATGCAAGCGCCTGCTTGCGCCGGTCGCCGCTCGCGTCCCGCCTCGAAGGCCTGCTCCTTGAGGAGGCGCGCATTGAGCGCCGCGATATCCTCGACCAGCTGCGCCTTCAAATTCTGCATCGCCCGCGCCGTTCGAGCCGCGCAAGGGCACGGACTCGTCCTCGCCATAACCTTCCTCGACGAACGGATCGCTCACGATGCGCTCCATGGGCAGGAACGGGTTCTTGCGCGCCTTGCGCACCGCGTCCTCGAGCGCACCCAAATTGCCCGCCATGGGGAGGCCTGAGCGGGCGAGCAATTCGAGCGCGCCATGGGCGTCGCCGCTGCGCGCCGCGGCCAGCGCGGTGCGGTGATGCAGCTCCGGGCTCGACGGATAATAGCGCATGATGTCGAGCCCGATATTGCGGGCGCGGATGAGGTCGCCGCTGGCAATCGCGGCGTCGATGTCGTCGATGGTCCGTTCCAGCGCGGCGCGGCTGCGGGCGCGAGCGCAGGCTGGCAAGCCGGCTGATGCGCTGATAGTCGAGGATCTCGATCTGCTGGCTGCGCGCGCCGGTGCGCAGCAATCCGGAGCGCTCCCACTCATTGAGGCGGCGGCTGATGGTCTCGCGGCTCACGCCGAGATCGGCGGCGATATGCTCCTGCGCGATCTTGCGTGGAAAGCGCACGCGATTGCCTTCGGCGATGCCGATATCCGCCGACAGCTCGACCAGCCAGTCGGCCAGGAGCAGGTCGGGAAAACTGTGCACCTTATCGTGCTGCTGCTTGAGGGTGGCGAGCAGGCGCTGCGCGCCGATGCGGGTGAGGCGGGCGCGGAACACGGGATCGGCTTCGATCAAGGCGCCGACCAGCGCCAGCGGCAGCTTCACGATGGAGGAAGGCGTGAGCGCGAAGGCCGACGTCGTCCGCGTGGCGGCCTTTTGCGTCAAGCCCTGTTCCAGCAGCTCGAGCTCGCCGAAAAACTCGCCATGCACGATGCGCTCGAATCGGAGCGAGCGTTTGCCGGACGGCGGCTTCAGCTCGATCTGCACCAGAGGATCGACATGCAGCCCCTCTCCGCTCACGCCCGCGCCGAGCAGGAGGTAGATGGCGTCCGCCGGGTCGCCCGGCCGGAACACCCATTCGCCGGCGGCAAGCGCGCGGAGCTGAAGCCGCGCGCGCTTGATGAGCTGATGCGCGGCATCGCCCGTCCCGCGCATCAGCGCTGACCCGGCAACCTGCTCTGGAAGGGTCTCGTTCATCCTGGTCGGAACCTTGGCCGGCAGGATGGGAGCGTAGTCGATTTCCCGCACCCCGACCAAGGGTGCAGGCGCGAGGCGAGGCGAGGCTCATGGTCAGAAGCAGACATATTGGTAGTGATAGCCGGAGAGCGTCCACACCGTGGACCAGCCGCAGGCCGGGGCGTAATAGCCGGTATAGGCGGCGACCGGCACCGAGGCGCCGATCAGCACCAGCGCGGCCAGATAAAGATTGCGAAGCTTGAGCATGGGGGAACTCCTGGAAGGTTCTCGCGCGGCGTGCCGCCTTGGCCCACCGCTTGAGACCCAAGGTGCCACAGCGCGGCGAGGCTGCACTGTGAGGGGGGTCACAGAGAAGGATCGCCCCCGGTCGCGGCTCAACCTTGGCCGAAAAACTCCACCCTATAGCGACGCCGCGGTCTCGGCTTTGTGAGGTCCCTCACAAAGAGCGGCCGCGCGCCCTCCCAGTTGTCTTGGTGCCAAAGGGGGCCCCTAGCCCCTCAGGCCAACGAAGACTGAAGTGTTCGCGTAACACCTATCGGATGCCGCTTGTCCCACCGAGACGGCGCCGATGAGCTGAAAGGGCCAAGGGCCCGGGTCCGCTCCTGCCCGGCCTGTCAGTACCGCGCCCTCTCAGCGTAGCGGGCGCAAGGTTTCCCCCACCTTGCGCCCGCGCCTTTTTCCTATAGTTGGGAGCGGCTTTTTTTTGGAGCGGAAGAACTGATCGATTGCAGGGAGCCAGCTTTGAGATCGAGCCATGTTTGACATTCCCGCCAGCCGCCGCTCCTTCGTGACAGGAGCGCTCGTCGGAGCCTGCGGCCTGTCATTGCCCACACGCCGTGCGGCGGCGACGGAGGCTCGAAAGAAGCACATCGTCCTTCTCGGCGACTCGATCCTCGCCAACGGCGCCTATGTGGGCGACGGCCCCGATGTGATCGAGCAGCTGAACACGAGCCTTCCCGCCGGCGCCCGCGCCACTCTCGGCGCCATGGATGGCTCGGTGACCTCTGGCGTCAGGCTCCAGCTTCAGATCGCGCCCGAGGATGCAACCCATTTCGTCATCAGCGCCGGCGGCAACGACGCGCTGCATAACGCGGGCCTGCTCGAGGAGAAGGCCTCCTCGGTGGCCGAGGCGCTGGAGAAGCTCGCCGTCGTGCGCGAGGCGTTCGAGCGGGAGTACCGGGCGATGCTCGACGACGTTCGTCGCCCGCGGCCTGCCGGTTGCCGTCTGCACCATTTACGACGCGCGCTTTCCGGACGCCAAGCAGCGGCGGCTCGCCTCACTCGGACTGACCATCTTCAATGACTGCATCACGCGCGAGGCCGCGGCGCGGGGACTAGGCCTCATCGATCTTCGCCTGATCTTGACCGCCGCAGAGGACCTCGCCAACCCGATCGAGCCGTCGGTGATCGGCGGCGCCAAGATCGCGAGCGCCATCGCCGCCTTTGCCTCCGACTATGACTGGACCAAGGGCCGCTGCGAGGTGTTTGCCGGGGCGAGCGCCAAGACTTAAACGGCAAGAAAGCCAGAGGCCCCCTGATCTTGCTTCCGCGTTTGTATGCTATCTTGTTCGCGAGGGGGCGACGGCTTGACCGGGAAGTCGGAGTAAGGGTGGCATGGATCGTCGCAGCGTGCTGAGGATGCTGGCGGTCTCCGGCGTCCTTCTGTCCTCTCTCACGCGCAAGGCGCTCGGCCAGGCCGACCCGGACGAGGCTGTCTCTCTTCCCGGCGCAACCGCCGAGGAGGCGCAACGCCTCGGACTTCCCTCCGATTGGCGCTTCGTTACGCCCAGCCAATGGGGCAAGGTCGATGCGAGCCTTACCGCAAAGCTCAATCCGGCCTTGCGCGACTCTTCCCCGATCGACCTCGGCGGCATCAGGGTCATGCGCGCCTCGGGCAAGATCGAGACCGGCAAGCTCGATCCGGTCGGCGCTTCGGTCGAGCTTCCGCCCGCGCTTTCCGGCATCGTCGCACCGGCCGACGAGGCTTTGAGCCTCGAGGCTCTCAACCGCGAGTTCAATCCCTTCCTCAGCGACCCGCGCGGTCCCGACGGGAAGCCTCTCATCGGGCCGATCCAAGCGGGCGGCGAGCTTTATGAAGGCAAGGCCCTGTTGCCGGTGCGCTTCATCATGGCCAAGATGGTCGAGGCCGCGTCCCTGCCGCCTCTCGCGGTGAAGCCCCTCCTCGACGCCTTGCGCGAGGTGGTGCCGATCCGCACGCCGGCCCACCAGTTCCGCTTGGGCTCGAGGACTCGGCAACCGCGTCGTCTTCTATGGCGAGACCGCCGTCAACGGCGCGACCGTCGATATCGGCCACACCCATATCGACCAGGTGGTGATCGAGCTCGCCAAGCAGAACCTCCGGCTCATCAAGCAGATGGTGCATTTCGACCGGCCGGCCCAGGGCGGCAGTCCGGAAGACATCGTCGCCGATGCCGCCGGCGGGTCGACCCATGCCGGAGGATTCTCGGCCGGCTTCAACATCGACGGCAGCCCCATGGCCATCAAGAGCGACTGGCCGAGCAATTACGGGGCGCTCGGCAACAACAACAAGACCTACAACGCCCATCTCATCGCCATCGATTATAGCGCGGGCGTCGAGGACCCGATCCCCGAGGCGACGCTCAAGGCCTATTACCGCAACGCCGATATGTGGGACTGCGCTTCCGCGATCCTCGTGCCGTTCGCCGATCAGGATCCCGACCCCAAATATCGCGACTACATGTACAACCCGCTCGAAGTGTTCGACCAAAAGTCGGCGCGGGACGTTGCGGCGGCGCTGGCGACCCTCGACGAGCGGACGTTCTTCGAGAAGCACGGCGCGTTCTATTGCGCCGAGGGACAATATGTCGTCGCCAATCTCGGTCCGCAGGAGGACGAGAGCGGCGGCACGCTGCTGAAAAAGAGCCGCTACGGCAACACGGCGTTCGGCCGCCTCATCGACAATTTCTCGAAGGCGCCGGGCTATGCCGGCATGTCGGCGGAGGAGCGCGAGCGGCATCCCTCGATCGGCTGGGAATATCTCGTCGAGCTCGGGCCCGACAATGGCGGCATCAGCGGAGAGCAAGCCCTCATTCTCACCGCCACCGACCGCCACGGGATCGCGCTCGACTGGATCCCTGAGGACGTCAAGGGCTGGCAAGCCTACCGCCCGAAGAACAAGGAGGCGCTGATCGCGCGCCCGATGACCGTGGCGACGCTCGCCTGGGCGTTGCTTCGCCTCTATATGCCGCGCGACGCCGTGGCGCGGGCCATCGCCGCCGACATCGGGCGCGCCTATGCGCAAGGAGACGATGCGGTCAAGGCGTCGGTCGGAGTGCTGATCGGCGGCGCCGATCCTGCCACCCCGGCGGGGCAGGCGCTTCTCGCCGGCGTTGCCGCCAAGGCGGCGACCGGTCTCCTGCTCGGTCTCCTGTCGAGCGACGAGGTCGCCGCATCGCTGCTCGGGAAGGCAGGGTTCAACGAAATCACCAACGATGCCGACAAGGAGCGGGTGCTGGCGGCCTACCAGGAATTCCTCGGCATCCTGCAAAACGCCGACTATTCGACGCAAGGCGCGCTAGACCGTGCGCTGGCCGAAGCCGACGACAAGCTCGGCGGGCTCACCGTCATGCGGACCTTCCTCAACCGCGCAACGCAACAACGCATGCCGGCCAAGAGCACGGTGATGAAATATGCAGCGCCTCCCTGCTTCGGCATGTGGGCGCAGCAGCCGTTCCTCGCCGAGACCGGCTGCCTTCGTTATGTCGCAACGGCGATGCATGTAAGCCAGAAGAAGAACCCGCTCTTAACTTTGCGAGATCTCAGCGTCGGGAACCGGCTGGTGCCGAGTCCCAATCGATGAAGATCGGACGCTCCATCGCTCTCGCCGCCGCCGCTGATCTTGATCGTCGCTGCCGGCCGCTTTGGGTGAGGTGAATTTCGGCCATTTCATCGGCAAGTTCGTCGCCGAGTTCGGCGATGACGGGCGCAAGGTCACCCTTCATGGAGCCTTACGGCTTCGTCGATCCCGCCGGGCAGGAGTGGAACGTCCCCGACGGCTACAAGACCGACGGAGCCTCGGTGCCGGCGGCGCTATGGGCGCTCTATCCGCCCTTCACCGGCAACTACCGCTCGGCTGCCGTCATCCACGACTATTACTGCGAGATCAAGGAGCGCAGCTGGCAGGACACCCACAAGGTCTTCTATTTCGCCATGCGCGCCGCCCATGTCGACGAGAAGACGGCCAAGATCATGTACGGCGCCGTCTATCTGTTCGGGCCGCGCTGGGGGCCGGGCACGGGTCCGGGCCAGCGCAGTGCGCCGGTCAAGGCCACGGTCGAGCAGCAGGAGAAAGTGGTGAAAGAGCTGCAAGACCTGGTCGAGAAGGACAATCCCGATCTCGACAGCCTCGTGGCCGAAGCCAAACGCATGAGCGAAAAGGCGACGGGCCCCTTGCCAAAGAGCCCAGAGTGACGGCCGAGCGCGCCGTGCTGTTGCCATAGTTCTGGTTTGGATGGCGGCCAGGAGCGAAGACTAACCAACCCAACTGAACGTCTATGGGGAGACGTTCGCAAAGACTATACTCCGCTAGAGTTGGTCTTGGAGGTTCAAGCTCCGTCGTGACCCTTCCATGAAATCGGTTCGCGTCTTCGTTTCGTCTCCCGGCGACACGCATTTCGAACGCATGCGGGTCGAGCGCGTGGTCGAGCGCCTGAACGGCGAGTTTTCCGGCATCGCCAAGCTCGAAGCCATCCGCTGGGAAAGCCAGCACTACAAGGCCCACGCCACCTTTCAGCAGCAGATCCCCGAAGCCGCCAATTGCGAGCTGGTCATCGCTATTTTGCGCCACCGGCTCGGCACCGAGCTGCCCGAAGACTTTCCCACCATGCCGAACGGCGAGCCCTATCCTTCGGGGACCGCCTACGAGATCCTGTCGGCGATCGAGGCGAGCAAGCAGAAATCCGTCCCCGACGTTTATGTGTTCCGCTACAGCGAGCCGCCGACCGTCAAGCTCGACGACGAGGCCACCAATCGTCTCGTCAGCGAGCAATGGAACCGGCTCAAGAGCTTCTTCAAGACCTGGTTCCAGACCCAGGACGGCAAGTTCAAGCTCGCCTTCCACACCTTCCAGAGTACCGACCAGTTCGAGAGCGAGATCGAGAAGCTGCTCCGGGCCTGGCTCGAGGAGAAGATCCTCAAAGGCCGCTCGGTGCTCTGGCCCATCGACACCAAGGGCTCTCCCTTCCGCGGGCTGGCAGCCTTCGGCGCCAAGCACGCGCCGGTCTTCTTCGGCCGCTCGCGCGACATCACCAAGGCCGTCGATGCGTTGAAGGATGCCGGCGCGCGCGGGGCGCCGTTCCTGCTCGTCGTCGGCGCCAGCGGGTCGGGCAAATCCTCGCTTGCGCTCGCCGGCCTCGTGCCGCGTCTCACCGCACCGGGCGTGGTGCCCGCCATCGATGTCTGGCGCGTCGCGGTGATGCGTCCGGGCGAGCACGCGAATGGCCCCGTCGCGGCCCTTGCCACGCGCCTGTTCGATACCGCGAGCGACTTTGAAGACGAGTGCCAATTGGCGGCACTCCCGGAGATCGCCTCGAGCGACTACGCGACGCCGGCCGAACTCGCCGAGCTTCTCACTCATGCCGATGAAACCTGCGCCAAGCCCATCTGCGGGCTCTCGACCGGATCGCTGAGGAGGAAACCAAGAAGAGTGGCTACGATCGGCCGGTGCGGGCCGATCTTCTGATCGTGGTCGATCAGCTCGACGAGTTGTTTGCGGGCCAGGTCAATGAGGCGGAGCGGACGCGTTTTGCCAAGCTGCTCGCGCAACTCGTGGCGACGGGGCGCGTCTGGGTCATCGCCACGCTTCGCGCCGATCTCTACGAGCGCTTCCTCAAGCAACCTGAGCTGCTGGCGATGAAGGCCAAGGGCGCGACCTACGATCTCGCGCCGCCGGGGGCAACCGAGATCGACGAGATCATCCGCGGGCCGGCCGTCGCCGCGGGCCTCGTCTACGAGACCGACGCCAAGACCGGCGAGGGGCTCGACGACCGGCTCATCCGCGACGTCGACCGGCCCGACATGCTGCCGCTGCTTCAGTTCACGCTCAATTTTCTGTTCGAGCAGCGCGTCAGCGAGGGCGGCGAGACCAGGCTCACTTTGAAGGCCTACGACACGCTTGGCGGCCTTGCCGGCGCCATCGATCAGGAGGCCGAGCGCGCCATCGCGCCCCTCGGCAAGGACGAGCATGAGCGTCTGCCTCGGCTTCTCAGGCAGCTCGCCGCGCCGGCGCAGACGGGAGAAGCGGGGCGCCGCCGCCGGTCTCTCGATCCGCTCCGTGCCGCTCGCCGATGCCGCCTACGACCCGGCCTCCGAGCGTCTCATCAAGGCGTTGGTCGATGCGCGCATCCTGCTTTCCTCCGGCAGCGAGCAGAACGCCACGATCAGGCTCGCCCATCAGCGCGTGTTGGAGAATTGGCACCGCGCCAAGGAGATCGTCGCCGCCAATGCCGAGTTCTACCGCATCCGCGACGACGTCGAGGCGCTCCGCCGGCGCTGGGAGAAAAGCAGCAAGAAGCGCGATCTCCTCATCCCCAAGGGCGTGCCGCTCGCCGAGGCCGAGAGCATCGCCAAGCGCTATCCGGGCGAGCTTGGCGCTCCGGCGCTCGGCTTCATCGCCGCCTCCGGCAAGCGCGCGCGGCTCAGGCAACGTCTGGTCGCCGCCACGGCCGTGGTGTTCGCAGTGCTGGCCGTCGGCGCCACCGTGGCCGGGATAAGGGCGTGGCAGGCCGAGCAGGCCGCCCGGCGCAATTTCGATATCGCCAAGGCCCTGGTCACGGACATCGCCAGTGGCTTGCGCAACGTCGAAGGCATGCGCGCCGAATCCCGCAAGAAGATCTTCGATCAGGTGAGCAAAACACTCGACGAGGCCGTCGCCGAGGCGCCCGGACGACGAGCAGCTTCTCGGCATGCAGGCCACCATGTTCGAGGAGTTCGCCGCCACCCATCTCGCCGAAGGGGAGCAGGCGGAGGCGGCGGAAAGCACGATGAAGAGCCTCGAAATCGAGCTCCGCCTCGTCGAAATGACGGAGGGCTATCAGCGGCAGCAGGATGTCTCGCTCGACGCTGGAAAGGATCGGCGAGCTGAAGCTGGGCACCGGCGACGCCGCGGGCGCGCTCACGGCCTACGAGAAGATTCTCGCCAATCGGATGCGGCTGGCCGAGGCAGATCGCTGGCAATCCCGACCGCCACCGCGACGTGGCGGCGGCGCTCACCACCATCGGCGATCTCAAGCTCCGCTCCGGAGACCCGGCAGGCGCGCTCGCGGCCTATCAGGAATGCTTCGTCATCAGAAAGCGCCTGGCCGAGCAGAACAGGCCGAACGCGCTATGGCAGGGCGAGCTGGCGCAGGCTCTGAGTTCCATCGGCTATGCCAAGTTCCGTGCCGGCGACTTCGCCGGAGCGCTTGCGTCCTACCAGGAGAGCCTCGGCATGACGCAGAAGCTTGCCGATTCCGACAAGGCCAATCCGGACCGCCAGCGGGATCTGGCGCTGGTCCTGGCAAGCATCGGCGACACCAAGCTCAACTCCGGCGACAATGCCGGCGCGCTTGAGGCTTACAAGGAAAGCCTCGCGGTCCGGCGTTCGCTCGCCGCCACCGACACGGGCAACACCGAGCTGAAGCGCGACATGGCGGCAAGCTTGAACGGCATCGGCGATGCCCTGCTTAACTCCGGCGACAAGGAGAAGGCGCTCGCCGCCTATGCGGAAGGCGTCGCGCTCGTGCGCGAACTCGTCGCCACCGACGCGAACAATCTGCTGTGGCAGCGCGACCTCTCCATCAGCCTCAATCGCGTGGGCGATGTGAAACGCGATGCCGGCGACAGCGCGGGCGCGCTCGCAAGTTATGACGAAAGTCTCACCATCCGCCGCCGCCTGGCCAACACCGATCCTAATAACGTCCAGTGGCGGGCCGACGAGGCTTATGTGTTGCAGAGGATCGGCGATCTGAAGCGCAGCACCGGCGACAACCAGGGCGCGCTTGCGGCGTTCGAGGAAGGCCTCGCCATCGCCCGCGGTTTCACCGCTGCGAGCGCGAGCCCCGATGCCGAACGCGAAGTGGCGGCGAACCTCACCAAGATCGGCGCGGTGAAGCGCGACATGGGCGACGGCGCCGGAGCGCTCGCCGCTCTCGAGGAAAGCCTCGCCATACGCCGCAACCTGCCCAAGACCGATCCCACCAAATGGCAGATCGACATCGCCGAGAATCTCGAGACGATCGGCGATCTCAAGCTTGCGGCCGGCGACAAGGACGGCGCGCTCGCCTTTTATGAGGAGATGCTCTCGCTCGACCGCGCCATGGTCGCCAGCGACGGGAACAACGCCCAGTGGCAGCGGAACATGTCGATCAGCCTCAACCGGGTCGGCGATGCGAAGGCCGCGCTCGGCGACACGGCCGGCGCGCTCGCAAACTACGAGGAGGGGCTTGCCGTCCGCCGCCGTCTCGCCGAGGCGGACAACACGGTCCCGCGGAAGCAGGACGTGGCGCTCAACCTCGAAAGGGTCGGAGACCTCAAGCGCGGGGCCGGCGACAACGAAGAGGCGCTCAAGGCCTATGAGGAGATGGTTGCCATCGGCCGGCAGGTGGTCGCGACCGACGCCACCAAGGACCAATGGCAGCGCAACCTGGCGATAAGCCTGAGCAAGGTCGGCGACGCGAAGGGCGACCGCCAAGGACCCCAAAGGCGCGCTTGCCGCCTACGAGGAGGGTCTCGCCATTCGCCAGCGCTTGAGCGAGACCGACAAGAACAACCTCCTGATGCAGACGGAGATCGCCACCGCGCTTGAGAGGATCGCCGATCTCAAGCACGAGGCAGGCGACAAGGCGGCGGCGCTCGCCGCCTATGTCGAGAGCATGGACGTTCGCCGCCAGATCGCCGATACCACGCTTGATAACGGCGACAATACCGGCGCGCTGGCGGCCTACGAGCAGAGCCTCGTGCTGGCGAGACGGCTCGCCGAGGCCGATGCCGGCAAGACCAACTATCAGGCCGACGTGTCGGCCATTCTCGAGAGCATTGCCGCGATAAAATTGGGTACCGGCGACGCGGCGGGAGCCCTGGCCGGCTACCAGGAAAGCCTCGCCACTTCGCCGCCGCCTGGCCGAGGCCGAGAAGACCGGCACCAAATGGCGGCAGAACGTCTCCATTACCTTGGAAAAGATCGGCGACCTCAAGCTGGGCGCCAAGGACGAGGCCGGCGCGCTCAGCGCCTATGAGGAGATGCTCGCCAACGATCGTGCGCTCGCCGAGGCCAATCCCGGCATCGCCGACCGTCAGCGCGACGTGGCGCTCAGCCTGGAGAAGATCGGCAAGATGAAGCTCGATGGTGGCGACAGCGCCGGCGCGCTTAGCCTTTACGAGGAGAGCCTCGGCATCCGCCGCCGCCTGTTCGAGGCCGAGCGCACCAACGAGCAATACAAGCAGGGCCTGTCTTTCGTCATCGAGAAGGTCGGCGACATCAAGCGCGACACGGGCGACACCGCCGGCGCGCTGGCCGCCTATCAGGAAATGCTCGTGCTCGACCGCGAGGTCGCCGCGGCCAATATCGGCGACACCAAGCGCCAGCGCATGGTGTCGGTCGATCTCAACAAGATCGCCGATGTCAAGCTCGGCGCCAACGACACCGACGGGGCGCTTGCCGCCGTCGAGGAGAGCCTCAATATCGCCCGCCATATCGCCTTGACCGCTCCCGACAACATCGAATGGCAGCGGGACATCTCGGTCAGCCTGGAGCGGCTCGGCAACATCAAGTTCAGCGTCGGGGACAAGCCCGGGGCGCTCACCGCCTATGAGGAGATGCTCTCCATCGACCGCCGCGTCGCCGAAGCCGATAGCGGCAACGTGCAACGCGAGCGGGAGGTCATGTTCAGCTTGAATCAAGGTCGGCAATACGCGCCTCGACCTCAATGACACGAGCGGCGCGCTTGCCGACTACGAGGAGGGGCTCGCCATCGCCCGCAAGCTCGTCGAGCAGGACGCGAGCAACCCGAGGTCGCCGCGGGATCTCGCCATCAGCCTGGAGAAGGCCGGCGATGCGAAGCTGAAATTGGCCGACGCCAAGGGCGCGCTTGCCGCTTTCGAGGAAGATCTCGCCATCAGGAAGAAGATCGCGCGACGGCAACAAGGCCAATTATCAATGGCAGCGCGACGTGTCGTTCACCCTTGACCGGGTCGGTAGCGCCAAGCTCGCTCTGAAGGATGCTCCGGGAGCGCTCGCCGCCTTCGAGGAGAGACTTGCGATCGCGCGCGACCTCGCCGAGCTGCGCAAAGGCAGCACCGAGGCGCAGACCGATCTCGTGGTCGGTCTGTACAAGCTCGCCAAGGTCGCGGACGGCGAGCGGAAGGACGCGGTCATCGACGAAGGCCTCTCAGCTCCTGGCGCGGCTCGACGCCGACGGCAAGCTGAGCGACGATCAGAAGGGCTGGAGCGAGTCGTTCCTCACGCTGCGCAACGGCTCCCAGTAACCAGACGATCAGCCGAGAAATTGCAATTCTAGGGCTGTACGTGCCGATCGGTGCCATTGCGCCGCCGTCACATGAGCTATATATCCCCGCCATAGGACACGCGGGCCGTTTTGGCCCGCGTTCGCACATTCAGGCCCCCATGAACCTTCGCAATATCGCCATCATCGCCCATGTCGACCATGGCAAGACGACCCTGGTCGACCGGCTCTTGCAGCAATCCGGCGCCTTCCGCGACAACCAGCGCGTGGCCGAGCGGGCGATGGATTCGAACGACCTCGAGCGCGAGCGCGGCATCACCATCCTCGCCAAGGTCACCTCGATCCTGTGGCAGGGCACCCGCATCAATATCGTCGACACGCCTGGCCATGCCGATTTCGGCGGCGAGGTCGAGCGCATCTTGAACATGGTGGACGGCGCCCTGGTGCTGGTCGACGCCGCCGAAGGCCCCTTGCCGCAGACCAAATTCGTGGTGTCGAAGGCGCTCAAGATGGGGCTCAAGCCCATCGTCGTCATCAACAAGGTCGACCGCGCCGACGCACGGCCGCCGAGGTGGTCAACGAGGTGTTCGACCTCTTCGCCGCACTCGAGGCCACCGACGAGCAACTCGACTTCCCCATCCTTTACGGCTCGGCCAAGGAGGGCTGGATGGCGGCGAGCCCGGAGGGGCCGAAGAATCTCGGCATGCAGCTCCTGTTCGACCTCGTGCTCACCCATGTCGCCCAGCCCAAGGTCGAGGACGGGCCGTTCCGACTGCTCGGCACGATTCTGGAGGCCAATCCCTATCTCGGCCGCATCGTCACCGGCCGCATCAGTTCAGGCTCCATCGCGCCGAACCAGCCGGTCAAGGTGCTCGACCATGACGGCAAGCTCATCGAGCAGGGCCGCGTGTCCAAGGTGCTCGCCTTCCGCGGGCTCGATCGGGTCGGCCTCGACGAGGCGATGGCAGGCGACATCGTCTCGATCGCCGGTCTGCCCAACGCCACCGTCGCCCACACCATTTGCGCGCCCGAGGTGACGGCGCCGCTTCCGGCCCAGCCGATCGACCCGCCGACCTTGTCGATGACCTTCAGGGTCAACGATTCGCCTCTCGCCGGCACCGAAGGCACCAAGGTGACGGGCCGCATGATCCGCGACCGGCTGTTGCGCGAGGCCGAGGGCAATGCCGCGCTGAGGGTCACCGAATCCGAGGAACGCGACTCCATGGAGGTGGCCGGCCGCGGCGAGTTGCAGCTCGGCATTCTCATCGAGACCATGCGCCGCGAGGGCTTCGAGCTCTCCGTGTCGCGCCCCAAGGTCCTGTTCAGGCGCGGGGCCTGACGGCGCGCTGTTGGAGCCGATCGAGGAGGTCGTCATCGATCTCGATGAGGAGCATTCAGGCGTGGTGGTGCAGAAGCTCTCCGAGCGCAAGGCCGAGCTGGTCGAGATGAAGCCCTCGGGCGGCGGCCGCCAGCGTCTCGTGTTCTATGCGCCGACGCGCGGGCTGATCGGCTATCAGGGCGAGCTCCTCACCGATACGCGCGGCACCGGCATCATGAATCGCCTGTTCCATGACTATGCGCCTCATAAAGGTCCGATCCAGGGGCGGCGTACCGGCGTGCTCATCTCCACCGACGCAGGCGACGCCGTGGCCTATGCCTTGTGGAACCTCGAGGATCGCGGGGCGATGATGATCGATCCCGGCACGCGGGTGTATCGCGGCATGATCGTGGGCGAGCACACCAGAGACAACGATCTCGAGGTCAACGTGCTCAAGGGCAAGAAGCTCACCAATATCCGCACCACTTCCAAGGACGAAGCGGTGCGGCTCACGCCGCCTTTGCGCATGACGCTCGAACGCGCGCTCGCTTATATCGAGGACGACGAGCTGGTCGAGGTCACGCCGAAATCCATTCGGCTGCGCAAGCGCCATCTCGATCCGAACGAGCGCAAGAAGGCCGAGCGGCTGCGCGTTGCCGAGGACGTTGCCTAATCTTCCCTGGTTTATTGCCAGCGACCTGGCATAACACTTTGCCAGTATAAGCCTGCCATCTTATTGATCTATACCAACATTCTCTTCGAGTTAGGCAAGTAATTGTCGGCGTGTCGGCGGAAGGCCGGCGATGCTTGCACCTAACCAGGAGGATTTCACATGCTGAGAGTCCTCGGATTAGCCCTCGCGTTGGCTTTGGCCAGCGGCACGGCCTACGCCAAGGATGACGACGACGACAAGGTTCCCGCCGCCGAGCTCGAGAAGGTCCAGGCCACTCTTACCGCACTCGGTTGCACCGGCTACGAGGAGATCAAGAAGGAAGAGCAGGGCATCTACGAGATCGACGATGCCAAGTGCAACATGGGCACGGTCGATATCAAGCTCGACAAGGACTACACCGTCATCCTCATCTCACGTTACTGATCGCCTCGCGCGCGTCAATAGTGCCGCAACGTTGCGACAGACCTGGCGAGTCGGCCTTAAGCCGGCTCGCCTTTTACGTGCGGCCAATCCTTCCCTGGATAATGGCGACGACCCCTTTGCCCAGCGCCGTCACTCTGCGCTAGGCTGATCCCATGCCCGTCGATGTCGCTCATATCAGGCCAGCGCGACTGAAGGATGCTACAGCGCTCGCTGCCGCCTATGAGGAAGCCTGGCGGAGCGCCTATCAGGGCATCATCCCGCATCTCTCGCTCGAGCGCATGCTGGCGCGGCGAGGACTTCGCTGGTGGGAGAGCGCGCTCAGGAAGCGCACGCCGCTTCTCGTGCTCGACTTCGGCGGCGAGGCTGCGGGCTATGTGACCTACGGCCGCTGCCGGCTCGGCCGCACGCCGTTTCAAGGCGAGATCTTCGAGCTCTATCTCCACCCGATCTATCAAGGCTTCGGCCTTGGCGAGAAGCTGTTCGACGGCGCGCGCATGCGCCTTGCCGAGTTACGGCTCAAGGGCCTGCTGGTCTGGGCGCTTGCCGACAACGACTCCGCTTGCGGCTTCTATCTGCGGCTCGGCGGCAAGCCGGTCGCCGAGGGCGCCGAGAGCTTCGGCGACCTCTCGTTGCGCAAGGTGGCGTTCGCCTGGGCGTGACGCGTTAACGTTCCGTTTACCGGAAACGTTGGGCCGCCCTTAACGCCACTTCCGTATAAGACTCCCTCGCACTTTTTGGGGGCAGCGATGGGAGTCGTCAAATGACTGAGGTCGGCGCTCGGGATCGGCTGGTAATGGCCGGTCTTGTGGTTCTTGGTTTGCTTACCGTCGTTGCCGGTGTGCTGTCGGGGCGTTCAACCATCAACTATGTTCTGGCCAGGGACGCGCGCGAAGCCGCGCTGAGCTGGGCCGGCGAGATCAACAAGAGCCTGAGCGAGCTGGGACCGCACGCTCCGCAGCTTCTCGACCAGAGCCTCGAGGTGCTGGACGCGGATAAGTTCGCCAGCCAATCCGGCAAGCCGGCGAGCCTGCCGGCCAGCTCGACCTCCAATGACGATTTCACCCTGGTCGAGGATCTCGACCGCCTGACCACCGGCTGGCTCCTGGGCCACATTCTCCCGATCCCAGAGCGAATTCGTGAGCAAGCTCGACGGTTTCGCCGTGCTCGGTGCCGACCAGGCGCCGCTCGCCGCCGGCGGCAATCTCTCCCCCGCGGCGCTTGAGGGCATGCTCGCGCAGGATGACGTCAAGGCGGCGATCGCTCAGTCCGTCGCGGAGGACAGCGGTGGTGACCGCCGCTATGCCCGGCGACGGCAATCTCCGTCTCGCCTTCGTCCCGGCAACGGAAGATGGCAAGGTCGCCCGCGTCTACGCCTTTGCCGTCGACCAGTCGGCCGCTGCCGCGCTCACCAATCTCGCCCTCACCGTGGTCACCTTGACCACGAGCCTGCTGATCGTCATGGGCTTCTCGGTGCCGGCGGCCATCGCCTCGCGGCGCATCCGCGAGCGTTGGCTCGCCGAGGATCAAATTCGCTATCTCGCCATGCATGATAGCCTCACCGGCCTGCCCAACCGCCTTCAGCTTCACCAGCATCTCGACCGCGCGGTGGCGCGCGCCAAGCGGCACGGCCACCTGATGGCGGTGTTCGGCCTCGATCTCGACCGCTTCAAGAACGTCAACGACACGCTCGGCCACGCCACCGGCGATGCGCTGCTTGCCGAGGTCTCGGCCCGGCTGAAGGAGAGTGTGCGCGAGGTCGATCTCGTCGGGCGCCTGGGCGGCGACGAGTTCGCCATCGTCGCCGAGGATCTCGATGCGCCCGAGGATGCCATGCGGCTCGCGCGCCGCGTCTGCACCGCGCTCGGCGAGCCCTATCATGTGAACGGCCATGAGGTGACGAGTTCGGCGAGCATCGGCATCGCCATCGGCCCGCTCGACCGCGAGGCCCCCGACGCGCTCCTCAAGAACGCCGACCTCGCGCTCTACCGGGCGAAGGAAGACGGGCGCAACACCTTCCGCTTCTTCGAGCCGGCCATGGACGCGGCCCTACAGAAGCGGCGCCGGCTGGAGAACGATCTCCGCAATGCGCTCCGCAAGAATCAGCTCTATCTCGATTATCAGCCCCAGTTCGACCTGGAGACCGGCAGGCTCACCGGCTACGAGGCGCTGGTGCGCTGGTGGCACCCGAGCGAAGGCGAGATTCCGCCGACCACGTTCATCCCCATCGCCGAGGAGACCGGCCTCATCGTGCCGCTCGGCGAATGGATCCTGAAGACCGCCTGCTCCTACGCCACCACCTGGCCGGCCGATACCAAGCTCGCCGTCAACCTCTCGCCGGCCCAGTTCAAGACCCAGGACGTGTATGGGCTTGTGCGCCGGGTGCTGAGCGAGACCGGCCTCGAGCCGGAGCGGCTGGAGCTCGAGATCACCGAAGGCATCATCCTCCAGAACACCGACGCGGTCCTCGAAACGCTCACCCGCCTCGACCAGCTCGGCGTGTCGATCGCCATGGACGATTTCGGCACCGGCTATTCGAGCCTGAGCTACCTCACCCGCTTCCCGGTCAAGAAGATCAAGATCGACCGCTCCTTCATCGACACCCTCGGCACCAGCCCGCAGACGAGTGCCATCGTGTCGAGCATCGTCGGCCTCGGCCAGTCGCTCAACGTGACCATCACCGCCGAAGGCGTGGAGACCGAAGGCCAGGCGGCGATGCTGAGGAAATGGGGCTGCGACCAGGTGCAGGGCTTCTATTACGGCAAACCTGAAGCCGACGTGCCGGAATCGGAAGAGGTGACCGCCAAACGCCCCCTCGTCGCCTGAGCACGCTTGCGCCGTCAGTTGCCGCCGGCGCCGTAGTGCTTGGCCTTGTCCTTCTTGCAGGTGAAGCCGCGCGCGTCCTTGTCGGCGATGGCGCGGGCCTGTTCGTTGGCCTTCGGATTGCCAGACGCCTCGACATAGGCGATGTGGCAGGCATCGTCTCCGCCGAGCTTGGTGACCACGAGCGTCGAGCCGGTCTTGCCGTCGACGCTCCAGGTGAAGCGCAGGATGGTGGCGAACGGCTTGAGCTTGCCGCCCTCGCGCCTCACCCGCCATTCGAGCGTCTCGCCGATCGTGTTGAACTGGGGAATCGTCTCATAGGTCGCGGTCTGGTTCGCGGCATTGGGTCCATAGGAGACGAAGATGCGCAAATCGCCCTCGGCCACGCGCACATCGATGCCGTCATGGCCTGGACACTGCCAGACCGAGCCGTAATCCTTGATGTCTTCCGGCGTCACGTCCTTGCATTGCTTAAGGTCGAGCTTGGTGTAGACGCTCTCGATTTCCGCGGCGCTCGCCGGCCCCGGAAAAAGCGCCAACGCCAGAGCCAAAAGCAAGATCGACAGACGGGGGCTTGTGAGCGAGGCGTTTTGCGTCATAGAAGGTCGCCACGGGGTTTCGCGAGGCTTCTACCACGCCTACGCGTCGCTGGCTTGATGGTCATTGGCAATGAGTGACATGAAGATCGCCGTGCTGGGAGCGGCCGGGCGCATGGGCCAGGCGCTGACGGCGGTGCTCGCCGCCACCCCGGGATGCAAGGTTGCCGGCGGCATCGAGGCCAAGGGCTCGCCCTATGTCGGCCGCGACATCGGCGAGGTGGCAGGCTTAGAGCCGCTCGGCGTCGCCATCACCGACGATCCGCTTCCCCTCTTCGCCCATGTCGACGGCGTGCTCGACTTCACCACGCCGGCCTCGACGGTCGCTTTCGCCGCGCTTTCGGCGCAGGCCCGCATCGTTCATGTCATCGGCACCACCGGTCTCTCCGACGCCGACGAAGCCAAGATCGAGGCCGCCGCCCGTCATGCCACCATCGTCAAGGCCGGCAATATGAGCCAGGGCGTCAACCTGCTCGCCGTCCTCACCGCGCAGGTCGCCACGGCGCTCGGACCCGAGTTCGACATCGAGATCCTGGAGATGCACCACCGGCACAAGCGCGACGCGCCGTCAGGCACCTCGCTGATGCTCGGCCGCGCCGCCGCCAAGGGACGCGAGATTTCGCTCGAGGAGCGGGGCGTGCGCACCCGCGACGGCGAGACCGGGCCGCGGCGCGAGGGGGATATCGGCTTTGCCGCGCTTCGCGGCGGCGACGTGGTGGGCGAGCACCGGGTGATCTTCGCCGGACCGGGCGAGCGGATCGAGCTTGCTCATATCGCCACCGACCGCGGCATTTTCGCGCGCGGCGCGGTCAAGGCGGCGCTGTGGGCGCGCGGCAAGGGCCCCGGCCTTTTCTCGATGAAGGATGTGCTTGGCTTGTGAGCCCGCGGGTCGGGGCGATGCTTGAATCTGGCAAAATGCCGCGGACTTGCCTAAAAGGCGGGATCCCGGCGCCGGAAATGAGCCCGAAACGGAGGTCATGGTGAGACCGAACTTAACGTTCTCTCGGTATCCTGCCATGCGAGATGAGCGGCTTCGGGTTGAGCACCGGGACAGGCCATGACGAAAGGTCCTGACAGCAAAGAGCCCTCCGTCGGGGAGAGCGTGCTCGTTCTCGTCCGCCACGGCGAGAGCGAGTGGAACCGGGCCAACCGCTTCACCGGCTGGAAGGATGTCGGCCTCACCGAGGAGGGCATGGCCGAGGCGCATCGCGCCGGCGCCATGCTGAAGGAGACCGGCCAGCGCTTCGACTGCGCCTTCACCTCAACGCTCAAGCGCGCGCATAACACCTTGGACATCATCCTCGAGGAGCTCGGCCAGGGCAGGCTTCCCACCGTCAAGGCCGCTGCCTTGAACGAGCGCGACTATGGCGAGCTGGTCGGCATCAACAAGGAGGAGGCGCGCAAGCGCTGGGGCGCCGAGCAGGTCCATCTCTGGCAGCGCTCCTACGACATCGCGCCGCCCGGCGGCGAGTCGCTGAAGGACACCGCGGCGCGCGTCGTCCCCTTCTTCGAGAAATGGATCGTGCCCGAGCTGCAAAAGGGCAAGAGCGTAATCCTCGTGGCCCACGGCAATTCGCTCCGCTCGCTGATCATGGAGCTCGACCGGCTGGAACCCGACGAGGTGATGCAGGTCGAGATCGGAACGGCCTCGCCGCTGGTGTACCGGCTCAATGCCGACGGCACCGTCGCCGAGAAGCGCGACCTCGCCGCGTAGCTTGTCTGCCGCAGACCTTAGTCTTTTGTCATGCCCGCGAAGGCGGGCATCCAGTAACCCCTGTATCCGCAATCCAAGTGATGGCGGTGGTTACTGGATTGCCCGGTCCTTCGCCCGCCGAAGGCTTCGGACCATAAGTCGTTGCTTGTTATGCTTCGGGCCGCAGGCGGGTCAAGCCGGGCAATGACAATGAGTGGATCGACCGCGAACCGCTCAAATGGCGTCGGGGCTTCTCGCCGAGGACAGTGCCGAGGACAGCGCCGAGGCGAAATCCTCGCGCTCCGGGTCGGTGAGGAAGCTCGCAAACACGAGCTGCTGGCCGTGCGAGGCGAGCGACAGCTCGCTCGAGCGGCCCATCCGCGGCACGACGCTCAGCCTGACCCAATAGGGATTGAAGCTCCACGATTGCGACTGACCCGAAGGCGCGACGCGGGTGACGGTCAGCGCGTCTTGAGTCAGATCGACCGTCTCGTAGAGGCGGAGCGCGCGGAAATTGAGCCTGAAGGCGGCATAGATGAGGGCCACGTCGAGCCCCATGAAGCCGATCACCGGCCAGGCGCCGAGCAGGTAGAAAAATAGCCCGGTGCCGAAGCTGACCAGGCACACTGCTGCCATCAGCACCATGAACCCCTTAGGCCCTAAGGAGCGATGCGGGGTCAGCACGGCGCTGAAGCGCGAAGGGTCTCGACCCGAGGGGTCTTGTGGGACGGCGCCAGCCTCTGTCATAGCAACCTAAGAGCTAATCCTAGAGCATGATCCGGAAAAGTGGGAACCGGTTTTCCGAAAAGATCATGCTCAAGATAAAAACCTTTGGCGAGCGGTAGGCAAGGCCCGTGGTTCGACCGAAAAGCCGAAGAGGAACGCAAGCGCGGGGCAAGCGCGCCCCGGGCTCGCGCTTGACGCAAAGCGAGGTCGACGAGATCTTCCGCCGTTTTCAGGAGGTCTCCCCGCACCCCAAGACGGAGCTCCACTACCAGGACCCCTTCACCCTGCTGGTAGCCGTGGTCCTGTCGGCGCAGGCGACCGACGCCTCCGTCAACCGCGTCACGCCCGACCTGTTCCGCATCGCCGCTACGCCGGAGAAACTCGCTCGACTCGGCGAGGCGGCGCTCACCGAGAAGATCAAGACCATCGGGCTCTTTCGCAACAAGGCAAAGAACCTGGTTGCCTTGTCGCGCAAGCTCGTCGCCGAGCATGGCAGCAAAGTGCCTGACAGCCGCGAGGTTTTGATGACCTTGCCCGGCGTCGGGCGGAAGACCGCCAATGTCGTGCTCAACACCGCCTTCGGCCAGTCGACCATCGGCATCGACACCCATGCCTTCAGGGTGGCCAACCGCACCGGGCTGGCACCCGGCAAGACGCCGCTCGAGGTCGAGCTCAAGCTCGAACGCATCGTGCCCGAGCGCTACAAGCACAACTGCCATCACTGGCTGATCCTGCACGGGCGCTATGTGTGCAAGGCGAAGAAGCCCGAATGCTGGCGCTGCCTCATCGCCGACATCTGCCTGTTCAAGCCGAAGACGCCTGCACCTGGGTAAGGCTAAGCCTCTTTGCTTATCCGGAGAGCAAACAAACTCCGTCATACCGGCGAAAGCCGGTATCCAGAGCCGCTTGCTCCGTGCTGGTTGCCCCTGGATCCCGGCTTTCGCCGGGATGACAAGTCCTGGGCGAGGTATCCTCCCCCAATCCCCGCGCTCCAAATCTCGATTATCCTGCATCCACCTCGTCCACTGAGGGGCGCGTTCATGAGGCGTCGTGAGGCGGGACGAGGCGCGGCGCCCGCGGGTCGATTTCGCTAATCGGCACTCGGGCGGCGCCGGGGCTCCGCCCGGGTTCACTATGAGGCCCCGCCAGAGCTGGCTGACCTCCGGCAGGCCATTTGAGGCGGTGCCGGTAGCGGAAAGCGCGGCCCGGTGCCGAACAGACGCTGCAACTGGCGCGCCGAGAGGCGCCCGCGCGGTCCTCGCAAGGATCGCGACACCGTAGGTTTGCGCTTTTCGGCGCGCCACCCCCTCATTGAGGGGCGAGATCAGCAAACCCCGGACGCACGCCGCGTCGCGGAAAGGAGCCCGCATGCCTGTCGTGACGGTGCAGCAAACTCCATACCTCCCCCTCGTGGGGAGGTCCGGCGTCGCGCCGTCGCGCTCAAGTAGCGATGCGATAGCGCGTCAAGTGCGCGCGACGCTGGGGTGGGGGGCTTGCTCTCACCCCACCCGGCGCGCTCAAGAGCGCGCGCCCCCTCCCCATCAAGGGGAGGGATGGAGTGAGTGGCAGCGCGGCAAGTCCCGGCCCCTCTCCCACAAGGGGAGAGGGGAAACTAGCCCGCGGGGCGCGGCGCGAGCACTAGGCCTGAGCGGCCCGCGAGGCCCTTGTAGATGCGCACCATGAAGGCGGTGGCGAAGAGCGGGGTGACGAAGTTCAGGATCGGCACCGAGGCAAGCCCGGCAATGACGAGGCCGCATAGAAGGACGGTAAGCCGGTTCGCCTTCCTGAGCTTCTTGGCATCGGCCGGCGCAAGATGCCGCATGGCGGCAAGCTCAAAATATTCGCGCCCCAGCAAATATCCGTTGCCGAGATAGAAGGCGATGAGGTTGACGCCGGGCACGAGCAGAAGAAACAACGCGAGGATGTTGACCAGCAGCACGACGATGAAGAATTTCAGCGCGAGGCCGATTGCTTGCAGCGCCGGCAGCTCCTTGCCGGGAGTATCTGCCGGGAAATTCTTGCCCTCGACTTGCGCCGCGATGTCGTCGAGATAGAGACCGGCGACCAGCGAGGTGACCGGAGGGATGAGGAAGATCGATCCGACCACGAGCGCCAAGCCGCCGAGCCATTCGATCGTGGTCTCGATCCAATCGGGCCACTGCACGAAATAGCCGAACCCCCAGACGATGGCGACGACGAGAAGAACCAGGAGCCCGACGGTTAAGCCTACGCATTTGACGAGCACGGCGCGGAAGGGCGGCGTGAACAATTCCTGGAAGGCTTGACCTGCGGCGGCGAGCATGACGTGTTCCGATCTGGCGGGGCGAATATAGTGAGGCAATCCGAAGACGCCAGGGTGAATGGGGAAGGCGGGGAACGGCAGGGATATGGCGGACAAGACCTACGATGTGATCGGCATCGGCAACGCCATCGTCGATATCATCGCCCGCTGCGACGAGGGCTTCCTGTCGAAGCACGACCTCGCCAAGGGCTCCATGCGCCTCATCGATGCGGATGAGGCGAACCGCCTTTACGCCGCGATGGGCCCCGCCGTCGAGCGCTCGGGCGGGTCCGTCGCCAACGCCATTGCCGGGCTCGCCTCCTTCGGCGCCAAATGCGGCTTCATCGGCCGGGTCGCCGCCGACCAGTTCGGCGGCATCTTCCGCCACGACATCCGGTCGCTCGGGGTGGCCTATGACACCTTGCCGGCAGACGGGGCGCCGACCGCGCGCTGCCTGATCCTGGTGACGCCTGATGGCGAGCGCACCATGAACACCTTCCTCGGCGCCAGCGTGGACTTCAGGCCGGAGGACCTCGACCTGGCCCTGATCGGCGCCGCCAAGATCGTTTATCTCGAGGGCTATCTGTTCGACCGCGACGAAGCCAAGGCCGCCTTCCGGGAAGCCGCGCGCGAGGCCAAGGCGGCGGGCGCCAAGGTGGCGCTCGACCCTGTCGGACGCCTTCTGCGTCGACCGGCACCGCGAGGATTTCAAGGCCCTGGTGCGGGAAGGCGCCGATATCGTGTTCGCCAACGAGAAGGAGATCACCACCCTCTACCAGGTGAACAGCTTCGCGGAGGCGGCCGACGCCGCGCTCAAGGACTGCGAGATGGCCGTTCTCACCCGCTCGGAAGAGGGCTCGGTGATCGTGGCGGCGGGCGAGACGATTAAGATCGAGGCCGATAGGGTCCCCCAAGTGGTGGATATGACCGGGGCCGGCGACCTCTATGCCGCGGGCTTTCTCTACGGGCTGACCCAAGGCGCCCCGCTCAAGGCCTGCGGGCGCCTCGGCAGCCTCGCGGCGGGCGAGGTGATCGGCCATATCGGCGCAAGGCCGGAGATTTCCTTACGCAAGCTGGCCAAGGAAAGAGGCCTCATCGGCTAGGGCTGAAGGCTGTGGCTTTTCCGCCACGTCGCGCCCGAAATCGTCTTGTGGGCGTTGGAGATAACCCCTTGCGAAGGGGCGTTCGCTGTTATCTTGGCGAAGCAATTGATGCGGGGGCTTCTATGCGTATGGCGATTCGTGTTCTGGCGTTGACAGCCATCGGGGCGGCGGCTTTCACGCCGCCCGCTAATGCCCAAGATATGACGACTGCGACCTTCGGCGGGACCACGATCTGGGTCGGCGGCGGCGTCCAGTTCCTGTCGTTGCCCGATATCAGGTTCACGGAACAGAACGGTCGCAGGCAGAGAAACAGCGAGAGCGACTGGCTCGACTTCGGTGGCGCGGCCGGCGGCGGCATCGAGGCGGCGCTCGGCATGTGGGGCAGTTCGCGCGTGACCGGCAGCGTCAAAGGCTTCTTTGCCAACGTCGAAACCGACGACCGTAAGGGATGCAATGGCGACCCAGGCGACTGCGTCGTCATCGACCCCGCCAGCGGTCTAGCATTCGCCAGCTCGACTCTGTCCACTAAGACCGACCGCGAAGCCGACTATTGGGGCGGTCAAGTGGAGCTGAAGTTCGGCCGGGCGGAGCCGGTTCACGTCAAGCCCAATCTCTACCGCAACGACTATTTCATCATCGGCGCCGACGTGCGCGGCATCGATCAGGACAACACGCTGCGCAGCCCCGTGGGCGTCGATTTCTCCTACAAGGAGTCCCTCGATACGACCTATGTCGGCGGCTATGTCGGCCTCGGCGGCGAGTACAGCTTGGGATTCGTCACCGGCGGCGGCCTTTACGATCGCCTCGGCTTGCGGACCTTCATCGCCGGGCGCGCCGGCCTCTACTCCGCCGACACCGACTATGACGGGCGCTTCGCCTCGGGGGCGTTCGGCTCCAAGATCTCCCAATCCAACGACGAACTTGCATTCATCGGCACCGTGTCGCTTGAGACCCGCAAGCAGATTGGCATGCGCACCAGCCTCTCCCTTTGGACCGACTATGAGTACATTTCGTCGGTACCCAAGATGCGGTATGCCAACGATGATGGACGCCCGACGCAAATCGACGACGAGGGGGTCTTCGCCAGCCGCACCATGCTTCGGCTGAATATCGGGCTTGGCTCCCAGCAGCTCTACGAAGAGCCGCTGAAATAATCTCCGCAGCTCTAGGGCACGCTACTCTATCCACAGGCTCGGGCGGCACGTAGCGTATGTGAACGCCGACCGCGGCTGTGGCGAACCGGGCGTCGACTGCGCCGGAACCGTCAACCGCACTCACATCTCCGACGATGACGCCTCCGAGGTGCGCACCACGCTCCGGCTGAATATCGGGCTTGGGGCTGCGCCCCTCTACGATGAGCCGCTGAAATAATCCTCGCCAACCGCCCGCGGTACGATTGAATCGCCCCGCCATCATGGCTGATGTCTAGCGGACGACCGTCTCCGCCTCACTTCAGCGAGAGCGGGAAGAGGTGCTTCATGTCCTCCGGCAGCTGGCCTCTGATCTCGTCGACTTCGCCGGCGGCGATAGACTCCGTAATGGCGTTGCAGACGGATTTTAGCGTCGCCGCGGCGGCTTGAGCATCCACGCCCAGCACCGAAGCAAGCTCAGTCTCGATGGCCTTGGCGGTTACCTTACGGTCGGGACCGTCGAGGCACTTCTCGAGTTTGGGTTGCAGCATCGAGGGAAGCTGGGCGACGAGCTGATGCGCCTCTTGCGGGGAGAGGCGCCGGCACAGCATGCAGATCCCGACCAGGAGGGCCCGCTCGGCGCGCGCGGGATCGAGCTTGGCGGGTTGCGCCACGGCCTTGACCAGCTTGCTGTAAGTCGCCTCGGCCCGCGCCTTGGCCCGCATCAGTGCGCGGGCGCGGCCTGCCGCTTGGCGTTCTGGGCGCTCGGGCCTCTCCGGATGCAGCAGGCCTGCTGGTTTGTGCGGCGCCTCGACCTCAAGCTGAGCGCTGACAATCGCGCGCAACGCCTCCGGCGGGACGGAGCCGTCGACCACGAGGTCGTCGAAGGTGACAAGCCCGACCGCGCGCCCCTTCTCCGTGACGGGAATGCGGCGCACGCCATGCTCCTGCATGAGACGCACTGCGTCGCCGAGCTCAGCCTTGATCTCGCAGGTGACCACGTCTTCTGACATCACCTCGCCGAGCGGCGTCGTCCTGGGGTCGAGACCGCCCCCGATAACGGCGAGCGCCAGGTCGCGGTCGGTGACGATTCCCGCAAGGCCGTTGGGGCCGCTCACCAGAACCGAGCCGATATGGTTGTCGGCCATGGCGCGGGCGGCTTGGTAAATCTTGGATTGCCGGGTGAGGATCACCATCCTCGTGCGGCGAAAGGGCTCAAGCGACATCAGGGCCTCCACAGGAACACAGAGCCACCCTATCGATTGTCAGACATTCGCAGTGCCGGCCTTGATCCCGATCAAAGCTTCCTGAGCGCCACCGTCTCGACCGCATGGTCGGCGCCTTTGCGCAGGATGAGATCGGCGCGCTGCCGCGTCGGCAGGATGTTCTCCCTGAGATTGACGAGGTTGATCGAGCGCCAGATCGAAAGCCCGGTGGCGACCGCCTCCTCCTCCGACAGCGTGGCGTAGCGGTGGAAATAGGAGGCCGGGTCGCGGAACGCCGTCTGCCTGAGCCGCAGGAAGCGCTCCACGTACCAGCTCTCGATCAGATCGTCGGCGGCATCGATATAGATCGAGAAATCGAAGAAGTCGGAGACGAAGGGAATGGCTTCGCCGTCCTTGGGCAGCTTGGCGGGCTGGAGCACGTTCAGCCCCTCGACAATGACGATGTCGGGGCGCTCGATTGAAAGCGGCTGGTCCGGCAGCACATCGTAGATGAGGTGGGAATAGACCGGCGCATCGACGCGATCCCTGCCCGATTTCACGTCGGCCAGAAAGTTGAGCAGCTTGGTGAGGTCGTAGCTCTCGGGGAAGCCCTTGCGGTTCATCAGCCCGCGCTCTTCCAGAAGCGCATTGGGGAAGAGGAACCCGTCGGTCGGCACCAGCTCGACGCGCGGATGGCTCGGCCAGCGGGCGAGCAACGCCTGGAGCACGCGCGCCGTGGTGCTCTTGCCGACGGCGACGCTGCCGGCCAGGCCGATGATGAACGGCATCTTGCCGTCGCCCTTGCGCAGGAACCGCGTGGTGCTGCCGTGCAGGCCCTGGGCCGCCTCGACATAGAGGTTGAGCAGCCGGCTGAGCGGCAGATAGATGTCGACGACCTCCTCGGCCGAGACCCGCTCGGTGAGGCTCGACAGATTGTCGAGCTCTGCCTCGGTGAGCGGCATGGGCGTGTCGGCCCGGAGCCGCGCCCACTCTTCGCGCAGGTAGGTCACATAGGGGGAGAACGCGACGGTAGGACGCGGGTTCATGGGAAATGCGCCTACTCGTCAGCGCGAAGCGGTTTTCTGCCTCTTCTCGCCGACCGCCGTCAGAGCCATGCGCCGCTCCAGCTCGTCGAGCACCTCATCGAGGGCCACGCCGCGGGACTCCAGCACCACCAACAGATGGTAGAGCAGGTCTGCGGTCTCCGCGACCAGCGCGTTCTTGTCCTGGGCGAGCGCGGCGATGGCCACCTCGATGGCTTCCTCGCCGAGCTTCTTGGCCGGCTTGATCGGCGCCTCGTCCAGCAGCCGGCGGGTATGGGAGTCTTCGGGCCTCGCCTGCCGGCGCGACTTGATGATGGCGGCGAGCCGGCTCAAGACGTCTTTGCTCATGACTTGCCTCATACACCGCCGCGAAGGGCGAGGGAATAGCCCCGTTTCGGAAATCCTTACCAAAATTGGGGCAACCCGGGAATGTCTCGCCAGAGCAACAGGGATTTGCCCCGCCCCATGGGACTGTCATGGCCGGGCTTGTCCCGGCCATCCACGTCTTTGACCCTTGGCAAAAAATGCGTGGATGCCCGGCACAAGGCCGGGCATGACAAGATTACTTTGGGCCGATTAAGCGCTACGGATCGAGCCGCATGGGCAGGCCCGCCGCTTGCATATGCCGCTTCGCCTCGCCGATCGAGTGCTCGCCGTAGTGGAAGATCGAGGCGGCCAGCACGGCGGATGCATGGCCCTCGCGCACGCCCTCGACCAAATGGTCGAGCGTACCCACGCCGCCGGAGGCGATCACCGGCACCGACACGGCGTCGGCAATGGCCCGGGTCAGCTCGAGGTCGAAGCCCTTGCGCGTGCCGTCGCGGTCCATGGAGGTGAGCAGGATCTCGCCGGCGCCGAGCGCGACCACTTCGCGCGCGTAGCCTATGGCCTCGATCCCGGTCGCCTCGCGGCCGCCATGGGTGAAGATCTCGAAGCGCGGCGCCGTGCCCTCCGCCGGCGACGCGCTTGGCGTCGATGGCGACCACGATGCATTGCGCGCCGAACTTCTCCGACGCGGCGCGCACCAGGCTCCTGTCCTTCACCGCCGCCGTATTGATCGAGACCTTGTCGGCGCCGGCTTCGAGCAGCGCGCGCACGTCCTCGACCTTGCGCACCCCGCCGCCGACGGTGAGCGGCATGAAGCAGCGCTCCGCCGTGCGGGCGACCACGTCGAGGATGGTGCCGCGCTTCTCGTGGCTCGCGGTGATGTCGAGGAAGCAGAGCTCGTCGGCGCCCGCCTCGTCATAAGCCGCGGCGGCCTCGACCGGATCGCCGGCATCTCTGAGATCGACGAATTTGACGCCTTTGACGACGCGGCCGTCCTTCACGTCGAGGCACGGTATGACGCGGATTTTCAGCATGGTTCCAATGGCACGTTAGGGTGCCTTCCGCTGCCGGTCGCTGAGCCAACCGAAAAAGACGATGACCGCCGCAATTGCCCAGAGCGCAAAAAGCACGAGGCCTGCCGGGAGCGACAGATAGGAATACCAGATCAGAAAGCCGAGATCATAGAACCTCTGCCCGTAGTCCTTGCCATTGATGACGCAAGGGATGACCCGGTTGAGATCGACCTGGCAGCCGAGCCATTCGGCGATCGTCTGGCTGACCACGGCGATAAGCGCCGGCCCGAACGCAACGAGCAAAATGAGAACGAGCAGGATAACGAAGACGGTGCGGGCGCGCATTCGCTTTAGCCTTTCGTTCCGCGCGCCTTGGCGATCAGGGCCAGCGCCGCGCGCGGATCGAGCCGCCCGTCGTACAGCGCGCGGCCGGCGATGGCGCCTTCCAGCATCTTATAGCGGGGCTCAAGCAGCCTTTGCACGTCCTCGATCCCGGCAAGACCCCCGCTGGCGATGACCGGGATGGTAACGGCACGGGCAATCGCCGCGGTGGCCTCCAGATTGAGGCCTTCCAGCACGCCATCGCGGGCGATGTCGGTATGGATGATGGCGGCGACGCCGGCATCCTCGAATCTCCGGGCAAGGTCGAGCGCCGTCATCTCGCTCGTCTCGGCCCAGCCCTCGATGGCCACCTTGCCGTCGCGGGCGTCGATGCCGACGGCGATGCAGCCGGGGAAATCGCGCGCCGCCTCACGCACCAGGGCCGGATCGCGCACCGCCGCGGTGCCGAGGATCACGCGGTCGATGCCCTTGCCGAGCCAGGTGACGATGGTGTCGAGATCGCGGATGCCGCCGCCGAGCTGGATGGAGATATGCACGGCATCGAAGATCGCCTCGACCGCCTTCTCGTTCACCGGGCGTCCCTCGAAGGCGCCGTTCAAATCGACCACATGCAGCCATTCGAAGCCTTGGCTCTCGAACTCGCGCGCCTGCGCCGCCGGATCGGCGTTGAACACCGTCGCTTGCGCCATCTCGCCTTGGCGGAGCCGCACGCATTGTCCGTCCTTGAGGTCGATGGCGGGAAACAGGATCATGGCTAGCTTCCTCCCTCCCCCAGGAAGGGGGAGGGTGGCGGCCCCGGCATTAAGCCGGGGGCGCCGGGTGGGGGTCGATCTCGGAGATGGGGTAACCCCCACCCCTGCCTTCGCCGAAGCGAAGCTCCGGCTTCGCGCAGGCAGGCCGGCCCTCCCCCTTGCAGGGGGAGGGAGAAATGGTGTCGCTTTCACGGTCATGGCTTCCACTTCAGGAAGTTGGCGATCAGCGCCAGCCCGAGCTTCTGGCTCTTCTCGGGATGGAACTGGCTCCCCGCCATATTGTCCTTGGCGACGAACGCGGTGATGGGGCCGCCATAGTCGGTGGTGGCGACCAGCGTCTCGGCGCCCGTGGGCACGAGATGATAGGAATGCACGAAATAGGCGTTGAGGCCCTTCTCGCCGGTCGGGATGCCCTCGAACAGAGCGTGCTTGCGCGCGAGATCGAGCGTGTTCCAGCCCATATGCGGGATCTTGAGCGAAGGGATCGCCGGGCGCGATCGCCCTCACCTCGCCTTCGATCCAGCCAAGCCCGGGCGTCAGCCCATGTTCGAGCCCGCGCATCGCCATGAGCTGAAGGCCGACGCAGATGCCGAGAAACGGCTTCCCGCGTGCCTGCACCGCCTCTTCAAGGGCTTCGATCATGCCGGGAATACTGACCAGGCCTTGGCGGCAATCGGCGAAGGCGCCGACGCCAGGCAGCACGATGCGCTCGGCTTGGCGCACATCCTCGGGCTCGGACGTCACTTTGACGGCGAGGCGTGAGCCTTCTTCCCGGGCCGCGCGCTCGAAGGCCTTGGCGGCGGAGTGAAGATTCCCCGAACCGTAATCGATGATGGCGACGTGCATGCGGGTCAAGGCCGCGGGAAGAGCCCGATGACCTCCTCGCCCTCTCCGCGCGGAACGGGCGCCGCCGCTTCGCCCTCACGACGCGGCTCTGGCCCGCGCTCGGGGCCTCTCGAAGGTCTTGGCCTGTTGCGGCAGCCAGGCTATGGAAGAACGAACGCTCGGCTTCAGTCCGGTCGCGGCCGATGCCACGCCGGCGAGCCGGTAGCCGCGCCGCTCGAGCGACAGCGTGCGGAGGTCGTTCGCCTCGAAGGCAAACAGGACACCGATGGCCAGGCTCGCCCAGCCGACCAGCGTCTGCCCTTGCGGGTCCGTGCCGAACACGATTGAAGCGCAACGTAGATGAGCACGAGGACGATGAACTCGATCCACATGCGGTAATAGATCAGCCCACAGCACCGGGACGAAAAGGGCAGGCCAAGAGAAGCCCTCTTTCACGAAGGCAAGCCGGTCGGCGCGCTCGGCGACGTCCGGCGCCTCGATGGGCGGCTCATAAACGGAATAGACGGTCACGGCGACTTAACCTTGTTGCCAGCCAACCTGGACGAGTTGCTAAAGCTGGCCCTTGGTCGAGGGCACGCGCCCCTGCTGCCGCTCGTCGACGGCGATCGCCTGACGGAGCGCCCGGGCGAGCGCCTTATAGCAGGTCTCGGCGATGTGGTGGCTATTCTCGCCGTAGAGCGTCTCGACATGCAGCGTCAGTCCGGCATGCTGGGCGAAGGCCTGGAACCACTCGCGGAACAGCTCGGTGTCCATGTCCCCGATCTTGGAGCGGGTGAAGGCCACCTTCCACACGAGAAAGGGCCGCCCCGAGACGTCGAGCGCGACGCGGGTCAGGGTCTCGTCCATGGGCAGATAGGCCGCGCCATAGCGGGCGATGCCCTTCTTGTCGCCGAGCGCGCGTGCCACCGCCTGGCCGAGCACGATGCCGGAGTCCTCGGTCGTGTGGTGCTGGTCGATATGGAGATCGCCCTTGGCCTTCAGCGTGATGTCGATCAGGGAGTGGCGGGCGAGCTGCTCGATCATATGGTCGAGGAAGCCGACGCCGGTCGCGATCTCATAGGCGCCGGTGCCGTCGAGATCGACGGAGGCGGTAATCGCGGTCTCCTTGGTCCGGCGCGTGATGGTCGCCCGCCGGGCTTCGGTGTCTTGGCTTCGCTTCTGCATGGCTCAAGAGCTTAACCTAGGGCTCTTAGCAATTCGCTTCCGAGCGCTCCCGCTTATACGCGAGGACGTAAAGGAGTGCTATCAGAGCGTTAACCGCGCCAAAGCTTGACGAACAAGGCTTCTCTCCCGATATCGCGTAGCACCATGGGTTTCTCCCCCTCTTCCTCCGAAACCTGGCACGGCACCACGATTCTGACCGTCCGCAAGGGCGGCAAGGTGGTGATCGCCGGCGACGGCCAGGTCACCCTCGGCCAGACCATCATCAAGGGCACGGCCAAAAAGGTGCGCCGGGTCGGCACGCGGCAATGTGATCGCCGGCTTCGCCGGGTCGACCGCCGACGCCTTCACCCTGTTCGAGCGGCTGGAGACCAAGCTCGAGCGCTTTCCCGATCAGCTGAAGCGCGCTTGCGTCGAGCTCGCCAAGGACTGGCGCACCGACCGCTATCTGCGCCGGCTCGAGGCCATGATGATCGTGGCCGACCCGACGAGAGCCTCGTGCTCACCGGCACGGGCGACGTGCTCGAGCCTGACGACGCGGTCATGGGGATCGGCTCGGGCGGCGCCTATGCGCTCGCCGCGGCGCGCGCGCTGCTCGACGGCCCGCTCGATGCCGAGGCCATTGCGCGCAAAGCCATGGCCATTGCCGCCAAGATTTGCGTCTACACCAATGACGAGGTGGTCGTTGAAACCCTCGATGCGACGAAATGAGTATCGGTTTGAATTCCGTCGGCGCAGCGTTCTCCCCCTCTCCCCTGCGGGGAGAGGTCGCATCTTCGCCATTCCCGGCGAAGATGCGGGTGAGGGGGAGCAGCGTCTCGCTCATTATTGGACCCCCTCACCCCAGCCCTCTCCCCAAAGGGGAGAGGGAGTTTGCCGTGCGTTAGGCTAGGTAGTGTCATGACCTCATTTTCACCCCGCGAGATCGTCTCCGAGCTCGACCGCCACATCATCGGCCAGCGCGACGCCAAGCGCGCGGTCGCCATCGCCTTGCGCAATCGCTGGCGGCGGCAGCAGCTCAAGGACGAGATGCGCGAAGAGGTCCTGCCCAAGAATATCCTCATGATCGGCCCGACCGGCGTCGGCAAGACCGAGATTTCGCGCCGCCTGGCCAAGCTCGCCGGCGCGCCGTTCATCAAGGTCGAGGCCACCAAGTTCACCGAGGTCGGCTATGTCGGCCGCGACGTCGACCAGATCGTCCGCGATCTGCTGGAGGCGGGCATCGGGCTCGTGCGCGACGTCAAGCGCAAGGAGGTCGCCGCCAAGGCCCAGCTCAACGCCGAGGAGCGGGTGATCGACGCTCTGGTCGGTTCAGGCGCCGCCGTCTCGACGCGCGAGGCCTTCCGCAAGCGCTTGCGCTCGGGCGAGCTCGACGACAAGGAGATCGAGATTCAGGTCGCCGATATGCCGACCATGCCGTCTTTCGAGATCCCCGGCATGCCCGGAAGCCAGGTCGGCATGATCAATCTCTCCGAGGTCCTCGGCAAGGCGCTTGGGACAGCGCACCAAGCCGCGCAAGGTCACCGTGCGCGACAGCTTCGACATTCTGCTCGGCGAGGAGTCCGACAAGCTCATCGACAACGACATCGATCGTGCAGGAGGCGATCAGGAACGTCGAGAACAACGGCATCGTCTTTCTCGACGAGATCGACAAGATCTGCGCGCGCTCCGAGCGCGTCGGCGCCGATGTGAGCCGCGAGGGCGTTCAGCGCGATCTGCTGCCGCTGATCGAGGGCACGACCGTCGGCACCAAATACGGGCCGGTGAAGACCGACCACATTCTCTTCATCGCCTCGGGCGCCTTCCATATCTCCAAGCCCTCCGATCTTCTGCCCGAGCTGCAGGGGCGGCTCCCGATCCGCGTCGAGCTTCACACGCTGACCCGCGAGGACTTCCGCCGCATCCTGACCGAGCCCAAGGCCTGCCTCATCAAGCAATATGTGGCGCTGATGAAGACCGAAGGGGTCGATCTCGAATTCACGCCCGACTCCATCGAGGCCATTGCCGACATCGCGGTGGAGGTGAACACGGCGGTCGAGAATATCGGCGCCCGCCGCCTGATGACGGTGATGGAGCGCATCCTCGACAACATCAGCTTCGACGCCGCCGACCGGGCGGGCGAGAAGATCGTGATCGACGCGGCCTATGTCGAGGAGCATATCGGCGACCTCGCCAAGAACGCCGATTTGTCGAAATTTATTTTGTAGGGCTCCTTGTCTCCCGAAAGCGGGATCCTGGCCCTGCCGGATCATGCGCCTACCGGTCATGGATGCCGGGTCAAGCCCGGCCATGACGCTTCAGCGGGCGGAGCACCTTCCGCAGGCGCACATAGAGCGCGCCTTCGCCGCCGAGGCGGCGCGGCGCTGCCGAATAGCTGACCACCACATGCGCGAGGTCGGGCTGGCTCAGCCAGTGCGGCACGGCCTGGCGCAGCACCCCGCGCTCGTCCTCCTCGTAGAAGGGCTTGCGTCTCGTCGGGCGCGGCGCCCTTGCCGGTGATGACCAGCACATGGCGATAGCCTTTGCCTTGCGCCGATTTGAGGAATCTGCCGCAGCGCCGCATGCGCCTCGCGCTGCCGCATGCCGTGCAGGTCGAGCCGCGCCTCGACGGGGAGCCGCCCGCGCTCGAGCTGCCGCGCCGTCTGGCGGTCGAGCGTCTCGCCGCGCGCGGCCGGAGCAGGCTTCGCCGCCGCCTTGGGCGCCGGCTTGACGCGGCGGCGCGGTCTCCTTGGCAGGCGCCCGCGCACGCTGCTTTGGCGGCTCGGCGGTAGCGGCGGCCCTGCCCTTCTTGAGCGGCCGCGCGCTCCGGGCGACCCGCGCCCAAAGCTCGGCGTCGCTCTCAAGCTCGGTGTCGCGCTTGCCCATGGGCAGCAGCATAGCGCAACGCGCCTTAACGCTTCGGCAGCAAGACGTAGAACCGCGCCGCGTGCCGCGTGCTGCCGGCAATGGCCCCCGCCGCCTCGCCGCGTGCCCCAGAAGATGTCGCCGCGCTCGGGCCCCCTGATGGCCGAGCCCGACGTCCTGGGCGATCATCAGCCGCCGGAACGGTCGTCCCTCTGGCGTCGCAAGATCGGGCGCCGCGACGAAGATCGGCGTGCCCAAGCGCGATGATAGGCGGCATCGACGGCGAGGCTCCGCCCCGGCGTGAGCGGCACGCCTTCGGCGCCGAGCGGGCCGTCGCGCCCCTCCTCCCCGTCAAGCTCGCGGAAGAAGACATAGGAGCGGTTCTCCTGCATGAGCGCGCGCCCGCGCGTCGGGATCGGCGCGAAGCCACGCCTTCACCCCCTCCATGGTCATCGTCTCGGGACGCCCCTCGCCGCGCTCGACCAGACGCTTCCCGATCGAGGTATAGGGATGCCCGTTCTTCGCCGGCAAAGCCGAGCCGCACCGATGAGCCGTCGGCGAGCCGCACGCGCCCCGAGCCTTGCACCTGCATGAAGAACAGCTCGACCGGGTCGTCGAGATAGAGCAGCTCGAGCCCGCGCCCGGAAAGCGCGCCGGCCTCGATCTCCTGCGCGCGTGTAGTAGGGCACCTGACCTTCCGGCGTCTTGCCGCATGCCGGTGATGCGGTCGTTGAAGCGCGCGCGCATCGTGTCCGGGTGCAAGCGTGACGAGATCGTCGGGGCGTCGATAGACCGGAACCTGGAACTTGTCCGCCCCGCTCGCGCGAGCCTTGCACCTCGGGCTCGTAATAGCCGGTGACGAAGCCGGCCGCGTCGCCGCCCTCGATCACATGCGGCGTGTAGTGGGTCTCGAAGAAGATGCCGCGCCGCCTCGCGGCTCGACCTTGTCGCCCAAGGCGCAGGGCCGCGGCGCAAGCGGCAGTCGCGGGCTCGACGTCTTGCGGCAGGACTTCAGCAGCGCGCGCGAAGGCCGCGGCGTGATCGTCCTCGCGCCAGCCGTCGATCTCGGCGAAGCTCACGGGCTTGAGCGCTGATCGTCGCTCGATCGTCCACTGTCGCAACCTGCCAAAGGAGGAGCGCAATGGTGGCAGCTGATTGGCCGCAAGCGGCAATAAGACGCTTTGCGCAGAGTCTTGCAGGCTAATTGGCGGCTTCGGTGGCGACGAGCTTCCAGTTCGGATTCTTCGAGGCGATGTCGCGCGCGAAGGTCCAGATATCGGTGACCTCGCGCACCTTCTTGGGATCGCCCTCGACCACCTCGCCATCGGCGTCGCGCGTCACCGAGATGAGCTCGCTCACGAATTTCACCGTCACATAGGCGGTGCGGTTCTTGACCTCGGCCTCGATGATATCGGCCTTGTCGATGCCGACCAGGCTCGACTCGACCTTCTCGCCGCGCGTCTCGCGCTCGCGGATGGCGCGCTCGAAGCCTTCATAGACGTCGTCGCCGAGGAGCTGCCTCAGCATCGCCTCGTCGCCTTCGGCGAAGGCCATGACGATCATCTCGTAGGCGGCCTTGGCGCCATCGAGGAATTGGCCCGGATCGAAGCCGGGATCGGCGCGCATCAGAGCGGTGAGCGACTGGCCGAGCGGGCTGTCTTTCGGCGGCGTGCCGCTCAAGCCGCGCCTCGATGTCCTCCATGGAGGGGCCTGACGCCTCGACTGGACGCGCGCGCCGAGCGGCCGCGCGGCAGCGCCACCACCGGCTCATTGGCCTCCGGCGCGCCGGCCCGTTTGGCGTCGGGCGTCGTGTAGGGATCGTAAGGCGGACGCTCGTTGCCCGTGCGCCGCCCCAGCACATTGCGCAGCCGGATGAAAATGACGACCGCGAGCACCAGGAACAGAAGTGTGTAGATGTCGAAAGCTTCACTCATGCTTTGCCAAGACCCGCGTTCATGGATTAGCCCGCGATCGATGCGGAACTCTCTAGGTGGGATATTGGTGCACGCCTAGAGATTTGCCAGCGGGAGCCTTCGGTCCGGGCAGGAATCTCCCATGCCCTGCCCGCGCCACGAAGCACAACTTAAGGCATTCCCGCTGCCTAAGCCAACCCTAAACGCCTTTGCACTTAATTCGTCGTTGCCGCAAGGATCGAGGGGTCCGGTTGAGCAAAAGGGCAAACCAGGGAACCTATTGGCGGCGGTGCGTGGCGCGACGATGGGCTGCCGCGGAATTGCGGTCTTCGCCGCTCCCGTGCTAGCCAGCACATGGAGGCTCCGAACCGCAATGGCGAAAAACAAGGCAGGAGGCAACCAGCCCAAGAAGACGAATGGCGACGGTCCGTCACCGGAGCCGCCGCAAGCCGGCGCCCGACGCCGCGGCCGGCGCGAAGGCGGCGACCCAGCCTCAGCTCACCGTGCTCGCCCAGTACATCAAGGACCTCTCCTTCGAGAGCCCCAGCGCCCCCCAATCGCTGCAAGGCCCCGGCCAGAACCCGCAGCTCAAGGTCGGCGTCAATGTGAATGCCGGCCCCCGCGCCGAGGACGCCTACGAGGTCGCGCTGCAGCTCGAGGTCCACGCCAGGAGCGACCAGGGCGTGATCTACAATGTCGAGCTGGTCTATGGCGGGCTGTTCCGCCTGCGCGGCGTTCCGCAGAATCTGTTGCAGCCCGTTCTGTTCGTCGATTGCCCGACGATCCTGTTCCCCTTCATGCGCCGCGTGCTCGCCGACGTCATCCGCGACGGAGGCTTTCCGCCGCTCATGCTCGATCCGATCGATTTCGGCAGGCTCTACGCCCAGAACCTCGCCCAGACTCAAGGCGATCCTCAGCCCCGGCGAAGAACTAGGGCTGGGCCATTGGCCGCAGCTCCAACTCTCCCTGGGGGAGGTCGTCAGCGCCGTACGGCGATGCGCGGTGAGGGTGCGATGAGCGATCCCTCACCCACTCTAGCGGGAGATCTAGCGGAGCCACAGCGCATCGGCGCCGAGCGTCGCGACGAAAGCGCGGTGGGCTTCGATTTCTGCCGCCGTCAGCCGCGGGGCGAGAGGTCTTGGCCGCGGCCGATGGCTTCGTCATTCGCCCCAAGCAGGCCCGCCTGCCCGCCGTTCACGGCGAAATCGAGCCGCGCCTGATGGCCGCCCACCAGCTCCACATAGACGGCGGCGAGCAGCCGGCAATCGAGGAGCGCGCTGTGCTTCTCGCGCTCGGAAAGATCGACGCCGTAGCGCTTGCAGAGCGCGTCGAGGCTGCAAGGCGCGCCCGGATGCCTCCGCCGCGCCAGCGCCAGCGTATCGACCACGCGGTCCCAGCGCAGCAGCGGCCGCGCCAGCCTGTCGAGCTCGGCATTGAGGAAAGCCGAAATCGAAGGCGGCGTTGTGCATCACCAGCATGGCGCCTTCGATGAAGGCGAGCATGTCGTCGGCAAGCTCGGCGAAGCGCGGCTTGTCGCGCAGGAACTCGGTGGACAGGCCGTGCACCTCGAAGGCCGCGTACGGCACCTCGCGCTCGGGGTTCAGGTGGCAATGCCACACCCGCCCGGTCGGGATGCAGTTGATCAGCTCGATGCAGCCGATCTCGACGACGCGGTGGCCGTCGAACGGGTCGAGCCCGGTCGTCTCGGTATCGAGGACGATCTCGCGCAAGCATGCTCGCTTGCCCTCGCTAGCTCCGAACTATTGGCGGCGCAATCGCTCCATGACGCGGCCCTCGCGACGTTCGAAGCGATTCGATCAGTCTATCGATCTCGGCCTGCATGTCCGCAAGGCTCGTGCCGCTGTCCACAACGAAGTCGGCCCGCGCCCGCCTGTCGGCATCGGGAAGCTGGCGGGCGATGAGATGCTCGAGCTTGTCCACCGTCATGCCGGGCCGCGCCAGCACGCGCTTCCTTTGCACCTCGGCGGGAGCGCTCAGCACGATGGTCACGTCGACGCGGGCGTCGGCGCCGGTCTCGAACAGAAGCGGGATTTCCAGCACCGCGAGCTTGGCGCCCTTATCCTCCTGCTCGCGCAGGAAATCGATCTCGGCCTTGACCACCATGGGATGCACGATCGCTTCGAGCTGTCTCAAGCGCTGCTGCGAGCCCGCCAGCTTTTCGGCGAGCAGCGTCCGGTCGACGCGGCCGCCGCGCGTGACGCCGGGAAAGGCCGCCTCGATCGGCCCGACCGCCTCCCCTTCGTAGAGCCGATGCACGCAGGCGTCGGCGTTGAACACCGGCACGCCGGCGCTGCGCGAAATGCGTCGGCCGCCGCCGACTTCCCCATGCCGATCCCGCCGGTGAGCCCGATGACCAGCATCACTCGTCCTCCGAGCGTCGCCGCGACATGGGCCCTGAGCTCAGGCGTCACCTCGGGGCGGACGCCGAACCAGCGCTCGAAGCCCGGAACGGCCTGGTGAAGCAGCATGCCGAGCCCATCGACGACCCGGTTTCCCCTGGCGCGCGCGGCCGCCAGCAGCTTGGTCTCGAGCGGGCTGTAGACGATATCGGCGACGACGGCATCTGCCGGCAGCGCCGCAAGATCGATGTCGAGAGGGTCCTTGCCGGTCATGCCGAGGCTGGTCGCATTGACGAGCAGGCCGCAGCCCGCAAGCGCTCGATGCCGGTCCTCCCAGTCGACCACCTCGACGGACGGCCCGAAGGCTTGAGCCAACGCCTCGGCGCGGTCGCGCGTGCGGTTGGCGAGGAGGATGCTCGCGGCGCCCTCGTTGAGAAGGCCGTGCAGGATCGCCCGCGCCGCCCCGCCGGCGCCGAGCACCATCACGGGCCGCCGCCCCTTATTCCAGTCCGGGCGCCTCCGCCTCGAGATTGGTCATGAAGCCATAGGCGTCGGTGTTGCTCGCGTGGAGCCGTGCCCGCTCGGTCGAGCCACAGCGTGTTGGCGGCGCCGATCGCTGCGCGCCGCCTCGTCGGCCGACTCGCCGCAAGCCGCAAGGCCGCTTCCTTGTGCGGCAAGGTCACATTGGCGCCGGCATAGCCGTGCGCTTCGAGCGAGCCGAGAAACCGCGCAAGCTCCTCCGGCCGCACCGCCTCCTTCTCGTAGGCGCCGTCGATGCCATACTGCTTCAGCCAGTAGCGATGGATCAGCGGTGAGCGGGAATGCTCGACCGGCCAGCCGATGACGCAGGCGCGTTTCATGGAGCTTCAGCCTTCGATGACGCCCTCGCGCCGAAGCGTATCGAGGAGCGGAATGAGAGGCAGGCCGAGGATGGAGAAATAGTCGCCGTCGATCTTCTCGAACAGCTGAACGCCGATCGACTTCGAGCTGATAGGCGCCGACCGAGCTCAGGACCTCCTCTCCGGCGGCGGCAAGGTAACGGCCGATGAATTCGGGCGAAAGCTTGCGCATGGTGAGCGTCGCGACCGTCGTCTCCGCCCACACGGTCTCGCCGTTGGTGGCAACGGCGACCGCGGTATGCAGCGTGTGGCGTCTTGCCGCTGAGATCGAGCAACTGGCGGCGCGCCGCCTCCATGCTGTCGGGCTTGGACGAGGATGGTGTCGCCGAGCGCAAGCACCTGGTCGCCGCCGATCACATAAGCCTTGCGGGCAAGATCGCTCACGGCTTCGGCCTTGGCTCGCGCCAGCACCTCGGCGACGTCATGGGGATCGAGCGAGCGCTCGCCGCTGACCGCCTGGCGCATGACGCCTTCATCGAGGCCCGGCGGCTCGACGATGAAGGCAAGCCCCGCCGCTTCGAGCATCCGCGCCCGCGACTTGCTCGCCGAAGCGAGGATCAAGGGCGGCCGCCCGGCTTGCAGAAAGCTGCTCATGCCTCGAGCGCCGGCGCTTCGCGATCGTGATAGAGGCGGATGATGGCGGCGGCCGTCTCCTCGATGGAGCGGCGGGTCACGTCGATGATCGGCCAGCCATGGCGCGCGCAGAGCGCCCGGGTCTGGGCGATCTCGGCGGCGATGGCCTCGCGGTCGACATAGTCCTCGAGGTGATTATGCGCATGCTCGATCACGCGGTTCTGGCGCACCTGCGCGATCCGCTCGGGGCTCGCCACCAGACCGACGACGAAGGCGCTGGTCGGCGCCTCGAGCTGCGGCGGGAAGCGGCACGCCCGGCACCAGCGGCACATTGGCGGTCTTGAAGCCGCGATTGGCGAGATAGATCGCGGTCGGCGTCTTGGAGGTGCGGCTGATGCCGACCAGCACGATATCGGCATCGTTGAGATTTGGCGGCAGATGGCCGTCGTCATGCAGCATGGTGAAGTTGAGCGCCTCGATGCGCCGGAAATAGTCGGCATCGAGCACATGCTGACCGCCCACCGTCGGGCGTGGCCGGCGTGCCGAGATAGGATTCGAACACCTGCAAGATCGGCTTGAGCGCCGGCACGCAAGGAATGTTCAGCCGCTTGCAGGACTTCTCGAGCTCATCGGCAAGCTCGCGGTTGAACAGCGTGTAGAGCACGATGCCCGGGCGCTGCCTCGACATCCTTCACCACCCGCTCGAGCTCCCGCCGGCTGCGCACCAGAGGATGCAGATGCTCGATCGCCCGGACTTGGGCGTATTGGACCCTGACCGCCTTGGCGATGGTGACGAGCGTCTCGCCGGTCGCGTCGGAGATCATATGCAGGTGGAAAGTTCGCAGGATATCCATGGCAATCCCTTTGGATAACCGTGATGGGTTAAGGGAGCAACTCCGGCGAGCTGGCCTCCCTATCCCCTTGGCTGCGGAACAATCGGGACAACTTCTTCACAGATTCGCTGATGTCGAGAAAAAGACACCCTTTGCGAAGAGCCGAACAATACCCTTGGCTCGTCCCCAAGACCGCAAGGCCGCTTCCCACAGACAGTCCACCGCCTGCCAGCGGGAAAGCATGCGCCTGAAATGGCTACCGGCAGCCGCTTGCGCTCCTTGTCCCAGGACTTAGCCACACGCCTCATGCCCGGCACATCAAGGACGCTCTGCCCTCATTAGCGAGTCCTGTAGAGAGCCTGGTGACAGTCCGGAATGTCCGCTATTCACGCCCTAACTGTAACAGTAGAAACCTTAGAGAGAATCTCTCTTATAGTATTTTGAGGAACACCAATGTTGCGCGTGCCTTTTTCAGAAAGTCCTTTCCTCAAAGCCCTCGCCGGGCAGACAAACGTCCCGCCCCCGATCTGGCTGATGCGCCAGGCGGGGCGCTATCTGCCGGAATATCGGGAGGTGAGGGCTAAGGTCTCCTCGTTCCTCGATCTCTGCCGCACTCCTGAGCTCGCGGCCGAAGTAACGCTGCAACCTCTGAGAAGGTTCGATTTCGATGCGGCGATCGTCTTCTCCGACATCCTGATCGTCCCTTACGCCTTGGGGCAGAAGGTCGAGTTCGTCGAGGGCGAAGGCCCGAAGCTCGAGCCGGTCAGGGACGCCAAGGCTCTTGCCGGTCTTGATCGGGCGAGCGCTGCAAGCTTTGGCGCCGGTCTATGAGACCATCGAGCGGGTCGTGGCCGAGCTCCCGAAGACTGTGCCCTTGATCGGCTTTTGCGGAGCGCCGTGGACGGTCGCGACCTACATGGTCGAGGGCGGAGGCAGCAAGGACCAGGCGGCGGCAAGGCTCTGGCCTATCGCGACGAGGCGACCTTCCAGCGCCTGATCGATCTCCTGGTCGATATTTCGGCCGAGTATCTGGTGAATCAGGTCGAAGCCGGCGCGCGGTGCCTTGCAGATCTTCGACAGCTGGGCCGGAAGCCTGCCCGAGGATGAGTTCGAGCGCTGGTGCATCGCCCCGACCAAGCGGCTGGTCGAGCTGGTCAAGGCCAAGGCGCCGGAAATGCCGGTGATCGGTTTCCCGCGCGGCGCGGGCGTGCTGGCCGAGCGCTACGCGAAGGAGACCAGGCATCGACGCCATCGGCTGCGACACGAGCCAGCCGTTCGGCTGGATCAGGGAGCGATTGCAGAGCCTCGTGCCGGTGCAAGGCAATCTCGATCCGCTGCTGCTCGTCGCCGGCGGGACCGCAACTCGACCGCCGCGTCGAGGCGATCCTCGAGGCGCTTGGGCCGGGGCCCTTCATCTTCAATCTCGGCCATGGCATTCTGCCCGAGACGCCGATCGAGCACGTCACGCGGCTGGTCAGCCTGGTCAAGGCTGGCTCGGCCTAACCCACTCCCCTGGCAGTTCCGATGCTCCTTGCCTATATCAAGGCCTTCCACGTCATCGCCATCATCGCCTGGATGGCGGGGCTGCTCTATCTGCCGCGGCTGTTCGTCTACCATGCGGCGAGCAAAATGGGCTCCGAGCAGTCCGAGACCTTCAAGGTGATGGAGCGGCGGCTGCTCAGGTTCATCACCACGCCGGCCATGCTGGCGAGCTGGGTGCTCGGTCTGATCCTGGCATTTTCCGGCGTGATCGACTGGTCGCGGGATGGCTGGTTTCACGCCAAGCTTGTCCTCGTCCTGGCGCTGTCGGCCTATCATGGGCTGCTGGCCATGTGGACCAAGGACTTCGCCCTGGATCGGAACACGCGGTCGGCGCGTTTCTACCGCATTGCCAACGAGGTCCCCACGCTTCTCATGATCGGCATCGTGATTCTGGTGGTTGTCCGGCCCTTCTAGGGGCTTGGCAAACCTATTTCGCCCGCCTTCGGGGTCTGCTATAAGATGAGTCGCATCCAATTCGGGACGCTGTCGCGGCCCGCCTTTCCCCCCAAAAGATCGGGTCGCCCGGAGCGGAGCAGGCGTCGAACTCTGCCTTCCCGCCGAGGCATATCCTTTCCCCTTCCCTTGAAACCGCGCGGCCCCGCGCGGAATTCGAAACACCCAAGTTCATCCATCCCCGTTTGGAGTAGCAGTGCATGCAGGAAATGAAGCTGCAAGATTTGAAGACCAAGTCGCCGACGGAGCTTTTGAGCTTCGCCGAGGAGGTCGCCGTCGAGAACGCGAGCGCCATGCGCAAGCAGGAGCTCATGTTCGCGATCCTGAAACAACTCGCGGCCCGCGACGTCGAGATCACCGGCACCGGCGTCGTCGAGGTGCTGCAGGACGGCTTCGGCTTCCTGCGCTCGCCCGACTCCAACTATCTCGCCGGCCCCGACGACATCTACGTCTCGCCGTCGCAGATCCGCCGCTTCGGCCTCCGCACCGGCGACACCGTCGAAGGCCAGATCAGGAGCCCGAAAGACGGCGAGCGCTATTTCGCGCTGCTGAAGGTCAACACCATCAATTTCGAGGACCCCGACAAGCAGCGCCACAAGATCCATTTCGACAATCTGACGCCGCTCTATCCCGACGAGTGGCTGGAGATGGAGACCGACGATCCGACCACGCAAGGACAATACCGGCCGGGTGATCGACATCGTGGCGCCGATCGGCAAGGGCCAGCGCGGGCTGATCGTGGCGCAGCCGCGCACCGGCAAGACCGTGATCCTGCAGAACATCGCCCATGCGATCACCGCCAATCATCCCGAATGCTTTCTGATCGTGCTGCTGATCGACGAGCGCCCCGAAGAGGTGACCGACATGCAGCGCTCGGTGAAGGGCGAGGTGATCTCCTCCACCTTCGACGAGCCGGCCTCGCGCCACGTGCAGGTCGCCGAGATGGTGATCGAGAAGGCCAAGCGCCTGGTCGAGCACAAGCGCGACGTGGTGATCCTGCTCGACTCGATCACGCGCCTCGGCCGCGCCTACAACACCGTGGTGCCGTCGTCCGGCAAGGTGCTGACCGGCGGCGTCGACGCCAACGCGCTGCAGCGGCCGAAGCGCTTCTTCGGCGCCGCCCGCAATATCGAGGAGGGCGGCTCGCTCACCATCATCGCCACGGCGCTGATCGATACCGGCAGCCGCATGGACGAGGTGATCTTCGAAGAGTTCAAGGGCACCGGCAATTCGGAGATCGTGCTCGACCGCAAGGTGGCCGACAAGCGCATCTTCCCGGCCATCGACATCGCCCGCTCCGGCACCCGCAAGGAAGAGCTGCTGGTCGCCGCCGGACATGCTCAAGAAGATGTACGTGCTCCGCCGCATCCTGAACCCGATGGGCACCCAGGACGCCATCGAGTTCCTGCTCGACAAGCTGAAGCAGACCAAGAACAACGACGAGTTCTTCGAGTTCGATGAACACCTAGGCGCCGGAGCCGCGGCACGCCTAGGCGTAGGTTCGATGCCAGAGACGCGGCATCGGCTGACGGGCAGCGCTCGCAGAGTCGGCTGTGCGATCGCCTTCGTCGCTTCTAGTAGCCGTGGCGACGCCGGAATCGCCAGCCGCTCTTGTCGCGCTCCTGTGTCGGCGGTGTCGCCATCGCGATCATTGCGGCGCTGTTCCCGGCAGCCGCCTATTCTCCATCGCCTTTGCCAATCTGATCGCCGTCTACGCCGCGATCTTTTCCCTGTTCGTGGAAAGTTTTCGCGGCGTCGATCCGGCGCAGCACGTGTCGTCTGCACACGCCTCTTTATCGTGACGGTTGTTGGCTCAAGGACGAGGTGCGGGCCGTCGTTGCCCATCCAGCGCTGCGCAGCGAGCGAGCTGTTCGCGGCGCTCGCTTGGCTCGTGCCGATTACGATCGTCGGCGTGACCGTGTTCTGCTCTCGCACTTCGCCGAGCGATCGCCAACACGGACGTCGTGCTGCTCGGCGCCATGACGATGATCGGGCTGATCGTGCTCGCCGTCAGCCGCGACGTGGCGATCTTCCTGGTCGGACGCGGGCTGCTGTTCGAGGAATTTTTCGCGCGCATCGCGCGGCTGGTGATCCCGGCCTTCGCCTTTCTCACCTTCTATTCGCTGCTGGTGATCCTGTTCGCCTCGGCCTATCGCATTCTCTCGGCTTACACGGCGGGCCGCATTTCTACGTGGGCGACGTCGCGCGGCTTGAGCTTCTCGAGTCGATCTATTTCTCCATCGTCAGCATCACCACGGTCGGCTATGGCGACATCGTGCCGCATCGAGCCTCGCTCGACTGCTGGCTCGATCGAGGTCATCTGCGGCTTCATGCTGCTCTTGTTCGGCGTGTCGGAGCTCTTGGAATATATGCGCGAGCGCCGCCATGCGACGAGGCGCAGATGCCGCACCGGACGCGACCAGCGTTAGATCGCCACGACCGGGGCTACTGGCATGCCCGCCTGCGCGGGCATGACAAGCCTAGGCGGCGGAAACCTGCCGCGCGGCCTTCACCGTCTCGACCAGCGCCGCGGGCTCGGTCACCGGCAGCGAGCATTGCGGGCCGATGCAGACATAGGCCGTGGGCTTGCCGTCGATCGCGGTCTTGCCGTGCGCCGGTGAGGACGCCGGCAAGCGCTCCCCTTCCCTCGATCTCCTGCACCACGGCGTTCGGCAGCGACACGTCGGCTGAGCGCGCGGCGCAGCGCCTTGGCGTCGCCGCCCTCCGGCACGATGAGCACGATATGCGCCGGCGCCAGCGAGATCGAGCGCGGCCGCGAGCAGCCCTGAATGCGCCAGCACGTTCTCGGCCATGGCGCCGGCGAAGCCGCGCAAGATCGGCCTCGGCGCGGTCGCGATAGCGCTCCTCTCCGGTCCACAGATAAAGCGCCATCAGGTTCGACACCATCACGCCGTTGGCGTTGGGCGTCGCCTCGTCCTGGCCGCTGAACGGCCGCACGATGAGATCGCCGGTATCGTCGGCGACGAAGTAATAGCCGCCGAGATCGGCCGCCCAATAATGGCGGTCGAGCACGTCCACCCATTCGCGCGCCCGCTCGATATAGGTCGCGCTTGCCCGTGACATTGCGCGAGCGCGAGCGCGGCCCTGATCATGTTGGCGTAGTCGTTGGCGGTCGCCGGCGCCTTGGCCTCGCCCGCGCGATAGGCGTGCAGCAGCCGCCCGTGCGAAGTCATCTTTGTACTGACGAAATCGAAGGCGCGCTCCGCCGCCGCGAGCCATTCCGGCTTGTCGAAGGCCTCGGCCGCGTTGGCGAGCGCGGCGATCATCAGCCCGTTCCAGTCGGCGAGCACCTTGTCGTCGAAGCCGGGACGGACGCGCGCGCGCGCCGCGCAAGCAGCTTGGCGCGCATCGCGGCGAGACGGCGCTCGGTCTCGGCGTCGCGCAGCTCGATGGCGTTGAGCCGGTTGAGAATGTTGTGGCCTTCGAAATTTCCTCCCGCCGTCACGTCGTAGATCTCGGCGAAGACGCTAGCGTCCGCCGCGCCCAAGCACGTCCTCGATCTCGGCGAGGGCCCACACATAGAACTTCCCCTCCTCGCCCTCGCTGTCGGCATCGAGCGACGCGGCGAAGCGCCGCCTTCGCTGCGTCATCTCGCGCAGGAGCCAATCGATCGTCTCGTCGATGCGCTGCGCATAGAGCGGCGACTTCGTCTCGCGCCAGGCCTCGGTCATCATGCTCGATGAGCTGCGCGTTGTCGTAGAGCATCTTCTCGAAATGCGGCACGAGCCAGCGCTCGTCGATCGCTGTAGCGGGAGAAGCCGCCGCCGAGATGATCGTAGATGCCGCCTTGGGCGATGTGGGTGAGGGTGAGGTCGACCGCCTCGAGCGGATTGCGCGAGGCCGAAGCGGAGACCCGCGCGCCACAGCAATCCGAAGAACTGAGGTTGCGGGAATTTCGGCGCGCCCCTGATCCCGCCATGGACCGGATCGACCGCTTGCACGAGACGCCGCGCCGAGATCGGCGAGCGTCGCCTCGTTCGGCGGCGCGGCGCCCGGCGCCGCGCGGGAGCGCGGCTTGAGCCTGTCCTTCAGCACATCGGCGTTCTGCCGGACCTTGTCCTTCTCGTCGCGATAGATGCGCGCGACTTCATTCAGTACACGGACAAATGCCGGCCGCCCATAGCGTTCGTCCTTGGGGAAATAGGTGCCGCCCCAGAACGGCTCGGCGTCGGAGGTGAGGAACATGGTGAGCGGCCAGCCGCCCTGCTCGCCGAGCTCGTGCAGCGCCCCCATATAGATCGCATCGACATCGGGGCGCTCCTCGCGATCCACCTTGATGTTCACGAACAGGTCGTTCATGACGCGCGGCGGTGGCCTCGTCCTCGAAGCTCTCATGCGCCATGACGTGGCACCAATGGCAGGCCGCGTAGCCGACCGAGAGCAGGATAGGCTTGCCGGTCGCGCGGGCCTCGGCCAGGGCCGCCTGCGCCCCAGGGGCGCCAATGCACGGGGTTGTCCTTGTGCTGGAGGAGATAGGGGCTCGTCTCCTGCCCCAGAAGGTTACCTTCGATCCGCTCCTGCATGGCCCTTCCTTCTCGCCGCGCCCTAGGATAACGCAATGACCCCCAAGATCGTCGCCACAAACGACACCATCGTTGCGCCCGCGAGCGGCGCCGGCCTTGCCGCCGTCGCCGTGATCCGCATCTCGGGGCCTGCGACGCGCGACATGCTCGAGGCGTTTTGCGGCGGGATCCCTCAGCCGCGCCACGCGAGCCTCAGGGATATCGGGCCGCCGCAACGAGAGAGGCTCGATCGCGGCCTCGTGCTGTGGTTTCCCGGCGCCGGCAAGCTTCACCGGCGAGGACATGGCCGAGCTGCATGTGCATGGCAGCCGCGCCGTGATCCGCGCGGTGATCGAGGCCCTGCTCGTCGCTTCCCGGCACGCGGCTCGCCGAGCCCGGCGAGTTCGCCCGGCGCGCCTTCGAGAACGGCAAGCTCGATCTGACCGAGGTCGAAGGCCTCGCCGATCTCATCAGCGCCGAGACCGAGGCGCAACGCCGCCAGGCGCTGGCGCAAGCCGAAGGGTCGCTGCGCGCGCTCTATGAGGGCTGGCGGCGGCGAGCTGTTGCAGGCCCAAGCGCTGGTCGAGGCGGGACTCGATTTTGCCGACGAGGGCGACGTGGTGGCCGATGTCAGCCTCAAGGCCGACGCCATCGTTGCCTCCTTACGCGCCGCGATCGCGCGCCAGCTCGCCGACCGCAGCGGCGAGCGCCTGCGCGATGGTCTCCGCGTGGTCATCGCCGGTCCGCCCAACGCCGGCAAGTCGAGCCTCCTGAACGCGCTGGCCAAGCGCGACGTCGCCATCGTGTCGGAGGAGGCGGGCACCACGCGCGATGTCATCGAGGTCCATCTCGATCTCGGCGGCTTGCCCGTCATCCTCACCGACACCGCGGGGATAAGGGAGGCGCAAGGCAAGGTCGAAGCCGAGGGGATACAGTCGGGCATTGGCCAGCGTCGAGGACGCCGACCTCGTGCTGTGGCTGGTTGACGCCACCGCGCCGCAATGGACACTTACGGACGGTCTTGCGGACGGTCTGAACAGGTCGGGCACGGCCCTGAACGGTTTGTTTCCGTCTTGAACAAGATCGATCTCGCTAAGCCTCAAGCGGGCCTCGCGGACGTTAGCGTCTCGGCCAAGACCGGGGCCGGACAAGATGCTCTGATCGCGCTTCTGGCCGACCGGGCGGGAGAGCTGCTGTCCTCCGGCGCCGGTTCTCCCGCCATCACCCGCACGCGCCACCGGATCGAGCTCGAGGCGGGGCAGGCGGCGCTTGAGCGCTTCGGCGACCCGAAGCTCAGCCCGGAGCTCAAGGCCGAGGAGCTTCGCATCGCCGCCCGCCATCTTGGGCGGCTCACCGGCCGGATCGACGTCGAGGAGGTCTTAGGCGCCATCTTCGCCGAGTTCTGCATCGGCAAGTGACTTCCGGCCTCACCCTGAGGAGGGCCGAAGGCCCGTCTCGAAGGGCCCCCGGCTTCAACTTGAATTCACGTGAAACAATGCCCGAACGCTTTTGACGCCAAGGCGCGAACAGACTAGGTACGGGCCATGAGCAAGGGTTTCGACGTCATCGTCATCGGCGGCGGCCACGCCGGCTGCGAGGCAGCTTCCGCCGCCGCCCGCATGGGCGCGCGCACCGCGCTCGTCACCCATAGCTTCGCCACCATCGGCGAAATGTCCTGCAATCCGGCCATCGGCGGGCTGGGCAAGGGGCATCTGGTGCGCGAGATCGACGCCCTCGACGGGCTGATGGGCCGCGTGGCCGACGCCGCCGGCATCCAGTTCCGGGTGCTGAACCGAAGCAAGGGCCCTGCCGTGCAAGGCCCCCGCGCCCAGGCCGACCGCAAGCTCTACCGCCAGGCCATGCAGGCGGCGATCGGCGCCACGCCAGGTCTCGAAGTGATCGAAGCTGCCGTGGAGGATCTGACCGTAGACCAGGGCCAAGTCACGGGCCGCAGTCACCGGCCAAGTCACCGGCATCGTGACGGCTGACGGCCGGCGCCTCTCGGCCGGCGCCGTGGTGCTGACCACCGGCACCTTCCTGCGCGGCCTCATCCATATCGGCGAGCGAAAGATCCCCGCCGGCCGCATCGGCGAGGCCCCTGCCCTCGGACTCTCGACTCGGCTCTATGGCCTGGGCTTGCGCATGGGACGGCTCAAGACCGGCACCCCGCCCCGCCTCGACGGCCGCACCATTCGCTGGGATGGGCTCCAGGTCCAGCATGGCGACGACCCGCCCCGGCCTTTCTCGTTCCTCACGCGAACGATCACCACGCCGCAGGTGGCCTGCCACATCACCCACACCACCGAAGCGACCCACGCCATCATCGCGAGCCAATCTCGACCGCGCGCCCATGTACTCCGGCGCCATCGGAGCCGTCGGCCCGCGCTACTGCCCGTCGATCGAGGACAAGGTGGTCCGCTTCAAGGAGCGCGAGAGCCACCAGATCTTCCTCGAGCCCGAAGGTCTCGACGACGACACCGTCTATCCCAACGGCATCTCGACCTCGCTTCCCGAAGACGTGCAGCATGCGTTCCTCAAGACCATCCCGGGGCTCGAAGCGGCCCGCGTGATCCGGCCGGGCTACGCCATCGAGTACGACTATGTCGACCCGCGCGAGCTGACGCCGGGGCTCGAGGTCAAGGCGGTCGGAGGACTGTTCCTGGCCGGCCAGATCAACGGCACGACCGGCTATGAGGAAGCCGCAGGGCAGGGGCTCATCGCCGGCATCAACGCCGCGCTCATGGCATCGGGCGGCGCAAGCGCGCTTCAGCGTCACCCGCGCCGACGGCTATCTCGGCGTGATGATCGACGACCTCGTCACCCGCGGCGTGACCGAGCCCTACCGCATGTTCACCAGCCGCGCCGAATATCGCCTCACGCTGCGCGCCGACAATGCCGATCAGCGCCTCACGCCGCTCGGCATCGGCGTCGGTTGCGTCGGGAGCGCGCGGAGTGCCGCCTTCGCCGCCAAGGCGCAAGCGACTCGAACGAGGGCGAGGCTCTGCTGCGAAGCCTCATGCTCACGCCCGACCAGGCTGCCAAGTCCGGCCTCAGCATCAATCGCGACGGACGCAAGCGGAGCGCCTTCGAGCTGCTCTCCTATCCCGACGTCGATGTCGCGCGCCTCACGACGATCTGGCCCGAGATCGGCCGGCTTGAGTCAGAGATCGCCGAACAGCTCGCGGTCGATGCGCGCTACGCCGTCTACGTCAAGCGCCAGGAGCTGGACATCGCCGCCTTCCGCAAGGACGAGGGGATCGCCATCCCGGCCGAGTTCGCCTTCGCCGTACTTCCCGGCCTCTCGACCGAGCTTCGCCAGAAGCTCGAACGGCACCGCCCGGCGAGCCTCGGCCAGGCGGCCAGGCTCGACGGCATGACCCCGGCCGCGCTGATGCTCCTCCTCGCTCACCTGAAAAAGGGCGCGGCGGCCAAGAGCGCCTGAGCCGGAACGAGGGGAGCGATGTCAAGCGTCCACGGGGTCAACCGCCATCAGAGGCCCTGAGGATTTCGCGGAAGTCTTTAAAGTTCCACGTGAAACAATCCACAGGCTCGTTCGCTACGCCGATCTCCTGGCCCATTGGCAGAAATCGACCAACCTCGTAGCGCCCTCGACCCTCCCCCTCCTCTGGTCCCGGCATTTTGCCGATTCGGCCCAAATACGCGGGCTTGCGCCGGAGGCGCGACTCTGGCTGGATCTCGGTTCAGGGGCAGGCTTTCCCGGGCTCATCGTCGCCATCCTTCAAGCCGGGAAGCCGAACTTCCGCATGCACCTCGTCGAGAGCAATCGAAAGAAATGCGCGTTCCTCGCCGAGGTCGCGCGCGAGACCAAGGCCCCTGTGGACATTCACGCCATGCGCATTGAAGAGCTCGCGGAAAGCGCCCAGAGGCTAAAGCCGGACGTGGTGAGCGCGCGGGCGCTGGCGCCGCGCCGCGTCTCTTCGAGCTCGCAAGCCCGTTCTTCGGGCCGAGAACCAGGGGGCTGTTCTTGAAAGGTCGCGAGGCCGAAGCCGAGCTCGAGGCGGCGAGGGCGGCGTGGGAGTTTACCTCCCGCCTGCACCCGAGCCTGACCTCTTCAAGCTCGCATATCGTCGAAGTCACCGCGCTTCGTCCGCGCCGAGGCAAGCGCGCCATGAACCTGTTCGGGCCTCGCCGCACGCGCGTTCTTGCCCTCGCCAACCAGAAGGGCGGCGTCGGCAAGACCACCACGGCCATCAATCTCGGGACCGCGCTCGCAGCGGTCGGGGAGCGCGTGCTCATCATCGATCTCGACCCGCAAGGCAATGCCAGCACCGGGCTCGGCGTCGATCGAACGCCCGGTGTCGACCTTCGATGTGCTGAGCGGCCAGGCGACCATCGCCGCGGCGAGGGTGCCCACCCATGTGCCGAGGCTTTCGATCGTGCCCGCTACCATCGACCTCATGTCGTTCGAGCGCGAGGCGGGGACATCGGGGGGCCGGCACTACCGTTTGCGCGATTGCCTCACGGCCATGACCGCCGCCGAGGAGCCGGACCTGGCGACGACCTATGTTCTGATCGACTGTCCGCCCTCGCTCAATTTACTAACTGTTAACGCTCTCGCCGCGGCTGACGCCGTGCTCGTGCCGCTGCAATGCGAGTTCTTCGCGCTCGAGGGGCTGGCGCAGCTCTTGAGCACGGTGGAGGAGATCAGGGTCCGCCTCAACCCGAAGCTCCAGATCCACGGCGTGGTGCTGACCATGTACGACCAGCGCACCAGCCTCTCCGACCAAGTGGTCGAGGACGTGCGGCGCGTGTTGGGAGAGAAGGTCTACACGACCATCATCCCGCGCAATGTGCGGGTGGCCGAGTCGCCCTCGCATGGGAAGCCGGTGCTGCTCTACGATTATCGCTGCTCCGGCAGCCAGGCTTACATTCAGCTTGCGTCAGAAGTGATCGAGCGCGAGCGGCGGATGCGTGCGGCGTGATGCTTTTATCTGAACGCATGATCTCATCGGAAAACCGGTTCCCACTTTTCCGGATCATGCTCTAGCGGCTCTTACGGGGAGGAGGCTCGCCATGGCGGCAGGCGCGCAGAAGACAAGACTGGGACGGGGGCTCGCGTCCCTCATCGGCGATCGCTTCGACGAAGCGGGACTCGGCCTCGAGGAGGAGCAGCGGACCGTTCCGCTTGCCGTGCTCAAGCCCGGCCGCTTCAACCCAAGGCGAAACTTTGCCGAAGCGCAGCTCGAGGAGCTTGCCGCCTCGATCCGCGAGCGAGGGCTCGTGCAGCCGCTGGTGGTGCGGCCGTCCTCAGGCGACACCTATGAGATCGTCGCCGGCGAGCGCCGCTGGCGCGCGGCTCAGCTCGCCAATCTGCACGACGTGCCTGTCATCGTCCGCGCGCTCTCCGACCAGGAAGCGGTCGAGATCGCCATCATCGAGAACGTCCAGCGCGAGGACCTGAACGCCATCGAGGAGGGGGAAGGCTACAAGCTCCTCATGGACGGCCACGGCTACACGCAAGAGGACCTCGCCAAGGTCATCGGCAAGAGCCGTAGCCATCTTGCCAACACGCTTCGCCTGTTGCGGCTTCCCGACAGCGTGCAGGAGCTGGTGCGATCTGGGGAGTTGAGCGCCGGCCACGCCCGGGCCCTGATCGGCCGGGCCGACGCTGCCGCGCTCGCCGCCCGTATCGTTAATGAAGGGTTAACGGTGCGCCAGGTGGAGGCGCTCACGCAGGAGCGCGCTCCCGCCAAGGCCAAGCGTCCGAAGAGCAAGGATGCCAACACGAGGGCCGCCGAATCGGAGCTGCACGAGGCTCTTGGCCTCGATGTTGAGATCCGCAAAGGCAAAGGTGAGAAGGGCGAGCTTCGCATCCGCTACGCGACCCTCGATCAGCTCGAGGATGTCCGCCACCGGTTGATGCGCCGCCATGGCCGCTAGAGCGCGCGTGGTTCGAGGCCCCGGCCGTCATCCTGAGGTGCGAGGGCGAAGCCCGAGCCTCGAAGGACGGCCGGGCACCTCACCATGACGCGCGCGACCTCCCACGAATCTGATTGCGCGCTAGCTCGCGAGAAACTCCTCGGCGCGGAACAGCGATTTAAACGGGATGCCGGCCTTGGCATAGAGGTCGGCGGCGCCTTCGCCACGATCGAGGATCGACAGCACCAGAGCCACTTTCGCGCCGGCCTCGGCGACTGCCTTGACGGCATCCATGGCCGAGGCGCCCGTTGTGGTTACGTCCTCGAGAATGACGACGGTCTTGCCGGCAATGTCCGCGCCGTCGATGCGCTTCTTCGTGCCGTGATCCTTGACGGCCTTCCTGACAAAGAAGCCTGGAAGACGGCGCCCGAACTCCGGGCTCCGCATGGCGACCGGCGCAATCAGCGGCACCGCTCCCATCTCCAGGCCGCCGATGCAGTCTGCCTTAACTCCTTGAAGCTGTTGAAGAATTAGCTCAGCCATAAGCCCGGCGCCGTCAGGGTCGAGCATCGCCGGCTTCATGTCGAAATAGAAATCGCTCTCTCGTCCCGAGGCGAGCACCACGCGGCCGCGCCTGAACGCGCGCTCCTTGAGCAGCGCGAACAGTTTGCTGCGCAGTTCGAGAGATCTGTTGCGCTCGTCCATGCCACCTCGCTCTCCGGACATGCATACAACGGGGAGCGCTTACGTCAAATCCTCGACGTAAGCGTCAAGCACGAGGCGCTCGGCGAAGGCGCCTTCGAGCTCGGGCGACCGGCGCGTGCGCCTGATGGCCTCCTGGATCAGGGGCAGTGCGTGCGCCAGCCGGGTCGCGCCCCACTTCCGGCAATGGACGAGGAACACAGGCTCGCGCTTGAAATGCGGACGCGGCTTGAGCGACTTCACAGTTTGCTCCAGGCTCCCGCCGCCGCTCACCGCCGAAGCGACACGGTGAAGCTGGGTGAAGTGCCGGCCGAGCGCCGAGAGCGCCGCCGCCCTGTCTGTCCCCGCCAGCGCAAGGCGCTGAAGCTCTGAGAGCGCCGCCTTCGGATCGCCGCCGCTCGTGGCATAGACGAAGTTCTCCAGCGCCGTCTCCGCGGCGTCTCCGACGATGGCCTCGATATCGTCATGGCTGACGCTTCGGCCTCCTTGCGCGTAGAGCGCAAGCTTGACCACCTCCGAGCGCGACAACGCCTGGTCGGCGCCGAGCCGCGTCATCAGATAGTCCCGTGCCTCTCTGTCGATGCTGAGCCCTGCCTCGGCAAGCTCGGTGTCGATCAGTAGGGACAGCGTGCTCTCATCGCCGTAGCAGGGAAGCGCCGCCGCGCTTTTGTGACCCTCGAACAGCTTGCGCAAACCCGAATCGGGTCTGAGATTGCCGGCCTCGACGATCAGGGGATTGTCGAAAGCCGTTGCCAGCAACGCCTTGAGCGAGGGCACGTCGAGCTTGGCCCCGGCCGTGACCCGCACCACGCTTTGGCTTGCGAACATCGGAACGGTCCTGAGCTCGACCTCGAGCCGTGCGGGATCCTCGGCGAGGTCGCGATCGTCGAGGCGGACGATCTCGGTCTGCCCGTGTCCCCTTCGCGCGAAGATTTGGGCGAGCGCGCTCGCCCGCTCGGCCACCAGCCCGGCGTCGGGCCCGTAGAGGAGCACGGCGCGGCAGTCGGCCTTGGGCGACTTCACGAAGCTCGCGACGGCTGACGATTTGTAGGCGACCATGGCGGAATGAGCGACGGCGCGGTTACGCGGGGAAGACGAGAGAGGCGAGCCTAGGCGGCGTTGGCGAGAAAGGCTGCGACCTGGGTTTTGATGCTCTCTGAAATCGTACGGGCGGCGCGGTCCTCGGCATCGTAACGCGCACGCACGTTGGCGAAGATTTCCTGGAAGCGGTTATAGGCCGCCCGCGAGATCGCCTTGCCCTCGAGCAGCACCTGTCCATTGGAGGAGTTGATGAGCTTGAAGGTAGCCTCGAGCTGATAGACTTGGCCGGTCGCGTCGCCGGTGATCTGCACGAGCTCGTCGGTTACGCTCTCCTTGATGGCGATGTCGAGTTTATACCGCGTCGGGACGGCGTAGCCCCCGCCGGTGTTGGTGAAAATCAGCTCGTTGCGCAGCTTCTGCCCGACCCGGCCCGGGATCGGGGTGGTGTCGACCGCGGCCATCACCTCGGCGAGCTTTGCGCCTCCCGCCGTGGTCCCTCCATAAAGGGGCTGGAAGCCACAGCCGGCGAGCGCCAAAGCCGCGAGCCCGGCGAAGAGCGCGGCAATAAGGGCAGAGCTACGCCACCACATTGACGATCCTCTGTGGCACGACCACCACCTTCTTGATTTTGCGTCCCCCTATGGCGCGCACGACATTGTCGAGCCTTAGCGCCGCAGCTTCAATATCTTCCTTCGCGGCGTCCCGCGCAATCGTCAATTCGTCCCGCCTTTTACCGTTCACTTGGACGGCAATTGTGACCATTTCCTCGACCAAAAGGGCCTTTTCTGGGGCTGGCCAAGGCTCCTCGGCAACGAGGGTATCATGGCCCAGGACGGCCCAGCACTCCTCGGCAAGGTGCGGCATCATTGGAGCAAAAATGCGGGTAAGGATTTCAGCCGACTCCCGGAGGGCAAAGCGCATATCCGCGGCCGGATTGGGCCCGGATTGTTGAAGTGCGGTCGCCAGGGTGCTGCAAAGCTCGTAAATCTGAGCAACCGCAGTGTTGAATCTCAGTTTTTCAATACAACCAGTGACGGCTTGGATCGCCTTATGGGAGGCCCTTCTTAGCTCAACTGCCGCTGACCCAAGCGTGTCGGGCTTAATACTGTCCGACTTCCCAGTACGAGCCGCGGCATCGGTCACATGACGCCACAGGCGCTGAACGAATCGGTGAGCACCTTCTACCCCGCCGGCGGTCCACTCGATGTCGCGCTCCGGCGGCGTGTCGGACAGCATGAACCAGCGCGCGGTGTCGGCCCCGAACGCCGCGATGATGGTGTCGGGATCGACGACGTTCTTCTTCGATTTCGACATCGACTCGACGGCGCCGATGACAATGGGCTCGCCCGTCCCGGCGTGCACCGCCTTGCCGTCTCTGCGGCTCACCTCTTCAGGCAGCACCCATTTTCCGTGTGCGTCCTTGTAGGTCTCATGCGTGACCATGCCTTGGGTGAAGAGGCCGCGGAAAGGCTCGTCGATGGCGACGTGCCCGGTCTTGTGCATGGCGCGGGTGAAGAAGCGCGCATAGAGGAGATGCAGGATCGCGTGCTCGACCCCGCCGATATACTGGTCGACGGGAAGCCAGTGGCCGGTCGCGTTGGTGTCGGTCGGCTCGCTCGATTTCGGCGAGCAGAAGCGCGCGAAGTACCAGGACGAATCGACGAAGGTGTCCATGGTGTCGGTCTCGCGCACCGCTTTGCCTCCGCATGTGGGGCAGGTGACGTGCTTCCAGGTGGGGTGGTGGTCGAGCGGATTGCCCGGCCGGTCGAAGCTCACATCGTCGGGCAGCTTCACCGGCAGGTCCTGCTCCGGCACCGGCACGATGCCGCAAACCTCACAATGGATCATCGGGATCGGACAGCCCCAATAGCGCTGCCGGGAGATGCCCCAGTCGCGCAAGCGATACTGGGTTTGCCGCTCGGCAACCGGCCTGCCTTTGACCTTCCTCTTGGTGAGATGCTCGGCGATTGCCTTCTTGGCCGCCTCGACGGCGAGCCCGTCGAGAAAGCCTGAATTGATCATCACCCCGTCGCCGGTATAGGCCTCCTCCCCGATGGTGAAGCTGCGAGGGTCGGCACCGGGCGGCAAAACCACGGGGATGACGGGCAGCCCTCGCGCGCGAGCGAATTCGAGGTCGCGCTGATCGTGGGCGGGACAGCCGAAGATGGCGCCGGTGCCGTACTCCATGACGATGAAATTGGCGATGAGCACGGGAAGCTCGGCGCCCTCGATCACCGGGTGCCGCACGCGCAAGCCCGTGTCGAAGCCCTTCTTCTCCTGCGTCTCGAGCTCGGCGGCGGTCGTGCCGTGCCTCTGGCATTCGGCGATGAAGACGCTCGCGTCCGGATTGCTTTTTGCAACAGCTTTGGCGAGGGGATGGTCGGGTGCGACCGCAAGGAAGCTTGCCCCGAACAGCGTGTCGGGCCGCGTGGTGAAGACCTCGATCAAGTCGTGGCCTTTAGGCGCTGTGCCCTGGAGCGATCGCGAAGCGGATGAGAAGCCCTTCCGAGCGCCCGATCCAGTTCGCCTGCATCAGCCTGACCTTCTCGGGCCAGCGCTCGAGGCGGTCGAGCGCCCCAAGCAAATCCTCCGCGTAGTCGGTGATCTTGAACACCCATTCCGGCTGCTCGCGCTGCTCGACAAGCGCGCCTGAGCGCCAGCCGCGGCCGTCGATCACCTGCTCGTTGGCGAGCACGGTGCGGTCGACCGGGTCCCAGTTGACCTTCCGCGTCTTGCGGTCGACGAGGCCGGCTTTCAGCATGTCGAGGAACAGGCGCTGCTGCTGGTGGTAATAGTCGAGGTCGCAGGTGGCGAGCTCGCGCGTCCAATCGAGCGACAGCCCCATGCTTTTGAGCTGGCCGCGCATGACGGCGATGTTGTCGTAAGTCCATTGGGCGGGATGGACGCCGCGCTCGATGGCCGCGTTTTCCGCCGGCAGGCCGAAGGCGTCCCAGCCCATGGGATGCAGCACGTTGTGGCCCTTGGCGCGCATATAGCGGGCCACCACGTCGCCCATGGTGTAGTTGCGCACATGCCCCATATGGATGCGACCCGAGGGGTAGGGGAACATTTCGAGAACGTAATATTTCGGGCGCGGGTCGTTCTCCGACGCGCGGAAGATGCCACGTCTCTCCCAGGCCGCCTGCCAATGCTTCTCGCGTTTCGGCGCGTCGTAGCGTTCCGCCGCCATGGTCCTCGCCCGCTTCTGACCCGTGTGACGGGCAATGAACCCAAATGGTGAGAGCGGTCAAGTTACGCTCTATCGAGAGCCTTGCTAGATAGGTGTCATGAGATCCGATCCGGCCGCCCCCAGCGAGGTCCCGGCGCGACTGCGCCTGGTGCGGCAGGAGATCGCTCTGGCCGCGGAGGCGGCGGGCCGCGACCCCGACTCCGTGAAGCTCGTGGCGGTGACGAAGACCGTGCCGCCCCAGGTCATCGAGGAGGCGATCGAAGCGGGACAGCGCTGCTTCGGCGAGAACCGGGTGCAGGAGGCGGACGCAAAATGGCCGGCGCTGAAGGAGCGTCATCCCGGCATTGAGCTGCATCTGATCGGTCCGCTCCAATCGAACAAGGTGCGCGAGGCGGTCGGTCTGTTCGACGTGATCGAGAGCCTCGATCGGCCGAAGCTCGCCCGCGCCCTCGCCGAGGAAATGGCGCGCGCGGACAAGCGCCCGCGCCTCTTCGTGCAGGTCAACACCGGCGAGGAGCCGCAAAAGGCCGGCGTGCCGCCGGGCGAAGCGGAATCCTTCGTCGCGCTTTGCCGCGAGACGTTCGGCCTCGCCGTCGATGGACTGATGTGCATTCCGCCCTTCGACGAGGAGCCCGCGATGCATTTCGCTCTGCTCGCCAAGCTCGCCGAGCGGCTCGGGGTGAAGCAGCTGAGCATGGGCATGAGCGGCGATTTTGCGCGCGCGATTGCCTTCGGCGCCACCCATGTGCGCGTCGGCACCGCCATCTTCGGCGCCCGACCACCCGAAGACCAAGGCTAGAGGCGCGATTGATCCCGTGCCGCATGCAGGATGCGCAGGATCAGCACGTCATTATTGCCCTCCACTCGGTAGAAGATCCGATACGGATAGCGGGTGATTGTTAGAACCCGCACGCCGGGCTTGTCCGTGGCCTGTCCTGCAAAAGGAAAACGCGGGAGACTTTCAATTGAAGCTCGAATCTTGGCATGCACATCGTGCGCCGCGCGAGAATTGTCATGTGCGATATAGTCGAAGATTTCCCCAAGCTGAGCAAGAGCGCGCGCGGTGTAGCGAAGGCTCATCCGCCGAAGCGTTGAAACAGCGCCGCGACCTCTTCGTCGCTTGCGAGCTCGCCGCACTCGGCTTCGTCCAGGGCGGCGTCTATTTCAGCACGCTCATGAGGCGTCAACTTGTATGGTTCTGCATCGCGATGATCCATCGCCAGCAACAATCGCGCGGCGTCGTCCTGGCGATCCTTTGGCCAGGCGCGGACGCGCTCAAGGGCCTTGTCTAAGAGCTTTGTCATGGTGACATCATAGCATGACCGAGGGGGACTAGCGCAGCACCCAAATCACCGAGCCCTCCCGAACCTGCGCAAGCAGCATCGTGAAATCGTGTCGCGTCAACGCGATGCAGCCGTCGGTCGGCGTGAAGCCGGGCCGCGCAAGATGCACGAAGATGGCGCTGCCCTTCCCCTTGACCCGCGGCCGGTCGTTGTAGCCGAGCACGAGCACGAGATCGTAGAGATGGTCGGCGCGCTTCAAGCCTTCCGCGCTCCGCCGCGACGGCAATCTGATCAGCCGGTTATAATTGCGGTCGGCCGGGTCGTCGCACCAGCCGTCATGCTGGCGGATCGCCTGCACCGGAATGCAGCGTACGCGGCCGGGCGACCCGGTCGGCCCGGTAGAGCACCTGGCGGATGGGAAAACGGCCGAGCGGCGTCCCGCCGTCCCCTTCGCGCTTCAAGGCGCGGATGCCGGTGCGGCCGAGCGCCGCGGGCCTGACGCCGTGCGAGAGCGCGACCCGCGCCTGAGATGCGCTCCCCGGCGCTGCGCCTGACGAGGATCGGTCGGGATCGCTTAACCCTCATGGGCGATGAGCCTTTTTATGCGCCAGGCAAGTTCGCGACACGCTTGTCCCAGGGCTTGGCCCCGCTTACAACTCGCAAGGCGCGGAAACAAGCCAGGGGCCACCGTATGAGCAATGCCCGCAAGATCCTCATCATCGACGATGACGACGAGCTTCGCGAATCTTTGAGCGAGCAGCTCAGCCTGCATGAGGAGTTCGACACGCTCCTTGCGGCGACGGCATCGGAGGGCGTGAAGCAGGCGCGCGGCGGTCATGTCGATCTCGTGCTTCTGGACGTCGGCCTCCCCGATCTTGACGGCCGCGAGGCCTGCAAGCTCTTGCGCCGCGGCGGCTTCAAAGGCCCCATCGTCATGCTGACGGCGCAGACCTCTGATGCCGACACCATCCTCGGGTTGGAGTCGGGCGCCAACGACTACGTGACCAAGCCCTTCAAGCTCGGCGTGCTGCTCGCCCGCATCCGCGCTCAGCTCAGGCAACACGAGCAGAGCGAGGACGCGGTCTTCACCATCGGTCCTTACACCTTCAGGCCGGCATCGAAGCTGTTGGTCGACGGCGCCGGCGGCAAGATCAGGCTCACCGAGAAGGAGACCTCGATCCTGAAATATCTCTATCGCGCGGGCGAGCGGGTCGTGACCCGCGACGTGCTCCTGCACGAGGTGTGGGGCTATAACGCCGGCGTCACCACCCACACGCTCGAGACGCATATCTATCGCTTGCGCCAGAAGATCGAGAAGGACCCGTCTCAGGCCGAGCTGCTCATCACCGAGACCGGCGGCTACAAGCTGGTGCCCTAGAGTCTTCTCCCTCGCAGGGGAAGCCGGCTCGAATGCGAGCCGGGTCGAGCGGGCCTTGCTCGGACGCCGCCTCGGCGTCCCGCATGAGGTGGCAGGCGTACTTACTCGATCACGAAATCGGCGATCACCGGCACATGGTCCGAGGTGCGCGGCCAGTCGCGCGTCTCGTCGAGAACCGTCATGGAGATTGCCGCGCCGTCGAGCGCCGGCGTCGTCCAGATGTGATCGAGGCGGCGGCCGCGGTTCGAGGCGCGCCAGTCGCGGTTGCGATAGCTCCACCAGGTGAAGAGCTTCTCCGCCGGCGGAACATGCCGGCGCATCACGTCCACCCAATCATGCGAGGCCTGGACGCGCTCGAGCCGCTCCACTTCGGCCGGGGTATGGCTCACCACTTTGAGAAGCTGCTTGTGCGACCACACGTCGGCCGGAAGCGGCGCGACGTTCAGATCGCCGGCCATGATCATGCGGTTCTTGGCCTTGCCGCGCATGCCGCCGAACCAGGCGTCCATCGCCTCGAGGAAGTCGAGCTTGTGGCGGAACTTCGGGTTGAGCGCGGGATCGGGAAGGTCGCCGCCGGCCGGCACATAGATGTTATGGAGCACGAGCGGCTTCGCGCCTGGCCGCTCACCCCGTCAAGCGCGACGGAGAGGTGCCGCGCATGGCCGCGGCCGCAAATGTCGCGGCGCTCAGTTCAGCGTGAAGGGCAGGCGGGAGAGGGTGGCGACGCCGTGATAGCCCTTCTGGCCGGCCACCGCGATATGGGGGAAACCGAGCGCGCGAAGCTCGAGCTCCGGAAACTTGCCTTCGATGCATTTGATCTCCTGCAGACAGAGCACGTCCGGCTGGTAGGCTTTGACCAAGCGGCTCACGAGATCGAGCCTGAGCCTGACCGAATTGATGTTCCAGGTGGCGAGGCGAAAGCGCATCGGAGGGCAAAGATCGGTGTGAGCGATGGGAAAAGCAAGTCGTGGCCACAGAGGTGCGCACAAAGAAGAAGCCCCAGAGACGGGGGGACTCGGGGCTTCTTCGGGTTCCTTATGGGGGGAACCTGTGATGGGGAGGGAATCCCATCACGGGAAGCGGCATATCACTTCTGCACGCCGGCGGATGGCGCATTTCGCCACAGCCTTAAGAAGAAAGCCCCGGCCGAAGGTGGTTGACCGGGGCTTTCCAACCAAAGGGGTGATCGCAGGGACGATCACCGCGATCTCCATAGCATGACCCCGGCCAAGTGAGCCGGGGTTTTTCGTGGGGATCAAGACATGTTCGTCATTGAAGGGAGGCTACTGGCGCACTCGCTGTCCACAAGGCATGCGCAAGCTCGCGAGGCTTGGACAAGGCAATGCCGAAGCGAGCCATGCCCGCGTGAACGACCAGAGCCATTGGCTCCGGTGCGCCACCCTGACTCAAGCTAATGGCTGTCGGGACGATCATGGGGATGTCGGCCGGCAATACGCCGCCTCCGCCAGAAGGCGTTTCACCGCTCATCTTTGCCGCGTCCATGGCGGCCGCCAGAAGCATTGCCACGACGCTGGCAATATCCTTGCTTGGCATCCCAACGCCAGCCTCGGCCTCACCGCTCTTTATGAGGAACACCGTGACGCGTCCGTTCTTGGAGGCCTTACAGCCAATTCTCGCCTTCGATTTGGCCTTTGCCTTCACTTTGGCCTTTGCCTTCGGCTTGGCCTTTGGCATCGCACCCTCCCTGGTTTCAACCGGAGTTAGGGTAGCTCACAGCATTGGGTTTGGGATAGCAATAGCCAAAAAAAGGCATGATTGCGAGTCCATTTGGAGCCGGGGAGTGTCGGCAATAGCCCAAACAGAGTTCAAGCGCCGATTGTAGTCACTTGTTACAAACGCAGACGATTGTATACTTGACAAACCCATCTATATCAGCCAAGAAGATGGGGGTTCCCGATGTCGATTCTATCCAAGCCTTATTTCCACGATGAAGCTGCCGCGCTGGCTAAGCTGGAAGAGATCGTATGGCCGTCCGGCCCGATCTGCCCGCACTGTGGCAACACGGAGCGCATCTACACGCTAGAGGGCGTGAAGAATAAGAAGGGTGCGGTTCGCCCCGGCCTTCGCAAGTGTGGCGCTTGCCGGAAGCAGTTCACCGTCCGCGTGGGCACGGTTTTCGAGAGTTCGCATATCCCGCTGCATAAGTGGCTTCAGGCGACCTACCTGCTTTGCTAGCTCGAAGAAGGGTATCAGCGCTCACCAGCTCCATCGCGTGATGGAGATCACTTACAAGTCCGCTTGGTTCATGGCCCATCGCTTGCGCGAAGCCATGCGGACTGGCGATCTCGCACCCGTTTGGCGGCGAAGGTTCCATCGTGGAAAGCGACGAAACTTTCATCGGCCGCGACTACACGAAGAAGCCCAAAGGCTCGCGCAAGGGTCGCGGCTACGGCCATAAGTTCAAGGTGCTGTCCCTCGTTGACAGGACCACTGGCAAGGCTCGCAGCTTCAAGGTCGATGCCGTTGACGGCAAGACGATCATTCCGATTGTCCGCAAGAACATCGCCAAGGAAACTGTGATGATGACCGATGATGCGGGCCACTACAAACATCTAGGCGCGGGCTTCGCCGGTCATGAGATCGTGCGCCACAGCAAGGGTCAATACGGCTATGGCATCGTGCACACGAACACCGTTGAAGGCTTCTTCTCGATCTTCAAGCGCGGCATGAAAGGCATCTACCAGCATTGCAGCGAGAAGCACCTGCACCGCTATCTGGCTGAGTTCGATTTCCGCTACAACGAGCGCAAGGTCACGGATGGCGAACGTGCTGAGACGGCGTTGCGCGGCATCAAGGGTAAGCGGTTGACCTATCAACAGCCTCATCCGTAAAAAGGACTCAGGATCAAGGACTTAGCAAGCCCTTGATTCGTAATGGATTTTGCCTTATATAGAGATTGCACAGGCGACGACGGTGAATCTCCTGGCCGCAGCCATCGGTTAGGCAATGCTGATGGTGCTATGTGGGGGATAAGATTAGCGAGTTCCCCACCCTGTGCATTCGGAGAGCCGGGATTAATCTCCCGGCTCGATGAATTTGTGGTCCCGAATTTTGGCGCAGCGTCTCTTGCAACTGGCTATGTCGGGCGGCCCGACTTTATGCAGAGTTTGCAGGATTAGCTCCCGACCTCCATACACGGCCTTGACCACAATCTTGAACGTCTTGTTGAAGACGGCATCATCCTCATAGAGAAACAATAGATGGCGTTTACGGTCGCAGCCTAGCCACGCCATATCGAACGCCAATGGCACCAGAAGAAAATGCTCAGGAAGAAGACGGTGTTTCCTGGTTATCTTGCAGGCGACCTCATAGTAAAGTCGCACTATGCGGACTCGGCTGCGAATGTGTGGACAAAACGCCCTAGGTAGGACCGCGATTGGTATGGCTGTCTTTGGTCTGCCTTCTTGCAGAAAGCGCTCGATCTTTTCGACTGAGAGAGTGACGTTAGGAATCGGAATGCCCTACCCACGCGAAACCGCATGACCGTTACATCAAAGCAGAAGCAAAAAGACAAGTTCATCGAGAAGGCCCGCGAACTCGGCTGCGATGAAGACGAGGCTGCTTTTGAGAAGCGGCTAAGGAAGATCGTGAAGGCAACTCCCGCGCCACAAAAAGCGGCGAAGGCTCCGAGAAAGAAGGGCTGCTAGGTGGCAACCCCATATCATACGGGGTACCGCTTCGCGCGCTGGGTTTTCTCAGCGATCTATGTCTTGGCCCTAGCTCTCGCAGCTGTCTCTGTGTCAGGTCCGCGCGGGATAGACATGAACCTCCCGCTTGCGATTCTGGCGCTGACGGTTAGTTACGCCATTCTGCATGCTGTTACTTTGGTTGCATGAGCGATTTCCGCCCCCAAAGCCGAACAGCTAATAAAGAAGAAGCCCCGCACGGGGGGAGCGGGGCTTCTTCGGCTCCTCTTAGGGGGAACCCTGTGATGGGGGGAGGGAGATTCCCATCATTGTGGCCTAAATATCACAGTGTGGCTTGAAATCAACACCTAAATTCCCCGGCCAAGTGAGCCGGGGTTTCATTGTCCACGCAAGAACGGATCACCTTGGCCTTCGATCATGTCGAAGCCAGTTAGGAGCGCTCGTGTCCACTGAAGCAACTCAAGTTCCTGTCGCAGGTCGACGCCTTCCCAATTGTCGCGTATCTCGTAATACGCCTCGCCAAGGCGGGCCAAAAACCGTTCCTGAAATGTTGGATCGGATTCATTCAGAGTTTGAACGATGCAAACGGCTAGGACTGCCGTACCCCGCTTGGCCCGATGAAGATCGCTCAACGCAGCGTTCATTTAGCCCTCCCTCGGTTTCAACCGGGGGTTAGGCTATATCAGCAATGTGGGTTTGTGAAGTATACAATAGCCAAAAGAAAGGCGCCCAACCGCTGCGCGTGGTTGGGCGCCAGAAGCGCGTTTTTTCGCGCGCGTGCCGGGAGGGAAGCCGGCACGAGCGAACCACATCTTCGGCTAGACGGGGGGCACTACCGATGAAAACGACGTGGTCCGCTTCTAGGTCCCACACATAAGTAGATTTCGCACCGATTTCAACCGGCGCTCCGTGAAAAATTTAACGCCACGTAAATAGAAAGCCCGGCCCTTAAGACAAGGGCTTGATTTGGCGTTATTTTCTCTCGATTCCCGCAAGGGCTGGGAAGCGCCAGAGAGGGCGGCTGACCGGGGCCTGAAACGCCCGTTTTCGGCCTAGCGGAAGGGCTGGAAGCTGTCCTTCGCGGTAAAGAAATCGGCCGCGACCTTTCGTCCCGATACGACGTCGGTGACTGTAACCTGCGTCGTCAATCCTTGCGCGTCGGTAATCATCCACTGCTTCAGCTGAAGCTCGGGCCCGCTGTCGAACAAGAGCCTGATGCTGCCCGCGGCGTCCCCCGACTTGTCTTCGAGCGATATGGCGAGCGTCCCCTCCTGGCTCTCGACCCCGACAATGCGGGCATCGCGGCCAAGATCGACCGCCTCGGACAGAAGCAGGCGGAAGGGCGTCGATTGGATGGGATATTTCTCGACCGTCCTCAGCTCGGCATCCTCAATGGCGAGAGAGCTCCCGTCGGCCACGATGCGCAAGCCGCTCGGCGGCGCATAATCGAATCTGATCTTCCCCGGCCTTTGCACATAGAAGCGCCCGGTGGAGCGCTTGTTGGTGGCATCGATCTGCTCGAAGCTGCCTTGCAGATTGGTGATGCTGTTGAAATAGGCGTTGATGCGCTCAACGGCTTTGGTCTGCTCGGACCCGATCAGAGGCGTCGCCGCCTGCGCCGCCTCGACAGCGGCTTCCCAGCCCGCTCCCTCGTCAACGGCGGTCGGGACGATCTCGTCCGGCGGGGGTGGTGGTGCCCCGGTCGCCGACGTCTCGTCGCCAAGCGAGGGCCTGAGCTCGTCCTCGGGTTCCGTCAGGCCGGGCGGGGTGGCCGGAGTGGTAGGCGGAAGGGCTCTTCACCACCGAGGTCGCGCCGTCTTGGGCAGGTGCGGGCCCTATGGAGAGCCAAAAGGCGAGCGGCAGCCCAAAGAGTAGCCCGGCGGCTCTGCGGCTTGTCATCAACCCCCCTCCGTGGTCCGGCGCGGCTCTAGCCTAAGAGGCAACCGATAGATGATTCAGGCAAATCTGGTCAACTTCTTGGCAGGGGCAAGACAAGGCGCCTAATAGGGCCTCTCGGCCTCGTCCCCACCGACCAGAATCTCGCGTTTTCCGGCATGATTGGCGGCGCCGATCAGGCCCTCGTTCTCCATGCGCTCGACCAGCGAGGCGGCGCGGTTATAGCCGATGCCGAGCCGGCGCTGCACGTAGCTCGTTGAGGCCTTGCGGTCGCGGAGCACGACGGCCACGGCCTGGTCGTAGAGGTCGTCGCCCGACTCGCCGAGATCCCCGCCCTCCCCGTCCTCGGCCTCGTCGTCCTCCTCGTCGGTGACGGCATCGAGATAAGCGGGCGTGCCCTGCTTCTTCAGGTGACGCACCACCTTCTCGACCTCCTCGTCGGCGACGAACGGCCCATGCACGCGCATGATCCGGCCGCCGCCCGCCATATAGAGCATGTCGCCCTGCCCGAGCAGCTGCTCGGCGCCCTGCTCGCCGAGAATGGTGCGGCTATCGATCTTCGAGGTGACCTGGAAGCTCACCCGCGTCGGGAAGTTCGCCTTGATCGTGCCGGTGATGACGTCGACGCTCGGGCGCTGCGTCGCGGTGATGAGATGGATGCCGGCCGCGCGCGCCATCTGCGCGAGCCTCTGCACCGCGGCCTCGATGTCCTTGCCCGCGACCATCATCAAATCGGCCATCTCGTCGACGATCACCACGATATAGGGCATCACGTCGTAATCCATCTCCTCCTGCTCGTAGATGGCGCGGCCGGTGGCGCGGTCGAAGCCCGTCTGCACGGTCCGCGTCAGAACCTCGTCCTTCGCCTCGGCCTGGAGGATGCGGGAATTGTAGCCCTTGATGTCGCGCACGCCCAATTTCGACATGCGCTTGTAGCGCTCTTCCATCTCGCGCACCGTCCATTTCAGCGCGACCACCGCCTTTTTCGGATCGGTGACCACCGGCGCGAGCAGATGCGGGATGCCGTCATAGACGGACAGCTCGAGCATCTTGGGGTCGATCATGATGAATTTGCACTGCTCGGGCGACAGCCGGTAAAGCAGCGACAGGATCATGGTGTTGATGCCGACCGACTTGCCTGAGCCGGTGGTGCCGGCGATGAGGAGATGCGGCATGCGCGAGAGATCGACGATGATCGGCTCGCCGCCGATATTCTTGCCGAGCGCCAGCGCGAGCCTTGCGTCGTTCTCCTGGAAGTCGGGAGACTTCGATCATCTCGCGCAGCATCACGATTTCGCGCCGGTCGTTGGGAAGCTCGATGCCGATGACATTGCGGCCGGGCACCACGGCGACGCGGGCGGCGACCGCGCTCATCGACCGGGCAATGTCGTCGGCAAGGCCGATCACGCGCGAGGACTTGGTTCCTGGCGCAGGCTCAAGCTCGTAGAGCGTGACCACGGGACCCGGCCTGACATTGGTGATCTCGCCCTTGACGCCGAAGTCCTGGAACACGCCTTCGAGCTCGCGCGCATTCTCCTGAAGCACCTCGTCGCTGACGCCACGGCCGCGCGGCGTGCGCGACTGCTGCAAGAGGCGGGTCGGCGGCGGATCGTAAGGCGTGTCCATGCGCGAGGCGCGCGAGAGGCCCGTATGCTTCTTCTTCTTGGGGTTGAGACGGGTGATGCGGTAGCTCGGCGCGGTAATGTCGTCCTCCGCCTCCTCGTCATCGATCTCCCCGCCGATCGACGCCGGGCCGAACGAGGGCTCGATGCGGCCGTCGGCGTCGGGCTCCGGCTCGGCCTCTTCCCAAGCCTCCTCCTCGCTGTCGTCGAACTCTTCCACGTCCTCGTCGTGCGCGCCGGGCGCCGGCGGAAGGTCCGCCGGAGCATGGCGCCGGTGTGCATGGCGAAATGCATGGCGGCGCCGAGCGAGGCATTCGCCCATTCGCCCGCAGCGCGGCTGCGCGGCGCCCAAAGCGCGATGAGTCTCGAGGTGCTCGTGCCGCAGGCGAACAGGAGCAGCATGGTGCCGATCACCAGAAAGGCGAGGCCGGCGACGAAGGACACCGCGGCGTCGGGCAGGAACGGCCCGATGACGTGAGCGCCGGCCATGAAGAAATCGCCGAAAATGCCGCCAAGGCCGTTCGGCAGAGGCCAGCTTTTCGGCTGGGGCAGCGCCGCCAGCGCCGCGGCGAGCAGGATGACGGCGGCAGGCCAGGCGAGGAACCTCAGTCTCCGGCGGTTCGGCGTCGTGCGGAACACGAGGTGCCATCCCCACGCCGCCAGCGGCAGGAAGAGGATGATCGAGGCGAGGCCCAAGGATTGGATGGTGAGGTCAGCCACCACCGCCCCCCAGCCGCCCAGCACGTTGCGGGGCGCCGCGCGCGTCGCGTTGTTGAGGCTCGGGTCGTGCACGGACCAGGTGGCGAGGCTCGCCCAGGCGGCGCAGGCTATCGCGACGATCACCAGGCCATAGCTGCCGAGCATGATCCGCCGCAAGCCGGACTCGACCGCTCCCGGCAGGAGGCGCCGCCGCTCCTTCGCTCTTCTTCTGGTGGCCATCCCTCAACCCAATGTGGCGACGATTCGCGCTCAAGGCCTCGCGTGTGGTGTCCGCGTCATGCACGAGCGCGATCCTGATGTAGTCCGTGCCCGGATTGACCCCATCGGGTTCGGCTTGTGCGAGATAAGCTCCCGGCAGCACTCTGACACCACACCCTTTCCAAAGGGTTTTCGCGGCCTCCTCGCCGCCCCCGAAAGCCGCCATATCGAGCCAAAGAAAGAAGCTCCCCGCCGGCCGCCGGTAGCCGTAGCGGCCCTTGAGAAGGGCGTCGGCGATGGCGAAATTCTGCCGGTAGAGCGCGCGTCCCTCCTCGACATGGCGCTCGTCAGCCCAGGCCTTGGCCGAGACGTGCTGCACGGGAAGGGGCACTTGCGGGCAGGCGACGTTGCGGAAGCGGCCGAAGGCAGCGATGAACTCCGGGTCGCCGGCGACGAAGCCGGACCTTAGGCCCGGCAGGCCTGAGCGCTTTGACAGCGACTGGAACGACACGACATTGGCGATGCTTCCGGTCTCGCCATAGGCCGTTTCGAGAACGCCTGGAGGAGGGGTGTCGCCATAGATCTCCGAATAGCATTCGTCGGCAAACAGCAGAAAGTCGAAGCGCCGCGCCAGCGCGATGGCGCGGGCAAGATAGGCGCGGCCGGCAACGGCGCCTTGCGGATTGGACGGCGTGCAGAGATAGAAGGCGACCGTCCGCGCAAGGAGCGCCTCGTCGATGGCCTCAAGCTCGGGCAGGAACCCCGCCTCGGCGGTGCTTGACAGGAACACGGGCGTGGCGCCTGAGGCGGCCGCGGCCGCGCCATAGGCCTGATAGAAGGGATTGGGGATCAGCACCACCGGCCGTTCTGTCTTTGGCTTTCGCGCCAGCGCCGGAAAGATCGCCGAGAACAATCCTTCGCGCGAGCCGTTAAGCGGCAGCACGTGGCTCTCCGCGTCGATCCGTCCTTTGAGGATCGGATAGCGGCGCCCCATCCAATCGGCGATCGCCTGGCGGAGAGCGGGGATGCCTTTGATCGGCGGGTAGCGGCCGAACTCGCTCAAATGCTCTTGCAAGGTGGGGCCGAGGAAGGGCGGCACGAGCGCCTTGGGCTCGCCGAGCGAGAGGTCGATGGCGGATGCGCCCGGCGCGAGCCCTTCGAGCAAGAGGGTGAGACGCGCGAACGGCGAACGGACCAAATCGTCGAGGCTGGTCGGCGCGGCGCGAGGCGGCATGCGGCCGGTGTTACGTGATGGCGGCGTTGGCGGCAATGGCCGTCAACGGCGTCCGGCCAAATGAATAAGCCCCGGCAAGAGGCCGGGGCTTGAGGAGAGCAGAAGTCAAGGGAGGAGGTGACTTAGCTCTGTTTTCTGCTGCGTTTTTGTCCCTCATTCGGTTCCGCGCGACGAATGACTACTGGCACCACCTCGCCGTGCAGGTTGATGTCGAGGCCTTCGACCTCGACGGCCTGGCTGACCCTGACGCCGATGAGGATGTTGACCACGATCAGGATGACGAAGGTGGCTAGTCCGGACCAGACGAGGGTGACGAGAACGCCTTCGGCCTGGGTCCAGATCTGGCCGATATTGCCTTCGAGGGCGCCCTTGGCGCCGCCGATGGCTTCCACGCGCGAAGACGCCGGTCAGCATCGCGCCGATGATGCCGCCGATGCAGTGCACGCCGAACACATCGAGCGAATCGTCATAGCCGAGAGCCCGCTTCACCACCGTAGAGGCGAAGAAGCAGCCGACGCCGGCCGCCGCGCCGATCCACAGCGCACCCACCGGGCCGACGAAGCCCGATGCCGGCGTGATGGCGACGAGGCCAGCGACCGCGCCCGAGATGATGCCGAGCACGCTCGGCTTCTTGTGCACGAGCCATTCGGCGAACATCCAGGCAAGCGCCGCCGTGGCCGTGGCGATCTGGGTGACGGCCATGGCCATGCCCGCGCGTCCGCCCGCTGCCACCGCCGATCCCGCGTTGAAGCCGAACCAGCCGACCCACAGAAGGGATGCGCCGGTCACGCTGTACACGAGGTTGTGCGGCGCCATGTTCTCGGACCCGTAGCCAGAGCGCTTGCCGAGATAGATGGCACAGACCAGGCCGGCGATGCCGGCGTTGATATGCACGACCGTCCCTCCGGCGAAGTCGAGCACGCCCGCGCTGCCGAGGAAGCCGCCGCCCCACACCCAATGCGCGATTGGCGCATAGACGATGAGCAGCCACAGGGTCATGAACAGCACCAGCGCCGAGAACTTCATGCGATCGGCGAAGGCGCCGACGATGAGCGCCGGCGTGATGATGGCGAAGGTCATCTGGAAGGTCATGAACACCGACTCGGGGATCGTCCCTGCGAGCGAGTTGGTGCTGTCGAGCGTCATGCTCTTGAGCATGAATTGCGACATGCCGCCGAGATAGCTCTGCATGCCGCCGCCGTCGGTAAAGGCGAGCGAATAGCCGAGCACCATCCAAGCAACCGTCACGATGCAGGTGGTCGCGAAGCACTGCATGACGGTGGTGAGCACGTTCTTCTTGCGCACCATGCCGCCATAGAACAGGGCCAGGCCCGGGAATGGTCATCATCAGGACGAGTGCCGTGGATGTGAGCATCCACGCCGTGTCGCCGGTGTCGATTGCGGGCTTGGCCGGTTCGGCAGCCGCTTCCGCCGCCTCCTGGGCAAGCGCCGGGTCGATGTGGAACGAGCGCCAGCACAGCGAGCGCTGCGACCGCGCCGAACAGATATTTGGCAAGGGTCATCTTCTACCTCCCCCTTTAGAGCGCTGATTCGTTGGTTTCGCCGGTGCGGATGCGCACCGTCTGCTCGACGGGAACGACGAAGATCTTGCCGTCGCCGATCTGTCCGGTCTTGGCCGCGGCCACGATGGCGTCCACGGCTTTGTCGACCAATTTGGCAGGTACCACGACCTCGATCTTGATCTTCGGCAGGAAGTTCACGGCGTATTCGGCGCCGCGATAGATCTCCGTATGGCCCTTCTGCCTCCCGTAACCTTTGACTTCGGTCACGGTCATGCCTTGCAGGCCGAGCTCGGTGAGGGCTTGGCGCACCTCATCGAGCTTGAATGGCTTGATGATCGCCATCACCAGCTTCATGTGTCTAACCCCTCCATGTTTACGGCTGCCGGGCTCTTGACCGCGTCCGTTCCAGCCGTGCGAACCCGAAAGCAGAGTCAAGCCTCGTGCCAACTCGACTGCGGCGCGGCAAGTGCTTGGGTTTAGTGACTCTTTTTCGGGCGGTGGCGGGATCAGGCCGATCCTGGGGAGGCCCCTATCGGCCTAAAAATTAGGCAGAAATGGATGATTGCTCTAGAAATTAGGCGTCTTTTCGGGCATTGCGCTCCCGCACCAGCCCTTCCTGCGCCGTGGAGGCCACCAGCTCGCCCTTCCGGGTGAAGAGCGTGCCGCGGCAGAAGGCGCGGCCGGCGCCTGAGCTTGGGCTGTCTTGGGCATAGAGCAGCCAGTCGTCCGCCCTGAAGCGCCGATGGAACCAGATGGCGTGGTCGAGGCTCGCCAGCATCAGCCTCGGATCGAAGACGAAGCGGCCGTGAGCAATCAGCGCCGTATCGAGAAGCGTGAAGTCCGACGCATAGGCCAGCACGCATTGGTGAAGCGCAAGATCGTCGCCGAGCCTGCCCGTGGCCCTGATCCAGACCTGCTGGGTGGGGGCGCGGTTCTCCGGCGAGAGATAGCGGGAAAGGTCGACGGGCCTGATCTCGATCGGCCGCTCGCGCTGCCAATAGGCTTTGACCGGCTCCGGCAAGCGGTCGATGAGCTGCTCCTTGAGCTCCGCCTCGCTCGGCAGCGATTCCGGCGGCGGCACCTCCGGCATCTTGATCTGATGGTGGAGCCCCGCCTCGTCCTTATGGAAGGAGGCGGCCATGGAGAAGATCGCCTGACCGTGCTGGATCGCCACCACGCGGCGGGTGGAGAAGCTGCCGCCGTCGCGAATGCGGTCGACCTCGTAGATGATGGGCACCGCAGGATCGCCGGCGCGCAGGAAATAGGCGTGCAGCGAATGGGCCAGGCGCCCCTCGACGGTGCGGTCGGCGGCAACCAGCGCTTGCCCGATCACCTGACCGCCGAACACGCGCTGCCAGCCGACCTGCGGGCTAAGCCCGCGGAACAGGTTCACCTCGAGCGTCTCGATGTCGAGGATGGAGAGCAGCGTTTCCAGCGCGCGGCTCATGAGCGAAGCCTTTCGCTTAACAGGCGCCCGCCCTTTAGCAGGTTCACGCGCCAGGCGGAACGTGGCATTGCTGGGAGATGCCGGAAGGAAAGGCAAGAGGCCGGGATCGGTTCGACGTGGTGATCGCCGGCGGCGGGTTCGTGGGGCGAACGCTTGCGCTTGCGCTGGCCAAACTCGCGCCGCAAGGTTTCCGCATCGCTCTGGTCGATGCCGAGCCAGCTCGTGCGGAAGGGAGCGGAGCCGAAGATGCCCGGGCGCTCGCACTTTCGGCGGCGACCAGGAACCTCCTCGCGGTGCTCGATCTGTGGCCGGCGCTCGCGCCCAAGGCTCAAGCCATCGAGGCGATCGAGATTACCGACAGCGACCTGAACGCTGCCTTGCGTCCCCATTTCCTCGGCTTCGACGACGAGCTCAAAAGCGACGGCGCGAGCGCCTTCATGGTCGAGCATGGCGACTTAAAGCGCGTGCTCGCCGCCGCCGTGGCACAGGAGCCCGCCATCGAGATCATTGCGCCCGAGACCGTGACCGATTTCAAGACTGACGCCTTTGGGGTGGAAGCGAGGCTCGGCAGCGGCAAAACGATCGAAGCGCGCCTCCTCGTCGCCGCCGACGGCAAGCGTTCGCGCACTGCGCGAGCGCGCCGGCATCAAATGCGTGGGCTGGTCCTATCCGCAACTGGGCATCGTCACCACCGTGGCCCATGCGAGGCCCCATCACGGCAAGGCCGTGCAGCACTTCCTCCCTTCCGGACCCTTCGCCATGCTCCCCCTCACAGGGAACCGCTCCTCCATCGTGTGGACCGAAGAGAAAGGCGCGCGGCGAGGCCATCATGGCAGCCGACGAGGCAGGCTTTCTCGACGAGCTGACCAAGCGCTTCGGCTTGAGGCTCGGCGAGATCGCCCTTGCCGGCCCGCGCCAATCCTTCCCGCTCGACATGCAGATCGCCCGCTCCTTCGTGGCGGACCGGCTTGCGCTGATCGGCGACGCGGCGCACGTGGTGCATCCGCTGGCGGGGCAGGGGCTCAATATCGGCATGCGCGACGTGGCGGCGCTCGCCGAGACCATCGTCGACGCCACGCGGCTTGGGCTCGATATCGGCGCGGCGGCGCAGCTTGAGCGATACGAGCGCTGGCGGCGTTTCGACAGCGCCTTCTCGGCCGCGGTCATGGATGGGCTGAACCGCCTCTTCTCCAACGACAGTGTGCCGTTGCGGGCCTTACGCGATCTTGGCTTGGGCCTCGTCGACCGGGCGCCGGGGGTGAAGCGCTTCCTCGTTCGCGAGGCGGCGGGCAGAACCGGCACCGTGCCGTGTTTGCTGACTGGCGAGAGGCTGTAGGCGCCGGAGGAATTGACGGGATAGTTGGCGTCGATGTAGACCAAGATCTCGGTGAGATCGGACAGCGCCTCGTCGGTATAGACGACCCTCATGGACGGCGCTTGGAGAGCGCCGCCTCAACATCCGCGTCTGTTGCGAACCGGCCTTCGCGAGCCGCTTTGAGCCCCCGATCGATTCCTGCAAGCTCGTCTTGGCTGGCGTGATAGATGCCGCCACGAAGCGCTTCGTCCATCTCTTGCGCGATTGCCGCAAGCTCCTCCTGCGCCTCTTCCGGCCAGGACTCGATCTTCTGCATGACCTCTTTTAGGACTCTGGCTGCCATAGAATCATTATATCAGATCGACCGCGTTCGCGCGCGTCTTCTCATGCGAGCCCGTTTGGCATCCTCGCGCTAGCTCTCGTCGAGCTTGCGCGCTTCCTCGGGCAACATGATGGGAATGCCGTCGCGGATCGGATAGGCGAGGCCCGCGGCGCGGCTGATCAGCTCCTGACGCTCGGCATCGTAGTCGAGCGAGGTCTTGGTCAAGGGACAGACCAGGATCTCCAGCAGCTTTGGATCGAGGCGGCGCTCGCCGCCGCGCTCGGGTGCGTTGGTCATTGGTGCGTCTCCTTGCCCGTCATTGCAGCGATGTCCCGGAGCCGTCGTCCGTGGCCGCAAGCTCCATCTCGGCGAGCGCGATAAGGGCCTCGGCGCGCGCCCGCAAGTCGGGGGCCTCAAGCAGGGCCTGCTTCTCCTCCGGCCCATAGGGGGAGAGGATCGACAGCGTATTGACCAGCCGCTCGGTGCTGGCGTTGTTGATGCGATCCCAATCGGCATTGAGATTGTTGGCGATCAGATAGCTTCTGAGCGTCGCGATGAGGCGCGGGCGGTCGACGTCCTCCTCGCCGTGGCCGCAAGACGAAGTCTTTGGCGTAAGGCGAAAAATCCACCTGTGCGATCCGGAATGGGCTCTTTCCCTCGACATCGCCCGCAACCACGAAACGCGCGATGCCGGCGAGCGAGATGACCACCCGGCCATCGTCGCTCTCCGTGAAGGAAGAGATCCGTCCCGCGCAGCCCACCCGCCTGACGGGAAAGTTCTTCCCGGCGGGCGACTCGGCATTTCCCGCTTCAGGGGCCGGCTGCACGACGCCCATCAGGCGGTCGTCGGCCAGGGCGTGATCGACCAGAGCGAGGTAGCGCGGCTCGAACACATTGAGGGTGAGCGAGGCGCGCGGCAGGAGAATGGCGCCGCGCAGCGGGAACAGCGGCAGCGCCTTCGGCATGTCTGCGACGTTGCGATAGCGGTCGGTCACCCCCAAGAGAAGCTCTCCTTGGCCTCACGCGAACAGCAGCGATGAGAGCCTTTGCCGGCCCATGATGGTGGCGGGGTCGCTTGCGCCCCACGCATCGAACAGTTGCACGAGCTGCTTGCGCGCTGCGTCGTCGTTCCAGGTGCGGTTCTTGGCGACGAGCGTGAGCAGCTCGTCAGCCGCGCCGCTGCGGTCGCCTTTGGCGTCGAGCGCGAGCGCGAGGTCGAAGCGGGCCTGAGCGTCGTTCGGATCGGCGGCGAGCTTGGCGCGGAGAGACTCGATATCGCCGGCGCTCGGCGCCTTGCGCTGAAGCTCGAGCGCGGCGCGAGCGCTCGCCACGGGCGCGCTGTCGGCCTTGGCGGGCGGTACCAGCGCGAGCGTCTGCTCGGCGCGGGCAAGGTCGCCGGTCTTGATGTAGCACTTGGCGAGGCCTGCGAGACTTTGCGCGTTCTCGCGATCGGCTTGCAGCACCTCGCCGAACATCTGCGCCGCGGTGTTGACGTCTCCGGCGGCCAGCGCCGCCTCTGCGGCTTCGAGATCGGCGGCCGTATCGCCGGCAGTCTCGCCGATCAGCCGCGCGATGAAGGCGTTGATTCGGGACTCAGGCAGCGCCCCCATGAAGCCGTCGACCGGCCTGCCGTCCTGGAAGGCGAACACCGCCGGGATCGACTGCACGCCCATCTGACCCGGGATCTGCGGATGCTCGTCGATATTGAGCTTGACCAGCCTCACCGCGCCCTTCGCCGCCCGCACGGCCTTTTCCAGGGTGGGCGTAAGCTGGCGGCAGGGACCGCACCACGGCGCCCAGAAATCGACCAGCACCGGCACCTCGCGCGAGGCCTCGATGACGTCGCGCATGAAGTCTTGGGTGGTGGTGTTCTTGATGAGGTCGGCGTCAGGACTGCCTGCACCGCCTTCCGTCAGGATGGGGGTATCTACGCTCATGCTCCTTGCCCGCAGGCGGCGACCCTAGAGCCAAGTCGAGGCAGCGCCAAGGCGCTCAGGTCCGCTCCGTGCCCTGGAAGATGGGCCGGCCCAAGCCGTTTGGCAACCTGCCGGGAGGCGGCAAGCGGCCTCACCCAAGGGGGATGATGAGGGGCTCATGGCCGCAAGCTTTGATGAAGCGGATGAGGTCCTGAGTTGCGAGCCGCGTCGTGGCGGTGTTCTCCAGCGGATGGCAATTGACCTCGGCGAAGTCCATGAGCGCCTTATCGACCACCACCTTGACCCCCGCCGCAGACGCATTGATCAGCGCCAACGGCGTGACCGAGCCGGGAGGCACGCCGAGCACCGCTTCGAGCTGCTCCCCCTTGCCGAAGCTGAGACGCCCCGCCGCCAGCCGCTTGGCAAGCGCCTTGAGGTCGACCCGCGTATCGTCCTTGGCGACGACGAGGACCATGCTTCCGTCTCGGTCGGTGAGAAACAGGTTCTTGGTGTGGGCGCCGGGAAGGCTCATCCGCAAGGCGCCCGACTGCTCGACCGTGAACATCGGCGCGTGCTCGACCGTCGTCGTCGCAATGCCGAGCTCTTCCAGGCGGGCGAACAGGGTCTTTCGGTCGGTTGCCATGGAATGGCTCTCGCGTCTTCCCGGGGGGAGGTAGACATTCGGGCGATGATCAACTAGATCGTTAAGGCCCAATCGAAGGTTGGATTTCGCGGGTGTAGCTCAGGGGTAGAGCACAACCTTGCCAAGGTTGGGGTCGGGGGTTCGAATCCCCTCGCCCGCTCCAATTTTCTCCCTAATACGGAAAAGCAAACGGCCCCTTCTTAAGGGGCCGCTTTCGCTAGAGGCGAAGGTGGTTGCCGCCTACCAGGGCCAAGACGGGTATCCCCGCGTGAAGGGGCGCGTGGCCGGGTAGCTGAAGGTGTAATTGCTATTGTTGTAACGCCGCACGCTGCGGCTTCTTCTTGGGCCGCGGCGTTGAATTGTCGCCGTCGGCGCTGACCGTGGTGATCTTTGCCGGCGTGTCCTTGGCCCAGACGAGGAAATCCGCGCCCTTCGGCAAGGTCGCCGTGTTGATGGCGGTATCGCCGATAATGAGCGAGGAGCCGGGCGTCAGCCGCTCGGAGATCTTCTGGCGAAGGTCGTTCGGAATCTCGAGGCGGTCGAGCGCGCTCGAGGCATCGTCGCCCTGCAGGCTGATCGCCGTCCATCGCGTCTTGGTGTCGCCGGGGGCGAAACTCAGGGCGGTGAAGAGGTGCGTGCCGAGCGGCGTCTCGGGATCGCGGAAGCTCACCGGTGCGTCGAACACGCGGCCGAACTCCTGCCTGACGAAAAGGTGCCCGGCGGGCGGCTCGCCTTTGCGGGCAATCGCATAGACCCTCTTCACGAGTTCATCGGTGAAGGCGCCGGTCTCAGGCATCCAGTTGGCCTTTTGGAAGGCCTTGATGGCAGTTGCGGTGGGCTTCCCGAGGCGTCCCGTCGAAATCCAGCTGTGGCAGATAGCCCAATTCCGCCAAGATCTGCTGCACGCCGATGATGCGGTCGCGCTGCGTCCGCCGCGTCACCAGAATGCGCAAGGGCGCCGTGGAGCGGGGCTCCGCCGCCATGATGCCTGCCGCCTTAGTTCCGGCCCCGAGCTTCGTGGCGATGATCGAAGGGGGCCCCGCATCGACCTTGGCGTTGGCCTCAGCCATGCTTGCCTGAGGCGTTGCCGCCACGGCCTGGACCGCGGCAGGCACCGCAGTCGCCGGGGCGGGAGCGGCTTCGACTGCCACATTCGCTGGTTCAGCCGGCGGCGTTTTGGCGATCACACTCGCTGGTTCGGCCGGGGCCGTTGCGCGAGCGGAGGTTTCGGCACTCGCGGGCTCTGCCTGAGGTGCGACGGTCGCGGACAACTCGGCCTTGGCCGGTACGGGCTCAGGCGCCTCAACGGGCGCTCGGTCGACCGATGCCGCCGAAACAGTACCTGACCCGCTGGAAGGACCGCCATCATCATCCAGGGCATGCCCACTCGCCCCGGCGGCCGACTCGGTTGGGGCGGCATGGCCGTTTTGCATACCGGCCTGCGCGGCCGCGCCGGCGAAGGGGTCGAAGGCGTGGACATGCGTGTCCTCCACCGCCGCGGCGTCGGCCTTGAGGGCCGGGGCGGCCTCCTGCCCGGCGGCCTCGGCCTCCAGCGAAGAGGGGACATCGGTGGTGGAGCCTGCCAAATCGGCCCTGGCGAGCATGCCCGGATGGCCCGGTTGGGCGGCGGGGACCGGCAGGATCTCGTTGCTCGACTGACGCTGCGGGGGCTGCTCCTGCTTGACCATGACGGGCAGGGGAGGCGGAGGCAGCGGCTGGAAGAGGTTGGGATGCTCGATCAGCTGCGGAGCGAGCCGATCGCGCGATACGATGACGTTGTCACCGGCGGTCGTGATCTGGAACAATTTGGGCGCAAAGGAAAAGGGCAATCGGATGCAACCATGCGATGCCGGATAGCCAGGGACCACACCGGCGTGAAGCGCGGTGCCGGACCATGTAATCCGGTTCATCCAGGGCATCGGGGCCCCGCTATAGATGTTGGAGTGATGGTATCTCTGCTTCTCGAGAATGCTGAAGACACCCATCTTGGTGGCGTGGCCAGGCATTCCCGTCGAAACGGCCGAGCTCGTGATGAGCGTCGTGCCCCGATAGACGTCGACCTTCTGATTGCTCAGGGAGACCACGAGCGTCATGGGCTCGCCATTGGCGATGTCGGGGATCGGCTCCTCGATCGGCTTCGCCGAGTTCTGGCGTTTTTTGGCTTCGGCTGGCATGGCGGCAACGACGGCGACGGCGAGGGCCGCAATGCCGACAACGGCGAAAAATGTCGATGAAGCCCTTCCGGCGACCTTGGTCGCCTCGTCCCTCAGACGCTCTGTACGCAACACACACGCTCCCCGTGAATGGTCAGACCCATAGGCGAGCCTCCCCCGTGTGAGTCCCCCACGACTCAAGAATCACAGTAAAAGAGGCACTCCCATTTGACCAGCAGAAGCCTTCTGATCTCCTAACGCCGCGGTCTAACGATTTGGTTCTCGGGGCCGAGCCGGGTTGCGTGAAAAAAAATCTCATAACTCCGGCAACTTAGCGGCGGGCGTGCGCGTCCTATCCGCTTGTGGGCTGGACAGCGAAGTGGTCGACGGGCTGCGAATAAACTTTGCTCTGTTTCATTCTCGCAACACCTGGAATTTGGCGCTCCCCCGGTCCTCAACATCTGCCGGCTTCGGCCGGAGAAGTAAGCGCAAAAGCCCTTGCTTCGGCTGCGGGCGCTCAATACACGGATGGGCCTAGCGGATCGAGCTGTTCAGGGGAGTATCTTCATGCTGGCATTGACCCGTGCCCGACCGGGCGATGTTTCCCGTGCGGTTTGCCTGCTGCTTGCGGGCGTCATGCTCGCCGGCTGCGGCATCAACACCATTCCCACCCTGCAAGAGCAGGCCAAGGCCGCCTGGAGCCAGGTCTTGAACCAGTATCAGCGCCGTGCCGACCTCATCCCCAATCTCGTCGAGACGGTGAAGGGTTACGCCGCGCAGGAGAGCAAGGTGCTCACCGATGTCGTCGAGGCGCGCGCCAAGGCGACGCAAATGCAGATTCCGCCCGACATCCTCACCAATCCGGAGGCGTTCCAGAAATTCCAGGAGGCGCAGAATGGCCTCTCCGGCGCGCTCGGCCGCCTGCTCGTGATCACGGAGAACTATCCCGACCTGAAGTCGAACCAGAACTTCCTGGCGCTCCAGTCCCAGCTCGAGGGCACCGAGAACCGCATCGCCATTGCGCGGCAGGACTACATCACCGCGGTCAAGGACTACAACACGGAGATCAGAACGATTCCCGGCCGCTGGTGGCGTGCGTTGCTCTATCCTGACGCTGAGCCCATGCAGAACTTCACCGTGGCGGAAGGAACGCAGGACGTGCCGGAGGTGAAGTTCTAGCTTAAGCCAAGGCGGGGGGCCCAATGGCCGCTATGTGGCGCTTCGGCGGGATGGTGTTGGCCATGGCGCTCGCGCTATGGCTCTCGCCCGCTGTCGCCGAGCCGAAATTCCCGGAGCTGACCGGCCGCGTCGTCGATGACGCCGGCCTCCTGACCTACCCCGAGGAGGTGGCGATCACCGCCGACCTCAAGGCGCTCGAGGACAAGAGCTCCGATCAGGTCGTGGTCGTCACCCTGCCTTCGCTGCAAGGCTACACCATCGAGGATTTCGGCTATCAGCTCGGGCGTCACTGGGGCATCGGCACCGAGCAATTCGACAATGGCGTCATCCTTATCGTCGCGTCCAATGAGCGCAAAGTGCGGATCGAGGTCGGCCGCGGGCTCGAGGGAACCCTCACCGATGCGCTCTCCAAGATCATCATCGAAAACGGGATCCTGCCGCGTTTTCGCGAAGGCGACTTTGCCGGCGGCATCAAGGACGGGGTCCGCGACATCATTCTCGTGCTCACCGGCGATGCCGCCGAGGTGGAGCAACGCGCCAAGGCACGCCGTGACGCCGACAATCCCGTCATCGACTGGCTCTTGATGATTTTCTGGCTCGCGATCTGGCTGTGGATCGCCTACAGCATCTGGCGCAGCGTCCTTCATGCCTCGCGCGCGGGCCGCGGCCCCGGAGGCTCGATCTTCGTCCCCGGAACGACCGGGAGCGGTGGCGGCGGCTGGAGCAGCGGAGGAGGAGGCGGCAATGGCGGGGGCGGGGGCTTCTCGGGCGGCGGCGGAAGCTTCGGTGGCGGCGGCGCCTCCGGTGGATGGTAGGACCGTGCCCATGCAGCCCCTCACCCTTGAGGATCAGGCCGCCATCTCCGAGGCCATCACGCGCGCCGAGGAGAAGACGAGCGGCGAGATCGTGGTGGTTGCGGCCGTTGCCTCCGACGGCTATCGCTCCTTCGCCTTGCTATGGGCGGCGCTGCTTGCGCTCGGCCGTGCCGATCCCTCTGATCTTCGCCACCAAATGGCCCGTGGAGTACATCTATCTGCTCCAGCTGGCGGTGTTTTTCGTTTGTCTGGTGCTGTTCCAATGGGAACGGTTTCGCTTCGCCCTCGTGCCAGGGGCCGTCAAGCGCGCCCGCGCTCATCAACGCGCCGTGGAACAATTCCTCGTCCAGAACTTGCATACCACCAAGGGGCGTACCGGCGTGCTGATCTATGTCTCGTTCGCCGAGCGCTTCGCCGAGGTCATCGCCGATGCGGGCATCTACCGCAAGGTGCCCCCGTCGACCTGGGAGGACGTCGTCGGCGAACTGACCAATCACCTGGCGCGCGGCACCGTCACGGAGGGTTTTATCCGCGCCATCGAGCGATCCGGAAAGATCCTCGCCAAGCATTTCCCGCCAGGCCGGGTCGACAAGAACGAGCTCCCCAACCATCTGATCGTGCTCGATGCCTATGGGCGGCCGTAGCCGGCGGGACGCCTCGGGGGACGCGACAGCGGAGCGGACGGGCACGCGCGCGCTTGCCGGCTGGGTGCTGTTCGACTGGGCGACGCAGCCCTTCTACACCCTGGTCGTCACCTTTCTGTTTGCGCCCTATTTCGTGAACGGCTTCATGCCAGACTCCGTGACGGGCCAGGCTCTTTGGGCCTACGCGACCGGGGCTGCCGAACTTGTGGCGGCACTGCTCGCCCCCGTTCTCGGCGCCATTGCCGATGCCGGCGGCAAGCGTAAGCCTTGGATCGCCGCCTTCTCGGTGCTGCTGGTGGTGGGCCTGGCAGGGCTTTGGCTTGCAATTCCCGGCCGCGGCGACCTCGCCATCCTCGTGCTCGTCTGTTTCAGCCTCGCCACCATCGGATCCGAGCTTGGCACGGTCTTCACCAACGCGATGATGTCGTCCTTGGTGCCGGAGAAGAAGCTCGGCACTCTGTCCGGCATCGGCTGGGCAGCCGGATATCTCGGCGGCCTCGCCAGCCTCGCGCTCATGGCTGGCTTCGTCGTGGCCGAGCCGAGCTCGGGGAAGACGCTGCTCGGGCTCGATCCTTTGGTCCCGCTCAATGCGGCGACACGGCAAGGTGACCGCCTGGTCGGACCGCTCTCGGCGCTCTGGTACGTCGTTTTTGTCATCCCGCTCTTTCTGTTCACCCCTGATCGGCCATCTGGACCGACGACCCCTACCCCGATCAGCGCCGGTCTCGCCTTGCTGGCGAAAACCGCGCGCGAGCTCCGCCGCTACAAGACCATCGCCTTCTTCCTCATCGCCCGCATGCTCTATGCCGATGGCCTCGGCGCCATCTTCGCCTTTGGCGGCATCTACGCTGCCACCGTGTTCGGCTGGGGCGCGGCCGAGCTCGGCCTGTTCGGCATCATCCTCACGCTTGCCGCGACAATCGGCGCTAGCCTCGGCGGCGTGCTCGACGACCGGGCAGGCTCGAAAACCGTGATCGTCTTCACGCTTCTTTTCTTCATCGCGGCCTCGATCGGTGTGCTTTCGGTCGACCGCGATCACGTGTTGTTCGTGCTGCCGGTCGAGGCGAGGCTTCCCGGCAGCGCGCTCGTTTTCCTCCACAGGCGAGCAGGTCTATCTCGCCTTCGCCATTCTCATCGGGCTTGCCTCCGGTCCGATCCAGGCGTCGAGCCGCACGCTGCTCGCCCGCCTCTCGCCGCCTGACAAGATGACGGAGTTTTTCGGCTTCTTCTCTTTCTCCGGCAAGATCACGGCGTTCGCCGCGCCGCTCGCCATCGGCGTCGTCACTGCCGCCACCGGCAGCCAGCGCCTCGGCATCGCCACGAGCCTCGTCTTTCTCGTGGCCGGCCTCCTGCTCCTGCTCCGCGTGAGGGCGAAGTAAGTGCGCGGCCTTGTCATTCCCGCGAAAGCGGGAATCCAGTAACCCCATATCTCTCGATCCGCCGAAGGACTCTCCATCTCCTGTGATTACTGGATGCCCGCCTACGCGGGCATGACGATTTGGAGACGCGCGATCCACACTCGTCATTCCGGCGTAAGCCGGAATCCAGTGGCGCGAAGCGCCAAAGAAAAAACCTGGACCCCGGCTTTCGCCGGGGTGACGCGATGAGGGCATGCGAACTCCTTCCCACAACGCAATGCGTTTGGGGTTCTGACATTGTTGCCCCTCGGGCTGAGGGGGTGGCGCGCCGAAAGACGCAGACCTATGGTGTCCGCAATCCGTTGCCGGACCGCGGCGGGCGCCTCTCGGCGCGCCACATGCGCTCATGCAGCGAAGCGGTAGCGCATGCTATTTGCGGTGTTTTTTCGCGACACACCGGGCCCCGCTTTCGCCGTAAGTGCCCCGCCGCCGTCCTTTGTCCTGTTGGGGTTCCTCTCTCCGCATCCACCGACAAGAGAGGCGACAGTCGGCGTTTGGTTTGGACCTTACGGTCGTCAGCCAGCTCCTGGCAGGGCTTCATAGTGAGCCCGGGGGGAGCCCCGGCGCCGCCCGAGTGCCTGGTTGACGAGCCAGACCCGCGGGGCACCGCACCCCGTCCCGCCTCACGACGCCTCATGAATGCGCCCCTCAACGGACGAGGTGACGCGCAGTGTAAGGGAGGTTTGGAGCGCGGGGATAAGTTCCTAGGCAGTCGGCCTACCTGCCTACTGGTGATAGCATTGAATCGCTAGCGCTCGATCAAGCTCGGAGCCGGGAACCGGTTTGATGCCGCGTGCTTCTTCTTGCGCCGCGAAATCAGCCAATCGGCCGGTTTCTATAGCCTTACGTAACGTTAGGGCGCTACTATCCATGCTCGGAATCGTACCTGAGCCTGTCCTTAGTCGCAAGGTGCACCATGACTGACCCGAATGTGATCCGCGCTTTTAGCGATGACCATGTTGCGCGCCTCACCGGGCTCTCCAAGGGGCAGCTCCGCTCATGGGACAAAATTTATTCTTCTCTCCGCGCTACGCCTATGAGAACCGGAGAAGCGCCTACAGCCGTGTATATTCGTTTCGCGATGTAGTTGGGCTCCGCACAATCGCGGTACTCATGATGCAGTACCGCGTCTCGCTCCAAGAGCTTCGCAAAGTCGCAGTCGAGCTTGTTCGGCGCGGGTATGAGGATTGGGTAGGCCTTCGGCTCTATGTTGTGAAAAAGAAGGTCCATTTCCAGCATCCTTCGTCTCAGGACGTGGAAGGTGTTTGGGATGGGCAATATGCCATGCTCCCTATCATTGACGTGATCAACGATATCGAGGAGCGCGTTCGCGACCTCCAACAAAGGTCAGCAAGCCAATACGGCAAGATTGAAAAGCACAAGTATGTTGTACGGAACGCCTCAGTGATCGCCGGCACGCGCATCCCAACGGCCGCGATCAGGCGGTTTCATGATGCGGGTTACACGGTTAGCCAGATACTCAGGGAGTATCCCTCGCTCTCTGAGCAAGACGTGCACGCGGCGCTCGATCATGAACAAAGACTCGCGCGGAGAGCGTAATTGGCCATAATTATGGCCAATGCATTTCGTGCTGGATGAGGGCGTACCGGTATCTGTGGGTGAGATGCTTGTGGCCGCTGGCCACGAGGTATCTTCCATAAGGGATCACGTACCCCCCGGCTCCGTCGATCCACTGGTGGCGACGGTTTCGGAGGAGCTGGACGCTGTTTTGGTTAGCTTTGATGGCGACTTTGAGAAGATCGCGCCGCGCGTAGCTCGGGGAATGCGGCGTCGTTTCAGACGCCTCAGCAGAATTTGGATGCTGTGCAGTGAGCCGCAGGCCGCTAACCGCCTAAGCTTGGCCCTGGCCCTTGTCGTTTCCGAATACGATATCGCGCGCGCAAGCCATGATACCCGGATGAATATCTGGCTATCCGCTGGCTTTATCAAAACCCACAGATAACTGTGTCAAGGGGATAATCCCGATTTCTAATGCCTGAAATGCCGCATGCCGGTGAACACCATGGCGAGACCGGCAGCGTCGGCGGCGGCGATCACCTCGTCGTCGCGCAGCGAGCCGCCGGGCTGGATCACGGCGGTCGCGCCGGCTTGCGCGATCGCCTTAAGTCCGTCGGCGAAGGGAAAGAAGGCGTCTGACGCCGCCACCGAGCCTTCGGTCAGGCTCTGCGCCAGCTCTTGCGCTTTGGCGGCGTCTGCCGCCTTCCATGCCGCCATGCGCGCGGCATCGACGCGTGACATCTGGCCTGCGCCGATGCCGACCGTGGCGCCGTCCTTGGCGTAGACGATGGCGTTAGACTTGACGTGCTTGGCCACGGTGAAGGCGAAGATGAGGTCGGCGAACTCCTCCTTGCTCGGCTTGCGCTTGGTCACCACCTTGAGGTCGATCGCGACAACGCCGTTGTCGCGCGACTGCACGAGGAAGCCGCCCGAGAGCGACCGGAACGCGAGCCCTTGCGCTTTCGGATCGGGAAGCCCGCCGGCGAGAAGGAGCCGCAAGTTCTTCTTCTCGGCGACGATCGCCTTAGCCTCGTCGCTGGCGTCGGGCGCGATGATGATTTCGGTGAAGATCTTGACGATCTCCCGCGCCGCTTCGTCATCGAGGGCGCGGTTCAGCGCGATAATGCCGCCGAAGGCGCTGGTCGGGTCGCAGGCGAGAGCCTTGCGATACGCCTCGGCGAGGCTCTCGCCGATCGCCACCCCGCACGGATTGGCATGCTTGATGATGGCGACGGCAGCGCTAACCTTAGGATCGAACTCGGCGGCGAGCTCGAAGGCCGCATCGGTGTCGTTGAGATTGTTGTAGGAGAGCTCCTTGCCCTGGACCTGGCGCGCGGTGGCGACGCCGAAGCGCCGCTCACTTGTCCGGTAGAAGGCCGCCCATTGATGCGGGTTCTCGCCGTAGCGGAGCGCTTCTGCCAGCGTGCCTGCGATCGCTCTTGTCTCCGGCGTCCGCTCGCCAAGCTGCTCGGCGAACCACGCGGCAATCGCCGCGTCGTAGGCGGCCGTCCGGGCAAAGGCGCGGCCGGCGAGCGATTTGCGTAAAGCGCGCGTCGTCGCGCCGCCATTGGCGTCCATCTCGGCAAGGACCAGCGGATAATCGGCAGGGTCGACCACGACCGTGACGGATGCGTGGTTCTTCGCCGCGGCGCGGATCAAGGCGGGGCCGCCGATGTCGATAGTCTCGATGCAGGTGTCGAAATCGGCTCCCGCCGCGACCGTCTTCTCGAACGGATAGAGATTGACGGCGAGGAGGTCGATCGCCGGGATGGCGTGCTCGGCAAGCGCCTTCTCATGCGCCGCGTTCCCGCGCACGGCAAGAAGCCCGCCATGAATGTTCGGATGCAAGGTCTTGACCCGCCCGTCCATCATCTCGGGCATGCCCGTGATCGCGGCGATTTCGGTTACCGCGATGCCGGCGTCGCGGAGCAGCTTGGCGGTGCCCCCGGTCGAAACGATCTCGACCCCGTGTTTCCGCAAAGCCTTGGCGAAATCGGCAAGACCGGTCTTGTCGCTGACCGAGAGCAGCGCACGGTCAATCTTCCTGTCTTCCATGAGGTAAAGCTCTAAAGCAAAATCCATCCCGATTGAATCGTCATGCCCGGACTTGATCCGGGCATCCACGCCGTTACGTCACCGCAAGCTGAAAGGCCAGTGGAATGGATTGCCGGGCCTTCGCCCGCCGAAGCAATGGCTGGAGGGCCCGAACACAAGGCTTCGGCCCGCGTAGGCGGGTCAAGCCCGGCAATGACGAGTCAGAGTGCATTACTGCCTATGCTGCGGCAGGTGCGGCTTCGTTGGGATCGACCAGGTGGTGGCCGCCTCCGCCGCCTTCAGCCATGCGTTCGATGTTCCACACGATCCTGACTTCGCTCGCCTCGCCCATCGCCCCGCCGAGCACGACCTGGGAGGTGGGTTGCGGCCCGCGGGCATCGGCGAGGAAAAAGCTTTCCTCGATCCTGGTCTCCGGTGCGTTCGAGCTGATCCTCCAGGTCTCGCCGTTCTTGCAGCTTGAGTAGCGCGCTCTGCCCGTCGGCGGCGAGCTCGGCGCGCACGCTCGGATGCAGGTGGAAGCGGATGGCATAGAAGCCGCCGATGAGATCGCCGTCAGGGCTCTTGAGGCCTCCCGGCGCCGAGAGCTTATCCTCGCTGCTGATCAGGAGGCCGTTCGGCGCAATGAGGAATTGACGGGCGTGGCTCACGCCGAAACTGGCCATATAGCCGTCGTGGGAGCCTTTGATCCTGAGATTGTCGCCCTGATCGGCGAGCGCTCCTTGCGCGTTGAGGGGGCCGGTCAGGGGCGAGTCGAGCGCAACCTGGCTGCCGTTCGCGCCGCCCGAGGTGAACTCCGCCGAAGACGACTCCTCGAAGGTCAAGGTCGAGTGCGCCGCCGTCGAGCGGGCGAAGGGGCGCCAGTCTTCGTGGTCAAGCGAAGGGGCGCCGCAATTGACGATCATCGGGCAGTTGGCCGCGCTCATCTCGAAGGAGAGAAATCCCGCATGCGCATTGGTGCTGAGCGAAGGTGCCGGCGAGGGGCCGATATCGCAGATCAGCACCGTGGGTCCGCATTCGAGCCGCACATAGCCCGAGTTTGCCGCCGAGCGGACCGGCGTTCCCTCGACGTCGTCGTAAGCCAACACTGTGGCGAGCGCATCGGTGGGCGTGGGACCGGCGCCGTTGAAGCGGGCCAAGGTTCCGTCGCCCGTGCGGAAGAAGCGCAGCATCGGCATGATGCGATCGATGGCGTCGGTCAGCTCCTTAGGGGGCGCGCGGTCGCGTGCCACGAAGCATTGCCTGAGCGGCAAGAGGTCGAGCAGAAGCTCGACGAGCGCGTCGGGGTTGCGCGAGATATGTCCGCCGTCGGGAAGGATTTGCCGGTCGAGCTCCTTGCAGAAATGCCGCGCATAGCGGTCGACCACCGCCTGCTGCTCGGCGATGCAGAGCCCGGCATAGGTCAGCGCCATGAGGGCGACCAGGCGCGGCACGCCATCGGGCGCGTCGCGGTAGCTGGCGGAGAGATAGCGGAGCTGCGAGGTCAGCGCCCTGAGGAAGGCCTCGTAGGCCTGCGGCTCGCCCGTGTCGAGCACGAGCACCGAATTGGAGAGCCAGGAGATCACCCTGCGGCCGACGATCTCCGGCTGCCAGGCAAGTCCGTGGATGGAGCGCCTGAGCGTGATGAAATCCTGGACCAGCGCCTTGGCCTGCTCGCGCGACAGCTCGCTGCCGGCCGCTCTGAGATGCCTGAGCCAGCCAAATCCATAAAGCTCGCGCGCCCAGCCCTCCGATGGCGGAGCGATTTCGAACGGCGACTCGGCGTCGATCTCGGCGAGCCGCCCGGCGAGTCCGAAATGGCCGTTGTAGAGTTCGGTGGCGAAGCTCGGGTCGGCGGTCCTGAGTTCCTGTGGGGCAAGCAGGAGTTGCTCGGCTTGGGTGCCCGGGTAGCTGATGCTCGCCATGCTCGCGAGCATGAAGCGGCGGAAGGGTCCCGGGCCGCTGAGGCGCGCAGGCGGGTTGCGTCCGCCGCGCTCGTAGGGCTGAGAGTCAGCCGCCATGCTGCCTTATCTCCAAGCTGCCGCCATGCGCCGCGATGTACGCAGGGCCTCCCCCGTGCATCTCGAGGCCCGCATTGTCGGGCCGCGCACGTTTCCGATCAAGCCCGATGCGCGTTACGCTTAACCCGAGCGGACGAGACGTGTGGCAAAAAAGCCGTCCATTCCGCTCCATTCCGGGGCTCTCGAGCTTGAGTTCGTAGGGAAAAGTCCGCAAGGACACCCGACGGCTCGATCCAGTCCGTTTGGCCGAAAAGCTCCCTTGGCGCTATGGGATCGAGGCTTAGCGCGTCGTTTCGCACGAGGAAGGCCGCGATCTGGGCCTCGCCTTCCTCGGGCTCGAGCGAGCAGGTCGAGTAGACGAGCCGCCCACCGGGCTTGAGCAGGCTGGCGGCATTGTCGAGGAGCCGGGCCTGGAGCTGGGCCAGGGCCTCGATGTCCTTGGGCGACTTGACATAGGGGATGTCGGGATGGCGGCGGATGGTGCCGGTCGATGAACATGGCGCATCGAGCAGCACCGCATCGAAGAGTTCGCCTGGCTGCCAATTGGCGGCGTCGGCGAGCACCCGTTCAGCCTCCAAGCCGAGCCGCGCAAGATTTTCGGCCAAAAGCCCAAGCCGCGTCTTCGAGCTGTCGACGGCAACGACCGATGCGCCGGCGAGGACAAGCTGCGCCGTCTTGCCTCCGGGCGCGGCGCAAAGATCGGCCACGCGCTTGCCCGCAACGTCGCCAAGGAGCCGCGCCGGCAACGAGGCGGCTGCGTCCTGGACCCACCAAGCTCCCTCGTCGAACCCGGGGAGGGCCTCGATGCGGCCCTTGGGCAGGAGACGCACGCTCCCTGTGGGCAACACGCGGCCCGCGAGCCGCTCGGCCCACAGCTCAGGATCGCTCTTGACGGTGAGATCGAGCGGCGGCTCGATGAGATGGGCCGCGGCGATGGCATGCGCGCGTGCCTCGCCCCAATAGGCGGCCCAGCGCGTCCACAGCCAGTCGGGCGTATTGACCCGCGTGGCATCGAGGCTCGCCGCCATCGCCTCGCCTTCGCTCGCGACGCGGCGGAGCACCGCGTTGACGAGCTTGTCGTAGCGCTTGGCCTTGGGGTCGTACTGGGCGAGCGTCACGGCGAGGTCGATGGCCGCGTGCGGCGGCGTCTTGAGGAAGATGAGCTGCGCCGCGGCCGACAGCAGGATCGGATAGAGCGTGCCGGATTTCTCCGGCATGCCGCGCTCGAGAAAGCTGCCGAGCACATGGTCGAGCTGACCCTTGCGCCGCAGGCTCGTGCCCACGATGGCGCGGGTCAGCGCGCGGTCGCGCTGAGGCAGGTCGAACATGGAGCCCTTGTCGAGAGAACGGCCCAAGAGTGTCGTCGAGCGGCTGCTTCTTTTGCAGAACCGCGGCGAGCAGCTCGACGGCCGCGCGCCGTGCCGGCAACCCGACCTGGGCGTCGCGCGCGCGGGCTCTGGCCCTCGCTTCCTTCTCCGAAGCCATCATCACCCTTTATCCCACGTCATGCCCGGACTTGATCCGGGCATCCATGCCGTTACTTCTCAGCAAGTCGAAGCGCCAGTGGAATGGATTGCCGGGTCAAGCCCGGCAATGACGAATGAAGGCCTAGCCCCAAGGGCCGCGTCCCGCAACGCGCCGCTCTGACGACCACGGCCCCGAAGCGTCGGCGCCGGCGCTGGCCGGAGTACCGCTCTCGCCCATGTCGCGCGCCATCTCCTGAAGCCGCGCCACCCGGTTCTCGACATTGGGGTGGGTCGAGAAAAGATTGTCCATGCGCGCGCCGGACAGCGGGTTGACGATGAAGAGATGCGCCGAAGCCGGGATTGCGCTCGGCCGGCAGGTTGGGGATGTGCTTGGCGGCGCTGGCGATCTTTTGCAAGGCGGAGGCGAGCGACAAGGGACGCCGGCTGATCTCGGCGCCCTCCCGGTCGGCCTCGTATTCGCGGTTCCGGCTGATCGCCATCTGCACCAGCGCCGCGGCGAGTGGGCCCGAGGATCACGAGCATGAGCGTGCCGACGATCCCCATATTGGCCGTTGTTGTTGCCGCGCGCCGAAATAGAGGCCGAAATTGGCGAGCATGGAGATCGCGCCGGCGATGGTCGCGGTGATGGTCATCAGCAGCGTGTCGCGGTTCTTGATGTGGCCGAGCTCATGCGCGATCACGCCGGCAAGCTCCTCCTGGCTCACGGTGCTGCATCAGCCCGGTCGTCACCGCGACGGCGGCGTGCTCGGGGATTGCGGCCCGTGGCGAACGCGTTCGGCTGCGGATTTTCCATGACATAGACGCGCGGCATGGGCAGCCCGGCGGCTGCGGCGAGCTGGCGCACCAGCGCGTAGAGCTCGGGCGCCGAGCGCTCGTCCACCTCGCGCGCTCCATACATGGAGAGCACCATCTTGTCGGAGTTCCAATAGGCGAAGAGGTTCATCGCCGCCGGCAACGACGAGGGCGACGATCATGCCGCGTCTGGCCGCCGATCAGGTAGCCGATCCCCATGAACAGCGCCGTCAGCGCTGCCAGAAGGATGGCGGTGCGGAAATAGCTCATGGAACCTCCATCGAAGAGCTTGGGGCAGGGCCAGAGCCCGCGCCGTCCTCAAGCGTAAATATGGAGGCCCCGAAGCGGGCGACAAGGCGTGGGCGGGCCAAGGGCATTTGGCTCGCTTTTCGGCGCCTGCCGGCAATTTCGTTTCCGCCGCGGTTACCTTAACGCTTCCTCAAGAGCTGTCCCCGCATGCTTGGCAGAGTTAAGTCCTCGGGAGTAGCCTCGCCATGTCAGCCGCCATCCAAGCTCGTGTTGCCAAATCCTCAAATCGCTTTGCGCCGGCGCGCGCCGGCTCTGCCGAGATTTCGCTCACGGCAGGGCAGAAGCGCCTGATTCGGGAAAGCTTCCGCAAGCTGGAGCCGGCCCTCGACCTCGTCGGGCTGCTGTTCTATCTCAAGCTGTTCCGCCTCGATCCCTCTTTCCGCGACCGCTTCGGCAGCGATCCAAAGACGCAAGGCCGCAAATTCATGGCGGCGGTGAAGCTCACCATCATCTCGCTCAACCACGAGGACGGGCTGGCGCCGACGCTCAAGCTGCTCGGCGTGCGCCATCGCCAGCTTGGCATCAAGGTGCGCGACTACCGCACCATGGCCAAGGCGTGGATGTGGACCCTTGAGCGGTCGCTCGAGAAGAGCTTCACGCGCGAGACGAAGGACGTCTGGACGAAGTTTCTCGCCCAGGTCACCTACATCCTGAGTGGCAGCGAAGCTGCTCTACTGCGGAGCGTGGGCGGGAGCGCCCGCGTCTGAGCGCACCAACTTCACCTCTACGACACCCTCGGCATCGACCAAGACTTCCACGTCCTGGCCCGGCTCGAGGACTTGCGTCTTGCCGTCGACGGTGAGCTGGTCGGCAGTGACGATGATCACATGGCCGTCGATGATGACCTTGATGCCGTCGGCCAGCGATTCCTGCGTCATATTCTTATAGTGGCCGCCCACGGTGACGGTGCGGCTGCCCACCGTCATCGACATGGTCTGCGTGACCGACTTCTCGTCCGGGGTCCAATATCCCGCCACGACGACGAGTGCGATCAGAAGCACGAGGACGATGCCGAGACCGATCAGAATGCGTTTGAGCCATGTCATGGATGTTTCCTCTCTTCCTCGCGCGTCTTTTCAGTCCGTCGCTTCTCGTTGTCCCCGGGTCAAGCAGATTTCCGGTTCTGCCGGTGCTCGATGAGATCGGCGACGACGGAAGGATCGGCGAGCGTCGAGGTGTCGCCGAGATTGCCAAAGTCGTCTTCCGCGATCTTGCGTAAGATGCGGCGCATGATCTTGCCCGAGCGCGTCTTGGGCAAGCCCGGCGCGAACTGAATGAGATCCGGCGAGGCGATCGGCCCGATCTCCTTGCGCACCCAGTCGCGCAGCTCGGTCCTTAAGCGCGTCCGAGCCCTGCTCCCCCGCCATCAGGGTGACATAGCAATAGATGCCCTGGCCCTTGATGTCGTGGGGGTAGCCGACCACGGCGGCCTCCGCCACCTTGGGATGGGCGACGAGCGCGGATTCGATCTCGGCCGTGCCCATGCGGTGGCCGGAGACTTTGATGACGTCGTCGGAGCGGCCGGTGATCCAGTAATAGCCGTCCTCGTCGCGCCGGCAGCCGTCCCCGGTGAAATACTTGCCTTTGTAGGTGGAGAAGTAGGTCTCGACGAAGCGCTTGTGGTCGCCATAGACGGTCCGCATCATCCCTGGCCAGGCATCGAGGATGACGAGATTGCCGGAGGCCTCGCCCTCCAGAAGATTGCCCTCGTTATCGACGATGGCGGGCTGCACGCCGAAAAAGGGCAGCGTCGCCGAGCCGGGCTTGAGCTTGGTGGCGCCGGGAAGCGGCGTGATGAGAATGCCGCCGGTCTCGGTCTGCCACCAGGTATCGACGATCGGGCAGCGCTCCTCTCCCACCACGTGATAGTACCACTCCCACGCTTCGGGATTGATCGGCTCGCCCACGGTGCCGAGCAGCTTGAGCGACTTCCGGCTGGTGCTCTTCACGTAGTCGTCGCCCAGTCCCATCAGGGCCCTGATCGCCGTGGGCGCGGTGTAGAAGATGTCGACCTTGTGCTTGTCGACCACCTGCCAGAAGCGCGAGGCGTCAGGGTAGTTCGGAACGCCCTCGAACATGAGCGTGGTCGCGCCGTTGGCCAGCGGCCCATAGACGATATAGGAGTGGCCCGTCACCCAGCCGACATCGGCCGTGCACCAAAAGATGTCGCCGTCGTGATAGTCGAACACATATTGATGCGTCAGCGGCGGCGAACACGAGATAGCCGCCCGAGGTGTGCAGCACGCCTTTGGGCGTTCCCGTCGAGCCCGAGGTATAGAGGATGAAGAGCGGATCCTCCGCGCTCATCTCCTCAGGCGGACAATCGTCGTCGACCTTGGCGAGCTCCTCGTCGAGCCAGAGGTCGCGGCCGGGCGTCCACGGCACCTCGGCGCCCGTGTGCTTGACCACGAGAACTTTATCGACGCCACCGACCTTCTTGAGCGCCGCATCGGCGTTGGCCTTGAGCGGAACCTTGCGGCCGCCGCGCAAGCCCTCGTCGGCCGTGATCAGGAATTTCGACTTGCAATCCTCGATGCGTCCCGCGAGCGAGTCGGGCGAGAAGCCGCCGAACACCACGGAATGGACGGCCCCGATGCGCGCGCAGGCGAGCATGGCGTAGGCCGCCTCCGGGATCATCGGCAGGTAGATCGTGACCCGGTCGCCGCGTTTGACCCCGTTGGCTTTCAGCACATTGGCCAAGCGGCAGACTTCCTTGTGCAGCTCGCGATAGGTGATGTGCCGTGCTTCTTGCGACGGATCGTCGGGCTCCCAGATGATGGCGACCTGCTTGCCGCGCTTCTTCAGATGCCGGTCGATGCAGTTGGCGGCGACGTTGAGGGTGCCGTCCTCGAACCATTTGATCGAGACGTCGGGATAGGCGAAGGAGGTGTTCTTGACCTGCGTGTAGGGCTTGATCCAGTCGATGCGCTTGCCCTCTTTGCCCCAGAACTTGTCGGGCTTCTCGACGCTCTTCCGGTAGAGCTTCTCGTACTCATCCTTGTCGATGAAGGCTTTGGTCTTCCATTTCTTGGGGACCTTCACGGCCTCGACTTTGTACTGTTTGTGCTCGGCCATCGGCCCACTCCTCCCTACGCCAACTTGTCACTCATTATGACCGGCTGCCCTGCTAGGCGCAAAGGCTGCGTCTTGCTTTCAGCTAGACTCCGAAGGCCCCGATGACCGCCCCCTGGATCAAGAGCACGGCGAGCCAATAGCCCCCGTCGATCAGCGTCAGCATCGGCTTTGCTCCGCTGAAGGCGTGATTGACGCCCATGGTGGTGATGACGAAGCCGAGCCAGACGAAGAAGCCGCTGATCACGCCGCCTCTGATGGTGATATCGCCCAAATGACCCATCACGCCCGGCCAGCATCAAGGCCATGATGAAGAGCGCGACGATGGAGATGGCGAAGGGCACGACCTTGGCCGATCCTTGCAGCTGCTTGCACTCGGCTTCGGTCTTGCCGAGGGCGTGCATCCACGGCTTGGCGAGAACCGTGTACCACACCGCGCCAAGGCCGAAGCCGGCCAAAGCGGCGATGATGACGGCGATATAATTCACCCCTGTGAACGTCATGGCGTCCCCCTTCCCTTGTTCGAGTCTCCCCGACTTTACCCCAGGAACGAGGCTCCCGGCACTAGGCTCTGGGAGGATCGGCGAGGCCGCCCATGGCGCAGAGCTTGCGCCATTCGGTTTCCGTCACGGGCTGCACCGACAGGCGCGAATTCCTGACCAGCACCATGGCCTTGAGAGCCGGCGTCGCCTTGATCTCGGCGAGGGTTACGGGCTTCGGCAAGTCGGTGACCGCAGCCACGTCGACGCACTCCCATTGGCCTGAGCTGTCGGTCGACTCGGGGTGCGCCTCTTTCACCACCTTGACGATGCCGACCACGCTCTTTTCTTCGCCGGTATGGTAGAAGAAGCCGAAATCGCCTTTGCGCATCGCGCGCATATTGTTGCGCGCCTGGTAGTTGCGCACGCCCCCCCACTCGGCACCCTTGCGGCCTTCTTTTTTCTGCTGATCCCAGGACCAGGTGTCAGCCTCTGATTTGAGCAGCCAATAGGCCATGGGATTGAGCGGCGGAAAGCTCACTCCTCCTCGTCGGGATTGTTGATGGTCCACAGCCAAGGGCGGATATCGACATGCGCGAACAGCCCTGCCTTGGCGAACGGATCGCCGGCGGCGATCTTGCGCGCCGCCTCGAGCGACGGGGCCTCGATCACGACCAGGCTTCCGTTCATGGTCTCGCCGTCGGGCTCCGTGAAGGGGCCGGCAAGCACGAGCGTCTCGCCGAGGCTCTCGAGATAGGCGAGATGCTCAGGCCGGTTCGCCTTGCGGATGGCGAGGCTGTCGGGCTTGTCGGTGCAGATCAGCGCGTAGAGCATGTGGTTCCCCCGGCATCAGGCTATTGCGCGAGTTGCTGACTGTCCATGGGGGCCTCACCCTTCGAGACGGGCCTTCGGCCTTCCTCAGGGTGAGGACTCTCCTCCTCATGGTGAGGAGCGCCCGACGGGGGCGTCTCGAACCATGAGGCCCCTCACACCTCGGCCCTGAGCGGGCGGGCCAGCAGCGCCTCGATCGCCTCATCGACGGTGGCAAGTCCCGAGATCACCGCATGCACCGCTTGGGCGATCGGCATGTCGATGCCGCGCGCCGCCGCCATCTCCACCACCGCGCTTGCGGTATAGACGCCCTCGGTGACGGTCAGCCTCTTGCCCAGCACCTCCTCGAGGCTGCGCCCCTTTCCCAGCTCGATTCCGAGCGACATGTTGCGCGATTGCGGGCTGCCGCAGGTGAGTATGAGATCGCCGAGACCTGAGAGTCCGGTCAGGGTCTCGCGGCGCGCGCCGAGCGCCGCGCCAAAGCGCGCCATCTCGGCAAAGCCGCGCGTGACGAGCGCGGCATGGGCGCTTGCGCCGAACTTCTTGCCGGCGACGATGCCGGCGGCGATGGCATAGACGTTCTTCACCGCGCCGCCGATCTCCGCGCCCATGACGTCGTCGCTCCAATAGCAGCGGAAGGGCGGATGGCTGAGCGCGTAGGAGAGCGCGCGGCCGAGTGGCTCCTCCGCGGTGGCGAGCGTGACCGCGGCGGGAAGTCCGCGCGCCACTTCGGCGGCAAAGCTCGGCCCCGACAGCACGGCGATCTGCGATCCGGGCGAGACCTCGTCCACGACCTGCGAGATCAGCTTGCCGCTCGCTTGCTCGATGCCCTTGGAGCAGATCACGAGCGGCTGCTCTTCCTTCAGATAAGGCGCAAGCTCGCCCGCGATCTCGCGCACATGCTGGGCCGGCGTCGCCACGAGCAGGAGGTCGCAATTGGCGACTTCGTTGAGCCGCCCGGTCGCCTCGATTGAGCGGTCGAGGCTAATGCCCGGTAGATAGACCTCGTTGCGATGGTTCCGGTTGATGTCGGCGAGCGTCTCCGGCTCATGAGCCCAGATCAGCACGTCGCGGCCGGCGCGACGGGAGGTGACGGCAAGCGCGGTGCCCCATGCGCCTGCGCCCACGATGCCGACCGATTGCAGTGCCATGACCAAGCCTCTGCTTAACCGCCGCCGAAAGTCATACAGGAAATAGGCAGGGGTCGTCATTCCGGCGAAAGCCGGAATCCAGGAAAACGCAAAGGAAACCGCTCACGCCTTGACCCCGGCGCCCAGCGCCGGCGGCGCATCGGGGTCGAGCGGCCAGCGCGCGCGGACCGGCGCGGAAAGGTCATCGACCAAGGCCGCGAGACAGCCGCATGGCGCCGGCCCAGGCGATCATGGCGGCATTGTCGGTGCAGAGCTCGGGCGGCGGCACGACGAGGCGGAAGCCGTGCCTGCGGGCGACAGCTTCCAGCGCTGCCTTGAGCCTCTTATTGGCGGCGACGCCGCCGGCGACGACGAGGGCGCGTTGCGCCTCTTTTCCGAGACGCTCCTCATAGAGCTCGAACGCGCGCGCCGTCCTGTCGCTGACGATGTCGGCGACCGCCTCCTGGAAGCTTGCGCAGAGGTCGGCGACGTCCTGCTCGCTGAGCGGCGTGCGTGCGAGCGCCGCGTGCCTGAGCGCCGTCTTGAGCCCGGCCAGCGAGAAATGCGGCTCGGGCCGGCCGAGCATCGGGCGGGGCAGGGCGATTGTGGGGCGCCCGCGTGCCGCCGCGCGCTCAACTTCCGGGCCGCCGGGATAACCGAGCCCGAGCAGCTTGGCGGCCTTGTCGAAGGCTTCGCCCAGCGCATCGTCGAGCGTCGTGCCGAGACGCTCGTAGCGGCCTACATCCTTGACGATGAGGAGCTGGGTATGGCCGCCCGAGACGAGCAGCAGCAGATAGGGAAAGCCGAGCCCATCGGTGAGGCCCGCGGTGAGCGCATGCGCCTCCAAATGATTGACCGCGATGAAGGGGCGGCCGAGCCCAAGCGCGATGGCCTTGGCCGTGGTCACCCCGACGATCAGGCCGCCGATCAGGCCGGGCCCCGCGGTCGCGGCAACCGCATCGATCGCATCGAAGCCGAGCCCGCCTTCGGCCAGCGCCTGGCCGATCGCCGCATCGAGCAACTCTACATGGGCGCGCGCGGCGATCTCCGGTACCACGCCGCCATAGGCCGCATGCAGATCGAGCTGCGAGCGCACCACATTGGAAAGAATTTCGCCCCGCCCGTCCGCCGCACGGCGCACCACGGCGGCGGCAGTCTCGTCGCAGCTCGTCTCGATTCCGAGCACGATAAGGGAGGCGTCTTTGCCGGACGTAACCATGGCGCTTTCTATAGCCTCTGCGAGGCTCGATTGAAGGGGAAGCGGAAAGGGGCCATTAATGCGGGCAAGATTTGGCGCGCTTCAGCCAAGAAACTCAAGGAGTTCAGCCTTTGCCGGACCAGCCGCTCCTGATCGGCACGCGTGGCAGCCCGCTCGCCCTTTGGCAAGCGCGCCATGTCTGGGCGCGCCTGCTCGAGGCGGCGAACCTCGGCGAGGGCGCTATCGGGCTTAGCGTCATCACCACCTCGGGCGACCGTATCAAGGACAAGCCCTTACGCGACTTTGGCGGCAAGGGCCTGTTCACCAAGGAGATCGACGAGGCGCTGCTGCGCGGCGACGTGGACATGGCGGTGCACTCGATGAAGGATCTGGAGACCGATCTCCCGGCGGGGCTGTGCATCGCCGCTATCCTGCCGCGCGGCGATGTCCGGGATGCCTTCATCAGCACCAAGGCGCCCTCGCTTGCCGAGCTTCCGCCGGGCTCGGTCGTCGGTACCTCCTCCTTGCGGCGCCAGGCGCAAATCATGCGCCTCCGCCCCGATCTTCGTGTCGTCAATTTTCGCGGCAATGTCGAGACGCGGCTCAAGAAGCTCGCCGAGGGGCAGGCCGACGCAACCTTGCTCGCGCTCGCCGGGCTCGAACGGCTCGGTCTTGCTTCGCACGCGACCTCAATTCTCTCGACCGAGGAGATGCTGCCGGCGGTGGCGCAAGGCGCCATCGGCGTGACTTGCCGCAAGGATGACGCCAGGACGCGCGCTCTGCTTGCGCCGCTGAACGATGCGGCCTCTGCGACCACTGTCGCTTGCGAGCGGGGCTTTCTCGGCCGCCTCGACGGCTCCTGCAAGACGCCGATCGCCGGGCTCGCCGAGATCGAACAGGGCATTTTGCGCTTTCGCGGGATGATCCTTAACCCTGACGGCAGCGAATATTACGGCATCGAGTTGACCGGCGCCGCGGAGAACGCGCCGAGCATCGGGGCTGATGCCGGCGAAGAGTTGCTGGCGCGCGCCGGCCCGGACTTCATTGCGAAGCTCGTCTGATGCGTCTCCTCGTCACGAGGCCTGAGCCTGATGCGAGCCGTGAGGCCGAGGCGCTTGGCCGCCGCGGCCATGAGGCGGTGCTCGCGCCCCTTCTGACCATCGAATTCTGTGGCGGCGTGCCCTTGCAGCTTGACGGCGCGCAAGGCCTCGCTGTCACCAGCCGCAATGCGCTGAGGGCGCTCGCCGCGCACCGCGAGCTTGGCCAGGCGCTCCCTCTTCCGCTGTTTGCCGTCGGCGAGGCCACCGCCCGCCAAGCCCAAGAGCTCGGCTTTGCCGATGTGACCATAGGGCCCGGAACGGGGGCGGAGCTGGCCGCGTTGATCTCGGACGAACTCAAGCCCAAGCGCGGTCCGCTCGTGCATCTTGCCGGCGAGACGCTGGCTTTCGACCTGAAATCGGCGCTTGAGAGCCAAGGATTCACCGTACGCCAGCCCGTGCTCTACCGGGCGGTCCCGGCGCCTTCGCTTCCCGCCGAAGCCTTGAGCCTGCTCAAGGCCGGCAAGCTTGATGGCGTCATCCTCATGTCGCCGCGCACGGCCAGGACCTTGGCCGATCTGCTCGCCCGGCATGGCCTGGTAACGCAAGCCAAGAGTCTCGTTTGCTATTGCCTATCCGAGGCGGTAGCAGAGGCGGTGGCTCCGCTTGGATTTGACGTGCGCGTGGCGGCGCGTCCGCGCGAGGAAGATGTCCTTGCGCTCGTGGACTCCGAGGCGGCATCCTCGTGAGAGTTGCGAATCTGCTGAAAGACTAAGGTTTAGGCTGATGGCAGACCCTTTCGGCGATCAGGATCAGAGCCCCGGCGGCGCGGGCAAGCGCCCGGCGCAGACCATCGAGGGAACCGCGACCGAATTGTCGGTCGAGCCGGAGCCCACCGCGGAGGCCCGGGCCGAGCCGGAGCCCTCGGAAAGCGGGAGCGAGGGCCAGGCCCTATCTCGCTGGCGGGACGGACCGAAGGCGGAGGGGCGGAAGCTCCTCCCCCGCCGCCGCAGACGAGCCTGCCCGAGCTCCGGAGCTTCGTCACCCACCTTGCCGCGGGACTGCTCGGGGGCTTGGTCGGCGTCGTCGCCCTTGCCCTTGCTTGGGGCGGACTCAATGTCGGCCAAGAAAGCGGGCCCTCGCCCGACATCGCCAAGCTCGAAGCAGCGGCTTGCCAAGCTCGAGGCCGCGCCGCCTGCTTCCGGAAACGCCGAAGCGGTTTCGCAGCTCGAGTCGCGGATCAAAGCCCTCGAGGACGGCTCCAAAGAGACATCGCCCGAGCTTGCCGCGCTCGCGGGCCGCGTCGCTCAACTCGAGACGTCGCTGAAGGCCTTGGCCGAGACGGCCCAAGAAGGCGGCTCCGTCGCCTGACGCCGCGGCCATCGGCCAGCAGATCGCCGAGGCCGAGCAGAGGCTGGATGCCAAGATCGCTGCCGCGCTGGCCGCAGGCGAAGCCGCCAATGCCGCCACGATCGAGCAGGTGCAGAGCGAGATCGCCGAGCTCAAGGCAAAGTTTGCCGCCTTGGCGGAGGCTGAGCTTGGCACGGGTGAACTCACCGATCTTGGGCCGGGGCTTGCCGCGCTCACCGAGCGGATCGCCAAGCTCGAGGCGACCCTTCCAGAGCTTGCCGGCGCCATCGGCAAGGAGGCGGCGGGAGTGAAATCCGCAGCAATCGCCATCGCCTTCGCCAATCTTCGCAGCGCCGTCAGCGAGGGCCGTCCCTACGCCGCCGAGCTCGATACCATCGGCGCGCTCGCTCCGGCCCTGGGCGATTTGGGCGTCCTGCCGGCCTATGCCGAAAAGGGCATCCCGACCCTGCCCGAGCTTACGCGCAGCTTCGCCACCGCTAAGGACAGCGCGCTTGCGGCGTCGGCGCCGGCTCCAAGCGGATCGTTTCTCGACAGCCTGATGACGAGCGCGGAGTCGCTGGTGAAGATCAAGCGCATCGATGAAGCTCGCGACCGGCGAGGGTCCAGGGGCTGCTCTGGCCAGAGCCAAGGCGGCGCTCGACAAAGGCGACCTCGCTTCGGCCGTGAAGGAGGTGGAGACGCTTGACGGCGCCCCGCGCGACGCATTCTCCGCCTGGCTCGGTCAGGCGCGTGCGCGGCTCAGCGCCAACGAGACCTTGACCCGGCTCGAAGGACTCCTGCTCGTGTCCATGGGCGGAGACGATCAAGCCCCGCAACCCTAAGCCGATGATCCGCATCCTCCTCTTCATTCTTGGTGTCATCGCGGCGGCGGCCGGGCTTGCCTGGCTCGCCGACCGGCCAGGCACCGTTACCGTCGAATGGCTTGGCTATCAGGTCGAGACCAGCGCCCTGGTCGGAGCGCTCGCGGTCGCTGGCGTCGTTGTGCTGCTGATCCTGATCTGGGCGGTGCTGCGCTATCTATTTACGCGCCCCGCCGCCGTCGCGGCTTACGTGCGGGAACGGCGGCGGCAGCAAGGATATGACGCGCTCTCCCGCGGGCTCCTCGCTATCGGCGTCGGCGACCGCACGCTTGCGCAACGTTATGCCGGCATCGCCGGCCGCAACCTGCCGCGCGAACCCTTGACCGCCTTGCTCAGGGCGCAAGCCGCCCAGCTCAAGGGTGACAGGGACGCGGCACGGCGCGCCTTCGAGGCCATGCTCGACCGTCCCGAGACGCAGCTTCTTGGGCTCCGCGGCCTGTTCCTCGAAGCCAGCCGCAGCAACGACAACGAGGCGGCGCGCGCTCTCGCCGAGCAGGCGGTCAAGCGCGATCCGAAGCTTGCCTGGGGCGTCAACGCCCTGTTCGACATGCAGGCGCGCGCGGCCGATTACGAGGGTGCGCTGAATACGCTCGCCATCGCGCGCCAGAACGGTCATGTGGACCAGAACGCTGCGCTACGCCGCCGCGCCGTGCTGTTGACGGCGGAGGCGCGCGCGGCGGAAGCCTCCGATCCCGAAAAGGCGCTGGGCTTGGCGGGCGAAGCGTTGCGGCTCGCGCCCTCGCTGGTGCCCGCGGCCGAGATTGCCGGCCGCATCCTCGCCTCGAAGGGCGAGAGCCGTCAGGCCTCCCGCGTAATCTCCCGGACCTGGAAGCTTTCGCCACATCCCGACCTCGCTCTGGTCTATGCCTACGCCAAGCCGGGCGAGCCTCCGCGCGAGCGGGTGAAGCGCGTCAAGTATCTGGCGAGCCTCACGCCCGGCGACATCGAAGGTCAGATCGCCATCGCCAATGCCGCCATCGAGGCGCATGAATGGGAGGAGGCGCGCAACGCGCTTGCGCCCTATCTCGATGACCGCCCGCCCGCGCGCATCTGCACGCTTGATGGCGCGCCTCGAGGCCGGCGAACTCGGCGACAAGGGGCGCGAGCGGGAATGGCTCGCCCGCGCACTTCGCGCGCCGCGCGACCGCGCCTGGATCGCCGACGGCTACGTCTCTGACCGCTGGCTGCCGGTCTCGCCCGTGACCGGCGCCGTCGATGCCTTCGAGTGGAAGGCGCCGGTTGACGCGATCGGGCGCGGCGACGACACGCTCGTGATCGAGGAGCGGCCCGAGCCGGTCACGCTAGCGCCGGCAGCGCTCGCTTCGCCGCGAACCGCGACATCGCGGGCGGAGAGACGAGAGAGCATGCTCGAGTTGAGCCGCGCCAAAACCAAGGGCGTCCCAGGCGCGGCCGCAGCGCCGCAGGCCAAGCCCCTGGCGCAAGAAGCGCCTCGTTCGACGGCCGAGCAAAGGCTGAAGCCGGCGATCTTCGTGCCGGAGCGCCCCCCTGACGATCCCGGCGTGGCGCAAGTCGAGACCGACGAGAGCCCGACCTCGCTCGAGCGCTTGCGCGCCGCGCAAATCCGCTGAGGCTCCATCCGCCCCACGCATAGCGCAATCTTGCATCGCCCCGTCATTGGCCTTAAGTCACGGGGGGCGAAGGCTTCCTTTACCCCGCGCCGCCTAGGTTTGGCGCCAAGCCGCAATAGCTCAGTCGGTAGAGCACATCATTCGTAATGATGGGGTCGGGGGTTCGAAATCCCTCTTGCGGCACCATCAATCGCCAAGCATGGCCATTGCCGCCCGGCGTTCTCCGGGCTTCAATCTCAGAAACAGCGTGCGGGCATTTTTGATGTCCCGCTCGGAGCCGCTCTCGGCCGCCGTCTGCAAGGCAACCGTGGTCGGATGATCCGGGCCGCACACGAACACCAACGCTTTCGCCAAGCGCTTCATGGCCGCGCGGTCGATCGTCGTTTCGTCCATTCGAGATATCCTCAAGCTGTGGTGGGGCGCCCTCTGTGCGGGGCCCCCAATCTAGTCCCAATTCATGTAGTTTGAAGCCGGACCTTCATCACGTGCCACGGTAGGATGAAATGTTAGGCGATCCCGTTCGGTCCTTCTTCGCCGGGCTAGCGCTCGCGGCGCTCGCGCTCGCCGCCTGGCTCGTGTTCGAACCGGTGGATCCGCGAGCGCTTGTCGCGGTCCTGCTGCGCTTCGTCCACGTCCTTTCGGCAATGGTCTGGGTCGGACTGATCTTCTTCGTCAATTTCATCCAGTTCAAGGCGCTCGAGGAGGCTGACGATGTGTCTCGCGGCGCCATCGCGAGGGGGGTCGTTCCGCGCGTGGCGGCGGCCTTCCGCCACGCGTCGCACCTCACCGTGCTCTCCGGCGCCTTGCTGCTCGTTGCGACCGGCTACCTGCTCGGTGGGTTGGCTCTCTCCTCCCCAAGCGGCCTGCCGCTGGCCCGCACCCTGATGCTGGCGTTCGGCGCGCTCGGCGGCCTTATCATGTGGGTGCTCGTAAACTTTGTGATCTGGCCCGGCCTCAAGGTCGTCCTTGGTCAAACGGGCGACGCTGCCGCCAAGGCCCAGGCGCGTTCCACGGTAAAACGTTACGCGCGGCTCAATCTCGTTCTGATGATTCCCGTTACCTTCGCCATGATCGCTGCCGCGCACCTTTTCTGAACAACGCCGCTCATGACCTGGAGCCGAGCCTGTCGAAAATGCGGTCGGGCGTAAGCGGGAGATCGGGGAAGCGCACGCCGGTCGCATTGGCCACGGCGTTGGCGATCGCCGGCGCCACGGCATTGATCGCGCATTCGCCTTGCGCCTTCGCGCCCAACGGCCCGACCTTGTCATAGGTGTCGGCGAAATAGATCTCGCTGCGGGGAACGTCGGCGAAAGCCGGAATGCGATAGTCGCGCAGCGCCGGGTTCACCATGGCGCCGTTGGCGTCATAGACCATCTTCTCGTAGAGCGCCCAGCCGAACCCCATGGCGATGGCGCCGTCGAGCTGGCCGCGGCACTGCATCGGATTGATCAGCCTGCCGATGTCGGCGGCATGCACGCTTTGCAAGGTCATGATCTCGCCGGTGACGCGATGCACGGCAACGCGCACCCCCTGCACGTTGAAGCCGACCGTCCGCGGCGACAGATACGCCTTGCGTCTGACCTCGAAGCGATCACCCACCTTGGCGCCAGCCGCATGAAGTTCGGCGAGCGGAATTTTCCGGTTGGCGCAGATGATCGCGTCATCCTGCAAACGGCAATCGGCCGGCTCGCAGCCGAAATGACGGCTGGCGAAGTCGATGAGGACGTCACGGAGCGCGAGTGCGGTCTTCTCCACCGCCTGGCCGGCCACGACCGTCCCGGTGCTGGCAAAGGTGCCGGTGTCGTAGGGCGTCTGATCGGTGTCGCCATTGATGATGGCAATGTTGCCCGCGCGCGTGCCGAGCACGGACGCGGCGAGCTGGCGGTGCGATGTGGTCGAGCCGTTGCCCATCTCCGTGGAGCCGACCGCAAGATGATAGCTGCCGTCGGGCAATAGCCGCATCTCGGCGCCTGAGCGGTGCTCGGTCGGGGGTCCGGATTCCAGCATGGCGAGCGCGACGCCGGTCCCCTCCAGCCAGTCGTCGCCTTCGGGTTTGGGCAGTCCCCGGCCGCTCTCCAGCGCTTTCTCGACGAGATCGAGACATTGATCGATCCCATAGCTGCCGAACATGACGTCGGACGGGTCCTTCCAAATCGACTCGATCCGGTCGGTCTCCCGGACCTTGTTCTTGCGCCTGATCTCGAACGGGCTCATCCCGAGCAACTTCGCCAGATCGTCCATGGCGCATTCGATGGCGAAGGTGGTCTGCGTGGCGCCGTAGCCGCGAAATCCGCCAGCCGGAACCATGTTGGTATAGACCGCGTAGCCGTCGGCCTTCTTGTTGACGCAGCGATAGGCGGCGATCGGGCTGCCAAGCGCGGCGGCCAGCGTCTCACCGCCATGGCCGCCATAGGCGCCGGTGTTGGACACGACGCGCACCTGAATTGCGGTCAGCGTGCCGTCGCGCTTGGCGCCGAGCTTCACATGGGTGGTCATCGGATGGCGCGTGGTGGCGCCGATGAATTGCTCCGCCCGGGTGAACTCCCACATCACCGGGCGCCCGGTCTTCAGCGTGGCGAGCGCGCACAAATCCTCGGAGATCATCTCCTGCTTGCCGCCGAAGCCGCCGCCGATGCGCTCGGTGAAGACATGGACGTCGCGGTCGAACAGCCCGAACAGATAGCAGAGCTTCTGCTTGGCGATGAACGGCGCCTGCGAGCTCGTCCGCACATGCAGCCGGCCATCGTCGCCCCTCCAGGCGAGGGAGCCGTGCGTCTCCAGATGCACGTGCTGCGCCCGCGAGGTCGAATAGGTCATCTCGTGGATGGCGTCGGCCTCCTTGAAGCCTTGCTCGACATTGCCGAGCTCGCCATGGATGTCGACATAGATGTTGTCGCGAAAGGCGACGCTCTTGTCGTGCAGGATCGGCGCGCCCGGCTCCATGGCCGCTTCCGGATCGAACACCGGCGGCAGCAGCTCGTACTCGACCTCGAGCAGGCGGCAGGCTTCTTCCGCGGCGCCCTCGGTTTCGGCCACCACGGCCGCGACCCGCTGGCCGACGAAGCGGACGACATTGTCGAGCATGTAGGTATCGTCGGGGTCGACGAGGTGATCCTCATGGGTCGCCGTGGAGTAGAGCTTGCGCGGCACGTCCTCCCAGGTGAAGATGGCGACAACGCCGGGCACGGCCAGGGCCTTATCGCGCTTGATGGACTTGATGCGCGCATGGGGATGCGGCGAGCGCAGCACTTTCAGATGCAGCGCGTCCTCCGTCGGCACGTCGAGCGTATAGCGCGCCTTGCCGGTGACGATCGCTTCGGCGAAGGGGTTGCGCAGGCTCGCTGCCGCAGGCTTCTCCGGCGACGTCCTCCTCGACATTGACGACGCCGTGCAGCGCGTCGTCGATGCTGTGATAGCCGGTGCAGCGGCAGAGATTGCCCTTCAGCATGCGCGGCAGGTCCTGGCGCGCTTCCTCATCGAAGGTCGCGGCGGTCATGATCATGCCGGCGGCGCAGAAGCCGCATTGAAAGGCTTGCGCATCGAGAAACGCCTGCTGCATGGGATGCAGCTTGCCGTCTTGCGCGAGGCCCTCGATGGTCGTGACCTCGCGCCCTTCGGCGCGAAAGGCGGGCACAGGCAGGTATGGAACGGCATGCCGTCGATATGGACGGTGCAGGCGCCGCAATCGCCCTGGTCGCAGCCCTTCTTGACGCCGAACCAGCCGTGCTCGCGCAAGAAGGTTCTCAGGCACTGGCCCGGCGCCGGCTCCGCCGAAAGCTTCTTGCCGTTGACCGTGAGGTTCATTTCGCAGCGAGCTCCGCGCGGATCTGCTCGGCGTAGTAATAGGTGAGGTGGCGCTTGTAGGCGGCCGAGCCATGCACGTCGTCGAACCAATCCGCATCCTGGATGGCCGCGTCGATCGCGTGGCGCAAGGCGCCGGCCGACGGCAGGCGATCGAAATGGAGCTGCATCGGCTTGGCCGTCGCCGCCGTGACGGTCAGCAAGAGATCGTCGCCGGTCTTGGTCTGGGTGCCGACGATGAGCGCGGCCGACCGCCCGAGATGGGTGAGCGAGGTGCGGCGGAAGGCGAAGCGCTTGGTAAGCGCGCTCGCCGGGAGATGGATGCTGCGCAGCAGCTCCCCCGGCTGGAGCACATTCATATGGTTGCCGGTGACGAAATCGAGCGCGGCGACCTTGCGCGGCTTGCCGTCCCGCGGCCACAGCGTATAGATGCCTTCCAGCGACGTCGTGAGCGAGATCATGGCGCCGGCCGGCAGCGACATGCAGATATTGCCGCCGACGGTCGCCGCGTTATAGATCTTGAACGACATCAAGCAGCGCATGGCAGCACAATCTGCAACAGCGGCGCGGCGGTCCATTCCGCCGGCGCCTGGAACTGCTCGAGCTCGGCAATGGTGCAGGTCGCGGCAATTTCGAGTCCGTCGGCCGTGGCCTTGAGCGCGGGCCAGCGCAGCGACTCAAGATCGATCAAGGTGTGGGTGGCGATCTGCGGCGTCGAGAACAGCCAAGTGCCGCCGGCGAGCCACGCATAGCCCTCGCGCCACTCGGGAATTTCGTCGGCCGATGCGGGCCGCTTGACCTCGGTAATGGTGTTCAGATTCATGACCGCCGCCTCATGACGCACTGGCGCTCAACGGCGCGACAATGCCATGATTCATTGCGCGGCGGATAGCGCCGTCAGGCGCGCGGCGTTACGATTGCGGAGCATCCGACCGAATTACCTTGCTGGTCAAAGCACCAAGGCGCCCCAATTTTGCAATGAGTGCACCAGACCCATTCCTTCTCCCAAGGCACTCGACTGGCTGGCAGAGGGCCGGCGCGTCGCGCTTGCCACGGTCATTCAGACCTGGGGCTCGGCGCCGCAACCGGTGGGCAGCCAGCTCGTGATCGACGCCGACGGCAATTTCCTGGGCTCGGTGTCGGGAGGCTGCGTCGAGGCCGAAGTCATCACCGAGGCGGCCGACGTGATCGCGACCGGCAAGCCGAAGGCGCTCGAATTCGGCGTCGAGGACAATACGGCATGGAGCGTCGGGCTGGCTTGCGGGGGCGCCATCCGCATCTTCGTCGAGCCTTTGGCCCGGGACGCGGCCGCTCGCCGGATAGCGTGCTGCCTCGGCTCATGAGCGATGTCGAAGCGCGCCACAAGGTGGCGTTGGTGACGCATCTTGCGACCGGCGCGCGGAGCCTTGCCCATTCGCCGGGCGATCTGGGACAGGATCTGGCGCCGGCGCTGGAAGATGCGTTTCGCCGCGACAAAAGCGTGGCGGTGGCGGGGAGCGACGGCGAGATCTTCATCAACGTGTTCAATCCGACGATACGCCTGATCATCGTCGGCGCCGTGCATGTGGCGCAGCCGCTGGTGCCGATGGCGCGCGCGCTCGGCTACGACGTGGTGATCGTGGACCCGCGCTCCGCCTTCGCCACGGAAGAACGTTTCGGCGATGTGGAGATCTCGCGCGAATGGCCCGACGAGGCGCTGCCGAAGATCGGCGTGGACGGCCGCACCGCGCTGATCGCGCTCACCCACGACCCGAAGATCGACGATCCGGCGCTGATCTACGCGCTCTCCTCCGATGCCTTCTATGTCGGCGCGCTGGGCAGCAAGAAGACCCACGCCAAGCGCGTCGAACGGCTGGCGCAGAAAGGTGTCGCGGGCGCCGACCTCGATCGCATTCACGCCCCGATTGGCCTCGATATCGGGGCGCAAGGTGCCGCCGAGATCGCCGTCTCCATCATCGCCGAGATCACCGCCGTGCAGCGCGGCAAGGACGGCCGATGACGCCGATCGCTCGTCGAGCGGCTGAAGGTCGCGGCCATCGTGCTTGCCGCGGGGCGCTCCTCGCGCATGGCGCCGCGCAACAAGCTGTTGGAGCTGATCGACGGCGAGCCAATCGTGCGCCGCGTCGCCGGCATCGCGCTTGCGAGCGGCGCCGTCCCGTCATCGTGGTCACCGGCTTCGACGCCGCGCGCGTCGCTGAAGCGCTTGCATGGTCTGAAGGTGACCATCGTGCACAACCCCGCCTATCGAGGAGGGCTTGAGCACCTCGCTCGGGCCGGCCTCGGCGCGCTGCCGCCGGACAGCGACGGCGCGCTGATCCTGCTCGGCGACATGCCGGAGATCGAGAGCAGCGACCTCGAGCGCTGATGGCGGCCTTTGCGCAAAGGATCGCCAGGCGATCTGCGTTCCGGTGCACCACGGCAAAGGGGCAATCCCGTGCTGTGGGGCGCCGCCTATTTCGCCGAGATGATGACGACTCACCGGCGACATTGGCGCCAAACCGCTGATGGCGCGGCACGCGGAGCGCGTGATCGAAGTGCCGGTCGCGTCGGACGGCATCTTCGCCGATGTCGATACGCCGGCCGATCTTGCGCGCCTCAAGACAACGATCGGATAGGGACGTGCTCGAGTCTCTAAGGAAGGAGATGCCAGAGCAGGGCGATCTCGAGCGCGTAGCAGAGCACCAGGACGATCGGCATCGTCAGCACCAGCCAGCGCGGCTTGTTCTCGGGAAACAGCCAGGCGTGGAAGCCCCAAATCGCCAGCGGCATCAGCGGCCAGGTGGTCAGCGCAACGCTGATCGCATTGCCGATGAAGGTGCGGACGGCCGGGTTGAGCTCTCGCAAGTGCGGATTGAGAAACTTGAGCTCCAGCATGACGACTGGAAATAGCGTGAGCAGAATGAGGCGCTGCCGTCTTCCACATATTGGGCGGCTTTCCGGTCGTCGGATCGTTGCGGACCCATCCCGGAAACGACGTGTCGACCCGCTGCGCGTGGAAGCCCTGCGACCAGATCCTCGCTTTCCTTCACCATCGCGGCCCGCGCGTCGGACTTCAGCCAGCCATCGAGATTCGCCGCCGAGTCGAAGCGCAACACCGTCGTCCAGCCCGTCTCGTTATGCTGCGGCGGCTGGACGAACGAGCCGACATAGCCGGGAAACGTCGCCTGGAGCTTTTGAATGCGATCGGCCCAGGCGCGATAGGCCGCTTCCTTTCCGGGCTTGATGTCGGTGACCATCACCATGGTCACCCCGTGCTTGACGGAATATTCGACCGCCGCCTGCCCGACGAGCTGCATCACCAAGCCGCCTTCGACCAGCGGCGCGACCTCGCTCGATGAGCTCGCGATTGCGGTCGCCGCGCCGCCACTTGCCGCAACGCATCGACCGAGGTGAAGCGCGCCGATGGCCACCGCTTCAAGCTGATCCGGCGGCGCCGGCGGCCAGAACTCGACGCTCAGCGCGCCCGGCGGCGAGCACCGCGGTTTGCCAGCGGACCTGCCACTGCGCGAACGCGGCTCTCGCTGCCCGGGCGGACGCGCGCGCAAAGCAGGAGCGTGGAGAGCTCGTCGCTCACGGATCGACTCAATCGCCGCCGAGCACGTTCGGCAGCGAGCCTGCCGCCGAGACGACCTTGCTGAGCTGCCTGGCGTCAAGCCTGACCGCGTCAGGATCGGCCTGACGAGCTCGAATTTCAGAACTTGCACGCTCTTGTCTGCCGGCGAGACGCCGCTCACCAGCAGGTCGGCGCCGGACGTCGTGCTCGTCGTGGCGACGCTCACGCCCGAAGCTTCGCCGAATGGCTTGAAGCTCGCGGCCTCGGTAAAGTCGACGACGGGGGTGTGCGTCCGCGGCTGGCGAGATAGACTTTCGGGCCGCCCTCCAGCGTCGAGCCGCTGGAATAGACCTTCACCGCGCCGGGGCCGGTCAGCTGGCCGACGACGATCCTCTCGGCGCCGCCGAGCGAGCCGGTAAGCCAGCCGGTGGCCAACGACACGCCGCCCCGATAGCCCATGCCGAACGGCATGAACGCGTTGGTGACCGCCGGCTTGTTGTCACCGGGCTCACACTGGTCCGCCCCAGGACCGCTGCGCTTCGTTTGGTCGATCGGCTTCATCAGCGAGAAATTGAAGACCTTCACCTGCGCCATGCTGCCCGGGCCCGGAGCGGTGACGATGCTGTTGCGGCCGGTGGCGAAATCGACAAAGCCCGAGGCGACGCTCACGCCCGTTGCGATCGTCGGGATAGGGGTTGAAGGTCGAGAACAGCTCGGGCGCCGTGCCCGGCGCCGACGGCAGCTTCGCGCGGAAGACCTTGACTTCGCTGGGGATGCCCGGACCCGAGCCGACGATGATGTTGTCGGCGGTCGAGCCGTCGATCTGCGTCGAGGTCACGCTGACGCCGCCGCGCGCGCGAAGATCGAAAGCCGCGAAGCGGGCGAGCTCGGTCTCGAAGGGGCCCTTGCCGCCGTTCGCCTTTCCCGAGTAGGCGACGACCTCCGGCGCGTGGTCCTTTCCGGCGCCGACGACCAGGTCGAGACGCCGTCGTCGTCGACATCGCCCATGGCCACGCTGGCGTGCCCTCAAAGCCCGGGAACGGCGTGACCGTGGCGAGCAGCCGGTCGCCGTTGCCGTCGTAGACTTTCACTTCCGCCGCATGTCCCGCCGATCCGGGAACGGCCACCGCATAGGTCGAGACGGCCGGGATGACGTTGACCAGCGTCATGAGCCCGTTGTCTTCGTGGTTGAGGCGATGGCAGTGCATCACGAAGAGGCCGGTGAAATCGTCGAACTTCATGCGCAGCGACTAGCGCGCCGGGCTGGATCACAGATTCCTCCGCTCCCATGGCCGGCGCCGGCACGTTGGCGTTGTCGACGCTCCACATCTCCGGCCCGGTCTCAAGACCGGTGGTCGGATCGAAATAGTGCGTCACCTGGAAGTCGTTGACGTGAATGTGGATCGGATGCTCGTCGTTGTTGTTGTTGATGAAACTTCCACTCTTCGACCGAGCCAAGCCGCGGCTGGAGCAGGGGAGCATTGGGAAATGCCGATGCCCGCGAACGCGTAGACGAAGGCTTTGGCATCGGACTTGCTCGCGAGATCGTTGAGAAAGCCGCCGGAGATCACGAGCTCCCGCTCGAAGTCGGGCGTGACCTTGGAAATGTCCTCGAACGCGGTGTAAGCATCGAGCTTTTGCCCCTCGTTGAACGCCGTGGTGACCCCTTTGCCGGCGGAGGTCGTTGCTCTCGCCAGGATCTGCGTCGGGGAGACGAAGAACCCGTCATAATAACTGACCGCGGACGGCAATACGCTCAAGTTGCCGAGCGTGGCCGGCGGATTTTCCGTGCCGTCATTGGTGTAGAGAATGCCCGGGGCGCTGATGGTCGTGGCGCCGCCGCCTCGGGGCGGCATCTCCAGGATGAGGTCGCCCTCGGCGGGCATCGTGACCGCGATGGCGTAGCGCGTGGCCGGCGGAATGACGAGCCGCGTGCCGTTCTCGAAACGGGATGATGCACTTCCGGATAGGGAACCCCGTCCTGGCCGACGATGGCGATCTTGGGGTGGTTGCCCGTCGCCGTCTCGGTGAGCTGCACGGTCATGTAGGCGATATCGCTGACATTGGCGAGCACCCAGATCTCGGTTTGCCCGGCCTTGCTCTTGATCACCGGCTGGAACTGACCGTTGACCGTGAACTGCACGTCGCGCTGATAGTCGGGCAAGCGTGGGGTCGGCCGGCACGTCCTTGCCGGGGCCGCCGGGGAAGGCGGTGAAGCGCTGCAAATTGCTCGGGATGAACTCAAAGCGCCCGCGCTCATTGCGGATCGACAGCGGACCCGCGTACCAGATGGTGAAGCTATTGCGTTCCCGTCTTCGATTGCAAGAAGTTGACCGGCGCGAGCAGCGGACGGTACGTGCCCTTCGCCAGCTCGTCGCCTTCCGGCGGCTTGATCGTGTTGACCCATTGCGACCAAGTATAGTTGTTGAGTCTGCGCGATCCCGCCCGCCCGGTCGAACACATAATTGTATTGCAGCACCATGTTGCGGATCGGGATCTGGTTCTGCGTGACCAGCGGAAGGTTGCCGTCGGTCCGGCCGATCGCGAGCAGACCCGCCATCCCGTAATAGACGTGCGGCGTCGTCAGCCCATGCAGATGACTGTGATACCAATACGCGCCTTGCGGCATGTTCTTGGGGATATGGTACGTGTAGGTGTTCGACATCCCGGCCGGGATGTGCAGCATCACATTGTCGGCGTTGCCCTTGGGGCTGACATGCACGCCGTGAACGTGCAGGTTGATCGGCGACGAGGTCATCATCGCGGGATAGAGCGGCACCTCCTCGCCCTTCGCCGTATATTGCGGATCGAAGAAATCCCGGATCGTGAGGTCCGGTGAGCGCGTTGTCGAAATGGACGATCAGCGTCTCCCCCGGAAAGACTTGCAACGTCGGCGAGGGGTATAGATTGTCTCCCGACATCTGCCCGTTGGACGCCGTGCCGCGGATCAGCTCATAGGCGAAGACGAGCATGTTCTGGACCGGCGTGGCGACGGTATCGAACCGGGCGTCGCCCTGATGCGCGGTGAGCCTCACCTCGAGCACGCCGTCCTTGCTCGCCAGCGTTACGGGCTCGCTGAACTCGGGCCGAACGGCCGGATCGAATTTGGCAGCCGCGTCTTGGGCACGAGCGAGTGACCCGTGCCATCCCGGCGCGAGCACAAATGCAACCGCGATGCCGCTAATGCGAGCGCGCGCCAAAATCGATCCATGTCGCATCCTTCTTGAAAATGGGCACAGGGTCAATGTGCCGGATCAGTCGCCGCCCGGGCCCGGCCCGTCTCGGCTCTTCGCCGGCCGCAGCCTAAAGACGATGTAACCTCGACCGTTGCGGCTCATTTGACTGAAGGCCACGCTATACCTGCTTTGCAGTAATGGCAGGAGGACCGGGAATTTGCGCGCGCTGACAAAAGGGAAGGCAACGATCAGATAGTCTCGCTCCGCGATCTTGCCCTTAAGGCGTTTCAGAGAATCTCGGCCCGGCTTCTCGTCGTCCATCCGCAAAGTGCCATCGACGCGTATCGTCTTCTTGCTGAGTCGCTCCAGGTAATAGTCCAACAGAGGTTGGCGCCGAAGCGCTGCCTCGAAGATCGCAAAGCTCGATTTTGGGTCTTGCTCGACGAGCCTGACGATCGAGCGCGCAATGTCGCGATAAAGTCCTTTCGGATCCTCGGCGGCAACGTAAGCGCCGGGTAGGGCGAATAGCGCGCAGGCGATGAGGGCGTAGAGCACCGAATTGCGGAGATAATTCCGCCGAACGGGGGTTTTGGGTTTCCGCCGAGCCGAGTCCAAAATTACGACGAATTGCTCGAGCGCCAGCACGAGAAGAATGCTGAAGGGAGGAACGCAGATCGCGAAATATCGCGGGAAGTAACGCTCCGAGCCGGCTGCGAAGTAAACGAGATAGGCGAGGACGCAGGGGAGCGTCGCCCAGGCGGTTAGATAGAAAAGAAAATATTGGTTCAGCGGGGGGGTTATGCCGGGGCGCAGGAAGTGGTGCTTCGCGCTTCGGATGAGCACAATCGTCAGGCCGACTAAGACGGCCATGATGAGCACGAGCGGCACCTCGAGCAAACTCGGTCGCACCACGGACTGGAGGAACATCTCTGGGGGCGTAAACTGCCGGGAAACCGTGCACCGAGTACTTCGCGTTCCCCGCGAAGCGCTTATGGGTGGACCAAGCAGCCGGTCCCCAGATGGCGAGCGCGACCGCAAACTGGGTGACATAGAACGCGGCCAACTTAGAGAGCGTCCGCAGACGTGTTTCCGATCGTCCTCGATGGGCGAAAAAAAAGCCGGCGAAGAGCGCCTGCACGATCACGAACAGGGCATTGGAATAATGCGTCAGCAGCAGGGCGATATTGCAGAGGAGGAGCGCTGCGCGACCGGCGAACAAGTCCCCCCAGGCCGGAGGATCTTCGGCATGATCGAGCCAGCGCCACAACAGCAGCGACGATAGCGTGACCAGGAAGAGGGACTGCACATAGGAGCGAACCTCGAGGCCAAAGTAGGTCGCCGTGTAGGAGAAGGCGAAGAGAAGCGCCGACGCGATGGCGACGCGGCGTCCGAACAACCTGAGCGCCAGCAAATAGAGGCAGAGCGTGGCGCCCGTGATGTAGAGGTTGGAGAGCGTCCGGGTAGCGACTTCCTCGGTCCCGAATATCTGCATCCAGTAGTACAGGATGGCGTGGTAGAGAGGCGGGTGCGCCGAGTGAGTGGCCAGGCTCTTCAGCGCCGAGACAAGCGTGGCATGATTTGCGCCATAGATCGCGACGGAGAGGAGTTCGTCGTACCAGTAGGACTTCCAGTTCGCGAGAAAGAGGCGCGCGACAAATGAGGAGAACAGTATGAGGCAAAGGACCTGATGCTGCGCCAGCCAGCGCACCCAACGTGTAGCGCGTGCCAGTATGCCGGCGGCCGCGCGCCGCACTGGATTCCCCGATGGCAATGCGAATACTCCCGGACTGCCCGCCCGTAGTAATAACACCCATTCACGCATGCGGACATTATCGAGGCGCAAGGCTTGGCTGTGGTTGGCGGCGGCGATCCTCATCGCCGGCGCGGTGGCAGCGGGCCCGTTTGCCTACCGCATGGCCCTGGTCGGCTCCGGCTACAGTGCCGAGATTCTCTGTGGGGGCGTGTTCGTCTCCGGCCGCGACGAGGCTGCCGTCAGAGCCGAGGATCTGACCGGCCCCGGCTACGAGCTGCTCCGATTTTTCCGTCAGAAGGTCGAGCAGCGACAATAGGCGCGTGACCGCCTCCTTTCATGGCTTGGCCACGCAGACGGCCGTCTTCCGCGACGGCCTCGGCTGCACGCTCATCGACGGCAGGAGAGAAGACGACTTGCGCGCCGAGGCCGTGGGTCTCTCTTCCGCGCCGCCGCCTTCCGATCCCGAGGCGCTTTGGCCCGAAGGCGAGCGCGTCGATACGCCGGCGCAGGATGTCGACCTGCCCGCACTTGACGCGGGCATCGAGGCGGCGTTCGCCGAACCCGACCCCGCTCATCCCCGCAACACGCGGGCGCTGGTCGTGGTGCATCGCGGGCGCATCGTCGCCGAGCGCTATGCGCCGGGCTTCGACGCAACCATGCCGCTGATCGGCTGGTCCATGACCAAGGCCGCGCTCAACGCGCTCGTCGGACTAAGGGTCAAGGACGGCAAACTCGCACTCGCCGATAAGGCGTTGCTGCCGGAATGGCGCGGTGAGGGCGACCCGCGCCGCGGCATCTCGCTCGACGATCTGCTGCGCATGTCGAGCGGGCTCGCCTTCGACGAGAGCTATGACGATCCGCTCGCGGACGTGACGCAGATGCTGTTCGTTGCGGGGGACAAGGCCAGGTTCGCTGCCGCGAAGCCGCTGCTTCATCCTCCCGGCGCAAATTGGCACTATTCGAGCGGCACCTCGGTGATCATCGCCCGCATCTTGCGCGCGAGCTTCGCGACGGAGCGCGACTATCTGCGTTACCCGCGCGAGCGTCTGTTCGCGCCGCTCGGCATGAGGAGCGCGGTGATCGAGCCGGACGCTGCCGGAACCTTCGTGGCATCGTCGCTGATGTATGCCTCTGCGCGCGACTTCGCGCGTCTTGGCCTCCTCTTCCTTCAGGACGGCGTGTGGCAGGGGGAGCGCCTGCTGCCGCGAAGGATTGGGTCGCCTACAGTTTGACGCCCGCCAAGAACGCGCCGGATGGGAGCTACGGCGCGCATATGTGGTTGAAGCTGCCGGAGTCCGACGGGCTCGGCGAGCCGCCGATGCCGGAGGACGCCTATTATTTCCTCGGCCACGAGGAGCAGATCGTCGCCATCGTGCCCTCGCGCGATCTCGTCATCGTGCGGCTTGGCCTCACCCAGAAAGGAGGCGCCTGGGACCACGCGCGAGACCTCGCGCCCATCGTTGCAGGCCTTTCCAGCCAAAAGAGCGCTGAACCGCAGGCGGCCTACTTGAACAGCTTCAGCGAGTCTTCGGCCAGCACGCCGCCGGTGAGGGTGATATCGGCAAACGGCGTCTTGGCGGCGATCTCGGCGTCGGTGATCATGATCTGGCCGATCTTGGTGGCAAGCTCGGCGATCGACGCGCCAAAGACGACACGGGCGATGCCGCACCAGACGATCGCGCCCATGCACATGGGGCAAGATTCGCCGGAGGTGTAGAGCGTCGTTCCCTTGAGCTTCTCGAGGCCATGCGCGGCGAGGAATCGCCGGATGGCGACCATCTCGCCATGGGCAGTCGGATCCTGCTGCTGGCTCCAGAGATTGCGGCCGCGGGCGAGCACCTCGCCGTCGCGCACGATCACCGCGCCGAAGTAGTAGGGATAGTCAGCGAGAGCCGCCTCTTCGAGGGCGATGCGCATGAAGCGCTCGTCCGCTTCCGTCGCGGGCGCTTCGATGCCTCTGCCGAAGGCGGGCGTTGCGATCGGCAGCGCAACGGCGCCGAGCGCGCCTGCAACCACATGGCGGCGGCTTAACGCCGGCGGATAATGTCTTCAAGCCGTCTTGCATGCCCTGGCCTCCAACGGTTTCGACCGACTGATCCCGCGTCGCTAGGTCGCCGGAACGTGATGAGGGTTCCGGCAATGCCTGCTGCTACAGTCGCGCCCTTCCCTTACCCGCCAATGAAAGTGATCCCGCCATGTCGTTCGGAATGTATCAGGCCTCGGTTCCGGCCTTTCTCGCCATGCTGAAAAACCTCACCGCTATCCTGGACAAGGCCGAGGCCTATGCCGCCGAGCGCAAGATCGACCCGGAGGTATTGTTGAACTGGCGGCTTGCCCCCGACATGTTTGCCTTGACGCGGCAGATTCAGATCGCGGCCGATTTCGCCAAGGGAACCACGGCGCGGCTCGCCGGCAAAGAGGTGCCGAAATATGCCGACGAGGAGAAGAGCTTTGCCGAACTCAAGGCCCGCATCGCCAAGACGGTGAAATTTGTCGAAGGCATCGCGCCCAAGGACATCGACGGCTCGGAGGGGCGCGACATCTCGCTCACCGTCGGCGGCCAGGAGATGCACTTCAAGGGCGAGCCCTATCTCGTGCATTTCGCGCTGCCCAATTTCTATTTCCACGCCACGACCGCTTACGACATCCTGCGCCGCTGTGGGGTCGAGATCGGCAAGCGCGACTTCATCGGCACGATCTGACGGCAGCCGGGAATAGAAACCTTCAGGTCGCGCTGCCGGCGCTGCTTGGCTCGCGAAACAGGAAGGTCATCAGCAGACCGGCAACGAAGCCGCCGATATGGGCCATGTAAGCGATGCCGCCGACATCGGCGCTTTCGTCGGTATAGCCGATCGTCCCGACGCCGCTCACGAGCTGCAAGGCGATCCACAGGCCGAGCACGATGAAGGCCGGCATGGCGACGATCTGCCGCCCGAGCAGCACGTTCACCCGCGCCTGCGGGAACATGAGGATATAGGCGCCGAGCACGCCGGCGATCGCGCCCGAGGCGCCGACATTGGGGACGCCCGATTCGGGCGACGACGGCATATTGCGCGAACGTCGCGGCGATGCCGGCCAGCAAGTAGAAGATCAGAAATTTGAGATGGCCGAAGCGGTCTTCGACATTGTCCCCGAAGATCCACAGAAACAGCATATTGCCGAACAGGTGCAACCAGCCGCCATGCATGAACATCGCGGAGAAGATGGTCACCGCATTGGCGCCCGGCTGGTCCGAAAATCGAGAGGGAATGAAGGCCCAGTTGGTGATGAATTGGTCTCCGCCGGCGAGCTCGGCCAGGAAGACCAGCACGTTGAGGCCGATAAGAGCCAAGGTGACGGTGGGGAAGCGTTCGCCGTTGCGAATTGTCGTCGCCGACAGGGAACATGCGGGCCTTAGCCTCTTGCGGCACCGCGTGCGGCGCGATCATAGCCAAGGCCAAGGGGAAGTCTATTCGGCCAGCCTGCACCCCAAACATGCCGAGGGAGGCTTCTCGGCAACGGTCGTTCGAAGAACGACCTCGCGACCCGCAATTGAGGGTGGCCGGAGCCGCCCTCTCGGACTAACTTTAAGGGGCTACGAGGGTTTTCGAGATGGGCGGACGAGCCTTAGTCGCGGGCTTTGGCGCTGCGGCCCAGGTCTTCCTGTTAGCCGTATTGATCGCAGGGGCTGCCGACGCCGTGGAGGTGCCGGCGGAGGGCGCAGCCGGCTGACCTCGCGTCCACCGCGCCGAACGCCGTTGAGCCGGCTGAGTCACCGCCAAGCGAAGCCGATCAAGAGCCAGCCGCGTCCCCCGCGAGCGAGGACGAAATCCTTACAAGCCCTGCGCCGGCCTCTGCCGGCGAGGACGAGCCAACGGCGAGCCCTGCCGCGGCGCCGGCGAGCGAGGAGGGCCGCGATCCTGCCGATGCGGTCGACACCGCCGTGGAGCCGCCGAGCGATGGCGATCAGAAGCCTGCCGATACCGCCGCCATCGCGCCGGGCGAAGCCCAGCAGCAGCCTACCGATACCGCCGCACCTGCTCCCAGCGAGGCTGAGCAGCGCCGCCGCCGCCAGCCGCCCCCGCAGTCGCCGAGCCGCCGCCGGCAGACCCCATCGTGGCGGAAATCAGGTTGAAGCTTCAAGACCCTGCCCTGCGCAAGGGGGCAGCGGCGGACGATCTTGCCGCGCTTGAGGCCTTCTATGGCGAGCGCAGCGGCCCTCCGCTGTGGATCACCGCGCATGGGCTTCTCCGCCAGGGCCCAAGCCCTCATCGCCGAGATCCAAAAAGCCGGCGACTGGGGCCTGGCTCCCGAGGCCTTCGACCTGCCGCCCGCTTCCGACCTGCCGGCCACCACCGAGGCCCAAGCCATCGACGAGATCAAGCTTGCGCTCGCCATTCTGAAATATGCGCGCTTTGCCAAGGGAGGGCGCGTGTCGCCCGCGCGCATCAGCATCCTGTTCGACCAGAAGCCCGATCTGCGCGATCCTAAGACCGTCTTGAGCGAGATCGCGGCCTCGGCCTCCCCCGGCGCCTATCTGACATCGCTGCATCCAAAGCAGGAGCAGTTCGAGAGCCTGCGCCGGGCGCTCATCAAGGCCGTCGCCGCCAGCAAGGCGCGCGGACGCAAGCCCGGCAGCGAGGCCCTCGTTCAGCGGCTCATCGTCAATATGGAGCGCTGGCGCTGGATGCCCGCCGAGCTTGGCTCCTACTATGTCTGGAACAACATTCCGGCCTTCACCACCCGCGTCATGAAGAACGGCAAGTCCATCTATGTGGAGAAGGCCATCGTCGGTCAGGTCAAATACGCCACCCCGATCTTCTCCTCCGACATGCGCTCCATCGTGTTCCATCCGGAATGGGTGGTGCCCGAGACCATCAAATTCGAGGATCTTCAGCCGCGCTTGCGCCAAAGCGGCCCCGGGGGGCTGCCGGACGTCTCAGTCCTGCGCGACAACAAGCTTTCGGTCAGCTACCAGGGACGCCCGGTCAATGCCGAGACGATCGACTGGGAACGCGCGAACATCCGCCAATATACCTTCACCCAGCCGCCGGGACCGGACAACGTGCTGGGCGTGCTGAAGTTCAACTTCCCCAACCGGCACGCCATCTACATGCACGATACGCTGCAGCCGGAGCTGTTCAATGAAACCGTGCGCACCTTGAGCCATGGCTGCATTCGGCTGCGCCAGCCGGACCGGCTCGCTGCGCTCCTGCTCGCCGAGGACAAGGGCTGGTCGGCGGAGCAGGTCAAGAGTCTTCTCGCCAAGGGCAGTAACAGCGTGGTGTCGCTGAGCCGGCCGGTGCCGGTGCATCTCACCTACTTCACCATGGCCTTCGATGGCGTGGGCAGACTGCAGACCTTCGCCGATGTCTACGGGCTCGACAAAAAGATGGCTCAGGCGCTGTTCGGCAAGTCCGAAGCTGCTCGCGGCGGATGCTCGCTCCTGGAGTGAGACAACAGAAGCGAAGCGCGTGGAACGGCGGCGTGGGCGGCAGCCAACTTCCATGCCGGGCCTGTTCGGCAACTAGGCTCGAGGCAGGCGCTATTTCGCCGGGGCCGTCACCTTCGGACCTCTCGATGCCGGCGAGGATCGCGCGGGCAAGCTCGCTGAGCGACGGATCGCGCGCGCCCATCACCAGAACGAGATCGCCTGGCCTTGCTTCTTGGGCGATCCGCGCCACGAGCCGCTCCCGCGAGGGGGCAAACTCGGCCTTCGTGCCCAACGCGCGCGATCTCGGCCACGATGTCGGCCGCCGAGAAGTCGCGCGTGGCGGTCCCGCCCGCGTAGAACACTTCGAGCATCCATAGCAGGTCTTCCGGCGCCAGCTCGCGGGCGAAGGTCGTGACGAAGTCGCGGCGCAGGAAGCGCGTCGGCCCATAGCCATGCGGCTGGTAGATCGCGAGCACGCGCGCGGCGCGGAGCTTCGCCGTCCTGATCGCCGCCGCGATCTTATCGGCGTTGTGGGCGAAATCGTCGATCACCTCGACGCCGCGCGCCTTGCCCACCGTCTGGAACCGCCGGCCGATGCCTCTGAAGCTTGCGAGCGGGCTCACCATCTCTTCGAGCGTCACGCCCAGACTGCGGCAGGCGGCGATGGCCGCCAGCGCATTGGCGACGTTATGCGCGCCCGGCACCGGCAGCGCGAACTTTGTATCCTTCACCCGGAAGCGGCTTGAGGCCAGGTCCGAGCTCGACATCCTCGCCGCGCACATCGGCCCGCGCGCTGAAGCCGAACCGGAGCGCGCCGCCGGCGAACGGATCGAGAGTCTCGGCATCCCCCACCACCAGCGCCTCGCGTGCGCGTGCGCGCAAGGTGGCGAACATGGCGGCGACCTCGGCCATCTCCTTGTGGTCGCGCTGGAGATTGAGGATCACGCCGATGGCCGGCGCGTAGCGGACGAGCGAGCCGTCGCTCTCGTCGGCTTCGACCACGAGCAGGTCGGTGTCGTCCGGCCAAGGCATTGCCCGGCAGGCCTTGCGCCTGAAGCTCCGGCAGATCGCCCCCGGTGATGACCGAGGGGTCGCGGCCGGCGCCGCTTGAGGATGGCGAACACCATCGCCGTCACCGTCGACTTGCCGCTCGTGCCCGTCACCGCGATGGAGCGATGCCGCGCCACGAAATGGGCAAGCAGCTCCGAGCGATGAATGATGGGAATGTTCTTCGCCCGCGCCGCGGCGAAGTCCGGCACATGCTCCTCGACCGCGGTCGAGACGACGAGCGCCGCGCAATCGGGGCCGAGGCCGCTGCCGTCCTGCGGCATAACCGTGATGCCGAGACGCTCGAGCTGGGCGCGCAACCCTTCGCGCTCGCCGCGGTCGAACGCCCGGTCGCTGCCGCTGGCAACGCCTCCGGTCATCACCTGAAACTGGGCGAGCGCACTCATGCCGGCGCCGCCAAGACCTGCATAGTGGAAGCGCCCTCCGCCATTAGGGTCGGGGATCGTCCGCGCTTCGGGCGTGGCGACGAACACGAAATCGCCTTCGCGCACGCGGGCGAAGAGCTCGCGCACAGTCATCGTTCGACAGCCGCACGCAGCCATGGGAGACGGGGCGGCCGAGCAGAGCCTCGTGGTTGGTGCCGTGGAGGTAGATGTAGCGCGTCGAGCGAGTCCCGCCCTGGCCCCCGATTGACGCCGTCCTCGATCCCGTCAAGCGTCAGGATGCGGGTGAGGATGAGGTCGTCGTCGCACGCCTCGCCGCACCATGTCTCGCCGGTCGGCTCGCGCGAGACGAACACCGTGCCGGGGGCGGCGTCCGCGCCGATCCGCGCGGTGATGCGGTGCCAGCCGGGCGGCGTCCGGTACGAGCCTTCCTCGCCGCCGATCCCGGCCCGCGCGGTGGACACCAGCCAGGCGGCGACAGCCTCTCCGGATTCGAGCCAGGTCGCGACTTGACGCTCGGCGTCGACCACGAGCAGGCGCTCGGGCAACGCAGCCGGAGCGCCGGGGCGCGACAGGCCTCGCCGCGCAAGATCGAGGGCGCGGGCGGCGGATTTCTGGTCGGTCGGATGCGGTCACGCGCGCACTCTGCCATAACGGGCGCGCGGGCTGTTACTCTCTTGTGGTGTGCTTTGGCGTGCCTCGGGGGTACGTCAGCCCCGCATTAGAAGAGCGGGCCGCCATAGGGATAATAGAATTTCCAGTAGCGATACTGATAGGGCCGCCAATAGGGATAGTAGGTCCAGTTATAGCGGCGCGTTGGGAGTAGCGCTGGCGTGGCGCGCCTGCGCCCGGCGAGCAACCTCCTCCACGACGGCGCCGCTGAGCTCCTGGCTCATGGCCGCGTGATCGCCCAGAGGCGAGCGGAGCGGCGTGCGCCGGTCCTGGCGCCAAAAGAAAGGCGCCGGCAAAGAGTGCAAGAGCAACTGCGATGCGCATGAACGGGCTCCTTCAGCCATTTCTACCCGCTTTGGGCTCTGACGCAACGCTATAACACGGGCCTCCTTTCCGGCCGGTTAGCGGCTGGGCCCCCGCCACGGTCAAGGCGAAGTAGCGCTTAGAGCCACACCGTAGCCACGAGCAGGATCAGGATTTCGCTGATCTGCTCGACGGCGCCGAGCACGTCGCCGGTCTGCCCCCCGATCTGACTGATGCTGAGCCACGCCATCAGGCCGAGCGCCGCTACGAGCAACACGAAGGCGATGAGGGTGGCGCTGAGACCGAGGCATAGCCAAGAGCGCAACAAGGCCGATCACGGCCGCCAAGACGGAGCTTCTCTGTGGCGGCACGCCGGCATCGGCCGAGAGTCCGTCTTGCCGCGCCCTTGGCACGCGCCGCATGAAGACCGGCAGTGTGCGCGCGGGCGCCGGCATGGGCGGCAATCAGCGCCAGCGCCGCCAGCGCCGGGTCGGCGAGGCTGGCGATGGCTCCCACGCGCAGCAGGAGGGAAAGGATCAGCGCCGCGGCGCCGTAAGTGCCGATCTGGCTGTCGCGCATGATCTCGAGCTTGCGCTCTGGCGTCCCGCCGGCGCCGAAGCCGTCCGCCGTGTCGGCCAGCCCGTCCTCATGCAGGCAGCCGGTGATCAGAGCCGTGCCCGCGACGGCGAGGACCGCGCCGACAAAGGCATGGAGACCGAGCGCGTGCATCAGCCAGTAGATGAGCGCGCCGAAGGCGCCCACGCCCGCGCCGACGATCGGGAAGGTCCAGCTGGCACGGACCAATTCGGCGCCCGTGACGGGCGCGGAAGGCACAAGCGGCAGCCGCGTCAAGAAGGCTAGGCCGGTCTTGAGGTCCGTGCTAAGGCCGCTGATCGAGACGCCGGTCGTCATTCCCGTCCCCCTTTTGGCGCCGCACTTACGGGGCGGCTTCGCTCCCAGTCTCGGACGCTGCCGACCGAGGCATTCTACTCTGAAATGACGCGCTTCGCCTCCTTCGCCGAACTTGCGTGCGGCTTGTCTCGATCTTCCCGGCGGCAACGCGGAGGCGGCCGCCGACGGTGGCCCGCCGCGAGGGGAAGCTGACCAAGCCGCCGCGCAGCCTCGGGCGCCTCGAAGAGGCGGTGGCCTGGCTCAGCCTTTGGCAGGGGCGTAGCCCGCCGCGTCTCGATCAGGTCGAGATCCTGGTCTTCGCCGGCAATCACGGGGTGACGGCGCAAGGCGTCTCGGCCTATCCGGCCGAGGTCACGGCGCAGATGGTGGCGAACTTCGCCGCCGGCGGCGCTGCCATCAATCAGCTCGCGCAAGTCGCCAACGCCGAGCTGCGCGTCGTCGCTCTGACCTCGATCAGCCGACGGCGGATTTCACCGCAAGCCCCGCCATGGACGAGGCCGAGTTCCTCGACGCCGTGGCGTCCGGCTACGACGCTCTCTCGCCCGAAGCCGATCTCGTTGTCTTGGGCGAGATGGGCATCGGCAATACCACGGCGGCCTCGGCCGTTTCCGCGGCGCTGTTCGGCGGCGGCGGCGCGCGCTTTGCCGGTCACGGCACCGGCCTCGACGATGCACGGCCTCAAGCGCAAGCAGGAGGCGATCGATGCGGCGCTCGCCCGGCATGGCGCGATCCTCGGCGATCCCTTGCGCGTCGCTGCCTCTTTGGGCGGGCGCGAGCTTGCCGCCATTCTCGGCGCGGCGCTCGCGGCGCGGCATCGGCACATTCCCGTGCTGCTCGACGGCTTCGTGTGCACCGCCGCCGTGGCGCCCTTGGCCAAGCTTCGCGCCGATGCGCTCGACCATGCTCTGGCGGGCCATAGATCGGCCGAAGCGGGTCACCGCCTTTTGCTCGAAGAGCTCGGCCTTCCTCCGCTGCTCGATCTCGGCATGCGCCTTGGCGAAGGGTCGGGCGCCGCGGTCGCCGTGCTCGTGCTGCGCGCCGCGCTTGCCTGCCACACCGGCATGGCGACCTTCGCCGAAGCCCATGTGTCGGGCAAGGACGCTTAAGTCCCCGTCATGCGCTTTTGGCGATGGCATGGAAGAACGTGCCGGTGACCTGGCCGCGCCGTCCGCCTGCCGGCGCCAAGCTTCTCGCCCTGGCCGTCGGCAAGCTCGACGAATGGCTCGTCGTCGCCGGTCGCGATCAACGCCGCATAGTGGAATTCATGGCCGCGCAGGCGCGCGCCGCGCGTTGCCGAGCGGACTGTCGGCGAGAAGCCGCGCCTCGCGATAGCCGAGATGAAGCTTTGGGTGCGCGAAACTCGTGGCGTGGCTGAGCAGCCCGGCCATGCGGTGGCTGACGCCGTCGGCGTCCTCGAGGCTTTCGCCAAGCACCATGTAGCCGCCGCACTCTCCATGCACCGGCCGCGTCGTCGGCGAAAGTCGCGCAGGCCTGAGCGAAAGCGCTCGGCGGCGGCGAGCCGCCCGGCGTGAAGCTCAGGGTATCCGCCGGGAAGCCAGCAGCTGTCGCAAGTCTCCGGCGGCGGCTCGTCGGCGAGCGGCGAGAAGGTGGCGATCTCGGCCCCTGCCCGCCGCCAGCCCGTCGAGAATATGCGGATAGACGAAGCTGAAGGCGGCGTCCTGCGCCAGCGCGATGCGCTGGCCCGGCGGCTGGCATGGGCGCCGTCGGGCTGAGCTGGTTGAAAGGCGAGGCGGCACGGCGAGCGCCTGGATGGCGTCGAGATCGAGATGGCGTCTCGGCCATTTCCGCCAGGCGCTCGAGCCGCGCGGCAAGGTCTCCATGCTCGACAGCCTGCACCAGGCCGAGATGGCGCTCGGGCAGGGCGAGCGCCGCGTCGCGCGGAATAGCGCCGAGGATCGGAATATTCGAGCGCCGCGATGGCGTCTCCCACGAGCTTCCGATGCCGCTCGCTGCCGACGCGGTTGAGCACGATCCCGCCGATCCGCACCTCCGGGTCGTGCGAGGCGAAGCCGCGCACCAGCGCCGCCGCCGATTGCGATTGCCCCGCGACATCGACGACGAGCAGCACCGGCAGAGCCGAAGCGCGCGGCGAGGTCTGCCGTGGCTCCGCTCCGCCGGGGCGCGGCGGGAATACCGTCGAACAGGCCCATGGCGCCCTCGATGACGAGAAGGTCGGCGTGCGCCGCGCCCTCGCGCAGAAGCGCATCGAGCAGCGAGGGCGGCATGGCCCAGCTGTCGAGATTGAAGCTTTGTCTCCCCGTCGCCGCGGCGTGGAACGCGGGGTCGATATAGTCGGGCCCCACCTTGGCCGCCTGCACGTCAAGCCCGCGGCGCCTGAGCGCCGCGAGAAGCGCAAGCGCTCACAGTGGTCTTGCCGGCGCCCGACCGGGGGGCCGCGACGATGAGGCCTGGCGCCGTCATGGGGCGAGCTTCCTGCCGTGACGGCGCGCCTCAGCCGCACTATAGCGAAGGGCATGACCAAGCCAGACCGCCCGCTCCGCTATGGCTGGACCACCGGCGCCTGCGCCACGGCGGCGGCCAAGGCCGCCTATACCGCGCTTCTGACCGGGGAATTTCCCGATCCGGTCGAGGTGGCCTTGCCGCGCGGCGACCGCCCCGCCTTCGCGCTCGCCACCACGGCGACGGGCGAGGGCTCGGCCACGGCCGGGGTGGTGAAGGATGCCGGCGACGACCCCGACGTCACCCACGGCGCGCTGATCGTTGCCACGGTCCGCCGCGGAGTGGCCGGGGAGCGGCGTAACCTTTCGTGCGGGCGAGGGCGTGGGCACGGTCACGCGGCCAGGGCTTCCCGATCCCGCCCGGCGAGCCGGCCATCAACCCGGTGCCGCGGCAGATGCTGCGGGAGGCGATCGAAGAGGTCGCGGCGGCGCATAAGGACGCCGGCGATGTCGAGGTCGAGATCGCCATTCCGGGCGGCGAGGCGCTTGCCGCCAAGACGATGAACGGGCGCCTCGGCATTGTCGGCGGATTGTCGATCCTCGGCACCACCGGCATCGTCGTGCCCTATTCCTGCTCGGCCTGGATCCATTCGATCTATAGCGGCGTCGATGTCGCGCGCGCCGCTTGCCTCACCCATATCGCCGGGATCGACCGGCGCCGCCTCCGAAGCGGCGGTGCAGAAAATGCACGGCCTGCCCGAGATCGCGCTCATCGACATGGGCGATTTCGTCGGCGGCATGCTCAAATATGTGCGCACCCACCCCGTGCCCCGCGTCACCATCGCCGGCGGCGTCGGCAAGATGACCAAGCTCGCCCAAGGCCTGCTCGATCTTCATTCGCGGCGCGGCTCGGTCGATCTTGCCGTGCTCGCCAAGCTTGCCGAGGAGGCCGGCGGCCCGCCCGCGCTTGGCGCGCGCATCCTCGCCGCCAACACCGCCGCGGAAGCCTTCGCCCATGCGGAAGCGGAGGCCTGGCGCTCGGCGATGAAGTGGCGCGCGCCGCCTGGGAAACCGCGGCAAAGCGTCGTCGCCGGCAAGCCGGTCGAAATCGAGATCGCGGTGTTCGACCGCGACGGCCGGCTCGTGGGCCATGCGCCGTTTCAAAGCGGCTCACCCGGCACCTCCCCGGAAGCGGCGGCGATAGTCCGCGTCGTAGAGCGCGCTCTCGCGGAAATCCTCCGCCGCCAAAGCGCGGCCGACCAGGATCAGCGCCGTGCGCTCGATCGGCTCTGCGGCGATCTTTGCCGCGATATCGGCGAGCGTGCCGCGCACGATGCGCTGCTCGGGCCGGCTTGCCTCTGCCACCACCACAACCGGACAGTCTTCGCCATAGAAGGGCTTCAGCTCGTCCACGACCTTGTCGAGGGCGTGGATGGCGAGATGGATGGCAAGCGTCGCTCCCGTCGCGGCGAAGGCGGCGAGCGTCTCGCCTTCGGGCATGCGCAGAGGCGCGGCCCGAGACGCGGGTCAACACCACGCTCTGCGCGATCTCTGGCACGGTCAGTTCGCGCCCGATCGCGGCGGCGGCGGCGGCAAAGGCCGGCACGCCCGGCGTCAAGCGTGTAAGGGATGCCGCGCCGCTCCAGCCGGCGCAGCTGCTCGGCGAGCGCGCTATAGACCGAGAGGTCCCCCGACTGGAGGCGCGCCACGTCTTTGCTTGCCGCATGCGCCGCCACGAACTCCGCCTCGATCTCATCGAGCGAGAGCGGCGCGGTATCGACGATGCGCGCGCCTGGCGGGCAATAGGCAAGGAGCTCCTTGGGCACGATGGAGCCGGCATAGAGGCAGACCGGGCAGCGCGCGATGAGGTCGCGCCCGCGCACGGTGATGAGGTCGGCGGCGCCGGGTCCGGCGCCGATGAAATGCACGATCATGGCCCCTCCTCCGTGCTCGCCAGCGCGCAAGTCACGGGCCCCACCACGATGCGCGGGAGAATGAGCCGCGCCCTTGGCCCTGCGGCTGCCAGCGCCGCGGCCTCGGCCACCGAAGGAACTCCGGCCAGCGCCAGCACGCGGCTCGACCATGTCGCGCCGCGCGCGGATGCGATCTCGAGTTCGGCCTGATCCACGAAGACGAGCCTCAGCCCTCGCGCCGAAGCGGCCGCGGCGATGCCCTCCTCCTCGCGCTTGCTTTCCGCCGTGGCCATGAGGTCGAGCCGCGCCAATGGACGGCCGGCGCGCTGCAATGCTGCTTCGATCGCGGCGTCGATCTGCGCGGCCGACGCGCCTTTGCGGCACCCGATGCCGGCCACGATCACGGCTTCACCCACACCCATTGCGTCACCGGCATGCCGAACCGCCATCCGGTCTTGCCGCCCACGCGGTCGGCGCGCGAGATGGCGATGCGCGTGAGCGTGCCGCCGAGCGTCGCGTGCCGGCCGATCAGCTCGGCCTCGGTCTGCAAGCGTCACGGCATTGACGACGAGCCGTCCGCCGGGCCGCAGCGCCGCGATGACGGCATCGAGCGCGCCCTCATCGCTCGCGCCGCCGCCGACAAACACCGCGTCGGGGGTCATAAGGCCTGCGAGCGCCTTGGGCGCAGCTCCCTCGACCACTTCCAGGTCGGGGACGCCGAAGGCGGCGGCATTGCGCCTGATGCGGGCGGCGCGATCGGCGCGCGCCTCGATGGCGATAGCGCGCATGGACGGATGGGCGAGCATCCACTCGATCGCGATGGAGCCCGAGCCGGCGCCGACATCCCACAGCAATTCGCCCCTGAGCGGCGCGAGCGAGGAGATCGTCACGCGCGCGGATCTCGCGCTTGGTGATCTGGCCGTCATGCTCGAACAGCGCATCCGCCAGTCCCGGCGCATAGGCGATGACCCGCGCGCTCGGCGCGGCCGCGACCTCGACGGCGACGGTGTTGAGCTCTGCCACCTCCGCCAGATCGAAGTTCGCGGCGGCCGTGGTGCGGATGCGCTCCTTAGCGCCGCCAAGCGCCTCGAGCACGGTGAGACGCGAGGCGCCGAAGCCTGTCTCGGCCAAGAGCCGCGCCAGCGCCGCCGGCCCTTCGCTGTCGGAGGTGAGCGCCAGCACGCGCGCGCCGGGATGAAGATGCGGGCGGATGCGGTCGAGCGCGCGCCCATGCACGGAGACGAGCGCGATGTCAGGGAGCGCCCAGCCGAGTCGCGCCGCGGCAAGGCTGAACGAAGAGGGCGCCGGCACCACCACCGTCTCCTCGGGCGCGACGTGGTTGGCGAGCACCGACCCCACGCCATAGAAGAACGGGTCGCCGGAGGCGAGCACGCAGACCTGCCGGCCTCGCTCCGCCAGGACCTGCGTCGCACCGAGAAGGGAGAAGGCCAGGGCCTCGCCTCGCCGCGGATGAGCGGCGCCGCCAGGCCCAAATGCCGCTCGCCGCCGAACACGATATCGGCGCCCGAGACAAGGCCGCGGGCGATCGCGCTCAACCCCTCGACCCCGTCCTCGCCGATGCCGACGATGGACAGCCAGCGCCTCGGTGAGGCAGGCTCGCGCATGACCGGTTCAGCGCGCGCCATGAATATCCTCATTCTTGGCGGCACGGCCGAGGCGCGGGCTCTTGCCGGCGCGTTGGCCGCCCGCAAGGATCTTGCCGTGACGGTGTCGCTGGCCGGCCGCACGGCGCAGCCTGCAGCTCAACCCGTGCCGGTCAGGATGGGCGGCTTCGGCGGTGGCGACGGGCTCGCCGCCTATCTCAGTGCCGAGCAGATCGATGCCCTGATCGACGCCACGCATCCTTATGCCGGGATCATCTCCGCCAACGCGGCATACGCCGCCGAGAGGACCGGCGTTCCGCTGCTCGCTTTGCGGCGCCCGCCCTGGACGAAAGTCGCCGGCGACACTTGGATCGAGGTGGCCACGGTTGAGGATGCCGTAGAGGCCCTCGGCAAAACGCCAAGGCGCGTGTTCCTTGCGCTCGGCCGCAAGGAGCTTCAGCCCTTCGCCACAGCGCCGCAGCACTTCTATCTCGTGCGCAGCGTCGATCCGGTAGACCCGCCTCTCGCGGTTCCCCACGCGACCTATATCGCCGCGCGCGGTCCTTTCACCGAGGAAGAGGACTATGCGCTGCTCGAGCGCCACCGCATCGAGACGATCGTCGCCAAGAACAGCGGCGGCGCGGCGACCTACGGCAAGATCGAAGCGGCGCGGGCGCTTCGCCTGCCGGTGATCATGCTGAAACGCCCGGTCGCTGCCGGACGTCCCTTCCGTCGAGACGGTCGAGGAGGTGCTCGCCTGGCTCGATCATGCGCTGACGCCTCTCGACCGCCCGCGGCGTATAGACGAGCGGGCTTTGGCCCGGCCGCGCGATCAGGCGCGTCTCGCTCGAGCCCACGATGATGAGCGTGGCCATGTCGGCGGCAATTTCGCCGGCGGCAGCGAGCGTGGTGATCGTCACGCTCTCGTCAACTCGTCCCACCGCGCGGCCGAAAATGACGGGGGTCGCGCCCGGCAAATGGCGGCCGAGCAAGCGCGAAGGCCTTGGCGAGCTGCCAGGGACGCGCGCGGGAAATCGGATTGTAGAGCGCGATCACGAAGCCTGCGCCGGCCACCGCATCAAGGCGCCGCTCGATCAGCTCCCACGGCTTCAGATTGTCCGACAGCGACAACGCGCAGAAATCGTGGCCGAGCGGCGCGCCGGCACGTGCCGCGACCGCCAGCATGGCGGTGATGCCTGGAATAATGGCAATGTCCAGCCCGCGCCAGGCGTCCGGCCCGGTCTCGATCGCTTCGCACACCGAAGCGGCCATGGCGAACACGCCTGGGTCTCCGCCCGACACGATGGCGACCTTCGCACCTTCAGCGGCATGGCGCAGCGCGGCCTCGGCGCGCGCGCCTTCCTCGCGGTTGTCGGAACCATGCCGCATCTGACCTGGCCGCACCGGAACGCGGTCGAGGTAAGGCCGGTAGCCGTAAAGCGCGTCGGCGGCGAGCAGCCCGTCATGCGCCTCCCGCGTGAGATAGCGGTCGTCGCCGGGACCAAGCCCGATCACCATGAGGCGTCCGCTCACGGCCGTCCCTCCCAGCCCGGCACCAGCACCATGGCGAAATAGGGCGCGATGGTGTCGAGCTTGTCGACGAGCGGCATCATTGCGGCATTGGTCATGGTGCCGCGCTCCACATAGATGGCGCGGTCGAGCCGCCCGGCGCGGTCGAGCGCGCGGCGCACCTTGGCAAGGTGCCGGCCGATCTTCATCACCACCGCGGCATCGGTGTCGGCAAGGCGCCGCTCGAGCTCATATTCGGGCAAGCGTCGCGGGCAGCACCGTGAACACGTCGTCGCCCTGCGCGATCGGCGTGCCGACCGAAGACCAGCAGCCCGACATGCCGGTGACGCCGGCGACGATCTCGGTCGGATAGCGCGAGGCGAGCCGCACATGGAGATGCATGTAGGAGCCGTAGAACAGGGGATCGCCCTCGGCGATCACGGCGACGATGCGCCCCTGGTCGAGGCGCGAGGCGATAGCTCTCGCCGCGCCGTCATAGAAGATGCGGATCGCCTCGCGATAGGCGGCGTCGGACTTGGGGATCTCCGTCGTCACCGGATAGAGCAGCGGCAGCTCCTCGACGCCTTCCTTGAAGTGGCAGGCGGCGATGGTCCGCGCGTTGCTGGCGTTCCCCGCTTTGGCGAAATGGGCGACCACATCGGCCTCTTTGAGCGCCGCGATCGCGTTCAGCGTCACGAGCCCCGGATCGCCGGGGCCGACGCCGACGCCGATGAGACGGGCGCCGTTCATAGGCCCTCTCGCGCCAGGGCATTGACGGCGGCGGCGGTCATGGCGCTCCCGCCCATCCGGCCGCGCACGATGAGATAAGGCACACCGTAAGGGTTGGCGGCGAGCGCCTCCTTGGATTCGGCGGCGCCCACGAAGCCAACGGGAATGCCGAGAATGGCCGCGGGGCGCGGGCGCGCCCATCTCCAGCTTCTCAAGCAGACGGAACAATGCCGTCGGCGCATTGCCGATGGCGACCAGGGCACCGTCGAGCCGGTCACCCCAAAGATCGAGCGCGGCGGCCGAACGGGTGGTGCCGAGCTTGGCGGCAAGCTCTGGCACTGAAGCGATCGCGCAAGGTGCAGATCACCTTGTTCTTGGCCGGAAGACGCGCGCGGGTGACGCCGTGCGCCACCATCTCGGCGTCGCACAGGATCGGAGCGCCGCGCTTGAGCGCTCCCCGCGCCGCGGCGACCAAGCCGGCCGAGAATTCGATCAGCTCGGCGGCAGAGACCTGCCCCGAGGCATGGATCATGCGCACGGCGATCTCGGCTTCCTCGGCTGAGAAGCGGGCGAGATCGGCCTCGGCGCGGATGATGGCGAAGGAGCGCTCATAGATGGCGGCGCCGTCGCGGAGATAGTCGGGGGCCTTAAGCATGGGCGGCCTCGCGCGTCCTGCCCGTGATGCGGCCGAGTTCAGCAAGGAGATCGGCGGGGTCAGCATAGGCCGATGGCGTGCCCTGCGCCGATCCGTTGCGGACGATGCCGCAGCCCTGCGCGGTGCCGACGATGGTGAGCGGGGCGGGCTTTTGATGGGCACATCCCTTGGCGCAACCCGAGATATGGATGGCGATCCCGTCGCCGGGAAGCGGCACGTGGCGCGCGATCTCCGCCGCGAGCGCGCGGGCCGCGATCAATCCGTGCGCGCAAGCGGGCGCCCCCGGGCAGGCGGCGATGCGGCGGCGCGGATCGGCCGCCTCGACGATGAAGCCGAGCTTCTCCGCCTCGCGCGTTGCCTGCCATGGCGTTCGCCTCGGGTGAGAGGCCCGAGCAAGAGCGCACGGCCGGGCGCAGGCCGGGCCCAGTCTGCGCCATTGGTCTTCGCCATCCGGGCAAGCTCTGCCAGCGTTTCGGCCTGGGCATGACCGAAGGCAAGCCCGACACCGAGAGCGAACACGGCGTCCTTGAGCGCATGACGCCCGATGGCGTCTGAGCGAGGCCGTATTGGCGCTGTACCGTTCTCAGACCGGGAGACTTGTGCCCCCAATATGTCTGCGGCGCGCGCTTCCGGTCCCCGTGCGGCAATGAGCGTGAGCAGGGCGAGCACGGCATCGACGGCTTGGTCCTGGGCGATCGTGCCGAGCTGTGTTCCCGATGCTGCATCGCCGGCAAGCGCGAGATTGAGCTTCGGTCCCTCGGGTGTTGCCACGGCGCGCAGCCTGATATCGGCAAAAAGCGCATCGAGGCTGAGGCGCCCTCCGCCATCCACGACCACCGAGACTTTCGGCGCAAGCGAAAGCCCGGCCCCGGCGACGGCGCGGCGCAGCGCGGCAGCGATTGAATTGGCATCGATCAGAGCGGCGGGATCGTCTGGCAGCGGATCGGCGAGGACCGGCACACCCTCGCAAAGATCGATAGCGAGCGCAGCGACCGCGCCGGCAAAGCGCGGCGCCGAGAGTGGCGTGAGCCCGCGCACTTGCAAGCTCCCGCGCGCGCTGATCTCCATGGTGCCGTTGCCGTGCGTGCGCGCCGCCTCGCAGAGGCCAATGAACGCCTCGAGCGGGATCGGACCCGCCGGCATGAGGCGCGCCAGCAGGCCGTCGCCCGTGACCATGGGGGCCGACAGGCCGGGACAGGCGCCGCGAGCGTGAGTTCGGGTCATGGCGACGCCTCCGCCTCGAGCGCGCTGAGATCGGCGCCGAGATCGTTCCGGCGCGGATGCCACAGCCCCTTGCGCCGCGCCGCCTCGAGCCTTGCGGCGATGGCGCGTGCGGCGTCAGGGTTCTCGCGCAGAAGGAAATCGCGCACGCGCGGGTCGGCGAGATAGGCCTCATGCACGAGATCGAACAACGCGCTCGCCACCGCTCCGGTGGTCTCGGCGAAATCGACGAGGCGGTCGACCGTCTCGGCAAGCTCGGCGGCGCCACGCGCCCCGTGCCGCATCATCCCTTCGATGAAGCGCGGATTGACGGCGCGCCCGCGCACGATCCTGGCCAGCGCCGCATCGAGCGGCCGCGCCCGCGGACGGTTGGGATCGGTCGTGTCGAGAACGATGAGATCGGCCTCGCGCCCGAGCGACGCTGCCGCCGCGGCGAAGCCGCCGACATGGGCGGCATCCTCAGCGCCTTCGAGGAGATCGCGGGAGGGATCGTCGCTTCCATGCAGCAGAAGATCGGCGGCGGCGACCCGCGCCGCGAAGGCGCCAGGCAGCTTCATGCCTTCCCCCTCCGCGCCGCCATAGACATGCGAGGTCGCGGCGAGATAGGCGGCGCCGAGCGTGGCAACGATCGCTGTTCTGCCCGAGCAGGTCCTCGACTCCCGCGCCATAGGCGCCCGGCGCCGTGCCGAAGATGCGGGCCAGCATTCCGCCGCCGTTGCTGCGTTGAGAGCGAGCCGAAGCGGCGAGAGGATTCTCGTCGTCCTCCTCCGCGCGTTCGGCCACTAATCTCGTGGCCGCGTCGATGAGCGCGATCTGCGCCGGGAAGAGGTCGCGGAACAACCCCGAGATGCGCCAGGTGACGTCGACGCGCGGGCGTCCCATGGCCGCGGGCGGCAGCACCTCGATGCCGGTGACCCGTGCGCTCGCTTGGTCCCACATGGGACGGCAGCCCATCAATGCGAGCCCTTGCGCGATCTCCTCGCCGCCGGTCCTGAGCGTGGCGCTCCCCCACAGATCGATCACCAGAGAACGCGGCATCTCGCCATGGGTCTGGAGATAGAGGCGGATCACCTCGTCCGCGGCCAGCCTGCCGAGCTCCATGGCGGTCGGCGTCGGCAGGAGGCGGGGATCGGCGGTGAACAGATTGCGTCCCGTGGGCAGCACGTCGCGGCGGCCGCGTTGCGGCGCGCCGGCCGGGCCTCCCGGCACGCGCTTGCCGTCGAGTGCGGCGATGAGGGCGTCGCGCTCGGCCTCGGCGCATCCCTGCCACAGGGGATCGGCAATGTCCGTCGCCGAGGGGCGCCCATAGACATGCAGCCCGTCCTTGATGGCGAGGTCCTTGAGGTCGCACAGCCAGGCATCGATCTTGCGCAGCGCCTCGTCGGGATGAAACTCTCCTCCGAGGCCAGCCTCGCGGGCGAGGCCCGTGCTTTGCGCCGTCTCGATGATGAGGCGCGACAGACGCTCGCGCCGCCGCCGGTCGAGCCCGTCGGCGATGGCATATTCGTCGACCAGCCGCTCAAGCTCCTGCGCCGCGGCTGAGAGCTCGGTATTGACCAAAGGCGGCGGCAGATGGCCGATGGTGACGGCGGCGATGCGGCGCTTGGCCTGCGCCGCCTCGCCCGGATTGCTGACGATGAAGGGATAGAACACGGGGAGCGCACCCACCACCGCCTCGGGGAAACAGGCGCTGGTCAGCGCCACGGCCTTCCCCGGCAGCCATTCGAGCGTGCCATGGGCGCCCATATGCACGATGGCGTCGGCCTTGACCATTTGCCTGAGCCACAGGCCGAAGGCGAGGAGGGCATGGCGTGGCGGAAGGGTGGGATCGTGATAGGCGGCGCGCCGGTCTGAAGCACGCCCGCGATCGGGAGGAAGCGCCACCAGCACATTGCCGAACGCGGCCGTGCGGAAGCGGAAGGCGCCGTCGCGGACATCGAGATCGTCTTCCGGCTCGCCCCAGGCCGCTTCGACCTTGAGACGGAGATCCGGCGGCAAATCGGCACAAAGCCGCACGTAATCGGCCAAAAGCAGCGTGAATCCGGTCATTCCCGCTGCGAGCCGCTCGAGCAGCGCCGACCCGCTATCCGGTAGGTCTGCCACCCCATATCCCGCCGCCTTGAGGTCGGCGAGAAGGCCGACGACGCTGGCCGGCACGTCGAGGCCTACGGCATAGGCGGTGCGGCCTCCCGCCGCCGGGTAGTCGGGCATCAGCACCGCGATACGCCGTTGATTCCGCGGGACTTTCCGCAAATGCGCGAGGGCGGCGATGCGGTCCGCCACCATGCCGATGCGGTCAGGCTCGGGGCGGCTGGCGAAGGCGGTGAAGGCGAGCGAATCGTCCTTCGGCAGCGCATCCTTGAAGGCGACGGCGCCTGCCAGCACGCGGCCGTCGAGCTCGGGCAACACCACATGCATGGCGAGGTCGGCCGGCCCAAGTCCGCGCGGGCTCTCCTGCCAGGCGGCGCGCCGCGTGGTGGCGATCACAACTTGCAGCACCGGCGCATCTACGCAATCGAGCGGCGAAGCCTCGCTATCGCCTCCGGCGGCAAACGCCGTGGTGGTGATGATCACGGCGGGCGCAAGCCGCACGAGCGCGCCGCGAATAAAGTCGCTCGCCTGCCGGTCCTTCAGGCTCGGGATCACCAGCGGGGCCGGAGCCAGTCCGCGCGCGGCAAGCGCCTCGCACAGCGCATCGATCGGCGCCGTGTCGGCAGCAAGCAGCGCGGAGCGATAGAAGATGATCGGCACCACGGCGCGCCCCGGGACAAGCCCGGCGGCGAGCTGGTCCAGCGTCACCGCGCCTTTGCCCGGCACATAGGCGCACATGCGCGGGAGCGCCTGCGGTTCCGGCAGAGCGAGATCGAGCCCCGCATGGAAGGCGAGGCGGCGAAGCAGCGCCTGCAAATTCTCGCGGCCCCCCTCGCGGAAGAAGGCAAGCAAGGCGTCCAGCTCATCGGACGGTAAGGTCGAGGCCTCATCGAGACGCTTGTCGGCGCGGTCTTCACCCGGCAGCACGGCAAGGGCGATCTTCCGCTCGCGCGCCATCGAGCCAAGCGCCTCGACTCCGTAGCGCCACCAGTCGAGACCGCCGAGCAGCCTCACCACGACCACTTTGGCATGACGCGCGACCTTGTCGATCCAGAGGTCGATCGACATCGGGTGACGCAGGTCGCGGAGATGCGCGAGCCGCACGCTTGGAAGCGCGATCCCTCTCCGCCGCGTAAGCCGCTGCGAGACCGGCAAGGTCGCTGTCGGCGAAAGACAGCACCAGAATGTCGCCCGGCGGCTGCCCCAAATCGAGCGGCTCGACAAGATCGTCAAGGCTCGCGGATGTGGTTTGGAGGAGATGCATGACCTATCCGAGCAGCGCCTTGGCGACCGCGTCGCGATCGAGGCCCTTCGAGTCCGATGACCACGAGGTTCCCTCGGCGCGCCTCCGACGGCGCCCCAAGGCCGGTCGTAATGATGGCTGACACGCGGCCCCACCGCCTGGATCAGGAGGCGCATTGGCTTTCCCGCCACTGCCGCGAAACCCTTCACCCGCAACACGCTGTGGGCCTCGGCCAAGCCGGCGATGCGCCTGGCGATGGAGGCAGGATCGCCAATCTCCGGAAGCGTCACGACGAAGCTCTCGAAGTCGTCGTGGTCGTGCTCCAACTCCGCGTCGTGGCGGGTCTTGCGGTTCTCGATATCGTCCTCGGTGCCGACGCCCAGGCCCAGAAGTGCTGTGGGATCGACCTTGCCGTCCGCCACCGTGACGATACGCACGGCGCGGGGCAGCGCGCCGGTCACGGTCGCGAGCGCCCTCTCCATCCCGGCCGCATCGAGCAGATCGCGCTTGTTCAAGACCACGAGATCGGCGCAGGCGATCTGATCCTCGAACACCTCCTCGATCGGGTCGTCATGGTCGAGCGCGGTGTCGGCCGCGCGCTGGGCAGAGAGTGCCGCGAGGTCGGCGGCTGACCTGGCCCGTCGGCGAGCGCCGCGCCGTCGACCACCGCGACCACGCCGTCAACGGTGACGCGGCTCTTGATGGCCGGCCAATGGAACGCCTGCACCAGCGGTTTCGGCAGCGCCAAGCCCGAAGTCTCGATGACGATGTGCTCGACGGCGGGGCGCCGTGCGAGGATCAAATCGAGCGCCGGCACGAACTCATCGGCGACGGTGCAGCACAGGCAGCCATTGGCGAGCTCGACGATATTGTCCTCGGGACAGGCGGCGTCGCCGCAGCCTTTGAGGATTTCGCCGTCGATGCCGACATCGCCGAACTCGTTGACGATCACGGCGAGCCGTCGCCCGTTGGCATTGGCGAGTACATGGCGGATCAAGGTCGTCTTGCCCGAGCCGAGGAAGCCCGTGACGATGGTGCAGGGTACGCGGGCAAGCGACGCACTCATTCGCTCTCCTCCTCGAAATCGATCGGGGGCACGCGCGCGATCAGCCCGCGTTTCAGGATCTCGGGGCGGCCGCGCCAGGGCATCACGCCGTCCGCTGCCCGCGCCAGTAGCCTCGCGCCTTCGATCAGCGCAACGGCGTCGGTATCGGCGTCGAGCCCTCCGAACACATAGGTCCAAGCACCGTCACAGCGCACGGCGGCGCTCAAGGCGCGAGTGCAATTGGCCAGACAGCGCACCTGCCGCACGGTGACGCCGGTGCCCTCGGCCGCGCGGGCCGTGGCGCGTGCCAGGAGCAGTCCAGGACGCACGCCGTCCTCCGGATCGCCCGCGCGCCGGCAGGTGATGCAGACATAGATCGTCGTCGAGGTGGTCGCCTCGATATCCTGATCGTCGTCCTGCGCGATGCTGGTGAGAGTCACCCCTTTATGTCGCTCCTCGGGACGGGTCGCCGCGACTTAAGGGTGCTTACGGCGACCGCGCCCGGAGCTTCCGAACTGGCCGCCAACCGACCAACCGCTCCGAGGCACCCCGCCCGGCGAGCGACTAGAATCGACGGTAGGTCTCCTGGCTCGCGGGTCTCAGCCTGCGCCGCCTTCCCGGGGGTCCTTCCCAGTGGCTCTGTGGCTCGGGCTCGCCGCTTACAGTTGCGGGGGCAGCCGCGGAATTGGGGGAACTCCCCGTACCGCGTTCCCTGTTCGCTCTCATTCGAGAGACCGTCGATATGCGGGCACTTAAGGTGCGCGGCGCGCCCTTTGTCAATCTGCGTCCTGTCTCTCGTCGCTTGCGGCCACCGGAACTAATAACGTGAGTTCGCTTGCTGCCTTCCGATATACTTTAGAGGAGAAGGAGAACGGGGATGCCAGGCAATTCCCGATGGCCAGCACTGTGCTACTGGAGCGGTTGGAACCGTTCCAAGGCGCAACATCGAAAGCCCAACCCCGAAAAAGCTAAGCGAGCCATTGCAGAAGTGATCTATCCAAAGTGTCGACCTAAGTCCCCTAAGCCTCTGCAATATCTCATCAAGCGCTCCGAAGGCCTCAGTCTGAGGCGACTTTCCGCAAGACCCGGGAATGAAGTTATGTGCGCGAGCTACGAACTAGAAGCCTATATCGATGAGAGTATTCGCCGGAGCACCCGCAGGGGCTATTACCCCACTGTCTTCCGCAGAATGCGCGATCAGCATGGAACCGTGGCCGCTATTTCGATGCTCGTCGAAAGCGGGGAGGTCCAAAGCGGATTTAAGCGGCTAAAAAAGCTCGGACTTATCGAGTGGTCAATCGAAGCGGCTGTGGTGAAGTTCCCAGAGTGCTTCACTTCGCGTGCACGGGAATGTGCCGAATTCCGCCTCAAGCTTGCTCGCGACGAGATAAGTCTAACCTGAGACCCAACCCCGGCGCCCTTGCGAAGCGCGGGAAGGCGGATATAGTCCTGCCGTCGTCGGTTCCCGCATGAGGCGGGACTAAAAAAGGGAACGCGGTGAGGATTTGCTCCAACTCCGCGGCTGCCCCCGCAACTGTAAGCGGCGAGCATCCCTCCACCTGCCACTGGAGCCGATCCGCTCCGGGAAGGCCGAGGGAAGGCTGAGACCCGCGAGCCAGGAGACCTGCCGGCGGCGTCAACCTTAGCCGCGCCCTCGGGTGGAGGGCGTATGGGGGATCAAATGAGCGTCTCTTCTCTTCGCCGCACCGCCCTTCTCGCTCTTTCTTCGTTCCTGCTCACACTCGCACCCGCATCGGCCCACCATGTGATGGGCGGCAAGATGCCCTCCACCTTCGGCGAGGGCCTCCTCTCCGGCCTCGGTCATCCCGTGATCGGGCCGGACCATCTCGCCTTTTTGATCGCGGTCGGCGTCGCCGTCGGCGTCGGCGGTCTCAATCTTGCGCTGCCGATGGTGTTCGTCGCCGCCTCGGCGATCGGCGTTGTGCTTCACGTCAATGGCTTCGATCTTCCGGGCGCCGAGTTGATCGTCGCCTCGTCCGTCGTGCTCGCCGGGTTCCTCATCGCGCGCGGACGTGAGCTTCCGCTCGCCGTTTGGGCAGCCCTGTTCGGTCTCGCCGGTCTCGCCCATGGCTACGCCTACGGCGAATCGATCTTCGGCGCCGAGCCGACGCCGCTCTGGGCCTATCTCATCGGCCTCGTCGTGATTCAAAGCGCTCTCACCGTAGGCGTGGCCCTCATCACGCGGCGCACAGGTGCCACGGTCTCGGCCGTCGCACCCCGCCTCGTGGGCGCAGCGGTCGCGGGTGTCGGACTGACAGCCCTGCTCGGGCAGCTCATTCCCGGGGTGTAATGCGCTAATGCCAATGGCCAAAGCCGGGGACGCGGGACTCACCCTCGTCCTCGGCGGCGCCCGCTCCGGCAAGAGCCGCTATGCCGAGAGCCTGGTCGAGGCGCTGCCGCCGCCTTGGATCTATCTGGCCACGGCAGAAGCGCGTGACGCCGAGATGGAGAAGCGCATCGCCGCCCATCGCGCCCGGCGCGACGGACGCTGGCAGACCGTCGAAGCGCCGCACGATCTGGCCGCCGCGCTTGCGGGCGTCCCTAAGGGAGCGGCGATGCTGGTCGATTGCCTGACCTTGTGGCTCTCCAATCGCATGCTGGCGGAGGCCGACATGGACCATGAGATCGAGAGGCTCGAAGCCGCGCTGGTAGAACAGAAGGGCACGGTCGTGCTGGTCTCAAACGAAGTCGGCGCCGGCATCGTGCCGGATAACGCGCTTGCGCGCCGGTTTCAGGACCTGCAAGGCACACTCAATCAGAAGGTCGCGGCCAGAGCCTCCCGCGTGGTCTTCATGGTCGCCGGGCTTCCGCTCCATGTGAAGGGTACGCCATGACCAAGGCGATCGACGAGAAAGAGGCCGAGCGCCATCGCGCCAAGATGGCGAAGCGGAAGGCGGTGCAGGACGACGAGGTGGCCGGCAAGACGGTCGAGAAGGGCCTCCTCATCGTCCACACCGGCACGGGCAAGGGCAAGTCCACGGCGGCGTTCGGGTTGGCCCTCCGCATGCTCGGGCGCGGCAAGCGCGTCGGCGTGGTGCAATTCATCAAGGGCGCCTGGCACACGGCCGAGCGCGATGCGCTTGCCAAGTTCGGCGATCAGGTCTCCTGGCACACCATGGGCGAGGGCTTCACCTGGGAAACCCAGGACATCGCCCGCGACATCGCCGCCGCCGAGCGCGCCTTCGCCAAGGCGCAAGAGCTCATGGCCGATCCGAGCTTCGGCCTCGTCATCCTCGATGAGCTCAACATTGCGCTTCGCTACGACTATCTCGACCTCGATCGGGTGATCGCGGCGCTCAAAGCGCGCAGGCCTGATCTTCATGTCGTCGTCACCGGGCGTAACGCCAAGCCGCAACTGATCGAAGCCGCCGATCTCGTCACCGAGATGACCCTGGTGAAGCACCATTTCGCCGCCGGCGTGAAGGCGCAAGAAGGCATCGAGTTCTGACCGATGCCTGCCCGCGCGCTCATGTTCCAAGGCACGGGCTCAGATGTCGGCAAGTCGCTGATCGTTGCCGGGCTCGCCCGCGCGCTTGCAAGCGCGCGGCCTGAAAGTGCTGCCGTTCAAGCCGCAGAACATGTCCAACAATGCGGCGGTGACCGTGGACGGCGGAGAGATCGGCCGGGCGCAGGCGCTGCAGGCGCGCGCCGCCCGCGTCAGCCCAAGCGTGCACATGAATCCGGTGCTGCTCAAGCCGCAAAGCGAGGTCGGCGCGCAGATCGTGGTGCAGGGCCGCGTCTATGGCAGGGCGTCGGCCGCCGAGTATCAGCGTCTCAAACCTGAGCTGATGGCTTTCGTGCAGGAGAGCTTCGCGCATCTGAAACGCGAGGCCGACATCGTGCTGGTCGAAGGGGCGGGCAGCGCGTCGGAAGTGAACCTGCGCGCGAACGACATCGCCAATATGGGCTTCGCCCGCGCGGCCCAAGTGCCGGTCGTGCTGATCGGCGACATCGACAAAGGCGGCGTGATCGCGAGCCTGGTCGGCACCAAGGCGGTGATCGAGCCCGACGATGCGCGCCTCATCTGCGGCTTTCTCGTCAACAAATTCCGCGGCGATCCTGCGCTGTTCGCCGACGGCATGGCGAGGATCGCAGGCGCGACCGGTTGGGAGGCGCTGGGCCTCGTTCCCTTCTTCCCCGAGGCGCGGCTTCTGCCGGCCGAGGATGCTCTGGCGCTCGACGGCGCCCGCCCTGCCAAGCCCGACGCGCGGCTCAAGATCGCGGTTCCCGTCCTGCCGCATATCGCCAATTTCGACGACCTCGATCCGCTCGACGCCGAGCCCACCGTCGAGATCGTGCGCGTGCGCCCCGGCCACGCGTTGCCCGGCGATGCCGACCTCGTCATCCTGCCGGGCTCCAAGGCGACCATTGCCGATCTCGCCGCGCTGCGCGCCGCCGGCTTCGACATCGACATTGCCGCCCATCTGCGCCGCGGCGGCATGGTGCTCGGGCTGTGCGGCGGCTACCAGATGCTCGGCCGCGCGGTGCATGACCCTGATGGCATCGAGGGCCCACGCGGAACGGCTGCCGGCCTCGGCCTACTCGATGTTGAGACCACGTTATCGGGGGAGAAGCGGCTCGAGCCCGTGGCCGGCGCGACGTCCGACGGCGCTCCGTTCACCGGCTACGAGATGCATATGGGGGTGACCGAAGGCGCCGACTGCGCGCGGCCCTTCGCCCGCCTTGCCGATGGGTCGGCCGAAGGGGCGGTCTCGGCCGATGGCCGCGTGATCGGCACCTACATCCATGGACTTTTCGCCAACGACCGCCAGCGCTCCGCTTGGCTCAAGCGTTTCGCGCCTGGAGGCGCAGCCATCGCCTACGATACTCTGATCGAGGAGACGCTTGACAAGCTCGCCGCTCATCTTGCCGCTCATATCGATGTCGACCGGCTTCTCACCCTATCGCGATAAGTCGCCGCCAGCACGAAGACGATGGCGATGAGGAGGCCGTCGGCGCGGCCATAAAGCTCGAGCGCCGCGCGGATGTCGGCGGCATTGGCCTCGCGCCGCCCATCGCCCATCCAGGCGCCGTCGGTGGGCGCGCCGTCGTAAGCGCGAGGACCGGCGAGAGCAAGACCGAGCGCGCCGGCCATGGCCGCCTCGGGATAGCCGGCATTGGGCGAAGCGTGTTTGGAGCCGTCCCGCCACGTCGCCTGCCACGCCCCTGATGCCGACGCGCCTTTGGTCAGGTAAGAAGCGGCAACGATGAGAAGCGCCGAAAGCCGGGAGGCCGGAAGATTGACGATGTCGTCGAGCTGCGCCGCGGTCCGGCCGAAATCCTGGTGGCGCTTGGTGCGATGGCCGATCATGCTGTCGGCCGTGTTGATCGCCTTGTAGAGTGCCGCGCCAGGAAGCCCCGCGATGACCATCCAAAACGCCGGCGCCACCACGCCGTCGGAGAAATTCTCGGCCAAACTCTCGATCGCCGCCCGTGCGACGCCGGCCTCGTCGAGATCGGCGGTGTCGCGCCCGACGATTTGCGCGACTGCCTCACGGCCCGCGGCGACGCCGCCGTCCTCGAGCGCCTCCGCCACGCTTGCGACGTGCATGAACAGGCTGCGCTGGGCGAGGAATGTGCTGGCAAGGATAGCGACAGCGATCAGCCCAAGCGGCAGAAGGAGAGGCTCTGCTCGACGAGGAACGCGACGAGGCCGACGACGCCGAGATAGAACCAGCAAGGCCACGGCCCCTGCCCTGCGGCGCGACTCGGCGTCCGCGCCGTCGCGGTTCAGGCGCTGGTCGAGCCAGCTGACGAGACGGCCCATCCAGGTGACGGGATGGCCGATCGCACGCGCCAACCCGTCCGGATAGCCGACCGTGAGCTCGATCAGCAAAGCAAGAAGCGTGAGCGGCGCGGCCATGGGACCTCCCCTCGATCTTGCGCCGCTTGTCCATGGCGGCGACCTCGATGCGGCCCGGAAGCTCTTTCCCGGCGCGCCCGAACCTTTCCTCGATCTCTCGACCGGGATCAATCCCAATCCCTACCCGGTCCCGCAACTCCCCTCCGATGTCTTTGCCAAGCTGCCGGAGCCTGGCGCTCTCGCCGCTCTTGCCGCGATCGCTGCGAAGGCCTACGGCGCGCCTTCTTCTGCCCATGTGGTGGCGGGGTCAGGCTCGCAGATCCTGGTGGCGCAAGCGTCCTTCCTCCTGGCGCGCGGCCGGGCGGCGGTGCTTGCGCCCACTTACGCCGAGCATGGACGCGTGGCGGAGCTCGCCGGCCACAATGTGGTGGAGGTCGCCGAGGTTGGACAGCTCGCGGACGCCCGCATCGCCATCGTCGTCAATCCGAACAATCCCGATGGACGAATCATCGCCAAGGATGCGCTGCTCTCGCTCGCCGATCGTTTGCGGCGGCGCGGCGGACTTCTTCTTGTAGACGAGGCCTTCATGGATGTCGGGCCTGAAGGCGCGAGCCTCGGCGATCAGGTCGAGTGCGGCAACATCGTCGTGCTGCGTTCTTTCGGCAAGTTCTATGGGCTTGCGGGATTGAGGCTGAGTTTTGCCATTGCTGCGCCAAATATCGCGGCGCGGATCGCCGCCGCGCTCGGTCCCTGGCCTGTCTCAAGCGCAGCTCTCGTAATCGGTACGGCGGCCTTGGCCGATACGCAATGGACGGAGAGAACTCGCATCATGCTTGGCGAGGCGGCGCTCAAGCTCGACACTTGTCTTGCCAAGGCAGGGCCCGAGGTCATGGGCGGGACGTCGCTATTCCGCCTAGTGCGGACCAAGGAGGCGGCGCGCCTGTTTCAGTCTCTCGGGCAGGCCGGCATCCTGGTGCGGCGCTTCGCAGAGCATCCTTCCTGGCTACGCTTCGGTCTTCCCGGCGGCGACAATGAATGGCAAAGGCTTCGCTCGGCCCTTGGCACTTTCATCTCAGTTAATCCCCATTGAGCAGCGCGTTCGAGACTTCCTGGGCCCGGATCGCGAGGCGGGGATCTGTGACCGAATTGCAACATATTAGTGTATAATTGCGGCTAATGCACGGAATGCTAGTGACACGGGGCATTTGCTGATCTCTCATCATCTGCATCAGCGCCCCGAGGTGAACCCCATGAGTTGCAAAGACATTGGTGAGGCAACGAATACGGCTCAGCACGTCGTGAGAATGTGGATGGTTAACAGAGGCGGGATTCCGGTAAAAAAATACGATCTGGACCTGACGTTCTACCAGCCGCGCCCAGACGGCTACAACCAAACACTTCAGCGCTACCAGTTGATGTGCGACGAACTCGATGTAGCGCTATCGCGGCAGTGTCAGAAGCGCGTTCGGACACCAGACGACTGGCGCGACACACACCGGACAAACAAGATCAAGGATTTTATCGCAGCGCTCGCGATCCTCATGCTGCAGAGCCCAAATCAACCGCAAGCGCCGCAGGTCATTGCATGGCTTGATCAGTAAGATGTAAGCGGGGGGCAGCAATGCGTAAGGTTGTCATTGCGATTGCATGTGTTGTACTTCTATCCGTGCCAGCGCTCGCGGCTTTCGAGCCGAATCCTCAGGAAGTCTGTTATCTCGATAGTGACGACGGAAGGTTCCACTTAGATCCGCTCAAACTCATTAGGAGTCTCTTGTCCGATGCCGGCATTGATGATCACGATCTCGACGCGCCACCTCCCCAAAAGCGCTCTCGTATAATCACCGACGCGGATCGCGTCGCTGCCATTCTGGATCCCCTATCTTTCTGCGAGCATTGGAGCTGCCGCGAAGGAACCAAGGAGAAATTGGTGGCGGCGTTGGTTTCCTTGAACGAATACTTCTTTCGCCACACCGATCCCATCAAATCCAAAGGCTCGGGCGTTCTGATCCGCGCTGCCAGCGGCATTGGCCTGCAGCCAGCGGCACAGTTTCTTCGCGATCCGAATTCAGTCGGCACGGTCTGCGTCTTGCCACCCAAGTCAAAACAGCAAGTGGCCGAGGAAGCGCCGTTCGCCAAAGCTGTGCGTGGAGTGCAAGGACATGTTCGCGTTCGAGCCAAGGCTTCTGATCTCGTCATCGGCCGCGACAAAGCTCAATTCAAGGGCCTTGAGCGCGCGAGCATATCGGCAACCCGCGACCATGTGGCTGACAGCCAGACTTACGCCATCAATGGGGTTGTCGGTTACAGTTTCGACAAGGTGGGTATCTTCGATACTCTGATACCGTTCTTCAGTTATAAGCGCGAGGGGTCTCACACCGACGACTTACCAGCCGCTTCAATCAAGGAAACCGAGGGGGCCGGACTCTCGGCGGCCGTCCTCGTTCCAATATTGGGCTTCTACCAGTATCTCCAAGCCTATCCGCTCTATACCCACGACACGCAAGCCGGGACGGAGCTCTTTTCGGGCAACGTCAATCTCTTTCCGGATTTTCCATTTCCAGGTGTGGGCTTAGTAAAATTCCTTCCGAATGCTGGCGTTAGCTACGTGCTCAATCCGCAGATAAAATACATCTACAGCACCGTCTTAAATGACAACGGCGATCCGGCATTTCGGGAAAAGAATGAAACCAGCCGTCTAGGTGGCAGGATCGAACTTACCGTTTTTCCAGAGAGCGAGCTGTTGGCAGGGTTCAGCCTGTTTGCTGCCTATGAGTATCTGGAGGTGTTCGAGGGACCGCTATCAGAAGTGGACCGTTTCGAGCTAGCCCTCAACTACGCCTTCCCTAAACAGGAGTACTGGGCGCTTCAGCTTAAATACACGGATGGATATGACACAGCGACCCTCAAGGAAGAAAACCAACTGACCCTCGGCGCGGGATTGAAATACTGATCAGCCAGAGTTGAGCGAGCCCCTCGGCGATGTGCGCGAAGCGGTCGAAGCGACGAAGCCGAGCTTAGTGAGCCCAGCGGCGCGCGTGCTGTTGGGCCGCCTCGAGGTTGCCTTGCGCCTCTTCCGGCAACAGTCTGGCGATCACGCCCATGGCAAGCTCGACGGAGATCTCGCTGCCACCGCACTCCTTGAGCTGCTCACGCAACCAGCCATAGATCTCCTCGTCTCCGGCTTTGAGGCCGACGGCGATCTCTTCAAGCATCTGCACCAATGATTCTGCTGCCATCGCGCCCCTCCATTCGACCTAGCCCAAAGGTTTATGGCTGCGGCCGCCTTGTTCGCGCTCCTGGTGCGAGTCCCCCCGATTCGCTCATCATACTAGGTCTTGTGCGGCTTGGACGTTGCGATCCTGCCACAGTGTGCAGCTTTTCGGTCAGTCCGCCCCCGGGCCGACGAAGGAGAGCGGCTCCACCGAAGCGGTGCTTTTCGGCTTACCCTCGGCTTCCGCCATCGGCACGCCCCGCCCGGGGGATGGCTGGCAGTAGTGACGTCCGTTCCGGGCGTTGCTGACCAAGAGATCGACATGGATGTGGTTGTAGTGGTAGCGGTCGCTGCCCGGTCCGAGCACGGTATAGAATTCGGCGCAGGCGCCGGCGAACACCGCCTGGAGGAACGCCCTCTCGCGCGGCGTGCCTCGCGACCAGCTTTTCATCACGCTGATGTCCTGGCCGCCGGCCAGACGGAAGCCGGCGATGTCGAGCGCGTTGCCGAAGGCGTGCTCGGAGATGTCCCCGAAGCTGTTGCCGTTGCGGCCGCGGCAGCCATAGGACGCGATCTGTTTGATCTCGACGACGGGGCGCCCGAAATAGCGGTAGGCGGCTGGCTGCACCGTCGTCTTCACCCAGCGATCGAGCCCCGCCGTCAGCGGGCACCCGATCGCGGCCGGCGGTGAGACTCCGACCCTGCCGCCCGACAGTCCTGAGACGCGCAGAGGTCGCTCGAGCCCGCATACGCCGGGCCCATCGATCGTTGTCATGGACTGCACATAGGCCGAGGCGCGAACGGCCCCGCTCACGAGGCAAGCGTGCTCAGTCTCGCCGCGCCAGGGCGCGCGCTGGCCGGAATTGAAGGTCCCTCCGCCCGCGCAGCCGATGAGTGCCGCAAGGCAAGCAGCGACGGTCAGGCCCGCTACGAGATACAGAACCCGTGCCCCCATGGCCCCTAAATTGAGGCCAAGTGTCTGAAAAATGTTTCAATGAGGTCCCCCGGCTCCCGAGAGGCCTCGATCTCCGCCAAAAAAGAAGGGCCGCCCGCGAGGGCAGCCCTTCCCTTGTCGACCGCAGTTCCGCTAAGGACCGCCTAGACTGGCGTCGCTTGAGCCGACGCCTAGACCTCACCAGAGGTGAGCATCCAGGCTCCGGAACCCGGCGACCGCGGATTATGACCTTGAGACACTGGATCACCTCCTTTCGATTGTTGCTGGGATGGCCCCATATAGGGGGCCGGGCACGAAAAGGGAACAGTTGTCGCGTCAATCGCCGCCACCCACAATCTTGGAATAGGTGGGCGAGGCCGGCAGTGGCAAGGCGAGCCCGAGGCTATTGGAATTTCACCACCTGGTCAGCGAGCGGAAGCTCATTCTCATGCGGACCGGAAAGCGCATCCTTATCGATCGTAACGGCTCCCCCGGCAAACAAAGGCTGTTCATCGGTCAGCCGGCCCTGGCCGATGAACGATGTGAACACGTAAGGAAGGCCGTTGGCCAAGAGCGGCGAGGGTCCGTCCATGATGTGGAAATGGAGATGCGGCGTGTCGGTGTTGCCGCTATTGCCGAGCAGCCCGAGCACCTGTCCGGTGGTGACCTTGTCGCCGACCTTCACCTTCAGGCTTCCGGGCTGCATGTGCGCATAAAAGGCGAAGCGGCCCTGCCCGATATCGACCACGACATGATTGCCCGCGGCCATTTGGATCGTCGCGCCGTCCGGCAGCTTGCCGGGCACCTGCTCGGGTAGTCCGTCCTCCGTCGCCACGACGGTCCCGTCGGCGACCGAGTGGATTTCGTCGCCGAAGAAGGCATAGCTCGAAAGCTGCTCCATTGGTCCGTCGATCAGCATGCCTTTATCATTCAGCTGCACGAAGTCGATGGCGAACCGTTCCGCCACGCGGATGGCTCCGTTGAGCGGCAATGTTGCGCCGCGGTGATAGCTGTAAGGCGTGCAGCATCCGCCACCCATAACCCAGCGCGAACCTTTGAGCGGCGGCGCGACCACGACGGCCGGAGGTCCGACCGGAAGAGGATCGCCGACGAAAGTTAGGCTCTGCGGCGGCTCCGGCGCCGGATCGTGATCGCTCGCCGAATCCTTCGCGGGCGCCTTCGCCACGCTGATATCGAAGCGATGCTTCAGCGCCTTAGGCATGGCGGCTTCCTTGGGAAGCGTCACGTCCATGAATACGAAGCCGCCGCCGCCGGCTGGCAGCTCAGTCCCCTTGCCCCCGCCGTTCAACCGCATCATCTGCGCGAGTCCGTCGCCTTCGAGCGTGCCGAGCACCGCGCCGCTCTCGGCATCGAGCGTCTCGATCTTGCCGATGCCGACTGTGCTCGGTGCCATGTTCATGAGCACGATCTCATAAGCGAGATGCGTCTTGTCGTCCGATCCGAGCACAGGGTTCGGCGAGGCGATGGGCGTCGCCACGAGCGGTGTCACCACCTCGGCAGCAGGCGCCGTCTCGGCTTGGACCTGGACCGGCAAGCCGAACGCGACAAGAAGGGTGGCGATCACTGGCAAAGTGGACATCGACATTCTTACTCCGACACGACGAACGGACATCTCGCTGCAAACTCCCTCTGATGATCTCGCTTTTCTAAAGCCAGTCTAGCCTAGTCCGAGCGCCTTGCGCGCCTTTGCCGTGATCGACTGGCGGGTAGAAAAAAATCCCTCCCACGGATCGCGTTTCATGGCTTTGAGCCGCGCCGGCAGCGTCTTGACGGTATAGGGCGCTGCGGCCTTGAGCCCCTTCAGCTCGTCCCAACGGAGCGGACAGGCCACCGTCGCGCCTGGCTTGGCGCGGGTCGAGTAATTGACGATGGCCGAGCCGCCGCGCTGATTACGGAGATAATCGACGAAGATCTTGCCCTCGCGCGTCTTCTTGAGCGGGTTCGCCGTGTAGCGGTCGGGACGCGCCTGCACGAGAGCATCGGCGATCGCCTTGGCGAACGGCTTGACCTCCTTCCAGCCTAGCTTCGGCTGAAGCGGCGCCACGATGTGAAGTCCCTTGCCGCCGGTCGATTTGAGGAAGCTCTTGAAGCCGAGATCGGCGAGGAAATCGCGCACCTCGGTCGCGGCAGCCTTGAGCGTGGCAAGGTCGAGCCCCTCGTCAGGATCGAGGTCGAACACGAGGCGGTCCGGCTCGTTGATGTGAGCGAGCGACACGCCCCAATCGTGGATCTCGAGCACGCCGATCTGCACCAGCCCGAACAGTCCGGCCTCGCCGTCGATATAGAGATATTTCTTCTTGCTCTCGCCGCCCGCGATGTGGACCTCCTTGATCGCCTTGCTCATGCCCTTCATGGCGTGGCGCTGGAAGAAGTACTCCTTGTCGTAGCCCTCGGGGCAGCGCACGAGGCTGATCGGCCGTCTTGACGACATAAGGCAGCATGAAGGGAGCGACCGCCTCGTAATAGCGGGCGAGGTCGAGCTTGGTGAGGCCGATATCGGGATAATAGCACCCTGTCGGGATTGGTCAGCGTGATGCCGTCGAAGGTTGCGATCGCCGGCTTGTCTTGGCGGGGCGTTGTCGTCGTGGCCATGCCGGCCTCCTCGTCTCCTGCCTCTTCGCGATGAACCTCGCGTGCTGGCTTGTCCTCGCGCAGCCCTTGATAGCTCGGGTGCCTGAGCCGCCCATCCCGCGTCCGTTCGGTGAAGGCGATCTGCGCGACGAGCTTGGGCTCGAGCCACACCGCGCCCTTTCGCTCAGGAGCAGGAACCTCTTCGAAGGGAGAGCGGGAGCGCTCCAGCGATTTGAACGTCTTGGCGAGACTGGTGAAATCGCCAGAGTCGAAACCTGTGCCGACCTTGCCCGCATAGCTCAGCTTCCCGTCCTCGAACGTCCCGAGCAACAGCGACGAGAACGGCTTCCCTCTGACGTCCGAGCTTCTGTAGCCGCCGATGACGAACTCCTCGCCGCTTGGTGCATTTGATCTTGAGCCAGTCCTTGCCGCGGCCCGAGCGGTAAGGCGCGTCCGCCCGCTTCGACATGATGCCCTCGAGCCCATGCTCGCAGGCCTCACGAAAGAATTCAGGGCCTGAGCCCTCCACATAGTCGGCATAGACGAGATAATTGGAGATGCCCTTGGCCGACATCAGTCTGCCGAGAAGCGCGCGGCGCTCCTTCAGCGACTTCTTGCGCAGGTCCTTTCCGTCGAGGGAGAGCAGATCGAAGACGAAATAGCGGATCGCGGGATGCGGGCTGTCGATATGCTCTTGCAGCGATTTGAAATCGGTGATGCCCGAGGGGAGCACAAAGGCGACCTCTCCGTCGAGGAGCGCGCTCTCGGCCGGAAGGGTCAGCAGCGCCTTGGCGATGGCCGGGAAGCGCACCGTCCAATCGAGTCCGCTTCGGCTGAACAGCGTGATCTCCTCGCCCGCCTTCCGCGCGATGATGCGGTAGCCGTCATACTTCACCTCGTGCAGCCAGTTGGGGCCCGCCGGCACCTCGGTCTCGAGCGTAGCGAGCTCGGGAGCGACGAATTCAGGGATTAGCGCGCGGGCGCCTTTTTTCGCGGCTTCTTTGCCGCTGCGGCGCGGGGCCGCCGCGCCGGAGTTTTTTTTTGAGCCTTGTTGGAGGTCCACACCGGCACGTCGCCCGACAGGATCTCGTCCATGCTGCGGCCGCTTTTGACACTCGTGTCGAAGTCTTGCGTGGGCTCGCTGCCGTCGCCGGCATAATCGTCACGTTTCTTGATGAGGAGCCAGTTCTGGCGGCCGCGATCTTCCTTGCGAGGCTTCATGCGCACGAGCACGAAGTCGCCTTTCAGCCTCTTGCCGTGCAGCCTGAATTTGAGGTCGCCCTTGGCGAGGCCTTCGTCAGGGTCGCCGATCGGCTCCCAGGTGCCGCGGTCCCAGATCATCACCGGCCCAGCGCCGTATTCCCCCTTGGGGATCACGCCTTCGAAGCCGCCATATTCGAGCGGGATGGTCCTCGGTCATGACCGCGAGCCGCTTTTGCGCTCGGATCGAGGCTGGGGCCCTTGGTCACGGCCCAGCTTTTCAAGACCCCGTCATGTTCGAGCCTGAAATCGAAATGGGTCCGGCGCGCCGCATGCTTCTGGATCACGAAGCTGTTGCCGCGGGCGCGCTTGGCCTTGGCTTTGGGCTCTGGGGTCTTGCCGAAGTCGCGCTTCGCCTTGTATTCGGCGAGAAGGTCCCGGCTTCCGGCCCGCGCCATGGCTTAAGCCGACTTCCGTCTGGCTGCGCCTTTCGCCGTCTTCTTGCCGTTGCCCGAGCGGGCTGAAGCCGCGCCGCGCTTGGCGGCGGTCTTGGCCGGCGCGCCGCCCTTGCCTTGCTGCACGCTCTTCTTCAGCGCATCCATGATGTTGATCACCTTGGCGCTGCCCGGCATCTGTCTCGATGATCTCCGGTGCGCGGTGCTCGATCTTGGCGTGGATCAGCTCCCACACCGCCTCGCTATATTCATCCTTGAACTGCTCGGGCTCGAACTTGCCGGTCTTCCGCTTGATCAGCTCCTTGGCGAGATCGAGCGCTTCCTTGTCGACCTTGACCTCGGGGATCTCCTTGAACAGAGGCTCGGCGGCGCGCACCTCGTTGGCGTGGCGCAACACTTCGAGCATCAAGCCTTTGCCGAAGGGCTTGACCGCCACGATGTTGCCGTGGCCGCGCAGGATGAACTGGCCGACGCCGATTTTTTTCGTGTCCTTGAGCGCCTTCTGGAGGATGACATAGCCCTCGTCGGCCATCTCGCCGTCGGGCAGCAGGTAATAGGGCGTCTCGTAATAGCGCGCGTCGATGGCGTCCTCATCGACGAAGCGGGCCAGCTCGATGGTCTGCTTCGATTCGAGCTTCAGCTCATCGATTTCCTTCTGGTCGACCAGGACATATTTGCCCTTTTCGTACTCGTAGCCCTTGGTGATCTCCTCGTTCTCGACCGGACCCACGCCGGGCGCGACCTTCTGATAGCGGATGCGCTTGCCGGACGGCTCATGGATCTGGTGCAGCGCGATGGCTCGTTCCGAGGTGGTGGCCGGGTAGAGCTTGACCGGAATGTTGACGAGAGAGAGCCGCAAATGGCCGGTCCAGAAAGCGCGGGGTGCCATACTCGTTACTCCTCGAAAAAGACGTACAGGCCAGCACCCTCGACTAGGGGCCGTCCATCAAACGGTGCCCGATCCTCAAGGGTTCCAGCCTGGAACCTGGGGCTCGCGGGCTCATTCCTCTACCTTATAGCCATTTTCCTTAAGCATGCGTTCGAGTGCATCGGGGAAGGTGAGCTTGACTTCCTCGCCCGGGCATGCGCCGTCCTCGTTGAGGGGCTGGTCGCAGACCTCAAGTCCCCAATCCGAAGCCTTGTCGTAATAGCCAAGCATCAGGTCCCAGGCCTGCTTGCCCTCGCCGAGCAGGATCTTCTCGCCCACATAGCCGGCCAGGAAGCCGTTCACGTCCTCGTCCGGAACGTTCGAGATCATGCCCTTGAGATAGGCTGCATGCGCCGGCTTGAACTTTTCATCCGTGGTGACGTTCTTGACTGCTCCGTTCTCGACCGTGAGGAGTTCGAGCGGCGCCTCCGAGCAGGCATAGCAGGCGAAGGCGTAGAGGAAGGCATTGTCGCGCGTTTGGAATTCATAGCGGCCGTCACCGTTGAGATCGGTCGCGAGCATCGGTCCGCCGTCGAACTCGCCGACCTTGACGGTCTGCCATGCCGATCCATCTGCGCTGCTCGTGACCACGCTCGTATCGGAGCAGCAATGGGCGCCCCCGGTGTAGAACGAGACCACGACCTCCGGATATTGATTGCCAGGATCGATCTCGGCGATCTGCACGCTGACCGGAGGATCGGCGAAACCGGTGCCTTCCCCTTCGAGCTTCGCCACCTCCTTGCCGTCGGCGAAGACCGTGACGACCGGCGTGCGCGTGATCTCGCCGTCCTCGCTCTTGTCCTCGCTATAGCTGAGCGCGGCCTTCACCGCCCCTTGCGAGATCTCCTGCGGCCCGGGCGTCTCCTCCTCTTCGCCGCCGCCGGCCTCGATCTTCGGCGCGTTATCTGCGCCCTCGACGTCAGGAACCTCGAGATATTTGGCGTCAGCTTCTTTGATGGCGTCGGCAAGGCTTGGGGCCGCATGGGCGGCGCTTTGCTGGACCAAGAAGATCAGCGGCAGCAGGAGAGAGAGGCGTAACCAAGAGATCGGGGCCATTGGAAGGGTCTCTGGAAGGACGATTGAAACTCGCGCCGGTGACGCGCGTTGGCTATTCTACCTCGCGGGCGCCTAGCCGTCCCAGGCCCTTGCCGCCCGAAACTTGGCCCCCCAAATGCCCCGCGTGAAGATGAACGATACCAACAAGCGGACAGAGCCATTCGCGCCCGCCGTCGTTATTACCGGGGCAACCCAAGGGATCGGGCGGGCGCTGGCGGAGGAGTTCGCCCGCGGCGGCCATGCGCTCCTCCTCGTTGCCCGCGACGAGGCGAAGCTCGCTGAGACCGCGCGCGAGCTGGCGGAGGCGCATTCCGTCGAGGTCAAGTTCACCGCGTGCGACTTGAGCACGGCGGAAGGCTGCGCCGGCGTCGAAGAGGCGCTGCGGCGCTTCGGCCTCCATGCCGACATGCTCGTCAACAACGCCGCGATCATGACGGCCGGCTTCTTCCAGGATCAAGAGCTCGCCACGCTGCACCGCGTGGTCGATCTCGACGTGCGGGCGGTGGTGGACCTGACACGCCGCTTCCTGCCGGGCATGCTGGCGCGCCGCCGCGGCGGGGTGCTCAACGTCGCCTCCGTCGAGGGCTTCATGCCGGTGCCCTATCAAGCGACTTACGCCGCTACGAACGCCTTCGTGCTGTCGTTCAGCCGCGCTCTTGCCTACGAGACCATGAGCACGGGCGTGCGCGTCTCCGCACTCGCGCCGGGCCCCGTTGCCACGGGCCTGCATGCCAAGGGAGGTGCGGAATACTCCCGTTACGTGCAGTTCCTGCCGGTGATGAGCGCCGAGGAGCTCGCGCGCATCGCCTACCGGCAATTCATGCGCGGCGAGAAGGTGATCGTCGCGGGCTGGTTCAACCGGCTCGGCGTCTTCGCCATGCGCTTCGTGCCGCACCTTCTGCTCGTTCCGTTTATGGGATTGCTTTTCAGGGTGCGCGATGCCGAAGGCAATCCGCAATTGCCGCGTGCCCAGCCCCGTCCAGAGCCCGCCCGCTAAGGCCGGGCCGGCGAAGCCGCTCGCGCGACGGCCCAAGCCACGCGCCTGCATTTGCTGGGATGGTGGAGCCGAGGGGGATCGAACCCCTGACCTCAGCAGTGCGATTGCTGCGCTCTCCCAACTGAGCTACGGCCCCATAATTCGGGGCATTTAGGGATCGGGGTTCCAGACTGTCAAGCGACGCCCGGCCCAAACCGGCCTTTTCGCTCCTCTTGCTCTTATCGCCGCCTCTCCGCTACATGGTGCCCGGCTAGCCCAGGAGGTCTTTGATGGTGCCCTTGATCGGATTCATCGTTCTCGTCATCGACCTCTATATCTGGGTGGTCATCGCCAGCGCGATTTTGAGCTGGTTGATCGCCTTCAACGTGGTCAATACGCAGAACCGCTTCGTCTACTCGGTCGCCGACATGCTCTACCGTGTTACCGAGCCGACACTGCGCCCGATCAGGAGCGTGATCCCCAATCTCGGCGGCATCGACATCTCGCCGGTGATTCTCATCCTGTTCCTTATCTTCATCCGCGACGTGGTGCTGCTCGGCTGGATCCTGCCGGCCGTCCAGCCGACCCCCACCCTTTGAGCGGAGCAAGCCTCAAGCTCGACCTTCGCTCAGTGAGCGAGGGCGTCATGCTGAAGGTGCGGCTGACGCCCAAGTCGGCCCGCGACGAGATCGTCGGCGTCGAGAATTTCGGCGGCGAGGCCGTGCTGAAGGCGCGGGTGCGGGCATTGCCTGAAGACGGCCGCGCCAATCAAGCGCTCGAGCGGCTCGTGGCGCGCTGGCTGAAGGTGCCGCCGTCCTTTGTCTCGGTGGCGCAAGGCGGCAAGTCGCGGGCGAAGCAGGTCTTGATCGAGGGCGACGCCGAAACGCTTCTCCGCCTGATCGATGCGCGCCTCGCCGAGCTAGCGGGCTAGCGCCGCGGCGATTTCCCCGACAATGGCCTCGGCGGCGGCGCGCGGGTCGGGCGCGCGCGTGATGGGCCGCCCCACCACGAGATAATCGGCGCCCGCGCCGATCGCGGCCCTTGGCGTCACCGCGCGCGCCTGATCCTGGGCCTCGGCGCCCTGCGGCCTAATGCCCGGCGTGACGATCAGGAAGTCGGGTCCCACCACTTTGCGGATTTGGGCCGCCTCATGTCCCGAGGCGACGACGCCGTCGAAGCCCGCTTCCTTGGCAAGCTTGGCCCGATGCCGCACGAGCTCGGCAAGAGGATGGTCGCAGCATTGCTCGATGAGGTCCGAAGGCGAAAGATTGGTGAGCACCGTGACCCCGAGCAGCTTCAGCGCGCTGTCTCCCCTGCCGCGCACCGCCGCGTCGAGCGTCTTGCAATCGAGCGCATGCACGGTCAGGAACGCTGCCCCGCTCCGGGCGATGGCGGCGGTCGCGCGCTCGACGGTCGCCTCGATGTCGAGCAGCTTGGCGTCGATGAATATGGGACGGCCATGGCGTGCCAGCTCTTGCGCCAGCGCGAACCCGCCGGAAAACAGAAGCTCGAGCCCGATCTTGTAGACGCCGACGCTGTCGCCGAGCGTCTCGATAAGCGACTTCGCCTCCGCGGCGCCTGGCACGTCGAGCGCCACGATGAGGCGGTCGCGGGGGAGCATCAGGCGAACTTCCGCGCGGCGACGGCGAGCGCCTCGACCACGCTCTTGCACAAATCCTGCTGCGCCTTGTCTTTGAGGCTGCCGTCGGCCTCGAAGGCGTCCATGGCGCGCGGCACGGCGATCTGTTGCGGGATGACGGTGGCGCCGATGCCCACCTCCAGGATCTGGCGAAGATGCAACAGGCTCCGCATCGCCCCGTAATAGCCGGGAGACGCGCCCGAGATGGCGAACACCCTTGACTTGAAGACTTCGAGCCCGGTCTCGCCTTTGGCCCTCACCCGCGTCACCCAGTCGAGCGTGTTCTTGAGCAGCGGCGTGACCGAGGAATTGTACTCGGGGCTGGCGATGAACACGCCCTGATATTCGCCGAGCAGAGCCTTGAAGGCGCGCGCCCGCTCCGGCGGCCCCTCTTTGGCTTCGAGATCGCCGTTATAGATCGGCATCGGGTAATCCTTGAGGTCGACGAGCACCGCCTCGATGCCGTTGGCTTCGGCGATGTGGTGGGCAAGCGCGGCGAGCTTCTTGTTGAACGATCCGTCCCGCGTGCTGCCGGCGAAGAACAAGAGACGCATCGTCGGGTTCCTTGTCGCTTAAGTGGCGCGCGCGGGAGGGGCGAGCGCGGGGACGGAGCTTCTCCGCCACTCTACGTCAAAGGCGGCGCGGAAGGGTAGAAGCTACTCGCGGATGCCCTCGAAGAATTCCTTGACCCTAGCGAAGAAGCCGGTCGATGCCGGGCTCGTGCTCGGATTGGAGGCGTCCTCGAACGCCTTGAGCAGCTCGCGCTGCTTGCGCGACAGGTTCTTCGGCGTCTCGACCTCGACCTGGATGTAGAGATCGCCCTGCTGCTTGGAGCGCAGCACCGGCATGCCTTTCGCCTTGAGGCGGAACTGCTTGCCGCTCTCGGTGCCCTCCGGAATCTTCACCCGCGTCCTGCCGCCGTCGATGGTCGGCACCTCGATCTGGCCGCCAAGGGCCGCGGCGGTCATGGCGATCGGCACGCGGCAGAAGAGATCGGCGCCGTCGCGCTGGAAGAACTCATGCGGTTTGATCGAGAGGAAGATGTAAAGGTCGCCGGGCGGCCCGCCGCGTAACCCGGCCTCGCCTTCGCCGGCGAGCCTGATGCGCGTGCCGTCCTCGACGCCTATGGGAATGGTGACCGAGAGCGTCCGCTCGCGCGTGACACGGCCGGTGCCGTTGCAGGATGGGCACGGCGTCTCGATGGTCTCGCCCCGTCCCTGGCAGGAGGGACACGTGCGCTCGATGGTGAAGAAGCCCTGGCTGGCGCGCACCTTGCCGACGCCGCCGCAGGTGCGGCACGTGGTCGGGGCGGTGCCGGCCTTGGCGCCCGAGCCCGAGCAGCTTTCGCAGGTGACGCTGGTGGGCACCCGGATTTGCGCCGTCTTGCCTTGGTAGGCTTCGGCCAGCGTGATCTCCATGTTGTAGCGGAGATCGGAGCCGCGCTCGCGCGCCGATCGCTGGCGCGGGCGGCGCTGGCCCATGAACTCGCCGAACAGATCGTCGAACATCGCCGACATCGAGGCCGAGAAATCGGCGCCGAAACCGTGGCCGCCGTGGCCGGCGAGCCCGGCATCGAAAGCGGCGTGACCGAAGCGGTCATAGGCCGCGCGGCGCTGCGGGTCCTTCAGCGCCTCATAAGCCTCGTTGAGTTCCTTGAAGCGCGTCTCGGCGCCCAGATCGCCGTTGCAGCTGTCGGGATGACATTCTTTGGCGAGACGGCGAAAGGCGGCCTTGACCTCGCTGTCGCGAGCGCCGCGCGATACACCAAGAACCTCGTAGTAGCACCGCTTCGCCATCGCCCCTCCGGCCCTTTACACCGCCGTCCCGCTTGGCGGCGCTTAAGCCTCTTGTGTTGGGCCTAGGCGCCGGGCTCCGCCCCAGCGCCAACGCCATGCACTCTCGTTAGGCCGACTTCTTGCTGTCGTCGTCCTTGACTTCCTCGAAGTCGACATCGACCACCTTGTCGTCAGGTCCGCCGGCCGAAGCGGAGGGTCCGCCGCCTGCCGCGCCGCCTTGGCTTGATTGATACATGGCCTCGCCAAGCTTCATCGAGGCCTGCGCCAGCGCGTCGACCTTCTGCTTGATGGCGTCCTTGTCCTCGCCTTGGACCGCGGATTTGAGGTCGCTAAGCGCCGTCTCGACCAGGGCCTTGTCGCCGGCAGAGACCTTGTCGCCGTATTCCTTCAACATCCGTTCGGTCGAGTGGACGAGAGCCTCGGCCTGGTTGCGAATCTCGACCAGTTCGCGGCGCTGCTTGTCCTCCTCGGCGTGGCTCTCGGCTTCCTTGACCATGCGCGTGATGTCGGCTTCGGTCAGACCGCCGGATGCCTGGATGCGGATCGACTGCTCCTTGCCGGTGGCCTTGTCGGTGGCCGCGACATTGACGATGCCGTTGGCATCGATGTCGAAGGTCACCTCGATCTGCGGCACGCCGCGGGGGGCCGGCGGGATGCCGACGAGATCGAACTGGCCGAGCAGCTTGTTGTCGGCCGCCATCTCGCGCTCGCCCTGGAAGACGCGGATGGTGACGGCGTTCTGATTGTCCTCGGCGGTGGAGAACACTTGGCTCTTCTTGGTCGGAATGGTGGTGTTGCGGTCGATGAGCCGGGTGAACACGCCGCCCAAGGTCTCGATGCCGAGCGAGAGCGGGGTGACGTCCAGCAGCAGGACGTCCTTGACGTCGCCTTGCAGCACGCCCGCCTGGATGGCGGCGCCGATGGCCACCACCTCGTCCGGGTTCACGCCCTTATGCGGCTCGCGGCCGAAGAAGTTCTTCACCGTCTCGACGACCTTCGGCATGCGCGTCATGCCGCCGACCAGCACCACCTCCTCGATCTCGGCGGACTTGAGGCCCGCGTCCTTCAGCGCGTTCTGGCACGGGCCGATGGTCTTCTGGATGAGATCGTCCACGAGGCTCTCGAGCTTCGCCCGCGTGAGCTTCATGGTGAGGTGCTTCGGGCCGGACTTGTCCGCCGTGATGAAGGGCAGATTGATCTCGGTCTGCGTCGTCGAGGAGAGCTCGATCTTCGCCTTCTCGGCGGCCTCTTTCAGGCGCTGCAGGGCGAGCTTGTCGCCGCGGAGATCGATGCCGCTCTCCTTTTTGAATTCGTTGGCGAGGTAGTCGACGATGCGCATGTCGAAGTCCTCGCCGCCGAGGAACGTATCGCCGTTGGTCGACTTCACCTCGAACACGCCGTCGCCGATCTCGAGGATCGAGATGTCGAAGGTGCCGCCGCCCAAGTCATAGACGGCGATGGTCTTGCCCTCCTTCTTGTCGAGGCCATAGGCAAGAGCGGCCGCGGTCGGCTCATTGATGATGCGCAACACTTCGAGCCCGGCGATCTTGCCGGCGTCCTTGGTCGCCTGGCGCTGGGCGTCGTTGAAATAGGCGGGAACGGTGATGACCGCCTGCTCGACCTTCTGGCCGAGATGGGCCTCGGCGGTCTCCTTCATCTTCTGCAGGATGAAGGCGGAGATCTGCGAGGGGGAATACTGCTTGCCGTGGGACTCGACCCAGGCGTCGCCGTTTGCGGCTTTGACGATCTTGTAGGGGACGAGCTTCTTGTCCTTCTCGACCATCGGGTCGTCCCAGCGGCGGCCGATCAGGCGCTTGATGGCGAAGAACGTGTTCTCGGGGTTCGTGACGGCTTGTCGCTTGGCTGGAAGTCCGACGATGACTTCTCCGTCATCGGTGAAGGCGACCATCGAGGGCGTGGTGCGCATGCCTTCGGCATTCTCGATGACCTTGGGGGTCTTGCCCTCCATCACTGCGACGCAGGAATTGGTAGTGCCGAGATCGATTCCGATCACTTTCGCCATTACGAACCTCTCTTTCTGGCAGACCGTCCGGGCCCTTGAGCGGCACCCGGCATTTCAGCGCTAGGCGTGGCGTCGGTCCCCAATATTCGGCGCGGCCCGCCGACTCATCCGGCAGGGTTCCGCGGTTATATAGGTGGCAAGCCTATGACCCGCAAGGAGAAGCGAGGATGGCGGGGGCGCCGCGGAGACGCGCGTCACGTGACGCGCTTCCAGGCGCCGATGAGGATGGGGGTGAGGCAGTAGTAGCGCCCGTCCGAGGCGGCCTCTTCCATGTCGGCTTTGAACTCGGCCGCCCTGGTCGCATCGGCGATGCCGAGCTCGGCGGCGGCCGCGAACAGCCCTTGGTAAACGCCGATCAACATTTGCGCCATGTCCTTGAGCGGCAGGAATTTCGCCTCGGCATTCGTGCCGTCGGGAAGCCCGAGACCCGCCGCCTCGAACTGCGCGGGCAATTGTCGCCCTGCCCTGAGATTGCGGCCATGCCCTCTGAACACGCCCTCGAACACGCGATTGAACTCGGCCATGGCGGGGCAGAGCGGCTCAACCGCAATGGCGCCGAAGTCGAACTCCTGCGCCACCACGGTGCCGCCCGGCTTGGTCCAGTAGAGCATCTTCTCGAGCGCCGCGACCGGCTCCTGCATATGCATGAGGAAGAGCCGGCAGAAGGTGAGGTCGAACGGAGCGCCAGGAACCTGATCGAGCTCGAGCATATTGGCGGCGATGATTTCGAACGCGGCGCCGCCTTGAGCGCGGAGATCGGCAAGCGCTTGGGCGCCGAGCGCGCCGTCGATCTCGATGCCGGTGACGCGGCCCTGCGGCCCGACGCGATCGGCCATCAGCCGCATCACCGCGCCTGGACCCGAGCCCACATCGAGGCAGCTCATGCCGGGTGCGAGGCCGATGCGGTCGAGCACCTCCTCGGTCGCCCGCTGCCACATCATCGCCTGATCGCGCAGACGCTGATACTCGTCCACGTCGCGGGCATGCACATAACCGTCGGGATTCAATTTCTGCGCTTTTGCCGCCACCGGCCTCATCTCCTCATTCGCCGCTGATGCGCTATATGGCAGAGCGTAAGGCAGCCTTGAGGTGTAGCAAAGGCAGCATGAATTATTTTCCGCAACGGCTCGATCGGGGGGCCCAGAACGCGCTTCTGGCCGCTCTGAGGCGTGTCATCGCCGAGGCACCGCTTTTCACGCCCACCATGCCCCGCTCAGGCAACCCCATGTCGGTGCGCATGACGAATTGCGGGCCCCTTGGCTGGGTGACCGACAAGGAACGCGGCTACCGCTACCAGGCCACCCATCCGGAGACCGGCAAACCATGGCCGCCGATCCCGCCAATGCTGCTCGATCTGTGGGACGGTGTGGCGGGCTACCCCTTTCCTCCCGAGGCCTGCCTCGTCAATTACTATACCGGCAGCGCCAAGATGGGACTGCATCAGGACAAGGACGAGGAGGATTTCTCCGCACCCGTGCTTTCGGTATCGCTCGGCGACACGGGGCTCTTTCGCGTGGGCGGAAGATCGCGCAAGGACCCGACCAAGACGTTCGAGCTCAAATCGGGCGATGTGGTGGTGCTGGGCGGCGAGGACCGGCTCGCTTATCACGGCATCGACCGCATCCTTCAGGGGACCTCGGACCTGCTTCCCGAGGGCGGCCGCTTCAATCTCACCTTGCGCCGGGTGACGAAGCCGAAATGAGTCCACACTCCTCGTCATGGCCGGGCTTGACCCCGGCAATCCAGGGCCGCTTGCTCGGCACTTGTTGCCCTGGATGCCCGGCTCAAGGCCGGGCATGACGTTTGGGTTGGAAGCGTCTCTGTTTGACCGACCCGTCAGTCGCCGGACTACGCCCCATCGGGAAAATCGTCGTTGGCGGCCTTGCGCGGCGCGGCTCCGTTGCCGTCGCCTTGAGGCTGCGGCTTCGCGGCTTTCGCCCCGCCTTTGGCGATCGGCGACGAGAGCGGGCCTGAGACAACGATCGCCGATCACATAGCCCGACTGCATGACGTCGACCACCGTGCCCTCCGGCACGTCGGCGTTCTGCACCTCGTACATGGCCTGATGGCAATTCGGGTCGAAGCGTTGGCCGAGGGGCTCGATGCGGGTGACGCCGTGGCGCTCCAGCACATTTAAGAGCTCGCGCTCGGTGAGCTCGACCCCTTCGAGGAAGCTCTTGAGCGCGGGGTCTTGCGCCGCGGCCTCGGCCGGCACGTGATCGATGGTGCGCTTGAGATTGTCGCCGACCGTCAGCACGTCGCGGGCGAAATTGGAGATGGCGTAGCGCGCCGTGTCGGACTTTTCCCGCTCGGTGCGGCGGCGCAAATTCTCCATATCGGCCATGGTGCGGAGCAGCCGGTCGCGCATGTCGGCGTTCTCGGCGAGCAAGGCGTCGAGATCGGCCCCGACTTGAACGTTCGGGTCGGGGCCTACGTTTTGGGTCTCGGCCTTCGGGGAATCGGCGACCTTCGCCTGATCCTCGTTGGCCTCACGCGGATCGGTCTTGTCGTCGGGCATGCCAAGCCTCGGCGATGACGGTTTCACTCGAAAGTCCAGGGGATATCGACCGTAAGGCGGCAAAAATCAAGGGACAAGGCGCCCCAGGAGCTTCGCCGTGTAGTCCACCATGGGGATGATGCGCGCATAATTGAGGCGGGTCGGGCCGATGACCCCAAGCACCCCAACGATCTTCTGCTCGGTATCCTCGAACGGCGACACGATCAAGCGCCGAGCCCGACAGCGAGAAAAGCTTGTTCTCCGAGCCGATGAAGATGCGCACCCCTTCGGCGCCGCTCGGCCAGGCCGAGCAGCTGGATCAGGTCCGTCTTGGTGTCGAGGTCCTCGAACAGGAGGCGGACCCGCTCGAGGTCCTCCATCGCTCTCACGTCTTCGAGGAGATGCGAGCGCCCGCAGACGATGAGGCTCTTGCGGTCGTCGCCGTCGCCCGACCAGGTGGCGAGACCTTCGGTGACGACGCTGGCGGTCAGCTCGTCGAGCTGGGCGCGCCGCTGCTCGATCTCCCTCTCGATGCGGGCGCGGGCCTCCGCCAAGGTCAGCCCGCCGATGCGGGCATTGAGGTAGTTCGAGGCCTCATGCAGCGAGGACAGCGGCAGGCCCTCGGGCAAATGTGATGATGCGGTTCTCGACGTCGCCGTCCTCTCCGACCAGCACGGCGAGCGCCCGCCCTTGCCCGAGATTGACGAACTCGACGTGCTTCAGCGTCTTGCTTTGCTTGTCCACCAGCACGACGCCGGCGCAGCGCGACAGCCCGGACAGCATTTCGCCGGCCTCCCCGAGCAGCTCCTCGACCGCCCGGCGCCGGCCGCTTCCCGCAATGCGGCTCTCGATCTGGCTCCGCTCCTCCCCGCTGATGTCGCCGACCTCGAGCAGTCCATCGATGAACAGGCGCAAGCCCGTCTGCGTGGGGAGCCGTCCTGCGCTCGTATGCGGGGCGTAGATGAGACCGAGGCCTTCGAGGTCCGACATGACGTTGCGCACCGAGGCGGGCGACAGCGTCATCGGCAGGGTGCGGCTTAGGTTGCGCGAGCCGACCGGCTCGCCGGTCGTAAGATAGGTCTCGACGATGCGCTTGAAGATCTCGCGCGAGCGCTCGTTGAGCTGACGGAGCCCGATAGCGGCCTCGGCCGCGGCTCTTGCTTCATTGGGGTCGGTGTGGCGCATGGCGGGGCGAATTTAGGTGCGCCCCTGAGATACGTCAAACCGGATGCAGGCGTCTGGTTTCTAGTTGAGCGCCCCGAATTCCGGCGCTGCGGGCGAGGCAAACTCGTCAGGGGCGCCGAAATGGGCGAAGTAGCGCGACTTGATCGCCTCGACCGGCATGATGATGAAGACGTCCGTGGTGCCGAATTGGTGGTCGATCACGGCGCCGTCGCCGACATAGGCGCCGACCCGCAAATAGCCCTTGATCAGCGGGGGAAGCGCCTTGAGCGCCGCGCGCGCATTGACCGCCTCGCGCGGCATCATGTTCATGTCGACGCGCAGATGCTCATGCGCCCTGACGCGCCATTCCTCGGGCGCAAGCGAGGTATGGTGAAGGTAGCTCAGCGCCAAAGCGTGCGCCGAAGGGTCGGTGCCCGCGAAGCTCGCGCAGCCGATCATGACATCGGCGCTGTGCTCGCGGACATAGGACCACACGCCCTGCCATAGCAACTCCAGCGTCCGCTTGTTGCGATAAGGCTTGAGCACGCAAGAACGGCCAAGCTCCATGAAGCTGTAGTCGGGTTTTGCCAGGAGCAGCGGAGCGATATCGTATTCGCCTTGGGTGTAGAAGCCGTCATAAAGCTCGGCCACCTCCTGGCGCAGCACCCGATAGGTGCCGACCACCTTGGAGCGCCGCCAGCGCCGGCCGCCGTTAGTGTCGCCATGATCGATCACAAGCAGATGGTCGAAGATGGGGTCATAGGCGTCCTCGTCGCGCCGCGAGAGCATGGCGAGCGCGCCGGGGATGGCCGACATCTCCTCGTAGAACACTTTGTAGCGGAGGCGCTGGGCGCGCCTTATCTCGCTCTTCTTGCGGGCGAGCCGCACCTCGAGCGAGCCGAACCGGCCATAGATCTTGGGAGGCTGGAAGCGCCGGCTGAAAGCACCCACGGCTAAGCGCCGCCGGCCCATGAAGGGCAGCCCGCCGGCCTGGCCGGCCCTGAACATCAATCCTGGAAACATGGCTCCACCGCGGAATCGGCCTGCTAGGCGTCCTGAATTTGGCTTCATCGGCATTCGGCCCAATTGGCTTTTGGGCGTAAGCGGCCCCGGGGGAGTCCGCGGGCTACTGATGCAACCCCGGGCCCGCGGGTACCCCGATTCGGCCACAACAAGGGCCGGTTAGCAAACCAATTCGAACTCTGTGTGACAGTCTGGGGAAAGCGCACAACTTGCCGGCGCGTTTAGCTTCGCGTCAGGCGGCCCCGCGGCCGGTACGCCCTTCCGGTTGCGCCCCCGGACCGCCAGCGGGCAAAGAGCGCCGCCAGATCGGCCTTCTCGAAAGGCTTGGCAAGATAATCGTCGAGGCCGGCCTCAAGATAAGCGTCGCGATCCTCGGCGAAGGCGTTGGCGGTCAAGGCCACGATCGGCGGGCGCCCTTCCCCTGGGCGGGCATCCTCAGGATAGAGCGCCTTGATGCGGCGCGCCGCCTCGACCCCGTCCATGTCGGGCATATGGATATCCATGAATACGAGGTCGAAGCCCTTGCCGTTGGACAGGGAGAGCTCGTTGCGGGCCTTGGCGATTGCCTCGGCGCCATTCCGCACGCGCACGACGCGCGCGCCGGACTTCTCCAGTACGGTGCAGGCCAGAAGCGCGTTGATGTCGTTGTCCTCGGCAAGCAGGATCGAGGCGCCTCTCCCCTCGGCCGGCGATGCGGGGAAGCTAGGCCTGGCGGGCGAAGCGGCCTCGGCCGACTTGGCCGGCATCTCGTCGAGATCGGCGAAAAGCTGGGTCAGAAGCGACAAGGGCCTGATCGGGCGGACGAGATAGAAATTGAAGCCGTCGGCGCGGAAGCTTGGGATGTCGCCGCGCTCGGCCGGATCGATGAGCACCACGGCGCGACGCGGACGATGAGCGTTCCGGTCCGGGCTGAGCAGGCTGATGAGGCGCGCCGCGCCAGCCTGAACGGCGCCCCGGTCGGTGAGGAGCGCAGTGAAGGGGCAGCCGCTGGCGGCGGCATCAGAAGCGATGCGCTCGGCATCCTTGAGCCGCACGCGGGCGACGGCTGCACCCATGGCCACCAGCAGATCGCAGATGAGGCCGGCCTCGATCGCGCCGTCGAGGACGAGGAGAACCTTCTCTCCCGCCGCCGGCTTTGGCCAGGAAGCGCCAAGGGCGGCGACGTGCGGGGGCGCGGCGAAAGGGAGATCGACGGTAAAGGCGGCGCCGGCTCCGGGCACGCTTGCCACGCTGATGCGGCCGCCCATCTCGTCGACCAGGCGCTTGGAGATGGCGAGCCCGAGACCGGTGCCGCCGTGGCGTCGCGCCGGGCCCTGCTCGGCCTGCTCGAATTCGGCGAAGATGCGCTCGATGGCATCGGGAGGCACGCCGGGTCCCGTATCGCGCACGGCGAAGCGGAGCATGGTTTCGCCTACGCCAGCCTCGCGCGCGGCGCCGGGAGCGAGCTGGAGCGTCAAGGCCACGCCGCCGGCTTCCGTGAACTTGATGGCGTTGCCCATGAGATTCATCAGGATCTGGCGGACGCGCATCTCGTCGCCGATCACCGTCTTCGGCAGGTCGGGAGCGGCGAGCCAGCCGATTTCCAGACCCTTATCGCGGGCGCGCGGCGCCAACAGCTCGATCACCCCTTGCGCGGCATCGGCGATCTCGAACGGCGCTGACCTGAGCTCGATCTTGCCGGCCTCGATCTTGGAGAAATCGAGCACCTCGTCGATGAGCGACAGCAGCGTCTTGGCCGAGGTCGAGATGGCGCGGGCATAGGTGCGCTGCTCGGGCGAAAGCTCGGTGTCGAGCAAGAGGCCGGTCATGCCGAGGATCCCGTTCATCGGGGTTCTGATTTCGTGACTCATGGAGGCGAGGAAGCGCGACTTGGCCTTGCTTGCGTCCAGCGCCTGATCGCGCGCCTCGGCGAGCTGAAGCTCTGCCGCGCGTTGCTCGGTGATGTCGCGGCCGACGCTTTGCGTCTCGCTCATGCGGCCGTCGGCGTCGGCGATGGCGAAGTCCTCCCACACGAACCAGCGCGGCCCCGCTTCGGTGGAAAGCTCGACGATGCGGCTTCGCCGCTCCTCGCCGTCATCGGGGGAACTCGCTGGCTCCTCCCCTTCCGCGCTCACGACCGGGAGCTGGAACACCTGACCCAGCGCCGCGTCGCGTGTCAGCCCGAAGGTCCGGCAGAAGGCATCGTTGACGAAGCTGAGCCTCTGCTCGGCGTCGCGGCGGAGGATCACGTCGCCTTGGTGATCGAGGAGATCGCGATAGCGCGCCTCGCGGTCGCGCACTTCCCATTGCAGGTCTTTCAGCGATTCGAGGCTTTGATCGAGGTGATCGGCCAAGGAGGCGAGACGCTCGCTGGCGCGTCTCTCCCGCCGCGCTGCGATCAGCGCCACCAGGATGCCGATGCCGAGCACGAGCGGCAGGAGCGCAAGCGTTATGACGCTGCCCAGCGCTGCGAAGGAGACGAGGATAAGCGCGGCCGCGAGAAGTCCGAGCGCAGGGCCGAGGGCGATGCCGGAGAGGGTGTTGGCGCGGAGATCGCTTAAGGCGCGCGCGAGCTTGGCGCGTAGGCTCGGCTTGCGCTCCGCCTCGCCCGCGCGCTGGGGGCGCCGTTCCGCGTTTTGGTGTTGGTGCTCCAATTGACGCCGCTCGTTCGAGGCCGGACGGTTAATCCGGAGGCTTCCCGCGCGCATACCAAGCAGAGAATGCTTGAAAAAGGCTTTAGTGGCGGAAAACCGCGGGTCAGGCGGCGGCTTGCGCCCGGCGCAAGGTCTCGCCGCGATAGCTCAAGGCCTCGGCGATATGGATGCGGGCGACCTTCTCCTCGCCGTCGAGGTCGGCGAGGGTGCGCGCCACCCGAAGCGTGCGGTGGTAGCCGCGGGCGCTGAGCGAGAGCGCGTCCGCTGCCTCGCGCAGGAGTGTCATCCCGGCGCGGTCGGGTGCCGCGATGTCCTCGAGCAGCGCCCCGTCGCATTCGGCGTTGGTGCGGACGCGGGCGAGCCCGAGCGCGGCATAGCGCCCGGTCTGGGCACGGCGGGCTTGAGTGACGCGTGCCCGCACCTCGGCGCTTCCCTCCGAGGCCGGGGGCAGCACGAGATCTGCGGCGGAGACGGCCGGCACCTCGATCTGAAGGTCGATGCGGTCGAGCATGGGACCTGAGATGCGCGCCTGGTAGCGCTCCGCACAAGTTCTGCCTTGCCGGCAGACATAGCCAGGTTCTCCGGCGCGGCCGCAGCGGCAGGGGTTCATCGCGGCGATGAGCTGGATGCGCGAGGGGTAGGTGATGCGGTGGTTCGCCCGCGCGATCACCGTCTCTCCGGTCTCCAGCGGCTGACGCAGCGCGTCGAGGACTTGCGGGTGGAACTCCGGCAGCTCGTCGAGAAAGAGCACGCCGAGATGGGCGAGCGCCGCTTCGCCCGGCCGCGGCCGCGTGCCGCCGCCCACGAGCGCCGCCATGCTCGCCGAATGATGCGGCGCGCGGAACGGCCGCGTCCTGCCGATGCGGCCGCCGGCAAGATCGCCGGCCAGGCTTCTGATCATGCTCACCTCGAGCATCTCGGCCGGCTCAAGCGGCGGCAGGATCGACGGCAGCCGCCGCGCCAGCATGGATTTGCCGGAGCCGGGCGGCCCGATCATCAGCAGATTGTGGCCGCCGGCGGCAGCGACCTCGAGCGCGCGCTTGGCGGTCTCCTGGCCCTTGATGTCCTTCAAGTCGGGCATCGCCTCGTCGCCAGGGTCGGGCGTCGGTTCCGGCCGCCGCAAGGTCTGCAAGCCCTTGAAGTGGTTGATGAGCTGAAGCAGGTCTTGCGGCGCAAGGATGGTCATGTCGGCGGCAGCCCAAGCGGCTTCCGCGCCGCACGAGGAGGGACAGATCAGCCCTTTGCCGAGAGCGTTGGCGCCGATCGCTGCGGGGAGCGTGCCGGCCACCGTCGCGATCGAGCCGTCGAGCGATAATTCCCCCAACACGCAGAAGCTTTCGATCGCGTCGCGGGCAATCGCGCCGGTCGCCGCCATCAGCCCGAGCGCGACGGGAAGGTCGTAATGACTCCCCTCTTTCGGAAGATCGGCCGGGGCGAGATTGACGGTGATGCGCTTGGGCGGGAGCGCGAGGCCAATGGCGTTCAGCGCGCCGCGCACCCGCTCGCGGCTCTCGGCCACGGCCTTATCGGGAAGCCCGACAATGGTGAAGGCAGGCAGCCCTGGGCCGATCTGGACCTGCACGTCGACCGCGCGCGCTTCGATGCCCTCGAAAGCGACCGTCGTGACACGCGCGAACATCGCTTAAAGACCCCCGTTCCCGGCTGCCTTTACTCTAGCGAAGCGCGCGGCTGCCCGCAAGAACAATCAGCGAACATCTGTCAAGTCCACAGATAGGCGCCGAGGCAGCCGAACATGAGGCCGAGCACCAGGAGATCGGCGATGCCGAACCGCATCAGCCAGCTTGGCGGCTCGCGGTAGCGGGGCCTTGTTCTCGATCAAAGCGCGCAAGCTGTCACGCGATTAGCTTAGACTGGCGGCTTAGAAAGCGAGGCGAGGCATGTTCAAAGACCTGTCGATGCGCGTCTTCCTTGTTCACCTCGCGGCCTTCGTCGTTATCACGCTCGATTTGCGCCGCGGTCAATCTGTGGCTCACGCCGAACACGCTCTGGTTCCCCTGGGTGCTCATGGGTTGGGGCGCGGCGGTCGCCACCCACGCCTTTGCGCTGCTCTTGCGCAAGACGCACCGCCGCGAGCGCATCTTCATCGATCGGAAGGCACGCAGCTTCGCCGTCCACCTCTTCGCCTATGTGGCGACGGTGCTGATCCTTTTCTTCGTCAATCTCACCGTGACGCCGAAAGTATGGTGGTTCTACTGGGTGGCGCTCGGCTGGGGCGCCGGCATCATCGCTCATGGCTGGTGCGCGCTCGGCAAACGGAGGCCCCAGGCTCCAGTTCAGGAAGAGCGGGCGGCGAAGGCAAAACCGCAACCGGCGAAGACGATCTCTGCCAGGAAGCGTAGTCCAGGCACCCCGCGCAGCAAGGGCCGGAAGGGCGGCAGCTGAGTTTCAGCCCTTGGGGATGAGCGTATTGGAGGGGAGGCTCGGATCGATGAGGCGCGCCGCCTGCTCGGCGCCCGACACCGGCAGCTTCGAAGGATCGATCAGCCCGAGCTGCGCCAGCATCGACGCCTGGTCCCAATAGATGCGCTCGAACTCTATTCTGCCGTCCTTGAAGCCGACCACCACCACGAAGGGGATCGTCACCTTGCGGCCCGTGGGCTTGACGCCCGGAAGCAGCGCCGGCATGTCGCAATCGTGGGTGAAGCTGATCATCACCTCGTCGACGACCTGGGTCTCGCCGACGGTGCGCGAGATCGGCGTGACGACCGTGTCCTCCGGCCAGTGCCCGATGAACCAGGTGTCGTAGAAGCGCCGCACCGCCTCGCGTCCCGAGCCTCCGGTCATGGTCGGCACATGGGTGACATGCGGCGACGCGCTCATGGTCGCCATGGTCGCCTCGATGTCGCGCGTCTTGAACTCGGCGTCGGTATGGGCGTCGAACAAGGCGCCAAGCCCCTTGGGGTCGGCAATCATCGCCTCTCCTTGTTCTTGGCCTTCACCTTCCTCTCCACCACGTCCCAGATCATGGCGGCGATGTCGGGCCCGCCGAACTGCGCGATCTGCCTGATGCCGGTCGGCGAGGTGACGTTGATCTCGGTGAGGTAGTTGCCGATCACGTCGATGCCGGTGAAGATCAGCCCGCGCCTTTTCAGCTCAGGTCCCAGCCGCGCGCAGATCTCCTTGTCGCGCTTGGTCAGGGTCGCGGGTTCCGCCGTTCCGCCGACATGCAGGTTGGAGCGCGTCTCGTCGGGCGCCGGCACGCGGTTGATGGCGCCGGCAAACTCGCCGTCGACCAGAATGATGCGCTTGTCGCCCTTGCGCACCTCGGGGAGATAGCGCTGCACCATGATCGGCTCGCGGAAGGTGATGGCCAAAAGCTCGATCAGCGAGTTGAGATTGGTGTCGCCCGGAGGGATGCGGAAGATCGCCACGCCGCCATTGCCGTAGAGCGGCTTCACCACGATGTCCTTTTGCTCGGCGCGGAAGGCTTTGATGGCGTCGAGCGAGCGGGTGACCAGCGTCGGCGGCATGAGATCGAGAAAGTCGAGCACGAACATCTTCTCGGGCGAGTTGCGCACGGAAGCGGGGTCGTTCACCACCAGCGTCTTGGGGTGGATGCGCTCCAGAAGATGGGTGGTGGTGATATAGGCCATGTCGAAGGGCGGATCCTGGCGGAGATGCACCACGTCGTATTCGGCGAGGTCGACGCTTCTTGGATGGGCGAGCCGGTAATGGTCGCCGGGCCTGTCCTCCACGGTGAGACTATGGCCCTCGGCAATCAGCTTCCCGTCGCGGAGCGAGAGATTGTTCGGCGTGTAATAGAACACGTCATGGCCGCGCCATTGCGCTTCGAGCAGGAGCGCGAAGGTCGAATCGCCCCTGATATCGATGCGCTCGATCGGGTCCATCTGGAAGGCGACTTTGAGAGCCATGGCGCCTTTACTTGTAGCTCCTTGGCCTCACCCTTCGAGACGGACCTTCGGCCCTCCTCAGGGTGAGGACTTTCCTCCTCATGGTGAGGAGCAGGCGAAGCCTGCGTCTCGAACCATGAGGCCCGGAGACGGGCGCGGGAAGCTCGCGCCAAACGGCCGACCGCGTCAAACGGGAAATGCGTTGGCGATATAGCGCGGCCAGGTCCAAGGCGCCGCCAGCACCACGTCGAAGGCGATGTCATGGCCTGAGAAGTCGGGATGCCCGGCAAGCCAATATTGCGCCGCCCGCACGATGCGCCGCCGCTGCTTGGCGGGAAGGGTCCAGGCGGCGTCCTCGGCCGTCTTACGCCGCTTCACCTCGATGAAGGCAAGCCGCCTGCCCTTGAGCGCCACGAGGTCGATCTCGCCGACCGGCGTCTTGTAGCGCCGGGCGACGATGCGATGGCCCTTGAGGCGGAGGAGAAGCGCCGTAACGGTCTCGGCGAACAGGCCGCTTCGATAGGCTCTGACCCGCTTCTCCGCATGGTCAATCGCGCTTGAGCTTAAGCCCAAGCTCGTAGACGCGGGCGCGGCTGACATTCAGCACTTCGGCGACTGAGCGCACGGCGTCGCGGAAGCTCTCGAGCTTGAGCGCCTGCTCGAGCTGCTCGGCAATCTTCTCGTCGCTCGCCTCGGTTTCATCGGCTTCAGGCGGCGCCACCACCACCACGAACTCGCCCTTCAGCGTCTCGGCACCTGACAGCTCGCCCGCCAACTGGTCGAGCCGCCCGCGCGTCACGCTCTCATGCAGCTTGGTCAGCTCCTTGGCGATTGTCCGCCTCGCGTGGCCCAAGCATGTCGGCCATGTCGGCAAGGCTCTTGGCGAGGCGCGGCGCCGACTCGAAAAAGACGAGCGTCGCCGGCGCGGTCTTCAGCTCTTCCAGCCGCGCTCGGCGCGGGCCGGACTTCGGCGGCAGGAAGCCGGCAAAGAGGAAAGTGTCGGTCGGCATGCCTGAGCTGGTGAGAGCGGCGAGCGCCGCGGAGGGACCCGGGATGCTTGTCACCATCAGCCCCGCATCGAGCGCTGTCGCGCACGAGCTTGTAGCCGGGGTCCGAGATCAGCGGCGTGCCGGCATCGGAGATCAGCGCCACGGACTGCCCGGCGCGGAGTCGCGCAATTAGCCGCGGGCGCTCCCGCTCGGCGTTATGCTCGTGATAGGGGGTGAGCTTAGCCGCAATGCCAAAATGGGAGAGCAGCTTCTTGGAGTGGCGCGTGTCCTCGGCGGCAATGAGGTCGGCGCGGGCGAGCACGGCGAGCGCTCTCAACGAAATGTCGGCGAGATTGCCGATCGGCGTCGCCACGAGATAAAGGCCGGGCGCAAGCGGCCGGGCGATGAGGTCGGAAAGAACCTCGCTTGCGCGCGCAACCGTCCGACCCATGTCAACGGCGGTCCGCTCCTCGTCCTTCTCGTCTTGCACGCGCGTCGCCCGCGTTTGCCGTGGAGCTTCGATTGAATCTGATTCGCTTGCGCCGGGAATGCGAGGCGCCAAGCTCTAGGCGCAAAAACGTTACGTGATATAGTCGCCCATAGTCCATCACGTTTGAGCCATAGTTGCGGGCAAGCTTCGTTCAGGGGCAAAGCGGCTCGACCGAGGCGCGCGCCGCTAAGGCGGGAGCACCTTGGAGCAAAGGGGCCATGCGGCTTCCATTCAGTCGTCACCTCGGAGCCCTCAGGCTCGTGCTCGCCACCTTGGCGGTGGCGGTGTTGGCTGCCGCCTGCGGAGCGCCTGGCGGCGGCGGGGGCGGACCGGGTCCGGGCATCACCGGCTCAACCGGCACGGTAAAGGTGGCGCTTCTCCTTCCCATCACCGCCTCGGGTTCGACGCCTGCCGTGGCCAAAGCGTTGAAGCAGGCGGCCGAGCTTGCGCTGTTCGATTTCGACAATCCGAATGTGACTGCTCGTTCCCAAGGACACCAAAGGCACGCCGGAGGGGGCGCGCCTTGCGGCCGAAAGCGCCGTGCAGGACGGCGCCGAGCTGATCATCGGGCCATTGTTCGCCCAGGAGGTCTCGGGCGCAGCCCCGGTCGCCCGTCAGCACGGCGTGCCGATGATCGCCTTTTCCAGCGACGAGAAGGTTGCCGGGGGCGGCGTCTATCTTCTGAGCTTCCTTGCCGGACGTGACGTGCCGCGCATCGTCTCCTTCGCCATGTCGCGGGGGAAGCGCAATTTCGCCGAGCTGGTCCCGCAGTCGGCCTATGGCCGGATCGCTGAAGCGGCCTTCGCCCGGGCCGTCTCGTCGGGCGGGGGACAGGCGGCGGTGCGCGCGACTTTTCCGTCCGACGACTCAAATGCCATGCTCGGGCCCGGTACGGCAGGTCGCCAACGCGATCAAATCGGGCCAGCCTGTGGATGCGCTGTTCTTGCCGGCCGGGCGCGAGGAGCTTCCGTCTCTCGCGCCGCTCCTAGCCTCGGCGGAGCTTTCGAGCGCGCGCGTGCAATTCATCGGCACCGGGCAGTGGGATTATCCCAATATTGGCGGCGACCGGGCGCTGGTGGGCGGCTGGTATCCGGCCCCCGATCCGAAGGGGTGGAGCAGTTTCGTGCAGCGCTATTCCAAGACCTATGGCGCGGCGCCGCCTCGCATCGCCAGCCTCGGCTATGACGCGATCAGCCTGGCGGTGTCGCTGTCGCAGAACGCTCCCGGCCAGCGCTATACGACGTCCCAGCTCACGCGGCCGAGCGGCTTCTCCGGGGTCGATGGGCTGTTCCGCCTGCTCTCAGACGGCACGTCCGAGCGGGGCCTTGCCATTCTCGAAGTGCGTGAAGGGGGCCCGCAAGTAATCGACCCTGCGCCGAGCTCGTTCGCCACGGCGTCGTCTTATTGAGGTTCAAGCCGCAAGCTCGACGATCAGCCGGTCGAGCACGAGCCGCCCTTTAGGCGTGGCGGCAAGCCGGCCGCCGTTACGTCTGATGAGGCCTTCCCGCGCCAGCGCGCTCAACCGCTCCTCGTCGAGGGCGCGGCCGTCGATGACGGCCAGCCGCTTAAGATCGATGCCCTCGCTGAGCCTGAGTCCCATGAGCAGATATTCGTCGGCCGTCTCCTCCGCGCTCAGTGTTTCGTCGCTGGCGAAGCCGTGACCATGCGCTTCGACCTCGGCCAGCCAGCCTTCCGGCGACTTGAGCGCCGACAGCGCCCGCTTGGTGCCGCAAGCGGTGATGCGGCTATGGGCGCCGGGGCCGATGCCGGCATAGTCATGCCCCCGCCAATAAAGCAGATTGTGACGCGACTCCGATCCGGGCTTGGCGTGGTTGGAAATCTCATAGGCCGGAAGCCCTGCCGCCTCGCACAGCTCCTGGGTGAGGAGATAAAGCGCGCGTGCCTCGCCGCCGTTCGGAATGTGCAAGGTGCCGGCTTCATGGCGCGCGGCAAACGGCGTGCCCTCTTCTATCGTCAGCTGATAGAGTGAGAGGTGATCGGCGGCATGACCGAGCGCGAGGGCAAGCTCATCGCCCCAGGCGCGCGCCGTCTGTCCTTCCCGCGCATAGATCAAATCGAAGGAGACGCGGCCGAAATGGCGCTTGGCGAGGTCGAGCGCCGCCAAGTGCCTCTGCTGCCGTGTGCTGCCGCCCGAGTGCTTTGAGGCTCCGATCGTCGAGCGCCTGCACCCCGAGCGACAGCCGGTTGACGCCCGCCGCGCGGTAGCCGGCAAAGTTCTCCGCCTCGACGCTGGTGGGATTGGCTTCGAGCGTGATCTCGGCGTCGGCCTCCACGGTCCAATGGCTGGCGATGGCCTCGAGCATCGCCGCGACAGTTGCCGGCCGCATCAGCGACGGCGTGCCGCCGCCGAAGAAGATGCTGGTGACCTACGACCCGGCGCCAGCGAAGCGAGGTGATCAAGCTCCCCAAGGTAAGCGGCAAGGAACCGCGCCTCGTCGATGCCGCCATGGCGGACATGGGAGTTGAAGTCGCAATAGGGACATTTGGCGCGGCAGAACGGCCAATGCACATAGACCCCAAACGGCTCACAGCCATTGCGAACCTGGGAAAGCGGTGCCGCAAATTCGCCCCTCCCCCCTTGCGGGGGAGGGCTAGGGAGGGGGGTTACTTTTGTCGAGGCCATCATTACCCCTCACCCTTCCCGCCATGCGACTTGCGCAAGCTTCGCGCGCAAGGTCGCGGCGGAAAGCCCTCTCCCGCAAGGGGAGAGGGGAAGCGGTTCATCGCTATTCATCTTCATAAACCGCTGACATCAATTGCTCGAAGGCGCGCATGCGGTGGGAGAGCCTATTCTTCAGCGCAGGCTCCATCTCGCCGAAGGTCTCATCATAGCCGTCCGGCACGAAGATCGGATCATAGCCGAAGCCGCGTCCGCCGCGGGGCGGCCAGGTTAGCGTACCGAACACTCTTGCCTTCAAAAACCTGAGCCGTGCCGTCAGGCGAAGCGAGCGCCAGCGCGCAGGTGAAATTGGCGCGGGCGTCGGCCGCTCCGCTCGCCTCAAGCTCGCGGTTGACGCGTTCCATGGCGAGACCGAAATCCCTGGTTGGCCCACCCCAGCGCGCCGCGTGGATGCCGGGCGCGCCGTTAAGCGCAGCGACCTCAAGGCCTGAATCGTCGGCGACAGCCAACATGCCGGACGCCTTCGCCGCGGCGACGGCCTTGATCTTGGCGTTCTCGGCGAAGGTCTTGCCGGTCTCCTCCGGCTCGGAAAGGCCAAGGCTTCCCGCCGAGACGCACGCGATGCCGAAGGGCGCGAACAGTTCGGCAAGCTCTCTCACCTTGCCCTCGTTGTGGCTGGCGACGACGATCCTGTCGCCGCGCTTCAGCTCTCCCGCCATCAGGCGACGGTGAGCTTCTGCAGCGCGACCAGCTCGGCGATGCCGCGCCGCGCCAGCGCCATGAGCTGATCGAATTGCTCCTGGCTGAAGGGCTCGGTCTCCGCCGTGCCTTGCACCTCGACGATGCCGCCAGATCCCGTCATCACGAAATTGGCGTCGGCGTCGGCTTCCGAATCCTCGGCATAATCGAGATCGAGGATCGCCTCGCCGCCATAAAGCCCGCAGGATACGGCGGCCACATGATCGCGCAACACGCCTGCCTTGATCATGTTGCGGGCGTGCATCCAAGCGAGCGCGTCGTGCAGCGCCACCCAAGCGCCGGTGATGGCCGCGGTGCGCGTGCCGCCGTCGGCCTGGAGCACGTCGCAATCGACCACGACCTGCTTCTCGCCGAGCACGGCGAGGTCGGTGACGGCGCGGAGCGAGCGGCCGATCAGGCGCTGGATCTCTTGGGTGCGTCCCGACTGTTTTCCCGCCGAAGCTTCCCGCCGCGTCCGCTCCGATGTCGCGCGCGGCAGCATGCCGTATTCGGCGGTGACCCAGCCGCGCCCCTGACCCTTGAGCCAGGGCGGCACGGGCTCGCCCGCGGTCGCCGTGCACAGCACATGGGTATCGCCGAAGCGGACGAGGCATGACCCTTCAGCGTGGCGCGACACGGCGCGCTCGAAGCTGATGGGGCGAAGCACGTCAGGGGCGCGTTTGGAGGGACGGACGATGGCGGGGTCTCCTGCTGAAAATCGAGCAACCCTAGAGCATGATCCGGAAAAGTGTGAAGCGGTTTTCCGATAAGATCATGCTCAAACAAATTTGAAGGAGGCTGTGCTTGCGGAAAAGTCCTTTCCCCAGCTCGGCCCTTGGGCGCCCTTGTGCGGGGGATAAGGAGCAGCTACCACCCTTGACCATGGCCGAGATGGGGACGAGGGCCGGGGGCGCGCACCTCACGGGGACCGCCGCTCCGAGCGCCTCCCGCAAGGAGGAGGCTTCTCTCGCCACGCCCATGATCGCCCAATATTTGGAGATCAAGGCGGCCAACGCCGATTGCCTGCTGTTCTACCGCATGGGCGATTTCTACGAGCTGTTCTTCGAGGACGCCGAAATCGCCTCGCGCGCACTCGGGATTGCCCTCACCAAGCGCGGCAAGCATCTGGGCCAGGACATCCCCATGTGCGGCGTGCCGGTGCATGCCGCCGACGATTATCTCCAGCGCCTGATCGCCGGAGGCCACCGGGTCGCGGTCTGCGAGCAGATCGAGGACCCGGCCGAGGCCAGGAAGCGCGGTCCCAAGGCGGTGGTACGCCGCGACGTGGTGCGCCTCGTCACGCCCGGCACCATCACCGAGGAGACGTTGCTCGACGCCCGCGCCCACAATTTCCTCACGGCGCTGTTCCGCGGGCCTGAGAGAGAGGGCAGCGAGCCGGCCTACGCGCTCGCCTCTCTCGACATCTCGACCGGCGAGCTGATCGCGTCGTCGGTCGGCGCGGGCGATCTTGCCGGCGAGCTTGCCCGGCTCAAGCCGGGCGAGGTCCTTGTCGGCGACGATATTGCCGGCGACGCCGGTCTTCGCCGCCTGATCGAGGAGGCGGGCGCGGCTCTGACGCCTTGCCCGCGTGCCCATTTCGATTCTCTCAGCGGCGAGCGGGCGCTGAAGAACCGTCTCGGCGTCGCCGCGCTCGACGCCTTCGGCGAATTCACGAAGGCCGAGCTTGCCGCACTCGCCGGGCTGCTCACTTACGTGGAGATCACCCAGGTGGGCCGAGCGCCGCTACTCCGTCCGCCGCGGAAGGAGAGCGCGGGCAGCCTCCTCGTCATCGATGCCGCCACCCGCGCCAATCTCGAGCTGATGCGCTCGAACCAAGGCTCCCGCGCCGGAAGCCTCCTTGCCGCCATCGACCGCACCGTGACGGCGGCCGGCGCGCGGGAACTGGCAAGCCGGCTCGGCAGTCCGTTGACCGACCCGGCGTCGGTGAATGCGCGCCTCGATGCGGTCGCCTATCTCGCCGATGAGCCGCGCCTCAGGCAGGCTCTTCGCGAGGAGCTCAAATCGGCTCCCGACCTTGCCCGCGCGCTGGCGCGTCTGGCGCTCGGGCGCGGGGGCCCGCGCGATCTCGGCGCCATCGGCGCAGCCATTCGCTCTGCTCACGCCCTAGCCGCGCATCTCCTGCGCACCGGCGAGGCACTCGGGCTGCCGCGAGAGCTTATGGGCATTGTCGAAGGTCTTGCCGCCGCTCCACCGCATATCGAGCAGTCTCTGTCGGCAGCACTTGCCGAAACCCTTCCGGTCAACGCGCGCGACGGAGGCTTCATCCGCGACGGCGCCGATGCCGATCTCGATGAGCACCGGCGCTTGCGCGACGGCAGCCGCCAGGTCATCGCCGGCTTGCAAGCGACTTACGCCGAGGCAACCGGCATCAAATCGCTGAAGGTGCGCCACAACAACGTGCTCGGCTATTTCGTCGAGGTCACCGCGCTCCACGGCGCGGTCCTGAGCAAGCCGCCGCACGCGGAGGTCTTCATTCATCGCCAGACGCTTGCCAATGTCGTGCGCTTCTCGACGCCCGAACTTGCCGAGCTTGAGGCGCGCATCACGCAAGCCGCCGACCGGGCGCTTGCGCTCGAGCTCGAAATCTTTGCGAGGCTCGCCCAAGAGGTGCTTGCCGAGGAGAGCGCGCTGTCGGCGGCAAGCGCCGCTCTGGCCGAGCTCGACCATTACGCCGGGCTCGCCGAGCTAGCCGTCGAGGCAGAACTATGTGCGGCCCAAGATCGATGGAAGCCTCGTCTTTGCCGTCGAGGAAGGGCGCCACCCCATGGTCGAGCAGAGTTTGCGGCGCTCCGACGGCGCAAGCTTCGTCGGCAACGATTGCCGGCTCGGCACCGGCGACGGCGCTGACCCGCGCCTCCTCGTAGTGACCGGCCCCAACATGGCGGGCAAGTCGACCTTCCTCCGCCAGAACGCGCTCATCGTCGTGCTCGCTCAGGCGGGCTCCTTCGTGCCGGCCAGGAGCGCCCATATCGGCATCGTCGATCGCCTGTTCAGCCGCGTAGGCGCCGCCGACGATCTGGCACGCGGCCGCTCGACCTTCATGGTGGAGATGGTCGAGACCGCTTCGATCCTCAATCAGGCGAGCGCACGCTCCTTTGTCGTGCTCGACGAGATCGGGCGCGGCACGGCGACCTTCGACGGGCTGTCGATCGCCTGGGCGGCGCTCGAATATCTGCACGAGGTCAATCGCTCGCGCGTCCTGTTCGCGACCCACTACCATGAGCTTACGGCGCTCGCCGAGAAGCTCGCGGGCGCCGCCAACGCCACCGTCGAGGTGAAGGAATGGCGCGACGAGATCGTGTTCCTCTACCGCGTGGTCATGGGCGCCGCCGACCGCTCCTACGGCATCCACGTGGCGAAGCTTGCCGGCCTGCCGTCTCCGGTGCTGGCCCGCGCCAATGAGGTCTTGAGCGCGCTGGAGAAGGCCGACGGGCGCCCCAAGCCTGCCGATCTCGCCGAGGACCTGCCGCTCTTCAGGGCGGCCAAGGGGACGGCCGTTGCTGAGCCTTCCGCCTCCTCCCGCCTCGAACAGGCGCTGGCGGCGCTCAGCCCCGATGCCATGACCCCTAAAGAGGCTCTCGAAGCCCTCTATCGCCTTAGGGCTTTGCTTGCTAGCGGGGCGTAAGAGCCCCATGTGCTAAACTCCGCACCGCTTCGCCATGGACCAGCCCGCACCGAGACAAGCGCCCTATTTCGACCTCGACCTTCTGCGTCACGAGGCCTCCGAGCTTGCCCGCGCCTATTCCGGCAAGGATTCCTCGCTTCGCATGGCGCTGGTCGAGCGCTTGCGCCGCCTGGTCGACGAGGCGCGTGCCGCCGCCAAGCGCCAGCTTGAGGAGGACGGCGACGGCAGAGCCTGCGCCGCGGGCCTCTCGGCCTTCCAGGACGCCCTCATCAAGCTCGCCTACGACTTCACCACCAACCACGTCTACCCGGCCCTGAACCCCTCGGCAGCGGAGCGCATGGCCATCGTGGCGCAAGGCGGGTATGGGCGCGGTCTTCTCGCTCCCGGCTCGGACATCGATCTCCTGTTCCTGCTTCCCTACAAGCAGACCGCCTGGGGCGAGAGCGTCGCCGAGTACATGCTCTATCTGCTCTGGGACCTGGGCTTCAAGGTCGGCCACGCCACGCGCAACATCGACCAATGCGTGCGTCTCAGCCACTCCGACATGACCATTCGCACCGCGCTTCTCGATGCGCGGCTGATCCTCGGCGACGCGCCGCTCTATGCCGAGTTCCAGCGCCGCTTCCGCAAAGAGGTGCTCGAGGGCAATGCGCGGCCGTTCATCGAGGCGAAGCTCGCCGAGCAGAACGTCCGCCATGCCCGCGCCGGCGCCTCGCGCTATCTCGTCGAGCCGAACGTCAAGGACGGCAAGGGCGGCCTGCGCGATCTGCACACCTTGCACTGGCTCGCCAAGCACCTCTATCCCGACAAGGCGGAGGCGGAGTTCGTCGAAGCCGGCGTCTTCACGGCCCACGAGTACCGGAGCTTCCGCCGCTGCGAGAGCTTCCTGTGGGCGGTGCGCTGCCAACTGCACTTCCTCACCGAGAGGCCCGAGGAGCGGCTGGGCTTCGATGTGCAGCAACCCATGGCGGAGCGGCTCGGCTATCGCGGGCACGCCGGATTGAGCGCGGTCGAGCGCTTCATGAAGCACTATTTCCTCGTCGCCAAGGAAGTCGGCGAGCTGACCGGGATCGTCTGCTCGGCGCTCGAGATGAAGCAGCTGAAGTCGCTGCCCACCCTCGACACGCTGCTCGCCCCCTTCAGCTGGCGCCGCCGCGCCAAGCTCAGGCGCACGTCCGACTTCCGCATCGAGAACGGCCGCATCTCCGCCGTCAACAAGGACGCCTTCGCCAAGGACCCGGTGAACTTCATCCGCCTGTTCTCATTTGCCGACGAGCATCAGGCGTCGTTCTCACCCGAGGTGCTGCGCCAGGTACGCTCGAATTTCCGCCTCATCGACGACAATCTCCGCGCCAACCCGACCGCCAACCGCCTGTTCATGCGGCTCCTGACCGACTCGCGCGATCCCGAGGGCGTGTTGCGCAAGATGAACGAGGCGGGCGTGCTCGGCCGCTTCATCCCCGATTTCGGGCGCGTCGTGTCGATGATGCAGTTCAACATGTATCACCACTTCACCGTGGACGAGCACCTGATCCGCACCATCGGCTTCCTGTCGGGCATCGAACGCGGCCGCTTCGCCACCGAGCACCCCGTCTCGAGCGAGATCGTCCGCACCATCGACAACCGCCGCGCACTTTACGTCGCCGCCTTTGTGCATGACATCGCCAAGGGTCGCGACGAAGACCATTCCATCGCGGGTGCGCGCATCGCCCGCGAGCTCGGCCCCCGCCTCGGGCTTAACGCCGTCGGAGACCGAGACGGCCGCCTGGCTTGTCGAGCATCATTTGTCCATGAGCCAGTTCGCCCAGAGCCGCGACCTCAATGACCCCAAGACCCTTCGCGACTTCGCCGCGCTGGTGCAGAGCCGGGAAAGGCTGAAGCTCCTGCTTATTGCTCACGGTCGCCGACATCCGCGCCGTGGGACCGGGCGTGTGGACCGGATGGAAGGGCCAGCTCTTGCGCACGCTCTATTTCGAGACCGAGCCCTTGCTTGGCGGCGGCCATACGACCTTGAGCCGCACCGAGCGCGTGGCCCGCGCTCAGGATGCCTTGAGAGAGCGGCTGGCAGGGCTGGCCGAAGCAGGACCTCGAACGCTTCATCGACCGCCACTACCCGTCTTATTGGCTGAGGTCTGACCTCGATGTCATCGCCGAGCATGCCAAGCTGATCCGCGACGCGGAAGCGCAATCAAAGTCGCTCGTCACCCATATCGCCACCGACGCCTTCCGCGGCGTCACCGAGATCACCTTGCTCGCGCCGAACCACCCGCGGCTGCTCGCCATGGTCGCGGGCGCCTGCACCGGCGCCGGCGCCAATATCGTCGATGCCCAGATCTCGACCACGCGCGACGGCATGGCGCTCGACACCATTCACCTCGAGCGCGAGTTTGATCATGCCGAGGACGAGGAGCGGCGCGCCAAGAAGATTGCGTTGACCATCGAGCGGCTGCTCAGGGGCGAGGCGCGCCTCGCCGAAGTGGTTATGACCAAGCGGAAGCCTAAGCCGAGGCTCTCGGCCTTCACGGTCGAGCCGCAAGTGGTGATCGACAACACGCTGTCCGACGCGCTCACGGTGATCGAGATCAACGGGCTCGACCGCCCCGGCCTGCTTTACGACGTGACGCGGGAGATCTCCGATCTCAATCTCGACATCGCCTCGGCCCATATCGCGACCTTCGGCGAGAAGGCCGTCGACGTGTTCTACGTGACCGATCTCACCGGCAAGAAGATCACGAGCAAAAGCCGCGAGGGCGCCATCCGCGAGCGGCTGCTGAAGGCGCTTGCGGCGCGCCACGAAGCCCAGCTCGTCCCGGCTTGAGCCTCCCCTTGGCAAAGCCTCATGCTGAGGAGCGGCCCACAGGGCCGCGTCTCGAAGCATGGCCACCCTTCGAGACGGCCGCGTTCCGCGGCCTCCTCAGGGTGAGGACCTAGTGCATGAAGCTCTATCGCGGCTTCGCCACCGTCGGCGCGATGACCATCATGAGCCGCGTGCTCGGCTTCGCGCGCGACGTCTTGATCGCCGCCGTGCTCGGCACCTCTTACGTGGCCGACGCCTTCTTCGTGGCGTTCCGCGTCCCCAACATGTTCCGCCGGCTGTTTGCCGAAGGCGCTTTCGACGCGGCGTTCATCCCGCTCTTCGCCAAGCGCCTTCACGCCGACGGCCCTGACGCCGCGCGGGCCTTTGCCGGGCAGGCGCTTTCCGGCCTTACCGTCCTGCTCGTCGCCTTCACGGTGCTCGCCGAGATCGCCATGCCGTGGCTGATGCTTCTGCTGGCGCCGGGCTTCAGGAGCGATCCCGAGAAATTCGCGCTAGCCGTCATGCTTGCGCGCATCGCGCTTCCTTATCTCGCCTTCATGTCGCTGGTCGCGCTCTATACCGGCGTCCTCAACGCCTTTGGCCGCTTCGCCATCGCCGCCTTCGCCCCCACGCTGCTCAACGTCGTGCTCATTGCCGTGCTGCTGGCCTTTGTCGCCTCGGGCAGCTCCAATCAGAGCGCGGCAGGCGTGGCGCTTGCCTGGGGCATTGCCGCGTCAGGGGTGTTGCAGGTGCTGGTGGTGGCCGTCGCCGCCGCGAAGCTGGGGATGCGTCTGCCGTGGAAGCGCCCGCGCCTCACCCCCGACATGCGGCGCCTGGTGGCGCTTGCCGCGCCGGGCGTCGTCGCCGGCGGCATGGCCCAGCTCACCGTCGTGATCGGCACCATCATCGCCACGCTTCAGGACCGCGTGGTGTCCTGGCTCTATTATGCCGACCGCCTGTTCCAGCTGCCGTTGGGCGTGATCGGCGTCGCCATTGGCGTCGTGCTGCTCCCCACTCTCAGTCACAAGCTGCGCTCCGGCGACCACGAGGCCGTGCTGGCGAGCGAGAATCGCGCGCTCGAATTCGCTCTGCTCCTGACCATGCCCGCGACCGTCGCCCTGTTCCTGGCAGCGGAGCCGATCATGCGCGTGCTGTTCGAGCGCGGCGCCTTCACCGCCGTCGATACCAAAGCCACCGCCGCGATGCTCGCCGCGCTGGCGCTCGGTCTGCCGGCCTATGTCTTGATCAAGGTGCTGCATCCGAGCTTCTTCGCCCGCGAGGACACCAAGACGCCGATGATCTTTGCCGGCATCAGCATGGCGGCGAATATCGTGCTGAGCTTCACGCTGTTCATGGCTCTGGGCGCGACCGGCATCGCCATCGCCACCATGCTCTCGGGCTGGATCAATGTCGCGCTCCTCGTGGCCACGCTCAGGCGCCGCGAACGCTTCAAGCTCGATCAAACCTTCCGCCGCCGCTGTGCCGGCATCCTTGCCGCCAGCGCGGTGATGGGGGTGGTCGTTTTCGCCCTGGTCAAATTCCTCGAGCCATGGTTCGCCCCGGCGAGCGGACTTGATTGCGCAGGGGACTGCCCTCGTTACCCTGGTCGCCACTGGCCTCCTGGTCTATCTCGGCGCGGCTCACCTGTTCGGCGCGGCCCAATTTCGCGACCTGATCAAGGACTGAGGCCCCTGAGCGCCAGGCATTTGGCGAACCGGCACGCTTGCGCTGGGCTTGCGCCCAAGCCATAACCCGCGCTGCTACTGGGGCGAGAAATGCAAAAGGCCAAGACCAAGACCCGCGTCTTCTCGGGCGTGCAGCCGACCGGCAATCTGCATCTCGGCAATTATCTCGGCGCCATCACCCGCTTCGTGGCGCTCCAGGCCGAGCATGACTGCCTTTATTGCGTGGTCGATCTCCACGCCATCACCGTGTTCCAGGACCCCGACGAGCTCACCCGCAACACCCGCGAGGTGACGGCGGCCTTCATCGCCTCAGGCATCGACCCCGAGCGCCATATCGTCTTCAATCAGAGCCAGGTCTCGGGCCACGCCGAGCTTGCCTGGATCTTCAATTGCGTGGCGCGGCTCGGCTGGCTGAACCGCATGACCCAGTTCAAGGAGAAGGCCGGCAAGGACCGCGAGAATGCGTCCGCCGGGCTCTATGTCTATCCGAACCTGATGGCCGCCGACATTCTGCTCTATCACGCGACCCATGTTCCGGTGGGCGAGGACCAGAAGCAGCATCTCGAGCTCGCCCGCGACATCGCGCAGAAATTCAACAACGACTTCGCCAAGACCATCGCGCGGGAAGGCTATCCCGGCGGCTTCTTCCCTTTGCCCGAGCCTCTGATCACCGGCCCTGCCACGCGGGTGATGAACTTGCGCGACGGCACCAAGAAAATGTCGAAGTCCGACGAGTCGGACATGACGCGCATCAATTTGACCGACGACGCCGATTTGATCGCCAAGAAGATCAGGAAGGCCAAGACCGATCCCGAGCCGCTGCCGTCAGAGGTCAAGGGACTGGAGAGCCCGGCCCGAGGCCGACAATCTCGTCGGCATCTATGCCGGCCTCGCCGAGACGAGCAAGGAGCAGGTCTTGCGCGAGTTCGGCAACGCGCCCTTCTCGCGCTTCAAGGAGGCGCTCGCCGCGCTTGCCACGACGAGGCTCACCCCGATCGGCGAGGAGATGCGGCGCCTGATGGCCGACCCGGTGGAGATCGACCGCATCCTGGCCGAGGGCGCGCGCCGCGCTCACGCCATCGCCGATCCGATCCTCGCCAAGACCAAGGACATCGTCGGCTTCATCCGCAGCTGACAGATTTCGCGGACCCGCCGTCGACGCTTCCTCGCCCTTGCGGGGGCGGGCATCCAGTGACGGGGGGTCTAACGGCAAGACTTCGCTGCACCGCTTACCGCGCCTCCGCTCGCGAAGATGCGAGCGTGCTCGCCGGTCAAGGCCGGAGCAGGGAGTAAGCTGCGACTCTGAGAGCTATGCTCGCTCGCCAACGCCGGTGCCGATCGGGCAGGACACGCCGGTGCCGCCCAGCCCGCAATAGCCGTGCGGGTTCTTGGCGAGATATTGCTGGTGATAGTCCTCGGCGAAATAGAACTCCGGGCGCCGGCAGGATCTCGGTGGTGATGGGTCCGAGCCCGCGTGCCATGAGCGCCGCCTCGTAGGCCGCCTTTGAGGCCTGGCGGCTTCGCGGCGCTGCGCGTCGGAATAATAGTAGATGCCTGAGCGGTATTGCGTGCCGACATCGTTGCCTTGGCGCATGCCTTGCGTCGGGTTGTGGCTCTCCCAGAACAGCTTCAAGAGCGCCTCGTAGCTGACGCGCTTGGGGTCGTAGACCACGAGCACCGCCTCGTTATGGCCGGTCCGCCCCGAGCAGACCTCCTCATAGGTGGGGTTCGGCGTGAGCCCGCCGGCATAGCCGACCGCCGTGACATAGCACGCCGGGGAGCCTCCCAGAATTTCCGCTCCGCGCCCCAGAAGCAGCCGAGCCCGAACAGCGCAACTTCGGCGCCTTGCGGGTAGGGGCCTTTAAGGGAGGCGCCGCTCACGAAATGGGTCTCGGCGGTGGGAATGGCTTGCGCCCGGCCGGGCAGCGCCTGGTCGGGTGAGGGCATGGACAGAGGTTTGCGCTTCAGAGTGAACATGGAGGTCTCCGTTGGGGGCCGGACTTCCCCCGACTCTCGAATTCCCCCTAGTTGATGAACACTTCGACGGGTTTGCGCTTCTGGCCGAGCCAATAGAGCAGCACCCCGAGAATGCCGAACACCACCCAGGTCGGCGCATGCAGGATGGTGGTCATCACCGGGTCCCACAGGAAGGGGCTGACATTGGTCTCGATCGCGACCTTCGCGTCCTGAAGGGTTTCCGGGCTAAGCGCCTGCCATTGCTCGCCCATGGGCGTGACCACCCACGCGCCGCCCCCCGCCAGACTCTTGGTGGCGTCGATGACGGCGGCGACCATGGCGAGCAACAAGAGCCAGACGCCGAGAATGCGCAAGAGCATAAGCATGGGGCTACGTGGCGGATTAACGCTGTCACGCTTACATAAGCCATTGCCGCCCCATGTTCAAATCAGCGCTGCTTCAGGATTGCGTGAAAGGCGAGGGCATCGTTTCGCGGCTTGCTTGAATGCAGAGGTCGCTTCGCTATAGTGCGGCGCTTTTCTATGTTTCCTTAGGAGGGGTGGCCGAGTGGTCGAAGGCGCACGCCTGGAAAGTGTGTAGGCGGGCAACCGTCTCGAGGGTTCGAATCCCTCCCCCTCCGCCATCCGCCTTCGCTTACGCTACGGCGTGATTGGCCCTAAGCAATTGCCGCGCCTTGACTTCGGCGGGCCAATCACGGCGTGGCGTTAGAGAAGCGGATGCCTCGCCGTAACGGAGTGAAGGCGGGCACTATGCATTATGTCTATGTGCTGCAGGGCGAAGCCGACCCGGATCGGTTTTATATTGGCCGGACGACCGATTTGAAACGCCGCTTCGAGGAACATAACTCTGCAAAATCGACGCACACGCGTAAGCACCTTCCCTGGAAGCTGTCTATCTACATCGCCTTTTCCGACACGAAGAAGGCGGAGAAGTTCGAGTGTTATTTGAAGTCTGGATCAGGAAGGTCATTCGCTAAGAAGCACTTCTAGGATGATCTCCGGGACACCGATTGCTCCATTGCTTCTCGAGAGACCTCAACTCCGGACGCCCCCAAAGGCCGCAACCTGACCATGACGAGCGACCCCATCCTAGACCTCTTGGAGAAGCGTCTCGGGCGCCGCTATGCGCGGCAGCGGCTCGGCATCGAGAAGGACCACGAGGCGCAAGATCTTCGGCCACGGCATCAACTTCTTTCACATCGAGAATCTTACCCCGTCGCATGCCTTGATCCGTGCGGTGCTGATGGCGTCCGGCCTCTATTGGCGCGGCGTCGGCAATGCGGCAAAGGTCGAAGTCAGGCATAACCGCATCGCTTCGCCGCATCTGCCCAAGGCCTTCGACGGCTTCACCATCCTTCAGCTCAGCGATCTCCATGTCGATATGAGCGAGGCCGCGATGGAGCGGGTGATCGCGCTTCTCAAGGGGGTCAGCTACGACCTTTGCGTGCTCACCGGCGACTACCGCGGCAAGACCTATGGCCCCTATGAGCGCCACGCTCGCCGGAATGGCGAAAATTCGCGCCGCGCTCAACGGATCGGTCTACGGCGTGCTCGGCAATCACGACACGATTTGCCTCGTCCCCGGACTGGAGGACATGGGCATAAGGGTTCTCCTCAACGAGAGCGAGGAGATCGAGCGCGGCGGCGAGCGCATTCATCTCGCCGGCATCGACGATGCCCATTTCTACCGGGTGGACAATATCGAGAAGGCGGCGGCCAAAATCCCGCATGAGGCGTTTTCGATTCTGATCTCGCACACGCCGGAGATTTATCGGCAGGCCGCCCACGCCGACTTCAATCTCCTGCTGGGCGGCCATACCCATGGCGGCCAGATGTGCCTCCCGGGCGGAATCCCGATCACGCTCGATTCGGTCTTGCCGCGCTCCATGGGGTCGGGCCCGTGGCAGCATCACGACATGATCGGCTACACCTCGGTCGGCGCCGGCGTCTCCATCGTCCCGGTGCGCTTCAATTGCCCCCCGGAGATCACCTTGCATCATCTTCACCGGCTGCGCTGAGGCGCTTCCTCAATAGGGCCGGTCGCGCAAATTGAGATGGAATAGGATGCGGGAGAGGATGAGCTCGCCGGCGAAGAAGATCGCGACTCCCACGAGCACGTCGAGCAGGCTTAAGGGAACGAAGAGCCGGGCGCCAAGCAGCGGGAAAAGCGACTCCGGAATCTGATCGAGCCCAATCGCCATGCTGCTCGAGGCAAGCCCCATCCGGCGCTTGACGAAGCTCGAGAGGAGGTCGCCTCCGACGGCTAAGGCCGCGACCAAGAGCCCGAGCTGCCACGGAAGTCCCAAGAGCGATGCTGCAAGCGGCGTGGCAAGCAGCGCAAGAACGATCCCGCGGATGGTCTTGCTCGGCCCCAACAATGGCCTGCCATCGAGAAAGACCGCGCCGCCATCGAGCGGGCGGGCAAGACGGTCGCCGAGAATTTTCTTGGCGATGACCGGCGTTCCGTTGGCCACCGCCAGAAGGATCAAGAGCTTCAGGATGCAGAAGGGGCTGCATAGAACCTTCCAGACCAGCGTTATTCATAGCGCGCCGGCTCAGAGCGCGGCTATCGGCCGAGGGGCAGAAATGAAATCTTGCAGTACGGGCACGGTTTAGCGCAATTCTGCCCGCCCGACCGTTAAACACCCAGGCGCATACCATGGCGATCGAAACAAGAAGGACCGCGGCCTCGTCCGCCGCGCCGGGGACGGCGGTCACGGTGCTCGCCGCCATCAGCGTCTGTCACATGCTGAACGATGTGATCCAGTCGCTGATCATGGCGATCTATCCCATGCTCAAGGAGAACTTGAGCCTCGACTTCGGCCAGATCGGTCTCATCACCTTCACCTTCCAGTTCACCGCCTCGGTGCTCCAGCCGGTGGTCGGCTATTTCACCGATCGCTACCCCACGCCCTATTCGCTCGTGCTCGGCATGGCCTCCTCGCTCATCGGCCTGATCCTGGTCGCTTTTGCTTCGAGCTATGCGCTTGTCCTTGCCGCCGTGGCGCTGATCGGCATGGGATCCTCGGTGTTTCACCCCAAATCCTCGCGCGTGGCGCGCCTGGCGTCGGGCGGCCGGCACGGCCTTGCTCAATCGGTGTTCCAAGTGGGCGGCAATTTCGGCACCGCGCTCGGGCCTCTCCTCGCCGCCTTCATCGTGCTCCCTTACGGGCAGCATACCATCGTCTGGTTCTCGCTCGTGGCGCTGATCGGCATGGCGCTGCTCGCCGCCATTGGCGCCTGGTACGGCAAGACACTGAAGCTGAATAACGGCGAGGCGCCGGGCAAGGAGCGCGAGGCGATCGCCGAACTGTCGAAGCGCAAGGTGGCGAGGTCGATCGCCATCCTGATGGCGCTCACCTTCTCCAAGAATTTCTATCTCGTCAGCATCACGAGCTTCTACATCTTCTACCTGATCCACACCTTCGGTCTCTCGGTGCAGAGCGCGCAGCTTTATCTGTTCCTGTTCCTGGGTTCTGTCGCGGCCGGCACGGTGATCGGCGGTCCGATCGGCGACCGCATCGGCGCGCGGCGCGTGATCTGGTGGTCCATCCTCGGCGTGCTGCCGTTCACCCTCGCACTCCCCTATGTCGGTTTGTTCTGGACGGCGATCTTGAGCGTGATCATCGGGCTGATCCTCGCCTCGGCCTTCCCGGCAATCGTCGTCTATGCGCAAGGTCTGATCCCCGGGCGCGTCGGCATGGTGGCAGGTCTTTTCTTCGGGCTTGCCTTCGGCTTCGCCGGCATCGGCGCGGCCTTTCTCGGCTGGCTCGCCGACCGAACCAGCATCGAGTTCGTCTACCATGTGTGCGCCTTTCTGCCGGCGATCGGGTTGCTCGCGGCGTTTCTGCCCGAGACGGCGAAGCCGAGACGCACGACCGCCAGAGGAAAGAGGTGAGGAGAGGGGACGCGCGGCACCATTCGCCAAGATGAGGGCTCGGCGTCCTTCGATTCCGATTTTTTTGTTCAGAAAGGGTCTTGGCCTCGTCTTCGCGCAGTGCCTGTGCGCGGCAAGACGAGGGTTCAGATAATCGGGCATCGCCGGTCGCCTATGCTCGGCGTTTCTGCCCCAAACGGCGAAGCCGAGACAGGGGCAGCGTCCATGGTTAATATGAGGCTCAAGGTGCCCGGCCGAGGCCTTTGCCGGGCCCTTGAAGTCACTTGCCGAGCGGCGGCCGGCAGGGTTCGTTTGGTCTTGCGTGAACCTGCCAGCCCGCTCGGTCGTTGGAGCAACGTCATGAACGAGGGGCAAGCAATGCGTGATATTCGCGGGGACCTGCAAGACCGGGCCGCTCTGCTTGAAGAGCAGATCAACGCCCACGAGGCTCAATTCGAGAAACTCATCGAGCAGCTCAAGCGAGAGCAAGACTCCAGAGTTGAGGACCTCAAGGCCGAGCTTGAGGCGGTGAACAGGCTGATGGAGGTCGAGCTTCGCCGGCTCGAAACAATACCCTCCGCGCCGAGGGCGCAAGGCCGTGAGCCTGCGCCGCAGGCCGCCCACCAACCGCAGCCTCATCCGTCGCATCAGGCTCAGCCGCAACATCAGCCCCAGGGCCAACATCAACCACAGGCTCAGCATCAGCCCCAGCCGCCCCTTGCCGACTTCCTCGTCCGCAGGCTGAACGAGGCCGGTGCCATGTCGAGGGACGACCTCAGGCGCCTGTCGTTGCAAGAGGGCTATTTCGCCGACGCCGACACCGCCGACCGGGGCGTGCACACGACGCTGATCAACGTGGTGAAGGCCGGCCTGATCCGGCAGCTGCCGAACGGAAACTTTGCGCCCGCCACGGTGCTCGACACCATCAGGCTCCGACGGGCGATGTAGGTTTCGCGCCGTAGGGTGGGTAAAGGCGCGGGGACCGCGCCGTGCCCACGCTCGTGCGGTGTTAGTTAGGTGGGCAACGGCAATACCGTTGCCCACCCTACGCCGCGGGGGGCCCGCGCAGCAGCTCGACCACGTCCTTGCGGACCTTATCCTCGGCATAGCGGGCGAGCGCCTTGCGGTCGGGGAACTCATCGAGCGGGACCGGCGGCCCGATGCGGATATGGGCATCGATGGGGCCGCGGCCCAGCAGCCTCCAGGCGTGGCTCGCCAAGTCCATGTCGCCATACCAGGCGACCACATGGCGCCCGCGGCGGCAAAGCGGCAGCCCGTAGATCTTGGGATAAGTCAGCGCCAGCGTCTGGGCCGAGACCTTGGCGCCCATGGGGGGACCGTCCGCCGGCTTGGCCGCCGCGAACAAGGCGGTCTTGAACGGCATCACGCTGTTGCCGTCGCTTGAGGTGCCTTCGGCGAACAGCACGATATGGTCGCCGCCGGCGAGCCTCTCCAGGATCTCGTTTGCCTTGTCGCCGACCTCGTTCCGCCGGTTGCGGTCCACGAACACCGAGCGCTGCAGCTTGGCGAGCCAGCTCACGAAAGGCCAGGACGCGACCTCCTGCTTCGCCACGAACGACACCGGCGCCACGGCCGAGAGCACGGTGATATCGAGCCAGGAGACGTGGTTCGAAATCAAGAGCACCCCCTGCTCCTCGGCGACCTCGCCTTCGATATTGAGGCGGATGCCGACGATTTTGCACACTTGCCGATGATACCAATGCGGGAAGGTGCGGGCATAACGCGAGCCCGTCTTGAGCAACAGGAGCTGGAGCGGCATCAACGGAAAGGTGAAGGCGAAGAACGTCGCCAGCACCAGGAAGGCACGCAGGCTTCTCATGGCTGCGTCAGCGAATTGACGTCCGGTGCCACCCTCGGTGCGCCATCAATAGCAGGTGCGACGCCCATAATAGATGGTGCAGATGCCCTTGAGAGCCGGACTTGGCTTCGAAGCCGCGCGCACCTCTGTGCGGCAGTCGGTGCGGATCTCATCGAACCCCCAAAGGGCCGTTGTGCAGACCTCCTGCGTAACGACTGGAACCAGGTTCGCCTCAGGTGCGACGGCATGCTCGGCTTGTGCAATACCACCGAGCATCACTACCATGGCCGCGAAAAGAACACGCTTAACCATCACGCCATCCCCCTTATCTTGGTCGTGAAACCCCCTCACGTTGTCTCGGCAAGCCGGCGGAGTCAAACCGAGCAGATCGAGGCGCGAAAAACCGCCCGCTCACGAGCCGTCCGCTACTTGCCGTTCTTGAGCGGCACGCCGAACAGCTCGAGTCTGTGGCCGATGAGCCGGAAGCCGAGCTCCCGCGCCACGTTCTCTTGCAGCCGCTCGATCTGCTCGTTTGAGAACTCGATGACCTCCCCGGTCTTGACGTTGATCAGGTGATCGTGATGGCCATGACCGGCTGGCTCGTAGCGGGCGCGGCCGTCGCCGAACTCGTGGCGCTCGAGGATGCCCGCGCCCTCGAACAGACGCACGGTGCGGTAGACGGTGGAGAGCGAGATGCGCGGATCGCGGGCGCTCGCCCGCCGGTAGACCTCCTCCACGTCGGGGTGATCCTCGGCCTCCGACAGCACTTTGGCGATGGTCCGCCGCTGGCCCGTCATGCGCATGCCCCTTTCGGCGCAGAGACGCTCTAGCCTGCTATCCGCTGTGGCAATCTTGGGCATGATTGAATGCCTTGCCGTCCGGTCTCTCGCTAAGGCTTCGACATCATCGGCAAGGCGGCCTCAAAGGGCAAGGCTGAACATCGCGGCATCCGCGCCGTGCTCATAATAACCCGGCCGCCGTCCAATGGGGACAGCACCGAGCGAACGATAAAGCTGAAGCGCCGCCTCGTTGCCCGCCTCGACCTCCAGAAAAAGGCATCTTCCGCCCGCGCGCCGCAAGCCCGCGGCCGCCTTGGCAAGGAGCGCTCGCGCCAAGCCTTGGCGGCGATGGGTCGGCAGAACGCAAAGCGTCAAGATTTCGGCCTCGTCAGAAGCGGCGCGGGCGATCAGAAAGCCTTGCGCCGGTCCTTCACTCTCAGTCGAAGCGATGAGCGCGAGGACGCCTGGAACGCCGAGAAACTGCGCCATGGCGGCCTCGTCCCAAGCGCGTGCAAAAGACCGCGCGTGGATGGAAGCGAGCGTCGCGGCGTCGGAAGGAAGCGCCATCCGAACCGCGATCGATATTCTGTCGAGCGATCCTTGCATCAGCGCCTCAGCACCGCTGGCATTTGCGGCTTTGCGTCGGGAGGGCGCAAATAGAGCGGCCGAAGCGTCGGACAAGTCTCGCCGCTCGCAAAGGCGATCTCGGCGAGAGCTTCGGCGCTCGGCTGAAGCTCGGCGAGCTTGGCTTCGGCGTAATGGCCGCGCGCCTCGGCAGCTTCGGCGAGAAGGGCGGCGCCGCTGCCGACAGCAAGATGAACGTCATGCGGAAGCAAGGTGGCGGCCGCATCGGGCGCGATCAGAAGGGGACCTTCGAGCTTCCGGCCAGTCTCGTCATAGTTTCCGTAATAAAGCATGCCCCGCCGCGCATCGACCGCGACGGCGAAAGGTCCGGACCCCAAAGCGCCACTCGCCAGCGCAACCTTCGCCATCACGCTCAGGCTGTCGGTGCCGAACAGTTTGGCATGGGTCACCAGCGCGAGGCCGCGTGCCGCGGCAATGGCGATACGCACGCCGGTGAAGCTGCCGGGCCCTGTCGTCGCCGCGATCAGATCGAGCGCGGCGAAGGGAAGCCCCGCCTCTTCCATGATTTCCGCCACCATGGGCATCAAAGCCTCGGCATGGCCGCGCGCCATCGTTTCCTGCCTGGCAAAGAGCCTGCGCGCCGCGCCGTCGCCGCGCAGCACCGCCGCCGAGCAGGCGCCCATGCTGGTGTCGAGCGCTAGGATATTCATCGTGGCTTCTTAGATGATCCGCGCCATCTCGTCGAAGCTGAAGCGCGGCGACCGCGGGAACAGCACGCTTGCATCGCCATAGCCGAGACTGCACAGGAAGTTCGATTTGACGTTGGTGCCGGCAAAGAAGTCGCGATCGACGCCCTGATTGTCGAAGCCCGACATCGGCCCGCAATCGAGTCCGAGCGCGCGCGCCGCCATGATGAGATAAGCCCCTTGCAGCGTGCCGTTGCGGAAGGCGGTCTCGGCGATCTTCTCCTCCTTGCCTTCGAACCAGCTCTTGGCGTCGGTGTGGGGAAAGAGCTTGGGCAAATGAAGATAGAAGTCGAGGTCGTAGCCGATGATGGCGCACACCGGCGCCTTCATCGTCTTGTCGCGGTTGCCTTCCGACAGATGCGGCTTGAGCCGCTCCTTCGCCTCGCGCGACTTCACGAACAGGAAGCGCGCCGGGCTGCAATTGGCGGACGTCGGCCCGAGCTTTAAGAGATCGACAATCGCGTGCAGCAGCGCGTCGGGGACGGCCTTGTCGAGCCAGGCGTTATGGGTGCGCGCCTCGCGGAACAGCTGGTCGAGGCAGGAGGAGGCGACCTTACCCGTCAAACCGGACGGACCTCTTGCACCTCGGGGATGAAGTGCCTGAGCAAATTCTCGATGCCGTGGCGGAGCGTTGCCGTCGAGCTCGGGCAGCCCGAGCAGGCGCCGCGCATATGTAGATAGACGATGCCCTCGCGGTAGCCCTGGAAGGTGATGTCGCCGCCGTCCTGCGCCACCGCCGGACGCACGCGGGTCTCGAGCAGCTCCTTGATGGTCTTGACCGTCTCCTCGTCCTCTGGGGCGAAGAACTCGCCCGCAGGAGAACTCTCCGAGCCCGTCTTCTCGCCCTCGGTGACGGCCTCGCCGGACAGGTAATGCTCCATGATGGCGCCGAGAATGGCGGGCTTCAGATGCTGCCACTCGCCGTCGCCCTTGGTCACGCTGATGAAGTCGGTGCCGAAGAACACCCCCTTGACGCCGTCGATCTCGAACAGGCGCGCGGCGAGAGGCGACGCTTTGCTTGTCGCGGGATCGAGGAACTCCAGGGTCCCCTGGTCGAGCACGGGCCGGCCCGGAAGGAATTTCAGGGTGGCGGGATTGGGCGTCGCTTCGGTCTGGATGAACATGGTGCGCCTCGTCGGCTCCTAACGCGCGAGCGGTCCAAAAGTGTCGCGCCAGCTTAGAATTATTCTAGTCCATACTTGGCCGCGGAAGCCGCAAAGTCAAGGCGGCAACGCTGTGGGCGGCGCCAAATCCCCCTCACCCGGCGAGCGGCGAACCGCTCGCCGTCCTCTCCCCAATGGGGAGAGGGTTGGGACTCGCGGCATGGCCACGGATTCATCCTCGCCCCTGCGGGGAGAGGGCTTTCCGCCGCGAGCTTGCGCGAGTGAAGCTCTGCGCAAGTCGCATGGCGGGAAGGGTGAGGGGGTTCAAACATGCGTGCTCCTTGCCGCGGCGCACATTCGCGTCCGGCTTGTGACTGTTGCCCCTCAGATGGAGGGGATGGCGCGCCGAAAGGCGCAAATCCTAATGGCACGCGCTTCGGCGAAGCGCGCGGCGCCTCTCGGCGCGCCAGTCGCGGCGATTTAACAGCGCCGGGCCGCGCTTTCGCCGTAAGTGTCCCGCTTCCCGTTTTGAGCCTCATGGGAGGGGTCCGGGTCGCGTTTGGTATAGACCTTACGGTCGTCAGCCAGCTCCTGGCAGGGCCTCGTAATGGGCACGGGCGGAGCTCCGGCGCCGCCCGGGTGCTCGGCTTGCGTAGCCAAACCCGCGGGCACCGCACCTCGTCCCGCCTCACGACGCCTCGAGAAACGCCCCTCAGAGGACGAGGTGGGACAAGCATATAGGACGTTAGGCGCGCGGGGATAAGTTCTCAAGCGGAGAGGCTTCGGTCGCGGAAGGCTGGAGCTTCGGCAATTGATTGCCGCTCCATTCGATCCGTGCCAAATCCCTCGAGAACGGGGCGGCGTTCATCGTCGTCGAGTAGTTTCGCGTAGCGGCCGAGCCCGCGCCCGTACTCAGCGCGGTAGAAATTCGGCAATCGCCGATGCGTACCCGCATGGAAACCTCGTAATTCGGCATCGGTCTCAAGTTCGCGCAGAATCCTCCGGTACTGCTTGATCTCGGCCCGTACCGACAGAACGCGGGCGGCGTTCACGAGCTTTTCGGTCTTGGTCCGTCCGGCCTCGAGTCGGCGCGCGAGCATCTCACGGGACGAGCAGTGGTCGAATAGCTCAATCAGCCGCCGATAATAGGCGCAAGGATCATAATGGCGAATCTTCGTCACGCTGTACGGGGCATAGTAGAACCTGAAGGGCATCTCCTCGAGAATACGATCATTCCGCTTCAACTCGTCGAAAAGCGGCGTTCCGCCGAACGGGACCGGGATATTGATGGTTGGCCAGACGAATGGCGTGGCGTCCATAAAGCATTTCAACAAGTCGATCGGCATGTCCCCGCAGTCCGTATCGAGGCCGAACATAAAATTGGCCTGCAAATTTGGCACATGAGCGTGTAGCTCGGTGAGCTGAGCGACCACGTTCTCGACTTTCTCCATTCCTTTCTTCGACGCGCCGTTCGACTTATTCGAGTAGTCGTCCCATGACTCGATGCCGGGGGCGATGAACACGCAGTTGGTTGCGCCCAGCCTCGCCATGCGCGCAGGCTTGAGAACGCTCAAGCTGCTTTCCATTAGGTAGGGCAGCCGCGCGCCCGGTGCCTGCGTTTCAAGCGCTGAGAGCGTCTCATCGAACTTGATTGCAAAGTTTGGATCGTGAAACGCGACCAGCGCGTTAGGGAAACGTTGGGCGATGAAACGCAGGTCCTCGGCCAGCCGGTCGGCTGGCATTGTCCGGTATACGCTTTTCCAGTCGATGCAGAAGTTGCAGGAGTACGGGCAGCCGAGGCTCGCGAGCAGCGCGATCGTCGTGGTTGGACCGCCCGCCCGCCCGAAAAACAGCGACGCGCGGCAGATTTCCGGCAGCCGCTCCTCGACCAACGGCAATTCCCTGGGAGGCTTCTCGCTCGATACGATCGAGCCTGGTCTGTGCTCACGCTTGAGCAGGGAAACTATCAAGTCGCGGTCGCATTCTTCGACCACGTAATCGAAGAAGCGCACGGCGTCGCTCGGAAAGGCCTTGGCATGGGGACCACCGAGCACTGTAGTGATCCCGCCGCGACGCAGAATTTTCGCGAGCGCATAAGCGAGTGGACTGACCTGGGTATAGCAGGACAAAAACACGAAATCGGCGTCGGAGGGGATCAGGCGAAGCGGATCGCCGATGCCGTAGTAAGTGGCGTAACTGACTTCATGTCCGAGCTGTCGACACCACGCCGAAACGGCCTGCGGCATCACGCTCGCGTACTGCTTCGTCAAAAGGAGGTGGTAGAAAAGATAGGGCGGCCGCTTTTCCGGCAGCGCGAGGATTTCTAACACGGCGACGCGCATAGGCTGTGCCTCGAAAACGGTCTGACCCACCGGTTGCTGTCGTCGACGGTTTTAAGCCTTTTTTGTGAGTCCACAAAATCGATACTAAAGGGCAAAGCCTAAGCCAGCGCCAAGATCTCCTCGATCGCGAGATGGCCCGGCACCACCGTGATGGGCACCGGGAAGGTGCCGGCAAGCCTCCCGCCGGCCAGCGTCGAGACCAGCGGTCCCGGACCTGAGGGGTCCTTCGAGGCGCCGAGCACCAGCACGCCGATATCCTCGTCCTCCTCGATTAGCTTCAAGATCTCATCGGCCTTCACGCCTTCGCGCACGATCTCCTCGGGTACGAGGTCCTCGAAGCCCATGGCTTTGAGCTTGCGCCCGAACAGTCGGAACACCGCCTTGGCTTTGTTATGGCCCTCCTCGCGCGCGACGTCCTCAACCCCGAGCCACTGGAAATCGACGCCGGGCTCGATGACGTAGAGGAGCGCGAGCTGGCCGGCCGTCCGCTGCGCGCGGCTTGCGGCAAAGGCGAGCGCGCTCTCGCATTCGGGCGTCTCGTCGACGACCACGAGGAATTTGCGCTTGTGGCCCTCGGCAAAGATCTGCCGCTTCTTCCGCGCGCGCGCCTGCGCGGGCGTCTCGGTCTTCTTCGTCGCGGCAGGCTTCTTCTTCGCCATCAGGCCATGCTGCCATTAGTCTTTGCTTTGCGCTACCGCGCTTCGCGCTACTTGAGCGCGGAGAGTCAGGTTAGGTGCTCCTCAGGCGAGGTCGATGGCGTAGCGCTTGAGGTCCTTGAGATCGACCAGTTCGAGCGTCGCCTCATGGGTCGCCCCGAGAATGACGCGCGGGGCGCTGCCCGCCTCAAGCGCCTCGCGCCAGCGCGCGGCGCACAGGCACCAGCGGTCGCCGGGCTTGAGCCCCGGGAAATCGAAATCGGGCTGCGGCGTCGAAAGATCGTTGCCGCGCGCCTTGGAGAAGGCGAGGAACTCGGCCGTCACCTCGATGCAGACCGTGTGCAGGCCGATATCCTCAGGCCCAGTGTGACAGCAGCCGGAGCGGAAAAAGCCGGTCAGCGGCCGCTCGGAGCAGCTCTTGAGCGGCTCGCCATAGACGTTCCGCTGCTCTTCTACCGGCTCTGCCCGCCGCTCCTGCATGGCCGCGATAGTGCCTGATCCAGGAGCCGAGGTGAAGCGTCAGCGGATCGGGTTGCGGTCGGGCAGCGGCATGCCGGCCGTGTCTGATCCTCCGACCAGGGCCTTCAGCTGATCGGCGGTCAGCGTGGGAACCGGGGGGCCCGCGTCCTTGGTTGCCATGGCCTTGAGCGCCTCGGGCATCGTGCCCGCCTCTGCCGGGATCGGCGGCTCGAAGCCGCCCGAGGTGAGCACCGTGCCGCATTCCTTGGGCAGCTGGGCCATCGTTTGCGGCGGCTTGCCAACCCAGGGCTTGGCACCCGGCTGAGGCTGGCTTCGCCATCTCGATCGCGGCTTTTTTCAGCATCGCATACCAATTCACGAGTTCCTGGCCGCAGCCGTCGTCGCCCGACACCGGCTTCTGGCCGTCGCAGCCCACGGTACCCGACGGGCAGGCGAGGCGCACATGGAAATGATAGTGGTGGTTCCACCAGGGCCTGACCTTGCCGAGCCAGGCGCGCTCCTTGCCCGCCTGGGCGGCCTGCTGGCAGAGCGCCTTCTTGATGGCAGGATGCACGAAAATGCGCGCCACTTGCGGGTAGGAGGCGGCGCGCTTGATGAGCTTCACATGGAGCAGTGTGAACGCCGCAGGATCGACGGTGAACGGGTCCTTGAGCATGGACACCGCACTCATGTCCTCCCGCTCCTCTGGGGTCAGGATGTGGTCCGGCATGGGGGTGAGCCAAATGTCGGCATCGAGCCCGATCTGATGGCTGGTATGGCCGGTGAGCATCGGTCCGCCACGCGGCTGCGACATGTCGCCGACGAGGAGCCCGGGCCAGCCGTCGAGCGCGCGCGTGTCGCTTGCCAGCCGCTCGAGATAATCGAGGAGGCGCGGGTTGCCCCAATTGCGGTTGCGGGAGAGCCGCATCACCTGCCAGTCGGGGCCGTTGATCGGCAGCGACGCGCCGCCGGCGAGACAACCTTTGGCGTAGCCGCCGATCGAGCGGGCGGCGAGCGGAGCGGGCGCAGTCGCGGCGCCGAACAACTCTCTCGCGGGCGGCCCTTTGGGCTTGGGCGGCGCCTTCTTGGCGGCGGGCTTGGCCGCAGGTTTCGCGGGCGTGGGCGTCGCAACGGTCTGTGGCGGGCCCGGCTGCTGAGCTGCCACCTCCCCGCAAAACATGATGAGCGTGAGGCCCAAAATCAGCCTTCGCATGTGCTCGACCCGTTCCGCTGAGGGCCCCTCTAGGCCCCCGACCCTAGCACAAATGATGGCAGCAATTAGAGCCCCCCGGCCTATCGGAATGTGCCGCAAGGCCAAGCTCGTTCAGGAGATATTCAGGTGGAGCCGGCTAGGCTCACCACAGTCTTGATCGGGAAGCCTCAGCTCCCGACATCAAGACGATCGGCGGGCCGCTGACTTCGGGGAGGCCTGCTCTGAGGGAGAACATCATGCGGCGCACCATCCTCTTGGCCGTCTTGCTCGGCCTCACGCTTGCATATCCTGCCATCGCTCAAGCTCAAATCGTCGCCAAGATCAATCTGTCGAGTCAACGCATGAACGTCTATGTGGACGGCATTCCCCGGTACAATTGGCCGGTCTCGACCGCGCGGCCCGGCTATCGCACCCCCACCGGCACCTTCAGGCCGACGGCCGTCGTCCGCTATCACCGCTCGACGATCTATAGCGGCTCGCCGATGCCCTATTCGATCTTCTTCCTGCGCGGCTACGCGATCCACGGCTCTTACGAGACGAAATATCTCGGCCGCCCCGCGTCCCACGGCTGCATCAGGCTGCACCCGTCAAACGCCGCCGCGCTCTATTCTCTCGTGCAGCAGCACGGCGCCGGGAACACGGTGATCCAGATCAGCAATTGAGCGTGATAGAGGGCACCGCTACCGGCAACTAGACGGCGCCGGCGCCCCTCTGAAGCGGTCTCCCATCCAGGCGAGCGTCTGGCGCGCACTGTCTTTCGCGGCGAAGGTGTGACTGACACCTTTGAGCCAGATGAAGTCGACACGCGCGCCTTGCTTGCACAGCGCCTCACCGAATTTCTTGGTGATTTCGGGGTGAACCGTGGTGTCAGCGGTGCCTTGCGCGATGAACACCGGCGCGCCGGCCGGCGCCTGACCCGGCGTATTGCGCAGCATGATCCCGCGCCACGGCTCGGTCTCGGTCGGATCGGCTTTGAGGAACTTCTCGGTCTGGAGCGGCTTCTCCGCGTCGGTGATCGCCTGAAACTCCGCGACCGACTCGATGCAGTCATGCGCCATCTGCTCGAAAGGTCCCATGGCGCCGGGCTCCACCAGCGTGGTCGCCGGCGTGTTGTAGAGCTTGGACCAGGAATAGATTGTCATGGCGGTGAGCTCCTTGCCCGTCGCCGTTTCCTTGTCGGCGTCGAACAACTCGGCGAGGTAGGTGGCGGGCGCTGCGGCGGCGACGCCGACCAGCTTGAGCTCGGGCGCATAGCTTGCGGCAAGCTCGCCCGTGTAGAGTGCGGCGTGGCCGCCTTGACTGTGGCCCCACACGGCAAAGCGGTTGGAAGCGCCGGTATTCGGCAAAGCGCGCGCGGCGCGCACCGAATCGAGCACGGCGCGGGCCTCGCTGATGCCGATGAGATAAGGGTGGATGCCCGGCGTGCCGAGCCCAGGATAGTCCGTCGCCACCACGACATAGCCCTTGGCCAAGATGTCGGCTAGCCCCCAGATCATGCCGGCATTGTCCGGCATGAGCGAGGGCGCGCAGGCCTGCACCACGCCGCTGGTCGGATGCGCCCAGGCGATGACGTTGCGCCCGCCGGCTGGCGCCGGACCTGGGTTCCAATAGATGGCGCCTGAGACCTCGATCGGCTGCCCATTAAGGCCGGTCGAGCGGTAGAGGATGCGGAAGGCCTCGCTGTTGCCGGGGCCGCCGCCTTCAAGCGGCCAGACCCTGAGAATGGAGCCTGGTCCCTCGCTGGCCTCGGCGACTTCGGCCAAGAGCGTTGGCTCAGGCCAAAGACCAGTGCAGAGCACGACGACCGCTCGCAGCGCGCGGCCCAGGTAACCCCCAATGACATTCATTTCCGAACCCCCATCTATGGCGGGGTGCATGATAGCCCGAGTGAACGGCCCCTCGGCAAGCATACCTCGCCGCGTTTCGGCCTTGATCTCGGCCATTTCATTCCCCTCTCATTCGAGGCACAATCGCGTCGGAACGCAGGACTGCCGGCCCGAGGAGCGACATCCGCGGGCGCTGGAAAAGCCGGGGACAGAGAATGTCATCAGCCGCAAGCACGCTCGACGCCTTGATCAACCGTGTCGGCGAGATCGCCACACCCTTCTCCATCGAGTTGCCCGACGGCGAGAAGCGGAACGTCGGTCAAGGCAAGGCGGAGTTCCACATCGGCCTGCGCAACGAGCGGGCGCTCCGCGCGCTCCGCACCCTCGACGAGGGCAACATCGCCGAGGCCTATCTGCAAGGCGACATCGACCTCGAAGGGTGACATGCTGAAGCCGTTTGCGCTTGCGCGCTCCCTCGACGACCGGCACCCGCTGGTGGCGGCCTGGCGCTTCATCGAGCCGCTGCTGTTCGGGCAGGTCTATACCAACAAGCGGGCGATCTCCTCCCACTACAATGCGGACCCAAAGCTCTTCTTGAGCTTCCTCGATCCCGTCTTCCCGGCCTACAGCCAGGGCGTCTACGAGAACGACGACGAGCCGCTGTCGAAGGCGCTGCAGCGGAAATTCGACTGGGCGCTCGAGCAATGCGGTATCGGCAAAGGCACACGCGTGCTCGAGATCGGTCCCGGGCTGGGGCGCCTTCGCCGGACATGCGCTGCAAGCCGGCGCACGCTTCACCGGCATCACCAACTCCGAGGTCTCGCAGTCCTATCTCAGATGCGAAGCTCGCCAATTTCGGCGACCGTTTCGACATCGAGCTCACCGATTTCTACGACTATCAGCCGAAGGAGAAGTTCGACGCCATCGTCATCATGGGCGTGATCGAGCACTTGCCCGATTACGAGCGCGTGCTGAAGAAATTCTCCGCGCTTCTCAAGCCCGGCGGCCGCGTCTTCCTCGACGGCAGCGCCTGGAAGAAGAAATACGAGCTCTCCACCTTCATGGTGCGGCACATCTATCCCGGCAACCACTCCTTCCTCGTGCTCGACGATTTCCTCAACAAGCTTTGGAAGACGGATTTCGAAGTGGATGTCGTCCACAACGACCGCTGGAGCTATTTCCTCACCTTCCGGCAATGGGCGCGGAACCTCGAGGCGAGCCGGGATTACGTCACGCGGACCTTCGGCGACTTCGAGTTCCGCAAGTTCCGGCTCTATCTCTGGGGCGCGGCTTACGAGTTCCTCAACCGCAACCTCGATTGCTACCGGCTGATCCTCCATAAGCCGCTGGACGCCAGCTAAGGGGCTGCGCCGCCCGACCCGGCCCCCTAAGCCGCTCAGCCGTAAAGGCGGTGTTGGGCCTGCATTTTCCACTCCCTCACCAAAGCTCCCATCCAGGCTTGACCCCCTTCCCCTTGCAGGAGAGGTTGGAGCCATCAAGAGGAGGATCACTATGTGCGAGCATTGCCAGACTTCAGCTTCCGGTATGGTCACGGCGAAGCGTCATGGCAGGGGCCGCTGCGTTCCTTGCCGCCAGCGCCGTGCCTTTCACCCGTGCCCGCGCCGACCAGCCGGTATCGTCGGAACCGGCGCCGAACGCCATTCCTCCTGCCGAAGCGCTCGACCGGCTGATGCAGGGCAATGTCCGCTACGTTGCCGGCGAGTGCGAATGCAAGGACTACTCGGTCGGCCGAGCCGCGCGTGCTGAGGCGCAATATCCGATCGCGGCGGTGCTCGAGCTGCTCCGACAGTCGCGTTTCGCCCGAACTTGCTCTTCGACCAGGGCCCGGGCGACATTTTCGTCGTGCGCTTGGCCGGCAATTTCCTCGACGATGACGGCTTCGCCAGCCTGGAATATGCCGTTCACTTCCTTGGCGCGCCGCTCGTCATGGTGCTCGGGCATACGAATTGCGGAGCCATTGCCGCGGCGGTCAAAGTGGTAAAGGAGCACGTCGAGCTGCCCGGCCATCTGCCTGAGCTGATCAAGTCGATCGAGCCCGCGGTGATAGCCGCCCATGCCAAACATCCGAGCGATCTGGTCGCCGCCGCGACCGAGGAGAATGTGCGCCTCAACGTCAAGCGGCTGATCGACGACGCGCCGATCATGTCCGACGCTCTTGCCGCGAAGAAGATTGCGGTCGTCCGGCGGCATCTACGACCTTGCCACCGGCAAGGTGAACTTGATCTGAGCGGAGCGCCGATGGAGGACGCTCTAGCGCGCTGGCGGTCGGAGAAGACCGCCGCTTATCTTTCGGGCGCCGTCGCGGCGGCGGAGCCCGATCCGGCCAGGGCTCGGCTTTTCCGCCAGATGGCCGTGGCTGCCGAGGAGCAGGCCGGTATCCTCGCCAAGGAGCTGCCGCAAACCCCGGCCTTTACGCCGTCGCTCAGGTCGCGGCTCATCGTCTTCCTCATCGGCATCTTCGGTCCGCGCGCCATGCGCCCGGTGCTCTCGGCCTCGAAAGTCCGCGGCGTCTCCGTCTATAGCGGCAAGGTTGCCAGACGGGCCATCCCTGGCCCACCTCGGTCGAGGAGGTCGGACGCCGCCACAAATCCTATGGCGGCGGCACGCTCAGCGCAGGGGTGTTCGGCGTCAATGACGGGCTCGTCTCCAACACCTGCCTGGTCATGGGCGTGGCCGGCGCCGCGGTCGAGCCTGCGGTGCTGATCCTGACCGGCGTCGCCGGCCTTCTCGCCGGCGCCTTCTCCATGGCCGCGGGCGAGTACATCTCCATGCTGTCGCAGAGGGAGATGTTCGAGCATCAGATCGCGCAGGAGAAGGACGAGCTCGAGCGCTATCCCAAGGAGGAGGCGGAAGAGCTTGCGCTCATCTACGCCGCCCGCGGCATCCCACTGGAAGAGGCCCGCGACGTCGCCGCGCATCTCATCGCCAATCCAGAAAAGGCGCTCGACACGCTCGCCCGCGAGGAGCTCGGCCTCAATCCCGACGATCTCGGCTCGCCGACCGGCGCTGCCCTCTCCTCCTTCATCGCGTTCTCGATCGGCGCGAGCTTGCCGATCATTCCCTTTCTCCTCGGGCTTCCGCATGGCGTCGCCGTCGCCGCCGCGATCTCGGGCACGGCGCTGTTTGTGGTCGGCGCGGTACTGAGCCTGTTCTCGGGGCGGAGCGCGCTCCTTGGCGGCGTGCGCATGCTGTTGATCGGCAGTGCGGCGGCCATCGCGACTTATTTCATAGGCTCGTTGTTCAACGTCTCGGGACTTTGACCCAACCGGCAAGGCCGCTCATGTCTCTTGCTGCACTCTTGGAACGCCTTGGGCTCCGCCCGCGCGTGATCGCCGTCCCTACAAAGGCATCGCAGCGGTCCGGCGCCATGCCGGCGGGTCCGGTGCCCGGTTCGAGACTGACCGAGGAGTTTGTGCGCGAGGTCGGCCGCTTCGCCTATGTCTGGGCCTGGCCGCTGGTGAACGTCTACAACCGTTATTGGACCCAAGGCTGGGTCACGAGGCAGACCTTCTTGGTTGGTGGCGTTGCCCCCGTGGCGCCGATCAACCGCCTGGGAATGCTGGTCGACTATAATGACCCGGGACAACGCTTTATCGCCTGCCCGAGCCAAGACCTGATCTACGGCTTCGGCGTTCTCGATCTCGGACGCGAGCCGGTCGTCGTGCAGGTGCCGGATTTCGGCAAGCGCTTCTTCGTCTTCCAGGCTACCGACCAGAGAACCGACGGCTATGCCGATATCGGCTCGATGTACGGGACCAAGCCCGGTTTCTATCTGCTCGTCGGACCCGACTGGCACGGCAAAGCGCCGCCGGGTGTACACGCCACGTTCCGCGCCTCGACCAATATCGGGTGCATCATCCCCCGCGTGTTCCAGGCCGACGATCCCGCCGACAAGGCGGCGGTCCAGCCCGTCATTCGCCAGATCATGGCCTATCCCGTGTCCGAGTTCGATGGGACGATGAAGGAAAAGAATTGGACCGACATCATCCCCCTGCCTTGGAAAAAGCTGAGCAATGAGGAATGGCGGTGGGTGAACCCTGCGAGTTTCTTCGACGCGCTGCCCAAGGCGCTCGATGCCTGCCCGCCGCTCCCCGGCGAGGAGGCGATTTATGCGCTCGTCCGCTCGGTGATCGAGGCGGCGGACGCCGACCGCGCCTTGGGCAAGGCGCTGAAGGCGGCGGCGGCCGAGGCCGACGAGACGCTGGTGACGCCGCTGCTTCAGTTCCGCAATTTCGGCCTGTCCCTGCCGGACAACTGGACCACGGTCATCAACAGCGCGGAGTTCGGCACCGACTATTACACGCGCACCGCAGTGGCCAAGTCGAACACCTTCATCAACCGGCCGAGCGCGACGCGCTATTTCTACCAGGACCTCGACCGGAAGGGCGCGCGGCTAAACGGCGCCAAGAGCTACACCGTGACCTTCAAGGAGGTGCCGCCGGTCAAAGGCTTCTGGTCGATCACCCTCTACGACCAGTTCCACTTCTTCGCGCCGAACGAGCTCAATCGTTTTTCGCTCGGCACCAAGAGCAAAGGGCTCCGCTTCGAGCCCGACGGCTCGCTCGTCATCTATGTGCAGAAGGAGCGGCCTGAGGCGGACAAGGTCGCGAATTGGCTGCCGGCGCCGGACGGCGCGTTCTCTCTCTATATCCGCGCCTATTGGCCGCTTCCCCCGATTCAGAAGGGCCGCTGGACGCCGCCGCCTGTCGTTCCGGCCTAGGCCCACGTACTCATCATGCCCGACACACACCTCCTCTCCCCATTGGGGAGAGGGCTTTCCGCCGCGATCTTGCGCGCCAAGCTTGCGCAAGTCGCATGGCGGGAAGGGTGAGGGGCATGCGGCGCGCGATTGACACCTCCAGTTTCCCCCTCACCCGGCGCGTACCGCGCCGACCTCTCCCCGGCGGGGAGAGGGGGAGATCGCTTAGCCTCAATCCTTCCTATCAGGATTGACGCAAATCGCGCCGGCTTCAGCTATCCGCGCTTAAGCATGAAGCGGGTTCCCCGCCCGATGCTTAATGCGACTTTCAGGGTTTCCCGCGAGACTCCGCCCCAACCTCTCGGAGGAGACCACCCATGATCCGCAAAGTCTCGGTCGCGGCGCTCAGCGCCGCCCTCATCTTCGCCACCACGCCAAGCTTCGCCTGCACCGGCATCAGCCTCAAAGCGGGCGACGGCGCCGCCATTCGCGGCCGCACCCTCGAATTCGGCTTTCCCATGCAGTCCAAGGTGATCGTCGTCCCCGCCGGCCAGGAGTTCAGCGGGACGTTGCCGGACGGCGGCAAGGGGCTCACCTACACGAGCCGCTACGCCTTTGTCGGCGCCAATGCGCTCGGGCTGCCCGCCATTCTCGATGGGCTGAACGATCAGGGCCTCTCGGTCGGCCTCTTCTATTTCCCCGGCTATGCCAAATACACCGACGTGACCGACGAGAATAAGAGCCGCGCGCTCGCCCCGCAGGAATTCGGCGTCTGGGCGCTCGCCAATTTCGCCACGGTCGATGAGGTGCGGGAGGCGGTGAAGAACATCGTGCTCGTGCCGACGCCCGCTCCCGGCCTCGGCAGCCCGCAAGGCGCGGTGGCCGGCGCGCATTTCTTCCTTCAGGACAAATCCGGCAAGTCGCTGGTGGTCGAGCCCGTCGACGGCACGCTCAAGGTGCACGATGCGCCGCTCGGCGTGATGACCAACGCTCCCACCTACGACTGGCACATGACCAATCTCGTCGCCTACATCAACCTCTCGGTGAAGGACGTCGATACCGCCAAAGTCGGTCCCATGACCCTTTCGGCCTTCGGCTCGGGCGCAGGCATGCTTGGGCTCCCCGGCGACTTCACGCCGCCCTCGCGCTTCGTCCGCGCGGTGGCGTTCAGCCAGTCGGCGGCGCCCAACAAGACGGCCGAGGACACGGTGTTCGCCGCCTTCCATATCTTGAACCAGTTCGACATCCCCAAGGGCTCGGTGATGAATTCGGCGGTGGGCGAGCCGGCCGCCGAGATCACCGAATGGACGAGCGTCGCCGACCTCAAGAATCTCCGCTGGTACTTCCGCACGCATGAGGATCAGTCGATCCGCATGGTCGATCTCAAAGAGGCGCTTGCCGCCGCCAAGGGCGAGATCGCCACCATCGAGATGGAAGTGACTAGGCAGCCATATGCCAATGTCTCGGCCAGCGTGAAGCAGGCAGCGAACTAGGAGGCTCAATCATGCTGATCCGCAAAACCGCCACCGCGGCGCTGATCGCCGCCTTCACCGCCGCCACCACGCCCAGCTTCGCCTGCACCGGCATCAGCCTCAACGCCAAGGACGGCACCATGGTCAGGGGCCGCACCATGGAGTTCGGCTTCCCGCTCTCCTCCAACGTCATCGTCATCCCGGCCGGAACGGCGATGACCGGCACGCTCCCTGACGGCAAGCCGGGCATCGGCTACACCACGAAATATGCCATGGTGGGCGCCAACGCCGTCGGTCAGAACGTGATCATGGACGGCCTCAACGATCAGGGCCTGAGCTTCGGCCTGTTCTACTTCCCGGGCTTTGCCGAATATCCGCAAGCGACGGCTGGGAATGCTGCCAAGGCCATGGCGCCGTTCGAGTTCGGCGCCTGGGTGCTCGGCAATTTCGCCTCCGTCGATGAGCTGAAGGCCGCGCTGGCGGAAAGTGGGGCCGTGATCGTGGACACGCCGGCGCCCGGCTTCGGCTCGAGCCCGTCGCATTATTTCGTGCGCGACAAGTCGGGCAAGTCGATCGTCATCGAGCCGCTCGGCGGCATCTTGAAGGTATTCGATGCGCCGCTCGGCGTCGTCACTAACGCGCCGGCTTACGACTGGCACCTCACCAATTTGCGCAACTATGTCAATCTCAGCGTCACCGGCGTGCCGCCCCTCGATCTCGACGGCGTCAAACTCGCCCAGCTCGGCCAGGGCGCCGGCATGCATGGTCTGCCGGGTGACTTCACCCCGCCGTCGCGCTTCGTCCGCGCCGTGGCCTTCACCCAGGCCGAGGTGCCTTCGGCGACCGCGGACGACGCCGTGCTCGCCGCCTTCCATATCCTCAACCAGTTCGACATTCCGAAGGGCAGCGTGCGCGACAAGACTGATGGCGGGCTCGAGCTGACCCAGTGGACCACGGTGTCCGACACCAAGAATCTGCGCTGGTACTTCAAGACCTATGACGACCAGACCATCCGCATGGTCGATGTGAAGAAGGCGGTCGATGCGGCGAAGGGCGAGATCCGCACCATCAAGATGGAGTCGGAGCAGCCCATCGTCGACGCCTCGACGAATTTCATGACCGGTAAGCAGGCGGACGGCGCCGGGCAATAGCCTCGTTACGGCGCATCAAGCCTGCATCGGGCCCTCGGGGGGCAACCCCCCCGGGGCCTTTCGCTTTTCCCCTCTCCCCACGTTTGTTATTGGAGCGACGCGGGCGACAGCGCGGCAGCCAAGGAGCGGCTGGAGGTCACCGAAGCCGGCGCCTACGCCACGTCATTGCCTGAGGCGGTGGAGATTGCGTCAAAGCCGCCAAGGGGAAGCTGAAAAGCGAGGTCGAACGGCCGAGCGAAAAAGTACAAGCACGCGTCGCGTGACTACGATCCCGAGGCAAAAGCCTCCAGTTCGTCCAAAATGCCTATCAGTTCCGGATCGAGCTCAGCCCTCCTGATCTCGCTAGCAAGACTTACCGGCGATATCGAAACTCGCCACAGACTTTGAAGCCTACTCGAAAGAGCTGAAATCAGTTCCTTGCCAGGAACGAGGCAAAGCCTTCGATCCAAATTATTCCAGGTCGTATCAACACTGGAAAGCACTTCCTGGATGATTGTCGACTTATCCCGGGGATCGCGGATTTCTTTCGCGTACCGAGTGGCGTGTGCCGTTAGTTGTGATTGCACGTGAAGTTTGAATTTGTCGCTTTCCTCGTCCAGAATGACTCTGACCTTAGCTTCTAGGTTGTCAGGGACACTGTCTCGGCGCTGCCGTATTTTCAATCTCACCAGTCGGACGAGCGTATCAAGCGTGACAATGTAGTTTTCTAGCTCTTTCTTTTTGAGAACTCTGCACCCGATACCCTCGCCTCGCAGTTCGCATTCGAAGGCTGCCATTTCAGCAGCGGGTCTGTAATCCTTGTCAAACAGACACGTAATGCCAGCGTGCGTGCCGAGAACCCGCTCCAATGTCCACTTCACATATTGAACCCGCTTCCATTGGCTGAATCCCCCCGCCTCCAATACGAGCACATCTGCACTTGACCAAAAGTTGCTCCGGTTTTGGCAGCCAAACGCGTCAGTAGCTTCTTGTCCTTTCCCTCGAAAAAGATCAGCTTTCTCGCGCGTGCGGCGCGGGAGAACTCGATATTGTCCGCTGACCCTAGGTAGTTCAGCAGGGCCTGATACTCCTCATCGGTTGCAACTTTTTTGCCTCTGCGAAGAGCAGGATTGACCAAAGTAATGTCGCTCGGGTCGCATTCATTGATGATTTCCACGGAATGGGTTGCCAGTAAAGTCTGACAGAAAGTTGCTTGAGCAAGCCGTAAGAGTCGACGCTGCAAGTCTGGATGTAGGTAAATATCCGGCTCGTCGAAAATTAGACAGGAGCCTGCGCCACCGCGTGCGAAGTGGGTTAAAATTTGGAGCCATACCTGAAACCCGAAACCAGACCAGTATACCTCTCGATCAAGACGACTCTCACTATAAAACAAAGCGAGCTTTCGCGGGAAGCCTTCAGCCTCCGGTCGGTGAATGTCTATCCCCTCCCACGATTCTCGCACTTGGTACTGAAACAACTCGAACTCTTCGTCCGTTGATCGATACCAAATATTCCGAAAATATCGGCTAGAAAGACGATTAGAGATGTTCCTATTTATCGTCTCATCCCGAACATAAAGTTCCTCTTCCTCAAGGGGAGCCATGGGTGGAACCAACACCAAGTCAATAGGAAGGGCCCGTCTAAAAGCTGAAGACGTGCGGGGAGGTTCAGAATCCGAGACAAGGTAAGCCCGTGTTTGTCTGGCGGAATTCAACCGGATCGTGAGCTTATTACCGTTTCGATGGTGAAAGATCACAACTGCATCGTCATCTGAATAGTTTCTAGCAATATTTGCCAAGGGCACCGGTATCGAGGAATCCGGAACTCGATAACCGGCAGCAACACCTTCCCCCTCAATTTCGATCAACGATGGATTAGAGGACCGAGAAAAGCGATAACAACTATTCAAAATTCGAAACGCATCTAATATTGATGACTTGCCACAATTGTTCGGACCAACAAAGACGTTGTGCTTTCCCAAAGAAACAGAAAATCGTTCAAACGTGCGAAAATTCTTCAATTCCAACCGCAAGAAGGGAAAATCGGGCATGCCCCCGAGCCTAGCGATACTGCGAATTCGGATTCAGAGTTGGAGACAATATAGGCGGAAATCGAGCGTAACAACCTGTGTGGGTGGAGACCTTGGGATTCCCTCACGCCGCGAGGTCAAGGCCCACCTGGACCCGGGCTGCACCAACGTACTGGAGCGTTCCCTCGCTACCCCACGTAAATCTCAGAGCGCCGCTGCGTGAAGTCGTGGGTGGTGACGAGAGTGGCGATCGCCTTGGCGATCTTGGCCCCGCCCTTGACCGAGGGCTCGATGTCGTTGGCGTAGTCCTCGTCGTCGTCGAACATCAGCCTGAGATCGATGACCGGCACGCCGCGGGCGAAGGCTTCGCGCATGATGACGTCGTTGAAGATGGTGAGCCCTGCGCCGGCGATCTTCCGCGTGGTGGGATCGTCGTAGCGCGCCTCGTAGATGGTGCAGACGGCGACCGGAAGCTTCCGCGCCACCACGCCGTCGAGCATGGCGCCGTAGTCCATCTTGAAGGCGGCCTTGATCTTGGCGAGCTTGTCGAGCACCTCGGCCACCGAGCGCGCCTCCTCCTCGATGAGCGTCTCATGTTGAAGCGCATCGTTGCCGCCGGTCGACACCACGAGATGGGTCGCGTCTGACGGCATGGTCGTGAGCTGGCCCTTGATGTCAGGGGTGGCCGCGCCGTCGCGCGCCGCGAGCGTGGCGGTCCAGCCCAAGGGCAAGGCCTCGCTCACCTGATTGATGACGTCGGGCCCGTCGCCGACATAGGCCTTGTTGTCGAAGACGGAGTCGCCCAAGAGCACCACATGCTTCATGGCGGCGCCTCCCCCTGCCCGCGCCGGAAGCGTGCCACCGGCCGCCATGAGCGCCATGGAGGCCAAGAGCGTGCGGCGGTTTGGGGCGGGCGGCGTCGCATCGTTCATCTCTGTCCTTCCCTCGAATGCGGCCATCTCCCCTCTCCCCTTGGGGAGAGGGTCGGCCTGCCTGCGCGAAGCCGGAGCTTCGCTTCGGCGAAGGCAGGGGTGAGGGGTTTTAAGCGCTAGAGAAAGTTCGCGCCAGCACCCCCCTCACCCTTCCCGCCATGCGCGCAAGAGCTGGCCCACCATGCTCCCCTCCCCCCTTGTGGGATAGGGAGGGGGGGTTCAAATCAAAAACTCGCTGCGATGTTCACCCCCCTCCGCTCGCGCTGAAGGCGCGAACGTGCTCCCCCACAAGGGGAGAGCGGGGAGCAAGGTGTAGGCCTCTACTCTCGATAGCGCCTCAGAAACGCGTGCTGCAATCAGGAGCGCCACGCCTGCCGTCCATCATTGGAGTATCCTAAGGCCCGTCAGCCAACTGATTCGATCAAGCTCTGGGAGGACACTAGAAATGGCGATGACAATGTCACAAGCGTCGGCCGCCATGCGCGAGGCCATGCGTGAGACGGTCAAGCGGTATTCGCTCTGGTATCTGCTTGAGGGTGTGTTGTTGGTGATCGCCGGCGTGGTGGCGCTGATCTATCCCCACATCGCTTCCGTGACCCTGGTCTTTCTGCTCGGGTGGATCCTCATCATCAGCGGCGTCCTGCAAGGCATCGGCCTGATCGGGGCCAAGGACGTGCCGCATTTCTGGCTGCAGCTCGTCTCCGCGGTGCTTGCCCTTTTGATCGGCGTGTTGCTGATCAGCAATCCGGATGCCGGATTGCTGATCATGACCGTGCTCTTGATCGTATTCTTCGTTGTCGAGGGCATGTCAAAAATCGTCTTCGCCCTCAACATCAGACCGTTCATGGGTTGGGCTTGGGTGCTGCTCAGCGGCATCATCGGTCTTTTGCTCGGTGCCTATCTGTGGGCCAACATGCCGCTCAGCTCGGAATGGGTGCTCGGCCTCCTGCTCGGCATCCAACTCGTCTGCGAAGGTGCCGCGCTGGCGTATCTCGCCTGGAAAGTCCGCACGAGCTAGACACTTTCCTCATGCTGAGGAGCCGCCGCAGGCGGCGTCTCGAAGCATGGGCGCCGATATGTCCGGCGATACCGGTCCCTCACCCTTCGAGACGGCCGCGTTCCGCGGCCTCCCCAGGGTGAGGCGTCGGGACGACGAGCCTTATCGCGCGGGCGCCTGCGCCGTCTCGATATAGCGCGAGTAGATCCAGCCGACTTCCGCGGTGGCGGGGTCGGTGACTTGCACCCAGTTGCCCTTGCGTCCCGTGGCGCGGAATTTGGTGCCCTTCTCGGCGACCCTGATCGTCTCGGCGGTGGAGGACGGGGCCGCCCGCACATTGGCGTAGCCCACGAGCGCAACCCACTCGTCCTTGCCGGCTTGTAGCGGCGCGCTTGGCGCCGCGGAGGCGGCCACGGCGGGCGCTGCTACGGGCTCGGCGGCGGAAAGCGCCGGTTGAGCGGCTTCCGTCGCGCGGACGGGTTCCTGACGATCAGCCCAGGTTTCCTTGAGCGCATTCAGCTTGTCCTCGGCGCCCTCGACGCCGAGCTGCTTGGCGCGTTCGTACCAGCCACGCGCCTCTTTGGGGTCGGCCTTGATGCCTTGCGCGCCGATCTTCTCGATGAAGTCCGGGTCGTAGGTGGCGCCCAGCAGGAGCGCGGCGTCGCCGCTGCCGGCCTCCGCCGCGCGCTTGAAATAGGCGCGGGCGCCGGCGAAATAGCCGACATCGATCATCTTCTGGCCGTGCGCAATGAGATCGGCGACGCGGCCGCTCTCGTCAGACCTCAGGATCAGCGCCGCCCGCGGATCGGGAGCGATGTCGAGCCTGGTCGACGCGCTGGCGAGGATGGTGCCGTCGCCCGCCATCAGCTCGACGCGCAGATCGGCGCTACCGCTCGCCGTTTTTGGCAGCTTAAGCCGCAAGTCCCCAATCTCGTCCGGCCTGAGATTCCACTCCCTGTCGCCATAAGGCCGTCCTTGCGAGAAGGTGGCGCCTGCGGGCATGGCGCGGATAGCGATGACGCTCCGCGCCGGAAGCACCTCGGCTGAATCGATGGCGATGGCGAAAGCCAGCTCATCGCCGGTGCTGGCCTCGATCCGGCCTGGGGCCGTCAGCGCAATCTCAGGCTTGGCCTCGACTTCGGTGGCGGGGGGCGCGGCGGGTACGGCGGCGACCGAGGCCAGCTCGCTTTCGGGGAAATGAGCCTGATCGAAGACAATCGGCGTGCCGCTCGATCCTGGAATCTTGATCGCCCCTTGCCACAGAAGCGCGAGGATGACCGCGGTCGGGACCAGCGAGACGAGAATCGAGGCGAGAACGAACCAACGATTGGCTGAAGAGGCACGAGCCGGCTCCGGGATGAGCCCCGGCGTCACCGCCGGCTCGACCAGAGGCCGGCCGGGGCCTTCGGCAAGGCCTTTCTGCGCTTCGGGAGCGAAGCGCTCCGCCATGGTGGTTGGGGTCGGCTCCGGCAGCGCCGGCGGCTCGGCCGGAACTTCGGCCGCTAATCGCTCCGCCAGGCTTGCCGGCCTGACGACGATGTCGGACGGACTGAGCATGAAACCCTCCTACGCATCACTTGAACGAGAGAGTCACGACGGTTGACGCCCGTCAGTTCTGGTTGCGCCCCTTGCTCCATTGGATAAACGCGCGGAACAGATCGGCGCGCTCCGCGTCAGAGATCGGCGTGTCCCTTGTGCCGCTCGCCTGAGCGAGGAATGCATCGAAATGGCTGCGCGAAGCACTGTCCGTCGTCGCCTGCTTGGCGCGATCGATCCAGCTTTGCGCCAGCGGCGAGCGTCGCCAGCCTTCTAGCGTCGCCGCGAAATTGACCTCGCGCCATTTCGGATGGCGGGGCGATTTCAGGAAGGAATCGAAATTCGCGAAGAAGCGCTCGACGAACTTGGCGATCTTGGCGTAGCGGACCGAATCGTCTGGCCAGTTGAACGACACCAGCACGGCGCAAACCGAGACGGTATCCACGCGCCCTCCCGCGGGGACGAGCGCGGGATAATCGTCGTGGGTAAACGTCGCGGGATAGTACTCGTCCTCAAGCCCCTTGGCGTAAGGCACGGCAAGCAGCTTGAGCCCGCTGGTCTCCTTGATGGAGGCCAAAGCTGGAGCGGGCTTGCCCGTCACCGCGATGGTGGCGTCGATATCGCCGTCCTTGAGCTTTTGAATCGCGTCGGCGTCGCTGAGATGAACCTCCTGGGCGTCGACGCCCAGCGCCGCGAAGATGAGGCGCCCGGTGATCTCGGCGCCGCTCCCCTCCGCGCCGAAATTCACGAATTTCCCATTGAGCTCGTGGATGTCGTTCACCTCGGGCCGCACGAGGATGTGCAGCTCCTCGTTGAACAGCTTGGCGATATAGGCGATCTGGCCCTTGAGGTTCGGCCCAAGCTCCCCGGTCTTGGCGAAATGCTTGAGGAGATTGGCCTGGGTGACGCCCATGTCGACGCCGCGCAGGAACATCACGTCCTTGATGTTCTGCTCGGGGCCTTTGCCCACCATGGGCAGCACGCGCAAGCGCTCGCCGTCGTCGAGCACGGAGGCCAAGTCCTGGACGATGGCGAGGTCAGTGCCGCTCGGGCTGCCGGCCATGATGGTCACCACGTTCTCGTTCATGCGCGCGCGAAGGTTCTCGCGCGTGTTCTGAGCGGCGACGGCGGCGATGTTGGTTTCGGATTTAGCCGCGTCTTTGGCGCGGGGTGCCGCGGCGGCGGCGACGGCGATGAGACAGACTCCGAACGCGAGGGCGATACGCATTACGAGTTCCCTCTTTTGAGCGCGCTTCCCTCGTGAACGCGGCAGGACCCCGCTTGAGCGCGCGAATGCGGGGGACGGCTCAGGTCGCAGCCTTAGGATTGGTGCTTTCGGGGGAACGGGCGCTGATTGCTTAGGCCTAGCGCGACGTGTCCCCCGGTCGTGCTGCTATCCCTGTTGGGGGATCGAACGTGATATTTCGACTACAGTCAAGTAGTTGCGTATCGCCGGCACGACAATGTCACTGTTTCGCCGCAAGTTAGCCGAAAAGTACTGGAAGTAGGCAAGAATAAGGCTGCCGCACAACTATGCAGCAGCCAACGAAAACTTAATCGATACAGCTTTTAAGCTGTATCGATTAAAGAAAATGCTTACACAATCAGCCAGCCCCGCGCCCGACGCGCTCAAGGGCCATCCAGTCAACGTCGCTGGCCGGTCCCGGTTCCCGAGGGTGGGTGACAAAATCAAAGCGCTAGTGGAACGCCCTAATCCGCGTCCATCTTCAGCGCGGCGATGAACGCCTCTTGCGGGATCTCGACCCTGCCGAAGCTCCGCATCTTTTTCTTCCCCGCCTTCTGCTTGTCGAGCAGCTTGCGCTTGCGCGTGATGTCGCCGCCATAGCACTTGGCGGTCACGTCCTTGCGCAAGGCGCTGATCGTCTCCCGCGCGATCACTTTTCCGCCAATCGCCGCCTGGATCGGGATCTTGAACAAATGGCGCGGGATCAGGTCCTTCAGCTTGTCCACCATGGCGCGGCCGCGCGCCTCGGCGCGCGCGCGGTTGACGATCACCGAGAGCGCATCGACCGGCTCGTTGTTGACGAGGAGCGCCATCTTGACGAGGTCGCCCTCCTCATAGCCGATGATGTGGTAGTCGAACGAGGCGTAGCCCCGGCTCACCGACTTCAGGCGGTCGTAAAAATCGAACACCACCTCGTTGAGCGGCAGCTCGTAGACGAGCATGGCGCGCGAACCGGCATAGGTCAGGTTCGTCTGCCGCCCGCGCCGGTCCTCGCACAGCTTGAGCACGGCGCCGAGATGCTCGTCGGGCACAAGGATCGTCGCCTCGATCCACGGCTCCTCTATTCTGGCGATCTTTTGCGGCTCGGGCATGTCGGCGGGGTTGTGCAGCTCGCGCATGGTCCCGTCGGTGAGATGGACGCGGTAGATGACCGAGGGCGCCGTGGCGATGAGGTCGATATCGAACTCGCGCTCGAGCCGCTCGCGGATGATCTCGAGATGCAAGAGCCCGAGAAAGCCGCAGCGGAAGCCGAAGCCGAGCGCGGCGGAGGTCTCCGTCTCATAGGTGAAGCTGGCATCGTTGAGTCTCAGTTTGCCGACCGCCTCGCGCAAGTTTTCGAACTCGCTGGCATCGACCGGAAAGAGCCCGCAGAACACCACCGGCTGCGCCGGCTTGAACCCTGGAAGCGCCTCGGCCGCCGGCTTCTTCTCGTCGGTGACGGTGTCGCCCACGCGGGTGTCCGCCACCTGCCGGATCGAGGCGGTGAAGAAGCCGATCTCGCCCGGCCCGAGCGCGTTTCGCATTTCCTGCTTGGGGCGGAAGATGCCGACGCGGTCGACTTGGTAAGAGCCCCCCGTCAGCATCAGCCTGATGCGCTGACCCTTGGTCAGCACCCCGTCGACGATGCGCACCAGCACGACCACGCCGAGATAGGAATCGTACCAGCTGTCGACGAGCAGCGCCTTGAGCGGCGCGCGTGCATCGCCCTTGGGCGCCGGCAGGCGGTGCACGATCGCCTCCAGCACCTCCTCGACGCCCTTGCCGGTCTTGGCGGAGATTTCCAGCGCGTCATGGGCGTCGAGCCCGATCACGTCCTCGATCTGCTGGCGCACGCGATCGGGTTCGGCCGCGGGCAGATCGATCTTGTTGAGGACCGGGACCACCTCGTGATCGTTGTCGAGCGCCTGATAGACATTGGCCAAGGTCTGCGCCTCGACCCCTTGGGTGGCGTCGACCACGAGCAGAGAGCCCTCGCAGGCGGCCAGCGACCGGTTCACCTCATAGGCGAAATCCACGTGGCCCGGCGTGTCGATCAGGTTCAGCTCGTAGAGCTGGCCGTCCTTCGCGCGATAATCGAGGCGCACGGTCTGCGCCTTGATGGTGATGCCGCGCTCCCGCTCGATGTCCATGGAATCGAGCACCTGCTCCTTCATCTCCCGCGCCGTGAGCCCGCCGCAGAGCTGGATCAGCCGGTCTGCCAGCGTCGACTTGCCGTGGTCGATATGGGCGATGATGGAGAAGTTGCGGATGCGGGAAAGCGGCGTCGTCTCGAATTGACTCATGGGCGGCTTGGTACGGGAGCAAGCCCCAAAGGGTCAAGCAACCGTTCAGCAAATGGGGCGAAAGGGTGGGACGATGCGCCCTATTGTGGTAGCCCTTCGGTTCTAGATTATCGGTTTGGCGAATCGCAGAAACTCAACGGAGGCATCTGATGCTCAAGAAAGTACTGTTTGCTGCCCTCGCTACCGCGCTTGTGACTGCCGTGGCATTCCCCATCCAGTTCACGTCGGCCGGGGCCGGCACCACGAGCTGCAAGGAAGCGGCGAAGATGAAGTTCCCGGACGATAAGAAGGCCCGTCACGATTTCAAGAAGGAATGCAAGGCCGCGTGGAAGGCCAGTCAAAAGGCCTAAGCGTAGTTTCGGCGACTAACCGTTAGTATTGAGAAAGGGGCCCCTAGGCCCCTTTCTTAATGGCTGGCCCTAAGCCCCGGCCAACTGCGCCGGTTTGGTGCGCGCGTCTTTGATTAATCAACTGAAAAGCAACAACGTTTGCGATTTCGGCAATTTCTGGAAGAAGGATGTTGACGAAGGCGCTTAATCCAGCGCCTTATCCCCCGCGTAACGTTGCATAGTCACTCACGGGAGTAAGCTTATGCTTAAGAAAGTGTTTTTGGCTGCGGCCGCAGCCGTGATCCTGGCCGGCGCCACGATGACCCTGGCACCCGCTCCGGCCCAGGCTTCCCACGCATGCCACAAGGCGATGAGCAAGGCCCAGAAGAAAGCCTGCAAGGCGCATCACAAGGCCTGGAAGAAGGCCCACAAGAAGCATCATCTGTTCCGCAAATAGGCGACGAGGCCGCTTGTCGGTCAGGAGATTTGGAGGGACCCGCCTCTTCGCGGGTCCTTTCTTTTTGCCGGCTCAAATGCCGGCGTACCACTGGTAGCCTAGATCCTCCCAGAAGCCGCCCCGCCCGCCGCGGATGCCGAGCTTCTTGCGTTGCGGGTGGGGGCTGTACCGAAAATATGCATCTCGACCTCACCTAGGTCGGCTTGCCCCAGATCTGGGCGAGCCGCTGGGCGCGGCCGCAGCCCCATTTGTAGTATTTGTAGCTCACCGGATTCTGGTTGTGATAATCCTGGTGGTAGTCCTCCGCGGCGGTGAACGTGGTCACCGGCTTGATCGCGGTCGCGACCTTTTGCTTGTAGCGGGCGGCGATCTCTTCCTTGGTCTTTTCGGCCAGCTGCTTCTCCTCGTCATTGGCGACGAAGACGACGCTGCGATAGGCATTGCCCTGGTCGCAGAACTGTCCGTCCGGATCGAACGGGTCGATGTTGCGCCAGAAATGGTCGAGCAGCGTGGCGTAGGTGACCTTGGCGGGGTCGTAGGTCACCTTGACCGCTTCCTGATAGCCCTCATGGCTGCCGTAATTCGGATTGGGTTTGGTGCCGCCGGCATAGCCGGACACGGTTTCGGTGACGCCGTCGACCTCGTCGAAGGCGGCCTCCATGCACCAGAAGCATCCGCCCGCGAAGATCGCCGTTTCGGTCGCGGCGGCGCGCGTCTCGTGCGAACCGCTAGCGAGAACAATTACGGCTAGGAAGGCGGCGGTCAGCGCTGCGCAGATCCATCTCGCGGTCATGGAGCTCTCCGGTTTGCGGTCTTGCGGCAACCATAAGAAGGCCCACGAGGCGCGCAAAGTGGCTCTCGCGCGACCGTGAAATGAATTGATGCCGGTGCGCTCGCCGATAAGCGCTTGGGCGGGCTTAGCCATTTGGGCTATTCAGAGGTGATGCAACAGCTTCTCTCTTCGCCCCAAGGCGCAATCAAGGCCGCCTACGACGTGGTCGTGGTTGGCTCCGGCTATGGCGGGGGCGTGGCGGCTTCGCGCCTGTCGCGTGCCGGCCAAAGCGTGTGCGTCATCGAGAAGGGCAAGGAATTCCCCACCGGCTCGTTTCCGAGCCGTCTGCCTGAGCTTCGCCGTGAGTTGCAATTGAATGGCGGCAAGATGCGCTCGGGCTCGCGCACCGGCCTGTTCGACTTCAGGCTCGGCGCCGACATTCACGTGCTGGTCGGCTGCGGCCTTGGCGGCGGCTCGCTCATCAATGCCGGCGTTGCGCTCGTACCCGACGCCCGCGTCTTTGCCGACCCCGCTTGGCCCGAAGAGGTCGCCGCAGACGGGCTGCTCGAGCTTGGCTTCAAGCGGGCGGCGTCGATGCTGCGCCCGGCCCGCTATGCAAACGCGCCGGAGCTGACCAAATACCGCGCCCTTGAAGCGTCGAGCGCCGCCTTCGGCGTGCCCCCGGTCGCCGCGCCCGTGGTGGTGAGCTTCGAGGAGATCGTCAATCCGGCCGGCGTCACGCAGCCCGCCTGCACGCTGTGCGGCGATTGCTGCTCGGGCTGCAATGTCGGCGCCAAGAACACCGTCGCCATGACCTATCTTCCCGACGCCAAAGCGCATGGCGCCGACATCTTCACCGAGCTCAGCGTGAGCCACATCGCCAAAGGGGAGGGGGGCTGGCGCGTCTATTTCGCGCCGTCCGATGAGAAGGATGCGAGCCCTAGCTTCGTCGGCGCCAAGACCGTGGTGCTTGCCGCCGGCACGCTCGGCTCGACCGAGATCCTGTTGCGATCCCGCGAGCGCGGGCTCGGCCTCTCCGATAGGCTGGGGGAGGGGTTCTCGGCCAATGGCGACATCATCGCTTTCGCGCTTGGCGGGAGTGAGCGGGTGAACGGCATCGGCGTAGGCCACCCGCCGAAATTCGCCGGCGACGCCATTGGCGCCTGCGTGGCGGGGCAGATCGAGCTTCCCGACGGAGGCGAGCTCGACCGCGGCATGATCCTGCAAGAAGGGGTGCTTCCCTCGGCGCTCGCGCCGCTGCTCCCGGTGTTCTTCATCTCAGGCGGCAGGCTGCTCGGCGCCGCGCAAAGCCTGATCAAGGGCGTCTATCAGGGCCCGCTGTCCCATCTTCACACCTTCTTCGTCGTGTCCCACGACGACGCGGGCGGCCGCATCAGGCTCGATAACGGCAGCGCCCAGGTCCACTGGCCTGGCGTCGCCGACCAGCCGGTCTATGCCCGCGTCGATGAGGCCCTGACCAAGGCGGCGCAAGCGGTCGGCGCGCGCTACATCAAGAGCCCGCTGGCCGCGACGAACATGGGCACGAAACCTGCAACGGCCCACCCGCTCGGCGGCTGCGGCATGGGACAAGATGCGGAAAGCGGCGTGGTGAACCACAAATGCCAGGTGTTCGACGGCAAGGGGAGGGAGAGCGTGCATGCAGGCCTTTATGTCTGCGACGGTTCGGCAATCCCGCGCTCGATCGGCGTAAATCCGCTGCTCACCATTACGGCGCTCACCGAGCGGGCCATGGTGCATCTTGCCCGCGACCACAATCTGGGGTTCGATACTGGCCCGCGCGTCCGCCAGGAGGCGGACCAGGCACTGACATGAGGGTTGCCTGACCATGGCACGCCTCTGGCTCAAATCGCTTGGCATGGCTGCGGCGGGCGCCGCGCTTCTTCCGGTTGCCGGCGGCCTGCTCTACGGCGCCTCGCGTGCGGCGCCCTGCGACCGGACCGAGCTCACGGCATCGATCGGCGCCAGCCAAGACGCATCAACGCAACGATCGACCCTCGACCGTCTCACCATCGTGCTTGTCGGCGACACGGGCTTCAATCCGACCGATGCCAAGGTCGACGCCAAGGGCGTGCGCAAGGGCAAGCAGGTGATGAGCTTCACCGAGACGCTCGCCGGAATTTCCCGCGATGTCGACGGCGATCTCGCCTTCGTCAATCTCGAGACCGTAATCACCGACCGCAACGACCTCGCGCCGGAAGGCAAAGGCAAGGGCGCGTTCCACTTCAGAAGCCACCCGGCCGCGTTGAAAGCGCTGATCGATGCCGGCTTCAATCTGTTCTCGCTCGCCAACAACCATGCCTTCGACTATGGCGCTCCCGGGATCGAGGAAACGCTCTACCACCTCGCCGTGGCCAACGCTGAGCGGGCCATCGCCTATGCCGGCATCGGCAGCAATTTCGAGGAAGCGATCCGCCCCGGCTGCATCGACCTCGAAGGCACGCGGATCGCGTTGTCGGCCATCGGCATCATCACCGGCGATCAGCCGCAATATCGCGCCGGCCCGAACAAGCCTGGACAAGCCTCCTACCGCGATCGCCCCGATTTCGAGGCGGCGGTGGATAAGCTCGCCGCCCTGCCGGCCGACTACCGCATCCTTTCCATCCATTACGGGCTCGAAGGCCGCGTTGAGCCCGACGAGCGCCAGCTGGCCGATTGGCGCAGCTTCGCCGCCGAGCAGAAGGGTATCGATCTCATCGTCGGTCATCATCCGCATGTGGCCCAAGGCGTGGAGCTGAACGGCAAGTCGCTGATCTTCTATGGGCTCGGCAATTTCCTGCATCCCGGCACCGCCGAGATGACCCGCTTCGGCATGTGCCGCGACTATGGGGTGATGGCCAAGGTGCATCTGGCGCGCATCGACGGCGCCTGGCGGGTGGAGGCCATCGAGGCGATCCCGCTGACCAACACGCAATTGAAGCCCGAGCGCTTCACCGCCGAAGAGGGGACGAAGCGCATCTATGCGCTCAATCACCTCGCGGCCGGGCTCGACGACGGCAAGACCGCTAAGGGCGTGCGCTTCACCCCGCAAGCCGACGGTTCCGGGCTCTATTGTGCTGACGGCGCCGCCGATCTCGGCGGAGAGCTCGCAACGCTCTGCCAAGGCTGGCAGCAGGCGGGAGAACCGGACAAGCCGCTCGCCACCAAGATCGCCGATGCCTGCGAGGACAAGCCGTTCTACGGCAAGCCCGCGTTGGTCAAGCGCCGCTCGCCACAGCGCCGCGGGCCGGCCCAGCCCTTCCCCTTCGGCGGCCTCAGCCCGTTCTAATGAGCGACGTCACTTACCTCTCCCCGAAGGGAGAGGGGGGATTAGCCGCGCAACTCGCCGCCGGTCGCCTTCTTGACCGCGGCCACGATCTTGGCCGCCACCGCCTCGATCTCGGCATCGGTCAGCGTCTTCTCGCGCGGCTGGAGCGTCACCTCGATGGCCAGCGACTTCTTGCCCTCCGGCACGCCTTGTCCGGTGAACACGTCGAACACGCCCACGTCGCTAATGAGCGCGCGGTCGGCGCTCGAAGCGGCGCGCACCACATCGCCGGCCTGAACCTCGCGGTCGAGCAGGAAGGCAAAGTCGCGCCTGACCGGCTGGAGGTCGGAAGCCTCGAGCGCCTTGCCTGCGCCCTTGCGCTTCGAGGCGGGGACCGCGTCGAGATAAAGCTCGAAGCCTGCCATCGGCGGATCGATGCCGAGCTTGGCGAGAAGGTCGGGATGAAACTCCCCGAACACCCCGAGCACGGTCTTGGGCCCGAGCCTGAGCGTGCCCGAGCGGCCGGGGTGGAACCATGACGGCGCCTCGCGCGTAACGATGAGGCTCGCCTGGTCGAGGCCAAGGGCCGCAAGTGCGGCAACCGCGTCGGCCTTGGCGGCGAACACATCCGCGGCAGGGGCTTCACCCGACCAATGGCGGCCTGATCCCGAAAGCGTCGAGCGGCCGAAGCGAACGCCGGACGCTGCGACGAACTGGTCCTCTGGTGCGGCGCCCCGATAGGCTTGACCAAGCTCGAACAGGGCGCCGTCGGCGAAGCCTCTGTCGCGGTTCCGCTGCGCGGCGGCGATCAGCCCCGGCAGCAGCGAGGGGCGCATCTGCGCGAGCTCGGTCGAGATCGGATTGCTTAAGGTAAGCTCGGCTTGCCCGCCGCCGAATAGTTTCGCGTGCTCCGGCGGGATGAACGACCAGGTCACGGCCTCGACCAGGCCGCGGCCTGCGAGCAGGCGCCGCGTCAGCCTCTGCCGCCTTTGCGCCTCGGTGAGCACGGGGCGCGCCACGCCCGCTTCGCGAGTCATCGGCGTGGCGGGCACATTGTCCACGCCGGTGAGCCGCACTACCTCCTCGACCAGATCGGCGGGGCCGGTGATGTCGGGGCGCCAGGAGGGCGGTGCAGCCTTGACGTGTTTGCCCTTGCCGTCGAGCGCGATGCCGAGAGCTGCGAGCAGCCGCTTGATCTCGCGATTGTCCAACGCGAGCCCGCTCAGGCGCTCGACCAGGCCGAGATCGAATTTGAAAGGCCGGTTAGGCTTTGGCGGCTTGCCGGCGATGGTGATCTTGCTCGCAGTCCCGCCGCAAAGATCGAGCACCAACTCGGTGGCAAGCTCGAGCCCCGGCACCACGAAATCGGGATCGACGCCGCGCTCGAACCGGTAGCGCGCGTCCGACTGGATGCCGAGCTTGCGGCCCGTGCGCGCCGTGCGTCTGGGATCGAAATAGGCCGACTCGATGAAGACATTGGTGGTGGCGTCCGTGACGCCGGTGTCCGCGCCGCCGATCACCCCGCCAAGCCCGAGCACGGCGCGGTCGTCGGCGATGACGCAAATATCTTCATCGACCTCGTAGCTCTTGCCGTCGAGCGCGAGGAATTTTTCGCCCTTGCGGCCAAGCCGCGCGCGGATGGCGCCGGTGAGCTTGTCGGCGTCATAGACATGCAGCGGGCGGCCGCGGTCGTAGGCGATGAAATTGGTGATATCGACCAGCGCATTGATCGGCCGGAGGCCGATCGCCTTGAGCCGCCGTTGCAGCCAGTCGGGGGAGGGCCCGTTCTTGACGTCGCGCACGAGCCGCCCGGCGAAGACCGGGCAGGCGTCCGCACTTTCCTTGTCGAACTCAAGCTCGATAGGGATCGGATTTGGAAAGCTGCCCTTGACCGGCTTGGTCGCGTCTTTCTTCAGCTTGCCGAGGCCCGCAGCGGCGAGATCGCGTGCAATGCCGCGCACGCCGAGACAATCGGGGCGGTTCGGCGTGATGGCGACCTCGATGACCGCATCGTCGAGCCCAAGCGCCGTCGCGGCGGGGCTCCCCACCTTCGCGCGTGGGTCGAGCTCGATGATGCCGGTATGCTCGTCGGAGAGCTCAAGCTCGCGCTCCGAGAGCAGCATGCCGCTCGAACTCGACGCCTCTGATCTTGGCCTTGGTGAGGGTAAGATCGATTCCTGGGACGTAGCTGCCCACTGGCGCGAACACGCCCTTCATGCCCGCGCGCGCGTTCGGCGCGCCGCACACGACCTGAAGGCGCTCTTTGCCGGTATCGACCTCGCACACGCTGAGCTTATCGGCGTTGGGGTGCTTCTCGCATTTCACCACTTCCGCCACGCGGAACGGCGCGAGCGCCGTGGCCGGATCGAACAGCTCCTCGACCTCGAGCCCGATGCGGGTGAGGGTGTCGGCGATCTTCTCGACGCTCGCCTTGGTGTCGAGATGCTCCTTCAGCCATGCCTGCGTGAATTTCATGGCTCAGGAGAGTCCAGCAGCAAGCGTGGGGATAGCGAGCGGCGGGAAGCCGTAATGCTTGAGCCAACGGAGATCGCCCGAGAAGAACGCGCGCAAATCCGGCATGCCGTATTTCAGCATGGCGATGCGGTCGATGCCGAGGCCGAAGGCGAAGCCCTGATAGCGGTCGGGATCGAGCCCCACATTGCGCAACACGTTGGGATGCACCATGCCGCAGCCCAAGATCTCGAGCCATTGATCGCCCTCGCCGATCCTGATCTCGTCACCGACTTTGGCGTAGCCGATATCGACTTCCATCGACGGCTCGGTGAAGGGGAAATGGCTCGCGCGGAAGCGCATCTTCACCTCGGGCACCTCGAAGAAGGCTTTGCAGAATTCCTCCAGCACCCATTTCAGGTGCCCGAGATGGGTCTCCTCGTCGATCACCAGCCCCTCGACCTGATGGAACATCGGCGTGTGGGTCTGGTCGGAATCGCAGCGATAGACCCGGCCCGGCGCGATGACGCGGAGCGGCGGCTTCTCTCTGAGCATGGTCCTGATCTGCACCGGGCTCGTATGCGTGCGCAGCAGCGGGCGCGTCCCGTCGGCGCTTGGCGCGAAATAGAACGTATCGTGGTCCTGGCGCGCGGGGTGCTCGGGCGGAATGTTGAGCGCGGTGAAATTGTTGAAGTCGGTCTCGATGTCCGGGCCTTCGGCGATGGAGAAGCCCATATCGGCGAAGATCTCGGTGATCTCGTCGCTCACCTGACTGACGGGATGAATGCGGCCCTCGGCCAGCGGGCCTTCGCGCACGGGAAGCGTGACGTCGGCGCGCTCATGCGCCAGCTTCTCAGCCGTTGCCGCGCGTGCAAGCTCTCGGCGCCTTGCCTCGAGCGCGTCGCCGATGGATGCCTTCAGGCTGTTGACGACTTGGCCATAGGCTTTGCGCTCGTCCGGCGGCAGCGAGCCGAGCGCCTGCATCAGCTCGGAGATGCGGCCCTTGCGGCCGAGCGCGGCGATGCGGACCTCTTCAAGCTTGTCGAGATCGGAGGCTTCCGCGATGGCGTGAAGCAGCTCGGTCTTGAGGCTGTAGAGCTCCAGCGCGCTCATGGCTCAGGCTCCCAGGCTAGGGCCAGCTCGCTTCGCGGCTCACCCCCGCGCAGCGGCAGACGCAGCCTCGACCAGGCCCTTGAAGGTTTGCGGTTCGCGCACGGCGATGTCGGCAAGCACCTTGCGGTCGAGCTCGATCCCGGCCTTTCTCAGCCCATCGATCAGCCGCCCATAGGTGAGGCCGTTGGCGCGGGCGGCCGCATTGATGCGCTGGATCCACAGCGAGCGGAAGGTGCGCTTCTTCACCTTGCGGTCGCGATAGGCATACTGGCCGGCCTTGTCGACCGCCTGCTTGGCGACGCGGATGGTGTTCTTGCGGCGGCCATAATAGCCCTTGGCCTGCTTCAGCACCTTGCGGTGGCGGGCATGGCTGGTAACGCCGCGTTTCACACGGGACATGACGGTGCTCCTTCGAAGTCGGCCCTGGCGCTAGCGGCTATAGGGCAGGTAATTCTTCTTCACGATCTTGGCGTCCTCGTCCGACAGAACCATGGTCCCGCGCGCGTTCCGGATGAACTTGGTGGGGCGCTGGATCATGCCGTGACGCTTACGCGAGGCCTGGCATTTCACCTTGCCGGTCGCCGTGACTTTGAAGCGCTTCTTGGCACCGCTCTTGGTCTTGAGCTTGGGCATTTGGCTTCCTTGGTTTGACCCCGGCTCACGGCCTGGAAAGTCGGCCATTGGGGCGGAGATGAGTTTCAGCGATTGGAAAGCATGCGAGCCGCCACGGCATGCCCCGCCGGGCGGCTCCTAGTGGTGCGCCTTATAGGGTGGATTTGGGCGCCTCATGCAAGGGTCGCAGGGAGGCGCTCCAGCTGCATCGCCGGATCGCCTAGCGCGGCGCCAGGATCATCACCATCTGCCGGCCCTCGAGCCTGGGCTCCGATTCCACCTTGGCGATGGTCGAGGTGTCCTGCTTCACGCGATCGAGCAACTGGGCGCCGAGTTCCATATGCGCCATCTCGCGGCCCCTGAAGCGCAAGGTAACCTTCACCTTGTCGCCCTCCTCGAAGAAGCGGCGGATCGATCGCATCTTCACCTCATAGTCGTGGATATCGATATTCGGCCGCATCTTGATCTCCTTGATCTCGACGGTGCGCTGCTTCTTGCGCGCTTCGGCGGCCTTTTTCTGCGCCTGGTATTTGTATTTGCCGTAATCGAGGATCTTGCACACCGGCGGCTCGGAGTTGGGCGCGATCTCAACGAGATCGAGCCCGGCCTCGACGGCGCGCGCAATTCCATCGGCGATGGCGACCACGCCGACATTATTGCCGGTAGCGTCGATGAGCTGGATTTCTGGGGTGTCGATGCCCTCGTTGATACGGGGGCCTCCCCGGTCGGGGGTAAGCTTCGTCGGCCGTCTTACGATGTCTTGCTCTCCTCTTTACGAACGACGGCAGCCTATCCCAGCCAAAAGGCGATGGAGCCCCGCAGTTCGAATTCGCAAACTTCGAGTGTTCTACAGGAACGGAAATGCGGCTGACAAGTCAAGCCGCCTGAGCAGGCCTTTCTCGGCCACGGATCGGGCCCGAGCCCGCTCAGGTCAGAACTGGGCGCCCGCGACGGCGGAGAGCGCTCGTCGAACCGGGCGGCGAGACGGCTGCCGAGCAGCTCGTCATAGACCGATAGCGTCGCCCGCTGCATTTGGCTCAAGGTGAACTTGTCGGCGGCATGGCGGCGCGCCCGCGCGCCGAGCGCGGCCCGTTCTTGCGGCGAGAGAGCCAGCGCGCTCGGCAACGCGTTCGGCGATTGAGGCGGGATCGTCGGCAGGGAATCACCCAGCCGGTGTAGTCCTGCTTTCTCGGGGGCGCCGGTATGATCGTCTCCGGCGCCGCCCCGATGTCGCTCACGATGACGGGACACCCCATGGCCTGGGCCTCGATGCTCGTCCGCCCGAAGGTCTCGGCACTCGTCGAAGCGATGACCGCGACCTGCGCGATGGCAAAGGCCGCCGGCATGTCGTCGCAATGACCGGGGAGCTTGACGCGTCCTTCAAGACCTCCCGCCGCGATCAGCTGCTCGAGCTCAATCCGGTACGCCTCCCTCCCTTGCGCGTCGCCGGCGAGAACGAAGACCGCCTCGCCAAGCCGGTTCGCGCCCAGCAATTGGCGCGCCGCCTCGATGACGAGACTTTGGCCCTTCCAACTGGTCAGCCGGGCGGCTTGCAGCACAACGGGCTGTTTCTCGCCCACGCCCCACGCCGCCCGCAACCGCGCCAGCCGCGCGGGGGCGATGGCCTCAGGCGTGAACTTGGTGAGGTCGACGCCACGATAGATGACGCGGATGCGCTCCCGCGCCACGTGATGGCGCGCGGCGATGAGGTCGGCGGTGTAGAGGGAGTTGGCGATGACCCGGTCGCCGCGGGCCATGACGCTGTTATAGGCGGTTTTGAACGGGCCGGGACTGCCATAGGCGCCGTGATAGGTGGTCACGAAGGGGCGCCCCGTTCGCCGCGCGGCAAGGAGCGCGCTCCATGCCGGTGCCCGGCTCCGCGCATGCACGAGATCGACGCCGCGCTCCTCGATGAGGCGGGCGAGCCGTCTCGCATTGGCGAGAATGGTGATCGGATTTTTGCTCGCCATGGGAAGCGGGACGATTTCGCCGCCGGCCTCAGTGATGGCGGTTGCCATTCGGCCCCCTTCGGTGGCAACGAGGGCGACCGCGCCGGCCCGGGTGAGCGCTTCGGCGATCTCGACGGCCGCCTGCTCGCTGCCCCCGGTATCGAGGCGCGGTACGGCCTGCAATATGGTCAATTCTGCCATGACCCAAGGTTCTTAGGATGGACGCTGACGAACCGCAATTCCTGGACGTCGGCGAGGGGGGGTGGCGGCGGCGTATCGCCTATCGCCTTGCCGAGGGAGCAGCGCGAAACGCCCCGGCGCTTCTATGGCTTCCGGGCTTTCTGTCGGACATGGCGAGCACCAAGGCGCTGGCTTTGGCCGATTGGGCGAAGGCGAACCGGCTGCCCATGCTCCGCTTCGACTATTCGGGTCACGGGCAGTCCGAAGGGGATCTGCTGCACGCCTCGATCGGCGACTGGCTGGAAGAGGCTTCTGCCGTGCTCGATCGCCTTCGGGAGCGGCGCACCATCCTGGTGGGCTCGTCGATGGGCGGCTGGATCGCTCTTCTTCTCGCCCGCAAGCTGGCGCGTGAAGGCGCGCTTAAGCGGCTGGCAGGGCTCGTGCTGATCGCGCCCGCCTTCGATATGACCGAGCGGCTCATGTGGCACCGGCTTACGCCGGAGATGAAGGACACGATCGAGCGCGACGGCGTCTATTACGAGCCGTCCCTTTATGGCGATCCTTATCCCATCACCAAGCATCTGATCGAGGAGGGCCGCCAGCATTTGCTTGGGGTGGACATGCTCGATCTCGACCTGCCGGTGCGCATCCTGCAAGGCATGTGCGACCCCGACGTGCCTTGGGGCCATGCGCTCGACCTCGTCGATCTTCTGTGCCGCGATGATGTCGAGCTGACCCTCATCAAGGACGGCGACCATCGCCAGTCGCGTGAGCAGGATCTGCGCCGCCTCGAATCCACCGTTGCCGCGCTGGTGGAGGCTGCTCAAGCCTCAACGTAGTCGGCGATGCTCGTGGGAGCAGGGACTTCCAGTCCGTCAGCCTTCAGCCCCTCGATATGGAAGCGGATCGCCGCGCGGATTTCTTCTTCAACGGTTGCCACCGTTTTACCCGTGGCGACGCAGCCCGGAAGGTCAGGCACGTAGGCCGAATAATTCCCGTTCGCCTTCTCAATCACCACCGCGTAACGCATTCAGTCTTTCTCCTTGAGGCCTGCCTGCTTTAGGACGCTATTGAGAGTGCCGGGGGCCAGGTCGTCCGAGGGCTTGCCGGCTATGGTAACACGACCGGATTTCTCAGGATGCCGGTATTGCCGGTGACTACCTCTTGTCGCCACAAGATACCATCCGTCGGCCTCTATCAAACGGATTGCTTCGCGCACCTTCACGACATTTACTCTCCAAGCAGCGCGGCGAGGCCTTCGCGGTAGGTAGGGTAGCGGAGGGTCACGCCGAGTTCCGACTTGATGCGCGCGTTGGCGATGCGCCGGCTCCCTTCGTAGAAGCTCCGCGCCATGGGCGTGAGATCGGCCTCATCGAAGGCGACCTCCGGCGGCGGCGCAACGCCGATCAGGCGAGCGGCATAGGCCACCACCTCGCCGGGCGCGGCCGGCTCGTCATCGGCGACATTGTAGATCGCCCCCGCGCGCGGCCGCACCATCGAGGCTTCGAGCACGGATGCGATGTCCTCCACGTGGATGCGGCTGAACACCTGGCCGTCCTTCTTGACGCGCCGTGCCGTGCCGGTTCTGAGCTTGTCGAACACGCTGCGTCCCGGACCATAGATGCCGGCGAGGCGGAAGATCTGCACCGGAACGCCCGTCGCAGCGCCGAATTCGAGCCAGGCCTGCTCGGCCTCGACCCGCGCCTCGGTGCGCGCGCTGTTGGGCTTGGGCTCGGTCGCCTCGTCGACCCAGCGGCCCTCCTGATCGCCATAGACGCCGACGGTCGAGAGATAGCCGATCCATTCCAGCGAAGAGAGCTTCGCAATCTCCTCCCGGTAATGCTCGAGCACCGGATCGCCTTCCGGCCCCGGCGGGATTGAATGCAGGAGATTTGTTGTGCCGTGAAGCGCGTGGGGGAGCGCGCTGTTTCCGGCCTCCCCCGAGTACTGAGCTATCTCGTAACCGCGCGCTGCCAGCTGGCCGATCTTGCCCACATCGCGCGCGGTTCCCGCGATCTGCCATCCCTTGCGGGCGAGCCGCTCCGCCAAGGTTTGCGCGGAGAAGCCGAGACCGAAAGCGAACAGCCGGCTCACGCCGCTTCCCCCATCCATTCGCTCCGCACCGCTTGGTCGGGCTCATGCGAGAAGCGGGTGGCGCGCAAGACTTCGAAGCGGTGTGGCGCCAGCCGCGCCAGCGCCCACACCGCCATGGCGCGCACGAGCGGCAAGTCGTCCTCAAGCCGCGGCTCGATCAGAGGCGCGAGCGTCGCATCGCCGGAATTGCCGGCGGCGATGAGCACATTGCGCAGGAAGCGGTCGCGGCCCGTGCGCTTGATCGGCGTGCCGCGAAAGCGCGCACGGAACGCCGCGTCGTCGAGAACAAGCAGCTCGGCGAGCGGCGGATTGTCGCTGTCAGGCTTGACGCTGAGCTTAGCCTCGCGCGCGGTGCTCGCGAACTTGTTCCACGGGCAGACGGCGAGACAGTCGTCGCAGCCGAAGATGCGGTTGCCCATCGCCTCGCGAAAGCGCGGCGCGATATGCCCCTTATGCTCGATGGTGAGGTAGGAGATGCAGGCGCGCGCATCGATCCGGTAGGGCGCGGTGAAGGCGCTGGTGGGGCACACATCGAGGCAGCGCCGGCAGGCCCCGCAATAGTCTTCTTCGGGCGCGTCGGGTTCGATCCCGGCGCTGGTGAAGATCGAGCCGATGAAGAGCCACGATCCGAACTCGCGCGAGACGAGATTGGTGTGCTTACCCTGCCAGCCGAGCCCCGCGCGGGCCGCCAGCGGCTTCTCCATCACCGGCGCGGTATCGACGAAGATTTTCACCGCGCCTTGGGTCAGGCCCTGCACGCGCGCCGCCAGCGGCTTGAGTTTGGCTTTGAGCACGTCGTGATAGTCGGCGCCTTGGGCATAGATCGAGATGGCGCCGCGCGACCGTTCTTTGAGGACCGCGAGCGGGTCGCCGCCACGCCCATAGTTCAACCCGAGCACGATGACGCTCTTTGCTTCAGGCCACAGCGCATGAGGGGCTTTGCGGCGCTCCGCGGTCGTGGCGAGCCACGCCATGTCGCCCTGCCGGCCGTCGGCGAGAAACCGATCAAGCGCCTCGCCGGCGCCGTCCACCGCATCGGCCGAGGCGAAACGGACGGCATCGAAGCCGAGCGCCTTGGCCTCCCCAGCGATCCTCTCTTTCAGGTTCTGCGTCATTCGAATGCTGGTCGATCGTAAGTTGGTTTCTTTCCGATCTGACCCCACTCCGTCATTCCGGCGCAAGCCGGAATCCAGTTTCAGTTCCTGAGTTTGGTTCCTGGATACCGGCTTTCGCCGGTATGACGAGCAAGACTTCAAAAATCGAGGTCGGCATAGGTCCCTGACGGGGTGAAGCCTGCCACGCGGTCCTGGAGCAGCGGCCTGAAGGATGGCCTCGATTTCAAGAGCGCATACCAGTTCTTGGCCTGCTCATGCTCCTCCCACGGCACCTCGCCGAGATAGTCGAGCGCCGATAGGTGCGCCGCGGCGGCGAGATCGGCAAAACTCATGGCGTCGCCGGCAAGCCAGCTCCGCGTCTCGGCGAGATGGCCGATATAGGCGAGATGATAGCGCAGATTCTCGTGCCCGGCCCGCATCGCCTCCATGTCGGGCGAGGCGCTGTGCGGCCCGAAGCGCCTGAACACCTTCTCCTCCACGAGATAGGCGGTCACTTCCTCATGGAACTTGCGGTGGAACCAGTCGACCAGGCGCCGCACCTCGGCCCGCGCCGCTTCGTCGCCCGGAAATGGCTGGAACAAGCGGCTGTCGCGCTCGTCGGCGGTGTCTCCGAGATATTCTGAGATCGCATAGGCGCCCACGATCGGCCCGTGCTCGTCGGTGATGAAGACCGGCAGCGTTCCGGCGGGGTTCAGCGCCACGAATTCCGGGCGCCAGTCCCAAGGCCGCTCTTCGGCGAGCTCGGCCTCGATGCCGCACTCGTCGAGCGCGAGCCGGATCGACCGGGAAAAGGCGCACAGGGGATAATGCAGCAGAGTCGCCATCGACCTGTTCGGCGGCTAGGCGTTGCAAAATGAATCGCGCGAGACTAGGGCCTCGTATAGAACCTGCACGCGCGTCGAACAAGCGGGCGGCGAGGGGCCATGACCATAGAGCAGATCATCGTCCTTGCCGTGGTGCAGGGGATCACCGAGTTCCTGCCCATCTCCTCCTCAGGGCACCTGATTCTTGTCCCCAAACTGATGCATTGGCAGGACCAGGGTCTGGTCGTCGATGTCATGACGCATCTCGGCACGCTCTTGCCGTCCTCATCTATTTCTGGCGCGACGTGTGGCGCCTCATCGTCGGCGTGCTTGAGCTGTTCAAGGGCAAAATGACCGACGATGGGCGGCTCGCCATCTACATCATTCTCGCCACCATCCCGGCTATCGCCTTCGGCGTGGTCCTGAAGGAATTCGGCTACACCGACCTCGAGCGCAACGTCGCGGTCGTGGCCTGGAACACGATCCTCTACGGCATCCTGATGCTGATCGCCGACATGACCAGTCCGCAGGAGAGGACCATGTCGAACATGACGCTCAGCGGCGCGCTCATCATCGGCGTGGCGCAGGCGCTTGCCTTGATCCCAGGCACGAGCCGATCCGGCGTGACCATGACGGCCGCCCGGTTCTTGGGCTTCACGCGGCCCGACTCGGCGCGCTTCTCCTTCCTGCTCGCCATTCCGGCTACGGCCGGGGCCATCGTTTTCACCGTCGGCGATGCGCTGGCGAGCGGCGAGGGGGTGACCATGGATGCGGTCTACTGCGCGGCGCTTACTTTCGTCGCCGGCATCCTCGCCATCGCCTTTTTGATGAACTTGATCCGCCGCATCAGCTTTCTGCCCTTCGTGCTCTATCGCATGGTGCTTGGCGGCTTCCTGCTCGTCCTGCTCTACACCTGACGCGTCATGCCCGGACTTGATCCGGGCATCCATGCCGCTACGTCTCAGCTGAAAGGCGAGTGGAATGGATTCCGGGTCAAGCCCGGCAATGACGACTAAGGGCGAGAGAACTGCCCGCGCGGGCGGAACTGCTCGAGATAACCGGGAACGACGGCGGCGATCGCCACTGGCTCGATGCCGAGCCCTTCGAGCGTGCGCCCCGCCTTGATGGCGGCCTCGCTCACCACATTGTCGGACTGAAGCAGCCGCACCTGGTCGATGGTCAGCGGCGGCTTCGGCAGAAGCTGCAAAAAGGCCGCTTGCAGCTTGGCGAGCCAGAAGGGCTCGGGCACGAGCAACCGCTTGCGCATGGTGTAAGCGAGCACCCGCTCCATCACCTCCTTGAGGGTCAGCACTTCCGGTCCGCCGAGCTCGTAAGGCGCGCCCGCCTCCGCCTTGCCGGTGAGCCCGGCAATGACCGCCTTGGCTACGTCGCCCGCGAACACCGGCTGAAACCGCGTCTTCCCACCGCCGATCAGGGGAAGCGCGGGCGCGATCCTGGCGAGCTTAGCGAAGCGGTTGAAGAAATCGTCCTCGGGCCCGAACACGATGGATGGCCTGAGAATGACGGCGCCGGGGTAAACGTCCTTGACCGCAGCCTCTCCCGCCGCCTTGGTGCGGGCGTAGACCGAGGGGGCGTCAGGGCTCGCGCCGATCGCCGAGATATGCACGAGCGCTTTGGCGCCGCCCGCGCGCGCGGCCTCCGCCACATGCCGCGCGCCCTCGTCCTGCACCGCCTTGAAGGTCTGCTTGCCGGTCGGAAACAGGATGCCGACGAGATTGATGACGGCGTCGGCGCCGTCGGCGGCGGCAAGGAGCGAATCGGGAAAGCGCACATTGGCCTGCACGGCGTTGATCTGCCCCACGCCGCCCAGCGGCTGGAGGTGGAGGGCAAGCTCTGGGCGCCTCACCGCCACCCGCATGCGCGCCCCGGTCTTGGCAATGGCCCGCACCACGTGGCGCCCGATGAAGCCCGAGCCGCCATAGATGGTGATCAGCGCCGCTTCGTTGAGTTTGATCGCCACATCCTTGCCCCTTGCGCCCTACAGTTCGCCATTCGCAGCAATACACGAGTGGGACGAGAGCTGTGAAGTGCGCGCGCTGATTGACTTTGCGGGGTGCCAATCGTACTTGAGGCTCGTTAAGCCCAGGTGGCGGAACTGGTAGACGCGCTAGCTTCAGGTGCTAGTGCCCGAAAGGGCGTGGAAGTTCGAGTCTTCTCCTGGGCACCATTCCCGCTTTTTTAAGCGCCTGGCGCCCATAATGCGGCCGCCAAGGAGCGCTTCGAGTTGAGCCAGCCCCCGACCGTCGAACTCTATAAGGGCGACCTGCCGCCAGGGCGCCTCACCGGCCGCTCCATCGCCATCGACACCGAGACGATGGGCCTCGATCCCTATCGCGACCGGCTCTGCCTCGTGCAGCTCTCCGAGGGAGACGGCCGCGCTGCGCTGGTGCAGTTTGCCGGAACCTATGACGCGCCCGAGCTGAAGCGGCTGCTCGCCGATGAGAGCGTGCTCAAGATCTTCCATTTCGGCCGCTTCGACATGGCCGTGCTCAAGCACTATTTCGGGGTCATGCCGCGGCCGGTCTATTGCACCAAGGTGGCCTCCAAGCTCGCCCGCACCTTCACCGACCGCCACGGCCTGAAAGACCTGTGCAAGGAGCTTCTCGGCATCGAGTTGTCCAAGCAGCAGCAATCCTCGGACTGGGGGGCGGCGGAACTGACCCAGGAGCAGCTCAATTATGCCGCGAGCGATGTGTTGCATCTGCACGCGCTCAGGGAGAAACTCGACGCCATGCTGAGGCGCGAAGGGCGCGAAAGCCTGGCGCGTGCCTGCTTTGAGTTTCTGCCGGTGCGGGCCGAGCTCGACCTAAGGGGGTGGTCGGAGATCGATCCCTTCGCCCATTAGGGGCCGAAAAGGTGCCTCCCCCAAGCCGGCCGTCGCAATGTCATCAAAGTCCTGCGGCTAGCTTGGTGCCGGGCCGGGCGAAGCACCGGTTCCTAGGGATTCTGGGCGGGTACATGACGATTGAGGCAAATATCGTTCCCGGCAGCCAGCGGTACCTCGTCCGCACGGCCGAGGAACGCGTGCGCGCCTTTACCAGCGCCGAGCGGCATTCCCGTCTCGTCGCCATCCTGCGCAAGGGGCTGCCGGTCTTCGCCGTCCTGGTGCTCGTTTCCTATTTCATCTCTTCGCAGCTCGGCGTCAGCGTCAGCGTCGGCGATCTGACCGCGAGCATCGACGGCATCGAGATCGCCGACGGCAATCTGCGCATGGTCAACCCCAAGCTGAAGGGCGCCGACAAGAAGAATGGACAATACGTCATCGGCGCCGACTACGCCGATCAGGACGTAAGGAACCCCAAGATCATCAAGCTCCACGTCATCAAGGCCGAGCTGTCGAGCCCGGATGGTGGCTGGTCGCGCATGGACTCTCCGCGCGGCGTCTTCGACAGCACGGCCGAACGGCTCGTGATGCAAGACAAGATCAACATCGTCACGAGCTCCGGCATCTCCGGCGAGCTGATGCACGCCACCCTCGACACGAAAACTCAGACGCTGCGCTCTCATCGGCCGGTCTCCTTCTTATTGACCGGCGGCAGCGTCAGGGCCAATGCGCTCACCTTCCGCTCCGCTGAGAAGACGCTGACCTTCCGCGGCAAAGTGTTCGTCCACATCGACAAGAAAGTGAAGGAAGAGGAGAAGGCGCCGAAGGCCGAGGCTGAGGGGTCCCTGGCGGTCCCCCCGATGCCGGAAGCAACCGGCGCTGAATCCGAAAGCACGGGCGCCATGCCGGTGGGCCCAATGAGCAGCTCCCGGCGCCTCACGGTCGCGGCCTTGATCGGCGCATTTGCTGCACCCGTCGTGGTCGCCCTCGCGCTCCTGCTCGCTGCGCCGCTTGCCGCGCAGACCCTCACCAATAGTTTCGGCGGGCTGACGGAGAGCTCCAAGGACCCGATCGATATCGAATCCGACGTGCTCGTGGTGCACGACAAGCAGAAATACGCGACCTTCAAGGGTAATGTGAAGGCCGTGCAGGGCACCACCACGCTCCGCGCCAAAGAGCTCAACGTGCACTATGTCGGCGGCGACAATCTTGCCACCGGTGCCAAGAAGGAGGGCGCCGACCAGAACCGCGCCGGCGACCAAAGTAGCCGATGCTCAAGGCGGCGGCGGAGCGGCGGCAAAGAAGGACGCCCAGATTACGAAGATCGAGGCTAAGGGCGAAGTCGTCATCACCAGCGAGGACGACCAGACCACCACGAGCGACTGGGCCATCTACGACTTGCCGGCGCAACAGGTAACCGTGGGCGGCAATGTGGTGTTAACGCAAGGCAAGAATGTGCTAAAGGGAGACCGGCTCGTCATCGATCTGACGACGGGCGAGAGCCGGTTCGAAAACACGGGCAATGCCGCCACCGGGGGCCGTATCCGTGCGCTGTTCATGCCGAAGCAGGAGGGCGCCAAGGACGCCAAATCGGGCGACGCCAAACCGGGTGACGCCAAGTCAGGCGAAGCCAAGTCTGGCGACGCGAAGTCAGGCGACGCGACGGCCGAGGGCGCGGCGCCAAGCAGCGACCAGCCTGACGGCGCAGCCGCCAGCGATAAGACGCCCGCGGACAGCGAACCTTCTGACGGTGTGCCGTGGCCGCTTTCGCCGGACGCGCGGCCCTGAGTTCAGGGCTTAGGAGATGTTAACCGGCCGGCGCTTCACTTCTAAGGAGCGGAAGGGGTAGTGGGCAAATTGCTGTCGTTCCCAGGTCGCCAGGCAGTCGCCGCACAAGCGGGCGCGGTCCCCGCGGAAGCGCTCGACCATGCGCCAGGGGCCGAGGCCGAGCCCGCCGTCGGCCTGCTCGCCGTTCGCTCCGTGGTCAAGAGCTTCAAGAAGCGCACCGTCGTCCGCGGCGTCAGTCTCGATCTGCGCCGCGGCGAGGCCGTCGGGCTGCTGGGGCCGAACGGCGCCGGCAAGACCACCGTGTTCTACATGATTACGGGACTGATCCCCGCCGACGAGGGCTCCATCACGATCGACGGCCGGGACGTGACCAAGCTGCCGATGTATCGCCGGGCCCGGCTTGGCATCGGCTACCTGCCGCAGGAGGCCTCGATCTTCAGAGGGCTCACCGTGGAGCAGAATATTCTGGCCGTGCTCGAGACGGTCGAGCCCGACAAGCGCAAGCGCCAGGTCGCAGCTCGACGCTCTGCTCGAGGAGTTCCGCATCACGCGCCTCAGGACGTCGCCGGCCATGCGGCTGTCGGGCGGCGAGCGCCGTCGCGTCGAGATTGCCCGCGCGCTGGCCACGCGCCCGTCCTTCATGCTGCTCGACGAGCCCTTCGCCGGCATCGACCCGATCGCGGTTAACGACATCCGCGCGCTGGTGCGGCATTTGACTCAGCGCGGTATTGGCGTCTTGATCACCGATCACAATGTGCGCGAGACCCTCGACCTTGTCAGCCGCGCCTATATTATCCATGACGGCATGGTGCTGACCCACGGCACCGCGCAGGAGATTATCAACAACGAGGACGTGCGGCGCGTCTATCTCGGCGACCAGTTCAGGATCTGAAGTCGCCGGCCGTGAGTGAGTTCGACAATGGCGATCACGACAAAGCTCGAACTCCGCCAGACTCACAACTTGGTGATGACGCCGCAGCTGCAGCAGGCGATCAAGCTGCTCCAGCTTTCCAATATCGAGCTTGCCAGTTTCGTCGAGGCTGAGCTTGAGCGCAATCCGCTGCTCGAGCACGCCGACTCCGACGAGACCGGCGGTGCGGCGGGCGAGCCTGCCGTCGAGCCTGGCGCAACCTCCAAGGAGGACGAGCGCGGGGGAGGCTCCCGGCGCGTCCGGCGAGACCCTGTCCGGCGAAGGAGAGGCCGAAGCGGGCGACGGCGACGATGGCGAATGGGTCGATCTTGAGGCCGGCCAGGGGCCGGACCGAGGATCTCGATGCCGAGCCGCAAGACGCCTTTCCCGATTCCGACAGCTTTACCCCCGGCGTGCTCAAGGACTCCGGCTGGAGCTCGCTCGGCCAAGGCTCGCGCTCCAGTGTCGAGGAGGACTCCAATCTCGAAGCTTATGTGGCCGAGGAAAGGACGCTCAGAGATCATCTTACCGAACAGCTCGTCCTCGCCTTCGTCGATCCGGCGCAACGCTTGATCGGGCACCACCTCATCGACATGACCGACGAGGCGGGCTATCTGCGCGGCGATCTCGCGAGCCTTGCCGAGCTGCTCGGCGCTCCGCTCGATCTCGTCGAGGAGGTGCTTTCGGTCATGCAGGGCTTCGAGCCCTGCGGCGTGTTCGCCCGCGACTTGCGCGAATGCCTGACGTTACAGCTCAAGGAGCAGGACCGCTGCGACCCGGCCATGGCGGCCTTGATCGAGAACCTGCATCTTCTTGCCGTCCACGATCTCCCCGCGTTGAAACGCGTGGCCCGCGTCTCCGACGAGGACCTCATGGACATGATCAAGGAGGTGAGGCGGCTCAATCCGAAGCCCGGGCTGAAATATGGCTCGGCGCCCACGCAGCCCATCGTGCCCGACGTGCTCGTCCGCGCGCTTCCCGACGGCAGCTTCCATGTCGAGCTGAACAGCGACACGCTGCCCCGCGTCCTGGTCAACCAGTCCTACTACGCCACCGTCTCCAAATCGACGAAACGCAAGGAGGACAAGAGCTATCTCGTCGACTGCCTGCAGACGGCGAACTGGCTGGTCAAGAGCCTCGATCAGCGCGCGCGCACCATCCTCAAAGTGGCCCAGGAGATTGTGCGCCAGCAAGACGCCTTCCTCACCTATGGCGTCCGGCATCTCAAGCCCTTGAACCTCAAGACCGTGGCCGACGCGATCTCCATGCATGAATCGACGGTCAGCCGCGTCACCGCCAACAAATACATGGCGACCAATCGCGGGCTGTTCGAGCTCAAATATTTCTTCACCTCGGCGATTGCGGCGACCTGCGACGGCGATGCCCACTCTTCTGAGTCGGTGCGCGACCGCATCCGCGCGATGATCGAAGCCGAGCCCGCGTGCAGTGTCTTGTCCGACGACAAGATCGTCGAGCGGCTGAAAGGCGACGGCGTCGACATCGCGCGCCGCACGGTTGCAAAATACCGCGAGGCGCTACGTATCCCCTCTTCGGTGCAGCGCCGGAGGCTCAAGCGCATCGCCCATGGCGTAAGCCTGTGAGAGTGGCTAAGTCACTGGCCAACAACAGGAATCGTGTAAAGGGGGAAGGGCGAAATAGTTGGTTTGACACCCCGGGATGAGCGGTCTAGCTTCCCGCCCCGCGGTGGAGGCCGAACGGAGATTGGGCCCAAGGCGCGCTTATCCGCCTTGGTGAAGATCGGTCCCGCTAGAAAGCGGCATGCGCCCGGGAACACGGTGGGAAGGGCCATTCGACAGTCTTCCGCGGGCAATGACGATACAAGTTACCGGAAAGAACCTGGACGTCGGTGAGGCGTTGCGCAGTTACGTCCAGGAGCGCGTGGTGCACACTGTCGAGAAGTTCATCGGGCGCGAGACGACGGGGCATGTGCGCATCGAGAAGGAGCACGGGGAGTTTCGGACCAACTGCACCATCCATTTGTGGCAGGGCATGAGTTTCGAGGCCCATGGCGTGGCGCCTGACGCCTATCAGAGCGCCGATCTCGCCTGCGAACGGCTCGAGAAGCGGGTGCGCCGCTACAAGCGGAGGTTGAAGCGGCATGGCGGCGGGGAGACCCCGCGCAAGCAGACGCCGGCGGCGTCCTACGTCATCCAGGCCGCGCAGGAGGGGCATGAGGAACGCGATGAGGACAATCCCGTTATCATCGCTGAAGCCGAGACCCCGGTGCACGAGATGGCGGTCAGCGACGCGGTAATGCAGATGGATTTATCGGACCGGCCCTTTGTCGTGTTTCGCAACGCGAGCCACGGGGAGATCAACGTGGTCTACCGTCGCGACGACGGCAATATCGGCTGGGTCGATCCTGCGGGTAAGAAGGCGCGCAAGCGGGGCTAGGCGGAACGTCCGCCCTGTCGTCGCTACCCGCGCCCATCGGATGGGTAGGCTGATGCTTCTAGGTGATTTCATCTCCCCCGATTCTGTCGTTCCCTCGCTCAAGGCGAAGACCAAGAAACAGCTCCTTCAGGAGCTTTCCGCCCGCGCCGCCCGGCTCACCGGGCTTCAGGAACGCGACATCTTCGACGTTCTGTGGCAGCGCGAACGGCTCGGCTCGACCGGGCTTGGCCAGGGCATTGCCATTCCCCACGGCAAGCTTCAGGGGCTGAAGCGCATCGTCGGCATCTTCGCGCGCCTTGCCGAGCCGATCGACTTCGATGCGGTCGACGGCCAGAAGGTCGATATCGTGTTCCTTCTGCTTGCGCCGGAAGGGGCCGGCGCCGACCATCTCAAGGCGCTCGCCCGCATCTCGCGGCTGTTGCGCGAGGGAAGCGCGGTCGAGAAGCTCCGGGCCTCCAAGGATGCCGCCGCGCTCTATGCGGTCTTGACCGAGGAACAAGCCTCCTCCCACGCCGCTTAGCGCGGCACTATGCAACGAACGGGAAGTCGCGGCTAGGCAGAGTCCCGTTCTAGTGCACGCTCACCGGCACCAGGTCGTTCTCGATGGCGTTGGCGATGGCCGCGTTACGGCTGTCGGTGAGGGCCAGCGGCGTGCCGTCGGCGCCGAGCACGGCAAAGAAATCGATGCCCTTCGGCGCGTCGTGCAGCGCCGGGAACAGCCTTTCGGCCGCATCTGAATCGAGCTGCTTGATATAGGCCACTTCGCCGTCGCCAAGCTGCGCGAACTCGCTCCTTGTCATGGGCGCGGGTGTCTGGCGATCTTCTTTTTCTTCTTTTTCGTTCATCTGACGTCTCGTCCTCCGTGAGAGGTGATGGCGAAGCTACGGATAGGGGGCATCGAAAGCTTCAATCGGCCGCTGTAATCCCGACCTTCAGCACGCGCTTCTCCTTGCGCGGCCGGACCAGCTCGATGGCCAGAAGGCCGTTATCGAGCTCCGCCTTGCGCACTTCGACGCCGCTCGCGAGCTGAAAGGTCCGCTTGAACTGGCGCGCGGCGATGCCGCGGTGGAGATATTCTCGTGCCTGCTCCTCGCGCTGCCTGCCGCGAATGATGAGCTCGCCTTCTTCGATGCTGACCTCGAGCTCGTCGGCGCTGAAGCCTGCCACGGCAAGCGTGACGCGCAAGCCTTCAGGCCCTCTCTCGCCTTCCGGCAAGAGCTCGATATTGTAAGGCGGGTAGCCGGCGTCGCCCGCCTTGCCCGCGCCGCTCGGTGCGCGGGGAGCGGCTAGGCTCAGCCAGACATTGCCGTCGAGGAGTGTCATGCGCGACATCGAGCGAAAGCCCTTTTCCAGATAAGCGGCTGCGCCATGCCGGTGGCGTCGGCGAGGCCCTGACGGCGCCTCAAGAAACGGCTCAGCCCGCCGCGGCGCCGAGCCCTTGGAAATCCGCCCTCGCATATGGGGAATTGCCCAGCGAATTCAAGCAGAGCGGGGACCCCGATCGCCGGGTCGTGTTTCGCTCCTACCCCTTGCGGCCGCCTTGCACTAAGCTTGCCGTGCTCCGACTCGCCCGCGACCCTTGAGCGATGATCTGGTACGTCAATTCCACGACCGGCAACGATGCTTATGACGGCCGCACCAGCGGCACGGCCTTCAAGTCGCTTGCCCGCGCCGTCGATGCCGCGAAAGCAGGCGATACCATCCTCATCGCGCCGGGCGCCTACGACCAGGATCTGCCGGCGCGCCTCAGCGCGGCGCGCGCCGCCAATATCGTCGTCTCAGTGGTGGGAAGCGAGTAGGCCGTCAGCCGGACAGGCACTGCCGCGCTCCTCTTTGGCGGGACCCAGCATGAGGGAGCGAAACTCAGCTTCGCCGATGACGCGCGCGATCTCCCTGAACCCAAAGAACGGGACCAAGGCGATACACAAAATTGCGCCGACGGTGAGTACGCCGACAAGACCCCCGCCACCGACCTGCGGGAAGCTTTCGGCGACGCTTTTTCCGTGGAAGAGCCCGACCACGATTTCCTCCACGACATAGGAGACCATGAGCAGCGCGGAGAAAGAGATCGACTTGAAGGCGATGGGATACACCAGCGGCTTGTCGTTGAGACGCTCGGCAAATTTCAAGGCTTCGGCAATGAGCATGATCTTCGACAGCACCAGCGCGTTCACCACGGCCAGACCGTAAAATTTGAAGCTGATGTGATTGCTCGCCAGGACGGCCCACTCGTGCACGAGAAACACAAAAAACACGAGCCACAGATAGGAGAAGATGATGAGGAACTTCCTGAGTTCCTCATAAGCGCGTGCGCGCAGGCTTTTCTTCTGATGGGCCGGCTCGTCAATTTCAGGCGCGTCGACAGCGACCCCGTCACTCCGCGTGCTTGCGGGAAGAGGGGACGCGCTTTCGATCAAAGTCCCCACGTCGCAAAACGCGTGGACCGATTTCCAAGAATCGAAGCCTGGTTTCCACAAGAGGTCGTCGGTTCGCAAGCCGCCGCGCTCGGCCAAGAGAAGCAGCTCTCGATCGGCCAGCGGACCATACCGCTTGTCGCCTCTCGCCAGATACCATGTGGGCTTGTGCTTTTCAGCATCGCCCGTGACTGGACGCTCTTGCATGGAACGGGGCCCCCGCCTCATTTACCCATTCCAGGCTACATCATCGCCCCAGCAGGGTCGAGCAAGACCCGGAAAAGCGAGCGCCAGTCAGGCGATCGAAGTCTAGGGAAGGGAAATGGTGGAGCCAGGCGGGATCGAACCGCCGACCTCGTGAATGCCATTCACGCGCTCTCCCAACTGAGCTATGGCCCCTTGTTCAGAAAATCGGAAGCCAGAAATCAGAAACCGGAAATCTGAAACCAGAAGCCGGAAGGCTTCGACCCTGACTTAGGACTGCGCCACCTGCGCGTTCAAGAAAAATGCGCATTAGGCCAATGCCAGAGCATTTGGCGACAATGATCCCAAATTTCCGACTTCCGACTTCCGATTTCTGGCTTCCGATTTCCGGCTTCTGAAAGCGTCAGCTTTCTTCGCCCGGCGTTCCCACAATCTTGGTGACGTCGGCCTCGCCTTCCTCCTCTTCGAGAAACGCATTCTCGTCGTCTGCTGCCGGAATCACCGGCGGGTCCTCGCCGAGATCGACGATCTCCTCTTCCGCCTCGATTGCGGCCTCGGCCCCGGCCTCTTCGGCCTCTTCCAGGCTGATGACGTCGGCGCTTTGGAGCACAGGCGCTTCTGCCTCGGGCTCCACTACTTTCCTCACCTCAACTGGCTGAGCGCGTTCGCCGCGGCGCGACGGAGGTGGCGTCACCTGATACACGGCTTGGCAGACGGGACAGGTGATCGGCGACCGGTTCAAGTCGTAAAACCGCGCCCCACAGCTCGGGCAAACGCGCTTGGTTCCCCGTGCGGGTTTCGACATTGACACTCCTCGATGCTGGTCTTGAGTTGCGCTCCCCATTGCCACGGCTCATCTGTGCTGTCAAAAGCTATCGAGCGCCCCAAAAGCCCCGACTGAGACCCTATGAAGCAGCCTTTGACCGCAAGCCCGTCCGCGCGCCTTTCCGGCCGCATCCGGGTGCCAGGCGACAAGTCGATTTCCCACCGCGCGCTGATCATGGGCGCCCTTGCCACCGGCACAACCCGCATCACCGGGCTGCTCGAGGCTGAGGACGTGATGGCCACGGCCCAGGCTGTGGCGGCGCTTGGCGCCGAGGTCGAAAGGTCTAACGGCGCCGTCGCGGTGAAGGGTCAGGGGGTGGGGGGTTTGCGCGCGCCGTCCGCGCCGCTCGACTTCGGCAATTCCGGCACCGGCAGCCGCCTCATGCTCGGCGTCGTCGCCGGTCACGACATGCAAGTCGAATTCACGGGCGACGCGTCCTTGCGCCGCCGGCCCATGGGGCGCGTGCTGGCGCCTCTTGCCGCCATGGGACTGCAAACCGACGCTGACGAGGACCATGCCACGCTCCCGCTCGTGGTCCGCGGCACCTGCGACCTCCTTCCCATCGTTTACGACCTTCCCGTGCCGTCGGCGCAAGTCAAGTCGGCTGTCCTCCTTGCCGGCCTGCATGCGCCGGGCCGGACCACCGTGGTCGAGCCCGTGGCGGCGCGCGATCACACCGAGCGCATGCTCATCTATTTCGGCGCCGAGATCTCGGTCGAGGATCGCGGCGCCGGTGCCCGCGCCGTCACCGTCTGTGGCGACGCCGAACTCCACGGCGCGAGCATTGCCGTGCCCGGAGACCCGAGTTCTGCCGCCTTCATGATCGCCGCTTCCCTGATCTCTCCGGGCTCCGACATCGTGGTCGAGAACGTGCTGCTCAACCCGACGCGTAGCGGTTTCATCCAGACGTTGCGCGAGATGGGCGCACGAATCGAAGTGCTCGACCGCCGCGACGAAGGAGGTGAGCCCGTGGGCGACCTCCGCGTCAGGGCGAGCGCGCTCAAGGGCGTCCGCGTGCCGCCTGACCGCGCGCCCGCCATGATCGACGAATATCCGGTGCTCGCCTGCCTCGCCGCCTTCGCCGAAGGCGAGACGCGGATGGAAGGCCTTGCCGAACTCAAGGTGAAGGAGAGCGACCGGCTCGCCGCCACGGTCGCAGGCCTTGCCGCTTGCGGGGTCTCGGCGCGCATCGAGGGCGACGATCTCATCGTCGCGGGGAGGGGAGAGGTCAAAGGCGGCGGCCTGGTCGAGACCCATATGGATCACCGCATCGCCATGGCGTTTCTCACGCTCGGGCTTGGCGCGCGCGCGCCCGTCACCGTGGACGATACATCCATGATCGCGACCAGCTTTCCCGATTTCACCAAGCTGATGACGAAGCTCGGAGCTCAGTTCGCGTGATCATCGCCATTGACGGACCGGCGGCCTCCGGCAAAGGCACCCTCGGCAAGCTGATCGCTGCGCATTACGGCCTCGCCCATCTCGACACCGGCAAGCTCTACCGCGCGGTGGCGCGCGACACCTTGGCGGCAGGGGGAAGTCCGTCGGATGCAAGTGCGGCGCTCTCCGCCGCCAAAGCGCTCGACGTCAGGACTTTGGACGATCCTTATCTGGCCGACGGCAAGCTCGGCGAGGCGGCTTCCATCGTCGCCAGCCAGGCTGAGGTGCGTGACGCGCTTCTGGCCTATCAGCGCGGCTTCGCCAGCCGAAAGCCTGGCGCCGTCCTCGACGGCCGCGACATCGGCACCGTCATCTGCCCCGATGCCGACGTGAAGCTCTTCGTCACCGCGACCCCGAAAGAGCGTGCGCGCCGCCGCTACCGCGAGTTGCGCGAGGCCGGCAACGGCATTTCCGAGGCCGAAGTCCTTGCCGATATCAGGCGGCGCGACGAACGCGACAAGAACCGTGCCACGGCCCCCTTGGTCCAGGCCGAGGACGCGCACTTGCTCGACACCACAAATTTGGATATAGACGCCGCGTTCAAGGCAGCCATCGATCTGATCGATGCTGCGATGGGCCCAGCAGGGCAGGCCGGTTGAGGCGCGTGCCCATTTTGCTTTGGCGCATCACTTTTCGAGATTTTCCGCAGGGTTAGCGAGCGGAGGAAGGGGCTGAAGCCGACTAGGCTCACCCTCCATCGGCTTTCGCAATCCCTGCCGCGCCCGAGGGCAAACCGGACTATAAGGAGCCTCCAGCAACGCCACGGAGGCAGGAGAGTTATATGATGCGATGCCGAGTAGGAGCCTAGATGACCGAGCCGCAGACTAGCATAAGCCATCCGAGCCGCGATGAGTTCGCAGCCCTTCTTGAGGAGTCGCTCACCGGAACGGCGCTCCAGGAAGGCAGTGTCGTCAAGGGCACCGTCGTCGCGATCGAGAAGGACGTTGCGGTGATCGACGTCGGGCTCAAGACCGAAGGCCGCATCCCCCTGAAAGAATTTGGCCTGCCGGGCCGCGCGCACGACCTCTCGGTCGGCGACGAGGTCGATGTCTATCTCGAGCGCGTCGAGAACTCCGCTGGAGAGGCCGTGCTGTCGCGCGAGAAGGCGCGGCGCGAGGAGAGCTGGACGAGGCTCGAGGAGAAGTACAAGGCCGGCGAGCGCGTCGAGGGCGTGATCTTCAACCGCGTCAAGGGCGGCTTCACCGTCGATCTCGACGGCGCCGTGGCCTTCCTGCCCGGAAGCCAGGTGGACATTCGCCCGATCCGCGACGTGGGTCCCCTGATGAACATGCCGCAGCCCTTCCAGATCCTGAAGATGGACCGGCGCCGCGGCAATATCGTCGTCTCCCGCCGCTCGGTGCTCGAGGAGACCCGCGCCGAGAAGCGGAGCGAGATCGTGGCCCGCCTCGAAGAGGGTCAGGTCATCGACGGCGTGGTCAAGAACATCACCGACTATGGCGCCTTCATCGATCTCGGCGGCATCGACGGCCTCCTGCATGTCACCGACATGGCATGGAGACGCGTCACCCATCCGAGCGAGATCGTGAATGTCGGCGACACGGTGAAGGTGCAGATCATCCGCATCAACCCCGAGACCCAGCGCATCAGCCTCGGCATCAAGCAGCTCGAGGCCGATCCCTGGGAAGGCATCGCCGCCAAATATCCCGTGGGCTCGCGCTTCAAGGGCACCGTCACCAACATCACCGACTATGGCGCCTTCGTCGAGCTTGAGGCGGGCGTCGAGGGTCTGATCCACGTCTCGGAGATGAGCTGGACCAAGAAGAACATCCATCCCGGCAAGATCATCTCGACGAGCCAGGAGGTGGAGGTTCAGGTGCTCGAGGTCGACCCCGACAAGCGCCGCATCTCTCTGGGCTTGAAGCAGACCCAGGAGAATCCGTGGGTCGCGTTTGCCGCCAACCATCCCGCCCGGCACGGCCATCGAGGGCCAGATCCGCAACATCACCGAGTTCGGCCTGTTCATCGGGCTCGACGGCGGCATCGACGGCATGGTGCATCTGTCGGACCTCGACTGGACCAAGCCCGGCGAAGAGGCGCTCAAGGACTTCAAGAAGGGCGATACCGCCAAGGCCGTGGTGCTGGAGGCCGATTCCGAGAAGGAGCGCATCAGCCTCGGCATCAAGCAGCTCACGCCGGATCCGTTTGCGTCAGGCGCGCCTTCCACCAAGCTGAAGAAGGGCCTGCGGGTGACCTGCGAGGTGCTCCAGGTCAAGGACAACGGGATCGAAGCCAAGCTGCTCGACCACGACGTCACCACCTTCATCCGCCGCTCCGACCTGTCGCGCGACCGCTCCGAGCAGCGGCCCGATCGCTTCGGCGTCGGCGAGAAGTTCGATGCCGTCGTCACCCAGGTCGACGCCAAGGCGCGCAAGGTCTCGGTGTCGATCAAGGCTCTGGAGATTGCCGAGGAGAAGGAAGCCGTGGCCCAATACGGCTCGACCGACTCCGGCGCATCTCTCGGCGACATTCTCGGCGCCGCCCTGAACAAGGCGAAGGGCGACGAGGGCGACGGAGGGCGAGGAGACTGCCGCAAAGCCCAAGCGCAAACGCGCCGCGAAGGGCGACGCCGAGCCGAGCGCCACGCCCGAAGAGTGAGCGAGGCGCGTCATCGTTCGGAGCCTTGACGTCTAAAGGCGCCTGAATTTTGCGCGAGGTTCCATGGTTCTCGACGCCGAAAGCGTGATCGACCGCCGCCGCCTCAAGCGGCGGCTGACGGCTTGGCGGATCGCCGCCGTCGCCTTCGGGCTCCTCTTGCTTGGCGTGTTCGTGCTGAGCGATCAGAACATGGCGGGGCCGACGGGCATTCTGCCCCATGTCGCCCGGGTGACCGTGTCGGGCATCATCACCGACGACCGCAAGATGCAGGAGCTGATCGACAAGGTCGCCAAGTCCGATCAGGTCAAGGCCGTCATCCTCGACATCAATAGTCCGGGCGGCACCACGACGGGCGGCGAGGCCATGTACGACGCGGTTCGACGGCTCGCCGAGAAGAAGCCCGTGGTGGCCGTGTGCGGGACGCTCGCCACCTCCGCCGCCTATATCGTGGCGCTCGCCACCGACCGCATCTTCGTCTACGGCAACACCATCACCGGCTCCGTCGGCGTGATCTTCCAATGGGCCGAGGTCACCGAGCTTCTGCACACGCTCGGCATCAAGGTCGAAGAGGTGAAGAGCGGCCCCTTGAAGGCGGTGCCGAGTCCCTTCGAGCCGATCGACGAGAAAGGGCGCGCTCTCACCGAGGAAATGGTGCAGGAATCCAAAGCCTGGTTCGTCGATCTCGTCGCCAAGCGGCGCAGCATCACGCCCGATTCCATTCCCGGGCTGACCGACGGCCGCATCTATTCCGGGCGCCAGGCCGTAGAGCTGAAGCTCGCCGATGAGATCGGCGACGAGAAGGCCGCGATGAGCTGGCTCACCAAGGAGCGCGACGTCACCTCGGGGCTGAAGATCGTCGACTGGAAGCCCGCGACGGAAAGCTCTGGCCTGTTCGGCTGGCTGTTTCAGTCTTTGGCGGCCTCAATCGGCCTTTCAGCCGAGAAAATTTCCGGCTTCGCCAGTCAAATCTCGGCCACCCTCAAGCTTGACGGTCTTGTTTCCGTTTGGCACCCTGCGTCTAACTAGTGGGGGAGCGTGGGCCCATGCCTTTGAGGCGGCCGGCCAAGTGGGGCTTATCATGATCAAGTCAGAGTTGATTCAGAAGGTGTCGGGCGCCAATCCGCATCTCTTCCATCGCGATGTGGAGCGCATCATCAACATCGTGCTCGACGAGATCACGGGGGCGCTGGCGCGCGGCGATAGGGTGGAGTTGCGCGGCTTCGGCGCCTTCACGGTGAAGCATCGCGCGGCGCGCCAGGGACGCAATCCGCGCACGGGGGATACGGTCTTCGTCGAGGACAAATACGTGCCCTTCTTCAAGACCGGCAAGGAGCTGCGCGAGCGCCTGAACCCTGACGGCACCCGCTAGCGGGTGCGAACGGAAGCCTGCGGCCGTGTGGCGTAAGCTGATCCTTGCCCTTGTTGTCGTTCCCCTCGGCGTCGTGCTGGTCGCCCTTGCCGTCGTCAATCGCAAGCCCGCGCTCCTCATTCTCGATCCTTTCGGCGGCGCCGAGCCGGGGTTCTTCCTCGAGGCGCCGCTGTTCCTGTTCCTGCTTGGCGCGTTCGCTCTCGGGCTCGTGGTCGGCGGGATCGCCACCTGGCTCGGCCAGGGCAAATGGCGGCGCACGGCACGGGCTGAAGCCCGCGAGGCGCGGGAGTGGCGCCGCCAGGCCGACCGGCTGGAGAAGGCGCTCGAGGGCCTGGAGCCCTCCGCCCACCGCGTCCAGCTCCCGGCCGAGTAGGCTGCCAGAACCCCGGTCTCGGGTTTATGTTGCAGTGCGATGGACTTGTGGCCCTGGATTGGCATAGGGTGGCGCGACCGCGAGCCCTTAAAGCCCGCCGAAAACCCTCACCCGAGAGCTAGGACGTGCCGGTCAAGGTCAAAATCTGTGGCGTGCGGACGCCTGCCATTGTCGAAACCGCGAGTGAAGCCGGCGCCGACTTCATCGGGCTCGTCCTCTTCGCCAAGAGCCCGCGCCATGTCGAGCTGGAAGAGGCTCGCGTCCTTGCTGCCGTCGCTCGCGGCAAGATCGGCACGGTTGCCGTCCTGGTCGATCCCGACGATGCCCTGGTCGATGGCGTCGTCGAGAGGGTCCGCCCCGACTTCCTTCAGCTGCATGGCAGCGAGACGCCGGAGCGGGTCACCGCGATCAGGACGCGCGCGGGTCTCCCGGTCATGAAGGCCATTGCCGTGGCCGAGGCTTGCGACGTCGCTGACGCCGGCAAATACGCGGCCAGCGCCGACTTTATCCTGTTTGACGCCAAGGCCTCCCCTGACGCGCTGCTCCCGGGCGGCAACGGTGTCCCCTTCAATTGGGATGCCCTCAAAGGGATTAAGCCGCCCTTCGCGCTGTCCGGCGGCCTCACCCCCGACACTGTCGGCGAGGCCATCAGGCTGACCGGCGCGTCTTTGGTCGATGTGTCCTCGGGCGTCGAGCGTGCCCCTGGCGAGAAGGACGCGGAGCTGGTGAGACGCTTCGTTCGGGCGGCGAAGGGGGCCGCCCCGCAAGCACGGACCAAAGCCTCATGAGCGCCGCGAACCGAACCCAATCCATTGAATACCTATCGCGGCGGTCCCGACGAGCGCGGCCATTTCGGGCTCTATGGCGGCCGTTTCGTCGCCGAGACGCTGATGCCGCTCATCCTCGATCTGGAGCGGGCTTACACGGAGGCCAGGGCCGATCCCTCCTTCCAGGCCGAGATGGACGGCCATCTCGCAACCTACGTCGGAAGGCCGTCGCCGCTCTATTTCGCCGAGCGGCTCACTCAGCACTGCGGCGGCGCGAAAATCTATTTCAAGCGCGAGGAGCTCAATCACACCGGCGCGCACAAGGTGAATAATGTGCTCGGCCAAATCATGCTCGCGCGGCGCATGGGCAAGACGCGCATCATCGCCGAGACGGGCGCCGGCATGCACGGCGTCGCCACCGCCACTCTGTGCGCCAAGTTCGGCCTGCCCTGCATCGTCTACATGGGTTCCGTGGACGTCGCGCGGCAGAAGCCGAACGTGCTGCGGATGAAGATCCTCGGCGCCGAGGTTCGCGCCGTGGAATCGGGTTCTAAGACGCTGAAGGACGCGATGAACGAGGCGTTGCGCGATTGGGTCGCCAATGTGCACGACACGTTCTATTGCATCGGCACGGTGGCCGGGCCGCATCCTTACCCGGCCATGGTGCGCGATTTCCAGTCGATCATCGGCCGTGAGACGCGCGAGCAGATGCATGGCAGGCGGAAGGCCGGCTGCCGGATTCGCTGATCGCCTGCATTGGCGGCGGCTCCAATGCCATGGGCCTGTTCCATCCGTTCCTCGACGAGCGCGGGATCGAAATCTACGGCGTGGAAGCGGCCGGCCTCGGTCTAAACAGTGGCAAGCACGCAGCCTCGATCGCCGGCGGCAGGCCCGGCGTGCTGCACGGCAATCGCACCTATTTGTTGATGAACGACGACGGCCAGATTGAGGAAGCGCATTCGATTTCCGCCGGGCTCGATTATCCCGGCATCGGGCCTGAGCATGCCTGGCTCAATGACATGAACCGGGTGAAATTCCTCTCGGCGACCGACGACGAGGCGGTGGCTGCGTTCCAGCTTTGCAGCAAGCTCGAGGGCATCATCCCGGCGCTAGAGCCGGCGCACGCGCTCGCCCGCGTGCTCGACCTCGCGCCGAAGAAGCCGAAGACTCACCTGATGGTGGTCAATCTCTCCGGCCGCGGCGATAAGGACCTGGATTCCGTTGCAAACTATTTGAGCGCTAAGACGCGAGGGGCAAGCTGACTACTAGGATAACCAGTATGACTCGCATCGAACGCCGATTCGCTGAGCTGAAGCGGGAGCGGCGCGCCGGGCTCATCACCTTCATCACCGCCGGCGATCCCGATTACGAGACCTCGCTCGCCATCCTCAAAGCGCTGCCCGCTTCCGGCGCCGACATCATCGAGCTGGGCATGCCCTTCTCCGACCCCATGGCCGACGGCCCGGCGATCCAGGCCTCCTCCCAGCGGGCGCTGAAATCAGGCCAGACCATGAAAAAGACGCTCCGCATGGTTAAGGCCTTCCGCTCGGGCGATGACACGACCCCCCTAGTGCTAATGGGCTACTACAACCCCATATACGTGTATCCGGTGGATCGCTTCATCGCCGACGCGGTCGAAGCGGGAGCGGACGGTCTGATCGTGGTTGACGTGCCGCCAGAGGAGGATGCCGAGATTCGCCCGGCCGCGACCGCGGCGGGCCTCAACTTCATCCGGCTCGCCACCCCGACGACGGACGCGCGGCGCCTGCCGGCCGTGCTCGCCAATACCAGCGGATTCGTCTATTACGTGTCGATCGCAGGCATTACCGGCACGAAGGCGCCAGACTTGGCCGAGGTCAAAGGCCATGTGGGGCGCATCAAGGCGCATACCAGCCTGCCGATTGCGGTCGGCTTCGGCGTGAAGTCGGAAGAGCAAGTGAGCGCGCTCGCACGCGTTGCCGAGGGCGTGGTGGTGGGCTCGGCCCTCGTCACCTCCATCGCCCAAAGCCTCGATAAAGACGGCAAGGCCACACGCACCACCGCGCCGCAGGTGCTCGGCCTCGTCGAGCGCCTCGCCGCGGCGCTCCGCCACAAGGCCGAAGCGGCAGTGCTCTAGACGCGAGTAGATTTGAGCGACTTTGCAATTTTTGAGAGTTTTGTAGACCCGTGAACTGGATCAACAGCGTCGTCAGGCCCAAGATCCGCAGCATCCTTCGCAAGAAGGAGATGCCGGACAATCTGTGGGTGAAGTGCCCCGAGACGGGGCAGATGATCTATTACAAGGACCTCGAAGCCAACCAGTTCGTGGTCCCGGGCTCCAACTACCACATGCGCATGTCGGCGGGGGCGAGACTCAAGTCCCTGTTCGACGACGCCGATTACGAGACCTTGGCGCTGCCCGAGGTGCCTCTCGATCCGCTCAAGTTCCGCGACGAGCGCCGCTATACCGATAGGCTGAAAGACGCCCGCAGCAAGACCGGCTTGACCGACGCCGTGCTTGCCGGCGCCGGGCGGCTCGAAGGCCAGAGGATCGTGGCCGCCGCGCAGGATTTCGACTTTCTCGGCGGCTCGCTCGGCACCGCTGCGGGCGAAGCGGTGATCGCCGCCATGCGCGCGGCGGTCAAGCGCGGGGCGCCGTTCATTCTATTCGCAGCCTCCGGCGGCGCGCGCATGCAGGAAGGCATCCTCTCGCTGATGCAGATGCCGCGCACCACCGTCGCGGTGCAGGAGATGCGCGAGGCGAAGCTCCCCTATATCGTGGTGCTGACCCACCCCACCACCGGCGGCGTGACCGCCTCCTACGCTATGCTCGGCGACATCCATATCGCCGAGCCCGGCGCGCTGATCGGCTTTGCCGGTCCCCGGGTCATCGAGCAGACCATCCGCGAGCAGCTCCCCAACGGCTTCCAGCGCGCCGAATATCTCCACGATCACGGCATGGTGGACATGGTGGTGCATCGCCATGCGCTGCGCGGGACGCTTGCCCGCATCTGCCAACTCTTGACCCACCGCAGGCCGGGACGCGATGTCGCGCTGTCCGAGCCTATCGACGGCAAGGTGGCGCGGGTGGGGCCGCCCTCGACGATCACCCTCTCCGGCAACGGCCTCGACACCGCTATCGCGGACGACGATGAGGCCTTGACGGGCGGGGTTGGCAATGGCGCTAATCCTAACCCGCCGCAAAGCGTCTAAGGGCTCGAGGGATTGACCACATTACCCCACAGCGCCGGGCGCGCGCAGGCCCGCCCCCGGATCGCGTCCAGCGACACGCTGCTTGAGCGGCTGAAAAAGCTGCATCCGCAATCGATCGACCTGTCGCTTGGGCGGATCGAGCGCCTGCTCGCCGCCTCGGCCATCCCGAGGAGAAGCTGCCTCCGGTGCTGCATGTCGCGGGCACCAACGGCAAGGGCTCGTTCCTCGCCTTCACGCGGGCCATCGGCGAAGCGCTCGGCAAGGGCGTGCATGTCTATACCTCGCCGCATCTCGTCAATTTTCATGAGCGCATCGTCCTTGCCGGGCCGCACGGCTCTGCGCCGATCGCCGAGGATCTGCTGGTCGATTGCCTCGCCCGCGCCGAGGCGGCCAACTGGGGCGAGCTCATCACGCTGTTCGAGATCACGACGGCCGCGGCCTTCCTCGCCTTCTCTGAGGTGCCTGCCGATCTCTTGTTGCTGGAGACGGGATTGGGCGGAAGGCTCGATGCGACCAATGTGGTGGCGAAGCCGGCGCTCACCGCGATCACGCCCATCTCCATCGACCATGTCTCCTTCCTCGGCGATACCTTGACGGAGATCGCCGGCGAGAAGGCGGGCATCCTCAAGCCCGGCGTCCCGTGCGTGGTCGGCCGGCAGGAGCAAGAGGCCTTTCAGGTGATCGAGCGGAGAGCCGAGGAGATCGGCGCGCCGCTCCACGTGGCGGGCCGCGATTTCGACATGTACGAGCAGCACGGGCGCCTCATCTTCCAGACGCCGACGCGCCTCGTCGATCTTCCTCTGCCGCGCCTCAACGGACGCCATCAGATCGATAACGCCGGCACGGCGATTGCCGCTGCGAGCCTCCTGTTCGGCGACGGGCTCACCACGCGCGCGCTCGAACACGGCCTGACCCATGCCGAATGGCCGGCACGGCTCGAGCGCCTGACGACAGGCGGCCTCCATGCTTACGTGGCCGACGGCACCGAGATCTGGCTCGATGGCGGGCACAATGCCGCCGGCGGCCAAGTCACCGCGCATGCGCTTGCCGAGCTCGACGAGCGCGTGCCGCGACCCGTGCATCTCATCTTCGGCATGATGGACACCAAGGACGCGCATGCCTTCATCGCTCCGTTCAAGGGCCTCGTCGAGCGGATCTATACGGTGCCGATTCCCGATGAGCCGAACGCCTTCAGCGCCGAGGCCTTGGCCGCGATCGCTAGAGACGAAGGTTTCGACGTGGTGGCCGCGAACAGCGTGCCCGACGCGCTGCTAAGGTCGCAGGCCGCGCTGCAAGGTCCTGGGCGCGTGCTGATTTGTGGCTCGCTCTATCTTGCCGGCCACGTGCTCAAGCTGCACGGCTGAGTGTTATCGCTTCTGAAGCATCAGCAGCGAACGCCATACCTCCCCCTCGTGGGGAGGTCGGCGCGCTTTGCGCGCCGGGTGGGGGGGTGTTGCACACGCTCACCCCACCCGGCTCGGCCTTCGGCCGATCCGCCCTCCCCATCAAGGGGAGGGATGGAGCCCGTTGCGCCGCTCAGGCGCACGAAGATCTTGCGAGAGGAGCTTAAGCGCTGATCGTGCCGTTGATCCAGGCGGCGAGATGGTTCTTCGGATAAGCGCCCTTGAGCGTGCCGGCGACCTCGCCGTCCTTGAACAGGATCAGCGTGGGGATCGCACGCACATTGTAGAAGGACGGCGTGCGCGGATTCTCGTCGATATTCAGCTTGGTGATTTTCACCTTGCCGTTGAGCTCCTTGGCGATCTCTTCCAGGGCGGGCGCGATCTGCCGGCAGGGACCGCACCATTCGGCCCAGAAATCGACGACCACCGGGGTCGCTGATTTAAGGACCTCGGCCTCGAAAGTGTCGTCGGAAACCTTTTCAGTAGCCATTTGCTTCTCCTAGGGGCCGGCGGTGCCGGCAAGATCGCCGGTCTTGATTATCGACTCGGGAAACTAGGTATGCGCTCCGATGCCGTCAAGGCTCGTGGGCGCGCTGCAAAAGGCGCTGTTCGGCTTCATCAAGCGAAGGTGATGGGATCTCCATGAGAAGCGGGCCGTCGGTCCACAGCAGCGCGGCGCGAAGGGTGAGGCCGGGGAACAGGCTCTTGAGCGCCGTGCGGTAGGCGGCGAGCTGGGCGATATAGGCCGGCGCTACCTCGGCGAGGGTCTTGGGCGGCGGTCGGTTGGTCTTGTAGTCGAGGATGAGAAGGCCGCCCTCGACGCGTGCGAGACGGTCGATCTGGCCTTCCAGATCGTATGCGCCGATCCTTGCCACCACCGGAACCTCGGCCAGGCTTCCCGGGCGGAAGAGGGGCGCAAAGGACGCCTCCCTCACAATGGCCAGCGTCTCGGCAACGATCTCGTCTCTCAGCTCGTGGGCCAGGGATGCACCTCGCGCGGCGACGAAGGCCCGCGCTGCCCGCTCCTGGTCTTCGGGCTGCACCTCCGGCAGATGCTGCAACAGGGCATGGACGAGCCGCCCGCGGGCGTAACGGCCATTCTCGCTGAGAGCCAGCGGCCCAAGCGGCGGCTGCTCCGGCGGAAGCGCTTCGGCGCCGCCTTCGCGTCCGAGAGCAAGCCGCGATGGGGCAAGTTTTGGGCGCACGCGCTCCGGCCGAGCCGGCGTGAGCCCCCAGGCGGGAAGGGGTGCTGCCGCCGGCCGTTCCGATTTGGTCTCGGAGGTCTTCACGGACTCGGCTTGCTGGCTCTCCATGCGGCGCATGGGCATACCGTCGGAGCCCGTAAGCGGGGTCAAGTGACCTTCGAGTCCGTCATTGACGAGATCGTACCAAACGATGCCCGCCTCGCGTTTCTGAACGCCTTCCCAGCCGCAGATATAGAGCCGGTCCTCAGCCCGCGTCATGGCGACGTAGAGCAATCGGTGATATTCCTCGCGCTCGGCTCTCTCCACCAATTCCTTGCTCTCCTCGATGCCGGCAAGCTTCGAATGGCCGGCAGGCGGCCAAATGAGGTGGCCGACCTGATCGCGAGGCTCGCCGGCGCGCGTCAGGGGATAGAGCCTCACCCCTTGCAGCCGCGGCCGCATGCACGTGTCCGGCAGGAACACGATCGGCGCCTGCAAGCCTTTGGCGCCGTGCACCGTCATGATGCGGACCTCGTCGCGCTCCTGCTCCATGTCGCGCTTGATCTCGACGTCGCCGGCGCGGAGCTGATTGACGAAGCCCTGGAGGGACGGCGCGGCCTCGCGGTCATAGGCGAGCGCCAGATCGAGAAACTCATCGATTGCCTCTGCCGCCTCAGGTCCGAGCCGCGTCAGCATGGCTTTGCGCAGGCGCTGGCCGTCGGCGCCGAGCAGCTCGGAGAAGAATTCGTAAGGCGGCAGGAAGTCGGCGCGTGCCAGCCATGCCGACAGCCTCATCGCGGCTTCGGCGAAGCGAGGATCGTCTTTCGCCTTGGCCTTGAGCGCCAACCAGAGCGATCCCTCCCGCTTATGCGCGAGCGTGAATAAATCGTCGTCGTTGAACCCGAAAAGGGGACTCTTGAGCACGACGGCGAGCGCGAGATCGTCCTCCGGCATCAAGAGCACGTCGGCGAGCGCCACGAGATCCTGCACGGCGAGCTGATCTGTCAGCAACATGCGGTCGGCGCCGGCGACCGGCACGCCGAGCCGCTTCAATTCGCGGATCATGGGCGTGGTGAAGGGATCGCGGCGGCGGACCAGGATCAGGATATCGCCGGCCCGCACGTTGCGGCCTTTTGAGGCAAGCTGTTCGTCATTGTCGAGCCACCCCTTGATCACGGTCGCGATGCGCTTGCAGAGTGCATCGACCGAGCGGGCACCGGCCGGCTCCTCGTTCCAGGGCTCGAAGGCATTGGTCGGGTCCGGCTTCTCCTCGGTCTCAACCTCCCACAGCTCGACCAGCCCCGCCTCGCCGGTACGGAACGCATGGTGCTGGATGATCGCGCCGTCCTGCCAGGTCAGCCCGTCGGCGGCAGGCGCCCTGCCGAAGACGCGATCGACGGCTTGCAGGATCGGCTCGGTCGAGCGGAAGGACAGCGTGAGGGGCACCTCATGCCAAGTCAGACCGAGCGCCGCGGCTCTTTGCCGGAAGGCGCGGCCCACCTCGCCGAACCGCGCCGGGTTGGCGCCCTGGAAGGAATAGATCGACTGCTTCTCGTCGCCCACCGCGAACAGCGTGCGCAGCTTTTCGCTCGCGCCGCTGCCTGCGAAGAACTCAGCGGCCAAGCTCTCGATGATGCTCCATTGCGCGGGATTCGTGTCCTGCGCCTCATCGACCAGGATATGGTCGATGCCGCCGTCGATCTTGTAGAGCACCCAAGCCGCCGCATCGGCGCGCGACAGCAGGTTCTGCGTCTTGACGATCAGGTCGTCATAGTCGAGCGCGGCTTCGGCCCGCTTGCGCCTCTCATAGTCGGCCTGCACGGCGTCGGCGAGCGCGAGCACCGCGGCGCTCGCTTCGGCCAGACGCAAATGCGCGAGCTTGTCGGTGAGATCGGCGAACGCGGCTTGCGCGCGGTCGAGGAGCGCACAGATCGACGGCGCGCCCTTTTCGATCGCCTTGCTGCAAACCTGCGCACGCGCCTTCCCGTCTTGCGTCAAGAACGCCGGCGTGAGTGCCGCCACGCGGCTCTCGCCCGCGCTGGATCGCGCCGTGCGCAGGGCGGCGTCCGCGTCGCTGTCCCGCGCCCCTGAACCGAATTCGGCGAAGGCGGCAAGGGCGGCGTCGATCTCCTCATCGGTCAGGACGCCGGCGAGCTGCTCGATCAGCGCGTCTTCCGCGGGCTCGGTCACGCCGAACAGGCGCTTGAGCGCGAGCGCCTCGGCCTCGGCCCAGTCTTCGCGGCTCTTGTGATAGGCAACCATGCGCGCAAGCTCGGCCCGCTTGGCGAGCACGGCATCGATCACCTGGCGAATGTAATCGCCCGAGGTGAGCCCGACGATCTTGGCAAGCGCCTTGCCGAGCGCACTGTCGCTGTCCTCGGCGGCGCGCCCGATCGTGGCGTCGAACGCCGCACGGCGCAGCAGCGCCTGCTCGCGCTCGTCCAGCACGGAGAAATGCGGCGTGACCTGCGACTCGAGCGGAAAGCGCTGCAACAGCCGCTCGCAGAAGCCATGAATGGTATGGATCTTGAGCCCGCCTCTGGCTTCCAGCGCCCGCGCGAATAGACGCCGCGCGATGCGCAACTCATCCTCGTCGGGCGCGCGTCCCATGAGCTGCAAGAGCGTCTCGCGCAGCGTCTCTCTCTTGATGGTCGCCCAGTCAGCCAGCACCTTGAGCAGGCGGTTCTGCATCTCAGCCGCCGCCGTCTTCGTGTAGGTGAGACAAAGGATCGATTCAGGCCTGAAGCCCGCGAGCAGGAGCCGCAAGCACCGCCTGACCAGAACCTCGGTCTTGCCGGTGCCGGCATTGGCCGACACCCAAGCCGACGCCGAAGGGTCTGAGGCGCGCGCCTGATTTCTGTCGGCTTCCGGAGGAAGCGCCCGCGCGCTCATCGGAAGTCCTCCTCGGCCTCTTGCGTCAGCCATTCCTTGACGCGGGCGAGGTGCTCATAGTCGTCATAGTCATAGAGGCGGCGGAAGGCCTGCGCCGAGCGGCGCTTCACCTCGTAGGGCATGTTTGGATCGGCATAGCGCGCGATAAGCGCGGTCAGCTCTGCGAGCGCATTCCCGGCGAGAATGGACGGAGGGGTCTTTGCCGCCTCGCGCTCCTCGCCGCCCTCGTTGCGGCCGGAGACGTGGATATAGACAAGTCCGCTGACCGCAGCCTTCTCCAAGCCCTCGAAGCCGCCGCCCTCCGCGATGGCCCCCTCAAGCGAAAGCTGCGGCGCGTAAAGATCATCCACGTGCTTCTGTATTGGCGGCTTGCCGGTCTTGTAGTCATAGATCACGACCGAGCCGTCTTCGGCGACGTCGATACGGTCGGCCCGCGCGGTGAGGGTAAAGCCGGTGCCGAGGTCGAGAGCGCCGGCGACCTCGGTCAGAGTGCGCGCGATGCCCTCGCGCCGTCCTGCCTCGGTCGCCGCGAACCAGCGGGCGAAGCGGCGGAGTTGCGGGCGCCAAAAGGCCTTGACCAAAGGCGCGCCGCCAAGCTTGGCGAAATGCTCATCGGCAATGCGCGTGAGTTCGGCCTCGATGTCGGCCGGAAGCTTGTCGGGAAAGGCGCGCGAGAAATCATGCAAGGCGCGATGCACGATCTGGCCGCGCATGGCCGCATCGGGCTCGGTGCCGAGTTCTTTCATCGGTTCCAGCTTCAAGATGTTCCTGGCGAAGATCTCGTAAGGGTTGGCGATCCAGCGCTCGATGCGGGTGACGCTCAAGCGGCTTGGACGAGCCGCGACCGGCGGGCACGGCCTTGGCGCCTCGGCGGGCCTGAAGCCCTCGGTCTGGTCGCGCTCGCGTGCCCAAGCCACCCAAGGCTGCGCGGGCTCGATCTTGCCCTCGAGGCCTGACGCCTTGACCAGCGCGAGCAACCGCTGAAGCCAGCGCGACGGCACGGTCTGCACGCCGTCGACTTTGTGCGCGCGGGTGAGGTAGACCTCGCGCGCGCCGAGCGCCTGGGCGAAATCGTGGGCGGCAAGTCCAATGCGTCGCTCTGGGGGGTTAAGCCCGAGCTTCTCGCGCATCGGCCGGCTGAGCCAGGGTCCGGCCTCCTGGTGCCGCGGCCACACCCCTTCGTTGAGGCTGCCGAGGATCACCACATCGGGCTGCTGGAGGCGCGCTTCGAGCGGACCCCAGATGAAGAGGCGAGGATGGAGGGCGGCACGCGGGCGGACCACCTCTCCGGCAAGGAGGCTCCGGTAGAACGGTGGATAATCGGCGGCGGTGAGCGAAAGCCCGTGCCCAGCGTCGATCAGCCCGGCGAGCAGAACCGAAAGCGCCTCACCAGCATCGCCCTGCCACAGGCCTGACGGGGAACCACTAATGTCGCGCGCCAAGGCTTCCGCCACCGCTGCATGGGCTTCCGCCAGCCGCCTCGCGTCATGAGGCAAGGGCCCGGCTGCGAGCGCCATGAGCGGCGCGAAGGCTGCTTCGAGGTCCTCGATCAGCTTCAGCGCTGTCGCCTGCTCCTGCGCGCTGATCGGCGGTCGGCGATGCTTGGTCTCATCCCGTGCGGCCTCGATCGCCGCCCGCGCGCCGGCAAGCCCTTGTCCCACATAGATGTCGCGGAAGGCGCCGCGCTCGAGCGCCCGCGCTGCGCTGCGCGCATCCTCAGACCGCCGTCCGAGCAGTGCGAGCGGATGCTTGAGCAAGGCCATCAGCTCCGGCGGCGCGAAGTCGCTCTCGACCGCGCCGAGCATGAGATCGAGCAAAGCGCCCGGCACGGTGCGCGCGACCGGCACGCCGGCCGAATCGTCGATTGCCAAGTCGTAGCGCTTGAGTCGCGCCGCCACCCGCCGGGCCAGCACCCGGTCAGGGGTGACGAGTGCTGCGGTCTTGCCCGGCGTCTCGATGCAGGATCGGAGGATCAGCGCAATGGCTTCGGCCTCGTCATGGGCGGTCGGCGCCACCACGACACGGATGCCGGCAAGCGCATTGGCGAAGCTTGCGCGCCCTTCCGGCGCAAGCTCGTCGGCCTCGATAAATCGCTGCCAAAGCTCCGTGCTCTCGGCCGGGCGCAGCGCCTCGCTCGCGAGATGCAGCCGCGCGCGGGCTGTCGCATCGGGCGCGCTCCCCGGCACATCGGCGACGTCGGTGCGAGCCGCGCCAAGCTTGCGCAACAGCTCGGCCATGCCGGCCTGCGGGTGCTCGGGATGCTCGGCAAGCATCGACCAGCTGGCGTCGTCGAGGGCACGATCGAGACCCGGCAGCACGACGGCGCCGTTCGGCAGCGAGGCAATCACCTTCAGCAACCGCGCCGTCGCCGGCACGGTGCCGGTCGATCCCGCGGCGATGACCGGATGAGGCGAGCCTTTCGCCAGCCGTTCGGTCTCGCGCGCCATCAGCGTATTGCGGCGTTCGACTGGCGAAACGAGGCGACTGTCATCGAGATATTGCGGCCAACGCTCGGTGACGATCTTGAGAAACTGCACAGTTGCGTCCCAATGACTGGCAAGGTCGTCAGGCACGAGCTGTTCGAGGTTGGCGAGATCGATCTCCTCTGATTCCACCGAGTCCATCAGCCGGGCGAGGTCGGCGGCGAGGCTCGAAGCCTGTCCGGGGCTCTGCACAAATCGGATCGATTCGATTTCGGCCTCGGTCGCGCTCTTGCGCGACGCCATGTCCAAAGGCAAGCACGAGCCGCATCAAGGCGAGGCGTCGCGGCAGCGCGCCGATGGCCGGCGCACCGATCGCGCCGTCGTCGTCGGCACCGTCCTCGGCCCCGAAGATGATGGCTGCTTCCTCATCGGGATCGCCGAGCGCCCTGATGCGCGGCAGGAGCAGAGCCTCTCCCCCCGACTCGGCGAGGAAAGCCTCGCGCAGCGCCCGCGCCGCGCGACGGGTGGGGAGATAGATGGTGGTGAGCGGCAGGGTGAGCGGGTCGGGTTTGAGGCCGCCGGGCGAGGGCAGCTCGCCGGCAAGGATGGCTCGGGCAAGCGTGGTGAGGAAGGGCGCCGAAGGCGGGATGGTGTAGAGCCTAACGGCCGCTGGTAAGGGCTCAGGCACCTTCAGGCTCGAACGAGGTCTCGGCTTCGGCCAGGGCTTGCGGCGTGCCCACATGCATCCAGCTTCCGTCGAGCCGCATGCCGTAGAGCTTGCCCTTAGCGAGCGCTCGGTCCCACAGCAGGTTCAGCGAGAAGCGGCCTTCGGGTGCATCCTTGAACAGCCTCTCGTCGCAGAGCGACACCCCGGCAAAGGCGAACGGCACGACCTCCCCCTCTCCCCGCCGGGCAAGGCGTCCATCTGGGCTCATGGCGAAGTCGCCTTTGAAGGCGTAGCCGATGCTGGTCGCGACCGGTGCGAGCAGCAGGAGACAGTCCATCGTGGCGGGGTTCCACAGCCGCAACATGCGCGAGAGCGCGGGCGCGGTACCCTCGCTCCACACAGAATCGGCGTTGTGGATGAAGAAGGGGCCGTGTCCCAAGAGAGGGAGCGCCTTCTTTGCGCCGCCGCCGGTGTCGAGCAGAACGCCGCGCTCGTCAGAGACGAGGATCTGAGGCGGCTTGCCTTGGCGGCTGGCAAGATGGGCCTCGAGCTGATCGGGGAGGTAGTGAACGTTGACGATTGCCGTCTTCACTCCTGAAGCGGCCAGGCGGTCGAGCACGTGATCGATCAGAGGTCTGCCCGCAAGCGGCACGAGCGGCTTCGGCATGCGCAAGGTCAAGGGCCTCATGCGCTCGCCGACGCCTGCGGCCAGCACCATCGCCGTCCTTGCCTCGGTCATGGTCGCGCCCTCTCACAGCACCAGCGGCGGGAGATCTTGAGAAGCGGGAAATGCGCGCGCGTAGAAGCGGCGAAGCTCTCGCAAAGAAGGGTGGGCGAGGTCGCGCTCAAGGTAGCGCGCGACACGCGGAATATGAGCGAGATAACCGCGCTTGCCGTCACGTTTCGCCAATCGCGCAAAGATGCCGAGGATCTTAGAGTTCCGTTGAGCGCCGAGCGTGGCGTAGAGCGAGACGAACTGATCGCTCGAAAACTGCTGGCTTTGCGCGGCCCGGGCGGCACAGTAGCGAGCGAGAAGCTCCCGTTCAAGCGCTTCCGGCACGTCGAGCCGGGCATCCTGGAGCAGCGACACGAGATCGTAGGCCAAGGGGCCCTTGAGCGCGTCCTGGAAGTCGAGAATACCGACCCGTCTGACGCCCTCCCGCGCCGGCAGCCACATCAGGTTCGGCGAATGATAGTCCCTGAGGACCCAGCCTATGTCGGCCTTTTCCGCCTGCGCCAGAAGGGGGCGCCACAGGGCCGCAAACTCCTCGGCCAGGGCTGAAGGCGTCTCCTTGCCGTGCAGCGCCGGCCAAAACCAATCGATGAGGAGGGAAGCCTCGGTCAACATGGCGTCGGCGTCGAAGGAGGGCAGCCGGTAGGGGGTGTGCCCCTCGATGGGGAGGAGGTCTGGGGGCCCTTTCAGGGCGAGGGCCGCCAGGACATCGACGGCAGGCCCCCAAAGCTCGGCAAGGGGACGCCCGCGTTCCACCTCGCTGCCAAACACCCTGTCGCCGAGGTCCTCGAGGATGAGAAAGCCTCGGTCGAGGTCGAAGGCATAGATGGCGGGCGCCGACAGCCCGCGCTCCCGGAGCGCCGCGGCCACCGCCACGAAGGGCGTCACGTCCTCGGCCAGATGCACCAGCGCGCTGTACGGCTTACCGTCGCGGATCGGCGGCCCGTCGGGCTGGCGCGGCGAATTCATCAGAATAGCGCTGCGGTTCGGCAGGACGAGGCGCGCATAGGAGCGCGTCGAGGCATCGCCCAGGAGATAGCGGGCTCCCGCCTCGGCATAAGGTGTCCTGTCGAGGAACTCCGCCAGCGCGCGCAGGCGCTTAAGCCTTTCCGCCCAGCTCCCCTGGCCGGTAAGCACAATCCGGCGCCTATCGGGCGTCGCCGTCTCGTCCATGGCGACGTCGAGGCGATCGGACGGAAGCCAGCTTGCAGCGCGCTCCGGCCACTCGACGATCACCGCGCCCTCGCTCACCGCGTCATCCAGCCCGAGCTCGTCAAGTTCGGAGGGCTCGAGCCGGTAGAAGTCGCAATGGGTGAGGGTGAGACGCGGCGTCTCGTAGCGCTGCATCAACGCGAAGGTCGGGCTCGGCACCTCGCCCTCGGAGCCCAAGCGGGTGATGAGCGCGCGGGCGAACGTCGTCTTGCCGGCGCCGAGCGGTCCGCTTAGCGCGATGACGTCGCCGGCTTTGAGGAGAAGGGCGAGGCGGCTGGCGAGAATGTCGAGCTGGACGAGATCGACATCGTCGAGACTCCAACTTGCGGTCATCCGGCGCGGCTTGACTTTAAGCGCGGCTCGGCGAGCTCGGTTTCCTCGCCCGCCGGCTCGCGCTTGAGCGGCAGGAGCACCGTGACCCGCGTTCCCCGTCCCGGCGCCGAGTCGAGCGACACGGTGCCGCCATGGAGCTCGGCGAGGCTCTTGACGATGGAAAGCCCGAGCCCCGCGCCGCGGTGGCCCGAGCCATGCGAGCGGCTTTCGAACCGATCGAACACGGCCTGCTGATAGTCCGCAGGGATGCCGACGCCCTGATCCTCGACGGTGAATGCGATCATGGAGTTTTGGCGCCCGCAGCCGAGCGCGATCCTGCCGCCCGCCTCTGAGAAGCCGATGGCATTGGAAAGGAGATTGTACAGCATCTGCGTGACGCGCTTGCCGTCGGCGATAAACTCGTCCACGCCGGGCTCGATGGCGATGTCGAGCGCGACATTATTCTGCTTCAGCCGTTCCTCCACGCCCTGCACCGCCTGTTCGATCACCTCGCGCACTTTCACCGGCGACAGCTTCAGCTCGAGCGTGCCGGCGTCGATGGTGGCAAGGTCGAGAATATCATCGATGATGGCCAAGAGCGTCCGTCCCGAAAACAGGATGTCGTTGAGATAATCGTGCTGCTTCTCGGTCATGGGACCGGCAATGGGGCTTGCCAGCAGCTCGCTGAAGCCGATGATGTTGGTGAGCGGCGTGCGCAGCTCGTAGGACACGTGGCTGATGAAGGCGGTCTTGAGGCGGTCGGCCGCTTCCAGCGCCTCGGCGCGCTCGATCAGCGCGCGCTCCGCGTGCTTTGCGTCGGATACATCGACATAGGTGAGCAGCGTGCCGCCGTCAGGGAGCGGCAGCACGGCGCAGGCGAGCACGCTGCCGTCGAGCCGGTCGAACTGTCTCTCGTAGGCGACCCGCTCGGCGACGATGGCGGTCACCGCTTCCTTGATGCCGTCCCACTCCTCGGGCGCGTCGTAGAGCACGCGGCACCAGGCGATGATCTCCTCGATATGCGGCTCGCCGTCGAGCTGGCGCGGGTTCAATCGCCAGATGGTGGCGAAGGCGCGGTTGTAAAGGCGCAAGCGCCCGCTCGGCGCGAACACTGCAACGCCCTCGCGCAAGGTATCGAGCGTTTCCCTCTGCACCTCGATGAGCGCGTTGTAGCGGCTTTCGAGGCCTAGCCGCTCGGTGACGTTCTCGTAGAGATAGGTCACGCCGGCCTTGCCCTCGCTGTCGGCGACGACATGCAGGGTGCGGCCGTCGGGCAGGTGCCATAGGTCCTCGACTTGGGCGTTCGAGCCATAGGAGCCGAGCCAGCTCTTCTTCCACTGGCGATAGTCGGCCTTCTCCGGCAGCCGCCGCGCCTGGCGCAGCCGATCGAGAATCTCGCCGTCGCGTGGGTGGGTCGCAAGCCATTCAGGATCGAGCTGCCATAGTTCCACATAGGCCTGATTGAAATGGGTGAGCCGTTGCTCGGCATCGAACACGGCGAAGGCCGTGGCGAGCCGGTCGAAGCTCCTGAAGCGCGTCTCGAGGCTCGGCTTGGTCTCGGCGTGGCTGCGCTCGGCCTTGCTCGCCTCATCGAGGAGCCCGCGCAGCGAGGCGACCTGCTCCTCGAGCTGCCGGTGCCTGGCGGCAAGATCGGCAAACTCGAGCCGCTGCCCGGCCAGGTCGCGCACCTTGAGCACGATGGTCCGGCCGGTGGTGCGGCCGTCGACCTCGACATATCGGTCGCGTTGCGTGCGGAGCATCAGGTTGAAGGGCTCGCCCTGCGCCGCCAGCGCGTCGATGGCATCGTCGAGCACTTGGGCGGAACTTGCGTCGAGCCACGCGGCGAAACTGAGGAGCCCGCCGGTATCGCGGGGCACGCCGAGCGCGGGCGGCAAGGTCGCGACCAGAAGCTCCGCCTCGCCCGACTCCGCCACGGTCAGGAGCGCTTGCGGCTCTGCCGCAACCAGCGTCTCGAGCGTGCTCTCGCTCAAGCGGTAGCGCTCGGCCTCGACCTGAGCCTCGGCCTCGGCCTTGCGCGCCCGTTCCGTGGCGCGGAGACAGGCAATCGCCGTGCCCACCGCAAAGGCGATGATGCCGAGATTGATACCGAGCGTAAGCAGCGTGCGAGCGTCAAGCGCGGGCGCGTCGCTCGCGGCCATCGCCGCCTCGAACGGAAGCAGGAGGAGAGGAACGGTGAAGGCGACGACGCGGAACAGCACTTCTGGCCACCTTGATGAAGGTGCAGCCTTGCCCCCACTGGTCCGCATGGTCCCTCGCTCCCACGCCGCCGCCCATGGCCTCGCCTCGCTTAACGCTGCCACAGACTGAACGCGGGCCGGTCGACCCCGCGAGCCTCAAGGCGAATCAGGCTTAGATTAGCTTCATCGCCGACTCTTGCCCACTAGCGCCAGCACTTTGGTTAATCGGGCCGCGGGCCTCGTCCGTCATGGTGAGGTGGCCGGCCGTCCCTTCGAGGCTCGCTTCGCTCGCACCTCAGGATGACGGCCGGCCCTCGAACCATCAATAGCGGTATTGGTCGGGCTTGTAGGGGCCTTCCACCGGCACGCCGATATACTCGGCCTGGTCCGGCTTGAGCGTGGTGAGCTTGGCGCCGACCTTGCCGAGATGCAGCCGCGCCACCTTCTCGTCGAGCTGCTTCGGCAGGGTATAGACTTTTCTCTCGTATTGGCCCGGATTGGTCCACAGCTCGATCTGCGCCAGCGTCTGGTTGGTGAAGGAGGCGCTCATGACGAAGCTCGGATGGCCCATGGCGTTGCCGAGATTGACCAGCCTGCCCTCCGACAGAAGGATGATGCGCTTGCCGCCCGGGAACTCGATCTCGTCCACCTGCGGCTTGACGTTGTGCCATTTGAAGTTGCGCAAGGCTGCCACCTGGATCTCCGAATCGAAGTGCCCGATATTGCACACGATGGCGCGGTCCTTCATCGCCCGCATATGGTCGATGGTGATGACGTCCTTGTTGCCGGTGGCGGTGACGAAGATGTCGGCGCGCGGCGCGGCATCCTCCATGGTCGTCACCTCGTAGCCTTCCATCGAGGCCTGCAACGCGCAGATCGGATCGATCTCGGCGACCAGCACCCGGCAGCCGGCATTGCGCAACGACGCGGCCGAGCCTTTGCCCACGTCGCCGAAGCCCGCGACCATCGCCACCTTGCCCGCCATCATCACGTCGGTGCCGCGGCGGATGCCGTCGACCAGGCTCTCGCGGCAGCCATAGAGATTGTCGAACTTGGACTTGGTGACGCTGTCATTGACGTTGATGGCGGGGAACAAGCAGCGTCCCCTTCTTCTGCATCTCGTAGAGCCGGTGCACGCCGGTCGTGGTCTCCTCGGTCACGCCGCGGATGTTCTTGGCGATCTCCGAATACCAGCCCGGCCGCTCTTTCAGCCGCTTCTTGATGGCGGCGAACAAGACCTCCTCCTCCTCGTTGGTGGCGCGATCGAGGAAGGCGGTGTCGCCCTTCTCGGCGCGCACCCCGAGATGCACGAGAAGCGTGGCGTCGCCGCCGTCGTCGAGGATCAAGTTGGGCACACCCCCATCGGCCCATTCGAAGATGCGGTGGGTGTAGTCCCAATATTCCTCGAGGCTCTCGCCCTTATAGGCGAACACGGGAATGCCCTTGGCGGCGATCGCGGCGGCGGCGTGGTCTTGCGTCGAATAGATGTTGCAGGAGGCCCAGCGGATATCGGCGCCGAGCGCTTTCAGCGTCTCGATCAGGACCGCGGTCTGGATGGTCATGTGCAGGGAGCCCGCGATGCGCGCGCCTTTCAGCGGCTGCTTGGCCGCATATTCCTCGCGCACGGCCATCAGCCCCGGCATCTCCGTCTCGGCGATGGCGATCTCCTTGCGGCCCCAATCGGCAAGGGCGATGTCTTTGACGTGGTAGTTCATGGGTAGCTCTACTCCTGGCCTCGGACTATAAGGATATAAAGAACTCCTTATACGTTTTCCAGGCCCGGTGCCAGCACCTGGAGAAGCATCGCCCGGGGGGCGTGCAGGCCGCACCCCGGGCTTGTTTTCGGGTTCGCGCCTTGATTTTCCTCAACGCCGGAACCAGGCGAGAATGGTAAAGACCATCATGCTCAATCCCGATCGAAACAACGTTTCACCGCCTCGGATCTATGTCTGGGATCCCTTCGTGCGGGTCTTCCACTGGACCTTGGTCGTGGCCTTTACGGTCGCCTACCTGACCGAGGACGACTTGCTCACGGTGCATGTCTGGGCCGGCTACCTGGTCGGCGGGTTGATCGTGGCGCGGGTCGATCTGGGGCTTCGTCGGACCAGCCCACGCCCGCTTCGCCGATTTCCTCTATACCCCGGCCGACACGCTCCGTTATGTGCGCGACCTCGTCCTGTTTCGCGCCGAACGCCATCTCGGCCACAGCCCGGGCGGCGGCGCCATGGTGGTTCTGCTTGCTCGTGTTCTTGGCCGCGACAGTGGTGACCGGCCTCGTGGTCTATGGCGGCGACCAGCAGGCGGGGCCGCTCGCCGGGATGTTCACCAAGGACACCGGCGAGGCGATGGAGGAGGTGCACGAGGTCATTGCCAACATCACGCTGGCCCTCGTTCTCGCCCATGTCGCCGCGGTGGTTCTCGCGAGCTTCGTGCATCGCGAGAATCTGGTCCGCGCCATGGTGACGGGCTACAAGCGCCCCTGACCTCAATCGTCCTCGCCGAAGCCTGATTCCACGAGCTTGATCAGCGCTTCGAGCGCGAGGCGCGCCTCTTGCCCTTCGGCCTCGATCAGGATGGTGTGGCCCTGGCCCGCTGCGAGCATCATCAGACCCATGATCGAGGTGCCGCCGACGGTGTGGCCTTCGCGCGTCACCCGCACAGCGGCCGTGAAGCTCGAGGCACAGCGCACGAACTGCGCCGAGGCCCGCGCATGCAGGCCCTTCTTGTTGGGGATCACCACCTCGGCGAAGCAGAGGCCAGCGCGCGGCTCTGTCTTGTTATCGCGAGCCCTTGCCACGCTCAGTTCGCCGCAAGGATCTGACTTGCGACACTGATATATTTGCGTCCGGCTTCCTGCGCCTGGGTGATCGCCTCTTCGAGCCCGCAATCGCCCCTGACGCTCGCGAGCTTCACCAGCATCGGCAGATTGACGCCGGCGATCACCTCCACGTTCGACGCGCTCCATGGCCGAGATGGCGAGGTTCGACGGCGTGCCGCCGAACATGTCGGTGAGGACGACGACGCCGTTGCCGGTATCGACGCGGGCGAGCGCCGTCAACATGTCGCTCCGCCTCACGTCGAGATCGTCGTCGGGCCCGATCGAGATCGTCTCGATCTGCTCCTGAGGTCCGACCACGTGCTCGAGCGCGGCACGGAATTCGTGCGCGAGCCTGCCGTGAGTGACGATGACGACGCCGATCATGTTGTCCCTTTGGTGAAGTCCGCCCGGCCAAAGGCCGCCATCTTTATCGGGAGAGGTGCCCTGCGCAAGTGCGATCCTTATGCCTTAATTGGGATTGTCCGGCGCTGCCAAGAAAAGCGCCATTTTGAGTTTCAACGGCGCCGAAGCCTCGAAGGGAGCAAGCTTCAGCGCCGGCACGGGAATGCCCGCGATCACCGTCCGTTCCCACGGCTCGGGCGGCATCCTCGGCACGTCGTCGCCCAATGCCAGGTCGCATACGAGCACAAGTTGCGCTTGCGCCAGGAACGGCACGTCCACAATTCCAAGCCCTCTCACCTCGATCTTGCCGGCGATGGTCTCGGGCGGCGAGGCCAGGAGCGCCCCATCGGCGCCGGCCTCGACCCATACCTGATCGTCGGCCACGAGAAGCGGCTGAAACTCGCCTTCGCCCGGGAGCGCCATGAATCTGAGCGCAAGGTCTGACTTGCCCGAGCCCGGGCCCCCGCGCAAGAGCGCGCCGCGCCGCCCGAGTGCCACGCAGGTGCCATGGACGAGCTCGCGCGCCTCTCTCAACCATGCCTCTCGTGTCGCTTGTGTCAGGTTGCCGGCAGCCGGATCACGAACCGCGCGCCGCCGCTTGCTGCGGTCTCCCCCATCCCCTTTGCCGCGTCCCATGCCGGCCGGGGGACGGTTCTCGGCAAAGAGGCGTCCGCCGTGGGCGACCACGATCTGGCGCGAGATGTTGAGCCCGAGCCCGGAGTTCTGGCCGAAACTCTCCTGCGGACGGTCGGTATAGAAACGCTCGAAGATGCGCTCGAGATTCTCCGCCGGGATGCCCGGTCCTTCGTCCTCGACCGCGATCTGAATCTCGGGCCCGATTCTGCGCGCCACGACCGCGACCCGGCCGCCGGGCGGCGAGAAGGAGATCGCGTTGTCGAGCAGGTTGACGATGACCTGGCTCAAACGGCTGTCATGGCCGGTGACGCGGTAGGGGTGAGCGCCCGGCGCATAGGCGATGTCGAACACGACCTCACGCGTGTCGTCGCGATGGATGTCGTTGAACAGCGACACCGTAGTGCGCAACAGCTCGGCCATGTCGACTGCCGTGGCGTCCTCGCGCGCGAGCTCGGCATCGAGGCGGGAGGCATCGGAGATGTCGCTGATCAGCCGGTCGAGCCGCCTCACGTCGTGCTGGATGATCTCCATCAGCCGCTCCTTCGACTCCTCGGTCTTGACGAGCGGCAGGGTCTCGGTCGCGCTGCGCAAGGAGGTGAGCGGGTTCTTGAGCTCGTGCGCCACGTCGGCGGCGAAGCTTTCGATGGCGTCGATCCGCCGGTAGAGCGCCGTCGTCATGTCGCGGAGCGCCCCGGAGAGATGGCCAATTTCGTCGGTGCGGTCGGTGAAGTCCGGGATCTCGGCGCGCGCCTTGACGCTATGCCGCACGCGCTCGGCTGCTGCCGAGAGCCGCTGCATGGGGCCGGCAATGGTGTTGGCGAGGATCACCGAGAGCACGATGGTGACCGCGGCGGCGAACAGCGATACCCGCACGATGCCCCAGCGTTCGGCCGCGACGATATTGTCGATGTCGCCGCCGCGCGTCGATAACAGCAGCACGCCGAGCACGGCGCGCATGCGCTGGATCGGCACCGCCACGGAGACCACAAGCTCGCCCTTGTCGTTGATTCTGACGATCGGCACCGAGGTCCCGGTCAAGGCGGTCGCTACTTCCGGATAGGCCTTGCCGTTGGCGCCGCCGATCTCGGTATAGAGCGGCAGGTCGTATTGCCGCATATGCGTCTTCACCGTCTGCCAGAACCTGGTCAGCGCGTCGGGCTCCTCCGCGTCGGGCGGCGGCAGGTCGTAGCGCAGCACCTCGCCGCGCGAGTAGAAGGTGTCGGAATCGAGGATGAGCGCCCCGTCGCGGTTATAGATGCGGGCGCGGCTGCCGGTGGGCTTCACCAGCGGGCGCAGGATGGGAGCGGCGCGCTCGGGGTCGATGGTGAATTCGAGCGAGTTGGAAAGACTGTCGTCGTCGGCGCCGGACTGGCCCTGCTCCGCCTCGAGCAGCTTTTCGGGGTCGAGCTGGACCTCGTTGGTGTCGACGCCGGCCGAGGCCGCGATGGCGCGGGCGATGATCTCCCCTTGCGTGAGCAGGCTCTGCACTTTGGCGTCGATCAGCCCGGCGCGGAACTGGTTGAGATAGAGGATGCCGGAAACGAGGATGGCAAGACCGATCAGATTGAGCACGACGATGCGCCGCGTCAGGCTGGAGAAGCCGTTACGGAAGGGAAGGTGCTCGCCGAGCCAGCCAAGACCGCGCAGCATGCGGTCGCGACCGACCCTCAGAGCGCGGCGCGCGCGCTCTTTGAGCGTTGGGGCTTCAGGCCGTTGCCAGGACCTGTCAGCCTCGGCGGTCATCGATTTGACCCGTCACTCTTTGAAGCGGTAGCCAACGCCATAAAGCGTCTCGATCACGTCGAAGCTCTGATCGACCGCCTTGAACTTCTTGCGCAAGCGCTTGATGTGGCTGTCGATGGTGCGGTCGTCGACATAGACCTGGTCATCATAGGCCGCATCCATGAGCGCGTCGCGGCTTTTCACCACGCCGGGGCGGGCGGCAAGCGACTGCAAAATCAGGAATTCGGTGACGGTGAGGGTGACCGGGCGGTTGTCCCACACGCAGGTATGGCGCTCGGGGTCCATCTTGAGCTTGCCGCGCTCCAGCACCTTCGACTTGTCCTCGACCACGCCGGCGGCCGTGTCGCGGGGCTGCGGCGCGCCGCAAGACCGCCTTCACCCGCTCGACCAGGAGCCGCTGCGGGAAGGGTTTGCGGATGAAGTCGTCGGCGCCCATTTTGAGGCCGAACAGCTCGTCGATCTCCTCGTCCTTCGAGGTGAGGAAGATCACCGGCAGCTCGCTCCGCTGGCGTAGGCGGCGCAGCAGCTCCATGCCGTCCATGCGGGGCATCTTGATGTCGAGGATGGCGAGGTCAGGGGGGCTTTCGGCAAAGCCGTCGAGCGCGCTTGCGCCGTCGTTGTAAGTCTGGGTCTTATAGCCTTCCGCCTCGAGCACCATGCGCAAGGAGGTGAGGATGTTACGATCGTCGTCGACAAGTGCAATTGTTGGCATTGTGGGGGCCCTTGCGGCGATTGACATGGTTAAGGGGCGTAAGGGTGCAGGGCTGCGGTCAAGTATGGCAGCATTGGGGCGCGGTTCGCCACCCGTCTCTATCGTGGTGCAACAAATATCGTTATGGCGCAAGTAAATAAGTCTCCAGAAATGCCCGCAAAAGCTGAGGTCGCGGCCTCTGCCCGCGCGCCTGGTGCGCCGCGCCTTCAAGGGGGCGCTGGCGACCATCGACCGCGGCAACAATTATCCTTACGCCTCCCTTATCACGCTGGCGACGGACGCCGCGGGCGCTCCCACCTTCCTCATTTCGAAGCTCGCGCGCCACACCGCGAACCTCGCGCACGACGCGCGCGCCTCGATCATGGTCGATGAGACCGGCGCGCTCGCCGATCCCTTGCAAGGGGCGAGGCTCACGCTTTATGGCCGGGCTGAGCCCACGGCCGAGGAGGGGGTCAGGCGGCGGTTTCTCGCCCGCCATCCGGAGGCTTCGTTCTATGCCGACTTCCCGGATTTCGCTTTCTGGCGCCTGGCGGTCGAGGGCGCCCACTATATCGGCGGCTTCGGCCGCATCTTCGATCTTGGCCCAAGCGACCTTCTCCTGCCGCTTCAAGGCGCCGAGGCCCTCGTCGAGGGCGAGCCCGGCATCGTCGAGCACATGAACGAGGATCACGCCGATGCTCTCGAGCTTTACGCCACGTCCCTTGCCGGCGCCTCCCCCGGGCCCTGGCGCATGGCCGGCATCGACCCCGAGGGCTGCGACATTATCCTTGAGGGGCAAGCGCGGCGGATCGTCTTCGCCACGCCGATCGCCACGCCGGCGGAGGCCCGCAAGGAGCTCGTCAGGCTCGCGGCCGAGGCCCGCGCGCGCCGGCACGAGCGCTGACTTTACGCCGCGCCGTCATCCGACCTTGCCTTGAAAGCCGCGCGCGATCAGTGCTAGGTGAGGGACGGCCTCTCGCCACGAAAATCCACCCACTTCGCCCTAGGATCTGACCGCATGAGCGTACAGCCGAAGATTGCGCCTGAAGGAGCAAAGACGACCAACCCGAAAGTGCTCGCCTTCGTCGAAGAGGCCAAGGCCCTGTTCAAGCCCGACGCGGTGCGCTGGTGCGACGGCTCGAAGGCCGAGTATCAGGAGATCTGAAGCTCATGGTCGATTGCGGCACGGCCATGTGGCTCAACCCTGACAAGCGCGAGAACTCGATCCTGGTGCGCTCGGACCCGGCCGACGTCGCCCGCGTCGAGGACCAGACCTATATCTGCTCGAAGAACAAGGACGACGCGGGACCCACCAACAACTGGTTCGATCCCGCCGAGATGAAGGCGACGCTGTCGAAGCTCTATGACGGCGCCATGGTCGGCCGCACCATGTATGTGGTGCCTTATTCCATGGGCCCGGTAGGCTCACCCATCGCCGGCATCGGCGTCATGGTCACCGATAGCGCCTACGCCGTCGCCAACATGCACATCATGACGCGGGTCGGCGACAAGGTGCTGAAGGCGCTTGGCAACAGCGAGGATTTCGTGCGCGGGCTTCATACGATCGGCTGCGCCGCTGCCGACGCCGCAAAGCGCCGACGTGCCGTGGCCCTGCAACAAGACCAAATACATCTCGCATTTCCCCGAGACGCGCGAGATCTGGTCCTATGGCTCGGGCTATGGCGGCAATGCGCTGCTCGGCAAGAAGTGCCACGCGCTCCGCATCGCATCCGTCAAGGCGCGCGACGAGGGCTGGATGGCCGAGCACATGCTGATCCTCAAGCTCACCAATCCGGAAGGCGAGGCGAAATACATGGCCGCCGCCTTCCCGTCGGCCTGCGGCAAGACCAACCTCGCCATGCTCAACCCGACCATCCCGGGCTGGAAGGCCGAGACCATCGGCGACGACATCTGCTGGATGAAGTTCGGCGCGGACGGGCGGCTCTACGCCATCAATCCCGAGACCGGCTTTTTCGGCGTGGCGCCCGGCACCTCGGAGGCGAGCAACCTCAACGCCATGAAGGCGCTCAACGAGAATTGCATCTTCACCAATGTCGCTCTGACCGAGGACGGCGACGTCTAGTGGGAGCAGATGAGCACCGAGCAGCCGGCCCACGCCATCGACTGGATGCGCCGGCCGTGGACGCCGAAAGCTCGGGCGCCCCGCCGCGCATCCTAATGCCCGCTTCACCGCGCCCGCCGCGCAATGCCCGGTGATCGCGCCGGAATGGGAGGACCCGAAGGGCGTGCCGATCGATGCCATCCTGTTCGGCGGCCGCCGCGCCACCGTGGTGCCGCTCGTCACCGAGGCGACCAGCTGGCGGCAGGGCACGTTCCTCGGCTCGATCATGGCGTCGGAGAAGACGGCGGCCGCCGCCGGCAAGATCGGCGATCTCCGGCGCGATCCCATGGCCATGCTGCCCTTCTGCGGCTACCACATGGGCGACTATTTCGCCCATTGGCTGAAGATGGGCGAGAAGGGCGGCGCCAAGATGCCGAAGATCTTCTACGTCAACTGGTTCAGGAAGGACGGCAACGGCAAGTTCCTGTGGCCGGGCTATGCCGAGAACAGCCGCGTGCTGAAATGGATCTTCGAGCGCTGCGACGGCACGGCCAAGGCCGTCGATACGCCGATCGGCAAAGTCCCGGCCGAGGGCGCCCTCGACACCAACGGGCTCAAGCTCGCCGCCGAGCAGCTGAAGGAGCTGCTCAAAGTCGACACGGAAGGCTGGAAGGCCGAGCTGCCGCTGATCAAGGAGCATTTCGCCACCTTCGGCGCCAAGCTGCCGAAAGGCCTGAAGGACGAGCTCGCCGCGCTCGAGCAGCGCCTCGGTTAGAACGGTGCGTCATACCGGCGAAAGCCGGTCATCCAGCGAGACACGCGCAGACGTCTTTGATCTGGATTCCGGCTATTCGCCGGAATGACGGAAAGCTCGGGCAGCCCTCCGAACTCCAATGCGGTCCCAATGAATCCGGCCGGCTCTTGCCGCATCATCCGCTTCGCGATAGGCGAGGCGGATGAGGAATGGAACATCCGTCGTTGCGGCCGGGCATGAGCTGACCGCAAACGCCGCCGCGGAAATCCTGCAAGACGGCGGCAACGCCTTCGACGCTGCGCTGGCCGGCATGTTCATGACCTTCGTCGCCGAGGCCGTGTTCTCCTCGCCGGGGGGCGGCGGTTTCCTCATGGCGCGCCGGGCCGGAAGCGACCAGGCCGCGTTGTTCGACTTCTTCTGCGAGACCCCGCGCACAGCGGCGCGCGGCGAATGAGGTCGAGTTCTTTCCCATCCACGCCGATTTCGGCCCGGCCAAGCAGGAGTTCCATATCGGGCTCGGGTCGAGCGCGACGCCCGGCGTGGTGCCCGGCCTCTTCGCCATGCACGAGGCGCTGTGCCGGCTGCCGATGAAACGCCTGGTCGAGCCGGCGGTGCGGGCGGCGCGGGCAGGCTTCCCCTTGACCGAGTTCCAGGCCTATCTCTTCACCGTCATCGCCCCCATCCTCACCGCGAGCGAAGGCGTCGCGCAGATCTTCGCGCCGGGCGGCAAGCTGATGCAGGCCGGCGAGACCTTCCGCAACGAAGAGCTTGCCGAAACGCTGTCCTGGCTCGCCGAGGACGGCGCGCGGCTGTTCCTCGACGGCGATGTCGGCAAGGCCATCGTGGAGCAATCGCTAAGCCTCGGCGGGCATCTGACATATGCCGATCTCAAGCACTACCGCGTCGCGCGGCGCGAGCCGCTCTATTGGACGCATGCCGGCGCCACCCTCGCGCTCAACCCGCCGCCTGCGGCCAGCGGCGCTCTCATCGCCTTCGGCCTCGCGTTTCTCGATGCGCTTGCCGAGGACGGCCGCGCGCTCGATGCGCTCGCCCTGCGCCGAGCCATGGAGGCGACCAATGAAGCGCGCGCGACGCACGGGGAGGGGCTCGCGGAACGGCTTGCCGGCGGCGTGCTGGCCAAGGAGATACGCGAAGCCCAGCGCCACCCCGCCGCCTATCGCGGCACCACCCATATCAGCGTGATCGATGGGGAAGGGAATGCCGCTTCGGTCAGCCTCTCGAACGGCGAGGGCAACGGCACCATCGTCGGCAAGTTCGGTTTCATGCTGAACAACATGCTGGGCGAGGAGGATCTCGCGAGCGGAAGCCTCGACGCCTGGCGCGAAGGAACGCGGCTGTCCTCCATGATGGCGCCGACCATCATCCTGGAGCCTGACGGCACGGTGACGGCGCTCGGCACCGGCGGCTCGAACCGCATCCGCACCGCCATCCTCCAGGTCGCCGTCAATCTGCTCGATCGCGGCATGAGTCTCGATGATGCGGTCGAGGCGCCCCGCCTGCATGTGGAGAAATGCGGCACGGTCAGTTTCGAGCCGGGACTACCGGAAATGGCGCAGGCCGAGTTCCGCGCGCTCGGCGACAAGGCCCATGCCTGGCCCGACCGGAACCTCTTCTTCGGCGGCGTGCACGCCGCGCGGCGGAACCCAAAAGGCGGGGTCGAAGGGGCGGGCGACCCGCGCCGCCAAGGCGTCGCGCTCATCGTGTGAGCGGGCCATTTGCCCGTCGCAAACGGTCAATCAGGCGTCGCTAATTGTCAACTGGGGCTTAGCCTCCCGGCGCAAGATGCGAGCCTCAGCCGGAGCCTATGAGGGAAGCCATGCAGAACGCCATCGCCATACGCCACGTCGCCTTCGAGGATGCCGGCACCTTGGAAGGCGTGCTGCAAGATCGCGGCATCGCGCTCCGCTATCTCGAAGCCGGCGTCGACGATCTCAGTCCCGCCAAGGACGCCGATCTCCTCGTCGTGCTCGGCGGCCCGATCGGCATCTACGAGGTCGAGCGTTATCCCTTCCTCAAGCACGAGCTTTCGACCATCGAGGCCGCGGTCAAGAAAGGCGTGCCCGTGATCGGCATCTGCCTCGGCTGCCAGGCGCTCGCCGCCGTGCTTGCCGCCCGCGTCTATCCCGGCAAGCAGAAGGAGCTCGGCTGGGATCAAATGACGCTGACCGAGGAAGGCAAGGCCTCGCCGCTTGGCGCCATCGACGGCGTCCGCGTGTTGAATTGGCATGGCGACACCTTCGACCTGCCGGTGGGCGCGACGCGTCTCGCCTCGACCGAGATCACGCCGAACCAGGCCTTCACCTACGGCCCCAAGGTGCTGGCGCTCCAATTCCATGTGGAGCTGCCGGAGAGGGACATGGAGCGCTGGCTGATCGGCCACACGCTCGAGCTCACCACCTCCAAGGTCGATCTCGGCAAGATGCGCGCCGAAACGGCGCGCTTTGCGCCTGCCGCCAATGCGGCGAGCGAGCGCCTGTTCAACGATTGGCTGGACGCACTTTCCTGATTAGATGGCTCTCGCTTCACCTCTCCCCTTTGGGGAGAGGTCGGCGCGCTTTGCGTGCCGGGTGAGGGGGCTTGGGCGCTAGCGCTGAGTCATTCCCCCCCTCACCCCAGCCCTCTCCCCACAGGGGAGAGGGAGATTTTAGAGCGGCAGGCGCTTGACCGGCTCCGGCGTCGGCACCACCGTCTCGCCGGGCGTCGTCGGCAGGTCGCGGCTGTCGGGTGCCTTCACATCGTCGCCCTTGGCGTTCCACCAGGTCGAGGCATAGCTCACGCCGCCGCTCCGCTTGGTGAGATGGGTGACCACCTCCTCGCCGGGATAGTAGTAGACCGTCCAAGGTCCGACGATCGTCTTGGGGATGGCGCGCCAGGTGACCAGCACCTGGTCGCCTTGCTTCACCTCGCCCTTCTTGACCTCCAATATCTTGAGCGTGGCGATATAGCCCGGCAGCTCCTCGCCGGTCTGCTCGTCCTTGACGATGCTGGTGCAGGTCACCGCCAGCACGCGGATGAGCGCGACGAGGTCGCTCTTCTCCATCAGCTCCTGCTCCGACATCGGCGCCGGCACGGCGAGCGCCGGCAGGGCGAAGCAGGCGGCAACCAATACAAGGCTGAGCGTCTTAAGCAATCTGGTCACGAGACCTCCTTCGCAGCTTCCCGGCAGATGGTCAATTGCGTGATTGGCCGCTGCGGCGTGGAACTTCGACCACTTCGCCGGGCGTGGTGGGCAGCTCGGTGATGACGGCCTTATTGACGAGATCGCCGCGGCCGTTCCACCAAATCGTGGTGTAGTCGCCGTCTTTGCCGACCAGATGCGTCCACACCATCTCGCCCGGATAGTAATAGACGGACCAGGGGCCCAGGAGGCCGGTGGGGATGGCGTGGAAACTGATGTTGACGTCGTCGCCCTTCGCCTCCTCGCCCTTGATGACCTCCATCAGCTCGACCCTGGCGCTATAGCTTGGCAGATCTTCGCCCGTGCGCTCGTCCTTGGTGACGCTGACGCAGGTGACCGAGAGCACGCGGACGAGCGCCACGAGGTCGCTCTTCGAGAGGAGCTCGCTGTCGGACATGGGCGCGGGCAGGGCCACGGCAGGTGTGGCGCCCGATAAGCCGATAAGGAGAATGAGACTGAGCGATGCGAGGAAGCTTCTCATGGACACGGCCCTTCGGGAACGAGACGTGGACGCCATTGTGCGGCAGCCGCGTGGGCGGGGACAACCAAACGTTTGGTAATGATAACGGCTCCCCATCCCTCATTGCTCCCCCCTTGCGGGGGAGCACGCGCGCCGTTTGGGCGCGCGGAGGGGGGTGAACGATACGACGAGTCTGTGCCTTGAACCCCCTCCCCTATCCCTCCCCCCTCAAGGGGGGAGGGGAGAGCAAGCTGCGCCGCTGGCAATCAATCCCGGTCGCGCAAGCCCGTCACGCCCTCGTGCTTGGCGCAATGCACGCAGCAGAAGATGGTGCCGTTGTGCTCGACCCCATGCCCGATGATGCGGCAGCCGCAATGCGGGCAGATGGGGGCGAGGGCCGCGATGGCGCATTCGAAGCTGTCGAAGATCATGGTGCGGCCGCCCATGCTGACCTCGAAGGTCTTGTCGTAGTCGTTGCCACATTGCTCGCATTTCGCCATGTTCGCCTCCTCCCATTTCACGCTGTCGAACTAGTCGGTTGGGATAGTAGAGCCGTCCCTGAATTCCGTCATGCCCGGACTTGATCCGGGCATCCACGCCGTTAACTCCCAGCGCGTTGAAGCGAAAATGGAATGGATTGCCGGGTCAAGCCCGGCAATGACGAAGGTGAAGAGGGGCGTTCCCCTAATGCGCGGCCTCCCAATTGTCGCCGGCCCGCGCGTCGACCTTGAGCGGACCTGCGGAAATTCGGGCGATTTAGAGAGCCGGCGTCGCTAGACTAGGTCCGGTTGGCCGAACCAGGTTCAACGGGCGCGGTCTCCTGGAGAAGCTGTTGAGCCCGCTTATATCGGGCGCTCGACGTCAGCTCTGTGTGCAGAGTCGTGTTCTCTCGTGAAAGCTTGTCCCATCGCCTCGCGAACTCGTCGATGAACACGATAACATCACGGCCCTTGTTCACCTCGTGGAATAATCTCATCAAGCCGACAGCGATGTTGCCAAGCATCCAAAGGTCGGTCCTGACGAAGTGCTCATCTTCAATGTCGAAAAAGGGCGCATCAAACCAGCCAGCCTCGTTGAAGCGAAAGTTGTTGCCCGCAGAAACGAGATTTGCATGGCCTGCCGACTTATTGATGTTGCCCTTCATATCCCGAATGGCGGCCGATCCGACAGGGTAATGTTCATCAAGCCACTTATTGCGCTTCTCCGTAAGCTTCTTCGATGGGTCGAGCACCCCGCGGTCGTCGGCATCAACGAAATGCTCCTGCCCCGGATTGGCAATAGCAAAGGCTGCGGCTGCCCCTGCCTCAAGAACTTGCCGCAAATTCATCATGGCTTGAATGCGATGCAGCCGAACGGTGGAGAAGAGCGCCAGCATGTGATGCTTCTTGACCTGGGATAGGAACATCCCGAACACAAATCGATCTTTGTTAATTGACTTGATGAAGGTCGAGAGGAAGTGGGCAGCCTCCTCTGCATGCGGATAATAGACGGGGTAGCGCTCGTGCGCCTCCAGCACCATGCGCCTTTCGCTCTCCACCATTTCGGCGATGGTGCGCTGCTCATATTCCACTGGATGTTGCGTGTTTCCCATTAATGCGCGGCTTCCCAGTTGTCGCCGGCGCGTGCGTCGACCTTGAGCGGCACCTTCAGTTTCAGCGCAGGCTCAGGCGCCTTCTCCATTACGGCTTGCGCCACCTCCATGGTCTTGTCGACCTCCTCCTCCGGCGCCTCGAACACCAGCTCGTCATGCACCTGCATCAGCATACGGGCCGATAAGCCAGCCTCGGCGAGCGCGGGCCCCATGCGGATCATGGCGCGGCGGATGATGTCGGCGGCCGACCCCTGGATCGGGGCGTTGATGGCGGCGCGCTCGAAGTTCCCCCGCAATGACGGGTTCTTGGTGTTGATCTCGGGGTAATGCACCTTCCGCCCGAACAGCGTCTTCACATAGCCTTGGCGGCGCGCCTCCGCCTTCATCGCCTCCATGTAGTCGCGGATGCCGGGGAAGCGCTCGAAATAGGTCTTGATATAGGCGCCGGCCTCGCTCCTCCCGATGCCGAGCTGGGCGGCGAGCCCGACCGCTGAGATGCCGTAGATGATGCCGAAATTGATGGCCTTGGCCTTTCGCCTGATGCTGGGGTCCATGCCCTTGATCGGCACGCCGAACATCTCGGAAGCCGTCATGGCGTGGATGTCGAGCCCGTCGGCGAAAGCCTGGCGCAAGGTCGGCGTGTCGGCCATATGGGCGAGCACCCGGAGCTCGATCTGGCTGTAATCGGCCGAGATCAGCTTCTTGCCCTTCTCCGCCACGAAGGCCTTGCGGATGGCGCGCCCCTCGGGCGTGCGCACCGGGATGTTCTGCAAATTCGGCTCGACCGACGAGAGCCGCCCCGTGGTGGTCGCGGCAAGGGCGTAGGAGGTATGCACGCGCCCCGTCTGTGGATGGATATAGGTCGGCAGCGCGTCGGTATAGGTGCTCTTCAGCTTGGCGAGGAGCCGCCAGTCGAGCACCTTGCGCGGCAGGTCGTGGCCTTCGGCCGCCAACTCCTCGAGCGCGGCGGCATCCGTGCTCCAGGCGCCGGTCTTGGTCCTCCGCCCGCCGGGAAGGCTCATTTTGTCGAACAGGATCTCGCCGAGCTGCTTGGGCGAGCCGATATTGAACTCCTCGCCGGCCAGCGCCCTGATCTCGTCCTCGAGCCGCGCGATGGTCTGGGCGAAGGACAGAGAGAGGCTCGCCAAGGTCGCCTTCTCCACCTTGACCCCCGTCCGCTCCATGAGCGCGAGCACGGGCGCAAGCGGCCGCTCCAGCGTCTCGTACACTGTGGTCACGGATTCGGCTGCCAGGCGCGGCTTGAGGATCAGCCAGAGCCTGAGGCCGATATCGGTCTCCTCGCCGGCATATTCGGTGGCGCGAGCGATCGCCACGCGGTCGAGGCTGACGGCATTGCGGCCTGAGCCCATGATCTCCTTGTCGGTGAGGCAGGTATGGCTGAGCAGACGCCCTGCGAGCTGATCGGGTAGATGCTCGGCGCGGCCGGCGTCGAGCGCGTAGGACATGAGGCAGGGATCGTCGATGCTTGTGAGCGCAATGCCGTAGCGCGCCAGCGCCACCATGTCGAACTTGGCGTTCTGCACGATTTTGAGAACGCTCACATCTTCCAGGATCGGCTTCAGCAGGTCCAAGGCCTCGCGCATGGGGATTTGCGCGATCGCGTCGCCGCCGAGATCGAGCCCGTCGCCGGCGCGGTGCGCCAGCGGCACATAGGCCGCGTGTCCCGGCAGAATCGCGAGCGCCACGCCCACCAGCTCACCCTGCATGGGATCTGACGAAGTGAGCTTCGCTCTGAAGGCGAAATGACCCTGATAGCGCGCCGTATCCAAGAGATCGGCGAGGCGGGAGGCCTCGGTCACCGTCTCGTAATTGGAGCGATCGAAGGGAATCGCTTCAAGCCTGCTCGCGCGCTCCACTGCGAGCTGCGCCGGCGAGCCGCCCACGACCTTGTGCTCCCGCGGCGGCCCGGTCTCGCCGCGCGGCGAGCGCCGCAAAGGATGATCGTAGTCGTTCTTCTTGCGCCGCTGCGGCGCGGTCGAGGGCGTCATGCCCGCGGGCAGCTCAGCGCCCAAACCCTCGGCCACGCGGCGAAGCAGCGTGGTGAATTCGAGCTTCCGCATGAAGGCCGTCAAAGCCTCTGGGTCGGGCCGACGCACCGCCGTCTCGGCAAGCGGGACATCGAGCGGGACATGGCAGTCGAGGATGACGAGCGCCTTGGACAGCCGCGCCTGGTCGGCGAAAGTGATGAGGCTTTCGCGCCGCTTCTCCTGCTTGATCTCGCCCGCGCGCGCGAGCAGCGTTTCGAGATCGCCAAATTCGTTGATGAGGAGTGCCGCGGTCTTGACCCCGATCCCCGGCACGCCCGGCACGTTGTCGGAGGAATCGCCGATCAGCGCCTGCACTTCGACGACCTTCGACGGCGGCACGCCAAAGCGCTCGATCACTTCCGCTTCGCCGATCGCCTTGTTCTTCATGGTGTCGTACATGAGGATGCCGGGCTGGACGAGCTGCATCAGGTCCTTGTCGGAGGAGACGATGGTCACGTCGGCGCCGGCTTCGACCGCCTCGATCGCATAGGTGGCGATGATGTCGTCGGCCTCGTAGCCCTCCCGCTCGATGCAGGCCACGTTGAAGGCGCGCACGGCGTCCCTGACGAGGGGGAATTGGGGGATGAGGTCGCCCGGCGGCTCAGGCCGGTTCGCCTTGTAGCCGTCGAACAAATCGCTTCGGAAGGTCTTGGCGGAATAGTCGAAGATCACCGCGAGATGGGTGGGGGGCGCCAGCTCTCCCGTCTCGCGCAACAGCTTCCACAGCATGGCGCAGAAGCCGTGCACGGCGCCCACCGGCAGCCCGTCCGACGGCCGCGTCAGCGGCGGCAGCGCATGATAGGCGCGGAAGATGTAGCCCGAGCCGTCGATCAGATAGACGTGGTCGCCGCGCGCGACCGGCCTGCCGGCTGCCCGGGCCTTGGTTTCATCGATGGCCATGATGGCAGGAATATAGGGATTAGCGGCCTCTCCGTCAGCACGCGACGAATGCCCCGTCCCCATTCTTGTCATGCCCGCGAAAGCGGGCATCCAGTAGCCCCGGTGGCGCAATACAACGAGCGGCGGTGGTTACTGGATCGTCCGCCTTCGCGGACGATGACAAGGCGTGGCGCCTAAGGCAGGGTTTCGAGCTCGTGCTTGTGGTCGGCGCTGCCCGGCGCGAAGGACTTGTCGGTTCCGCCGAAGGTCTTCTCGATATAGTCCTTGAAGTACTGGTCGAGGAAGGGGAAGGCCCGGGCGAAGCGGGTGAAGTCCTTCTGCGCGATGAACAGCAGGATGCCGTCCTCCAGCGCCACCACGAGGCCGGTCCGAAGCGCCGAGCGCAGCAGCACCCGCTCGCCGAAATGCTCGCCGGGTCCGAACACCTTCTCGAAATGCTCGCCCGTCTCCGGATTGTCGATGGTGAGCTTGAAGGAGCCTTTGGTCACCGTATAGAAGCCGTCGATCAGCATACCGGGCTCGAACACCCTGTCGCCCTTGCGGTAGTGGATGTAGCGGGTCGCCGGCGGTGGGACCTGGATCTGCACGATGTTCGGCGGCATGACGCTGTTCAGGAGCCAGGTCACGCCCACCCTGAATTTGGCGGCGAAGCCCGGCAGGAAGGAGAGATAGAAGCCGCGCCACAAGCAGCCAGGCGAGCGTGCCCGAGAGCTTGATGCCGTAGACGTCGGCCACCGCCTTGCTCATGCCGAGCGAGGCGAGCGAGCCTTTCGAGGTATAGGCGAAGGGCTTGAGCGCCTTCCCCTCGATCTTGGCGATAATGTTATCCGCCATCTGCCGCCCTTCGCGCACGGCAAATTGCGCGGTCTGCGTGGCATAGTGGGCCGGGTCTTCCTTGGGGTCGTCGACGAGGGGGATGAGTGCGGCGTCGCCGAGCGCCCACACGCCCTCATGACCAGGCACGCGCATGAAGCGGTCGGTCCTGATGCGACCCCAATGCATGTCGAGGCCGAGCGCCGAGACGAGCGGGTGCGGCCCAGTGCCGATGGTCGCGACAATGGTCGAGGTCGGGATGATGCGTCCGTCGGTTAGCTCGACCGCCGTGCCCGTCGCCGACTTGGTGCCGACGCCGGTCAGCACCTCGATGCCGTGAATTTGTAAGCGCCGCGTGGCGTATTCGGCGAGGTCGGCGGAGAAGGTCGGCAGAATGCGGTTGGCATATTCGATCAGATAGAAGCGGATCTCATCGGTCTTGATGTTCGTATAATATTTGAGCGCGCGGCGAACCAGCTCTCTCACCTCGGCGACGGTCTCGACGCCCGAGAAGCCGGCGCCGACCACCACGAAAGTGAGGAGCTGCTGCTTCGCCTCAGGCTCGTCCGTGATGTCGGCCGTCTCCAGACAGCCGATGACATGGGTGCGCAAGCGGTGCGCGTCGGCCAGGTCCTTCATGGTGAGCGCATGCTCGGGCAGTCCGGGGAAGCGGTTGAGGTCCACGCCGGTGCCGAGCGCGATCACCAGCTCGTCATAGGCAAGGTCGACCGGAACGCGCCGCGTGCCCTGGACCACGGTCACCGACTTCTTGGCGAAGTCGATGCCCATGACCTCGGCCTGCCGCACCTGGAGATGGCGGAGCAGCTGGCGCAGAGGAACGACCGCGTCGGCGGAATGAATGCTCGAGGCGGCGACCTCCGGCAGCAGCGGCTGGAAGACGAAATAGTTGTTGGCGTTGACGAGCTCGACTTCGAGCTTGCCCCGGCCGAGCCGCTCGAGCGCCTTCGCCGCGAACACGCCGCCAAAGCCGCCGCCGATCACGAGGACCTTTTTCTTCTCCACGGGCTGCCCAGCCTTGCTGTTTCGTAAGCCGCATACCTACGCCAATGCTGCACTGCGTCAAGTCGCGCCTTTGCCTCACGAGTAAGCCGGAAACCAGAAGTCAGAAGTCGGACGCCAGACGCCAGGCGCCAGAGACGGGAGGAGAAGCTGGAGAGCCCTTGATTTCTGGTTTCCGATTTCTGATTTCTGGTTTCTGCCGCCGGCGTTGCTTAGGACAGGGCCTTTCGCTAGGGTCGGGCGGCGAAGCACCCGTAGCTCAGTTGGATAGAGCGTTGCCCTCCGAAGGCAGAGGTCACAGGTTCGAAATCCTGTCGGGTGCGCCACAAGTGGCAATAAAAAAGCCTGAAACTAGAGTAGACTGGGCCGTCTAAAGCTTCAGGGTAGGAAGCTAAACCAAAGAATGGAGAGGACGACATGAGGAAGTTTCTGATGGCGGCGGCGGCCGCCGCGATCGCGCTGGTTGGTTTGTCGGCCAACACATGTGGCGGCGGCGAGGAGCAGAAGGCGCCGGAGACGCCCCCGGCAGAGTCACCGCCGCCGGCGCAATAGCCGTCTCAACGCATTGAAGCTCGGCGCGCGCTTGGCGCGCCTTGGAGGGCTGATTTAGGTCGGCACCGGGCAGGATTTCTTGGCCGGACGCTGACCTATTTCAGTGCCTCTGCGGCCTTCAACACCTCATCGGCGTGGCCTGGCACCTTCACCTTGTGCCAGACACCGCGGATCGCGCCCTTCGGGTCGATGAGGAAGGTCGCCCGCTCGATGCCCATGTATTTCTTGCCGTACATGCTCTTCTCCACCCAGACGCCGTAGGCTTGGCAGACCTTGCCGTCCTCGTCCGCGGCGAGCGGGAAGGGGAGCTTGAACTTCTTCTTGAATTTGTCGTGGCTGGCGACCGTATCCCGCGAGACGCCCACGATTTCGGCCTTCACCTTGGAGAAGTCTGGAAGCTGATCCCGAAAGGCGCAAGCCTCCGCCGTGCAGCCCGACGTGTCGTCCTTGGGATAGAAATAGAGCACGACCGTCTTTCCCCGCAGATCCTTCAGCGAAACCTTGCCGCCCCCGTCGGCCGGCAAGGTGAAATCCGGCGCCTTGTCTCCCACCTCCACGCTCATCGTCTCTCCTCCTCTCGTGGTTCCGCGCCCTCGCGCCGTCGAGCGCCTCTTCTCAACCAAGCGCTTGGTCATTCTGACATGCGGAACGGTGTTCTCCTCGAACGGCTCGCCTTGGGCAAGATAGCCGAAGCGCGCGTAGAAGCCCTCGGCGCCGAGCCGGGCATTGAGCACGATGAGACGGTAGCCTTCGCCTCGCGCCCACGCTTCCGCGTGGGCGAGCAGCCGCGCCCCGATCCGTTCCCGCCGCCGGTCTTCCGCCACCGCCATCTGCCGGAGCTGAACGGTATCGCTATTGAGGGGCTTGAGCGAGACGGAGCCCACCACCGCACCGCGGGAGGTGGCGCAGAAATGCCGGCGCAGCGCATCGTCGGCGCGCTCCTCCTCTGTGAGCGTCAAGCCGAGCGGCCTGCGCAGGATCGCTTCGCGCAAGGCTAACGACCGGCGATAGAGGTCGGAGCCGCACGGCGCCTCGGCGACCAGCATGCCGTCCTCTTCCGCCACGGGCACCCTCATGGCGTCGCGGCAAGCTGCTCGACCATGGCCCAGATAGCGGCGATCTGGGGCGCGTCAATGCGGCGAACTTTAGGGCGGCCTGATCGCGTCGATTGAACTTGGCGGCGTGCTGGCACTGCTGAGCTCTCGTCAATGGGCTTCCTCACCCCTCAACTAGCCAGTTTTCGAACTCTTCTGGCCCTTTTGGCTAGTCCCCGACGCGTGCGTTGCCTTGGCACTTGGCAGGTACAGGCGCTCGATGTCATCGGCAGGGATCGGCTTGGCGATAAGGTACCCTTGCACTTCATCGCAGCCCTCGAACCGAACGGCGTCGAGCTGTTCTTTCGTCTCGACGCCCTCGGCAGTCGTCGTCATGCCGAGACTGCGGGCGAGCATCACAATGGCCCGCACGATCTTGAGAGTGTCATCGTTGACGGCCACATTCCTGATGAACGATTGGTCGATCTTGATCTTATCGAACGGGAAGCTCTGTAGATAGCGCAGCGAGGAATAGCCCGTACCGAGTCACCAGCACGATCCGGACTCGAGTCCCCGAGTGATGCAGCGTGGCAAGGTTCGCCTCGGTGACGTCCAAGAGAACTGATTCGGTGGTCTCGACCTCCAGGCGGGTGGCCGGCAAACCCGAGGCCTGAGGGCATTGGCGATCACCGTCACCAATCCTGGTTGTTTTAATTGGAGCGGGAAACATTGACCGCGACATTGATACGGTCGGGCCAGGCCATGGCTTGGGCACAGGCTTGTCTGATGGCCCACTCGCCGAGCGGGACATGAGGCCGGTCTCCTCCGCCAAGGGGATGAACTCGCCGGGCAGGATCAGGCCCCGCTCGGGATGGTGCCAGCGCATGAGGGCTTCGACACCGGTCATCTGATACCGCTCGAGATTGACGATCGGCTGGTAGTGGAGTCGATCTCACCGGCGGCGAGCGCCTTGCGTAGATCGGCCTCCAGCGTCTGCCGCGCCAGCATGCGCTCATTCAGCTCGTTCTCGAAGAAGCAAAACCTCCCGCGTCCTAGTTCTTTTGCCCGGTACAAGGCCAGGTCTGCGTTTCTGATCAGCTGGTCCACCGTGTCGCCGTCAGCGGGTGCAAGGGCGACGCCGATGCTGGCACCTACCCTAATGTTATGACCTCCGATATCATGCGGGTTCGCTAACGGCGTCGATCAGTCGCTGGGCGGAGCTGCTGACCTGCCTTCTCTGTCGCTATTCCGACCTGAACGACTGCGAATTCATCACCCCCCATGCGCGCGATGGTGTCTGTTTCTCTGAGGGCCCCGCGCAGGCGCTCTGCAACGGCCTTCAGAAGCTCGTCCCCGATCGGATGTCCGAGCGTGTCGTTGATACCTGAAGTCGTCGAGATGAGGAGGTAGAACGCCAATCTCTCGCCTCGGCGCACGCCGCGAGGCCCAGCTTAAGCCGCTCGTCGAGCAAGACGCGGTTCGGAAGGTCTGTCAGCGCGTCATGGTGGGCCATGTGCGCAATCATGGCTTCGAATCGCTCCCTCTCGGTAACGTCTTCCTGCAAATCGACCCAGCCGCCGTTCGGCAGCGGCTGATTGGTGACGAGGACGGTCCGGCCGTTCTTGAGATGCTGAGTATGCGAGAACGTCTCACCGCGGGCCAACCTCGCGACGTGGTTTTCGATCCACTTGCGCTGATTTTCGATATCTTCCCTGCTGTCGCGGCCCGTCTCCCTTTTCGTGTGGTAGCGTATGATCTCGGAAAGCGGTGTGCCCGGCTGCGTAAGCTCTTCGGGCAAGTCGTAAATCTCGCGATAGAGCTTGTTGCATGCGATTAGACGCGCCTGAGCGTCGAACATCGACAGACCGCGCGCCATGTTGTTGAGCGCCGTGTCAAGTTGGATATTCTGCGCAAGCAGCTTTTCCTCGGCCAGCTTCTGTTTCGTGATATTGATCCGGGCCGAGACATACCCTTGGATCTTTCCGCGGCCGTCCTTAAACGGGACGATCGTGGAATCGACCCAATAGATCGAGCCATCCTTCGCCCGGTTCTTTATCTCGCCGCGCCAGATTTTGCCTCTGGCGATCGTCCGCCACATGTCCTTGAAGAAAGCTGCGGGATGATGGCCTGACTTCAGAATCCTATGGTTCTGTCCGATAAGTTCAGCTTGGGAATACCCGCTGACGCGAGTGAACTCGTCGTTAGCATAGACGATCGTTCCTTTGATATCTGTGGCACTGATGATCGCGAGCTGATCGAATGCCTCAACGAACGACTCCAGACCGCAAATCCTACCCATGCGACTGGCTGTCGACGCGTGTGAGTCGCGAGCGGTGCCTTCCGCTGTTGGCTGAACTATGTCGTTAAGATGCGTCATTGGATAGCAACCGACGCTGGCCGGGAGACGTTCGAGGGGGCATAGGGGGTTACCCGCTCGATCTGGGGGGCCGGGGGATGTTATGCACGGCGACGGCTTAAGACGGACTTACACATTATGACAAGAGATTATCGCTCCATGTTATTGATCTATATCAACTCGCTAACGATGTTGCCTTAAGCGGTATTCTTCCGTCCGTTAACTGTCGCTCAAGTCGCGCGCCTCGTTCAGCCAGGCGGTTCTTGGAACCAACCGTGCCCGTCGGGCACCCGAGGGTTGACAATGAGTAGATTGGCCGGATGACCGATTGGCCTTGCAGCATCTGTCCCGTTCGCGACGCTGGCTTCTGCGCAGCGGTTCTGGGCATGCATCGACAGGAGACGCGCTTACGTACGCGTCCGGACTGGCAGAGTTTCCGCGAAGTGCACCCCAACGAGATCGTCCTCGTTCGCCAGGAGCCATCCGAATATGTTCACGTCTTGTGCGAGGGCTGGGCGTTTCACTATCTCCACCTTACCGACGGGCGAAGGCAGATCTTGCGGTTCCTCCTAGCGGGAGATCTCTTTGCGGCGATCTCGTTCTTTGTGGAGAGGTTGCCCTTTTCGGTTCGGGCGCTGACGCAAATTCGTCTGAGCCGGTTCAAACGCGAGGCGGTCAAGGAAATGCTCAATACAAACCCGGCCCTCTCACAAGTCTTGTCAGCAGCCTGCGTTGAGGAGAACACTGACGCGGGAGAGCTACTGCTCGCACTCGGCCAACGGTCGGCCGATGAACGAATTGCCTACTTGTTCCTCCATCTCATCAAGCGGATTAAGTCGCGTGGTGTGATCCGCGCGCAGCGCTATCCCTTTCCGCTGCGCCAGCAGGATATTGCCGGGATCACGGGAGTCACGCCCGTTCACGTGAGCCGGGTGCTCGGAAATCTCCACCGACGCGGAATTTGCAGGCTGTCGGGCGGCATCCTCGAGGTCGCAGACCCCGCCGAGCTTGAGCGCATCGGCAGCGCGAAGTGACGGTCACGAGCGGCCTGCGCAGGAACGCTTCGCGCAAGGCTAGCGCGGCGAGGAGGCGAGCCGCACGGCGCCTCGCGACTAGAATGTCCGATCCTCTTCCGCATGGGCACCCTCGACGCTGCACCATGAGCAGCGTCGCTCAACCGCGGCAACCTCGGGACACGCCGTCCGAAGGGGTCTCGCGGAACCCTTTTCGAGGTCATTCTGCCCCATGAGGCCAAAAACCTCTTGCATCGCTCGAACGCGGGTGTAAATAGCGCCTCGTTTAGACTTGCACATCTGCTGGTTGGGGAGGACGCCATGTCCAGTGACGCCCTCTTCCAATTGGGGATGGACTTGGATCATGGTTCAAGCACCGCCCAAACGGAAGAAAAGCTTTCCCGGTGCCTCTCTCCCGACGGAGAGGGACGCAAGGACTTTTTCTGTGAGCGCGATGGGGTTCGTTATGCGGGCACCCATCTCATCATCGATCTCGTTCGGGCAGAGCGGCTCGACGACCTAGAGCACATCGAGCACACGCTCAGACGATGTGTTGAGGTCGCAGGTGCGACGCTTCTGCACATCCATCTTCACCACTTCACGCCGAACGGGGGCGTATCGGGGGTTGCGGTTCTCGCCGAGTCGCATATCTCGATCCATAGCTGGCCCGAATACGGCTACGCCGCGCTCGACGTCTTCATGTGTGGCCAAACCAATCCGAAGGCGGCCATCGACGTCTTGAAGGAGGCCTTTTCGCCCGGCAAGGTGGTGGTCAAGGAGCATATGCGCGGCAAGGAAATGCACCGATGGAACACTGGGTCGAAGAGACGCTCCACCGCGGCTTCCGTGTCCGTCTGAAAGCGGACCGCGTCCTCTTCGACAACGAGACCGAGCACCAGCGACTGATCATCTTCGAGAACGCCGACTTCGGCCGCGTCATGATGCTCGACGGCATCGTCCAGGTCGCGACCAAGGACGAGTTCGTCTATCACGAGATGATGGCGCATGTGCCGCTCTTCGCCCATGGGCGTGCGAAGAAGGCGCTTATCGTCGGCGGCGGCGACGGCGGCGTGCTGCGCGAGGCGCTGAAGCATCCGGAGCTGGAGCAGGTCACGTTGTGCGAGATCGACCACGGCGTGATCGATCTCTGCCGCCAGCACTTCCCCGAAGTGTCGGCCGGCGCCTATGACGATCCGCGCACCCGGATCGTCATCGCCGACGGCACCAAATTCGTGGCCGAGACCGACGAGCGTTTCGACGTGATCATGGTCGATTCCACCGACCCCATCGGGCCGGGCGCCGTGCTGTTCACCCGCGAGTTCTACACCGACTGCCAACGCTGCCTTAAGCGGGGAGGCCTGCTCGTCACCCAGAACGGCCTGCCCTTCTTGCAGGCCGGCGAGTTGGAGCAGAGCGTCTCATATTTCCGCGGATTGTTCGGCGACGCCTCGGCCTATCTCGCCAATACGCCAAGCTATTTTGGGGGTCCCATGTCCTTCGGCTGGGCCACCGACAACGCCAAGCTGAGGCACCATCGCCGCAAGAAGATCGAGCGGCGCCACGACAAGGCCGGCGCCTTCCCCACGCGCTATTGGCGGCCTGATGTCCACATCGCCGCCTTCGCTCTTCCCCCTTATGTGCGCGAGCTGGTCGAAGGCTAGCCTCTACAGCCGTTCGAGCTTCGGCAGGTCGCCGACCAGCGGGCGGCAATAGGCATGGAAGGCGGCGCTCACGTCGTTAGACCCCGCGATGAACTCCGCCGGCACGTGCCGCGTGTGGCGCGCCACTGCCGCGAGATCCGCGCGGGCGCAGGCGCTGGCATAGGCGTCGGGGTCATTGCTGGTGCGGATGATGATGACGGAGGCGGATGCGTCGCCGCGTGCGGCAAGCTCCGCCGCGTAGCGGCCGACGGCGCGCGCCTCGGCAATATCGACCGGCGAGGGCTCGGGCCAGCAGCGCTGGATATAGCCGAACGTGTCGGCGCGCACGCGCGGAGCCTTGCCGCCCGCAGGCCGCAGCCCCGTCTTGACCAGATCGGCAAGCCCGTCGCCGAGCGCGCCCGAGCCCGAGAGCTGCACATTGCCATGCGCGTCCACTTCGCCCGCCCCGCGCATCAGCTTGGGCCCGATCTCCGCGCCCGTCGCGTCCCGTATGCCTTCGCTCACCGCGATCTGGCAGCGCCCGAGCTTTGCGTAGACCGCCTCGGCATCGGCAAGGAAGGAATCGGTCGAGAACGGCACCTCGGGCAGATAGATGAGATGCGGCGCTGGCCGGTCTGCCGGGTTTGCTCCATTTGCCGCACTCCCGCGTGCCAGCGAGGCGGCGGCGGCGAGGAAGCCCGCGTTCCGGCCCATGATGACGTTGATCTTGATGCCGCCGAGGCTCGCATTGTCCAGCGCGTCCCCCATCAGCGCCAGCGTCACGTAGCGCGCGGCGGAGGGGAAGCCGGGCGTGTGGTCGTTCTCGAGAAGATCGTTGTCGATGGTCTTCGGCACGTGGAAGCAGCGAAGCTCGTATCCCGCCGCAGCCGCCTTCTCGCTCACGATGCGGCAGGTGTCGGCCGAATCGTTGCCGCCGATATAGAAGAAATAGCGAATGTCGTTCCGGCGGCAGCCGTCGAGAATGCGCTCGCAATAGGCCTCGTCGGGCTTGTCGCGGGTCGAGCCGAGCGCGGCCGAGGGCGTGCGGGCGACGGCCTCAAGCCTGGCCTTGTCGATCCCGCTGAGATCGAGCAGGCCGTCAGTGCCCGGCTTCACCAGCCCGCGCACGCCGTGGCGCATGCCGAAGATGCGCTTCACCTGGCCCGAAGCCGCGAGTCCGGCGCGTAAGCCTTCGATGACGCCGGCGAGCGACTGGTTGATGACGGCGGTCGGCCCTCCCGACTGGCCGATCGCCGCATTGCCGGAAAGAAGATCAGGCACTCTGCTACCTCTCTATCTGCATGGCCGCGCACAATGCCCTGGACCTCGCACCCTGGCAAGCTGCCCAAAGCAACAACGATGTAACCCAGCTCGGTTCCCCCTCACCCGGCGAGCGGTAAGACGCTCGCCGTCCTCTCCCCGTCGGGGAGAGGATTGGGACTCGTGGAGATGCCACAAACTCCTCCTCGCCCCCTATGGGGAGAGGGCTTTCCGCCCGACTTGCGCGCGCTCGCGCTCAAGTAGCGCAAGCGGTAGCGCATGTATGCGCGCAAGTCGCATGGCGGGAAGGGTGAGGGGGTGCAGACATGCGGGCTCCTTGCCGCGACGCATCTCAGCGTCCGGGGTTGATCGTAGGGTGGGCAAAGCGAAGCGTGCCCACCATCATTCGTTCCGCGTGGGCAACGAAAAATCGTTGCCCACCCTACGGCTCCCTCAATGAGGGGATGGCGCGCCGAAAGACGCAAAATCCTAAGGCTCGTGCCTTGCGACACGCGGGCGCCTCGCGGCGCGCCAGTCGCGGTGTTTTCCGGCACCGGCCCCGCTTTCGCCTTCTGTGCCCCGCCGCCGCCCTTTGTCCTGTTGGGGTTCCTCTCTCCGCATCCGCAGTCGAGAGAGGCGGCAGTCGACGTTTGGCATAGGCCAGAAGGTCGTCAGCCAGCTCCTGGCAGGGCCTCGTAATGGACCCGGGGGGAGCCCGGCGCCGCCCCGAGCGCTTCGTTGCGACGAAGCCCGCAGGGGCACCGCACCTCGTCCCGCCTCACGACGCCTCATGATGCGCCCCTCAGTGGACGAGGTGGGAGCAGTGTAAGCGAGGTTTGGAGCGCGGGGATTGGGGGAGGATACCTCGCCCAGGACTCGTCATCCCGGCGAAAGCCGGGATCCAGGGGCAACCAGCACGGAGCAAGCGGCTCTGGATACCGGCTTTCGCCGGTATGACGGAGTTCGTGGAGAGCCGGTTACTACAGCCGCAACAAATGCAGGCTGAAGAGCTGGTCGGGGTCGGTCCAGGCCTTGGCCGGGGTCCAGCCCGAGGCGCGGGCGAGGGTCTGGAACTCGGCAACCGTATATTTATGCGAGTTCTCGGTGTGGATGCGCTCGCCCGCGGCAAATGAGAACGCGCGGCCCAACACGCGCACCGTCTGCTCCGCGAGGCTCTTGAGATACAACTCGATGCGCCCGTGCGTCTCGTTATAGACCGCGTCATGGGCGAAGCGGGCGAGGTCGAAATTCCCGCCAAGCTCGCGGTTGATGCGCCCGAGCAGATTGAGATTGAAGGCGGCGGTGACGCCGCGTCCGTCGTTATAGGCAGGAACGAGGATCGAGACGGGCTTCTTGAGATCGACGCCGAGGAGGAAGGCGCTTCCCGGCCCAAGCAGGCGCGCGGCATTGGCGAGGAAGGCTCTCGCCTCGGTGTGGCTCAGATTGCCGATGGTCGAGCCGGAGAAGAAGCCGAGCCTTCGCTTGCTCCGTGCCACCGGCGGCAGCGCACGCGTCGTGGTGAAGTCGGCGATGAGCGGCAGGATGGTGAGCCCCTCATGCTGCCCGGACAGCCATTCCGCGGCCTCCTTCAGGCTCTCGGCGGCAATGTCGATCGGGATATAGGCCGGCACCTCGTCGAACGCGCCTAAAAGGAGACTCGTCTTGCGGCTCGACCCCGATCCGAACTCGACCAGAATGCGGCCCGCGCCGACCAGCGTCGCGATCTCGGCCCGATGGGCTTCGAGCAACGCCGTCTCGACGCGCGTCGGGTAATATTCTTCGAGCTTGGTGATCTCCTCGAAGAGTTCAGAGCCTCGCGCATCGTAGAAGAAGCGGCAGGGGATGCTGCGCGGCCGCCGCGTCAAGCCCGCCAGCACGGCTTGCGCAAAATCGTCGGAGCCAAGCGCCTCCTTGGCGCGCAGGCTCCCGGAAGGAGCGGCCGACCCTGATGGCAAGTGAAGCGAGATGTCGCTCTCCATCAGGTGTCTCGCTCACGCATCTTGGGCGAGGCGCAGGCCGGTAAATTGCCAGCGCTGATGGGGATAGAAGAAATTGCGATAGGTCCGCCGCACATGGCCCTCTGGCGTCACGCAGGAGCCGCCCCTGAGCACGAACTGATTGCACATGAACTTGCCGTTGTACTCGCCGACGGCGCCAGGCGCGGCCTTGAAGCCCGGGTAGGGGAGATAGGCGCTTCCCGTCCATTCCCAGACATCGCCGAACATCTGCTGGAGACCTTCGCCCGGCGTGGCAGGCATGGGCCTAAGATGACCATGCCCGAGCGTGCGGCCCTCGAGCGGCGCAGCCGCCGCCACCTCCCACTCGAACTCGGAAGGGAGCCGGTAGCCGGCCCAGCGGGCGAAGGCGTCGGCCTCGTAATAGCTCACATGGGTGACGGGGGCGGCGGGATCGATCGCGCGGAAGCCGAGAAGGCTCATCTGCAGGTAGCCGCCGTCAGCCTTCTCGAAATAAAGCGGTCCCTGCCAGTCTTGGGTCCGCACGGTGTTCCAGCCGTCGGCGAGCCAGAGCACAGGCCGCGCATAGCCGCCATCCGCGATGAATTGGATCCATTCGGCGTTGGTCACGCAGCGGTTGGCAAGCTTGAAGGGACGGATCAGCGCCTCGTGCCGCGGCCCCTCATTGTCATAGGCGAAGCTCGTGCCGTCATGTCCCACCTCGAAGATGCCGCCGTCGAACGGGGTCCAGGCGAGCGGCGCCGCCTCGCTTGCGCGCACGCCGGGGCCAGACTCGCGGTAAGCGGGCTTGAGCGGCTCGGCGGCGAACAGGCTCAAAATGTCGGTGAGGAGAAGCTCCTGGTGCTGCTGCTCGTGATTGATGCCGAGCTCGACGAGTTCAGCCGCCTCCGGCGGAAGGGCCGTGGCGAGCAGGCGGTCGAGCGCCGCATCGATATGGGCGCGGTAGGCGCGCACCTCTTCGGCCGAGGGTCGCGTCAGCAGCCCGCGCTTGCCGCGCGGCTGACGTGGCCCCACGCTCTCGTAATAGGAGTTGAAGCAATACTCGAAGCGCTCGTCGAACACGCGATAGCCGGCGAGGAAGCGCTTCAGCAGAAAGGCCTCGAAGAACCAGGTGGTGTGCGCAAGGTGCCACTTGGTGGGGCTCGCATCGTCGTTCGCCTGGACGACCTGGTCCTCGTCGCTCAAGGGACTGGCAAGCGCGGTCGAAAGCGCCCGCGTCTGGAACAGGCGGTCACGCAGCGAGGCTGATTCGGCCTGGGCCGTGGGCGCGGCGAGGATGGCGTCGAGGACGGCGTTATGAAGGTCCATCATCCTCTCCCTCGGCTCGGGCTTTGTCTCTCGTGGAAAAGCCCGGATTCGCCGAGCCGACGCGCCGCCAATCACCGAAACGCGAGATTTAGCAGCTTGTTCCGGCAGGCGGAATGGTTAAGCCTGCACAACTGTGTGAGGGAAATTTGATTTCGCTGGAGACTTTGCGTTGCAGGACAACCGTGCCAGAAGCGACGACACCGTCATACCGTTCGACCGGCGCCAGTCGCCGGTCGCGGCTGAGCTGCAACGGGGCGTCTGCCGGGCCTTGCGCGCGCTCGGCCTGTCCGTCGTCACCGAGCTGTCGCTTGCCAATGGCCGGCGCGCCGACGTGGTGGCGCTGTCGGGAGGCGGCGACGTTCTGATCGTCGAGATCAAGTCCTGTCTTTTGGACTATCAGAGCGACGGGAAGTGGCAGGACTATCTCGCTTTCTGCGACCGCCTCTATTTCGCCGTGGCGGCCGATTTTCCGTGCGATGTCATCCCGACTTCCGCAGGTCTCATCCTTGCCGACCGCTACGGCGCCGAGCTGGTGCGCGAACCGGTCGAGGAGCGTCTCACCGCGGCGCGGCGTAAAGCCATGATGCTCTCCTTCGCGCGCGCCGCGGCGCTGCGTTTGCAGCTCCACCTCGATCCATCTTGCAGCTTGGAGATTTGACGGTCGCTCCCGCTCGTTAAAGCCTCACCCTGAGGAGGGCGCGGAACGCGCCCGTCTCGAAGGGTGGCTCATGCTTCGAGACGCGCCTTCGGCGCTCCTCAGCATGAGGCTTGAGTAGAGGCAGCGTTACTTCGGGGCGCGCTTGGCGAGAATGCGCTGCAAGGTGCGGCGATGCATATTGAGCCGGCGCGCCGTCTCCGAGACGTTGCGGTTGCATAGCTCGTAGACCCGCTGGATGTGCTCCCAGCGCACGCGGTCGGCCGACATCGGGTTCTCCGGCGGGGGCGCCTTGGCGGTCGTCGTGGACGCGACCAGCGCATTGTAGACGTCGTCGGCGTCGGCCGGCTTGGCGAGATAGTCGACGGCGCCGAGCTTCACCGCGGTGACGGCCGTGGCGATATTGCCGTAGCCGGTGAGCACCACGGCGCGTGCCTCTGGCCGTACCTCTTTCAGCGCGGCGATGACGTCGATGCCGTTGCCGTCGTCGAGACGCATGTCCACCACGGCGAAAGCGGGGGGGCGGCGCTTAAGCGACTGGAGGCCGTCCTCCACCGAGGCGGCAGCCTCGACGTCGAAACCGCGCGTTTCCATGGCGCGGGCGAGCCGCGCCAGGAAGGCGCGATCGTCATCGACGATCAGGAGCGTGTTGTCCGCCGGCACGCCGAAATCTGTCTGCGATGCAAGCGAGGCCTGTCGAGCTTCCATTTCCGGACTCTCCTAGTGAACGCTGCTCTGGCCAAACCCCGAGGCGTAATCTCCCGTAAGATAGAAGAATTCTTATGACTGGGGCTCTAGAGCTAGGCGCTCTTGGCCCCTTGGGCAAGGCTATGGGCCGCCTATGGCGGCAGCGAGGCGCCGTGGCGCCTTAACCAAGGGGTTTTTGGCGGGGATTAAGGCCTAGGCGACCGGCTCAGGCTTCACGGCGGCTTTCTGAGGGACGTGCTCGAACTTCGCCTTCGGCCAGACCACCGTGACCACGGCGCCGCCTTTAGGCAGTGGCCGGTTGGCAAGCTCGAGCCGGGCGCCCGAACGCTCAAGCAGCGTCTTGGCGATGAAAAAGCCGAGCCCCATGCCGACATGCTCGTCCGACGCGTCCCGCCTCTCGCTTTCGGCGCGCCGCGTCGTGACGAAGGGCTCGCCGAGTTGCTCCAGCACATGCGGCGGGAACCCTGTCCCGTCATCGGCGATGACGATGGTCACTTCGTCCTTCGACCAGCGCGCCTCGACGTCGACCTTGCTGGCGGCGAAATCGATGGCGTTCTCCACGAGGTTGCCGAGGCCGTAAAGGACGCCCGGATTGCGCTCGGTCACGGGCTCCTGAGGCGAAGCGCCGCTTGATGCTCCGTCCTGCGCCGGCCCGGTCGTCACCTCGATCGGCACGGCGACCAGGCGGTGCGGCGCCACCACCTCCTCGATCAGATGGCTCAAGGGGAGCCGCGACACCATGATGTCGTGCTGCTCGCCGCCGCCGGCAAGCTCGGCAAGGATGTCGCGGCAGCGCTCGGCTTGCGCCCTGAGGAGGACCAGGTCCTCGTAATGCGGGTCGGTCGGCTTGGCGTCGCGCATCAGCTCCTTGGTCACGACGGCGATGGTCGCGAGCGGCGTGCCGAGCCCGTGCGCCGCCGCCGCGGCAAGGCCGTCAAGCGCCGAGAGCTTCTGCAAGCGGGCGAGCACCATCTCGGCCGCGGCCAAAGCCTTGGCCATGCGCCGCCCTTCCTCTGCCGTGCGCCAGGAATAGAACCCGATGAAGAGAATGCCCGAAACGACCGCCGCCCACACACCCATGACATAGGGGAAGGGGAGCAGCAGGTTCGTCTGGTGGAACCACGGGAGCGGATGGTGAACGCTGGTGAGCACCGTGGCCGCGGCGATGGCGAGCGCGCCCAGCGCCACGGTGATCCGGAGCGGCAAGGTCGAGGCCGATACGGTAACCGGCGCGATGAGCAGGAAGGCGAACGGGTTCTCGAGACCGCCGGTCAGGTAAAGCAGGACGGCAAGCTGGAGAATGTCGTAGCCGAGCATGATGAAGGCATAGCCGCTCTTCAAGCGCTGGCTCGCCGGGTAGCGGATACGCAACGCCACATTGAGCCAGGCCGACAGCGCAATGACCGCGAGGCAGCCGCCGATCGGCAGATCGATCCCGAGCACCCAATAGGCCCCGATCACGGTCAGGCTTTGGCCGAGCACGGCGAGCCAGCGCAAGCGGACGATGGTCTGCAAGCGCAACCGGCTCTCGCCCTGCCTCAGCCACTCGGGCACCGTGGCGCGGCGTATGGTTTGACTATTGTCGAGGGCAGCCATAGGTGAAATCTAGCACGCGGAAGCAGCCATAATTCCGACAAAGCGGACGAGCAGCGCAAGCCTATGAACGAGAGAATTAGCGGTTCGAGTCACCAGGCCGGCGCAAGTGTCGCAGAGGCGTCCGCCCCCGACACGAATGTCCCCGTGGCGGTGCGCGACCTCACCAAGGTCTATGGCACCATCACCGCGGTGGACCATATCAGCTTCAAGCTCAAGCAGGGCGCGACAGTCGCGCTTCTTGGCGGCAACGGGGCCGGCAAGACCACGACCATCGCCATGCTGCTCGGCCTCGTGATGCCGACCTCGGGCGAAGTGAGAGTGTTCGGCGCCGACATGAGCAAGAACCGCGGCGCGGTGGCCTATCGGCTGAATTTTCAGAGCCCTTATGTCGATCTACCGGCGCGGCTGACCGTGCGGCAGAACCTTACCGTCTATGCCGGTCTTTACGGCATCGCCAACGCCGCCGAGCGCATCGCCTACATCGCCGAGGACTTGCACATCGAGCCTCTGCTCGACCGCCCGACCGGCAAGCTGTCGGCCGGCCAGAAGACGCGCGTGGGGCTCGCCAAGGCATTGCTCAACGCGCCCGAGCTCCTGCTGCTCGATGAGCCGACCGCCTCGCTCGATCCGGACACCGCCGATTGGATCAGGCGCAAGCTGCGAGAATACGCCGAGACCCGCGGCGCCACGCTGCTGCTTGCCTCCCACAACATGGCCGAGGTCGAGCGGCTCGCCGACCGCGTCATCCTGCTCCATCAAGGCCGCATCATCGAGGACGAGACGCCGGCCGCCTTGATCGCGGCCTATGGACGGGACACGCTGGAAGAGGTGTTTCTCGACGTGGTCCGCGGCCGCGGCAAGCATGCGCCCAAGCCTGCCGATCGAGGCGCGGCGTCAGCCCGGAAGGCGTCATGAGCACGGCCAGCGCACAAGCGAGCGGCGCGGAGCCGGTCCTCATGCCGACCACCGGTGTTCGCGCCTCGCTCCGCCGCATCCGCGCGCTGGTCCGCCGCTACATCTACCTGCTGCGGAGCTCGGGCGTCCGGCTGGTCGAGCTCATCTACTGGCCCTTTCTCCAGATGCTCACCTGGGGCTTTCTGCAAAGATATCTGTCTGAGACCACGAGCCCGCTGGCGCAGGCTGCCGGCGTCCTGATCGGCTCGGTGCTGCTGTGGGACATTCTGTTCCGCTCCAAGATCGGCTTCTCCACCACCTTCATCGAGGAGATGTGGTCGCGCAATCTCGGCAATCTCTTGATCAGCCCCTTGCGTCCCTACGAGCTCGTCGCCGCCTTGAGCGCCTGGAGCGTGATCCGTCTCTCGGTGAGCATGGTTCCGGTCGCCGTCGCCGCCTATTTCTTCTTCGGCTTCAACCTGCTCGATCTCGGACTGCCGCTGGTCGCCTTCTTCGCCGTGCTCGTGCTGACGAGCTGGTCGCTGGGCCTGATCTCGGCCGGCGTCATCCTGCGCTACGGGCTCGGCGCCGAGGAGCTTGCCTGGTCGCTCGCCTTTCTCCTCCTGCCGCTGTGTTGCGTGTACTATCCGGTGTCGGTCTTGCCGGACTGGCTGAAGCCGGTTGCGCTGGCGCTTCCCCCCACCCATGTGTTCGAAGGCATGCGCTCGATCCTTCTGCACAACACCTTCGACGCCAAGGAGCTGTGGTGGGCCATGGGGCTGAACGCCGTCTATCTTGTGGCCGGCTATGTGACCTTCAGCCGGTTCCTTGCCAGCGCGCGGGTCAACGGGACCCTGCTGCGATTGGGTGAATAGATGCGCGGACGCCTCCTAACCGTCATTGTCGCCGGCTTCCTCATCGGAGCGCTGGGAGGCGCCGCCGCGCTTGTCCTCACCCGGGGCGCATCGAATCCGAACGTGACGACCACCGGCAAGGCGCTGATCGGCGGCCCGTTCGCCCTCGTCGATCAGCACGGGAAGAAGGTGACCGATCGGGATTTTCGGGGCCGCTATATGCTCATCTTTTTCGGCTTCACCCATTGCCCCGACATCTGCCCGGCCGAGCTTCAAGTGATCTCGGCGAGCCTCGATGAACTCGGCCCCAAGGCGGAGGAGGTGGTCCCCATCTTCGTCACGCTCGATCCGGAGCGCGACACGCCGGAGGTCATGGCCGACTACGTCAAGAATTTCGGATCACGCTTCGTCGGACTGACGGGCTCTCCAGAGGAAATCGCCGAGGCGGCCAAGGCGTATCGGGTCGCCTTCTCGAAATTTCAGGAAGACAAGACGAAGAACGACTACAGTATAGACCACTCTGCGCTCGCCTATCTCATGGGCAAGGATGGCGAATACATAACTCATTTCCCCTACGGCACGCCTGCCGCAAAAATGACCGAGACCCTGCGTCGCTACCTGTGACCAGGCAGGCGGCGATGCGGCCTATTGAGCGGTCACTGTCTGGAGGCGCAGGAAGGCTTCTATCTCCGGCGGAATCGACGTGAAGCGCACGGAGAAATCGGTGCTGGTTCCAGGTGCTGTGCCCATGACCTTGCCGTAAAGAGATCCAGGGATCTGTTGGCCGTCAGCGCCGACAAGATACATCCTGAGATTGCTCAAGGCGGGGACCGGATTGCTCAAATGGGCTTCCGCCGCCTTGGCGGACAGCTTGGTGAAAAATCCTTCGAACACCGCTCCGTCGAGGTGATGCGCTTCCAACACTTCGTATCGCAGCGGAATCTCCTTAGCCAGCGGAACGAGTGTCTCCACCGTCTCGGGCAGCAAGAGCTTGTGCGCACCGCCGATCCCTAGAACCTCGTAGAGGGCGATGGGATGCTCGATCCCCTTTGCCTTGATCTCCATCTGCCTCCCAGGCTTGAGAATGCGTCCTACCTCCTGGCGCGTGGTCTCCGAGATCAGGATCTGGCCCCCCGTGGTGTAGGACTGGACGCGGGAGGTGAGGTTGACCTGGCTTCCGACCACGCCGTATTTCATCCGCTCGGGTGAGCCAATATTTCCCAACACCACCTGGCCAGTATGGATGCCGATGCCCATTTCCAGCTCGGGCAAATCTTCCTGCTTGTTCTGTTCATTGATCCCGCCCATGGCCAACTGCATCGCTACGGCGCAAGCTACGGCCCGCTGCGCATCGTCCTCCTTCCAGGTGGGAGCCCCGAACAGGATGAAGATGGCATCGCCAATGAACTCATCGATGGTGCCCTGGTACTGCTTGATGACTGCGACCATGCTCGTCAGATAGCGATTGAGCATGGCCACGACCCGCGCCGGCGGCAGTCTTTCCGACATGGATGTAAAGCCGCGGAGATCGCTCATCAGCATCGTGACTTTTCGCTTTTCTCCTCCGATTTGCAGCCCGGCGGGCGATTCGAGCACCGTGGCCACCACTTCGTCCGTGAGATAACGGCCAAAGGTCTCGCGAATGAATTTGTTGCGGAGCTCGACTTGCTTGGCCAGCTGATGCAGCTCGGCCTCGATGCGTTTGCGGTCCGAAATATCGGCCCAGGACCCGACGATTTCCTTCGGCTTGCCGTCCTCGTCATGCGTGACGGTGAAGGTGTCCTGGATCCAGATGTAGTGCCCGCTCCGGTGCCGGAAGCGGTACTCCAAGGCGCCCTTGCCCTGACCGACGATCCGGTCCATCTCGGCGAACGCCCGCGTGGAATCATCTGGGTGTAGACGCTTGACCCAGAACTTCTTGTCGTCGCGCATCTCCCAAGGGGCATAGCCCATGATCGAATCCAGATTCTCGCTGACGAACGTACAGGCGTAGTCGCCGGAGACCTGGGTGGTGTAGATGATCGCGGGGCTCGCGCCGACGAGCGTCTCCAGGTCGTTCATCAAAGCCATGCGTTCTCCGAGCGCCTGCTCGGCCTTCTTGCGCGCGGAGATGTCCGCCCAGGATCCGACGATCTCGAACGGAACGCCCTGGTCGTCTTCGATCACCCTGAAGGTGTCCTGGATCCAGATGTAATGCCCGTCGCGGTGGCGGAAGCGGTATTCCAGTGTCCCGCCGCGCTTTTCCACGAGAGGACCCATTTCGCTGAAGACGCGCGAAGCGTCCTCGGGGTGGAGGCGCACGGTCCAGAAGTCCTTGTCCTCGAGCATCTCCCATGCCGAGAAGCCCATGATGCGGGAGACGTTCTCGCTGACGAAGGTGCAGGCGTAGTCGCTCGCCTGATTGGTGTAGACGATCGCCGGCGTGACCGTCATGAGGTACTGCAATCGCTCGCGCGCCGCTTTCAGCTCCGTGGTGCGCTCTTCCACGCGCTTTTCCAGTTCATCGTGTGCCTTGCGGAGCTCCTCCTCCTCCCGCTTGCGCGTCCTGAGATCGGTGGCGAAGCCGACGGTGCCCACCTCCTCGCCGTGGTCGCCGAAAAGCACCGATGCGGAGATGAGCACCGGGATGCTATTGCCGTCCTTGGACTTGAGCACGCCGTCAAAGCCGGCGACGGTGCCGCCGCGCTTGCGCATCTCGCGCAGCACGTCCTGGGCGTGCTCCTCGGTGTCGTACAGGTCTGACGTGGAGCGGCCGATGACCTCGGCGGCGCGATAGCCCAACAAGGTTTCGGCGCCCTCGTTGAAGAGGACGACGTTGCCTTCCTTGTCCGTGGTGATGATGGCGTCGGTCGAGCTCTCGATCAGGCGGGTCAGATAGCGCTTGGTGTCTTGAAGCTCGATATTCGCGTTAAGGGCCGCCTGTTCTGCCCGTTTGCTTTCTGTGATGTCAGCCCAGGCCCCGACAAGTTCGAGTGGATGGCCCGCCTCGTCATTGACGACCTTGAAGCTGTCCTGGATCCAGATGTAGTGCCCGTCACGATGCCGGAACCGGTACTCCGACTGCCGCCGCCCCGTTCGATCAAGGGAGGCAATTTCTCGAAGACTCGCGGGGCATCCTCTGCATGGAGATGGTCGGGCCAGCACTTCGGATCGGTGGTCATCTCCTCCGGCGAATAGCCCATGATCGCCTGCAGATTCTCGCTGACGAAAGTACAGGCGAAATCGCCAGAGGCCTTGGTGGTGTAGATGATCGCCGGGCTGACCGCGAGCAGGTATTGCAGGCGCTGCCGCGTGTCGCTGAGTTCGGTTTCGATCGACTTGCGCTCGGTGATGTCCGCCCAGGCGCCGACGAGCTCCGACGGATGCCCGGCTTCGTCCTTGACCACCTTGAAGGTGTCCTGGATCCAAATGTAGTGCCCGTCACGATGCTGGAAGCGGTACTCGACCGATCCTCCTCCCCGCTCGATCAGCGGGCGCATTTCATCGAAAACTCTTGCGGCATCCTCGGGATGGAGGTGGTCGGACCAGCACCTCTGGTCTCCGATCATCTCTCCCGGCGAATAGCCCATGATGGCCTGAAGATTTTCGCTGACGAAGGTGCAGGGAAAATCGCCCGAGGGCTTGTTGGTGTAGATGATGGCGGGACTGACCGAGAGCAGGTACTGCAGGCGCTGGCGAGTGCCCTTTAGCTCGCTCTCGATTGCCTTCCGTCCGGCATCGTGCGGAGGTGCCGCGCTAAGCTGCCGCCGCAGATCGGCGATCTCGTCCAACAGTTGCTTGCGGGACTTCTTTTCGTCGCTCGCGTCAGTTGGGGCAGCATCGGGGACAGCAATCCGAGCGGCTCTTCCCCGCGCCGCCCGGCTTCCTCGATTGCTCAACTCGTGCATGACGCGAGCCTCCTAGCGAGGCAAACCTAAAACCCGCTCGACCTACGCTTGCATCAGCCCTTCGGTCGAGGGCAACCGCCCGTTGGCGTGAAATTTATCTTAGCAGTTACACAATCTTCGCGCGAGTCGGGTGCATTCCGGGCGGCTACTCGCCGGTCGCGTCGTGCACCATCTCGGCCAGGCGCTCGACGTCCTGGACCAGCAGGGTGCCACCGCGCCGTTCAATGATCCCAATTCGGGACAGGCGATTGAGCTCCCTGGTGACCGCTTCCCGGTGGGTACTGACCCGGCTTGCGATCTCGACATGGGTCGGCGCCGGCACGATGCGCGCGCGCTTGCCCTCTTTGGGACGCAAGCTCGCCAGCCGCAACAACTCGGCCTGGATGCGATTGTTCACGGCGAGCGTGCTGAACTCGTAGACCCGCGTCGTCAGCGCGCGGATCGTTTTTACCAGCCGCGGCAGCAGGGCCTGCGCCAGCCCCGGTTCGGACTGGAGCAACTCCCGGAATGAGGACCCCGGCATCGAGGCAATGAGGCAGTTGGTCCGCGCCTCGACGCTGGCCGATCGGGAGCCCCCGTCGATGGCCGGAAACTCGCCGAAAATCTCGCCGGCCGCCATCTCGCGAAAGCTCACCGCCTTGCCCACCGACGAGTAGATGGTCACGCGGACCTCGCCCAGGGTAATGAAAAACACGTCGTCGGAGGCATCGAGGTAATCCAGGATCGGCTCTCCCGGCGCGTAGCGCTTCCAGGCACAGCGGCGCTCGATCCGCTCGACCGAATCGGGGGAGAGGCCCGCGAAGATAGCGATCCCCTTGAGCGAGTTCCGCGACTGCGTGGTCTGAGGCTGCGCCATCTCGCGTCCCTGAGCCTCGTGCAGAAGTGGCAGAGAATAGACTAGGCGCTGCGAACGTGTATGCCGAAAAAAGGGCAGCAGTCCGGGGTGGGTAGTTAGGACCCGCTCTGTTGCGGCAGCATGACGAGCCTGTCGCTATGCCCTCCCAGGAGCCTGTAACCGGCCATTTTCTGGCATTTTTGGCGTGTGACAAATGCCACAGCGAGATTCCCCAAAACGCGGCATGATTCAATTGCAAGCTCAAGATGGTCTTGAGCGGCGAACTTAAAGGAGATCGCCATGACCCGCTCCAAATCACACAAGGTCCCCCCGTTCTTCGCCGACCGTGCGTTCCCTTACGTGCTGGTGTGCAGCATGCTCGGAACCGTCGTCAGCCTCGCTTCCGTCTGGATCATGACCGCGCACTCATTCGCGCCGGCGATGGTCGCTTAAGGCACGCCCCCTCGGTGTGGCAGCACCGTGAAGCGCCAACCCCGCGATTGATGTGAAGGTCCTCACATTTGACCAACCGAACTCAGAGGATATTCGCCATGACCCGCCCGATGACAAAGCGTCTGTTCCCCCGTGCGCTCGTGAGCAGCACCGTCGGAACAACCTTGATCAGCATTGCGGCTGTCTGGCTTGTGACCTCCCACGCAACCGCGCCGGTGGTGGCAACACCCGACACCGCAAATGCAAATATTGAGCACTCGAAAAAGTATCAACCGTCCGATCGTCCTCTCTATCGATTGTCGCCGATCCCCGCTGGCGCCGATTGGACCTCGTAGCCAATCCCAACCTCACTCTCGTCGTGAAGGAGCCCGCTCGTCGGCGGGCTCTTCATCGTCGTCTGCGCTCATGCGTTGCCACGCATCCATTTTTGATTCGTGTAGCGCACGCGCAAGTCAGACGAGTCGTGCGCGCGTGATCGTCGTGTGGCAAATGCCACAGCGTCATGGCGCGCGACGATGCATGATCCCCATACCAGCAATGAGCTCGAGATCGTCTCGAGCAGCTGGATGGAGGATTTCGCAATGACCCGCTCCGTCACCGACACATCGTTTCCTTATGTGCTCGTGTGCAGCACGTTCGGCGCCATCGTCAGCCTCGCCTCGGTGTGGCTGATTACCGCTCTCACCTACGCCCCCGTGGTCGTGGCCTAGGAGACCGATCAATGACGATCGTCACGGATAGGATCGTGCGCGAGGCGAACGGCATCGGGGGAAGGGCCAACTCCCTCGATGACAATGCGAACTCCTATCTGTTTGAAGCGCTCGGCAGCGCGCTCGACAGCATCGTCATGGGCGTGATCATCGTCGCCGATCAGGGCCGCATCCTGCATACCAATCAAGCGGCACAAAGGATGCTCGATGCACGATCGCCGATCGTCTCGCTCGGAGGCTGTCTTGGCGCATTGCAGGCCGAGCTCACCAAGGAGCTGCGGCGCGCGATTGCAGCGGCGCAGGCCGATGCAAGCCTGATCGGCGCCGCCGGCATCGGCGTGCCCCTCGTCGACAAAAACATGACGGCGGCGACGGCCCACGTCTTGCCGCTTGCTCGTGGCGATCGGCCCGCGCGCCGGTCGAACGCGGAAACGGCCGCCGCGGTCTTCGTAACGCCAGCTTGCACTGCGACGCCAGCCGATGTCGGCACCGTGGCGCGCATCTTCAGCCTCACCCCGGCAGAGGTTCGCCTCTTGCAGCTGCTTGTTTCCGGCGCGAGCCTCATGGAAGCCGGAGCCGCTCTCGGCATTACCGAGGCGACCGCGCGAACACATCGCAATCACATCTTCACCAAGACCGGCGTGTCCCGGCGAACCGATCTCCTGGCTCTGGTCGGCCGTCTCGTCCCTCCCATTCGCCGCCCGCATTGACCATTGCGCCAAGCGATCTAGACCCTTCGATCTAGACCGAACGGCTTAGACCGCACGGCCGATGCGGCGGCGCGCGGGCATCGCTAGCTTGGCTTAGGTCTCCAAGAGACCAGTCTGACGCGACAGAAGAGCAACGGATCGTGCCCCGCACGATCCACGGAGGATCGGATGAAGACCTACATAAGCATGATCGCCGCGCCCGCCGCCGCGATGACCCTTGTCAAGGGAGCGCTTCTTGCAGGGGTGCTCTTGGCGTTTGCCCAAGGGGCCGTCTTTGGCGGCGAGGTGCCCGACAAGGGAACGACCCCCTACGTGACGCATTTCATTTTCCGGCCGCTGCAAAGCATCGAAATTCCCGACCTCGGCACGGCCACCCTGTTGGAAGCGGTCGGCACTACCGAGAACTTGAAGGGCGAGAAGATGCTCGACAAGATGTCGGCGCGGTGCACGGCGTTGAGCGTCGATTCGGGCCCGAAGAAATATATCGACGGCGCCTGCGTTCTGGCCGACAGCGACGGCGATAAGATTTTTTCGACCTTCGATACCCGCGACCTCGACAAGTCGCAGCCCGAGCTGGACTGCGGCACGCACATCATTACCGGGGGTACCGGCAAATATGCCGGGATCACCGGCAGCGAGCCGTTCGATTGCGTGACGATGCCCAATCTCGCCGGCGCCGGCGGCTATACGGCGATGGACATTCCGCACAACACCACCTGGGAGATCAAGAAATAGAGTCTCGCTCCCTAGCGCGAGGATCAGGCGGCTCGTCCGCCTGACGGGCTGGCATGGTGCCACATGCCAGCCTTTCTTCGTCAGGAACGCGCGTGCATCAGAGGTGTTAAAGAGCTGCCCTTCATCACAAAGGAGAAGCCATTCATGCATATCAGCTTGGAGCAAGCCGAGAAGGCCATCGCCGCCGCACGGAAAGAAGCCGTCAGACTAGATACCAAAATGTGTATCGCCGTGGTCGATTCCGGCGCCAACTTGCGGGCCTTCGTGCGCATGGACGATGCCTGGGTGGGCTCAATCGACATCTCGATCAAGAAGGCCAAGACCGCCTGCTTCTTCACCATGGGATCGGGCGAACTCGGCAAGCTGTCGCAGCCGGGCAAGCCGCTTTATGGCATCGAGCACTCCAATGGCGGCCTTATCACTTTTCCTGGAGGCCTGCCGATCATCCAAAATGGTGAACTGTTCGGGGCCATCGGCGTCAGCGGAAGCTCGGTGGAGAACGATCACAAGGTCGCCGCTGCGGGTTGCAAGGTTTTGGGCGAGAGCCAACTGGCCGACCATCACTTCGCGCGCATGATGCATCTTAGCGCCTAAGGCCGACGGCTAAAGTGGCGACCCCGCCACGCCCGCCCCTCTCGGGCGGGCTCTGGCTTGACTCAGGTCTCTTCAAGAAATCCCCGCAGTGCCCAGGATCGCCGGCCCCTCTAAGCGCCCCCGATCAGCCCAATTGATCCAAAAGAAGGCCAAACCTCGGTCGCTACCTTTGGCCGCGCGACCGATCAGCCCCCGCGACATGTTGCCATTGCAGTGCAACATAGAATCACCATCTGATTCCGCAATGCAGCAAACATGTATGGTCAGAAGGAGGGCCGATTCGTGTTGTATCACCTTTATGAGCTGAATCAGGCGGCGCTCAGCCCTGCCAGGGCTGCGGCTGACGCTTACCGTCTTCTGTTCCGCAATCCGCTGAATCCTGCCTCCTATACGGCGCTTGGGCGGAGCGCGGCGGCGGCGCTCGAGCTGTTCGAGCGCACGACGCGCCGCTATCGCAAGCCCGTCTGGGGCATCGACCAAACCGAGGTGAAGGGCCGCAAGGTCGCCGTCAGAGAGCGCATCCTGATCTCTAAGCCCTTCTGCAATCTCGTCCATTTTGAGCGGGAGGTCTCGGCTTGGCGCCGCTACCAGGACCCTAAGCTTCTGGTCGTGGCGCCCATGGCCGGGCACTTTTCGACCCTTCTCCGCGGCACCGTGCGCGATCTCCTTCCGCACTACGACATCTATGTTACCGAATGGCAGGATGCCCGCTTCGTGCCGCGCCGCGCGGGCCCCTTCGACCTCGACGTCTACATCGACTACATCATTGAGTTTCTTCGGTTTTTCCGGGGAAACGTGCATGTGATGGCGGTCTGTCAGCCGACCGTCCCGGTCTTCGCCGCCGTGGCGCTGATGGAGGCTATGGGAGACCGCGCCAGCCCCCGCTCCATGATCCTCATGGCCGGCCCCATCGATGCCCGGGAGAACCCGACGGCGGTCAATCGCTTCGCCGAGGGGCGCACCATCGATTGGTTCCAGCGCAATGTCATCACCCAGGTTCCGTGGCCTTACCCCGGCGTGATGCGCATGGTCTATCCGGGCTTCTTGCAGCTAAGCGGCTTCATGGGCATGAATTTCGACCGCCACGTCACGGCGCATCGCGATCTTTTCCATAATCTGATCAAGGGAGACGGCGATTCAGCCGACAAGCATCGCGAGTTCTACGATGAGTTCCTTGCCGTCATGGACCTCACGGCGGAATATTACCTGCAGACCATCGAAACGGTCTTCCTCGAGCACAGGCTTCCCAAGGGCCAGATGGTCCACCGCAACCGCCTCGTCGACCCGAGCAAGATCCAAAACGTGGCGCTCATGACGGTGGAGGGCGAGAAGGACGACATTTCCGGGGTCGGCCAGACGTTTGCTGCACAAATTTTATGCACCAACCTTGCCGACACCTTGCGGGCCCATCATCTCCAGCCCGGCGTCGGCCATTATGGCGTGTTCAACGGGTCCCGTTTTCGGGCCGAAATCGCGCCGAAAATCCGCACTTTCATAGCGACACACCAGCGCCGTAGAGGGGTGTTGGCGAGGGTCTTCGGCCGGGCTGCCTAAAGCAGAGGCGCGCGCTCTCTCGAAAGCCCTGCTACTGTGTTGGCCGCCGATTCGGGGGGCCGATCGGCAGTAGGGAGCGCGTAACATGCTTAAGCGGCTCAATCTCGCACGCGGCGAGACCATCGAGGTCAAGATCCGCGGCCTCAATATCCCCATGGTGCTGAGACGGAGCGCGCGGGCGCGACGATTCAGCCTGCAAGTGAGCGAGGCGCGCCGCGGCGCCGTCCTCACCATGCCGCTCTATTCGAGTTTCGCCGACGCCGACGAGTTTCTCTCGCGCCATCTCGATTGGCTGAAGGAGCGGGTCGCGGGCCTGTCCGAGCCGGTGCCGTTCACCCACGGGGCAATCGTGCCGCTGCGCGGCTTCGCCCATGTGCTCCGCTTCGCCGGGTCGTTACTCCGCCGGGGCGTGGTGTGGATCGAGGCCGCGGAAGATGCCAAGGCCGCTCCCGCTTGGCCCGAGGGCGCGCGGGTGGGGATCAGGAGGCTGCCGCGTGTCTATGTGACGGGAGAGGAGGAGCACGCGCCGCGCCGGCTGTTCGACTGGCTGAAGCGCCAGGCCCATCTCGATCTCAAGACCCGCGTCGAGCTCCACGCCAGGCGTCTCAATCTCACACCGAAGCGCCTCTTCGTGCGCGACCAGACCACGCGCTGGGGATCGTGCTCGACCTCAGGCGCGCTGTCCTTCTCCTGGCGCCTGGTGCTCGCCCCGCCTTTCGTCCTCGACTATCTCGCCGCCCACGAGGTCGCCCATCTCGGCCACATGAATCACGGTCCGCGCTTCTGGGCGCTGGTGGAGCGCACTATGCCGCGCCACGAGGACGCGCGGAGCTGGCTCAGGAAGCATGGCGCCAGCCTGCATCGTTATGGCGCCGAAGGAATGCTGCCGTCCTCGCGCGGTATTCGCCGAAGCGCAGCATCGAGTAATCTCGGGACGTAGGGTGGGCAACGGCGACGCCGTTGCCCACGCGAACGACACCGGTGGGCACGCTGCGCTTTGCCCACCCTACGAGCCTACTGCCCGGAGAAGATACCGAGCACGCGCTGAAAGAGCGGCGTATCGCCGTCGCCCTTGGAGGTATGCCACGGCAACGCCGCCACGGCGTCCTGCAGGCGCGGCGCCCGCGTGCCCGGGAGCGGCAGCGGCGTCTTGTCCCGATGCGCATCGAGCATGATGTCGTGCCACAGCTTGGCCGGCAGCGTTCCGCCCGTCACTTTGCGCATGCGCGCGCCGTTGTCGTTGCCGATCCATACCCCGCCCACATAGTGAGCGGTGTAGCCGACGAACCAGGCGTCGCGGAAGCTCTGCGTCGTGCCGGTCTTGCCGGCGGCGACCTGACCCTCGATCGCGGCCTTCTTGCCCGTGCCACGGATGATCGTCGCATTCATCATGTCGTTCATGGCGCCGACAAAGTGCAGCGCCACGACCTGCCCGGTGGTCGAGCGCCGCCGCTCATAGAGCACCTTCCCGTCGCCGCTGCGCACCTTGGTGATGATATGGGGCAACACGCCCTGGCCGCCATTGGCGAAGGGCGCATAGGCGCCAACAAGCTCGAGCAGAGTGACCTCCGCTGTGCCGAGCGCGATGGAGGGACTGTCGTGCAGCTTGGAATGGATGCCGAGCCGCCGCGCCGTGCGCACCACCCGCCACGGCCCGACCTCGGCCGCAAGCCGCGCCGCCACAGTGTTGACCGACTGGGCGAGCGCGTCCCGCAAGCTGATCTCGCCCTGATAGAGGCCGGTATAGTTCCGCGGCGACCAGCCGGCGACCGTCGTCGGCCCGTCATAGGCGACGGAATCCGGCGTGTACCCGCTTTCCAGCGCGGCGAGATAGACGAAGGGCTTGAACGCCGAGCCCGGCTGGCGGAGCGCCCTGAGCGCCCGGTCGAACGGGCTCGTAGAGTAGGAGCGGCCGCCGACCAGCGCCTTGACCGCGCCAAAAGGATCGAGCACCACCACTGCTCCTTCGTGGGCGGCAAGCTCCGCCCCTTCGCCGTCGAGGAGACGCCTCAGCGCCTGCTGCGAGACCCGCTGCAGCCCGGCATCGATGGTCGTCTCGACGATCAGGTCGCCGTCATTGTCGCCTACGAATTCTGGAAGCAGCTCCGCCACCCAGTCGACAGGGTACGGATAGCCCGTGTCGTCGCCCTTGGCGGACAGCTTGAGCGGCTGCTGGCTGGCGTTTCGCGCCTGCTCCGGCGAGAGGTACCCCGCCTGGACCATGTTTTCGAGCACCTCGTCCACGCGGGCGCTCGCGAGCTTCACGCTCCTTCGCGGCGAGTAGCGTGAAGGGGCCTTGAGCAGCCCGGCGAGCAGCGCCGCTTGGGGGAGCGTGACGAAGCGCGCCGACTTGCCGAAATAGCGGCGCGACGCGGCCTCGACCCCGTAGGTGCCGCCGCCGAAATAGACGCGATTGATATAGAGCTCGAGGATCTCGTCCTTCGAGAAGCGTTGCTCGAGCCACACCGCATAGACGACTTCCTCGAGCTTCCGCGTGATGGTGCGCTCAGGCCTCAGGAACAGGTTCTTGGCGAGCTGCTGGGTGATGGTCGAGCCGCCCTCGACCACGGAACCGGCGGAAGCGTTGCGGAAGGACGCGCGGATGAGGCCGAGCGGGTCGACGCCGAAATGGGAGTAGAAGCGGCGGTCCTCGGTGGCGAGCACGGCGTGCACGAGATAAGGGGGCAGCACCGCGAGCCGCACATGGCCGCGGCGCAAGCCCCTCTCGGCGAGCACGGTGCCGTCTTGAGCCAGCACGGTGACGTTGGGGGGCCGGTCGTCGAGCGCGGCGATGACGGGGTCAGGCACCCGGGCGATGAAATAGATCACCGCCAGCCCAAGCGCGATGGCGCCCCAGATGGAGGCGACAGCGGAAAACCTGATGCCGCGATAGAGCAGGGGGTGGCGGGCCACCCACCGCTTCAGCCGCGAGGGTCTGCGCCGCTTGCGTCTGGGCAGCGGGGCCCCGCGCCGCGCGCCGAACGCGGGCTCGCGGCGGCGCTCTACCTTGGCGCCGGGCCTCACGCTGCGCCGCGCGCCGTGCATGGTTACCCGCCCTTCCCGACAAGCGAAGGCGAGGCGAACGGGCGGCCCTTGGGCGCCGCCGGCGAACCTCTTCAGGGACGAGCCTAGGCGTTCCGGATTGACACAGCGTTAAAGGATTGAGGCACCAAGAGCCCCGAGGCCAGCCTTATGATCAGGCGGCTTCGCCGACATGGGCAGAAAGGGGGACCGCCGCCACCACCGCTCTGGCGGCCATGGAGGCGAATTCGGTATCGGCCTGCAAGGCGTCGAGGCTCCGCGGGCAAGGAAACGGCGTTCCCGTCAGTTGCTCCCAGTCCTCTGCGGCAAACGCAAGCGCTTCGGCGGCCTCGGAGAGCGCGGCATCGAGACTCTCGGCAGCGGCAACCACACCCGGCACGTCTGGGAACGAGACCCCATAAATCGACCCCGGCTCCTTGTGGATGATCGCGATGTAGTGCGTCACGACGACCTCAATCCGGCTCCCAGCCCGCTTGTTTGTAGATGGACCTTACCGTTCCCTTTGGCAAGTCGCGCCTTGGATGCGGGACGATAACAACTCGCTTCCTCTCTCGATGCCGGAACTTGTGATGTGACCCGCGCACCGATACCAGTTCGAATCCGTCCTGCTCAAGACGCCGCATTATCTCACGGCTGTCCCTGAGCACCCCCGGCCTCAAACATCAAGATTGGCGACATAGAGCGCGTTGGCCTGGATGAACTCGCGCCGGGGCTCGACCACGTCGCCCATCAGCCGCGAGAAGACGTCGTCGGCGTCCTCGCCTTCCTTGATCTTCACCTGAAGGATGGTGCGCGTGTCGCGGTCGAGCGTCGTGTCCCACAGCTGATCCGGGTTCATTTCGCCGAGACCTTTGTAGCGCTGAAGCGTGAGCCCTTTGCGGCCGGTCGTCATCACCGCATTGAGCAGTTCGCTCGGCCCATGCACGACAAGGCTCGTGTCCTTGCGCTTGAGCGTGGCCGGCCTGGCATAGACCTCCTGGAGATGCTCGGCGAAGCCGTCGAGCTTGAGCGCGTCGGCGGACGCGATGAACGGCCCGTCGATCAGATGCGAACTCCATCACGCCGCGAAGCTCGCGCCAGAAGCGCATGCCCCCTTCGGCCAGAGCCTCGCCATGCCAGCCCCTCTCGGTCTCCTCGGCCAGCGCGTCGAGGCGCTTGGCGATATAGGCGGCGGCGGCTTGCGCCTGCTTGCCGTCTTTCAGCACCTTGGGGTTGAGCACGCCGGCGATCGCCGCCTGCTCGACGATGAAGCGCGGATAGCGGTTATGTAGGCCTTTGAGGATCGAGCCGATCTTGCGCGCGGTCTCGACGATATCGCGCAAATCGGCGCCGCCGCGCGCCGCGTTGGCGCCGGTGACGAGCACGGCTTCCTCCAACCCTTCGCCGATGAGATAGTCCTCGAGCGCCTTCTCGTCCTTGAGGTAGCGCTCCGACTGGCCGCGCTTCACCTTGTAGAGGGGAGGCTGGGCAATGAAGAGATGCCCTTGCTCGATGAGCGACTTCATCTGGCGGTAGAAGAACGTGAGCAGCAGCGTGCGGATATGCGAGCCGTCGACGTCGGCGTCGGTCATGATGATGATCTTGTGATAGCGCAGTTTGCTCAGATCGAACTCGTCGCTGATGCTGGTACCGAGTGCGGTGATCAGCGTGCCGATCTCCTGGCTCGACAGCATCTTGTCGATGCGGGCGCGTTCCACGTTGAGGATCTTGCCGCGCAAAGGGAGCACGGCTTGGAAGGCCCGGTCGCGCGCCTGCTTGGCGCTGCCGCCGGCTGAATCGCCCTCGACCAGGAAGAGCTCGCACTTGGCGGGATCGCGCTCCTGGCAGTCGGCGAGCTTGCCGGGGAGCGAAGCCATGTCGAGCGCGCCCTTGCGGCGGGTCAGATCGCGGGCTTTGCGTGCGGCCTCGCGGGCGGCCGCGGCCTCGACGATCTTCTGCACGATGTTGCGCGCCTCGCCCGGATTCTCCTCGAACCATCCCGAGAGCGCGTCGGCCATAATGCTTTCGACCACCGGGCGCACTTCCGAGGAGACGAGCTTGTCCTTGGTCTGGCTCGAGAATTTGGGGTCCGGCACCTTGACCGACAGCACGCAGGTCAAGCCTTCGCGGGCATCGTCGCCGGTCAGCGCCACCTTCTCCTTCTTGGCGATGCCGGAGGAGGCGGCATAGGTGTTGACGGTGCGGGTCAGCGCCGCGCGGAAGCCGGCCAAATGCGTGCCGCCGTCGCGCTGCGGGATGTTGTTGGTGAAGCACAGCACGTTCTCGTGGTAGCTGTCGTTCCACCACAAGGCTGCCTCGATAGTGGTTCGGCCTTGCGTCTTCTCGACCACGATCGGCTCGTTGATCAGCGGATGCTTGGTGCGGTCGAGGAAGCGAACGAAGGCGCGAAGGCCGCCCTCATAGCGCATCTCCTCGATCTTGGGCTCGACCCCGCGGTGATCGGAGAGCAGGATGCGCACGCCTGAATTCAGAAAGGCGAGCTCGCGCAGGCGATGCTCGAGCGTCGCAAAATCGAACTCGACCATAGTGAAGGTCTTGGGCGAGGGGACGAAGGTAATGCGCGTGCCGGTCTTGCCGGCGGCATCCGCGATCGCCTTGAGCGGCGCCACTGGCACGCCGTCGGCGAAGCGCATGAAATACTCCTTGCCGTCGCGCCAAATGGTGAGATCGAGGCGGCTCGACAGCGCGTTGACCACGGAGACGCCGACGCCGTGCAGCCCGCCCGACACCTTGTAGGAGTCTTGGTCGAATTTCCCGCCGGCGTGGAGCTGCGTCATGATCACTTCGGCGGCGGAAACGCCCTCGCCCTTGTGGATCTCGGTCGGGATGCCGCGGCCGTTGTCCTCCACCGTGACGGAGCCCTCGGCATTGAGGATGACCAGAATCTCGTCGGAGAAGCCGGCCAAAGCCTCGTCGATGGCGTTGTCGACCACCTCATAGACCATGTGGTGGAGGCCCGAGCCGTCGTCGGTGTCGCCGATATACATGCCCGGCCGCTTGCGCACGGCATCGAGGCCTTTCAGCACCTTGATCAACTCGGCGCCGTACTCGGAAGCGGCGGCGGCTTTGCGTTTGGAAGCTGGTGTCATGGTTCCCTGGAGGCAGTTGTTGGTCTTGTTGGCGGCTTCGAGCCACCGAGGAGATTCAGGCCCCGATCTTACCCCGATTCACCGCGAAAATTTGGGCGTCTTGTGCCATCGGATCGAACAGTTCCCGGTCGGTCCCGGTCATCCAGGCCTGGGCGCCGAGGCTCAAAATTTCGCCAAAAAGGGCCGCGCGGCGAGCCTGGTCGAGATGGGCCGCCACCTCGTCCAGAAGGACGAGCGGGGAGGCGCCTTCCAGCTCCTTGATCAGTTCGGCCTTGGCGAGAATGAGCCCGATCAGAAGCGCCTTCTGCTCGCCCGAGGAGCAGAGCGGCGCGGGGGTATTTTTGGGCCCGTGAATCACTATTAGGTCGCTCAAATGCGGTCCTTCAAGGGCTCGCGCTGCGGCACGGTCGCGCTCGCGGCCGTCTTCGAGAAGGGCGCGGAATTCATCCTCGACCTCGGTTGCAGGCCGCCGCGAAAGCGCCTCCTCGATCCTCCCGACCAGGGCGATGGCCGCCCAGGGAAAGGGGCCTTCGCCCCGCGCGGCGCGCATCCGGTCGATCAGGCCTATAAGCCGCGCGACGGCGTCGAGACGGGCCGCGGCGATTGCCGTGCCGGCCTCGGCCATCTGCTCCTCGAGCCCCTCGAACAGAGCGCGGGAGCCCTCGCGCATCTGGAACAGGCGGTTACGCTGCCGCATCGCCCGATCATAGCGGCCAAGGGGGGTGCGCATCTTGGGATCGACGGCAAGCACGAGCCGGTCGAGGAAACGCCGCCGCTCCGAAGCAGGGCCGGTGAAGAGGCCGTCCATGGCAGGGATCAGCCAGACCAGCTTGACATGCTCGGAAAGAGCGCCCGCGCTCTCGTCCTTGCCGGCGATGCGCACGGTGCGGCTCCCGCTCTCCTCCCGCGAGCCTGCGGCCAATCCGGTGCCGATCTCGACCTCATCCTGGCGCGACACGACCTTTGCCGCGACGGCGAAGCCGCCGGCCCCCTCTTTGCGGCAGAGCTCGCTATAGGGGCGGCCGCGCAAGCCCTGACCGGGACCGAGCAGCGAGACCGCCTCGAGCAGATTGGTCTTGCCCGAGCCATTGTCGCCGATCAGCACCACGGGCCGGGCGTCGAGCTTGAGCTCGGCTCTCGCGTAGTTGCGGAAATCGGTGAGCGTGAGCGCGCGGACGAAGAGGCGCGTCTCGGCGGGGTCGCCTGCGATCGCCTTGGCCTCGCCCTTTCCCTTGCGATCGGCCCTCATACCCGCATCGGCATGAGCACATAGAGCGCCGACACATCCTTGCCGTCGCGCACCATGGTGGGGGAGCCGGGATCGGCGAGCTGGAACTCGGCCGTGCCGCTTTCGAGCTGCCCGGAAATATCGAGCAAATAGCGGGCATTGAAGCCGATCTCCAGGGGATCGAAGCCATACTCGACGGGCAGCTCCTCGGTGGCGCTGCCGCTATCGGGGTTGTTGACCGAGAGCACGAGCTTGCCGTCAGTGATGGTGAGCTTCACCGCGCGGCCCTTGTCGCTCGACAGCGTCGAGACGCGGTCGACGGCTTGGGCGAAGGCGGCGTTGTCCACCTCCATCTTCTTGTCGTTGCCTTGCGGGATGACGCGCTCATAATCGGGAAACGTGCCGTCGATCAGCTTGGAGGTGAGCACCACGCGAGCGGTGGACACGCGGATCTTCGACGGCGACAGCTCGATGCGGACGTCGCCCTGCCCGTCTTCGACGAGCTTGGCGAGTTCGACCACGGTCTTGCGCGGCACGATCACGCCCGGCATGTCCTTGGCCCCCGTTGGCAGCGGCAGCTCGACCTGGGCCAGCCTGTGTCCGTCGGTGGCGACCGCGCGCAGCATGGGCTTGCCGCCGCTTTGCGCGGCATGGAGATAGATGCCGTTCAGATAGTAGCGAGTCTCCTCGGTCGAGATGGCGAAACGCGTCTTATCGATGAGGCGCTTCAGGTCCGAAGCGGGCAAGGTGAAGCTGTGGCCGAGATCGTCGACGCTGAGCGCCGGAAAGTCGTCGGCCGGCAGCGTCTGCAACGAGAACTGGGCGGGGCCGGATGTGATGGTAAGGCGGCCCTGGTCGCCGTCGCGGACGAGTTCGATATCGGCCCCCTCGGGCAGCTTGCGCACGATGTCATGGAACATATGCGCCGGCACGGTGGTGGCGCCCTCTCCCTTGGCCTTGCAGGGCACCGTCTCCACCAGCTCCATGTCGAGGTCGGTGGCGGTGAGCTTCAGCTCGTTTTTGGCCGTGGAAAGGAGGACGTTGGAGAGGATGGGGATCGTGTTGCGCCGCTCTACGACGCTCGCCACATGGGCGAGCGCCTTGGTCAGGCCTGGTTTGTCGATGGTGAGCCGCATGGTTGCCCGATGCCCCGAAAATGAACGTTTCCCGCCGGTGCGTTCGACCCTGGCCGAAGCCCTTTTTGGCTCCAGTCCGACCCTGGCGAAGGCATGATGAAAGTACCCTAGGGCTCGAACTTGACGCGAGAGAAGGGAATTTGCAAGAGCGGGCGGGGGGACGCCTTGGCTTGGGATCCAAGCCCCCCTCCCGCCTTCCCCCTATTCGCGCAGCAAGCGCTTCAGAAGCTCGATCTCCTCGCGGAGCTGATTATCGTCGCTCATCAGCTGCTCGATTTTGCGGATCGCGTGCAGGACGGTGGTGTGGTCGCGGTTGCCGAATCTCCGGCCGATCTCGGGCAGCGAGCGCGAGGTGAGCAGCTTCGCCAGATACATGCCGATCTGGCGCGGCCGCACGATCGAGCGGTTGCGCCGCCCCGACAGAAGGTCGCCCCGGTTGACGCCGTAATGCTTCGATACGGTGCGCAGGATGTCGTCGATGCGCACGCGCCTTGGCTCGGCCCCGCGCATGAGGTCGCGCACGATCTGCTCGGCGGTCTCCAGCGTCACCGGCTCGTCGGTGAGCTGGTAGCTTGCGCGTAAGCGATGGACGGCCCCTTCGAGCTCGCGCCCGCTCTCGGTCAAGCGTTCTGAGAGAAAGGCGAGCACGATGTCGGAGATTTCGAGCCCCTTGGTGTCGGAACAGGCCTCGGCCGCACGCTTCTCGAGAATCTTGCGGCGAAGCTCGTAGTCCATGGCGCCGATCTCGGCGACCAGGCCCCCGCCGAGCCTCGACCGCATGCGCATGTCGAGCTTGTCGAGCTGGGTCGGCGCCCGGTCGGCGGCGACCACCACCTGGCGCCCGCCGTCGATCAGCGAGTTCAGCGTGTGACAGAACTCCTGCTGGATGGTCGGGCCTTGCAAGAACTCCATGTCGTCGATCAGGAGGATGTCGATCCTGCGCAGCTTCTCCTTGAAGGCGAGCGCGTCGCGCGCGCGCAAGGCCTGCACGAAGCCCGACATGAAACGCTCGGCGGTGAGATAAAGCACCTGCGCCTCAGGCTTCTGGTGCTTCACGTCCCACGAAATGGCATGGAGCAAGTGGGTTTTGCCGAGCCCCACATTGCCGTGCACGAACAAGGGATTGAACAGAGGCTGCGGGGCCGAGAATGCCGCCGCCACCTCTTGCGCCGCGGCACAAGCGAGCCGGTTCGAGGCGCCGACCACGAAGCTCGCAAAGCTGAGCCTGGGATCGAGCGGCGAGCCCTCAAAGCCGCCATAGCCGGTGCGCAGCGGCATAGGAAGCGGCGCCATTTCCTCGACCGCAGGCGCCGGGGTCCGCCGCTGGCGCGGCGGCTCCTTAGGCGTCTCGACGCCGAAATGCGGCTGCCGGACCCTGAATTCGACGCGCTCGACCGTCGGCCATTCGCCGCGCGAAAGCCTCAGCACGAAGTCGTAATAATGCGAGCGGAGCCAGTTCCGGAGGAAGCGGGTCGCCACGGTGAGACGAACGACCTCGTCGTCCACCTGCTCGACCTCGACCCCCCTAAACCAACTGGCGAAGACGTCCTCTCCCAGCTCAGCGCGTAATCGGCTCTTGACCCTCGCCCAAGCATCGCTTGGCGCGCACTGCTCTTGCTGTGCCACGGTTCTTGCTCTTTCCCATTCTTATCGTTCGCGCCGTTACGCACCGCACGCCTCATACATGAGCAGTCAACAAGATCGACGCGGACAGTCATGACCGTCCCTATGACCAGCCTCGATCCCTAGCTTTGCTGCCAGGGCAGGCCAGCCGCTTTCCAACCTGCGAGGTCGCCGCGATGCCGACCGTCGTCGAGCGGCCCTTCAAAACCGCAAGCGACATTGTGGCAGGCACGGTATCCCATCGCAGCCATCGCCTGGGCTGCGGCCAGGCTCCGGGTTCCCGAACGGCAAATGAAGAAGAGGTGGTCGCCCAATTCCACGCCGAGCGCCTTGAGTTCACCGGCCAGACGCTCCGCAAAGCGCGGGTCCACCGCCTGATCGGGAAAGGTCTGCCATTCTACGAGGACAGTCCGTTTGCCGACAGGCGTGAGGTCTGGAATCCCTACATAGGTCCACTCTGCGCGCGTGCGCACATCGACAAGCTGGGACCGAGGACTTGACTGGAGGGTCTCCCAGACCGTCTCCACGTCGACGTCATCGACCACCTTATCGTCGGTCTGTGCGCTCAAAGGAAACATCCTCCCCTGAAGACAAGAGTACGACGTAAGAACAAAATTGGTGTTGGCTACAATAGGTAGTGGCTACTCGGCAAAACAGACCACGACCACACACAGCTTACGCATTAACGTTCCACAAGTTTTCCACTCTCCTTACGCCGAAGACAAGGAAAACCTTTCCCGGCTACAACCGGGTCTAAGGTACTCAATTGTGAAGGAGGGGAATGCCCCGTTCGGATGATTGGACTATACACATGCCACCCTCGCTGATCAAGCGACCGGGCGGAACGCGACTCCCCCGAATGACCCGTCCAGACCGCCCTCAGCCAGGCTTCGCAAGCCTCTGTCTCGCAAGCCTGAATCCTCGCAAGTCGCTCTTAGCAGCGCGGCTTAGCGAAGGATTTCGACCGCTCCGAGTGCTGCACGAATTTTTTTTGTGACAGTGCGAGGCGCTTGGCGCTGTGGCAGTTCCCCGCTGGAACCTCGAAGGGCAAGCAGTTGAAATGTTCGTTGAATTGACATGATCGGCGCGCGCCGAGGCACGCCATCTGTTGCCATGAGGCAACAGGAGAGGTTTTTTTGTTGTTAGGGGGTCATCCCCAGGGCGCGGACGCGCTTGGCAAGACGGGAAACCTTGCGCGATGCGGTCTTGCGGTGGACGATGCCTTTTTGCGCGTTACGCGCGATGATTGGTTCGGCTTCCTTCAACGCCGCGGCCGCGGCCTCTTTGTTGCCGGAGGCGATGGCCTCTTCCACCTTGCGCACCGAACTCCTGAGGCGGGTTCGCCGCGCCTTGTTGACTTCTGTGCGGCGGACGGTCTGCCGCGCGGCTTTCTTCGCCGATTTCGTGTTGGCCATGACTTGATCCTTGAGACGCGCGCTTCGGCCTTCAGCCGGGCGATGAAGCGCAGGGAAAACGATAGCGGATGATTGGGGTGCTCTATAACGAGCGCTCGGAGAAGCGTCAACCGCGGGGAAGTGGGGGTGCGGGCCGAGGCCTTGTGGGCAATTGACATAAGGGGATCGCGGTGGCTCTCCTGTCGCGGCCCTTGAGGAGAGGGCAAGGGGCTAAGAAACAGTACGATGCGTGTCCTGGTTACCGGCGCCGCCGGCTTCATTGGCTATCACACGGCGGCGCGCCTGCTCGACCGCGGGCACGAGGTGATCGGCTTCGACAATCTCAGTGCCTATTACGATGTGTCGTTGAAGGAAGCGCGGCTTCAACGCCTCAAGGAGCGCGAGCGTTTCCGTTTCCTCGAGGCCGATCTCGCCGACCGGACGATCGTCGAGGCGACCTTCGCCGAGGAGAGGCCTGAGCGCGTGATCCATCTCGCCGCGCAAGCCGGCGTCCGCTATTCGCTCGACCACCCGCACGCCTATATCAGCTCCAACGTCACGGGCTTCCTGCACGTTCTCGAGGGCTGCCGGCACCACGGCGTGGAGCATCTCGTCTATGCCTCGACGAGCGCGGTCTATGGGGCGAACCGCAAGCTGCCCTTCGACGTGAGCGATCCCGTCGATCATCCCGTGAGCCTTTACGGCGCGACCAAGAAGGCGAACGAGCTGATGGCGCATTCTTACGCCCATCTCTTCGGGCTCCCGGTGACGGGCCTGAGATTCTTCACCGTCTATGGCCCGTGGGGGCGGCCCGACATGTCGCTCTTCATCTTCACCCGCAAGATCCTCGCCGGCGAGCCGATCCAGGTCTTCAACTACGGCCGCCACGCCCGCGACTTCACCTATATCGACGACGCCGTCGAAGGCGTGCTGTGCACGCTCGACAAGGTGGCCACCCCCGATCCCGATTGGCGCCCAGAGGCACCTGACGCTGCCACCTCGTCCGCACCCTACCGGCTCTACAATATCGGCAATCACAGCCCGGTCAGGCTGCTCGACTATATCGCCGCGATCGAGAAGGCGCTTGGACGCAAGGCCAAGATCGAGCTCGTGCCCCAACAGCCGGGGGACGTGGAGGAGACCTATGCGGATGTCGAGGCGCTGAAAGAAGCGACGGGATTCCAGCCCTCTACCCCGCTCGAACAGGGCATCGAGCGCTTCGTCGCCTGGTACCGCGATTATTATCGGGTGTGAGGCGGGGGCCTCATGGTTCGAGACGCGCCCTTTGGGCGCCCTCACCATGAGGAATGAGCCCTCACCCTGAGGAGCCGCCGAAGGCGGCGTCTCGAAGGGGGAGGGAGCTCAGTCCCTCACCTCGGTCCACAGCGTGATGTCGGGCGGCTCGGCGAGAAGATCGGGCGCGACCGCGCGGAACGCATCGATATGGAGCGAGGCGAGATGGGCGTCGAGATCGGCCTTGCTCACCCAGTTCTCATGGAAAACGAGGAGCCCCGGGTCGTCCGGCGAGACGTGCAGGTCGTAATTGAGGCAACCCTTCTCGCCGCGGGTCGGCGCGCAGACTTGAAGAAGCGCCTCGCGCAAAGCCTGCTCCTTGCCGGGCTTGGCGCGGTGGTAGGCGATCACGGTGATTTTTCCCGTCATCTTTTGGCCCTCAACAACTGAAGATTGCGGGATTGGAGTTGAGTTGACAAGGCGTGCGGGGAGGCCATGATCGCCTCCTGCGCCCCGTCTCTTACCAGCGAGCCAGCACCCTTGGCGGTCAAACGGTCAAAACAGGCTCCCCTTCTCGCGGCCTTCATCAGCCACGCCAAGGCTGACGAGAAGAAGGCCCGCGCCATTGCCGACGGGCTCGAATCCCGCGGCTTCAAATGCTGGATCGCGCCGCGTGACGTGAAGGCTGGGCGTTCCTACGGCGATGAGATCATCAGGGGCATCGAGAGCACCCGCAGCTTCGTTCTCGTGCTGTCGAAGGCCTCCAACGACTCGGCCTTCGTCGCCCGCGAGGTCGAGCGCGCCGTCAGCAAGAAGAAGCCGATTTTCGCCGTCCGCATCGCCAATGTCGAGCCCGCGCCGTCGCTCGAGCTGTTCATCTCCGGCACGCAGTGGATCGACGCCTTCGCGGGGAGGGTCGGCCCCCATGTCGATCGCTTGGCGAAGCCTGCTTGCCGAGGAGGGAGGGCGCCGAGCCTGCCGATCTCGAGCGAAGGCAAGGACCGACGCACAAGCCCAAACTCCCGAGATGGGTTGGCGCCAATGCCGCCGCGGCGGCGGTGCTTCTCGCCGTGGGCGCGGGCGTTTGCGCTCTGGCCTGGCCACGGGCCGTCACCTGCCGGCGATCCTGGCGTCGAACCGGCTTTGCTGACCAAGCCTGTGTGGCCGGCGAATCCGGAAATCCAGGCGCGGGAGCAAATGGCGGCGGTGCCGAACGACGTTACGATGATCGGCGCCAAGACGGCCGAAACGGGCGCAGCCGCTGGCATGGCCGGATCGCCAAGCGACGTCTCTTCGAACGACCCCGACTTCCGGGCCTGCGAGAAATCACGGGAGATGACGGCATCGCCGCCTGCGACCGCGCCATCGCCTCGGGCAAATTCACCGGCGCGCATCTGTCCTATCTCTATAGCGATCGCGGCTTCATGCGCATGCAGAAGGGCGCGAGTCGACACAGGCGCTTACCGATCTCAACGAGGCCGCCCGAGATCGATCCACCAATTTCTATGCCTTCTGGAACCGGGGCGCCGTCTATGCCGCCAAGGGCGATCTTGCGACGCGCGCAGGAGGACTTCACCACGGCGATTAGCCCTCAATCCCGACAAGACATCGAAAGCGAAGATCGAGGAGGCGCTGAACGCGGTCGCCGCCAGTGCAGCCCAGGCCGCCCAAGGCCGAGCCTTCCGATCCGTCGGTCATCACCGATCCGTCAAAGTTCTGGGGCGCTCAGGAGGGGGTCGCCGGTTCCGCAGCCTCGAGCTACCCGGCCGACGCCGCCATACCGGCATCTCCCTCGGTAGACGCGATGCCAGCCCTGCCGGCGTCGCCCCCTGCGACGGCGATAATTCCGTAGCCCGTCGGGCTCTCGGCGACCTCATTTGTTCCGGAACTCAGGCTTGCGCTTCTCGATGAAGGCGGCCATGCCTTCCTTCTGATCTTCGGTGGCGAACAGCGAATAGAACTGGCCACGCTCGAAGCGCATGCCTTCCGCCAAGGTTGTGGCGAAGCCGCGATTGATCGCCTCCTTGATCATCATCACCGCGTGCTGCGACAGGCTGGCGATCTTGTCGGCCACGTTCATCGCTTCATCGAGGAGGCAGTCCGCCGGCACCACGCGGCTCACCAAGCCCGAGCGCTCGGCCTCTTCGGCGTACATGCGCCGGCCGGTGAGGCAGAGATCCATGGCCTTGGCCTTGCCCATGGCGCGGGTCAGCCTCTGCGTGCCTCCGGCGCCCGGCATGATGCCGAGATTGATCTCGGGCTGGCCGAACACGGCACTGTCGGCGGCGATGATGATGTCGCAAGACATGGCGAGCTCGCAGCCGCCGCCCAGCGCATAGCCCGCCACCGCCGCGATGACCGGCTTGCGGCAATGGCCGATGCGATCGAAGGGGGCAAGGAAATCGCTGCCATAGGCCTCGACGAAGGTCTTGGACTGCATTTCCTTGATGTCGACGCCGGCGGCGAACGCTTTCTCGCTTCCGGTGATGACGATGCAGCCGATCGAAGGGTCGGCTTCGAAGGCGTCGAGCGCGCGGTTGAGCTCGCTGATAAGCTCGGTATTGAGCGCGTTTAGCGCGTGCGGGCGGTTCAGCGTGATGAGCCCGACCTTGCCCCTGGTCGAGACGATGATCGTCTCATAGGCGCCGTTCTTTTTCGGCGCCTCGGGTTCGGGTTCCCTGACGGTGAAGACGTTCAAGACCATGTGGTTTCGAGTTCCCTAGCGTTGACAGGTTGGACAATAGAAGGTGGAGCGTCCTCCCTGGACGATGCGGCGTACGGTTCCTCCGCAGCCTTTTCTTGGGCATGGCTTGCCCTCGCGGCCATAAACCTTGAATCGGTGCTGGAAGCGGCCGAGCCTGCCGTCGGCGCGTTTATAGTCGCGCAGTGTTGAGCCGCCGGCCTTGATGGCGTCCTCGAGCACCGCCTTGACGGCGGCGACGAGAGCTTTCGTTTTTGGGGTCGGCTTGCCCGATTTCGTGGCGAGCGAGCCGGCGAGCCGCAACGGTGAGATTCCCGCGCGGTAGAGCGCCTCACCGGCATAGATGTTGCCGAGCCCCGCGATCAGCCGCTGGTCCACCAGCGCCGCTTTGATCGAGGTGGCTTTGCCTTTAAAGCGCGCGGCGAGCCATTCCGGCGTAAGGGCCTCACTGAGAGGTTCGACGCCGAGACCCTTGAACAGAGCGTGGCTGTCGAGCGTGGCGGCGGGCACGAGGTCCATGAGCCCGAAGCGCCGCGTGTCGGAGTATCGGACTGCCGTTCCGTCGCCGAGATGGAACACGATATGCTCGTGCTTCGGCGCGGCTTTCGCATGTGGCGAACACGCCCGGCAATCGCCCCATTTGCATCGATGCTGAAGCGGCCGGTCATGCCGAGATGCATCACCAGCACCTCGCCGTCGTCGAGGCGGGCGAGCAGATATTTGGCGCGGCGGTCGAGCGCCTCTATCCTCCGCCCGGACAGCCGCATCCCGAAGTCTTTGGGCAGCGGGAAGCGTAAGTCGGGGCGCCGTTGCTCGACGCGCGCGAACGCATTGCCGACGAGAACGGGCTCCAATCCCCGGCGCACGGTCTCGACCTCGGGAAGCTCCGGCATGACGACTTGGCCCAGGATACCGCAGTGCAGAAGAAGCTAGTTGCACCGCAACAATAGCCTGATCTTGGGCCTTGCGCTATTGTCCGCGTCGATGTCCGAAGATCTTAAGAGCCAAGATGCCGCAAAGCCGAAGGCGAGCTTCGGTTTCGCCCCTGTGGGGGAAGACGCCAAGCAAGGCCTTGTGAATGAGGTCTTTGCCAAGGTCGCGCGCCGCTACGACCTGATGAACGACCTCATGTCGGGCGGCCTCCACCGCCTGTGGAAAAGCGACCTTGTGTCCTGGCTGGCGCCGCCGAAAAGCGCCGTTCCTTACGCCCTTCTCGACGTTGCCGGCGGCACCGGCGACGTGGCCTTAAGGGTGCTGGAAGCCTCAGGCCCGCGCTCAAGCGCCGTGATCTGCGATATCAGCGCCGAGATGATCGAGGCGGGGCGGGCGAGAGCCGCCGGCGAGGGGGAGAGGCTCAGCTTCGTACGCGGCAATGCCGAAGCCTTGCCTTTCCCTGACCGAAGCTTCGATGCCTATACCATCGCCTTCGGCATGCGCAATCTCACGCGCCTGGAGGCGGCGCTGGCGGAGGCATATCGCGTGCTCAAGCCCGGCGGGCGGTTCCTGTGCCTCGAATTTTCGACCGTCGAGGTGCCGCTCCTCGACACGCTCTACGACGCCTATTCCTTCAACGCGATCCCGGTGCTCGGCGGCCTGGTCGCCGGCGACAGCGCGTCTTATCGCTATCTGGTGGAGAGCATTCGCCGCTTCCCCGATCAGAAAAGCTTCACGCGATTGATCGAGAATGCGGGCTTCGAGCGGGTTCGCTATCGCAATCTCACCGGCGGGATTGCGGCGATCCACTCCGCCTGGCGATTATGATGTATCATGTGCTGATTGAAGCGAGCTCAGCCGTTTGTCCCCTCCCCCCTTGAGGGGAGGGGCGGCGTGCCGCGACTTAGCGAAGCTAAGGCGCCATGGCGCGCCGGGAGGGGGTAAACCCCATTTCATTTTTTGAGACCCCCCTCCCTATCCCTCCCCCGCAAGGGGGAGGAGAGAGCGAAAGGCAATGCCGCATCAGTCGTCCTGGGCCGAGGCTATGGAATGAACGCGATTGCCAATATGGCGCGACTGACCAAGGCGGGCGCCGTCATCGCCTGGTCGGGCGCGCGCGTTCTGCCCGATGATGCCAACCTGCCGGCCCCGCTCGCGCTGTTCGCCCGCGTGACGGCGCCGCTGCGCAAGAACGGGGCCGGAGAGAACCCCAACGAAACGAAACTCTCCGAGGCGCTCACTTCGCTCGGGCCGTCCTACATCAAGCTCGGCCAGTTCCTCGCCACCCGCGACGACATCATCGGCCGCGAGCTGGCCCGCGATCTTTCCACCCTCCAGGACCGCTTGCCGCCCTTCTCGCAAGGCGAGGCGCAGGGCAGCGGTTGAGGAGGCTCTGGGCGCGCCGATCGACAAGCTCTACGCCGAGTTCGGTCCTCCGGTCGCCGCCGCCTCGATCGCGCAAGTGCATAAGGCCAAAGTGCGTAGCCCCGACGGATCTCTCAAGACCGTCGCGGTCAAGGTGCTGAGACCCGGCATCGAGCAGCGCTTCCAGCGGGACCTCGACAGCTATTTCTTCGCTGCCCGGACCATCGAGCGCTTCCATCCTCCCTCGCGGCGCTTACGGCCGATCGCCGTGGTCGACACCTTGGCGAAATCCGTCGCCATCGAGATGGATCTGCGCATGGAGGCCGCGGCCATCTCCGAGATGGCCGAGAACACGAAGAACGACGAAGGCTTCCGCGTGCCGACCGTCGATTGGACGCGGAGCGCGCGCCGCGTGCTGACGCTCGAATGGATCGACGGGATCCCGATCTCGGACCGTGAGGGGCTCGCCGCCGCCGGTCACGATGTGAAGGCGCTCGGCGCGCGGCTGATGCAGACCTTCCTGCGCCACGCCATGCGCGACGGCTTCTTCCATGCCGACATGCATCCCGGGAATCTCTTCATCGACGAGGAGGGCCGCATCGTCGCCGTCGATTTCGGCATCATGGGGCGGCTGGGCTTCAAGGAGCGGCGCTTCCTCGCCGAGATCCTCTACGGCTTCCTCAACCGCAACTACGCCCGCGTCGCCGAGGTGCATTTCGAGGCCGGCTACGTGCCGCGCAAGCACTCGGTCGCGCAGTTCGCGCAAGCCTTGCGCGCCATCGGCGAGCCGATCATGGACCGGCCGGCCAGCGAGATCTCCATGGCCCAGCTGCTCGGCCAGCTCTTTCAATATACCGAAGTGTTCGACATGCAGACGCGGCCCGAGCTGCTGCTCCTGCAAAAGACCATGGTGGTGGTCGAGGGCGTAGGCCGCAGCCTCGACCCCGAGCTGAATATGTGGGTGGTGTCAGAGCCCGTGGTGAAGGAGTGGATGGAGCAGGAGTTCGGCGCCGGCGCCCAGTTCGAAGCCGCGGCGGAAGGGGCTGTGAGCGTCGGTCGCTTCATGGGCGACATTCCGAAGCTGCTCGGCCAGGCCGAGCGCACCGCCGAAGCCTTGTCGGCCATGGCCGAGGAAGGTTTGCGGCTCGACGACCACACCGTCGAGCGCCTGGCCGAGGCGCAAGGCCGCGAGAACCGGGCCAGCCGCATCGGCATCTGGGTCGGCGCCATTGCTCTTGCCGCCATCGCGCTTGCGCTGCTCTTTTGAGTGTTGACCGCTAACCCTATATTCTTGTCATTGCCCGGCTTGACCGGGCAATCCACGTAACCACCGCAGGACGTTGCTGGCTAAAGTCGAGATGAGCTACTGGATGCCCGGCCTTCGCCGGGCATGACAGACGCGGTGAGGAAGCAGAGTGCAAGGCAAGCGCATCCTCTTGATCGTCGGCGGCGGCATCGCCGCCTATAAGAGCCTCGAGCTGGTGCGCCGCTTGAAGGAGCGGGGCGCCTCGGTGCGCGCGATCCTGACCAAAGGCGGCGCCGAGTTCGTCACCCCGCTCTCGCTCTCCGTCCTCACCGAGGAGACGCGCCTTCACCGATCTCTTCGACCTCAAGGACGAGGCCGAGATCGGGCATATCCGCCTGTCGCGCGAGGCCGACTTGATCGTGGTGGCGCCGGCGACCGCCGATCTCCTCGCCAAGATGGCGCATGGGCTCGCCGACGACCTCGCCACCGCCGTGCTGCTTGCTACCGACAAGCCTGTGCTCGCCGCGCCCGCCATGAATGTGCGCATGTGGCAGCACCCTGCCACGCGGCGGAACCTGGCGACGCTCAAGGCCGACGGCATCGACTTTGTCGGCCCCGACGAGGGCGAGATGGCCTGCGGCGAATATGGGCCGGGCCGCATGGCCGAGCCGCAAGCGATCCTCGAAGCCATCGCAACGGCTGCTCGGCGGCGGCGGCGCCCGCTTGCGCGAGGCACGCCCCTTCGTACGCTTGCCGGCCGCCGCGTGCTGATCACCTCCGGCCCGACGCAAGAGCCGATCGACCCCGTGCGCTATATCGCCAACCGCTCCTCCGGCAAGCAGGGCCATGCCTTGGCGCGCGCCGCCGCCGCGCTCGGCGCCGAGGTGACGTTGGTGAGCGGTCCGGTCGCGCTGCCCGATCCGCAAGGCGTCACCGTGGTGAAGGTCGAGACGGCACATGAGATGCTTGCCGCTACCCTTGCCGCGCTTCCTGCCGATATCGTCATTTGCGCCGCGGCGGTCGCCGATTGGCGCGCCGCCGACGAGGCGCCGCAGAAGCTGAAGAAGCAAAATCAGGTCGAGGCCGAGCTGAAGCTCGCGCTCAACCCCGACATTCTTGCCACCATCGCCAAGCCCGGCCCTAAGCGCCCGCGGCTTGTCATCGGCTTTGCCGCCGAGACGGAGAATTTGATCGAGAACGCGGTCGCCAAGCGCCGCGCCAAGGGGGCGGACTGGATCGTCGCCAATGATGTCTGGCCGGGGACCGGAGCGATGGGCGGCGACACCACGCAGGTCCATCTCGATCACCGCCGCGGGCGTGGAGGATTGGCCACCCCTCAGCAAGGACGAGACGGCGGCGCGGCTTCTGGCCCGCGCCGCCGACGCGCTCTCCGCGCTCCGTTCGGCCGCTGAATGAGCGAGGCGCGGCAGCTTCGCGTCACGGTCCGCGTGCTGCGGCTCCCTCACGGGCACGGGCTGAAGCTGCCCTCTTATCAGTCAAAGCACGCCGCGGGTCTCGACGTAGTCGCCGGCGTGCCGGAAGCGGAGCCGGTCGAGCTTCTGCCGGGAGCCCGCGCGCTCGTTCCCACCGGCTTCGCGCTCGAGCTTCCGCCAGGCTATGAGGCGCAAGTCCGCCCGCGCTCGGGCCTGGCGCTGAAGCACGGGGTGACTTTGCTGAACAGTCCCGGCACCATCGACTCCGACTATCGCGGCGAGCTGATGGTGCTGCTGATCAACCACGGCCGCGAGCCGTTCCTCGTCCGCCGGGGGACCGCATCGCGCAGCTCGTGATCGCGCCCGTCGCCTCGGTCGAGATCGTTGCCGCCGAGGCGCTTGGCGGCACGGTGCGCGGGCCGGGCGGCTTCGGCTCCACCGGGTAGCGCAATTGATCCTGTAGCGGTGCCGCTTGCTCCATCGCTCCCCCCTTGCGGGGGGGCACGACGCGCGCTTGGCGCGACCGGAGGGGGGTAAAACGCACACTCGGAGTTTGCCGGCCACCCGGCGCCTCCCTACCCCTCCCCCGCAAGGGGAGGGGAGAGCAAGTGGCGACATCTTCACCAGACGAATGCCGGTCACTGGCAGCGGCGGGAGCGATGGCATAAGTTCGGAGCGATCATGCTGACCCAGGACGAGATCGAGCGCTACAAGCGCCAGCTGGTGCTGAAGGAGATCGGCGGCGAGGGCCAGCAGAAGCTGAAAGCCGCGCGCGTGCTCGTGGTCGGCGCCGGCGGACTGGGCTCGCCGCTCATTCTTTACCTTGCCGCCGCGGGCATCGGCCAGATCGGCATCATCGACAGCGACCGCGTGAGCCTCGACAATCTCCACCGCCAGGTCGTCCACGACACGAAGAGCGTGGGGAAGGCCAAGACGAAGAGCGCGGCCGGAGCAATCGAGCGCCTCAACCCTCATGTCGAGACGCGCCTCTACACCACGCGCCTCGTGCCGGAGAACGCGGAAGGCATTATCGGCGGCTACGACATCGTCGCCGACGGCTCCGACAATTTCGCCACGCGCTATCTCGTCAACGACGCCTGCTATTTTGCCAAGACGCCGCTCGTCTTCGCCGCGGTCGGTCCGTTCGACGGCCACCTCACCACCTTCCGCGCCTTCGAGACGGACGGCGCGGGGAACCCACGACCCTCCTATCGCTGCCTCTTCCCCGAGCCGCCGCCTGACGGCACGGTGCCGCCCTGCTCGGAGGCGGGCATTCTCGGCGCGGTCGCCGGCGTGATCGGCTGCTTGGCCGCCGTCGAAGTGGTCAAGGAGCTGCTGGGCTTAGGCGAGAGCCTCGTCGGCAGGCTGCTCCTCTACGACGCCCTTCAGGCGCGGTTCTCCACGGTGGCCTATGCCTGGGATCCCGACAATCCGCTGAACGGCCGGGCCCCCCGCTTCCATGATCTGTCCCACCACCGCGCGGCCATGGCCGAGGCAGGCGGGTGACGGGTAGACGTGACACTTGCTCGTCATACCGGCGAAAGCCGGTATCCAGTAAATGAACGACGAACTTGCGGCCCTGGATTCCGGCTTACGCCGGAATGACGGAGTAGCGGCAACGTGGGATCAAACATGGCGGCGGAGAAAATCACCACAACCTGCGCCATCGCCGGAGGCGGCCCGGCCGGCATGATGCTCGGCCTTTTGCTCGCCCGCGCCGGCGTCGATGTCGTGGTGCTGGAGAAGCACGCCGATTTCCTGCGCGACTTCCGCGGCGACACCATCCATCCCTCGACGCTCGAGGTCATGTACGAGCTTGGCATTCTCGACGCTTTCCTCAAGCGTCCGCATCAAGAGGTGCGCGAGCTCGCAGGCGAGATCGGCGAGACCCGCATCATCCTTGCCGATTTCTCGCATCTGCCCACCCAGTGCCGCTTCATCGCGCTGATGCCGCAATGGGACTTTCTCGACTTTCTCGCCGACCAGGCGCGCCGTTACTCAAGCTTTCATCTCAGGATGCAGGCGCGCGTGACCGATCTCATCATCGAGCAGGGCAGCGTCACGGGTCTGCATGCCGAGACACCGGACGGCCCGCTCGAGATCAGGGCCGATCTCGTGGTCGGCGCCGACGGCCGCCACTCGGATGTGCGGGAGCGCGCCGGACTGGAAGTCGAGGATTTCGGCGCTCCGATGGACGTGCTCTGGTTTCGCCTCGCCAAGCGCGCGCCCGACGATCAGCAGACGCTCGGCCGCATCCAGGCCGGCGTGGTGTTCGTCACGCTCGACCGGGGCGACTATTGGCAATGCGCCTATGTCATCCCCAAGGGCGGTTTCAACGTGCTGCGCAGCAAGGGGTTGGAGGCTTTTCGCGCCGCCGTGGCGAGCCTGAATGCTCAGTTCGCCGACCGCGTCGACGAGATCGGGTCCTGGGACGACGTCAAGCTGCTGACCGTCACGGTTGACCGGCTCAAGCGCTGGTACCGGGAGGGCGCGCTGTGCATCGGCGACGCCGCCCATGCCATGTCGCCGGTCGGCGGCGTCGGCATCAATCTCGCCATTCAGGACGCGGTCGCCGCCGCCAACATTCTTTGGGAGGCGCTGCGCAAGGGTGCGGTGCCGGTCGATCTCCTCGCCAAGGTGCAAGCGCGGCGCGAATGGCCGACCAAGATGATGCAGGCCGTCCAGCTCTTCGTGCAGAAGCGCATCATCAGCAACGTGCTGACCATGACCGAGCGCCCGCGGCCGCCTTTCGTGGTGACGCTGTTCAACCGCTTTCCGTTTCTCAGGAGAATCCCGGCGCGGCTCATCGGCATGGGCTTCCGCCCGGAGCACGTGCGAAGCCCCGAACTCCCACCTTGTCATGCCCGGACTTGATCCGGGCATCCATGCCATTACGCCTCAGCCAATTGAAGCGCGAGTGGAATGGATTGCCGGGTCAAGCCCGGCAATGACGAGCCTAGGCTGGCGCTGAGTTCCTAGAACATCGCGGGATGGACGCGGTCCGGCGGCGCGTGGCCGTCGAGGAAGGTCTTGATATTGATGATGACCTTCTCGCCCATGTCGACGCGGCCCTCGAGCGTCGCCGAGCCCATATGCGGCAGGACCACCACCTTGCTGCTCTTCAACAGCTTCGGGTTCACCGCAGGCTCGTGCTCGAACACGTCGAGGCCCGCGCCGCCAAGCTCGTTGTTCTCGATCATGCGGGCCAGCGCGTTCTCGTCGATCACCTCGCCGCGCGCCGTGTTGACGATATAGGCGGAGGGCTTCATCAGCGCGAGCCGGCGCGCCGACAGCAAATGATAGGTCGCCGGCGTATGCGGGCAGTTGATGGAGATGATGTCCATGCGGGCGAGCATCTGGTCGAGGCTGTCCCAATAGGTCGCCTCGAGCTCGTGCTCGACCTCAGGCGCCACCCGCCGCCGGTTGTGATAGTGGATCTGAAGCCCGAAGGCCCGCGCCCGCTTGGCCACGGCCTGGCCGACGCGCCCCATGCCGACAATGCCGAGCCGCTTGCCGAAGATGCGGTGGCCGAGCATCCAGGTGGGCGACCAGCCCTGCCACCCATTGGCGCCGCTCTTGAGCACCATCGCGCCCTCGGTCAGCCGTCGCGGCACCGCAATAATCAGCGCCATGGTCATGTCGGCGGTGTCCTCGGTGAGCACGCCCGGCGTGTTGGTGACGAGGATCGAGCGGTTCCGCGCCGTTTCGAGGTCGATATTGTCGACGCCGGTGCCGAATTGGGCGATGAGCTTGAGGTCGGGCCCGGCCTGGCTCAGCACGCCCCGGTCGATGCGGTCGGTGACGGTGGGCACCAGCACGTTGGCGGACTTGGCGGCATCGATCAGCTCCTCGCGCGTGAACGGCTTGTCGTCGAGATTGAGCCGTGCGTCGAAAAGCTCCCGTAGCCGCGTCTCCACCACATCGGGGAGCTTACGCGTGACGATAACGAGTGGTCGTTCAGCCATTATTCGTCCAATTAGGAGTGGGGCGGGAGGGGGCCTCCCGCGTCAGTTTGAGGCGCTCGTGGAAAGCGCGCCGCTTTCTCTAACAGAAGCGGCTTTGCGAGATAAAGCGTCATCTTGGCCCAGAGCCACGATCCTTTCACTATTCTGGGGCATCCAGGGACGGCGAGGGCCAGCCAATTCGGGGGCGGCGCCCCTCTTCAGGGATTGCATCATCAGGCGCCAAGGCGGGGTGAGACGGGTGTGGCATCGGGCTTCGATCGGGATCGCGGCGGCCTTGGGGCTGGTCCTTTTGACCGGCATCGAGGGGAGCGCCGCGGAGGATAGCGTGAGGCAGGCGGCGGTGGACGCCGGCAAGGCCGCGCTGCCGGTCCCGCGCTTCGTGAGCCTCAAGTCCGACAAGGTCAATGTGCGCAAAGGGCCGAGCACCGACCAGTCGATCGTCTGGGTATTCTCCCGCGCCGGCCTCCCCGTCGAGGTGATCGCCGAATCGGACAATTGGCGGCGCGTGCGCGACAGCGAAGGCGCCGACGGCTGGGTGTTTCATAGCCTCCTCAGTGCGCGCCGCACCGTGCTCGTCACCCCGTGGTCGAAGGGCGAAGAGCGCGTCCCCCTCTATAACTCCAATTCGACCAGTTCACGCGCCGTGGCAGAGCTTCAGTCGGGCGTCCTCGGCAGCGTTCTTACATGCGACGGGGAATGGTGCCGAGTGTCGGTCGACGACTATTCCGGCTATGTGCAGCAGGACAAGCTCTGGGGCGTCTATCGCGGCGAGGAAGTGAAATAACCCGGTCGCTGCACCCCATTTCGCCTCACCCTGAGGAGGCCGCGGCACGCGGCCGTCTCGAAGGGTGACCACATGGTTCGAGACGCGGCCTGACGCCCGCTCCTCACCATGAGGTACCAGGGGTTAGCGGCTAGGGCTTGTCGACAAGCCTGACCAGCACATCGACGCGGGAGATGGCCATGCCCTCCGGCGCATCGGGGAGCCCCTCGATGCGGATCGCGCCGGTCGAGATGTCCATGAGCTCGCCCGAGGGCTCGCAGAAGAAATGATAGTGGTTGGAGGTATTGGTGTCGAAATAGGTCTTGGCGCCTTCCACCGCGACCTCCCGCAACAGGCCGGCTTCGGTAAATTGGTGCAGCGTGTTGTACACCGTGGCGAGCGACACCGGCACTTTGCGCGCCAGAGCCTCCTCATGCAGCGTCTCCGCCGTGACGTGACGGTCGCCCTCGGCAAAGAGGAGATTGGCCAGCGCCACGCGTTGCCGCGTGGGTCTCAAGCCCGCGCCGCGCAGGAGCTTGGCGACGTTTCCTAGCGTGGTCTCGCTTGGCGATTTGTGGGGGCCCGGAGGCGGCCTATGCATCTTGGTGACCATGTCCGACAATCTCAGCGAAATATAGGCTGAAAGCTGGCTTTACCGCAACGGCGCCCTCCTTCCCTGACCTATGTCAACCTAGCCCTTGGCGGATCGAGCGCACGGCCTCCAACCCCAAAAGGCCTCAAAGACCCGGCGCGACGCGGGCTTTTGAAGGGCTCTCGTCTGTGTTAGGAAACCACCCGAATTCATGAGCGTTGATGGGGCGGGAGAATGCTGAAGGAAGCGATGTCTGAGCGGCGGGATCAATTTGACTACGAGGACCTGCTCGCCTGCGCGCGGGGCGAATTGTTCGGCCCCGGCAACGCCCAGTTGCCGCTCCCGCCGATGCTGATGTTCGACCGTATCTCGCAAGTGCAAGAGGAAGGGGGCGAGCATGGCCAAGGTCGTATCGTGGCCGAGCTCGACGTGAAGCCCGATCTGTGGTTCTTCCCCTGCCATTTCAAAGGCGATCCGGTCATGCCGGGCTGCCTCGGACTCGATGCGCTCTGGCAGCTGCTCGGCTTCTTTTTGGGGTGGCTCGGCGCGCCGGGACGGGGCCGCGCTTTAAGCGTCGGCGAGGTCAAGTTCTCCGGCATGGTGCTGCCGACCATGCGCAAGCTTGAATATATCGTCGAGCTGAAGCGCGTGATCAGGCGGAAATTCACGCTTGGCACCGGCGACGGCTGGCTGAAGGCCGACGGCGAGACCATTTATATAGCCAAGGATTTGAGGGTCGGCCTCTTCCAGGCGGGCGAAGCCGCACCCGCCCAAGCATGATCCGGAAAAGTGGGAACCGGTTTTCCGATAAGATCATGCTCAAACGAGTGTCTGACCCTTTGCAATCGAAGCGGCGCTGGTTTCCTAGGACTTTGACCCGATGAGACGTGTGGTCGTGACCGGCATGGGCATCGTGTCCTCGATCGGCAACAGCGCCCAGGAGGTGCTCGCGTCCTTGCGCGAGGCGAAATCCGGCATCGTCAAGGCCGATACCTACGCCGAGCTCGGGTTTCGCTGCCAGGTGCATGGCGCGCCCAAGCTCGATTTGGAAGGGATGATCGACCGCAAAGTACGCCGCTTCATGGGAGAGGGGTCCGCCTGGAACTACATCGCCATGGCGCAGGCGATCCGCGACGCCGGGCTTGAGGAGAAGGACATCTCCAACGAGAGGACCGGGCTCATCATGGGCTCCGGCGGCCCGTCGACTCGCGCCATCGTCCAGGCCGCCGACACCACCCGCGAGAAGGGCCCCAAGAAGGTGGGGCCGTTCGAGGTGCCCAAGGCCATGTGCTCGACCAACTCCGCCACGCTGTCCACGCCTTACCACATCAAGGGCGTGAGCTATTCGATCTCATCCGCCTGCTCGACCTCGGCTCATTGCATCGGCAACGGGTCCGAGCTCATCCAAATGGGCAAGCAGGACATCGTGTTTGCCGGAGGCGGCGAGGAGCTCGACTGGACGCTCTCCGTTCTGTTCGACGCCATGAACGCCATGTCCTCCGATTTCAACGACCGGCCCGAAGTTGCCAGCCGCGCCTATGACGCCGACCGCGACGGCTTCGTTATCGCCGGAGGCGCCGGTGTCGTCGTGCTCGAGGAGCTTGAGCATGCCACGCGCCCGCGGCGCTCGCATCTATGGCGAGCTTGTGGGCTACGGCGCCACCTCCGACGGCTACGACATGGTGCAGCCTTCGGGCGAGGGGGCTGTGCGCTGCATGCGCATGGCCATGCAGAACGTCAATGGCGGCATCGACTACATCAATCCCCACGCCACCTCGACTCAGATCGGCGACGTAAAGGAGATTGAGGCGATCCGGGAGGTGTTCGGCGCCAAGTGCCCGCCGATCAGCGCGACGAAATCGCTGACCGGCCATTCGCTCGGCGCCGCCGGCGCGCACGAGGCGATCTACTCGCTGCTGATGATGAACAACGGCTTCATTTGCGAATCCGCCAATATCGAGACCATCGACCCCGCCGTCGCCGATATGCCGATCGTGCGCAAGCGCCGGGACAATGTCGCCATTAACGCCGTGATGTCGAATAGCTTCGGGTTCGGCGGCACTAACGCCACACTGGTATTTCGACGTCTGGATAGCTGAGAGAACGGGAACCGACGCAAGGGGCAACCCATAACCAGAGTAAGTGCAATGGCAACAACAAGAGATATCGCTGAGCCGGCGCCGTTGATGGCGGGGAAGAGGGGACTGGTGATGGGGGTGGCCAATGACCGCTCGATCGCCTGGGGCATCGCGCGCGTGCTGCACGGGCAGGGCGCAGAGCTTGCCTTCTCCTATCAGGGCGGCGCTTTCGGCCGCCGCGCCGTCCCGCTCGCGCAATCCATCGGCGCCACGATCATCGAGGAGGCCGATGTCGAGGATCTGAAGAGCGTCGAGCGTGTGTTCGAGGTAATCCGCAAGAAATGGGGCTCGCTCGATTTCGTCGTGCACGCGCTCGCCTTCTCCGACCGCAACGAGCTGAAGGGCCGCTATTGCGATACGACGCGCAAGAATTTCGAGCACACCATGGTGATCTCGTGCTTCTCCTTTACCGAAGTCGCCAAGCTCGCCGCCGATCTGATGCCGCAAGGCGGCTCGCTGCTCACGCTCACCTATGGCGGATCGACGCGGGTTATTCCCTGCTACAACGTCATGGGCGTCGCCAAGGCGGCGCTTGAGGCGAGCGTGCGGTATCTCGCTTCGGATTTCGGGCCGCAGGGGATCAGGGTGAATGCGCTGTCGGCGGGGCCGATGCGCACGCTGGCCGGCGCCGGCATTTCCGACGCGCGGACGTTGCTCCACTATCAGCAGCGCAACGCGCCGATGCGCCGCTCGCCGACCCTCGACGAGGTTGGCGGCGCCGGGCTCTATCTTTTGTCGGACCTCTCAGGCGCGGTCACGGGCGAGATCCATTTCGTGGATTGCGGCTACTCGACCATCGCCATGCCGAACCTCAACACGCTCAAGACGATGGAGCAGGTCGAGGAGACCGAGGCGCCGGTCGAGAAGGCGCCGCGGGAAGCCGCGCAATAAGTTCGATCGGATGCAGTAAGCTGGATTCTGAGTAAGTGGAGAAAAGGCGATGGCCGAGCTTGTAGTAATGGTTTGCCTGCTTGCGACCCCGGAGCAATGCACCGAGAAGCCAGTGCCCGGTGCCAGCACCGGGGACGTGGTGAGCTGCATCAAGCAGGGCGGAGACAAGGCCACCGAGTGGCAGAAGTCGAATAGCGAGTATTTTGTGATCGGCTGGAGGTGCATGAAAAAGTAGAGCCGTCCCGCCTGAAGCGAAACGGCTCCCCGCCAAGCACCGATCTCGCGAGGTCTAGCTCGCTTCGGCCTTCTCCAGCTCCTTGCCGGTCTTCTGGTCGACGACCTTCATCGACAGCCTGACCTTGCCGCGGTCGTCGAAGCCGAGCAGCTTCACCCACACCATGTCGCCTTCCTTGACCACGTCGGTGACGGCCTTGGGCCGGCCGTCGGCGAGCTGCGAGATATGCACGAGCCCGTCCTTGGGGCCGAAGAAGTTCACGAAGGCGCCGAACTCCATCACCTTGACGACCTTGCCCTGATAGATCTCGCCGACCTCGGGCTCGGACGTGATGCCCTTGATGCGGGCGATCGCGGCGCGGATCGACTCGGCATTGGCCGAGGCGATCTTCACCGTGCCGTCGTCGGAGATGTCGATCTTGGCGCCGGATTCCGCGACGATCTCGCGGATGACCGAGCCGCCCGAGCCGATCACCTCCCTGATCTTGTCGACCGGGATGTGGATCGTCTCGATGCGCGGCGCATATTCGCCAAGCTCTGGCCTGGCCGTGTTGAGCGCCTTGTTCATCTCGGCGAGGATATGCATGCGGCCGTCGCGCGCCTGATTGAGCGCGACCTTCATGATCTCCTCGGTGATGCCGGTGATCTTGATGTCCATCTGCAGCGAGGTCACGCCCTCCGAGGTGCCGGCGACCTTGAAGTCCATGTCGCCGAGATGGTCCTCGTCGCCGAGGATGTCGGACAGCACGGCGAAGCGCTCACCCTCCTTGATCAGGCCCATGGCGATGCCCGCCACGGAGCGCTTGAGCGGAATGCCGGCGTCCATCATGGCGAGCGAGGAGCCGCACACCGTGGCCATGGAGGAGGAGCCGTTCGAACTCGGTGATCTCCGACACGATGCGGATGGTGTAGGGAAAGCTCTCGCGGTCGGGCAGCACCGGATGGATGGCCCGCCAGGCAAGCTTGCCATGACCGATCTCGCGCCGGCCCGGGCCCGGTCATGCGGCCAACCTCGCCGACCGAGTAGGGCGGGAAGTTGTAGTGCAGCATGAAGGTCTCTTTGTAGGTGCCCTGGAGAGCGTCGACATATTGCTCGTCCTCGCCGGTGCCGAGCGTGGCGACGGCGAGCGCCTGGGTCTCGCCGCGGGTGAACAGCGCGCTGCCATGGGTGCGGGGCAGAATGCCGACCTCGCACACGATGGGCCTGACCGTTGTCAGGTCGCGCCCGTCGATGCGCTTGCTCGTCTTCAGGATGCTTGAGCGGACGACGTCTTTCTCCGCCTCCTTGAAGGCGCTTGCCACTTTCGCGGCCATCGTTCCGTCGTCGTCCGCCGGGCACCAGCGCGGCCAGCACCTTCTCCTTGATCGCGGCGACGCGATCACGGCGCTCATGCTTGCCGGCGATGGTGTAGGCCTCGCGCAAATCAGCTTCCACCGCCGCGCGCACCTTGCTCACGAGGTCTTCGGCGCTCGTCCTGGGTCTTGATCTCCCAAGGCTCCTTGGCGGCGCGCTCGGCCAGCTTGACGATGGCGTCGAGCACCGGCTGGAAGTGCTTGTGACCGAACATCACGGCGCCGAGCATGACGTCCTCGGGCAATTCCTTGGCTTCCGATTCGACCATCAGCACGGCATCCGCAGTGCCGGCCACCACGAGGTCGAGCGTGCTTTCCCGCATTTCGTCGATCATCGGGTTCAGCACATGTTTGCCGTCGATATAGCCGACGCGCGCGGCGGCGATCGGCCCCATGAAGGGAATGCCGGAGAGGGTGAGCGCGGCGGAGGCCGCGATCATCGCCACGACGTCGGGATCGTTCTCCATGTCATGGGAGAGCACGGTGGCGATGACTTGCGTCTCGTTCTTGAAGCCGCGAGGCGAACAGCGGCCGGATCGGCCGGTCGATCAGGCGGGAGGTGAGGGTTTCCTTCTCGGTGGGGCGCCCTTCGCGCTTGAAATAGCCGCCGGGGATCTTGCCCGCGGCGAAGGTCTTTTCCTGGTAGTTCACGGTGAGGGGGAAGAAGTCGATGCCGGCCCTCGCCTCCTTGGCGGCAACGACGGTGGCGAGAACGCTGGTCCCGCCATAGGTGGCGAGCACGGCGCCGTCGGACTGCCGCGCGATGCGGCCGGTCTCAAGCTTGAGCGGGCGTCCCGCCCATTCGATCTCTACGGTGTGTGTCTATGAAACATGTTGGTGTCCCAATGTTGTGGGTAAGGATGAGGCCGCTCCTGTCGCCACATGGCGCGAGGGCTGGCCAGTTCACAATATTCGCAAGCTCGACCGCGGGATGGCCCGCCATGACGATGGCCATCACCGGCGGATGCCCAGCCGGTTGATGAGCTTCTGGTAGCGGTCCTCGTCGGCGGACTTGACGTAATCGAGCAGCCGGCGCCGCTGGCTGACCATCTTGAGTAGCCCCCGGCGCGAATGGTTGTCCTTGCCGTGCGTCTTGAAATGATCGGTGAGATTGGTGATCCGCTCGGTCAGGATGGCGACCTGGACCTCCGGGGAGCCGGTATCGCCCGACTTGGTCGCATATTCCTTGATGAGCTCTTGCTTGCGCTCAGCGCTGATCGACATCGGATGATCCTTGCTGTTAGAGGGTTTGTCGGGGCCGGGCCGGGATGTCGTCCAGCACGGTCGGCTAAAGTCGCGCGTGCGAGCCGTGAAAGCGGCGCCCGCGCGTTGCGCTGCACTATAGGGATTATCCGCCGCGAGGCCAGCGGAATTTCGCGGGTTAACCGCCGTCAGAAGCAGGACACGAACTCACGAAAGACCCAGCCGATGGGCTTCTTCGTCGTATAGGCCTCGACCCTGACCCACGGCTTCCCGTTGGCGTCGGCGGCGGATTCGACGATGGCGACGAGCGTGCCGTTGGCAAGCGTGCCGGTGATCTTGCCGTTAGGCTTGGCGCGCACGTTGAGCGGGGTGCCGGTCGGGTCTGTCACCTTGCAGCGTTCCCCCTCGGCCGCCGCCGCGAAATTGACCGAAACGAGCAACGCCATTGCCGCAATCACGAGCCTTGTCACTGTTCCCTCCCTTAACGCTCCGCGCTGCGGCGCGGCAGATTGAAGATGCGCCGGGGCTTAAGCTCCCCCTCGCTCACTTCGCCGACGGCGACCAGCGTGCCCCGCGCCGTGGCGTAGACCGTGCCCTCGACAATCGGGGCATCCCGTCCCCGCAACAAGACCGGCTGCCCGCGCCGCAGCCTATCCGCATCCGGCCCCGAGAGGGCAAGCGCCGGAATGTCGCGGAGCGCGGTCTCGATGGGCTCGAGCGCGCCTACCAAGGCCTCGTGGCCGCCACTCTCGGCGAGCGATAAGAGGGTCGCGAGCGCCACGGCGCGCTCCTCGCCAAAGGCGCCGACGCGGGTGCGGCGCAAGGCCTCCACATGGCCGAACGAGCCGAGCGCGCGGCCGAGGTCGCGGGCGAGCGCCCGCACATAGGTGCCCTTGCCGCAACGCGCCTCGAGCACGCAATGGTCCTTGTCGGGGTGGTCGACCAGGTCGAGCTTGGCAATCGACACGCGCCGCGGAGCGAGCTCGAACTCCTCCTCCTCGCGGGCGAGGTCGTAGGCGCGGGCGCCGTCGACCTTGAGCGCCGAGAAGCGCGGCGGCACCTGGTCGATCTCGCCGGTGAAGTCGGGAAGCTTGGCCTCGATCTCCGCGCGCGTCGGCCGGCGGTCGCTCGTCGCCACCACTTTGCCCATCGCGTCGTCGGTGTCGGTCTCGGCGCCGAAGCGGACGGTGAAGCGGTATTCCTTGGAGCCTTCGACCACGAACGGGACGGTCTTGGTGGCCTCGCCGAGCGCGATTGGCAGCACGCCCGTGGCAAGCGGATCGAGCGTGCCCGCATGCCCCGCCTTGGCGGCCTCGTAGAGCCGCTTCACGCGGGCGACGGCTTGTGTCGAGGTCATGCCTTGCGGCTTGTCGAAGATGAGCCAGCCATGGACAGGTAAGCCTTTGCGCCGCCGCGCCATCGCTTCTCGCCCGCTCTCTTGCGCTAGCCGTCGAGGTCGCGGGCGACCTTGGGCGAGGCGAGCAGCTCGTCGATGCGGGCAGATTTCTCGAACGAGGTGTCTACCTTGAATCTGAGCTCAGGCATGAACTTCATGCTGACCCGCTTCGCCAGGAGCCCGCGCAAATATCGCTTGTGCTTTTCGAGATGAGCGACCGCCTCGTCCGCCTCGCTGCCGCCGAGCGTCAGGACATAGACCGTGGCGAGCTTGAGGTCCGGCGACATGCGCACCTCCGGCACGGTGATCGAATGCCGGCCCAACACCTCGTCGACGATCTCGCCGCGGAAGAAAATGTCGGCAAGCGCATGCCGGATCATCTCGCCCACTTTCAGCTGGCGTTGGGAGGGCGGTTTGCCCTTGTCGCGATTGGTCATTTCCTCGACCCATGTGTCTTGCGAAGCGGGAATCAGTCCGTCGAGCTGTATTAAGGGGCGATACCGCTTGCTGGATGCCCGCCTGCGCGGGCATCGCTAGAGCTACAGCGTGCGCTGGACGTGCTCGACCTCGAAGCACTCGATGACGTCGGCCGGACGCATGTCCTGATAGCCCTCGAACGCCATGCCGCATTCCTGGCCTGCGGTCACCTCGCGCACCTCGTCCTTGAAGCGCTTCAAGGTCGACAGCTTGCCTTCGTGGACCACCACATTGTCGCGGATGAGCCGGACTTGAGCGCCACGCTCCACCTTGCCCTCGGTGACGCGGCAGCCGGCGACCTTGCCCACCTTGGAGATTGTGAACACCTCCAAAATCTCGGCATTGCCGAGGAAGGTCTCGCGCCGCGTGGGTGTGAGCATGCCGGACATGGCCTGCTTCACCTCGTCGACGAGGTCGTAGATGACGGCGTAATAGCGGATCTCGACGCCGTCGCGCTCGGCGGCCTCGCGGGCTTGCGTGTTGGCGCGCACATTGAAGCCGAGCACGACCGCGCCCGAAGTCGCGGCGAGCCCCACATCGGACTCGGTGATGCCACCGACGCCGGCATGAACGATGCGGGCGCGCACCTCGTCGGTGCCCATCTTGTCGAGCGCCGCAACGATGGCCTCGACCGAGCCTTGCACGTCGCCCTTGACGAGGAGCGTGAACTCCTTGATGCCGGCGGCCTTCAGATTGGTCATCATCTGCTCGAGGCTGCCGCGGGCGCCGGCGACCGCCAGGCGCTTGCGCCGCTCGCGCACGCGGTAGTCGGTGATCTCGCGCGCGCGCGCCTCGTTCTCCACGACGGCGAACTGATCACCTGCCTCAGGCGCGGAGTCGAAGCCGAGCACCTCGACCGGAACCGAAGGGCCGGCGCTTGTCACCTGCTCGCCGAGCTCGTTGATCAGCGCACGCACGCGGCCATAGGCCGAGCCCGCGACGACGAGGTCGCCGACGTGAAGCGTGCCGCGCTGGATCAGCGCCGTGCCGACCGGGCCACGTCCGCGCTCGAGCTTGGCCTCGACGATGACGCCTTCCGCGTCGCGCTCGGGATTGGCCCTGAGCTCCAGCACCTCGGCTTGCAATGCGATCGCCTCGAGCAGTCTGTCGAGGCCGGTCTTCTTGAGCGCCGAAACCTCGATCTCGAGCGTATCGCCACCGAGGCTTTCCACCACGATCTCATGGCTGAGCAGCTCGGTGCGCACCCGCTGAGGGTCAGCGCCTTGCTTGTCGATCTTGTTGATGGCGACGATGATGGGCACGCCCGCGGCCTTGGCGTGATTGATGGCCTCGACCGTCTGCGGCTTCACCCCGTCGTCGGCGGCCACCACCAGCACCACGATGTCGGTCACCTTGGCGCCGCGGGCGCGCATGGCGGTGAAGGCCTCGTGGCCCGGCGTGTCGATAAAGGTGATCTTCTGCCCCGACGGCGTCACCACCTGATAGGCGCCGATATGCTGGGTGATGCCGCCGGCTTCCTGGGAGACGACATTGGTCGTGCGGATCGCGTCGAGCAGCGAAGTCTTGCCGTGATCGACATGTCCCATGATGGTGACGATGGGCGCGCGCGCCTGAAGGTCCTCGGCGTGGTCTTCCGCGCCGATGAAACCTTCCTCGACGTCGGCCTCCGAGACGCGCCTGACCGTATGTCCGAATTCCTCGGCCACGAGCTGGGCGGTGTCGGCGTCGATCACATCGGTGATCTTGTGCATCTCACCGTCCTTCATCAGGAATTTGATGACGTCGACGCCCCGCTCGGCCATGCGGTTGGCGAGCTCCTGGATGGTAATCACCTCGGGCACCACAACCTCGCGCTGGATCTTCTGCTGCGCCAGCGGCCCGGTGATCTGCTTCTTCTGGCGCTCCTGGCGGCGCTTCAGCGAGGCAAGGCTCCGCTGGCGCTGCTCCTCGTCGAGCGCATTGGTGATGGTGAGCCTGCCTCTGACCCTGCGCTCCTCGCCGCGCCGCGGCGCGGTGGGGCTCTTCTTGTGGCGGGCGTCCGGCGTGCGGGCGGGCTCTTCCGCCTCTTCCTTGAGCAGGTGCTTGCGGGCGGTCTCCTCGCCGATTTTGCGTGCTTTGGCCTCGGCCTCGTGCCTTTCGTCTTCTTTGCGCTTACGCTCGTCGGCCTCTTCGCGCTCTTTCGCTCGCTGCTCTTCCGTCACGACCTGGAGGACTGCCGACTGCTTCACCTTCTCGCGCTCGGCGGCCTCACGCGTGCGCGCGTCGGCAAGCGCGCGCGTGCGCGCGTCCTTCTCGTCCTCGGAGAGCTGCGGCAGCACGACGCCGACGCGGCGCGCTTGCGCCTCCTCAGGCTGCGGCTTGGGAGCGGGAGTCTCGGCCTCGCGCGGTGCCGGCTTGGCCTCTTCGACGGGCTGCGCCGCCTCCGAGCCGATCGACCGGCGCTTCTTCTTCTCGACCAGAACGGACTTCGAGCGCCCATGGCTGAAGCTCTGCCGCACATGGCCGGACTCCACCGTCCGACGCACGTTGAGCGTCATCTTGCGCCCTCCGCGAGCGGTCTTGCCTTCAGTCTCGTTGGTCTCACTCATTCCTTGTCCGTATCCGATCCATTCTGGCTTGCAAATGCGGCTCTGCCCTTGCGGTAGCGCTCTAAGCGCGCGGCCGCCGCGAGGAATTTCCGAGCCGCTCCACCCTGGATGAGGGCAGCATGTATCACATTTGTCCGCCCTGATGCCAAACCCAATTCATCCGTGCTGAACGCGCGCACCGCCGGAACCGGGCTTCCGTCCCCCATTCCGCGGGCTTTGCCGTCAAGCTTGCGGCATCCGTCGTCGGCCGCCTCCTTGGCATGGATGAGGGCGAGCACCCGGCCTTTGGTGATGGCCTCCTCGACCTTGGCATGGCCGAACACGGCCTCGCCGGCCTTGTTGGCAAGGGAAAGCGCGGAGAGCGCCGCCTCGGCGAGGAGCCGGTCGACCTGGGCCGCAAGCCCTTCGGGAGCCTTGGCCTCGGCCTTGAGCGCCCGGGCGAAGACGTTGCGTTTGGCCGCCTCGGCGACCGTATCGTGCGCTGCGGTCAGCCACACCCCGCGGCCCGGCAATTTTTCCTTAAGGTCGGGGACGATCGTGCCGTCAGGCCCGAGCACGAAGCGGATCAGCTCGTCCTTAGGCCTCCGCGCGCGGGTGAGCGCGCAAGCGCGGACGGTGTCGTCCGCGCCCTCATGGGCTTCGTGGTCTTGCTCCGCTGCCGTCTGCCGCAAGGATTGTCTCCTGGCCCGCTCATCAGGCGCTCGCGCCGCTTGGCGCTTCCGCGCCGCCGGCCCCGGCGCCCTCATCGGCGCCCGCGCCCTCTTCGCCTTCAGCCTCAGAGGGTTCAGGCGCAAGATCGGCCTCCGTGATCCACCCGGCCTTGATGCGGGCCGCCAGGATCAGGTCCTCGACCTGGCTTTTCGTCAGGCCGAAGCCGTCGAGGATGCCGTCATGGCGAATGGTCTCCTTGTCCTTGCGCTCGCTCCAGCCGGCAAGGTCGTCGGTGGCGCAATCGGCAAGGTCCTCGACCGTCTTGATGGCGTTCTCGCCAAGGGTGACGAGCATCGCCGTATTGATCCCCGGCACTTCCGCCAACTCGTCGGCGACGCCGAGCGCCTTGCGCTTGGCTTCAAGCTCGGCCTCGAGCTTCTCCAGATGCTCGCGCGCGCGCGTTTGGATCTCGGCGGCGGTGTTCTCGTCGAAGCCTTCGATCGAGGCGATCTCCGAGGGCTCGACAAAGGCGACCTCCTCAACCGAGCTGAAGCCCTCGGAGGCGAGCAGCTGGGCGATCACCTCGTCCACGTCGAGCGCTTCCATGAAGGTCGCCGAGCGCTCGGCAAACTCTGCCTGGCGGCGCTCCGACTCGGACGCCTCGGTCATGATGTCGATGTCCCAGCCGGTGAGCTGGGAAGCGAGCCGCACATTCTGGCCCTTGCGCCCGATGGCGAGTGACAGCTGCTGGTCCGGCACCACGACCTCGATGCGCTCGGCATCCTCGTCGAGCACGACCTTGACCACCTCGGCCGGCGCCAGCGCGTTGACGATGAAGGTCGCCGCGTCAGGCGACCACTGGATGATGTCGATCTTCTCTCCTTGCAGCTCGTTCACCACCGCCTGCACGCGGCTGCCCCGCATGCCGACGCAGGCGCCCACGGGGTCGATCGAGGCGTCACGCGACACCACCGCGATCTTGGCGCGGCTGCCGGGATCGCGCGCCACCGACTTGATGGTAACGATGCCCTCATAGACCTCGGGCACCTCTTGGGCGAAGAGCTTGGCCATGAATTCCGGATGGGTGCGGGAGAGGAAGATCTGCGGCCCCCTCTGCTCACGGCGCACGTCGTAGACATAGGCGCGGATGCGATCGCCGTAGCGGAAATTCTCGCGCGGCAGGGTCTCGTCGCGGCGCACGATGGCCTCGGCGCGGCCGAGATCGACGATGACGTTGCCATATTCGACCCGCTTGACGATGCCGTTGACGATCTCGCCGACCCGGTCCTTGTATTCGTCGAATTGGCGCTCGCGCTCGGCCTCGCGCACCTTCTGCACGATCACCTGCTTGGCGTTCTGCGCCGCTACGCGGCCGAAATCGAGCGGGGGCAGAGGCTCGGCGATGAAATCGCCGACCTGCGCTGCCGGATTGCGGCGCGCGCGCCTCGGCGAGCGAGATCTGGGTCGCTTCCATGGTGACGTCCTCGACCACTTCGAGGAGCCGGGCGAGCCTGATCTCGCCGGTCTTGGGGTCGACCTCGGCCTTGATCTCGTTCTCGCTGCCATAGCGGGATTTCGCCGCCTTCTGGATCGCGTCCTCCATGGCGGTGATGACCACCTGGCGGTCGATCGACTTCTCGCGCGCGACCGCGTCGGCGATCTGCAAAAGCTCCAGCCTGTTGGCGCTTACGCCTGCCTGAGCCATCTCTTCAGCCTCCAATCGTTACGGTCTTGCGGGCCCCGCGCGTCTCAACCGCGCGCGCTCCGCGCTCTATCTCAATGTGCGGGCTTCTTGCCCGAAAGGTCGGCCCTGAAGCTCTCGACATCGGCCACGAGCTTCGCCTCGTTGATGAGCGAGAAGGGAAGGCCGATCACTACCGGCTCGGCCTTGCCTTCTAGCTCGATCTTAAGGCGCACCTCGTCCTTGACCACGTCCTCGATCAGGCCTCTGAAGCGCTTCCGTCCGTCAACCAGCTCCGTCAGCTCTATCTTGGCTTCATGACCCGCCCATAACGCAAAGTCGCTCGGCCTGACGAGCGGCCGGTCGATGCCGGGGGAAGAGACCTCCAGACGATACTGTCCCGGCATCGGGTCGTAAGCGTCGAGCACGGGCGACAGTCTCCGGCTGATGGTCGCGCAATCCTCGACGGTCATTTCGCCGTTAGGTCTCTCGGCCATGATCTGCACCGTTCCTCCGTCGCGGCCAGAGACCTTGATCCTGACCAGGCGAAAACCGAGCTCCTCGAGCACGGGCTCGGCGAGGTCGGCGATCGCCCGCGCCGGTCCCGTCTCGCGGGCGAAGCGGCGATCGGCGTTGGCGCTAGCGCTCGACATCGGTTGCGGGCCGTGATCCTCGCCCCAAGCGCGAGGAAGCGATGAGCCTAACAAAAAGGAGCGGGCGAGGGCCCACTCCTGATCAAACCAATCATGAGTTCGCCGCTAATATACGAGCCTTTTCTCAAGGTTTCAAGCGGCCTTCGGAGGGCGAGGGGGCGCCGTCTCCCTCGGCCTAGAGCCTTCTGAAGCTCAGATAGACAGACTTGCGCCCTTCGCTCAGGGCCTTGCGCTCATAGCGGGTCTCAGGCCAGTCGGCGCCCCGCTCCCGCCAATCGCTCGCCCGCATCGCCGTCCAGGCCAACGCGCCGCTTTGGCGCATGAGAAGAAGCGCCTCCGCGGCATAGTCGCCGCTGTCGGAGGCAAATCTGAGCTCGCCGCCGGGGCGAAGCACGCGCGCAAGCTCCCTTACGGTGCCGGGCGAGAGGAGCCGCCGCTTCAGCTGGCGCTTCTTCGGCCAAGGGTCGGGAAACAGCAGGAAAATACGCCCGATCGAGCGATCCGGAAGCCAGGCGAGCACCTCGCGGGCGTCGCCGTCATGGACGCGAATGGTCTTGATATCTCGATCTTCGATGGCTCCAAGCAGGCTGCCGAGCCCGTTGACAAAGGGCTCGCACCCGATAAAGCCCACGTTCTTTATGGTGCTCGGCCTGCCACAGGAGATGCTCGCCGGAGCCGAAGCCGATCTCGAGCCAGACCTCCTTGACCGGGACGTCGAACAGGTCCGTCAGGCGGCCAGGAGGCGGGCTTTTGAGGTCGAGGCGGAGAAGCGGCAGGAGCGCGCCCAGTAGGCGCTCTTTCCGCGCGCTCAAGGGCTTGCCCTTGCGCCTGCCATAGGACCTGAGCGGCCTGGTCTCGGTCATGGTTATCCACTGTCTCGTCTACCAATCCTCCTTCGTCATGCCCGGCCTTGTGCCGGGCATCCACGAGTTTTTTATATGGTGAAGACGTGGATGACCGGGCCTTCGCCCGCCGAAGCGATGGCTGGTGGGACCGGCCATAAGGCTTTGGCCCGCGTAGGCGGGACAAGCCCCGCCATGACGAAGCCTGGCAGGGGAACAGAAATCTCCGCTCAGCTCGGCGCTCCCAGGAAAAGCCGCCGTCATTGTCGGGCTGCCGCTGCGGGAGATCTCCGCCAGCATCTTGTAGGGGAGCTACCTCGCCGCGGGGGGCGGCCTAGAGATAGAACACTATTACCCCTGTAGAATCAATGGTATTTAAGCGGCGCTCAGCCCTGGGGGGTCTGCTATGTCCTTGGATTTCCTGTTGTTTGTGGCCGTGGGGTTCATCGCGCAGATCGTCGATGGCGCGCTCGGCATGGCCTACGGCGTGCTCTCCACCACTGTGCTCCTTTCTTTCGGCGTGGCGCCGGCGAATGCCTCGGCGAGCGTCCACGCGGCCGAGCTTTTCACCACCTTCGCTTCGGCTGCGTCGCATCACTGGCATCGCAATGTGGATAAGCGCCTCTTCTGGCGCTTGGCGCCGGCCGGCGTCGTGGGCGGTGCGATCGGCGCCTATGTGCTCACCTCGGTCGACGGCGCCACGATCAAGCCGTTCATCGTGGCCTATATGGCGGTGATGGGCGTCGTGATCATCTGGCGGACGCTGAAGGCTCTGGGACCGCGGCTACATCCGCTGCGTGGCATCGTGCCGCTTGGTCTCGTCGGCGGCTTCGTCGATGCCGTGGGCGGAGGCGGCTGGGGCCCGGTCGTGGCCACCACCCTGGTCGGCGCCGGCGGCGAGCCTCGCTATGTGATCGGCACGGTCAACACGGCGGAGTTCCTCCTCACCGCGGCGGTCTCGGCCACCTTCGTGGCGGCGCTCGCCACTGGTCACTGGCAGGATGCGGGCGATCTGACGGAGAACGCCACCGCCGTCGCCGGCCTCGTCGTCGGAGGACTCTGTGCCGCCCCGCTCGCGGGCTACGTGGTCAAGCGCATCTCGCCGCGCACGCTCGGCGTCGGCGTGGGCGCACTCGTGCTCGCTCTGGTCGTCTATCAGACGGTCAGGCTGCTCGGCTAAAGGGAGCGGAAGGCGCCGCCGTCTAAGTCAGCTCGGCGCGGAGCGGCTCGACGAGGTCGAGCCGTTCCCAGGAAAAGCCGCCGTCATTGTCGGGCTGCCGCCCGAAATGGCCGTACGCGGCGGTGCGCTCGTAGATCGGACGGCTCAGCTTAAGATGCTCTCTGATGCCGCGCGGGCTCAAGTCCATGACCTGACGCAGCGCGTTTTCGAGGTTCTCTTCGGAGATGCTGCCCGTGCCATGCAGGTCCACATAGAGCGAGAGCGGCTGCGAGACGCCGATCGCGTAGGAGAGCTGCAAGGTGCATTTGTCGGCGAGCCCGGCCGCCACGACGTTCTTGGCGAGATAACGGGCGGCGTAGGCGGCGGAGCGATCGACCTTGGTCGGGTCCTTGCCGGAGAAGGCGCCGCCGCCATGAGGCGCCGCGCCGCCATACGTATCGACGATGATCTTCCGCCGGTGACGCCGGTATCGCCGTCGGGACCGCCGATGACGAAGCGCCCGGTGGGATTGACGTAGAACTTGGTCGTGCCGTTGACCCAGCCTTTCGGCATCACCTCCTCGACGAAGCCCCTGCACGATCTCCTTGACCCGCTCCTGGCTCACATCCTCGCCATGCTGGGTGGAGACCACGATCGAATCTGCGCGCACCGGTTTGCCGTTCTCGTAAGCCAGCGTCACTTGGCTCTTGGCGTCGGGTCCAAGCTCGGGCGTGCGGCCGGTATGCCGTGCCTTGGCCATCTCGTGCAGAATGCGGTGAGCATAGAAGATCGGCGCAGGCATCAGCGGTTCGGTCTCGCGGCAGGCAAAGCCGAACATGATGCCCTGATCGCCGGCGCCCTCTTCCTTCTTCTTCGCGACATTGGGATCGACGCCGAGCGCGATGTCGGCGGATTGCTCGTGTACGTAATATTGGAACTCGGCGGTCTTCCAGTGGAAGCCCTCCTGCTCGTAGCCGATCTCGCGCACGGCGCGCCGCGCCGCCGCCTCGATGAGCTCGGGCGTCACGCTCTCAGGCCCGCGCACCTCGCCGGCCATGACGATGCGGTTGGTCGTGACCAACGTCTCGATGGCGACCCGCGAAAGCGGATCGGCGGCGAGATAGAGATCGACCACCGCATCGGAGATACGGTCGCACACTTTGTCGGGATGACCTTCCGACACCGATTCACTGGTGAAGAGGTAATTTGCCCGCGACACTTGAGCACCCCCTGTTCAAAAAGGAAGGCCGGGCGGCCTGGAATGCGCCCGGTTCTTGCAACCATTGAGGCGCAGGTCAACCCCCGCGCTCAAATATCGATCTAGGGAGTGCCGCTGCTTGCGCTCAAGGCCCGCACCAGGTCGACGACGCTCTTGCGGACCTTGGCATCGCCGATCTTGACGAAGGCGCGGTTCAGCTCGAGCCCTTCGCGGCTATTCAGGAATTCGAGGATGAAGGCTTCCGAGTCGGGCTCCGCCATTCCGCGCGCCGGGCTTCCATCGCCGATGTGCGGGGCCTCCTCGAAAAAGAACTGAATGGGGACGTCGAGGATCTTCGAGATCTGGAACAGCCGGCTCGCGCCGATGCGGTTCACACCCTTCTCGTATTTTTGCACCTGCTGAAACGTCAGTCCCATGCTCTCGCCGAGACGCTCTTGACTCATGCCAAGCAGCATTCGACGCAATCGCACCCGGCTTCCGACATGCGTATCAACAGGGTTAGGCTTCTTGCCTGCCATTCGCTCACTCGTGACAATCATGGGTTCAGAAAAGAGGAAGGTAATTCACGGTCTTGATGAGAATGTTCCCTTCGCGCGACGTTCATAGGGGTGTGGTTTACCCCCGTCAAGCATGCTTGAGCCGCACCTCGATGTCCGACCCCCGTTCACGTTAATAGATGCACGCGGCAGGCGAGCCAACCCGCTAGCGCAAGCGCCAACACCGAGATTTCGAGAACGATTCCGAACTGAACGAAGAGCGTTTGCGGGCCCACTTTGGGCAGCTCCGCATCGATGACGCCTTTCTCGCCGAGACCGATCTCGGCGAGAATTCGTCCGTAGGGATCGATCACCGCCGAGATGCCGGTATTGGCGGCGCGGGCGACCGGCAAGCCCTGCTCGATGGCGCGGACCTGAGCTTGATGAAAATGCTGGTAGGGGCCGGCGCTCGATCCGAACCAGGCATCGTTGGTGATGTTGAGCAGCCAGCCCGGCCGCGACGCTTTCTCGGTGACCTCGTCGGGGAAGATGATCTCATAGCAGATCAGCGGGCTTGCCGGCGGCGCGCCCGGGATGGCAAGAAGCCGCGGACCTCCCCCGACGCTGAAGCCGCCGCGCACCCCGGTGAGCTGCATGATGCCGAGACTCTCGAGGAAGTCCTGGAAGGGGAGATACTCGCCGAACGGGACGAGATGGATCTTGTCGTAGCCGCCAATGACGCGGCCCTGATCGTCGATGACGAGCAGGCTGTTATAGATGCGGGGGGCGCTAAGCTCGCCTTGCGCGTCCCGCTCCTCGACGAACCGCGCCGAGCCCACCAGCAAAGAGGTTCCCTCCGGTAGCGCGGCGCCGATGGCGAGAAGCGCGTCGGGAGCATCGGCGAGGAGAAAGGGGACCGCCGTCTCGGGCCAGATCACGATGTTGATGCCGTCGAGGCCGCCCGACTTGGTGAGATCGAGATAGTCGGTGAAGATCTCGGCGCTGTTCTCAGGGCCGCCATTTATCGGCCTGATCGACATTGGCCTGGACGATGCGCAGGCGAAGGCCGGTGCTGGTCGTGCGCGGCCGAGGCGAGCCGCCGCTCGCCCCACACATAGCCAAGCCCGAGCAGAAGCACGAGCAGGGAGGCAAGCGCCGCCGTCCCTTTGCGTCCAGCGAGGTGAGTGCCTGATGGCGCGAAGATGGCAGCCGGGCTTGCGAAGAGGAGGACGGCAAGGAGGCTTAAGGCATAGACCCCGAAAAGGGCCGCGAGCTGCATCAAGGGGAGGGTGCCGAGAAGCCCATAACCGATGAGATTCCAGGGGAGGCCCGTCAGCACATGACCGCGGGCGAACTCGGCAAGGCCGAGCGCAATCGCCAAGGCGAACACCCTGCCCGCTCCCGGCAACCAGAACAGCATGGCAAGGGCACAGGCCGCGGCGAAGAAGAGCGCCATGCCCCCGGGCAGCGCGGTCATGACGAAAGGGAGAAGCCAGCCGTGGCGCCAGGGCTCGACCAGGAAGGCCTCGGCGATCCAGTAAAGGCCGGCGAGGAAATAGCCGAAGCCGAACCAGAATCCGACGAGTCCAGCGCATTTCAGCCTCTCAGCGAGGCTTTCCCGCTGGGCGTGGCAGCCGTCGAGCAGCCAGACGAGCGCGCCGAAGGTGAGGAACAGCACGGGCCAGGCATGGACCGGCGCGAAAGGCGAGCACGGAGACGGCGCCGAGCAGCACGGCAAAGAGGGCACGGCGCGCGCCTCTAAGCCCGCGACCCAGGTGGCGACGCGCTCTCCAGCGGCTGGAACCCGACCAGCATGCCGGCAGGTTCCCTGCTCCCCCCTTGCGGGGAGCACGCTCGCGCATTTGCGCGAGCGGAGGGGGGTGATGCGTAAAACGAGTCGATGCGTTGAACCCCCCTCCCTATCCCTCCCCCGCAAGGGGGGAGGGGAGAGCAAGCTGCGCGGCTTCATGCAGGCTTCTGGCTCTCGGATGGCGTAGCGCCTCCTGCTTCGCCCTCCTCTTGCGGGCACATGGATGCGCAGCCGCTTGATCCGGCGCGGATCGGCTTCTAGGACTTCGAACTCGATGCCGCTCGGGTGGCGCACCAGCTCGCCCCGTGCCGGGATGCGGCCGGCGATGGAGAAGACGAGGCCGCCGAGCGTATCGATGTCCTCCTCTTGCTCGCCCGAGACGAGCTCGATCCCAAGCTGCTTCTCCAAATCCTCGATCGGCATCCGCGCATCGGCGATCAGCCCGAGGCGAGGATCGGAGCGGATCAGCGGCTCGTTCTCCACGTCGTGCTCGTCGGCGATCTCGCCGACCACCTCTTCGACCAGATCCTCGATGGAGACGAGCCCGTCAGTGCCGCCATATTCGTCGACCACGAGCGCGAGGTGGAGCCTCGTCGTCTGCATCTTGAGCAAGAGATCGAGCACCGACATCGAGTCCGGCACGTAAAGGAGCTCCCGCGTGATATTCATGGTGCCCACGGTGCGCTTGAGGTCGACTTTGCTGAGATCGAGTCCTCCCGCTCCGCCCGTTTCCGCTTGCGTCGTGATCCACGACATCAGATCGCGGATGTGGATCATGCCGCGCGGATCGTCGAGCGTCTCGTGATAGAGCGGCAGGCGCGAATGCTCCGCCTGGCGGAACACGCGCATCAGCTCGTCGATGGTCACATTATCGTCGACCGCGATGATGTCGGCGCGCGGCACCATCACGTCCTCGACGGTAAGCTTGCCGAAGCGGAGGATGCGGCGCAGCATGCTGCGCTCCTGCGCGCTCAAGGTATCGCTCTTGCTGCGGGCGAGAGCGTCCTCGATCAGCTCGCGCAGGTCCGGCTCCTCGCCGAGACCGAACGTGGCGAGCAGGCGCTCGAACCAGGATACCTCCTCGTCGGTCTGGCGGGCCTCCTCGGCCGGAACGTCGTTTTCGGCGATGGGGGTGTTGCTCACGATGACGCCTCCGCAGGCGTCAGCGTTCCTCGGCATAAGGGTCGGCGATACCGAGAGAGGCAAGCGCCGTCCGTTCGAGATTTTCCATCAGCTCCGCCTCCTCGTCCTCGGCGTGATCGAAGCCGAGCAAATGGAGCACGCCGTGGACGACGAGGTGGGAGACGTGATCTTGGAGAGCGATGTTCTGCTCGCGCGCTTCCTTGAGCGTGGTCTCATAGGCGAGCACGACGTCGCCAAGAAGGCCCGGCTCTCTAATCCCGCCATCGGCGGGAAAGGACAGCACGTTGGTGGCCGCGTCCTTGCCGCGCCAGGTGCGGTTGAGGTTCCGCATCTCTTCATCGCCGGTGAGGACGATAGCGACCTCATAGGTGCCTTGCCGGAGGAGCGGCGCGGCGAGCAAGGCGGCACGCGCGGCGCGCTTGAGCATGGCGTCGGTCACCTGAGCGGGCGCCCAAGCGTCTCCGTGGCGCACGATCTCGACCTCGAGCGTCACGCCCGCGGCAGCGGAACGCTTTGCGACTAGGGCCACCCTCAGCCATGGCGCTCACCCTTGAGGGGAGCGGATTCATAGGCATCGACGATCTTGCCCACGAGCTCGCGACGGACCACGTCGGCCCGCGTGAAGGCGATATGGTCGATCTCGTCGATTCCTTGCAGAATATTGATGGCGTCGAGCAGGCCCGAAGTCCTTGCCCGGCGGCAGGTCGACCTGGGTCGGGTCGCCGGTCACGATCATCTTGCTCTCCTCGCCGAGCCGGGTGAGGAACATCTTGAGCTGCACCGGGGTGCAGTTCTGCGCCTCGTCGAGAATGATGATGGCGTGCGACAGGGTGCGGCCGCGCATGAAGGCAAGCGGCGCGATCTCGATCACGCCGGTGGCAAGCCCGCGCTCGACCCGCTCCGGCGCCAGCACGTCATAAAGAGCGTCGTAGAGCGGCCGCAAATAGGGATCGACCTTCTCGCGCATGTCGCCGGGAAGGAAGCCGAGCCGCTCGCCGGCCTCGACCGCGGGGCGCGACAGGATCAGCCGGTCGCATCTCCCGCTCTCCAGACACGCCGCGGCAAAGGCGACGGCGAGATAGGTCTTGCCGGTGCCTGCGGGACCGGTGGCGAAGACGAGATCGTTGTGCTGAAGCGAAGCGAGATAAGCGCTTTGCGCCAGCGTCCGCGCCGTGATCAGGCGTTTCCGCGTGCGGATCTGCTGCGCCTCGGGCAGGCTCGCGCCGGGCTCCAGACTCTCGTCCGGCTCGAAAGAGCGCGCATGGCGGATGGCGCCGACCACTTCGCCGACCCCGATCATCTCGCCTTGCGCGAGCCGGCCGTAAAGCTGCTCGAGCACGGACTTGGCGGTGGCGCAGGACGTTTCGGGCCCCCGCAAGCTGACGGCGTTGCCGTTGACCACGGCCTCCACCCCGAGACGATCCTCGAGCACGGCGAGATTTGCGTCATAGTCGCCAAGGAGATCGCGCACGAGCCTGATATCGTCGAAGAACACGACGGTCGGCTCTCCCCCACCATTGACCTCCGCGGCGGCAGAGCGCTTCAGCGCCGCTCCCCGCCCGCGCGCCATTGATGCTTTCCGGATGCTGGCCTTGCTGGTCACACGGCCGCCTGAACTGGCTCGCGCCATTCAAATCCCGATTTTATGACACCGGTGAGACTGTTCGGGCTCGTGGCCAAGATGTCAACCGCGGCAATCTGACCGACCAGCTCCTCGGGTCCCTCTATATGCACCGCCTGTAGATAAGGTGAACGCCCGGCGATCTGACCTGGTTTCCTCCCCGGTCCTTCGAACAGCACGTCGAGCCGGCGCCCGACCGTGGCGCGGTCGAAAGCATGGCGGTCGCCGTCGATGAGGCTCTGCACGGCATAGAGGCGCTCACGCTTCACGTCTTCAGGCACTTGGCGTTCGAAGCTTGCCGCCGGCGTTCCTGGCCGCGCGCTATACTTAAAAGTGAAGGCCTGGGCAAAGCGGGCGCGGGCGGCAAGTGCCATCGTCGCCTCGAAATCCCGATCGGTCTCGCCTGGGAAGCCGACGATAATGTCGGTGGACAGCGCGATGTCGGGCCGCGCCTCGCGCACTCGGCCGATCACCGCCTCGTACTCGGCGGCCGTGTGCTTCCGGTTCATTGCCTTAAGGATGCGGTCTGAGCCTGCCTGGAAGGGGAGGTGCAGGTAAGGCATGAGCGTCGGCTCATCGCCGTGGAGCTGGATCAGCGCGTCGTCCATGTCGAGCGGGTGGCTCGTGGTGTAGCGGAGTCTCTCGATCGACGGCACTTGTGCGAGCCGCCGCAGCAGCTTGGCGAGCGTCCAGGGGCGCCCATCGGGGCCGGCCCCGTGATAGGCATTCACATTCTGCCCAAGCAGCGTGATCTCGCGCACCCCTCTGGTAGCGAGCCGCTCCACCTCGGCCACGATCTCGGAAGGCGCGCGCGAAAATTCGGCGCCTCTTGTATAGGGCACCACGCAGAAGGTGCAGAACTTGTCGCAGCCTTCCTGCACGGTGACGAAGGCGGAAGCCTGGACCTTGCCGCGCGAGCGCTCAGGCAGATGCGCAAACTTGTCCTCCGCCGGGAAGTCCGTAGCGACGGGGCGGCTGCCCGTTGCGGATGCCTCGCCGACGAGATCGGCGAGGCGATGATAGCTCTGCGGTCCGACCACGATATCGACGGCAGGGGCGCGGGCCATGATCTCACGCCCTTCGGCCTGGGCGACGCAGCCCGCGACCGCGATGATTGTGTCGAGGCCCTGGCTCCTCCGGTGCTCCTTGGCCAGGCGCATGCGCCCGAGCTCCGAATAGACCTTCTCCGCCGCCTTCTCCCTGATATGGCAGGTGTTGAGGATGACGAGGTCGGCCTCGGCCGGATCCTCGGTCAGCGCGTAGCCTTCCGGCTCGAGCGCCTCGGCCATGCGCTCGGAATCGTAGGCGTTCATCTGGCAGCCGAAGGTCTTGATATGGAGCTTCTTGGGCAAAGGCTTGTCAGGGGCTTGAGCCATGCCCCGTTTGTTGGGCACGGGCGCCGCCCTCGTCAAGGGTTACCACGGTGGGAATCACGCTACGGGGCCAAAGCGGCTATTTACCCGATCAATTAGATAGGGTTTCGGGAACAGTTTCCCAAGGTGATCTCACAAAAAGCGGGATGCGTCTGGCCGGCAGAGGACCCAGACCTCCGCCAAGGCCTCGAGGAGGCAGCCACCGCGGCTATTGCAGCCGCACCACGACGCTGTCGGCGGCGCCGGTCGCGTCGGTCACCGTCAGCCGCACGAAGCCCGGCCCATCGGGCGCGAAGAACAAGGTCCGCGCCGACTTCTTGGCGGGAAGCGGCATGCCGTTGAGCAGCACGTTGAGGGGAGGGGTGCCGCCCGCGATCTTGATGGCGATCGGGTCCGGCTTCTCTCCTTCGACGCCCGCCAATTCGAGGCTCGCGCCGTTCGGCGGAAACACGATGTGCACCTTCGGCGCCATGGCCTCGCCGGCGCTGCGCGCGAGGCGAAGCGCTGAAGCGGCGGCGGCAATTTGGCGGTGGTCGCGATGAGCGCGCCTTTCGGCGCCGCCTTCAGCGGCTGCAAGCTCTGCCCCAGCCTGGCGAAGGCATCGAACAGGATCGGCGCGGCGCTGATGCGTCCCACGAGACCGGCAACCGGCGCTCCGTCGGGACGCCCGGTCCACACCCCGATGGTATGCTTGCCGTCGAAGCCAATCGCCCAAGCGTCGCGATAACCGTAGCTCGTGCCGGTCTTGAAGGCGATCCGCCCTCCGGCCGCGTTCTCCGGCGGCGGCGAGCCGAGCAGAACATTGGCGACGTACCAGGCGGCGACCGGCTCGATCAGACGTTTAGGCGGCAGCGGCGGCGCGCCGAGGCGCTCGTTGAGCGGCGCCACCGTTCCCTGCCGGGCGAGGCCCGCATAGAGCATGGTGAGGTCGGTGAGCCGGACCCCCACGCCGCCAAGGCCGAGCGCGAGCCCCGGCGCTTCGCGGCGCGGCAACACGAGCGGCGCGCCGGCTTCGGCGAGGCGCGCGATGAGGCGGCTCGGACCCACCTCGTCGAGCACGGCGACCGCCGGCACGTTCAGCGACAATTGCAGCGCGCGGCGCACCGTGACGGTGCCCTGGAAGGTGAGGTCGAAATTCTCCGGCTGATAGCCGGCATAGCGGATCGGCTTATCCTCGATGAGACTCTCCGGGTGGATCAGCCCGTCCTCGAAGCCGAGCCCATAGATAAAGGGCTTCAGCGCCGAGCCCGGCGAACGCACGGCTTGCGTCAGATCGACCTGTCCGGCGCGGCGCTCGTCGAAATAATCGGGCGAGGCGACCCGCGCCAGAACCTCGCCGGTGGCGTTGTCGACCACCACCATCGCCACCGACATGTCCGGGCCGAGCGTTTGCGCCCGGTCGCGCGCGAGGCTCTCCAGGATCTTCTGTAGGCCGGCATCGATGGTCAGCTTGAGCTCGTGTTCGTTGGGGGCGCCGGTATGCGCCTGGTCGGCGGCATGGGGCGCGATGAGCGGCATGGGCTGGCGCGCGGTCGGCACCTTCTCTTCCTTGGCGTGCGCGATCTCGGCGTCGCTGAACAGGCCGTGGCCCGCGATGCGGTCGAGCACGCGGTCGCGCGCGCGCTTCGCCGCTTCGGGGTAGCGGTCGGGCCTGCGGTATTCCGGCGACTGGGGCAGCGCGACGAGCAGCGCCGCTTCGCCGAGCGTGAGACGGCGCGGCTCCTTGCCGAAATAGGCAAGCGACGCCGCCCTTAACCCTTCGAGATTGCCGCCATACGGCGCGAGCGTGAGATAGAGCCCGAGAATCTCGTCCTTGCCGAGCGCCCATTCGAGCTGCACGGCGCGGACCGCTTGCCTGATCTTGGCGTCGAAAGATCGATGCTGACGCGGCTCGAGCAGGCGCGCGACCTGCATGGTGAGGGTGGAGCCGCCCGAGACGATGCGGCCATGGGTGACGAGCTGGAAGGCGGCGCGCAGGAAGGCCAGCGGATCGACGCCCCGATGCCGGTAGAAGCGCTTGTCCTCATAGGCGAAGAGCGCCTCGAGGTAATGCGGATCAATCTGATCGCGCGTCGCCGGAAGCCGCCAGCGGCCTTCGCTGGTGAGATAGGCCCTGAGCAGCTTGCCGTTGCGGTCGAGCACCAGCGCCGACATTTCGAGATCGCGCCCAAGCGGCGGAGGCCCGAACGCCTCGATCAAGCCCGTAACACCGCCGGCGATCGCGGCAACGACCCACACCATGCCGATGGCGGCATAGACGGCGCGGCGTTTCCACGCATGCGGCCGATACCCTCCCCCCTTGTGGGGGAGGGTAGGGAGGGGGGTAAACCCCGGATTCTGAATTGGCAATTCACCCCCCTCCGCTCGCGCGTCGCGCGAGCGTGCTCCCCCGCAAGGGGGGAGCGGGGCGTGTGTGGCTACCTCTTTGCTCATTTTGCCGGTGCGACCTCGACCGCGCCCGTTTCCGTGCGGCCGAAGCGGTCGGGCCGGTACATGTCCTCGACCACCGCCTGGGGCAGCACATAGCTCCCGGGGGAGACCGCGCGGACGATATAGGCCACGCTATACGTCGTGGCGTCGTCTTTTCTCCGCTCGAACGCCGCGGTGAAGCGGTCGTCGCGGAACTCGGTAAAGGCCGGCGCGCCCGGATGCTCGATCCAGTCGAGCGTGCCCGTATCGCCTGACGACACGAGCCGCGGATTGTCGATCTCGAAGCCCGCCGGCACATAGTCGGTCAGCGCCACGCGCGCGAACTGGGGTTGCGGCTCGGTGACCGTGAGCACCACGACGAAGCGGTCGTTCTGCTTCGCGTGGCCGGCATCGGCAGTCTTCGCCGTCAAGCGTATGGAAGCTGCGCTCGATGGTGAAGCCGTGCTCGGCGGCCGGTTCCGGCGTGATGGGAGCGCCGCTCACCGAGATGACGGCGTCGAGCGGCGTATCGCCGGTATTGGTCACGGTCAGCGGGCTCGCGGCGAGCTCGTCCTCCGTGAAGTTGCGATAAAGCGGCCCTTCCTGGCCGCCGTCGTTGACCGTGAGGCTGACGCCCTGCTGGCCGAGCGCGCGCGCGGCGAGCACGAGCCAGGCATCGTCCTGCGTCGAGGTATAGGTGACCTTGTTGCGCGCCGCCTCGATCTTCTCGGTGGCGCTCACCAGGATCAATTTCGGCGCATCGCCTTCGGCGGCCAGCGTGACGACGACAGCGGCGTCGCGGAGCGGCGAGCCGTAATCGGTGCGGCCGCCCTCGAACTTGGGATCCTCCGGCAGAGCGCCGAGCGCCGCATCGAACGCCTTCTCGGCCCTTACGCGGTCGCCGAGCATGGCGAGCGCGGCTCCGATCTCCGCCTTGGCGGTCGGGGTGGCAAGCGCGCTCAGCTTGACGTCGGCGATATAACGGACATCGCCAACCGGCGCCATGCCGTTGCGGGCGAGCACATAGAGCGCGTAGGAGAGCGCGAGCCCGCCGTCGGTCGAGACGTCGGGCGCCGTGCTCACATAGTTGCGCAAGCGGTCGAGCGCGAGCTTGAAGGACTCATCGGAAACGGAGAAGCCGCGCGCCCGCGCCCGGGTGAGAAAGTCCGTCACATAGGCATCGAGCCAGGCGTCGTCGCCTCCCGGCGACCACAGCCCGAAAGCGCCCTCCGAGCCTTGGCGGGCGAGCACAATCTCGATCGCCTTAGCGATGCGCTCGTCGATACCGGTATCGACCGCGAGCTGCGCATCGAGCGACAGCTCGTTGACATAGAGCAGCGGCAGCGCCCGGCTCACGATCTGCTCGGTGCAGCCGAGCGGATAGCGGTCGAGCGCGGCGAGCAGGGTCGCCACGTCGAGCGCGGCCGTAGGGGTCACCGACAGCGCGACCTTGCCCGTGCCTTTGACGAGGTCGGTGAACACGTCGCCGGAGACCGTGATGCTCTGGCCCGGCTCGAGCGGCTTGACCGTGCGGCGGGCGAGGATCTGCGTCGCGGGCCGCACCGCCAACGGATATTGGCGCGCCAGGGTGAAGCCCTTGGGCCCGCTGACGGCAACCGCCACAATCCCCGGCCCCACGCCTGTCGCCGAGATGGGAAGCGTGACAGCGCCGCGCTTCTTGGCATCGAGCTGAAGCGTCTTCTCGGCGCCTTCGACGCTCAACGGTCCGTCGGTGGTGACGGCGATTCTGTACTCGCCGCTCGCGCCTTCGACATTGTCGAGATCGAGGCGGAGCGTGCTCTTGTCGCCGGTGAGCAGGAAGCGCGGCAGGGTGGCCGTGACCACCACGGGATCGCGCACCACCACATCGCCTGAGCCATGGCCAACTTTGTCCTTGCTCCAGGCCACCGCCATCACGCGCACTGTGCCGGAGAAGGCCGGAATGTCGAAGCTGACCTCGGCGGTGCCGTCGGGACCGACGCTGACGATGCCGGAATAGAAGGCAAGCGGCGGCTGGGTCGGCGGGCTCCCCTGCAATTCGCCCGCGCCGGAATCGCCGCCAGAGCGGATCTGGCCCTTGGTGCCTTGCATGCCGTCGATCAGCTGCCCGTAAAGGTCGCGGATCTCGGCCGAGAGCTTGCGCTGCCCGAGATAATAGTCGTCGGGCGCCGGCACCTTGTAATTGGTGAGGTTGAGAATGCCGACATCGACGGCGGAGACGACGATGCGCGCCTCCTCGCCTGCGCCGAGCCCCGCAAGCTTGACCGGCACGCGGAGCGTCGTCTCGGGGCGGATGAGCGCGGGCAGGTCGAGCCCAACGCCGATCGTGTGCGCCGCCTTGTCCACGCTGAACCACTGCACCCCGATGGCGCGGCCTGGCATGCGCTTCTCGGCCTGATCGAGCGGACGCCTGAGCGTGGCGAGCACGTAGGCGCCGGTGCCCCAATCATCGCCAACGGTTAAGGGAAGCTTGACGAGGCCAGGCTCGACATCGGTGGTGGTCGTTTCGATCAGCCGGTCGCCGATCACGCTCAGCGTCACTTTGCCCGCGCTCCGCGCGGTGACGGCGACGGTCATGGTGTCGCCGGGCTTGTATTCGCGCTTGTCCAGCGCGATCTCGAGCAGGTCCGGCGTGTCGGCCGAGGCTTCCGCGTACCAGCCGGAATCGAAGCCGATCGTGGTCTCGGGCCCTTGCGGTTCGGCGCTCGCCACTTCGAGCCGGTAACGGCCCCAGGTGACGGGGACGGAAATCTTGCCCGGCTTGTCCGTGGCAACGTCGATCGTGCCGTCGGCGACGCGGCGCGTCACCTTGATCGGCTCGTAACTCCAATAGCCGCTGCTGCGGTACCACTGATATTTGGACTCGACGCTGAGCAACTGCCATTTGAGGCCCGTGGCGGCCACCTGCTTGCCGTCCGGCGCGACCATGACCACGTCGAAACTCGCAATGTCGTTGTCGCCGAGCGATTTCCCGGTAAAGAGCGGCTTCACCCCGATCATCGGGGCCGTCGGCACGATGGGAAGCGTGAGCTTCCGCTCGATGGCCCTGCCGCCGGGCTCGGCGAGACGCACCACGACATTGGCCTCGAGCGGCTTGGTCGAGGCCGGCACCTTGTCGAGAGTGACCGAGAATTCCGCCTTACCGGCAGCGTCGGTCTCAGGCAGATCGACAAGCGGGATGCTCTCGGTCGAAGGCTCCTCCTCGTCACGTGCTTCATCGAGGCCGAAGGAATAGCCCGGGAAGCCCGGCCGCTCGGCGGCCTTGGCGATATTCACCTCGCCTTCGATGCTGAGACCTGCTGCCGGCGCGCCATAGAGGAAGCGGCCGTCGAGCAAGACTTCGGCAGGGGCATTTGGCGAGATGCTGGTGGCCTTGGTGGTGAGGTCGAACTCCAGCCGATCCGGCACGTAGTCTTCGACCAGGAAGGTCGCTGCCCCGATCGAGGCTCCTTTCGGGTCGGAATAGACGGCGACACGCCAGGTTCCGGTCGGCGCCGAGGAGATGATCGGCACGTCGAGCGAGCGGCCGCCGATCCCCTGATCGGGCACGACGGTGCGGCGGTACTCCACCCCGTCGGGGCGCTCGACCACCATCGTCAAGTCAACGCCGGGAACGGCGATGCCGGCGGCGTCGCGCAGAAGCGTCGTCACATACACGGTCTCCCCGGTGCGGTAGACGCCGCGCTCGGTGAACACGAAGGCATCGAGACCTTGCGGCACGTCGCGTCCGGCCACGCCCCGGTCGGTCAGATCGAAGGCCGACTGCTTCAAATTGAGGAACGCGTAGTCGCCGCCGTCGCCTGAGGCGATGATCAGCGCCGGCGACAGCCCGCCTTCGCCGCGCGCGAGCCCAGGCTCGAAAGCGACGGCGCCGCCGGCGTCGGTCTGCTTGACTGCCAGCACCTCATTGTTGCGCGCGAGCAAGCGGATTTCGACGCCCTCGAGCGGCGCCGTGGTCGCGAGCGAATTGATATAGGCATGGATGCCGTCGGTGCCGGAGTAGGCGGTAAGCCCGAGATCCGAGACGATGAACCACTGGGTGGTGCGCTCGCCATAGTCGTTGCCCGCGACGTTGCCGGGTTGCGCCGCGAGCAGATAGACGCCGGGCTGCATGGCGGGAACCGCTTCCATGATGGGAAAGGCGGTGGTGATCTCTTGGTTGAGCTCCTTCTCCACCTTGAGCTCGCCGGTCCACACCTTCTCGCCCTTCTGATCGGCGATCTCGTCGAGGCTATAGTTATAGAGATTGCGCTGGAACTCATAGCCGAGCACGTTGTCGATCAGCGCACGATCGCCGATCCGGTAGATGGTCACCTTGACCTTGTCGGTGTTGACGGTGATGAGCGGGATGCCCTGCTGGCCCGTCCGCGGCAGCACATAGGCTTTCCCTGCGAGCCTGACCGAGGGGCCCCGGTCGCGCACATAGATGTTGAACTCTGCATCCTTGAGCAGGGCCTCATCGACCGTCGAGGGCAGTCCGGCGCGCAGCGTGATGGCGTAGGTCTCGCCATGCTTCAGCCCTTCGACGCAGATTTGCTGGTCGTCGACCGAGAGTGCCGGCTTGTCCTGGCCCGCGACCGCGACATAAGGCGAGAAGTCGGTGCGCTTGGGCAGGAGCTCGCTGAACTGGAAGCAGGCACGCGGCGAGGCGGCGTCCGAGTCCACGCTGAAATTCGAGACGCGGAAGCCGTATTTCTCGCGCAGTGCGTTGTATTGGGCGAGCAGGTCAGGCGTCTCGTTGAGGGTGAGCGCAAGTTTCAGCGCATTCAGCGCCTGGCGCCATTCCTCCCGCTTGCCGAAGGCAGTGGCGAGCGTGACGAGGGAAGCCGCCTCGTCCTCCGGCGTGGTCGCCCGCTGATAGGCGATATAGGAAGCGGTGCGCGCCCGCTCGATACGCGTCGAGCCGTCGTCTTCCTCGGTCGCAGGGATCAAGAGCCAGATGTCGGCTAATCGGCGCCAGGATTTGGCATCTTTAGGCGCGACCGTCACGATCTGCACATAGATATTGGCGGCGCCTTCGAGGTCTTGGCTCTTGAGCAGCGCCTCGGCCTCCTGCTTCAGCTTGGCAAGCGGCTTGGCGATGGTCCCCGCCTCGTCCTTGAGGTCCGCCTCGAGCGTGATCGCGGCGTCGTCCAGCGCGTCGTCGTGGAAAGTCTTCTGGGCGGCGGGGGAAGGGGTGGTGACAAAAACGAACAGCGCGGCGAAGAGGCCGGCGCGGAACCAACTGGGCATCGATGTCCTCCGGGGACCCGTTCTCGGCAGACGGGTGCAAGACCCCTATCGTAATCGAGCCTCGTGACAGAAACCAGAGGGAGAGGGCGTCCGGCCCTGGTCAGCCAAAAATTTAATCTTCCAGCGCGCCGAGAAGCGGCCAGCCATGGAGTTCGGCGGCGCGGCGGATCAAGGCTTCGGCCAGAATCGAGCCGTTATCTGAGTTGGTCATCACCACCATGCTCTGGCCTTGACGGTGACCGGCGGCGAGCCAGCGGGCGAGTTGGATAGGCCGCCGCGGCATGTCGCTCATATCGATCCTCTCAACCAGCGCTTTCCATCTCGCGTGCAAGATTGACAAGCTCTCCGCGTACCCATTCATGGCATTCGTCGCGATCGTAGCTTGAATGCCACATCAGCCTTAACGGAAAGGCGATCGGGCGGAAGGGCTGGTCAATGCGGACCAGCCCGAACTGCTGTTCGAGGATCAGCGCAAGCGACGCCGGAAGCGTGAGCAGCGCATCGCTGTTCAACGCCAGCAGAAGCCCCACCAGAACCGAGGACACACGTGATGAGACCTTGCAGGCAAGCTTCTGCGCTTGCAGCTCGCGATCGATCGGCTCGATCGCGGGGAGCGAGTTCACGGCGATGTGGTTGGACGCGGCGAACGCGGCGGCTTTGGGCTTACGCCTCGCAAAAGGATGACCGTGGCGGACGAGCGTGGCGAGCGTGTCGTCGAACAGTTTGAGGACGCGGATGTCGGGCGCTTGTAGGGGCGCGCCCTCGATGTCGATCACGAAATGGCAGCGCCCGTGGCGCAGCGCATCGATGTTCTCCTCGCGGTGCGACGGCATCCACCCGACGCGCACGCTCGGCGCCAGGTGCTGGAGCCGCTGGCGGAGCGGCTGCACCAGGATCAGCTCGCCCGCCTCGCTCGCGGCGACGGCGAAATCGCGCGACGTCTCAGACGGGTCGAACGGCTTGCTCGGCCGAAGCAGGCTCTCCATGCCGGCGAGGATGACGTGGACGGTGGGCGCAAGCTCCAGCGCCTTGGCGGTCGGCACGAGCTTTTGGCCCGCCCGCACGAACAGCTCGTCGGCAAAGATCTCGCGGAGCTTGGCCAGGGCATGGCTGATGGCTGAGGCGCTCCGTCCCAGCCGCTCGGCGGCGCGGGTGACGCTGGCGTCGACGAGCAAAGCGTCGAGCGTCACCAACAGATTGGCATCGACTTCTCTTAGGTGCATGACTTGCAATAATTCTGCTGAAAAGAGTTCACTACGTGCATGTTACTGTTTGCGCTAGGGTTTTGACAAGGTATCCGGCTGCCCAGCCCGGGCGCCTGAAACGTCCAGGCGCAAGCGCGGGCGTTTCCTCATCTCAACCTTGCGGCGGCCCGAAGGTCGTAGGCCAGCGGGCTGCCGCATTGCTGTTCGTTTACGAGGCGATTTTGCCGGCCAAGAGCAGGACGAGGCCCGAGGCACGGGTCCAATAAGTCACGAAGGGGTGCTGATGATTCGACGACCATTAACCGCCTTGCCGATCGCCGCGCTTGCGACCGGTCTTTTCCTTGCGGCGGCCCCGGCCTTGGCCGCGCCCGCGTCCAAGGAGGTGCTGAAGACCTACGCGGACATCGCGCAAGCCGGCTATGCCGACTCCCTCGACACGGCTAAGACGCTCAAGCTCGCGATCGACGCTTTCCTCGCCGAGCCGACCGAGGACAATCTCCGCGCCGCCCGCGCCGCCTGGATCGCCGCGCGCATCCCTTACATGCAGACCGAGGCCTACCGCTTCGGCAACGCCATCGTCGACGACTGGGAGGGCAGGGTGAATTCCTGGCCGCTCGACGAGGGGCTGATCGATTACGTCGCCGGGGGTTACGGGACCGAGTCGGCCGAGAACGAGCTCTACACCGCCAACGTGATCGCCAACACCACGCTCACCATCGGCGGCAAGAAGCTCAACACCGCCAAGATCACCAAGGAGCTCTTGGCCGAGCAGCTTCAGGAGGCGGGCGGCGTGGAGGCTAATGTCGCCACCGGCTACCACGCCGTCGAGTTCCTGCTGTGGGGGCAGGACCTGAACGGCACCGGTCCCGGCAACGGCAATCGCCCGGCCACCGATTTCGACACCAAGAAATGCTCGAACGGCAACTGCGAGCGGCGCGCCCAATATTTGCGCGCAGCGACCGACCTCCTGGTGGACGATCTCGCTTGGATGGCGGCGCAATGGGGCGCGAACGGCGAGGCGCGCAAGACGATCGAGCAAGGCAGCGGCGAGGCGGGCCTCACCGCGATCATGACCGGGCTCGGCAGCCTCTCTTACGGCGAGCTAGCCGGCGAGCGCATGAAGCTCGGCCTCATGATCCACGATCCCGAGGAGGAGCACGATTGCTTCTCCGACAACACCCATGCCTCCCACTTCTTCGACGCCCTCGGCATCCGCAATGTCTATCTCGGCACCTATCGCCGCGCCGACAGGACTTTGGTCACGGGCCCGAGCGTGTCGGATCTGGTCAAGGCAAAGGCGCCGGAGGTCGATGCCGAGCTTAGGGCCAAGCTCGACGCCACCATGGACGCCATGAACGCGATGTATCTGCGCGCGCTCACCACCGAGTCCTACGACCAGATGATCGGCGAGGGGAACGAGGCGGGCAACGAAGTGGTCCAGCGCGTGATCGACGCCCTTCTCGACCAGACCAAGTCGATCGAGCGCGCCGTAGCCGTTCTCGACCTCAAGTCGATCGAGTTCGAAGGCTCCGACAGCCTCGACAATCCGGGCAAGGTGCAAGGCGACAGCGCCGCCGCCGGCGACGGAGGTCCAAAACCGAATTGACGAGGGCAGTGAAGCTAGCTACGTTATAACATAACAACTGCATGACATAACGACTGACGCAAACCGTGTACAAACACGAGAATGGCCGGGGGGCTGCAATGATGAAGGGTTGGCAGATCGCGCGAAGCGACCTTGCAACTTCACGAGTTCACTCGAACCGCGGCACGCGCCGGCGAGGCCTTCGCGCCAGCCTCTCGAAAGCCATCGGCGCCCTCGCCATGTTGGCAGCGCTCTTCGCCCTTCCCTCCGCAGCCAGCGCCGAGTGCGTGTTCACCGAACCCGCTACCGCCCATGGCGTGGACGGGATACCAGAAGACTCTGCGCTCTCAAGCCTGTGGCCAAAGATGGCCACCCTCGGCGGAATTCGTCCCCTGCTCGGGCGAGGCGGCATCATGGTCAGTGCCACTTATATCGGTGAGGTGCTCGGCAACCCGTCAGGCGGCGTCAAGCAGAGCACGCACTATGACGGCCTGCTTGATGTGCATTTAGATGCCAACATGGAGAAGATGATCGGCTGGAAGGGGCTCTGCTTCCACGCGAACATGTTCCAGATTCACGGGACCAGCATCACCGGCGAAAATCTCCTCAGCATTGTCAGCGCCAGCAACATCGAGGCCTTCCCCTCGACCCGGTTAGATGAGTTCTGGTTCGAGCAGAGCTTGTTCGGCGAAAAGCTCTCGGTCCGTTTTGGTAAATTGGCTGCCGACACCGAGTTCATGTTCGCCGACAGCGCCGGCGCTTTCATTGCCTCGACCTTCGGCTGGACCACGCTGAGTTCGGACAACCTTCCGTTTGGGGGCCCCATCTATCCTTTTGCTTCTCCGGGCGTCCTCGTCAGCGTGCGCCCAAATGATCGCCTCAAGCTCATGACGGCCGTCTACGACGACGACCCAATCGGGCCTTGCGCCGAGGATCTCGACCCAGGTCAGTGCAACAAGGACGGTCTTGAGTTCCGCCTTGATGATCCGCCTTTGCTGCTCGCCGAAGCCGACTATTCCTACAACCAGGGCGGGGCACGGCCAGGCATCATCAAGTTCGGCGGCTGGTACGATTTCGGCAAGTTCGACGATCAGCGCCTCGACGTGAACCATGGACTGCAAGCGATCACCGGTCTCGATCCACTGGAGCATGATGGCACTTACGGCATCTATGGCATCATCGACCAGATGGTCTATCGGCTGCCCGGCGACGGTGATGCCAAGGGCGTATCCGTCTTCGCGCGCGTGATCGGTAGCCCTTCGGATCGCAATCAGATCGATGCTTATTTCGATACAGGCGTCGTCTTCACAGGGATGATCCGACGCCGTCCGAATGACGTCTTCGGCGTCGGTCTTGCCTATACCGGTATCTCGGACGATGCCTCTGCCTTCGACAGGGACTCAGGTCTGTCGGTCATTCGCAACCACGAGGTCTTCTTGGAGATCAGCTACACGGCGGAAATCGTGCCCGGCTGGACGCTGCAGCCGGATTTCCAATACATCTGGAATCCCGGCGGCAATGTGCCGGATGACACCGGGACACGGCCGATCAAAGATGCGACGGTGCTGGGGGCACGCACGACCATCAGTTTCTGACGAAGGACGAGTGCACTCACCCCATTCCAGGTCCCGCGGTTCCGTAGCAGAGTCGTCGAAGAGAGCATCGCCGAGCAGGGCGCGCCACGCGTGTCTTGCCGGCGCCATCCTTTTCGGGGCGGCTCTGCCGCTCCTTGCCGGTGCGCTCCAGACCTATGGGGCGCTGACGCCGCCCCTCAGAGCGCGCTTGCTCCCGCCACCGACGTCACCAAGCTCGAAGCGGGCGAGGAGAAGCCGGGCGGCGGCGCGACCTCGCGCGGCTCGACCGATACCGCCAACGCCTTCTCGCTCTCCTCCGGCAATATGGACTTCAAGCGCGAGCTCGACTTCAAGGTGGGCAACGGCATCTTCCGCAAGAATTGGGTATCGGCGCCGTCCTCGACCGACGCTTCCGATGGGCTCGGGCCTCTGTTCAATTCCCGCGCCTGCCAAAGCTGCCACTTGAAGGACGGCCGTGGCCATCCGCCGCTCTCATCCGACGTTCCCGACGACTCGGGCTCGATGCTGGTGCGGCTCTCGGTGCCCGCGGCGACCGAGGAGGAGAAGGATAGGATCGAGGCCCATAGCGTGAACTCGATCCCCGATCCGACCTATGGCGGGCAACTCCAGGACTTCGCCATTCAGGGTTTCGCCGCCGAGGGCAAGCTCAAGATCGATTACCAGGAGCGCAAGGTGACGCTCGCGGACGGCGAGACAGTCTCTTTGCGCGCGCCGAGCTACTCCCTGACGGGCCTCGCCTATGGCCCGATCAGCCCTGACATTATGATCTCGCCGCGCGTGGCGCCGCCGATGATCGGGCTGGGACTGCTCGAAGCGGTGCCTGAGGAGCAAATTCTGGCCAACGCCGATCCCGATGACGCCAACAAGGACGGCATCGCTGGCAAGCCGAACCGCGTCTGGTCGCGCGAGCATGACAAGGTGATGCTCGGCCGCTTCGGCTGGAAGGCGGGTATTCCCACCATCGCCCAGCAGGCTGCGGAGGCCTTCAATGGCGACATCGGCATCTCCTCGACGATGATTCCGTTCCCCTCGGGCGACTGCACCGAGAAAGAGAAGGCGTGTCTCGATGCGCCGAACGGCAATTCGCCCAAATATCAGAATGTCGAAGTGGGCGACGAGCTGTTCAAGCTGGTGGCGTTCTATTCGCAGAACCTCGCCGTCCCTGCGCGGCGCAACCCCGCCGACCCCAAAGTGCTGAAGGGCAAGGAGGTCTTCTACAGCATCGGCTGCGCCAGCTGTCATAAGCCCAAATTCGTGACCGGCGAGGTGCCCGGCCAGCCGCATTTGTCGCATCAGTCGATCTGGCCCTACACCGATATGCTGCTGCACGACATGGGCGAAGGTCTTGCCGATAACCGGCCCGAGGGCGCGGCGACCGGGAGCGAGTGGCGCACGCCGCCGCTCTGGGGCATAGGCCTCACCGAGACCGTGAGCGGGCATACGCTGTTTCTGCATGACGGACGGGCGCGCGACGTGACCGAGGCCATTCTTTGGCATGGCGGGGAAGCCGAGGCCGCGCGCGACAAATTCGCCGCCCTCTCCAAGGCCGACCGCGCCGCGCTCCTGGCCTTCGTCAATTCGCTATGACGAAAATGATGAGTATTGGGCCTCACCCTTCGAGACGGGCGCGTGCGCGCCCTCCTCAGGGTGAGGAGTTGATTCCTCGTCCTGAGGAGCGGCCGCAGGCCGCGTCTCGAAGGATGAGGCCCCTGGAAAGACTCCTGCTCGTCGCAATACTCCTGGCGGGGAGCGCATCCGCCGCCCATGCCGAGGCAGATCATGCCGCGATCGCTCAGGCGTCGCTCACCGAAATCATTCGCCCCTTCTATGCCGCGCTTGCCGACGCAACCGGCGCGCTTACGGGAAAAGTCGAGACGCTCTGTAGTCAACCTTCCGCGGCGGCGCTCGAAGAGACCAAGACTGCCTTCGCGGCGACGGTCGCGGCCTGGAGCAAGGCCGAAATCTTGCGCTTCGGTCCGGTGACGCAAGACCACCGCTACGAACGGCTGTTCTTCTGGCCCGATCCCAAGGGCCTCGGTCTGAGGCAGCTGCAGGACATTCTTGCCAAGCAGGACGAGACGGTCACCGAGCCCGACGAGCTCGCCGGCAAGAGCGTAGCGCTGCAAGGTCTCCCCGCCCTCGAATATCTGCTCTATGGCGACGGTGCCGAGACCTTGACCATGAGCGGTGAGGGTGGCGCCTTCCGCTGCGGCTTCGCGCTCAGCGTCGCCACCAATATCGATCGCATCGCGAGGAACTGTGGTCGAGGGATGGCGCGCGGGCGCGGCCTACGAGAAGTCTTTTCTCGGCCCCGTTCCCGACGATCCCCACTACCACGCGCCGAAAGAGGTGACCCTCGATCTGTTCAAGGCCTTCACCTCCGGCATCGAGCTGGTGCGCGACCAAAAGCTCGGCAAGCCGCTCGGAGCGAGCAGCGAGCAAGCCAAGCCCAAGCTCGCTGCGTTCTGGCGGAGCGGGCTCAGCTTCGCCAACGCCGCCGGAAATCTCGAAGGCGTCCGCGCTCTGTTCGCGCAAGGCGGCTTTGCCCAGGTGGTGGCGCAGGAATCGCCGGGCGTGGAGAACTCGATCCTGTTCGACCTCGACCACGCGATAGAGGTCTTGCGCGGCATCGACAGACCGATGGCGGAAGTGGTCGAGGACGAAAGCCTGCGTGCCAAGCTCGAGGCCTTACGCGTCTCGCTGAAAAGCGCGGCACAAACCGCAGGCGACATGATCGCGCGGGGCGCCGGCCTCGCCTTCGGCTTCAACGCCATGGATGGAGATTAGAGCATGGAGCTCGACCGCCGCACGCTGCTGATCAGCCTGGCCGGCAGCGCCGCCGTGCTGGCTCTACCCGAGGCCGTGGCTGCAGCATTTCAGCCTGAATGCTTCGCCGCCTCGCGCAAGGACGATAGAGGAAACTTCTCCGCGGCGCGGTTCACCCTTAAGGGCGATGTGCAGGCGATCGAGCTTCCTGGACGCGGCCACGACATCGCGCTTCGGCCAGACGGCGGCGAGTGGGTCGCCTTCGCGCGGCGTCCCGGCCGCTTCGGCGTGGCTATTTCTCTCGGATCGCGTCCGCCCGTCTGGTTCGCTTCCAAGCCGGATCGCCACTTCTTCGGCCACGGCGTTTTCTCGTCCGACGGCAAGCTGCTCTATGCCACCGAGTTCGACTATGCCAATGCGCAAGGCGTGATTGGCGTGCGCGACGCGACCGACGACTACCAGCAGATCGGCGAGTTTCCGGCCCATGGCATGGAGCCGCATGACGTCGCGCTCCTTGCCGATGGCCGCATCATGGTGATCGCCAATGGCGGCATCCGCACCCATCCCGAGCGCGGCGCTGACGAATTGAACCTTGCCGACATGCAGCCCTCGCTCGTCTATGTCGACGTCGCCACCGGCGATCTCCTCGAGGAGCATCGCCTCGCGCCGGAGCTGCATCGGCTCTCGATCCGCCATCTTGCCATCGCCGCGGACGATACCGTTGTGTTCGGCTGCCAGTATCGCGGGCCCGAGGAGGATGCGCCGGCGCTGATCGGCTTCCACCGCCGTGGCGAGAGGCCGGTCATCGCCGAGGCTCCCGGCGAGACGCAGGCGGCCTTGCGCAACTATATCGGCTCCGTTGCCGCCGACAGCGGCGGAGGCATCGTGGCGGCCTCCGCCCCGAAAGGCGGGCTCGTCACCTATTGGGATGTGACGGGAAGGCGCTATCTCGGGGCTTGCGACCTGAGCGACGGGTGCGGGCTGGCACCGACCCATCAGAGCGCTCGGTTTTTGTTGACGAGCGGCGAGGGGTGGCTTGCCACGGCCGACGCGGACGGCGCCATGTCGCGCCAGGTTTCCGGCTTTCAGTGGGACAACCACGCCATTCTGGTGAGCTGAAAGGGGGCTCAGCCTGGGCCGTAGGCCACGCGGCCCAATTCCTATTCTCACCTTATTTCTCGGGATAAAGTCGGGGACCTGAGCCCCGGGACCCATGCAGACCAACCAGCATCACAAGACGCCGGCGTCGCACGCGCAGCATAAGCCGCCGGCGCCGCCGAAGCCCGCGGCGCATCCCGCGATGCGCGGCCGCACCAGGCTCCTGCTGATCGTCGGGGGGACCATCATTGGCGTGGCGGTGCTGGGGCTCATCGCCGTCAACCTCCTCGTCTCGGCAGATTGGGTGCGCGACCGTGTTGCGTCGCGGATCAAGGAGCAGACTGGTCGCGTGCTCGAAGTGAACGGCACGACAGCGCTTCTCTTCGTCCCTGGCCCCCGCGTCGTGATCACCGATGCGACCTTCGCCGATCCCGAGGCCCGCGCCGGCACGGCGGACTTCTCGGTGGGGCGGCTCGTTCTCGATCTCAGCCTGATGGAACTCATGAGCCGCGAGGTCGACGCCGAGCGCGTGGTGCTGGAGAGGCCGGTGCTGACGCTCCGCCTCGGCAAAGATGATCGGCCGAAAGAGGACAAGCCTAAGGAGCCCGGCGTGGCCAAGGCTCCGGGCGACAAGCCGCGCCGCGACGTGAGGCTGAGGGATGTGCGCATCGAGGACGGCACGGTCAATATCGTTTACGACGAGAAGGGCACCGAGAAGCGCATCGAGCATATCGCGGCAAATCTCAGCCTGCCGACGCTCACCGCTCCCTTCACCGGCACCGGCACGTTCGACTGGAAGGAGCAGACGGTCGACTTCAATTTCGGACTGACTTCTCTCGCCGACCTTCGCCAGAGACGCCCGGCGAAACTCGTGCTTGCCCTCGACACGCCTGTCATTGCCGCGCGCTTCGACGGCAGCATCTTGACCCGGCCGGACTTCACCGGCCAGGGCAAGCTGTCCGCCAAGGCCCATTCGATTCCTTCGCTGCTCGCCTGGATGCGGGAGAAGCCGGCCGCCGCGACGGCCATCGGCGACGGCGAGCTTTCAAGTCGCGTCGAGTGGAAGAAAGGTGAGATCACCGTCAGCGAAGCGCGATTTGCGCTCGAGCATGCCACCGGGCAAGGCCAGGCGGTGGTCACCTTGAAGTCTCCCCGACCGCACGTCCGGGCGGCGCTCGCGCTCGATTACCTCGACCTCAACCCGTTTCTGTCGAGCAGTCCGGCGCAAGCGGCCGATGCCGGCGGCAAGCCGAAAGCGGCAAAGGAAAGCGCGGCGCCTCAAGCCGAGAGCGTGGCGCCGCGTCAGGCGCCGTCGGGCGAGGCCTCGCCGCAACAGGGCGCGGAGGTCCCGAAGGACTGGTTCAGCAAGCCGGACGGAGATCAAAGCGCGAGCACCGGCGCGCAGGAGCCTGATGCAACCCCACAAGCACCGTCGTCCGAAGTCGCCGAGCCCGCTGCGCCGGAAGCGGCGCCGATTGCTTCCGCGCCGGCGCCTTCCGCCTCACCCGCCTCCTTCGACGCCGACGTCAATCTCAATGTGCGCAAGACGCGCGTGATGCATCTCGATCTCGGGCCGAGCTCGCTTGGTCTTACCTTCCGCGACGGCGTGCTGAGCGCAACGCTCGGCGGCATGGATCTTTATGACGGGCACGCCAGCGGCAAGCTGGTGCTCGATGCCGCAAAGCCCGTTCCCGCCTTCACCGGCGACTTCCGCCTCGAGGGTGTCCAGGCCAAGACGCTTCTCTCCGACGCCGCACAGTTCAGCCTGCTCGAAGGCCACACCAAGCTCGCGCTTCAGATCAGCGGCTCAGGCACGACCGCCGAGCAAATAAAGTCATCGCTTGAAGGTCAGGGCAGCCTGGCCGTGAGCGATGGCGCCATCGACGGCGTCAACCTCACCGAAATGATCAGCCAGATCGGCGAGGGCCAGATTCCCGACATGCGCCAGGGCCCCGGCAACAAGACTGCGTTCAGCGATCTTGGCGGCTCCTTCACCATCAAGAACGGCATTGCCCAGACCAGCAATCTCCAGATGACGAGTCCGCTGCTCAAGGTGGCTGCGGCGGGCAGCGTGGATCTGACGCAAAGCACGATTAACATGTTGGCGAACCCCGAGATCGTTGCGGGACCGGAAGGGCAGGGCGGCGCCAACGCTCTCGCCGGTCTCTCCGTGCCCGTGCGCATCGAGGGCCCGCTCGATCGTCCCACCATCAAGCCCGAGATCAAGGGCATGTTCGCCAATCCCGAGAAGGCGGGAAAGACCATCAATCAGATCGGCGACGCCCTGCAGAAGAAGTTCAAGGGGAAACCGGTCGGCGAGGCGATCGGCCGCTTCCTCGGCAACGTCCAGATAGGTCCGCGCGGGGACGGCGAAGAGGGCGATGCAGCTGAGCCTCAAGGTAACAAGCAGCGCTCGGGCAAGAAAGAGAATCCCAACGCAAAGCCTGCTCCCGACGCGGGCGCGACCGAGCAAGGCGACAGCGAAGAGCCTGACGATCCTGACCTCGATCGCATCCTGCGCTAGCCTCCGGAGCGTCGCGCTGCCCTAATCAGCTGTGCTTATGGGCACCGGCGCTTGAGCCCACCACCATGTCTGCCTTGACGCCCCGCTGTCGACGGCGGCGCTGCTCTCCCCTATAAGCGCGCCAATGACCGCCGCACCGCCCAAACCAGTCGCGCCCAAGATCGGCTTTGTCAGCCTGGGCTGCCCCAAGGCGCTGGTCGATTCCGAACGCATCATCACGCGCCTTCGCGCGGAAGGTTATGAACTCTCTGCCAGCTACGAAGGCGCCGACGCGGTGGTGGTCAACACTTGCGGCTTTTTGAATAGCGCCAAGGAGGAGTCGCTTGCAGCGATCGGCGAGGCCTTGGCCGAGAACGGCCGCGTCATCGTCACCGGCTGTCTTGGAGTGGAGGCCGACCGCATCCGCGCGGCCTACCCCGACGTGCTCGCCATAACCGGCCCGCATCAATACGAGGCCGTGGTCGCGGAGGTACACAAGGCGGTCCCCCGGCCGCACGACCCCTTCCTCGATCTCGTGCCGCCGCAAGGGGTGAGACTCACGCCCCGTCACTACGCCTATGTGAAGATCTCGGAAGGCTGCAACAATGTATGCAGCTTCTGCATCATCCCCGCCCTGCGCGGGCGCCTCGTGAGTCGGCCCCTCGGCGAGGTGATGCGCGAGGCGGAGCGGCTCGTCGCCGCCGGCGTGCAGGAGCTTCTCGTCATTTCGCAGGACACCAGCGCCTACGGTCTCGATCTCGGCTATGCCAAGAGCGCCTGGCGCGGGCAGGACCACGAAACGCGCTTCCTAAGCCTTGCCGAGGCGCTCGGCAGCTTGGGCGTCTGGGTCCGCCTCCACTACGTCTATCCCTATCCCCATGTCGATCAGGTCCTCAAGCTGATGGCGGAGGGGCGCGTGCTGCCTTATCTCGACATTCCCTTCCAGCATGCGAGCCCGAAGGTGTTGAAGGCGATGCGGCGTCCGGCGCATCAGGAGAAGACCTTGGAGCGTATCGGGCGCTGGCGCGAGACCTGCCCCGACCTTGCCCTCCGCTCGACCTTCATCGTGGGCTTCCCCGGCGAGACCGAGGAAGACTTCGAGCTGCTCCTCGACTGGCTGAGCGAAGCGAGGCTGTCACGCGTGGGCTGCTTCAAATATGAGAATGTCGACGGCGCCCGAGCCAACGCGCTTCCCGGCCATGTGCCCGAGGAGGTTAAGGAGGAGCGCTACGACCGCCTGATGCGGCACCAGCAGGCGATCAGCGCAGAGCTGCTCGGGACCAGAGTCGGCAAGACCGTCGAGGTGATGGTCGACGAGGTCGACGAAGGAGGCGCCGTCGCCCGCTCCCATTGGGATGCGCCGGAGATCGACGGCAATGTCTATTTGCGCGGCGAGACGGGCCTTAAGCCCGGTGACCGGGTGAGCGTCATGGTCGAGGCGGCCGACGACTACGATCTCTTCGCGCGGCGGATCGACGCCGAAGTGTTTCGACCGGTGCCCGTCGGCTAGCCCCGAGAGGGCCGCGCCTAAGGACCGCCCCTGCGGCTTGCAAGGAGCTTCAGTTGGTCTTGGTGACCGTGAGGCTTCGGCGCGGGCGGGCATAAAAAGTCCGCTTCATCGCGAAGGCTCCAGGGCTGAAGAAGGTCTTGAGATCGACCAATGGCGTGAAATCATAGGTGATCTCTGCCACGATCACGCTGCTGTTGGGCTCGGTGAGTCCCGGCGGCACCGCATAAGAGGAGTTGACCCCGCGCGCCGACCCTTTGCTCGCGTAGCTCCAGGCGACCTTGCCGTTGTTGTTCTGGTCGGCAACGACGCTCGAAAGGACGATCTTGAGCGGCGTGGTCGGATAGGGCGTAAGGATGCTGCTCGAGGCGGCCGTGATGTCCTGGAGGTCGGCGGTGGATACGGCTTTCGTCTGCGCCGTGAGGTCGGCCGCGGTCGAGGCCACAACCGAGGTGCGGCGGTAAATGGTGAGCGCGTTGCCGATCTCGGCGATCCCGACATACATCAGGATCAAGACCGGCACGATCAAGGCAAACTCGACGGCCGATACGCCGCGCCGGTCGCGCATGAGGCGAACCATCCGCCTAACCGAACTCGTGAGTGTTGGAGACGCTCTCACGCTGTGCACCGGTGTCAGTTTTTGAAGGGCTCGTTGCGAAACGCGACGGTGGCGACCAGCAGCCGGTTGCCGCCCTTCATGTTGCTCAGACTGATGACGGCCGGAAGCTGGGCCGGGAGATCCCAAGGATAGAAGGCCCTGACCACGACGACATCGCCACCCTCGCCGGGATCGTAGGTGAAACTGGTTTTCAGATTGCCGCCCGAATCGAGCGGATTGGTGAGCTCGGCGCCGCTGAAACTTGCAAAGCGGCGGACATCGAGCTTGAGGTTCGCGCAGGAAAGTGGCGAGCTAATATGCTTGCAGACCTCGCTCTTGAATGCCACGGCATCGAACTTTTGCGTCTGCGCTTGGCCGGTGCGGATCAGCCGAGCGCCTTGGGCCGTGGCGTTCTCGAGGGTGAAATTGGCGAAATAGACCACCCCGACTTGGAGAACGGCGAGGAGCATCAGGATCAGGGGAACGGCCACCAGGGCGAATTCGAGCGCGGAAGCGCCCGAAGGGTCGCGGCCGAACTGGCGAAGGCCGCGCCAGCGCTTGCCCTCGAGGCGCTGTCTGGTCTCGGCCTTCAGCGGATCCGAACCCTTTTGCATGGGTAAGCCATACAGAGAACTCGCTTAACAACGCATGAATTCGCGGTCTCAAATCGAAATAGGGTAAAGATTTAGGTAAGCCTGTTTTAATTAAACTAGAGATTCATTTTAGTAAATCGGGATACGAAAAATAAGATGTTTTGCTCCTAGATTGTTTACGACCGAGATTAGCTGATGAAAGCGACGCTCGTGTCGAGCGGGAGGAGTCATATGTTTAGGGCATCTGCACGAAGCCTTAGAAGTTTCGCCCATGACGCTAAGGGCAATGTTGCGATCCTGTTCGGAGTTGCACTGATCCCGATCTTGCTCGGCGTTGGCGCCGCCGTGGACTACGGACGCGCGCTGGTCGTGCGCGAGCGCATGTCCGATGCCGCCGACGCTGCCGCCCTCGCCATCGGCTCGTGGCCCGGCCTTACCCAGGCCGAGCTCAAGACCAAGGCGCAGCAATTCTTCAATGCCAATTATCCGCCCTCCTCAATCGGGACGGTCGGCACGCTCAATGTGAGCTTTGTCGGCGACGAGGCAATTACCATCACCGTATCGGGAGAGGTGCCGACCACCTTCATGAAGCTCGCCAATATCGACACGGTCGGCGTTGGCGTGACTAACACCATCAGGAAGAAGGAGCGCAACATCGAGCTTGTGCTGGTCCTCGACATCACGGGATCCATGAATAACGGCGGCAAGCTGAGCGCCATGAAAAATGCGGCGAAGAAGATGGTCGAGACGCTGTTCGACGGTAAATCGACCTCGGCCACTTTGAAAGTCGGAATCGTTCCCTTTTCGGCCGCGGTGAATGTCGGCACCGACAAGCAGAACTCGGGCTGGATCGATACCGCGACCTATCCGAACAACTCCACCATCGCCAAAGAGGACTTTGGCTTCACCAACGGACAGAGCGCCTTCACGCTCTACACTCAGCTCACGAATCGCGACTGGGCTGGGTGCGTCCGCGAACGAGGTGGCTCCTACGAGCTGACCGACGATCCGCCGACCTCGACCGCCACCAAATGGGCGCCCTATTTTGCGCCTGATGAGCCCGATTCAAGCTCAAGCTACGTGAACAACTATCTCAATGACGGCAGTTACAGCGGCGCCATCTGTCCTGGTGGCTCGAGCACTGCCGAAAAGCGTCAGTGCTACACGGGCAAATATAACAACAAGTCGGTCTCAAGCTCGTCGAAGGGCCCGCAATACAACTGCCCGCCGTCGCCGGTCATGGCCATGACCAATGTGCAGTCCGCAGTAACCAATGCGATCAATGCGCTCGCAGCCGACGGCTACACGGTGATCCCGGCGGGCTTGCTCTGGGGCTGGCGGCTAATCTCGCCGGGCGCCCCCTTCACTGAAGGCGCTGCCTATAGCGATGAGAAATGGGTCAAGGCCGTCGTGTTGTTGACCGACGGCGACAACGACGTGCAACAGGGCAGCAACGGTCACGACAAGTCGATCTATAACGCCTTCGGCTATGCCAAGAGCGGTCACCTGGGCAGTACGAGCGGCAGCAACGCGGAAGCCACGCTCGACGCTAAGACGCTGACGGTGTGCAGCGCCATCAAGAACGCGAGCGGCAACGCGGGCGGCGAGGAGGAGGTCCTGCTCTACACGATCGGCTTTCAGGTCTCGTCGTCGGCCCAGAATCTGCTTAAGACGTGCGCGACCAAGACCGACATGTTCTACAACTCGCCCAGCAACGAACAGCTGGCAGCGGTCTTTCAGGACATCGCGCAAGGCTTAAGCGAGTTGCGCATCGCGCAATAGACGGGCGCCGAAGCCGAGCCGCTCCTATTACTCTTGCTTCGAGCCTTCGGCCGAGGATTGGCTGATCGTCTGCTTGGTCTTGATCTCTTTGGAGATGACCTCGAAATGCTCACTGTCGTCGCCGATGACGAGCGGCGTCGTACAGTTCGGCGCGCAGTCAAAGGTGAAGCGAGCCGACCCTTTGTAAAGGGTCACAAAGCCCGTGCGCGGGTCCTGCACGATCAGCTTCCGGTTCGCGATCACCTTGCCATCGGCGTCCATGACGATGAGGTTGGTCTCGCCATAGGACTTGCCGGTGACCACGAGCACCTTGCCGCTCTGCACCGAAACATCCGCGATCGAGGGGTTGCCCACCACGATCTCCTGGGCCGGCCGGTCAAGCCGGACCAGCGTCGCCTGGTCGACGAGGACCTCGACGTCGGTGCTTGCGGCCAGCGCCGGCTGGCCAGCGGCGATGCAAAGAAGCGTGGCGACAAGCAAGCGCTGCGGCAGTTTTGGGCTGAACGGGAAGACCATGATGCGCTCATGTCCCTCTGGAGTGGGTTTGGTCCATGAGACGCTGAAAAGGTGAAGGATTGGCAAACGCCTGAACCGGCGCGGGACATATTGACCCCGCGGGGCAGGGGAAAGCCCCGATTAACGCGGCCTTCAGGGCTTCGCCATCACACTCCGCGCGCAAAGTAACGGTCAACGTTCAGCGGATGATCAAGGATCTCCTCATACTCACGATCTTTCCCGGCGCCATGGCCTTGGCGGCGGCCACCGACCTCTTCACCATGACCGTGCCGAACCGGCTCGCCTTGGCGCTGGTCGCCTGTTTCTTCGTGGTGGCGCCGTTGGCAGGCCTCGGATGGTCTGATGTCGGCCTCCATGTCGCCCTTGCACTCGCGGCGCTCGTTGTGACCTTCGCCCTGTTCTCGTTTGGGTGGATTGGCGGCGGGGACGCCAAGCTGTTCGCCGCCACCTGCCTTTGGCTCGGGCCCGACGCGCTCTTCACCTACAGCATCTATACCGCCCTGCTCGGTGGAGCGCTCACGCTCATGCTCCTGTTCTGGCGTGGGCTGCCGCTGCCCGTGATGCTGACCTCGCAAGGCTGGCTGGTCCGCCTGCACAGTCCGAAAGAGGGCGTGCCCTACGGAATTGCGCTGGCCGCGGCCGGGTTGCTGGTTTATCCCCACACACCTTTTATGGCCGCGCTGGGCGGCTGACCCTCCCTTCAAGCTTCGCCCTTGCTTGACGCGGGGGCGGCGTAAGCCGCCGCGCATCCCCGCTATTTCGGCCGCTGACCCCCAGCCAATTTGGCACGGCTATTAACTCGGCGTTGAGATTTCGCCGTCAGAGTGAACCATTCGTCGCGGGACGTGGGGCGTTCGAAAGAGAGAATCTGTCATGAAGAGAGCCAGAGTTGTTGTGCTCGCCATCGCCTTTACCGCGGCCTTGGGAGCAGCCTGGGTTGCCAAGAAGATCGTGTCCGGTCCGCGTGAGGTGGAACGGGTCGAGACGACCGTTGGCGCCACCGACGTTCTCGTCGCCGCAACCGCCATCAATCTCGGCGATTCGGTCCGCGCCGACGATCTCAAATGGCAGCAATGGCCGATCGAGGGCGTCACCCCCGGCCTCATCACCCGCAGCGCCCAGCCGGATGCGCCGACGCAGCTCTCCGGCGCGGTGGCACGTGCGCCCTTCATCGCCGGTGAGCCGATCAAGGAACAAAAGCTGATCAAGATCTCGGAAGGCGGCGTGATGGCCGCCATTCTCCCCGCAGGCATGCGGGCCATCTCCACGCCGATCCGAGAGGAGACCGCCGCCGGCGGCTTCATCCTGCCCAACGATCGCGTCGACGTCATTCTGTCGCACAAGATGCGGGTGGGCTCCAAGGAGGAGCCGGTGAGCGAGGCGGTGCTGCGCAACGTTCGCGTGCTCGCCATCGGCCAGGAGATCGAAAACAAGGACGGCGAGAAGGTGGCGACCGGCAAGACCGCGACGCTCGAGCTCACCCCGCGGCAAGCAGACGTTCTCGCTCTGGCGCAGTCGATGGGCGAGCTCTCGCTCTCCTTGCGCAGCCTCGCCGATGCGACACCCGGGCAGGCTGAGACCGCCGCCAAGATCGGCGACGCCAACGGCAGCTCGGTCAAGTTCCTGAAATATGGCGTGCCGTCCCGCACCTTCGGGATCAACTGACGATGCGGGTCGCGTGACAGGTCGATAACGCAAAAAGGCAACCGGATGCGTCGCTTATCCCTCAAATCCCCAACCGCGCTCGTCGCGCTTGCCGCCGCTTGCCTCGCACTGTGCGGCGCCATCGCGCCCTCGATCGCGCTGGCGGACGAGCAGCATCGCTCTTATTTGCGCGTCGGCGAGTTGGGAAGCGCGCGTCAGATCACGCTCGGCCTGAACAAGTCGATGATCATCGAGCTGCCGCGCGAGGTGCGCGAGGTGATGGTGTCAAACCCGGCGCAGGTCGACGCCGTGCTGCAAACCGCGACGCGTGCTTATCTGATTGGCAAGCAGGTGGGCGAAGCCAACATCATCTTCGTCGACAAGGATGGCAGACAGGTCGTGACGCTTGAGGTCACTGTCGAGCGCGACTTGACGGCCGTCGGGAACCTGCTCAATCGCCTTCTTCCGGGCTCGCGCATTCAGGTCCAGACCGTCGGCAACCGGGTGGTGCTCACGGGCACCGTGACCAGTCCCCTCGATGCCACCCGCGCCTCAGAGATCGTCATGAGTTTCTTGGGCGAGAGCAACGGCGGCGGCAACACTGCTGCGGCCGGGGGTGCAGCGGTCACCATCAACAATAGCAGCTCCTCTAGCGGTCTCGGCGGCGGCGGCACTGGCGGCGCGAGCGGGCCAAGCAACGTCATCAACATGCTCACCGTGGAGGGCAGAGAGCAGGTGCTGCTCAAGGTCTCCGTGGTGGAGATGGAACGGAACATCCTGAAGCAGTTCGGCGTCGATTTGAATGCGCTGATCAGCTCGGGCAATTTCGCCTTCGCCGCGCTGAGCGATCTTCCCTTCCCGATCAATGTCGCCGGCAAAGGCCTGCTCGCGCCGTTCCTCACCGGCGCTGGCCTGGGCGGGTCGGATGCAGCCTTCCCGGCCGCAGCTGGAGCGCCTGCCAATCCGACCGTGGGCAACACGAGCGGGTACGGCACGCAGTGGCAGAGTGGAGGAAGCCGCGTGCAAGGCGTGCTCAGAGCGCTCGAGGAGGATGGCCTCCTGCACACGCTGGCTGAGCCGAACCTCACGGCGATTTCCGGCGAGACGGCGAATTTCCTTGCCGGCGGCGAGTTTCCGATCCCGGTGGCTCAGCAGCTCGGCACCATCTCGGTCGAGTTCAAGAAGTTCGGCATCGGCCTTGCGTTCACCCCCGTGGTGATGTCGGAAGGCCGCATCAGCCTGAAGGTTTCCACCGAGGTCAGTGAGCTCTCCAATGTGGGCGCGGTGATTCTCTCCAACATTGCCATTCCGGCCCTCAAGGTGCGGCGCGCCGAGACCGTGGTCGAGCTGCCGAGCGGCGGTTCCCTCGTGATGGCTGGGTTGCTGTCGGATCAGTCGAAGCAGGCGCTGAGCGGTTATCCGGGACTGAAAAACCTGCCCATCCTCGGCACGCTCTTCCGCAGCCGCGACTTCCTGAAGAACGAGACCGAGCTCGTCGTGCTCGTGACCCCTTATGTGGTGAAGCCCGTTGCCCGCTCGCAGCTCGCGCAGCCTGACGACGGCTTCGGCTGGGCGTCCGACGTGAACACCGATCTGCTCGGTCAAATGAACCGTGTCTATGGCCGCCATCCCGAGCGTGCGCCGGTCGGCCGCTTCGATGGCGATGTTGGCTTTATCGTCGAGTAGGGATGGAGGGGAGCAAGATCATGGTATCGGCATTTCAAGGCTCGCGCGGCTTCGCCGCCCGGCCTCTGCTCACCCTCCTCGCCGTTGTTGTGGTGGCGACGAGCGCCGGCGGGTGCTGGCAAAGCCCCAGGTTCAAGTCCCCCTTCACCCTCGCCAATCCCAATGAGCGCCATCCGATCGCCGTGCGGCAGGGCGAGGTGACGCTCGACCTCGCCGTCTACCCCGGCGCCTCGGGGCTCAACCCCTCGCAGAAGGGGCAGGTCTATGGCTTCCTTCGCGACTACAAGTCGCAAAGCTCCGACCGCTTGCTGATCAGGGCGCCGTCAGGCGGCGCCAACGAGACGGCGGCCATGCGCGCCTATGACGAGGTGCGCAGAGCGATGAAGAGCGCCGGCATCAACCCTGCCGCGGTCGCCCTCGAGCCCTATTTCGGCAACGGCGATCCGGCTGCGCCCTTGCGGCTGTCTTATCTCCAATTTGTCGCCGAGGCGCCCGATTGCCCGGACTGGTCGGAGAATATCGGTCGCGATCCGCAGAACATGCCGTGGCCCAACATGGGCTGCGCCACCCAGCGCAATTTCGCGGCAATGGTGGCAAACCCCGAGGACCTTCTCCATCCGCGTGGCGAGACGCCGCGTCCCGGCGAGCGCCGCGACACCGTGTGGAGCAAATACGTGAAGGGTGAGGTCACCATCTCCAAGCGCGATCCCTCGGAGCATGCCAATGCGAGCGAGGTCAGCCCGATCGGAGGGGCGCAGTGATCAGTGACGCTGCATATTCGCTGAGCTCCACCGCCGAAAGCGAGCCGGCCTTCGAGCGCGTGCATGAGCCGCCGGCGGAGGCGTCGCGCGCACGGCCCATCCCGCGCGTCAACATCCAGGCCTTTTGCGAGGACCAGGAAACGGCCGCGGTGATTGAGAAGGCGTCGCAGGACCGGCGCCTGGCCAAGGCCCACGTCACGGTGCAGATGGGGGGCGTGCAGGCGGCGGTAGCCTTCTACAAGAACGCGTCGACGCCCAACCTGATCATCATCGAATCCCTGCTCGACCGCACGGACATGCTGGGGGAGCTCGACCGTCTCTCCGAGGTCTGCGATCCCGGCACCAAGGTCGTCGCCATCGGCCATGTCAACGACGTGCTGCTCTATCGCGAGCTCTTGCGCCGGGGCGTCAGCGAATATGTGGTGGCCCCGGTCAAGGTGCTGCAGATCATCGAGAGCATCTCGGCCATCTACACCGATCCGGAAACGGGGCCGGTGGGCCAGGTCATCGCCTTTGTCGGGGCTAAAGGGGGTTCTGGCTCGAGCACCGTCTGCCACAACACCGCCTTCTCCATCGCCACGGCGCTCAAGAGCGACGTGGTGATCGCCGATTTCGATCTGCCCTTCGGCACGGCCGGCCTCGATTTCAACCAGGACCCCTTGCAAGGAATTGCCGACGCCTTGGCCTCGCCCGAGCGCCTCGACGAGATGGTGCTCGACCGGCTGCTGTCGCGCTGCTCCGATCATTTGAGTCTGTTTGCGGCGCCCGGCACCCTCGACCGTCCCTACGATCTTGAGCCCGCCTCCTGCGACACCGTGCTCGACGTGGTGCGCGAGAACGTGCCGTGGATTGCCGTCGACGTGCCGCATCTATGGACGGCCTGGGCCAAGCAGGTCGTGCTCAGGGCCGACTATGTGGTGATCACGGCGGCGCCCGATCTCGCCAATCTGCGCAATACCAAGAACCTGGTCGACCAGCTCAAGGGCTCGCGCCCGAACGACCGGCCGCCTCTGCTCGTGCTCAACCAGGTGGGCGTGCCCAAGCGTCCCGAAATCTCGGTGAAGGATTTTGGCTACGCCATCGAGCTCGAGCCCAAAATTGTCATCGATTTCGATGCCCAGCTGTTCGGCACGGCGGCGAATAACGGGCAGATGATCGAGGAGGTGTCCGACAAATCGAAGGCGGCCGATGCGTTCCGCAACCTCGCCAACTGCCTGACCGACCGCTCCGAGCAAAAGAGCGAGCGTCAGTCGCTACTGGCTCCCATCCTCGCCCGCCTCAAGCTAACCAAGACACGCGCGTAAACATGTTCGGAAAACGGAGTACGTCTGCGGAATCGCCTCAACCGCGGCCTGTCGCGCCACAGGCGCCGGCGCCGCAGCCGCGCGTTTCCGCTCCGCCCCCGCCGCCCGCTCCGGAACCCACGCCCGACATCGCTCCCGCCAGCGTCGGCCAAGCGCCCTCCAAAGCGGAGCGCAAGCCCATCGAGCGGGTGCGCTCCGAGGAGTACTACGACGTCAAGACCACGGTCTTCAACGCGCTCATCGACACCATCGACCTGACCCAGCTCTCCAAGCTCGATCCCGAAGCGGCACGGGAGGAGATACGCGACATCGTCGGCGAGATCGTCGCCATCAAGAACGTGGTGATGTCGATCGCCGAGCAGGAGGAGCTGCTCCAGGACATCTGCAACGACGTTCTCGGCTACGGGCCGCTCGAGCCGCTGCTCGCCCGCGACGAAATCTCCGACATCATGGTGAACCGCTGGGACACCACCTATATCGAAATCAAGGGTAAGGTCGAGCCCACCAATGTCCGCTTCGCCGACAATGCGCAGCTGATGAATATCTGCCAGCGTATCGTGAGCCAGGTCGGGCGGCGCGTCGACGAATCGAGCCCGATCTGCGACGCGCGCCTTCCCGACGGCAGCCGCGTCAACGTGATCGCCCCGCCGCTCGCCATCGACGGCCCGTCCCTCACCATCCGCAAATTCAAGCGCGACCGGCTGACGCTCGATCAGCTGGTCAAGCTCAACACGATCACCCCCGAAGGCCGCACCCTTCTCGCCATCATCGGCCGGGTGCGCTGCAACGTCATCATTTCCGGCGGCACGGGCTCGGGCAAGACGACCCTGCTCAATTGCCTGACCGGCTATATCGACGACGACGAGCGCGTCATCACCTGCGAGGACTCGGCCGAGCTGCAATTGCAGCAGCCGCACGTGGTCCGTCTTGAGACGCGGCCTCCTAACCTCGAAGGGGAGGGCGAGATCACCATGCGCGATCTCGTCAAGAACTGCCTGCGTATGCGCCCCGACCGCATCGTCGTCGGCGAGGTGCGCGGACCGGAGGCTTTCGACCTGTTACAGGCCATGAACACCGGCCATGACGGCTCCATGGGCACGCTCCACTCCAACTCCCCGCGCGAATGCATCAGCCGTCTCGAGAGCATGATCCTGATGGGAGGCTACAACCTTCCCGCCAAGATGATTCGCGAGATGATCACGTCTTCGGTGGACGTGATCATCCAGGCCGCTCGCCTGCGCGACGGCTCACGCAAGATCACCCAGGTCACCGAGGTGATCGGGCTCGAAGGTGACGTCGTCACCTTGCAGGATCTGTTCATCTACGAAATCTTCGGCGAGGACGCCAACGGCCGCATTTCCGGGCGGCATCGCTCGACCGGCATCGCCCGGCCGCATTTCTGGGAGAAGGCGCGCTATTTCGGCGAGGAAAAGCGCCTGACCGAGATTCTAGCCGCGGGCGAAGTGCTCGACGAGCAGGGGCGTCCGCTAGGAGAGCGCTTTGCTCAGTCCTGAGCTCGTGCAGCTGGCAGCCATGGCGCTGGCCGGCCTCGCCGTCGGCGGGGTCGTCTATGTGCTGGTGATGCCGTACATGAGCGGCGAGCGCAAGGCGGAGAAGCGCGTCGCCAATGTGGCGCAAGGCCAGACCAAGGCGCAAAGGCGCGGCGCCCTGCCGCAGCCCCTGCAAATGCGCAAGCAGCAGGTGCAGGACACCATCAAGAACATCGAGGCCAAGCAGAAGGCGAAGAAGCGGGTGCCGCTCCGCACGCGATTGATCCGCGCCGGCCTCAGCATGAAGCCGCGCACCTATTATCTCCTGAGCTTGGCGACCGGCGTGGTGGGAGGATTCATCGTCCTCGTCACCGGCTCCTCGCCGCTGGTGTCTCTGCTCGTCGCCTTCGCCTGCGGGTTCGGTCTGCCGCGCTGGATACTTTCGCGCATGATCAAGCGCCGTCAGGCCAAATTCCTGGTCGAGTTTGCCAACGCCATCGACATCATCGTGCGCGGCATCAAGTCGGGTCTGCCGCTCTCCGACTGCATGCAGATCATCGCCAGGGAATCGCCGGAGCCCGTGCGGGGCGAGTTCATCGACCTCGTCGAGCAGCAGAAGGTCGGCGTGCCGCTGTCGCGCGCCTTCGAGCGCATGTATGAGCGCATGCCGCTCCAGGAGGTGAACTTCTTCGCCATCGTCATCGCCATCCAGTCGCAGACCGGCGGTAATCTCGCCGAGGCGCTCTCCAACCTCTCCCAGGTGCTGCGCGACCGCTACCGCCTGCAGGCCAAGGTGAGGGCGTTCAGCGCCGAGGCCAAGACCTCGGCGCATCATCATCGGGGCGCTCCCGCCTTGCGTCATGCTGCTCGTGTTCCTCACCTCGCCCGACTACATCTCGCTTCTGTGGAACGAGAAGCTCGGCAACATGATGCTCATCGCCAGCGGAATTTGGATGATCCTCGGCATCCTCGTCATGCGCAAGATGATCAATTTCGACTACTAGGACCGCCCCATGAACTCGCTCATGCGATACGTACTCGACCCGCAATTCGTGGTCATGGTGCTTGCGGCGGTCGCGGCCTTCGCCACCATCACCTCCTTCGTGTTGCCGCTTCTGTCCGGCAACCGGCTCGACTCGCGGATGAAATACGTATCGGGCGAGCGCGACCGCCTGCGCGCGGAGCGCATGGCGCGTCTGGCCGAGGAGCAACGCCAGGGAAGGCTGAGGAGAGAGCCGAAAAGCTTCATGAAGCGGGTCGTCGAGCAGCTCAACCTGCGCAAGGCGCTCGAGACCGATGCGACGCGCGAGCGCCTGAAGATGGCGGGTATGCGCGGTCAGGCGCCGGTCGTGGCGTTCCTCTTTTTCCGCGCCACCCTGCCGGTCGCGACCTTCGGGCTGGCCTTCTTCTATCTTTTCTTCGTGAACACCTACGACCTCGCGCCGCTCGTGCGCCTCGGGCTGTCCATCGGCGGCGCCTATCTCGGCTTCTATCTGCCCAACATCTTCATTTCCAATCTCATCCAGCGCCGCCAGAAGTCCATCAAGCGCGCGTTCCCCGACTCTCTCGACCTCTTGCTCATTTGCGTCCAGGCCGGCATGTCGATCGAGTCGGCGATGAACAAGGTGGCCGGGGAGATCGGCCCCCGCTCGCTCGAGCTTGCCGAGGAGTTCAGCCTCACCACGGCGGAGCTGTCCTATTTGCCGGAGCGGCGCCTGGCCTTCGAGAATCTCGGCAAGCGCACGGGGATCGCCGTGGTGCGGGCGGTCGGCACGAGCCTGATCCAAGCCGAGCGCTACGGCACGGCGATCGGCCAGGCGCTCAGGGTGCTGGCCAAGGAGAGCCGCGACATGCGCATGGCGGAGGCCGAGAAGAAGGCGGCCGCCCTGCCGCCCAAGCTCACCGTGCCGATGATCCTGTTCTTCCTGCCGGTGCTGTTCATCGTGATCTTGGGGCCGGCCTTCATCCAGGTCATGGCCATCCGCGGCGGCGGCTGATCCAGAAATCAGAAAGTCAGAAGTCAGAAGTCAGAAGCCAGACGTCGAAGCCAGACGTCAGAGTGCCGTCTGATTTCTGATTTCTGAATCAGTCGGTGTCGGTTCTGAGGAGACCCGCAGCATTGGCGGAAGCGGCCGCAGGGATGGCTTTCGCCTTGACGGATGTCCCGCCCTGGGCGGCCTGAGCAGGGGTCGCCGCCTTGACTTGGGCGGGCGTGGCGTTGACCGGCGTGATCAAGGTCGGCGTTCCGGCCACCTTGCTAAGCTTGGCAGGGGTCGCAGCCGGTGCGGCTTGCGCTGCTTTGACCGGCGTGGCGGCAGACGGCGCCTCGACCTTCTCGGCGGCCTTCACCGTTTGGACCTTCGGCGCGGCAACTGGCGTGGCGTCGGCGCTCTTGCTCGACTTGCCGTTAGCGTCATTTGCGGCAAAGGGCTGCCAGTCGTCGCCCGCATCGTCATCCGCGCCGTCGGCTTGGCCGCGGCGAACTGCGTCGGGCTCGATAGCATGTTGCGGAGATAGGACATGTTCGACTTGGCTTCCTGCGTCGGTCATGTCGACGGAGGCGACCTGGCGCGCCTCTTCGAACTTGCCCTGGAGGCCGAGCACCAGCGCGAGGTTCTGCCGCACGCGCTTGTCGTCGTGTCCGCTGGCCACCGCCTTGCGCAACAGCTCCTCCGACTTGTCGGCCTTGCCGTCGAGCGCGTAGGAGAGCGCGAGATTGTTGATCACCGACACGGCGTCAGGCTGCTCTTGCAGCGCGGCGAGGTAATATTGCTGGGCTTCGGCATGCTGGCCTTGCTTCGCGCGCAAGGTTCCTTGCGCCGACAGCGTCTTCCAGTCGCGCACGCCTTGGGCCTCGGCCACTTTCAGCGTCTGCGCGGCGATATCGAGCCGGCCCATGTCGAGCGCAAGGCGCCCGAGTTCGGCGGCGATCTCGCCATTGTCCGGATTGGCGCGGTATCCCGCTGTCAAGACTGTCCAGCGCGCGATCGCGCGACGCCGATGGCCTTGAGGGCCGCGGCATAGCCAAGCGCCATCTTCGGGTCTTGCGGGTTCTTGGCATAGGCCGCGGCTCCATTGGGAGATGGCGCCGATCGGCGTCCGCGGCCGCAAGCTTGGGTCTCGTTGGAGAGCTCCGCGCGAAGGGCAAGCCGGTCTGGGTGCAGCCGCCGAGCAGCGCCGCTACGGCCGTGGTCGCGAGAAGCGCGAGCGCCATCGAGCGGCGCGGGCCGGCGGCGAGCGGTGGGCGTGAGCCATTACTTAACCAATCCTTACCGACCGGGAGCAGCGCCCGGCTTTCCCTGTTTCACTGCTGTAATGATGTGGGACAGGCGTCAAAAAAGAATTAACCATATGCGGCCTACGGCGAGACGCGGCCTCGGCGACCAGAGGAGTCCTCATCCTGAGGAGCGCGCAGCGCCGTCTCGAAGGATGAGCCCCGTCAGTGCCGGCTCTGCTTCACTTCTCCTTGGCGCCTTCGGTCCATTCGGCCATCGCCGGGAGCGCGAGGATTGCGGCGGCGTAGGCGGCGCCGGTGCCGTCGTCGCCGAAGCGGGCAAGATCGACGCCATAGGTGCGGAAACGCGTCGCCACCGGCGCGTACATGGCGTCGGCATTGGAGAAGGCGCCGAACAGGAAGGGACCGCCTTCGCCGAAGCGGGCCCGCGTGTCCTTCCAGATGGCGGCGATGCGCCTGATATCGGCCTCGAGCGCCGCGCTGATGGGCGGGCGAGGGGAGGAGGCTCAGCAGATCCATGGACATGTCGTTGCGGAGCGTGGCAAAGCCCGCATGCATCTCGGCGGAGATGCTGCGCGCCGCCGCCCGCGCCTCCTCGCCTTGCGGCCAAAGCCTATGCTCGGGATGGCGCTCGGCGAGATATTCGAGAATGGCGAGGCTCTCCCAGACCACGCCGGTTCTCGTCTTGAGCGCCGGCACCTTGCCCGACGGGCGAGTGGCGCAGGATTTCGGCCTTGGAGTCGGGCTGCCTGAGCCTGATGCGCTCCTCGGCGAAGGGGATGCCGCAATGTTTCAGCGCCAGCCAGGGCCGCAAGCTCCAGGACGAGAGGTTCTTGTCGCCGATCACCAGCGTGTAACGGTTCGTCGTCATGCCCAGTCCGCCTTCCGCCATTGTCATTGCCTGCGGCTCCCCTGCCATTAATGCGCCGCCCCATCAAGCCCGGGTTCTAGAAATTCACCCATGCCCAGCAAAGCTATGACGCTTGAGACGACGCGCCGCGGACTGGAAGATCTGCTTCTCCCGGCCGGCGCCGAGGCCCTGCCGATCCGCCTCGTCGCCTCCGAGGACTGACCCCGCGCTCGAAGACTTGAGCGAGACCGAGCGGAGCTGGGTCGAGGCGCAAGGCTGGAGTGCCAAGCAAGGCTCGGTGCTGCTTCTGCCGGACGGGCGTGGCGGCATCGGCGGGGTCTTGCTGGGGACCGGCGGCAAGGACTGGGCGGCGCAAGTCCCGCTTCTGACCGGCGTCCTGCCGGGCGCGCTGCCTGAAGGCGACTATCGCTTCGCCTCGCCCCTTCCCGATCCCGAGCTTGCCGCCCTCGGCTTCCTCGCCGGAAGCTATCGCTTCACCCGCTACAAGACGGCAAACGGGCTCAAAGCCAAGCGCCTCGTGCTGCCGGAGGGCGCGAGCAAGGACCAGGTTCTCGCCCTGGCCGAGGCCCTTTATTTCGGCCGCGATCTCATCAACACGCCCGCCAACGATCTCGGCCCGGCGGAGCTTGAGAGCGCCGCGCGTGAGCTTGCCACGGCCTTTGGCGGCAGCATCAAGGTGACGGAGGGATCGGGGCTCCTGTCCGACAATTTCCCCATGATCCACGCGGTGGGACGGGCGAGCGACCGGGCGCCCCGTCTGATCGATCTGCGCTGGGGCTCCGAGCACGCTCCCAAAGTGACCATCGTCGGCAAGGGCATCTGCTTCGATACCGGCGGCCTCGACATCAAGCCGTCAAGCGCCATGGCGCTGATGAAGAAGGACATGGGGGGCGCGGCCTCGGCGCTTTCCTTCGCCCTTCTCGTCATGCGGGCGAAGCTGCCGGTGCGGCTCCGCGTGCTGATCCCCGCCGCCGAGAACAGCATCGCCGGCAACGCCTTCAGGCCGGGCGACGTGCTGCCGAGCCGGAACGGCATGACGGTGGAGATCGGCAACACCGACGCCGAAGGCCGGCTCGTGCTCGCCGACGCCATCAGCCTCGCCGACGAAGAGGCGCCGGATTACCTCATCACCATCGCCACCTTGACCGGTGCCGCGCGGGTCGCGCTCGGGCCCGATCTGCCGCCCCTCTATACCGACGACGAGGACATGGCCGCGCGCCTTCTGGCCTCGGGCCGCGCCGACAGGCGATCCCTTGTGGCGCATGCCGTTTTGGGCGCCCTACGACAAGCTGCTCAAGAGCTCGGTCGCCGATGTGAGCCATATCGCCGAAGGGTCCTTCGCCGGCTCGGTGATCGCCGCCCTGTTTCTCAAGCGCTTCGTGCGCGACGCCAAGCGCTTCGCTCATCTCGACATTTTCGGCTGGGTCCCGCGCGAGCAGCCGGGACGCCCGCAAGGCGGCGAGCCGCAAGCGGCCCGCGCGCTGTTCCACTTCTTCCGCCAAGAGCTCGGCACGTCGTGATCAATGCGGTCTTGCCAGATCCGCGCCGCCACGCTTATCGCGGGGACCTTGCCGCCGAGAAGCTGCGTGGGCTGGTCAAGGCCGCGCGCTATGTGAAGGGTGAGCCCCGCCAGGTCAGCGCCCCTTCATTGCCGTTGCGGCGGGAGCCGCGCTTCGATGCGACGCTCGACACCGAGGCGCTCCTCGGCGAGGCCGTGACGCTCTACGACGAGAGCGAGGGCTGGGCCTGGGTGCAGCTCGCCCGCGACAATTATGTAGGCTACATGCCGAGCGAGGGACTCGTCCCTGTTATTGTCCCCCCGACGCATCGCGTCTCGGTGCTGCGCACTTACGTCTACCCGCGAGCCCGACGGCAAGACGCCGCCGCTGGCGTTGCTCAGCCTGAACGCGCTCGTCACCGCCTTAGCGACGGATGGCAAGTTCCTCGCTCTTGCCGGCGGAGGCTCATGTCTTCGCCGGCCATGCCGTGCCGGTCGGGCGAGGTCGCGCCTGACTTCGTCGCCGTCGCCGAGACGTTTCTCGGCACGCCCTATCTCTGGGGCGGCCGCACCAGCGTCGGCCTCGACTGCTCGGGTCTGGTGCAGCTCGCCGTTGAAGCGGCGGGTCATGCCGCGCCGCGCGACGCTGACATGCAGGCGGCCGAGCTCGGGCGTGCCATCGATCTGCGCAGGGGCGCCAAGCTCCGCCGCGGCGACCTCGTGTTCTGGGAGGGGCATGTCGGCATCATGACCGGCAGTAAGGACTTCCTGCACGCCAATGCCTTCCACATGGCGGTCGAAGTCGAGCCCTTCGCCGCGGCGAAGAGGCGCATCAAGGCGGCCGGCTATGAGGTGATTTGCGTGCGGCGGCTGCCGCGCAGGGTTTGACGAGTTCAAGTCGCGACGGCGCCGCCGCGCGTGGCCTCGAGCTCGAACGCGGCTGCCAACAGCGCCTTGGTGTAGTCGGTCTTGGGCTTGGCGAACACGGTCTGCGACGGGCCTTGCTCCACCACCTTGCCGTGCCGGAGCACGATGATCGAGTTGGCGAGCGCGCGCACGACCTTCAGATCGTGGCTGATGAACAGATAAGCAAGCTTGTGGCGGCGCTGTAGCTCGCGCAGGAGATCGACGATCTGCGCTTGCACCGATACGTCGAGCGCGGAGGTCGGCTCATCGAGAATGAGGAATTTCGGCTCGAGCACGAGCGCGCGCGCGATGGCGATCCTCTGGCGCTGGCCGCCGGAGAATTCGTGCGGGTAGCGGTCGCGGAAAGCGGGATCGAGCCCGACCTCTTTGAGCGCGCGGGCGACGCGCGCGTCGCGCTCGGCGCGGGCGAGCCCAGGGTTCTGAATTGCCAGACCCTCCTCGATGATCTGCCCCACCGAGAGGCGGGGAGAAAGCGAGCCGTAAGGGTCCTGAAACACGATCTGCATGTGGCGCCTGAGCGGGCGCATGCGCTTGGAATCGTATCCGTCGATGCGGTTGCCGAGATAGACGATGGGCCCCTCGCTCGACACCAGTCTGAGGAGCGCCAAGCCCGAGCGTCGTCTTGCCGGAGCCCGACTCGCCGACCACGCCGAGGGTCTGACCCTCCTTGACGGTGAGATCGATGCCGTCGACCGCCTTGATATGGCCGACCGTGTGCCTGAGGAAGCCGCGCCTGATCGGGAACCACACGCGCAAATCCTTGGTCTCGAGGATGGTCTTCGCCTTGGCATCTGGCCGGCGGCGGGGAGCCTTTGGGCTCCGAGGCGATGAGGTGCTTGGTGTAAGGATGCTGCGGGGAGGCGAAGATATCGCGCGTGGCGCCCCGCTCGACGATCTCGCCGTTGTTCATGACGCAGACCCGGTCGGCCATCTTGCGCACGATGCCGAGATCGTGGGTGATGAGCAGCATGGCCATGTTGAACTCGGCCTTGAGCTTGAGCAGGAGATCGAGGATTTGCGCCTGGATGGTGACGTCGAGCGCGGTGGTCGGCTCGTCGGCGATGAGCAGGTCGGGCTCGTTGGCGAGCGCCATGGCGATCATCACCCTTTGCCGCTGCCCGCCCGAAAGCTGGTGCGGATAGGACTGAAGGCGTCCCTTGGGATCGTCGATGCCGACCTTGTTCAGGAGGTCGAGCACGCGCTCCCGCGCGACCGAGTCGGACAGCCCGCGGTGAATCTTCAGCACCTCACCCACTTGCTGCTCGATGGTGTGCAGCGGGTTGAGCGAGGTCATCGGCTCCTGGAAGATCATGGAGATCTTGTTGCCCCTGACCTGGCGGAGCGCGTTCGAAGGGAGCGTCAACATATCCTCGCCCTTGAACCGGATTTTTCCGGAGGGATGCGACGCGGAAGGGTAGGGGAGGAGCTTGAGGATCGAAAGCGCCGTCACCGTCTTGCCTGAGCCCGACTCGCCGACCAGCGCCACCGTCTCGGCGTCGCCGATGTCGAAGGAAACGTGGCGGACGGCTTGGGTAACCTTGCCGCCGCCGCGGAAATCGACGGACAGATCATCGACCGAGATGAGGGGGGCGGTCATTGCGATGCAATCTCTATCAACTCACGCACCAAGTCTGGCTGCGGCAGCATCACATCAATGCTGAGTGGTCCCTTTTGTATTCCATACCTGCGATGCAGGAGCTCATACTTTGAACCCAGCCGGGTGTCCCCTGTGAGGAAATGGCTGCAGCCCAATAGCATTGCGGTGGACAGGTGAATTGCGTCGGGCAGCCTCAAGTTCGGATATTGGGACCTCAAGACGGCTGCGTACCAAAGAACTGGGCGACTGACCTGGTCCACTGTTAAGCGCGGACTCGTAGAATCGTCCACCCCTCATAGACATCAATGAGCCGGTCATCTCCGTTCTTGTATGGGCCAACGAGCACCTCTGCCAATGTCACAGCTCGCTCGTCACGAGGAAGGGGCGCGCTTTTCCCTCGATCGTGAGGAGTTCGACCAACGCTGTTCCAACGTCGCTGCCGCCCTCGAATGCGTAGATGAAAATATTGGCATCTACATAGAGCCTGGAGGCCAAGAGCATTAGTCATCCCATTCGTCGCGCAGGACGCGTACCCTGGCAACGGCCTCATCAAGCGTGACACCCTTGGCGTTCTTGCGGGCTCGCCTAAGTAGCTCCAGCAACTCTTCTCGGCTGGGCGGTACTTTCTGGCCACCCTCTTCCAGAATGGTCACGGTGACCAGGGCTGACGGGTCGATCCCCTCGCGGAGTTCGACGGGCAGCTTAGAGGCGGGATAGTGCTCTTTGACGATCTTGTTCATCAGCTTATTCTACCATATCAGGCTTGAGGCATTCAGCAGCCGGCATCGGCGCATGTACCGCGCTCGATCTCGACGGTGGCATGGTCGAGGCCGAAGCGTTCCTTGAGCCGCGCCTTGATGTCCCTCACTACCTGGTCCGAATCCTCGGTCCCCGCGAGCAGGGCATGCAGCGTCACCATGCGCCGGCTCTGGGTGATCGACCAGACATGCACGTGATGCACCTCCTCCACACCTTTGACATTGGCGACGAGGTCGGGCGCGAATCGCCCGCGTGTCGAGCTCTTCCGGCGCGCCTTCGAGCAGAATATGCCCGGCGTCGGCCACCACCTGCCAGCCGCTCCTCACGATGATGGCGGCCACCACGAGAGAGAGCAGCGGGATCGATCGGCGTCCAGCCGGTGAAGAGGATCACCCCGCCGGCAATCAGCGCCGCCACCGAGCCGAGCAGGTCGCCAAGCACATGGATGGCCGCGCCGCGGATATTGAGATTGTCGCGGTCGGCCCCTCGCAGCAGCGCGAAGGCGGCGACGTTCACCAGAAGCCCCAGCGCGGCAATGACGACCATGATGCCGCCCGACACCTCGGGCGTCGTCATCGAGCCGCTCGATCGCCTCGTAGACGATCCACGCGGCGATGGCGAACAGCGCCAAGCCGTTGGCGAAGGCGACCAGCACCTGAAAGCGGTCGAAGCCGTAGGTGCGCCTCCAGTCGGCGGGGCGCCGCGACAGCCTGAACCCGAACCAGGCGAGCGCCAGCGAGGCGAAGTCGGTGAGCATGTGGCCGGCGTCGGCGAGAAGGGCCAGCGAGCCTGCGGCGATGCCGCCGGCGACCTCGGCAAACATAAAGGCGCCGGTGAGCGCCGCGGCGAGCCCCATGCGCCGCTCATTATTGGCGAGGGCGGCGCCGTGGCTCGTCGCCATGATCGTGGGAATGCGATCCGTGCATCTTACCTCACGCCATGGTCTTGCGCGGGTCGAGCGCGTCGCGCACCGCTTCGCCGACAAAGATGAGAAGGCTGAGCATGATGGCGATGACGAAAAAGGCGGTAAGCCCGAGCCACGGCGCCTGAAGATTGTCCTTGCCCTGCGCCAGCAGCTCGCCGAGCGACGGCGAGCCCGGCGGCAGCCCGAAACCGAGAAAGTCCAATGAGGTAAGCGTGGTGATCGAGCCGTTCAAGATGAACGGCATGAAGGTCAAGGTCGCCACCATGGCGTTCGGCAGGAGATGCTTGAAGATGATGCGGACATTGGAGAGGCCGAGCGCCCGCGCCGCGGTGACATATTCGAAGTTGCGGGCGCGCAGGAACTCCGCGCGCACCACGCCGACCAGCGCGACCCAGGAGAAGGCGAGCAGAATGCCGAGCAGGATCCAGAAATTCGGCTCGATCACGGCGGCCACGATGATGAGCAAATAGAGCTGCGGCACGCTCGTCCAGATCTCGATGAAGCGCTGGAACAGGAGGTCGGTCCAGCCGCCGAAATAGCCCTGCACCGCGCCGGCGCCCACCCCGATGAGCGAGGAGAAGAGCGTGAGGACGAGGCCGAACAGAACCGAGATGCGAAAGCCATAGATGGCGCGGGCGATGACGTCGCGGCCCTGGTCGTCGGTCCCGAGCCAGTTCCATTCGAGATCGGCGTCGCACGGGTGGAAGCCGCGCTCCACCGCGAGCTTGCAGTCCTCATCGGTGAGGAGCCAGGTCGGCTTCACCGGAAAGGCCATGGGCGGGTTCTTGTTCTGCGTGTTGTAGGAGAAACGGATCGGGGGCCACAGCACCCAGCCGCCGCCTTCGGCGATCATCGCCTTGACGGCCGGATCGCGATAGTCGGCTTCCGTCTCGAAAATGCCGCCGAAGGCCGTCTCGGGATGGGCCTTGAAGATCGGCATGTAGAGCTCGCCCTTGTACTCGACCAGGATCGGCTTGTCGTTGGCGATGAACTCGGCGAACAGGCTGACGAAGAACACGATGAGGAAAATCCACAACGACCAATAGCCGCGCCGATTGGCCCTGAAGGTTTCCCAGCGCCGCCGCTGCAAGGCAGAAAGCCAAGAGCGGACGCCGTGGCAGCCCCTGGGCCGTCACCTCCTCGATGATCGCGGTGTCGGTCGGCGCATCCATGAGATCACACCTCGCGCGTCTCGAAATCGATGCGCGGATCGACCCAGGTATAGGTGAGGTCGGAGATGAGGCTGATGACGAGGCCGAGCAGCGAGAAGATGTAGACCGTGGCGAACACCACCGGATAGTCACGGTTCACGACGGATTCGAAGCCGAGCAGGCCAAGCCCATCGAGCGTGAAGATCGTCTCGATCAGGAGGGAGCCGGCAAAGAAGGCGCCGATAAAGGCGCCGGGAAAGCCGGCGATGACGATCAGCATGGCGTTGCGGAATACATGCCCGTAGAGCACCTGGTGCTCGGTGAGGCCCTTGGCCCGCGCCGTCATCACATATTGCTTTCTGATCTCCTCCAGGAACGAGTTCTTGGTGAGGAAGGTGGTGGTGGCGAAGGCCGACAGCGCCATGGCGATCATCGGCAGCACGAGATGCCAGAAATAGTCGGCGATCTTCAGATACCAGGGCAGCTCGGCCCAGTTCTCCGACACCAGCCCGCGCAAGGGGAAGATCTGCACGAAGGACCCGCCGGCGAAGAGCACGATCAGGAACACGGCGACGAGAAAGCCCGGAATGGCGTAGCCGATGACGATGACCGTGCTCGTCCAGACATCGAAGCGCGAACCGTCTCTCACCGCCTTGCGAATGCCCGAGCGGAATCGAGATGGAATAGGACAGCAGCGTCATCCACAGGCCGAGCGAGATCGAGACCGGCATCTTCTCGGCGATCAGGCCGAGCACGCTCGTATCGCGGAAATAGCTCTCGCCGAAATCGAAGCGGAGATAGTTCCAGATCATCATGCCGAAGCGCTCATAGGCCGGCTTGTCGAAGCCGAACTGCTTCTCCAGGCTCTTGATGAACTCGGGGTCGAGCCCTTGCGCACCGCGATATTTGGAAGGGGCCGACACATCGCCCGGCACGCCGCCTTGCCCCGGCTTGCCGGCGAAATCGCTGCCGCCGCCGCTGAACATGGAGGTGGCGCTGGTGTCGGTGCCGGTGAGCTGAGCGATCAGTTTCTCCACCGGGCCGCCCGGCGCGAACTGCACGATGACGAAGGTCACCAGCATGATGCCGAACATCGTGGGCACGAACAGCAGCAGGCGGCGAAGGATATAGGCGGTCATTCTGTTCGGGCGGGCCTTCTCAATCGCATGAAGAAATAAACCGCAAGCACGAGCCCAATCAGGCCGGCGAGGATCAGAAGCGGGTGCCGCGAGGACGGCTGGGCCGGAGCTTCGGGACTGGCCGCGACATTCGCCGTCAGTTTGGCAGCTTTGGCCTCGTCATACCACCACGTGTCGAGGATGCCACGGTCAAAGCGCGGTTTCGTTTCGGGCCGCGAGAACTTGTCCCAATAGGCGATCGTGTTGGAGGCCTTGTACCAGTGGGGCACCCAATAGTGGCCGGCCCTGAGCACACGGTCGAGCGCGCGCGCCGCGGTCTCAAGCTCCTCGCGGCTCTTGGCGGCGATGACCCGCTCGATCAAGGCATCGACGGCGGGATCTGAGATGCCGGCGAGATTGAGCGCGCCGTCCATCTTGGCTGCCGCCGAGCCGAAATAGCTCCTGAGCTCGACGCCGGGGGTATTGCGCATGACATAGCGCTCGGTGGTGATGTCGAAATCGAAGCCCTTCAGGCGCGACTGATACTGCGCGGGATCGACCATGCGGATGCGGGCGTCGATGCCGAGCTGCTTGAGATTTTTCACGTAGGGCGCCGTCAACCGCTCGAAGGTCGGCTCGAAGGTCAGGAGTTCGAGCTTGAGGGGCTCGCCTTTGGCGTCGACGCGGATGCCGTTCTTGATGGTGAAGCCGGCCTCGTCGAGGAGCTTCCCGGCCTCTAGCAAAAGGTTGCGGTCCTGGCCTGAGCCGTCGCTCTTGGCCGGAAGGTAAGCAGGTCCGAGCGCCTCCTCGGAAACCGGCACGCCGAGACCTGCAAGCAGCGCCCGCTCGGCCTCCGACGGCTCGCCCACGGCCTTCATCGGCGAGTTCTCGAAGAAGCTCATCGTGCGGTCATAGAGTCCGTAGAAGACGTTGCGATTGGTCCATTCGAAATCGAAGGCAAGGTCGAGCGCTTTGCGCACGCGCGGGTCCTTGAGCTGCTCTCGCCGCATGTTGAGGAAGAAGCCTTGCGTGCCTGACGGCGTCTCGTCGGGAAGGACCTCCTTCTTGACCCTGCCGGCGCGGATCGCCGGGAAGTCGTATTCGGTCGCCCAGACTTTGGAGGTGAACTCCTCGCGAAAATCGTAAAAGCCGGCTTTGAAGGCCTCCATACCGGCGGTGCGGTCGCGGAAATATTCGAAGCGGATCTTGTCGAAGTTCCAGCGCCCGCGATTGACCGGCAGATCCTTCGCCCAATAGTCGGGATTGCGGCGATAGACGATGGTGCGGCCTTGCGCGATGTTGTCGACCAGATAAGGGCCTGAGCCGAGCGGCGGGTCGAGCGTGGTCTCATCGAACGGGCGGCTCGCATAATAGGCCTTGGAGAAAATGGGAAGCATGGCGACGGTCAGCGGCAGGTCGCGGACGAGCTCGCCCGTGAAGCTGTAGCGGACCGTGGCCGGATCGAGCGCCTCGGCCTTGACCACGTCTTGCAGGGTCTGACGGTAGATCGGATGGCCCTTGGTCTTGAGCGTGTCGAAGGAGAAGACCACGTCGTCGGCGGTGACCGGCGTGCCATCGGCAAACCGCGCCTCGGGCCGCAAATGGAAAATGACCGACCTGCCGTCGTCGGCGATTTCGGCGCTCGCGGCCACGAGCCCGTAGACCGCGTCGGGCTCATCCGCTGCCGGCGACATCAGCGAGTCGAACAGAAGCTCGAGCCCCTGCGCCGCGTCGCCCTTGAGAATGTAGTTGTTGAGGCTGTTGAAGGTGGTCACCCCGCCCCAGCCGATCAGCGAGAAGGTGCCGCCCTTGGGGGCGTCGGGATTGGCATAGGCGAAATGGGCGAAGTCGGCGGGATAGGCGAGGTCGCCGAACGCCGAGAGCCCGTGCCGGCGCTCGGAGGCGGCGGCTGGGATCGAGAGCAGCGCAAGAACGAGAAGCGTGCCGCAGCTGATCGATCGCGAGAGCGGCCGGACGCGCGCCATTAGAGCGGCGACGATCCCGGCAGCCGTGCGGCCAAGGTCTGGTCGAACCACCAGACCTGAAGGAAACCCGGCGTCAGCGCCGGCAGCACCTTGGGCTGGCCGTAGCGGTCCCAGTAGGCGATCCGCACGTTCGGCGCATACCATTGCGGCACCACGAACTCGTTCCACTGGAGCACGCGATCGAGCGCGCGGGTGGCGGCGACGAGCTCGGACCGGTCCTTGGCGAAGATGACGTGATCGACCAGTTTGTCGATCGCCGCGCTCTTCACCCCGATCAGGTTCATAGCTGCCTTCCCGGTCGGCAGCTTCCGAGCCCCAGAAATCGCGCTGCTCGTTCCCCGGCGACTCGGATTGGGCGAAATTGCCGACCACGATGTCGTAGTCGAACACGTTCAGCCGCCTGGTGTACTGCGCGGAGTCCACCATGCGGATCGCGCCCTTGATGCCGAGCCGTTCGAGATTGCGCAGATAAGGCTGCACGATCCTCTCGAACAGCGGCGAGACGAGCAGGAACTCGACCCTCATCGGCTGGCCGGTCTTGACATTGGCGAGGACGCCGTTCTTGACCTCCCATCCCGCCTCCTTCAGGAGCTCCACGGCTTTGCGCAGATTGCCGCGCATGTCGTCGGGATTGGCGTTGACGGGATTGCGGTGGACTTCGGTGAACACCTCTTGGCGGCACGCCGTCCTTCACCTCGTTCAGGATCTCGAGCTCACGCCCCTCAGGCGGCTCTTGCGGGGCGGCCAGCTCGCTTCCCTGGAAGTAGCTGCCGACCCGCGCATATTGACCGTAGAACAGGTTCTTGTTGGCCCACTCGAAGTCGAAGGCGAGATTGAACGCCTGCCGCACGCGGCGGTCTTCGAAGTGCGAACGCCGCAGATTGAGGACGAAGCACTGCATGGGCTGCGCCCGCTTGACGGTGACCTCCTGGCGCCTGATGAAGCCGTTGCGCACGGCGGAGAAGTCGTAGGCGGTCGCCCAGTTCTTGGCGCTCGTCTCCTGCCAATAGTCGAGGTTCCCCGCCTTGAAGCTCTCGAACGCGACGGTCTCGTCTCGGTAATATTCGAAGCGGATCTCGTCGTAGTTCCACTGCCCCTTGTTCACCGGCAGGTCCTTGCCCCAATAGTCCTTGACCCGCTCATAGCTGATCGCGCGGCCGGGCTTCACCTCCTTGATGCGATAAGGACCCGATCCGAGCGGCGGCTCGAGCGTCGTCTTCATCGGATCGCGCTGAACGCCGCTTGCATCCGTCCCCGTCCAGTAATGCTTGGGCAGGATGGTGAGCTGTCCCATGATCATGGGCAGCTCGCGATTATTCTTCACGTCGAAATAGAAGGTGACCTCGTTCGCGGCGGTGGCTTCGGCGCGCGTCACGTTCTTGTAGTAGAGACCCATGCGCGGGTTGGCGGCCTTGTTCACCTCGAGACTGTAGATGACGTCCTCCGGCGTGATCGGTTTGCCGTCATGCCAGCGCGCCTCGTCGCGGAGCTTGAAAGTGACCGAGGAGTAGTCGGGAGGGTAGGACGCCCATTCGGCGATGAGCCCGTAAGAGGTGGAGGACTCCTCCAGGCTGTCGGCCATCAGGTTCTCATAGACGAGCCCGAGTCCTCCCGCCGCCTCGCCCTTGTAGAGCACGGGGTTGAGGCTGTCGAAGCTGCCGATATCGGCCATGCGCACGAGGCCGCCTTTCGGCGCGTCGGGGTTCACATAGTCGAAATGGGCGAAGCCGGCGGGGTATTTCGGCTCCCCGATCAGCGAGAGCGCGTGGCGGCGGATTGGCGCATCCTCGGCCGCGGCAGGGCCGGGGAGGAGGCTAGCAAGGACGACTGCGATGACCAGGCGAAGCAAGATCATGACCGGCAAAGGAGCTCCGCCTGAGAGGAAATTGGCTTGCCGAACCGCGGCTTAGGGCAACGGCCGAGGGCGCAAAAGGGCCGCCGAACCCTAGCATGGCAAGCCCCATGGCCAAATGAATTATCGGTCATGTCCGGCCGTCAGGCGCGGCGAAGCGTCTCGTGCGCGCCTTCGCGCCAATAGCGCGACGGCGCTGAGGCGAACTGAGCGCCCACTCCGATGCGAATCTACTCGACGCCCTCAGGCGGTCCGTCGGAAGAGACCGGTTACGGCTGCGACGGCGAGGGAGGTTCGCCCATCGACGGCTCGGCCTGGTCCGCGGGCGGCGTCTCCGCCGAAGGGGCAGGCGTCTCCGCCGAAGGTGCTGGCGCCGCAGGCTCCGCGGCGGGCGCTTCCGCTGGAACTGCCTTCTCCTCAGCCGCAGGCGCGGCAGCCTCCGGCAGAGGCGCCGGATTGTCGCTCTTGCTGCGCATGAAGGCGATGACGTTGGCGCGCTTCTTGGCATCCGGGATGCCGGGAAAGACCATCATCGTCCCCGCCGCGAAGGCCTGGGGATTGGTGATCCAGGTGTCGAGCAGCTCGTAGGTCCACGCGCCTTCATGAGCTTTGAGCGCGGGCGTGTAGTTGAATCCTTCGACCGAAGCGATCTTCCGCCCGATGACGTCGTAAAGATTGGGACCGACCAGCGCAGCGCCGCCCTTGTCGAAGGTGTGGCACACCTTGCACAGGGCGGCGTCGGCTTCGCCCTGTTTCGGATCGGCGGTTGCGAGGAGCGCGATGACCTCCGCTCCGCCTGCGGCCGCTTCGCCGGCCGGCTTTTCGCCGCCTGGCTTTTCCTCGCCGCCGCCGGCCGTGGCCTCAGGCAAAGGCGGGGGATTGTCGTTCTTGGTGCGCAGAAACACGATCACGTCGGCGCGCTGCTTGGCATCGGGAAGACCGGGAAACAGCGCCATCTTGGTCCCTGGCGCAAACACGTTCGGGTTCTCGATCATGTGGTTGAGACCCGCGTAGTCCCAGTCGCCTTCATGCGCCTTGAGCGCGTCGGAATATTCGTAGCCCTCGTGACTGGCGATCTTGCGGCCGAGCACGCCATAGAGGTTCGGGCCGATCAGGTTCGGGCCGCCTTTATCGAAACTGTGGCAGATCGCGCATTTCTTGGCGACGTCGGCGCCGCGGGTGGGATCGGCGCCGGCAAGCAGAGTGGCAAGCTCCGCGCCGCCTGCCTGGTTTTGCTTCGCCGCCTTCCGGCTTCCTCTCGGTGCCCGAGACCTCATAGCCGGGCTTTTCCGGCTCATGCTCCTCGTAGGCGATGTTGACGATGGTTTTTGCGCCAAAGAACAGGAGCAGTGCACCAAGCACGGCCATGGCGATCTGATTGAAACGATAATACTTCATGTTTGGTGGTCCCCCCGGGAGAAGCTCAGAGGCTACTGCGTGTAGCTCTTGCGGCGGGGCGTGAGACTATAGGGCCTATACGCTTGTTGCAACTGGGACATCTGCCGCAGCCCGACTGTCGCCTGGGAACATTTCCCGTGCTAATTGACGCAGATCATGGCGTCCTGCCTCATCGTTATACCCGCCAGACTGAAAGCGACAAGGCTCCCCGATAAGCCGTTGGCTGACATCGCCGGCGAGCCCATGATCGTCCATGTCTGGCGGCGGGCGGTGGAGGCCGATTGCGGCGCTGTGGTGGTCGCCACCGACGCTGAGCCGGTGCGCGACGCCATTCTGAAGGCCGGCGGCGAGGCGCTGATGACGCGCCCCGATCACGTCAGCGGGTCGGACCGGGTCTTCGAGGCGGTGCTTGAAGCGCGATCCGGCCGGAAAACTTGACACCGTGGTCAATCTGCAAGGCGACCTGCCGACGCTCGATCCTTCCCTTGTCCGCGCCTGCCTGCAAGCTCTCGGCGAGGGCGAGGCCGACATCGGCACCATCGCCGCCAAGATCACGCGCGAGGAGGAGCGCACCGATCCGAATGTGGTGAAGGTGATAGGCACGCCGCTTGCCCGAGGGTCGGGCTTGCGCGCGCTCTATTTCACGCGGGCGACCGCCCCTTACGGCGAGGGCCCGCTCTACCACCATATCGGCATCTACGCCTATACCCGCAGCGCGCTTGAGCGCTTCGTGTCCTTGCCGCCCTCGCCGCTCGAACTGAGGGAGAAGCTCGAGCAGCTGCGGGCGCTGGAAGCGGGCATGCGCATCCATGTCGGCCTCGTTGACACTGTCCCGCTCGGTGTCGATACTCCGCCCGACCTTGAGCGGGCGCGTGAGCTTGCTTCAATCCCGCCGTTAGAGCATAAGCCCGCTTTCCCTTAGACCATGGCCAAATCGCGCTTACAACAGAATCGCCTTTCAGGGCGAGCCGGGCGCCAATTCGCACCTTGCCGCGCGCGACGCCTATCCCCGCATGGAGGCGCTTCCCTGTCCTACCTTCGAGGACGCGCTCGCCGCCGTTAAGAATGGCGAGGCCAAGCTCGCCATGATCCCCATCGAGAATTCCGTGGCGGGGCGCGTCGCCGACATCCATCACCTCTTGCCGCATTCGGGCCTCCATATCGTCGCCGAGCATTTCGAGCGGGTGCGTCACCAGCTGCTGACCCTTCCCGGCGTCAAGCTTTCCGAGCTTAAGACGGTGCACAGCCACGTCATGGCGCTCGGCCAGTGCCGCAAGGCGATCCGCGCGCTGAAATTGAAGCCGGTGGCCGAGGCCGATACGGCAGGCGCCGCGCGCCACTTGCGCGAATCCGGCGACCGCACTTCTGCCGTGATCGCCTCGCGCCTTGCCGCCGAGATCTACGGGCTGAAAGTGGCAAAGGCCGATATCGAGGATGCCCAGCACAACACCACGCGCTTCGTCGTGCTCGCCGCCAAGCCTGAGCGCGTCCGGAAAGGCGACGGCCCGGTCATCACGAGCTTCGTCTTCCGCGTGCGCAACGTGCCGGCCGCCCTCTACAAGGCGCTCGGCGGCTTCGCCACCAACGGCGTCAACATGACCAAGCTCGAATCCTATCAGCTCGAAGGCTCGTTCAACGCCACCATGTTCTATGCCGACATCGAGGGCCATCCCGACGAGCGGCCGGTCGCGCTCGCCATGGAAGAGCTCCACTTCTATTCGACCGAGGTGACGGTGCTCGGCACTTACCCTGCGAGCCCCTTCCGCGCCGAGCTTAAGGCCGTGGATGGCTGACGCGCCGAGAGCGTGCAGCGCGTCGGGAGAATCGCCCCACTAGCATCGACCCTCTTTTGACTCTCGGACATTTTTGTCCTATATGGGGTGTGAAGCGGGAGAAGCTGATCAGCGCGATCCGCAAATGGTGCCGCACGAATGGCGCTTTCTTCGCGCTCGACAAAGAGGGCGGCAAGGGGTCGCACTACAAGGTGGCGGTCGGCGCGCGCTGGACCATCATTCAGAGCGGGGAACTGTTGCCTCGCCACGTCGATGCCATCCTCGTCCAGCTTGGCATCCCAAAAAACGAGATCAGGAGATAGACCATGCTTTATGCCTACCCTGCCCGCATCAAGGCCATTCCCGGAGAGACCGTGCTCCAGTTCCGCGATCTTCCCGAGGGGATCGCGGGCGGCGCCACGCGCGAGGCAGCGATCGAAGCCGCCGAAGGCGTGCTCCAGGCCGCGCTCTGGTTCCGCCTCAAGGAAGAGCGGAAAATTCCAAGCCCAAGCCCGCCCAAGCGGGGTGACGTGCTCGTGCCCGTGCGGGCCGCAACGGCCGCCAAGGTGGCCTTCGCCGCCGCCTTCCATGCGAGCGGCCTGACCCGGCTTGAACTCGCGCGCCGGCTGAAGCTTGACGACAAGGAGGTGCGACGCATGCTCGACCCCGAGCACCCGACCAAAATCGAGCGGCTCGATGAGGCGATCAGGGCGCTCGGCCAGCGCCTCGTGCTCATGGTTGAGGCCGCCTGATCGCCCCGTGGTGTTCTCGCCTTAGCGGGTTGCCACAGGGGGCGCTATCCCCGATATACTCCCATAGGGAGGTTGGCAGCAGGCGCGTGCCTCGCCAACCGGGTCAGGTCCGGAAGGAAGCAGCCCTAACGAGCGTTTCGCGGGTTGCTCGTCCAGCCTCCCACCTCGCCCCAAGCGTTGTCGTGCGTCGCGGGCGCCTTCGCCCCCGTCCAGTCGAAGCCTCTTTGCGTGAAAGTTCTGCCCGTCCATGGCCGACGTCGAAGATCAGAAGAAGAGCGCGCCGAAGCGTCCCGCCAAGGGAAAGGCCGAAGCCTCTGCTTCTGCCCCTCAGCCGTCCGCCTGGGAGCCACGCGGCGCTGGCGCGGAAATACCGGCCCAAAATCTTCGGCGAGCTGATCGGCCAGGAGGCCATGGTGCGGACGCTCCGCAACGCCTTTGCCACCGGCCGCATCGCCCAAGCCTATATGCTCACCGGCGTGCGCGGCGTCGGCAAGACCACGACCGCCCGCCTCATCGCCCGCGCGCTGAACTACGAGGCCCCGGGCATCGCAGGCCCGACCCTCGACATGGAGGCGGAAGGCGTACATTGCCGCGCCATCATCGAGAGCCGGCACCTCGACGTGGTCGAGATGGACGCCGCCTCCCACACCGGCATCGACGATATTCGCGAGCTGATCGACAGCGCCCACTACAAGCCCAACATCGCCCGCTACAAGGTCTACATCCTCGATGAGGTGCACATGCTGTCGAAGCCGGCCTTCGCCGGCCTGCTCAAGACGCTGGAAGAGCCGCCCGAGCATGTGAAGTTCATCTTCGCCACCACCGAGGTGCGCAAAGTCCCGGTGACGGTGTTGTCGCGCTGCCAGCGCTTCGACCTGAAGCGCATCGAGATCGAGGCGCTGGTCGAGCATCTCGCCCGCATTGCCGCCGAGGAGGGGGCGCCGGCCGAGCGCCCTGCGCTTGCGCTGATTGCCCGGGCGGCGGAGGGATCGGTTCGCGACGCGCTCTCCATCCTCGACCGCGCCATCGCCTTTGGCGGGAGCCAAGTGGAGGCCGATGCCGTGCGCGGGCTCCTTGGCCTCGCCGACCGCACCCGCATCTTCGATCTCATGGAGACGGTGTTGTCGGGCGATGCCGGCGGCGCGCTCACCCAGCTCGATGCGCTCAACCGGGACGGCGCCGAGCCCGGCCAAGTCATCGCCGACTTGGCCGATGCCGTGCATGCCGTTACCTTGGTCAAGGCGGCCGGCGCGGCAAGCGCCGACCCTGCCGCGAGCGAAGCCGAAAAGGCGCGCGCCGCCGATCTAGCGGGACGCCTGCCCATGCCGGCTCTGGCCCGCGCCTGGCAGATGCTGCTCAAGGGTCATGAGGAGGTGCGCGAAAGCCCGCGTCCGCTCGCCGCTGCCGACATGGTGCTGGTCAGGCTGGCCTATGCCGCCAATCTGCCGCCGCCCGGAGAGCTTGCGCGCCGCGTGCACGACGGTGCCGGCGCGACAGCGGCGGAAGCGGGCGCCGCCCCTCCGCCCAAACCACAGCGCAAGCCCGAGCCCGCCCGCGCCGAGACGCCTCGCGCCGAGACGCCTCGCGCCGAGACGCCTCGCGTCGAGACGCTTCGCGCCGAAGCGCCGCGCCCCCAACCATCGGCGCCGGCGGACGGTGCACCGCCAGACCCGCCGCCCGCGCCTTTGCCGGAGTTGAAAAGCTTCGAGGATATCGTTGCGCTGGCCGAGGCGAAACGCGATCTGAAGCTCAAGCATGCGCTGCTCGAGCAGGTGCGGCTCGTACAGTTCAAGCCCGGCACGCTCGAGATCAATCCGCTGCCGCAAGCGCCGCGCGAGCTCGGCCAGGAGTTGATGCGGAAGCTCAAGGCCTGGACCGGCCGCGTGTGGATCGTGGCGGTGAGCGACGAGGAGGGGACGCCTCCCCTTGGCGTCCAGCGCCGCGAGAAGGAGGCGCGCGACATCGAGGCGGTCCGCGAGCATCCGGCGGTGAAAGAGGTGATGCAGCATTTCCCTGGCGCGCGCATCGCCGCGGTGCGGCCCGTGGTGGAGCCTGCTACGCCCGCCGAAGGCGCGGAAGAGCCGGAAGGGTTCAAAGAGGACGGGACGAACTGATGAAGAATTTCGCCGAGATGATGAAGCAGGCGCAGCAGCTGCAAGGCCGCATGGCCGACATGCAGGCCGAGCTTGAGCGCACGCTGATCGAGGGCCGTTCGGGCGGCGGCATGGTGGTGGTGACCTTGAGCGGCAAGGGCGACATGGCGGGCGTCAAGATCGACCCGTCTTTGCTCAAGCCCGAGGAGGCGGAGATCCTGGAAGACCTTCTCGTCGCCGCCCATAACGACGCCAAGGTCAAGGTCGAGGAGGCGATGAAGGAGAAGATGAAGGGTCTCACCGGCGGCCTGCCGCTCCCTCCCGGCCTCAAGCTGTTTTGATGGCTTGCTAGGCTCCTCTCTCCGCTCCCCCTTATCAACGAGCCCGTCGCGCATTCGCCAGGGCTGTGAACCCGGCAATCCATTGACCCACCTGGCCTATCCCTTCCCCACAATGGTGGAGAGAACGGCAGTGGATGCCCGGATCAAGTCCGGGCATGACGGAGCATGTGGAAAAGGGCGACTAAGAATGGCGCGCGTCGCGGCAGGGCCTGAGATCGAGCGGCTGATCCAGCTGCTGGCGCGCCTGCCGGGGCTGGGCCCCCGCTCGGCGAGGCGGGCGGCGCTCCATCTCGTCAAGAAGAAGGAACAGCTGCTCGAGCCGTTGGCCACGGCCCTCGCCGAGACGCGCGATACCATCCTCACCTGCGAAACCTGCGGCAATATCGATACGCAGAGCCCGTGCACGCTGTGCCGCGATGAGGGCCGCGACCGCTCGCTCATCTGCGTGGTCGAGGAGGTGGGCGACCTATGGGCGCTCGAGCGCGCCCAAGTGCTTAACGGGATTTATCATGTGCTCGGCGGCACCCTGTCGCCGCTCGACGGCGTCGGCCCCGACGATCTGTCGATCGCCAAGCTCATCGCCCGCGCGCGCGATCCTCAAGTCAAAGAAGTGCTGCTGGCGCTCAACGCCACCGTCGAGGGCCAGTCCACCGCGCATTATCTGATGGACCAGCTTGGAGGCGCCAATGTCACCGTCTCGCGGCTGGCGCACGGCGTGCCCATCGGCGGCGAGCTCGACTATCTCGACGAAGGCACGCTCGCCGCCGCCGTCAAAGCCCGCAAGCCGATGTAGGCGCCGGGCGTCACCCCGAATTGTCGTTGAGGTGCTCTTTCTTTTCGATCTCGGTGAAGGCGCCGCGCTTGGTCAGGATCCACAGGATCGCCAGGCCGGGGATGGCGGCTGCGGCGCACAGCATGAAGAAGACCACCCAGCCGGTAGCCGCGGCAACGAAGCCCGTGATCGAGGCGAGCGTGGTGCGCCCGACCGAGGCGAGCGCGGTGAGCAACGCGAATTGCGTCGCGGTGTGGGCCGGGCTGGTGCACAGCGCCGAGAGATAGGCGATGAACACCACGGTGCCGATGGCGCTCGTGAAGTTCTCCGTGGAGATGGCGATCGCCAGCGCCGCATGGTTCACCCCGAGCGACGCGAGCCACGAGAAGGTGAAGTTCGCCGACGCTTGCAAGATGCCGGCGACCAGCAGCGCGCGGGAAAGCGGCATGGCGCGGGCGAGCATGCCGCCCGCCACGCCTCCGAGCAGCAGCGCAATCAGCCCGACGCCCTTGACGATTGCCGCATAGCTCGCCTTGTCGAAGCCGATATCGAGCACGAAGGGCCCGGTCATCACGCCGGCGAACGTGTCGGTAAGCTTGTAGAGCACGACGAAGAGCAGGATCAGCAGCGCGTCGCGCTTGGCGAAGAAGTCGGCGAAGGCCGCATAGGCCGCGCGGAAGAAGCGCGCCAAGGGATTGCCTTTCCGCTCGCCGAGCGCCTCCGCTTCCGCCTCGCGTTCTTTGGCGCGCGGCTCCTTGGCGAGCAGCGCCGCCACCATGCCGATGACGATCAGCGCCGCCATGGCGGCGTAGCCGTAAGTCCAGACGAGGCCACGATCGACGCCGATATGTTCGAGATAGGCGACCAGCGCCACTGCGCCGGCGGTCGAGACCAGCATGCCGATGCGATAGGCGGCGACGAAATAGGCCATGCCCGCCGCCTGATTCTCGACCGGCAGATACTCGACGCGGAAGGCGTCGATGACGATGTCCTGGGTGGCCGAGGCCGTGGCGACGATGACGGCGGCGAGCGCCACCATCCACGGGGCTTTGGCCGGGTCCTGGAAGCCTAGCAATAGGATCGCCGCGATGAGCAGGAATTGCGAGAACACGAGCCAGCCGCGCCGGTGTCCCAGCAGGCGGCTTAAGACCGGCACCTGGAACGCATCGACGATGGGCGCCCACAGGAACTTGATGGTGTAGGGGACCCCGACCAGCGCGAACAGGCCGATCGTGCCGAGATCGACGCCGACATCCTTCATCCACAAGAGCAGGGTCGAGCCGGACAGCGCCAGCGGCAGTCCCGAGGAGAAGCCGAGCAGAAGGACGATCAGCACGCGCGGATCGAGAAACACGGCGGCCGCGCGCGCCCACCGCTCGCCCACGGTCAGTCTTGGCGTGGTTCCCCCGGTCGCCATCATCGCCCTTTCTGATAGCAGGCTCAAGCCCCCGCGTCATTCTCGCTTGATCGAGCGCAAGGCTGCCAAAGCCGCTCTCACCCATAGTTTGTCATCGCCCGGCTTGACCGGGCGATCCAGTAACCACCGATAGACGTTAGGTGAGCAAGGCCGGGGATACTGGATGCCCGCCTACGCGGGCATGACAAAGGAGAGCAGCATGGTGCGTGTCACAGGGATCGATCATTTGGTCGTCAGCGTCGGCGACTTCGAAAAGTCGAAGGCTTTCTACGCTCCGCTGATGGAGTTCCTCGATTTCGGTGTCGAGGCGGAGTACGAGGGCATGATGGGCTGGGCCAACGGCAAGACCCTGTTCTGGATTGCCGCCGCCGACGCCGAAGGCAAGAAGCACAAATACCGCAAAGGCGATATCGGCTTTCACCACTATGCCTTCCGCTTGCGCAGCCGCAAGGACGTCGATGCGTTGCAAGCGTTCCTCGAGAGTAAGGCCGTGCGCATCGTCGATCCCGCCGGCGAATATTACGACGACTATTACGCTACCTTCTTCCTCGATCCCGACGGCATGAAGCTCGAAGGCATGAAATATGGCGAGCGCCATGAACAGGCGGCGCGGAAACGCGCTGCGGCAAAGAAGAAGAGGCAAGCCCGCAAGAAATAACCCCCGTCACCCTGAGGTGGCCGCGCTGTAGCGCGGCCCTCGAAGGGCGACGGCCCGGGCCGATCATCCTTCGAGGCTCGCCTTCGGCGAGCGCCTCAGGATGACGGTTTTTGTGGATTTAGCTGTTGGCCGTTGCGGTTTCGCTGCGCAACCGACAAGGATTTGGTCGAGCAGCACGCCTTCCATCTACTCACCCGCCAGCAGGTCTGGCTGCCGGACGATGCGGGGGCCCCCCTTACGCCGCGGCTCAGGCCGGACCGGGTCGGGTGAGGGGGCGGCGATAGGGGGGGCCGCGGCACCCTCGACCTGCGCTGGCGCGTCGTCCTCGAAGTCCAAATTCTCGATCTTGTTACCGCGCGCCGCGATCCGCTCCGAGGAGGTGAGGATCTTCTCGATGTCCTGATTGGCCTGGCCGAAATGGCGCTGCAGGTCGAGCACGCGCTCGCGGAAGCGCCCCATATCGTCCATCAGCTTCGCCACCTCGCCCTGGATGAGATGCGCCTGCTCGCGCATCTGCACGTCCTTGAGGATCGCCTGCATGGTCTGCACCGCGAGCATCAGCATATTGGGCGCGCAAATCACGATACGGGCGCGATGCGCCTTCTGCACCAGGTCGGAGAAATGCTCGGCCAGGTCGGCGTAGATCGCCTCCGACGGCACGAACAGGATAGCGGTGTCCTGCGTCTCGCCGGCGATGAAGTAGCGCTCGGCCATGGAGTCCACATGGCGGCCGACATCGACCCGCACGCGCCGCGCCGCCTCCTTCTTCTCCTCGTCGCGGCGCGCGATGCGGAACGCCTCGAAGCCTTCCAGCGGGAACTTGGCGTCGATCACCACGCCGGCCGTCGTGTTCGGCATATGCAAGAGGCAGTCGGGCCGTTTGCCGTTCGAGAGCGTCGCCTGGAAGGTGTAGGCGCCCTTGGGCAAGCCGTCCTGGACGATGGCCTCCATGCGCATCTGGCCGAAGGCGCCGCGCGCCTGCTTGTTGGCGAGGATCTCCTGAAGCGAGACCATGTTGGTGGAGAGCTCGGTCAGGTTCTTTTGCGCGGTGTCGATGACGGCGAGCCGCTCGTGCAGCTTGCTGATGGAATCGTTGGTCTTGCGCGCCGTCTCGTTGAGGTCCGAGCCGACGCGATGGGTCATGCGGTCGAGCCGCTCGTTGACGGCGCGGGCGACGTCGCCTTGGCGCGCCACGCTGATCTCGGCGAAGGTCTGCAAACGGCCTTTGAGCTCGGCAAGCTCGGTGGCCTGGGCTTGGGAGTCGCGCCGCCGCCGGCTCATATGCACAATGAGCGTGACGGCGAGAGCGATGAGCGCAAGGACGGCGAGGCTTGCGAGAGCAAGCAGAACGAGGACGGGGTCGAGCGTGACGCTGCCCACTCTTATGGCGTCGAGAGCCATGGGGAGAACCTATAGCCCAATTCGTTCTTTTAGACCAAAACAGGAACATATTGACCAGGAGGCGCCGCAACCTTATGTCAGCGGCTCAAATGGCCATCTTTCCCATCCTCACCCTCCCCGATCCTCTGCTGCGCAAGAAGGCCAAACCCGTCGAGCGCGTCGACGACGAGCTGCGCCGGCTCATGGACGACATGCTGGCCACCATGTACGACGCACCCGGCATCGGGCTCGCCGCGCCGCAGATCGGCATTTCGCGGCGCCTGATCGTCATGGACCCTGCCAAGGAGGAGGCGCCGAAGACCCCGCTGATCATGGTCAATCCTGAGATCCTCGATCGCTCGGAGGAGATGCGGCTGCACGAGGAGGGCTGCCTCTCCATCCCCGATTCACCGCCGAGGTCGAGCGGCCGGCCAAGACCCGCGTGGCTTTCCTCGACCGGGCAGGCCGGAAGCAGGAGAAGGAGCTCGAAGGCATCTGGTCAACGCTCGTGCAGCACGAGATCGACCATCTGAACGGCGTCCTCTTCATCGACTATCTGTCGCGGCTGAAGCGCGACATGGTGGTGCGGAAGTTCACCAAGCAAAAGCGCGCCGAGGCGCTCTAGCCATGGTGCTCCTCATCGCCTCCATTGCCCTCGAAGTCGCCGTCGCCGTCATCGCCGCGCTCGCCGCCTTCAAAGGGCGCCCTTATCTCTACGGCCTCGCCTTTACCTTCGCCGTCTATGTTCTCTACGATCTGGGCCGCTTGCTCGGCTGGAACGTCGAGAAGGGCGTCCTTTCCGTGCTCTTCCTCCTGGCGAGCGCAAGCGCCCTTGTCGCGGTTTGGGGCCTTTATCGCGACAAGGCGTAATTGCCCCTTTACCCGCGCCGGTGACATAAGGGGCGCATGACCTTGCGCATCATCTTCATGGGCACGCCCGACTTCGCCGTACCGGCGCTTCGCGGAATCCTCGAAGCCGGCCACGAGGTGGCTGCGGTCTACACCCAGCCGCCGCGCGCCGCCGGGCGGGGGATGGCGTTGCGCAAATCGCCGATGCATGAAATTGCCGAGCAAGCGGGTCTGACCGTGCTCACCCCCGCGCGGCTCAAGAGCGCCGAGGAGCAGGAGCGCTTCCGAGCATTCAATGCCGATGCCGCCGTGGTCGTGGCCTATGGACTCATCCTGCCGCGCCCCATCCTCGAAGCCACGCGGCACGGCGCCTTCAATCTCCACGCCTCGCTGCTGCCGCGCTGGCGCGGCGCCGCCCCCATCAACCGCGCCATCATGGCGGGCGACAGCGAGACCGGCGTCTCCATCATGCGCATTGCTGAAGGCCTCGACACGGGACCGGTCTGCCTCAAGAGCCGCGTCCCGATCGGCCTCGACATGACGGCGGGCGAGCTGCACGACGCACTTGCCGCCAAGGGTGCCGCTCTCATGGTCGAGGCGCTCGCCGAGCTTGAGCGCGGCCGCCTCGACTGCAAGCCCCAACCGGACGAAGGGGTCACCTACGCCCACAAGCTCGATCCCGCCGAGACCCGCATCGACTGGAAGCGATCGGCGCGTGACGTGCATAATCTGATCCGCGGGCTATCGCCCTCTCCCGGAGCGTGGTTCGAGATCGAAATCAACGGCAAAGGCGAGCGGATCAAGGCGTTGCGCTCGGTGCTTGCCGGAGGCTCAGGCACGCCCGGCAAATTGCTCGATAAGGGTTTGACCATTGCCTGTGGCGAGGGCGCCGTGCGGCTCACTGAAGTTCAACGCTCCGGCAAGAAGCCGATGGCCGCGGACGAGTTTCTGCGAGGGGTACCTATTCGCAGAGGCACGTCTTTGCTCTAGACATGCAACATCGTCTTGCTCCCCCCTTGCGGGGGAGCACGTTCGCGCTTTGCGCGAACGGAGGGGGGTGAACCGCGGGCTGAGAGCTGGTTGCTCACCCCCCCCTCCCTGGCCCTCCCCCGCAAGGGGGGAGGGGATGCAAGTGGATGCTACGTGCCCCGCCATGCCCCGCTACAAGCTCACCCTCGAATATGACGGCACGCCCTTCGTCGGCTGGCAGATGCAGGAGAACGGCCCGTCGGTGCAGGCGCGCCTCGCCGCAGCCGTCAAGGCCTTCTCCGGCGAGGAGACGATCCCGCGCGGGGCAGGGCGCACCGACGCCGGCGTGCATGCGCTTGGCCAGGTGGCCCACATGGACCTCGGCAAGGAGTGGCCTCCGGAGAAGGTGCGTGACGCGCTCAATGCGCAACTCAGGCCTGATCCCGTGAGTGTGCTCGCCTGCGAGCGCGCGGCCGCGGATTTCGACGCGCGCTTCTCGGCCACCGCGCGTCACTATCTTTATCGCATCGTCAATCGCCGCTCGCCGCTGGCGCTCGATCGCGACCGCGCCTGGCAGGTGGTGCATGCGCTCGCCGCCGCCGCCATGCACGACGCGGCGCAAGTCCTGGTCGGCCACCACGACTTCTCCACCTTCCGTTCGGCGGAGTGTCAGGCGGCTTCGCCGGTGAAGACCCTCGACCGTCTCGCCGTGGCCCGCGTCGGCGAGGAGATCAGGTTCGAGGCATCCGCGCGCTCCTTCCTGCACAATCAGGTGCGCTCCATGGTCGGCTCGCTGAAGCTTGTCGGCGAGGGCAAATGGACCGCGGGCGACCTTGAAAAGGCGCTTGCCGCGCGCGACCGCGCCGCCTGCGGGCCCGTGGCGCCCGCTTGCGGCCTTTACCTCGTTAAGGTCGATTATTGAGGACGCGGCCCCGCTTCGCTTGGCGCCAGGATCGGGCTAAGATCGCCGGAAAGCACTCGGCGGAGGATCGTATGCGGATCGTGGCCGTCTGTTTGGTGGCTTCGTTTGCGTTTGCGCAAGCGGCACTTGCCGAATCGAAGAAGGACTGGGACGACTGCGTCTCAAGCGACGCCGACCGCAGCATCGCCGGCTGCAGTAAGCTCATTTCCCGCGCCCAGGACACCAAGACCAATCTCGCCATCGCCTACTACAATCGCGGCATCGCCCATCAAAACAAGGGCGAGCATCAAGACGCGATCGCCGACTTCAACCAGTCGCTCAAACTCAACCCCTCCGACCCGGCGACCTACAGCGGCCGCGGCTACTCCTATGCCCAGACGGGCGAATACGACCTCGCCATCGACGACTACAATCAGACCGTCAAGCTCAAGCCCGATTACAAGAGAATCTATTACGACCGGGGCTGGACCTATGCCGCCAAGGGCGATCATGCCCGCGCCCTCAACGACTACAACCGCGCCATCGAGCTTGCGAAAGACGATCCGGACCTGTTCAACGGTCGCGGCAGCTCCTTCGCCGAGCTCGGCGATCTCGATCGCGCGCTCGCCGATTTCGACAAGGCAATCTCTCTCAAACCCGATTATCGCTCTGGGTTACGTCAATCGCGCCTGGGTGCTGGCACAACGGGAAAAGCATGAAGAAGCCGTCGCCGAGTATGACGAGGCGATCAGGCTTGCGCCGGACAATCCCGACAATCTCAGCGACCGCGGCCTGTCGCTGATCAAGCTTGAGCAATATGATCGCGCGATCGCCGATTTCGACGCGGCCCTCCTCATCAAGCCGGACCATATCCGTGCCCTGCAAAATCGCGGCTGGGCCTATTGGCTGAAGGGCAATCTCGCCAAAGCTCTTGCCGACTACGACGAGGCGCTCCGCATCGAGCCCGGCAATGTCGACGCGCTGAACGACCGCGCCGCCATCTTCGACGACCAGGGCGATTTTAACCGCGCTATCGCCGAGTATGAGAAATTGCTCGCGGCCCACCCCGACGATGGCCGGGCGCTCAACGGCCGCGCCTGGGGCTACGCGCAGAAGGGCGAGCTCGACAAGGCGCTTGCCAATTCCGAGCGCGCCGTGACCCTTCTCAAGGATGAGCCGAACGCCATCCATACCCGCGCCTGGATCTACCTGAACAAAGGGCAGCTCGATCTCGCGCTCGCCGATTTCGATCGGGCATTGAGCCTCGACCCCGAGCTTGCCGGCGCCTATGCCGATCGCGGGCGGGCTTACGAGCTCAAGGGCGACCGCGACAAGGCGGTGGCCGACTACCGCAAGTCGCTGTCGCTGAAGAGCCGTCAGGTCTACGACGACAAGGCAAAGGCCAAGGCGCGGAAGCATTTGGCCGCGCTCGGTGCCGCGGTGCCCGACAGCACCCTGCCGAATTCTCGCGCTCCAGATCGATAAGCAGCCGATCCGAAGGAGCCGGGGAAGCCGAGCGCCTCGCCTTAAGGACGTTCCAAGGGCCGGAACGAGGGGCGCCGCCGCCACGCCACCGCATGGACAGAGCTTTGCCCCTGGGCTAGGAGCTTAGCCCGAGCTGGCACGGGGAGCCGAAACTGCCCAAGCATTCCGCTTTCCAAGGGAAGATGCGAAGCGCGTGGCGATCCCGCCGCGCATCTTGGGGCTTTGCTTCATGATCAGGCGCATCGCCACGGTCGGCGGGCTCACGCTCGTCTCCCGCCTCACCGGCTTCATCCGCGACGTGGTCATGGCGGCGGTGTTGGGCGCAGGCCCCATGGCCGACGCCTTCTTCGTCGCCTTCAGGCTGCCCAACCATTTCCGCGCCATCTTTGCCGAGGGCGCGTTTGCCGCGGCCTTCGTGCCGGCCTATGCGCGCACGCTCGAGCAGGCCGGACTTTCCGCCGCCAAGCTGTTCGCCGACCAGATCGCCGCGGCGCTGATCGTCATCAACCTCGTGTTGCTCGGCTTCGCGATGATCTTCACCCCGTTTGTGGTCGGCGTGCTCGCCCCCGGTCTCGATCCCACGCGCTTCGACCTTGCCGTGGCGCTCACCCGCATCACCTTTCCCTATTTGGCGCTCGTGTCGCTGGAGACGATGTTCGCCGGCATCCTCAACGCCAATAACCGCTTTGCCGCCGCCGCCGGCGCACCCATCTTCCTCAATCTGTCGATCATCACGACTCTCTTGCTGACGCCGTTCTTCGCCGACGCTGGCCACGCCGCCGCCTGGGGCGTGCTCTTGGCGGGCGTGATCATCGTGCTCGTGGTCGGAGGAGACGCCGAGGCGCACGGCTACGGCATCAGGCTCCGCCTGCCGCGGCTCGACGAGCCCACCCGCAGATTCCTCAAAGCTTTGGGCCCTGCCATCATCGGCGCGGGCGGCGTGCAACTTGCGCTGTTCGCCGATACGCTGATCGCCTCGTTTCTTCCCACCGGCGCGCTGTCGGCGCTCTATTACGCCGATCGCATCAATCAGCTTCCCATCGGCGTCGTCGGCATCGCCGTCGGCACCGTGCTTCTGCCCGAGATGTCGCGACGGCTGGCCGCCGGCGACGAAAAGGGGGCGGCGTCGGCGCAAGCCCGCGGCATTCAGCTTGCGCTCCTTCTCACCATCCCGTGCGCCGCCGCCGCCATGGCCATCCCCGACCTCATCATGCGCGCGCTCTTCGCCCGCGGCGCCTTCACTGCCGCCGACGCGGCGGCCGCAGGGGCGACGCTTGCCGCCTATTCGATCGGGCTCCTCCCCTTCGTGCTGCTGAGGAGCTTCACCGCGCCCTTCTATGCCCGTGGCGATACGGCGACGCCGGTCAAGGCGGCGCTGCTTGGCCGCCGCCATCAACATCCTGTTGAAGGTGCTGCTCATGGACCATTTCGCGCAAGTTGGCCTTGCGCTGGCGACCAGCGTCGGCGCCTGGATCAATTTGACCCTGCTTGCGGTCTTCGCCCGCCGCCAAGGCTTCGCCGTGTCTGGCGCTGCCATCGGCAGGCCGGTGGCAAAGCTCGTCGCGGCCGGTGTGGTGCTCGCGGCCGCACTTCTTGCCGGCGCTTACGGGCTTGAGCGCGCGCTGTCAGGCTTAAGCGTCTTCCGCGAGGAGACGATGCTCGCGCTCCTCGTCGTCTTGGGTACGATCGTCTATGGCCTGCTCGTGCTCACGCTGCTCGGGCGGCCGTGGCTCACGAGCCTGTTGCGGGAGGTGACCGTCGCGGCCGATACGAAGGCACCGCCAGACCTCGAGTCGCCCGACCCCACCGACGACTCCTCCGCCTTGCCGGACAACGAGCCGCCGCCCAAAGCTTAGCTACAGGGCACGGAGGTCGACGAGCTCGACGAAGGCGGGATCGATCGGCCGGCCAAGAAAGACCGCGCCGACGCGGGCGAAGCGCTCTGGCGAATCGGTGGCGAAGAAGCGCACGGCGTGATCGCCGCTTGGCCCAGACTCGCTTCTAAGGCCGCCGCCATCAAGCGCCTCCGCCACCGCCAAAGCCGTGGTCTCGGCCGAATCGACCAAGCGTCACCGCGCCGCCGATGGTCTCTCTGATGGCGCCGGCGAGCACGGGGAAATGGGTACAGCCCAAGACCAGCGTATCCGGCGCCGCGGGGCTCCTGAACATCGGCCCGAGATAATGCTCGACGGCGGCAAGCGTGGCGGGAGACCGGGTCCAGCCTTCCTCGGCGAGCGCCACGAACACCTGGCAGGGCTGCTGCACGATTTCGGCGTCGCTCATCAGCCTGCGAATGGCCCGGGCGTACGCCCCGCCCTTGACCGTGCCCTCGGTCGCGATCACGGCGATGCGGCGATTGCGGGTTGCGGCAACGCCGGCGCGCGCCCCCGGCTCGATCACGCCGATCACCGGGATCGGCGCCCAAGCCTCCTGCAGGAGATAAAGCGCCACGGCCGAGGCGGTGTTGCAGGCGATCACCAGCATCTTCACGCCCTGGTCGAGGAGAAGGCGTGTCGCCTGGAGCGCGTAGGCCTGGACCGTCTCGGCGCTCTTGGTGCCGTAAGGAAGCCGCGCCGTATCGCCGAGATAGACGAAGCGCTCGGAAGGCAACCGCGCCACGAGAGCGCGCAGCACCGTCAGCCCGCCCATGCCGGAGTCGAACACCCCGATCGGCCGGGGGTCACCCGGCATCGGCGCCCCCGAACGTCTCGAAATAGAGCGCGATGAAGCGGCGGTAGACGGCGGTGAGCTGCTCGAGGTCGGCGATCGCCACGTGCTCGTCGGCCTTGTGGATCGTGGCGGTGGTGAGCCCGAACTCGATCACCGGGCAATACTCCTTGATGAAGCGGGCGTCCGAGGTCCCGCCCTCGGTCGAGAGCGAGGGCGTGAGGCCGGTGATCTCGCTCACCGCCTCGCTGAGCAGCGCATCGAGCGGGCCGGGCTCGGTGAGGAAGCAATCGCTCGGCGGATCGAACTCGAGGTTGAGCGAGAGGTCGGTGCCTGACAGCGCGAGCATCGCCTGCTCGCGGAGCTGCGCTTTGAGCGCGTCCGCCGAATGCCGGTCGTTGAAGCGGATGTTGAAGCGCGCCTCGGCGAAGGCCGGGATCATATTCACGGTGGGATTGCCGACATCGATGGTCGTCACTTCGAGATTGGACGGCGAGAAATGCGCGCTGCCGTAATCGAGCGGGGCGTCGTAGAAGCGGGCAAGAATCTTCACCAGGCCCTTGACCGGATTGTTGGCAAGATGAGGATAGGCGACGTGCCCTTGCACGCCCGTAACCTTCAGCCATCCGTTCAGGCTGCCGCGCCTTCCGATCTTGATCGCCTCGCCGATGCGCTTGGCATTGGTGGGCTCGCCGACCAGGCAATGGTCGGGGCGCTCGCCTTTCTCCTTCATCCAGGCGAGCACCTTGCGCGTGCCGTTGATGGCAGGGCCCTCCTCGTCGCCGGTGATGAGGAGGCTGATCGAGCCGTCGATCTCCCGGCCGCGTCCCTTGACGTAGTCGAGCGCGGCCGCGGTGAAGCAGGCGATCGCCCCCTTCATATCGGCGGCGCCTCGGCCGTAAAGAAGGTCGCCCTCGATCTCCGCGGCGAAGGGCGGATGGCTCCACAGTTTCGCATCGCCCGGCGGCACGACATCGACGTGCCCGGCGAAGCAAAGATGCGGCGGCCCGTCGCCGATGCGGGCATAGAGATTGTCGACCGGAGGCGTGCCCTCCTCCTTGAAATTGAGGCGCCAGAACGTGAAGCGCGCGGGCTTCAGCGTCTGGATGAGAACGTCGAGGGCGCCCGCATCAGTCGGCGTGACGCTTTCGCAGCGGATCAAGCTTTGGGCGAGTTGAACAGCCTTGTCGCCGAGCGCGGTCATTGGCTGAGCAACATGGCGGTACAGCCGCGGGTGGCAAGCCCACTCGAAGCCCGCGGCAACGTTGCTGATCGTGGCGATGGCCTAGTGCACGGCGGCCAGGGGATCGCCGCCGAAGCGATTGGGGCCAGGCGTTCCCTTGAGGATGCCAAGGTCGATCAGGAACCACAGGCCGACGCCCAGGGTGACGAGGGTGCAGATCCAGCCGAGCGCATTCGGCTCTTGCGGCGTTCCGGTAAGGCCGAAGGCTTGGAGCAGGCTGGCGATCAGGACGGGGACCAGGCCGTAAAGGGCGGTGATGCCCGGTTTATCGCGGTCCTGGAAGCGCTTCGCCGCCACCGCGTAAGCCGGATAGAACAGGCCCAGCGTGATGAGGGTGACAAGGATGGCGCCGAAGGTCGAGGGTCCGAAAATGGCGCCGATGATGAAGCCGAGGATGATGCTGATAATGGCGAGAATGATCGTGCCCGCCCAATATTTGGCCCGGTTGATGCGCCCATCGAACGATGTGAAGAGATATTGGAAGTCCAAATTCATCGCGTCCCCTCCCTTTGCGGCTGGGCTCCGCCAGCCTCCTATCTTTGTAAGGCCGAAGGGCGGCTTCGCGAAAGGGATATGTGAGCGCAAAGATTGAGGGGCGATTGCGGGTAGGCCCGGCGGGAGCCCCGGGACTCCTGGACTTAGAGTGTGGCCTCGGCTCGTGCCCGGCCCAAAGGATCGGGGCCGTAGCGGTTAGGACCTTGCGTGCCCTTGAGGAGGCCGAGCTCGACCAACGCCCAGATCCACAGGAGGGCCCCGAGCAGCCAGAAGCCCTGCTGCGCCGGGTTGAGCACGTTGGAGATGTTGCTCGAATAGATCACGCCGAGCTGATAGCAGAGCGCCGGCGCCAGCCCGAACAGCGGGTACCAGAGAGCGGACTTGTCGCGATCGTGGAGCCGTTTGACGATCAGCGCCGCCGAGCCCCACACCAAAATCGCCAGCGCGAGCCACAGCGCGGCAAGCTCGAGCTCAGTGGCGCCGGTTGGCCGCATGATCCCGACGAACAAAAACGACAGCGCGATCTCGACGATAAGCAGGAGGATCAGGCCGATCCAAAAATCGCGGCGGCGGAGTCGCCCGCGAAAGCCTGTCAGAGCTTGAACCCACCGCATCGCGCGCGCCCCTTCTAGAAGGTGAGGGACAGCTTGTCGGCGCTCTGACCCGACAGTTCAAGCAAATCGGGGATCACCAACCGGACCTCGTCGATCATGGCAGGCCAGGTGTCGGCCTCGACGACGAGGCCGGGCAAATCGGCGCTGGTAGCAAGCCAGACGCCGGCCTCCGGGTCGAAGCGGGCATCGATGGTCAAGAGCGTGTCATGTCCCGAAGATCGGACGTTGGAGGCTTGCGGTCAATCCCTGAGCAGCTCGTTGATCGAGGTCTTGGCGCGCGTGCGCTCGTCCACGGTCTTGACGATGACGGCGCAATAGAGCGAGGGCCCAGGCGAGCCGTCGGGCAGCGGCTTGCCTGGCATGGCGCCCGACACCACCACGGAGTAGGGCGGCACGCGGCCGTGGAGCACCTCTCCGGTGGCGCGGTTGATGATGCGCGTCGACTGGCCGAGATAGACGCCCATGGACAAGCACCGAGCCTTCGCCGACGATCACCCCTTCGGCCACCTCGGCGCGGGCGCCGATGAAGCAATTGTCCTCGATGATCACCGGGTTCGCCTGGATCGGCTCGAGCACGCCGCCGATGCCGGCCCCGCCCGAAAGGTGCACGTTCCGGCCGATCTGCGCGCAGGAGCCGACCGTCGCCCAGGTGTCGATCATGGTGCCCGACTCGACCCGCGCGCCGAGATTGACGAAGGAGGGCATCAGCACGACGCCCGGCGCGATATAGGCCGAGCGGCGCACCACCGCCCCCGGCACGACGCGGAAGCCGGCTTCCTTGAAGTCCTTTGCCTTCCACCCGGCGAATTTGCTGGGCACCTTGTCCCACCAGGCGCCCCCGGCGGGACCGCCGTCGATCTTATGCGGCTCGTTGAGGCGGAAGGAGAGCAGGATCGCCTTCTTCAGCCATTGATGCACCACCCAGCCGCCGTCGCGCTTCTCGGCCACCCTGAGCTCGCCTCGGTCGAGCAGGCCGAGCACCTCCTCCACGGCGTCGCGCACCACGCCCTTGGTCTCGGGCGTGATCTCGACGGCGTGCTCGTAGGCGCTGTCGATGAAGGTCTTGAGATGATCGTGGGTCATGGCGGCCGGGATCAGGTCAGGCAGAATTGCGCTTGCAGCGGCGTCGCTTGGGAGCAGTCGGTCTTTTCGGCCAGCGCCGCGCCGATGGCGGCGAGGAACGGCGCGAGCGCGTCGGTGCGGTGATGAATGTGGGCCGGAAGCTCGGACCATCCCGCCATCGCCTGATGCTCAGGGTGATCGGTCAGGCCGTGGACCAGCACGGTGGTCATGCCAAGCTGATGCGCGGTCTCGAGATTATGCGGCAGATCGTCGAACATGGCGGCTTGGCGCGCCACCACGCCATGCGCGCGCGACGAAGCGCTCATAGGCTTCGCGCTTGGGCTTGGGGTAGATGTATTCGAGCGCGTGAATGTCGCAGATATCCTCGAATTGGCCGGCCACGCCGAGCCGTCTCGCCACGGCCTCGGCATGCTTGCGCGAGCCGTTGGTGAAGATGAATTTGCGACCGGGCAGCGCCTCGAGCGCCGCCGCCAATTCCGGAGAGGGAGTGACCGCACTCAAATCGATATCGTGCACATAATCGAGGAAGGCGTCGGGCGAGACGCCGTGGAGGCGCACCAGCCCGGCAAGCGTGGTGCCGTGCTCGTAGTAATAGGTCTCGCGCAAGGTTTGCGCGTCTTCGAGCGGGATGCCGAAGCTATTGGCGATGAACTCACCCATGCGCCGGTCGATCTGGGCGAACAAATTGCAGTCGGCAGGATAGAGCGTGTTGTCGAGGTCGAACACCCACGCCTCGACATGGGCGAAGCCGAGGGCTCGCTCGGGCTTTTTGATCATTGCGATTCCCTCGCGCTTCTCTTCCGGCTGCGCCGTTCGATCAAGGTGCCTGCGCCATGCTCGGTGAACAGCTCGAGCAGCACGGCATGCGGCACCTTGCCGTTGATGATCACCACGCCCTCGACGCCTTCGGCGATGACATCGATGCAGCTCTCGATCTTGGGGATCATGCCGCCGGAAATGGTGCCATCGTCGATCAGGGCTTGCGCCTCCGCCGTGGTCAGAGATTTGATCAGCTGCCCCTTTTTGTCGAGCACGCCCTCCACGTCGGTCAACAGCAACAGGCGCTTCGCCTTCATGGCCGAGGCGAGCGCCGCGGCGAAGGTATCGGCATTGATGTTGAGGGTCTCGCCGTCAGGCCCAACCCCGATCGGCGCGATCACCGGGATCAGGTCGGAATTGATGATCACCTCGATAATATGCGGATCGACCGCCACCGGGTCGCCGACAAAGCCGAGATCGACGATCTGCTCGATATTGGACGTGGGATCGCGCCAACGCCGCTCGAGCCGCTTAGCCCGCATCAAATTGGCGTCCTTGCCGGAGATGCCGACCGCCTTGCCGCCTTGGGTATTGATGGCGGTCACGATCTCTTTGTTGACCGAGCCTGCCAGCACCATCTCGACCACTTCGACCGTCTCCCGGTCGGTGACGCGCAAGCCGCCCTTGAACTCCGATCTGATATTGAGCCGGTCGAGCAGGGAGCCGATCTGCGGGCCGCCGCCATGCACCACGATGGGGTTCACCCCCGCCTGCTTGAGCAGCACGATGTCGCGGGCGAAGTCGGCGGCCAGCGCCGGATCGCCCATGGCATGGCCGCCATATTTCACCACCACGGTTTTTCTGTCGTAGCGCTGCATATAAGGCAGCGCCTCCGACAGCACCTTGGCCTTGGCATGCACCGACGACGCCAAGAGCGCGGCCACGCTCGCACCCGCGCCTGCCTTGGGCGCCGGCCGCTCCTTCGACTTTACCGGGGATGACTTGGTCTTGCTCACGTCGCGCTTATAGCGGCGCTAGGGCAGGGGGTACAAGCAGAAGCCCGATCTATTCAGACCAATCCGGCTCGACTATACCTCGTCTCATGGAGGCAAAATCGATGCGTCCAAAGCGCGTGGAGCGGCATCAGAAGGCGGTCGATAACGGCCTCCCGCGCGCCCAATCGGCGCTCCCGGGTCGCGGAGGCCTGGCGCGCATCGCCGCCGCCTTCTGGAACTCCCTTGGCGGCCTTCAGGAAGGGCTCAGCACCGAATCGGCGATCAAGCAGGAGGTGGCGATCGCTTGTCTGCTCCTGCCCTTGTCCTTCTTTATCGCGCGCGATGTGTGGACCTGGGTCGCCCTGGTCGGAAGCCTTCTGTTCGTGCTGTCGATCGAGTTCCTCAACACGGCGATCGAGCGGCTGTGCAATCACATCCAGCCCGGCAAGCATGAGGCGATCCGCATCACCAAGGATCTCGCCTCGGCAGGTGTCTTCTTCGCCCTGGCCCTTGCCGCGCTCGTCTGGATCGCGGCCTTGTGGGCGCGATTTGTGCCCTGAGGCGCCGTCAGGGCGCGAGTGCGGCGATCGCGGCGCGGAGCTCCTTGATGCCTGAGCCCATGCGGGCCGAGGTGGTGAGCATTTGCGGATAAGCCGCCGGGTGCTTGGCCAGCGCGCTCGGCGACCTTGGCTTGAACCGCCTGAAGCTCCGCGGCCTTCGGCTTGTCGGCCTTGGTCAGAACCACCTGGTAGGAGACGGCGGCCTCGTCCAGAAGCTTCATGGTCTCCTCATCGTTGGGCTTGATGCCGTGGCGCGCATCGATCAGCAGGAACACGCGCTTCAGCTCGCGGCGCCCTTTAAGATAATCGCGGATCAGCCGGGTCCAGCCCTTGATCGCCGCTTTCGACGCCCGCGCATAGCCATAGCCCGGCATGTCGACGAGATAGAGCGCGGCGCCTCCTTGTCCCCCTCCCGGCCAGCCTTCGCCACGAGTGGCTTCGGCAGGCCGTCCTCCCCCGAAAGGGGGAGGGGCTGAGGGTGAAGAAGTTGAGCTCCCGCGTCCGCCCCGGCGTCACCGAGACCCGCGCCAGGCTCGTGCGGCCGGTGAGCGCGTTGATCAGGCTCGACTTGCCGACATTGGAGCGCCCGGCAAAGGCGATCTCCGGGCGCCCGTCCTTCGGCAAGTCCTCGATGCGGACGACGCCTTTGACGAAGGTGCAAGCGCCTTTGAACAGCGCCTCGCCCTTGGCGATGTCGGCAGCGGTGAATTCGGAACTATCCATTGTCATCGCCGGGCTTGACCCGGCGATCCAGTAGGCACCGGTGTCCGTTGACTGCGAAGGTCGGTGGTTACTGGATTGCCCGCCTGCGCGGGCAATGACAAGAGGAGAGGCTGAACGAGTCCCTACCCCTTGGTCTCGCCCTTGGCGCGCTTCTTGTTGTTCTTGATGCCGAGATTCTCAAGCAGCGGAATCTCCACCCCCTGGCGGGCCATGATCACCGATTGCTGGAGGACGGACAGGAGGTTGTTCCACGCCCAGTAGATCACGAGGCCAGCGGGAAACGAGGCGAGCAGGAAGGTGAAGAACACCGGCATCCAGGCGAAGATTTTCTGCTGCACCGGGTCGGGCGGCGCCGGATTGAGCTTCATCTGCACCCACATGGTGACGCCCATGATCGAGCGGCCAAACGCCGATCAGCGAGGAATGCCGATCGCCGGGCCTGCGCCGATCAGGGGATCAGCCCGAACAGGTTGAAGACGCTCGTGGGATCGGGCGCCGACAAATCCTTGATCCAGCCGAAGAAGGGCGCATGCCGCATCTCGATGGTGACGAACAGCACCTTGTAGAGGGCGAAGAAGATGGGAATCTGCACGAGGATCGGCAGGCACCCCGAGGCCGGGTTCACCTTCTCCTTCTTGTACAGCTCCATCATCGCCTGCTGCTGGCGGCATGCGGTCGTCGCCGAAGCGCTCCTTGATGCGCTGCATCTCCGGCGCGAGCAGCTTCATCTTGCTCATCGACACGTAGGATTTGTTGGCAAGCGGGAACAAGACGAGCTTGATGCACAGCGTGACGATGAGAATGGCGACGCCGAAATTGCCCACGAGCTTGTAGAAGAAGTCGAGGGCGAAGAAGAGCGGCTTGGTCAGGAAATAGAACCAGCCCCAATCGATCAGGAGGTCGAATTTGGGGATGCCGTATTTCTCGGCGTAGCCGTCGACGACGTTGACCTCCTTGGCGCCGGCAAACACCTGTCCCTTAGCTTCCCCGGTTCCGCCGGCGGGGATCGTGAGCGGCGCCATGAGGTAGTCGGTCTGGAAGCGGTCGCGGCCCTCGCTTTGCGTCCCCGAGAACTTGGCGTCGAATTCCTTGCCCTGCTCGGGGATCACGACGGTCGCCCAATATTTGTCGGTGATGCCGAGCCAGCCGTGCTGGCTCTTGAAGGTGGCGGGCGGGTTCTCGGCCGCGTGGGCGTAGCTGATCTCCTCGAGACCGCCGTCGTCGACGACGCCGATCAGGCCTTCATGCAGGATGTAGAAGCCTTGGACATGGGGCGTCTCGTGGCGCGAGACGAGGGCGTAAGGATAAAGCGTGACGGCATCGGAGCCTGTGTTGGCCACCGTGTCGCCGATGGTGAACATGTACTTGTCGTCGAGCGCGATGGTGCGCGTGAATTTGAGCCCTTTGCCGTTGTCGTAGCTGAGCGTCACCGGCGAGCTTGGCGTGAGCGGTCCTTGCGTCTCGGCCTTCCACAGCGTGTCGGCGGTGGGGAGGGCGAGGGCCTCGCCTGCGCCGCCTCCGACGAAGCCATGCTCGGCGTAATAGGCACCGGGGCCCCCTGCCGGCGACAGGAGCACGACGTTGGGGCTCGTGGGCTCGACCGTCTCGCGATAGTCCTTAAGCGTCAGATCGTCGATGCGTCCGCCCTTCAGCGCGATCGAGCCTTTGAGGCTCGGCGTGTCGATGGCGACGCGGGGGCTTTGCGCCAGGGCCTCCTCGCGGGTCAGCGTGGCGGCGGCCGCCGCGCCCGGCTGCGGCGCGACGCCCGAGGCGGCCTCTCCGCCAGGCTGCGGCTGCGGCGGGCCATGCTCGACCTGCTGCTGCTGTTCGGCCGGGGGCGCTCCGGTGTCCGGATGCGCTTGGGCACGAAGAATTACTGCCAGGCGAACAACACGCCGATCGACAGGATGATGGCGAGGATGAAGTTGCGGTTGTTCTCGTCCATGTCGCTTTCAGCTCAAGGGCCTCGATCGGTCCCTCGCGGGGGTGAGGCAAGTCCGGTTTCGGGCGTTCAGCGCTTCTTTGCTGGGGAGGGTTCGTGCACCTTGGCAAGCGCGCGTTCAAGGTCCCTGATCAGCTCGGTGAAGCGCCGTTGTACCGTGCCCTCCCGCGCGATCAAAACATAATCATAGCCTTCCACGGCGTGGGTGGGCGCGGCCAGCCGCACCGCTTCCTTGAGCCGCCGTCGCGCCCGGTTGCGGACCACCGCCCCGCCCAGGCTCTTCGTCGCGGTGAAGCCGAAGCGGGCGAGATGACGCTCCTCGGCCGAGCCGCTGTCGCGCCGGCGCGCCTGGAGCACGAGCGAAGGCGCCGTGAACCGAGCCCCACCCTTCACATGCAGGAACTCCGCGCGTGTCTTGAGACGTCCGATCGCGGTCACCGGTGAAGCGCCGCCGGCTTACGCCGACAGACGCTTGCGTCCCTTGGCTCTGCGCCGCGCGAGCACCTTCCGCCCGGCCTTCGTCGCCATGCGCGCGCGAAAGCCGTGCCGCCGCTTGCGGACGAGCCGCGATGGTTGGTAGGTGCGCTTCACGGGAGACCTCTCGGCTAAGGGTCGAATGCCTCGCTGGACACGGTGGCCGCGAGCCAAGCGCAAGGCTTGAGGTGGGCGGCTTATAGGGGACACGGCCCCGAAAGTCAATGTCGGCGACAGTAGGCCAAATCGCAGAAGACCGGAAACCAGAAGTGAGCTTTTCTGGCTTCTGGTCTCTGGCTTCTAGCTATCTAGTTTTTAGGTTTCTGGCTTTACTCGTTCGGCGTGGCTTCGAACGGGTGCGGCTCGAGATTGCTGCCGTCGTCGCCGGCCCCGCCCGTGTCGCCGGCTGAGTCGAACCCGCCGCCGCTCAAATAAGAGGCATTCTCGTCGCTGGTCGCCTCGTTGGCGCCCGCGCTCGAATTGGGCTCGACACTGTCTTCGAGCACCTGACTGGCATTGAATCTTCATCGCTTTGAGCATGAGCCATACCCAAGCTCCCGAGCAGGACCCAAGCAAATGCGACAGCTGTAGATGAAGCCGAATAGTCATGGGCATTCCCTCCATTACAGGCCCACGCGCCTAGTCTGGCAGTCTACACAGGAATGCGCGCAGTCGCCAATGTGCGACAAGAACGCCTACTGCCTCGCGCTTGGTGACCGAGCATCACAATGGCGCGAAGGGCCATTCCGCATCGGTCCGGACAGCTGCCAATTTAGTGGCGCAGCTTCGTGGCAAGGAGTGTCCATGAGCATGAAGACTGCGTCGGAAAGCGCGCGCGGCGCCGCGCTATGGCTCAAGCGGCTCTGGCCGCTGATAGCCCTTATCGCCGCCATGGCCTTCGTGTTCGCCATGGGCTGGCACCGCTACCTCACCATCGGCGCCCTCGCCGAGAACCGGGAGGCCTTGCGCGCCCTTATCGGCGCCAACACGGTTCTGAGCCTCGCCATCTTCATCGCGCTGTACGCCGCAGTCGTGGCGCTGTCGGTGCCGGGAGGCGCTGTGCTCACCATCGCCGGCGGCTTCCTGTTCGGCTGGCTCCTGGGCGGCGCTGCCTCCATCGTCGGCGCCACCATCGGCGCCACGATCGTGTTTCTCATTGCCAGAAGCGCGCTCGGCGATCTCCTGGCGGCGCGGGCAGGCCCCTGGCTTTCCCGCTTTCGCCAGGGATTTCAGGAGGATGCCTTCAGCTATCTGCTATTCTTGCGGCTCGTCCCGATTTTTCCGTTTTGGCTCGTCAATTTGGCGCCTGGGCTGCTCGGGGTGAGCTTCGGGACCTATGTCGCGACCACCATCCTTGGCATTATCCCGGGAACTTTTGCCTATGCGTTGGCCGGCAATGGCCTCGACAGCGTCATCGAGGCGCAGCAAGCTGCGCACCAATCCTGCCTTGCCAAGATGGGACCGGGAGGCCAAGAGTCTTGCTCATATGCGCTCGATCCGGGAGCGCTTTTGACACCGGAGCTGATTGCTGGGCTCGTGGCGCTGGGGCTCGTGGCGCTCATTCCGGTGGCGGTCAAGTGGTTCAGGCGCCCGCGCGCCTGACGCGTGTGGTTATGGGGGATTAGGCGAATATGGAAGAGGTACTGAAGCCCGACCTCTGCGTCATCGGCGCGGGCTCAGGGGGTCTGTCCGTCGCGGCGGCGGCGGCCCAGTTCGGCGTGCCCGTGGTGCTCATCGAGAAGGGGCGCATGGGCGGCGACTGTCTGAACTATGGCTGCGTCCCGTCCAAGGCGCTGCTCGCCGCGGGCAAGCGCGCCGACGCGGTGCGCACCGCCTCCACCTTCGGCATCGACGTCATCGAGGCCCAGATCGACCATCGCGGCGTCCACGATCATGTGCATGGCGTCATCGCCGCGATCGCACCGAACAATTCCATCGAGCGCATGACCGGCCTGGGCGTCCGCGTGATCCAGGCGCAGGCGAGCTTCCTCGACAAGTTCACGGTCGAGGCTGGCCGCGTGCTGGTGCGCGCCCGGAGATTCGTCATCGCCACCGGCTCCACGCCGTCGATACCCCCGATCCCCGGGCTCGACGAGGTGCCCTATTTCACCAACGAGACGATCTTCGACGTGAGCGAGCGGATCCAGCATCTCATCGTGCTCGGCGGCGGCCCGGTCGGTCTCGAGCTCGCGCAAGCCCATCGCATGCTCGGCTCTCATGTCAGCGTGTTCGAGCTTGGGGGCTTCCTCGCCCGCGAGGACCCAGAAGCCGCTGCCGTCCTGCTCAAGCGCCTGGCCGACACCCAAGTCATGCTGCACCCCAACACGCGGGTGGAGCGCGTGGAGAAATCGGTGCAGGGCGTCGCCGTGCATTTTACCGAGAACGGCGAGCCCACGACCCTCAAGGGCACGCATCTGCTCGTGGCCACGGGCCGCAAGCCGAACGTCAAATCGCTCAGCCTCGAGCGCGCCGGCGTCGCCTATACCGACGCGGGCATCAAGGTGAACGATCAGCTCAAGACCACGAACCGCCGCATCTACGCCATCGGCGACGTGATTGGCGGGCCAGCCTTCACCCACCTCGCCAACTATCATGCCGGCATCGTCATCAGGAACGCGCTGTTCCGGCTGAAGCCCGACGCCAGCGCAGGCATCATCCCGCGGGTCGTCTATACCGACCCCGAGCTTGCCCAGATCGGCCTGACCGAGGACGAGGCGCGCAAGCGCTATCGCCGCATCCGCATCTACCGCTGGCCTTACGCCGACAACGACCGCGCCCAATGCGAGCGCGCAGACGGAAGGATTCATCAAGGTTATCACCCGGCCCGACGGCACCATTCTCGGCTGCACCATCGTCGGCGCCGAGGCCGGCGAACTGCTTCAGCTGTGGGTGGTCGCCATGGCCAGGGACATCAAGATCGGCGACCTGACCTCCTTGGTGCTGCCTTATCCGACCTTTTCCGAGCTCTCCAAGCGCGTGGCCTATACCTATTATTTGCCCACTTTGACGAAAGGCTGGCTCCGTAGCATCATTGGCTTCTTGCGCCGCTTAGGATAGCGGCCTGGATGCGGCGCGCCGCGATTTCTTGAGTTTCGAGTGGTGCTGGTGAAGGACGAGGCTTCGGGCGCAGCTTCGGAGAAAGGACGGGCGTCCCGCTATGTGCCGGGACTCTCGGCCAAGCTGCTGCTGCTCACCATTCTGTTCATCATGCTCGCCGAGGTGCTCGTGTTCGTGCCCTCGGTCTCCAATTTCCGCCGCCAATGGCTGACGGAGCGGCTGGCGGCCGCGCATATCGCCTCGCTCGCCGCCGAAGCGGCCCCCGGCGGCCAGCTCCCCTCGATGCTGCGCGACGAGCTCCTTGAGCGGGCCAAGGTCAAGGCCATCGCCGTGAAGCGCGCCGACGCCCGCGTGCTCATCATCGAGATGGACATGCCGGCCGACATCGATGCGTCCTACGATTTGCGCAACGCCTCCTGGCTCGCCCTGATCACCGATGCGCTGATGGTCTATGTGGCGCCCGACGGACCGCGTCATCCGCGTGGTCGGCGACCCCGGCTTCACGAGGGCGAGTTCATCGAGGTGGTGATGGGCGAGGCACCTCTCAAAGCCGCCATGATCCGCTATGGCCTCGACATTCTGGGGCTTTCGATTCTCATCTCGATCATCACCGCGGCGCTCGTCTATCTCTCGCTCGATGCCCTTCTGGTGAAGCCCATGACCAAGCTCACCTGGAACATCGTGCGCTTCTCGGAGCGGCCCGAGGATCCGACCAGGGTCATTGTCCCGTCCTCGCGCCGCGACGAGATCGGCACGGCCGAGCGCGAGCTCTCCGCCATGCAGAAGGAGCTCGCCGAGACGCTCTCGCAGAAGTCGAGGCTCGCCGCGCTCGGCCTTGCGGTGAGCAAGATCAGCCACGATTTGCGCAACATGCTGTCGAGCGCGCAGCTTCTCTCCGACCGCCTGATCACGGTGAAGGACCCGACCGTGCAGCGCCTCGTGCCGAAGCTGATCGCCTCGCTCGACCGCGCCATCAGGCTCTGCGCCCACACGCTCGATTACGGCCAGGCGCAGGAGACGCCGCCGCGGCGGAAGCGCTTTCAGCTCGCCCCGCTCGTCACCGAGATCGGCGACAGCCTCGGGCTTCCTCGCCCCAAACTCATCGACTGGACCGTCGAGGTCGAGGAGGCGCTGGAGGTCGATGCCGACCGCGACCAGCTCTACCGCGTCTTGAGCAATCTTTGCCGCAACGCCGTACAGGCGCTCGAGAGCGAAGGCGAGAGCGCCGGCGAGATCCTCCTCAGCCGCGCGGCGAGAAGGCGCGGTCACCGTCATCGAGGTTGCCGACACCGGGCCCGGCGTGGCGGAGAAGGCCCGCGCGCATCTCTTCGAGGCGTTCCAGAGCGTGGCGCGAAAGGGCGGATCGGGGTTAGGCCTGGCCATCGCTGCAAGAGCTCGTGCAGGCCCATGGCGGCCAGATCGCGCTCGTCAAGAACGAGGGCGGCGCCACCTTCCGTGTCACCATCCCCGATGTGGTGGTGGAGCTGGAGCGCGCCCGGCGGCTGAGCGCTTGAAGCTGAAGTGCTACTCGACCTTTTCTACGTCCGAGGGGCTGCCCACAGGCTTGCCGTCCTTCTCCGCGGTCTTCTTATAGCTGTCGCCTTCCTTGGTAATCTTCGTGACCCAGCCTGAATCCCAGGTGATCACCGCGGCGCTGCCCTCTTCCTTCCACATGCCGGACAGGCCCTCGTTGGCGCGGTCGCCTTTGGCGTTGCCATCATCGGAGAGCCAGATCGTGAACTGTTTGCCCTCGGTGTCCGTGGTTTTCCATTTGCCGACGAATCCGCTTGCGGCGAATCCGGCGGCGCTCGTCAAGGCGATCGCAAAAGCAATTGCGGCGAGGGCCGCTGTCGTTCTGGCTAAGAAGCGAGTGGTCTGCATGGGTGGTTTCCTCCAGTCAAGCTGTTGCCGTGCCTGTATAAACGGTAGTGGTTAGGAGATCGTTCCGAGCCTTGCCTTTGCCGCGGCGGCGGATTAGGTAGGTTTTGGCCTAACCACGCGACCAAGGCCGCCTCCTCAAGGCGGATCGCCGTGCTAGGCTCTCGCCCACAAAGGCAAGACGCGCCCGTAGCTCAGCTGGATAGAGCACCAGACTACGAATCTGGGGGTCAGGAGTTCGAAATCTCTTCGGGCGCGCCACTCGTTCAAGCAGTTCCCTAGCTGCGTGATGTCCGTTATGCCCGGCTTCAGCCCCGGCGGAACGACGGCCCAGCGCGCCTCGCCGCTCTGCGCAATGCGCACGTCTTCCTGCATCGCCACGGTGTCAAAGCCTACCGGCATGACGGCGCCGGTGAAGATGCGCACCGCACTGTTCGGCGGCGGCGTTTGTTTGAACGGGTGACCCGCGGCGGCCTCGCCGACGATCTTGAGCCTTGCCCCCTCTTTCTGGTCGTAAGCGGAATGGGTGAAGGCATAGCCGTCGACCGCGGCATTGTCGTGGGCCGGAATTGGGCGCGGCGACGCGATCGCCTCCGCAAGAAAGTGGCCCGCAGCCTCGTCCAGGGAAATCTCCTCGGTCCCACGGTGCGCACCCGCGACTTCAAGATCGCCAGCGCCTCGTGATGCGGGAGCCGGTCCTTGTCGAGGACGAAGCAATCGTCGATCAGCTTGGCCGTCATGGCTGCTTCAGCCCAAGCTGCGCCACGATGAAGTCGGCCATGCCGGCGATGTCGTCAAGATGGAAGACGGGCAGCGACTCCGTCTCGGTGTCTGGCCGGTCTGAGGCAATCGCCACGATCTGAGGGAACGCCCCATGCAGCTTCTCGCGCGACGCGGCGCCCTCTCTGCGGATCTCGATCTTCGGAAAAGGCTCGCGCTTGAACCCCTCGACCAGAACGAGATCGCACGGCCCGGCATAAGCGACGATCTCCGCGAATGCCATTTCCGGCGCGCCGCCGAGTTCCCGCATCACGGCAAAGCGGCGCGGCGACGACAAGGCGACTTGGCAAGCGCCAGCCTCGCGCATCTTGAAGGAATCGCGCCCCGGATGATCGATCTCGAACTTGGCATGGGCATGTTTGATGACGGAGACGGCATAGCCCCGCCGGTCAAGCTCGCCAATAAGCCCGACCATGAGCGTGGTCTTGCCCGAATTCTTCCAGCCGACCACCCCGAACAGAGGGGGCGTCATGGAGCGTGCACCGTCACCAGGGTTTCGGCCTCGGCCAAATCCTCGGGTCGGTTGATGTTGAAGAAGGGATCGATCGATCTTCCGCCGATCTCGACCGGCGGGAAGCTGACCGCGACGGCGCCGTGCTGCTCGGTCCAGCCGCCGACCTTGCGCATGCCCTGTTGCAACGACCGCTCGATGTCACCGGCCAGAGCCACGGGCCACAGGCCGACCACGGGATGGGTGCCCTCCGCCGACCGCGCCACGACCAGCGATGGACGCTGCGCCTGCTCGGCAAGAAAGCGCTGCACGAGATCAAGGGGAAGGAACGGGGTGTCGGTCGCGACCGTGACACCATAGCGGCTGCCGGGGCGGTTCGCTTTGATCCATTCGAGGCCTGCATGGATGCCCGCCAGCGGCCCCGCGAAGCCGGCCACGCTGTCGGGGACGACCGGCAAGCCAAAGCGCGCGAAGCGCGAGGCCTCCCCGTTCGCATTGATGATGATGTCGGAGACCTGAGGCGTCAGGCGCTCGATGATATGGGCGAGAATCGGCTTACCCCCGAGCAACCTTAGGCACTTATCGCCGCCGCCCATGCGGCTCGATCTGCCGCCGGCGAGAAGAATGCCGACGACCCGCTCTGACAACGCCATGTTGCAGTGTAGGACTACAGACCAGAAGCTGTCACGTTCAGACTAGGCTCCGGCACGCGCGGCTCTTTCCCATGCGCCGGACTCGATCTTCACCGCGCAATATTTGTACTCGGGAATCTTGCCGATCGGATCGAGCTGCGGATTGGTGAGGATGTTGGCGGCGGCCTCGACATAGGCAAAGGGAATGAACATCGTCTTCTCCTGGATCGCGAGGTCGGCCCGGGCGGTGAGCTCGATGCGAGCCGCGCCGCGTCGTCACCCGCATCGTTCTGCCCGGGCTTGATGCCGTAGCGGCGCAAGCGTCGCGCGGATTGAGGCTCGCGGTCGGTCCGGGCTCGAGCGAATTGAGCACGTCGGCGCGGCGCGTCATGGCGCCCGTATGCCAATGCTCGAGTTGCCGGCCGGTCATGAGCACCAGCGGATATTCGTCGTCCGGCACCTCAGCCGGCGGCAAGATGTCGGCGGGCACGAGCTTCGCGCGGCCGGATTTGGTGGGGAAGCCGTCGCCGAACACCACCGCCTCGCCGGGATGATCCGGCTCTGGGCACGGATAGATGACCGAGGATTCGCGCTCCAGCCGCTCCCAGGTGATGTTGTCGAGCGAGGGCATGGCGAGCTTCATCTCGGCGAACACCTCGGAGGGATGGCTGTAGGTCCATGTCAGGCCGAGGCGCTTGGCGAGCTCGACGACGATCCACAGATCCTCGCGCGTGTCGCCCGGCAGGGCGAAGCGCCTTGCGGCCCATCTGCACCTGACGGTTGGTGTTGGTCACCGTGCCGGACTTCTCGGGCCAAGCCGAAGAGGGAAGGATCGACGTCGGCCATCATCGCGGTCTCGGTGAGGAAGATGTCCTGCACCACGAGATGCTCGAGCTTGGCGATGCCGGCGCGGGCATGGTCGAGATCGGGGTCCGACATGGCAGGGTTCTCGCCCTGGATATACATGCCCCTGATCTCGCCCGCGTAGGCGGCGTTGATGATCTCGACCACGGTCAGGCCGGGCTTCTTCGAGAGCGGCGTCTTCCACAGCTGCTCGAATTTCTTGTGGACCTGGCTCGCTCGTAACGTCGGCGTAGTCCGGATAGAACATCGGGAATCAGGCCGGCATCGGAGGCGCCCTGCACGTTGTTTTGGCCGCGCAAGCGGATGGAGCCCGGTGCCCGGCCTGCCGACCTGCCCGCACATCAGCGACGAGCGCGATCAGGCAGCGCGCATTGTCGGTGCCATGCACATGCTGCGAGATGCCCATGCCCCAGAAGATCATCGCGCGCTCGGCGCGGCCGAAGGTGCGGGCCACGTCGCGGATGGTCTTGGCGTCGATGCCGCAGATGTCGGCCACCGACTCGGGGCTGTAGCTCGCAACATGCTCCTTCAGGCGCTCGAAATTCTCGGTAAAGGCCTGGAGGTACTGAACGTCGTAGAGCTCCTCCTCGACGATCACGTGCATGATGGCGTTGAGCAGCGCGACGTCGCTCGCCGGCTTGAATTGCAGCATGTGGGTCGCGTATTCGCGCAGCGCCTGAGCCGCGCGGGTCAATGACGATGAGCTTGGCGCCGCGCTTCGCCGCCTGCTTGAAAAAGGTCGCGGCGACCGGATGGTTCTCGGTCGGGTTGGCGCCGATGATCATGATGACATCGGCGTGCTCGACCTCGTTGAAGGTCGCGGTCACGGCGCCGGAGCCGATGCCCTCGATCAGCGCCGCCACCGACGAGGCATGGCAGAGCCGCGTGCAGTGATCGACATTGTTGTTGCGGAAGCGCGTGCGGATCAGCTTCTGGAACAGATAGGCTTCTTCATTGGTGCATTTGGCCGAGCCGAAGCCGGCGATGGCTTCGTTGCCATGTTTCTCGGCGACCCGGGCAAGGCCGTTGGCGGCAAAGTCGAGCGCCTCGTCCCAGCTCGCCTCGCGGAAATGCGTGAGCGGGTTGGAGGGATCGACGTCGAGCCGCTTGGGCAGCCCCGGCTTTCTGATCAGCGGCTTCATCAGCCTCTGCGGATTGGTCACATAGTCGAAGCCGAAGCGGCCCTTGACGCAGAGCCGGTTCTCATTGGAGTAGCCGTTGCGGCCCTGCACGAAGGCGATCTTCTCGTCCTTGATCTGATAGCTGATCTGACAGCCGACCCCGCAATAGGGGCAGACCGAGTGAACCTCGCGGTCGACCTCGCGGCTGCCGTGCTGGGTGATCGGGTCGACGATCGATTTCGGCATGAGCGCGCCGGTCGGGCACGCCTGGACGCATTCGCCGCAGGCGACGCAGGTCGACAGCCCCATGGGATCGTCGAAGTCGAACACCGGCTTGGCGCCGATGTTGCGAAACGCCATGCCGATCACGTCATTGACCTGAACCTCGCGGCAGGCGCGCACGCACAGCCCGCAATCGATGCAGGCATCGAGATTGACCGCCATGGCGGGGTGCGAGAGATCGGGCTTGAGAATGCCGTGGGCCGGAAAGCGCGAGGTCTCGATCCGCTGAGCCTCGGCCCAGTGCCAGAATGGCGAGACGCGGTCCGGCGAATCCTCGCGCGGCGGCTGATCGGCGAGCAGCAGCTCCATCACCATGCGGCGCGCCTTGACGGCGCGATCGGTCGCGGTCTTCACCACCATGTTCGGCGTGGGCTTTCGGATGCAGGAGGCGGCCAGGACGCGCTCGCCTTCGACCTCGACCATGCAGGCGCGGCAGTTGCCGTCGGCGCGATAACCGGGCTCGCGGCAGCCAGCAGAGATGCGGGATGTCCGTGCCTTCGCGCTGGGCGACCTGCCAGATCGTTTCGCCGGGTCTGGCCGCGACCACTTTACCGTCGAGAGTGAAGAGCAACTGGTCTGTCATCGCGTCATGCTTTCGCACCCGTTGGCGCCCTGTCCTGACTATTATCGATCCGGCTGCCCGGCCATTTCGGTTCCCAGCCGTTCATCCGAGAAATGCTGCATGGCCGAGATGAAAGCATTGGGCGCAGCCTGTCCAAGCCCGCAGATCGACGCATCGCGCATGGTCTGGGCAAGCTCGTTGAGAAGCTCTTTGTCCCATTCGCCGTCTTTCGAGCAGCGCCACGGCCTTGTCGCAGCCGACGCGGCACGGCGTGCATTGACCGCATGATTCGTCTTTGAAGAAGCGCAGGAGATTGATCACGACTGTCGGCGACATCGTCGCGCTCGGAGAAGATGACGATGGCATGGCTGCCGACGAAGGATCCGTATTTGTCGAGGGAGCCGAAATCGAGCGGCAGATCGGCAAGGCTCGCCGGCAGAATGCCGCCGGAGGCGCCGCCGGGCAGATAGGCCTTGAAGGTCTGCGCCGTCCTCCATGCCGCCGGCAAGCTCGATCAGCTCGCGCGCGGTGATGCCGGCGGGCGCCACGATGACGCCGGGCTTCTTCACCCGTCCCGACACCGACCAGGAGCGCAAGCCTTTGGCGCCGTTCACCCCGTGATCGGCAAACCATTTGGCGCCCTTCGTCAGGATCTCCGGCACCCAATAGAGCGTCTCGACATTGTGGTTGAGGGTCGGGCGGCCGAACAGGCCGACCTCGGCGATATAAGGCGGACGGTTGCGTGGATAGCCGCGCTTGCCTTCGATCAATTCGATCATCGCCGACTCTTCGCCGCAGATATAGGCGCCGGCGCCGCGGCGAAGCTCGATATGGCCCTTCTTGATGATGCCGGCCTTCTCGAGCGCGGCAATCTCGTGCGCCAGAATGTGCAGCACGGCCGGATATTCGTCGCGCATATAGAGATAGATGCGCTCGGCCTCGACCGCCCAGGCGGCGATCAGCGCGCCCTCGAACATCGGGTGGGGATCGCGCTCCAGATAGAAGCGGTCCTTGAAGGTGCCGGGCTCGCCCTCGTCGCCATTGATGGTCATCAGCCGCGGGCCGGGATAGGAGCGCACGATCTGCCATTTGCGCCCGGCGGGAAAGCCGGCGCCGCCCAGCCCGCGCAAGTCCGGCATCGGTCAGTCTCCTTGATGATCGGCATCGAAGCTGCAGCTTGCCGGCGCGGCAGCTCTCGAGCACCGAATAGCCGCCCTTGGCACGATACTCGGCGAGCGTCTCGATAGCGCGGAATCGTCGCCTCGCGCTTGCCGCTCTCGACCACCGCCTCGACACGGATCGGGCGTGGCGTGGTCGACGTGAAGATGCCCCACCTCGCACGACCGGCGCCGTGTCGCAGCGGCCCATGCAGGGGGCGCTGCAGCACGCGCACCTCTGCTGGATTCGGCGCGCGACTTGAGCGCCTCGAGCAAGGCTTCGGCGCCCTTGATGCGCGCAGGTGATGGAATCGCAGACCCGGATGGTCGTGGGCGGCGGCGGGGTCTCGCCTTCCTTCACCACGTCGAAATGGGCGTAGAAGGTCGCGACCTCGTAGACTGCTGCTTGGGGCAAGCGCAGCTCCTCGCACAGCGCCTTCAAGTGACGCGCCGAGATAGAGTGGTAGCGGTCCTGGATGAGGTGCAGATATTCGATCAGCAGATCGTGGCGGCGCGGCCGGTCTTGCAAGCAGCGCGCGCACTTCATCGAGGGCCTCGATGTCGAGCTGGCGCCCCTTGGGAAAGGCCCGCGCCCGCTTGCGCGAGCCGACATGCCTTGCCGGCCTGTCCGGGCCGCCGCTGCTCGGGGTCTTTTGCTCCACGACTTATCCTCTCCAGCTGAGACCCGCTTAGCGATCATGTCTGCCCAGCCACGCGGGAAAAGGCAGCAACAAAGCGTTGGGATTGGTGATACCGCGACGTAACCCATGTCGGCAAGTCGGCCCACTCTGCCAGTCAAGCCTTGCCGGCGGCTGACGCCGTTAGCGCTTTTTTTGGCAAGACTGGTTTACATAACGTCCGGCAGCTCAAAGGCGCTTGCCCTTCACATAGTCACTCGACCAGACCTTCACATGGCCGGTTTCATCGACGCATTCCATACGGCACTGAGGCTTATCGCCACGCTCGATCCGCAGCTTGATCGAGATCGTCCTGTTGTCTCTACAGGTCAGCCTTTGGCGGTGGTCGATCGCCAGCCTGATCGGATTTGCGCTTGGGGGCGCCCTTGCCGTCTACCGATTCCCGGGCCGCGGGCTCGGTAGCTGCCATCCTGAGCGCGCTGATGGGCCTGCCGCCGGTGGTGGCGGGCCTCTTCGTCTATCTGCTCCTGTCCAACGCCGGTCCCTTGGGCGTTCTGCAACTGCTTTACACCCCGACGGCGATGATCGTCGCGCAGGTGATCCTGGTCACCCCGATCGTTGCCGCCTTGACCCGCCAGGCCTGCGAGGACCTGCTCGAGGAATATCGACGAGCAGCTCCGCTCCCTCGGCGCCTCGTCGAGCGCCATCATCGGCACGCTGCTTTGGGACGGCCGCTATCGTCTGATCACCGCGGTGCTCGCCGGCTTCGGGCGCGCCATCGCCGAGGTCGGCGCGGTGATGATCGTGGGCGGCAATATCGACCATGTGACGCGGACCATGACCACCGCCATCGCGCTCGAGACCTCGAAGGGCAATATCGCCCTTGCGCTGGCGCTCGGCATCGATCCTCCTGGTGATCGCCTTCGCGGTCAACGCGGCCCTGATGGGGGTGCGCCGCTTTGCAGTCGCGTCTTGCCTATGCTTGATCCAAGCCGTACCGCCCGGAGGTCTCAAGGCCGCCATTGACGGCGTGCGTCCGCTGCTTCCGCTCGAGCTCCGCCGCCTCACCTATGATGCGAGCGGGAAGCGCGTGATCGACAGCCTCGATCTCACCGTCGAGGAGCCGCGGCATCACCGCCATCATGGGGCCGAACGGTGCCGGCAAGAGCGTCCTGCTCCGGCTCATGCACGGCCTGATCGCGCCCACGAGCGGCGACGATCCTGTGGGCGGGAAAGCCGCATGGACCGCGAACTCGCACGCCGGCAGGCCATGGTCTTCCAGAAGCCCGTGCTGCTTCGCCGGTCTGCCGCGGGCAATATCTGGCATGCGCTCGGCTTGCGCGGCATCGACCGCGGCGAGCGGGCGATCCGCGTCGACGGAGCGCTCAAGCTTGCCGGACTGGAGCGATTGGCCATCGATGCCGGCACGGGTGCTTTCCGGCGGCGAGCAGCAGCGGCTGTGCCTCGCCCGCGCGCTGAGCCTAGAGCCCGATGTCCTGTTCCTCGACGAGCCCACCGCGAGCCTCGATCCCGCCTCGACGCTCGCCATCGAGGGTCTCCTGATCGACGCGCAGCACCGCGGCATCAAGGTCGTCCTCGTCACCCACGATGTCGGTCAGGCCCGCCGGCTCGCGCAGGATGTCGTCTTCCTGCATCATGGGCGGCGTTACCGAGCATGAAGCAGGCAAAGAGCTTTTTCGCTCACCCGCACAGCGAGGCGGCCCGCGCCTTCCTTGCCGGCGGCCTGGTGCTCTGACGAAGGAGGAACTCCATGCCCGTGCTGCTTCGCCGACGGACGGTTCTCGGTTTTGCCGTCGCCGCTGTTCTGCTTGCCCTGGCCGCGCCTGGCGCGCTCCGTGCCGACGACAAATTCATCATCGTGCAGTCGACCACCTCGACGCAGAACTCGGGCCTGTTCGAGCACATCCTGCCGATCTTCACCAAGAAAACGGGGATCGAGGTGCGTGTCGTCGCCGTCGGCACCGGCCAAGCCCTGAAGAATGCCGAGAACGGCGACGGCGACGTGGTGCTCGTCCACTCCAAGCCGGATGAAGAGAAGTTCGTCGCCGATGGCTGGGGGGTGAAGCGCCACGACGTCATGTACAACGATTTCATCATCGTTGGTCCGGCCGCCGATCCCGCCAAGATCGCCGGGCTCAAAGACGCCGCCGAGGGCCTCAAGAAGATCGCCGCGGCGCAGGCGCCCTTTGCCTCGAGGGCCGACGACTCGGGCACGCAACAAGGCCGAGCTCAAGCTTTGGCAGGATGCCGGGATCGATCCCAAGCCTTCGAGCGGCAAATGGTATCTCGAGACGGGCTCCGGCATGGGCGCCACGCTCAACACGGCGGTTGGCAAAGGGGCCTACGCGCTCACCGATCGCGGCACCTGGCTGAGCTTTGCCAACAAGGACGATTTCAAGGTCCTGGTCGAAGGCGACCCCAAGCTCTTCAACCAATATGGCGTCATCCTGGTCAATCCGGCCAAGCACACGAAGGTGAAGGCCAAGGAGGGGCAGGCCTTCATCGATTGGCTGATCGGCCCTGAAGGACAGGCGGCCATCGCCAGCTACAAGATCGACGGCGAGCAGCTCTTCTTTCCCAATGCCCGCCCCCAGAGCTGATTCTGGGGTTCGAGTCGGGCGCGAAACTCAGACAATAGCTAAGAGCGCGCCCTGGCGTTCGGCTTGGGGGTCGCCCGCGTCATGTCGGCGCCCGCCACGGCATAGGCTCTTGCCGTGACTTCGTTCAGCGCCGCCTCGACGCGTTTCCGATAGACCTCGAGCTCCGCCGGCCCGGCCTCACGCGGCACGTGGATCGGATCGCCCATGACGATGCCGAGCTTCGAGAAGGGAAGGTTGATGGTCATGCGGCTCCAGGAATTCACCGAGAGATAGCGGGAGGTAGCCACGGCGAAGGGGACGATGGGCCGGCCCGAACGACTGCTGATCAGCACGATGCCGAGGCCGCATTTGCGCGCCGGGCCGGGCGGAATATCGCCGGTGAGCGCGATGCTGAAGCCCTCCCTGAGCGAGGCAATTAACCCGTGGGCCGCCTCGGCGCCGCCGCGATCGCGGCCGCGGCCGGCAGATCCCGCGCCGCGCACCAGGCCGAGACCAAAATGGCGGAGAATGCGGCGAAGCGCTTCCGCATCGTCATGCTTGGCGACGATGGCGCGGCCCGGGATCTCCTGCGGATAAATGCCGGGCAGGAGAAAAAACTGGCCATGCCACAGCGCGATGATCTGGGGGTGGAGCCCCTTGGCCCGCTCAACATAGTCAGGAGGGTCGGCGACGACCGTCGACGTCTTGACGACGAGCTTGATGTAGTTGACAACGATCAGGCGCCAGGAGGATTTGCAACGGGCGCCGCAAGCGGACCCTCTGCGCCCGGACCCACGGAATTTTCCAAAGCGACGCCACTGCTTCACTCCGTCGGGAAACGATTGTTGGAGGGCCGTCCGAGTTGGAGACTTATAGCAAGGAAATTGGCCTCTCGGAGCCAAAGTCCTCAAGGCTTGAGATTATTCGACGCCAACGGACAGGCGCTAGGCGAGGGGCGGTGAGATTGAAAAAGGCGGCCTCGGCCGCCTCAATCTTTGGGAGTGGATCTAGGCCGCGTTGGCGGCGGCGAGCCTCCGCGTATGGGCGGCGACCAGGTCGGCCTCCACCAAGACGCGGGCGGCGGCGTTCTCGGCCAAGAGGTGGATATGCACCTCGTTGGCGCCGCATTTGGCGCCCTCGTGGCGGAGATGGGCAAGATTGAGGGTCGCCGCGTCGTCCTTGGTCTGCCCGAATGAAAGCGCCACACGGGTGCCGTCGTCGTAGCGGCGGACGAGGATGTAATTGGCCCGGGGGAGCGCTGGGCAGCCGACCAGGGTATAGACGCTATGCAGATAGCGCCGGCCCGAAGCCCCGCGCCAATAGTGGAAGGCCTGGGCGAAGGCAGCCTCGGAGCAGACAAGCGCCGGCTCGTCGGCCGGCCCCCATTGGGGCGTTTCAACTTCGACTTTGCGCATCCACATGGGATCCCAGCCCGTTAACCAGTAGATCGCCCTGTCAAATGGGTTGAGCGGTGACGTTTTCAAGACGGTGCCACGAATCTCAAGAACAAAGATAGAACGTTGGTCGAGCCCCAGTCAAGCATTCAAAGGTTAACGGCCTGCCCAATGCCCGGTTCCTTGGCCTTTGCTTCGGCCAAAAGGCGCGTTGAGGCGGTCTCGATGGCCTCGGTGAGTCGCGCGAGGAACTCGGCCTTCGGCAGGCCCGGCGGAATGGGATCGAGGAACTCGACCACGATGGTGCCGGGCCGGCGTTCCAGGCTTCGCCTTGGCCAAAACACCCCGGAATTGAGGGCTACCGGCACGCACGGGATGCCGAGCGCCTCGTAGAGAAGAATCACCCCCGTCCTATAGTCGGGCGGCGCGCCGGGAGGCGCGCCTGGTCCCTTCCGGGAAGATGATGATCTCGCGCCCGTCTGCGACCCGCTTCCGTGCCTCGCGCAGCATGCGGCGGAGCGCGGCCGGCCCCTTGTCGCGCTCGACCGGGATCATCTCGAATTTGCGCGAGAACCAGCCGTGGAAGGGGATCCAGAACAGCTCCCGCTTCATGAGCAGCGCCGGATCGCGGAACAGCGGGATGAGACCGAACGTCTCCCATGCCGACTGATGCTTGCAGGCGACCAGGCAGGGCCCTTGTGGGAGCTTCTCGGCCCCTCGCACTTCGAGCTTCGTTCCGACGATGATCCTGAGCAGCCAAAGCTCAAAGCGGCCATGCACGGCAAGCGCCGCCATGGCCCAGCGCCTCGGGCCAAACAGAAGCGGGCTGCCGAGCACGACGAACAAGGTCGTCGTCACATAGAACAGGAGATTGAAGAGCAGCGAGCGGGCCATTCGCCTTCAGGACCGGTTACGGCTCCGGCACCGCCACGGGTTTGCCGCCCGACAGCAACATGCGCACGAAATCGGTCGCGCCGAGCCGCCCGAGCGCCGGCAGATATTTCAGATATTCGGAGAGCAGCAGCTTGGTCGTGCCGGGATAGGTCCACCAGCGGTCGAGATGCACGTTGTTGTCGACCACCGGATAAGGAATAAGGGTGACGCCCGGCATGACGCGGGCAAGCTCGGCGAGAGCGCGTGGCATGTGGTAGTTCGAGGTGACCACGATGATCGAGCCGTAACGGTTCAAGGCCACCCACTCGCTGGTCTCGGTGGCGTTGTCGATGGTGTTGCGCGCTTCCTTGTCGATGTCGACGCAGCAAGCGAAGTACTGGTCGCCCTGGCTCGCGAGCTGCTTCAGCTCCTCCGTGGTTGTGGTGCGGTTGACGCCGGTGATGAGAACGCGCTTGGCCTTGTCGTCGGCGAGCAGCTTCATCGCCTGGTCGATGCGGGCGACGCCGCCGGTGAGCACGGCAATGCCATCGGCAGCACGCACCGGCCCGGTCGGCTCATGCTCGATTCCCGTCGCGAACACGACGAAGCCGATGATGAGCATCACCAAGAGCAGTATCAGAAAGTCGAAGATGAGCCTCAGCCCACCCACGAAGCCGCTGAAGCGCCTGAAGCGCTCAGGACTTTCTTGCACTTCCTCTCTCACCGCTTACTCCGAACACTGCCGGGCGAAAGGCGCAAGAATAGGCACAAATCGTGCGCCCGTGGAACCTGCTTTACTGCGGTCTGTACCAGACAATAGAGGGTGCTTCAGGCGTAGGACTTGAGCACGCGGATCACGCCTAGCCTCGAGGTGATCATGCACAGGCAGGCCACCACGAAAACCACCACCACGCAGAGGAAATAGCCCTTGAGATCGAGCTCGCCCGAGCCGATCAGCCGTTGCGTCTCGGCGGCGGTGACCATTCCCCCGCCAAGCATATGCATCATGAGCGGCAGCAGCAGGAAGGCGACGGCCGCGGCGAGAGCGCCCATCAGGCCGGCGCGGACGCCGAGCCCTAGGAAATGGCGCTCGAACTCGCGGCTGATGAAGCGCTCATTGGCGCCGACGAAGTGCAGAACCTCGATGATCTCGCGGTTCGATGCCATGGCGCTCCGCGTCGCCGAGATGATAATGGCGATGGTCGCGGCGGCGACCAGGGACAGCACGGCAAGGCCGCCGAGCGCGGCGGAGCGGGTCAGCATGCGGATCTCCGCCTGCCAGCGGCGGTGGTCGTCGAGGGTGACGCCTTCGAAGTTCTGCGACAGCGCCGTCTTGATGAGCTGAATGTCGGGAGGATTGGAGCGGTCGATCTCGACAGCGATCAGGCGCGGGATGGGGAGTGCGGCAAGCGCGCTCGTCTGGCCGAGCCACGGCTCGAGCAGCTTCGCGCTGTCGTCGGCGGTAAGCGGCTTCACCCTGGTGACGCCCTTCTGCTTGGCGAGAAAGAGCGCGACGAGCGTCATCTTCTTCTCGATGTCGGCGGTGTTGACGGGGTCGAGCTCGACGGTGATCTCGCTGGCGATATCGTTGACCCACGCGTTAGCCGACTGGTTGACCATGTACACCGCGCCCAAGGTGAGGCAGGCGAGGAAGGACATGATGGCGATCACCACGGTCAGCGCATTGCCGGCGATGGAGGCCGAGGGCACGATCTGGGCGGTCTTGGACTGGAAGCGCGCCGGCAGGAGACCGGCGAGACGAGCAGGCAATAGCCCGGTCAGGAGGCTCGTCCAAGGATAGTCCCTGATGTCCGAGATTAGGGTCACGGGGTTTAGCTGACCTGCAAATGGCCGTCGTAGAGCACCAGCCGCGGGGCGTCGAGTTGCTCCATCAAGCCATAGTCGTGGGTCGCGATGATGACCGAGGTGCCGAGCCGGTTGAGCTCGACGAAGAGGCGTAGGAGGCGGTTGCCGATGGCCGGATCGACATTGCCCGTGGGCTCGTCGGCGAGCAAGAGCTCGGGCCGCGCGATGACGGCGCGGGCGATGGCCGCGCGCTGCTTCTCCCCGCCGGACAGGATCTCGGGATAGGCATCGATGCGGTCGCCGAGGCCGACCCAGCGCAAGAGGTCGGTCACGTCCTCCCGGTAATCGGCCTCCTTCTTGCCCATGACGCGCAAGGGAAGCGCCACATTCTCCCAGGTGGTGAGGTGGTCGAGCAGCCTGAAGTCTTGGAAGACGATGCCGATTCTTCGCCTGAGCGCCGAGCGGCCGCTCGCCGAGAGCTCGGCGACGTTCTCGCCGAACACGAAAATCAGTCCCCGCGACGGTTTGAGCGACATGAAAAGAAGCCGCAAAAGCGTGGTCTTGCCGGCCCCCGACGGTCCGGTCAGAAAGTGAAAGGACCCCGGAAGCACGTGGAAGGTGACATCGCGCAAGATTTCCGGGCCTGCGCCGTAGCGCAGCCCGACATTGTCAAAGCGAATCACCCGTGTTCCTTAAGCCTCTTAACATTGCGGAAGACTGGCTCTTTATGCTGAACTCCGGGTCCGGTATCAATGGATTTGGGCGAAGGCATGGGGCCCGGGGCAAATCCAGGATACAAGGCCTTTTTGGCTTTTCCGATGGCAACACTCATTATCTGCCCGGTCTGCGAGACGCGCTACGAAACTCAAGCGGTATTTCCGCCTGAGGGGCGGAAGGTCCGCTGCTCAAAATGCGCCCATGTCTGGCAGGCGCTGCCGGTCATGGCGCCGGTCGAGCCTGCCCCGCAAATGGCGCCATTCCCGCAACAGTCCGCGCCCCCGCCGCCGCCACCCCCGCAGCCGGCACCAGCGGTCAATATGGCGATGCGCGGATTCGCCGGCATCGCGCCGCCGCCGCCGCCCGGGCCGGGCTTCCCGGCCGCGACCGACGCAGACCTCGCCGCGCAAGTGGCCCAGATCAATGCCGAGGCGATGGCCGAGGCTCCCGCAGCCGCGCCGCCGGTCGAGAAGCGCGGGGGCATCTTCGCCCGGCTCTCCGGCAGCCGGGCGGCCGCGCCTTCTGCCCCTCCGGTCGATGCCAGCATGGATGAAGGGGCCATGGCCGAGGCCAGCCTGGGCGACGCTGGAATGGGCGACGCCACCATGGCCGAATTCGGCATGGGCGAGGCTGAGATGGGCATCGACCCGGCCCTGGCCGCGCAGGCCTTCCCCGAGGAGGCGCCGCGCAAGAAGCCCAACATCGTCACCATCGGCTGGCTGGTGCTTGCCCTCATCGTGGCGAGCGTGATCGGCACGCTCGTGCTGGCGCCGTCGGCGGTGATGTCGGTCTTGCCCGGCGCCGCCCGTCTCTATGCTCTGTTCGGCGCGCCGGTCGGCTCCCAGGGCCTCGCCTTCGAGGGCGTGCGCTATGGCTGGACCGGCGAGGGCGGCCAGACCGTGCTTGAAGTTCAGGGCGACGTGGTGAACCTCACCTCGAGCGTGGTGGATGTCCCGACTGTGGTCATCGCGCTCAGAGACGAGAAAGGCGAGGAAATCTCCGAGTGGACCACCGAGATCGGGGAGGAGGAGCTTGGGGCAGGGGAGCACGCGCCGTTCTTGCGGCAAATCCCCGCGCCGCCGAGCAATGTCCGCAGCGTCAAGGTGCGTTTCGCCAAGGCCGAGTAGGAATGGCTGGAGTTGCGGCGGCTCAAACCATCACGCCGCTTTTCAGCGCCGAGCAGATTGCCGCAAGGGTCGAGGCGCTGGCCGGCGACATCGCCGCGTCGTCGCCTCGCGATCTCATCATCGTCGCGATCCTGAAAGGAAGCTTCATCTTCGCCGCCGACCTCATCAGGGCGCTCCACCGCCACGGGCTCAAGCCCGAGATCGACTTTATCTTTCTTGCGAGCTATGGCGCGGGCACGGCGTCAGGCGGCGAGGTCAAGGTCTTGCGCGACGTGGAGACCGACCTGGCCGGCCGGGAGGTCGTGATCGTCGACGATATCCTCGATTCGGGAAGGACGCTCGCCTTCGCCAAGGCGCTCCTTGAGCGCCGCGGCGCGCGGTCGGTCAAAACCTGCATCCTCCTCGACAAGCAAGTCCCGCGCGCGGCGGCGATCGTGCCCGACTTTCTGGGCTTTCGCTGCCCGCCCGTGTTCGTGGTGGGCTACGGGATGGACCTCGCCCACCGCTATCGCGAGCTTCCCTTCATCGGCGAGATCGGAAACCCATGACGACGCTCACCCTCATCGCCGCATTGGTGGGCGTGCTCATTCCGCCGGTCGTGATCGTCCAGGCGCTGAGGAGCAAAGCCAAGGACCGCTGGCCGGAAGGGCTTCTCGTCGGCGTCTATCTCGGCGCGCTGGGCGCCATCAGCGTCATCGCCATCATCACCTATTTCAGGTGACGTCCGCCCTCAGAACGGCTTGATGAGACGCTCCAGATAGTCGAGCTCGATCCCCGGCCGTGACGGATCGCCGAGGCGGCGGCGAAGCTCGTCAAGCACCTCGCGCGCGCGCTGAATATCGATCTCGTCAGGGACCTTCACCGACAGGCCGAGGTCGGGCCGGTTGGAGCGGTCCGGACGCCCGAGCGGATCGCGGCCGTTATTGCCGGGGCCTTGGCCGGCTTGCGCTTCGCCGTTCTCCATCATCTGCTCGGCCATGGACTGGGCGCCCTTGCGCAGGCGGTCGAGCGCGAGGCTTTGCGCTTGCGTGGCGCTGTCGAGATTGCCCTCGCCGATGGCCTCCTTGGCGTCGCGCATGGCCTCTTCCGCGCCCTTGAACTCGTCCGGCGCGTCGCCGCCCTCGATGCGGAAGCGGTCGATCAGGCTTTGCAGCTTGTCGCGAAGCCCCTGCTGGCGCTCGCCGAGTTGGGGGTGCTGTCCTGAGCGCTGGCCTTGAGGCTGCTGGCCGAGCTCGAGCTGGCCCGATCCGCGCGGCGCGCCCTGACGGCCCGACTCGCCCTCTCCCTTCACGCTTCCCTGCTGCGCCTCGCCCGGCACGTTCTCGAACAGCGGCGCCATGCTCATGCCGGGGCCGAACTCCATCGGCTGGCCGGGAGGGCTCACCTCGAACTGCTCGCTCTCGCCGGCGTTGGCATTCTGCTGACGCTTGGCGGCGAAGGTATCGTCGAGCAGCTTCTGCTGGTTGGAGACGATGTCGCTCAAGTCCTTCATCATCCGGTTGGCGCGCTGCTGCTGGGCGTTCTCGGCGAAGTTGCCGGTCTGCAGCCGGTCGAGAATGTCCTTGAGCTCCGACAGCATGCGCTCGGCCATTTCCTTGGAGCCGGACTGGGCGAGGTTCTCGATATTCTTGAGGATCTTGTCGAGATCCTGCTGCGAGACGAGCTGATCGCCGTTTTGCTCGGCTTGCGGCGACATATTGCCCTTGTCTTGCTGCTGGGCAGCGAGCGCCTGGAGATAGCGCGACAGAGCCGAGCGCAACTCATCGACGAGGCGCTTGATCTCCTCGGGCGACGTATTCTCCTGCAACGCCTGCATGAGCGCGTCTTGGGCAGACTTCACCGCGCGCTCGGCCTCAGGCAGGTCGCCATCCTCGATACGCAGCGCCGCCTCCCACAGCTGGTCGACCACGGATGCGATGCCTTGCCGCGAGGGGTCGTTGCGCAGCCGCCAATAGGCGTTGCGCAAGGCCAGATAGACGACGCTGTCGTCGATCACCTTGTCGGCGCCCAAGGTCAGCGCGTCGAGCGCGTAGGCGACGCCTTCGGGGGCGCTCGGATCGCGCACCAGCTTCTTGCGCTGCTCGACCACCGCCTTGGCCAGCGGCTTGGTGAAGGTCCGCTCGGGCAGCACGAATTCATACGGCACGCTCTGGCCGGTCTGGCTCGCCTGGTCGCGGGCGATGAGCGTCATGCGCACCTTGAGCCCGGCCCAGGGATGGGCGGTGAGATCCTGCGTGGCCTTGCCGTCGACCCGCTTGGCGTTGGTCCGCGGCAATTGCAGCGGCATCGCCGGAGGCTCGAGCAGGGGATCGGCTTCGACCTTGGCCGAAGGCTCGGCGGGCAGCGGCGCGAGGTTCTTCTCCTCGCCTTCGCCGAGCGCGAAACGGGCTTCGGCGCTTGCCACGCCATTATCGTCGTCGGCGCGGAACGCGAGGCGCAAGGCGCCGCGCGGAGTCGTGGTCGGCGTGCCCATCAGATTGATGGTGGGCGCCTCGTCCTTGATCAGCTCGAACCGCCATTTGGAGACGGTTTGGCCGCCGATCTTGACATCGGCGCTCAACGGCTCGGTCAGCGCCACGTTGAACTCGACCAGCCCTTCGCTGCCCTCTTTCTTCGGCTCGACCGTCTTGGCCTCTGCCGAGCCGTCGCGGCTCGTGGTGAGGCTCACGGTCTCGCCTTGGGGCGCATGGGTGCGGACGATCAGCTCGCTCCGCTCAGGCACCGACAGAGCGCGGAACGATTCCGCGCCCGCTCCCACCTTCTCGCTGCCGTCGGCAAGGACGATCGGCGCGATGCCGGTATAGATGGGCGGCGTCACCCAGGCGTCGAGCCTGAGCAGCGCGGGCGTGCCCGAGGCGGCGGGCGCGAAGGCCGCGCGCAAGCGGTCGGAAACATTGCCGCCGGCCGCAAGCATGGCGGCGGCCACGGTAAGCAGGAGCGCGGCTCTGATCGCATAAGGGTCCTTGCGGTCGGTGCGGGGCGCGGGCCACGAAGGCTTCAGCCTGGCGATCAGGCGCGAGAGACGCTCGCGGTGAGCCGACCAGAGAGCAACCGTCTCCCGTGCCGGGGTGGCGCCGAGGCGATCCTCGTAGGAGGAGGCGGGGCGGTGCTTGATGCCGGCATGCCGCTCGAGGCGCCGCAACGCCTCCTGGCGCGTGGGGAGCGACAATCTGAGGAGCGGCAGGAAGGAGACGATGAGCGCAAGTCCGAAGCCGCCAAGCAGCACGCGATGCAAGAGCGGCGGCAGGAGACTCCACAGCTCCAGCAGCGACACCCCGAGGAACGCCGTGACCACGAGGAAGGGCCACAGCAGGGCCTCCCAGATGCGCTCGCCGAGGAGGGCAAGCCAGCTCAGGCGCACGCGGCCCTCGAAGCGCTTGGCGAGCGCGTCATCCTCGGCCGTTTCGGGCGGGGTCTCCTTTGATCGAAACACGGATCGCATCATCTTCATTGTTTAGCACGGGAGCAGGCTAACGACGGTAATCTGGGGAGCGAAGCGGGCAAAAGCGAGGCTCATTGGCCTCATCTCCAGGCTCAGAGCCAGCTCGGCAGCCGCTCCTTGGCGAGCATGTCGTCGTAGCTCGGCCTTGGCCTCGTCACACTATGACGGTTTCCCGAGCCACCAGCACCTCGGGGACCAGAAGCCTCGAGTTATACTCCGAGGCGAGCACGGCGCCATAGGCGCCTGCCGTCATCACGGAAATGAGATCGCCGGCGTGAAGTTCCGGCAGGGCCCTGGCAAGCGCGAGATAATCGCCTGTCTCGCACACCGGCCCCGCCACGTCGGTGACGACGGTCGGCGTTCCGGGCGCGGGCTCCATGACGGGCAGGATCTCGTGATAGGCCTCATACAGGGTGGGGCGCATCAGGTCGTTCATCGCCGCGTCGACGATGGTGAAGGTCTTGGACGCGCCGCGCTTCACGTAAAGCACGCGCGCCACGAGGATGCCGGCATTGCCCGCGATCATGCGGCCCGGCTCGAACAGGAGCCGCACGCCCAAGCCGCCCACCTCCTCTGCCACGAGCTTGGCATAGTCTTCGGGAAGCGGCGGCGCGGGCTGATCGTTGCGATAGGGGATGCCGAGCCCGCCGCCGAGATTGACGAAGTCGATGTTGAAACCTTGGCCGCGCAGGGTGGCGACCAGCTCTTTCAGAAGGGCGAAGGCGTTCCGGAACGGCGCAAGCTCGGTGATCTGGCTGCCGATATGCATGTGCACGCCGGACACCTCGATGCCGGGGAGCCGGCTCGCCAGCGCATAAAGCGACGGGGCCTCCGCGAAGGGCACGCCGAATTTGTTCTCGGCCTTTCCCGTCGCAATCTTGTGATGGGTCTTGGCGTCGACATCGGGGTTCACGCGAAAGGCGATACGCGCGGTCGTCCCGCGCGCCGCGGCCACTTCGCTTAAGCCCCTAAGCTCGGGCTCCGATTCGACGTTGAAGGCGAAGATGCCGGCATCGAGCGCAAATTCCATCTCGGTGCGGGTCTTGCCCACGCCGGAGAACACGATCTTCTCGGGGGGAACCTTGACCGCGAGCGCGCGCCTGAGCTCGCCTTCCGATACCACGTCCATGCCGGCGCCGAGCCGAGCCAAGGTGGCAAGCACGCCGAGATTGGAGTTGGCCTTGACCGAATAGCAGACGAGCGTGCCGGGCATGCCGGCGAACGCGTCGGCGAATACGCGGTAGTGGCGCTCGAGCGTCGCCGTCGAATAGCAATAGAAGGGGGTTCCCACGGCGGCGGCGAGATCGGAAAGATCGACCTCCTCGGCGTGGAGCACGTTTTTGTGGGACACGCCGCGCCGGTAGGCGAAATGATGCATCGGAGAAGAAGGGGTCTATTCGAGAAGTTTATCGATCCAGAGGCGCCGGGCCGGGGTCTTCGACATTTTGGTTGACGGGTCGGCTTTGGTCTCAGTGTAGCTCGGCTTGGGCCGATCCAGAGAACCGCGGCGTCCGCAGGCGGAAAGCCCGATCGAAAGTACCAGCACAAGCGTTAAAAGGATGCGCAATGCGCTTCCCATGGTCGTGCCCCTGTCCCTCAAGCCTTTTCGCGGCCTTTGACCTATCCTTTTATCGCGAGAGGCCGTCCTTCTCCAAACGCTTTATCCACCGTTTAGCCTCCCGTTTGACGTTGGCGGGGGCGGTTCCCCCATAGCTAGTCCGGCTTTTGACCGAACCTGCGACATCGAGGGCGGAAAAGACCTCCTCGGTTATCCCCTTCTCGACCGATTTGAGGTCGGAAAGGGAGAGCTTTTTCAGGTCTGAGCCCTTTGATTCGGCCAAGGCCACGATCTTGCCGGTGATGCGGTGAGCGTCCCTGAACGGGAGCCCAAGATTGAGCACAAGCCAGTCGGCGAGGTCGGTCGCGGTCGAATGCCCGGCGGCGGCGGCGCGCTTCATGGCGCGCAGGTCTGGCTCAAGGTCCGTGACCATGCCGGTCATGGCGGCGATCCCGAGCTTGAGCGCGTCCAGCGCATCGAACACCGGCTCCTTGTCCTCCTGCATGTCCTTGGCGTAGGCGAGCGGCAGCCCCTTCATCACCATCAGCAGCGCCTGGAAGGCGCCGGCGATGCGCCCGGTCTTGGCGCGCACGAGCTCGGCCGCGTCGGGGTTCCGCTTCTGCGGCATGATCGAGGAGCCCGTGGTGAACTTGTCGGAGAGCCGCACCAGGCCCCATTGCGGCGAGGTCCAGTTGACGATCTCCTCGGCCAGCCGCGACAGATGCATGGCGGCGATCGAAGCTGCGGCAAGCGTCTCGAGCGCAAAGTCGCGGTCGGAGACGGCGTCGAGCGAGTTCGCCGCCGGCCGATCGAAGCCGAGCGCCTTGGCCGTCATGTCCCGGTCGACGGGGAAGGGGGTGCCGGCCAGCGCTGCTGCGCCCAAAGGACACTCGGCAAGCCGCTTGGCGGCATCGGCAAAGCGGCCCCGGTCTCTGCCGAGCATCTCGACATAGGCAAGGAGATGATGGCCGAAGGTGATCGGTTGGGCGGTCTGGAGATGGGTGAAGCCCGGCATCACCGCGGCGGCGTGCTCAAGCGCCTTTCTGGCGAGCGCCAGCTGAAGCATCCCGAGCGCGCGGTCGACGGCGCCGATCTCGTCCCGGACATAGAGCCTGAAATCGGTCGCCACCTGGTCGTTGCGCGACCGCGCCGTATGCAGCTTGCCGCCCACCGGGCCGATCAGCTCGGTGAGGCGGCTCTCGATATTCAGATGAATATCCTCGAGCGCGCGCGAGAATGTGAACGTGCCGGCCTCGATCTCGCCGAGAATCTTGTCGAGACCTCCCGCGATCTGGTCAGCCTCTTTCTTGGTGAGGATGCCGGTCGCGCCGAGCATGGCGACATGCGCCTTCGAGGCGAGAATATCGTGACGCCACAGCCGCTTGTCGAAATCGATGGAGGCGTTTATCTCCTCCATGATTTCGGCCGGACTGGCGGCAAAGCGGCCGCCCCACATGGTATTGGTCATAACTATCAGCCTGGGCCAGACGAGGTGAGCGGGAAGACGTGAGCAAACGCAATGAACGCGACCGCGCTGCGTCGCCGGCCATCTATCTCGTCGCCGCAATCCTTGCGGCGATCGCCGGATTCGGCACGGTATATGTGAGTTTCGCCCCTTCTGACAATGGCCGCCCAGGGGGGCCGGAGGAGTCGGGCCCCGCCGCGGGGGGGCCGGAGACGAACGGGGGTGCGCCCGCAGGCCCGCTCGCCGGCCTCAACAAGGGCGCCATGGCGCCCCTTCTGGTCAGGCCGAAGCCTCTCGATCTGCCCGCAGTTCACCTTCGCCGCCGCCGACGGCAAGTCCAAGTCCTTGGCCGATTTCCGCGGCAAAATCGTGCTTCTCAACATCTGGGCGACCTGGTGCGTCCCCTGCCGCGAGGAGATGCCGGCACTCGATGCGCTCGAGACCAAGCTCGGCGGCAAGGACTTCGCCGTGGTGGCGGTCAATATCGACAAGGGCGGGCCCGAGAAGGCTGCCGCCTTCCTGAAGGAGACCGGCGCCACGCATCTGACGCTTTACACCGATCCTTCCGGCAAGCTGTTCTCAACCCTGAAGGCGGTCGGCATGCCGACGACGCTTCTCATCGATCGCGACGGCAAGGAGATCGCCCGCCTGATCGGCCCGGCGGACTGGGCCTCCCCTGAGGCGGTCGCGGTGATCGAGGCCGCCATCGCCGCGCCCGGCGAAATCCTCTTAGGGCGTTCACCGGGACGACGGCGTCCTTCTCGAGACGATAGGTATATTTGCAGGTCTCGGCGACCGGCTTGTTGCAGGGCAGCCCGGAGGTGGTCACGTAGAGCATGCGCTTGCCGCCGCTCTTGCCGAATTTGTAGCTCTGCACGAGATCCTCGAACACGACGTCCCATGAGGTCTCGCCGTCCCAGAAATAGATCTGCAGCGTGCAGCCGGCGCTGCCGCACAGAGGATTGATGCCCCCCTCGCATTTGAGCTTGGCATAATCGGCGAGCCAATCCTCGCCGCCGTCGCCGTTCAGATCCTCGACCTTGAGCACCGCGTCGGTATTCGGCGTGCCGTCCATATCCTTGCAGGCTCGCTCTGCCTCGGCGATCGCCTCGGCGACATTGTCGGGCGGCTCGGCTGCCTGGGCGGGCGTGAGCGCCAAAGACATGGCGAAGGCTACGAGGGTCGCGACGCGCAAAAATTTGGGGAGCAAGGGACTCAATTCGCGCCGGTGGAGACAGTGCTGCGCGTCTTTTTCTTGCGGGAAGCGATCGTACCCTTCTTCTTCCGCGGAGGCTTGGCTCTCGCTACCCCGCATACGCTGTCGCGTAAATGGGTGGGGCCCGTGCTCAACGAGGCTTGGATGGCAAGCCCGTCGAGGCTCGTGCCGAACAGCGACTTCCAGAAATAGCGCTTGAAGCCGTTATCGAGCAGGTCGACGGCTCGCTCGCGCCGCGAGGCGACCGAGGGCTCGCCCAGCACGACGGCGACGAGCTTGCGCCCCTCGCGCGTGGCGCTCGCCACGACGTTGAAGCCGGAATCGCAAATGAAGCCGGTCTTCATCCCGTCGGCGCCCGGATAATTCACGAGCAGGCCGTTATGGGTCCGCACGACCCGCTTGCCGACCTGGACCTGGATGGTGGTGAAAAGGTCGGCGTGCTCGGGGAATTCGACAATGATGGCGCGCGCGAGCTTGGCGAGGTCGCGCGCGGTGGTGACCTGGCGCTCGTCGGGCAGGCCGTTGACGTTGGCGAAGGAGGTGCGGGTCATACCGAGGTGCTGCGCCGCCTCGTTCATGCGCGCGACAAACGCCTCCTCGCTGCCGGCCACCGTCTCGGCCAGCATGACGGCGACGTCGTTGGCCGATTTGACGATGAGGACCTTGAGCGCGATGTCGAGCGTGATCGCCTCGCCCTCTTTCAGCCAGAGCTTGCTCGGGGCTTGCTCCGTCGCCTTCTTGGAGCAGACTACCTTCGTGTCGGGCTTAACCGTGCCCTCTTTCATGCGCCTGGAAGGCAACATAGGCCGTCATCAGCTTGGTAAGCGAGGCCGGGAACCAAGACGCGTCGGGATCCTCGGCGTAGAACACGGTGCCGTTATACGGCTCGAAGACGAGAGCGGGGCCAGCCGAAGCGCCTGCCGGGGCCATCAAGACCGCTCCGACGAGGAGGCCAAGACCGGCGCGTCGCAGCATCATCCCCTGTTCCCTCATTCAATCCAGCGCTTCTTGCGCGTCGCTCTTCCCAGCGCCGTTCCGCGAGAGCGGCGGGGACGAACAGACGAATAATGGCAGTTCCCAGCCCCTCGGAAAGGCGCGAAGCCCCATAGTCAATCAAAATTCGACTGTTCCATGGCGCGCGGACCACACCAAGGCCCCGCGGGCCAGCTGGAGACACCCATTGGGCGCCCGCATTCCAGCCGAATCGCAAGATCGCGGCTAGGCCGCAGCCGCCGGGGAGAGTAGCGCGCTCGTCCCAATTCGCAACTGCGAAATTGGCTTCGCCCCCGCGTGCACGGATATGGAGACAGGCGCCGGCGCCCGCGCTAAGGAGGGGGTCTTGAGCTCGTTCTGGGTGAAGAGATGAACCAGACAGAACCTCACGCCCCGCGTATCTCGCGCCTTTCATGGGGACATATAGAAGTCGAAGGACACAAGCCGTTCAAGGACGCCAAGGTCTTTCCTGGCGGCGCGCGCGAATGGGACTGGCGCGAGACGGGCACGCGCCATGTGCCTGGCATTCAGCCCGCCGACGTACAAGAACTCATCGACAACGGCGCAAAGGCCGTGGTGCTTTCAAGAGGCATCTGGAACCGGCTAGAGGTCTGTCCCGAAACCTTGGACGTTTTGGCCAAGAATGGCATTGACGTCGAGGTCTTGCAGACCGAGGCCGCCGTCGAGCGCTTCAACGAGCTCCGGGAAAGTATGCCCGTAGGCGGGCTATTCCATTCCACCTGCTGACCGACCCTCGTGTGAATGGGCTGATCGCTCCGAGCTAGCTTTTGGCCTCAGCCCGCTCGATCAGCACGGCGCGGAAGTCGTTGACATTGGTGAGCGTGGGGCCGGTCACCAAGAGGTCGCCGATGGCCTCGAAGAAGGTCCAAGGATCGTTGTCGGCGAGCAGCGCCTTGGCGTTCACGCCCTTGGCCGCGGCCCGCGCCAGCGTATCGGGATAAAGCAGCGCGCCGGCATTGTCCTCCGAGCCGTCGACGCCGTCGGTATCGGCGGCAAGAGCCCAGATGCCGGGATCGCCGTCGAGCGCGAGCCCGAGCGCGAGCAGGAACTCGGTGTTGCGTCCGCCTTTGCCTTTGCCCTTCAAGGTCACCGTGGTCTCGCCGCCTGACAGCAGCACGCACGGCGGCGCGGCCGGCTGCGCATGGTCCGCGCATTGGCGCGCGATGCCGGCATGGACGAGACCCACGTCGCGCGCCTCGCCCTCGATGGCGTTGCCGAGGATCACCGGCGTCACCCCGGCCTTGCGCGCGATCGCCGCGGCGGCTTCGAGCGACATTTGCGGCGTGGCGATCATGATGTTCTCGACGCGCCGCCAGCCGCGCGTCGCCGGGCTTCGGCGTCTCGCCCGCTTTCGCGCGCAGGCGCTCGATGATGCCCGGCGGCACGGGGATGCCGTATTTCTCGATGATGGCGAGCGCGTCTTCGCTCGAGGTCGGGTCGGCGACCGTCGGTCCCGAGGCGATCACCGAAGGATCGTCGCCGGGGACGTCCGAGATCATCAGCGCCACGACGCGCGCCGGCGCGGCGGCGACCGCCAGCCTGCCGCCCTTGATGGCCGAGAGGTGCTTCCTCACCGCATTCATCTCGCCGATGGTGGCGCCTGACTTGAGCAGCGCCTTGTTGACGGCCTGCTTGTCTTCCAGGGTCAGGCCCTCGGCCGGAAGCGCGAGCAGCGCCGAGCCCCCGCCGGAGATCAGGCACAGCACGAGGTCGTCCGGCGTGAGCCCTTGCACCATCTTGAGGATGCGCGCGGCCGCCTCGCGTCCCGCGGCGTCGGGCACGGGGTGCGCGCGCTTCGACCACCTCGATTCTGGTCGTCGGAAGCTTGTGCCCGTAGCGGGTCACGACCAGCCCTTCGAGCGGTCCCTCCCAATGGTCCTCGACCGCCCGCGCCATGGCGCCGCTCGCTTTTCCGGCGCCGATCACGATGGTGCGGCCCTTGGGGCGCCGAGGGAGATGCGCCGGAACGCAAAGAGAAGGCGCCGCGGCGTCCACGGCGGCTTGGAACATGGCTTTGAGAAGCTCGGGCGGCGTCATTGCTTAACGTGTCCCTCCGCTTTAGGGGCGTTGAACCTGCACAGACGATTGCAAGAAGGCAAGCGAATGAATTACTTTGCTCATTCCTTTTGCAGTCATGCCGCAAGTCCCGGGGGCCAGCGAGTTATGTCAGTTCAGTCGCGTGGAAATGCCGAAAAACCGGGCAGGCGTTCGGACGAGCAGCACAAGAACCCGAAATCCGACATCGAGATCAGCCAGGCCGCCAAGATGCGGCCGATCCTCGAAGTGGCGGCCGACAAGCTCGACATTCCGGCCGAGAACCTCATCCCTTACGGGCACTACAAGGCCAAGGTCTCGCTCGACTATATCGCCTCGCTCGCCGGCCGCCCCAACGGCAAGCTGATCCTCGTCACCGCCATCACGCCGACGCCCGCCGGGGAAGGCAAGACCACGACCACGGTCGGCCTCGGCGATGCGCTGAACGACATCGGCAAGAAGGCCATGATCTGCATCCGCGAGCCGAGCCTCGGGCCTTGCTTCGGGGTCAAGGGCGGCGCGGCCGGCGGCGGCTACGCGCAAGTGGTGCCCATGGAGGACATCAACCTCCACTTCACCGGCGATTTCCACGCCATCGGCGCGGCCAACAATCTGCTCGCGGCGATGATCGACAACCATGTCTATTGGGGCAACAAGCTCGATATCGACACCCGCCGCGTCACCTGGCGCCGCGCCGTGGACATGAACGACCGGGCGCTCCGCTCGATCGTCACCTCGCTCGGCGGCGCCGCCAACGGCTTCCCGCGCGAGGCGGGCTTCGACATCACCGTCGCCTCCGAGGTCATGGCGATCTTCTGCCTCGCCACTGACCTCGCCGACCTCCAGCGGCGCCTCGGCCAGATCCAGATCGGCCAGACGCGGGACAAGAAAGCCGTCACCGCGAAAGACCTTTCCGCCGCGGGCTCCATGGCGGCTCTGCTCAAGGACGCGCTCGCGCCCAATCTCGTGCAGACGCTGGAGAACAACCCGGCCTTCATCCATGGCGGCCCCTTCGCCAATATCGCCCATGGCTGCAACTCGGTGATCGCCACCAAGGCGGCGCTCAAGCTCGCCGACTACGTGGTGACCGAGGCGGGCTTCGGCGCCGATCTCGGCGCTGAGAAATTCTTCGACATCAAGTGCCGCAAAGCGGGCTTGAAGCCCGACTGCGTGGTGATCGTGGCGACCATCAGGGCGCTCAAGATGCATGGCGGCGTGGCCAAGGACGATCTCAAGAAGGAAAACGTCGCCGCGCTGGAGAAAGGCTTCGCCAATCTCGAACGCCACGTGGAGAATTTGCGCAAGTACCACGTGCCGGTGGTGGTGTCGGTGAACCGCTTCTCGAGCGACACCGAGGCCGAGATCGCCCTGCTGAAGCGCCTCTGCTCCAACCATCGGGGCGGATTGCGTGATGGCCGACCACTGGGCGCAAGGGGGCGCGGGCGCCGTCGATCTCGCTAACACCGTGGTCCGCACCATCGAGGAGAAGCCGAGCAGTTTCCAGCCGCTTTATCCCGACGACATGTCGCTGTGGGACAAGACGCGCACCATTGCGCAGGAGATCTACGGCGCCGAGGACATCACCGCCGACAAGAGCGTGCAAGGACCGCTTCGCCGAGCTGGAGAAGGAAGGTTTCGGCAAATTCCCCATCTGCGTGGCCAAGACGCAATACAGCTTCACCACCAACCCAGACGCCAAGGGTGTGCCGCTCGGGCACATCATTCCCGATCCGCGAGGTCAGGCTTTCGGCCGGCGCCGAGTTCGTGGTGGTGATCTGCGGCGACATCATGACCATGCCGGGCCTGCCGAAGGTGCCGGCCGCCAACAATATCGAGCTTGCGGCTGACGGCCGCATTGCCGGTTTATTCTAGCTGCTGAAAGGGGTTGCAAGGCGCCGAAGCGGACGCTAACACCCTTTTTCCGCGAGATGAGGCCAAATCCGACTTAAGGTCGGCAAGAATTCAAGGGGAGAAACGATGGCTGGAGCAAGAAGGCCCGGGCGCAACTTTCTATTCGTGCCGGGACCGACCAATGTGCCCGACCGCATCTTGCGCGCCATGCACGTCGCCATGGAGGACCATCGCTCCTCCGACTTCCCCAAGCTGACGCTGCCCCTGTTCGAAGACCTGAAGAAGATCTTCAAGACCAGGGACGGCCAGGTCGTCATCTATCCGTCGAGCGGCACCGGCGCCTGGGAATCCGCTCTCACCAATACACGCTCGCCCGGCGACAAGCTGCTTGCCGCCCGCTTCGGCCAATTCAGCCATCTGTGGATCGAACTCGCCCGCCGTCACGGGCTCGAGGTCATCGTCCAGGAGGAGGAGTGGGGCACCGGCGTCCACCCCGAGCGCATCGAGGAGGCGCTCCGCGAGGACAAGAACCACGAGATCAAGGGCGTCATGGTCGTCCACAACGAGACCGCGACCGGCGTCACCAGCGACGTGGCTGCCGTGCGCCGCGCCATCGACGCCGCCAACCACCCGGCGCTGCTCTATGTCGACGGGGTGAGCTCGATCGCGAGCCTCGACTTCCGCATGGACGAATGGGGCGTCGATCTCGCCATCACCGGCTCGCAGAAGGGCCTCATGCTGCCGGCCGGCCTTAGCATCGTCTGCGCCAGCCAGAAGGCGCTGGCCGCCATGAAGGATGCCAAGTGCCGGCGGGCCTATTTCGATCTTGCCGACCATATGCGGGTAAACCCGACCGGCTACTTCCCCTATACGCCGGCCTTGCCGCTGCTCCACGGCCTGCGCGAGTCGCTCGCCATGCTTCAAGAGGAGGGGCTCGACAACGTGTTCGCGCGCCACCGCCATCTGGCCTCCGGCGCGCGCGCCGCGGTCAAGGCCTGGGGCCTCAAGCTCTGCGCCAAAGAGCCGAAATGGCATTCCGACACCGTGACCGCGATCATGGTGCCGCACGGCTTCAACGGCGCCGACGTGATCGATCGCGCCTATCGCCGCTACAATCTCGCGCTCGGCGCCGGGCTGTCGCAGATGGCGGGCAAGTTGTTCCGCATCGGTCATTTGGGCGATCTGAACGAGTTGATGCTGCTCGGCGCCATCGCCGGCGCCGAGATGGCCATGAGCGACGTCGGCATCGAGGTCGAGCTCGGGTCTGGAGTGGCGGCGGCCCAGGCGCAGTTCCGTGGGAATGCGCAAGGCCAAGTGAAACGAAGGTCGCCGCCGAATAGGGCAGGAGACGCGGGGCTAACGGCGAAAACGCCGGTCTCCGCTGGATTTTGGGTTTTGGTCAGGACCTCCGGCGCTTTTTTGCTTCGCGCCGGGGGAAGATGAGGCATGGCGCGCAAGGGTGAGACCCCGCGCATGAGTAGGGGTTTAAGTTCAGTGCAGCACGCGATCGTGTTTCTCGATCGAGAGTCGGTCGACGCCAAGGTCCGCAGGCCGAATTTCCCGCATACCTATAAAGAATATGACTCGACGTGGACCGTCGAGGAGATCCTCGATCGCCTCAAGGACGCGACCATCGCCATCATCAACAAGGTGCCGATGCGGGCCGACACGCTTGAAGCAGCTCCCCAAGCTGAAGCTGATCGCGGTGGCGGCCACCGGCACCGACGTGGTCGACAAGGCCTATTGCAAAGCAAAACGGCATCACTGTCGTCAATATCCGCAACTACGCCTTCAACACCGTGCCTGAGCATGTGCTGGCGCTGATCTTCGCGCTGAGGCGCAACCTCTTCGCCTATGTCGAGGACACGAAGGCCGGCGTGTGGAACAAGTCGAGCCAGTTCTGCTTCCTGACCCACCCGATCCGCGACATCGCCGGCTCCACCCTCGGCATTGTCGGCTATGGCGCCCTCGGCAAGTCGATCGCCAAGCGCGCCGAGGCGCTCGGCATGAAGGTGCTGCCCTTCGACGTGGTGCCGCAACCGGGGCTGGTCGATTTCGACACCATTCTCCGCGAGAGCGACATCATCACCTTGCACGTGCCGCTGACGCCCGAGACCAAGAACATGATCGGCGCGAAAGAGCTGAAGAAGATGAAGCCGACCGCCATCCTCATCAACACGGCGCGCGGCGGCTTGGTCGACGAGGCGGCGCTGGCCGAGGCCTTGAAGAACGGCACCATCGCCGGCGCCGGCTTCGACGTGCTTACCAAGGAACCGCCCAAGGACGGCAACGTCCTCCTCGATCTCAAGCTTCCCAATCTGATCGTTACGCCCCACGTCGCCTGGGCGAGCCAAGAGGCGATGCAGATCCTGGCCGATCAGCTCATCGATAACGTCGAGGCGTTCGTCGCGGGCAAGCCGCAAAACGTCGTCGGAGTGAGCCGGAGGAGGCAAGCGCGCCATGAAGAAACTCTTGTTCCTGCTCGACACCGATCCTTACCCGAGCGTGTTCGACACCGTGGTCGCCTATGACGGCGGCGCCGACCGGGTGGCGGGCTACGCCAATGTGACGCCCGGCAATGTGGGTCCCTTGGTCGACGGCACCATCTTCACCCGCGGCGGCAAGGACAAGCAGAACACGGCGATCTTCGTCGGCGGCGGCGACATGACCAAGGGCGAGGCGCTGTTCGCGGCGGTGCAGAAGAAATTCTTCGGACCCTTCCGCGTCTCCGTCATGCTCGACTCGAACGGCTCCAACACCACCGCCGCGGCCGGCGTGGCGCTGCTCGCCAAGGCCAAGAAGCTCAAGGGCAAGAAGGCCGTGGTGCTGGCCGGCACCGGGCCCGTCGGCATGCGCGCGGCGGCCTTCTTCGGCCAGGAAGGCGCCAAAGTCGCCATCACCTCGCGGGCGCAAGCGCGGGCGGACAATGCCGCCAAGGCGATCGAGACGCGCTTCGGGGTGAAGGTCACGCCCATCGAGGCGGCCGACGACGCGGCCCGCGGCCAGGCGGTGAAGGATGCCAATGTCGTGTTTGCCGCCGGCGCCATCGGCTGCCAGCTGCTCAAGGCGCAGGATTGGCAGAACAACCCGAACATCGAGCTGCTCGCCGACGTCAATGCTCAGCCGCCGCTCGGCATCGAGGGCGTCGAAGCCACCGACAAAGGCAAGGAGCGGTCGCGGCAAGCTCGTGTTCGGCGCGCTCGGCATCGGCGGACTTAAATTGAAGCTGCATCGCGGCTGCATCGGCCAGCTGTTCGAAAGCTCCGAAGGCGTGCTCGATGCCGAGGCGATCTACGCTTTGGCGAAAGAGATGGCATGACCGCTGCGATCAAAGACAACAGGATCGAAGAGTTCCTCGATGCGCTGGCAAGCCAGAGCTGCGACGCCGGGCGGCGGGGGCGCCGCGGCCATCATCGGCGCCATGGGGGCGGCGCTGGTCAGCATGGTTTGCAACCTGACCATCGGCAAGAAGAAATACGCCGAGGTCGAAGCGGACATGAAGGACGTGCTCGGCAAGACCGAGGCGTTACGGCAGAGGCTCACTGGCATGATCGAGGACGACGCCAAGGCCTTCGACGCCGTGATGGGCGCCTACGGCATGGCCAAGGAGACCGACCAACAGAAGGCCGCGCGCGACCAGGCGATCCAGGCGGCGCTCAAGCAGGCGACCGACGTTCCGATGCGCTGCTGCCACGCGGCGCGGGAGGTGATTGACCTTGCCGCCATCGCGGCGGACAAGGGCAATCTCAACGTGATTTCGGACGCCGGCGTCGGCGTGCTCGCCGCTTATGCTGCACTGCGAAGCGCCGCCTTGAATGTTTTCACCAATGCAAGAATGATAAACGATAAGACTTTCGCCGAGGCCAAGCTCAAGGAGCTGAACCAGCTTCTGGCCGGGGCCGGAGCAGCGACCGAGAAGGCCTACGGTATCGTCAAAGGCAAATTGAGTTAGAGCTTCCGGGGAAAACCCCGGACCACACCCAACAAGGGAGGAGACTGTGGACGTTCACGAGTATCAAGCCAAGGAATTGCTGGCGAGCTTCGGTGTGCCGGTGCCCAAGGGCGCCGTCGCCTTCAGTCCGGATCAGGCGGTCTATGCCGCGACCGAGCTTGGCGGCTGGAACTGGGCGGTGAAGGCCCAGATCCACGCGGGCGCGCGCGGCAAGGCTGGCGGCATCAAGCTGTGCAAGACCTATCATGAGGTGCGCGACGCGGCGCAGAGCATGCTCGGCAAGCGCCTGGTCACCATCCAGACGGGCCCCGAAGGCAAGCCCGTGCAGAGGGTCTATATCGAGGTGGCCGAGCCCTTCGATCGCGAGCTCTATCTCGGCTATGTGCTCGACCGCAAAGCCGAGCGCATCCGCGTCATCGCCTCGCAACGCGGCGGCATGGAGATCGAGGAGATCGCCAAAGACGAGCCCGAAGCCATCCTTCAGGTGGTGGTCGAGCCAGCCGTGGGCTTGCAGGCCTTTCAGGCCCGCGAGCTCGCCTTCCAGCTCGGACTTCAGCATCAAGCAGGCGCAAAGCGCCGTGTCGACCATCATGAACGCCTACCGCGCGTTCCGCGACTGCGACGCCATCATGCTCGAGATCAATCCGCTGGTCGTCGCCAAGGACGACCGCGTGCTCGCGCTCGACGCCAAGATGTCGTTCGACGACAACGCGCTGTTCCGCCGTCACAACGTGGCCGACATGCACGATCCCTCGCAGCAGGATCCGCGCGAGGCGCAGGCCGCCGAGCACAATCTCAACTATATCGGTCTTGACGGCGAGATCGGCTGCATCGTCAACGGCGCGGGTCTGGCCATGGCGACCATGGACATGATCAAGCATGCCGGCGGCACGCCCGCCAACTTCCTCGACGTGGGCGGCGGCGCTTCGCCGGAGCGCATCGCCACCGCGCTCAAGCTCGTGCTGTCCGACGCCAAGGTCAGGGCCGTGCTCGTCAACATCTTCGCCGGCATCAACCGTTGCGACTGGGTCGCCAAGGGCGTGGTGCAGGCTTGCGAGACGGTCGACGTCAAGGTGCCGCTGGTCGTGCGGCTGGCCGGCACCAATGTGGAGGAAGGGCGGAAAATTCTTGCGGAAAGCGGGCTCAAGCTGATCACCGCCGACACTTTGGCCGAAGCCGCGGAGAAGGCCGTGGCGGCGTGCCAAGGGCGGCGTTGCGGCTTGAAGCGCGATCGGGAGTAAAACGTCATGAGCATTCTGATCGATGAAACCACGCCGGTCCTCGTGCAAGGCATGACCGGCGACAAGGGCACCTTCCATGCGAAGGAGATGATCGCCTACGGCACCAACGTGGTCGGCGGCGTGACCCCGGGTAAAGGCGGCGGCACGCATCTCGACCGGCCGCTCTTCAACACCATGAAGGAGGCGGTGAAGGCGACCGGCGGCACCACGTCCATCACCTTCGTCGCGCCGGCCTTCTGCTCCGACGCCATCATGGAGGCGGCCGACGCCGGCGTCAGGCTGATCTGCTCCATCACCGACGGCATTCCCGCGCAGGACATGATGCGGGTGAAGCGTTATTTGATGCGCTATCCCAAAGACCGGCGCCCGATGCTGGTCGGGACCGAACTGCGCCGGCATCATCAGCCCAGGCAAGGCCATGCTCGGCATCATGCCGGGGCACATCTATTTGCAAGGCAATGTGGGCGTCATCTCGCGTTCGGGCACGCTCGGCTATGAGGCCGCCTCGCAGATGAAGGCCAAGGGCATCGGCATCTCGACCTCCGTCGGCATCGGCGGCGATCCGATCAACGGCTAGCTCGTTCCTGGATCATCTCGCTCTGTTCGAGGAGGATCCCGAGACCGAGGCCGTGCTGATGATCGGCGAGATCGGCGGCCCGCAGGAGGCCGAGGCCTCGGCCTGGATCAAGGACAACATGTCGAAGCCGGTGATCGGTTTCGTCGCTGGCCTCACCGCGCCCAAGGGACGGCGCATGGGCCATGCCGGCGCCATCATCTCGGCGGTCGGCGACAGCGCCGCGGAGAAGGCCGAGATCATGCGCTCCTGCGGGCTCACGGTGGCGCCCAATCCGAGCGAGTTCGGCTCGACCGTGGCCGGCGTGCTGGCGTCCCGCCCGGAGCGCCGGGCTAGCGCGTGATCGGAAGCGCGGGCGCGTCGCCGACGAGTCCGCTTGCTCCCATCCCTCCCCTTGATGGGGAGGGTGGCTCAGCCGGCCATCGGCCGGATGAGCCGGGTGGGGTGAGCGCATGGCAGGGAGCATTCCCCCCACCCGGCGCGCCAAAGCGGCCTAGCTTCGCTAGGCCGGACGCGTCGCCCTCCCCACGAGGGGGAGGGATGAAACCAGGAAGTGGCGAGGGGGGCTTTAGCGCCGGCGATACTATTCGGTCGGAATTTGTTCTAAGGAGTGCGAGTGAACGGGCGCTGTCGCGCCTGGCCGAACCCTTTGAAAGCCGATCGTCACGGTCGGGAGTGTCGTGCGTTGCCATGAACGAGGAGCTCAAACCTTCGCAGCCTAGAGGCCGAGCCGCCGGGAGCGGTCATTAGCGGCACCTCAGCCACGGAGGCGGCCGATCTCCTGTTCCGGCTTCTGATCGAGGTGGTGCGCCGCCACCAGCCCGAGATCGAGCCCGTGCTTCTCGGCGGCGCCAATATCTCCGGCTTCACCCCTGAGCTGATGGCCCGCGCGCTTCAGGCGCAAGGCATCTTGTTCCAGCTTCTCGCCATCGCCGAGCAGAACGCCGCCATGCGCCGCCGCCGCCAGATCGAGCGGACGCGCGGGCGCGAAGCCTTGCGCGGCACCTTCGCCCATGTGCTCGCCGAAGCCGCGCGCGACGGCATCGCGCCGCAAGAGATCCAGACGCTTCTGTCGGGCTTGCGCATCAGGCCGGTGATCACCGCCCACCCGACCGAGTCGAAGCGTGTCACCGTGCTGGAGAAATACCGCCGCATCTATCTGCTCTTGCGCGAGCTGGAGATGCCGCGCTGGACGACACGGGAGCGCACCGCCCTCATCGACGATCTGCGCGACCAGATCGAGCTCGTGTGGATGACCGGCGAGCTGCATCTGGAGAAGCCGACCGTGCAGCACGAGGTCTCCCGCGGGCTTCACTTCTTCGACGAGACGCTGTTCGACAAGGCGCCCGAGATGCTCGCCCTCGTCGATGGCGCGCTCGAGCGCTATTATCCGGGAAAGCACTTCGAGCTTCCGCCCTTCTTCCAGTTCGGCTCGTGGATCGGCGGCGACCGCGACGGCAATCCGTCCGTCACCACTTCCGTCACCGGCTGGACGCTGCGGCAGAACGCGCTCGCCGCGCTGCGCCATTACCGCGAGCGCATCGTGGGCCTGGCGCGGGCGCTGTCCATCACCGAGCGCGCGCTGCCCGTTCCGCCTGGCTTCCGCGCCGAGCTTGAGCGCGCGCTCGAGGGCGGCGGCGAGGCTGACGCGATCAGAGCGCGCAATCCCGGCGAGCCCTACCGCCAATATCTCTCGATCGTGCTGCGCAAGCTCGACGCCACCATCGCCCGCGTCGAGGGGCATGGACATCGGCGGCCCAGGCGCTGCTTACGCCAATGCCGACGAGCTGATCCTCGATCTGCGCGTGATCGAGAGCGCGCTGCAAGAGGCGAACAGCCCGTCGCTCGCCGCCAATCTGGTCAAGCCGGTGCGCCGCGCCGTCGAGATCTTCCGCTTCTCGACCGTCAGGCTCGATCTCCGCGAGAACACCACCAAGACGAGCGCCGCGCTTCAGGCGCTGTGGTGGGCGACCGCCGGCCATAGCGACGACACCCCGCCCGAGATCGGGAGCCGCGAGTGGCGGGTGTGGCTGCTACCGCGAGCTGGCGCGGCCTCTGACCGGCCCGCGGCTGATCCCCGAGCTTCCGGCCGAAGCCTCCGAGCTGATCGACATGTTCGGTCAGGCCGCCGAGACCAGGCGCGGGCTCGACCGCGACGCCTTCGGCTCGTTCATCCTCTCCATGACCCGCTCGGTCGACGACATCCTCGGCGCCTATCTGCTGGCCAAGGAGGGCGGCGCCTTTCTCGATGCCGCCGGCACGGAGATCTGCGCCCTTCCCATCGTGCCCCTGTTCGAGACCATCGACGATCTCCGCGCCGCGCCCACCATCATGCGCGAGGCCCTGTCCGTGCCGCTCATCCGCCGCAGCACCCATTGGCAGGGCAATGTGCAGGAGGTGATGATCGGCTATTCCGATTAGCAACAAGGACGGCGGCTTCGTCGCCTCCAACTGGGAGCTGGCCAAGGCGCAGTCGCAGCTGACCAAGGTCGGCGCCGAGACCGGCACGGCCATCGCCTTCTTCCACGGGCGCGGCGGCTCGGTCTCCAGAGGCGGCGCGCCCACCGGCCGCGCCATCGCCGCCCAGCCTGCCGGCTCGATCAGGGGGCGCTTCCGCGTCACCGAGCAGGGCGAGGTGGTCTCCTATAAATATGCCAATAAGGGCACCGCGCTCTATCAGATGGAGCTGCTCGCCGCGAGCGTGTTCGAGCACGCGCTGAAATCCGAGCGCGAGGAGGCGCTGAAGCCGAAGCGCGAGTTCGACGACATCCTGGAGGCGCTGTCCGGCGCCAGCCGCGCCGCCTATACCGGCCTCGTCTCCCATCCCGGCCTCGTGCAATATTTCCAGGCGGCGAGCCCGCTCGAGGAGATCTCGCTGCTCAATATCGGCTCGCGCCCGGCGCGCAGATTCGGCGCGCGGTCGCTCAGCGATCTGCGCGCTATTCCCTGGGTATTTGCCTGGGCGCAGAACCGCCACATCATCACCGGCTGGTACGGCGTGGGCAGCGCCATCCATAGCCTGCTCCAGGTGCGCGGCCAGCAGGGCGAGGCGCTGCTGCCCCACCTGTTCCAGGATTCCCGCCTCTTCCGCCTCATCATCGACGAGGTGGAGAAGACGCTGCTCCTGGTCGATCTCGACATCGCCCGCGACTATGCGAGCCTGGTCGCCGACGAGGGCGTGCGCGAGATGATCTTCGCCATGATCGAGCAGGAGCTTGCCCTGACCCGCGACATGGTGCTGAAAGTGAGCGGCGCCAGCGAGATCGGCGACCGCTTCCCGCGAATTTCGCCGCGAGCCTCGCCTCCCGGCTCCCCACCGTCAACGAGGTCAATCGCGATGCAGGTCGAGCTGTTGCGCCGCTTCCGCGGCGCGCAGACCGAGGCCGAGCGCGACGCGTTCAAATCCGCATTGCTGTTATCCATCAACACCGTTGCCGCCGGTCTCGGCGCCACAGGCTAAACCAGGAGGGACTATCAAATGAGCTTCACCCTGATCCAACAGGCGACCCCGCGTCTCCACCGCTCAGAGCTTGCCGTGCCGGGGTCGAACCCCTCTCTGTTCGAGAAGGCGGCCAAAGGCGCCGCCGACATTATCTTCTTGGACCTCGAGGACGCCGTGGCGCCCGACGACAAGGAGCAGGCGCGCAAGAACATCGTCCAAGGCCTCAACGAGATCGACTGGGGCACCAAGACCATGATGATCCGCATCAACGGCCTCGACACCCATTACGCCTATCGCGACGTGGTCGACGTGGTGGAGAACTGCCCGCGGCTCGACATGATCCTCATCCCCAAGACCGGCGTGCCGCAGGACGTCTACGCCATCGACATGCTGGTCACCCAGATCGAGCAATATAAGAAGCGCGAGAAGAAGATCGGCTTCGAGCTGCTGATCGAGACCGCGCTCGGCATGGCCAATGTCGAGGCCATCGCGCAAAGCCTCGAAGCGCGTCGAGGCCATGAGCTTCGGCGTCGCCGACTATGCCGCCTCCACCCGCGCGCGCACCATGGGCATCGGCGCCCCGCACCCGGACTATGGCATCCTCTCCGACAAGGACGAGAGCGGCAACCGCGCCTATTACTGGAACGACCCCTGGCACTATGCGCTGTCGCGCATGATGGTCGCCTGCCGCGCCTACGGCCTCCGGCCCATCGACGGGCCGTTCGGCGATTTCTCCGACCCCGACGGCTATCTGGCGGCGGCGAAGCGCGCGGCCGTGCTCGGCTTCGAAGGCAAATGGGCGATCCATCCGAGCCAGGTCGAGCTGGCCAACAAGGTGTTCACGCCGTCGGAGGCCGAGGTGACCAAGGCCAAGCGCATCGTCGAGGCCATGAAGCAGGCGGCCAAGGAAGGCAAGGGCGCGGTGTCGCTCGACGGCCGCCTGATCGACATCGCCTCCATCCGCCAGGCCGAGGCGCTGCTCAACAAGGCCGCCGCCATGGGGATGTAATGAGGGAGGGCTCACCCTTCGAGACGCCGCGTTCCGCGGCTCCTCAGGGTGAGGACTCCTCATGGTGAGGAGCGGACGAAGTCCGCGTCTCGAACCACGGACTTAAAATGACTTCTTCGGCGCCGGCCGGTCAGGCTGGCCGGAATTCACAAGGGAGGGAAGTGTCGATGAAATTCAATACCGCAAAACTGATTGATCGCCTTTGCTGTGGTCCTTGGCTTCGCCGGCGCGGCGCAAGCGGAGTCCGTCACCATCACGCCCGCCGTGCAACAGAATTGCCAGTGGGACTACGACAATTTCTGCAAGGAATATGGCATCGGCAGCGAGCTGCTCGATATGTGCTTCAAGTCCAACGGCGCCAAGCTGTCCAAGGCCTGCGTGGACGCGCTGATTGCGGCGGGTGATACCTCGCAAGAATATGTGGATCAGCAGAAGAAACTGCTGGGCCGCTAGAGCGGAGGCTAAGCGCGCACTGCGTCACCCCGGCGAAAGCCGGGGTCCAGTTCTTTCATTTGCGCTTCGCGCCGCTGGATTCCGGCTTGCGCCGGAATGACGGAGAATGGTGAGGGGGCGCAATCCTTCAGCGCACTCACGCGAACGCTCCCCGCGAAGATAGGCCTCGTTCAGCACCTGAAGCGGAATGGGCACCCGCTGGAGAGCGGGTGCCCAATAGGGAAGTGGGAAGAGATTGCTGGTCATAGTGACCATCGCTCCCTATCTGCCCGCAGCAAACTAGCGGGTCATGTAGCTGTTCGGGAAACCTTCGGCCATGACGGGCGCGGCAGAGGCGACGATCAGGGCAACGGCGAGCATGAGCTTCTTCATGGTGGTATCTCCTTTAGGGTTTGGCCGGTTGATCTGAAATTCGGCCGGCTGGCCAATTGTGCCGTTCGAACATCAGATAACTGGGCGGAGAGCCGCGCCTTTCCCAATAGCGAATGGCTATGGAGTCGGTGCTTTAGGTGATGGGCGGAGCGGAGGAGATGGCAGGGCCCAAGCGCATCGTCGAGGCCATGAAGCAGGCGGCGAAGGAGGGCAAGGGCGCGGTGTCGCTCGACGGGCGGCTGATCGACATCGCGAGCATTCGCCAGGCCGAGGCGCTGCTCAACAAGGCCAAGTCCATGGGGATGTGAGGGGGGGAACTCTCCCTTTAGGCGACGAGGCTCAGTTCTGCCGTGGGAACGAGCCGTAGTACATCGGTCGAAAGGAACGACGCCGCTGTGTCGCGCAACAAGATCAATCGTTGCTCCGGAGCAGGAGCATGGCGCCCTGCGAAATGGCGGGTCAGTTGAATGACGTGTTCAAAGCTGCCACCCTCGTTGTCGTTAGCGGGCACCGCTTCGATACGCGCTTCAATCGCAGCAATAGCCTGAGTGATCAAGACGCCTTCCAGCGGGCGCGAGCGGATAAGAAGAGCCTGCAGCGCTGTAACCGAACTACTGCGTGCGGCCGCCTCGAAGGCCAGAGCGAACGTGGTCTTCAACGGCGGAGACTGCGTGCCTGTGCGCTCACCCACATAACAAAGGTAGGCATCTGGAGCCTCCTGGTTGAGCAAGGTACGCACCGAAGCGATGTCAGCGAGGCCATTCTCGAAGCGGAACAATGCCCGCCGCGCTTCAGCCGTCGGCAGATTCAATAATGCGCCGGGACGCAATGCATCGGTCGCGAGAATATGTCGCTGGCGTGAGATAGCCCGGAGTTGCTTCTTCCATTTCAGCTTCTCGAGAAGACCTAACGTCGCCTCGTCTGCTACACTATCGTGGCGCGCCGCTTCGAGCACCTTCTTTGCCTCGCCGCTTTGATCAAGATCATCGGCAAGCACTATCGCAAGCTGATTGCGCGAATGGATGTCTCCAGGAAACAATGCTACCGACTCTTTCAGTAGGGTTGCTGCCTCTTCAGGCCGCCCCAGAGAGTTGGCAAGCAGTGTGGACAGTTGGCTGCGCCATTGCGGGTTTTCCGGAAACCGCCGGATGGCCTCCCAACCGACCATTTCGGCATCGTCTAACCGACCCTCCGTCTCAAGTCCATCTTGGAGGAGCGCCCAAGCGTAGACGTTCGTGGGATCGTAATCGAAGGCAAGCCGGGCCAACCGGACAGCACTCTCTCCACGAACTAGCTTCTCCGAAGGCGGCCCTTTCTTAATTAGGCGCATGCCCACGTTACACGCAGTTCGCACGAGATAGAACACGTCGCCAGTTGCATCCGCATAACGTCGATGCCTTGTCATTAGGTCATCGATCGGTCCTTTGATCGCGGCAAAACTGTCCGCGATTCGGCGTAGCACTTCTTGGTGCAATTCCCGCGGAGGTGGCTCGGCCACGGCACTCCGACCATGCAAGGGAACAGACGGCACCTCGACGTCTTCTCGCCACCACGCAGCCGCGGGAAAGGTCTTGCGCGCATGGTGCGTTCGCTCCGAAATTTCCTCTTCCATTGCGGCGACCGCTTTTTCTACCCGAGGCGGCCAGTAGTCAGCCCCGCGAGGAAAGTCGCCTTCCAAGACACGCCACTCGCGTAGAAATTCGGCCTTAGGAGGATTGCGTGACGCAGCCCAGCGCACGAGTCCTTGCAGCGCGAAGTCCTCGTTGGAGCTGAAGTCTTGACCAAGCGGAAGACGGCGAAGCCCGAGCAGCGCGAACTCGCAAATAGCTCTCGTCGTACCGTCCGGAACCACCGCTCTCGCTACAGATTGAGAGCCAAAGTGGCATCAGCCTCCGATGGGCAAGCCCTGCCTCTTCCGCCTCTTGTTGGGTCAAAGCTAGAATGCGCCAGAACTCGCGCCGCAAGTCGAGCCCAGTATCGATTACGAAATTCTCGAAGAACGCATTCCACGTGACGTAATTTTCATGTAGGTCGACGACTGTTCGCTTCGGCTTCAGACGTCGAACGATGTTCACGAGCGATACGAGTCGGCTCAGTGCCACGTCGAACGACGGCCGTTCGAGCGAAAGGATCGACGCGCGAAAATCCGCCAGAGCATCGAGGCATCCGCGGTCGAATGCCTTTATCGCAGCCTCGTCGGACTCCAGACCATCCATCAACGAGGCAAGCGCATCCTCCGGCTCAGCCGCCGAGAGCTGACCCAGTCGCGCATTGCCCGACAAGATGCTCAGGATCGCATTACGGCCGTCTGACACCACGGCCTCGACCCAAGGTTCCTGCACCATAGTCATGTACTACTACGCTCCGAAATCGTGCCGTCCGGTCGCCGCCCGTAAGGCGGCCAGATGCCGGCGCCGCGAACCGACAAGGTCGGGCGTTGGTGCCGGCCCAGAGAGCTGACCAAACCGTACCACGTGATGGTTCCTATAATCCAAGCGGATGTGTAGGACCTCGCGAACCGTGGGGGAGGTCAGTGCGGCGGGCGAAATATCGACGGTAAATCCGTTCGCTGTTCCTCGCGGGACAGGAAAAAAAGCCGGATTATTCCTGCATTCGAGCACGGTCCCGAGAGCAAAGGGGCGGTCGATGGTCTTTGGTCGTGCTTGCGAAATGACCTCTCCAGCAGTGTATTCCATCAGAGAAAAGGAATAAGTCTGTCCGTCGGCCACAGGAAAGTGGTGGTAGAGACCCATCCGGTCAATAAGTCTTCTCAGCCAATCTGTCTTGCTAAGATCATCCCCTACCTCGGCTTTGAAGGCAGCGAAAGCGGGCCGCTCGCCGGGGAAGTTTGCGAAGAGATCGGCGAAAGCGGCCAATGTGGCGCTATCCCGAGCAGCGAGTGCGGTGGAAAGACGGTCGAAGTCGAGATCGGGATCGCTGCTTATTAACCGATCGATCCTTTCTAGCCGAATAATCTTTTGATTGGGCTCAATCGTGGAAGGCAAGAGCGCGATTTCATTCAAAGAAGGTATGAAGGTAGAGGGCATGTGCCCGCGCGCGATCCCCTGCACGGAAGCTCTGAAATAGCCGTCAGCAGCCTCCCGCAATTCCGACGGACCCGGGTGGCTCTGAAAGTCATCACGGCGTGGATCGCCCACGTTCTCTTCGAAAGAGAAGTTTTCGCCGACTGCTCGCTGTTCTGGAATCGCGGAGGCGATCAGCACTGCCAGTGAAGCAAGTAAGTCGCTCTTTGTGAGAAACACGAAGTCTTAAGCCCCCAGCCTGACGGTACCTGAACGCCTTAGGCGTGTAGTCTAGAACTCTTACCCGGCCAGGTTAAGGGAGGAGCACGCGGTCTGCAAAGGGAACTTCGTCGGTAAGGGAGTCCGCTTGTTCGGGTCATGTCGTGGGATAATCAAGTTATCCCCACTGCTCCAAACCTCCTTATCCCCGCTCTCCAAACCTCGCTTATCCTGATCTCACCTCGTCCGCTTGAGGGGCGCTCTCGCGAGGCGTCGCGATGCGGGACGAGGTGCGGTGCCCCGCGGGGCTTGGCTCGCAACCAAGTCACTCGGGCGGCGCCGGGGCTCCGCCCGGACCCACTATGAGGTCCTGCCAGGAGCTGGCTGACGACCCCTTGGCCTACACCAAACGCGATCCCCATAACGTCGACTTTCGTCCGTTCGGGAAAGCGGGGCACCTGGGGCGAAAGCGCGGCCCGGTCGTCGCTAAGTCACCGCTTTGGCGCGCCGAGAGGCGCCCGCCGTGGTCCCAAAAGGATCGCGGAACCATAGGTTTGCGCTTTTCGGCGCGCCATCCCCTCATGCCTCGCGCCGACAAGGCGGCGAGCAGCTTCCGCTTGCTCGCGTCACCCCGGCGAAAGCCGGGGTCCAGCTTTTTTGCGCTTCGCGCACTGGATTCCGGCTTACGCCGGAATGACGAGAGCGGGGAACAAACGGCCAGGAAAAGAGAGGTTCGATGAGCGAGACTGACCACACCGGGAGAGCGAAAGAGACCGAGGCGCTGCGCTGGGCAAGCAATTTTCTCTGCGAGTGGCGGGTCTGCGCCAATGCCTCCTGCCGCCGCGCGCGAAGCTGCCGCGGCCGGCCCTATCTGTGCGGCAAGCGCAACTCTGGCGCCCTGCCGAAAGGCGTGCGCGACTTTTTCGAGGCGTTCCTCGCGGCGAAGCTGGTCGGCCTCCCCTTCGAGGACTTCAAGGAAGACATGGAGGGGCGGGAGGAGACTGAGGCTTTTTTCGCCTGGTGCAATGCGGCCAAGGCCTCGCCCCGACGACCCTCTTGATGCCGCCAGACGAGGCGCCGTTCGCTTTTACCCGCTCCCCCCTTGCGGGGGAGCACGACCGCTGATCGAGCGGTCGGAGGGGGGTGAAGCGAGAGGCAGTTGGTGAGTCGAGACGAGTCGTTTTGTTTCGACCCCCCTCCCTAACCCTCCCCCTCAAGGGGGGAGGAAAAAGGTTAGCTGTGGCGCAAAAGACAATATGCACATGTTTTTACGACCGCGCCCGCGCCGAGGGGAACGCCGCGCGCGGTTTCGGTTTAAGCTTCACGCTTGAGTCGGGATGTGGGGGAAACTTCGATGCGGACCTATCGCGCGACAGTGCTGGTCGCTTGCCTATCGGTCCTTGGCGTCACCGGCGCCGCAGGCATTACTGGCGCCGCAATGGCCGATTCCTACAGCAAGGCGGTGCAGCAGTCCTGCGCGGCGGACTATCGCAAATTCTGCGGCGACTATGGGCTCGACAGCGCGGCCTTGCGCGTGTGCATGGACAAAGCAGGCAAGAGCCTGTCCAAGACCTGCGTGCGGGCGCTGATCCACTCGGGCGAGGTCAGCCAAGCCGAAGTGGACCGCCGCAAGACTTCGGGCCGCTAGGCGAGGCCAGAGGCAAACCGCCCGCATTGGTAAAGACCGGGAACCTTCGACGGAATCTGCCTTCGCCGCCGCGCGCCGGGGAGGTGGTGGAAACGCTCGTCGAGCGGCCGGCTTTCCGCATCGAGCGGATCGTCTCGACCGGACAGGCGACGCCGGAAGGTCAATGGTACGATCAGGAGACCGACGAGTGGGTCCTGGTCGTTAAGGGCAGAGCGCGGCTCCGCATCGAGGGCGAGGCTCAAGACCGGGAACTCGGCGAAGGCGATTTCGTGCTGCTCCCCGCCCATTGCCGCCATCGCGTGACCTGGACGGAACCGGATATGCCGACGGTCTGGCTCGCAATCCACTTTGCCGCAAGCCCCCATGGACCCAGGCAGAGCCAATGAGCGTTTGAGGAGGAGCAAGGAGCAAGGAGCAAGGAGGAGGAATCTCCGCCAGGCTCGATGTCCGTGTAGGTCTTGTAGATGGCGGTAATCAGCGACACCGGATCGCCATCGACCTGCTGCGAGGGCGCCGCCGCACCGAGCGCTAAGGCGACAAGGCATACGAGCAAAATACGCATGGGGTTCCCGGAGCTACGCCGCAAGCGGAGAACGAACTGCACCGTCCGGCTTGCGGCAAGTCAAGTCCGGGGACGCGGTCAGTCGTTCTCGTGGCAGCCCTCTTGCGCATTCCAGGCCATGCCCGCCGGGCATCCCTTCCCGATTGCCTCAAGCGCCCAGGAGGGCAGCTGCTGTTGCGGCTTTGGCGCCGCATAGCCCTGAACGCATTTGTTGCCCTTCAGCCGGTAACCGGGCCCGCAGAAGCTTGCGGCGTCCTGCTTGAGGATGCACTGGCCTTCGACCCTGATCTGTCCCTGGGGGCAACCCGACTTCGACGTGCTCGTGATGGGCACGCAGTTATCCGTCTCGGGCACTGGCTTGGTTCCGGCCGGGCAGCCTTGCGAGGGCTCGCTCTTCGTTAAGCGCTTGCAGCGTCCCTTCACCAGCTTGAAGCCTTCCTCGCAACCGGTGACCTTTTTCGCCACTGGTTTGGCCGGCGCCTTCTTGACGGCTGTCCCGGCACTTCCGCCGCCGAGCTCTACGACCGTTGCGCTCGCGTTCGGGAGCACGATCCGCAAGCAATTGCCGGGCCCGTCAGTGACCATCCAGGGATGCGTCAGGAAGGTGTCGAGCGTGACCTCCTCGCGGTCGTTGAGATTGGCGTACTCCTTTGGCTGCCCGTCGAAATCGAGCCAAAGGATGCCGCGCATTGCTCCGGACCGGTTGACGAAGGTGAGCTTGGTCGGCGTGTCGGAATTTTGCGAGCGGAGTTTCGTCCGGTCTTTGCAGGACGGGTCAGGCGCGGAAGTCAACGTGCTGACGCTCGGCGACGGCGGCGTAACAGGGGCCGCGGCCGGCTCGAGCTTCTTGATATAGGCGCGCGCCAGGTCGGCGCGGAACCCTGACGGGTAATTGGCGATGAAGGCTTCCCAAGCATCGACCGTACCGAGCTCCTTGGCGCTGTCGAAGGCGCTCTTTTCGGCATCGTCTCCAGAGCCTGCGCCGGCGCTCGCCACTTGCGGGCCCGCAGAAGCGGCGGCGTAAGTCTCGCAAGCCTTCACGAATTGCTGGATCTTGTCGCGCCCGCGCGCGAAATCGAGCGTCGCCGCCTTGTAGCCGGGCACCAGATAATCGAGCGAGGTCTTGTCGGCCATGGCGCGCCACAGCGGATCGTCGTGCCCGATGTCCACTTGCACGCCGTTCAGGCCCTCTTCGCCGGTCGCGCGATAAATCTGGCCCTTGAGCGCGTGATCGAAGCCGCCGCCGGACACGCGCAGCTCAATGTCCTTGCCGGTCTCCAGATCGCCGATATCGGCGCCAAAGGTGACGCTCGAGAACTTGACGCTGGTGCTTGCGCCCGCGTCGCATACGCCGCTCACCTGAACGTTGTCGGTCTCAGGCACCCCATAGACCAATCTGGCGGTCATGCGCCCCTTGTTGTCGGGATCGTTCGATTCGTAGAACTGCCACTCCATGACGCTGTCGGCCGCAGCGGCGCGCGTCGTAAGCGACGGCCAGCCGAAGGCGCTTGCGAGCAGGCAAAGAAATAGAGTCGTGGGGTTGAGAGACATCTTGAAAGGGCCTTTCTCCGATCCGTTTGCAGATCGCCGCCGGGGCTGAAAGGCCCAATCCGCTGGGAATTGATATCAGGTTAGCCGCGCCTTTGGCGAGACCTACGCGAGATTGGGCTGCCGGCCCTAAAGCCTAGCTGACTGGCCAGGCGAGCGTGGTCCACGCGACCACAATGTTTGCCGCAAGATAGGCACCAAGAAGCGCCACGACCCAGATGCGGTCGGCGCGCGAGATCGCCTTCTCGGCCTGGGCGTCGTCACTGCGCCACGAGGTGGCCACCACCCGCGCCAGCGCGATGATGATGAAGAGGTAGGCGAGCAGGTAGATCTTATCGAGCATCATCAGATAATCGACATCGGGCAGCGACGAGCCTGAGGTCGAGCTGGAGCGCGACCAGAGTCAAAAGCGCGGTGATGCCAAGCCCGATGCGGCCCTCGACATAACGCGGCCGCACGAAGAAGACGAGCGCCGAGCACACCACGATCAGCATGATCGGCACGAAGGTCTTGATGGACATCGCCACGAGCGGTCTTGTGACGGGGATCGACAGCGTGAGCCGCGAATAGGCGGTCGCCTCGGGCTCGGCAAGATCGCCGAAATTGGTGGGATAGGTGTTGGGCGCGATGCGCATGACCGGCTTGCCGACCGTGAAACCGGGCAGCGTGATCTGCGGATTGAGATTGATGCCGCCGTCGGTGTCGGGCACGTAGATCTGCCCGTCGTCGCCCGAGACGGTGTCCTCCATCACCACCCTCAGGAGCTGCGTGTCGAAGGGATATTTCTCCAGCGGGAACTTGGTCGAGAAGCGGCCCTGATAGCGGATGATGGAGTAGAGGCTGCCGTCCGGCATCTCCTTCGGCTTGTCGTAGAGCGCCTCGCGCACATTGTCGTCGGAGGCGTAGCGGTTCATGAACTCCATGGTCTTGGAAGGGTCGAGATCGGGCGCCCTCCAGCGGAACCAAACATAGAGATCGACGATGTAATTGTTCGCCTTGAAGTCGAGCTCCTGGATGTCGTTGATATAGGCGCCGACGATGACCTTGGCCGGATTGGCGGGCGCCGGCTGCCGCGGCGATGGCTTCCATCACCGCTTCTGGCGGCGATTGTGGCGCGGCAGGCTCGCCCGATGCAAAGGGACTGGCGAAAGCAACGATGATTGCGGTGAGCGCGATCGACCGAACGTAGCGCAGTACTCTTGTCATCGTGCGCGCATCGTTAGGTGATCCGGCTTCGTCGGCTGCGAAGGATTGGGGTTATGGCCCTGCTTTGGCGTCGCGTGCAAGCGCTCCACGAGCCAAGCTGCCAGTCGCTGGCGCGCCCAGCCATGCGCGCTGCGCAGCACGCGGCCCATATTCATAAAGCCGTGGATCGTGCCCTCGCGGCACTCGTACTCGACCGGCACGCCGGCAGCGGCCAGCGTCTCGGCATATTCCGCGCCCTCGTCGCGCAAGGGGTCGTGCCCTGCCGTGATGATCAGCGCCGGCGGCAGCCCGGTATAGTCCTCGTAGAGCGAGGGGATCGCGCGCGGGTCGGCAAACGGCCAGGCGATCCCGAAATAATGGTCGAAGAACCACTCGATCATGTCGTGCGGGATGGGAAAGTGGTGGGCCAAGTCCTTCCGCGACGGCAGCCGGCCGCGCAGGTCGAGCGCCGGATAAATCAGAGCCTGAGCGCGCACGGGCGCGGCGAGCCGGCCCTTGGTCTCGTGCAGCGCGACCGCCGCTAGCCCGGCGCCCGCGCTGTCGCCGGCGATGGCGATCCGCTCCGGATCGAGGCCGAGCCCCGCGGCCTCGCGCGACAGCCATGTCAGCGCCGCGACAGTGTCCTCGACCGCGGCGGGAAACGGGTGCTCCGGCGCCAGCCGGTAATCGAGCGAGAACACGCTCGCGCGCGTGTCGTGGCATAGGGTGCGGCAGAAGACGTCATGGGTCTCGATGTCGCCGAGAACGCAGCCGCCGCCATGCATGAACAGAATGGCGGCTTCGGCCTCGCTGCCCGGGATCGGCAGGGAGATATTTGCGCAACCGCATCGGGCCGGCAGGGCCTGGCACGGCAAGATCGCCGACCTCGCCGATGGCCGGCGGCTTGATCTCCGTCTTGGCCAGCGTGCGGCGATACTCCTCGCGCGCGGCGTCGGGGGAGAGGTCCATAGCGGCGTGGCGGTCGCGGAGGACGCCCAATAGAGCAGCGCTTCTGTTTCGCGGTCGAGCTTCAAACTGTGCTTTCCCGGCGCCTGACCGATCGGTTTAGCAGGAGTGGTGCCCCAGGCCGGACTCGAACCAGCACGCCCTTGCAGGCAACAGATTTTGAGTCTGCCGCGTCTACCATTCCGCCACTGGGGCTAGGGCCGGAACATGGGGGAAGCCAACGGCGCGGTCAACCGGGGCCTAGTGTCCGTCACCCTGAGGAGCGAGCGTAGCGAGCCTCGAAGGGCGACGGCTCTATCGACAGCCATCCTTCGAGGGCCGCTTCGCGGCCACCTCAGGATGACGGTGAGGCCTGTGCTCGGACCCGATGGACAACACACCCCGCCCCCGCTAAGCAAGCGCCATGCTGCGCAAGCTCTACGACAAGGTCATCAAGCTTTCCGAGAGCCGTCACGCGCTTCCCACGCTGGCGGCGGTGTCCTTTGCCGAGAGCTCCTTTTTTCCCGTGCCGCCCGACGTCGTTCTGGTGCCGATGGCGCTCGCCCAGCCCCACAAGGCGAGGCTCTATGCGCTGGTCTGCACCATCGCCTCGGTGCTCGGCGGCATCCTCGGCTATGCCATCGGCGCCTTCCTGTACGACACGGTCGGCCATTGGCTGATCTCGGCCTATGGCTATGGCGAAGGCGTCGAGGCCTTCCGCGCGGCTTACGCCAAATGGGGCGCCTGGATCATCCTGATCAAGGGCATGACGCCGATCCCCTACAAGATCGTGACCATCGCCTCGGGCTTCGCCGGCTACGACTTCTTCATGTTCGTGGTGCTGTCGATCATCACCCGGGGCGCGCGCTTCTTCCTCGAGGCCGAGCTGCTGCGCATCTATGGCGAGCCGATCCGCGAATTCGTCGAGAAGCGGCTGACGCTGGTCACCACCGGCTTCCTTGCCGCCATTGTCGGCGGCTTCCTCATCGCCAAATATGCCTTCTGAGATGGACGCGCCTGAAGAAGCCGATCCTGGCCAAGCCGCCCCGTCCGGCGATGGCTGCGAGCGCCGTCGTGCTCGTCGTCGCGGCGGCGACGATTCTCGCCGCGCTCGCCTTCGAGCATCTCGGCGGTTATGCGCCGTGCCCGCTCTGTCTCGAGGAGCGCTACGCTTATTATTTCGCGGTGCCGGCGAGCGGCGATTGCGCTCATCGCTCGCGCGAGGATATGCGACTGGCCCCGCGCGCATCCTGCTTCTTCTCATCGCGCTCGCCTTCCTCGCCAATATGGCGGCCGGCATCTACCACGCCGGCATCGAGTGGAAATGGTGGGCGGGCCCGGGCGAATGCTCCGGCGCCTTCGAGCTTGCAATGGGGCGAGGGCGGGATCGTCGACACGCCCATCATCCGCTGCGACGAAGCCTCGTGGCGCTTCTTCGGGCTATCCTTCGCCGGATGGAACGCCGTGGTCTCGGCCTTCCTCGCCGCCGTCGCCGCCTGGGGCGCGGCGCAGAAGCGCTGACCTCGATATTTGTCATGCCCGCGAAAGCGGGCATCCAGTAACCACCGGCTCTCGTAAGCGCCAAGACCGGGGCTACTGGATCGTCCGCCTGCGCGGACGATGACAAGCGGAGGAATCGGCATTCTGGCAAAGTTAACTCACGCCGAACTCAAGCGAGCGTGATTAGGCAGGACCGAGCGGTCGTTGCTATAGCGGCTGCGTCGCCGGTCCCTGGCTTGAAAGGATTGCTGGCAGATGACTCGTCTTGCGCTCTCTCCTCCTTGCCATCGTCGCTTCTGTCGCGCTGCTCGGTTCGCTCCCGGCTTCAGCCGCCGAGTGGAAGCCCTTCGACGCCGCCGCCTTTGCCGCGGCCAAGAAGGAAGGGAAGTCGATCCTGGTCGATATCTTCGCGGCGTGGTGCCCGGTGTGCCGGGCGCAGAACCCAATTCTGGTGCAGCTGACCCGCGAGCCGAAGTTCAAAGACCTCGTCGTCTTCAAGGTCGATTTCGATACGCAGAAGGACGATGTGCGCGCGCTGAAAGCGCAATCGCAAAGCACGCTGATTGCCTATAAGGGCGAAACCGAAACGGACCGCTCGGTCGGCGACACCAATCCCGCCTCGATCGCCGCGCTGGTCGAGAGCGCTCTATAAGGCGAAGCAAATGCCCGTCGGCACCCTGGGACTTGCGCTTGTTGCAGGGACGCTGTCGGTTCTTTCGCCGTGCGTGCTGCCGCTTCTGCCGATCGTTCTCGGCACCGCTGCGAGCGAGCACCGTCTGGGCCCGGCGGCGCTTGCCGCCGGCCTCGCCGTTTCCTTCACCGCCATCGGCCTGTTCGTCGCCACCATAGGTTTTGCCGCGGGCCTCGACACGGGCGTCTTTCGCACCGTCTCGGCCGTCCTCTTGATCGCGGTGGGCGTGGTGCTCCTGGTGCCGAAATTGCAGGAGCAATTTGCGCTCGCGGCCGGTCCGGTCAGCAATTGGGCCGGTGGCTATGCCGACAATTTCACGCCGGGCAGCCTGTTCGGTCAATTCGGGCTTGGCCTCCTCCTCGGCGCGGTATGGAGCCCTTGTGTCGGTCCGACGCTCGGGGCCGCCTCGGTCCTCGCCGCCAAGGGCGAGGATCTGGCGCAAGTGGCGCTGACCATGCTCGCCTTCGGCATCGGTGCGGCGTTGCCGCTTATGCTGCTCGGTCTCCTCTCGCGCGAAGCGATGATGCGCTGGCGCGGCCGCCTCATGGAAACCGGCAAAGCGGGGAAGGCGCTGCTTGGCGTGTTGCTGGTGGCCGTCGGGCTGCTCGTCGCGACCAACGCCGACAAGCGCATCGAGACCATGCTGGTCGACGCCTCGCCGGCCTGGCTGACGGAGCTGACCACCAAGTTCTGAGGGAGCGATCCCTCTTTGTCATGCCCGCGAAGGCGGGCATCCAGTAACCACCGGTGCTCGTAAGCGCGAAGACAGGGATTACTGGATCGTCCGCCTGCGCGGACGATGACAATGTGAGAGGCGGAAGAAGGCTTACGGCTCGAGCTCGGTATCCCAGTAGAGATAGTCGAGCCAGCTCTCATGCAGATAGTTCGGCGGGAACAGCCGCCCGTTGCGGTGAAGCGCGAACACCGTGGGGCGATAGGGCTTCTGCGCCGGGTACATCTTCGCTTCCTGGGGCAGCTTGCCGCCCTTTTGCAGATTGCAGGGGGCGCAGGCGGTGACCACGTTCTCCCAGCGCGTCATGCCGCCGCGCGAGCGGGGCACGAGATGATCGAAGGTCAGGTCCTGATCGTCGCCGCAATATTGGCAGGTGAAGCGGTCGCGCAAGAACACGTTGAATCGGGTGAAGGCGGGGTAGAGCGCGGGCCGCACATAATTCTTGAGCGCGACCACGCTCGGCAGCTTCATCTCGAAGGAGGGGGAGCGGACAGCGCGGTCGTATTCGGAGACGATGTTGACGCGGTCGAGGAACACGGCCTTCACCGCGTCCTGCCAGCCCCACAGCGACAGCGGATAATAGGACAGCGGCCGAAAGTCGGCGTTGAGCACGAGCGCGGGGAAAGTGCCCGGGGCGGCCGATGCGGTGGCGACGTTCAAGGCGGAAAGTCCTTCCTCTTGCCCGTCGCACTCGGGACCATCCTCCTAACCGGCGGCATACTATAGGGGCATGTCGAGAATGTGAAGGCCCCTAGATGCTGTAGTCGGTTGCGTGGTCTCTCGGGTCGCCACTGTCTCGTCATTCCGGCGAAAGCCGGAATCCAGCTTCAAATCCTGAGCTATTTTGCTGGATACCGGCTTGCGCCGGTATGACGAGGTCTTTCGCTTACGATCCTTGGGTGAGCTGAGCGGCGGCGGCGAAGGCCTGCTTCAGAAAGGCGCCGCCGAGATGCAAGCCTTGGGCGTCGATGCCGTGGCCGATGCCTTGCGCCACGTGCCACTCCACGGCAAGGCCCGCCTGCGCCAGCTGCTCGCGGGCCATGAACATGGCGTCGACCGGGATGAGCTCGTCCATGTCGCCATGCACGAGCAGAATGGCCGGTGCCGATCCGGGGTCTTTGGGCAGCGCCTCGACCGTCGCCAGCGCGCCCGAATAGCCGACTATGGCCGCAGGCGCCGGCTGGCGCTTCAGCCCGACGCCGAGCGCCATCATGGTCCCCTGGCTGAAGCCGACCAGCGCGAGCGAACGCGCCGGCAGATTGTGCCGCTTAAGCTCGGCGTCGAGAAAGGCCTCGAGCGCAGGGCTCGCCTGCTTGACGCCGCGGACCAGCTCGCTCGCATCGCGGAAGGTGAGGTTGAACCACTGCCGCCCCATGGGCGCCGCGCCGCAGGGCTCGGGCGCATGCGGCGAGACGAAGGCGGCATGGGGAAGCAGCTTCGCCCATTCGCGGCCCAGGCCGATGAGGTCGTTGCCGTCGGCGCCATAGCCGTGCAGGAACACGACCAGCTGGCGCGGCTCGCCGCCCGCGGCCGGCGGCAGTCTCGGTCCGTCGAGAGGCAGCGCCATGGTTAGTGAGCGTTGATTCGGCACTGAGGCAGGCGCCCCTCCCCCCTTGTAGGCGAAGGGTAGGGAGGGGGGTAAGCAGCGAATTCCGAGTTTGCGATTTACCCCCCTCCGACCGCGCAAAGCGCGGTCGTGCTCCCCCACAAGGGGGGAGCGGGAGTGTGGGACGCATCTCGCATCATTTAAGCGCCCTCCTCGGGGACCTTATCGGCGGAATGGGCATTGAGCTGGCCGTAGTTCTGGGCGCCGATGTCGTTCAGGAGGTTGAGCTGGGTCTCGAGATGGTTGATATGGCCTTCCTCGTCGCCGAGCAGCTCCTCGAACAGGTCCATGGACACATAGTCCTCTTCCTTCCGGCAGCAGGCGCGCGCCTCCATGTAAAGCGCGCGGGCGCCATACTCTGCCTTGAGGTCGCATTCGAGGATCTCCTTGACGTTCTGGCCGATCATCAAGGGATCGAGATGCTGCATGTTGGGAAAGCCTTCGAGGAAGATGATGCGGGTCACGAGCTTGTCGGCGTGATGCATCTCCTCGATCGATTCCTCCCGCTCCTTCTTGGCGAGCTTGGTGTAGCCCCAGTCGTCGAGCAGCCGGTAATGCAGCCAGTACTGATTGACGGCGGTGAGCTCGGCCGTCAGCGCCTTGTTGAGATATTCGATGACCCGCGGATTGCCCTTCATTGCCCTTCTCTCCTCTCAACCTTTGCAACGATCATGACCTGTTCTTCTGCATCAAGCTAGGACTCCTCGACCGGCCGCCGCGTGCCCCCGCTTGCGCCGCTCGGGCCCTCCTCGTCATAGCCGACCATCAGCTTGGTGATCAGCGGCAAACAGCTGCCGCACGAGGGCCGCTTGCCGAGTTGACGGTAGATGAGGCCGGGCGTCAGCACCACGAAAGGGTCCTTCGTGCGCAAGGCCGATACCGCTTCGGCAATGTCCTTGGACGTGATCATGGTGCAGGAACAGACGATCATGCCTCTCTCCTAAGGCATGAAGGCCCGCTTTGTCGTCATCTGAGCCTTCAGCGTCCGCGTCAGGGCGGTGATCGCCGGCCAGACGTGCCCATGCGGCTCGGCAACCGATGCCCCGGATGGCCGATTTCCTGCCTTTCTCGGCCACTTAGCCTTAGGCGACTTTTAAGTGATGTCTGCGATCCTGGCGTCCGGTTTTGGAAACCAGGGTGGGCAAAGAGCGATGCGACCTGAGGACTTTCGGCCGGACGATCTGTTCGCGCAGATCCAGAGTCTTGTCGACGGACTTGCGGACGAGCGCCGCGCGCGGGAAGCCGCGGAGGCTGCCGACAAGGCCAAGTCGGAGCTGCTCGCCATGGTCGGCCATGAGCTCAGAACGCCCATGGAGGCGGTCATCGCCATGGCCGAGCTCATGCTGGCAAGCCCGCTCGACCCCACCCAACAGCGCTATGCCCGAGACGCTTCATCAGTCGGCGCGGAGCCTGCTCGGCGTGCTCAACGACGTTCTCGACTTCTCGCGGCTCGAGGCCGGCCGTTTCGAGCTCGATCAAGCCTCCTTCGACCTGCACGATCTGATCCAGGGCGTGGCGGCGGTGCTGCAAACGCGGGCGAACGAGAAGGGCCTCACCGCCGGCGTCGATATCGGGGCCAATTGTCCGCGCTTCATCATCGGCGATGCCGCGCGCCTGCGCCAAGTGCTGATCAGCCTGCTCGACAACGCGCTCAAATTCACCGCTCATGGCTCGGTGCGTCTGCATGCCAGCGCCAGCGAGGTCGACGGACGCTTGCTCCTCAGATTCGACGTCACCGATACCGGCGTGGGCTTGAGCAAGGCCGTGCAGGAGCGATTGTTCCAGCCTTACGTTCAGCTCGACGGTCCGGTTGCCAACCAGAATGGCGGAACCGGGCTCGGCCTATCGATTGCGCGCAAGCTCGCGCTTCTGATGGACGGCGAGATCGGCTGTGAAAGCGTGGTCGGCCAAGGCACCCTCTACTGGTTCGCCGTTCCGGCCGAGCGTCCGCGCGTAAACGTGGCGGCGCCCAAGCCGGGCAACGACGTTCAGCCGCAAGGAGCGCTCTCCGGCCATGTCCTCGTGGTCGAGGACAATGCGGTGAACCGCATGCTGATCGTCACCTATCTCGATGAGTTCGGACTGACCCATGATGTGGCCGCAAGCGGCGGCGCGGCCGTGATGAGCCTCGCGGCAAAGTCCTACGACCTCGTGCTCATGGACACCGCCATGCGCGACCTCGACGGCATCGAGACCACGAGACGCATCCGCAGCCTACACGCGCCTTCGTCGCACGTGCCGATCGTGGCCCTGATCGCCCACGGCATGAAGAGCGATTGCGGGGCCTATCTCGCCGCCGGCATGGACGCCTATGTCTCGAAGCCGATCCGCGGGCGCGAACTCTATGCGGCGCTCGCCCCGTTCCTGGCAGCCGAGAAGGGCGAGCCCACGCTCAGGCTCGTGAAGGGTTAGCCTCGCGGCCTGCGGCTCAAAGGTTGTCCAAGAGCACGCCCGCCAGCAGGATGAGATAGGCGATCAGCAACAATCCGAGGGCATAGGCCGTGAAGAACGGCAACGGCACGATCATGCCGAGGATGACAAGAGCGGCGATGACGACGGACACGATAAAGGTCTCCCGCCGCGGCGTGCTCAAGCGAATATTCATTGGTCCCCCCGTAGCCAAGCGCCCAGAAACGGGCGCGACTCGGGAGTTTAGCGGCAAAGCGCCGCGACCGCTATCGCTCAGCGAGCCCGCCTTCGCGGGAGACCGTATGGTGATTGGCTCCGCCTAGCCGGAACACGACACGACGGAGCAGGCGCCGCCGCCAGCCGGGCAGGACTGGCAGTACATTCTCCCGCTATCGTCCACGCAGGTTCCCCAGGTGGTGCCGTCAGGCTGCGGCGCCCAGGTACAGTTGTCGGCCAAGGCGGCCGTGCTGAACAGAGATAGCGCCGCAACGACGACGGCGAAGCCCAAACTGCAACGTTTCATGTGGATATCCTCCATCCTGAGAACGCTCCGAGTTCCCCCATGGCCATTGTTGGACTTTAATTTGGGCGGGAAGAGGCTAGCTCAGACGTGATTTTCGGGTTACTGCCCGGCACAGCACTGGTAGCGCACCGGCGCTAGCGTAAGCGAGGCGGCTCACAGCCGCACCTTCTCGCGGGCGCGCAAGGGCGGCACGGGGATGCCCTGCGCAACGAGCTCGGCCGCCTTGGCGTCGACCAGTTGCACGATGCCGGCCATGATGTCGTTGAGCTGGAAGTCCTTGGGCGTATAGACGGCCGACGCGCCGCACTGCTTGAGGATATTCACGTCCTCGGCGGGAATGATGCCGCCGACCACCACGGGAACGTCGCCTAAGCCCGCCTCGCGCAGGCGCTGCACCACCTCGCGCACCAGCGAGACATGGGAGCCCGACAGGATCGAGAGCCCGACGACATGAGCGCGCGCCTCCTTGGCCTGCTCCACGATCTCGGCAGGGGTGAGCCTGATGCCGTCATAGACCACCTCCATGCCGACATCTGCGGCGCGCACGGCGATCTGCTCGGCGCCGTTGGAATGACCGTCGAGCCCGGGCTTGCCGACCACGAAGGTCAGCGTCCGGCCGAGCCGGCCGGAGACCTCCTCCACCTGCCGGCGCACGTCTTCGAGCCTTGCCTTGTCGATATGGTGCTTGGCGTGGATGCCGGTCGGCGCGCGATACTCGCCGAACACCTCGCGCAGCACCTGGCCCCATTCGCCGGTGGTGACGCCGGCTTTGGCGGCCGCGATCGACGGCGGCATGATGTTGCGGCCTTCGACGGCGGCTGATTTCAAATCGACCAGCGCCTGCCGCACCGCCTTCTCGTCGCGCCGCTGCCGCCAGGCTTGAAGGGCCGCGACCTGCCCGATCTCGACCGATTCCGGCACGGTAAGGATGCCTTCGATGCCGCCTGCGGACAGTGGCGACGCCTCGGTCTCGGTATAGGCGTTGACGCCGACCAGGATCTGCTCGCCCTTCTCGATCGCCTCGACACGCGCCGCGTTCGACGCGATCAGCGCTTCTTTCATATAGTCGATGGCAGCCACCGCTCCGCCCATGGCCTGGATCTTGGCCAGCTCGGCGCGGGCTTCCTCTTTCAGCTCCTCGACCTTGCGGTCGATCTCGACCGAGCCGTCGAAGATGTCGCCATGGTCGAGAAGGTCGGTCTCGTAGGCCACGATCTGCTGGAGCCTCAAGCGACCATTGCTGGTCCCAGGGGCGCGGCAGGCCGAGCGCCTCGTTCCAGGCGGGAAGCTGCACGGCACGCGCGCGCGCCTTCTTCGACAAGGTCACCGCCAGCATCGACAAGAGGATGCGATAGACGTTGTTCTCCGGCTGCTGCTCGGTCAGCCCCAGCGAGTTGACCTGCACGCCGTAGCGGAAGCGGCGGAGCGCAGGGTCCTTCACGCCGTAGCGCTTCTCGGCGATCTCATCCCACAGATCGACGAAGGCGCGCATCTTGGAGACTTCGGTGATGAGGCGCACCCCGGCATTGACGAAAAAGCTCATGCGGCCGACGACGCCCGGAAATTCCTCCGCCGGCACTTCGCCAGAGTTCTTCACCTCGTCGAGCACCGCCTCGGCGGTGGCCAGCGCGAAGGCGAGTTCCTGGACCGGCGTCGCTCCCGCCTCCTGCAAATGGTAGGAGCAGACATTGGTCGGGTTCCATTTCGGCATGTCGCGCGCGGTGTAGACGATCACGTCCTTGATCAGCCGCAGCGATGGCGCCGGCGGAAACACATAGGTGCCGCGCGAGAGGTACTCCTTGAGGATGTCGTTCTGCACCGTGCCGGTGAGCTTCGACTTGGCCGCGCCCTGCTCCTCGGCGAGCGCGACATAGAGCGCGAGCAGCCAGGCCGCCGTGGCGTTGATGGTCATCGAGGTGTTCATCTCAGCCAACGGAATGCCCTCGAACAGGCTCCGCATGTCGCCGAGATGGGAGATCGGCACGCCCACCTTGCCGACTTCGCCGCGGGCCAGCGGATGGTCGGGGTCGTAGCCGGTCTGGGTCGGCAGATCGAAGGCGACCGAAAGCCCGGTCTGACCCTTGGCGAGGTTCTTCCGGTAAAGCTCGTTGGAGGCGCGTGCCGTGGAATGGCCGGCATAGGTGCGGAACAGCCAGGGCTTGTCCCGCTTGGATGACTTTCCGCTCATGGTCTTGCTCGATTGCTTGCTTGCCGGGCATCGAAGCATGCTCGGAGCGCTTGAGCAACCATACCCTGATCTCTTCACCGAACAGCAAACGCGCTCCGAGCCAGCGCCAATAGGCGAAGGATGAGACCCCGAGCTCCGGGCCTTAAGCCTGGCTTGCCATGAGCCCCGGGAGTTGATTTCGACCCCTGGGCAGGCCGCTTGGTTTTTGCTAACGCTCCTTGCCCGCTCGGCAGCCAGGCTGAATGGCGAGGATTTTTGGGCGGTGAAAGGGCGCCTTTGGGGCCCTTTTGCGCGTTAAGGGTGCCCGCCGCAAATATGTTGCAGTCGCGAGATGAATAGCGGACAATTATCGCAGTGCAAAAACAGACCGAACAAGTGGACTGGGGGGATCATCGGATGAATGAGATGTCGCTGGCCGCAGTGTCTCAAGCAACGGCCGCGCCCGCGGGCGCGGTCAAGGATCTCTATGAGATCGGCGAGATTCCCCCGCTCGGCCATGTGCCGAAGAACATGTATGCCTGGGCCATCCGCAAAGAGCGGCACGGCCCTCCCGACGAGGCCATGCAGGTCGAGGTGGTGCCGACCTGGGAGCTCGATTCCCACGAGGTGCTCGTCTTGGTGATGGCCGCCGGCGTCAACTATAACGGCGTCTGGGCCTCGCTCGGCAAACCGGTGTCGACCTTGGACGGCCACAAGCACCCCTATCATATCGCCGGCTCCGACGCGTCGGGGATCGTCTGGGCGGTTGGCTCCAAGGTCAAACGCTGGAAGGTCGGCGACGAGGTGGTCATCCACTGCAATCAAGACGACGGCGACGACGAGGAGTGCAACGGCGGCGATCCGATGTTCTCGCCCAGCCAGCGCATCTGGGGCTACGAGACGCCTGACGGCTCCTTCGCGCAATTCTGCCGCGTGCAGGATCGCCAGCTGCTCGAGCGGCCGAAGCACCTCACTTGGGAAGAGGCCGCCTGCTACACGCTCGTGCTCGCGACCTCCTATCGCATGCTGTTCGGCCATCGGCCGCACACGCTGAAGCCCGGCCACAATGTGCTGGTCTGGGGCGCCTCGGGCGGCCTTGGCTCGATGGCGACTGCAGCTCTGCGCCACCGCTGGCGCCAACGCCATCGGCATCGTCTCCGACGACGAGAAGCGCGACTTCGTCATGTCGCTCGGCGCCAAGGGCGTGATCAACCGCAGCAACTTCAAATGCTGGGGCCAGATGCCGGCCGTCGGCACCCCCGAATATGATGCCTGGAACAAGGAGGTCCGCGCCTTCGGCAAGGCGATCTGGGAGATCACCGGCAAGGGCGTCAATGTCGACTGCGTGTTCGAGCATCCCGGCGAGGCGACCTTCCCGGTCTCCTGCTTCGTGGTGAAGCGCGGCGGCATGGTGGTGTTCTGCGCCGGCACCACCGGCTACAACCTCACCATGGACGCCCGCTATGTGTGGATGCATCAGAAGCGCATCCAGGGCTCCCATTTCGCCCATCTCCTCCAGGCCAGCCAGGCCAACCGGCTCGTGGTCGAGCGGCGCATCGATCCTTGCATGAGCGAGGTGTTTCCCTGGGAGCAGATCCCGAAAGCCCATATGCGCATGTGGAAGAACGAGCACCGGCCGGGCAACATGTCGGTTCTCGTGAGCGCGCCGTGCACGGGCTTGCGCACTTTCGAGGACGTGATCGAGGCGAGCCGCCAGATGCACCGGGGCTAGCAACCCTGTTGTCATTGCCCGGCTTGACCGGGCAATCCAGTAACGTCGGCGATCGCAATCCCTGGAACTCAGGTGGTTACTTTCCCGCCTTGAGCCGGAGGCCGAGCCTGCCAGGACCTGGTCCGGGATCGTTCAGGAAACGGTGGTCGAGGGCGAGACGGCCAGGCCGTAAAGCCTCCTGGCTCCAAGGCGCAATTCAGATTTGAACTCCTGGCGCGGAGCACGCTTCGGTGTGCGCGAATTTATGGTCTTTATCCCCGGAGCCCGATCTTGACTGTCGCCGAAACCGTGACGGGAAGCGGGGCGCTCGCCACGCCCGAGCTTATTCCTCTCCTCGAGGAGGCGGCCAAGGCCGCTACCACTTTGCGCGGCCGCGCCATCGAGGCCGTCGCCGCCAAGGTCTCGCACGGCGGCAAGATCGATGCTGCCCTGCTCGAGCGGGAGCAGCGCGCGGCCCACGGCCTTGCCTGGATCGCCACTTACGTCGAGGCGATCGTCCAGCTGGCAAGCTATGCGCGGCGCATGGAGGGCGAGGGCAGGTTCGGCGAGATGGAGAGCCTGCTCGCCCAGATCGGCGGCGGGCGAATATCTCTCGCAGCTCTCAGGCGGCGTGATGATGAGCCAGGGCGAGACGGCGCGGCTGCATGAGCTTGGCGTCGCGGAGCCGGACCAGACCGCCTTCCTCACGCCTGCGGTGCGCGCGCTGATCCAGGGCGCCACGCCTGAGACCCGCGCCCGCGTTGTCGAGCTGATCAAGGAGAGCCAGGGCAATGCCACGTTCGGCGATACCGGCCTCGACGAGACGCTTCAAGCCATCCGCGACGAGATGCGCCGCTTCTCCGACGCCGAAATCGTGCCGCATGCGCAAGACTGGCACCTCAAAGACGAATATGTGCCGCTTCCGCTCATCGCCCAGATGAGCGAGCTCGGCGTGTTCTCGCTCACGCTGCCCGAGGAGTATGGCGGGCTCGGCCTCGGCAAGGAGGCGATGTGCGTCGTCTCCGAGGAGCTTTCGCCGCGGCTATATCGGCGTCGGCTCGCTCGGCACGCGCTCCGAGATCGCCGAGGAGCTGATCTTGAACGGCGGCACCGACGCGCAGAAAGAGGAATGGCTGCCGAGGATCGCCAGCGGCGAGGTGCTGCCCACGGCGGTGTTCACCGAGCCCAATACCGGCTCAGACCTCGCTTCGCTCACCACCCGCGCGGTCAAGGACGGCGACGTCTATCGCATCACCGGGCAGAAGACCTGGATCACCCATGCCGCCCGCGCCGACATGATGACCGTGCTGGCCCGCACCGACCCCAAGGAGAAGGGCTATCGCGGCCTGTCGATGTTCCTGGCGCCGAAGCCGCGCGGCACCGACGACAATCCGTTCCCGGCCGAAGGCATGACCGGCGGCGAGATCGAGGTGCTCGGCTATCGCGGCATGAAGGAGTACGACATCTCCTTCGACGGCTTTGCCGTGCCCGCCGCCAATCTCCTCGGCGGGGTCGAAGGCCAGGGCTTCAAGCAGCTGATGCAGACTTTCGAGGCGGCGCGCATCCAGACCGCGGCGCGGGCCATCGGCGTGGCGCAATCGGCGCTCGATTTAGGCCTCCGTTACGGGATGGAGCGGGTGCAGTTCGGCAAGCCGATCATCTGTTTCCCGCGCGTCTCCGACAAGCTCGCCATGATGGCGGCGGAGATCCTCATCGCCCGCCAGCTCACTTATTTCGCCGCGCGCGAGAAGGACGCCGGCCGCCGCTGCGATCTCGAAGCCGGCATGGCCAAGCTGCTCGCCGCGCGCGTGGCCTGGGCCGCCGCCGACAATGCGCTCCAGATCCATGGCGGCAACGGCTTCGCGCTCGAATATCCGGTGAGCCGGGTCCTGTGCGACGCGCGCATCCTCTCGATCTTCGAGGGCGCCGCCGAGATCCAGGCCAACGTCATCGCCCGCCGCCTTTTGGAGGACTGATGGCCCGCGACCGCCCAGGGGCTAAACGCACTCGGAAAACCAAGACCATGCGGTCCTCGGTAGACATGCCGTCATTTATCGTTCCGATCTTCGCAGCCTTGGGCTGTCTTGCCGCTCTGCTGATCGGCGGAGCGCTGACGCGGCCCAATCTCGATTGGTACGCCACGCTGGCGAAGCCCGGCTTCACCCCGCCGAACAGCGCCTTCCCCATCGCTTGGACCAGCCTCTATATGCTGAGCGCTCTCGCCGTGTGGTTCGTCTGGCGCGCGCCCGGCAAGGAGCCAGACCACAAGCTGGCGATGATCTGGTTCTTCATCCAGCTCGTCGTGGGCGTGCTGTGGTCGGTCGCCTTCTTCTCGCTGCACAGCCCCGCGCTCGGGCTCGGCGTGATCATGGCGTTCCTGATCGCCATCGCCATCACCATCGTGCTGTTCGATCGCTTAAGCCGCGTGGCTTCGTTGCTGCTCATGCCGCTCCTGCTCTGGGTCTCATTCGCCGCAGGGCTGAATTTCGCGATTTTGTTCCTCAATCGCTGATGAGCGAGCGGACCGATCCTCATTACCGGCTGCTCCTCGGGCATCGGGCTTGCGTCGGCGCGCGAGATGAAGGCGCGCGGCTGGCGCGTGTTCGCCACGGCGCGAAAGCCTGAAGACATCGCGCGGCTGAAGGATGAGGAGGGGGTCGAGAGCCTCTATCTCGATTATGCCGAGCCTCACTCGATCGAAGCGGCCGCGGAGCAGGTGCTTGCCGCAACGGGAGGCAAGCTCACCGCGCTCTTCAACAACGGCGCCTATGGCCAGCCTGGCGCGGTCGAGGATTTACGGCGTGACGTGCTCCGCGCCCAGTTCGAGGCGGGCTTCTTCGGCTGGCACGATCTCACGCGCCGCGTCATCCCGGCCATGCGGCAGCAAGGGGAGGGGCGCATCGTGTTCTGCTCCTCGGTTCTGGGCCTCGTCTCGGCGCCTTATCGCGGCGCCTATTGCGCTTCGAAATTCGCCGTCGAGGCGCTTGCCGACGCGCTCCGCATGGAGCTTGCCGCGACCGGCATCAGGATCGTCCTGATCGAGCCGGGCCCCATCGCCTCCCGCTTCCTCGAACATGCGCTCGAAGCCTATCGCCGCAACATCGACCTCGAAGGCTCGGCCCATCGCGAGATCTATCGCACCCGCATCGCCCGCCTCGAGGAGGGCGGCGACCAGACCTTCAAGCTCGGGCCCGAAGCGGTGGCGCTCAAGCTCGTCCACGCGCTGGAAAGCCGCAACCCAAAGCGGCGTTATTACGTTACCTTCCCGACCTACGCGGCCGCCCTGCTGCGCCGCGTCCTGCCGGCCCGCGCGCTCGACGCCATCGCGGCGCGCAACTAGAGTGCCGGCTGGGCGAGAGAGCGGGCCGAGGGGGGTACCAGCCATGGAAATGCTCACGAAATTCGCCATTCCGCTCGCCCTTGCCGCGGTCGCCATCGTGCTCCTGCTTGGGCTTTGGAACATGATGCGCGGCGGGAGCCCCAACACCAGCCAGCTCCTCATGCGCTGGCGCGTGGTGCTGCAATTCATCGCGCTTTGCCTCGTCATGGCGGCCATCTATCTGGCCGGCAAGTAGCCTTCCCCCTGTAACGAAGGCTTGACCCGCCTCAAGCGCCAAGCTACGCTAGGCTATAACAAAGTCGGCGAGACCCGCGGGGCCTTGGATTCAAGTCTTTGTCTTTGACGCATGATCCTGTCCGAAAAGTCTGCAACTTTTCGGGATCATGCTCTAAGGCGGGTGGTGATGGTTGTCCTCTCTAAGATCTACACGCGCACCGGCGACGACGGCACGACCGCGCTCGGCTCCGGGCGGCGCGTGTCGAAATACGACCTCAGGGTCGAGGCCTATGGCACGCTCGACGAGACCAACGCCGCCATCGGCATTGCGCGCCTCCATACCAGAGAGGGTCATCCCGTCCTCGACGCCATGCTCGCGCGCATTCAGAACGATCTGTTCGATCTCGGCGCCGATCTCTGCTTCCCCGACCAGACCAAGGACGCGCGCGGACGGCTGCGAAGTGACCGACGCCCAGGTCGCGCGGCTGGAAAGCGAGATCGACACGCTCAACCGCGAGCTTCAACCTTTGCGCTCCTTCGTGCTGCCGGGCGGCTCGCCTGCCGCGAGCTTCCTGCATCTCGCCCGCACCATCTCGCGCCGCGCCGAGCGCCTCATGGTGGCGCTCGCCGCCAGGAAGGGCGAGAGCGGTCGGCGCCGGCGCTCTTCGCTATATCAATCGGCTGTCGGATTTCCTGTTCGTCGCGGCCCGTTACGCCAACGACAAGGGCAAGTCCGACGTGACCTGGGTGCCCGGCAAGAACCGCTGACGCGGGGAACGGTGTATCCGTGTTCATACCCCTCCATGACACCAACCCGCTGAAGCGCATCCACTATCAATATGTGACGGTGGCGCTGATCGTCCTCAACGTCGCCATCTATGCGATCTTCGAGACCGGCTGGGTCATTCCCCTCGACGAGGAGAACACGGCGGCCTTCGCCGTTATTCCGGCCAAGCTGATGGCCGACGGCGTTGACCAGGGGACGGTGTTCGCCACCGGCGCCTTCATGCCCGAGCGTTTCACCCTCGTCTCCTACATGTTCCTGCACGGGAGCTGGATTCATCTCCTCGGCAACATGCTGTTCCTGTGGGTGTTCGGCGACAATATCGAGGACGCCATGGGGCATCTGCGCTTCATCATGTTCTACCTGATGTGCGGGATCTTCGCCGCCGTGCTCCACTCCTGGATGAATCCAACCTCCGACCTGCCGCTGATCGGGGCGTCGGGCGCGGTTGCCGGCGTCATCTCCGCCTATCTCATCCTGCATCCCAAGGTGAAGGTCTGGGTGCTGGCGCTGTGGCGCATTCCCATCAGGATCACGGCGGCCTGGGCGCTCGGCATCTGGATCGCCGCGCAGTTCGGCAACCTCCTGTTCGAGGGCGAGGAGAACGTGGCCTGGTGGGCCCATATCGGCGGGCTTCTGGCCGGGGCCGTGTTGATCCTGTTCATGCGGCGGCGCGGTGTAGTGCTGTTCGACAAGACCCGGGGCGGCGCGTAAAAACCCTCCCTAAATGCCCGGAAACCATTGACTTGGGCCAGGTCCGGCAGTACGGTCGCCGCCATTTCGCAAGTGCGAGATGGCTGGGCTAGGGGGGCCGGTCATAAACGTGCGGGGAACAATGGCCGCATGAAAATTCTCGTTCCCGTGAAACGGGTCGTCGATTTCAACGTCAAGGTCCGCGTCAAGTCGGACGGGAGCGGGGTCGACCTCGCCAACGTCAAGATGTCGATGAATCCGTTCGACGAGATCGCCGTCGAGGAAGCCGTCCGCATCAAAGAGCGGGGCGAGGCGACGGAGGTCGTTGCCGTCTCCATCGGCAGCGTCAAATCCCAAGATACGTTGCGCACGGCGCTCGCCATGGGCGCCGACCGCGCCATTCTCGTAAAGACCGACCAGAGCGTCGAGCCGCTCGCCGTCGCCAAGCTCTTGAAGCGCGTGGTCGATAACGAGAAGCCCGACCTCGTCATCATGGGCAAGCAGGCCATCGACGACGACTGTAACCAGTCGGGACAGATGCTGGCGGGGCTGCTCGGCTGGCCGCAAGGCACCTTCGCCTCCAAGATCGAGCTCAACGGCGCCAAGTTGAGAGTGGTGCGCGAGGTCGATGGCGGGCTCGAGACGCTTATTCTGGCCAAGCCCGCCGTGGTCACCACCGATCTCCGGCTCAACGAGCCGCGCTACGCCTCGCTTCCCAACATCATGAAGGCGAAGAAGAAGCCGATCGACGAGACCACGCCGGAGGCGCTCGGCGTCGATATCGCGCCGCGCCTCAAGGTGATTTCCATTGCCGAGCCCAAGACCCGCGCAGGCGGGGATCAAGGTGGATAGCGTCGCCGCGCTCGTCGACAAACTGAAGAACGAGGCGGGGGTCCTGTAGATGGCGGTCCTTCTGCTGGCAGAGCACGACAATAAGAGCCTCGGCGCCGGCGACCGCCAAGGCGCTCACCGCCGCGCGTGCTTTCGGCAGCGACGTCGACATTCTCATCGTTGGCCAGGACTGTCGCGGGGTCGCCGAGCAGGCTGCCAAGCTCGACGGCGTGCGCAAGGTCCTCCTCGCCGAAGCCCCGCATCTCTCGCAGCGGCTCGCCGAAGAGGCGGCCGCTGCCGTTCTGCCGCTGATGCAGAATTACGCCGCGCTGCTCGCGCCGGCGACCACCATGGGCAAGAACGTCCTGCCGCGGGTCGCCGCCATGCTCGATGTGGCCCAGATCTCCGACATCGTCGAGGTGAAGTCGCCCAAGATCTTCGTGCGGCCGGTCTATGCCGGCAACGCGCTCGAGACGGTCGAGACATCCGACAAAATCGTGGTCGGCACGGTGCGCACCACCGCCTTCGCCAGTGCCGGCGATAGCGGCTCGGCGCCGATCGAGGCGATCACGCCGCCGAGCGCCCTTTCCCTCTCGAGCTTCGAAGGCTCGGAGATCAGCGTGAGCGAGCGGCCCGAGCTGACCGCGGCGCGCATCGTCATCTCGGGCGGCCGCGGCATGCAGTCGGGCGATAATTTCAAGACCCTGCTCGAGCCGCTGGCCGACCGCCTCGGCGCGGCGGTGGGCGCGAGCCGGGCCGCCGTCGATGCCGGCTATATGCCCAACGATCATCAGGTCGGGCAGACCGGAAAGGTGGTGGCGCCGGAGCTCTATATCGCCGTCGGCATCTCTGGCGCCATCCAGCACCTCGCCGGCATGAAGGATTCCAAGGTGATCGTCGCCATCAACAAGGATGCCGACGCACCCATCTTCCAGGTCGCCGACTATGGCCTCGTCGGCGACCTCTTCACGATCCTGCCCGAGCTCGACGCCGAGCTCAAGAAGGCAGGGTACTAGAGTAAGAGTGGGTTCAAGAGGAATGACCATGGACGACATTAGTTCAAGGCAGCGGGCTCCGCGCCGAAGAAGCCGCGCAGGGAGAATCTGAGATGGCCCCCATCCGTAAGATCGGCATCATCGGCGCCGGCCAAATGGGCGGCGGCATCGCCCATGTCGTCGCTCTTCACGGCTATGACGTGGCGCTCCACGACATCGCCAAGGAGCGGGTCGATCAGGCGCTCGGGATCATCGACAAGAACCTCGCCCGCCAGGTCGCCTCCGGCAAGATCAGCGAGGATGAGCGGCAGAAGGCGCTCGCCCGCATCACCTATGCCGAGACGCTGGCCGGGCTCGGCGCCGCCGACCTCGTGATCGAGGCCGCCACCGAGGACGAGACGGTGAAGCGCAAGATCTTCGTGGCGCTTTGTCCCTTCCTCAGCCCCGACGCCATCGTCGCCACCAACACCTCGTCCATCTCGATCACGCGGCTGGCGGCGGCGACCGACCGGCCCGAGCACTTCATCGGGCTGCATTTCATGAATCCCGCGCCGGTGATGGAGCTGGTCGAGATGATCCGCGGCATCGCCACGGAGGACGCCACCTTCGGCCGCACCAGGGAGTTCGTCGAGACCCTCGGCAAGACGGTGGCCGTGTCGGAGGACTTCCCCGCCTTCATGGTCAACCGCATCCTTCTGCCGATGATCAACGAGGCGGTCTACACGCTCTATGAGGGCGTGGGCTCGGTCGACGCCATCGACACCGCCATGCGGCTCGGCGCCCATCATCCCATGGGACCGCTGCAGCTTGCCGACTTCATCGGGCTCGACACCTGCCTCTCGATCATGCAGGTGCTGTATGAGGGGCTGGCCGATTCCAAATACCGCCCCTGTCCGCTCTTGGTGAAATATGTCGAGGCCGGCTGGCTCGGCCGCAAGACCAAGCGCGGCTTCTACGACTATCGCGGCGAGACACCGATGCCGACCCGCTAGGCCTACGCCGAGCGGCGTCTTGCACCGGGCCGGATGACCTTGGGAAAGATCGGCGACCCCGGCGGAGCTCGTTAGCTGGCTAAGGCGCGCCCCTCGTAATAGATTTGTGGTAGGAGGACGCGCCGCAGTAAGATGCCAGCATGGGCACTACGCGTAATGTCATCCTTGCCGCCGCCTTGGTCGCTAGCGCGCCAGCCGCCGCGGGCGAGGAGGAGGCGACCGCCGTCTTCAATCAGCTGTCCGCCGACTACACCGACTGCTTTGTCTACCATCTCATCGGGAAGCGGTGCGCCCCGGAGACGGCGACCCCGGACCAGCTCGCCCAGATGCAGAGCATGATCGATGCCGCCAACGAGGGTCAGATCACGGCTGGCAAGGTCGTCGGCTTGTCCGATGCCGCGCTGGCCGCGCGCATCAAGCTGTCAACAGAGGCGCTCGGCAAACTCACCGAGAACGAGTGCGTCAACTTCTCGGTGCTGATCGTGAAGTACGGAACGTTCTGCCGGGACCTGGAACAGAACCCGACGCGGCGCGCCCAGGAGCTGCGCGATCAGGCGAAACGGTCTCCTTGAAGAGGCCAGCAAGGAAGAGCCGCGATGTGGAAGGCGATACCGCCGCGTAGTCAAATCTTAGCGGGCACGGTCCAGGTTGGCTACATCGAGTGGAGCACGACGTTCGGCACGAAGGGGGGCGCAGCCTTCGACATGAAGGGGAACAAGCTCTACGACGTGGATGAGCAGATGAACTTGGTTGATCCCACGACAAAGAAAGTCGTGGGTCACCTCGCAGACGCAGGCGCTTCTCCGTCGTGCAACCTCACTGCCGCGAGCGAGCTATTCCCGCTGCCGAATCAGTAGCGACGGCCAGGCCGGTGAGACCGAGCCTCGACAGATGTCCGCGAATCGGTATCTGGAGTCCTCTTGCAATACCCTACGCCCTTTCTGGTCTTCGCTCGGTCCAGCCACGCCTTCGGCCATCTCGCCGAGCCGCGCGACATCGAGCTGATCGCGAGCACCCACGAGAAGCTCCTGCTTATGGGTCGCAACACTCTGGTCTGTCCTCTGATCGCCGATGTAGACGACGACAACTTGGAGCGCAGGGTCTTCGGGGACCGCGGCCGCCCTCGCTGGCTCGACTTCTGCGAGGTGCTTGAGATAGGGCACGACGTCGCGGCCGCCCCAGAAGGGCCGCCGCGGCCCGTGGGACTCCCCGAGTGGCGCCCGAGCCGGTACGTCCAGGCCCACTTGGACTCGATCATCGGCGAGCCCTCCGGTCTGAGCTTCGGCAGGCGGATGCTTCTCATCTCAATCGACGGGGACGTGGCGGAGCGCGAGGGCGAGCGCGCGCGACAGCGCGTCGAGCAGGCGCTCGGGGACGGCGCTCGGCGCGTCTGGCACGGGGAGACTTCTCTGCGCGTACTGCTTTATCGAACCAGGCAAGTGTGCCCACATCGACAGGAAGCTTCGTCGCGTCCTCGGCAGCCCCGCTGTCCGCGACTACCTGCTGGTGGAGGCCGTGGCGCTCGCGCGGCCAGACCGCAGCGGCGTCTCTCCCCTCCAGCAGTGGCTCGATGCGGTGACTCCCGTGTCGCCGGTCTTCTACTGATGCCCCGTGCCACCAGCCCCGCCGGGCCTGGCCACCCGCAGCGCGCGGCGCCAGCGGGCTCGGCTGGAGCTGCGCACCACGTGGCCGGCCGTTCGCACCATCGTAACGCTTACGGACTGCCCGCCTGGGGCTCGCGCCGCGGGCGTGCACCCCGGCGCCGGACCGCCGCGAAACTTCACTGGTTAAGTCGTTGGTTTTGTTGGCGACCCCGGCGCGATTCGAACGCGCGACCCCCAGATTAGGAATCTGGTGCTCTATCCTACTGAGCTACGGGGTCTCCGAGCCTCTGCGGGCTTCGGCCTTATATATAGGCTCTTTGTCTTAAGCGCTTCTGTTTCGTCCCGAGCCTCCGCTACTCCGACGGCGCCAGCGCCTGGGCTTGCGGGGCGCCTGCCCGCATAACGAGGCGCGCGAGCGCGATGCCGGCGAGCATGGCCGGCACGAAGACGAGCGTCCCCTTTGCCAGTAACGCCAGCGAGGTGATGGCGGGCCCCGGGCAAAATCCCGACAGACCCCAGCCGATGCCGAACAGGGCGGCGCCTGACACCAGCCGAGCATCGATGTCCTTCACCGCCGGAAGGTGAAACCGCTCGGCAAGGAGGGGCTTTGGCCGGCGCAAGACGAGCCGGTAGCCCACGAGCGTTACCGCGACCGCGCCTGCCATCACGAAGATCAGGCTCGGATCGAAGGCGCCGGCGAGATCGAGGAAGTTCTGCACCTTCGCCGGGTCCGCCATGCCCGAGATCAGGAGACCGAGACCGAAGATGAGGCCGGCAACGAGATTGACCGCTTCGCGCATGGTCATCCCCCCATCACGTGACGCATCGCGAACAATGTGGCGAAGCCGGTCGCCATGAAGGTCGCCGTCGCGACAAGAGAGCGCGGCGACAGCCGCGCGATCCCGCACACGCCATGTCCGCTGGTGCAACCGCCGCCATAGGCCGCGCCGAAGCCGACCAAAAGTCCGGCCGCGGCCATCAGGGTCGCATTGTCTGACACGGTCTGCGCGAATGGGCCTCCCGCCACCGCCGCATAGACCAGGGGCGCGGCAATCAGCCCAAGCACGAAGCTGGCAGCGCCGAAAGGATCGGCGCCTGAATAAGGAGGAAGGAGCCGCCCGAGAATGCCGCTGATGCCGGCGATGCGCCCGGTGAGCGCCATGAGCATCACGGCGGCGGCGCCGATCAGCGCGCCGCCAATCGTCGAGGCGAGCGGCGTGAATTCCGTGACAGTCATGCTTAGCCCTTAAATTTGCCTGTTGCGGCCGGCTAGACTGGTACCGTTACCGCGTTGTTGCAAAGATTTAATGTGCGGGTCTGAGCCTCGCTCGATATGGTCACGGCTCGGAATTATGGCGAGCTTGCGCGCGTGGCGAATGAAATGCTCTTTGGGTTGGTCTTGGCGGTCGGAACGGCCGGCATGACGATGGGCGCCGATCTTGCCGGAAGCGAGTGGCGCCCGAGCTTCCTGCGCGCTTCGGAGCTCCCCGCCGCGAGCCACATGGTCGTCCAGTTTGATCCCGACGGAAGGGTCACCGGGAACGGCGGCTGCAACCAATTCTTCGGCGGCTATACCGTCTCGGGCAACCACATCAAGATCGGTCCTCTCGCCTCGACCAGGAAGGGCTGCCCGGGGCTTCTCATCGCCGAGACGGCCTTTTTCGCCACGCTCGAGGCCGCCAAGAGCTTTGCGCAGGACGGCACCACGCTGGTCCTGTTCGATGCCGCCGGAGCCAAGCTTGCCCAATTCGTCCGCGCCGAGGAAGATTGATCCTCGGCACGGCCGCTTCCGGCTTGGCGAAATCTAGAGGCGCGTAAGCCGCGGCCCGGCTAAGCTCTCCCTCGCGCTCGCGCAAATCTTGGGGGGATTGCCGTGGCCCGTCTCTTTTTTGCGTCTCTCATCACCTTCGGCATCCTGGTCGGCATGGTGATCGGCGTGATTCTCGCCGCCATGGTGGCGGCCGGCGAGGTCAACCTGACCGTCGCCATAGCCCTGACCGTGGTCATCAATCTCCTGATCTGGCTGATCAGCCCGTGGCTCTCCGACCTGACGCTCCGCTGGTTCAATCAACTCGAGTTCCTTGACGACGGCACGGTCAAGGAGCGCTATCCGGGCATTCACCAGCTCATCCATCAGGTGGCCGGCGACTATCGCTTCACCGCGCCCAGGATCGGCTTCATCCCCGACCGCAACCCGACCGCCTTCACCTATGGCCTGTTGCGCGGAAACGCGCGCATCGTGGTCACCCAGGGCATCTTCGAGTTCTTGAGCGAGGAGGAGCAGCGCGCCGTGGTCGCCCACGAGCTCGGCCATATCGTCAATCGCGATTTCATCTTGATGACCATGGCCGGCATGCTGGTGCAGATCCTCTATCAGATCTACGCGGTGTTCGCCCGGTCGCAGCGGACAAGCTCGAGCAAGGAGGGGAACAAGCTCGCCGTCATCGGCTTCGTCGCGCTGATCGGCTACTATATCGGCATCTATCTCCTGCTCTATCTCAGCCGCACGCGCGAATATCTGGCTGACGCCTTCTCCGCCAGCCGCGTCGAGCCGCGGCATCTGGCTAGCGCGCTCATCAAGATCGCCTACGGCATCGTCGCCATCGAGGATACCGAGGCCACGCAAAGCCTGCTCAGGAGCACGCGGCATCTCGGCGTGATCGACGTCAAGAACGCCCGCTATACCGGCCTTCTCGCCGAAAGCACGGTGGCGAACCCAGGCGCTGCCGCCGAGGCCATGCTGTTCGACACCTATAACCCTTGGGCCGCGCTCGTTCAGCTCAACTCCACCCATCCTCTGACTGGGCGGCGGGTCGCCCATCTCGGCGAGATCGCCAAAGAGAAGGGGCAAGGCTTCGCCGACTACGACGTCGAGGCCGCGGCGGCGCGCGTGCATCTCGATCGCGGGAAATTGTGGGGCCAATTCTTAGGCGAGCTTCTCCTGCTCGTGGCGCCGCTCCTGTTCGGGCTGGTGGCGGGCATCATGGGCGCCTGGCAGCTCGCGCCGGCGGCCATCGCCCTTGGCGTGCTCGTCACGCTTCCTCTTCGCTATCCCTTCCGCACGCCGAAACCGGCAACCGTCATGGCGCTCATGGGCGATCCCGGCGCCTCGCCCGTGCGCGGGCAGCCGGTGCGCCTGGAAGGCAAGGCCATCGGCAGAGTGCATCCCGGCTTCATCGCCGGAGAGGATGTCATCTTCCAGGATAAGACCGGCCTCATGGCGGTCGATTTCCGCTCCATGCTCGGCCTCATCGGCAATCTCTTCGCCGGTTGGAAGCGCGTGCCGAAGCATCTCGACCAGGCGGGCGAGGCGACCGGCTGGTTCCGGCGGAGCATGGGCGGTTATCTCATCCTGCGCGAGCTCAACACGACGGCGGGGGCGCTCGGGCCAAGCCCTTCTTCTGGCAGGTCGTGCTGAGCCTGATCGTCATTGTCGGGAATTTCCTCCTGATTTGATTGCGGTTTGTGGCCGCTTGTGATTCTGCCGTGTACATCCCTAAGATGCGGCATGGTCAGGGGGGTGACCGACATTCTCGCCTTTGCCGGAGCGGCTTGGCTCGCCAGCGCGCTCTGCTTGCCGGCGCGGGCCTGCGACCTTTCGCAGCCTGAGACGGCGAGGGTCGCCACTGTCATCGATGGCGAGACGCTTCAGCTTACCGACGGCAGGACCGTAAGGCTGATCGGGGCCAAGGCGCCGATGCCGCCGCTCGGCTGGCGCGGCGAGGACCCCTGGCCGCTGGTCGATGAGGCCAAGGATGCCCTTGAGAGCCTCGCCTCCGGCCGAGAAATCGAGCTCAGATTCGGCGGGCGCCGTATCGACCGCCACGGTCACGCGCTCGCCCAGGTCTTCGTGGTTAGCGGCGGAACGCGGCTTTGGCTCCAGGAGGAGCTTGTCGCCAAGGGGCTCGCCCGCGTCTATTCCTTCCCCGACAGCCGGGCCTGTATTGCCGAGCTTATGGCGCGGGAGAGGGAGGCGAGGGCCAAGCGGCGCGGCGTGTGGGGCTCGTCGGCCTACCGCATCGCCAGCGCCCTTGACGTGAAGCGCTTGGGCCGCCTCATCCATTCCTATCAGCTCGTCGAAGGAAGGGTCGCTTCAGTGGGGGAGGGCGGCGGCCGCCTCTATCTCAATTTCACGCCAGACTGGCGGAGCGACTTCACCATCAGCGTCGAGCGCAAGGCCGTAGGCGCCTTCGCCGCCGCCGGCATCGACCTCAAAACCCTTGCCGGAGCGCGCCTGCGCGTGCGGGGCTTCCTCGCCTGGCGCAACGGCCCCATGATCGAAGCGAGCCACCCCGAGCAGATCGAGCTGCTGCCTGAGGGCTCTGACGAGGAGACGAAACCGCCGTCGCAGCCAACCGGACCGGCTATCGCCTTATAGCCGGGGAGTGCCATAGTCATCGGGCGATGCCGCGAGGCAGGCCAACGGGGAGTGCCAACCTAGCGCCATGGAGTCCTTCTCCCGCGTCTTTCCGCTCGACTGGACGACGCTCCAGAACATCTCAGCGGTCGCAGCGTTCCTGGCTGTGCTCCTCGGTCTACTCGCCTTCATCTTGCGGAGGGCAGTGCGCCGGGACCAGCGGCAAGGCAGGATGGTTGCCGAGCAGGTTGCCGTCCTGCTTGCCGGGCAGATGATGGCCCGCTCGCAGCAGGACGGCGATCGCTTCTCGCTGAAGGAGAGCAACAGCATCAAGACTCTGATCGCCGAGGCCGTCCTTGCGCTCGATGCCGGGGATACGCGGGCGGGACGGCGGGCCATCAAGCAGCTCAAATCGGAGAACAGCACGCTCGCCACCGCGATCTTCGCCGCGATCGCGCGCACCAAGCGTGAGGAGGCCGAGCGGGCGGCGCGGCAAGCCGCCTCGGCGCTCCGCCATCAGGGCGCCCTGACGCTGCCGCGGGACGCGCACGGGGCGCTTAGCCTGTTTCAACAGGCTTTCGCGCTTGACCCTGCCGATGCGGAGAATCTCCTCGCCTTGGCCGTCGTTCAGTTCAGACTGGGCGATATTCCGAGCGTCGAGGCCTTGATGGAGCAGGCGCGTGGCGGCGTAGCCCAAGAGGGGCGCGAGGACATTGCCGGCCTGGTCGACATGTTTGCCGGGGTCCTGCATCTCCGGCGCGGGCGCCTTCCGCAAGCGATCGAGAAGTTCGAGGCTGCCACGCGCACCTTCGAAGCGCACGGCGACACCAAGGCGCTCGTCGATGCGCTCATGGCGCTTGCCAGCACACACATGAAAGCGGACGAGCTCGACGCGGCCCTTGCCACCTACAACAAGGCCGCGGCCCTGTGCACCAAGAACAACTACGAGCTTGGCCTCGCCCAGCTCTACGCCGATCTCGGCTTGTTGCTACAGGGCCTCGGGCAGCTTGCCGAGGCCGAGCAAATGCTGCTCAAGAGCTTCACCATCGCCGACCGGCATGGAGAGATCGCGATCGCCTCCGTCGCCGCCGGCAATCTCGCTCTGCTCTATCGCGAGACGCAGGATCTCGATCGCGCCGAAGAGATGGTGCGCCAAGCATTGCAGCTCGAGGGAGCTTTGAAGCACAAAGACGGGGTGGCGCGAGCCAATCTCAATCTCGGCACCATCCTGTTTGAAAAGGCCCGCTTCGACGAGGCCGCCACCCACTTCAAAGAGAGCCTCCGCCTCTACCAGGAACTCGATCTACCCGAGCACGCGTCAAACGCGGTCTATAATCTCGGCAATGCTCACCGCGCCCTGAAACAGGCCGGCGAAGCCGAGGCGTGTTATCGAAGGGCGATCGATCTCTTCATGAGCGCGAACGATGCGGCGGGCGTGGCGAAGGCCGCGGGCAATCTCGGCGCCGTCTTTCTCGACGGCGGCCGCCTCGACGATGCCGAGGCAGAGTTCAACGTCGCCTTGGATGCGGCGCAGGAGGCCGGCGAGGGACGTGGCATCGCCATGCAGATGCGGAACCTGGCCGTGCTCGCGCATATGAGGGGACAAACCGAGGAAGCCTGCGCCAGGCTCCGCAAGTCGTTGGCGCTTTGCGTCGAAATCGACGCCCACACGGAAGCGCTGGAGCTGAGGGTCCTGATGGGCCAGATCGGGTGCCTATAGCCGCCGGCTCTCCCGTGATGGGAGAGGATGCCGAGCAGCCTTGGCTGCTCGGCGGGTGAGGGTGAAGACCTCGCGCTAAAGCCGATCGAACTCTGTTTTAGGCGGCCCGGGTCCGCGCCTCGGCCTCGGCGGCGATCTTGGCGTGACGTGCCGTCTTGGCGAGCACGTCGTCGATCTTGGCGACGGCGCTGGCCTCGTCCATTCTCTCGACGGCGGCGATCTCCCTGGCCATGCGGTCGAGTGCGGCCTCGTAGAGCTGGCGCTCGGAATAGGACTGCTCTGGCTGCGCCTCTGAGCGGTAGAGGTCGCGCACCACCTCGGCGATGGAGACGAGATCGCCGGAATTGATCTTCGCCTCGTACTCCTGGGCGCGCCTGGACCACATGGTGCGCTTGACGCGCGCCTTGCCCTTGAGCGTGCCGAGCGCCTTCTTCACGGTCTTCTCTTCGGAGAGCTTGCGCATGCCGACGATTCCAAGTTTCGCGGTCGGCACCCTGAGCGTCATCTTGTCCTTCTCGAAGTTGATGACGAACAGCTCGAGCTTGGCGCCGGCAATCTCTTGCTCTTCGATACGCACGATCCGGCCGACGCCATGAGCCGGATAGACGATGTACTCATTGGTACGAAAGCCGTGTCTTTGCTGCGGTTTCTTCTTTTCAGGCATACTCTCATCTCACTTTGTAAAATTGCTTTGCGGGCGCCGATGCCGGATGACATGAACTCGCCCATGCTGTGCGCCAGCCTTAGGCGCTGGCGTCCGTCGTGCGCGACGGGGGCATTGGGCACAAGATGAGCCGTCGATCAGGGGCCTGATCGCGCTACCTCCCTCAAGTTGAGAAAAAAAAGTGCGCCCAAACAGGGACGCCTCTCTTGGTGCTTGATGCGCCGACAGTCCGCGCCATTTCGACATGACCATAACACAATCTTAGTGAATCGGGAAGCCGTCCCGTGCCGCAGCAAGGCCCTTTTTGCGCCGCAACATGCGGCAATTTGACCATAGGGTTAACGCTTAACCCTTTGAACGGCCTAGTCCCCTTCGCCGGGGTCGGGCGTGAAGTATTTGGCGAATTTGTCGGGTTCGGCCACAAAGGCGTCGGCATCCGGCGGGGCAGGCCTTTTTATCGTGATGTTCGGCCAGGTTTCCGAATATTGCCGGTTGACCTCGAGCCAGCGATCGAGCCCGGGCTCGGTGTCGGGCTTGATGGCGTCGACCGGGCATTCCGGCTCGCACACCCCGCAATCGATGCACTCGTCAGGGTGAATCACCAGCATGTTGGCGCCCTCGTAGAAGCAGTCCACGGGGCAGACCTCGACGCAATCCATGTATTTGCACTTGATGCAAACTTCGGTGACGACGTAAGTCATCGCTCCCACACGCTTTCGGGGCCTGGTCCGGCCCGCATACTAGCCCCTTAGGGCCGCCAAAGTCGCCCGAGGAAGCGCCCTGCCTATAACAATCGCGCTACCAGCACAAGGCGACGCATGGGGCGGCGCCGGAAGGGGGCTGGCCCCAAGAGAGGCCCTTATCCCCGGCCCCTTGGGGCGAATTTCCCGCCCCGCCACTAATCCTGCGTCAATCAATTTATGGCATCGCGGAATAGGAGGAAAAACGACCCGCCCCACGCCTTAGCCCCCGGGACCCTATGCTTTTGGCAATCGTAAGCTGCAAAGGGTGCGCCTAGGGGCCCAAGGAGCCTGTCCGCCGCATGCCGGACCTATCCGAGTTCGCAAGGAAGTGGCGGCCCGTGAGGCATGTCTGGCCGATCGTCGCGGCCGCCTGTCTCGGGCTTGCCGTCGCGGTGGCGGCCTGGTTTGCCGTCTCGGTCTGGGAGGAACGGCTCGCCAGAGCGAAATTCACCGCCATCGCCGGAGACTACGCATCGGTCCTGCAAAACGGGCTCGACGATCATCTCGGCAAGATCCTTGCCGTGCGCGCCTTTTACGACGCCTCCGTCGAGGTCGATCCGGACGAGTTCAACCTCTTCACCAGCCCAATCCTGGGCGGGTTTGAAAACGCAATGCGCTTGGTCTGGTGCCCACGCGTCAGCGGCGATGAGCGCGCCGAGTTCGAGCGCAAGGCCAGGGAGAGGGGCTTCGCCGACTATGCCATCAGGACTTGGGCTGTGACCGGTCCGATGTCGGTTTCGCCTGAGCGCGATGAGTATTTTCCCATTCTCTATTCGACGGTCTCATCCAAGAGGGCAGCGACCTTGGGCACGGACCTCAATTCCGAGCCCATTCGAAGCGAGGCGATCCGCCGCGCCCGCGGCGGGAATATCATGGCGACCGCCGAGGGCATCCTGCTTCGCAATCCAATCGACGGCCTGCGCGAGGGCTTTCTCGCTCTGATCCCGGTCTATCGGCACGGGCTGCCCCTGGAGAGCCTCGATGAGCGGCGCCGCAATACGCTTGGCGTGATCGTCGGCGTGTTCCAAACAGTGGCCGTATTCGACGCCATCCTCAATCGGGCGAAGTTGCCGCAAAACGTCGACCTCTATCTTTACCCGGCACACTCAGGCGCCGGCGCGTTACCGGTCTATATGCGCGGAGCGGCCAGCCGCGACCAGCCGCTCGAGCCGAAGCCTGAACAAGCGCTCATGGGGCCGCCCCCTTGGTCTGCGTCCCTCAAGGCCGGCGACGCGAGCTGGAAACTTGTCGTCGTGCCGACACAAGGCGGCCTGATTAGCTTCTATCGGGCTTGGCTCGTTCTTGCCGCCGTCATCTTGGTGTTCGCGGCGGTGCTGGCTTATATGTGGGCCTCGTTCCGCCATGCCCTCCGTCTCGAGACGGCCAATAGCCGGATCCTGGAGCTCGCGCAGACCGACCTCCTGACCAACCTTGCCAACCGCCGCGCCTTCGTCAAGCGGCTCACCATGGCCTTTACCGCGACCTGGCGCGGCGCTCCGCCCTTCGCCGTGCTCTATCTCGACATCGACAACTTCAAGGACGTGAACGACACGCTCGGCCACGCCATGGGCGACCTGCTCTTGAAGGAGGTCGTGAACAGGCTAAGGAGCGCCGTGCGGCCCGAGGACTTGGTCTCGCGGTTCGGCGGCGATGAATTCGCCATTCTGCTGTCGGAGGCAACCGATCCGGCGACGGCCGGGGATCTTGCCGCAAGGATCGGCAAGCTGCTCGCCGCGCCCTTCAGCATCAAGGGCCACAAGGTCCGCATCACCTCGAGCATCGGCATAGCCCTCTATTCGCCCGGCCTCGCCGGTCCCGAGGCGATGATGATGCAGGCCGATCTTGCCCTTTACGGCGCCAAGGACGAGGGCCGCAACTGCTACCGTTTCCATAGCCAGGACCTCGACCTTGAGGTGCATGAGCGGGTGCGCGTCGCCGACGAGCTCAGAGTCGCGGTGGAGCAGGGCGAGCTTGAGCTCTACTACCAGCCGCAGGTCGAGCTCTCCACGGGACGCATTATCGGGCTCGAGGCGCTGATCAGGTGGAACCACAAGACGCGCGGCCTGCTCAATCCCGCCTCCTTCATCCCGATCGCGGAACGGACCGGCGCCATACTGCCGCTCGGTCATTGGGTGTTCGAGGAAGCCTGCCGGCAGCTCAAGCTCTGGCATGCCGAAGGCATCGCGCCGCCTGTGCTGTCGGTCAACGTGTCGGGCGTCCAGTTCAAGGGCGCCTCCGAGCTCGACCGCGAGATTGAGGCGAGCCTGACGCGCTGGGGCGTCAACCCCTCCGATCTCGAGCTCGAGCTGACCGAATCGGTGCTGATGGAAGCGACGCAAAGGCACTCAAATACGCTGGAGAATCTCCGCCAGCTTGGGACCAAGATCTCCATCGACGATTTCGGCACGGGCTACTCGTCCCTCAAATATCTCACCCAATACCCGGTCAACCGGTTGAAGCTCGCGCAGGAATTCGTGTTCCGCGTCACCGTCGACTACCGCAACGCCGCCGTGGTCAGGGCTGCCATACGGCTCGCCAACGAGCTTGGCCTCGAGGTCATCGCCGAGGGGGTCGAGACCGAGGCGCAAGTGCGGTTCCTGATGGGCGCCGGCTGCGAGCAGGCGCAAGGCTACTATTTCAGCCGGCCGGTGCCGGTGCTCAAAGCCACGGAATTGCTGCGCGCGGGGCGGATCGAGCCCAGAGCGGATCCCTTGCGCCGGCTCGCCTCGTCGGCGGCGTGAAGTCGCCCTCTCGTTGCCTGAATCGAAGCAGTAGGCACGCGAGATCGGCAAACTCCCCCCTCTCCCCTGTGGGGAGAGGCCGACCGCAAAGCGGTCGGGTGAGGGGGAACCGAAGGTGCGATTTTGAAGGATTTCGCCCCCTCACCCTCTCCGCCATGCGACTGCACAAGCGCCGCTTAAGAGCGTCGCGCGCAATCGCGGCGGAAAGCCCTCTCCCCATCGGGGAGAGGGGTTCAGAGCTCATTGCACCCCGCCACCTAGGATTCAGAGGTCGCTACTCCGCAGCGCATCGAGGCGGCGGCGGTCCCGCTTGGTTGGACGCGGGCCCTGGCGGCCTGAGCCGTCGACCCCGTGTTCCCCCGCAGGCGGGGCTTGCGGAGTCAGATCCTCATAGAGCGTGCGCGCAAGTCCCGCCGGCCCTCGCCGGTCCAGAGCTCCCAGGACGCGCACGACCGAAAGCTTTCCCAGCAACGTAGCCGTCAGCACGTCGCCCGCCTTGACCAGGCGGCTTGGCTTCAGCGCGCGGGTGCCGTTGATGCGGACCTTGCCGGCTTCGATCAGCCGCGCCGCTCCCGATCGCGTCTTGACCAGCCTTGCGCACCAGAGCCACTTGTCGAGGCGTTGCCCTGGCATGGCCTAGAGCCTCAGCTTCCTTCCGGCTGGCGCGTTGCGAGGCGCCCTCTCAGCGCTTCCAGCGCGGCGAAGGGCGAGTGCTCGACGGCAGTCTTCCGCTCCTGCTTCGCCTGGTGAGCTGAGGGCCTTTGCCGTTCATGCCTTGGCGCTCTCGCCCGCTCCTCGCGCCGAGGCTTGTGGCTCGCGCGCTTGTCATGGCGCGCCTCTTTGCGCTTCCCTGGACGCCAAACCTCGTCGAAGGCCTCGGTTTGCGCTTCGGCAGCTTGGTCCGGCGCTTGCGGCTCGGCGCCAGACGAAGGCGCGAACTGTCGCCTCTCCAGCCTGAAGCCGAGCGCCTTCAAGATCGAGGCGAATTCCTCGCCGGAGCAGCCGACGACCGACATGAGTTCGGGCACCACCCGGAAGCCGCCGTCGCCGGTCGCCCCCGTAGGCGCCGTGGCGCCCCCTTCCGCCGTCCGGAAGGCGATGCGCGCGCGGATGAGATCGGACAGCCGTTCCAGCATGTCGATGCGAACCGCGCGGGAGCCTGCGACGTGGAAGCCAGCGGCCCGCCAATAGGGTTCGGGGATAAGCGTTCCCGCCTCGACCGAGGTCAGGCCCTGTTGCGGCCGCGCCGGCAGCGCCTCGGCGTCGAGGCCGTGATCTCGGCCGGAATGGAGCGACCACAACAGCAGCAGCAAATCGGCCGCCGCCGGCTTGAGCAGCGCGGGGATGTAGACGTTGAAGGCGCCGAAGCGGACGCCGTATTTGCGGAGCTGGGCGCGGGCCGCCTGATCGAGCGCCTTGATTTGCTCCGAGGCTGCGTCGCGGCGGAGCACGCCGAGATTTTCCGTCAATTGATAAGCGAGCCCGCGGGCAAGGCCTGACAGGTCGGAGGCCTCGCTCAGGAGGATGAGCGGCTTGAGCTTGCCGTGAAGCTCGGCCTGAAGCCACGCTTCGAGACGCTTCAGCCAGGCGCTCGCGGTCGGAAGCGGCAAGATGCTCGTCGGTCAAGAGCTGAATGCGGGGCTTGAGCGCCGTCTCGCCCCGCTCAAGACGCGCGATCTCCGATCCGGCCCACACGATCCGGCCATTGGCTTTCAGTGCGATAGCCTCGTCGGGCGCTCCGTGAAGCGCATCGGCGCGGGTGGAAAGCTCGCCGGCCAGCACTTTGGCCGCCGCGTGGCGCGTCGCCCGCCCATGAATGCCCTCGCCCGATGCGTCAGGCGTGAAGCGGAAGCCGTCGAGGCGTCCGACATAATGGTTCTCGACCAGGATGTTTCCGTCAGGGGCGATCTCGCCCGCGATCTCCTCCTTGTCGCGCAAGCGGCGCATCAGAACGCTGGTCCGCCGGTCGACGAAACGCTGCGTCAGCCGCTCGTGCAGGGCGTCGGACAGCGTGTCCTCGATGGCCTTGGTGCGGCCCTGCCAATGCTCGGGATCGTCGAGCCATTGGGCGTGGTGCGACACGAAGGTCCAGGTGCGGATCTGCGCCAGCCGGTTGGAGAGCGTGTCGAGGTCGCCGTCGGTGCGATCGGCAAGCGACACTTGGTGGGCGAACCAGTCGGCCGGGATCTTGCCCTCGTTCGCTCATGACGAAGCGGTAAAGGGTGGCGGCGAGCTCGGCATGGCTCGCGGCGGAAATCTTCCGGTAGTCGGGGATCTGGCACATCTCCCACAAGAGCGCGACCGCCGCCGGCCCTTGCGCCATGTCGCGTGCGCCAGCATCGTGGCTCACATTCTCGAGCGCGATCACGTCGTCCACCATGCGGGCGCGGGCCAGCCGCCGATGGTCTGGCGTCTCGCGCAAGCTGTCCTTCAGCCTTTCGATCGAGCTGAAATCGAGCTTGCGGTTGCGCCATTGCAGCACGCCGACCTGGTCGAAGGAATGGTTCTCCAGCCGGTCGACGAGGTCTGCCTCGAAGGGCGCGACCTGGCCGGTCACCCCGAACGTCCCGTCGTTCATGTGGCGCCCCGCGCGCCCGGCGATCTGGCCAAGCTCGGCCGGGGTCAGATTGCGGTGGCTCTGCCCGTCGAATTTGCGGATGCCGGCGAAGGCCACATGGTCGAGGTCGAGATTGAGCCCCATGCCGATGGCGTCGGTCGCCACCAGGAAGTCGACATCGCCGTTCTGGTAGAGCGCGACTTGCGCGTTGCGCGTGCGCGGGCTGAGCGCGCCGAGCACCACGGCAGCGCCGCCACGCTGACGCCGGACCAGCTCGGCGATGGCATAAACGTCGTTGGCCGAGAAGCCGACGATGGCCGAGCGGCGGGGAAGCCGTGTGATCTTCTTGTCGCCGGCATAGGTGAGCTGCGACAGGCGCGGCCGGGACACGAGATTGGCCCCGGGCAGGATTTCGCGGATCGCGTCGCGCATGGTCGCGGCGCCGAGCAGAAGCGTCTCGTTCAGGCCCCGTGCGTGGAACAGGCGTTCGGTGAAGACGTGGCCGCGCTCGCCGTCGGCGGCAAGCTGCACCTCGTCGATGGCGACGAAGTCGGCCTCGAGCTCGAGCGGCATGGCCTCGACGGTGCAGACATAGAAGCGCGGGGAGGGAGGCTTGATCTTCTCCTCGCCGGTGATGAGCGCGACCTGGCCAGCGGGCACGCGGGCGACGATCTTGTCATAGACCTCGCGCGCCAAGAGGCGCAGAGGCAGCCCGATGATCCCGACGTCGTGGGCGAGCATGCGCTCGATGGCGAGATGGGTCTTGCCGGTATTGGTCGGACCGAGGACCGCGGTGACGCCGCGCCCGCGCTGGGGATTTGTGGATATCGGGGACGAAGACCGGCTCATCTCTTGACTTCTTCAATGGCCCTTCCGCTGGAGACACGGAACGAGGGGGGAACGAATCTCGTCCGAATCGCTGACTCTGCCCATTCGGATTTCGTTCCGGGCAGAATCGTGACCGGGTTTGCTTGATCGGCCGCTCGGTGGAGCGGTCTCTTCGGATCCACGATCAGCAAATCTCGGGTTGGCTTTCAGCTCCCTTAAGCGCCGAGGAAGGCAAGGGGAACGGAGCACGCACGAATCAGGGGAGGGTTAATCTTCAGCATCTGTTCCCTACTACATCTTGGGATTTGGGGTCTGGCCGTTAACCCTTGGACTTTGGCGAAGGCAGGATTTTGCGGGTCACGGCTCTGCGCTTGCGCGGCGCGAGCCGGCGACTTGGATCGAGGTCACAAGGGCGGAGCCATACCCCACCGGGGTGGGCAACACAATCCGATAGGGCACATACATAAAGGTCCCCCGCACGGGAATGAGCCAGACCTCGATCTCGTTGCTCTGCGACATGAGCTTGATGGCTGGATTGTCGGGGTGGTATCCGGCGATGGGGATGAATTTGACCCCGCAGATCACCGCCGGTCCGCCATAGCCTGCCGGCGTCGTCCGCTTCACGGTGACGGCGCGCTTAGGCGTAACCACGAGATCGAAGCGCTGCCAGCCGTCGAACACGGCCAAGGTCTGGTTGCACACCTTCAAGTCGCCGTTAGGGTTCTCGGAATGGGCGCTCAGGAAGGCCCCGCTCATGGGATCGAGCACGCCTTCGAGCTGCTCCTTGGTCACCGGAATAGTGCGCGGTGCCGGCCGCTTGTTGGGGAAGATCGAGACGCCCGTGACGGCGCGGTCGCCGAACGTCATGCGCATCCGCTCGGATTGCTTGCCGCTATCCGCATAGCTAAAGGCATACGTGGCGGGCTCTGGCCCTGTGCTCGTCACCCGGCCCGAGCTCGCCGTCACGCCGCGCCACTCATAGACCAGGCCTTCGAGGACGGTAAATCGGCCTTCGCCGCGCATCTCGTAGTCGTCGCCGCGAAAGGTCGTGGTCAGACGAAAGTCGCCGAGATTGAAGCCGGCGAGATCGACGCGGTAGACGGCGATGATCCTGCGGGCCGAAAAAAGGCCGTTCTCGGCATAGGCGGTGTCGGCGGGGAAATTGCCGCCAAGCCCGCAGGTGAGCGCGGCAACGGCTGCAAGGCTCAAGCAATGGCGCGCTCGTTGCATGGCTCCCACCCCTAGCAAGTCTGCCCCGCCTGCTAGAACCCACGCGCGAATGTCGGGGTATTTGCAGGATTCGTCAATTCCGAGCTTGGCGCAGGTTTGTGGCGGCGCCTTGACCCGAACGGCCCATCCCCGTATATCTCGCGCCGCCGGTTGCAACGCTTTTCCGGGACATCTCGAAAAGCACCTCCGGCTTTCACGCGATTTTAGGAGAAGGATTAAGCGCCATGGCCCGTCGTTGCGAGCTCACCGGCAAAGCCGTGCTCACCGGCAACAATGTGAGCCATGCCAAGCGGCGCACCAAGCGCCGCTTCCTGCCCAATCTCTGCAATGTGACGCTGGAGAGCGAGGCGCTGAAGAAGCGCGTGCGGATGACCATCAGCGCGCATGCCTTGCGCTCCGTTGAGCATCGCGGCGGGCTCGACGCCTATCTCATGAAGGCGGGCGACGACGAGCTCTCCCTGAAGGCGCGGCGGCTCAAGCGCGACATCGCCAAGAAGCAGGAAGCCCAGGCCGAAGCCGCCTCCTAGATAATCCGGCCTAGTTGAATCGTCATGCCCGGACTTGATCCGGGCATCCATGCCGTTACGTCTCGGCAGGCTGAAGCGCCATTGGAATGGATCGCCGGGTCAAGCCCGGCGATGACGAGGAATTAGTTGCGCGGCGTGCCGGCGGCGATCGGTTTCGTCTCGGGCAGCGTGAATTGCATGATCAGCGTGCGCTGGAGCGCGCTGAAATTATCGTCCGACATGATCGTCAGGACGGTCTCGCCCGACGCCGCCAGGTGAGCGGCGATCGCTTCCATATTGTCGATATTCAAGCTGTCGTCGGCTTCGAGCAGCACCTCGCCCATGATTGGCGCGCCGCGCTTCAGCTCGCTCGCGGCGATCCGGCGGATGCGCATCTTGATGCCTTCGCTGAAGCGGAATCTCCGCTCGAGCACGACGATGCCGCCATCGGGAAGAGCGGCCGCATCGGTGATGTCGAAGCCGGCGAGGCGCTTCAGCACGATCCCTCCAGGGGCAGGGCCCCCGATCAGCCAGCCTTGCAGATTGCCGTTCTTGTCGGTGCGGTGCTCGGCGAAGGCGACAAGGGTTCCCTTGAGCTTGCCTGTGCGGATCATGGCCATCGCCTCGATGCCGCGATTGGCGGTCATCGCCTTCGTCCCCGGCGGCAAGGGGATGGTCCCGGTCGGCGGCCCGAACCGCTCCGCGGTGAAAGGATAGCGCGCGATCTTGTGCTTGCGCTCGAAGGAGACGTAAGCCGTGCCTTGCCGCGTGTCGCCGTCGATCAGCGCCATGCCTTCTGAGTCGCGCTCACGATCGTCGCGCAGCGGCCTGCCGTCCGCGCCCAACATCGGACCGAGCACGACCTCGCTCAAGCCTTTCAGCTTCCGTCCGTCATAGTCGAGACTGGCCCTGAGCCAGGCGCCGGCATCGGAGATGGCGAGCAGGGACCTCCCCGAGGGATCGAGGGCAAGCGCCGAAAAGCCGCCGAAATGGCTCGACTTGGCGTAGAGATTGAGCCCGGCCCTGAAGATGAGCTTGCCGAACTCTTTTCGCGATGGGTTTTCGCGATCGAAGTCGATGGCGATGGCGGTGACGGTGGTTGGGGTCGGGCCATCGAGCACCGTCAGCGGCTTGTCGGCGAGCGCCGGCGCGATGACCAAGCTCACTGCCGCCGCTACGGCACCAGCCGCCGCGTAGCCTGAGAAGGTGCGGAAGAAGAGCCTCACGCTAATGGAGCTTCCGGCGCTTGGCCCGCGCCGCGGACGGCACCGTGCGATGCAGCTGCCGCCAAGCGAGGTCCTCGTCGAACAGCTCGGCAAGCTTCTCGGTCATGACGCCGGCAAGCTCCTCGGCGTCGGTGACGGTGACGGCGCGCCGGTAGTAGCGGGTGACGTCATGGCCGATGCCGATGGCAAGAAGCTCCACTGAGGAGCGGGTCTCGATCTCCTCGATCACTTGGCGGAGATGACGCTCCAAATATGACCCGGAGTTGACCGAGAGCGTGGAATCGTCGACCGGGGCGCCGTCGGAGATCATCATCAGGATGCGCCGCTGCTCGGGGCGCGCCACCAGCCGCTGATGGGCCCAGGCCAGCGCCTCGCCGTCGATATTCTCCTTCAACAGGCCCTCGCGCATCATCAGCCCGAGATTGCGGCGCGACCTGCGCCAGGGCGCGTCGGCCGATTTGTAGACGATATGGCGGAGGTCGTTGAGCCGGCCGGGAAGCGGCGGCTTCAGCGCGTTCAGCCACGCCTCGCGCGCGTGCCCGCCCTTCCAGGCGCGGGTGGTGAAGCCGAGGATCTCGACCTTGACGCCGCACCGCTCGAGCGTGCGCGCGAGAATATCGGCGCAGCACGCCGCCACCATGATGGGACGCCCGCGCATCGAGCCGGAATTGTCGAGCAGCAGCGTGACCACGGTGTCGCGGAACTGGGTTTCGCGCTCCTGCTTGAACGTCAGGGGATGCATGGGATCGACGATGACGCGGGCAAGCCGCGCGGCATCGATCATGCCTTCCTCGAGGTCGAAGTCCCAGCCGCGGTTCTGCTGGGCGAGCAAGCCTCCGCTGAAGCCGGTTGGCGAGCCTGGCCACCGCGCCGTGCAGCGCCTGGAGTTGCTTGTCGAGAAAGGCGCGCAAACGGTCGAGCTCGTCCGCGTCGCAAAGCTCCTCGGCGTTGACGATCTCGTCATGGGCGCGGGTGAAGACCTTGTAGCCGAAGGCCTCGGGGTTATCGAGCACCGAAAGATTGGGGCGCCACGGCTCCGAGCGGCGCGGCAGCTCGGAAGCGTCCGCCTCGCGGTCGCGGCGGTCGGTCGAGCCGTCGTCCCTGTCGTCGAGCGATTCCTCGCTCAAAGCATCCTGCTCGGCGCGGGAATCGGCGAAGATCGGCGCGCTGCTCTCCTTCGGAATTCTCCTCCTCCCCCTCCGAGGCGTCGGCATCGGCCTCGCTCTCGTTCGGCGATTTCTCCTCGTCTTCGCGCTGGTCGAGCTTGTCGGCAAGGTTGAGGGCAGCGAGCAGCTCCCGTGTCAGCCGGCCGAAGGCCTCCTGGTCGAACAGCATCTCCGGCATGCGGTCGAGCACGGTCCGCGCGCGGCCCTCGATCCACGGGCGCCAGAGATTGACCACGGCGCGGGCCTTGGCCGGCGGCGTCTGGCCGGTAAGCTTCTCGCGCACGAGCAGCCCAAGAGCATCGGGCAGCGGCGCTTCGGAGCGGTCGGTCGACTTCGGCGAAGCGGCTCCGCTCATAACGCTGCTCCATGCGGGCGGCGAGGTTTGCCGCCACGCCTTGCATGCGCTTGGCGCCGATCGCCTCGACGCGCGCCTCCTCGATCGCCTCGAACACGGCGCGCGCCTCGCCGCCTGACGGCGCCAAGGCCTCATGCAGGGAGGGATCGTGGCAGGCGACGGAGAGCGCGGCGGCGTCGGCATGGCCGCGGATCACGGCGATCTCCGTCTTGCTCGGCACGCGCGACGGCTCGGGCAATCGCGCCGATCTTGCCGGCAAGGCCGGGAGGCTCGCTCGTGAACACCACCTCCATCGCGCTGTCGGCGGCGATCGAGCGGGTGGTGAGCGTCACGGCGCGCTTGAAGGGATCGAGCGGCGCTTCTTTACGCCGTGTGAGCGACATGGCTAGCTCAAGGCCACATTGGCGGTCGACTGGGGCAGATCCTCGCCGAAGCAGCGCTGATAGAACTCGGCGATCAGCCCGCGCTCCAGCTCGTCGCACTTGTTGAGGAAGGAGAGCGCAAACGCGAGTGCCGACATCGCCGAAAATCTCGGCGTTCTCGGCCCAGGTGATCACCGTGCGCGGGCTCATCACCGTGGAGAGGTCGCCGTTCATAAAGGCGTTCCTGGTCAAATCGGCGACGCGGACCATGTTGGACACGGTCTTCCGCCCGGCCTCGGTGTTCCAGGCCTTGGCCTTGGCCAGCACGATGTTCACCTCGTCGTCATGAGGCAGATAATTGAGCGTGGCCACGATCGACCAGCGGTCCATCTGGCCCTGGTTGATCTGCTGGGTGCCGTGATAGAGGCCGCTCGTGTCGCCGAGCCCGATGGTGTTGGTGGTCGAGAACAGGCGGAAGGCAGGATGCGGCCTGATCACCTTGGACTGGTCGAGCAGAGTGAGCTTGCCGGAGACCTCGAGCACCCGCTGGATCACGAACATCACGTCGGGGCGGCCGGCGTCATACTCGTCGAAGCAGAGTGCGGTGTTGGTCTGGAGCGCGTAGGGGAGGATGCCCTCGCGGAACTCCGTCACCTGCATCCCGTCGCGGATGACGATGGCGTCCTTGCCGACGAGATCGATGCGGCTCACATGGCTGTCGAGATTGATGCGCATGCAAGGCCAGTTCAGCCGCGCCGCCACCTGCTCGATATGGGTGGATTTGCCGGTGCCGTGATAGCCCTGGATCATCACCCTGCGGTTGTGCTTGAAGCCGGCGAGGATGGCGAGCGTCACCTCCCGGTTGAACAGATAATCGGGATCGACGTCCGGCACGTGCTCGTCGGGACGCGAATAGGCGGGGACTTCGAGATCGGTGTCGATGCCGAAGACCTGGCGCACGGAAACCGACATGTCCGGCATGCCGGCGCCGTTGTTGGCAGCTATGAGTGTCATGGGCGGTGGAAGCCTATTCGTCGTGTTTCAAAAGGGGCTCGCTTGCAGCGGAAGCCTCGATTTTGCAGGGCGCTGGTCCAGAGACTCACGCAAGCCCTGCCTGCCTAAGATAGTTATAGGCTTGGATCACTTCACGCAACTTGTCCTCGGAGGCGCGGTCGCCCTTGTTGTGGTCGGGGTGGAGCCGCTTAACCAATTCCTTGAAGCGCGCCTTGATGTCGGCCTTGGTGGCGGTGTCCTCGAGATTGAGCTGGCGCAGGCATTTCCGCTCGAGCGCGCTTGAGCGGCCGCTCCGGCGTCCCGGCTCCGCCTTGGCGGCGGCGCGATCGGCGAACAGCCCGAACGGATCGTAGGTGGTGAAGCGGTGGGCGAAGCCGCCGGCGCGCGCGCCGTTGCGCGGGCCGCGGTTGCGCGACCAGGAATTGACGCCGATGAACCAGGTCGGACGGTGCCCGGTCGTGTCGTCCTTCTGGTGCTTGACCACCTCTTCGTCGGGGAGACCGGAAAAATAGTTATACGCCTTTGTTGTACTGGCGCACATGGTCGAGGCAGAAGCGATGATACTGGCCCTCCTGGCCGCGGCCCTTGGGCGCGGGGTAGAGGCCCGGCTCCTGTGCAGCCCTGCCACTCGCAAGCGGGACAGGAATCGCGCAACAGGCGGTTCTGGTCAGGCTTGACGCGCAAGCGGTCGAAGAATTTCGAGTCGAGCTTCATGGAGCAGGCATTATGGGAAGCGGCGGTCGGCACAACAAGAATGGCCCTTCAGGCGGCAACTAGGCTATGATGCTCGGTTATGGGTTTTGAGGCGGCAACCATGCGCGTCGAGGAGCAAATCACAAAAAAGTTGCGACAAGCCTTCGCGCCGGTCTCGCTCGAGGTCGTTAACGACTCCGACCGCCATCGCGGCCACGCCGGCGCGCCCGGAACCGGCGAGAGCCATTTCACCATCAAAGTGGTGTCGGACCGCTTCGTCGGCAAGTCGCGCCTCGAGCGTCACCGCATGGTCAACGACGTGCTGGCCGAGGAGCTCAAGGGCCCGGTCCACGCCCTGGCCATCAGCGCGCTTGCGCCGGAGGAGCGCTCGCGCCCGCTATGAGGCCTCGCTGGCCTCGCTCTTTGACCGCGCGCTTCGGTTGAAGCGGCGTCACGCGCAAGGACGTGATCCGGTTCCGCTGCCGCCTCAGCACCTCGAAGCGATAGTCGTGAAAGGTGAAGGCCTGGCCAGGGTTGGGGATGGTCTGCGCCTCGTGGATCACCAGGCCGGCGATGGTGGTCGCCTCCTCGTCCGGCAGGTCCCAGTCCATCAGCCGGTTGACGTCGCGGATCGGCACCATGCCGTCGACGATCAAGGAGCCGTCGCCTTGCGGCTTGGCGAGCGCGGCGGCGATATCGGTCTCATCGCTGATCTCGCCGACGATCTCCTCGATGATGTCTTCGAGCGTCACCAGGCCCATGACCTCTCCATACTCGTCGACGACGATGGCGAAATGGGCCTTGCGCTTGAGGAAGGCGTTGAGCTGGTCTTTCAGCGTGGTGGTATCGGGCACGAACCAAGGGGGCGCCGCGAGCGCCAAGATGTCGACCTTGCTCAGGTCGCCGCGGGCGTCGCGCAAGGCGCGCAGCAGCGTCTTGGCGTGAAGCACGCCGACGATCTCCTCGCGCTCGCCGCGCCACAGCGGCAGCCGCGTGTGCGGGCTCTTCAGCGCTGCATCGATAATCGCCTCAGCCGGAAGCTCGGCGTCGATCGCGTCCATCTTGGTCCGATGCACCATGATGTCGGAGACGGTCAGCTCGCGGAGGTCGAGCACGCCGCCCAGCATGTCGCGGGTGAGCTTCACCATGCCGCCGGCCTTGTGATAGAGGGCGATCGCGCCCCTGAGCTCCTCATGCGCCGAAAGCACCTCGGCATCGTCGCTGATCGAGGCGCCGAACAGCCGCAAAGTATGGCGGACGATCCACTGCATGGCGGCGGTCACCGGCGCCAGCACCGCCACCACGAAACGGACCGCGGGCGCCACCGCGAGCGCCATGCGGTCGGCGTTGAGGATGGCGTAGGTCTTGGGCAGCACCTCGGCGAACAGCACCACGATCACCGTCATCACGATGGTGGCGTAGACCACGCCAGCCTCGCCGAACAGATTGAGAAAGAGGCTCGTCGCCAGCGCCGAGGCGGCGATGTTGGCGAGGTTGTTGCCGAGCAGGATGGCGCCGATGAAGCGCTCGCGGATGGTGAGCAGGTAGTTGACCACGCGCGCGCGGCGATTCCCGTCCTCCTCGAGCGCATGCATCTTGGCGCGCGAGGCGGCGGTCAGCGCCGTCTCGGAGCCCGAGAAGAAGGCCGAGGCGATCAGGAGGCCGAAGATCGCGCCAAGCGTAATGCCCAAGCCGAGCGTCATCTTGTGGCGCACTCCCGCTCAAGGAAGGCGGTCAAGCGGTCAAGCGGCACGTCGCGCTCCACGAAGGCCTCGCCGATGCCGCGCACGAGCACGAGCGCGAGCTTGCCGCCTTTCACCTTCTTGTCCTGGGCCATCAACCGCAACAATTGTCCTGTCGTCGGCGTCTTGCCCGGTATGTCGGCGATCTTGGACGGGCAGGCCGACAGCGGCGAGGTGGCGCTCGACGCGCGCCGCGTCCTCCGCCGGACAAAGCCCTTGCTCGACCGAGAAGGTGAAGGCGAGACGCATGCCGATGGCGATCGCCTCGCCATGCAGCAGCCGGTCCGAATAGCCGGCGAAAGCCTCGAGCGCATGGCCGAAAGTATGGCCGAGATTGAGCAGCGCGCGCTTGCCCGTCTCCTCCCGCTCGTCGGCTTCGACGATCGAGGCCTTGGCGCGGACGCTCGTCTCGATGGCCTTGAGGCGCTCGCCGCCCTCGCCCGAGAACACTTGCGGCCAATGCTGTTCGAGCCAGGCGAAGAAGGGCGCATCGCCCAAGCAGCCCGTATTTCACCACCTCGGCGTAACCCGCGCGGAACTCGCGGGGCGCCAAGGTAGAGAGAACCGAGACGTCGGCGAGTACCAGGCTCGGCTGGTGGAAGGTGCCGATCAGGTTCTTGCCCTGCGGCGTGTCGATTCCGGTCTTGCCGCCGACGGAGGAATCGACCTGCGCCAAGCAGCGTCGTCGGGATCTGCACGAGGCGCACGCCGCGCCGCAGGATGCTTGCCGCGAAGCCGGCAAGATCGCCGACCACGCCGCCGCCAAGCGCAACGACGCAATCGCCGCGCTCGACTCCGAGCTTGAGCAAGGTCTCGCAGAGTCTTGCCAGCACCGGGAAGCTCTTGCTGGCCTCTCCGGCCGCAACCACGGCATCGCCGAGAAATAGTCCCTGCGCCTCAAGGCTCTCCTTGAGCGGCGCAAGATAGAGCGCCGCCACGTTCTGATCGGTCACCACCGCGCAGCGCGCGCCGGGAAGCGCGGCCGCGATGCGGCGCCCGGCCGAGGCGATGAGCCCTTCGCCGATGACGATGGGGTAGCTCCGTCCTGGAAGCGTCACCTCGATGGTTGTTTCGCTTTGGCCTGACGCCAAGGCGGTCGCGCCGTCGCGCATCATTTCACCTTCTTGCGGCCCTGAGCCTTGTCCGCCTTCGCCCCGCAGCCGAGCTTGGCGGCAAGCGCATCGATCACCGCACCCACGATCACCTCATGGGGAACATCGCGGCTCTCCACCGTCACGTCGGCCTCTTCATAGATGGGATAGCGCTCTTCTATCAGTTTCTTCATCACTTTTTCGGGGTCGCCGGCGGCAAGCAAGGGCCGGCTGTCGCGCCGCCCGACGCGTTTGAGCAGCACCTTGAGCTCCGCCTTGAGCCAAACCGAGAGGCCGCGCGCCTTGATATTGGCCCGCGTCTCGGCGTTCATATAGGCGCCGCCTCCGGTGGCGAGAACCTGAGGGCCGCCTTCGAGCAGGCGCGCAATCACCTTGCGCTCGCCCTGGCGGAAATAGCTCTCGCCGTGCTCGGCGAAAATTTCGCTGACGCTCGCGCCGGCGGCCACCTCGATCTCGGTGTCGGCGTCGATGAAGGGCAGGTCGAGCCGGTTCGCGAGCCGCCGGCCCACGGCGGTCTTGCCAGCCCCCATGAGCCCGATCAGCACGATGCTTCGCGCTCCAAGGGCGTCGCGAATCCGCGCCAACCGCTCCTGCCGGTCCTCTTTCTTATGCTCGGTCAGTCCTAGACTCATCCTTTGGTCTAAAAATGGGGAATCGCCCCCCGCATCGGCGCTCCACAAACGACTCGCGGGGGCGTGAATTTCCCATGCTGGCAGCGCCCTGTCGAATTGTCCATGATGCAAATGAGGATAAGGCGCTGGGCGGCTTTTGAGTCATAATGACGCCCTGTTCGCGACTAAAAGACCGTTAGGAACACGAGCGCCTCGATGCCGACACTGTTTCGTTTCCTGATGATTTTGGGGGTGATCGCCGGTGTCGTCACTGGAAGCCTCTATGTGCTCGCTGAATACTTCCAGCCGGAGCCGAAAGAAATCTCCAAGGCCTTGCGCAACGTCAAGGGCCGGCTTGATGAGACCACGGCCTCTACTCCTAGCGCTGATGCTGGCGCCACTGCTCCTGTCGACGACCCCAGCCAAAGCTCAGGACGTCGAGCGCAGTGAGCTTCCGCCTCCGGCCGACGCCGGCGAGGTCGGGCGCACCGTGCTCATCGCCGCTTCGGTCCTAGGGCCGAAAGGTGCCAAGGGCGCCCATCTCATCGCCCTTAGCGATGAGCTTCGCGCGTTGAAGCGGGCCGGGCTCGATGCCGAGGCGCGGCGTCTCGGCTTCGAGGCGCTCTATGCGCACTGGCCGTCGCGCGGAAAGGCTTGAGCCTTGGGCGCCGCCAAACGATCTTCGCGCGGCAAGGGCTCTTCCGAGCTTGCGCTCTTCCTCGACATGCTCGCCGCCGAGCGCGGCGCCGCAGTCCACACCATCGAGGCCTATACGCGGGACCTCTCCGAGTTCCTCGCCTTCCTTGCCGCCAAGGGCAAGGACGCGAAGCATGCCTCGCCCGAGCATCTCCGCGGCTTTCTCGCGGGCCTCGCGCGCAAAGGACTGGCCCCCACCTCCCGCGCACGGAAGCTCTCGGCCATCCGCCAGTTCTTCCGCTTTCTCCTGGCCGAGGGCTTGCGCGCCGACGATCCCTGCTCTGCCATCGACAGTCCGAAGCTGGGGCGGCCGCTTCCCAAGATCCTGTCTCTCGCCGAGGTCGAGACGCTTCTCGAGACCGCCAAGGACGCGAGCGAGCGAGCGGCGGAGGGTACGGCAAGACGCCGGGCGCTCAGGCTTTATGCCGCGCTCGAGACGCTCTACGCCACGGGCCTTCGCGTGTCCGAGCTGATCTCGCTGCCGCGCGGCGTGCTCATCGCCGACGACCGGGTGCTCACCATCAAGGGCAAAGGCGGGCGCGAGCGGCTCGTCCCTCTCGAACGAGGCGGCGCGGGAGGCGCTTCAAGCCCATCTTGCCGCGGTCGGCGCGGACGAGGCCAAGGGGAGGGGCCTCTCGCCCTGGCTCTTCCCGTCAGCCGGAGGCCAGCATTTGACCCGCCAGCGCTTCGGCCAGGAGCTTAAGACGCTGGCGCTTGCCGCCGGGATCGAGCCTGCCCGGGTCTCGCCGCATGTGCTCCGTCACGCCTTTGCCAGCCATCTTCTGGAGCGGGGCGCCGACTTGCGCACGGTGCAGCAGCTGCTCGGCCATGCCGACATCTCCACCACGCAGATCTATACCCATGTCATCGAGGAGCGGCTGAGACGCCTCGTCGAACAGCATCACCCTTTGGCTCAGGCACATTTAACCAAGCGGAGCTAGACTAGCCTTGCCGGGCTCGCTGGTTGACAGGGCTTCACGCCAAGGCCACTTACAACCACATTCCCGTTGCCTTATTGGTTTTTCTCGAATCTGCCGGGGAACGCTCAAGTTCCCCAGGGGCATAGCCAAAGCCGGATGCGCACTTATCTCGATTTCGAAAAGCCGATTGCCGAGCTCGAAAGCAAGGTCGCCGAGCTGAAAGCGCTCGCCGGCGAGCAGCGTTCCGTCTCCATCGAAGAGGAACTCGCGAGACTCGAGGCCAAGGCGAGAGAGGCCCTGGAGGAGACCTATTCCGGCCTGACCCCCTGGCAGAAGACGCAAGTTGCCCGCCACCCCGAGCGTCCGCATTTCCGGCATTATGTCGATACGCTCGTAGAGGACTTCACGCCGCTTTCGGGCGATCGCTCGTTCGCCGAGGACCAGGCCATCATTGGCGGCATCGGCCGGCTGGCGGGCCGCTCGGTGATGGTCATCGGCCACGAGAAGGGCTCCGACACCGAAGGCCGCATCAAGCACAATTTCGGCATGGCGCGTCCTGAAGGGTACCGCAAAGCGGTGCGGCTGATGGAGATGGCCGACCGCTTCCAGCTCCCCGTGGTGAGCCTCGTCGATACGGCAGGCGCCTATCCCGGCATCGGCGCCGAGGAACGGGGCCAGGCCGAGGCCATCGCGCGGTCCACCGACTGCTGCTTGAGCCTTGGCGTGCCTATCGTTGCGGTCATCATCGGCGAGGGCGGTTCCGGCGGCGCGGTGGCCATCGCCACGGCCAACCGGATCTATATGCTCGAGCATGCGATCTACACGGTTGCTTCGCCGGAGGCTGCGGCCTCGATCCTGTGGCGGGATTCGGCGCGCGCCGTCGACGCCGCCACCAATATGAAGATCACCGCCCAGGACCTGATGAAGCTCGGCATTATCGATGGAATCATCGCCGAACCGATCGGCGGGGCGCATCGGGACGGGGTCGAGGTGGTGCGCGCGGCGGGCGAGACCATCGTCAAGGCGCTTGCCGCCTATGACGACCTCAATCCGGGTGAGATTCGCCAGGAAAGGCGCGAAAAATTCCTGTCCATGGGGCGCACGAGCTGAGCCCGCGACGCCCAAAAAAGCGCCATTTTTTTAGTCCATTTGGGGCCTGAGCAGGCTTATAATGCAGGCCAAATCGGGGGAAGCCGAAGGGCTGGCGCCGGAAGAAGCGCGCTAACTTCGATTTAACCCCTCACGTTCGATGTTGGCCGAAATGCGCAAGGGGCACTGCGTATGCTTCGTTCATGCTTTGGCACGGCCGTAAAGATGGCGATCGTGGTGGTTTGGGCCGCCGCGCTGGCCGGCTGCGGCCAGTTTTCGCCGCCCTACCTGAAGCCGCTCTCGGCGCAGACGCAGGCGCTGCTTGCCGAGAAGGGGATGAACGAGGAGCAGCCCGTCCTCATTCGCATCTTCAAGGCCGAATCGGAGCTCGAAGTGTGGAAGGCCAAGGACGACGGCCGGTACTACCTCTTCAAGACCTACCCGATCTGCAGCTACTCGGGCGGTCTCGGCCCGAAGGTCGAGCAAGGCGACCGGCAGGCCCCGGAAGGGTTCTATCTCGTCTCGCTCGACCAGATGAACCCAAGGAGCAAGTACCACCTCTCCTTCGACGTTGGCTTCCCCAATACCTATGACAGCGCCTACGGCCGCACCGGGCAGAACATCATGGTGCATGGCGATTGCACCTCGGCCGGCTGCTACGCCATGACCGACGCCGTGGTCGAGGAGATCTTCACCCTTGCCCGCGAGGCGCTCCAAGCCGGGCAGCCGGCGTTTCAGATCCAGGCCTTTCCGTTCCGCATGACGGCGGCCAACCTGGCGGCCCATAAGGACGACAAGTGGTACGACTTCTGGAAGAACTTGAAGGAAGGCTACGACTATTTCGAGATCAGCCGCCTGCCGCCGAAGGTGGCGGTGTGCGAGAAGCGCTATCTGATCAACGCCTCCTTCACCGGCAACGTGAGGCCCGATCCCGCCGGCTCTTGTCCGGCCTATCAGAGGCTGCCGATCTCGCGCGCGCCCGCCACGCAGGAGGCCTCGGTTAAGCCCGCGAAAAAGAGCAACTCGGCCTCCCTGGCCAAGCCGCTCGGCAGCGTGCTCGGTCTGAGCTTCGGACCGTCGAAGCAGAACTATCGCGCCTTCACGCTCGGTCCCGCGACACCGGACCGTTGACGGAAATCGGAAGTCAGAAGCCGGAAGCCGGAAATCTGAAATCAGAATTCTGACGCGGACGGCCTATACTGCGTCCTTCTGATTTCTGGATTCTGATTTCTGGCTTCTGCCATGCGTCGAGCCTTCACGCTCATCCTCCTCATCGGCGCTGGCGGGCGCAGGCTACTATCTGCTCACGCCCGAGGGCCGGCAGCTCATCGATCGCGTGCGCATCAACATGACGCGCGCCGACTATCACGCCCGCTTCCGCGCTGGTGAGCCTTTGCCCGGTACGCCCGATCTTGCCCGCTTCGATGAGCGGCTCTTGGGCCACGGCGCCAAGCTCGGCGTGCCGGTCTACTTGCGCATCTTCAAGCTCGAATCCGAGCTCGAGATTTGGGTCGAGAAGGACGGACGCTTCGTCCGCTTTGCCACCTATCCGATCTGCCTGTGGTCGGGGCGGCTCGGGCCAAAGCTGAAAGAGGGCGACCGGCAGGCGCCGGAGGGTTTCTATACGGTCGCCGCCGAGCAGCTCAATCCGAACAGCCGCATGCATCGCTCCTTCAGTCTCGGCTTCCCCAATGTGTTCGACCAGGCGCATGGGCGCAGCGGATCCTTCCTCATGGTGCATGGCGGCTGCGCCTCGATCGGCTGCTACGCCGTGACCGACCCCGTGGTCGATGAGATTTGGCGCTTGGTGACGGCGGCGCTCGACCAGGGTCAGGCGCGGTTTCCGGTCCACGTCTTTCCGTTCCGCATGACCGACCGCAACGTCAGGCTGCACAGAGGCGGCCGGTGGGAAGGCTTCTGGGCCGATCTGAAGAAAGGCTACGACCGGTTCGAGACGAGCCGCGTGCCGCCCATGGTCAGCGTCTGCAAAGGCCGCTACGTGTTCGAGGCCGGCAGCCTCGAGACCGTCAGCCAGCCGGTCGAGGAGCGCTGCCCGCCGGAGGTCGCCGATAATCCTTAGAGCGAGGTCATCGAGAGTTAGGCAATTCGCTCGAGCTCAAATCACCCCACCCGGCTCGGCCTTTGGCCGAGCCGCCCTCCCCATCAAGGGGAGGGATGGAGCGCGTGGCATCTCAGCAGGTCCCCATACCTCCCCCTTGTGGGGAGGTCGGCGCGTGTGCGCGCCGGGTGGGGGGTTCTTGTGGCGCAAATGTTAGCCGAAGGTGCCGTGGCAGTGCTTGTATTTCTTGCCGGAGCCGCACGGGCAGAGCGCGTTGCGCTGCACCTTGCCCCAGGTCGCAGGATCGGCCGGGTTGACGCCCGCGGCCGAAGCCGTCTTGCGCGCACGCTGCGGCTTGGCCGCCCCTCTGCCATTGCCGCCGGCATTGGCGGTCTCGAGCGCAAATTCATCCTCGCCCGTGGTCGGATCGACGTGGTGCGCCTCCATCGGCGGAAGCTCGGCTCCCTCGAGCGGCGGCACCTCATCCTGCCGCGCCAGCTCGACATGCATGAGCTGGCCGGTCACCGCCTCGCGTAAGCGCGCCAGCATGTGCTCGAACAGGGTGAAGCTCTCGCTCTTGTACTCGTTCAACGGATCGCGCTGGCCGTAGCCCCTGAGGCCGATGACCTGGCGCAAATGCTCGAGCGTGACGAGATGCTCGCGCCACAGATGGTCGAGCGTCTGCAACAGCACCGCCCTCTCGATCTGGCGCATGATCTGCGGCCCGATATTCGCGGCCTTGTTGGCGGCCCTCTCGTCGGCGGCCTTGATCAGCCGCTCATGGAGCTCGGCGTCGCCGATGCCCTCTTCCGCCGCCCAGTCGGCCAGCGGCAGGTCGACGTCGAAGACGTTCTTCATCGCCTCCTTCAAGCCCTCGATGTCCCATTGCTCGGCGTAGGACTTCTCCGGGATATGCGTGGCGACGAGGTCGTCGATGACGTGATGGCGCATGTCGGCGATGGTTTCGCTCAAATCGGCATCGCTCAACAGTTCGCGGCGCTGCTCGAAGATCGCCTTGCGCTGATCGTTCATCACGTTGTCGTATTTGAGCAGGTTCTTGCGGATGTCGAAATTGCGCGCCTCGACCTTGGCTTGCGCCTTCTCCAGCGCCTTGTTGATCCAGGGATGGACGATGGCCTCGTCCTCTTTCAGGCCGAGCGCCCCCAGCATGCCGTCCATGCGCTGCGACCCGAAAATGCGCATCAGATCGTCTTCGAGCGAGAGGAAGAAGCGCGAGCGGCCGGGATCGCCTTGCCGGCCGGAGCGGCCGCGCAGCTGGTTGTCGATGCGCCGGCTCTCATGGCGCTCGGTGCCGACCACGTAGAGGCCGCCGGCCTCGAGCGCGGTCTGCTTCTTCTTGCCCACCTCGCCCGCGATCTGCTTTCGCTTCGCGGCGATCTCCTCTGGCGTCGGCTCCTCGCCCTTTTCCTTCTCGGCGGTGAGCCAGTCCTCAAGCAGCATGTCGGGATTGCCGCCGAGCTGAATGTCGGTGCCGCGTCCCGCCATGTTGGTGGCGATGGTCACCGCGCCGGGCACGCCCGCTTGCGCGATGATATGCGCCTCCTGCTCGTGATAGCGGGCGTTCAGCACCTGATGCGGGACCTTGTCCTTCTTCAGCATGGCGGAGAGGATCTCGGATTTCTCGATGGAGACGGTGCCCACCAGCATGGGCTGGCCGCGCGTCCGCGCCTCCTTGATCAGCGCAATGATGGCCCGGTACTTCTCCTGCGCGGTGCGATAGACCTCGTCGTCCTCGTCGGCGCGGATCATGTCCATGTTGGTCGGCACCTCGACCACGTCGAGGCCGTAGATGTCCATGAACTCGTCGGCCTCGGTCGCCGCGGTGCCGGTCATGCCGGCGAGCTTCTCGTAGAGCCGGAAGTAGTTCTGGAAGGTGATGGTGGCGAAGCGTCTGGTTCTCGGGCTGGATCGCCACGTGCTCCTTGGCCTCGAGCGCCTGGTGCAGCCCTTCGGAGTAGCGCCGGCCCTGCATCATGCGCCCGGTGAATTCGTCGATGATGACCACTTCGTCGTTCTTGACGATGTAGTCGCGGTCGCGCTGGAACAGCTTGTGCGCGCGGAGCGCTTGCTGGACGTGGTGGACGACGGTGACGTTCTCGATGTCGTAGAGCGAGTCGCCCTTGAGCAGATCGGCCTTGGTCAAGAGCTGCTCGACATGCTCATTGCCGGCCTCGGTCAAGGTGACGATGCGGGTCTTCTCGTCGAGCTCGAAATCGCCTTCGACGAGCCTCGGAATGAAGGTGTCGATGGTGGTGTAGAGCTCGGAGCGGTCCTCGAGCGGGCCCGAGATGATGAGCGGCGTGCGCGCCTCGTCGATCAGGATCGAGTCCACCTCGTCGACGATGGCGAAGTAGTGGCCGCGCTGCACCATCTCGCTTACCGCGTATTTCATGTTGTCGCGGAGATAGTCGAAGCCGAACTCGTTGTTGGTGCCGTAGGTGACATCGCAGCCATATTGCTCGCGCCGCTGCTGGTCGCCGAGATCGTGCACGATGCAGCCGACGGTAAGCCCCAGGAATTGGTAGATGGCGCCCATCCAGGCGGCGTCGCGCTTGGCGAGATAGTCGTTGACGGTAACGACATGGACGCCGCGGCCGGCGAGCGCGTTGAGATAGACGGGCAGCGTGGCGACCAGCGTCTTGCCTTCGCCGGTCTTCATCTCGGCGATGCGGCCCTCATGCAGCACCATGCCGCCGACCATCTGCACGTCGAAATGGCGCTGGCCGAGGGTGCGCTTGGCCGCCTCGCGCACAGTGGCGAAGGCTTCGGGGATCAGATCGTCGAGAGGGGTGCCGGAGCGCACGCGGGCGCGGAAGTCCTCGGTGCGGGCACGCAAGGCCTCGTCGGAGAGCGCCGCGACCTCTGGCTCTAGCGCATTGATCTGCGCGACGACAGGGCCGTATTTCTTGAGCTTCCGGTCGTTGGAAGAGCCGAAGACTTTGCTGGCGAGGGCGCCAAAGGAGAGCATTGGTTGTTAAGCCTCTTGAGCGCAGACGATTTCCGTGGCCGATCCCCCATCAAACCCTCAGGAAAGCGTCCAAAAAATGCCGGGGAGCAAACGTTTGTGAGACATAAGAGGGCCGCCAACCCTTGTCAACGCGAGGCGCGGCCGCAGATTAAGTGCAGGCTGCTCTGTAAGGCCCCCCACCCGGCGCGCGAGCGCGCCGACCTCCCCACGAGGGGGAGGTATGGGAATCTGCTGGGTCGCCACACACTCCATCCCTCCCCTTGATGGGGAGGGTGGCTCGGCCAAAGGCCGAGCCGGGTGGGGTGATGAGCTCAAGCGCAAGGCTCAATCTGACTTGGCTCTAAGCGGGCTCTTCGGAGGGGGCTTCCCGGCGCATCTTGCCGATCTCGTCGAGGTGCTTTTGCAGCGAGAGCTTGCTCAACTGCTCGAGCGGCAGGCTGACGAAGATCGAGATGCGCTGATTGAGCATCCGGAAGCAGTCGTCGAAGGCGAATGCCTTCTCCGCCTCGGTGCCTTGCGCCTTGGCCGGGTCAGGCAGGCCCCAATGCGCGGTCATCGGTTGCCCGGGCCAGATCGGGCAGGCCTCGTTCGCCGCGTCGTCGCATACGGTGAACACGAAATCGAGCTTCGGCGCGCCCGGCGCCGCAAATTCATCCCACGACTTCGAGCGGAGCGTGGAGACGTCGAAATTCGTTTTGCGCAACAGGTTCAGCGCCAACGCGTTGATCTTGCCGGCCGGATGGCTGCCGGCGCTGAAGCCGTGAAACTTTCCCTTCCCCAAGCGGTTCAGGATGCTCTCCGCCATGACCGAGCGCGCCGAGTTGCCGGTGCAGAGGAACAGGACGTTGAGCGGTCTCGCTTTGCCGGTGGTCTTCATGGGGGTTTCCTCACTTGATACTCTCGTTTTGATTGGCCTCGGGATGGCTCCTTTAGGTTGGGCAGCAATCGGCCAGCGTGGAGTCGATCAGCGGCGCGCAGAGATGCGGCTTGCCGCGGCAGCAATCCTCGAGCAGGAACGACAGGAGCTCGCGGGTGCCTTCCAGATCGACCGCGTAGATCACCGAGCGGCCCTCTTTGCGCGAGGTGACGAGCCGCGCGCGGGAGAGGATGGCGAGGTGGGAGGACATGGTGTTGCGCGGCACGTGGAGCTTCCGCGCGATGTCGCCCGCCGCCAGGCCGGAAGGTCCCGACCGGACGAGCAGGCGGAACACCTTGAGCCGGCTCTCTTGGGCGAGCGCGCCGAGCGCGCCGACCGCAGCTGGAATTTCCATATATCTAGAACTATCGAAATTTCATTCCGCCGTCAACCGCGCCCTCTTCGCCGCTTGGCAATGAGCCGCCTCAGGTCTAAAACGCGGCCCGGGGAAACGAACCCAACCCGCTCGCCTGCTCGTCAATGGGAGCAGTTGGAGGCGAGCAGAAGATGAGGACTGTTCCGTGAAAACCTGGTCAGCCTTGCTGCTCGTCGCAGCCTTCATTGGCCTTGCCCCATTGCCTGCCGCCGCCGACGATCCCGTCGTCGCGCGCGTCAACGGCGTCGATATCAAGCAGTCCGATCTCGATTTTGCCGCGTCTGAAGTGGGCCCGAGGCTCGCCAGCCTCGCGGCGGTGGAGCGCAAGCGCGTGCTTCTGCAATACGTCATCGAGAACGAGCTGATGGCCGGCGCCGGCCAGAAGGACAGTCTCGACAAGGCCGAGAGCTTCCCAGGCCGGGCGAAATATCACCAGCGCCGCGCGCTTCGCGACGCCTTCTTCGACGTCAAGATCCACGATGCGGTCACCGAGGCCGACGCCAAGAAGATCTATGACGAGAAGATCGTCCAGCTGAAGCCCGAGCAGGAAGTGCACGCCCGCCATATCCTGGTGGCCACCGAAGCCGAGGCCAAGGAAGTCGCCGAGCGGCTGAAGAAGGGCGAGGACTTCGCCGCCGTGGCCAAGGAGAAATCGAAAGACACCGGTGCCGAGGGCGGCGACCTCGGCTTTTTTGCCCGCGGCCAGATGCTGAAGCCGTTCGAGGAAGCGGCCTTTGCCCTCGACGTCGGCCAGATCTCGGAGCCGGTGCAGACGCAATTCGGCTGGCACATCATCAAGGTCGAGGCGAAGCGCGACCAGCCGCTCCCCACCTTCGACCAGGTCAAGGAGGCGATCATCGCCCAGCTCGTGCAGCAAAAGGCGCAAGAGGTGGTGACCGGCTTGCGCGACGCGGCAAAGATCGAGGTGGTCGATGCCGAGCTCAAGAAATCCATGGACGACGCCGCAGCCAAGGGCGACGGCGCACCCGGCGCGCTCCCAGACGACACGTCAGGAAATGCCGGGGGCAACAACTGACGGCTTCGCATAGGGTGTCCTTGGGCAAGATCTCGCCGTTTGCGCCGAAGCATCTGCCGCATCTGCCCGCCATCGACGGGGTGCGCATCGCGACCGCTTCGGCCGGAATCCGCTATCCCGGGCGCACCGATCTGCTCCTCGTCCTGTTCGACCCGGGCACGGCGGTTGCCGGCGTCTTGACCAAGTCGAAGACGGCGTCGGCGCCGGTCGATTGGTGCCGCGCGCATCTTGCGCACGGCATGGCCCGCGCGCTCGTGGTCAATTCCGGCAACGCCAATGCCTTCACCGGCAAGCGCGGGAAGGAGGCGGTGAAACTCACCGCGGAGGCGGCGGCGGAAGCCGCGGATTGCCTGGAGGCCGACATCTATATCGCCTCGACGGGGGTGATCGGCGAGCCGCTCGACGCGCGCAAGATCGCCTCGCTCCTTGGGCGTCTTGCGCGTGATGCCAAGGGCGACGGCTTCGCGGATGCCGCCCGCGCCATCATGACCACCGACACTTATCCTAAGCTCGCCACGCGCAAGGCGGAGATCGACGGGGTCTCGGTCAACATCAACGGCATCGCCAAGGGCGCCGGCATGATCGCGCCGGATATGGCGACCATGCTCGCCTTTCTCTTCACCGACGCCGCCATAGAGCCGGAAGTGCTGCGCGCCTCGCTCGATCCCGCGGTCGACGAGACGTTCAACGCCATCACCATCGACGGCGACACCTCGACGAGCGACACGGCGCTGATCTTCGCCACCGGGCGGTCCGTTACGCGCGGCGCCCCGCGCATCGTGCATGGCGACGATCTCCGCTTGGCGAGCTTCCGCTTCGCCCTTCACGAGGTGATGCACGACCTCGCCCACCAGATCGTCAAGGACGGCGAGGGGCTCACCAAATTCGTCACGGTGAAAGTGACGGGCGCCGAGACCAAGGGGGCCGCGCGCGCCATTGCCAAGTCGATCGCCAATTCGCCGCTGGTGAAGACGGCGATCGCCGGCGAAGACCCCAATTGGGGGCGGATCGTGGCGGCCGTGGGCAAGGCCGGCGAGGCGGCCGACCGCGACCGGCTCGCCATTTGGCTCGGCGATATTCTCGTCGCCAAGGACGGCGAGGTCGCCCCGGGCTACCGCGAGAAGCAGGGCGCGGCCTATATGAAGAGCCCGGAGATCGCCATCACCGTGGATGTCGGGGTCGGCAAGGAAACGGCAACCATATGGACCTGCGACCTCACGCAAGACTATATCGCCATCAATGCCGACTACCGGTCTTGAGTCGGGTATTTCGCCGAAACCTCGTTAACCTCCGGATGCGAATATGAACGAGGGCAGGAAGCGCCCGATCGTCATCGTCGCGGCCTGCGCTCTCCTCGATCGGGAGGGCGCCGTGCTGATCGCCAAGCGCCCCGAGGGGCGCCCGCTCGCCGGCCTCTGGGAGTTTCCGGGAGGCAAGGTCGAGGCGGGAGAGGAGCCGGAGGAAGCGTTGATCCGCGAGCTTCACGAGGAGCTTGGCATCGATATCGCCAAGCGAGACCTGACCCCGCTCACCTTCGCCAGCCACGCTTATCCCGACTTCCACCTGCTCATGCCCGTCTATCTATGCCGGCGCTGGCAGGGGAGCGTGGCCGCTCATGAAGGTCAGGAGCTTCTCTGGGTGAAGCCCGATGCGCTTCACCGCTATGACATGCCGCCGGCCGACGAGCCGCTCAAGATCGCGTTGCGCGATCTCTTGTGACTTTGGGGGACGACGATGAGGAGCACGAGAAACGTGACGTTGCGAATGAGGACTGCCGGTCCGCTTGGCGGCTGCGGCGCGGCGCTTCGCCGCCGACCAATCCGCCGCCACCGCGGTGGAATATGCGGTGATGACCTTCATCGCCATCGCCATCGTTGCCGCCATCACGCTGCTTGGTGGCTCTGTCACCGCCATGTATGAGCAGCTGAAGGGCCTCTTCATAAACTAGCGTCCATTGAGACCTGCGTCTCGCTCCCGCTCCCCCACTTGTGGGGGCAGCACGTCCGCGATCTTCGGCGAAGCGAAGTGGGGCGAGCAGCGCGGCGAGGCTCTGTTTCGAGCCCCCTCCCTATCCCTCCCCCGCAAGGAGGGGAGGGGACGTCCAGCAAGCGGACAGGCGTCAGAAAGCAAATCTTTGCGCGTACTCGTTTTTGCGCCTTTGTGGGAACGCCAGCCTTGTCGCCGGCGGGGAGTTCCGTCGTGCCGAGCGCATCGGCGAGACGCTGCGCGGCGCTTCCCGGCTTTAGCGGCTTCTGCTGGCTCCGATCGGGTCCCCAGCCGCTGAGATAGACGATCTCGAAACTGGCGCTCACCCGTCCGTCGGGCGTGCTGTGGCGCTCGCGGTAGAGGCCTTCCGCGCGCTCGAGCGTGTGACGCGACAGCGGCCTCTTGCTGCGCGCGAGAAGCACGTTGCCGCCGCCCAGCGCGCGGACCTCGCGCATCAGCTCGCGCGGGCTCGCGTAGATCACCGTGAGCGTTTCGGCGTCGGCCACGGGAAGCGCGAAGCCTGCGCGCTGCAACAGCGCGCCGTATTCCCTCACATCGCCAAAGGGGGCGACCCGCGGGCTCGCCCCGCCTTGCGTCTCAGCCTCGGCTTCGATGAGCGCCTGGCGGAGCTCGATCAGCGCGCCGGCGCCGAGCAGCGCCGCCATGAACAATCCGTCGGGGACGAGCGCGCGCCTGATCTGGATGAGCGCGCCGGGAAGATCGTTGACGCGATGGAGCGCTAACCCTGAGACGATCAGATTGAGGCTCGCCTCCTTGAACGGCAAGAGATCCTCGTCGCAGACGAGAGCAGGGCGCGGGCAAAGGGCGGCAAAGGCCAAGGCGCTCTCGGCATAGATCATCTCGCCGACCGAGGGGAGCTGCGCCACCGTCCGCCCGAGCAGCCCGTGATAGGCGCCAAGGTCGAGCGCCAGCGGAAAGGGCCGCAGCATGAGCTCGACGCGCTCGGCGATCTCGCGTGCCACGTGGGCGAGCAGGAACTCGCGGGCCTCGATCTCATGGGCAAAGCGCGCGCGGCGGGCGCGCAACAGTTTGCGGTCGAACAGGAGGCGCTCGTCGCTCATGGGGGGCCACGCGCTCCGCTCTTTGAGCTTGAGCCCTCCCGGCTCTATCATGGCGTCCATGCCGATCGGCGAGGCAGAGCTTAGCCTGGAGGCGCCGCCCGCTTCTCCCGCGAGCGCGCGGGGAGCGGCCGGCATCATGCGGCCGATGCTCGGCCGCCTCGCCGACCTCCTCCTGCCGCCGGTCTGCATCTCCTGCCGCACCCGCATCGGGAGCCATGGGCTCCTATGCGGCGCCTGTTTCGCCAAGATCGACTTCATCGCGCCTCCCATTTGCGCCCGGCTCGGCGTGCCGCTCCCCTATGACGCCGGCGAGCCGTCGCTGTCGGCGGCGGCCATAGCCTCGCCGCCAGTCTACGACCGCGCGCGGGCCGCGGCGCGCTATTCGGACACCATGCGCGAGCTTATCCAGAGCTTCAAATATCGGGATCGGCACGAGGGACTGCCATTGTTCGCGCGCTGGCTCAGAAAGGCGGGGGCCGAGCTTCTCGCCGACGCCGATCTCATCGTGCCGGTGCCGCTCTACCCCTCGCGGCTGTGGTGGCGGCGGTTCAACCAGTCGGCCATGCTCGCCCAGGCCGTGGGACGGCTCACCGGCATCGCGGTCGATTGCTTCGTGCTGAAACGGGTGCGGCGGACGGCAAGCCAGGTGGGTCTTACCGCCGACCAGCGGCGGCGCAACGTCAGGGGCGCCTTCAAGGTCGATAGGGCGCGCCGAGGCCGCATCAAGGGAAGGAACGTCGTCGTGATCGACGATGTGATCACCACGGGAGCGACCGCCGAGGCTTGCGCGCGGGCGCTGAAACGGGCAGGGGCGGCACGGGTCGATGTGTTGGCGCTGGCGCGGGCCGTCGAGCCCACCGCCTTCGTGCTCTAGTCGTATGCTTGCCTGACCGGTGAATATTCTCCATCCCTGCCCTTACGTCGAGTGCGGCTCGGGCTAAAGGCCGAGCCGGATGGAGTGACAGCGCTGCAGCTCCGGCAGCCTGGCGCCCCTGAATCGCCCGGCTCCACGAGGCCGGGCATGGAGTGGGTACGTTTGCTCAGCTAAGTCTTGCGTTGGGTCCGCTCCCAGCCCAGTTATTATGCATGACGCGCATCCTCCTCTACACCACGCCCTTCTGCGGCTATTGCCGCGCGGCGAAGCAGCTCTTGCACGGCAAGACGCTCGACTTCGAGGAGATCGACGTCGCCTTCGACGACGAAAAGCGGGTCGAGATGATCGACCGCGCGCGCGGCTTGCGCACCGTGCCGCAGATCTTCATCCATGGCCGCCATGTGGGAGGCTATGACGAGCTTGCCATGCTCGAGCGCGAGGGCAAGCTCGATGCCTGGCTCGCCGCCGCCCCCCGAGCGCTCGCCGGACGCCGAGGAGACATGACCCCCTCACCGGAGAGACGCTTCCGCGCCGGCCTCGTGCAGCTCCGCTCGGGCTGCTCCATGGAGGCCAATCTAGAACGGGCCGAGGCGCTTGTAAGGCGCGCGGCCCAAGGCGGCGCCGTCTATGTGCAGACGCCCGAGAACACCGCCATCATGGAGCTCAAGCCCGAGCTTGTGCTGCAAGCGGCGCAAACCGAGGAGGAGAGCGTTGCGCTCGCGCGGCTCAGAGCGCTCGCCGCCGAGCTCGGCATTTTTCTCCATATCGGCTCGCTTGCCATCAAGCTCGATGAGACGCGCGTCGCCAACCGTTCCTATCTCATCGATCCCAAAGGCGGGATCGCCGCGCGCTACGACAAGCTGCATATGTTCGACGTCGATCTCGCCGGAGGGGAGAGCCACCGCGAGTCTCAGCCACTGCCGGCCCGGCGCCACGGCGGTCGTCGCCGACCTTCCCTTCGGCAGGCTCGGGCTTAGCATCTGCTACGACCTCCGCTTCCCGCAGCTCTACCGGGCGCTCGCCACTGTCCGGCGCCGAGTTCATCGCCATACCTTCGGCCTTCACCAAGCAGACGGGCGAAGCCCATTGGCATGTGCTGATCCGCGCCCGCGCCATCGAGACCGGCGCCTTCGTGCTCGCCGCCACCCAAGGGGGGCTGCACGAGAACGGACGGGCGACCTATGGCCATAGCCTGATCGTCTCGCCCTGGGGCGAGATCCTGGCCGAGGCGGGCGAGGAGCCGGGCGTCATCTTTGCCGATATCGACCTTGCCGCCTCGGCCGAGGCCCGCGCGCGCATCCCTGCGCTCAAGCATGGCCGCGAGTTCGAGGTCGAGATCGCTGGGCGCTCGCCGCAAGCGGCGCGGAGAGAGGCCTCATGATCCGCTTCGCGCTCATCTGCGATCGGGGCCATGACTTCGACGCCTGGTTCGGCTCGGGCGACGCCTACGACGAACAGGCCGAAGCCCGCGCCGTGGTCTGTCCCTGTTGCGGCAGCGCCGAGGTGAAGAAGGCGCCCATGGCGCCTGCCGTCAGGAGAGGGACGGCCGAACCTGCCGAGCCGCTTGAGGCGACCCGGCGCAAGAAGACCTATGCCTTCCTCAAGGATCTCCGCGCCCATCTTGAGGCCAATGCCGAGCATGTCGGCCCTGCCTTCCCCGAGGAGGCCCGCAAGATGCATTACGGGGAGACGGAGGCGAGGAGCATCTATGGCGAGGCGAGCCTCGAAGAAGCGAGAGCGCTGAAGGAGGAAGGCATCCCCGCCGTGCCGCTGCCGCCTTTGCCCAAGGATCATAACTGACAACAGCGCGTTACAAGGTGGTAATTCGAGGTAACCTCTTGTTGGGGTCCTTGCGTTACAAATTGCCGCGAGGCGCCCTGGTAAAGCCTTTTTGGAGACTTATTTATCAGGCTGCCGGGCGTTGGTTTCTGCGCAACCAGGGTCTAAGAAATGCGCCTCTTAGCTTCTTCCGCACAGCTCCGTAGTCTGCTCGCTGTCCCGTTTTTGGCGGCGATGCTCGTTTTTCCAGCGAATGCCGAGCCCCGTCAGGACGGGAGCCCGCCTCAGGCCGAATCGACGCCTGAGACCGCGCCGACCGGCCCCAATGCTGCGGCCGGGGAGAGCACGTCTGAGCAGGCCGACCCCAATGCCCCGACCGGGGAATCCCAATCCGCGAACCCCGACGCCAATGCTGCGCCCGAGCCGCCCAAGTCCACGGTCCTCGTCAATATCGACAAGGCGTCGCAGGAGATGACTGTCTTCGTCGACGGCGTGGAGCTCTACACGTGGCCTGTGTCCACCGGCATCCGCGGCTATTCCACCCCGTCAGGAACTTATACGACGACCTCCATGAATGAGATCTGGTACAGCAAACAGTGGGACAACGCGCCGATGCCCCACGCGGTCTTCTTCACCAAGAAGGGCCATGCCATCCATGGCACCCTCGAGACGAAGAAGCTCGGCAGGGCCGCCTCGCATGGATGTGTGCGCCTTTCCCCCGACAATGCCTCCACCTTGTACAAGCTGGTGGAGGCGACGGGCCTGGACAATGTCCAGGTCGTGCTCAGCGGCGAAACGCCGGGCGGCGAGGCCAAAGTGGCGAGCCCCGGATATGACAACGGGCCCGAGGGCTACCCGCCCCCGTGGTTCGTGCCTGGGGATGGTTATTATCCCCAGCCGCAGAAGAAGCGGCGCGGCCTGTTCGGGAAGCGGTGGTTTCAGCCCTACGGACCCCAGGGCTACTATGCGCCCCGCGGCTATTATCGTCCGCGCGGCGTTAGCCCCCGCGACTACTGACGCTCAGTTCCGGACCGCCGTCGCGAAATAGTTCACATCGGTGTCGCGCGCCAGCCGCCATTCGTCGGCGAGCGGGTTATAGACCATGCCCGTCACGTCGGTCGGGGTGAGGCCTGCGCCTCTCAGCGCGCCTCTCAGCTCATCGGGCGTGACGAAGCGGTCCCAATTATGGGTGCCGAGCGGCAGCCAGCGCAGGATCAGCTCGGCGCCGATAATGGCGAGCGCATAGGCCTTCAGCGTGCGGTTCAACGTCGAAACCACGATGAGTCCGCCCGGTTTCACCAACGGCGCGACAGTTTTGAGGAACAGAGGCACCTCCGGCACGTGCTCGATCACTTCGAGCAGGAGGACGGCATCGAAACGCGCGCCTGACGCCGCAAGCTCCTCGGCGGTGGCGGTGCGATAGGTAATGTCGAGCCGCGCGCCTTCGGCATGGGCCTTGGCCGCCGCGATATTCTCTGGCGCCGGGTCGATGCCGGTGACCTCGGCGCCGAGCCGGGCCAGCGGCTCGCAGACGAGGCCGCCGCCGCAGCCGATATCGAGCACCTTTAGGCCCTTAAGGCTCGCGGCGGCCTTCTTGTCGCGCCCGAATTTCCGGCAGAGCTGGTCGCGGATATAAGTGAGGCGCACGGGATTGATGCGGTGAAGCGGCTTGAACGGTCCGTCCGCGTCCCACCATTCGCCGGCGAGCTTGGCGAAGCGGGCGACCTCCTCTCGTCGAGCGTGGTCGAGCTCTCGGGGGCGGGTGCCATAGGGCGATCATGGCCCGTCCAGCCCCGCGCCTGTCAAGTCGCCCCAGGGCCGAACGAGTTTCCCGGGCCGGGCCATTTAAAGCTAAGCAGCGCAGCTCGCCCCTGCTCCCCCCTTGTGGGGGAGCACGCGCGCCACTTGGGCGCGCGGAGGGGGGTGAACGCTATAGCGAGTCTTTGAGCTTGACCCCCCTCCCTATCCCTCCCCCGCAAGGGGGGAGGGGAGAACAAGCGGCGATCGCCCATCGCTAAGGCGTCACCCCCCAGAGCCATGTTGCGGGCTTGGGTTCCAATCAGTATGAAAGACCAGTTTTCCGGCCGGCCCAATCAGGGCCGGCCCTCTTATTGTGGGTGGGGCCCGTAAGCCCCGCGCTTGGATGAGGCCATGGCCCTGTTGGTGCTGAAATTCGGCGGCACGTCGGTCGCCGACGTGGATCGGATCCGCAACGTCGCGGCGCACGTGAAGCGCGAGGCCGATTCCGGCCATGCCTGCGCCGTCGTGGTCTCGGCCATGGCGGGCCAGACCAATCAGCTCGTGGCGCTCGTGGAGGAGGCCTGGGGCTTCAAGGCGGCCAAGCAGAACGGCACCGAGGCCTCAGCCCAGTACGACTGCCGCGAATACGACGCCGTCGTGTCCTCCGGCGAGCAGGTCACCTCGGGGCTTCTGGCCCTTGTGCTGCAATCCTTGGGCTTGAGGGCGCGGTCCTGGCAGGGCTGGCAGATCCCGCTCCACACCGACACCGCCCATCGTGCCGCGCGCATCACCGGGGTCGCCGTGGATGAGATCAAGGCGCGGATGATGGACGGCGAGGTCGCCGTGGTTGCCGGCTTCCAGGGGGTCGCGCCGGGCAACCGCATCTCGACGCTCGGCCGCGGCGGCTCCGATACCAGCGCGGTCGCGCTTGCGGCGGCGCTTCAAGCCGACCGCTGCGACATCTATACCGATGTCGACGGGGTCTACACCACCGACCCGCGGGTGGTGCCCAAGGCCCACCGGCTCGACCGCATTTCTTACGAAGAAATGCTAGAAATGGCCTCGCAAGGGGCCAAGGTGCTCCAGACCCGCTCGGTCGAGCTCGCCATGCAGAAGGGCGTGCGCGTTCTGGTGCGCTCGAGCTTCGATCCCGCCCGACCTCGGCGGGAAAAAGGATGCCGAGCCTGCCGGCGGACTTGGAACACTCGTTTGCCATGAGGATGAGATCGTGGAGCAGAACGTCGTCAGTGGAATTGCCTATGCCCGGGATGAGGCCAAGGTGACCTTGCTCAAGGTCGCCGACAAGCCGGGGGTCGCGGCGCAAGTGTTCTGCCCGCTGGCCGAGGCCAATATCAATGTCGACATGATCGTGCAGAACGTCTCCGAGGACGGCCGCTTTACCGATCTCACCTTCACGGTGCAGAGCGCCGATCTTGACCGGGCGCTGGAAGTCTTGCGCAACGCCAAGGACAGCATCGGTTATTTGGACTTGCGCGGCTCCACCGACATCGCCAAGGTATCGGCGATAGGTGTCGGCATGCGGAGCCACGCCGGGGTTGCCGCGCAAATGTTCAGCGCGCTTGCCGAAAAAGGCATCAATATCGAAGCGATCTCCACATCCGAGATCAAAATCAGCGTATTGATCGACGCGGCCTACGCCGAGCTTGCGGTGCGGACCTTGCATTCCTTGTTCGGTTTGGACAGCCGCTAGAGCATGATCCGGAAAAGTGGGACCCGGTTTTCCGATAAGATCATGCGCAAGACCCTAGAGTGCTATCGCGATTCAAGCTCCGCTGATAGCGCTCCAGGGGATTTTGGCGGCCAGCCTTAAGCTCTCTGACAACGCTTGGTCCGCCGCTCAGCCGGCCGGCGAGGACTGTTAGTTATGCCTGTCTCTGTTGGCGCCCCGAGACAATTGCTGCGCCGCTTGCGCGAAGCGATGGCGGTGCGCGAGAGCGCGCAAGCCCGCCTCGACAAGGTCGTCGTGCTGATCGCCTCGAACATGGTGGCCGAGGTGTGCTCGCTCTATTTGCAGCGCCGCGACGGCTCGCTTGAGCTGTTCGCCACCGAGGGCCTCAATCCGGGGGCCGTCCACAACACCCATCTAAAGCCGGGCGAAGGCCTGGTCGGCCTGATCGCGGCGCAGGCCGAGCCGATGCAGTTCCCCGACGCCCAGCATCACCCGGCCTTCTCCTATCGGCCCGAGACCGGCGAGGAGGTTTATCACTCCTTCGTCGGCGTGCCGATCCTGCGTGGCGGTCACACCATCGGCGTCCTCACGGTGCAGAACCGCACCCAGCGGCACTATAGCGACGAGGAGATCGAGGCGCTGCAAACCACGGCCATGGTGCTCGCCGAGATGATCGCTTCCGGCGGGCTGGTGACCGAAGAGGTCGGCGCGGAAGGGCGCCGCGAGATTGCGGCGCGGTTCACCGGTCTTACCATTTCCGAAGGCGTGGCGCTCGGCCATGTGGTGCTGCACGAGCCGCGCATCGTGGTCACGCGCCTGATCGCCGAGGATGTCGAGCTGGAGCGGCGGCGGCTCGCCCAGGCGATCGAGGACCTCACCGGCTCGATCGACAGCATGATGGAGCGGGGCGACATGGCGCGCGCCGGCGAGCACCGCGAAGTGCTCGAGGCGTTCCGCATGTTCGCCCACGATCACGGCTGGCGGCGGCGCCTCGACGAGGCGCTGCTCACCGGCCTGACCGCCGAGGCCGCCGTGCAGCGCGTGCGCAACGACACCCGCGCCCGCATGCTGCGCATGCCCGACGCCCATGCGCGCGACCGCCTGCACGATATCGACGATTTGTCCAACCGGCTATTGCGCCTGCTCTCGGGCGGGGTGGGGACGGCCGCCACCGGCAGCCTGCCCCAGGACGCCATCGTGATCGCCCGCACCATGGGGCCTGCCGAGCTTCTCGACTACGACCGGCAGCGCCTGCGCGGTCTCGTGCTGGAGGAGGGCGGCGCCGCGAGCCATGTCGCCATCGTGGCGCGTGCGCTCGGCATCGCCGCGCTGACCCAGGTCAAAGGCGTGCTGGAAGCGGTCGAGCCCGGCGACGCCGCGATCGTCGACGCCGAAGGCGGCGAGCTGCATGTCAGGCCGACCCAAGAGGTGGTCTCGGCCTATGCCGACAAGGTCCGCTTCCGGGCGAGGCGGCAGGCTCAATATGCCGCCTTGCGCACCGTGCCGTCGGTCACCTTGGACGGCGAGCGGGTGGCTTTGCACATCAATGCCGGCCTGTTGTTCGACCTGCCGCATCTCGATCAGTCGGGCGCCGACGGCATCGGCCTGTTCCGCACCGAGCTGCAGTTCATGATCTCGGCCACCTTTCCGCGGCTCGAGCAGCAGACGCGGCTCTACAAGGCGATCCTCGACGCCGCCGGCGACCGGCCCGTGGTGTTCCGCTCCCTCGATGTCGGCGGCGACAAGGTGCTGCCCTATTTCCGCGCGAGCAAGGAGGAGAACCCGGCCATCGGCTGGCGCGCCATCCGCATGGCGCTCGACCGCCCGGCCCTGTTCCGCACCCAGATCAGGGCGCTGCTCAGGGCGGCGGCCGGCCGCGAGCTTCGCATCATGCTGCCGATGATCGCCGATGTGTCGGAATTCCACGCGGCCCGCGCGCTCATCGACCGCGAGGTGATGATCCTCAAGCGCCATGGGCGGCCTGAGCCGAAGCGCCTCATGGTCGGGGCCATGATCGAGGTGCCGGCGCTGCTGTGGCAGCTCGACCGCATCCTGCCCTTGGCCGATTTCGTTTCCGTCGGCTCGAACGACCTGATGCAATTTCTGTTCGCCGCGGACCGCAGCAACATGCGCGTGTCGGAGCGCTTCGATCCGCTCAATCCGGCCGGGCTCAAGGCGCTTCGCGTCATCGTCGAGGCCGCCAAAAGGCACGAGGTGCCGCTGAATCTGTGCGGCGAGATGGCGGGCAAGCCGCTCGAGGCCATGGCGCTGATGGGGCTCGGCTTCCGCTCGATCTCCATGGCGCCGGCCTCGGTCGGGCCGGTCAAGGCTATGATCCTGTCGCTCGATGCCGGTAATCTTGGCCGAAGATTGGAGGAACTGCTCGAATGCACGGATACGTCCCTGCGCGAGGATTTGAAGCGTTTTGCCGCCGAACAGGGCGTACAGATCTAGTGTTTTGCGTGATGACAGGTCTCCACCCCAGGGCGCAATGTGCTAGTCTTGCCAAGACTTGCAAACCCAACGCGGTTGGGCTTGTGTTGGCGGAGACAAGCTTGAGATGGGATCGGCTTTGCGATGCCGACCGAGCCGCGCCAAGTGCCGGTAAGCCAACAGCCGGACGCCGCGCGACGGCGCCTGCATATTCACGGGATCAAGGAAATGCCGGCCGGCTATGATGCTGAGGTGGCGGAGCTGTTTCGGGACCTAAGGGCCGCGACCACTCTGTCCGAAATGGATCTCGCCGCGAGGCTCGGAACCCGGGCCGACGTGGTGCAGGCGCTCGAGCACGGGGCGCTCTTTGCGCTGCCGCCCTGGCCCGAGACCTGCCGCGTCGTGAATGCCTATGGCGCGTTCCTCAATCTCGATGTCCGTCCGCTGCTCAGGCGCATCTATGCGCAGCTCGAGGCGGGGATCGTCGAGCTCCAGCCCAAGGCGATGCCGGACATGCCCGTCATGACGCCGCCCGAGCCGGGAGATTTCGGCTTCGCGCCGGGCAACGCCGCCGGCGCCCCAGCGCACAACCCTCTCGATATTCCCTGGCCGCCCGCTCCGCAGGCGCCTCCGCCGCAGAATGCGCGGCCTAACGCTCGGCCGGCGCCAGCCCCGCAAGCTCCCTGGCCGAACGCGGCGCCATCGCCTCAGCCGCAGCCTCAGAATCAGAATGCGTGGCCGAACGCGCAAGCTCACCCGCAAGCCTGGCCCGGCGGCCAGCCGATGCCCCAAGGCCCTCGGCCTGGCGCGGCCCCGCAGCGGCCGGCGGCGCCCCAGCAGCAGGCGCCCGACCGCCGTGCCCCGCCGCCCCGCCCCCAACAGGCTCAAGCGCCGCAGCCCCAGTCGCCGCCGCGGCAGGCTCCGCCCGCCGAACCCGCGCCACAACGCGCGGATTTCGAGATGGCCGCCGCTCCCCCGATGCCTGAGCCAGAGCCGAAGCGAAGGCGCCCCGCGCTCTTGAAATGGGGGATCGGCGCTCTCATTGTCTCGGTGGTGGCGTTCGGACTGTGGATGGCGCTCAGCCAGATGCCGGGCCCGTCAGGATTGCAATCTCCGGGGACCGGCGCTCTCGACCCCGACGATCCGCGCAGCCGCAAGTCCGATCGGCTTCCGAGCCCGCCAGGCCTCTAAATCTCATTCCAAGCTCAAGCGCATGACGACGATCCCCGCCGATAAGCTCGACAAGCTCGTCGCCCGTTGGCAGACGGTGCAAACCACGCTCGCCGCGGGCGCCGATCAGGAGAGCTATGTGCGGCTTTCCCGCGAATTCGCCGAGCTCGATCCGATCGTTGCCACCATCACCGAGCTCAGGCGGGCGATCGGCGAGCGCGACGGATCTGCAACAGCTCGTCGACGATCCGGCCTCCGATCCCGAAATGGCGGCGCTCGCCGAGCAGGAGCTTGGCACGCTCGATCCCAAGATCGACGAGCTGGAGCGGCTGCTGAAAATGCAGCTCCTGCCCAAGGACGCCGCCGACGAGAAGAGCGCCATCCTCGAACTGCGCGCCGGCACTGGCGGGGAGGAGGCGGCGCTATTCGCGGGCGATCTGTTCCGCATGTATCAGCGCTACGCCGACCGCCATGGCTGGAAGGTGAACATCCTCTCGGCCAGCAACTCGGCGACCGGCGGCTACAAGGAAATCATCGCCAACATCACCGGCAAGGGGGTGTTCGCGCGGCTCAAATTCGAATCGGGCGTGCATCGCGTGCAGCGCGTGCCCGAGACCGAGGCGCAAGGGCGCATCCACACCTCGGCGGCGACGGTGGCGGTGCTGCCGGAAGCCGAGGAGGTCGACATCAAGATCGACGACAAGGATTTGCGCATCGACGTGTTCCGGGCGAGCGGCCCGGGCGGCCAGTCGGTCAACACCACCGACAGCGCGGTCAGGATCACCCATCTGCCGACCGGGCTTGCGGTCAGCCAGCAGGACGAGAAGTCCCAGCACAAGAACAAGGCGAAGGCGATGAAGGTGCTGCGCGCGCGCCTCTATGACTTCGAGCGCGCCAAGCTCGATGCGGTGCGGGCGAAAGACCGCAAGAGCCAGATCGGCTCGGGCGACCGCTCGGAGCGCATCCGCACCTATAATTTCCCGCAAGGGCGCGTCACCGACCATCGCATCGGCTTCACCACGCACCAGCTTTATCTCGTACTCGAGGGCGAGGCGGCGCTGGACGAGATCATCGACGCGCTCATCACCGAGCACCAGACCACCCAGCTCGCCTCCATGCAGGAGGAGGGCCATGGCTGAACCGTTCTTGCCTGAGCATCCCCGCTCGCTCCTTGCTCCCCCCTTGCGGGGGAGCAGGATCGGCAAAGCCGATCCGAGGGGGGTCACGGAGGTCGTCGGCACGACAAACTCTAAAGATACACCCCCCTCCCTATCCCTCCCCCTCAAGGGGGGAGGGGAGAGCAAGCTGCGGAGTCCCTGCTCCGTGCAGGAAGCATTCGTCGCGGCGGTGCATGTTTTTCGTGAGGCGGGGATCGCGACGCCCGAGCTCGATGCGCGGCTGCTGCTCTGCCACGCCGCCGGCCTGACCCACGAGGCCTATACCGCGCAGACCCGGGACCCCCTTCGGCCAGAGGCAGGCGCGCGCCTTGGCGCCGCCATCGCGCGGCGCCTCAAACGCGAGCCCGTGGCCCGGATCACCGGGACCCGCGAGTTCTACGGCCGCAAATTCCACCTCGATCCTCATGCGCTCGACCCCCGCCCCGATACCGAGACCTTGATCGAGGCGGCGCTCGCTCATCTCGCGCGGAAGGGCTTGCACGACAGCCCGCTCAAGCTGCTCGATCTCGGCACGGGCACGGGCTGCATCCTCGTCACCCTTCTCGCCGAGCTGCCGCGCGCGCGGGGGCTGGGCACCGATATGAGCTGTGGCGCGCTCGCCTCTGCCGCGACCAATGCCGAGCGCCTCGGGGTTGCGGCCCGCGCCGCCTTCGTGGCCGCCGATTGGCTCGATGCGGTCGAGGGCAAGTTCGACCTCATCCTCTCCAACCCGCCTTATCTTGCCTCGGGGGAGATCGCCGCGCTGGCGGACGAGGTAGCGGCCTATGACCCAATTCTCGCGCTTGATGGCGGCCCCGACGGGCTTGATGCCTATCGGCGCATCGCCGCCCGCGCCGGCGAAATCTTGGCCGAAGGCGGCAAGCTCTTCGTCGAGATCGGGGCGGCGCAAGGAGAGGCCGTGGCCGGAATCTTTGGCGCGGCCGGGCTTACGCTCGATGGACACGAGGGCGTCAGGCCAGATCTCGCCGGAAGGCCCCGCGTGGTTGTGGCAGGGATGTGACAGGCGGCGGTGGATCACAGGGCCGAACGCCAAAAAAAGACTTGGAAAACCGCGATGTTCAGGTTAGGTTCGTGCCAGCAAACGACTATTCGGCCATTGGCGCTGGGAGCGCGCGGCCGGTTGCAACGGCAACTAGAGCGGATATCTCGAACCTCGATTGAAAGGCTTTAACCGCCTCTCGGGACGTTCAGGAGACGCTCAACCGTCCACCAGATTGAGGTTGGCTGGCGCTAGCTGAACGACTCTTGGACGCTTAAGCGCCGGGGTATCAACTCATAACAAGGCAGAAAAAACGCGTAGGACGACTGCACGGCTGATCCGGTGTTCCAGACGCTAGAGCGCGTCGGGGGCATAAGGACCGGCCATGGAGGCGAGTGAGCAGGGAAGGTCGCGGGGCGCTAGCCCCGCCTATCAGGTGAACAGAAGGAAATGAGACAAGGACAACAGAATCGCAGGGGCCGCGGCCGCGGTGGCCGTAAGCCCCAAAATCCCTTAGCGCGGAGCTATGAATCGAACGGCCCCGACGTGAAGATCCGCGGGACCGCGGCCCATATCGCCGAGAAATACATGTCGCTCGCGCGCGACCATCTGGCGTCCGGCGACCTGGTCGCGGCGGAGAGCTATCTCCAGCACGCCGAGCACTATAACCGCATCATCATGGCGGCGCAGACGCAGTTCGGCGGGCAGCCCAACGCGCAGGGCGAAGGCCCTAACGGCGGCGGGTCGTACCGTAACCCGCGCTGGAACTCCGACGACGAGGGCGTCGACGAGGATGTCGCCGAGGCCGGCGGCGGGGGCGATATTCGCCAAGGTGGCGGCGGCCAAGACCGCGAGCGCCATACAGGCGACCGGGAGCACCACGGCGGCGGACGCGACCGGGGCCGCCAAGGGGGCAATGGGCGCGAGGGCATGCGCGACGCCAACGGCGCCGACGAGCCCGAGGCGCAACCCTCCGACGAGCCCGCTCCCGACACGACGGTGAGCTGAGGGCTCAGTTCTAGCTTTTTATTCCGCCTCATGCTGAGGAGCGCCCGTATGGGCGTGTCTCGAAGCATGGATCGTCATGCCCGGACTTGATCCGGGCATCCATGCCGCTACGACTGAGCGAGTCTAGCGCTAGTGGAATGGATTGCCGGGCCTTCGCCCGCCGAAGCAAGAGCTGGCAGGCGCTGCCCATAAGGCTTCGGCCCGCGCAGGCGGGTCAAGCCCGGCGATGACGGGTCTTGCTCACTGACCAGCTCGCTCCGGCGCCCACGGTGCCGGCTCCGCGTGTGTTGGTTCCAAGTTCGCGATCTGGGCGTCGAACCAGACGAGGTGCTCGGATAGCGCGGCGTTATCGGGGGATTGCTCCTTGAGCCGCGCGATTATAGCGCGGCCCTGCCGGAACTCCTCAAGCGCCTGTGTCTTCGCGCCTCGCTGAGCGAAGACCGTGGCAACTTTGTAGTGGCTGATAGCCAGATCGCGCTGCCAGAGCGTATTGCTTGGGTCGGCCTTGGCCAGGCGTGCGGCGATGGCGAGGCCGTCCTCGTAGGACTTCAGCGCCTCGGCGAGACTGCCTTGTGCCTTGAGCACGTCACCGATCTTGTTGTAGGAGATGGAAAAATCGCGCTCCCAGCTGGCGTTTCCGGGGTCTGCCTTGGCCAGGTGTGCGGCGATGGCGAGGCCGTCCTCGTAGGACTTCAGCGCCTCGGCGAGATTACCTTGCGCCACCAGCATGTCGCCGATCTTGTTGTAGGAGACGGAAAGCTCGCGCTGCCCGCCGGCATTGCCGGGGTCAACGTTGGCCAGGCGTGCGTCGATGGCGAGGCTGTCCTCGTAGGACTTCAGCGCCTCAGCGATATTGCCCTGCGCCACCAGCACATCGCCGACCCTTTTGTAGGAGGCGGAAAGATCGCGCTGCCAGCGGGCATTGTCGGGGTTGGCCTTAGCCAGGGGCTCGCGTCTTAGCAGACTGTCCTGGTAGAATTTCAGCGCCGTGGCGAGATTGCCTTGCGCCGCCAGCACGTCGCCGACGTTCTCGAAGGAGACGGAAAGATCGCGCTGCCGGCCGACATTGCCGGGGTCGGCCTTGGCCAGGCGGCCTCTGATGGCGAGGCTGTCCTGGTAGCTCTCTAGCGCCGCGGCGAGATTGCCTTGCACCACCAGCACGTTGCCGACCATCTCCTGGTGGACGGAAAGATCGCGCTGCCATTGGTCATTGCCGGGATCGGCCTTGGCCAGTCGCTCGGAGATAGCGAGCGCTTTCCGCGCCGCCTCGTCCTGCTTGGCCGTGTCCCCTTGGACGGCATAGGTCTGCGCGAACTCGCTCAGCATCGCGGTCTGAGTACGCAGCAGCTCGAGGTTCCCATCCGATTTCGCGACGAGCTTCTCGATCACCTGCTCGGCGGCGCTGAGAATTTTGCGCAAGGTCTCCGTGCGCATGCCTTCTTGATTACGCAGCGCCTGAGCAATCTCGAAGATGAGAGCGTTGGCGCCCTGTTTGGCGACCTCGAAGTTGCGCTCCGCCTCGGCCCGCTGTGCCACAGCCTCCCGCCGGTTGACCTCTGCCCACACCGCAAGCCCAGCCAGCGCCAGCGCTACAATCGAGAGCCCGGCGATCCAGCTTCGTTGCCTGCGGCGGCGCTCGCGCATCGCCCGGCGGAAGATGTCGTCGGACGACACGCCGAGCAGGCCGGCGACCACCTTGGCCAGCGCGAGGCTCTTGCCGTCGCCCTCCTCGCGGGCATCGGCGGCCAAGGCCTCGATGCGCTCTTGGGTGATCTGCCCTTCTTCACCGAGCTTGAACTTGAGCGCAGCAGGAAAGCATTCGAGCTCCGCATCGCCCGGCTTGCCGCCGACGATGAGCGGGATCACCGGCCGCTTGGGGTGGCGCGACTTGAAGAGCCTGATCTCCTCGTTGACGTACTGGCTCTTAGCAGAGGCCGGCGAGCAGATCACGATCAGCGCATGCGAGGCATCGAGCGCGGCCAGCGTCTGCTCGGTCAGCGTATGCCCCGCGGTGAAATCGTCGCGGTCGCGGAAGATGGGCTTCAGCGTTTTCGGAATCGTGCCCGTCGCGGTCTCGCGTCCGGCGAGATCCTTGTCGATGCGGAAGCCTTCCAGCGCGCGGTGCAGCCACTTGGCTGAGCCAGAGTCAGCGTGGCTGTAAGAAATGAAGGCGCGGTATTTCAGCGCTATAGGCTCGACCATGGAGCGACCCGACCAAACTGACGCCCGATTATGGCGAAGCCGGTCGCGCCCTTCAACTTACGGTTCTGCAACAGGGGCCCCATCCCTCCCCCCAACGCGGGGAGGGCCGACGACGCCCGTGGTTCGAGGCCCGGCCGTCCTCCTGAGGTGCGAGCGGAGCGAGCCTCGAAGGACGGCCGGGCACCTCACCATGACGGGCGTTGGGAGAGGACTCACCCCACCCGGCGCGCAAATGCGCGCCGACCTCCCCATCAAGGGGAGGTATGGAACGAGTTGCGGGTTCTTGAGCGTTCCAATCCCCTTTTTGCGGGCTCATCGGGACGCTATATGTCCGTTAAGAAGCCCTGAGTTATTAGCCGGAAGCGGCGGCGCGCGAGCACTTCTACCCGTACCCGCCGCATCCTCGCTCTTGGCCTCGCAAGAGGGACTTTTATCCATGGATTTCGAGAAACTCTCAGACCGCCTCAAGGGATTCATCCAGTCGGCGCAGACGCTTGCCGTCCGCGAAGGCAACCCGCAGATCGCCCCTGAGCACCTTCTCAAGGTGCTGCTCGACGACCCGGAGGGGCTGGCGAGCGGGCTGATCAACCGCGCCGGTGGCAACGCCAAGCAGGCTCTGGAAAAGACCGAAGCCGCACTTGCCAAGCTGCCCAAGGTTTCGGGTTCCGGTGCCACCCAGCCGCATATGGCCGCCGCGCTTGCCCGCGTGCTCGACCAGGCCGAGCAGATGGCGACCAAAGCCGGCGATAGCTTCGTGACGGTCGAGCGCGCGCTTCAGGCGCTCACCATGAGCAAGGAGGCCGATGCCTCGCGCATCCTCGCCGATGCGGGCCTGACCCCGCAGGGCCTCAACACCACCATCAACGATCTCCGCAAAGGCCGCACGGCCGAACTCGGCGTCGGCCGAGCAGTCTTATGATGCGCTGAAGCGCTATACGCGCGACTTCACCGAAGCGGCAGCCAAAGGCCAGCTCGATCCGGTGATCGGGCGCGACGAGGAGATCAGGCGCACCATCCAGGTGCTGTCGCGGCGCACCAAGAACAATCCCGTGCTGATCGGCGAGCCCGGCGTCGGCAAGACGGCAATCGTCGAGGGTCTCGCCCATCGCATCGTGCAGGGCGACGTGCCGGAGAGCCTGAAGGACAAGAAGGTGCTCTCCCTCGACATGGGGGCCTTGATCGCCGGCGCCAAATATCGCGGCGAGTTCGAGGAGCGGCTGAAAGCCGTGCTGTCGGACATCGAGGCGGCGCAAGGCCAGATCATCCTCTTCATCGACGAGATGCATACTTTGGTCGGCGCCGGCAAGGCCGAGGGCGCCATGGACGCCTCCAACCTGCTCAAGCCCGCGCTCGCCCGCGGCGAGCTGCATTGCGTCGGCGCCACCACCCTCGATGAATATCGCAAGCATGTGGAGAAGGATGCGGCGTTGGCGCGGCGCTTCCAGCCGGTCTATGTCGCCGAGCCCACGGTCGAGGACACCATCTCGATCCTGCGGGGCTTAAAGGAGAAATACGAGCTGCATCACGGCGTGCGCATCTCCGACGCAGCGCTTGTCTCCGCCGCCGTGCTGTCCAACCGCTACATCGCCGACCGCTTCCTGCCCGACAAGGCCATCGACCTGGTCGACGAGGCGGCGGCGCGGCTTAGGATGCAGGTCGATTCCAAGCCGGAGGAGCTCGACGAGCTCGACCGGCGCCTCATGCAGCTCAAGATCGAGCGCGAGGCGCTGAAGAAGGAAAAGGACACGGCCTCCAAGGACCGGCTGGCCAAGCTCGAGAAGGAGATCGTCAATCTCGAGGAGAAGGCGAATGGGCTAGCGGGAGCGTGGCAAGAAGAAAAGTCGAAGCTCGCTTCGGCCCAGAAGCTGAAGGAGCAGCTCGACCAGGCGCGCATCGAGCTCGAGCAGGCGCAGCGGCGCGGCGATCTGGCACGCGCCGGCGAGCTCGCCTATGGCGTCATCCCCGACCTCGAAGCCAAGCTGAAAAAGATGGAGGAGGACGAGGGGAAGGGCGGCGCCATGGCCCAGGAGGTGGTGACGCCCGACCTGATCGCTCAGATCGTGTCGCGCTGGACCGGCATCCGCGTCGACAAGATGCTCGAAGGCGAGCGCGAGAAGCTCTTGCGCATGGAGGCGCAGATCGCCAAGCGCGTGGTCGGCCAGGAGGAGGCGGTGGAAGCCGTGGCGACCGCGGTGCGCCGCTCCCGCGCCGGCCTGCAAGACCCCAACCGGCCGATCGGCTCGTTCATGTTCTTAGGCCCGACCGGCGTCGGCAAGACCGAGCTGTCACGCGCGCTCGCCGAATTCCTGTTCGACGACGAGCACGCCATGATCCGCATCGACATGTCGGAATATATGGAGAAGCACTCCGTGGCCCGGCTGATCGGCGCCCCTCCCGGCTATGTCGGCTACGAAGAGGGCGGCGCGCTGACCGAGGCGGTGCGGCGGCGGCCTTACCAAGTGATCCTGTTCGACGAGATCGAGAAGGCGCACCCCGACGTGTTCAACGTGCTGCTCCAGGTGCTCGATGACGGCCGGCTCACCGACGGCCAGGGCCGCACCGTGGACTTCCGCAACACGCTCATCATCATGACCTCCAATCTCGGCTCGGAATATCTCGTCAGCCAGCCCGAGGGCGAGGATTCAGACCAGGTGCGCGACCAGGTGATGGCCATGGTACGCGCCCATTTCCGGCCCGAATTCTTGAACCGCGTGGACGAGATCATCCTGTTCCATCGGCTGAAGCGCGAGCATATGGGCCAGATCGTCGACATCCAGATGCAGCGGCTGCAGAAGCTGCTCATGGACCGCAAGATCACGCTTAAGCTCGACGACACCGCCAAGGAATGGCTTGGGCGTAAGGGCTACGACCCGGCCTATGGCGCGCGGCCGCTGAAGCGCGCCATCCAGAAATATGTGCAGGACCCGCTCGCCGAGATGCTGCTCGAAGGCAAGATCCATGACGGCGAGAAGGTCGAGATCACCGCCGGCAAGGACGGCTTGATGTTCAACGGCGCGGCCGTGAAAAAGGCGGCCTAAGCCTGACACCACCTTCCCCTTCGTCATGCCCGGACTTGATCCGGGCATCCATGCCGTTAGGGCTCAGCGAGTGGAGGCGCAAATGGAATGGATTGCCGGGTCAAGCCCGGCAATGACGCGGAGAATGAAGGACGTGCCCGCACGCAACCCCCAATTGCGTCAGAAAAGTGGCAAGGGATTCAAGCCCCCTGTGGCCGCAGGGACGCTTGCCTCGCTTCCCGTTCTGTTGTCTCTTGAGGCCCGGAAGCGCGCCAAGCCTCGGGGGAACAGCGGTGCAACGTTGCGTGCCGGTCATACTGCTCGCCGCGGGCCTGTCGGCTTGCGTGTCGGGCGGCGGGGACGATCCGCGCATCCACTATGCCCATTTCGGCGCTGACCCGCCGCAAGGCAACCGGATCACGGTCTGCCACGCTTATACCTGCAAGCTGCAGACCCCTTACACCTTCAAGCCGAAGGACATCGCCGAGATCTCCGCCATCATGAAGAAGGTCAAGCGCGCCGACACGCCCCACGAGGAGCGCCGCGCCGTGGCTTACGCCATCGCCCATATCGAGGTGAAGGTGGGGGCCAAGCTCGGCATCAAGGACAGAGCGGGCATGCAGTTCACCGCCTCGGGCGATCCCGAGCAGCTCGATTGCGTCGACGTGGCGACCAACACCACGAGCTATCTGCTCGTGATGAAGGCGAACGGCCTCATCAAGCAGCACACCGTGGAGGGCACTATGTCCAAGGAGAATCTCGCCAAGGGGATGGTGCAGCTCAACCCGGTGAAATATTGGCCGCATTGGTCGGCGATTCTGAAGGAGAATGCGAGCGGCCAGAAATATGCCGTCGATCGCTGGCCGTTCGACCAGGGCGAGAACCCGGCCGTGCAGAAGGTCGAGGACTGGTACATCAAGGACAGCGAAAACTGAGGCCGGGGGTCGGCCACCGAGCCTTACCCCTTCACCGCGCCCACGGCCGCAGGGCAAACAGCCCGGGGTCCATCTTCCTGAAAGGCGTGTGCGGGTCATTCAAAATGCTTCGCATAAGCAGCGCATGCAGCGTTTTGTCTGGCGTTTTACCCTTTGACGTGAGCTTGCCTTTCCGTCTGCCCCACGCGATGATCTCGGCGCATCGCAGTGGTCGCTGGTGAGCTTCCAACGCCATTACCGCCATTTCCAGAAAGCTTGTTTGGCGTTGCTTCGGCATTCCAATCCCCCAGTAGCAACAAATTAACCAATTGTACTCAGGCTGGAAAACCCCTTCAGCGCGCCAACAAAAATGCCTGCAACGGTCGATCCTCGAATTCTCGCTCTGGCGGAGAAGGTTATCGCCGAGGGCAAAAGTAAGCGCGCGATTGCCGTTCTCAAGGTCCTCCTGGACAAGGGAACCATTTCGACCGATGAACTTCAAGAGATGGGTTACAACCATCCGCCGCGAGCAGTTGGAGATGTACGCGACGCTGGTATCCCCATAGTAACCGGCTCTGTAACTTCAGAAAAGACTGGCCGTCGTATGGCCATCTACTCGTTCGGTGATCCCTCGCAGATCCAGGAGGGCCGAATCGGAGGCCGCTCCGCCTTTCCAAAGGCATTTAAGGCAGAACTCATCGCGCGCTACGGTTCACGGGACAGTATCACCGGAGCGGAACTTGACGAACGCGTCTTACAGATTGACCATAGAATTCCGTATCGCATTGCGGGCGACGCAAGCCTCGAGGAGCACCGTGTCCAAGACTACATGCTTCTCGATGCGTCGTCTCAGCGGGCAAAGTCATGGTCGTGCGAAAATTGCCCGAACATGAAAGCTCGGGACCCCAAAGTGTGCCGAACCTGCTATTGGGCTTACCCGGAACAGTACCAACACGTAGCAACCCAACAGATTCGCCGCACTGACATCGCTTGGCAGGGACCCGACGTAGGCGTTCACGAAAGGCTAGAAGCGATCGCACGCAAAGGGGACAAGACGGTAGCAGAGCTGCTGAAGGTATTGGCCCGTCAAATAGCCAAGGACTCCTGAATTGCTTTTGGAGTTCTTATGATAGAGGGCTGCTCGTTGCCAACCAGGTCAGGCGTCAAATAGAGGCTCTCAACCGTGTCCTCTTGTCGTCCCAAAAGCGTCGCCTGAGATGAAGTCCCAGCATGAAGCAATAGCCGGGTAAGCCCCAGCTCTTCGGGAAGCGGAGGGCCATAATGTTTATTTCCTGTCATTCCGTCGTAAGAAAGCGCGAAAGAAATTTTCCGGGTGCGAAACAAAGCGAGTCCTTCAACCAAACGCTCACGCGGTAGCTGCGCCGCATACCGCTTATCGCGGCCGATCGTTGTGCCAAGATATGGAGGGTCAAAATAAATAAAATCAGTGGACGTCGCGTCTGTAGTCGTATGCATCCAGTCTCCAAGCCGGACTTCCGTCTTGCCATGAAGCATCATTGACGCATCTATCAGAGCGGCGCGCATTTTGTCCGGGCGCATCCCAAGTCTGCGCTTGTCCACGGACTGTGTGAACCGTCCCTCCCGGTTGAAGCGGACGGCATTCTTCACACACCTGCAAATTAGATACAGCAGGTCGACAGCGTCCTTGTTGGCGTTATAGCGATCACGCACTTTGTTGAAGTAATCAGAACCTGCAGTGGATTGGCCGAGCCATATCTGCTCGTATCTGTCCGCGACCTCGTAAGGGTGATCAATTAGGTCTCGCCAGAGGTTTGCGATCGGCTCAAGTGAATCAGCGATGACATAACGTGTCGCCATCCCCTTGTGCGCCGCCCACAGGGTCATTGCCGCCGAGCCGGCAAAGGGCTCGTACCAAGTTCCAATCGATCTGGGCACAAATCCGCCAATGATCCGCGCCAAGTTACGCTTCGATCCCTGATAAGGGATTGGATGTGGTAGTCGCATCGATCCGCTTCGCGTTCTTTGCTCGACCTTCTTTACGCGAGTCAACTCGGGACGCGCTAAAGATTCTCTCCTGCGGGTGTGATGAATTTCGACCAACGCAAGGCCAGCTTGGATGGCTCGCTCACGCGCGCTGCTCATGATGAAAGTGTACACTATTTGTTCTCAACGTCAATGCACTGGCTTTACCCAAATCTCTGGGCCAAATTTGACATGCGAAACGCCGAATCCCAACGAGCCCGAGGGCAGGCAAGCCCGGTCATCACGCGGGGATAAAGGCGGCGCGGCGCTCGCGCGGACTCTCCGTTTGGCGCATGATCGGACACATGGCTCGCCCCACTCAATCGGACTTCTTTCAGGACGATGCACAGCCCGATTTGTTCGGGGCGGAGGACACGCCGACCTATCGGCCCGATCTCGATTCGGTGCGGGCGCGGCTCCATAAGATTCTTGTCGAGACGCGCGCCGCCGAGACGCTGCCCTGGGGGCGGGCTTCGCTCTATCGCACCATCTTCCCGCAGATGACCTTGTGGCTGCCTGAGGAGGAGGGCGCGCAGCTCCGCCTCGAATTCGAGGCTGAAATGGAGCGCCTCAAGGCCGCTTGACTTGGCCATTCACTATTCTTGTCATTCTCGCGAAAGCGGGAATCCAGTAACCCCTGTGGTCGCGAGCAAACCGAGGGCGGTCGCTACTGGATCGCCCGGTCAAGCCGGGCGATGACAAGTTCTTGCGAATCTTATCCCCGCTCCTCGAACCTCCCTTACACTGCATCCACCTCGTCCCTCTGAGGGGCGCTCTCGCGAGGCGTTGCGATTAGCGGGACGAGGTGTGGCGCCCGCGGGTTCATGCGCGCAGCATGTTCACTCGGGCGGCGTCGGGGCTCCGCCCGTGCCCATTACGAGGCCCTGCCAGGAGCTGGCTGACGACCCTTTGGCCTACACCAAACGCGATCCCCATAACGTCGACTTTCGTCCGTTCGGGAAAGCGGGGCACTCAGGGCGAAAGCGCGGCCCGGCGCTGTTAAATCGCCGCCTCTGGCGCGCCGAGAGGCGCCCGCGTGCCGCAAGGCACGGATCCATAGGACTGCGCTTTTCGGCGCGCCATCCCCTCATGCCTCGCGGGCTCAAGCCCGGCGAGAAATTTTGTGCTGCGCGCTCGCACGTTTTTCATCCCTCCCCTTGATGGGGAGGGGGGCGCGCTTCTTGAGCGCGCCGGGTGGGGTGAGTCCGCGCCCCCACCCCAGCGTCGCAAGAGCGACGCCGGACCTCCCCGCAAGGGGGAGGTATGGAGCGAAGGGCTTCTCGGTGAATCTCGTTCACGCGCAGCAACGCGAAAGGCAAAAAAGGGGGGAGGGAGAGGAGAGGAGAGGGAGAGAAAGGAGAGTGCGAGTTGGAGACTTGCTAGTTGGAGACTTGTTAGTTGGAGACTTGGGCGACGCGGCTCGTGACCGGGTCCATCTGCATCAGGCCTTCGATGCGGCTGCGCTCTCTTTGGAACTCGGCGAGCTGGCGGCCGGTGAGCTGAAGCCCGCGCGGCACTTGGATGGTCATGGGGTTGACGAAGCTGTTGTTGACCAGGACCTCGAAGTGACAATGCGGCCCGGTCGACATGCCGGTCGAGCCGACGAAGCCGATGATCTGGCCCTGCTTCACGGTGACGCCGGGCTCGACGCCGGCGGCGAAGCGGACCATGTGGCCATAGGCCGTGGCGAAGCCGTTGGCGTGGCGGATGCGGACGTAGTTGCCGTAGCCGCCCTCGCGGCCGACCCGCTCCACCGTGCCGTCGCCGGCGGCGAGGATCGGGGTGCCGGCCGGCGCCGCCCAGTCGACGCCGCTATGCATGCGCATATATTTGAGCAGCGGATGCCGGCGGTCGCCGAAGCCGGAAGTGTAGCGGCCGCCTTTGACGGGATTGCGCATCAGGAACTTCTTGGCGCTGTTGCCCTGCTCGTCATAGTAGTCGACCACGTCGTCGGGGGTGCGGAAGCGGTAGAATTCGCGGGCCTGCCCGTCGATGGTCATCGAGGTGTAGAGCAGCTCGCCGGCCTCGTCGTCGCCCGCGCCGTCGAAGAACATTTCGAAGGTGTCGCCGGCCTTGACCTTCTGCTTGAAGTCCACGTCGTAGGAGTGGACGCGGAGCAGCTTGAGGATGGTGTCGGGCGCGATGTGCTGCTCGAGCGCCGCGTGATAGAAGCTGGTATAGAGCGTGGCGCGGGTCGAGGACTGGCGCGGTCTTGACGTCGTTGCCGATGGCCTCGGTCGACGCCACATAGTCGCCCTGCCGGTTGCGCGCCACGGTGGCGAGGTGGCTGTCCTTGTCGAAGATGGAAACCTTGACCGGCTCCATCTGTCCGGTGTCGGACGGCGCCGGCACCAGGGTGAAGCGGATCTCCTGGCCGGACTTGAGGTCCTTGACCGCGAAGATGGGGGCCAACGCGTCGATGATCTGCGTGGCCTCGCTCGGCTCGGTGCCGATCTTGGCGAACAGGCTCATCAAGGTGTCGCCGCGGCCGACGGTGAGCGTCTTGGTCTCGGCGCCGGCCAGCAACTCGTCGAACTCGTCATCCTCGTCGGCGGCATCGTCGTCGGCCGATTTCTGGATCACGGTGGTGTGGGGTGACGGCGCCAGGCTAAGCCCGTCGTCGGGACGGAAGGCCGCCTTCAACAGGCGCGCCTGACCGTCGCCGATGGCGCCGGTCTCGTCGGTGGCGAAGTCGGC
>CAWANV010000008.1:760000-958005 GCA_963783455.1 uncultured Alphaproteobacteria bacterium
AGGATTTTTGCGCCGACAATGTATCGGGGCTTAAGCCATACACCGAAGCTGCGGGTGCATACGCAAGTATGCGCGGTAGCGGAGCGTTCCGTAAGCCTGCGAAGGGTCACCGCGAGGTGGCCTGGAGGTATCGGAAGAGCGAATGCTGACATGAGTAACGATAAGGAGTGTGAGAGACACTCCCGCCGAAAGTCCAAGGGTTCCTGCGCAATGCTAATCAGCGCAGGGTTAGCCGGCTCCTAAGGCGAGGGCGAAAGCCGTAGTCGATGGGAATGAGGTCAATATTCCTCAGCCAGTGGGTGAGTGACGAATTCCAAAAGTTGTCAGGTCTTATCGGATTGATCTGGCAGCGAAGGAGTTCCAGGAAATAGCCCCCACATCAGACCGTACCCTAAACCGACACAGGTGGACTGGTAGAGCATACCAAGGCGCTTGAGAGAACTGCGTTGAAGGAACTCGGCAAAATACCCCCGTAACTTCGGGAGAAGGGGGCCCTATGTCTGGGCAACCAGGCGTGGGGGGCACAAGCCAGGGGGTGGCGACTGTTTACTAAAAACACAGGGCTCTGCGAAGCCGCAAGGCGACGTATAGGGTCTGACGCCTGCCCGGTGCCGGAAGGTTAAGAGGAGGAGTGCAAGCTCTGAATCGAAGCCCCGGTAAACGGCGGCCGTAACTATAACGGTCCTAAGGTAGCGAAATTCCTTGTCGGGTAAGTTCCGACCTGCACGAATGGCGTAACGACTTCCCCACTGTCTCCAACGCAAACTCAGTGAAATTGAATTCCCCGTGAAGATGCGGGGTTCCTGCGGTTAGACGGAAAGACCCCGTGAACCTTTACTATAGCTTTGCACTGGTATTCGTGGTGGCATGTGTAGGATAGGTGGGAGACTATGATCCGGGGGCGCCAGTTCCCGGGGAGTCAACCTTGAAATACCACCCTTGTGATCATGGATATCTAACCGCGGCCCGTCATCCGGGCCCGGGACAGTGCATGGTGGGTAGTTTGACTGGGGCGGTCGCCTCCCAAAGAGTAACGGAGGCGCGCGAAGGTGGGCTCAAGCTGGTCGGAAATCAGCTGTCGAGTGCAAAGGCATAAGCCTGCCTGACTGCGAGACTGACGAGTCGAGCAGAGACGAAAGTCGGCCTTAGTGATCCGGTGGTCCCGCGTGGAAGGGCCATCGCTCAACGGATAAAAGGTACTCCGGGGATAACAGGCTGATGATGCCCAAGAGTCCATATCGACGGCATCGTTTGGCACCTCGATGTCGGCTCATCACATCCTGGGGCTGGAGCAGGTCCCAAGGGTTTGGCTGTTCGCCAATTAAAGTGGTACGTGAGCTGGGTTTAGAACGTCGTGAGACAGTTCGGTCCCTATCTGCCGTAGGTGTAGGAGAATTGAGAGGATCTGTCCTTAGTACGAGAGGACCGGGATGGACGCACCTCTAGTGGACCTGTTGTCGCGCCAGCGGCATAGCAGGGTAGCCAAGTGCGGACGGGATAACCGCTGAAAGCATCTAAGCGGGAAACCCACCTCGAAACTAGTTCTCCCTTGAGAGCCGTGGAAGACCACCACGTTGATAGGCTGGATGTGGAAGCGCAGCAATGCGTGTAGCTAACCAGTACTAATCGCTCGATAGGCTTGATTGCTTTCATTGTCAGTGCCTCTCTTTTTGCCCTACCGCGCGTTCAGCGCTACTTGAGGGCAAAGGAGGCGAGGCACGTTAAGACCAGATTTGACACCGTCCTTCGCTGGCCTGGTGATTTTGGCGGAGCGTGAACACCCGATCCCATCCCGAACTCGGCCGTGAAAAGCTCCAGCGCCGATGGTACTGCGTCTTAAGACGTGGGAGAGTAGGTCGTCGCCAGGCTTGCCAAGGACGGTGTCAGAAAAGAACAAAGGGCCCATCAGAGCCCTCATCGAGATTACGCGCTAGCGCGTCCCCTCTTTCACGATCGTTGGTTTTTGCCACGAGTGGTTTAGGCACGAAGCACCAGAAGCCGCCGCCGGAAGATTTCCGCGGCGGCTTTTTTGCGTCTAGCTTCCAGCAATGGCCAAGCGCAGCGCCGGCATCTTGATGTATCGCGGTTCCCCGCCAAGGCTCGAGCTCCTGCTCGTGCATCCCGGCGGCCCGTTCTGGGCAAGGAAGGACTTGGGCGCCTGGTCGATCCCCAAGGGCGAATATGCGGAGGGCGAGGACCCGCTCGCGGTCGCCAAGCGCGAGTTCGCGGAGGAGCTCGGCAGTCCGCCGCCGCAAGGAGAGTTCGTCTCGCTCGGCGAGCTCGTGCAGCCGAGCCGCAAATTGATCACGGCCTTCGCGCTCGAAGGCGACTTCGATCCGGCGACGCTTCAATCGAATCGCTTCGAGCTCGAGTGGCCGCGCGGAAGCGGGCGCAAGCAGAGCTTTCCCGAGGTGGACCGCGCCGCCTGGTTCGCGCCAGCGAAGGCGCGTGAGAAGATCCAGCCGGGGCAGGCGCCGTTCATCGACCGTTTGCTCGAACGGCTTGGCAGCTAGAGGCGGTTGCGCGGGGGGTACCCAAGCTCGCTCAAAGGGCGAGAAAAGCCTGTATTGGCGATTGCGCCGGGTACGGAGTTCGTCCATTTTTCTGACACCAAGCCTGGGCCTAATGCGGGCTAAACGCGAATTGAGGGAAGTTCTCTGGAGAAAATGACCGTCGACAGGTCCGTAAGACGGCGCCCCGCTTCGCGGCTCGCTGCACAGGTTCTGACGGCCGCGGCCCTCCTTGGTGCCGCGCTCCTCCCGGCCAAAGCCGTATTCGCCCAAGGCTCCTTCAACCCGTATGGCAGCTTCACCGATAGCGGCCCGATCACGCCGGAAGAGAAGTCGCGCCGCGAGCAGGTGCGCTCGGACCTTTACGATCGGCTGAGCCCCGCCTACCGCATCGACGTGCCGTTCGTGAGCGAGGCCTCGGTCGCCGCGCTAGAGCAGGCCATCCAGCGCTACCGGCAGATCGTGGGCGCGGGCGGCTGGCCCGTTTTCACCCAGAAGGTGACCTTGCGGCAGGGCGACACGAGCTCCGAGATTGCCGCCATCAGGCAGCATCTCGTCATCGAGGGAGACTTGCCCCCCGGCTCAGGCCGCAACGGCACCTTCGATCGAGAGTTTCTCGACGGGCTCTCCCGCTTTCAGATCAGGAACGGGCTCCGCGTCAGCGGTTTCGTCGACCAGAGGACCTTGGTGGCGCTCAACGTGCCGGCCCAGGAGCGCTTGGCGCAGCTCGAGACCAATCTCAAGCGCGTCCAAGGGATGATGAGCATCAACAAGGCGTCGCGCTACGTGCTCGTCAACGTGCCTGCCTTCGTCGCCCAGGCGGTGGAGCACGGCAATCTCGCGCTCGACTCTAATGTCGTGGTCGGCAAGCCGGCCCGCGCGACCCCTCAAGTGTCGGCCAAGATCGTCGAGGTCAATTTCTATCCGACCTGGAGCGTCCCCGATATCGTGGCGCAGAACGATCTCATCCCCACCATCCGCAAGGACCCGAATTATTTCTACGAGCAGCATTTCAACGTGATGCGGGACTGGAAGACGCCGCCGCTCGATCCCGCCTCGATCGACTGGGCCTCCCCTCAGGTGGTCAGCTACAAGTTCCGCCAGGACCCGGGTCCGCAAAACGCGCTCGGCGTGGTTCGCATCAACATGCCCAACAAGCACTCCGTCTACATGCATGATACGCCGCTGAAGCGCTTGTTCGGCCAGAGCGCGCGCGCCTTCTCGTCGGGCTGCGTGCGCGTGGAGAAGGTGCTCGAGCTCGCCGCCTGGCTGCTCGGCGAGCAGACGGGATGGACGCTTGCGAAAGTCGAGGCGCAAGTCGAAAGCGGCAAGAAGATCGACGCGAAGCTCGCCCAACCCGTGCCGGTGCATTTCGTCTATCTCACCGCGTTTGCCAGCGGCAACGGCATCGCCCAGTTCAGGCCTGACATCTATGGCCGCGATTCCTCCTTTGGCGATCCCGACGATCAGCAGGATGCGGTCGTCGCCCAGCAGAGCCGCGCCGTCACGCCCTAGGGTCCCGCCTGCCGGGAAAGGCGACGCGGGACGCCGCACGCGACACCACGGCACAGGACACCGGCTCCAGCGCGGCATAAACAAGAGGGAAGCTTTGACGATAGGCGCCGAGACGCCGTCTCCGGAGGAAGGAATGTTTGGGCTCACCAATATCCGCATTGTCGAGATCGGTGTCGCCCTTCTGCTCACGCTTGCCGCCATCCTGTTCGTCGGGCTCACGGTGTGGGCCGCCGAGATCGCGCGCATCGAGGTAACCGGCGCCTGGGCAAGGCCGACGGTGGGGCAGGGCAGAATCAGCGCGGCCTACATGACCATCGCCAACAAGGGCGATGCCGGCGACAGGCTCAAATCGGCGCGCACGCCGAAAGCGAAAGCGGTCGAGCTGCATCAGACCACGATGACGGCTGATGGCGTGATGCAGATGCGTAAGGTCGAGGATGGGCTTCCCATCGAGGCCGGCGCCTCGCTCGTGCTGGAACCCGGCGGCGCCCATCTGATGCTGCTTGGGCTCGAGGATGCGCTCCGAGCCGGCGAAGAGCTTATTCTCACCCTCGAATTCGCCAATGCCGGCGCCGTCGACGTGACCGTCCCGGTCAGCGCCAACGCCCCGGTGACGACGGGCGCCAGCCACTAGCTCACTGAGCCGGAGCATTCGGGGCGCGTGCCGGTGGCCCCTTGTAATCGGCCAGGCGGCAGAAATGCAGCATGCGCGATTTTGCTTCCACCAGCCTCACGCGCTGCATTCCAAGATGAGTGAACACGCCGAACGATTTCGTGAAATTTGCCGGGCAGCGCCTCAGCGAGACGAACAGGATCGGCTCGGGGGACGCTGCGGTGAACGGCCGCGTCATCTCGTAGTGGTCCTTGGGCGTGGGTCCCGACGGCCAGACATAGAGCGGTATGGGCACGTCGCGGAGATAGTAGAGCAGCTCGCCGGCCATCTCCCGCGTATCGACGAGAATCGAGCCATAGCGTTCCTCCGCCAGTTTCGTGCGCACGATTTGGGCTGTTTCGTGCCAGCCGACGACGCGGCGCAGGAACTCAAGCTGCTCGAACAGGCGCCATTGCGGCGCAAAGGCTGGCGCCGCCGCCAGAATCGCCGCCACTGCAAGATGCAAGCCGAGGGAAATCCTGAACAGAACCTGCCGGTTGAGCTCGAGCATGACGGCCGTGACCAAGATCGACGCCGCGGGAAACGCCGTCGCAGTCCAATTGCCATGGGCGCGGGAGAGCACTGCCTGAACGGCTAGGAGCGCGAGTACCGGCAGCGAGAAGGAGAGCAGAAGGACCTTGCCCTGATCGGAAGGCCGGCGGATCTCGCGCCAGGCCGTGCGCAGGAGCACGACGGCCAGGATGGGTCCGAACACGCCGAACTGCACGGCGATATAGTCGAGCAGTCGCAGCGGATGAACGTATGGGTACTGCCATCCGATATTGGCCTCGGTATGCCTGACGGTCGGAAAGTCATGCTGGGCATTCCAGATCACGTTGGGCGCGAACAGGGCAAGCGCGATCAGCGCCGCCACGATGCCGCGCCCGCCCTTGAGCGCGTTCCGCGCTTCGTGGCTGACGACCGCATGACAGCCGATGCAGAGCACAGCGTAGATCATCGCCTGCTTGGCAAGCAGGCCAAACCCGATGGCGACGCCGAGCAGAACGGCAAAACCCATGCTCTGCCGCTTCACCAGCATCACCCAGGCGTAAAGCGCAATCGTCCACAACAGGACCAAGGGGACGTCGGTGGTGATCAGAAGCGAGGAATATGAGACCCCCGGCAGCGTGGCGAAGACGATGGCCGACCAGAAGCCGACCCGGGCGACCATAGAGAGCCCGCCCCGTCAGATAGATCATGAAGGCGGCAAGCGTATAGAGCACCGGCGAGGCCGACCGGATGCAGGCCTCTGAATTGCCGCACAGCTCGCTTGTCGCCGCGGATCACCCAAGCGATCATCGGCGGCTTGGAGAAATAGCCGAAGGCAAGCTCGCGCGACCAAGTCCAGTACTGCGCCTCGTCGAGCACGAGATCGGTCTTGGCGGCGTAAACCGCCAGCGAGCCTCAAGGCGAGCAGCGCCCCGAGGCAGACGAGAAGGCGGAGGAGATAATATGTCTCCGTGATGGACGAGCGCGGCTCTTGACGCGACATGAGGGGATTGTGACGCAGTGAAGGGGAGGGTGGTCACGGTGTACAATGTTGTGCGCCGCGGCGAAAGTTGGTTACTGGGTGCCCATCAGCGCCTATTTGCCGCGCCCCATAAGAGTTTGCCTCCATGCGTATTTCCGTTGTCATTCCCGCGTTTAACGAGGAAGGCAATATCGGCCCGCTTGATCGAGGAAACCTTCGCCCAAGTGCCGGAAACCGCGCTCGGCGAGGTGCTCGCGGTCGACGATGGCAGCGACGACGGGACGGGGGCTGAAATCAAGGCGCTACTCGGCACATACCCGTTGCTGCGCTATCTCCGGCATGGGCAAAGGGCCGGACAAAGTGCCGCGCTCAGGACGGGCGTGCTGGCCGCCCGCTTTCCGGTCATCGCCACCATGGACGGAGACGGCCAAAACGATCCGGCCGACATCATGCGTCTCGCCGGCCGGCTCGGGGCGCCCGGGCCTGGAGCCGGCCATGGCCGCGGGGATCAGGGCGGGCCGCAAGGGACCCGGCTCGCGCAAAGTGGCATCGCGCTTCGCCAATTTCATCCGCGACAAAGTGCTCGCCGATGGCTGCCCCGACACCGGGTGCGGGATCAAGCTTTACCGGCGCGAAGCCTTTCTCGAGCTTCCCTTCTTTACCAGCATGCACCGCTATTTGCCGGCGCTCTTCCTCACTTACGGCCACGAAATCGCCTATGAGGCGGTGAACGATCGGCCAAGGCTCAGGGGCGCGTCAAAATATACCAATCTCGGCCGCGCCCTGATTGGGCTATACGACCTCGTCGGGGTCAGCTGGCTGCGCAAGCGGACGCATCATTCCGCCGGTCGCCGAGGATGTACGTCGGGGGCCGCGGGTTCAAGACGCCGTCGCCAGAGGGGAACGCGAGCGTGACGCGTGAAGCGGGTAGGGTAAGTGGGGAGGGGTAATGCATGCATTGGCGAACCTTGTTCACTGGTGGCTGACCACGCCCGACGACCGAAATGATCTGGCTCTCTATCGGTCTCGTCGCACAGCTCCTGTTCTCGATGCGCTTCCTGGTACAATGGGTGGCAACCGAGAAGGCGCGGTCAGCATCATCCCCGAGACTTTCTGGTATTTCAGTTTTTTCGGCGGCCTTCTGCTCCTCGCCTATGCTTGCTATCGGGTCGATCCGGTCTTCATCCTTGGCCAAGCGACCGGCCTCGTGATCTACTCGCGCAACATCTATTTCATCTGGCTCGGCAAGCGCGCGCCAGCCGCGGCCAAGCTTGTGTGACCGACCGGTCGATCTTGGCACGCGCAACCTTTCAGACTGCGGCTAGGCGAGATTCATGACTTTGCGCCTGAAGGATTTCACCATCCTCGAGCAGGTGGTGCTCGCGCTTTCGCTCATCTTTCTCGGGTCTCCTCCTGATCGATCCCTTCATGCTTGAGCGGTCGAGCGCGCTTCCGCCGGAGGCGCGCAAGCTCTTCCGGGCGATCACCAATATCGGCAGATCGAACTGGATGCTGATTCCGACCGGCGCGGCCATCGCGCTTGCGCTCGTGCTGCGCCAGCGTCATGTCGGGTTCAGGAACTCTGCTGGCTTACGGCCTGATCGCAAGCACCATCGGCTTCGTGTTCGTAAGCGTGGGCGGGGCGGGCCTCATCGCCAATCTGGCGAAGAACATCATCGGCCGGGCGCGGCCGAAGCTGTTCGAGACGATGGGGCCGCTCGAATTCAAGCTGTTCGCCTTCGACCCGGACTACGCTTCCTTGCCGTCCGGCCACGCCACCAACATCTTCGCCTTCGCCACGGTGATCGCCATCCTGTGGCCGCGGGGGAGGGTGCTGCTTTACACAATCGCCGCTTGGATTGCGGCAAGCCGGGTCCTGATCGGCCAACACTACGTCACCGACGTGGTGCTGGGCGCGATCCTCGGGATCGCCTTTCCTTACTTCGTGCGGGACCGGTTTGCCGCGCGCCGCTGGCTGTTCGAGCGCACGCCCTGACGGCGGCTACCGGATACGCGGGGCCCGGACGCAAGCGCTGGCTCGGCTGGCCGCAAGGGGAGCGACCGGCATCGGAGGGTGCGAGGCTTTTCGGCCACAGTGGCGGAAATTCGCAGCAAACGGGCAGGGATTGATCTTGGCACGGTCGTTTCCGCCGGTATAAGACGGTTGTATACGCGCGCGGGCGAGCGTGCGTGTGCGTAAACGGTCGCGCGTACCAAAAGAGGCTCGAAAAAATCGAGCCCTGTGGGGGCTTCGGCCATATGGCACTCTTGCCGACAGTTCGGCACGCGTCGAAACCGGCTTTCCTAGGCGCCTTCGCCGCCATAGGCGCGCTGGCGATCTCCCTTGCCGGCAGCCCTGCCTCGGCCGAGGTCCAGGTCAGCGTGTACGGCGGTTGGAACGAGAGCTTCGACAGCGACGTCCACGTCACTCAGCCGGGCGGGACCAACCTCGAATTCAGCGACATCTCGTGGGACGGGGTGTCGTTCGAGTCGCCGCCTTATTACGGTATCCGCGGCACCTATTGGTTCAACTCCAGTCCCAACTGGGGTCTGATGCTCGATTACATTCACGCCAAGGTGAAGGCCGAGGGGAGCGAAACCGTTGGCGTCAACGGTACGCTTTCCGGTGCTCCTTTCAATGGCAGCATCAAGACCAGTTCGTTCTTCAGCATTCTCGAGTTCACCGATGGCCTCAATCTGCTGCTTCTGAATGGAGTGTACAGATGGCCACACGAGCATTGGGTTCCCTATGTCGGCCTGGGCGCGGGTATCTCGGTTCCGCATGTGGAATATAAACGCTTCGATCAGAGCTTCCGCACCTTCGAGTATCAACTCGCCGGCGTTGCCGTTCAGGCGCTGGTCGGGGCCGAATATAATTTCACTGAGCGGTTCTCGGCGTTCGGCGAATACAAGATCAGCTTTTCGCAGAACGATGCCGACCTGGATGGCGGGGGAACGCTGGAGACGGACATCTGGACCAACCATTTCGTCCTCGGCCTCTCCTACCGGTTCGGCGCGGGCGGCGAGCCCAGCTCCTACTAGGCCGAGCGCACCGTCAAAGCCTGTTCACAAAGGCTCGGCGAATACCCATATAGGGGTTAGGCGGCGCGGCCGATCGACGGCCGCTTTAAGCCGCTTCACATCTCCCTTGAACCTGCTATAGGTTCCGGCCCCCATGGTTTAGGGGCCGCGATTGAATTGACGCGGGGTGGAGCAGCCCGGTAGCTCGTCAGGCTCATAACCTGAAGGTCGTAGGTTCAAATCCTACCCCCGCAACCAAGCTAATAAGTTGAATCATAGAGATAATTTCCGAATCGGTCGTCAGATATGGCCGATTCGTTCGTGCCGGAAGTGGCACCGGCCGCGAGCACACACGCCAGGCAGCAAGCCAGGCAAGAGCGGGAAACTAGGATCGCACCCTCTCCCTGGCTTGCATCGGCACAACTTCCTCCCGCCGCCCTTTGGCCCGTTGGCGATGCTCATCGAGGATTTCCCGAATCTCACCGCGGCATGAGCCGCAATTGGTCCCGGCCCTGAGCGCCTGGCCGACCGCTTCGACCGTGCGGCATCCTTGCGAGATGGCGGCGCCGATCTCGTTGGCGCCGATGCCGAAACAGGCGCAAACAATCGCGCCGCGATCGATGCCGCCGGCGCTGGGCCTTCCGGCAATGACAGCCATGCGGGCACGCTGGCCTTCATGATCAACCAACAGCTGCTCGCACGCCCAGGCGCGCGAGACGGCAACAGGTTCGGAGGCAAGAAACAACGCTCCCACCAGACGATCGCCAGCGAAACAGGCAAAGCGATGCCGCCCCGTAGCGCCGTCGTGATAGGCGAGGGTCTCGGCGCCCGGGGCGTCGTCGAACAGGGAAGCCGCGAAAGCGGTGGCGTCCTTTGCACTCTCCGCAAAGGCGAGCTCGAGGCGCCAGCCGCCCTCGCATCGCGCCAGCGCCCAGTAATCGGCGGCGAGCGTCTGGGGCCGCTGGCGGAGAACGGCGAAGCCGTATTTCGCTGCCGCGAAGCGCTCGATGCTGACCGCCACGTGCTTCGAGGCCGGCTGACCGGAATGAGGATCGGTGATGCGCCGGAACCAGCGTGTCGACGCGCGCGCGTCGCCGCGAACTGGTCGGTCCAGTGCATGGGCACGAAGACCGATCCCGGCAGCTGGCGCGGCGGACAGCAGGGCGCGCACGAGAACCGAGCCACGCGCGGCTCGACACGCGCACGAGATCGGCGTCGGCCGATGCCGTAGGCGCGCGCGCGTCGCTCGGGATGGATCTCGACGAAGGGCTCGGCGAAATGCTGCGACAGGCGCGCGCTTCTGCCGGTGCGCGTCATGGTGTGCCAATGGTCGCGCACGCGGCCGGTGTTGAGGACGAGGGGGAACGCGTCGCCGGCGCGCGTCGAGGACTGGCGGGCGAACCGGCACGAAGCGCGCCTTGCCGTCGGGCGTGAAGAAGCCGCCGTCGGCGAAGAAGCGCGTTTCGGCCGGACGCGCCGGGTCTTGGCCGCGGCCATTGAAAGGGCTGCATGCCGGTCGTAGCTCCGCCGGTCGATGCCGGCGAACGCGCCGATGTCGAAGTCGCGCGCGCCGTCATTCTCGAAGGCCGAGAGCGCGGCATGCTCGGCGAAGATCTCGGCCGGCCGAGCGTAGGCGAAGGCGTCGCGCAAAGCCCATGCGCTTCGCCACTTCGCAGATGATCCACCAGTCGGGCCGCGCCTCGCCGGGCGCCGGCAGGAACGGCCGCTGGCGCGAGATGCGCCGCTCCGAATTGGTGACGGTGCCGTCCTTCTCGCCCCAGGCGGCGGCCGGCAGAGCACATGGGCGTGGCGCGACCGTGTCGGTGTCGCGCACGACATCGGAGACGACGACGAACGGGCAGGCGCGGAGCGCCGCCTCGACGCTGTCGGCCTCCGGCATGGAGTCGACCGGATTGGTCGCCATGATCCACAGCGCCTTGATGCGGCCGTCGCCGACGGCGCGGAACATGTCGACCGCCTTGAGGCCCGGCTCGTCGGCGATCGTCGGCGACCGCCAGAAGCGCTGCACGCGGTCGCGATGCGTCGGCGTTCTCGATCTCCATATGCGCGGCGAGCATGTTGGCGAGGCCGCCGACCTCGCGCCCGCCCATGGCGTTGGGCTGGCCGGTGACCGAGAACGGCCCCATGCCCGGCTTGCCGATGCGGCCCGTCGCCAGATGGCAGTTGATGATGGCGTTGACCTTGTCGGTGCCGTGCGCCGATTGGTTGACGCCTTGGCTGTAGACGGTGACGACCTTCTCGGTGCCGGCAAACAGGCGTAGAACGCCGTCGAGCGTCGTCGACGGTGAGGCCGGTCTGATCGGCGATTTGCTCGCAGCGCTCGAGCCTCGACGCGGCGCGCCAGCGCCTGCTTCGAAGCCTGTCGTGTGCGCTTCGACGTAGGCGCGGTCGATGCGGCTCGTGCTCGGCGAGGTATGCGCAGCAGGCCGGTGAACAGCGCCACGTCGCCATCGGCGCCTGATCGGCAGATGCAGGTCGGCGATGTCGGCGGTCATCGTGCGGCGCGGATCGATCAGCACGACCTTCATCTCGGCGCGCGCTTCCTTCGCCGCGGCGAGGCGCTGGTAGAGCACCGGATGGCACCAGGCGAGGTTCGAGCCGACGAGCACGACGAGATCGGCAAGCTCGAGATCCTCGTAGGTGCCCGGCACCGTGTCGGAGCCGAAGGCGCGCCTGTGGCCGGCGACCGAGGAGGCCATGCAGAGCCGCGAATTGGTGTCGATATTGGCCGAGCCGATGAAGCCCTTCATCAGCTTGTTGGCGACGTAGTAGTCCTCGGTCAGCAGCTGGCCGGAGACGTAGAAGGCGACCGAGTCCGGGCCGTGCTCGGCGATGGTCTCGGAGAACGCGCGGCGACGAGATCGAGCGCCTCGTCCCAGCCGGCCTGCACGGCCGTCGATTTCGGGATGAAGCAGCCGGCCCTCGAGCCCGAGCGTCTCGGCAAGCGCCGAGCCCTTGGAGCAGAGCCGGCCGAAATTCGCCGGATGATCGGGATCGCCGCGAACGCTCGACCTGCGCCGTCCGGCGGCGACCTCGCCAGCACGCCGCAGCCGACCCCGCAATAGGGGCAGGTGGTCTTCACGGCGCGCGGCTCCTGCGCGTCTTGCATGCCTCACGCCGCCCGGCCGGCCGCGGCGTCGAGCGCGATGAAAAGCTGCTCGCCGTCGACCCTGACCGGGATCGTGCGGACCGCGCCCTCGTCGGCGCCGAGCGCCTTGCCGGTTTCGAGCGAGATCACCCAGTTGTGCAGCGGGCAGGTGACCGACGTCGCCGTGCACGATGCCCTGGCTCAAGCGGGCCGCCCTTGTGCGGGCAGTGATCGTCGATGGCGAAGACCTGGTCGTCGGCGGTGCGGAACACCGCGATCCTGCCGTGCGGCGTGTCCACGCAGCGCGCGCCGCGGCGCGGGATGTCGGTGATGCGTGCCGATCGTCGATCCAGTTCATCGCGCTCACTCCGCCGCCTGCGCGAAGCCGACCGCCGCCATCGGCCGGAACTCGTGCTTGTCCTTGCCGGAGACGCGCTCCGCCCAGGGATCGACCTGGGCGAATTTCTGGGAGAAGACGAAGCGGTCGTAGAAGGCCGTGCGCTGCTCGGCGATCGTCGAGGACCTGGCGGCGGATCTCGTCGATGCCGACGCGCTTGGCCCATTTGTAGATGCGCTCGAGATAGCGGCGCCTGCTCGCGGTACATCTGCACCAGCGCCACGATCACCTCGAGCGCCTCGTCCTCGGTCTCGACCAGGCCGAGCACCTCCGTGCCCTTGATGTCGAGGCCGGCGGCGCCGGCGAAGTGGATCTCGAAGCCGCGAGTCGACGCAGATGACGCCGACATCCTTGCAGGTCGCCTCGGCGCAGTTGCGCGGGCAGCCGGAGACCGCCATCTTGACCTTGGCCGGCGTCCACGAGCCCCACATGAACTTCTCGATGCGGATGCCGAGGCCGGTCGAATCCTGCGTGCCGAAGCGGCACCAGTCGGTGCCGACGCAGGTCTTCACCGTGCGCAGGCCCTTGGCATAGGCGTGGCCCGAGACGAAGCCGGCCTTGCCGAGATCGGCCCAGACGGCGGGCAGGTCCTCCTTCTTGATGCCGAGCATGTCGATGCGCTGGCCGCCGGTGACCTTGACCGTCGGGATCGCGAACTTGTCGACCACGTCGGCGATGGCGCGCAGCTCGCTCGGCGCTGGTCACGCCGCCCCACATGCGCGGCACGACCGAATAGGTGCCGTCCTTCTGGATGTTGGCGTGGACGCGCTCGTTGATGAAGCGCGACTGGTAGTCGTCGGCATATTCGCCGGGCCAGTCGCAGACGAGATAGTAGTTGAGCGCCGGACGGCACTTGGCGCAGCCGCAGGAGGTCTTCCATTCCAGCTCCTGCATCACGGCGGGATCGTCTTCAGGCTCTTGGCCTTGATCAGCCGGCGCACGTCGTCATGGCCGAGCGTCGGTGCAGGCGCACATCGGCTGCACGGCGGCCGGATTGTAGGCGTCGCCGAGCGTCAGCTTCATGCAGCTGCTCGACGAGGCCGGTGCACGAGCCGCAGGAGGCCGAGGCCTTGGTGTGGGCGCGCACGTCGTCGAGCGACGTCAGGCCCTTCGCCGTGATGGCGCCGGTGATCTTGCCCTTGCATACGCCGTTGCAGCCGCAGATCTCCGCATCATCCGGCAAGGCTGCAACGGCCGCCATAGGGTCCAGCGGGGCGCCTCCCTGGTAGGCCTGGCCGAAGATCAGCGTGTCGCGCATCTCGGAGATGTCGACCTGCTTCTTCTTGCAGGTCGTTGAACCAGGCGCCGTCGGCGGTCTCGCCGTAGAGCACCGTGCCGATGATGCGGTTGTCCTTGAGCACGAGGCGCTTGTAGACGCCGGCGCGAGGCGTCGCGCAGCACGATCTCCTCGCGGTCCTCGCCGTCGGCGAAATCGCCGAGCGAGAAGAGATCGATGCCGGTGACCTTGAGCTTGGTCGGCGTGTCGCTGTGCACGAAGGCGCGCCGTGCTCGTCGCCGGCGAGCTGCGCCGCCGCGACGCGCGCCATCTCGTAGAGCGGCGCGACGAGGCCGTAGACATGGCCGCCGACCTCGGCGCATTCGCCGAGCGCGAAGATGTCGGGATCGGAGGTGCGCATGCCGGCATCGACCACGATGCCGCGATTGACCGTCGAGCCCGGCGTCCTTGGCGAGGCCGGCATTCGGCCGGATGCCGGCCGCCATGACGACGAGCGTCGGCCGGGATGACCGTGCCGTCGGCGAGCTCGACGCCCTCGACCTTGCCGTCGCCGAGGATCGCCTTGGTGTTGGCCTTGGTGATGACCTTGATGCCGCGCGCTTCGACCGCCCTCTGCAGGAGGTAGCCGGCCGCCGGATCGAGCTGGCGCTCCATCAGGGTCGGCATCAGGTGCAGGACGGTGACGTCCATGCCGCGCGCGTTGAGCCCGGCCGCGGCCTCGAGCCCGAGCAGGCCGCCGCCGATCACCACCGCCTTGCCGCGCGACTGGGCGGCGAGCAGCATGGCGTTGACGTCGTCGAGATCGCGATAGGTGAGCACGCCGGGAAGGTTGTGGCCGGGCACCGGAATGATGAACGGCACCGAGCCGGTGGCGATGACCAGCTTGTCGTAGGGCTCGGTCACGCCGTGGTCGGACGTCACGCGTCTTGGCCGCGCGGTCGATGCGCGACGACCTTGTGGCCCTTGTAGAGCGTGATGCCGTTCTTGATGTACCAGCCGTCGCCGTGGATGATGATCTCCTCGAAGGCCTTCTCGCCCGACAGCACCGGCGACAGCATGATGCGGTCGTAGTTGACGCGCGGCTCGGCGTTGAAGATCGTGACCTCGTAGCGGCCGGGCGCCTCCTCGAACAGATGCTCGAGCATCCGCCCGGGCGCCATGCCGTTGCCGATGATGACGAGTTTCTCGGTCATGTGCGTGGTTCCGCCTTCGGCTCACTGCGCGGCAGCTTCGGCCGCGGATGCGGTGCGCGGGCGATCCTCGCGCTCCATGCGCCGGATCGCGAAATGCATCCAGGCAAGCGAGACCGATCACGAGCAGCGAACAGCAGCATGAAGCAGCTCGACCAAAGCCCGGTGAGGTCGTTGAGGACGCCGAAGGCGATCGGCAGGACGAAGCCGCCAAGCCCGCCGATCATGCCGACGAGGCCGCCGACCGCGCCGACATTGTTCGGGTAGTAGGTCGGGATGTGCTTGTAGACGGCGGCCTTGCCCAGGCTCATGAAGAAGCCGAGCACGAACGCGACGGCGACGAAGGCGACCGGCCCGATCTCGAAATGGAAGGCGATGCGGCCCGTTGATGCCGCGCACGACGATAGTTGGCGGGCGGCAGCGACAGGATCGAGCGTCGCGACGGCCGAGACGCGCGAAGCGTCCAGTACATCACCGTGCGCGCGCCGATGCGGTCCGACAGCACGCCGCCATAGGCGCGGAAGATGCTGGCCGGGATGGAGTAGGCCGCGCCGATCATGCCGGCGGTGGCGATGTCGAAGCCGTAGACGCCGATGAGATAGCGCGGCAGCCAGAGCGCCAGCGCGACGAAGGCGCCGAAGGCGAAGAAATAGTAGAGGCGCGAAGCGCCAGACCTGGAGGTTCTTGAGCGGCGCGAACTCGTGCGAGGAAGCGCTTGGCGGCGCTGCGCCGGTCCGCGGCGCTCGCGGATGACCGGATCGTCGCCGGTCGAGAACCAGAACACCACCGCCATGACCGACGAGCGCCGCCGCCCAGAGCTAGCGCCACCGCCTGCCAGCCCCAGGCCAGCAGAACGAAGGGCGCGAGGAACTTGGTGACCGCCGCGCCGACATTGCCGACGCCGAAAATGCCGAGCGCGGTGCCCTGCTTCTCCGGCGGGAAGAAGCGCGACACATAGGCGACGCCGACGGCGAAGGAGCCGCCGGCGAGGCCGACGCCGAGCGCGGCGAACAGCATCTGCGGATAGGTCGTGGCGTAAGGCGAGCAGGAAGGTCGCCGCCGCCGCCGCGAGCATCGTCGCGGTGTAGACGAGACGGCCGCCGTAGCGGTCGGTCCAGACGCCGAGCACGATGCGGACCAGCGATCCGGTGAGGATCGGCGTGCCGACGCAGCAGGCCGAACTCGGTCTCGCTCAGGCCGAGCTCTTCCTTGATGCGGATGCCGATGATGGAAAAGATCGTCCAGACGGCGAAACAGACGGTGAAGGCGATGGTGGACAGCCAAAGCGCGCGGCGTTGCTCGCCGTTGCGGCTTGGCTGTCGTGGTTCCGAGTGGATCATGCTCTGCTCCGAAACAGCGCGGGTCCGCGCGTGCCGAAAACAAAAAAGCTGCCGGCCAGGCTCTCGCGCCGTACCCTCCGGGAGCGCGATATCCTGATCGGCAGCTTTGCCTGTGGCGCCCGCCATTGGACGCCGGTTCGGCCTCAAGGGCCTCGCGCAAGAGGTTGCACGAACCGTGCCGGTTCTCGTGCACTGCGGGAATTATGCAGGAAATCCAATGGTTTCCGACCTGCCTGCGCCTTGGCGCCCGGCGGCGAAGCCGACCAAAGCGTCGGTCAAATGCCGTACGCAATCTGCTTAGAGTTTGTGCAGTGAACAGGTCATGCCGCCGTACTGCTCACCGCACCGCATGCCTGGCTTGCGCGGCGATATAGGCGTCGATCTGGTCGGGATCGAACAGGCCGCCGTCGAAGAACCCGTCAGGCCCGAGCGTCAGGCTGGCGCCGGCCGAGCCGACCGGCGTTGCGCGCTTGCAGCGCGCCCTCGACCTTGGCGTTGGCGCCAGGCAGCGCGACGCCTAGCGGCTCCAGCGCCGCGCGATAGATGTCGGGCCGATAGGTGTCGCGCGCGATCGCTTCGTTCGCCTTGTCGTGACCGATCTGCCCCCAGCGCACCATCTGCGTATAGAGCCAGAGCGCGTGGCTCTTCCAGGGGAAGGTCGCGGCCTTGGCGAAGGGCACGAAGAAATCCTCGACCGACACGACCGCTCCATCGCCGACGCCGATCTTGCCGGACAGCGCCGGCAGCATCCACTCTGCGCGGCCGGTCGATATAGGCCGGACCGGCGAGCAGCGCGGCCAGCTCGTCGCGGTTGGCGGGCTCCGCGCACCAGAGCGCGGACCGATAGAGCGCCCGCAGCAGCGCTGCGAGCGCTTCAGGATGGTCCTCTGCCCATTGCGCTTGCACGCCCAGCACTTTTTCCGGGCTCGCCTCTCCAGATGGCGGCCTTGACGGTGGCGATGTGGCCGTGGCCGAGCAGCGACCGCCGCGGTGTTCCACGGCTCGCCGACGCAATAGCCGTCGATGTTGCCCGCGCCGAGCGCATCGGCCATCAGCGGCGGCGGCAGGATGACGATCTCGATGTCGCGGTCGGGATCGATGCCGCAAGCGGCAAGCCAATAGCGCAGCTCGTAATTATGCCCCGAATGCGGATGCACGACGGCGAAGCGCAAGCGGCGGACGCCCCGCGCGTGCGCGCTCGGCGACGACCGCCTTTAGCGCGCGCGCCGGCTGTGGCGGGGTCGAGATCGGGCCGCGCGCCATGCGCCGCCATCGCCGCCCACAGCGCGTTCGACACCGTCACGGCATTGCCGCCAAGCCCGAGCGCCATCGGCGCGATGGTGCGCGAGGCAAGCGGCGTCAGGCCGAGATTGCAGGCAATCGGCATCGGCGCCAGCATGTGCGCGACCTGGAAATGCCCGACCGCGAGCCGGTCGCGGATATTTGCCCAGGAGGTCTCGCGCACGAGCGACAGGTCGACGCCTTCTGCCTGCGGCGAAGCCCTTCTCCTTGGCGGCGACGAGCAGCGCGCTGTCGAGCAGCGGCATGAAGCCGGCGGTGATCTGATGGCGCTCGCTCATGGCTCGTCTCCCGGTCCGAGCAGGCCCGCCGCCGTCACCAGACTTTGCGCGATCTCGGCGATCTTGCGGTTCTGGTTCATCGCCGTCTTGCGCAAGAGGCGCATAGGCCTCCTCTTCCGACAGTCCTCTCGACGTCATCAGGATGCCCTTGGCGCGCTCGATCACCTTGCGGTTCTCCAGCTCGCTGCGCGCCTCCTCCAGCTCGCGCGGCAAGCCGGGAAAAGGCATTGAACCGGCTGATCGCCATGTCGAGGATCGGCTTCACGCGCTCCTGCTTCAGCCCGTCGACCACATAGGCGGAGACGCCGGCCTCGACCGCGGCCTCGATCGAGGCCCGGTCGGAGCGGTCGACGAACATGGCGATCGGCCGCTTTACCGCGCGCGACAGCTGGAACATGTTCTCCAGCATGTCGCGATTGGGATTTTCCAGGTCGATGACGATCACGTCGGGCTTGATCTCGGCGATGCGTCCGCGCGATCCCATTGATGTCGTGAACGACCGTGACGTTCGTCATGCCCGGCCTCGCGCAAGCCCGGCCTCGATGATCGAGGCGCGGATTCGGTTCTCATCGATGACGAGGATGGCGAGGGACCGCGATTCCATGGCTGTTTATTGCCTGCGACCGCGCGCTGCGCAATCGGTTCGTCAAGTCGGAGACTTGGCGGCGTTGCACTTTCAGCCCTCTGTTTCTAGGCGCATTGTGGAGGTAGGAGACAGGAGGCATGCTGGCGAGCGGCGCGCTGGTCATCCTGCTGGTCACGTCGCACCGTCGCCGCCCGACAGGTCGAGCAACTCAGCGACGGTGGGGCTGGCGGGCCGGGCCATGACCGCTTCGACGGCACCGGTTTGGAGGATGCGCCCGCCCTGGAGGACGCACATGCAGTCCGCCAGCCGGATCACGTCGTCGAGATCGTGCGTCACCAGGATCACCGGCATCGACAGCTCGCGGCGCAGCTCCATAAGCTCGCGGCGCAAACGGCGGCGCGTCACCCGATCCACGGCGGAAAACGGCTCGTCCAGCAACAGAATGTCCGGCCGGCGCGCGAGCGCGCGGGCGACCGCCACGCGCTGCTGTTGGCCACCCGAGAGCAATGCCGGCCGGCGATCCTCGAGCCCTTCGAGATGCATGCGCTGAAGCAGCGCGCGGGCCTCGACCGTGGCGCTCTTCGGGCCGAACATCGCCAAGAGCCTCCATCACGTTCTCGACGGCGGTCAGGTGGGGAAAGAGCGCGTAGGACTGGAACACCATGCCGACCCGGCGCTCGCGTGCCGGCACGCTGATGCCGGCTTCGCGATCGAGCCAGACCGACCCATTGCAAACGACCCGTCCGCCTGACGGCACATAGAGGCCGGCGATAGCCTTGAGCGCCGTCGATTTGCCGCTTCCCGATGGACCGACCAGAGCCAGAATCTCGCCGGGAGCGACGGTGAGTTCGACGTCGAGAGGGATGGGGCTTGCCTGGTGGAGCTTGGCCGTGAGGCCGGCCCGCGCGGCAGGGACATCACGCATGGCGCCGGCCAATGCGCTGGGTGAGGGCGTAGCTGAGAGCGATGGCCACCAGCGAAATCAGCAGCAGCAAGGCCGCCATCCGCGCCGCGGCGACATCGTCGAAGGCTTGCACGCGATCATAGATCGAAATGGCGATGGTTTTGGTCTCGCCGGGAATGCTGCCGCCCACCATCAACACCACCCCGAACTCCCCCAGAGTGTGGGCGAAGGTCAGCACCATGCCGGTCAGGATGCCGGGCCAGGCGAGCGGCAGCTCGATCCGCCGCACCATGCGCCACCATGACATGCCACATGTCGCGGCGGCATCGCGCAAGTCCGGTGCGATGGCCTCGAAGGCGCGTTGTATCGGCTGCACTGCAAACGGGATGTTGATGATGACAGAGGCGACGAGAAGTCCCTGGAAGGAGAAAACCAGCGTGTGGCCGAACAGCCGCTCATAGGTCTGCCCGAGCCATGACCCCGATCCGAACGCCACCAGCAGATAAAAGCCGAGCACGGTCGGCGGCAGGACCAAAGGCAGCGCAACCGCCGCTTCGACGATCGCCTTGCCGCGAAACGATCGCACCGCCAGCCAGCGTCCTATAGCGACGGCCAATGGGATCAACACCAGGACCGTGAGACCGCCAAGTCGCAAGCTAAGCCACAGGGCGTCCCAATCCATCGCGCGGCACTCAGGAGGATTCGCCGGGAAGGGCGAAACCGTAGCGCCTCATGATGGCCCGGGCGCTCGGACCTTGCATGAAGGCATAGAATTGCCGTGCGGTCTCGCCGGCGCCCTTAATGAGGGCCATGCGCTGCCGCAGCGGCTCGTGCCAGTCGTCAGGGATGAGGGCATAGGTCCCGAGCTTCGACACATCCGGCGACAGCGCCAGCGAATAGGCAATGATGCCCCCTTGCGTGGCGCCGGAGGTCGCGAACTGCGTGGCCTGAGAAACATTCTCGCCAAAGACCAGCCTGTCCTTGATCGCATCCCACAGCCCGATATGGCGCAAGGCCTCTTCGGCTCGGCGGCCGTAAGGCGCGTGCGCAGGATTGGCGATGGCGAATTTCTTCACCCGGCCGTCGGCCAATGCCGCCTTGAGGTCGGCAAGCGAGCCGTCTGCTTTCAAGGGCGAACCATGCGGCGCGATGATGACGATACGGCCGACTGCGTAGAGCGTGCCGTCATCGACCGTTAGCCCCTTTGCAGTCAGGTCGAACACGAACTGCTCGTCGGCCGACAAGAACATTTGGAATGGTCCGCCCTGCTGAATCTGCCGGACGAAATTGCCCGACGAGCCGAATGTCAGCGTCACCTCGCGCTCGGTTTCCTTCGTGAAGGCCTCGGCGACCTCCGCGAGGGCAAATTGCAGGTCGGCTGCGGCGGCGACGACGGGCACATTCTGTGCGCGGGCAGGCGCCGTTGCGCTCCAGGCCGAGCAGCAAGCCGCCGAACAGAGCCGCGAGGCAGAGCAATTTCATCTTCATCGTCGCCACCGTTCAGCCGATATGGCCAATAGGCCATATCGAAAAGGTGACGCAGCACCAGCGTTATAGTCAATCGGAAATATCGCTGGCGATGGCCATCATTAGGCCGCGCGCTATTTGGGCGCCTTACGCATCGCCCGTTTCAGGGCCGCCATATCGTCGGCAATGGCCCGCGCCATCGCCGTCTGCATGCGCCGGTAGCGGGCAAGGACGTCTTCGCCGAGTCGCGTCAGATGCGCGCCGCCGCCTGCCTTGCCGCCTTTGACCGCCTCGACCAATGGCTTGGAAAAGCAGCCGTTCATCGTGTCGATCAGCAGCCAGGCGCGCTTGTAGCTCATGCCCAGGCGCCGCCCGGCGGCCGCGATCGAGCCTGTCTCGCGGATTCCCTCCAGGAGGTCGGCCTTGCCCGGGCCCACGGCGATGTTTTGACCGAGAACGATGCGCAGACGGGCAACGGGGCCGGATTGATCAGATCCCATGGGAAAGCGTATGACGCACGTTATGGCCGGGGGCAATTAGGCAGTCCGCTCGCCCCGGCCCTGGATGCGGGAATTTCGCGAGTTGTGTTGCCGGCCGTCCCATGCTTTCTTTCCCCGCCTTTTGGGGGAGACTGCCCGAATGCCGAGTTCCAACGCGCGCAAGGCCAAGGGCGAGCGCGCCAGCTCAGAACTGTTCGAGAACGTCACCAACCCTTTTTGCGGGACGCTGCCCGACGACCTCACGGTCGAGCGCACCGACAAGGGACTCAAGGTGCTCAAGAACGGCTGCGCCAAGTCGGTCGCCGGCTTCGAGCGCAAGCTGCCGCCGGCAAGCCCCCAGGTCAAAGGTAAGGAAGTCGATCTCGCCAAGGCGATCCAGGAAGCGGCCAAGCTGATCGGCAAGGCCGCGCTCCCCCTTTATGGCGGGCTTGCCACCGACGTCGAAGGCATGCGCGCAACCATGGCGCTTGCCGAGCGCTCGGGCGGCATCGTCGATCATGCCTTGAGCGAGGCGCAATACCGCAACTTCAAGATCCTGCAAACGACGGGCTGGATAATGTCCACCCTGACCGAGACGCGCAACCGCGCCGATCTCTTCATCATTGCCGGCAGCGACATCCACAAGCTCCACCCGCGCTTCTTCGAGACCATCGTCTCGCCGCCGGACTCGATGTTCGACGTGACGGCGCCGAAGCGCACGGTGGTGTTCATCGGCAAGGGGCTCGACCGCTCGGGCGCCAAAGGCTCGCGCATCGGCGAGGTCATCACGCTCGGTTGCAAGGACGAGCAAGCGGCCGAATTGGTCGCGCTTGCTCAGAGCGCGCTTACGCGGCTTCCGGGTCAAACCGCCCAAGCTCGAGGGCGTGACCTTGGCCGAAATCGACGCGCTGGCCGAGCGGTGCCGGAACGCGAAATACGGCGTCGTCGTCTGGGCGCCGCCGTCCCTCAACTTCCCGTTTGCCGAGCTCGCCGTCGAGCAGTTCACCGGCCTGGTGAAGGACCTCAATCAGACGATCAGGTTCGCCGGTCTTTCGCTCGGCGGCGCCGAAGGGGCGATCACGGCGGGAGCGGTGTGCACGTGGATCAGCGGCTATCCGCTCCGCGTGAGCTATGCGAGCGGGGCTCCCGATTACGACCCTTACCGTTGGGCCATCGGCCGCATGCTTAAAGAGGGGGAGGGCGACCTTCTGGTGTGGATCGCCTCCATCTCGCCGGATCTCGTGCCGCCCCCAACCAAAATCCCCACCATCGTGCTCGGCACGCCGGGCCTCGCGCTGACCGAGCCGCCCTCGGTGTTCATCCCGGTCGGCACACCGGGCGTCGATCATGCCGGCCGCCTCGTTCGTGTCGACAATGTCGTGACCTTGCCGCTCAAGGACCTCGGCCGGGCGGATCTGCCGCCTGTCGCCGATGTGCTTTCGGCCATCGAAGCGGCGCTTTAGGCCGGGAGCCCCCAAACCATGCTCATCAAGCTGACCGGCGGAAAGGTCTACGACCCCGCCAACAAAGTGAGCGGCGAGGTCCGCGACATCTATGTCGAGAACGGCAAGATCGTCGCCGCCAAGCCGAACGCTAGGGCAGACGCGACCTACGATGTGAAAGGCCGGGTCGTCATGGCCGGCGCCATCGACCCGCACACCCATATCGGCGGCGGCAAGATGACCATCGCCCGCATGCTCTTGCCTGAGGACCATCAGGGCGATCCCGTCACCCGCACCTAGCTCACCCGCGCCGGCTCCGGCCGCGCCGTCCCCTCGACCCACGTCACCGGCTACCGCTACGCCGAGATGGGCTACACCGCCTGCTTCGAGCCGGCCATGCTGCCGGCCAATGCCCGCCAGGCGCATATGGAAATGGGCGACACGCCCATGGTCGACAAAGGCGCCTTCGCCATGCTCGGCTCCGACGATTTCTTTCTCCGCCAGCTTGCGGCGAAAAAGGATTTCGCGGCCATCAAGGACTACGTCGCCTGGACCATGCATGCCGCGCAGGCGATCGCCGTCAAGGTGGTCAATCCCGGCGGCATCAGCGCCTTCAAGTTCAACCAGCGCAAACTCGATCTCGATGAGGAGCACGTCTATTACCACGTGACTCCGCGGCAGATCATTCATCACGCTCGCCCGCGCACTGGAGGAGCTCGGCGTCACCCACCCGCTCCATATCCATGGCTGCAATCTCGGCATCCCCGGCAATATCGAAACGACGCTCGACACGATCCGTGCCGCCGAAGGCCTGCGCATTCATATGACGCACACGCAGTTCCTAAGCTACGGCACGGAAGGGGACCGGAAATTCTCCTCGGGCGCGGCGCGCCTGGCAGAGCTCGTCAGCAAGACCCCGAATGTCTCGATCGACGTCGGCCAAGTGCTGTTCGGGCAGACCTGCACGGCCTCCGGCGACAGCATGCGCCAATTCGCCATTGCCAAGAGCGCGCATCCCAAGAAGCCGGTGATCATGGATATCGAATGCGACGCGGGCTGCGGCGTGGTGCCCATGCGCTATCGCGACAAGAGCTTCGTCAACGCGATGCAATGGGTGATCGGGCTCGAGACCTTCCTCCTGTTCGACGATCCCTGGCGCATGTTCCTCACCACCGACCATCCGAACGGCGCCCCGTTCTATTTCTATCCGCATCTCATCAGGCTGCTCATGGACAAGAGCTTCCGCGACGACATGTTGCAGAAGATCAATCCGGATGCGCAGGCGCAGAGCAGCCTGCTCAAATCGCTCACGCGCGAATACACATTCGACGAGATCGCGATCCTCACGCGGGCCGGGCCGGCGCGAAGCTTGGGCCTTAAGGACCGTGGGCATTTGGGCGCGGGCGCTTCGGGCGACATCACCGTCTATCGCGACGACCCCGACCGCGAGGCGATGTTCGCCAAGCCCGAGCTCGTGTTCAAGAACGGCGAGCTGATCGTCAAGAACGGCAAGGTGGTGAAGGTGGTGCAGGGCGCGACCCACGTGGCGCGGCCCGACTACGACAAATCCATCGAGAAGCCGCTTAAGGACTATTTCGACCGCTACCTCACGGTGCGCATGGAGAACTTCAAGCTTGCCGACGAGGAGATCATCCGGGGCGACAAGGGCTCGATCGTCGTCCAGCCGACGGGAGCCCGCGTGGCGTAGGCCGCTCCCGCGCCTCAGTTCGCTGTTTTGGGCGGCCGCCCCACGATTTCGAAATCGGCTTCTTGGATCTGATATTTCTGCACGATGCTTGAGGTCTGCGCGAGAGCGCGCTGGCAGGCCTCGTGACCTGCGCGTTTGTCCTCGTCTTCGACCCTCTCGCCATTGGCCACCCGCTCGGCCGTGATGAAGCAAATGGCGACGTCCTGAGCGAGCGCCTCTCTCGGAAGGAAGGCGATGGACAGAGCGACAAGGGTCAACAGGGTCAAGGCTCGGGTGAACATGCAACGCCTCTCGATGGTCGCGCGAAGCTGCACCTTTATTTAGGGATTGTCTCTCAATTTGCCAGCTTGCGGCCGCTTGCGCGCGGCGTTGATCCCAATCCGATCTCTCTTATGATAAGGCCAGTTGCCATGCCGCATGCGGGACCTTTGCTCGAAGCACCCATCCAGCTCTCCAAGTTGCTGCATATCGGGCTAACCGATCGCCCCAACGAGGCGGCCTTGGTCTCCATGGAGGGCGTGTGGTCGTGGTCCGACCTCGAACAGGCGACGAGCCGGGTCGCGGCCCACTATTTGGCACTCGGCTTGAAGCCGGGCGACCGCGTGGCCTCGCTCATGCCCAACCGCACCGCGCTCTTCGTCCATTACCTCGCCTGCTTCAAGGCGGGACTGGTCCTGACGCCACTCAATTACCGTTACACGCCGCCAGAGATCGACCATGCCCTTGAAGTGAGCGGCGCCAAGATCATCTTCGCCCATGCCGAGCGTGCGAGCGATATCGCTGCGAGCAAGGCGAGCAGCCTGCCGCTCGGCGTCATCAGCTATGGTGACGAGGACAGCAAGGGGCCGAGCTTCGAAGCGCTCGTCAAGGCAGCGGCGCCCGCGGTCACGCTTCCCGAGCCGGGTCCGGATGCGCCGGTGGCCATCTTCTTCACCTCCGGCAGCACCGGTCCGGCCAAGGGCGTAACTCACACCCGCGCGTCGCTCGGCTGGATGTTTGCGAGCGCCGCTTTGGCGTTCGAATTGACGCCGCACGACATCTTGCTGCCGGGCTCCTCGTGCTCCCACATCGGCGGCTTTGGGTTCTCGTTTTCAGCCCTTTCGGCCGGCGCTAGGGTCGTCGTCGCCAGAGGCTTCGACCATGACGAAATCGCGCCGCTCTTGCGCACCACCCGGCCGACCTTGCTGTCGATGCTGCCCACCGCGCTGCTCCACCTCATTCGCGAACACGACATGACCTCGGCCGATTTCGGCTCGCTTCGCCTGTGTCGCTCTGGAGGAGACAAGGTTCCCGCCGAGCTTGAGAAGGAGTTCATTGCCCTCACCGGTCGTCCCGTCAGCGAGGGCTACGGCATGACGGAAATTGGCCTGGCCGCGCTCAATCCGCCCATGGGCGTCGACAAGCTTGGCTCCATCGGCGTGCCGAGCCCCGGATTCGCTTTTTCGATCCGCGACGAACAGGGGCGCGAAACCTCGGCGGGTGAGCAAGGACGTCTCTGGGTGAGAACGCCGACCCAAAGCCCCGGTTATTGGAACGATCCACAGGCGAGCGCGGAGGTCATTCGTGACGGGTGGTTCGATACCGGCGACGTCATGAAGATCGACGGCGACGGGTATGTCTGGTTCTGCGGGCGCCAGAAGCAGATCATCGTGCATGACGGCTCCAACATCTCGCCCCAGGAGGTCGAGGATGCGTTGCTTCAGCATCCGGCGGTGGAGAGCGCCGGCGTCGTCGGCGTGCACGATCTCATGCACGGGGAGAACGTGCGGGCCTATGTCGAGCTCAAGGCGGACATGCCGCGGCCGAAGTCCGGCGACTTGATCCAGTTCGCCCGCGCGCGCGTTGGCTACAAGGCGCCGGAGGAGATCGTCGTCCTCGACGCCATGCCGCTCAATCCGACCGGCAAGGTCGATCGCGCCGCGCTGAAGAAAATCGCCGCTGGCGACCACGCCCATCAGCGTCTAGCCACGAAAGCAGCTCCTCGCGTCAACTGACGACGTGCACCGCGAGCTACGATGCGTTTGCTGCGCGTAACTACCGGGGCTCGGTCAAATGCGATTGCAAGAACAGCCTGAGTGCTCAGCCGCGCCGGCGTGCCGAGCCGCGTGGTCATGACGGCAAGCGTTTCTCGCGTCGCGAGCACATGGTCGTGCCCGGGCCTGGCGTGGTCGGAATGGCCGTGGGTGATGACCGCGCGCTTGGCCCCGCCATAAGGGTCGATGTGGAAGCCGCCCGGCCGGCAATAGAGGCCCTTCCGATCGACCGTGAGCCAAGTGTCGAATCGTTCGGGTCTCGTTTCTTCCTGCGTTGTGTAGAACAAAACACGGTTTTGCGCGCCCGAAGCTGCAAATTACGACCTGCAATTGTAGTGTATAGGGTTGCACGCCATAGAGTTGCTAAACCTTCCATAGGTCTCGCGCAAAAGATGCAGCATAGTCGATCCGATGCGGCGGGCGAGTTTTCGCCGTGCTGGGTGGCGTCGACAGAGGCTTCAGGACTTGGCTGCGCGTGAGCGGAGCGGGAGGACTTTTGTTCCTCGGCCTCGGCCTGTCCGCTTCGGCGGCATCCGCAGCGCCTGATGCCCCCCGCACCGAATATTTCACCGGCTTCGAAGTGAGCGACAACTACGCTAGCGGCTATGTGGGCGGCGGCTATGCCTTCGGCAAGGCGGGACTTTACGAGCAGGGCTTCCGCCTTCGCGCCGTAGGCGCCTTCGGCCGCTATCACTACGACGGCGCGCTTCCCGTCGACGGAGTTCACGTACCGACCACCTTCGACGGCCAGGACGCATATCTTGCGGCGCTGATCGGCTACCAGTTCCGGCCCGGGCGTTTCATCGTCAAGCTCTTCGCCGGAGTCGAGGCCGAGGACCAGCAAATCGTCCCGCACGATCCGAACAATTCGGTGCAAGGCAGCGCACTCGGTCTCAGGCTGCAAGCCGAAAGCTGGCTCGACCTTTCGGAGAAATTATTTCTCTCGGCCGATGCAGCGTACGGCACTGCCTTCCAGGAATATTGGTCGCTTGCCCGGCTCGGTTATCGCTTGAGGCCTCGACTCTCGCTCGGCCTCGAAGGCGGCGCGCTCGGCAATGAGGAATATGATGCAGGCCGCGGCGGCGGTTTCGTGCGGGCGAATTTCCGCGATATGGAGGTCACCCTGTCAGGCGGCTTCACCGGCAACTATCTCGAAGACGATCCGAGCTTCTATGTCGCGCTCGGGCTCTACCGGCCGTTCTGAGATTTTGCGCTGAGCTTCACCAAAGTGCACTGCCGGCCCCGCTCCGGCAGTGCTTGGCCTCACCATCTGCCAGCCTTGACGGTTGAACCGGGATCCGGCTCGCCAAGGCGGCATCGCCCTCTTTGGTCGTGCATCCTGTGTAAGAGGGATGTCCGCGGGTGTTGCACCCAAAGGACTCTCTCCGCCGATGAGCATGACATGAAGACGACAGACAACGCAAACGGGAGTTCAGCCTTACCCGCATTTTCTTTTTGCGCCGGCGGACGGCCTTACGGCTTGACGTGTGGCGCATGCAACACTGACCCGCGCGCGAGGGAAGGCGGTGCGCTGATAAGAGCGTGGGCGCTGTTGCCGGACGCGCGCGGAATTCTACCGCTCTATCAAATCGATATGGTGCAAGCGCGCGCTTAGTGGTGTTCAGGGGAGCGCCTGAGTGGGGGGTTGCACTGGCTCCGGCGGCTTGACGGCGATCGGTGGTTTGCCCTGACCGGGCGAGAGCGGCCCGCGCCATTCCTCGAAGCGCTTTTGCAGCTCGTCGTTGTGCGCGGTCCACCACGCATCGTCGAACTTAAGCGCCTTCTTGAAATTGTCCGGCGCGGTGGGGAGAAAGGCCGCCATCTCGACATCGATGACGGGATGCTTGCCGACCAGCGAAAGCGCCGATTTTCGCATCGGGCCATAGGCGATCAGCTGCGCTTGTGCCGCAAGCCGCGCGGGGTCCGTGGCGAAAATGATGAAGCGCTTGGCACCGTCTTTGTTCTTTGCGCTCTTGGGGATGGCCCAAAGGTCGAGATCGTAGATCTGGCCGTCCCATATCACGCCGACTCGCTGGCGGTCGCCGACGGCGGCGCGGAAGATGCGGCCGCTATAACCCGCTGCCATGGCCACCTTCTTCTCCAGCAGCCAGGTGATCGGTTCCTGCGCATTGTCCCACCAAAAGATGTCGCCCTTGATCTTGTCGAGAGCCTGGAAAGCGCGGTCCACGCCGGCGGGAGTCGCAAGCTCGGTATAGACGTTCGCCGGATCCACCCCGTCGGCGAGGAGCGCAAGCTCGAGCGTATAGCGGGCAGTGTTGGGCAACGACCGCTTGCCGGGGAAGCGCTTCGTATCGAGAAGGGCGGCGATCTCAGAGGGCTGGTTCTTGCTAAGGGCCTGGCGATCGAAGGCAATCGCCGTCGACCAAGCGACGCTGGCCACACCGCAAGAGGAAAGAGCGCCGGAGTAAAAGTCCTCTTCCGCGCTCTCTCCGCCAGGCGCCGCGCCGAGACTGGAGGCTTCGATCGGCTCGAGCAGCCCGTCGCTGCAAAGGGTGCCAAGCGTCGCCGCGGAGACATCCACCACATCGACTTCGGATTCGTCCCCGCCGATCATCTCCTTGATCTTGGCGAGCGTGCCGTCATAGATCTCGGTCGCGATTTTGGTGCCGGTTTCCTTGGCGAACGGCTCGAAAAAAGCGATCTCCTGCGATTGGCCATAGGCGCCGCCCCAGGTCGCGATGCTGAGCCGATCTTCGGCCCATGCGCCGGCCGAAGCGCTGATGCAAGCGGCAACGACGGCCGCAAGCCCGCAGCGGCGGCCAAGCGCGCCTGCCGTCGCCAGAATTCCGCAAAGTTGGCGGTTGAGTTGCCCGGACACCGTGTGCTCTCAGTCGAAAGACATCTCCCGCGAGGATCAGCGCGGCGAAATCTGGGTGGCTGCCGGGCTCGTCTGCGCCGATCCCTCGCCAAGGGTTGGGCGGTCTGCTCTCCGGATCATCGGTTGCGACAGGGACCCGCTTATGGAAAACCGCGGCGGGGTCTCCGTGCTGAGCTGCGAAGCCTTCAACGGCCGAGCGTGATTGGCGACAAACAAGCTCCAATCGAGCGTCTGCTGTGCCAGATCGACGTTCCCGGACCCTGAAATCAACCCGCGGCGTGTTTGCATGTTGAACATGTCGCACCAAATATGGCCGGCAGCGAGGCGGCAGTCGGCCTTGAGAGAATCGAACAAAGTGACACTGTTGCGGCTCCAACCTTCGCCGTCCAGGGGGGCTGCCACCGTGAGCAGGCGGGCGAAATCGACCGGCACGGCTCCGTTTCGCGCATTAACCCTGAATGTGCCGCCCAGACCCTGGACCAGCTCGTTATAATTGCGGCCCTCAGTCGCGAGCTCGGCCTTCAGGCTGCCAATCCCGCTGAACGGCACATCGAGCGCCAGCGGCTCAAGGCAGCCTTCGACCGGCACGTCGACAACGCTCGCCGTGAAATTGGCTTTCGCCACGTCTTGCGACAGGTCGATGCCGATACGGCCCGCCGCAGAGCCGCCGCAAAGCTCAAGCTCGCCCACCTCGCTCGCGACCAGGCCCTGTTTGGCGCTGATGGTGAACCCGCCTCGCCCGAGCGCGATGGCGGGGGCGGTGATCTCGGCGGCCGAGATGCGCAGGTCGGCATCGAAATATTTGAGGAGCGCCTGATCGAGGAGCGCGACTTGCGCGGCCAGAGGTTCTGCCGGCGTGCTGCCCCCGATATAGGGATCGAGCGCGAGCCGGTCGAAGGCGAGCGTACCATCGACGCGCGGGCGCATCCCGGGCGTGACGGCGAGGAGGCCGACCGCATTGTTGCCGTCAAGCGTGAACGAGCCGTCGTCGAAGGTCAGCGTTGCCCCATTCCAATGCGCCATGCCCGATGCCGATAGTCCTTGTAAGCTTTTCCCCTCGGGCAGCGCGATGCCGGCCCATCTTAGAAACCGGCGAGCGTTTGCCATGTCGGCTTGCACATCACCATCGAGCTGAAGCCCGTTTGCGAACGAGGCGGTGCCTGTGACTTTGGCCGTCACCGGCGTTGAGGTGAGGGTGAGACTGACCGGGATGCGGAGTCCGTCCGCCGTCTCGGAGGGCGCGCCGCAATCGAAGGCGAAGCCGACGGTTTCATTCCTGAGCGTGAAGGAACCGAAACTCGACATCGCTCCAGTGCCGGAGCTTGCGTCGAAACGCGCATCGATCTTCGTGATCGCCTCCGTGCCCGAAGCTGTGGGCACGTGGATTGTGCCGTCGCGCAGGCGGACCACGCCGACCGGCGCGCCGCTGAGCAGGTTGGCCACCCGCGCCTGCAGCGTCTGATCGGGTCCCATGACGAGCGACGGAACCTCCTTGAGCGTGATCTCCGGCTTGAGCAGCCGCAAGGCATCGACTCTGATGCGGCCAAAGAGAAGCTCGGCGAGATCGAGCGAGATCTTGGCGCTGCTTGCGGTGATGGTCTTCACCAGCGGCAGGCGCGAGGCGTTGCTGATCTCAAACCCGCTTTTGATCGAGACATCGGGGAAGTAGTGCACGCGCAAAGGCCCGGTAAGCTTGACCTCTCCGCCGGTCCAGGCCGACAAGGCGTCGGTCACGCGACCTGCGAGTTGCGATGAATCGCCGAACTGCCGCGGCAGGATCGCAAGGCCGACAAGGAGAAGGGCAATCAGGCCGAGAAGAAGCCATTTCCAATGGATTTGGCGAGGCTTCATGCCGTCCCTACCCACCCGTTCCCGGCGCGGGCCTTCCAAGCCGAGGCCCGGCCATTTCCCATTGTGTTAAGACCCCGTCTTTCTAGCCCGATTGAACCGGGATAGCGAGACCAACTCCCGCATTTTATTGGGCGATCAAGAGATGCGCAGGGCCCATTCAGGGCCTGTTTCGCCTGCGATGCGGCGACTCATCGAGGCTCCCGGGCGGCTCCCCATGATGATCCCGTGCAGCAGAAGGACAGGGGCAAGGCTGACGAGAACGATGGTGAGCGCGGAAAGCCCTGCCTCCTCGTAGCGATAGAGGGAGACGAGGGTGAAGACCTGCGTGGCGAGGGTATCGAAGTTGAACGGCCTGAGCAGGAGCGTCGCCGGCAACTCCTTCATCGAATCCACAAAGACCAGCAGTGCCGCGGCGCCGAGCGCGGGCCTGAGCAAGGGCAGATGCACCTTGAACAGCATCTCGCTGACCGTCGCGCCGAGCGTCCGCGCCGCGGCATCGATATTGCGGGAAACCTTGCTCAAGCCTGCCTCCATCGCGCCGAGCGAGGCGGCGAGGAAGCGGATGGTGTAGGCGAGCACGATGGCAAAAGCGGTGCCTGACAGGAGGAGTCCCGTGGAAACACCGAACAGGGACCGCATCAGGGAATCGACGAAGTTGTCGAGGCCTGCCAGCGGAATGAGAAGGCCGATGGCGAGCACGGTGCCGGGAACCGCGTAGCTGATGGCCGGAAGGGTGCTTGCCGCCTGAATGAGCTTGGAGCGCGTTTGCCGCCGCGCGTAAGCCAACACCACGGCGAAGCCGACCGCGAGACTTGCGGCCGCCGCGGCCAAGAGCAGGCTGTTCAGCGCGGCTTGCCAAAACTCCGGCGCCAGCCCCGCCGCCACATGGACAAGGGCGTCGTGGAGGAGCACACAAGCCGGGAGCACGAAGCCGAACAATACGGGCAGCGCGCAGGCGAGTGCCGCAAGCGCGCCGCGACGGCCGACGAGCCTGTCCTCCGGCAAGTCGCGGTATTTGCCGGTCGTGTGGTGGAAGCGGCGCTTGGCCCTGAGCGCCAGCTCGAGAAGGAGCAGCGCAAACACGAAGAGCAACATGACGCAGGCGATTTGCGCCGCGCCGGCAAGGTCGTTGCGGTCGAGCCAGGTGTCGTAGATGGCGACCGTCAACGTTCTCACCCCGAAGAACTCGACCGCGCCGATGTCGTTCAGCGTCTCCATGAGCGCCAGCGCGACACCCGCGGCCAGCGCAGGCCGGGCCAGCGGTAAAGCGACCTGCCAGAAGGTCTGGGACGCAGTGCGTCCGAGCGTGCGGCTCACTTCCAGCACACACACCGATTGCGCGATGAAGCTCGCCCGCGCGGTGATGTAGACGTAAGGGTAGAGCACCGCGCTCATCACCAGGATCGCGCCCCCGAGGCTGCGAATGTCGGGGAACCAATAGCTCCTCGCGTCGTGCCAGCCGAACAGATCGCGCAAGGCGGTCTGCACCACCCCTGAATAGTCGAGCAGCTCGAGATAGGAATAGGCGATGATGTAGGTCGGGATCGCCAGCGGCAAGAGAAGCAGCCATTGGAAATAGCGGCGCCCCGGAAAGCGGTACATGGTGACGAGCCAGGCGCAGCCTGTGCCGATCAGGAGGCTCAAGGTCCCCACGCCCGCCATGAGTCCGAGCGTGCGGCGCAACGCGCCCGGAAGCACATTGGCGATGAGATGCGGCCAGGTATCGCCGCTCGGCTGAAGCGCGATCAGGGCGATGGCGAGGATCGGCAGGAGCGCGATCAGCGAGATGAGGAAGGCAGCCGCCGACCAGCCGAGATTGCCGCTCTCCTTGAGGCGCGCCAGCCGCCGGCGCAAAGGAGGGCGCTCGGGCGCGACGCCGCGAGCCGTCGCTTCTCCCTTAGCGGCGTTCGGTGAGACCGTCCCCGCCTCCCTTGCGCCTGCCGGCCATCAGGGCCGCGACCGCCTCTGACGACAAGCGCTGATCGGCCTCCTGGAGCACGTCGGCAAAGGCGTTGGCGGCATCGATCACGGGCTCCACCAGGTCCGAGCCCGTGAGCGCCAGCGCGCAGGCCCGCATCGCCGGGCAGCGGTGATGCTGGGAGGCCGCGATCAGCGAGATCGCCATGCACTCGTCGGCGCAGAAGCCCGCGCAGCCGAAGGGATAATATTCGATCTTGCGCGAGGCCGTGGCGCGCACCGCCCTGACCCAGCAGGCAAGCTCGGTCACGGCGCGCTTGGCCCGCTCGGTGCCGAGCGCCCGGGCATATTCGTTCCACCCGTTCTCCCAGCAGGCGATGTCGCCGGTGTCGTAGCCCGCGAGCCAGCACCTGAAACCGACGCCGACCAGCCACTCCGCACCGCTTCTGGGCGGCACGTAAGCCCGCTGCCCCGCCTTGCCACAAACCTGCCTATCGATCTTCTTGTAGAAGCTCATCGTCTGCCCCCTCATGAGCTTGGACCTTCGTCGAAGCCGACCTTGTCGACGAGCTCGCTCGCCTTCTTGCGAAGCGCGGCAATCTCGTTGAGCGAGATCGGGTCCGGTGTGAAATCGCCCCAGGACTTGACGAGCGGAGACCAGGGCACGCCTTCCTTCACCGGATATTCGTTGTTCACGTCCGCATACATTTCCTGGCCCTTGTCGGACGCCAGGAATTCGATGAGCTTGACCGCGTTGTCCTTATGCGGCGCGTATTTCGCCACCACCGCGCCCGAGACGTTCACATGGGTCCCGCGATCGCCGGAGTTGGGGAAGAGCATGTTGACGGAGTTCGCCCACGCCTTCTGCTCGGGCTCCTTATCGTTCTTGAGCATGGCGCCCATGTAGTAGGTATTGCCGATGGCGATGTCGCATTCGCCGGCGTAGACGCCCTTGACCTGGAGCCGGTCGTCGCCGGCGGGCTTCCGCGCGAGATTGGCTTTCACGCCTTTGAGCCACTGCTCGGTCCAGTCCTCGCCGTGATGGGCGATCATGGAGGCGATCAGCGCCACGTTGTACACGTGCTGGCCGGAGCGGATGCAGATCTTGCCCCGCCATTTCGGATCGGCGAGCTCCTCATAGGTGATGGCGTCCTGCTTCACCCGTTCCTTCGAGGCGTAGACCACGCGGGCGCGGCGCGTCAGCCCGAACCACTGGCCATCGTCGGCGCGATAGGCGGGCGGGATCTCGGCATCGAGCGTCGCCGAAGCGATCGGTTGCGCGATGCCGGCGGCGGTCGCCTGGGTGAGATTGCCGACATCGACGGTGAGCAGCACATCGGCCGGGCTGTTGCGCCCTTCGGCCTGGATGCGCTCGATCAGGCCCTTCTCGGCGAAGATCACATTGACCTTGATGCCGGTCTCGTCGGTGAATTCCTTGAGCAGGGGATTGATCAGATAAGGCTGGCGGTAGGAATAGATATTGACCTCGCCGGGCTCTGCGGCCTGAGCGTGAGCTGCGGCGAGGAGAGGGGCAAGAAGCGCAAGCGCTGACGCGCGCGCGAAGCCAAGTCGCATCAATTCCTCCAATGGCCGGGGTTCAAGGCCCCGGTATCGGACCAAAGATTTCACCCCTGGCCGGACGCCAAGGGGGTGCATTCCTTCGCTTAGGGCTTGGGATTGGGCAAAGTCAACAAGAATATCGTAATCTAACCAACTTTAGAAGTCTTCTAAGCTCGATTGATAAAGTATACAGCGTTCAAACAATAAGAATACGTGCAGCAGTTCGGTAGTGTATTCAGCTGATAATCTTGAGACGATGCTGCGTCAGGGCAGAAATTTCGCAGCTGCACATAGACTATCGCCTCGGCCGCGGCAAGGCGCCCTAACACCCCTCAGCCCGAGGTGAACAGCCGCTCGGCCGGGAAGATCACATCCGCCGAAGTCCCGACCCCGGGCTCGCTCGTCAGCACGAGGCGCGCGCGGTTGGCGTCGACCAGCGCCTTGGTGACGGGAAGGCCTAAGCCCGTTCCCGTCTGCTTGCGCGGCGCGGTGTCGAGCTGGTGGAAGGGCTGCATGGCGAAGGCGATCTCGTCCTTGGTCATGCCGACGCCGTTGTCGCGCACCCGCAAGCGAAGCTCGCCGTCGACGAGGCTGCCCGACACGATCACCTGGCCGCCTTCCTTGGTGAACTTGATGGCGTTGGTGAGGAGGTTGAGGAGGATCTGCTTGAGCCGCCTGGGATCGGCGACGACGGTCGGCAGATCGGGTGCCAGCGACGTCCTGAGCACGATGCGCGCGCGCTTGGCGAGCGGCTGCAGGCTGCCGGCGCAATCCTCGACGATCTCGGGCACGTCGACCGCGGTGAAATTGAGATCGAACTTGCCGGCCTCGATCTTGGAGATGTCGAGGAGATCGTTGAGCAAGCGAGAGCGCGTAGAGGCCGCTCTGGTGGATGTCCTCGACATAGCCTTTGTAGCGTTGATTGGCGATGGCGCCGAACCGCTCCTGTAACATCAGCTCGGTGAAGCCGATGATCGAGTTGAGCGGGGTGCGCACCTCGTGGCTGACCTTGGCGAGGAAGTCGACGCGCCCGGTCGCGGCGTCGGCCTCGAGCTTGGGCGTGTCCTCGGGCGCGGGCGTCGGCTCCGCCGATGATGGGGAAGGCAGCGTCTCCTCATCGAGGCTCGTCTGGTCGATCAGGCGCAACAGCTTGACGTTTCCCTCGGCGTCGAGAGGGGTCGAGGCGAAGGCGACCTTCAATCTGCGGCGCGAGCGGGTGAGCGCATCGATCGGGGCGCTGCGCTCGGCGCCATCCTGGTGGATGAGAGCGGCTCCGTCGGCAAGGATCGCGTCGAGGCCTCCGGCTTCGAGGAACTCTGACGCCGAGCGATAGCCGAAGGCATAGGCGAAGGCGTTGTTGACGTGGACGAGCCCGCCTCTCACGAGGATGCCGATCGCCGCCGGCATCGCCTCGAGCAGAAGCTTCAGGCTGTGCGGCGTGAGAGCGAGCGCCTCGGCCGGGTCGCTCGCGTCGGGAAACGCTGCCGAGCCCGGCCCGGGGAGCACCCGTCCCTCAAGCGCGCGGGCGATGTGCTCGAGGGCCTCGCGGTCCCCTTCCAGCACTTCGCCGCGTCTTTGCAGTCTGAGGTCGGCCATAGCGGCCCCCAATAAGCAACCGGAGAGAGCTCGTTCAGGCGCCTTGGCGCAAGGGATTGGGCTAGGGCCACACGCCACGAACGCCCCAATCTTGGGGCGCTTGCTCGAACTCATCCACTAAATTTAGGCGAATTCGGAGCTTTGCAAAGGGCGAAACCAGAAAGTTCGTCCACAGAGCTAAAAAAGTGCTGACACCGCACTCCAGCGCTCTTGTCTTATCGCGGCGCAACAATTATATTGCAGTGCAACAAAACACAGTGCGGCGGACCCCCTAGCCGAATGGGCCAAACCCGCATTCCCCAGGCGAAATGATTCCAAGCAGAGGTGCTGATATGAGCGAGACCTATTCTCCCCAAGCCGCCGCCGAGCAGGCGCGCGATAGCTTCCGCAAAGCCGCCAAAGAGTTCGAATCGTTCAAGCTCGATACCACCGTGCCGGAGAGCGTACGCGCTCTCGCCGAGAAGACGGTGAACCAGAGCCGCGAGGCCTATGAGCGCGGCAAGGATGCGCTCGAAGAGGCCATCGATGCGCTCGAGCGGTCCTTCGATGCCGCCGGCCAGGGTGCCACCGCCTTCAATCGCAAGCTCATCGATCTGGCCCAGCGCAATCTGAATTCCGCCTTCGATCTCGCCAAGAGCCTCGCCGGCGCCAAGAACCTCGCCGAGATCGTCGAGCTGCAATCGAGCCTTCATCCGCCATCAGTTCGACGTGTTCGCCAATCAGGCGGGCGAGATCAGGGCGCTGACGAGCAAGATTGCCGCCGACACCGCCGAGCCGATCAAGAACCAAGTCGCCCGGTCCTTCGACGCGGTCAGGAAGGCGTAACGGCCTGACCCCGCGCATGGTCGCGGACAAGATCCGAGGGTAGTAGCGTAGCGCGCAAAAAAGGCCCGGGGTTCGCGCCCCGGGCCTTTTTCTTGGGCCGGGACCTTGTTCGTTTCGACTTTCTTCAGTCCTGCTCGCTTCAAGCTCGAAAGCCCCGGCTGCCCCGCTTGCAACGGGTGCTGGCTCCGCTTAGGTTCGCCCCCGAAGGCTTTGCAAATGCCGCTGTAGCTCAGTTGGTTAGAGCGCTTGACTGTGGATCAAGAGGTCGGTGGTTCGAATCCCCCCAGCGGTACCAAGCCCCAGCGCGGCCTGAGAGTCAGGTAAGGCCAGACCGCCGCAAGCGCTCATTTTTGTGCGCTGCGTGTCAAAAGTGTCACAGCTTTCCTCCGAAGAATCGATATAGTCGTCCCCAGAAGCGACAATGAGAACGGGGGAATTGACATGCGCGTCTTCATAGCTTGCGCCATTATCATTACAGCGACGCTGAGCCTTGGAGGCTGCGTCGGTCACCATGAGAAGGCCGTCTCGGCTGAGCCGTTGAAGCTCAGCTAAATCACGACGAGATAGCCCTTCTAACTATCTCTCCGGCAAATGCCAGCCCCGGTCGGGTACCTCCCGGCCGGGGTTTTCTTTGGGCCGCTTGCCAGCTCTGGTGCGGGCGGCGGGCGATGGCGTCACGGCCCTCAACGAGGCCTTCGCAAGTGAGCGCGCACGCCGCTAGGCGCGCGTGTCAATTCGGCCGCGCAGGTCTGCGCAAGCCATAAACCTCAGCGATGGGTGCTGGTGAGCCCTGCTTACCGGGGCCAATACCCAGGCGGGAACAGCTCGGTCGATGCCGGGTCCGGGGATCGGGATCGCGTTGCCGTAATCCGAAATAAAGCCGCTGTCGCTGCTCCCGATATAGGGCAGGGCGAGAGAGCTTCCCTTGGTGTAGTCCGGATTGAGGAATGGGTCGGCCGGAGAGGAAAAGTGGTTGACGCCATCCTCGAGGTTGGCGTTTTCGCCTTGAATATCGAAGGCGCGTGCGGGCGCGGCGGCCAAGCTCGCCATACCGCAAAGAACCAGGACGAGACTGAGATATTTCATGGCAATTCCCCCGAAGCTGCTCTCCGTCAGCCGAAGCAGAAGATAACGCGTAATCGCCGGCAGAGGAAGGGCGCAAAGAAGGCAAAAACGGAGGAAGGGCCTGCCTAGCGGGCCAGCGCCTGTTCCGCAAATCCATGAGCGCTGATACAAGCCTTCGCTGATGGCCCCCCGCATCCTCTACGTCGTCACCGAGGACTGGTATTTTCTCTCGCACCGCCTGCCTATGGCCCGCGCCGCCAAGGAAGCGGGCTACGAGGTGCATGTCGCGACCAGGCTGAAGGACGGCAAGGCGGCTATCGAGCAGCAAGGCTTCGTGCCGCATGGGCTCAACTGGAGCCGGGGCAGCCTCTCGCCCTGGGGCAGCCTCTCGGCCATCGTCGAGCTCCGCCGCCTCCTTCGCGAGCTGAACCCGGACATTCTCCACAACGTATCCCTGAAGCCGGTCCTGCTCGGCACGGCGGCAAGCCTCGGCCGTTCCGCTACCGCCGTGGTCAATAGCGTGACCGGGCTCGGCACGCTTTTCATCGGCGAGGCGGGGGTGAGCGGGCTCGCCCGCAAAATGGTGCGCTTTGCCCTTTCCCGCCTGCTGCGGCGCGGGCGCAGCCGGACCGTCGTGCAGAATCCCGACGACCGCGCCTTCGTCATCGCTCTCGGCGTGGCGCCTGACACGGTGGTGCTCATTCCGGGCTCGGGCGTCGACACCAAGAAGCTCACGCCGCTGCCTGAGCCGCCCCCGCCCGTAACCGCGGCCTATGTCGGGCGCATGCTCGCCGACAAAGGCGTGCTGACTCTGATCGATGCCTTCTCGCGCCTCGGCAAGCGGGGCGTCTCGCTCCAGCTGCTGCTCGCCGGCGATTGCGACAAGGAGAATCCGGGCTCGCTCGCGCCCGAGCAGCTCCGCGAATTCGCAAGCCTGTACGGCATTCATTGGCTTGGCCACGTCGCCGACATCAGCGAGGTCTGGGCGCGCGCCCATTTCGCCGTGCTTGCCTCCCGCCGCGAGGGTCTGCCGAAAAGCCTGCTCGAGGCGGCCGCCTGCGGGCGGGCGATGGTGGCGACCGACGCGCCGGGATGCCGCGAGATCGCCATTGCCAGGCGAGACCGCGCTCACCGTGCCGGTCGACGATGCGGAGGCTTTGGCCGACGCCATGGCGAAGCTCGCTGGCGATGCCGGGATGCGGCAGCTTTTTGGCGCCAATGCGCGGGCCCTGGTCGAGAGCAAGTTCTCGGCCGAGGCGATCGGGCGGGAGACCGTCGCCCTTTACGATTTGCTCATGGGCGTGAGCGGCGGCGCCGTTCTCGGCACGCATCATCCTGACGATGCCGTCATGGGTCGCGACGGCAGGCCGCCAGCCGATGCCCATCAGTTTCGCAGGCGTCGACCACGAAGTTGCCTGAGATGCGCTCCCACTCGGCCTCCTTGCCGAACGACTTCATCAGCCGCTTGACGCCGCCGAGCGGCACTTTGACGAGGTGAGGGGGGCGTCCAAGCCCCTCCCGCATGGCGGCGACGAGGTCGGCCACGCTGATCGGCTCGGCATCGGCGACGAGGAACGTTCCGTTCGCCGCCTCCTTGGCGCCGAGCACGAGCGAAATCGCTGAAACGAGATTGTCGAGAGCCAGCAGCGAACGGCGGTTGTCGAGACCGGCGAACGGGAAGCGGCATGGGCGTCTTGGCGAGCGTGGCAAGGGCGGCGATATTGCCTTTGACGCCTCTGCCGTAGACCACGGCGGGGCGGAGCACGGTGAAGGGGACGCCGCTCGCGACAACGAGCCGCTCGCCCTCGAGCTTGGCGCGCCCATAGGCGTCGGTGGGAGTGGCCATATCCTTTTCGCTAATCGGGCGGTCGGCCGACAAGCCGGCCTGCGCCCTGACCGAGGACATGAACACGAAACGCTCGACCTTGCCGCGCGCCGCAGCGGCAAGCTCGCCGGCGGCCTCGGCATTGATGCGGGTGTAGAGTTCGTCGGGGAGCGATCCTGGCGCGTGCGCGATGCCGGCGAGATGGACCACATGCGTGACGCCCTCCAAGAGCCCCGACCAGTCGGCGGGATGCGCAAGGTCGGGCATGGCCACGCGCTCGACGCCGCTCATGGCGGGGATCGATGAGGGATCGCGCGCCGCCGCCCTGACCTCCCAGCCCTCCTTGGCAAGAGCGCCGGCCAGGCGTTTGCCGATGAAGCCGGAGGCGCCGGTGATGAGCACGCGCCCGCTTCAACTCAGCGTCCCTTGGCAAGGGCGAGGAGCGTGAGCGCCGGTGGCCAGCGAGGCCGAGGCCGACGCATAGGAGATCGACGGCAAGCGAGCGGGCGAGCACGGTGGCGATGGCGAGGCCACGCGAGCAGAAGCCCGAGCAGGAAGACCCGCGCCGTCACTTGCGGCACGCTCAAGCCTTGCGTCACGGCGCGCTGATAGAAATGCGTCCGGTGCGCCGACAGGATCGGCTCTTTCGCGGCGATGCGGCGGAACAGCGTCAGCGTCGGGTCGGCAAGCGTATAGAGCGGCAGGAGAAGCGCCGCGGCAAGATGGGCCTGCGCCACGAAGATCAGCATGAAGGCGAGGCAGAGCCCGATCGGCAGGCTGCCGGCGTCGCCGAGAAAGATCTGGGCCGGATGCTTGTTGAAGACGGCGAAGCCGAGCGTGGCGCCAAGCAGCGCCAGCGCCAGCAGCCCGATGGTGGCGGGGACGGCGCCGAAGCGCTTCAGGACTGCGATCCCAAGCGTCATCGGCACCACTTGCGCCACCGTCATCCAGTCGAGCCCGTCGAGGAAGTTGACGGCATTCACGAACCAGACACGGCCGACCACCATCAGCGCGCGCTCCACGACCAGGGGCATGAGGCCGGGAAAAAGCTGGAAGCCTTCGGGAAGGCTCGACGACCAGGACCAGGCTCGCGAGCGTCTGGCCGATCAGGCGCCACGACACGGGCAGCGCATGCGCGTCGTCGAGCACGCCGAGAATGGTGAGCGCGACAGCGATGGCAAGGACGGGGACGAGGCTCGGGCGAGGCTCTGGCGCCCAGAGGAAAAGCCCGAGCGCGCAGCCGGCCAGCACCGACAGCATGACCGCGAGACCTGCGCCTTGCGGCGTCGCGATCGCTGTGCGACGAACGTGCGTTCGGCCGCGCCAGGAGATAGCGCACGAGGAGCGGTTTCAGAGCCAGGATCAGCAGGGCGGACAGGCCCGCGCAGCCCGCCACCAGCATGGCGGCCCAGAGCGCAGGCTGAGCGAGCGGCATTCCCTCTAGTGAAGCGTGCGCGAGGCGGGCTGCCATTCGCCCTTGCCCGCGATCGGATGCCCGCTGCTCGCCGGCACGTAGCCCTCGACGGTGGCGCGCAGGAGTTCCTGCATCTCCGCCTCGTCCATTCGGTGGATCGCGTCCTCGAGACGCTCCAAGACCGCGGCCAGCTCCTCAAAGGGCACGATCGGCTCGGAGTTCTTGAAGATGCGCGGATGGCTGGTGCCGGTCGTGTTCTCGCCGATCAGGAGCTCCTCATAGAGCTTCTCGCCGCGCCTCAAGCCCACATACTCGATGGCGATATCGCCGTCGGGGTGGGCGTCGTCGCGCACCTCGAGGCCCGACAGGCGGATCATGGTGCGGGCGAGGTCGTCGATCTTAACGGGCGTGCCCATCTCCAGCACGAACACCTCGCCGCCGGCCGCCATGGTGCCCGCCTGGATGACGAGCTGGGCGGCCTCGGGGATCGACATGAAATAGCGGATCACCTCGGGATGGGTGACCGTCACCGGGCCGCCGGCCCTGATCTGGCTGCGAAACAGCCTGACCACCGAGCCCGAGGAGTCGAGCACATTGCCGAAGCGCACCATGGTGAAGATCGTGGCGGTGCCGCGCTCCTGGGCGAGCGCCTGGAGGATCTGCTCGGCTAGCCGCTTGCTCGCGCCCATGATGTTGGTCGGGCGCACCGCCTTGTCGCTCGACACGAGCACGAAACGCTCGACCCCGAGCTCCTTGGCGACCTCGGCGACCACAAGGGTTCCGAACGTGTTGTTCTGCAAGCCGGCGAAGGGGTTGGCCTCGACGATGGGCACATGCTTGTAGGCGGCGGCGTGATAGATCACCTCGACCCCGAGCTCCTGAATGGTGCGGGCCACGAGCTTGCGGTCGAGCACCGATCCGAGCACCCCGGCCACATTGGTGGAGCCGGCCGCGCCGGCCTCGGCCTCTTTTTGCAGGCGCCGCTTGAGGTCCTCGATCTCCATGGAGATCTCGTAGAGCGCGACCTCGGACAGCTCGAACAGGACGAGCGTCTTCGGCCCGAGCCTGAGCAGCTGGCGCGTCAGCTCCGAGCCGATCGAGCCGCCGGCTCCGGTGATCATCACCACTTTGCCGCGCACATTGGCGGTCAGAAGCTCGAGATTGGGGATGACCGGATCGCGTCCCAAGAGATCCTCGACGTCGATCGGCCGCAGATCGCTCACCTGGACATGGCCCGAGGCAATCTCCTCGAGCGCGGGCAGCGTCTTGACCACCACGGGAAAGGCCTCGAGCGCCCTGATCGCGACCCGGCGCTCGCCGCGTAGCGCCGAAGGCGTGGCCAGCAGCACCTCCTTCACATTCTCCTCGGCGATCACCCTGCCGATCTTCTCCGGCCTCAGCACCTTGACGCCGTGCACGACCTGGCCCGCGAGGGAGGGATTGCTGTCGATGAAGGCGACGGTCTTGTAGCCGCCGGTCTCGTTGAGCGCGCGCAGGAGCTGGATGCCGATGGTCCCGGCGCCGTAGATGATGACGGGCTTCCGCTCGTCGAAGCTCACCGGCTTGTGTTGAGGCGCGGCCGCGAGCAGCACGGCACCGGCCCACTGCCGGCTGAGGCGGATGAGAAGTGCGGCGATCAGGGCATAGATCACGATGACCGAACGCGGATGATCCTTGACGGCCATCATCAGCACGACGACCGCCCACAGCACGGCGGCGATGATCACCGCGATATAGATGCGGGTGGTGCCCTCCGGCCCGATGAAGCGGGTGACGAGCTTGTAGAGCCCGCGCAGTGTAGAAGACGATGACGCCGATGATGGGGGCCGCGACCAGGAGCAGCCATTTGTCCGAGGTTCGGCGGCACATAGAGCCGGCTAAGCCGGAGCGTATAGGCGGCCCATATCGCGATGCTCAGAAGCACGAGGTCGTTGACGATCAGAAGTGCCCGCTTGAACCAGCGAGGACGCTCGATCAGCCATACGGCTAGACGCATTGAGGGCCACCCCGAACCGGTCTTTGAGCCGGACTTCCCAATCTTCGCCCGCGGCGGGAGAGTGCATTGCACCATAACCGAAGCTTGTCGGGAACGGAAGTGAGCGTGGGCTGAGGATTGAAAAGCGTGAAAAGCGGGAGTGTTGCCGCGGCTCGCGTCTAGCCGAGGATCAGCACCAGGAGGCGGCTTGGGCCGTGGGCGCCTCTGACGATGGTCTGCTCGATATCTGCCGTCCTTGATGGCCCGCTGATCAGGTTGACGGTGCGGGGCAGCGTCCCCTGCGCCGTAGATCGCCCGCACCCGGTCCCAAGCCTCCTCGTAGGAGCCGACGATATCGGAAGCTGCGATGAGAATAGTGTGAGCCTCGGGGAGGAAGTTCAGTGTCGTCGGATTGTCGGCGCCGGAGACCAAGAACAGGGTCCCGGTCTCGGCCGCAGCCACCACGGCCCGCGACAACGAGGCCCGGTCGCCGGGTTCTGCTCGCCCAAATGAGCGCTCGATGTCCCACGCTTCGCGCCAGGGAAGCGCGGCAAGGACGCGGTCGGCGCCCATACGCAACCGAGGCGGCAGGTTACAGGTGCCGAGATAGGAGGCGATGGCGCCGACCGCCTCCTTTTGGGTGGGGACGCGGCTCACATCGGCGCCTTGCTTGGTGAGCATGTCGGTGAGCAGCGCCACGCGCTCCTCGCCGCGCCGCGTGGCGCGCGACGGAATGGTGCCGCGTGGATGGCGTTCGAGCCGCCGCGCCACCGCTGTCCGGCGAGCGTGGTCCAAGCTCGCCACGCCGAGCGCAGCGCGGATGCGGTCCAAGACCGCGGCGCGGGTCTCCTCAGGAGCGCTCATACTCGCCCCCTCCGTCGCGCGCGGGTGTAGAGGCTGTGGAATGTCCTCCCTTGCGGGGCAGGGAGGTCGCGGGTCCCTGTCCAGGCCTTGGCGAGCGGCAGCCGGCTCAACCTGCCGCGCGCGCCCGCGCGCCGCGCCATGAACAGCACGATCGCGTTCGCGAGCGCATGATACAGAAGCGGCCGCTTTGCGGCGTAGGCCCACATTTTCAGAAAGAGGCGCTCGGAGAATGGCGGGTTGCCTCGTGCGAAATCGCGCTCCCGCCAAGTTCGCATCATGTCAGGCAGCGGGATGTCCATGGGGCAGACCGCCTCGCACCGGCCGCAAAAGCTCGAAGCGTTGGGGAGATCGCGGGCGCGGTCGATGCCTTGCAGCTGCGGCGTCAGCACCGCGCCCATCGGGCCCGGATAGACCGAGCCGTAAGCGTGCCCGCCGATGGCGCCATAGACCGGGCAATGATTGAGGCAGGCGCCGCAGCGGATGCAGCGGAGCATGTCGGCGAACTCGTTGCCGAGCATCTCGCTCCGTCCGTTGTCGAGCAGTACGACGTGATAGGCGCTAGGCCCGTCGGGATCGCGGTCGCGGCGTGGGCCGGTGGCGAATGTCGTATAGGTCGTGATCTCCTGGCCGGTCGCCGATCGGGCGAGCAGCCGCAAGATGGTCGCGGCGTCCTCGAGCGTCGGCACGATCTTCTCGATCGAGGCGATGACGATATGCGTCCGCGGCAAGGTCGACGTCAGGTCGCCGTTGCCCTCATTGGTGACGATCACCGATGAGCCGGTCTCGGCGATCAGGAGATTGGCGCCGGTGATGCCCACATCGGCGGCGAGGAATTTTTCACGCAGCACTTTGCGTGCTTCGGCCACGAGATATTGGGCCTGGTCGAGCCTGCGCTCCCGGGGCAGCCTGTGATGCGCGCGGCGGAAATCGGCCTCGATGGTCTCCTTGTTGAGGTGGATGACCGGGGCGATGATATGGCTCGGACGCTCGCCCCTGAGCTGCACGATATATTCGCCGAGATCGGTCTCGACCACCTCGATCTTGGCGGCTTGCAGATGGGCGTTGAGCCCGATCTCCTCCGACACCATCGACTTGCCCTTGGTGACGAGCTTGGCGCCCGCCTCCTGGCAGAGCTTCAAGATGATGGCGCGGGCATCGGCTGCGGTCGGCGCGTAGTGCACCGACCCGCCGCTCTCGGCCACCTTGCGCTCGTAAGTCTCGAGATAGAGATCGAGATGGGAGAGGGTGTGGTCCTTGATGGCGCGGGCGTCCTCGCGCAGCGTGTCGAACTCGGGCAGTTTCGCTCTCGCCGCTTCGCGCTTGACGACGAACCCGCGCTTGACGTTCTGGAGCGCCTTCTGCAACGCCGTATCGGCGAGCGCATGGGCGGCGTCGGTCTTGAAGTCTTGCCGTCCGTTTCCCATCGCCTCGCTCTCCCTCAGCGCTTCTGCCGGGGCGCGGCAATGGCGGGGTCCTCGGTCATGCCGGCGAGCACCTCCGCCACATGGCGCACCTCGACATCAGCGCGCTCGCGCGCGAGCCTGCCGGCGATGTGCATCAGGCAGCCGAGATCGCCGGCGAGCACGGTCGAGGCGCCCGTGCCGATGATGTCGCGCACCTTGGCGTCGAGGATGGCGGTGGAGATATCCGGATATTTGACCGAGAAGGCGCCGCCGAAACCGCAGCACATTTCGCTCTCGCCAAGCTCGACCAGCGACAGCCCTTCGACGCTCGCGAGGAGCCGCCGCGGCGCCTCTCGCACATGAAGCTCGCGCAAGGACGAGCAGGAATTGTGATAGGTGACGTTTTCCTCATAGGCCGCATCGACCTTGGTGAGTCCGAGCACTCCAACCAGGAAGGACGTCAGCTCGAAGCTCTTGGCCGCGAGCGCGCCGGCGCGCTCGGCGAAATTCGGATCCTCGGCGAGCAGGCGCGGGTAGTGGAGCCGCAACATGCCGGCGCAGGAGCCCGGACGGCGCGACGACATAGTCGAAGCGCTCGAAGGTCTCGACCACCTGGCGGGCGATGGCGATGGCGTCTTGCCGGTCGCCGGAATTATAGGCGGGCTGTCCGCAGCAGGTCTGCGCACGCGGCACCTCGACGCGGGCTCCTCCCGCTTCGATGAGCTTGATCGCGGCAAAGGCGACGCTCGGCCGGAACAAATCGACCAGGCAGGTGACGAACAGGCCGACAAGCGGGCCTTGCTTTGAGGCGGCAGGCGTGGAGGTCATGGCGCCCGGCAAGCTTTGCACGTTGTGGCGGGAGATGGGAGCCAGGATGTAGCATCGGCGGCGCGACTCAAGAAATCCGAATCGGGCCGCGGCAGGGTGCATACGGGTAGGGCATGAGGAAGCAGGCGAGAGCCTTGGCAATGTTCGCGCTATTGACGGCGCCCTTTCCAGGCTGGGCGGCCGGCGCCGAGCCCGTGCGCCTCGTCACGCCCGTGGTCTATGGCACGCATCTGCCTGGTTTGGGCGAGCCCGCTTCGAGGCTGGCAAAGCTGATCGAGGAGCGCTCGGGCGGCGCTTTGCTGCTCGATCTGAAACAGCCGGGGGACGGGATCAAGCCCCACGAGATTCTCGACAAGGTTTCCGAGCGGCGTCGTCGGCGCAGGCTTCGCTTTCGCCGAGCTTACTGGTCGGCGAAACTCCCCGCTGCGGCGCTGTTCTCGGGCTACCCCTTCGGCCCTGACGCCAAAACCTATCTCGATTGGTTCGAGCAGGGCAGCGGAAGGAAGCTTTACCAGGAGATGTATGACCACGCGGGGTTCAAGGTCCACGTCATGCCGTGTGCCTTCGGCGGCGCCGAAGCAGGCGGGTGGTTCGTAAAGGAGATCAAGAGCGCCGAGGATATCAAGGGCCTGCGCATGCGCATTTTCGGGCTCGGCGGCCGGGTGATGTCACACCTCGGCGCCACCACCGTGGTCGTGCCGGGCGGCAATCTGCTCGCCGCTTTCCAGAAAGGAGAGATCGACGCGGCTGAGCTTTACACCCCCGCCGTCGACGAGCGGCAAGGCCTCAAGGACAAGGTCAAGCTCATCTATGTGCCCGGCTGGCACCAGCCCGAGACGGTGCTTGAACTCATCGTCAACAAGGATCGCTGGAACGCGCTTTCGGATCGTGAGCGCAGCCTGATCGACGGCGCGTGCCTGGCCACCCTGCAAGCGACACTCGCCGACGGCGCCAAGCTCCAAACGGACGCCCTTGCCAATCTCGCCAAAGACGGCGTTCGCGTCGAACAATGGCCGGAGGACGTGCTGTCTGCCTTACGCTCGGCCTGGACCGAAATTGCCAAGGAAGAGGGCGACCGGGACTATTTCTTCAAGGCGGTCCTCGACGACATAGAGAAATTCCGCGCCAAGGCGTAAAGGCGCAGCCCGAGCCCTCGCCCGATCCGAAAATCTCGGCCGAGCCGGAGACTTCGGCCGAGACCAAAGCCGCACCCTGACGGAGCGGCCTATTGCGCGGGGACCGTCTTCAGATAGGCGATGATGTCGGCCCGTTCGGCGGCGTCGGGGATGCCCGGAAAGGCCAGCGCCATCGGCGAATCCGCAATCATCGCTTTCGGGTCGGCGATCCATTTGTCGATGTGCTCTTCGGTCCAGGTGAAGCCCTCCTCGCCGAGTTTCTTCATCCCGGGCGAATAGGGGTAATCGGCGACGCTCGCCGCTTTGCGTCCGACGGTGCCGTTAAGCTCCGGCCCGACCAGGGTCTTGGCGCCGGGGCCGACCTGATGACAGATGCCGCATTTGGCGAAGGCCGCCTTGCCCTTGGTCGCATCGCCTTCGGCAAGGGCTGGTCCGCTCAGAGCCATGAGCGCGACCGCGGTAAGTCCATAAAGCTGAAAAATCCTCATCTCAGTCCTCCTTATCGCTGTCCTCGCCAGAGGTGACCCGAGCCTCTGTTTGGACGATTGCCCAGCGTTCTCCCGTTAGCTCCGTGTTTTTGTTGAGGGACTCTAACAGAACGCTCGAAATCCCTCAAAAAAGCCGTACCTGCGGCATCGTAACTCGGAGGAAGTCCAAGAGTTGCGGCCGACAGGCGCCGCGAGGCAGCCCCTTGGCGGGGCGTATTGCCCGCCAACCCTTAAGCGTGCGAAAGACAAGGGGCTAGCGGGTCTCCTCGAAGAACCGCTCGGCCCTCTCGGAGCCTAGGATGTCGCATCTTTCCCTGCCCAGCCCGGATCTCGCGATCCTTCAGCGCCGCAACGACATCTTGAAGCAGCTGAAGAAGCTCGTCCCCGACGCCATCCTGATCACGGACCAGGAAGGCCGCCGCACCTTCGAGACCGACGCGCTCACCGCCTATCGCTGCCTGCCGCTCGCCGTCGTGCTGCCGGAATCGACCGAGGAGGTGAGCGCGATCCTGCGCTTCTGCCACGAGAACCACGTCAAAATCGTGCCCCGCGGCGCCGGCACCTCTCTGTCGGGCGGGGCCTTGCCGCTCGAGGACGCCATCGTGCTCTGCCTCACGCGCATGACCAAGGTGCTCTCCATCGACCTCACCAATCGCGTGGCCCGCGTCGAGGCCGGCATCACCAATAGCGGCATTACCCAGGCAGTCGCGGCGCAAGGCTTCTTCTATGCGCCGGACCCATCGAGCCAGATCGCCTGCACCGTCGGCGGCAATGTCGCCACCAACTCCGGCGGCGCCCATTGCCTGAAATACGGGGTCACCACCAATAATGTGCTGGGGCTCCGCATCGTGCTGATGAGCGGCGAGATCGTCGATATCGGCGGTCCCAGCCTCGACGCTCCCGGCTACGATTTCCTCGCTCTGATCGTAGGCTCCGAGGGGCAGTTCGGCGTCGTCACCGAGGTCACCGTGCGCCTGCTCAAGGCGCCGGAAGGCGCGCGCCCCATGCTGCTCGGCTTCGACTCCAACGAGAAGGCGGCAGCCTGCGTCGCCGGCATCATCGGCGCCGGCATCATTCCCGTGGCGCTCGAGTTCATGGACCGGCCAGCGATCCATGTGTGCGAGCATTTCGTCGCCGCGGGTTACCCCCTCGACGTCGAGGCGCTGCTCATCGTCGAGGTCGAGGGCTCGGAGGACGAGATCGACACGCTTCTCGAAAAGATCGGCGAGATCGCGGAGGACTACCATCCGCTCGTGATGCGCCGGAGCCAGAGCGCCGAGGAGAGCGCCAAGATCTGGAAAGGCCGCAAGGCGGCGTTCGGCGCCATCGGCCAGCTGTCGGACTACTATTGCATGGACGGCGTCATCCCGCTGTCCAAGCTCCCCAAGGCGCTCGACGAGATCGGCTGGATTTGCCGGCGCTACCGTTTCGACGTGGCCAACATCTTTCATGCCGGCGACGGCAATCTGCACCCGCTCATCCTCTACAATGCCAACGATCAGCTCCAGCTCGAGCGCGTCGAGCTGTGCGGCGCGGAGATCTTGAAGCTCTGCGTCGAGCTCGGAGGCTGCCTGACCGGGGAGCATGGCGTCGGCATCGAGAAGCGCGAATTGATGCGCGTGCAGTATTCCGACGCCGATCTGGCGCAGCAGATGCGGGTCAAGGCCGCCTTCGATCCGGACTGGCTGCTCAATCCGGGCAAGGTGTTTCCGCTGGAAGGAATTGGACTCCAGTGACCGGCCATATGCGTGTCGGCTTCCATGCTCCTGACACGGTGGAGGAGCTTGCCTATCTCGTCGCCGAGGCCGCCGATACGCGGACCCCGCTCGAGGTGATGGGGCGAGGCACCAAGCGCGAGGTCGGCCGCCCGGTGCAGCATGGCGCGGTGATCAGCACCGAGAGCCTGGTCGGCATCCCCATTTACGAGCCGAGCGAGCTCGTGCTCGTGGCACTGGCCGGCACGCCGGTCGCCCAAATCGAGCAGCTGCTCGCCGAGAACGACCAGGAGTTCCCCTTCGAGCCGGTCGATCTTGGGCCGGTGCTTGGCTTTGGCCCCGGTCAAGCCACGATCGGGGGCGTGATCGCCACCAACCTCTCCGGCAGCAGGCGCATCCTTTCAGGCGCCGCGCGCGACCATGTGCTCGGCGTGCAGGCCGTCAATGGACGCGGCGAGACGATCAGGGCCGGCGGCCGGGTGATGAAGAACGTCACCGGGTACGATCTTGCCCGCGCGCTCGCCGGCTCCTGGGGAACGCTCGCGGTTATGACCGAAATTGCCATCAAGGTGCTCCCGGCCCAGCGCGAGGTCCGCACCGTGCTGTGTTTCGGCCTTGCCGATCTGAATGGGGTCGAGGCCTTGTGTCTTGCCCTCGGCACCCCGTTCGAGGTCTCGGGCACGGTGCATATGCATGCCGAGCTCGCCGAATGCTTCTCCGACCAGGAGATTGCCAATGCCGGCGCCTCCGTTACCGCCATCAGGGTCGAGAATTTCCCGGCCTCCGCCCGCTACCGCTCGAGCCGTCTGAAGCAGATGCTTCAGGCCTATGCTCCCGCGCTCGAGCTCGACACCATGCGCAGCCGCATCTTCTGGAACGAGGTCAGGGCGCTCAAGATGTTCCAGAAGACCGCGCGCCCGCTGTGGCGCATTTCCACGGTGCCGTCCACCGCGCCGAAACTCGTCAGCAGCTTGGCGCGCAAGATCGACGTCCGCGTCCTTTACGATTGGTCCGGCGGGCTCGTCTGGCTCGAAACGCCGCCCATTTCCGATGCCGGTGCGGTCGAGATCCGCCGTACCATTGCCGAATTCGGAGGTCATGCCACACTGATCCGCGCCGAGGCTCAGGCCAGGGCCGCCATCGACGTGTTCCAGCCGCTCGATCCGCCGCTCATGGCGCTGACGGCCTCCCTCAAGCGCGCCTTCGATCCGGTGGGGATTCTCAACCCTGGCCGCATGTACGCCGGGATATAGGCGAGGACCATGCAGACCAATTTCAATGCCGTCCAGCTCGCCGATCCGACCATTGCCCGGGCCGACGAAATCTTGCGGCGTTGCATCCATTGCGGGCTCTGCACCGCCACCTGCCCGACCTATGTGCTCACCGGCGACGAGCGCGATAGCCCGCGCGGCCGCATCTACTTCATGAAGCAGATGTTCGAGGAGCGCGAGGTGACGCCGTCGATGACCTATCACATCGACCGCTGCCTCTCCTGCTTCTCCTGCATGACCACCTGCCCGAGCGGGGTCGACTACATGCATCTCGTCGATCTCGCCCGCGCGCGCATCGAGACCAAGGGCCACCGCACGCCCCGGCAGCGCGCCACGCGCTGGATTTTGAGCAAGGTTCTGCCGCATCCGCGCCGCTTCCGGCTTGCGCTTCGCTTAGGCTGGCTCGCACGTCCGTTCCGCGGGCTCATCGCCCGTGCCGGGTTCGAGCGGCCCGCCGCCGCCTTGGACGCTGGTGCCGTCGCGGCTGCTCAAAGCCCAGATCACCAAGCCGAGATCGGACATCGGCAGCGACCCCAAGGCGAAGCGCGTGGCGTTGATGCTCGGTTGCGTGCAGGAGGTGCTTGCTCCCTCCATCAGCCGTGCCGCCATCAGGCTGCTCAGGCGTCACGGCGTCGATGTCGTTGTGGTCAAGGACGAGACCTGCTGTGGCGCGCTCGTGCATTCTCTGGGCCGAGAAGAGGAGGCGCGCGACTACGCCCGCCGCAATATCGACGCCTGGACCGCCGTCATCCGCGAGAAGCCGCTCGACGCCATCGTCGTCACCACTTCGGGCTGCGGCACCATGGTCAAGGACTACGGCAATCTGCTGGCGCGCGACCGCGGCTATGCCGAGCGCGCGGCCTATGTCTCGGGTCTCGCCCGCGACATCACCGAACTGATCGACGAGATCGGGCTGATGCCGCCCATGATGTGGACGGGGCTGAAGATCGCCTATCATGCCGCCTGCTCGCTGCAGCACGGCCAGAAGCTCGATGCCTTGCCGCTGTCGCTGCTTGAGCAGGCGGGCTACAACATCCTCCAGATTCCGGAGGGACATCTCTGCTGCGGCTCGGCCGGCACCTATAATTTGCTCGAGCCCGAGCTCTCCGGCCAACTCCGCGAGCGCAAGCTTGGCAATATCGCCAAGCGTCGATCCCGAATTGATCGTCACCGCCAATATCGGCTGCATGATGCAGCTTAAGGGCGGCACCTCGGCCCCCTTCGTCCACACCATCGAGATGCTCGACTGGGCGACCGGCGGGCCGGCCCCCGAGGCGCTTGGGCCGCTCAAGGACACGGGGCACCCGATCGAGGCCCTGGTCGAGCTCGCCAGGCAAACCGCCCTCGTCGACTAAGCAAAGAAAGAATCCTCTCCCCTGTGGGGAGAGGACGCGCCGAAGCCTAGGCTTCGGCGCGGGTGAGGGGGTTTGGGTCAATGGGGATTGGTTCCCCCTCACCCTTTCCGCCATGCGACTTGCGCATGCTGCGCGCGCAAGATCGCGGCGGAGAAGCCCTCTCCCCGATGGGGAGAGGCGGCCAGCGTTGCTTGCTGGGCTAATGGCGATGGGCTAGAAGCGGGCGGCTGGAGCCGTTTCTCAAGAATCAGCCGCCAACTCCCATGAGCAAGAAGACCGAGCCCGCTCGCCCCGAGGCCCGCCTGCCGAAGGGCCTATTCGACATTTCCGCGGGCGAGATCCGCGCCACCGAGGAGATGCTCGGCACCATCCGGCGCGTGTTCGAGTCCTACGGCTTCGAGCCGCTCGACACGCCTGCCATCGAATATACCGACGCGCTCGGCAAGTTCCTTCCCGACCAGGACCGGCCGAACGAGGGGGTGTTCTCCTTCAAGGACGACGACGAGCAGTGGCTGTCGCTCCGCTACGATCTGACGGCGCCGCTCGCCCGCTACGTGGCGGAGAATTATCAGAGCCTGCCCAAGCCCTTCCGCCGCTATCAGTCGGGACCGGTGTGGCGGAACGAGAAGCCGGGGCCGGGGCGCTACCGCCAGTTCACCCAGTTCGACGCCGATACGGTGGGCGCTGCGTCGCGTCGCCGCCGACGCCGAGCTGTGCATGCTCGCCGCCGACACGCTTGAAGCGCTCGGCGTCCCGCGCGGGCAATACGTCGTCAAGGTCAACAACCGCAAAGTCCTGGACGGCGTGCTTGAAGCCATCGGTGTTGGCGGCGAGCCAAGCAGCAAGCGCCTCGCCGTGTTGCGCGCGATCGACAAGTTGGATCGGCTTAGGACTTGAGTGGTGTGCGTGCGCTGCTCGGGGAAGGCCGAAAGGACGAGAGCGGTGACTTCACCAAAGGAGCGGGCTGGACTTCACGCAGGCGAATGCGATCAGCAGTACTAGGTATCCAGCAGATCGCCACATTTCGCTGTCGACTTGGCCGTCGAGACCGAAGGTGTCTCAGGACATCCGATGCGAGGCCGGAGAGGATCAGAGCCGCTCTCATTAGTCTGAGACAAGGTCGCGAACTCTCTTGAAGGCATGTCGCGCTCATGAGAAGGATGCCCTCGCGGTTACCGTGAACAAAAAATTTCGAGATGGACTTGCCGAGCTGAGGAGCATCGTGGATTGGTTCAGGCGGCTGGTTACGACGAGCAAGCGAATTCAGGCTCGATTCCTCAGTCGTCCGCGGGCTCGAATATTACACCGGCCCCGTGTTCGAGGCTGATCTGACCGCGCCCATCAAAGACGAGCGTGGCCAGCCCATCAGGCTCGGCTCGGTGGTGAGCGGCGGGCGCTATGACGGGCTGGTCGAGCGCTTCACCGGCGAGAAGGTCCCGGCCACCGGCATCTCCATCGGCGTCTCGCGGCTCCTGTTCGGCCTTCAGCGCCTCGGCAAATATAAAGAGAGTGCGCCGCAAGGGCCGGTCGTCGTGCTCGTGCTCGACCGCGACCGCATCGCCGACTATCAGAAGATGGCGCAAGAGCTCCGCGCCGCCGGCATCCGCGCCGAGCTTTATCTCGGCGAGTCGGGGATGAAGGCGCAGATGAAATATGCCGACAAGCGCGGCAGCCCTTGCGTCGTCATCCAGGGCGGCGACGAGAAGGCCAACGGCCAAGTGCAGATCAAGGACTTGGTCCTTGGCGCCACGCTCACCTCGATCAAGGACCGCGACGAATATCTGAAGAAGCAGGCCGAGGCGCAGTTCGCCGTGCCCGAGGCCGGCATGATCGATGCCGTTCGCAAAGTTATGTCTCGCCACAAATCCTAGAGTAGTTCCTTGTAATGAACACCAACAACGCGTCATGGCCGGGCTTGTCCCGGCCATCCACGTCTCTCTTGTCATGCCCGCGAAGGCGGGCATCCCAGTAACCACAGACCTCAGTTATCTATGAACACTGGGGTTACTGGATTGCCCGGATCAAGTCCGGGCATGACGATCTAACTGTATCGGAGCCCTGCTTACGCCATGGCCGCTGAATTGGCGAAAGAGTTTGAGGCTCTCGAAGCCCAGGCCACGACCCTGCTCGACGTCTTCCGGCGCGCAGGCTACGAGCAGGTTGCGCCCTCCATCATCCAGCCCGCCGATGTCTTCCTCGACCAGATCGGCGAGCAGGTGCGAAGCCGCACCTATGTCTTCACCGATCTTGCCGGTGACGAGCTTTGCCTCCGGCCGGACCTGACCGTGCCGGTGTCACGGCTTTATCTCGAACGTCACCCGAAGGCCGATACGCCCGCCCGCTATTGCTATAACGGCCCGGCCTTCCGCTTTCAGCCGCAAGGGGACATTGAGGCCCACCCGCGCGAGTTCCGCCAGGCGGGCATCGAGTGCTTCGGCGAGAGCGACAAGGAGAGCGCCGATGTCGAGATCGTGCTCCTTGCCGTGGAGGCGGTGCGCCGCGCCGGGCTCAAGGATTTTCGTCTCCGCTTCGGCGACATCGCGCTGTTCTATGCGCTGCTCGATGCGCTTTCGCTGCCCGAGCGCTGGCGGCTCAAGCTCCGCCACTATTTCTGGCGGCCGCCCGCCTTCCATGCGCTGCTCGCCCGTCTCGCGCGAGGCGAGCGGCCGAACGGCGACGGCCCGGTCATGGCGCTCGCCGGCCGGCTTGCCGGCCTATCTATTGAGCGGGCGGAAGAACTGGTCGGCGCTTATCTCGAGGAGCGAGGGCTGCCGCTTTCCGGCAATCGGAGCTTAAGCGAGATCACGGCGCGGCTCCTCGACCACGCCGCCGATCTAAGGGCCGACCCCTTACGCAAAGAGGTCGCGACCGTGATCGACTATTACCTCGCCGTCTCCGCGCCGCCCAAGGAGGCCGCGAAACGCATCGCCATGATCGCGCACGGCGCGGGCATCGATCTCGGGCCTGCGCTTTATGCCTATACGCGCCGCTTCGAGCGTCTCGAAGAAAGCGGCGTCGATCTCGATCAGGCAATCTTCGCCACCGAGTTCGGCCGCAACCTCGAATATTACTCGGGCCTCGTGTTCCAGATCGAAGCCGCGGGGGTGGACGATGCCATTGCCGGAGGCGGCCGCTATGACGGCCTCCTCTCTCATCTCGGCGCGCCGAGGGAGGTGCCGGCCATCGGCTCGGCCATCCACACCGAGCGGCTGCTTGCCGCCGTGGGAAGGGGCTCCCGATGACGGCGAAGCTCTTCATCGCGGTCCCCTCGAAGGGGCGGCTCAAGGATGCCGCCGCCGACCTGTTCGCGCGGGCCGGCATTGCCTTGCGCAAGAAGGGCCACGAGCGCTTCTATCGCGGGGCGCTGACAGGTCTCGATGGCGTCGAGGTGGTGTACACATCGGCGGCGGAGATCGTCCACCAGCTGAAGACGGGCCGCGTCCACTTAGGCATCACCGGCGAGGACCTGATCCGCGAGACGCTTGCCGATGTCGACTTCTCGGTCGAGTTCTTGGCCCCGCTCGGCTTCGGCCGCGCCGACGTGGTGGTGGCCGTGCCCGATTGCTGGATCGATGTCGCCCGCATGGCCGACCTTGAGGATGTCGCCGCGCAATTTGCCGGCGGGCATGGCAGGCGCCTGCGCGTGGCCACCAAATATATGAACCTGACGCGCCGCTTCTTCACCGGCCACGGCGTCACCGGCTATCGCATCGTCGAGAGCGTCGGCGCCACCGAGGCGACGCCCGCGGCGGGAACGGCCGAGCTGATCGTGGACATCACCACCACCGGCACGACGCTTCGCGCCAATCATCTCAAGGTGCTCGAGGACGGGCTGATCCTGAAGTCGCAGGCGCATCTCTTCGCCTCCCGCGCGGCTTCGTGGGACGCGGGCGCGAGTAAGCTCCGCGCCGCCATCCTCCAGAAACTATCTCCAATCAAATCATAAGACTGTCATGGCCGGGCTTGTCCCGGCCATCCACGTCTTCTCCTTGCGAGACCTTCAAATCGTGGATGCCCGGCACAAGGCCGGGCATGACGAAGACGTGGCGAGGCGTTACCCCTCACCCTTCCCGCCATGCGACTTGCGCAGAGCTGAGCTCGCGCAAGATCGCGGCAGGAAGCCCTCTCCCACAAGGGGCGAGGGGATTTGCGCCGCTGCAGCGAGTCCCAACCCCTCTCCCCACGTGGGAGAGGGTGGCTCGCCGTTCACGGCGAGCCGGGTGAGGGATCTGTTCCGTGAACGTAGTCTCCTGCCTCTCGTGTTCACCGTGAGGTGAATGGCGGTGGTGCTATGAAGCAGCTAGTCTCCCGCGCCATGCCGATTCGTCTCGCGCTCGCTGCGCTCATCAGCTTAACCTTCTTTCAGTCCGCGCTCGCCGCGCCGTCGCGCATCATCATCCTGCGTCACGGCGAGAAGGCCGACGCCTGGAAGCTTTGCGAGATCGGCCAGCAACGGGCGAAGGCTCTGGCCTTGAACTATCTCGGCCGCGACGCCGTCAAATCCCTGTTCGCCGCGGGCGATGAGCCCGCCTTCTTCTTCGCCATCACGCTTGCACACGCTCGAGCTCGCCTCGCCCGCGGTCGCGAGCTGGAACAAGCCGGTCATCCTCTATTCGGTGGTGCCTCAGGAGGGCCTGAGCAAGGACGATTTCACCAAGGCGCTCAACCGCCGCACGCAGGAAGCGGCGCGCAGCCTCCTCGCCAACCCCGCGCTTCAGGGCAAGACCGTGGTGCTGGTATGGGAGCATAAGCACATCGCCAACGAGGAGCTTGACGCCAAGTTCGAGAACGAGCGCGAAGGCGTGACCTGCGCCAGCTTCTCAAGCTCGACATCCTGCCGGGCGTGCCCAAGACCTGGCCCGACGACACCTACGACTATTTCTGGGTCGTGGACTTCCCCGAGAACTCCAACGTGCCCTCCAAGTTCTCCATGATGAAGCAGGAGTTCGGCACGTCCTTTCCGCGCGTGCCCGCCAACGATTGGGGCGCGCCCGACGGGCTCGACGCCGCGAGCGGCTGCAAGGCCGAGGTCCCGGACTAAGCCAGGCTCAGATCGAGCGCCTCCTGGGGAGGCGCGCCATTGACAGCGCTCCACCTCCCGCAAATGGTGGCGGCCGGTGGCGTCGGGCTGAAGCTCGAAGAAGCGGCCATGGAACTGGACGAGGCTCGAGCGGTGGCCGATGGAGACGATGGCCGAGCCGGGCAGCCGCTCAATCAGCAAGCGATAAAGCTGCGCTTCCGACGCCTCGTCGAGCGCCGCCGTCGCCTCGTCGAGGAACAGCCATTGCGGTTTTTGCAGCAGCGCGCGCGCGATCGACAGCCGCTGCTGCTCGCCGCCGGAAAGCTTGTCGGCCCAGTAGGCGGTCTCGTCGAGCTCGCCACGAAGCGTGGACAGCCCGACCGCGTCGAGCACCTCCTCGATCTCGCCTCGGGTGAAGGCATCCGCCGGTCCCGGGATAGGCCAGCGCGCCACGCAAGGTGCCGAGCGGCAGGTAAGGGCGTTGCGGCAGGACCAGCACGCTCGCCCCCTTGGGGACGCGGATTGAGCCAGAACCGAACGGCCACACGCCGCCGAGCGCCCTGAACAGACTGGTCTTGCCCGCCCCTGACGGCCCGGTGACCAGCACGCGGTCTCCGGGCTCGATCGAGAGCTCCGCGAGCCGCACGATCTCCTGGCCGTTAGGGAGCCCGACGGCAAGCTCCTCGACCAGAAGCGCGCTGCCGCCGTCGCTCAAGAACCCAAGGCGCGGCGCGGTCCGATCCAGCCCCTGCGCCCAATCGATCGAGGCCTCGAACCCGGAAAGCCGGTTCAGCACCGCCTTCCAGTCGGCGATGCTGGTATAGGCCGTGACGAAGAAGGACAGCGCGCTCTGCACCTGGCCGAAGGCCGATACGATCTGCATCAGGCCGCCAAGGGTCATGGCGCCGAAGAAATAGACCGGGCTCACCACCAGGAAGGGGAAGATGAGCGCGACCTGCGAATAGCCCGCGGTCAGGAAGGTGAGCCGCTTCCGCCGCCGCATGATGTCGTACCAGTTGCGAATGACCCACCCGAAGCGGTCGCGCAAGCGCTCCTCCTCCGCCGGTTCGCCGGCAAGCAAGCGTCACCTCCTCGGCATTCTCGCGCAGCCGCACCAGCGAGAAGCGGAAATCGGCCTCGTAGCGCTGCTGGTCGAAATTGAGCTTGATCAGCGGGCGGCCGACGAGATGGGTGATCCAGGTGCCGATGACGGCATAGATCAGCGCCGCCCACACCAGATAGCCCGGGATCTGGAAGGAACTGGAGCCGATCATCAGCGGCGTCGTGGACGACAGGGTCCACAAGATCACGACGAAAGAGACGAGCGTGACGATGGAGCCCAGAAGCGCGATGCCGATATTGAGCGTGCTGTCCACGAACTCGCGGATGTCGTCGGCGATGCGCTGATCGGGGTTGTCGGCCTGATCGCCCTTGAGCCGCATGCGGTAATGGGTGCCTTGGCCGAGCCAGCGGCCGACATAGCGATTGGTGAGCCAGTTCCGCCACCTGATCTGCAGCCATTGCTGGAGATAGAGCTGATAGACGGCGCTGACGATGAAGAAGGCGGCGAGCACGCTGAACACGCCGATCTGGTAGATGAAGGTGTTCCAGTCCTTGTCTTGCAGCGCCGTATAGAAGGTGTTGTACCAGGCGTTGAAGCGCACGTTCAGCCAAACCTGGAACAGCTGGAGCGCGATCACGGTAATCAGCAGCACGCGGCCGGCCCACCGGTCCTCCGAGCGATAATAGGGAACGGCGATCCGGGTGAATTCTCTGACCGTCTTTTTGAAATTCGCCATGTGGCGGGGCGGCTCCAGGAGGCTCCGGGGCGGGAGCGGCAATCTGGCCAGACGATAGGGCCAAAAACCGGCGGCTGGGAAATTACGTTTGTGTAAGCCTTAAGTGAACGCGGGGACTAAGCCATGGGCAAAAAAGGGGCGGCCCAAAAGCCGCCCCTTCGCTTAACCCTAGGCAATTGGCCTGACGGCTACATCATGTCCATGCCGCCCATGCCGCCGCCTGGCATGTGAGCATGGCCATCGCCGCCCTTCTTGGGCGCCTCGGCCACGCCGGCCTCGGTGGTGACGAGGAGGCCTGCCACGGAGGCCGCGTCCTGCAGCGCCGTGCGCACGACCTTGGCGGGATCGATGATGCCCTTCTGGATCATGTCGACATATTCGTTGTTCTGCGCGTCATAGCCGTAAGAGGCCGACTTGCTTTCGAGCACCTTGCCCACCACGATCGACCCCTCGACGCCGGCATTCTCGGCGATCTGGCGGATCGGCGCCTGTAGCGCCTTGCGCACGATGTTGATGCCGGCCTCCTGGTCCTCGTTATCGCCCTTGGTCTTGATTGCCTTCGCGGCCCATAGCAGCGCCACGCCGCCACCCGGCACGATGCCTTCCTCGACAGCCGCGCGGGTCGCGTTCAACGCATCGTCGACGCGATCCTTCTTCTCCTTGACCTCGACCTCGGTCGCGCCGCCAACCTTGATCACGGCGACGCCGCCGGCGAGCTTGGCAAGCCGCTCTTGCAGCTTCTCCTTGTCGTAGTCGGAAGTGGTGTCCTCGATCTGCTGCTTGATCTGCCCGATGCGGGCCTCGATGTCGGGCTTCTTGCCGGCGCCGCTGACGATGGTGGTGTCGTCCTTGGTGATCGCGATTTTCTTGGCCTTGCCCAGCATTTGCACGGTGACGTTCTCGAGCTTGATGCCGAGATCCTCGGAGATCAGCTCGCCGCCGGTGAGCACCGCGATGTCTTGCAGCATGGCTTTGCGGCGGTCGCCGAAGCCGGGCGCCTTGACCGCGGCGACTTTCAGCCCGCCGCGCAGCTTGTTGACCACGAGCGTGGCAAGCGCCTCGCCCTCGACATCCTCGGCGATCACGAGCAGCGGCGTGCCCGACTGAACCACCGCCTCGAGCAGCGGCAGCAGCGCCTGGAGGCCGGACAGCTTCTTCTCGTAGATCAAAATGTAGGGGCTCTCGAGATCGGCCACCATCTTCTCGGCATTGGTGATGAAATAGGGAGAGATATAGCCGCGGTCGAATTGCATGCCCTCGACCACTTCGAGCTCGCTGTCGAGGCTCTTAGCCTCCTCGACCGTGATCACGCCCTCGTTGCCGACCTTCTGCATGGCCTTGGCGATCATGTCGCCGATCGCCTTCTCGCCATTGGCCGAGATGGTGCCGACTTGCGCGATCTCCGCCGAGCCGCTCACCTTCTTCGAGCGCTTCTTGATGTCCTCGACCACGTCGATCACGGCCTTGTCGATGCCGCGCTTGAGATCCATCGGGTTCATGCCGGCGGCGACCGCCTTCAGCCCCTCGCGCACGATGGCTTGCGCCAGCACGGTCGCGGTCGTGGTGCCGTCGCCGGCGGTGTCGTTGGTCTTCGAGGCGACCTCGCGCAGCATCTGCGCGCCCATATTCTCGAACTTGTCCTCGAGCTCGATCTCCTTGGCCACGGTCACGCCGTCCTTGGTCGAGCGCGGCGCGCCGAACGACTTCTCGAGGATCACGTTGCGGCCCTTGGGCCCAAGCGTGATCTTGACGGCGTTGGCGAGGATATCGACGCCGCGCATCATCCGCTCGCGCGCCTCGGCTGCGAATTTCACATCTTTAGCTGCCATTTGAATTTGCTCCAGTCTGTTGTCTTAGAATGAGGTTGAGGGGGTGAGGGGGGTCAGCCGAGGATCCCCATGATGTCGGACTCCTTCATGATGAGGAGCTCGTCGCCGTCGATCTTGACCTCGGTGCCCGACCATTTGCCGAACAGCACCTTGTCGCCGGCCTTGACCCCCATGGGCTGGAGCTTGCCGTCCTCGCCGCGGGCGCCCGGCCCTGCCGCGATCACCTTGCCGGTCTGCGGTTTCTCCGCTGCCGTATCGGGAATGATGATGCCGCCTTTAGTCTTCTGCTCCTCCTCGAGCCGCTTGACCACGACGCGGTCATGCAAGGGTCGGAATTTCATGGGGATTTTCTCCGAGAGTTTGCCTGGAAATGAAGGATTGTGCCGCTCTGGCACTCACCAATAGCGAGTGCTAGCGGGCTGGGCAGGAGATACTGTCGCGACCGCGCCCTGTCAAGGCGGGGGCTTGCTGGGAATCCGGCAAGCGGCTTTTCCAGACGAGGCCTCAGGCTACGGCGTCGTCCCCGGCCGCCGGCATCGACCTTGCCCTGAATCGATCGGGCGCCGGGCTTGCGCGGGGCGCGCGCCTTCGACGCCGCCTTCTTCGACGAGGATCTCGTCATTCGCGTCGTCGGTGCTGAGCAGGATCGGGCGCCTTCTTGCCTCGCTCCGCTAACGCCGCGCGGCTTGGTTTCCCTGCTCTAGGCTGCTATCAAGGAGGACCGACGGGCTGGCAAATTGCTGTTGCCTTACAGGGGTCTGTCGCCGCATGATTTTTGCACGAGGGTGGGAACGTGGCGGACACTATTGCCATGGCCTCTAGGCGGAGCGAGCCCTCGGGAGGGCTGGCCATGCTCGACGTCATCGTCCTGATCGCCATGGCGGTCACGGCGGCCGCGTTCGCGGTGGGGCTCGTGCTTCATTCCGGCATTGCGCAAATTCCGGCCCTGATCGCCGCCGCCGCGCTCTACATGGTCATGGCCGCCTCCTATCTCATGGTCGCGCGCGCCTCCCGGCCCACCGCCGCCTCCGACCGACTCAACGAGCTCGAGGAGGCGCTCGAGATCATCGACAAGGACCTGCAACGCATCGACCGGGTCGAGGACGACGTGTCGCGCCTCGATCTTCTCGCCGACCGCGTCGAGCGCCTCGATCAGGCCATGAGCGATTACGGCGCGAGCGAGCGGCCCGGTGGATTGGGCCGCTTCGACCAGTTTTCCCAAGAGTTCGAGGAGGTGCATGCCAAGATCGAGAACGTGCGCGCCGATCTCGAAGGCGAGGCAAAGAACCAGCGCGAGAAGATCGCGGGCGACCTCAGGATCTTGGAAGGCCTGATCAAGCAGCTGTCCCACGAGTTGATGGCGGCCTCTGCTGCCGAGCCGGAGGTCGCGGCGCAGGCGAGGGCCGCTCCAGCCGCGGCGCGAGCGCAGGACATTTTGGCCGAGATCGAGAAGATAGAGCCCGATGAGGAGCCCGAAGAGCCGACGGAGATGGAGATAGAGACCCTGACCATCATCGAGGTCGAGGAGGAGGTGGCGGTCGAGGAGGAGGAAACGGAGGAGGTCGCGGTCGAGGCCGAGGAGGTCGTTGCGTTCGTGGAGGATGTGCCCCGTCAGGAGGATTTCGTCGAGGCCGCCGAAGTCGCGCATATTGACGATCGCGAGATGCTCGAGATCGTCAGTCAGGCGATCGAGGCCGGCCGCGTCGACCTTTATTTGCAGCCGACCGTGACGCTGCCTGAGCGGAGACCCCGCTATTTCGAGGCGCTCACCCGCATCAGGACCAAGGCCGACACCCTCATTCTTCCGGGTTCCTATCTACCCGTGGCCGAGACCTCCGGCATGATGCCGCTCATCGACAATGTGCTGTTGGTCAAGAGCGTGCAGACGCTGAGACGGCTTGGCGCCGACTCGCGGATCAAAGGCGTGTTCTGCAACATCTCGGTCACGACCTTGCTCGATCCCGAGTTCTTCCCCGAGCTTGTCGAGTTCATGGAGGAGAACAGCGGGCTCAGCGAGAGCCTGATTTTCGAGGTCAGCCAGTCCGCGATCCTAGGTCTGAGCGCCGACGAGCTTGGCGCTCTCGATACGCTGGGGGCGCTCGGCTATGGCTTCTCCCTCGACCATGTTGCCGATCTCGACGTGGACTTCGCCAGCCTTCGCGACCGCTCCTTCCGCTTCGTCAAGATCGATGCCAAAACCTTCCTGCATGACATGGCGGCGAAGGGCTCCGTCTTCTCCGCTTCCGAGATGAAGCGCGCGCTCGACGACTTCGATATGAAGCTGATCGTGGAGAAGGTCGAGGACGAGGGCCAGGTGGCGCAGCTTCTCGACTATGGCGTCGAGCTGGCGCAAGGCTATCTGTTCGGGAGGCCGAAGCCCATGAGCCCGGCGCTGTTCCGCGAGATCGAGGACGCCGACGCCGCTTAGCGTGGTATCGTCTCTCGTAATAGAGGGCTGTCATGGCCGGGCTTGTCCCGCCTGCGCGGGCCGAAGCCTTATGGCCGGCCCTACCAGCCGTCGCTCCGGCGGGCGAAGGCCCGGCCATCCACGTCTTCACCTTTCAGATAAAATTCGTGGATGCCCGGCACGTAGCCTGTGCTCGGGCCGGCGAAGCCGGACCCGAGTGGCCGGGCATGACGGGGACCCTATTTGGGCTCCAAGCCATCCTCTTGCAGTTCCTTTTGCTCCACGTTGCCTGAGCCTTCGCCTTTGGGCTGCTCAGGAGCGGCGCTTTTCGGCGTCTCCTTCTCCGTCCCCACGGCGGCGGGCGGCGGCGTCACGTCGGGCCGCAAATCTTGCCAAATTTCTTGCATTCTCCTCGTCGGCAACCGGGATGAGGAGGGCAGCTGTGTCGTTCAAGGGAAGCGGCGAGAGCGCCTGGGCGGGCCACGCCAAGGCGAAACCGCCGAGCGCAAAAGCGGTCGCGCCCGCTTTGATGAAAGAGTGGGGCATGGTGGCGAGATCTCCCTAAAGCGGCGCCTTCCCGGTTCTGGCCGGCGGCGCGGGCTCAATCGATGCCACAAACCTCTCTAAGAACCGTCAGAACATGTCCAGCAAAATGCTGCGAATTATCCAAGAAACCGGGGGAAGGCGGGTCAGTTTCCGGTAACGCAGCCCCCCGCGGAGCGTGTGATGGCGGGCACGCTCTCGCTTTGCCCACCCTACGGTGTCATGCCCGCGAAGGCGGGCATCCAGTAGCCTCGGCGATCGAAATTCAACTGCTGTCAGCGGTTACTGGATCGCCCGGTCAAGCCGGGCGATGACAAGAAGCATCTTATCCCCGCGCCGAGAAGCGCTGTTATTATGGTCTCACCTCGTCCGCTTAAGGGGCGTTTCTCGAGGCGTCGTGAGGCGGGACGAGGTGCGGTGCCCCGCGGGTTCATGCACGCAGCATGTGCACTCGGGGCGGCGCTGGGCTCCCCCCGGGCCCATTACGAGGCCCTGCCAGGAGCTGGCTGACGACCGTAAGGTCTACACCAAACGCGACCCGTAACGTCGACTTGGTTCGTACGGGAAGCGGGATACTTACGGCGAAAGCGGGCCCCGGTGACCGCATAATCGCTGCATTGGCGCGCCGAGAGGCGCCGCGTGTCCTCGCCGGACACGTGCCATTAGGATTTGCGCCTTTCGGCGCGCCATCCCCTCATCCTGAGGAGGGCCAAAGGCCCGTCTCGAAGGATCGATGAGGGGAAACAGTCATAAGCCGGACGCTGAGACGCGCCGCGGCAACGGAGTGGCATGTCTGGATGAGGTAGAACAACAAGCTTCCCGCTCTCCCCTTGTGGGAGAGCACGCGAGCGCATTCTCGATGCGCTATCGCTTCGCTGCTTGAGCGCGATGCGCTCGCGGTGAGGGGTAAGCGGCGAAGCCGCGTCGAAAGAAGAATCACCCCTCACCCTTCCCGCCAATCGTCGCGCTTCGCGCGCCGGGCGGGAAGCCCTCTCCCACAAGGGGAGAGGGGAAATCCGTGGCGAGGAAGGGCAACCGACCGCCGCGGCAAGGAAAGCGTTTGTCTTGACCCTCTTCCGCCGAGCCTCTACCGAACGGCCATGACCATCGCCGCCCGAAATTCCCGTGATCGGCTCCATCAAGGACCTAGGCTCGCGCTACTCACGCCTGGCTCGTCGACATCTGGGGCGTCATGCATAACGGGCATCGGGCCTTCCCGCGCGCCGTCGCCGCCACACGTGAGTTCCGTGCGCGAGGCGGCATCGTCGTGCTCATCTCCAACTCGCCGCGGCCGAGCCCTTCCGTCCAGGAGCAGCTCCGCCGCCTCGGCGTTCCCGACGATGCCTATGACGCCACGGTCACCTCGGGCGACCTGACCCGCCACGAGCTTGACAAGCACAAAGGCGCGATCGTGTTCCATCTCGGGCCCGAGCGCGACCTCCCCATCTTCCAGGGTCTCGCGGTCAAGCTCGGGCGCCCCGAGCAGGCCGAGCTCGTGGTCTGCTCAGGTCTCCTCGACGACGAGACCGAGACGCCGGACGACTATATCGGGCTCATGCGCGCGCTTGCCGCGCGGAAGCTCCCCATGATCTGCGCCAATCCCGATCATCTGGTCGAACGCGGCGACCAGCTCGTCTATTGCGCCGGCGCGCTCGCTTCCCTCTACGAGCAGGAAGGGGGCCGCGTCATTTATGCCGGCAAGCCGTACGCGCCGATCTATTTGCTTGCGCTTGAGACCATCAGCGCATTGGCAGGGCGCGCCGTGCCGCGGAGCGAGGTTCTTGGCAATCGGCGACGGGGTCAATACCGATATTGCCGGCGCGGCGAGCCTCGGCATCGACTCCGTGTTCGTGGCGAGCGGGCTGCATGTGCCGTCAAACAGCGGCGGCGAGGCGGGCGCCGAGACGCTCGACGGCCGGCATCTTGCCGAACTCTTCGCCGCAGCGAAGGGGCGCCCGCTTGGCGCCATGCGCGCGCTTGTGTGGTAGGGGCCTAGTTGTCGCGGCGGAACAGCGCGTCGACGCCGGCCTGATCCTCGCTGGTGCCGGGAAGGCCCGGTCCTTCGAGAGCGAGCTTCTCCTTGCTCGACGGCGCCGCGGCGCGCTTCCGCCCCCTCTCGGCCCGCTTCATGCGCGTGGCGATGACGCGATCCAGCGTCTCGGTGATCTTGGTGACGCGCTGGCCGACCAGGTCGTGGAAGCCGCATGCCGTCATGATCGCCAGAATCGCCTCTTCCGCCTTCTTCGCCTCCTCTTTGTCGGCGAAGGCGAGAAGACCCTCGGCCGAATCGAGGATGCGTCCGGCGGCGTCCTCGGCGGTCGAGCGGATGGCGGCGAGCTCGCGCAAGGTATTCACGAGCGCCGTGATCTCTTCGGAGACCGACCGGCCGCTCTCCCGCCGCCTTGCCGGCGTGCGTCCCCCCGGGCGGCGTCTTGCGGTCAGTCTCCCGCGCCCTGGCATGACACTCCAGTCCTTCTTGTCGTGTTGCTATTCGCCGAAGATGGCGTCGATCTTGGCCTTGAGCGTCGCCGCATTGAACGGCTTGACGATATAGTTGTTCACCCCGGCCTTCTTGGCCGCGACCACGTTGTCGGTCTTCGATTCGGCGGTGACCATGATGAAGGGCGTGCGCGACAGGCGATCGTCGGCGCGTACCTCGCGCAACAGCTCATAACCCGTCATCGGCTCCATGTTCCAATCGGAGATGACGAGCCCGTAGTCCTTCTCCCGCATCATGTTGAGGGCCGCACTCCCATCGCCGGCCTCATCGACATTGGCGAAACCGAGCTGCTTCAAGAGATTGCGGATGATCCTGATCATCGTCTTGTAGTCGTCGACGATGAGCACGGGCATGCTATGATCGACAGCCATTGTCTCCTCCGATCCTCACGGGCCCCCAGGTTTTCTGTTTGGCGTGACGTGAGGCTTCCAACCAGCACAAGGCGCTTACGGCCTGTCCTCGGCCCCAGTATTAAGGATTGGCCGTGAACGGATGGTTAAGCCCATTGTGCCCAACGGCTTTTTGCCTTCGGGCCGCGCCTTTCCACCGTTATTGCAGTGCAGCAACGGCTTCGCTATTTTGCCTCAGCAACCGCAAGAAGCAGGGAAAATCACATGACGGGTAATGGAACAGGCGGCGGTCTAGGCCACGGCTATTATTTCGAGGACCTTTCCGTCGGCATGGAGGCGAGCTACGCCAAGAAAATCACCAATGAGGACGTCCTCGCCTTTGCCGACTTGTCCGGAGACGTTAATCCGGTGCATCTGAGCGACGATTTCGCCGCCAGGACCATCTTCAAGAAGCGCATCGCCCATGGCTTCCTCACCGGAAGCCTCTTCTCCACCGTGCTCGGCACCAAGCTGCCGGGTCCCGGCTGCATCTACCTCTCTCAGAGCATGAAGTTCCGGGCTCCCGTCTATATCGGCGACGAGGTGGTCGCGACGCTCCGCGTCACGAGCCTCGATGCCGACAAGGCCCGCGCCACGCTCGCTTGCGATTGCGCCGTCAACGGCAAGACCGTGCTCGAGGGCGAAGCCGTGATGATGGTCGACCGCCGGACGCCGCGCCAATAGGGCGAGATCGAAGGCCTTCCGTGATGGACATTGTCCGCTTCTGGCGGGGCGTACCGCCCGAGATCAAGGGCGCCGTGCTCGCCATCGGCAATTTCGACGGCGTCCATCGCGGCCATCAGGAGGTGCTGCGCGAGGCGACCGGTATCGCCAAAAGGGAAGGGCGCCGCTCGGGCGCCGTGGTGTTCGAGCCGCACCCCCGCGAATTCTTCGCGCCCGAGACACCCTTCTTCCGGCTGACGCCGCTCCCCTTGAAGCTTGAGCTGCTTGAGGCTCTCGGCCTCGATCAGACCTTCGTCATTGAGTTCGACCGTGAGCTTGCCTCGTTGAGCGCCGAGGCCTTCGCCACCGAGGTGGTGGCGAAGGGGTTAGGGGCAAGCCACGTGGTGGTGGGCCATGACTTCTCCTACGGCAAGGGCCGCACCGGCACGACGGACGAGCTCGCCGCACTTGGCCGCGTGCTCGGCTTTGGCGTCGACGTGGTTGCGCCAGTGGGCGCAGGCGATGCGACCTTCTCGTCGAGCCGCATCCGCGAGCATCTCCGCGACGGGGAAGTGAGGGAGGCGGCGGACCAGCTCGGCTATTGGTGGCGGGTGCGCGGGCGCGTGGGGGAGGGCGCCGGACGCGGCAAAGGGCTCGGCTTCCCCACCCTCAATCTTCCCCTCGCACCGGGGCAGGACGTGCGCCACGGCATTTATGCCATGCGCGTCGACCATGACGGCCGCCGCTACCACGCTGCCGGCTATGTCGGCGCGCGTCCCACCTTCGGCGAGGGCGAGCCGGTGCTTGAGGCCTACCTCCTCGACTTTGCCGGCGACCTCTACGGGCAGGAGGTCGAGGCCGAGTTCATCGCCTTTCTCCGCCCCGATGAGACCTTCGCCACGCCGGAGGCGCTTGCGGAGAAGATGCGGGAAGACTGCGACAGAGCGCGCGCGGTGCTGGCAAAGATCGATGCCGACGATCCGATGCGCCGCTTTCCTCTCGCTCGCGCGCTCGGCAAGCCCAAGCCGTCTACTTGATCTCGAACGGCAAGTCGGTGGTTGTCGACTTGCCGCTATTGGTGTCGTGGATGGTCAGGCCGAGAATATAGGAGCCTGCCGGAGCCCCGGTCACATCGAGCTTGATGTGAGTCATGAAATCGAGCGGCTCCTCGCGCGCCGACAGCGCGAATTCCCCGAAGCCCTTCTGGCCGGCGAGCACTTGTCCGTCCGGCGACCGGATGTCGAAATCGACCACGAGCTTGCTGGAGAATTCGTCGCCGTTCTTTGTCCATGCCACCCCGATCGGCTCGGTGTAGACGATGAGCGGCTCGTCAGGCGCGAAGATGTTGTTGGCGCGCGGTTGGTAGGCTGCGAAACCCTCAGGGATTGCGCTGACGAACAGAGCGCGGCGGAAGCCCAAAGGCGCCTGGTTCAGGGCCTCGACCACGGCGGCGCGGGCGGTGTTGATGGTCTCGATGGATGGGTTCGTGACCGTGTCGGCCGGTGCGGCGAAAGCGGCACCGGCGGCGCAGAGCCAAAGTCCTAAGACGCCAGCTGCAAGCCGAACCATGGCGCGCCTCCCTCGCTCGTTTCCGTCCCTCAACTGAGCTTAGCAGGGTGCGGAGCCTCATGGCAGCGGCGAACGCAGGGCAGGAAGGCGCTGGAATGTGGGGAGCGCGGTTGCTAGAACGCCGCGGGGATTGAGTGCGGCGGAACAAGAGTCAGAAGCAAGGATCATGGCGAAAAGCAAAAAGAGCGGGAGGACGTCCGCCAAGACCGCGCGGGCCAAGAGCGCGGCGCGCAAGGTCACGGCAGCGCCCAAGCGGAAGAGCGCCAAGGCCGCGGCAAAGACCCAGACCGCCAAAGCCAAGCCCAAGACCGCCGCAAAGCCGAAGGCGAAAACAACGTCGAAGCGGGCGAAGCCGGGTCCGGCGCGCAAGCTTGCCCCGAAGGCCCCGGCTTTGCAGGTCCAGACCGGGCGCGACTGGAGCGCGACGCTGTTCCTGCCCAAGACCGACTTCCCCATGAAGGCTGGCCTGCCCGAGCGCGAGCCTGAACTTCTCAAGCGTTGGGAGAGGCTCGGCCTCTATGAGAGGCTGCGCGCGGAGGCGAGGGGGCGGGAGGCGTTCGTCCTCCATGACGGGCCGCCTTACGCCAACGGCCACATCCATATCGGCACCGGCCTGAACAAGATCCTGAAAGACGTGATCGTCCGCTCGCAACAGATGATGGGCAAGGATGCCAATTACGTGCCCGGCTGGGACTGTCACGGCCTCCCCATCGAGTGGAAGGTCGAGGAGGAGAACTATCGCGCCAAAGGCAAGTCGAAGCCCGACCTGTCCGATGAAGCGGCGATGATCGCCTTCCGCGCCGAATGCCGCGCCTACGCCGAGCATTGGCTCAACGTGCAGCGCGAAGAGTTCAAGCGGCTCGGCGGGGTCGGCGACTGGGCGCACCCTTACACCACCATGAGCTTCGACGCCGAAGCCACCATCGCCGCCGAGCTGATGAAGTTCGCCATGAACGGGCTGCTCTATCGCGGGTCGAAGCCCGTGATGTGGTCCGTGGTCGAGCGTACCGCTCTCGCCGAGGCCGAGGTCGAATATGACGAGATCGAAAGCCCCGCCATCTGGGTGAAGTTTCCGGTTCTGAGCTATGCCGGGCCGCAATTGGATATCGGTCCTGACGACGACGAGTTCTTCATCCCCGACGAGATCGAGAAGGCGTCGATCGTCATCTGGACGACGACGCCCTGGACCATCCCCGGCAACCGCGCCATCTCGTTTTCGAAGGACATCGACTATGGCGTCTACGAGGTCACGCACGCCCCCGACGATAATTGGGCGAAGGTCGGCGACCGGCTGATCCTCGCCGATAAGCTCGCCGAAGAGGTCTTCAAAGCCGCGCGCGTCACGGCCTGGAGGCGATACGGCCACATGCCCTGGTCGGCGCTCGAAGCCATCACCGTGGCGCACCCGTTACGCGGTCAGGGCTACGACGTTCGACGTGCCGCTGCTCGCCGGCGAGCATGTGACCGAGGACACCGGCACGGGCTTCGTCCACACCGCGCCGGGCCACGGCACCGAGGACTTCGAGATCTGGGAGGAGAATCGGGCCGCGCTCGAAGCGCGTGGCATCGATACCAAGAATTCCTTTCACCGTCGACGAGGCCGGCTTCTTCACCAGAGACGCGCCGGGCTTCGAGGGCAAGCGCGTCGTCGACGACAAGGGCAAGTTCGGCGACGCCAATTTCGCGGTGATCGCGGCGCTGACGGAAGCCGGCGCTTTGATCGCCCGCGCGCGCCACAAGCACGACTATCCCCATTCCTGGCGCTCGAAGAAGCCGGTGATCTTCCGCGCCACCCCGCAATGGTTCATCGCCATGGACAAGGCGGTCAGCCCTCACCCTGAGGAGGCCCGCAAGGGCCGTCTCGAAGGGTCGAGGGCGGAAGCTCATCCTTCGAGACGCGCCTTCGGCGCTCCTCAGGATGAGGCGACGCTCCGCGCCCGCGCCCTCAAAGCCATCGGCGACACGCGTTGGGTGCCGCCGCAAGGCGAGAACCGCATCACGGGCATGATCGAGACGCGTCCCGATTGGGTGGTGTCGCGCCAGCGCGCCTGGGGCGTGCCCATCACCGTATTTCGCCACAAGGACGACCGGCGAAGTTATCCCGCGCGGAGACTTCGCCCGCTCGGCCGGAGCTGATCCGAAAGGATCGTCGATGCCTTCCGCGCCGAGGGCGCCGATGCCTGGTTCAGGCCAGGCGCCAAGGAGCGCTTCCTCGAAGGCCTGGTCGAGAACCCCGACGATTGGGAGAAGGTCGGCGACATTCTCGATGTCTGGTTCGATTCAGGTTCGACCCATGCCTTCGTGCTTGAGCAGCGGCCCGACCTCAAATGGCCGGCCTCGCTCTATCTCGAAGGCTCCGACCAGCATCGCGGCTGGTTCCAGTCGTCGCTTCTGGAGTCTTGCGGCACGCGCGGGCGCGCGCCCTATGACGCCGTGGTGACCCACGGCTTCGTGGTGGACGAGGATGGGCGCAAGATGTCGAAGTCGCTCGGCAATGTGGTGGCGCCCCAGGACGTCATCCGCCAGTCAGGCGCCGAGATCTTGCGGCTCTGGGCCATGAGCTCGGACTATGCCGAGGACCTTCGCATCGGACCCGACATCATCAAGGCCAATGTCGAGTCTTATCGGAAGCTCAGGAACACGCTGCGTTATCTGCTCGGCAATCTCGCCCATTACCAAGAGAGCCTCGCCGTCCCTTATGACGAGATGCCCGAGCTTGAGCGCTACATGCTCACCCGCCTGGCCGAGCTCGACGAAATGGTGCGCGCCGGCTACGACGAATTCGACTTCAAGCGCATCTTCCATGCGCTCCTCAATTTCGCCGTCAACGATCTCTCCGCCTTCTATTTCGATATCCGCAAAGATGCGCTTTATTGCGATCCTTACGACAGCATGACACGCCGCGCCGCGCTCACCGTGCTGGATGCGATCTTCGCCGCGCTTACCGCCTGGCTCGCCCCCATGCTCTGCTTCACCATGGAGGAAGCTTGGCTCAATCGCTTCCCCGGCGACCGGGGCTCGGTGCATCTCCGCCAATTCCCCGAGGTCCCGCGCGACTGGCGCAACGAGGCGCTGGCCGAGAAATGGCGGAAGGTTCGCCAGGTGCGCCGCGTGGTGACGGGTGCGCTCGAGATCGAGCGGAAAGGAGGGGCGCATCGGCTCGAGCTTGGAGGCCGCACCCAAGGTCTATGTCGCCGACAAAGACCTTCGCGCCGCTCTGCATGGCGTCGATCTCGCCGAGATCGCCATCACGAGCGGGGCGCGGCTCTTGCTCGGCGAGGGGCCCGAAGATGCCTTCCGCCTCGACGAGGTCAAGGGTGTTGCGGTCGTCTTTGAGCGCGCCAAAGGCACGAAATGCGCGCGGTCCTGGAAGATCCTGGAGGAGGTCGGCACCGATCCCGAGTTTCCCGAGCTCTCCCCGCGCGATGCGGCAGCGGTGAGGCAGTTCGATGCCCGCACATCGCCGCGGAGTAGACGGTGGTCATGCTCGGCGATTATCTCAAGCTCCCGCTCCCCCCTTGCGGGGGAGCACGCGCGCCTTTGGCGCGCGGAGGGGGGTGGACCGCGCAGCAACTCTTTATCTTTGACCCCCCTCCCTATCCCTCCCCCGCAAGGGGGGAGGGGAGAACACGCTGCCGCTATTGGGAATCGATAATGGGCACAGTGAAAATTGGCTGTGGGGTCCCCTGTCGCCGCTCGGGCTCGGCATTGCCTTGGCTACGGTCCTTGCCGACCAGGCGCACAAGGCGTGGATGCTCTACGTCTATGACATCGGCGCCAGGGGCACCGTTGCCATCACCTCGTTTTTCGACCTGGTGCTCGTGTGGAACCAGGGCATCAGCTACGGGCTCCTCCCCCAGGAAAGTGCGGCTGGCCGATGGGGATTGATCCTGTTCGCCTTCGGCGCAAGCCTTGCCCTTGCCGTCTGGCTCGCGCGTCTTGAGTCCCGGTTAGCTGCCGCCTCGATCGGCCTCATCATCGGCGGCGCCATCGGCAACGCCATCGACCGCATCGCCTATGGCGCGGTCGCCGATTTCTTCTCGCTCCACGCCTTCGGCTACCAATGGTACGTGTTCAATATCGCCGATACCGCCATTGTTGCCGGAGTGGTGGGACTTCTATATGAATCCCTGTTCAGGGGTCACAAAAAGGTCGGAAACCCTTCTAAGATGTAAGGAAAACCCGGATTGTCCGGGTGTTCGAGGGGGAGCCTTGGGGCACACCACAACCATATGCCGCCCCGGCCGGGCCGCAGCTCCTTGCGGCGGCGTTCGCCGCCACGCTTGCCCTTGGGGGCTGTGGCGGCATCGAATTCCAAGGCAAGGTCTTCGATTACATGGGGCTTTCCGGCGATCGCCAGGAGGCCGACCCGCGCATGGCCGAGCGGCCCCCGCTTCTGCTTCCGCCCGATACCAAGGCGCTTCCCCCGCCGGGAAGCGGCGTCGCCGTGGCGACCGCCCGCGAGGACTGGCCGCAGAATCCGGAAGCTGGTGCAGAAGCAGATCGTCAAGGCTCAAGGAGGCCGAGAAGGCCAAGGAAGAAGCCGCGAACGATCCCATCAATCCTTATGCCGGCAAGCCGACCCTTCTCGACAAATGGCTTCGGCAGGAAAAAGGAGCCCGAGCAGGTTGACGACGTTCCGGAGCCCGATCCTGCCGACAAACCGCCTGCGGACCAGGCGGTCGCCGCGGCCAAGCCGAAGCCGCTCACGCCGCACGTGCCGCAAGAGATTACGCCCGACGGCGAGGACCTGTTCCACCCGGCACCGCCCGAAAGCTACAAGAACCCCAGCGCCCTTTACTGACGGAAGCCGTAGGCTTGCGGACGGTGGCTTCGTACAGAATTTGGCTTGAAAATGCCGGCCCGACGCCTGAAATGTGAGGCAGTGAGGCCCGGCACGACGTTCGGCACGAACATTGCTAGGTCTCATCCCGTGTCTCGCTCCCGGTCCCGCTCTATGATGATGTGGATGTTCGATCAGCTTCTCTTCGCGCTCGATCCGAGGGTGGGCGTTCTCCTGGCCTCATTCAGCCTGGCGTCGCTCGCCGTCGCTGTCGCGGCGGAAGGCATGCACGCCTCTCACCGCGTGAGCGAGTTCAAGCTCAAAAACGGCTTGCAGGTGCTGGTCATCCCCGATCATCGCGCGCCGGTGGTGACTCAGATGATCTGGTACAAGGCGGGTGCCGCCGACGAGCCGCCCGGTTCTTCCGGCATTGCCCATTTCCTTGAGCATCTGATGTTCAAGGGAACGGAGCTCATTCCAACCGGCCAATTCTCAAAGCTGATCGCGAAGAACGGCGGCGAGGACAACGCCTTCACCAATCACGACGTGACCGCCTACTTCCAGCGCGTGGCCAAGGATCGCCTGCCCAAGGTGATGCAGATGGAGGCCGACCGCATGGCCAATCTCCGCCTCTCGGAGGAAGATGTGGCCACGGAGCGCAAGGTTATTCTGGAAGAGCGCCGCAGCAGGGTCGACAACGATCCGGGCAGCATCTTGCAGGAGCAGATGATGGCCGCGCTCTATTCCAATCATCCTTACGGTATTCCCATCATCGGCTGGGAGCACGAGATCAGGGCGCTCGGCCGCGAGGATGCGCTTTCCTTCTACAAGCGCTTCTACGCGCCGGACAACGCCCTCCTCGTCATCGCCGGCGACGTCGAGCCGGAAGAGGTCAGCAAGCTCGCTGAGGAGACCTTCGGCAAGGTTGAGCCGAGCGGCTTGATGAACGGCCGCGCCAGGCCGCAGGAGCCCGCGCATTACGCGCCGGTGAAGGTGACGCTCGAGGACCCGCGCGCCGGCCGCACCACGGTGCAGCGCTTCTATCTCGCCCCGAGCTACGCCTCGGCCGAGCCGGGCGAGGCCGAGGCGCTTGACCTCCTGATGCGCGTCGCCGCCGCGGGGTCCATCAGCACGATCTATAAGCAGCTGGTGATCGAGGACAAGAAGGCGGCGAACGCCGGCGGCTGGTATTCCAATTCGGGCCTCGATTCGGGGCGGCTTGGCTTCTACGCCATCGCCGCCGAGACTGTTTCCGCCGAGGATCTCGAGAAGGCGATCGACGGCGTGATCGAGGACCTGCGCGTGAATGGCGTCACCCAGGAGGAACTCGACCGCGCACGCGCCTCCTATCTCGCCGAGTTTATCTATACCTCCGACAGCCAATCGCGCATGGCGCGCCATTATGGCTGGCGGCTCGCCACCGGCATGACCGTCGCGGACGTCGAGCAATGGCCCGACCGGCTGAAGCGCGTGACCGTCGATGATTTGCGCGACGCGGCGCGGAAATATCTTGTCGACAAGAATTCGGTCACCGGCTATCTGCTGCCCACCCCCGAATACACCAGCAGCATTGGTGAAAAGCCGGTCCATGCGCCAGCTAAAGGCAAGTCGTAATCCTCATGGCGCTTCCCATCCGGGTTCCGCCCCTCCTGTTGCGGCATGGTGCAGGGCTGGCGGTCGCGGCGCTCATCGCTTCGGCCGCGCAGGCGGCTGAGGTTGCCACCATGAAGATAGAGCGCGTCATGAGCCCCGGCGGTATCGAGGCTTGGCTGGTGGAGAGCCACGACAACCCCCTTATCGCCATGCGCTTTGCCTTCCGCGGCGGCGCCACCCAGGACCCTCAGGGCAAGGAAGGCCTCGCTTACTTCATCTCGGCCATGATGGACGAGGGCGCCGGCGAGCTCGATGCCGTCGCCTTCCAGGAGCGCGCCCAGGCGCTCGCCATGCGCATGGATTTCGACGCCAGCCGCGACGTGATGCTCGGCAATGTCCAGACGCTCTCCGCCAACAAGGATGAGGTGTTCGATCTCGTGCGGCTGGCGCTCACCAAGCCCCGCTTCGACGAGGATGCGGTCGAGCGCGTGCGCGCCCAGATTTTGGCGGGACTGAAGTTCGACGAGAACGATCCCGAGACGGTGGCCTCGCTCGCCTGGGACCGTCTTGCCTTTCAGAACCATCCTTACGGGCGCCCGATCAAGGGCACTATGGCCACCATCGCCGCCATCTCGCGCGACGACCTCAAGGGCTATGCCGACCGCGTCTTCGCCCGCGATAAGCTGGTGATCTCCGTGGTCGGCGACATCGACGCCGAAACCCTCGGCAAGACGCTCGATCATGTGTTCGGCGACCTGCCCCTTCATGCTGTGCTGTCGCCGGTGGCCGACGCCGATCCGCCGCTTGGCCCCACCCGCGAGATCATCGAGATGGACGTGCCGCAATCGGTGGCGCAGTTCGGCCATCGCGGCATCGCGCGCAAGGACGACGATTTCATCGCGGCTTACGTGCTCAATTACATCATCGGCGGCGGCGGTTTTTCCTCGCGGCTGATGGAGGAAGTGCGCGAGAAGCGCGGGCTCGCCTATTCGGTCCATTCCAACATCTTTCCTTACCAGCACGGCGCCGTGTTCGTCGGCAATGTGGCGACCAAGAACGAGGCGGTCGGCCAGTCGCTCGAGGTGATCGAAAGCGAGTTGAGGCGGCTGGCCGAGCAAGGCCCCACCGCCGATGAGCTCGACAGCGCCAAGAGCTATCTGACCGGCGCCTATGCGCTGAGATTCGAATCGTCGTCGAGCATCGCCAACCAGCTCCTGTGGATTCAGATCGAGGATCTCGGCATTGATTACGTCAACCGGCGGAATGAGCTGGTGGAAGCGGTGACCCTGGACGACATTAGGCGCGTGGCCAAGCGCCTGATCGAGGCCGACCGCCTCATCACGACCATCGTCGGCAAGCCGGTGGCGGCGAAGTCTAAGGCAGCCCCGGGCTAGGGCGCCTAGCGCCTGACAGTGAAATTAGAGGCGAGGCCCATGAAGCTGTCGCAATCCGTGGAAGGTTGCCTTGAGTCCGGCATCGGCAGCGCCGGGCTCGCCGCAAGCCTCTCTCGCAGCAAATCTCGCCAAGCTCGAGCCCAAGCTCGCCGCTTTGCGCGAGGCCTATGCCAAATCCACGCTTCCCTTGTTGCGGGTGCCGGAATGGCGCGACGACATCGCTCCTGCCCGAGAGGCGTTGAAGCTTCTCACCCATGGCGCCCGCACGCTTGTCTTTTTCGGCACCGGGGGGTCGAGCCTCGGCGGCCAGACGTTGGCGCAACTTGGCGGCTGGGGCATTCCCGGCGACGACAAGCATGGCAGCGAGACGCGCCCGCGCACGCGCTTCTACGACAATCTCGATGCCCGCACGCTCGACCTTGCCCTTTCCGGCCTCGACCTCAAGAGCACGCGTTTCGTCGTGATCTCGAAGTCGGGCGGCACGCCCGAGACGCTGGTGCAAGTCATCGCCGCCATCGACGCCGTGCGGAAGGCGGGGCTTGCCGACCGTATCCCGGAGCTGTTCCTCGCCGTGACCGAGCCCAAGGCGGCGGGGGCAGACGAACGGTCTCCGCGCGCTGTGCGAGAGCTTCGGCATTCCCACCCTCGACCACGATCCCAATATCGGCGGCCGCTTCGCAGCTCTCACCAATGTCGGGCTCCTGCCTGCGCTCGCCCGCGGCCTCGATGTCGCGGCCTTGCGCGCCGGCGCCCGCTCCGTCATCGATGCCATGCTCGAAGCTGAGAGCGCGGGCGACTTCGCGCCTGCCATCGGCGCAGCCGTCGCCATTGGCCTCGCCAAGGAGCGCGGCGTCCGCGCTTGCGTGATGCTTCCCTACTCCGACCGCCTCTCGCGCTTCGCCGCCTGGTATGCGCAGCTTTGGGGCGAGAGCCTCGGCAAAAACGGCGAGGGGACGACGCCCGTCGCGGCCCTTGGCCCGGTCGACCAGCACAGCCAGCTCCAGCTTTATCTCGACGGCGCGCCGCAGCATCTCATCACCGTGATCCGCGAGGCTTGCGCCGGCCGCGGCCCCCGCGTGGCGCCCGACCTCGCCAAGCTCGCGGGAGCCGACTATCTCGCCGGCCATGCCGCCGGCGACCTCGTGGCGGCGCAGCAGCGCGCCATCCCCGAGGCGCTCATGGCCCAAGGCCGGCCGGTGCGCACCATCGACCTCGACGTGCTCGATGAGCGCGCGCTCGGCGCCCTGATGATGCATTTCATGCTGGAAACCATCCTTGCGGCGCATCTTTTGGGCGTCGACCCATTCGACCAGCCGGCGGTAGAATCGGGTAAAATACTGACCCGCCGGTATCTCGCCGGCGAGCAAGCCGAGGCATCAGATGGCCATCCGTCAGCTGCCGCCGAACCTCGTCAATCGCATCGCCGCGGGTGAGGTCGTCGAGCGGCCTGCCAGCGTCGTCAAGGAGCTTATCGAGAACGCGATCGACGCCGGCGCGCGCCGCATCGATATCGCCACGGCGGGCGGCGGCTTGCGGCTCATTCGCGTCAGCGACGACGGCTCCGGCATAGCTGCGTCCGATCTTGCCCTGGCGGTGGAGCGGCACGCCACCTCCAAGCTCGCCGACGACGATCTGTCTTCCATCATGACGCTCGGCTTCCGTGGCGAGGCGCTGCCGTCGATCGGCGCCGTCGCCAGGCTCTCCATCCAAAGCCGCGCTGCGGGCGCGGGCGAGGCCCACGAGATTGCGGTCGATGGCGGCCGCAAGTCGAAGCTCAAACCCGCCGCACTCGCCGCCGGCACACGCGTCGAGGTGCGCGACCTGTTCTACGCGACCCCCGCGCGGCTGAAATTCATGAAGTCGGAACGCGCCGAGGCCGCCGCCATCGCCGACATGGTAAAACGCCTCGCGCTCGCCAGGCCCGAGATCGCCTTCAGCCTCGCTACCGATGAGCGTACCGCCTTCCGCCTCGACGCCTGCCCGCCGGGGCTGATCGATCATGGGCTCGCCCGGCTTGGGCGCATCCTCGGGCCCGGACTTCGTCAAGGACGCGCTTCCCGTGCGCGCCCATCGCGACAACATTGGGCTCGAGGGCTTTGCCGGCTTGCCGACCTTGCACCGGCCGAACAGCCTCCAGCTCTATCTCGTCGTCAATGGGCGCCCCGTGCGCGACAAGCTGCTCGCCGGCACGGTACGCGCGGCCTACGGCGATCTCGTGCCGCAAGGGCGCTATCCCATGCTCGCGCTGTTCTTGACGGTGCCGCCTGACGAGGTGGACGTGAACGTCCATCCCGCCAAGACCGAGCTCAGATTCCGCGACCCCAACGGCGTGCGCTCGCTCATCATCGGCGCGCTCAGGGAGGCGCTCGGCGCCGCGGGTCACCGCGCCACGTCCTCCCTGTCGCAGGCGGCGCTCGGGCGCATGGCACCGCCTTCCGGCCGACGACCGGCGCCTGAGACTTTCGACCCGCAGTCCTTCGGCTTCGCCGAGCGTGCCCAGGCGCCGCTCGGGCCCCTGGCCGAGCCGAGCGCCGATACGCGCGGGAGCCTCGCCGAAGACGATGCTCTCGGGACCCTCTATCCGCTCGGAGCGGCGCGGGCGCAAATCAACGACACCTTCATCATCGCCGAGACCGAGGACGCGCTGGTCATCGTCGATCAGCACGCGGCGCATGAGCGGCTCGTCTATGAGCGCCTGAAGCGCGCCTTTGCCAATGGCGGCATCTCCCGCCAGCTTCTCCTCATTCCCGAGGTGGTCGAGCTTGACGTCGACGCCGCAGCGAGCCTCTGCGCTGCCGCCGCCGAGCTTGAGCGTTTAGGTCTCGTGGTCGAGCCGTTCGGCGCCGCCGCCGTCTTGGTGCGCGAGGTGCCGTCGCTGCTCGGCACCTGCAACGTCAAGGGACTGCTCGCCGACCTCGCCGCCGAGCTGGCCGAGGCGGAGGACAGCGGGGAGACCCGCCTCCTCGCCGAGCGGCTGGACCATGTGCTGTCCACCATGGCCTGCCACGGCAGCGTGCGGGCAGGGCGGCGGCTTAACCCTGAGGAGATGAACGCGCTGCTGCGCGACATGGAGCGGACGCCGTTCACCGGCCAGTGCAACCACGGCCGCCCCACCTATATCGAGCTCAAGCTCGCCGACATCGAGAAGCTGTTCTCCCGCCGCTAGCTGCTACGGCTTCTTCCTCTCCCCAGCGGGGAGAGGTCGGCCGCAACGCGGCCGGGTGAGGGGGGAACAGACGGTGCGAACTTCCAAGGTTTGGGCCCCCTCACCCCAGCCCTCTCCCCATAGGGGGGAGGGAGTGAGTCGGAAGTTCGACCTTCTCGCTGCCGAGATACTCGGTGACGCAAGCCGCCAGCGCGGCGATCGCCTCCCTGAGTGCCGGTCAATTTGAAGCTGATCTTGGCCTCCTCGGCGACGATGGTCAGCACCTTGCCCTCGCGCAGCGCATCGAGAACGGGACCTGAGTTCTCGAGCGGGATGACGATGCCGTGGAGGTCGATCACTTTGGCGATGGCCGGGATCGGGTCTCTCTGATCGATCAATAGCACCACCGCTTCCGTCGTCCCCACCTTGAACTCGCGCGTCTCGTCGGCCAGCACGAGCCCCCAATCGTAATTCTTGCTGATGACGAAGCCGATCAGGACGCCGCTCTCCGCTTGCGCGGTCATGGTGCAATCGGAGAACTTGCCGTCCCCGTCGTAATTGGCGTCGCCCTGCCACACCCCGGAGATGAAGGCGGCGTTCTCCGCCTGGAATGCCAATAGCGCCGCCACGAGCAACGGGACGAAGAGCGGCGCTCTCAAGGTCATGGCGGGTCCTGGACGGCACGTTCCGGCCATTTAAGCATAGCCGAACCTTCGCCGGGTTAAGGACGAAAATCCCTTCAAGGTCCAGCCCTTGCGATGGCGATCCCGGTATCGCCATAGCGCCGCCGGTCGATCTCCTCGAAGGGAGCGGGCCAGGCGATCTTCACATCCGCGCGCTCCTCGAGAACCGCGATCGCCCCGTCACCGGCCCAACCGCCTTCGACTGCGGCGGCGAGCGCGCGTTCCCCAAGCCCCTTGCCGTAAGGCGGGTCGCAGAAGATGAGATCGAAGGGCTGGAGCGTGCCCGCCGCGCCGAGCTTGGTCGCATCGCGCCGCCAGATCTTGGTGACGCCGGTCAAGCCCAACGCCTCCACATTGCGGCGGATGGCCGCGCGCGCCTGGGCGCTCTCCTCGATGAAGACACAGAAGCGCGCGCCGCGCGACAGCGCCTCGAGCCCGAGCGCGCCAGAGCCGGCGAAGAGATCGAGCACGCGGGCGCCTTCGAACTCGAAATGGGGGGCGCCGTGCTCCAGCACATTGAATAGGGCCTGGCGCACGCGGTCAGAGGTCGGGCGCGTGGCGAGCCCCTTAGGCGCCTCGATCTGAGTCCCTCTGAATTTGCCGGCTACGATGCGCATGAGCCGGCTCTCATCGGCGGCGCGCCCGGCGCTCTTTGGCGGCATCGAACAAGCCGAACTCCTCGGCAAGCTTCGCTCCGAGCTGATCGGCGAGCACGCGCCGCTTCACCTCATCGACCGCGCCGGGGGCCAAGTCGCCGAGCGCGAACGGCCCGAACGAGACGCGGATGAGCCGGTTGACGGTCAGTCCGAGATGCTCGGCGAGCTGCTTCACCTCGCGGTTCTTGCCTTCGCGCAAGGAAATCGTGAGCCAGAGATTCGATCCCTGCTCGCGGTCGATGCGCGCCTCCACCGGCCCGTAATGAATGCCGTCGATGGTGACGCCTTGGCGTAAGCGGTCGAGCGCCTCCTGGGCGACGCGGCCATGCGCCCGCACGCGGTAGCGCCTGAGCCAGCCCGTGCTCGGAAGCTCGAGATGCCGCGCCAGTTCGCCGTCGGTGGTCAGCAGGAGCAGGCCTTCGGTGTTGATGTCGAGCCGCCCCACCGAGACGACGCGCGGCAGACCAGGCGGCAGAGACTCGAACACCGTCTTCCGCCCCTGTGGGTCCTTATGGCTGGTGACGAGGCCGCGCCGCTTGTGATAGCGCCACAGCCGCACACTTTGCGCCTCGGGCAGAGGCTTGCCGTCCACCGTGATCTTGTCGCTGGGCTTGACCACATGCGCCGGCGTCGCGAGCACCTTGCCGTTAACGGCGACACGGCCGGCCGCGATCCACGCCTCGGCGTCGCGGCGGGAGCACAGGCCGGCATGGGCGATGGCCTTGGCGATGCGCATGGACTCGGCCTTGGCCGCGGGCGCTTTGGCCTTCCCCGTCCGTGGGGCTTGACCCTGCCCGCGCTTGACCCCCACTTTGCCGCCCATGAGGCCGAAGCTTGCAGATGACGGCGAGAGAGGCAAGGCCGGGCCGCCCATGGATCTCGCGCTCGCCGAGGCGGAGGAAGCGCGCGACCTAGGCGAAGTGCCGATCGGCGCGGTCGTGGTGAGCGCCGATGGCGAGGTGCTGGCGCGCGCCGGCAACCGCACGCTTACCTCTCGCGATCCGACCGCCCATGCCGAGCTTCTGGCGATCCGCGCCGCGTGCGCCAAACTCGGCAGCGAGCGGCTCACCGGCTGCGATCTCTATGTGACGCTCGAGCCGTGCGCCATGTGCGCGGCTGCCATCTCCTTCGCCCGCATCCGCCGCCTCTATTTTGGCGCGGCCGATCCCAAGGGCGGCGCGGTCGAGCACGGCCCGCGTTTCTTCTCGCAGGCGACCTGTCATCACGCGCCGGAAGTGATCGGGGGCTTAAGCGAAATCCAAATCCGCAAGCCTGCTCAGGGAATTTTTCGCTAGGCGGCGCTGAGCTGCGTCATCCCGCATCAATCCGCGCGCTTCGGCCCCCAGCCGCGACGCGGGCCATAGGGATACATGCCCGGAGGCCACTGGATGTCTTGCGGGTAGAGGCTTCGCTGTATCGCCTGGGTCCCGTAATCGCCCTTCGCGTAAGGCACGAAGCCGAAATAGAAGCTGTAACCGCCCGGGCGTCCGGGATTGTAATAATAGGGATAGATGGGCGGCCGTCCGCGCCGGTAGACGCGGACTTGCGTGACGTGCGAAGCCGTGCCGCCGAGCCCGGACGCAAAGGGAGGCGTGGCCTGCGCCTCTTCGGTTCCTGCGTACAGAAAGAGGCCAAGTCCGATGGCCGTTCCGGCAAGGACTGGGGCCATTTTCGCGAGAGGGGGAATCGGTGCCGCATGTGAATCTCCTGCCTGGTCAGGAAAGAGCTTAGAGATGGGGGGCTCGCGCCGCAACGGTCTGCCGTAACGGTTGTTGTAAGCAACTCGCCGTAAAAGAGTGGGAACGAGCCTGCCGATCGCGCGAACCAACCATGAATGGGTCATTTTTCCCCCTCCAGCTCGGAATTGCGGTGGCGCTGATCCTTTTGGTCGCCGCCTCGACCATCAGATTTGTGGTGAGGGCGGCGCGCAGCGGCGCCGAGCCGATCATCAGAGCCTCCTTCAGGGAGCTGCAGAAGGGCTGGTACCAGGTCCACGTCGCGGTCGCCAATCAGGCGCCCTATGGCGTGGTGGTGGATGAGCTGAGGCGCGTGCGGCCGCGATCGGCGCGGCTCATGGCCCCGATCAAGTCGGTCAGCACCAGGAAAGGCGATTTTCAGGTCTGGTCGCACCCCACCACCGACAAGGCGAAGACGAGCATTCCCCTCGACCTCACGCTTGGACCGCATGAAGCGCGCGCGGGAACCGTTTCGCGAGCCTCCGAGGGGCAGGTAACCGCCTGGCTATTTCTGCCCGAGAACTGCGACCCGGCGGATCTAACGCTCGAGCTCACTCTGTTCGACGGCAGCGACAATCTGCGCTGCCATCGCTTTAATGCCGTGCGCGAAGGGAATGCGTAACCCCTTTCCCCATTCGGGGAGGAAGCGCCCGCCGCTAGAACTGAAAATAAATGAAGCTTAACGGGGCGCCTTTGCCCACTTCAAGCACGCAGATCACGGACGCCACGACGAAGCCGATCGCCGCGGGCCAGCTCGGCCGGAGCCGCATGGCAAGCTCGAAAGTCGGTACTTTGAACAGCGCGATCGTGCCTGCGATCGTGATCGGCACCAGGGTGCCGGCAGGCCAAAGCGCCCCGAGCCCTCCTTGGCCGATCAGTCCCGCGAACATATGCGAAGCGGTCGCGAGATCGGCCGCGCGGAACAGGACGAAAAGCAGGACCACAAAGGTCATCGTGATCGCCCAGGCCACAATTGCCGGCAAAGGAGGCCCGTAGCGCTGCCAAAACCTGCAAGCGAGGAGCCCAACTCCATGGCCAAGTCCCCACAGGACGAAGGTCCAGCCGGCGCCATGCCAAAGGCCGCACAGGCCCATGGTGACAAGCGTCGCCCAGATATAAACGGCCACGCCCTCGCGGCTACCGCCCAAGTGGAATGTAGACATAGTCGCGCAGCCACCGCGACAGGGTGATGTGCCAGCGGCGCCAGAAGTCGCGCAGATTTACGGCGCGATACGGCACGTTGAAGTTCACCGGCAGCATGAGCCCGCACATCAGCCCAATGCCCATCGCCATGTTCGAATAGGCGACGAAGTCGAAAAAGATCTGTAGCGCGAAAGCAAGCGCTCCTGCTCCCGCTAGTGAGAACGTCGGGACCACGAGCGCCGCCTCGGCAAAGATCGGATCGACGATGGTGGCGAGCTGATCGGCGATGAAGAACTTCTCAACGAAGCCGATGAGGAAGAGAACGAGACCCCGGCCGATACGTTCATAAAGACCCCGGCGCAGCGGGTCGTAGGCGAATTGCGGGATGATCTCGTTGTGCCGCATGATCGGCCCCGCGATCAGGTGCGGAAAGAGCACGATGAAGAGGCCGAACACGCGGATGCCATAGCGTGGCGCGGTGCCACGCAAACGGTCGACGAGATAGGATATCAGCTCGAAAGTGTAGAAGCTGATGCCGATCGGCAGGATCAGCGAGGCCTTGGCGAATTCGCGGCCGGTTACCTGCTCCAGGATGCTCGCCCCAAAATCGAGATATTTGAACAGGCCGAGGACCGAGAGATTGGCGACGATGGCGAAGTAAAGCAGCCAGCGCCAATCCTTTCTGATCGCAAGCTCCACGATCAACCACGTCACCAGGGTCTGGCCGATGAGGAGCGGCAGAAAGCGAATATCCCACCATCCATAGAAGACGAGTGAGGCCGCGATCAGCCACCATTGGCGCGCGGACGGGTGGCGGGCGAGCGCGTAATAGATGCCGACGGCTACTGGTAGGAAAAGGAGGACAAATTCCTGGCTATGAAACAGCATCGCTTACGCGCAATCCATCCCAGGCTCTTAACTCGGTCTTGGTCTCGTCCTCGCGTGGACTGCCCCTATTCGGCGGTTGAGGAAACTGTCCCCGTGCGGGGTCCTTCCAAATAGCGCCAATCGCCCATCGGGTCGTCCTTGCCAGTGGCAAGCGCCCGCTCAATATCGTCGACGATTCGCTCGGCGATCGGCAGTCGGAAATGCAGGCGGTCCCACCAATTGGCGTCGTTCGCCGTGATCTCGGAGTGGATGTAGAAATCGATGAAGGGCGCCTCATGGCGCCGTGCGATCGCGCCGATGCGCGCCTTGCATTCTTCTCGCCGCGCGGCCGTCGCGGAGCCTGGCGTCGGCTGGGCGGCGATATGGGCCGGCACGTAGACGAACACCACGCGGCCCGCGAATCTCGTCGCAATCTCGTCGAGCCAAGCCAGCGCTGGATATTGCCAGCGCGCACGCTCCTCGGCGCTTGCTGCATAGGCCGGCACGACCGGTTCGACTGAGTTGGGACCTCCTTTCCCCCACAGCTTGGCCCTGACCTTCACCGGGTCATAGGCGCTTTCGGGCGGCGTGAACACCTCGTAACCGTCGAGGAAGCGGGCCTCCCTGAATCCGAGGGCCTGTCCAAACCTGCGTCCGCTGATCTCCACCGTCTTGGCGTTCAGCATATAGCGGAGGTCGTTCCGCCAATCGTCGTCATACATCCATTCTGGAAAGCCGCGAAAGGTGATGCGCTCCTCATCTGCGTGTTCATCGCACCACACGCGGTCGAGGCCGACCACAAGCGTTCGCCGGTCCTTCACCTCCCTAATAAAAAGAGCGGAGAGACGATATTGCTCATAAGCCAGTCCCGCATTCATGGCGAGATTGGCAAACCGCCCGCCGAACACGCGTTCAAGGGCCCTGGGGTGCAGCAGTCGTGAATCGGAGGCTCCTATGACGATGGAATTGTATCGCTTTGAGCGGATCAGCGCCGGATATTGAAACCGCTGATTGATGTCGCTGATGACGTGTTCGCTGAGAAGGATGCGGGGCAGGTTGCCGTAGGGGTTCATCAACAGGATGAAGACCGACAGAAGGACAATAATGCCCGCGAAGCCGCAAACGACGGCCCAAACGAATTTCCGCCAGTCGTGCATTGTCGCTTACCCCCGACCGACCTTGCTTAGAATGTGCACGGGGACACTCGCGAGGGCAAGGGCGCCCACTGGCCTCGGGCGCCTGCTTCCTATCCGGCCCCGCCGCAGCAGCGCGCGGAAGCCGATCTCGCGGCGAAGGAAGCCGCAGGGCCACTCAACTCCGCGATTGGGTTAGCTCGCGTGGTAACCCGAGCGCCTGCAACCATCGTCTGAGCTAATAAGTGGTTTGCGATCCGGAACCGCCCCGGGGCGCTCAGCCGGGGCAGCTAATAGATCCGCAGGTCCCATTTGGCCGGGGTGTACCACAAGCACGCGCCGAGAGGCTTAGACCATAAGCACTTTTGCCCAGGCCGCGGGCCAGGCAGCGTGCCGTGTCGCTTCGCATTGAGGAGAGCCTGTTCCCATCGCTGTCCGACGCTCTGGGCGGCACTGGATGCGTGAGTCGAGATGAGGAGGAGGCAAACGGCAAGCAATAAAGATCTCATGGCGGTCTCCGTGGCGCAGCGCGTAATATCGCCGTGCCGGACTACCAAGAGAGTTGAGGAGATCAGTAAAGCGCAAGAAGTCGCCGGCAGAAGCTAGCGCAACCTACTTGAGCACTGATGAGAGTGATAAACAAAAGTTTTAAGTAAATTCTATCTGCCGACAACCCCAATCGATCTTGCTACACATCCCCGTTCGCGCGCCACGGCGCGGACGCCGATGTCGTGGCGGCAGAAGCCCTCCGGCCAATCGATCTTGTCGACCGCCGCATAGGCGCGGGTCCGAGCCTCGGCGATAGTGTTAGCCTCGCGAGGTTACTCCGAGCACGCGGCCGCCATCGGCGAGGATGCGCACGCGGTCGCGTGTTGCGCGGTCGCGCTTGGTGCCGGCATGGAAGATCTCGACCTTCGGGTCGGCGCCCGCTTCCTCAAGCCCCCTGATCTCGGAGCCTCTCTCATAGACGCCGGGATAACCCTTGGCCGCCATCACCACGCACAGCGCCGCATCGTCATGCCAGTCGAGCGTGAAGCCGCTGAGCTTCCCCTCGGCGACAGCGAGCAGCGCCGGCAGAAGGTCGGACTTGAGCCGCAGCATCAGCACCTGCGTCTCGGGGTCGCCGAAGCGCACATTATATTCGATCAGCTTGGGCGCCCCGTCCTGGATCATCAGCCCGGCATAGAGCACGCCCTTGAACGGCGTGCCGCGCGCTTTCATGGCGCGGACGGTCGGCAGGACGATCTCCTCCATGACGCGGGCGCACGAGAGCGGGCGTCATGATCGGCGCCGGCGAATAAGCGCCCATGCCGCCGGTGTTAGGGCCCTGGTCGCCGTCGAAGGCGCGCTTGTGGTCCTGCGCCGTGGCGAGCGGCAAAGCGGTCTCTCCGTCGACCAAGGCGAAAAAGCTCGCTTCTTCGCCCACGAGACACTCCTCGATCACCACCTCCGCGCCGGCAGCGCCGAACGCGCCGGAGAAGCAGGCATCGATGGCGGCATTCGCCTCCTCGCGTGTCGCGGCGATGACGACGCCTTTGCCCGCGGCGAGCCCGTCGGCCTTGACGACGATGGGCAGGCTTTGCGTCGCCACATAAGCCTTGGCGGCGCCCGCCTCGGCGAAGCGGCGGTAAGCAGCGGTGGGGATGCCGTATTCCGCGCACAGATCCTTGGTGAAACCCTTCGAGCCTTCGAGCCGCGCGGCTTCCCGCGACGGCCCGAACACTTTGATGCCTGTCGCCGCAAGATCGTCGGCAAGCCCTGCCACGAGCGGCGCCTCGGGCCCGATCACCACCAGCCCGATGTCGTTCACCTTAGCAGAAGCGCGCCACCGCCGCGTGGTCCGCCACATCGAGCGCGACGCACTCCGCGATCTCCTCGATCCCGGCATTGCCCGGCGCGCAATAGAGCGTATCGAGCAGGGGGCTTTGTGCGAGCTTCCAGGCGAGCGCATGCTCGCGGCCCCCGCCTCCGATCAGAAGCACCTTCACCTTCGATCACGCTCCGCTTGTGAGGGGGCGCCGAGGCTAGTAATGCTCAGGCCCCCAAGACTGGCGCTCCTTAGCACGCAAGAGCGCGCCAGGCGAAACGAGATGATTTGAGACCATGGCCGACCAGACATTAGCCGCCACGCCGCCGACCAATCTCGTCGAATATACCGTCTCGGAGCTTGCCTTCGCGCTCCGCAAGACGGTGGAGGAGGCCTATGGGCTGGTCAGGCTCCGGGGCGAGATCTCCGGCTTCAAGGGCCAGCATTCATCCGGCCATTGCTATTTCACGTTGAAGGACGACAAGGCCGCCATCGAGGCGGTGATCTGGAAGAGCACCTTCCAGCGGCTCAAATTCAAGCCGGAGCAGGGGCTCGAAGTCGTCGTACGCGGCCGCGTCACCACCTATCCCGGCAAGTCCACCTATCAGATCGTCATCGACGAGCTCGAGCCCGCCGGCATCGGCGCGCTCATGGCGCTGCTCGAGCAGCGCAAGAAGATGCTCGCCGCCGAAGGCCTGTTCGATGAGGCGCGCAAGAAGAAGCTCCCCTACCTCCCGCGCATCGTCGGCGTCGTCACCTCGCCCACCGGTGCGGTGATCCGCGACATTCTCCATCGCCTCGCCGACCGCTTCCCCTGCCATGTGCTGGTGTGGCCGGTGAGGGTGCAAGGGCGAGACCTGCGCCATCGAGGTTGCCGCTGCGATCGTCGGCTTCAACGGGCTCGACGGTTTGGGGCCCGTGCCGCGGCCCGATCTCATCATCGTCGCTCGCGGCGGGGGCAGCCTCGAAGATCTCTGGGGCTTCAACGACGAGAGCGTCGCCCGCGCCGCTGCCGCAAGCGCCATCCCGCTCATCTCCGCGGTCGGCCACGAGACCGACTGGACCATCATCGATCTCGTCGCCGATTTCCGTGCGCCGACGCCGACCGCCGCCGCCGAGCGCGCCGTGCCGGTGCGCGCCGATCTCCTCATCACGGTGACGCGGCTTCGGCCTTCGCGTCGCCACTTCGCTGAGGCGGAGGATCGAGGGCGAGCGGCATCGATTCGCGGGCCTTTCGCGCGGGCTGCCGCGCAAAGCCAATATTCTCGACCTGCCGCGCCAGCGCTTCGACAATGCAAGCGCGAGGTTGAAGCGTGCGCTGCTCGCCAATGCGCGGGCGCACCGCACCTCGTTCGAGCGCAGCGCCTCGCGGCTCAGGCCCCAAATCGTGGCACGCACGGCGCGGTCCGGCCGCGAGCGGCTGATCCGCCTCGACCGCTCGCGGGCGAGGTCGGTCGCGATGCTTTTCGAGCGCTCGCAGGCGAGGCTCGACGGCCAGGCGAAGCTTCTCTTCACGCTCGGCTATCACAATGTGCTCGCGCGCGGCTTCGCTCTGGTGCGCTCCGCCGACGGCGCGATGCTGCGCCGCGCCGCCGAGGTGAAGCCGGGGTCGGCTCTGGACATCGAGTTCGCCGATGGCCATGTTGGAGCGCATGCCGACGGAAGCGAGCGCAAGGCCGAGCCCGAGGCGAAAGCGCCACTCCGGCGCCGCGATGACAAGCAGGGGAGTCTGCTCTAAGCGTGATCCGGAGCGGAGAACGGCGTTCGCCAAGATCATGCGCAAAAAGAAAGAGCGTGCTGGTCTTCTGTGATCGCTTGAGGTTATGGTGACGGACAACGACGCAAAAAGACGGGCCACTCAGTCTTGATGAATCGCTTCGAACGAAATATCGGCTTCAAGGGCGAGGCCAAGCTCAAATATCTCGACGGCGAGGTGCAGGTGTTGACGCCCGGCGACTTCGTGCGCTGCGCGGTGACCGGGCGCACCATCCCGCTCGAGGAGCTCCGCTATTGGAGCGTCGAGCTGCAAGAGGCTTATGCCGACGCCGCCGCCTCTCTCAAGCGCTTCCGCGAAACCCACCCCACACCGGCAACAGCTGCCGAGTAGGCTCAGCTTGAAGCGATGCCGTTTGCTCCATCCCTCCCCTTGATGGGGAGGGTGGCTCGGGCCGAAGGCCGAGCCGGGTGGGGTGACAGCCCCTATTGCTTGCGCCGGTGATACCCCCCACCCGGCGCGCGCATCGCGCGCCGACCTCCCCACGAGGGGGAGGTATGGTGTCTGTGGCGCGGCTCAGGCAAACTTTGCGAGGACTGCGGCAAGCAGCTCTTTCACCGCAGCCGCATCCTCGAACTCGACGGCGATGGGGAAGGGGCGGCGAGCGGTGCTTCAGCTCGCCGAGCGCGCGCTATCCGCGTCGTCGGGAAGCCGCACCCAATCCTTCTCGGTGGTGACCAGCATGGCGTTGTAGTCCTTCGCCTCTCTGAGCAGGCTCCGCGCCTGCGCGCTCGCTATAGCGGTGATGGTCGGGGAAGGAGCGCGTATCGATCAGCCGCGCGCCATTGTTGCGCAGCGTGGCGAAGAATTTCTCAGGCCGCGCGATCCCGGCGAAGCCGATCACCGGCAGCACGCCGAGCCAGCGCCTGTCCTGGCGCGGCACCATGCGGGCTTTGAGCACGGGCTTGCCTTGGCCGGCGAAGGCATCGATCAACGGCGCGGCCTTGCTGCCGTCGCCGATCACGATGAGCGCGTTCGACGCGGGCGATCTGCGCATCGAGCGGCGCCCGCAACGGCCCCGCCGGCATGATGAGGCCATTGCCGAGACCAGCGGCGGCATCCACCACGACGAGCGATAAATCCTTGGCAAGCCTAGGGTTTTGCAACCCGTCATCCATGACGATGATGTCCGCCTCGGTCGCCTCTAGTGCCGCGGCGCCCGCCTTCCGGTCGGCCGCGACCATCGTGGGCGCGGCCTCCGCCAGAAGCAGCGGCTCATCGCCCACCTCCTCCGCGCTCTGACCTTTCGCGACCAGGACTGGTCCTTCGCTGGTCCCGCCATAGCCGCGCGTGAGGAATGCCGGCCGGGCGCCGAGCTCGGCGAGCAGCGCAGCGACGGCGATCGCGGTCGGCGTCTTGCCGCCGCCGCCGGCGGTGAAATTGCCGATGCAGATGACCGGAAGCCGCGAGCGGTAGGGCTCGACCTCAGCGAAGCGCTGGCTTCGGCGATGCGGCCATAGAGCCGGCCCAGAGGGGCAAGCGCCGAAGCGAGCGCGCCCTTCCTGCGATACCACCAGAACGGCGCCTCAAGACGCATGTTGCAGTGTCGTCTTTGGCGGCAGGTAGCGTTCGAGCTCGGCCAGCGTGCGCGGCAGCGCGCCGCTCATGGCGGCAATGGCGCGGCTCGCGCGCTCCGTCATCGCCCGCCGCGCGCTTGCGTCCTCGAGCAGATTGAGCGCGGCCTCGGCGAGGCTTGCCGCATCGCTGACCTCTTTGCAGCCGCCGACGCGCAGCAGCTCGCTATAGGAGTCGCGGAAGTTCTGCCAATTGGGGCCGGTGAGCACGGCGGCGCCGAGCTTGATCGCCTCGACCGGGTTCTGCCCCCCGCGGTCGGCGAGCGAGCCGCCGATAAAGGCGACCGGAGCGAGCGCATAGAACAGGCCAAGCTCGCCGATCGTGTCGGCCACATAGATGTCGGTCGAAGCCTCCGGCAGCTTTCCTTCCGAGCGGAGCGCCACGGTGAGGTTCGCAAGCTTGAGCTGCTCGGCGATGAGCGGCCCGCGCTCGGGGTGGCGCGGCACGATGATGGTCAGGAGGTCGGGTCGCGCGGCTCTCATCTTGAGATGCGCCGCCGTCACGGTCTCGTCCTCTCCCGGATGGGTGCTGGCGGCAAGCCACACCGCGCGCCCTGAGAGCGCCGCGTCGAGCTTGCGCCGTCCGTGCAGATCGGCACGCGGCGGCGGCGCGTCGGCCTTGAGGTTGCCCACGTCGAGCGCGCGCGCGACGCCGAGCTGGGCGAAGCGCTCGGCGAGGCTGCCGTTCTGCGCGAGCACGAGATCGAAGGCCGAGAACAGCGGCCGGCTCATGCCCGGCCGTCTCCGCCAGCGCTTGAAGGAGGACGTCGACATGCGGCCGTTGATGAGGAGCAGGGGAATGTCTTGTGCCTTGGTCTCCAGCACGAGATTCGGCCAGATCTCCGACTCGACCAGCACGGCGAGGTCGGGACGCCAATGGCGCAAGAAGCGCTGCACGAAGGATCTGGTTGTCGAGCGGCACATATTGATGCAGCACGCCCCTAGGCAGCCGCGCGCGCGCCAGCCGCGCCGAGGTGACGGTGGCGGTGGTGAGCAGCATGCGGACCTCCGGCCGCTCGGCGGCGATGGTCTCGATCACCGGCAGCGCGGCGTTGGCCTCGCCGACGCTCGCCGCATGGAACCAGGCGAGGAAACCAGGAGGCCGCGGCGCGCTCGCCAGGCCGTAGCGCTCGGGCCGCCGGCCGGGCTCCTCTTTGCCGCGCCGCGTGCGCCAAGCAAGGATCAGCGGCGCGAACGGCGCCGCAAGGCGCGTGAGCACCCGATAGGCCTTGAGCGACAGCCCAGGCTTGATGGCCTCTTGCTTGATCACAGGATCACTGGCTCCGGCAAGAGCATAAGCGCGTGCGGTCACTTCGGCGAGAGCCCTCTTCGCGCTTGACGGTGCGGCCCAAGGCTATGGCGGGCTTCAATGCTAGCAGCCGTTTCAACATCACGCTTCTGGTGCTGCTACTTGCCGGCCACGACGACGGCCTCTTGGCCCGCCTCTTCGGCTAAGGGCGCCGCATACCCTCCGGCAATGCCGAACTGAGTGCGATGCAGTCTGGTATAAAGGCCGCCTTTGGCGACCAGCTCATCGTGGCGGCCGGTCTCGACGATGCGGCCCTGATCGAGCACGCAGATGAGATCGGCCTTCTTCACCGTGGAGAGGCGGTGAGCGATCATCAGCACGGTGCGGCCGCGCATCAGCACTTCGAGCGCGGCTTGCACCTTGGCCTCGGCCTCCGAGTCGAGCGAGCTGGTTGGCTCGTCGAGCAGGAGGATGGGCGCATCCTTGTAGATGGCCCGCGCAATGGCGATGCGCTGCCGCTCGCCGCCGGACAAGAGCCCTCCCGCTTCGCCGACCCTTGTGTCGTAGCCCTTCGGCAGGCCCATGATGAAGTCATGCGCGGCGGCGGCCTTGGCGGCTTGGATCACCTGGCTCTCGTCGATCGGCTTTGCGCCATAGGCGATATTGGCCCGGATCGTGTCGTCGAACAGCACCGGATCTTGGGTAACGAGGGCGATGGCGTCGCGCAGGCTGTCGACGGTGACATGTTTGATGTCCTGGCCGTCGATCGCGACCATGCCGCGGTCGGGATCGAAGAAGCGGAGCGTGAGGTTGACCAGCGTGCTTTTGCCCGAGCCGGAAGGCCCGACCAGGGCTACGGTGCGGCCAGGCGGCACGGTGAGGCTCACGCCCTTCAGCACCTTGTTCTCGGGCTCATAGGCGAAGGACACGTTCCTGAACTCGATCTCGCCGCGCTCGAGCTCCAGCGGCTTGGCGTCGGGCGCCTCGCTGAGATGAATCTCGCGGTCGATGATGCCGAACACGCGGCTTGCCGCGGCGATGCCTTCCTGCAATTGCGTCTGCAAGGTAGCGGCGCTCTTGAGCGGCGCGTAGATGAGCAGGGCCGCCGTCATGAAGCCCATGAAGTGGCCGAGGGTCAAATCGCCGCGCACGCCCTTGGTGCCGGCGAAGTAGATGGCGAGCGCGAAGCCGAGCCCGGTCAGAAGCTCCATCGAGGGGCTCGACAGCGCGCGGGCGCGCGTGCCGCGCATGGTGAACTCGAGCGCGCGGTTGATGGCCGAGGCGGCGCGCGCCTCCTCCCTGTCCTCCTGGCGGTAGGCGCGCACGATGCGCATGCCGCGGAGCGTCTGGGTGATGAGCGCCGAGAGGTCGCCCGTCTCCTGGAGCGACTTGGTGGTCGATCTCCGCATCTTGCGGCGCTGGCGCGAGAGCACGAACCAGGCGAACGGCATGAAGATCAGGATCAGGATCGAGAAGCGCGGGTCCATGTAGAACATGGTGGCGACGAGGATGACCACCTTGAGGTAGTTCTCGCCGAGGGTGACGAGCGAGCGGCTCGCCGTTTGCCGGATGAGCATGGCGTCGTTGAGGAAGCCGGAGAGCAGACGCCCCGAATGCACCGTCTGGATCCAGTTCAAATCGGCGCGCGCGAGCTTGGCGAACATCTGAATGCGAAGATCGGCGACGAAGCGGTGGCCGAGATAGGCGACGGTGACGTCGGCGACATATTCGGCGATCGCCTTGACGACGGTCACGATCACGATGGCGGCGGTGATCCAGTAGACCATCTGCTCGTTCTTGGCGACGAACACGTCGTCGGCGGTCCTCTGAATAAGGAAGGGGATGGCGCCGGTGGTGGCCGCCGTAAGGAGCATGGCAAGCGAGGCGAGCAGAAGGAGCCCGAAACGGGGCCGCAAATGCTCCCGCCAGATGCGCACCACGATCTCGCCGGTCGTATAGTCGACCTGGAGCTCGTCGGCGCCCCGCGTGATCGCGCTTGCGTCCTTGAACAGTTGGTCTTTCAAGCGGTTCCCCGATTTTCTGCGCCTCGGCAGGAGAGCTGCCGGCCGTCAGCTGCCCTTCTAGCACGCGGCGGCTCGCGCCTCTAAGGCGAAAAACCTTGCGCGCTTATGCCGCTAGCCGGCCTCTCCGCCCGGTTCCTGTCCGGGGTCGAGCAGCCGGTGCAGATGCACGATAAAGTAGCGCATATGGGCGTCGTCGACGGTGCGGTGAGCGGCGTCCTTCCAGGCGTCATAGGCCCGCGCATAGTTGGGATAGATGCCGACAATGTCGAGCGCCTTGAGGTCGCTGAACTCGATCTTGTCGAGCGACGTAAGCTCGCCTCCGAACACGAGGTGAAGCAATTGCCGCCCGCTCGTCTTGGCGCCGTCCTTTGCGGCCATGCTGTCCTTCCCCTCACCCTGTCGGCAACTTTGCCGAAGTGAGCGCTAGAGGTCTACGCGGGCCGTGCGCTCGATCAAGAGCGGATGCAGAGCCTTTCCGCTCGCCACTAGGCTCGGAAAACGCGGGGACGCGCGGTTATAGCGGTGCGCCTCGCCGTGATGGTCGGTGATCGTGCCGCCCGCCTCCTCGACGATCAGCGCGGCGGCGGCAAGGTCCCATTCGCACTTGGCCGAGAGCGAGATGGTGGCATCGGCCTCCCCCGCACGCGACGAGCGCGAGCCGGTAGGCCACGGAGTTCACCCATCTTGTCTTCACCTCGGGCCACGGCTCCTTCCAGATCTTCTTCTTGAACAGACCGCCGCTGGCGATGAGCAGCGCCCCGTCGAGCGTGCTCTTCGTGCTTGCCGCGATCGGCTTGTCGTTGAGGAAGGCGCCTTTCCCCCGCATGGCGTGGAAAAACTCCTTGGTGGCGGGATTGAACACGACGCCGAGCACCGGCACCCCGTCCTCGACCAGCGCCGCGGAGACCGTCCATTCCGGCAAGTGACGCAGGAAGGCGTTGGTGCCGTCGATCGGATCGACCACCCATACCCTGCGGTGCTTGAGCCGCTCCGGGTCGTCCTCGGTCTCCTCCGAGAGCCAGCCATAGTCCGGCCGCGGCGCGTGCAGCGCGAGCTTGAGCGCTACATCGAGGGCAAGGTCGGCCTCGCTCACCTCGCTGCCGTCGATCTTCCGTTTCACGATGATCGACTTGCGGAAATAGGTGAGCGCAAGCTCGCCCGCCTCGCGCGCGGCCTCCTTAAGAAGTGCGTAATCTTCTTCGAGGGACGGAGCGGGATTGCGGTCGTTCGGCTGGCTTGATGGCGGTCATTGGGGCGGCGGAAGATTCTCTAAACTTTTCGGAAGAGTTCTCTAAACCATATGAGCAGCTAAGCGGCGCATACCAGACATTAACAACGTCCATTAAGCGCTTCGGAAAACTTCTATGGCAGCATCGTGGCAATCAAGGCCGCCTCAAGGCAGCCAGCTAACGGGGGAAGCTAACAGCAAGGCGTCATCCGGGTCCCAGGGCGAGAAGCTCTGGGGCCCGGTGCTTTTTCGCGCGTTCGCCTTGGCCCACGCAACTCAGAATATTGCCGCAAGGGCCATGTCGAGGAGGATTGCGCCGAGCACGATGGCGCCGAAATCGCGGTTGGAGCGGAAGCGCTCGAGGCAATTCTCCGGATCGTCGATGTCGAGGCGTCGAGACCTGCCAGGCAAGATGCGCCGCCGCCGCCATCATGCCGAGCAGAAACGCCGTACCGGCATGCGCCATGAGCCCGGCCGCAGTGATGGCGAGCCAGGCGAGCGCGTAGAGGAGGGCGAGCCAGGCCTTGGTGGCGCGGCCGAATCTGAGCGCGGTCGATTTCAGCCCGATGAGATCGTCGTCCTCGCGGTCCTGATGCGCATAGATGGTGTCGTAGCCGATGGTCCAGCAAACCGCCCCCGCATAGAGGACGATCGCCGGCCAGTCGAGGCGCCCCAGCACGGCAGGCCAGCCCAAAAGCGCGCCCCAGTTGAAGGCGAGCCCGAGCACGGCTTGCGGCCAATAGCTGAACCGCTTGACGAAGGGATAGAGCGCCACGATCGGCAACACGCCAAGCCCAAGCCACACGGTATAGCTGTTGAAGCTGAGCAGCACGGCAAGTCCGATCAGGCAAAGCGCGAGCATGAAGAGGATGGCGGCGCGAGGGCTCACCTGTCCGCTCGGCAACGGCCTTCCCCGCGTCCGCGCGACCTTGGCGTCGATGTCGCGGTCGATGAGGTCGTTATAGGTGCAGCCCGCCCCGCGCATGACGATGGCGCCCACGGCGAAGAGGAAGAGGAGCCAGGGATCGGGATAGGCCTCGCCCAGGCTTCGCGCGGCAAGCGATACCGACCAGAAGCAGGGAAGAGCGAGCAGGAAGAAGCCGATCGGCCGGTCGGCGCGGGCGAGCCTGAGATAGGGGAGAAGCGCCGCCGGCGCGAAGCGGTCGACCCAGTTCCTGGCGCCTGCGTCGGTCACCGCGGCTGCTTTGCCTTGGGGCGGGGGTCGTGTCATGTGATGGGATGTGTCATGTGCTTTCAGCCCTTCGCCCTTCACGCGCTCGCATAAACGCCCATGTCCTCCAAGCTCCAGCGCCTCTTCGTCAAGTCTCCGTTAGTGGCCGGCGCCGCGGTCGCGCTCGACAAGGACCAGGCGCATTACCTCGGAAACGTGCTCCGACTCAAGCCAGGCGAAAGGCTCCTCCTATTCAACGGCAAGGACGGCGAGTGGTGCGCCGAGCTTAGCGCCATCGGCCGGAAAGAGGCGCAAGTTCGCATCGAGCACCAGACGCGCCCGCAAGAACAGGGGCCCGATCTGCATTATCTCTTCGCGCCCTTGAAGCGCGCCCGCCTCGACTATATGGCGCAAAAGGCGACCGAAATGGGGGTCAGCGCGCTCCGTCCCGTGATCACGCGTCACACGGTGGCCGAGCGCGTCAAGACCGGCCGCCTCCTCGCCAACGCCATCGAGGCGGCCGAGCAGTGCGGCATTTTGCGCGTGCCCGAGGTGATGGAGCCCGAGAACTTGTCGAAGCTGCTCGGCGCATGGGACGAGGAGCGCCTCCTGATCTTCGCCGACGAGGCCGCCCCGCACGCCTCGCCCATCGAAGCGCTCAAAGCGCGCGGCCCCGGCCCCGCTTGCCGTCCTGATCGGGCCCGAGGGCGGATTCGAGCGCGAGGAGCGCGCCGCGCTGCTTGCAAAGCCTTTCGTTCTCCCTATTTCCCTTGGGCCGCGGGTGATGCGGGCCGACACCGCCGCGGTCGCCGCTCTCGCCCTTGTGAACGCGGCCCTTGGCGACTGGCGGTAAGGATCGCTTGTCAGGCTCGCGCGGAGAGCGCCATAAAGGCCGCCCCTTGCGCGCCCCGTCTGCCTCGCTTCCCGCGCAAGCGTCTTTAACTCAAACGGAGCTCTCCTCATGTCGACACGGGTGAGTGGGCCTGAAAGCCCCATCATCGAGTCACGGGACGAGCTCGTCGCCTATCTCGAAGCGGGCTCTAAGCCCAAGAGCGATTGGCGCATCGGCACCGAGCACGAGAAGTTCGGCTTCTACCAAGCACGGCCATGCGCCGGTTCCTTATGACGGGCGAGCGCGGCATCGGCGCGCTGCTCGCCGGCGCTCGCGGATCGTTTCGGCTGGGACGCGGTCAATGAGAAGGGCAACATCATCGCGCTCTGCGGCGCAAGGACTGCCCGAAAGGCGGCGCCATCAGCCTCGAGCCCGGCGGCCAGCTCGAGCTCTCCGGCGCGCCGCTAGAGACCGTGCATGAGACCTATGAGGAGCTCCGCCAGCATCTGTCCGAAGTGGGCGAAGTCGGGAGCTGAGCTCGGCATCGGCTTTCTTGGGCATCGGCTTCTCGCCGAAATGGACGCTTGCCGAGACGCCGGTAATGCCGAAGGAGCGCTACCGCATCATGTCGCGCTACATGCCGACGCGCGGGCGCCGCGGGCTCGACATGATGTTCCGCACCGCGACCGTGCAGGTGAACATGGATTTCGGCGACGAGGCCGACATGGTCGCCAAAATGCGCGCAGGGCTCGCGCTCCAGCCGGTCGCGACCGCGCTCTTCGCCAACTCGCCGTTCACCGACGGCAAGCCCAACGGCTTTCAATCCTATCGCGCCGAGATGTGGCGCGACACCGACCCCGACCGCACCGGGCTCCTGCCCTTCGTCTTCGAGCAGGGCATGGGCTTCGAGCGCTACGTCGACTACGCGCTCGATGTGCCGATGTATTTCGTCTATCGCGACGAGCGCTATATCGACGTGGCCGGCGCCTCCTTCAGGGATTTCCTCGCCGGCAAGCTCGCGGCCCTTCCGGGCGTGCGGCCCACGCTCGACGATTGGGCCGACCATCTCACCACGCTCTTCCCCGATGTGCGGCTCAAGCGCTTTCTCGAGATGCGCGGCGCCGACGCCGGCTCCTTCGCCCAGATCTGGGCGCTGCCGGCGCTCTGGGCCGGGCTTCTCTACGACAAGGCGGCGCTCGACGGAGCCTTGGCGCTGACTGCGGACTGGACCGTGGAAGAGCGTCAGGCCTTGCGCGATACCGTGCCGCGCCTTGGGCTCGAGACGCCGTTTCGCGGGCGGACGCTGCGCGATGTCGGCCGCGACATGGTCGACTTGGCGCTTGGCGGCTTGCAGCGGCGCGCGCGGCTCGATCGCAACGGAGAGGACGAGCGCAAGGCGCTGGCGCCCCTGGTCGAGACCATCGAGGAGGGGCGCTCGCCGGCCGACCGCCTGCTCGTCCGACTTATCCGGCCCCTGGCGCGGCGACATCGACAAGATGTTCGACACCAACGCGCTTTGATGTCCCTCCCCTCGTGGGAGTGGGTTAACCAGACCTTGAAAACCCCCGTCCGCTAACCATATAGGCGGGCAAGTCACCGTCCCTTCCGCTACCCTGCACGGAGGGACGCTAGTCCGTCCCCCAAAGACGGATGTATCGGCGGCAGATCTCTCCTTTTCTGCCGCCGATTTTTTTGCGCCTGAGACTCGCAGCTATTTCAGGTTGGCCAAGGCGTCGCCGAAGCCTTGCAGGCTCACCGGAATGCCGATGCCGGCTTCGGGCGTATCGAAGATGATGAACATGGCGATCGAGCCCGTCTTCATCTTGGCGATCACCTCATCCTGCAACACCACCTCGGCGACGCAGCCGCGCTTGCCGCATTTGAGGAACGGCGCGTTGCCCACGTCCTGACCGTCGATCTTGAGCCCGAGCCCGGTGGGCAAGAGCACGCCGAGCGGCACCACCACGCGGAGCAGCTTCTTGTCCTCGCCGATCGCCTTATAGAACACGACCGTCAACCCGACATTCGGCCGGTCCTCGGCGGTGACGCTTTGCACCAGCGCGCATTTTTCTTCCTTGGCGCCTGGCGGCGTGCGGCAAGAGACCTGCCAGGCGCCATGGGTCTCGCGCACCACGCTGCCGGGGCCCGTGGCGACCGGCGCTGCCTCGGGCGACGCCCCTTGCGCCTCGGCCTGGCTTACCAGGCCGAGCACCAGAATGAGCGCGATGCCGAGCATGGCGAGCGCCGCGCGGCTGGCGCAAGAAACGGTAAACCTGGGCATCTGGGCCATGCGTGCTAAAGAGACCGGCGCGCCCGCGCATACAAGCGCGAATCGCCTCGTCGAGAGACTAGATTGTGAGGCGAGGCACCGTGAAGCGGAGATGCGCAACATAGAAAACCGCCATCGCCGAGTATTGGGGCCAAATTTCGACGCCGAAGCCCCGCTTGAAATCTTCCCGCACCAGAAAAGCCTGCGCGGCAAGCGTGCATATGCCGCAGCGGCGCCCTGAATCATGAGTGTTGCCAATCTATTTCCTTTATGATTTGAACACCGGAAAAGAGCCTCCAGCCCCGCGATGCTCGCGGGGGCCTGGGCAGCAAAACGACGGTGGGGGCGACGCCTTTTATCGCTATTGAACTTTCGCGCCGCCCTTGCTTCGATCAAGCGGCGTAGGCGACGCTTGGTTCGCCCGCGCCCAATGGAAAGTCCGCCGCCCGTCCTTGACGGAGATCAGCGACGGGCTAGGGAGCAGGCTTTAGGAGTGGAAGGAATGGCGATCTTCGATCGAATCAAGACGGTCTTTGGCGCGGCGGCAATCCTTGCCTTGTGCGGGCCGGCCTATGCCAAGGAGGGCCAGCCGGCGCCCTGGCAGTTGGGCTTCCAACCGGCCGCCTCGCCGATCATGGAGCAGATCACACTCGTTCCACACTTATGTCACCATCATCATCACGCTGATCGCGCTCTTCGTCCTCGGCCTCCTCGTTTACGTGATGGCCCGCTTCAACGAGAAGCGCAATCCGGATCCCACCCGCACCACCCACAACACGCCGCTCGAGATCGCCTGGACCGTGCGTGCCGGTGCTGATCCTCGTCGCCATCGCGATTCCCTCCTTCCGGCTCTTGTTCGCCCAATACGACTTCCCCAAGCCCGACCTCACCATCACCGCCACCGGCAACCAGTGGTACTGGACCTACGAATATCCGGACCACGGCATCACCTTCGATTCGATCATGGTGCCCGAGGCCGACCTGAAGGAGGGTCAGCCCCGGCTCCTCACCGTCGACCGCGAGGTCGTGGTGCCGGTGAACAAGAACGTCATCGTCGGGCTCAAGTCGAACGACGTGATCCACGACTGGGCGCTGCCGGCCTTCGGCGTGAAGCTCGACGCGGTGCCGGGCCGCCTGCAGACCACTTGGTTCAGGGCCGAGCGCGAGGGCATCTTCTACGGCCAGTGCTCCGAGCTGTGCGGGCGCAATCATGCCTTCATGCCGATCGCGGTCCGCGTCGTCTCGGAAGCTGAATTCGCCGATTGGCTCGCCAAGACCAAGGCCGCCGCCTCGCGCGATGACGCGAGCAAAGTGGCCGCGGCCCAGGAGTAGAAGGAACCGCTCCTGTAAGCGTGCGGTAGCGGTCGCCCTCAACCGAAGCAACACAAGACAGAGAAGAAGATAAGGAAGACAGCCATGGCACATCGCGCCCATGCCGAAGCAGCCCATCACGAGGATCATCCGTACGGAATTCGGCGCTGGCTCTTTTCGACCAACCACAAGGACATCGGCACGATGTACCTCGTCCTGGCCATGGTCGGAGGCATCGTCGGCGGCCTGCTTGTCGATCGGCATGCGCATGGAGCTCATGGAGCCCGGCATGCAGATTTTCGGCAACCCGGAGATGTTCAACGTCTTCGTGACGGCCCACGGCCTGATCATGGTGTTCTTCATGGTCATGCCGTCGACCATGGGCGGGTTCGGCAACTGGATGGTGCCGCTGATGATCGGCGCGCCCGACATGGCCTTCCCGCGCATGAACAACATCTCCTTCTGGCTTGTCGCCGCCGCCTTCGTGCTGCTGGTCACCTCTTTGTTCATGCCTGGACCTCCCGGCACCAACGGCGTGGGCGGCGGGTTGGACTATCTACGCGCCGCTCTCCACCAAAGGCACGCCCGGGCCGGCCATGGACTTTCGCCATCCTGGCGCTGCATCTTGCCGGCGCGTCCTCGATCCTCGGCGCCATCAACTTCATCACCACCATCTTCAACATGCGCGCCCCCGGCATGACGCTGCACAAGATGCCGCTGTTCGTCTGGTCGGTGCTGGTGACCGCCTTCCTGCTGCTCTTGTCGCTGCCCGTGCTCGCCGGCGCCATCACCATGCTGCTCACCGACCGCAATTTCGGCACGGCGTTCTTCGACTCAGCCCATGGCGGCGATCCGCTGCTCTGGCAGCACCTGTTCTGGTTCTTCGGCCATCCGGAAGTGTACATCCTCATCATTCCCGGCTTCGGCATCGTCAGCCAGATCGTCTCGACCTTCTCCAAGAAGCCGGTGTTCGGCTATCTCGGCATGGCCTACGCCATGGTCGCCATCGGCGTGATCGGCTTCGTGGTCTGGGCCCATCACATGTATGCCGCCGGCATCAACGTGAACACGCAAGCCTATTTCGTGTTCGCCACCATGGTCATCGCGGTGCCCACCGGCATCAAGATCTTCTCCTGGATCGCCACCATGTGGGGCGGCTCGCTCAATTTCCGCACGCCGATGCTGTGGGCGCTCGGCTTCATCTTCCTGTTCACCGTGGGCGGCGTCACCGGCGTCGTGCTTGTCCAACGCCGGCGTCGACCGCTCGCTGCACGACACCTATTATGTGGTGGCTCATTTCCACTACACGATGTCGATCGGGGCCGTGTTCTCCATCTTCGGCGCCTGGTACTACTGGTCGCCAAAGATGACGGGCTACATGTACTCCGAAGCGCTGGGCAAGCTGCATTTCTGGCTGATGTTCATCGGCGCCAACCTGACCTTCTTCCCGCAGCATTTCCTCGGCCTCGCCGGCATGCCGCGCCGCTACGCCGACTATCCCGACGCCTTTGCCGGCTGGAACATGATCTCCTCCGTCGGCGCCTATATCGGGTTCGCGGGGTTCTTGGTGTTCCTGTTCAGCATCGCCTACATGTTCGCGCGCAAGGAACGCGCGGCCGCCAATCCTTGGGGAGTGGGCGCCACGACGCTCGAATGGACGCTGCCCTCGCCGCCGCCCTTCCATACTTGAGACGCTGCCGCGCGTCAAATAAGGATAGGCGCTTGGAGGCTCTGGGCGATTGCTCGGAGCCTCACGGCAAACGATCTAGAGTGAGTGAGGCATGGCCGACGTCGCATTTCCTGTAAGGGCCGGGACGGTCGAAGCCGATACCGGCGGCGACGTCGCCGACTATTTCGCGCTGATGAAGCCGCGGGTCATGTTTCTCGTGGTGTTCACCGCTCTGGTCGGCCTCGTCGCGGCGCCTGGCTCCATGCACCCGGTGCTCGCCATCGCGGCGCTGCATCTGCATCGCCGCCGGCGCCGGGCGCCGCAGGCGCGCTCAACATGTGGTACGACGCCGATATCGATGCGGCCATGGCGCGCACCGCCGCGCGTCCCGTGCCGCGCGGGCGCGTGACGCCAGAGGAAGCGCGCTCATTCGGCGCGGTGCTTGGCGCTGGGCTCTGTGCTCTGCCTCGGGCTGATGGCGAATTGGCTTGCCGCCGCGCTGCTCGCGCTCACCATCGGCTTCTACGTCTTCGTCTATACGATGTGGCTCAAGCGGACGACGCCGCAGAACATCGTCATTGGCGGCGCTGCCGGCGCCGTGCCGCCGATGATCGGCTGGGCGGCGGCGACGGGCGGCGTCAGCCTCGAATCCTTCGTGCTCTTCCTCATCATCTTCGTTTGGACGCCGCCGCATTTCTGGGCGCTCGCGCTGCTCAGGACGCGCGACTATGCCAAAGCCGGCGTTCCCATGCTGCCGGTGGTCGCGGGCCCCGACGCCACCAGGCTCCAGATCCTCGATCTACAGCCTCATCCTCGCGCCGCTCGGCATGGTGCCGGCCATCATCGGCCTTGGCGGCACGCTCTATATGATCGCGGCGTCGGTGCTCGGCTCGCTGTTCGTCGTCATGGCGATTGACTGCTACCGTGAAAGGGAAGGGGAGGCGGCCGACCGCGCGGCGAAGAGCCTCTTCGCCTATTCCGTGCTTTACCTGTTCCTGCTGTTCGCGGTTCTTCTCGTCGAGCAGGGCTTCGGCATTGACGGCGGCGCTTTGCCGCCCCTCTGGGCGTCGTGATGCAAGATGCGGAAAAGGAGCGCCAACGCCGCCAACGCATGCGATCTGTGGCCATCGCCTGGATCCTCGCGGCGCTCGTGGTGCTGTTCTTCATCGTCACCATTGTCAGGCTCGGCGGCAATGTGGCCGTCCGGCCGCTTTGAGCTTCGGCCATGAGCGATGACCGGGCAACACAAGGAAAAGCAGCAACGCCGCCACGGCGTCGTCGCCCTCTCGCTGGTCGGCCTGGTCGCCGCCATGATCGGGCTCGCCTTCGCCTCCGTGCCGCTCTACCGCCTGTTCTGCCAGGCGACCGGCTATGGCGGCGTGCCGCAGCGTGCCGAGCGCGCGCCCGACGAGATTCTCGATCGCACCATCCGCGTCCGCTTCGACGCCAATGTCGATCATGCCCTGCCTTGGACCTTCGCGCCGGTCGAGCGCGTAGTCGAGGTGAAGATCGGCGAGACGGCGCTTGTCTTCTTCAAGGCCACCAACAATTCAGACGCTCCGGTCGCGGGCACCGCCGTCTTCAACGTGGTGCCCGAGCTCGCCGGGCGCTACTTCACCAAGATCGAGTGCTTCTGCTTCAAGGAGCAGACGCTTGCCGCCGGCGCGAGCGTCGAGATGCCGGTGACCTTCTTCGTCGATCCCAAGATCGTCGACGACGAGGACACCAAGAACATCTCCGAGATCACTTTGTCCTATACCTTCTACCGCAGCCGGAGAGCCTGGCGTCGCCGCGGCGCCGGCTGCCGGCAATTCGGGATCGTGATTGATATGAGGCGGCGCAGCCGCCTCGGCAAGTTTGGGAGGAACAGGAGCGAACCATGGCTGAAGCGCACGCCAAACAACACGACTATCATCTCGTCAATCCGAGCCCATGGCCGATCGTGGGCGCGATCGGCGCGCTCTCGCTCGCGGTCGGCCTGATCATGTTCTTCATCTCGAAGAAGGCGGGCGATCCGCATCTCTGGTACGTGATCCCGGGCCTCCTGATCGTCATCATCACCATGTTCGGCTGGTGGCGCGACGTGATCAAAGAGGCGCATGAGGGCTATGAGACGCCCGTGGTGCAGCTCCATCTGCGCTACGGCATGATCCTGTTCATCGCCTCTGAGGTGATGTTCTTCGTCGCCTGGTTCTGGGCCTATTTCGATGCGGCGCTTTATCCCGACGATGCGCATCACCTACGCCCGCACCCAGGTGCTCGGCGGCCAGTGGCCGCCCATCCCGAGCGCCGAGACCGATATCGCGGGCCTCGGCAGCTTCAAGCATACCTTCGATCCCTGGGGCCTGCCCTTCGTCAACACGCTGATCCTGCTCACCTCGGGCACGACGGTGACCTGGGCGCACCATGCGCTGCTCCACAACGATCGCCGAGGTCTCGTGCTTGGGCTCGCCTGCACCATCGTGCTCGGCATCCTGTTCACCACCTGCCAGGCCTATGAGTACATGCATGCCGGCTTCGGCTTCGCCAACCACATCTACGGCTCGACCTTCTTCATGGCCACGGGCTTCCATGGCTTCCACGTCATCGTCGGCACCATCTTCCTGACGGTGTGCCTGATCCGGGCGATGCGCGGCGACTTCACGCCGAAGCAGCATTTCGGCTTCGAGGCCGCCGCCTGGTATTGGCACTTCGTCGACGTGGTGTGGCTGTTCCTGTTCACCTGCATCTATGTGTGGGGAGCCGGCAGCAACTACGCCGCATTAGCGGCGTTTGCGCGCAAATCCGGGGGGCGGTCTTCAAGGACCGCCCCCTTTTCGTTTGAGGAGGCTTGATGGACCAAGGGCAGAAGCGAGGGGACGTGCCGTCCTTCGGCTCGACGCTTATGGGCCGGGATCGCCGGGCGCTGCCCGTCCTGCCACCGCGGCAAGCTTTATTCCGGCTATCTCACGCTTGCTCCCAAATGCAACGTCTGCGGCCTCGACTACAGCTTCGCCGATTCAGGCGACGGGCCTGCCGTCTTCGTCATCCTGGTGACCGGGTTCGTGGTGACGGGCTTGGCGCTGATCACCGAGATCCGTTACGCCCCGCCTTATTGGCTGCACGCTGCCGCTTTGGGGCCCGCTCGCCATCCTCCTGCCGCTCGTCCTGCTTCGGTCCTTCAAGGGCGCGCTCATCGCGCTCCAGTTCAGGCACAAGGCCGAACAGGGCAAGCTCGCCTCCAAATAGAGGCTGGCCGCGATGCAGACCAAAAGCCTCGTCGGGCTCACGGCGCTGATGCTTGCCGGCCTTGCCGTGCTCGATCGGCCTCGGCGTCTGGCAGCTCAAGCGGCTCGAGTGGAAACAAGGGCTGATCGCGCAGATCGAGGCGCGGACCAAAGGCCCGCCCATCACCCTTGAGGACGCGGTCGCGCTTGCTCGCGAGGGGCGCGATCCGAGCTATTACCGCGTCCGCGTCGATGGCCGCTTCCACCACGCCAAGGAGCTTTATCTCTACGCCGTGTCGGACGGGAGGGTCGGCTGGCATGTCATCACGCCGCTCGAGACCGAAGACGGCGACATGGTCCTTGTCGATCGCGGCTTCGTGCCTGACGAGCTGAAAGACCCCTCCGCCCGCGCTCTCGGACAGGTCGAGAACGTGGTTACCGTCACCGGGATCGTGCGCACCCCGGAAACCCAAGACCGTCTTCACGCCCGATAACGAGCCCAAGGTCAATCGCTGGTTCTGGCGCGATCTTGCCGGCATGGCGCGGTCGATGTTCCCAGGCGGCACGATCGAAGTGGCGCCCTTCTTCCTCGAGGCCGATAAGAGCGAGGTCCCCGGCGGCTGGCCTGAAGGCGGTCAGACGCGGCTGGAGATCCCCAATAACCATCTGCAATACGCCATCACCTGGTTCCTCCTCGCCGCCGGTCTCCTCATCGTCTACGGCCTTTACGTGCGGAGCCTTTACCGCCGGGCCGCCCCTTTAGGATGAGGCCTTGGTCCTGTTGCGGGCGAACTCTCCGCCCGCTAGGGTCACCCCGACAAAGCCCCCATTTCCTGCCCAAAGAGGCCTGTCTTGAAGTTTGTCTCAACGCGCGGTGAAGCGCCGGCGCTTTCCTTTGAAGGCGCGCTCCTTGCCGCGCTTGCCCGCGACGGCGGACTTTACCTGCCGGAAGCCTGGCCCAAGCTTCAGCCCGACGCGATCGCCGGGCTGGCCGGCCTCGATTATGCCGACGCCGCCTATCGTGTCATGCGTCCCTATCTCGAAGGCGATCCCTGCCTTGCCGACCTCGAAACCGTGCTGGAAGAGGCTTATGGCAGCTTCCATCACCCTGCGGTCGCGCCGTTGCGGCAGATCGCGCCGAACACTTTCATCCTCGAGCTGTTTCACGGGCCGACGCTCGCCTTCAAGGACCTCGCCATGCAGGTGGTGGCGCGGCTGATGAACCGTGCGCTCTTGCGGAAAGGTGCGCATGCGACGGTGATCGGGGCGACGTCAGGCGATACCGGCGCTGCGGCCATCGAGGCGTTTCGCGGGCTCGAGGCGATCGACATTTTCATTCTGCATCCGAAGGGGCGCATCAGCGACGTGCAGCGGCGCCAGATGACGACCGCCAGCGAAGAGAACGTCCACAACATCGCCGTCGAAGGCACCTTCGACGACTGCCAGAACATCGTGAAGGCGCTGTTCGGCGACATGTCTCTCAGAGACCGGCTCGAGCTGACCGGGATCAACTCCATCAACTTCGCGCGGATCCTCGCCCAGATCGCTTACTACTTCACCGCGGGCGTCAGCTTGGGCGCTCCCTACCGGGCCGTCGCCTTCACCGTGCCCACTGGAAATTTCGGTGATATTTTCGCGGGTTACGCGGCGCGCGCGATGGGCTTGCCGGTCGCGCGCCTCGTTATTGCCACGAACCTCAATGACAGTCTCGTTCGCGCCCTAAGCTCCGGGGTTTATGAGCCTAGAAGCGTGATCGCCACCTCTAGCCCGAGCATGGACATCCAGCTTGCGAGCAATTTCGAGCGCCTTCTGTTCGAGCTCGCCGGGCGCGACGCCGCGCGGGTAAGGGCGCTCATGGAGGAGCTGCGCAAGACGGGGGCTTTCCGCCTGAACGAGACCGAGCTTGCCGGCTTGCGTGAGCTGTTCGCGGCGCATGCCATCGGCGAGCATGAGACGGAGATGACCATTCGCGGGCTCCTGGACGAGACGGGCATGCTTATCGATCCCCATACCGCGGTTGCCGTGGCGGCGGCGCGGGCGGAGAGCGGCCTTGGAGCCGCCCCCATGGTCGTGCTGTCCACGGCCCATCCCGCCAAGTTTCCCGAGTCCGTCGAGCGGGCTTGCGGCCGCGTGCCCGAGCAGCCCGAGCGCTTAAGGCTAAGGCTCGGCCAGCACGAGCGCTGCGCCTTCCTCCCCAACGAGGTGGGCGCCGTTGCCGAGCTTCATCGAGACGCATGCCCGCGCGCGCCGGGAAGACCGCAGCGCGCCGCGGGCGCCGGGCCGAGGTGCGCGCGTGAGCATTGAGCGGTCAACGCTAGCCAATGGCCTGACGGTGGTCAGTCACGCCATGGCCGAGGTCGAGACCGTCTCCCTCGGCATCTGGATCGGTGCCGGGAGCCGGAGCGAAGCGCTTGGCGAGCATGGCGTCGCCCATTTCCTCGAGCACATGGCCTTCAAAGGGACGGCGCGCCGGAGCGCCAAGGATATCGCCGAAGAGATCGAGGCGGTCGGCGGCGAGCTCAATGCCGCGACCGGCGTCGACTCCACCGCCTATTACGCGCGCGTGCTGCGCAAGGACATGCCGCTCGCGCTCGATATCTTGAGCGACATCATCCTAGCCCCGCGCTTCGATCGCACCGAGCTTGCCCGCGAGCGCGACGTGATCCTGCAGGAGATCGCGGCCGCCATGGACTCGCCCGAGGACATCGCTTTCGACCTGGTGCAGGAGGCGGCCTTCCCCGACCAGCCCGTCGGCAGGTCGATCCTCGGCACGGTGGAAAGCGTGGGCCGCTTCAAGCGCGCCCATCTCGGCGCCTATCTTTCCGCCCATTATCACGGCCCCAACATGGTGCTGGCGGCCGCCGGCGCCGTCGATCACAAGGCGCTCGTCGCCGAGGCTGAGCGCTGGCTTGGCTCCTTCGATACCGAGGCGGCGCCAGAGCCGGAAAGTGCTCTTTATTCAGGGGGCGTCAGGCGCTCGGCGAAGCCCTTCGAGCAGACCCATGTCGTGCTTGCCTTCGAGGGGACGCCCTACCGCCATGCCGACTATTTCACCGCGCAGATTTGCGCCGGTGCCCTGGGCGGCGGCATGTCCTCGCGCCTCTTCCAGGAAGTGCGCGAGCGGCGCGGGCTGTGCTACGCCATCTATGCCTTCTCAAGCGGGCTTTCCGACAGCGGCATGTTCACCATCCACGCCGCTGGCGGCCCCGATCGCGCGCATGAGCTGTTCGCGGTGATCCGTGACGAGCTGGTCAAGGCTGCCGAGGAAGGCTTCCGCCCCGACGAGATCGCCCGCGTCAAGGCCCAGCTCAAGATGGGGCTCCTGGCGGGGCTTGAGAGCTCAAGCGCGCGCGCCGAGCAGCTCGCCCGCCAGATCCTGATCCATGGCCGCCCGCTGTCGACCGAGGAGCTGATCGAGAAGGTGGAGAACGTCGAGGCTAACGACCTGCAAGCCTTGGTTGAGCGCATGCTCGCCTCGCCGGCCAGCCTTGCCACGGTTGGGCCCATTCTTCATGTTGCAAGATTCGACCGGGTGGCGGAGAAATTCACTGTTCCATCCATCAGGGCCGCTTGAGAGGGAATGCCGTAAAGCCATGGCGCTATTGCGAACCGCATCCCCGAGCGATCTTGGGCCGGTCATCGAGTCCGAGCATGTCATGTTGCGTACGCCGCAGATGTCCGACTTCCCCGCCTGGGCTGAGCTTAGGGCTGCGAGCCGCGAGTTTCTGACGCCGTGGGAGCCGCTATGGGCCTCCGACGAACTCTCCCGCGCCTCGTTTCGCCGGCGCGTTCGTCACTATTTGCGCGATCTCCGCGAGGATGTGGGCTATGCGCTTTTCATCTTCGCCGCCTCGAACGGTGCGATGGTCGGCGGCCTTACGCTGTGCAACGTGCGGCGCGGCGTGACCCAGTCCTGCACGCTCGGCTATTGGATCGGCGCCAAATACGCCCAGCAAGGCTATATGACGGCTGCCATCCGGGCTGTTATCCCGTTCGTGTTCGATTCGCTAGAGTTGCACCGGCTGGAGGCGGCGTGCCTGCCGAGCAATGCAGCCTCGATCAAGCTCCTGGAGAAGACGGGTTTCAAGCGCGAGGGACTCGCGCGTCGCTATTTGCGGATCAACGGCGTTTGGCAGGACCATCTGCTTTACGCGCTGCTTGACACCGATACGCGCCGGTAAGCCGCGCGCATCGCAAGCGGCAAGGAAGACGGGGGAGGAATGGCGGAGTTGAGCGCCTCAGTACGAGGTGAAGCGGCGCCTTCCTGGCATCGAGGCGGGCGGACGGCTGCGCTCGCTTGCGCCATCGTCGCCGCCGGTCTCCTCTTGTCTGCGGCCCACGCTCACGCCATCGAGGCGATCCCGGTCGAGCCCAATCTGGAAAAGATCGACATCACCGCCAAGGGCGAGCTCTATGAAGGCCGCGGCGACCGGCTGCAGATCGAGACGGCGCCCGGCCCCGACGGCTATATCGGCCGCATGGCGGTTGCCGCCTCCATCCCCGGCACCAATCCGGGCTGGCTCGTCTTTGCCCTGTCCAATCCGACGTCCGAGCGCATCGTGCGCTGGCTGGTCGCGCCGCGCTATACGCTCGCCAATTCGCGCGTGTTCTGGCCCATCCTCGATGCCCCCCGCATCGCGGCCGTTACCCCGTCGCTCGGCTTCCGCCCCGAGACGCTGAAGAGCGACCGCGCCGACATGTTCCGGCTGAACCTGGAGCCCGGCCAGACCGTCACCTTCGCCGCCGAGATGAGCTCGCAGCAGGTGCCGCGGCTCAATCTGTGGGACCCCAATGCCTATCAGGCTAAGCAGCAGGATCGCATGCTGTTCAATGGCGTGCTGCTCGGCATCACCGGGCTGCTTGCCATCTTCCTCACCGCGATTTTCGCCGCCAACCACCGGGCTATCTTCCCGGCGACCGCGCTCGTGGCCTGGGCGGCCCTCGCCTATTTCTGCGTCGATTTCGGCTTCTGGAACAAGATCTTCCCAGTAGGTCCCGACCGCACGGCGCTCTACCGCGCGGCTGCGGAAGCGGGGCTCGCCGCGAGCTTAGTGCTCTTCCTCTACGCCTTTCTCCGTATCGGGCTTTGGCACGGTTGGATCAGGACCTTGTTCTGGGGCTGGATCGCGGTTCAGTTTGGACTCATCCTCGTCGCCATTGTCGATCCGGCCTTTGCCTCGGGCTTGGCGCGCGCCTCGCTCGTGGCCATCGCCGGCGTCGGCACCGGCCTCATCGCCTATTTTGCGCTGCGCGGACAGGACCGGGCGCTTTCACTCATTCCAAGCTGGATGCTGCTCGTCGTATGGCTGTTCGGCGCCGCCATGATCGTGCTCGGCAAGTTGTCCGGCGACCTCGTCGTCTCGGGGCTTGTCGCGGGCCTCGTGCTGATTCTCGTGCTGCTCGGCTTCACCGTGACGCAATTCGCCTTCCGCTCCGGTGGCGCACCCTTAAGCCTCGGCCCGCCGAGCCTCGTGCAGATGAAGTCGCTCGCCGTGGACGGCTCCGGCGCCCATGTCTTCCAGTGGTACGCCGGCAGGGACCAGATCACCGTGGCGAACGAGGTGGAGCAGGAGCTTGGGCTCGAGCCTGGCGCCCTCAACGTGGCGGTCGATGACTTTCTTCAGCACATGCACAATTCCGACCGCGAGCGCTTCCGGCTCATGCTGTGGTCGCTACAGGAGAAGCAAGGCGGCGACTTGCAAATCGATTTCCGCCTGCGACGCCACGACGGCACCTATCTTTGGTATGACCTCCACGCCCACGCCACACCGAGCGAGAACGCGCGGCTCCTTCGCTGCACCGGCTTGCTGCGCGACGTGACCAACCTGAAGCGCTCCTATGAGCGGCTGATCCACGACGCGGTGCATGACAGCCTTACCGGCCTTCCCAACCGCGAGCTGTTCATGGATCGCCTGCAAGGGGGCATCACCCGCGCCCGCGAGGGCCAGGCCAACCGTCCCACCGTACTTTTCATCGACATCGACCGCTTCAAGAATGTGAACAAGAGCTTCGGCCTCGTCGTCGGCGACAGCATGCTGCTCACGCTCGGCCGCAGGCTGAGCCGTCACCTCAATCCCCAGGACACGCTCGCCCGCCTCGGCGGCGATCAGTTCGCCATTCTCCTGATCTCAGAGTCCGACCCGCATCATGTGGCGACGCTCGCCGAGCGGGTCAGGCGCGCGCTGCGGACGCCGATGAAGATCAGCGCCAAGGAGATCATCCTCACCGCCTCGATCGGCATCGTCGTGCATGATGGGACCCAGGCGACGGCTCAGGAGATGCTGCGCGAAGGCGAGCTGGCCATGCTGAGAGCCAAGCGCGGCGGCGCCGACCGCATCGAGATCTTCAATCCCGCGATGCGGGGCGAGGACGAGAGCAAGCTTCCGCTCGAAAGCGATCTAAGAAAGGCGCTCGAGCGGCAGCAGATCGCCGTGCTCTACCAGCCCATCACCCGGCTCGCCTCCAACCAGCTCGCCGGCTTCGAGGCTCTGCTGCGCTGGGACCATCCGACGCGGGGACGGCTCGGCGCCGAGGACTTCATCCCGCTCGCCGAGGAGTCCGGGCTCATCGTCGAGCTCGGCAGCTATGTCCTGGGTCAGGCGCTCGAGGAGGCGGGACGCTGGCACAAATTGCTGCCGCGCGACCGCGATCCGCTCTTCGTCAGCGTCAATGTGTCGAGCCGCCAGCTCTTCCGCCAGGACATGGTGCAGGAGATCAGGCTGATGCTCGCGCGCGAGGCGGTGCCCAAGGGGACGCTGAAGCTCGAGATCACCGAGTCGCTGGTTATGGAGAATCCCGAGCGCGCGGTAGAGATTCTCACCTGGCTCAAGACCTTCGGCGCCAGCCTCGCGCTCGACGACTTCGGCACCGGCTATAGCTCGCTGAGCTATTTGCACCGCTTCCCGTGCGACACCATCAAGGTGGACCGCTCGCTCGTCCGCGACAGCGGGCTCGACGGCTCGACCCCGCTGATTCTCCGCTCGGTCATCGCGCTCGCGCACGAGCTCGGCAAAGAGGTGGTGGCCGAAGGCGTCGAGACGCAGGCTGACGCGAGCTATCTCCGCTCGATCGGCTGCGAATACGGCCAGGGCTATTATTACGGCGAGCCGATGTCGGCCAAGGACGTGGCGAGCCTGCTCGCCGCGCTCGCCAGTCACCGCAAGCGCCGCGAGCGCGAGCGCGCCCGCGCGCCGGCCGAGCCCCAGGCGCCCAAGGGGTTGGAAGTGCAGGTGGGAGGCCCCGCGCCGCTGCCCGCTCTACCCGGACCCGGCACGGTGCCGTCCGCTTCCTAAGCGTGGCCTGAATCGTTGACGAGGCGGATCGGATCGATCCCGATCTTGTTCAAGGCGCGCGAATATTTGCGGTCGACCTCGGGATCGAAGATCAGCTCCGGGTCCGCCGGGCAATTGAGCCAGCCATTGGCGTGGATCTCGCTTTCGAGCTGGCCCGGCGCCCAGCCGGCATAGCCGAGCGCAAGCAGCGCCTTGTCGGGGCCCGTGCCCTTGGCGATATCGCGCAAGATGTCGATGGTCGCGGTGAGACAGACGCTTTCGTCGATGGGCAGCGTGCTCTCGGCCTTGAAATAGTCGGCGCTGTGCAGCACGAAGCCGCGCCCCGTTTCGACCGGACCGCCGAGATGCACGGCCATGGCATGCAGACCGGTGGGCAGCCTGATGCGGTCTTGCGGCGGCACGATGTTGAGCTGCTCCAACAGCTCGGTGAAATCGATATTGGGCGCACGCTGGTTGATGATGATGCCCATGGCGCCATCGGCCGAGTGCGCGCACATATAGATGACGGAGCGCGCGAAGCGCGGATCGCCCATGGCCGGCATGGCGATGAGCAATTGGCCGTCGAGATAGAAGTCGCGTTGCGGGCGTGGTTTTGCGCTACGTGCTGGCATTGTTCCAGACTACAGCAGTTCTACGCCTTGGGAAGGGCCATTGCTCGATTAACGCGGAGCGAGGCATTTTCGCCGCTTGCGCCTCACGAAAGAGTGACGCTTTTATCTTTGCTTCAAGTCGCGCCGCGCGCTTCCTGCCGCTAGAGTTGCGCCCCGAAGTTCGCTTCTTGGGACATGACGATGGGATTTGCCTTTTTTCAGCGCATCGCCGCGCCCTTTCCCGTTACGCTCGCCGTTAGCGCAATCTTGGGCATGGCCGCCGCGGGCGCCGCTCTCGGCGCAGTTGCGAGCGCGTCCCCTTGGATCGCTTCGACCAATTCCAAGGTGCGGCTCGTGTCGGGCACGGTCGATCTTGACGGCAAGCCCACGCTCCTTGCCGGCGTTCAACTCCGCATGAATCCCGGCTGGAAGACCTATTGGAAGAACCCTGGCGATTCCGGCGTGCCGCCGAGTTTCGACTGGGCGGGATCGAAGAATTTGAAGCATGCCGAGCTGCTTTATCCCGCGCCCCACCGCTTTGCCGACGCGAACGGCATGGCGATCGGTTATGACGACGAGGTCGTATTTCCCGTCAAGCTCACGCCCGAACGGGAAGGTGAGCCGATCGAGCTGAAGCTCGCGTTCGCTTACGGTCTCTGCAAGGATCTCTGCATTCCGAACGATGTGAACCTCGGCCTTGCGCTTGCTGCAGATGCGGGGAAGGGCGATGCGCTCTTGCTTGAGAACTTCCTTGCGCGCGTGCCGAAGCCGGCCAAGTCGGGCGCCTTGCCTGAAGTGAGCGGCGTCGAGGCCAAGCTCGATGGCGACGCGCCTGAGCTTGTCGTCGATGCTCTCTTTCCCCCCGGCGCGACCGGGACCGATCTCTTCATCGATGGGGGCGATGTCTTCGTTCCGGTGCCGGAGCCCGGCCCCCTTGCCGATGGCAAGCAGCGCTTCGCCGTCATCTTTGCCTCGCCGTCGGAATCGGCTGCCGTCAAGGGCAAGACTTTGGCCCTGACCTTGGTGTCCGACCAGGGCTCGACCGAGACCATGTGGACGGCGGAGTAAGGCGGCCTCATCGGTTCGAGACGCGCCGCCAAGCGGCGCTCCTCACCATGAGGAATTTCCTCCTCATCCTGAGGAGGCCGCGGAACGCGGCCGTCTCGAAGGGTGAGGCCCCCCGCTTTCCCGCACTTGATAGAGCCGGTATGGTGCCGCGGCAACACGAGAGTTCAGGGAGAGTACCGATGGCCATCGCGATAGGAGACCGTCTGCCCGAGGCCACCTTCAGGGTCATGGAGCCTGACGGAATAAAGACCATGACCACGGGCGAAGTGTTCGGCGGCAAGAAGGTCGTGCTGTTCGCGGTGCCCGGCGCCTTCACCCCCACCTGTCATCTCAAGCACCTTCCGGGCTTCATCGAGAGCGCCGACGAGTTCAAGAAAGAGGGCATCGACACCGTGGCTTGCGTCGCCGTGAACGATCCCTTCGTGCTCGGCGCCTGGGCGGAAGCCTCGGGCGGCAAGGGCAAGGTGCTGTTCCTGTCGGACGGCAACGCCGAGTTCACCAAGAAGATCGGCATGGATTTCGACGGGAGCGGGGTTGGCCTCGGCACCCGCTCCAAGCGCTACGCGGCGTTGGTCGAGGACGGCGTGGTGAAAGCGCTCAATGTCGAGGACTCGCCCGGCGTCGCGGTGGAGAGCACCGCCGCGAAGCTGCTCGAGCGCCTGTAGCTCGACTGGCTGCAATCAAACACGAGACTTCGTCATGGCCGGGCTTGTCCCGGCCATCCACGATTCTCATTCGCTCAAAGACGTGGATGCCCGGCACAAGGCCGGGCATGACGGCCTCGGAGTGAGGGACTGCTATCGATCTGTTCTTCCTGCGGTGCGCGGGGAGGAAGGGCGCCATGCCGTCGCGCGCGAGCTCGTCGGCGCGCTCGTTCGCGTCATGGCCGACATGGCCTTTGACCCAGTGCCAACGGACCGTGTGGGGGAGGGAAGCCTTCTCCAGCCGCTCCCACAGCTCGGCGTTCTTCACCGGTTTCCGGTCGGCCGTGCGCCAGCCGTTTCTCTTCCAGCTCTTGATCCAGCTCGTGATGCCGCCGCGGAGATAATTCGAGTCGGTGTAAAGATCGACCTCTGACGGCGCCTTCAGCGCCTCGAGCGCCTCGATGGCCGCGGTCAGCTCCATGCGGTTGTTGGTGGTCAGGGGCTCTCCGCCTTTGAGCTCCTTGCGATGCGAGCCCGATTCGAGGATCGCGCCCCAGCCGCCCGGCCCCGGATTGCCGGAACAGGCGCCGTCGGTATGGATGACCACCTTGGGCCGCTCCCCCATGCTCAATGCTCCTTGAGCCCGTAATCGCGGGTCGACTTCACCCGCTGGTGGAATCTGAGCTTGCGCAGATATTCGTTGGGGTCCTTGGTCTTCACCAGCGCGTTAGCGTCGGTGTTGAGCAAGTCGTAGGTGCGGGTCAGGAGGAAGCGGAGCGCCGCACCTCGCGCGAGCGTCGGCAGCCATTGCAGCTCGGCCTTGGTCAAGGGGCGCACGCCCTTCGTAAGCCTGAAGCAGCGCCCGCGCCTTGGTGACATTGAAGCTGCCGTCAGTCTCGAAGCACCAGGCATTGAGGCAGACGGCGATGTCGTAGGCGAGCATGTCGTTGCAGGCGAAATAGAAGTCGATCAGGCCGGAAACCTTGTCGCCGAGAAAGAAGACATTGTCGGGGAAGAGGTCGGCATGGATGACGCCTTGCGGCAGGTCGCGCCGGCCAGTGACCTTCGAGATGGCGAAGCTCCTTCTCGATTTCGCCCGCAAGCCCAGGCGTGACCCGGTCGGCGCCGCTGCCGATTGCGCCGAACAGCGCCCGCCATCCGGGCAGGGACAGGCTGTTCGCCCGTCTCATGGGGAAGTCTTGGCCGGCCAGATGGAAGCGGCCGAGCGCTTGCCCAAGACCCGCGCAATGCTCGATGCCGGGTCTCCGCACCCACAAGCCTTCGAGGAAGGTGATGAGCGCCGCAGGCCGCCCGGCAAGCTCCTTCAGCGTGCGGCCCTGCGCGGTCGTGGACGGGGAGCGGGCAGGTGATGCCGCGCGCCGCGAGATGCTCCATCAGCGCCAGGAAATAGGGGAGGTCCTCGCGGCTGACCCGCTTCTCGTAGAGCGTGAGGATGTAGCGGCCGCTCTCGGTGTGGACCAGGTAGTTGGAGTTCTCCACGCCCTCGGCGATGCCTTTGAAAGAGGTCAGCGCGCCGATGGCGTAGCTTCCAATGAAGGCGTCGAGCTCCTCGTCAGAGACGTCGGTGTAGACGGCCATTTAGAGCGCCGGCATCTCTCTGAAGCTCGCGCGGCAGCTTGAAGGCGATGGCTCTCTTCCGCCGTGGTGACGGTCTCGACCTTCGCCTCGAAGCGCGCCTTGAAGGCGTCGATGATCTCGTCCACCAGCACCTCCGGCGCCGAGGCCCCCGCCGTGACGCCGAGCCGTTTGATGCCGCTGAAGATATCCCAGTCGATCTCGGCCGCGCGCTGGATCAAGCACGGCATAGGGGCAGCCGGCGCGCTCGGCGACTTCGACCAGGCGGAGCGAGTTCGAGCTGTTGGGCGAGCCCACCACGATCATGCGGTCGCAAGCCGGCGCGATCCGCTTCACCGCCTCCTGGCGGTTGGTCGTGGCGTAGCAGATGTCGTCCTTGCGCGGGGTGACCATGCGCGGGAAGCGCTCCTTGAGCACGCTCACGATCTCCTTGGTGTCGTCCACCGAAAGCGTGGTCTGGGTGATCACGGCGAGCTTGTCGGGGTCGCGCGGGATGAAGGCCCGCGCGTCGTCTGCCGTCTCGATCAGATGCACGGCGCCTTCCGGCAATTGGCCGGTGGTGCCGACCACCTCGGGATGGCCGGCATGCCCGATCAGGAGAATTTCGAGGCCTTCGTCGAACTGGCGCTCGGCCTCGACATGCACCTTGGACACGAGCGGGCAGGTGGCATCGAGAAAGAACAGGTTCCGCGCCCGCGCCGCCTCGGGCACCGCTTTCGGCACGCCATGGGCCGAGAATACGATGGGCGCCCCGGTATCCGGGATTTCGTCCAATTCCTCGACGAAGATGGCGCCCTTGGCCTTGAGGCTCTCCACCACGTAGCGGTTATGGACGATGGCATGGCGCACATAGACGGGCGCGCCGTATTTGGCGAGCGCAAGCTCGACGATCTGGATGGCGCGGTCGACGCCGGCGCAGAAGCCGCGCGGGGCGGCGAGATAGATGGTGAGGGGAGGACGGTCGGACTGCCGCCCATTGGCCTTGATCGTGCCGGTCATCGGAGTCCCGGAGGAAATGTTAATCTGGCGCGGCTCGAGTCTGGCCTTGTCGCGCCTGCTGACTACGGATAGTTTGGCGCGCAAAAGCTGGAAAACCGGCAACTCGCGAGAGTTAAAAGCAATTCTTTAGATCGAGCCCGGCATATCAGGCGGGGATGCCTGGCATGTCAAGCCGAGGACGGGGTCAGGTGAGGCGTACCGACGCTCTTTGGTGGCTGTGCCCATGCGCCCTTACGGGGCTCATCGCCGTCTCCTTGTTTGCCTCCGGCTGCGCCGTCTCCAGGCTTTCCAATCCGTTCAAATCGGGGAGCGAGGACACCTCCGCCTCGGCCGTGACCCCGGACAGGCTGCTCGAGACCGCCAAAGCCGATACCGGGACCGATCTGCCCGGAGGCTCAAGCTCTCATTGCCCGCAAGTGGTGGCCTGGCCGCGCGACCGGCTGCTCACCATCTACCAGCCCGACCATGTGGGCGATGCGAACTCGATCGTCCATCGCGGCGAGATCAGCAAGCTGGCGCGCGAGTGCCAGCTTTATTCCGATCGCGTGATCGTCAAATACGGCTTTGCCGGGCGGGTGCTGCTTGGACCTAAGGGCGCGCCCGGCACGGTGACCTTGGGGGTGAGCGTGCGGGTCGCCGGCGCCCAGCAGAACACGCTCGCCACCGACAAGATGAGCGTCACCACCACCATCCCGCCGGACAGCCCGGCCGGCTATTTCTCCATGGTCCGCGAGATCGCCTTTCCCATCGTGGTGGGCACAAGGCCCGAGGACTACAAGGTGTTCGTCGCCTTCGACCGCAACGTGGCAGGCGCGGGGTAAGGGTGAATTACTGGCCTTTTCCGCCACCGTCGCCAGGCCAGGCAATTGATTGCCGAGGGCCTGGAACTATGGTCTCCAGCCTGCCATTATTGGCCAAAATTTCAGCCGCATTTCATGTTAGCGAGGACGAGAGACTTCTTCCCGGGGCACGCTTCAACAGGCGCGGCTGAACGCCTGTTTGCAGGGAGCAGACAATGAAGCCAATCGCATTAGGGCTGCTGATCGCAGCGTCAGTCAGCCTGCCCGGATACGCGGCCGAGCCCGATGGGCCGGCCAATCTCATTACCCAAACGGAAGCGGTCCGGATTACCGTTCAAAATCTGCTCTCTAGCAAATCCGATACGAGCTCCCGCAAGGCCGAGAATGACGCGCTCGTGGAATATTACTCGGTTCCCGACCAGCGTCTGCTTTGGGTCGATGAGAACGGTTTGACCGAGCGCGCCAAGATCGCCATGGCGGAGATCGGCAAGGCCGACGATTACGGCCTAAGCGCCTCCGACTATACGCTCCCCGACGCCGCCGGCTTCAATGCCTCCGACCCTAAGACCACCGATTGGCTCGCCGGCGCCGAGATGAAGGTGAGCTATGCGGTGCTCGGCTACGCCAACGATGCGCGGGGCGGCCGCATCGAGCCTCTGCGCCTGAGCAAGAATCTCGATCCGAGCCTCGCGCTGCCCAATCCGTCGGAGGTGCTCGAGTCGATCGCCATCCGCTCAGACCCCCGCGCCTATCTGCGCAGCTTCCAGCCCGACCAGCCCCAATTCGAGGCGCTGCGGCAAAAGCTGATCGAGCTCAGAGGCGGCAAGGTCGAAGAAGCCAAGCCCGCCGTGGTCACCATCCCTCCCGGGCCCGTGCTGAAATTCGGCATCGACAACGAGCAGGTCGCGCTGCTGCGGCAAGCGGCTCGAAGTGCCCGCCGGATCGAACGCGACAAAATTCGATGAGGCCGTGCTCGAGGCTGTGAAGCAGTTCCAGCGGTCCAACGGCTCATTGCCCGACGGCTTGGTCGGCACCGGCACGCGGCGCATGCTCAATGGCGGACAGCATCAAGAGCCGGTGGCAAGCCCCGCGCGCATCAAGCAGATCCTGGTCAATATGGAGCGCTGGCGCTGGCTCCCCCACGATCTCGGACCGTTCTACGTGACGGTCAACATTCCCGAATTCACGCTGCGCGTGGTCGAAGAGGGCAAGCCCATCCTCACCACGCGCGTGGTGGTCGGCAAGCCCGACAAGCAGACACCGGTCTTCTCCGACGAGATGGAGGAGGTCGTCTTCAATCCCTATTGGAACGTCCCCAACTCCATCAAGAACGAGGAGATCGCGCCCTATTTCTCGCAAGGCGGCGGGTTCTTCGGCGGCGGCTGGGATACCTCCGTCCTTCAGCGTCACGGTCTTCGCATCAAATATGGCAACCGCGACATCGATCCCGATTCGATCGATTGGAGCCGCAACGACATCCGCAATTTCGATCTCGTCCAACCGCCCGGGCCGACCAACGTGCTCGGCAAGGTGAAATTCGTGTTCCCCAACTCGCATGACGTCTACATGCACGACACGACGCAGAAGTTCTTGTTCAACAATGCCGTGCGCGCCGAGAGCCACGGCTGCATGCGCGTGCAATATCCCGAGAAGCTTGCCGAAATCGTACTGAAGCATGACAAGGACTGGAGCCCGGCGCGCGTCGAGTTCGACCTTCGATGCCGGCGGCGATAACCACGTCGTGCTCGAACAGAAGATCCCGGTCTACATCACCTATTTCACCTTACGGGTGAACGATGACGGCTCGATCTCCACGTTCAACGATCTCTACGGCCACGACGCCAGGATGAATGCGGCGCTCAGCGGCAAGGGTTACGTGCCCGATGCATGGGCGCAAGACGAAGTGATGGCCGAGAACCAGAATTGGGCGCCGCCACCCGGTAAGCGCCGCCAGAGAAGCAATCTGAGCAACGATTTCACAAGAACGCTTTTCGGATTCTAGTGGAGTAGCCGGCCAATAGGGACCAGTGGCCGGCACGTGAGTAGCGGTGGGCGTCAGTGAGGGACCTGTATCAAATCCTGGGGGTCAGGCGCGCCGCGTCTCAGGGAGAGATTCAGAGAGCGTACAGGCGCAAGGCCAAGACCTCGCACCCCGACGGCGGAGGGTCGGTCGAAGCCTTCAGCGAGATCTCCACCGCCTACACCGTCCTTACCGACCCGACCCGTCGCAAGCGGTACGACAGGACCGGCGAGATCGAACCTGCTCGACCCAATAATCTCGACGTCAGCGCTATTGAGGTTATCGCCCAGAAGCTGGGCCTGATCATCCACGCCGAGCACGACGTGACATCCGTGGACCTAGCCGCCTTGATCGAGCAGGCGATCCGCGAGGATATCGCCGAGCGCAATGCGGGCATATCGAGCTTACGGCGTGCCATTGAGCGGGCGAGGAGGATACGCGACCGGGTCAAGCGCAAAGCCAATGGCGAGGACAACATGCTCGCCAGGGTGCTTGACTGGCACGAGACGACCACCAGGAGCCACATCAAGAAGAACGAAGAAGCGGTCAGCTCCATGGAGCGCGCGCTCGATATTCTAAAGGACTATTCCTTCGCCGACGATTTCTCGCTGGCCACGGCGGATGAAGTGTCCGTGGCCTTGCACGACGCTCTTCAAGCCCTGGACCAATTGGCCGTGATGCTCAATTCGGGCCAGGCGGGTCCTGAGGTTATCCCGGGGGAATCTTCTCCGAGTGCGTTCGGCTAGAACTGCTCCGCGCGCGATTAATTCAGCTTGCCCTTCAGCGCGTCGATGCCCTGCTTGACGAGCTTGTCGGCGGCCTCCGGCGTGAGCTTCTGCGCGATCACGATCTGCGCCGCCGCGACCGCCGCATCGGCGGCGGCGGAGCGCACCTCGCGCAAGGCTTCTGCCTCGGCGCGGGCGATCTTGTCCTCGGCAAGCTTCATGCGGCGCTCGAAATACTCCTTGATGGAGCGGCGCGTCTCGGCGGCGAGGAGCTCCGCCTCCTTGGCGGCAAGGTCGATGATCCCTTGCGTCTCCTCGACCGCCTCGCCCTGCTTGCGGCGATAGTCGGCGAGAACCTTCGCAGCCTCTTCGCGCAGGCGCTTCGCCTCTTCGAGCTCCTTGGCGATCGTCGCGGCTCTGGCGTCAAGCGCCGCGGCGAGCTTCTTGTGCACTCCGAGATAGAGCAGCCCGGCGACAAAAATGAAGAACGATACCGCGACCCAGAATTCCGGCTCGTAGATGAATTCCATGGTCAGTCTTTCCGCGCGGCTTGAACCGCTTTCTCGATCTCGGCCTTGGCCGGAGCGACCCCGATCAGCTGGCGCACGATGTCCGCCGCGACATCCGCCGCGACATTATTCACCTCGCGCATGGCGGAAGTCTTGGCCTCGTTGATGCGGGCCTCCGCTTCCGCGCTTTTCTTGCCAAGCTCGCTCTCGAGCTTGGCGCGCTCGGCCGCGGTCTCCTCCTTCAGCTTGGCGCGGCCTTCGTCGACGATGGCATGCGCCTTCTGCTTCGCCTCGGCGAGAGCCTGCTCGTAGGCGGCGATCGCTTCCTCGGTCTCCCGCCTGAGCTTGTCGGCGTTGGGCGAGGTCCTTGGCGATATGGGCGGCGCGCGCCTCGATCACGCCGCCGATGCGCGGCAGCGCCACATACACCATCAGCAGATAGAGAATGCCGAAGGTGATGAGGAGCCAGATGAGCTGCGGGCCCCAGTCGAGCGGGTTGAGTTGCGGCATGGTCGGGTTACGCTTGCCGAAGATCGCGTTCCGGCAGACCTTAGAACACGAACAGGATGATCAGCGCCACCACGAGGCCGAACAGGCCGGTGGCTTCGGCGAGAGCAAAGCCGAGCAGAAGATTGGCGAACTGCGAGGGCGCGGCCGACGGGTTGCGCAAAGCCCCTTGCAGATAATTGCCGAAGATCGTGCCGATGCCGACGCCGGCGCCGACGAGCGCGATCGAGGCGAGACCCGCGCCGATCAATTTTGCTGCTGATGGATCCATGTCTCTCTCTCCTTTGCAACGATATGGGCGATTGATGTGACAGCTAGTGTTGATGCATGTGCAGCGCGTCGTTGAGATAGATGCAGGTCAGGATGGCGAACACATAGGCCTGGAGGAACGCCACCAGAATCTCAAGCCCGGTGAACGCCACCATGAAGGCGAGCGGCGCCCAGCCGCCGAGCAGCCCCAGCGCCACGACGAAGGCGCCGAACACTTTCAGCATGGTGTGGCCGGCCATCATATTGGCGAACAGCCGCACCGAGAGTGAAAGCGGCCGCGTCAGATAGGAGATCACCTCGATGACCACGAGCAGCGGCAGCATGACGATCGGCACGCCCTCGGGCACGAAGAATTTCAGGAACTTCGCCCCGTGCTTGATGAAGCCGAGCAGCGTCACGCCGAGAAAGATGAAGGCGGCGAGCGCGAAGGTGACGATGATGTGGCTCGTCACGGTGAAGGAGTAGGGCACCATGCCGAGCATGTTCAGCGCGAGCACGAACATGAACAGCGTGAAGACGAACGGGAAATATTTCATCCCCGCGGTGCCGACATTGTCGCGCACCATATTGGCGATGAACTCGTAGGAGATCTCGGCGACCGACTGGAGCCGCGACGGCACCAGCGCGCGGCCGCGCATGGCGTATACGGTGAAGAGGGTGATGACGGAGGCCGCGATCACCATGAACAGCGCCGAGTTGGTGAAGGAAGCGTCGAAGCCGAACAGCTCGAGGGGGATGAGCCGCTTGATCTCGAATTGATGCATGGGATTTGGCAGGCCGCCTGCGTGCCCGCCCCCATGTCCTGCCTCTTCAGCGGCGTATGCTGCCTCGATCACCGTCAAACGCCCCTAATCGTCGTCGTCGTCGTCCAAGACCCGCGGCAGGTCCTTGCCCGATGGCGCCGCCGCCTGCATGCGCTTGGCGGTCCGCACCACATTCAGGATCCCGGCGGCGGCGCCCAGCCCGAGGAACACCACCATCAGGAACGGCGCGGTGCCGAGAAAGCGGTCGAGCGCCCAGCCGATGAAGCCCCCTACCGCCACGCCTGCCACCAGCTCGACGCCAAGCCTGAGCGCCTGGCCGAGCGCAGCCCCCTGGCTCTGCGGCTCAGGCCCTGGGGCAGGTGCATGCCGGGCCTTGGCCTCCGCGAGCTGCTTCGCCAAGAGCGTCGAGCCGCTGCCGAATACTTCCGGCGTCACGGCCGCTTCGTCTTGCGGCCGGACTTGTTTTCGGCTCCGGCCATTGGCACTGCTCAATTTCCGGGAGAGCCCTTAGGACCGGCTGGTCCTTAAGCTTGGCCGGCACTTTAGTTTGGGATTTTGGCCTGTCAAGGAAGTCCAGGGGGGCAGGAATTGGGGCTCAGTGCTTCGAGACGCCGCCTTCGGCGGCTCCTCAGCATGAGGCCTCAATCCTCACCCTGAGGAGGGCCGAAGGCCCGTCTCGAAGGGTGAGGTTCCCAAAGACAATTTAGCTCGCGTCGCGCAGGCGCTCGGCCGCTTCGAGATCGACCGAGACGAGCTGGCTCACCCCGCGCTCGGCCATGGTGACGCCGAACAGCCGGCTCATGCGCGACATGGTGAGCGGGTGGTGGGTGATGATGAGGAAGCGGGTGTCGGTCTCGTTCGCCATCTCCTCCATCAGCAGGCAGAAGCGCTCCACATTGGCGTCGTCGAGCGGCGCGTCGACCTCGTCGAGCACGCAGATGGGCGAGGGGTTGGTGAGGAACACGGCGAAGATCAGCGCCAGCGCGGTCAAGGCCTTCTCGCCGCCCGACAGCAGCGTGAGCGGCTGCGGCCTTTTTCCCGGCGGGCAGGCGAAGATCTCGAGCCCCGATTCGAGCGGATCGTCCGAGTCGACCAGCCTGAGCTCGGCCGAGCCGCCGCCGAACAGCGTCTTGAACAGCCGGCCGAAATGCCCGTTGACCGCATCGAAGGCTTCAAGCAGGCGCTTGCGCCCCTCCCGGTTCAGATTGGCGATGCCCTTGCCGGAGCCGCAGGATCGCCTCTTCGACATCGGCCTTCTCGCGCTCCATCTCTTCGAGCTGCGCCGCAAGCTCGGCCTCTTCCTCCTCGGCCCTGAGATTGACGCCGCCGAGCCGCTCGCGATCGCCCTTGAGCTTGAGCAGCCGCGCCTCGACCTCCGCCAAGGGCGGAATGGCGGCGCCTTGTTTCAAGCCTGCAAGCTCGAGACAAGCCTCCGGCGCGCAGTCGAGCTGATCGCGAATGGCGCGCGCCGCTTCGCCCCGCCGCTCACGCGCCGATTCGAGCCGCGCTTCGTTCCGGGCGCGCGCCTCGCGCGCTTCAGCCAAGCCGCTCCTGCACCTCGCGCAAGGCCTTCTCGCGTCCCTTGAGCGCCGTCTCGGCCAGCGCCAGATCGTCGGCGGCCTTGGCTCTCTCGCGCTCGGCGGCGGCGATGGCGTCGAACAGCTTGGTCCGGCGCTGCTCGATCTCGGCGGGGAGATTGGCGAGCGCGGCAAGATCGGCGCTGGTCTCTTCCTCGCGCGCGCGCAAGGTTTGAGATCTGCTCGCGGGCATTGGCGATGCGCTTCTGCCACAGCTCCTCTTCCGCGCCGATCGCCTCCATCCGCTCCTGCCGCGAGCGCACTTCGCGCTCGAAGCCTTCAAGCGTCGCCTCGGCGCGCGCCGCAGTCTGGCGGCTCGAAGCAGCCTTGGCTTGCGCCGCTTCGAGCGCCGCTTCGAGGGCCGAAAGAGAGGCGAGCCCAAGCAAGGCCGTCGCGACCCGCGTCCCGTGCCCCGTGGCCTCATCGAAGGCTGCACCGCGTGCGGGCTAACGCTTCGGCAAGCGCGCCGAGCTCTTTGCTGCTCGCTTGCGCCTCGTGCTCGGCGGCGGCGATGGCGTCGCGCGTCCGGTCGAGCTCGGCATGCGCCGCCTTGGCCTCCTGGCGCAGAGCCTTGGTCTTGAGCTGAGAAGCCTCGGCTTTGCCGGCTGACAGCTGCGAGCTCAGCCTCGGCTTCGCGCCGCGTGCGCTTGGGCCTTGCCGACTTCCGCCTTGAGGGCCGCCAAGCGGCTTCGCTCCAAGAGGCGCGCTCCGGCGGCGCTCGCCGTGCCGGCTTGGATGCTGTAGCCGTCCCAGCGCCAGAGATCGCCGTCCTTCGACACGAGCCTCTGCCCCGGCTTCAGGCTCGCCTGCAAGTCCCGGCCCTCGCCGGCGTCGACCACGCCGATCTGCTCGAGCCGCCGGGCGAGAACGGCCGGGCCCTTTGACGAATTTGCTGAGCGGGACGGCGCCTTCCGGTAGCTTGGGATCCTCGCCTGAAGCAGCCGTCAGCCGCCAATGGGAGGGCGCCGTCTCGTCGCTTGCGGCATCGAGATCGTCGCCCAGCGCCGCGCCGAGCGCCTGCTCGTAGCCGGACGTGACCTTGATCTCCTCGACGATCGGAGACCAGTCATGGGCGGGCTGCCAAGCAGCTTGATCAGCGTGGCGAGCTCGGTCTCGACTTCCTGGTTTACGAGCTTGGCAGAAGCGGCGAGCGCCCGGGTCTTTGCTTCATCGAACCGCGCCTTCTCCTCGTCGGCCTCGGCGGCGTGAAGCTCGGCCTCCATCGCTTCGACCGCGGCGGAAAGCTCGGCGAGACCGGCATTGAGGCCGGCGAGCTTCTTTTCGGTCCCGCTCTCAGCCTCGCGCTTGGCCAGCTCCGCCTCAAGCTCGTCCGCTTGAGCGTCGAGCTTGGCGATGCGGCCTTCGATCTCGGTCTTTTCGCCCTCGAGCCGGCCACGCTCGGCGCGCGCCTCGGCAAGCACGGTGGTCGCCTCGCGCAAGGCCTGCTCGGCCGCTTCGAGCGTCTCTTTCGCCTTTGCCGCGGCGTCGCGCAGTTGCGGCTGCTGATGGTCGCCGGAGCTTGCCGCCTGGAGGCGCCGCCCCTCCTCGCCAAGCCCGCGCAACATGCCCTCGGCCTCGGCGATATGCTCCTCCTCGCGGGCAAGGTCGCGCGAGGCTTGCGCCAGCCGCGTCTCGAGCTCGGCCTGGCGCGCCTTGGCGCGCGCCTCCTCGCGCTCGAGCGCATCGCGCTCGACGCTCAAACGGTGCAGCACCGCCGCGCGCGCCGCCTCCTCGTCGCGCAAGGGCTGGAGCTTCTCGGCGGCTTCGCGCCTGCTGGCGAAGCGCCTCGCCCTCGGCCTTGGTCTCCTGCGCTACCGCGGAGAGGGCCTCCTGGAAGGAAGCCTCCTCCTGCTCGACATGGGCGCAAGCGCCCACCCAATGAAGATGATGCTGGAGCGCCTCGCTCTCGCGGATCTTGCCGGAGATCTCGCGGTAGCGCTGCGCCTGGCGGGCCTGGCGCCTCAGCGCCTGCAATTGCGATGAGAGCTGGCCGATCAGGTCGGAAAGGCGCGCAAGATTGGCTTCCGTCGCGTTGAGTCGAAGCTCGGCCTCGTGCCTGCGGCTGTGCAGTCCGGCAATGCCGGCGGCATCTTCGAGCACGCGGCGGCGCTCCTGGGGCGCGGCGTTGACGATCTCGCCGATCCGCCCCTGGCGCACGAGCGCGGGCGACCGCGCTCCGGTGGCCGCATCCTCGAACAGAAGCCGCACGTCGCGCGCGCGCGCATCCTTGCCGTTGACCTTGTAGGCCGAGCCCGCCTCGCGCTCGATCCGCCGCGTCACCTCGAGCGCGTCGCTGTCGTTGAACTCGGCAGGCGCGGTCCGCGTGCTGTTGTCGATGAAGAGCGTGACCTCGGCGCTGTTGCGCGCCGGGCGGTCCTCCGAGCCGGCGAAGATCACGTCCTCCATGGCCGTGCCCCGCATGCTCTTATACGAGGTCTCGCCCATGGCCCAGCGCAGCGCCTCGAGCAGGTTCGACTTGCCGCAGCCATTGGGGCCGACGACGCCGGTCAAGCCCGGCTCGACCAGAAGCTCGGTGGGTTCGACGAAGGACTTGAAGCCGAGAAGGCGAAGACGAGTGATCTTCACGCTGGATTTGCCTCGTTAGTGGAAGCCTCTACGCGCGGGACCGAACGCGTCGCATAAAGTCCCGCCACAGGTCATGACGATTGCGGCGGCGCCTGCTCGATCATGGCCTTGATCTCGTCGAAGGTGACCTCTCCTTGCGCCTTGCGGCCATTGATGAAGAAGGTCGGCGTGCCGATCACGCCAAATTGCCGCCCCCGCTGCTTCACCTCCGTCAAGCCGTCGATAATGGTTTGATTCGATAGGCATTTGTCAAACGTCTCGCGCGTCATGCCGCTCGATTTGGCGACCGAATAAATGGCGTCGGGGCGGACCTCCTGGCTCACCCATTCCGGCTGCCGGGTGAGGAACTGGTTCAGCAGAAAGAAATATTTGTCTTCCGGCGCGCAGCGATTGACGATGGCCGCCGCCCCCGACAGTATGCCCGATGGGGAACTCCCGGACGATGATAGCGCACTTTGCCGGTGTCGATGAACTCCTTCTTCACCCGCGGGAAGAGGTGTCTTCTGGAAATTCGCGCAATGCGGACAGGTGAGCGAGACATATTCGATGACGGTGACCGGCGCGGTCGCCTTGCCGAGCACGCGATCGCCGAGCGGGCCCGGCGGCCATCAGCTCCTGTTGCGGCGGGACGTAGGTCGCCTTGTCGATCGGAGGAGCAGGGCCGCCCGCGCCGCCGCCGCATCCTGACAGGGCGATGGCGACGGCAATCGGGATCGACGCTCTGGCCGCGCGGAGCAGCATCACCTTGGCACCTATTGGCCCGCCGTCCCTTCAGGCTGGCTGGGCGTTTCCCCGGCCGGGCTTGCCGCGCCTTCGGCAGGGGCTTGCCCCTCCGCCGAGCGCGGTCTCGAAATCCTGGAGCGTGTGCTCGCCGGTCAGCCGCTTGCCGTTGACGAAGAAGCTGGGCGTGGAATCGACGCCGAACTTCTCATTGCCGCGCGTGCGGGTCTCGACGATCTTGTTGAACAGCTCCTTGTCGGCGAGGCACTGATCGAACTTCTCCTTGGAGAATCCGGCCTGCTTGGCGATGAGGAGCAGCTTCTCCTTGCCGTCGGCGCCGGGCACCGCCCAGGTCTGTTGCGTCTCGAACAGGGCGCCGACCATCGGGTAGTAGCGGTCCGGTCCGGCGCAGCGCGCCAGCATGAAGGCGGCGACGGCGAGCCCATCCAAGGGGAATTCGCGCAAGATCAGCCGCGCTTGGCCGGTATCGAAATATTTCTTTTGCAGCTCGCGGCAGCACCGTCTTGTGGAACTGGGCGCAATGGCGGGCAGGTCATCGAGGCATATTCGACGATGGTGTTCGGCGCATCGGCCTTGCCCAAGGAAATATCTTCCAAGCGGGCCGGGCGCCATGAGCTCGGCGAGGTCGGGGTCCTTTTTCTCGCCCCCGCTGCTCGTGCTCCCGTCGGAACTGGCCGCGCCAATAGACGATGCCGCCGACGAGCGCGGCCACCGCCACCGCGCCGACGATGAATAGCCTGATCATTGCTCGTCGCAGGCCGCGTCTTGGGCCGGCCGACGCTTTGGCGCCTGACTTGGCGGAACCCGTCTTGGCAGCCGCTTGTTTTTCGCTTTTCGCCACTCTTTCCACTCCACCTGATGCCTTGCCCGGCCCCCTAGGCTCGGGCCCGCGCCTACCTTCGTTGAAAGAACCGCTTCCTGGCAAGAGCGAGAAAGACGCGAAGCCGTCAACCTCTTGTGAGCCTTGGCGCGGGCGGCTGACCCGAGGCGCAGCAACGCCGCCCGCAAGCCCCGATCCTCGATATCCGCGGACGGGGGAAGCGCGTCGGGGTCGAGCGGCGGGGCCGGGGAGGGGGCGGGCGCACGGCCTTGCGCGTCACCGGCGCCTGCAAGATGCGCATCTCGGCAATGGCCCGATAGCCGAAATAGGAGTTGACCCGCTCCAGGATCTGGCCCGAGCGGTGCTGCACCTCGATGGCGCGCGGGCCTTCGACCCTGAGCACCAGAAACGGCGCCTTCGCCGCGGTGCCCCCTTTGCGGGCTTGCCTCCTCGCCGTCCTCCCGGCGCCTCGGCCAGACCACCCTGTCGGGCATGGTGAATTGGGCAAGCTCGGCCCCGACGATGGCCGGCCATTCGCTTAACAGCGCCGTCGTGGCAAAGCCGCGGGCGCGGGCCGCGGGATCGAGCGCGCGGGCGGCATAGGCGCCGATGGGCCGCGCCCCGCTTGCCGCTCGTGCCAAAGCTCTCCGCTCGGTGTCGTCCATGGTGTCAGCTAACGGTGGAGGGACCGCGCCCTCCGCTTGCTTCGCCTCGACGCAAGCTTACACCATGGCGCGAAGGGAAGCGCGGGCGGAGTTGGCTTTATGCAGAGGCGCGCGGCGTCACATGCGAGCCGCTCAAGGAGAGTCGCATTCGCGGATGCTCTGCTTGCCTGGTACGACCGCGAACGCCGCCATCTGCCCTGGCGCGCCGCGCCGCACGAGCAGCCCGACCCTTACAGGGTGTGGCTCAGCGAGATCATGCTCCAGCAGACCACCGTCAAGGCGGTGCATGCCCCGTTACGCCGGCTTTCTTCGCCGCTGGCCTGATGTGAAGGCGTTGGCAAAAGCCGAGCTCGGCGACGTGCTCGCCGCCTGGGCGGGGCTCGGCTATTACGCCCGCGCGCGGAACCTCCATGCCTGCGCCCGCGCCGTGGTGGAGCATCACGGCGGCAGGTTCCCCGCCGACGAGGCCGCGCTGCGCAAGCTGCCCTGGGATCGGCGACTATACCGCGGCGGCCATCTCGGCAATCGCCTTCGGCAAGCGGGCGACGCCGGTCGACGGCAATATCGAGCGCGTGGTGGCGCGCCTATTCGCCGTCACGACGCCTCTGCCTGAAGCCAAGCCGGAGATCAGGGCGCTTGCCGAAAGCCTTACTCCGGCGAAACGATCCGGCGATTTTGCGCAAAGCATGATGGATCTTGGCGCCACGATCTGCACGCCGCGCCGTCCGGCTTGCGGACTCTGTCCGCTGCGGCCCGATTGTCGCGGCTATGCGGCGGGTCTCGCCGAGGCGCTGCCCTATCGCGAGGAGAAGGGGGAGCGACCGGTTCGCCGCGGCGTCGCCTTCGTCGCGTTTAGGTCGGACGGCGCCGTGCTCTTGCGCGAGCGGCCCCTGCGCGGGTTGTTGGGGGGCATGCTGGAAACGCCCTCATCGCCCTGGGAGGACAAGGAGCCGAACGGGAAGGCGGTGCGCGATCATGCGCCGCTCAAGGCCGACTGGCAAAGACTGCCGGGCTTGGTCGCGCATATTTTCACGCATTTTCATCTGGAGCTTTCGGTCTACTGCGCGCGTGTCGGGCTCGAGGCGCAAGTCAAGCGCGCCGCCCAACCTGAGCGCTGCCGTTGGCTGAAGCTGCGCGAGCTTCCAGGCGCCGCGCTACCTTCTCTCATGCGCAAAGTGATCGGCCACGCGCTGAAGCGAGAAGTTCAGCCCTGCGGTGCAAGCTTCAGCCGCGCCGCCTCGCGCAAGGCGTCGATCGGCTTGAGGGTGCCCTCGGCCTCGTAGTGCCAGAAGGTCCAGCCATTGCAGGCGGGCGCCCCTTGCACATGGGCGCCGATCTTGTGGATCGAGCCTTGGGCGCTGCCGCAGGCGATCGAGCCGTCGGCGCGCACCTTCGCCTCATGCCGCGCTGCCGGGTCGTAAAGCACCGTGCCCGGCGAGATGAGCCCGAGCTCGACCAGCGCGCCGAACGGGATGCGGGGCTCTCCCCGCTTGCCTTTGGCGACCTGAAGCGAATCCTTGTCGAGAGTGGCGAGCGATGCGAGCCGCGCTTCAGCCGCGTCGGCGTAAGCTGTGTCGCGCTCGATGCCGATGAAGTTCCGCCCGAGCCGCTTGGCCGCGACCGCCGTCGTGCCCGAGCCGAGAAAGGGGTCGAGCACCAGATCGCCTTCATGGCTGGAAGCGAGGATGATGCGATGGAGCAGCGCCTCCGGCTTTTGCGTCGGATGGGTCTTGCGCCCGCACTCCTCGCGAAGCCGCTCGGCGCCGGAGCAGATCGGGAACAGCCAGTCCGAGCGCATCTGCAAATCCTCGTTCAGCGCCTTCATCGCTTCGTAATTGAAGGTGTAGCGCGCCTTTGGCCCTGTCGACGCCCAGATCAAGGTCTCATGCGCATTGGTGAAACGGCGCCCGCGGAAATTCGGCATGGGGTTCGTCTTGCGCCACACCACGTCGTTGAGCACCCAGAAGCCGAGATCCTGGAGGATGGCGCCGACGCGGAAAATATTGTGATAGCTGCCGATCACCCACAGGCTGCCCGACGGCTTGAGCACGCGGCGGCAGGCCGAGAGCCATTCGCGGGTGAAGGCGTCATAGGCGGCGAAGCTGCCGAACTTGTCCCAATCGTCGTCGACGGCGTCGACGCGGCTGTTGTCGGGCCGGTAAAGCTCGTTGTTGAGCTGGAGATTGTACGGCGGATCGGCGAAGACGAGATCGACGCACCCCTCGGGGAGGAGCTTGAGCTCCTCGATGCAGTCGCCGACGATGATCCTGTCGAGCGGGAGCTTGGCTCCCCTCTTGTCCCCCACGCCCATGACACCACTCGGGTTACGCAGTACTGCACGCGCTCGCTCTAAGGCGAGACCGGCCCATGCTGGCGGACTACGGTAAAGGCGGCCTTAACCCCGGAGAATTGGCTTGCTCGGCGCGCCGTGGCACAACGCCTTTCCGGCTTGACCTTGGGCCCGAGGGACTACCGATGGCGCCGCTGCTTCGCCGCGAATTCCTTGAGGCTGCCCTTGGACTGGCCATGCTACCGATGCTTAGGGACCGGGCATCGGCGGGTGCGAGGGACGGGGCGATCAAGCCATGACCAAGGACATCGTGATGCTGCACGGCGCCAACGAAGGCGGCTGGTGCTTCGATCGGTTCAAAGCGGTGTTCGAGGGCCTTGGCTGGAGCTGTCACACCCCCGACCTGATCGGTCATGGAACCAAAGCCGCTGACGCCGCCAAGACCTTGGTCGGGGTCGGCATGGCCGACTACCGCGCCGAGCTGGAAGCCTTCCTCAAGACCGTTCCCCCTCAGCCGGTGCTTCTCGGTCATTCCATGGGGGCGGTGCTCGCCCAGCAGCTTGCGGCAGCGAGGTCTCGCCCGTGCGCTGATCTTGGTAGCGCCTGCGCCGCGCTCAGGCATCCTGCCGCCGACCGACGCCGAGAAAAAGCTCGGCCAGGACCTGATGGGGCTGGGGCCGTTCTGGAAGACCGTCATCAATCCCGATTTCGATCTCGCCCGCGTCTACACGTTGAACCGGGTGCCCGAGGCCGAGCAGCGCGCCGTGTTCGACAGATTCGGGCCTGAGTCGGGCCGCGCCTTTTTCGAGCTGTTCTTCTGGATGTTCGATCGGTCCGGAGCGACGGTGGTCGACACCAACGCCGTCAGTTGCCCGGTGCTATGCCTCGTTGGCGCTGACGATAGAATCGTGTCGCCGCAAACGGCGCGGGCGACAGCCGAGCCCTACCGCAACGCGACATTCTGGGAGCTTCAAGGCCACGGCCACATGCTCGTGCTCGAGCCCGGCGCCGATACCATCGCCCGCCGTATCGCCGACTGGATCCCGGGCTAGATCAATCTCCGTCCCTTTTCAATACGGCAGGAAAGTCACGACGCTCATGTAGAACGCGTACGATCTCGACGGTTGTGTCCGTGACTCGATAGAAGACGGTGTAAGGCTGTGCCAGCACGCCACGCAGCCCTGCCTTGACCTCGTCTCGCGGCCTTCCGAGATGCGATCGGTCACTAAGGCGTGCGGTAACCTGATCGATTTCATGGAGTATCTTGTCGGCAACCTCGATAGAGGCGACGCGCGCAAAGTAGGTCCAAATGTCGCGTAGATCCTTGGTTGCCCGAGGTGCCCAAACGAGCGGTTTACTCGCTCCGGCCATATTCAGCGCGGGCTTGCCTGATCAGGTCTTCGACATCGAGTGGCTGCCCAAGACCGGCGTCGAGCTCTTTCACTCCAACCTCGATCTCGCTGCGCAGAGCCTCGAGCGTGTCGATACGCTCCAAAAGCTCCCGGCCGAGCTGCTCCTGAGCAGCGGGTGAGAGCCTTGAGGCTTTTGTCATGGCCAATTCCAGAATTTTTGTCATGGCACGCCGCCTCTTAGCATGCAGTCCTCGTCGGGAACGGGTAGCTCGGCCCCGCTCTCAAGCAGCCGGAGCGCCCTCTCTATCGGGCTGAAGGAGCGGCGGTGATGGGTGCACACGCCGTGCTTCTTGATGGCCGCCGCGTGCTCCTGCGTGCCGTAGCCCTTGTTGCTGTCCCAGGCATAGCGCCGATAGCGGCGCGATAGCTTCACCATCAGCCGGTCGCGCGTGACCTTGGCGACGATGGACGCCGCCGCCACCGAGAGCGACAACCCGTCGCCGCCGACAATGGCGCGTGCCTGGCAGGGGAAACGGCGGGGAATGATGTTGCCGTCGATCAGAGCGGCGCCAATCGGCACGCCAAGCCCGCGATAGGCCGCCCGCATGCCCCACAGGCTCGCCTGCAAGATGTTGTCGCGGTCGATCCGCCGCACCGGGCCGATGACCACCGACACGATCGAGGTTGCCATGATCGCTTGATAGCGGTCCTCCCGCGCGTCAGGCGTCATGAGCTTCGAATCGTTGAGACCCTCGGGGATGCGGTCGGGATCGAGAATCACCGCCGCGACCACGACCGGCCCGGCCCAAGGCCCGCGGCCGGCCTCGTCGATGCCGGCCACCGGTCCCTCATACTGCTCCATCAACGCCGCTTCGAGGTCGAAGCAGGGCTGAGGCGCGGGCGGCAAGGATTGCGCGGGAAGTCCCATGGGAGGGGACTTTCGCGCAAACTGCGCAGGTTTTGCAACTCGTTCGGCGGCAGCGCCGCGCCTTGCTGTGGAAAAGAGGCTAGAAAAGCGCGAGCTGCTGGCCGGGAAGGGCAGGGGGCGTGAACAGGTCGGTGCGGAGTTCGGCCGAGCGCTTATTGAGCTGAAGCCGCTCGGCGGCGAGCTCGAACCTGCGTCCGATCATCCAGGCATAAGGGCCTTCGCCCGTCATGCGCTCGCCCCATTTCGCCTCGTAAAGCTTGCCGCCGCGGGTCGAGCGCATCAGCGACAAGACGCGGCTGGCGCGGTCCGGGCAGTTGGCTTGAAGCCATTCGGTGAAGAGATCGCCGATCTCGAGCGGAAGCCTGAGCAGCACATAGCCTGCCTGGCGGACGCCGGCCGCCGCCGCGCGCTCGAGAATGCGCTCCAACTCCATATCGGTGAGGCCGGGAATGACGGGTGCCACCATGACGGAGGCCGGCACGCCGGCATCGACAAGTCTCTTCAGCGTCTCGAGCCGCTTGTCGGGCGTGCTCGCCCTGGGCTCCATGGCGCGGGCGAGCTTGCGGTCGAGCGTGGTGACCGAGAGCGCCACTTTGACGAGGCCGCGCTCCGCCATCGAGGTGAGAAGGTCGAGATCGCGCAACACCAGCGCCGATTTGGTGACGATGCCCACGGGATGGTTCGTCGCGCTCAACACTTCGAGGATGCGGCGCATGATGCGGTAGCGTCGCTCGATCGGCTGATAGGGATCGGTATTGGTGCCGATGGCGATGGTGCGGACCTGGTAGCCCGGCTCGGCCAGCTCGCGCTCGAGCGCTTGGGCGGCATTGGTCTTAGCGAACAGCTTGGTCTCGAAATCGAGCCCCGGCGACAGCCCGAGAAAGGCGTGGGTCGGCCGCGCGAAGCAATAGATGCAGCCATGCTCGCACCCCCGATAGGGGTTGATCGAGCGGTCGAAGCCGATGTCGGGGGATTCATTGCGGGTGATGATGCGCCGCGCCGGCACCTCTTGCACTTCGGTGGCCAGCGCATCGAGCTCGGCGAGCAATTCCCAGCCGTCGTCGGCGGGCTCATAGCCGACCGGTTCGTAGCGGCCAGAGCGGTTGGTCTGGGCGCCTCTGCCATGCCGGCGCCCTGCGGCGACGCCCCCCGCATCGAGCGGAAAGCTGTCGGAAGGGCCCGGTTTCCTTAAGGCAACGGACATGCTGTCTATATTAGGGGTCGGGCTAGAACAAAGCAAGAACAAATGTAGTGTTACCGCCATGTGACGATTGCCGGGCAAAGGGCAGAGGCTATAGGGTCCGCGCCATGATTTCGGTGATCATCCCGACGCTCAATGCCGAGCGCACGTTGGCACCCACTCTCGCTGCCCTCGTGCCGGCCGTGGTTGAGGGCATCGTGCAGGAAGCGATCGTCGTCGACGGCGGATCGACCGACGAGACCCGCGCCATCGCCGAGGCCGCCGGCACGCTGCTGATCGAAGCCCCGCGCGGGCGGGGGTCTCAGCTCGAAGCAGGCGCAAGCCAAGCGCGGGGAGATTGGCTGCTCTTCCTTCATGCCGACACGGTGCTCGAGCCTGGCTGGGCCGAAGAGGCGCAAAGCTTCATGGAGCGGGTTGAGAGCGGAAGGCGCGACCAGGCCGCGGCGTCCTTCCGCTTCGCGCTTGACGACGACGGTCTCATGCCGCGCTTGGTCGAATGGCTGGTGGGCTTGCGCTGCCATCTGCTCGCGCTGCCTTACGGCGATCAGGGACTCCTCATCTCGCGCAACCTTTACAACCGGCTCGGCGGTTTCCGTCCGCTGCCCCTCATGGAGGACGTCGATCTCGTGCGGCGGCTGAAGCGGCGCGAGCTGGTGATGCTGAAATCGCGCGCGGTGACGAGCGAAGAGCGTTACCGGCGTGAAGGTTATCTGGCGCGGAGCTTGCGCAATCTCGGCTGCATCCTGCTTTATTACCTTCGCGTGCCGCCGCGCGTGCTTGCGCGCCTTTATGGCTAGGCGGGACGCGGGGCTGAAGCGCCGCGCGAGCTTTGCCAAGCATCTCGTCATCATGGCCAAGAGCCCGGTCTTAGGCCGCGTCAAGCGGCGGCTGGGGCGCGAGATCGGCGACGTCGCCGCGCTGCGCTTCTATCGCAGCTGCCTCTCCCATGCGGCATTGCGACTGGCGCGCGACCCGCGCTGGCGCACGGTACTCGCCGTTGCTCCGGACAAGGATGTCGCAGAGCGCTTTTGGCCTTCGCGGCGATGGGTCGGTCGGCTGCCGCAAGGCGAGGGCGATCTTGGCCGGCGCATGCAGCGTCTCTTCGCGCTTCTGCCGCCGGGCCCGACGATCATCGTCGGCAGCGACATCCCCGCGATTCGTCCCGTCCATGTGGCGGAGGCCTTCAGGCGTCTCGGCCGCGCCGATGCCGTGCTTGGACCGGCGCCGGACGGCGGCTATTGGCTCATCGGGCTGAAACGGACGCCAAAAGTGCTGACGCCTTTTGCCGGCGTCCGCTGGTCGGGCCCGCATGCCTTTGCCGATACGCTCGCCAATCTCAAGGGGAAACGCGTCGCCGTGGCAGCGATGTTGGGCGATGTCGATACGGAGAAGGCCTTACGGCTAGAGCGCGCCAGCGCGGAGCGGCTCATCTCCAGCGGCAACCTGCCGCGTCAATAACGCGTTTAATCTAAACTTAAGGAGCTTCGGCTAGTTGCTTGAAGTATTGAGAAAAGGGCAAGTTCATGCATATCGCATTAGTCGAACCGAGCCGTACGACGCGGTTGATCGTCGGCCGCATGCTTGAAGCGCGCGGTCACGAGGTCCTTCCTTTCTCCGATGAACTTGAGGCGCTTGCTCAAATCAAGGCCGACCCTTGCATCGAGGCGCTGATCACCAGCGCCGAGCTGAAGCATATATCGGGTCTCGAGCTTTGCTGGGAGACGCGCCTCGTCGCGACCTGCCGGCGCCCGATCTACGTGCTGATGATGTCCACCCAATACGATCAGAGGAGCCTGATCGAGGCCTTGAACTCCGGCGCCGACGATTTCATCGGCAAGCCGCCTCTGGCAGAGGAACTTTACGCGCGGCTCCGCGCCGCCGAGCGCATCCTCTCCATGCAGCGCGAGTTGCTCCGGCTCGCCACCACCGATCCGTTGACCGGCCTGTGCAATCGCCGCGGCTTCTTCGAACAGGCGACGGAAGCCTGTGCGCGGGTCGTTCCCCCCGACGGAAGCCTGTCGGCCATCATCCTCGATGTCGACAATTTCAAGCACATCAACGACTCTTATGGGCATGAGACGGGCGACGAGGCACTGCGCATCTGCGCCGGCGCCGCACGCCTGGAAGAGGCTCTGACGGGCCGTCTCGGCGGCGACGAGTTCGCCCTGCTCCTCGAGGAGAGAGCGCTTCCGCAAGCGATCGAGATTGCCGAGGATCTCAGGCTGCGCCTGGCCGGCCGTCCCTTCGATACCGGCAAAGACCGGATCACGCTCACCTGGAGCGTTGGGGTTGGCGAAGGGAGGCCCGGCGAGACGGTCGACCAGATTCTCGCGCGCGCCGATGCTGCGCTCTACAACGCCAAGCTCGGCGGGCGCAACCGCGTGGTCGGCGTCCACGCCGGACTCCTGGCGAGACCGGCCATCGCCACCAGTGGCCTCGCCCGCGCCTCTTCGCTCTAAGCAGTAGGGTGGGCAAAGGCGTCGCAGGCGCCGTGCCCACCATGAAGAGCGGTGGGCACGCTTCGCTTTGCCCACCCTACGTCTTCTTCTTCCGGTGCTCCTCGAGCCGCGGCATGATCTCGACGAACGAGCAGGGGCGGTGGCGGTTGTCGAGCTGAGATTTGAGGATGCCTTCCCAGGCGTCTCTGCAGGCCCCCGGCGACCCCGGCACGCAGAAAATATATGTGCCGTTCGCCACGCCGCCGCAGGCGCGCGACTGCACCGTCGAGGTGCCGACCGTTCTGGTAGCTCAGCATGTGGAACAGCGCCGAGAAGCCGTCGATCTCCTTCTCGAATAGCGGCTTCACCGCTTCCGGCGTCACGTCGCGCCCGGTGAAGCCCGTGCCGCCCGTGGTGATCACCACGTCCACTTCGGGATCCTTGATCCAGCGCTTCACCTGTTTCCGGATCGCCTTCGGGTCGTCCTCGACGATGGCGTGCTCGGCCAACTCATGGCCGGCCTCCTTGATCATGCTGACAAGGAGGGGGCCGGATTTGTCGGTCTTTTGCGTGCGCGTGTCCGACACCGTGAGCACGGCGATGCGCACGGGGATGAAGGGCCGGGTTTCGTCGATGCGGTTCATTTCGGCTTCAAGCGCCTCCTTCACCATCAGCAGGTCGCGCCAGGCCAGGCGTTTGTCCTCCGGCGTGCGCAGGAGATAGGCCGGATGCAAGCGTGGGAAGCGTGGCGATGTCGCGGCCGGCGCACGCATAAGAGAGCCACTTGCCCCTGAGCCGCATGATGCCTTCCGCCACGCCGAGGATGTTCTTGGCCGCGGCGCCGCCGAGCAGCACCAGCACATCCGGGGAGAGCAGCTCGATCTGCCGGGCGAGGAAGGGCGCGCACGCCTCGACCTCCTCGGGCGTCGGCGTGCGGTTGCCGGGCGGCCGCCAATAGACGGTGTTGGTGATGTAGACGTGTTCCTCGGCAAGCCCGATCGCGGCGAGCATGCGGTCGAGCAGCTGCCCGGCGCGTCCGACGAAGGGCTTGCCTTGCAGGTCCTCGTCGCGGCCTGGCGCTTCCCCGATCAGCATGATGCGGGCGTCCTCGCGTCCCCGCGCGAAGCACAGGCTCTTCGCCGTGCGCTTGAGCGCGCAGCCTTCGAAACCTGCCACCAGAGCCTCGAGTTCGGCGAGAGTGGCAGCCTGACCGATGCTCATTACGCCCTCGCCGCTTGCTGCGGCGGGAGGCCGCGCTGCCGCCGGGCGCGGCCGGGGCTGGGTTCGAGGCGGGGAGGGCTCTGCCGCGAGCGCGGCAAAACAGTCGACCGGCGCCTCGCCGATCGCCTCGTCGACGCCCATCGCCGCGTACCAAGGCAAGGAGCGCCTGAGCTTCGTTAACTCGCGATGTGGCCATTTGCCTTGCCTCTCCGGACCCCATATTTGTCATTGTTCGGCTTGACCGGGCAATCCAGTATCCCCAACTCGTCATGCCGGCGAAAGCCGGTATCCAGCAGAATACGCCTTTGAATTTTCCACTGGATTCCAGCTTGCGCCGGAATGACGAAGACGGGGCGTCCCGAGCGGTGAAATACCCTCACAACGCGGAGCCTAAGTTTGAGCGAAACCACCGAACGCGAGACCATGGAGTTCGACGTCGTCATTGTCGGCGCCGGGCCGGCCGGGCTCGCCGCCGCCATCAGGCTGAAGCAGCTTGCCGCCGAGAAGGGCAACGACGTTTCCGTGGTGGTGCTCGAGAAAGGCTCGGAGGTCGGCGCCCATATCCTGTCCGGCGCGGTGATCGATCCGATCGCGCTCGACCGCCTCCTGCCCGACTGGCGCGACATGGGCTCGCCGCTCAACACGCCGGTCACCGAGGACCGCTTCTATTATCTATGGAAGACGGGCGGCGTGCGCGTGCCGAACATCTTCATGCCGCCGCTCATGAGCAATCATGGCTGCTATATCGGGAGCCTGGGCAGCCTCACCCGCTGGCTCGCCGAGCAGGCGGAAGCGCTCGGGGTCGAGATCTATCCGGGCTTCGCCGTCACCGATGTGATCTTCGGCCCTGGCGGCGAGGTCGAGGGCGTGATCACCGGCGACATGGGTGTCGCCCGCGACGGCAGCCACAAGGACAACTACACGCCCGGCATCGCGCTTCTCGGCAAATACACGTTCTTCGCCGAAGGCGCCCGCGGCTCGCTGTCCAAGATGCTGATCGGGAAGCTCGGGCTCGACGCCGAGTCGGGCCCGCAGAAATTCGGCATCGGCCTGAAGGAGCTGTGGGAGGTGCCGGCCGAGAAGCACAGGCCCGGCCTCGTCCAGCACACCATGGGCTGGCCGCTCGACGACAAGACCGGCGGCGGCTCGTTCCTCTATCATTTCGGCGAGCGGCTGGTGTCGGTCGGCTTCGTCGTCCATCTCGACTACGACAATCCCTACATCAACCCGTTCAAGGAATTTCAGCGCGCCAAGACGCACCCCTCGATCCGCGCGCATTTGGAAGGCGGCAAGCGCATCGCCTATGGCGCCCGCGCGCTCACCGAAGGCGGCTTCCAGGCGATCCCCCGCCTCGCTTTCGCTGGCGGCGCGCTGATCGGCTGCGCCGCAGGCTTCATGAACGTGCCGCGCATCAAGGGCTCGCACAACGCCATGCTCTCAGGGATGATGGCGGCGGAAGCCGCGTTCGCGGCAATAGAGGCCGGCCGCTCCCGAGATGTGCTCGAAGCCTATCCCGAGAGCGTGCAGGCAAGCTCCATGGCGAAAGAGCTGAGACGCGTGCGCAACGTCAAGCCGCTCTGGTCGCGCTTCGGCACGCGTCTCGGCGTCATGCTCGGCGGCATCGACATGTGGCTCAACACGTTCTTCCCCTTCCTGCGCCACACGCTGAAGCACACGAAGCCCGACTATGCGACCTTGAAGAAGGCGGCCGAGGTGAAGCCGATCGAGTACGAGAAGCCCGACGGCGTCATCACCTTCGACATTCTCTCCTCGGTGTTCCTGTCGGGTACCAATCACGCCGAGAACCAGCCGGTGCATTTGCGGCTCGCCGATCCCTCGATCCCCATCGAGCACAATCTCCCGGACTACGCCGAGCCGGCCCAGCGCTATTGCCCGGCTCTCGTCTATGAGGTGGTGACGGAGGGCGACCGGCATGCGCTTCCAGATCAACGCCCAGAACTGCGTCCACTGCAAAACCTGCGACGTGAAGGACCCCGCCCAGAACATCACCTGGGTCCCGCCTGAAGGCGGCGATGGTCCGAATTACGTCAATATGTGAAGCGCGGGGCTCGATGCCGCGGTAACCGGCCACAAACCAGCCGCGATTAGGCTCCAAGGAAGCTTTTGGTTTGTTCGAGGGCCGAAAAGCGCTACCCTTGGTCGGGGATCCTACGAACCGCTAGTTTGGGGCGGCGTCACAGCCGAAACGATATGACGATCGTGCATAGTGCGGCTCTGCGCAAATGGGCGCGGCGGTCTCTTCTCATAGCCGCCCTTGTCGCGGCTCCGGCGGCCTATTCGGAAGTCGTTTCGCAACCGCCCGAAGACCCCGGCACCCTGCTTGGCAACTATCTCTCGGGGCGTATGGCTCGCGGCGACCACGACACGATCGCCGCAGCCGATTTCTATTCCAAGGCGCTTGGCCGGGGATCCCGGCAACGAGATCATTCTCGAGCAGACCTTCCTGCTCGAGGCGGCCTCGGCCCATTGGGATCGCGCCATCCAGCTCGCCCAGGATCTCGTCAAGATCGAGCCGGCTCACAGGATCGCCCAATTCCTCCTCGGCTGCGAGGCCTTCAAGCAAGGCAATTACAAGGAGGCAGACGAGCATTTCGCCGCGGCGCGCCAGGGACCGATCGCCGATCTCACCTCGACCCTCGCCCGCGCCTGGGTGCAGGAGGCCGACGGCAAGCCCGACGAGGCCTTCGCCACCCTCGACAGCTTGAGCGATGCCGACTGGGCCCAGTTCTATCAGCGCTATCACCGTGCGCTCATCGCCGACATCGCCGGCAAGCACGACGTGGCGCGCCAGGCCTTCGCCCAGGCCTTCAAGAAGAATCCGATCGACGCTCAGGGTGGCCGACGCCTACGCGCGCCATGCGGTGAACGCCAACAACCGCAAGCTCGCCCGCCAGACGTTGAAGACTCATATCAGCAAGTCCTCGGGCCATCCTCTGTCAGAGTCGCTGCTTGCCGAGATCGAAGAGGGCAAGACCCCGCCGCTTCTTGTCGCCACGCCGACCGAGGGGCTTGCCGAGGTCTTCTACGGCATTGGCGATGCGCTTGCCGGCGAGGGCGGCCTCGACATGGGCATCATCTTCCTGCAGTTCGCTCTCTACCTTGAGCCCGATTTTCCGCTCGCCTATGCGGCGCTCGCCGAGGCCTACGAGAGCGCGAAGAAATACGAGCTGGAGATGCAGGCCCTCGACCAGATCAAGCCGGACTCGCCGTTATGGCTGAACGTGCAGATCCAGAAGTCCTTCGCGCTGAACTCGCTGGAGCGGGTCGACGACGCCAAGGCGCTGCTCGAAGAGCTGATCGCCAAGGACCCGAAGGACGTCCGCCCGCTCGATGCGCTGGGCAACATCCTGCGCTCGCACGAGCGCTACGGCGAGGCGCGCGAGTACTATACCCGCGCGCTGGCGCTGATCCCCAAGCCTACCAAGGAGAACTGGACGCTGTTCTATTCCCGCGGGGTGAGCAACGAGCGGCTGAAGAACTGGCCGGAGGCCGAGGCCGATTTCAAGGAGGCGCTCGCCCTGTCTCCCGACGAGTCGCTCGTGCTCAACTATCTCGGCTATTCCTGGGTCGATCAGGGCCGCAATCTGAAGCAGGCGATGGACTACATCCGCAAGGCGGTGAAGCTCAAGCCTGACGACGGCTACTATGTCGACAGCCTCGGCTGGGCCTATTACCGGCTCGGCAACCTGCCGGCGGCGGTCGAGAATCTCGAACGCGCCGTCGAACTCAAGCCCGACGATCCCATCATCAACGATCACCTTGGCGACGCCTATTGGAAAGTGGGCCGGGTACTCGAGGCGAAATATCAGTGGCAGCAGGCGCTGACGCTCAAGCCCGAGGCCGAGCAGATCGTCACCCTCAAGCAGAAGATCGCGTCGGGCCTGCCGGAGACCGCCGAGACCAAGTCGGCGCAAGACCGGACCACGCAAGCGGGTCAGAAGACGCCGCAATAGAACGCCTTGGCTGAGCGTGCGGAGGAGCGGGCATGACGGCGCTCCGTGAGACGGGCTGGGCTAAGCTCAATCTGACGCTTGAAGTGCTCGGCCGCCGCGCCGACGGCTTCCATGAGCTTAGGAGTCTCGTCGCCTTCGCCGGCCTCGGCGATGACGTCGAGCTTGAGCCGGGTGGCGCGCTCGAACTCAAGGTCGAAGGCCCCTTCGCCCATGCCTTGGGCGGCGACAACCTCATTCTCAAGGCCGCCAAGGCCGCGTTGGACATGGCGCCGAACTTGAGGCTCGGCCGCTTTCGCCTGGTCAAACTCCTTCCCGTCGCCGCAGGCCTTGGCGGCGGCTCGGCCGATGCGGCCGCCGCGTTGCGGCTGATCGCCCGCGCCAATGGCGGGGCGCTGCCGGAGGCTGCAACTGGCTGAGCTTGCGCCGAAGCTCGGCTCGGACGTGACGGTCTGCCTCGACAGCCGGCCGGCGCTGATCACCGGCCGCGGCGAGAAGGTTGAGGCTGTGAGCGGCTTCCCCTCTTGTGGCGTGCTCCTCGCCAATCCGGGGCCGCCCCTTGCGACCGAAGCGGTCTATGCGGCGCTACGGGCCGCACCTTTGGCGGCAGCGCCGCGCCAGGCGGCCGAGAAGCTCGACTTCCAAGGCGACTTCGCGCGGCTCCTCGACTATGCGCGCCCGCGCGGCAACGATCTCGAAGCGCCGGCGGCGCGCCTTACGCCGGAGATCAGAGAGGTGCTCGCCGCGCTGGTGGCGCTTCAAGGCGTCCGCATTGCCAGGCTCTCAGGCAGCGGGCCGACCTGCTTTGCCCTGTTCGCCACGGAAGCTGAAGCGCAGCGCGCCGCCGACATCGCTCGCAGCCGAGTTCACTGTCCAAGTGCGCTGGGTGGATCAGCCGCGAAGCCACGCTTGCGCGACGAATCCCGGTACGGATTGCCCGGTCAAGCTGACTGTCTAGAACGGGCGGTCGACGCAGAACTCGATGGCCTCGCGCAGCGCCGCCTTGGCGTCGGAGTCAGGGAAGATGGCGAGTGCGTCGCGGGCGATCGCGCCGTAATGGCGCGCCCGCTCCATCGTGTCGCTCAGCGCATTGTGGCGCTTCATCAGGCTCATCGCCTCGGCGAGGTCGTCGTCGAGGATATCGCCTTGCTGCAGCGTCCGGTGCCAGAAGGCGCGCTCGGCCGCATTGCCGCGGCGGTAGCAGAGCACCACCGGCAGCGTGATCTTGCCCTCGCGGAAATCGTCGCCGACGCTCTTGCCGAGCATCGACGGCTCGCCCGAATAGTCGAGCGCATCGTCGACGAGCTGGAAGGCAAGGCCGAGATTGCGGCCATAGGAGCGCAACGCCGCCGCCTCCGATTTCGGCCGTGCCTGCGATCACCGCGCCGACCTCCGCCGCTGCCGCGAACAGCGCCGCGGTCTTGGCGTCGATCACCGCGAGATAATCGTCCTCGGTGGTCTCGGTGTTCTTGGCGGTGATGAGCTGCATGACCTCGCCCTCGGCGATGACCGCCGCCGCGTCGGACAGGATGCGCAGCGCTCCGAGCGAGCCGACATCCACCATCATCTTGAAGGCCTGGCCGAGCAGGAAATCGCCGACCAGCACGCTCGCCTCGTTGCCCCACAGGAGCCGCGCCGCGGTCTTGCCCCGGCGGAGATTGCTCTCGTCGACCACGTCGTCGTGCAGCAGCGTCGCGGTATGCATGAACTCCACGCTGGCCGCGAGCCGCACATGGCCGTCGCCGCCATAGCCGCACAGCTTGGCGGCGGCGAGGGTGAGCATGGGGCGCAAGCGCTTGCCGCCCGAATCGATGAGATGCCGGGCAAGCTCGGGGATCAGCTCGACATTGGATCTCGCGCGGTCGAGGATGATGCGGTTGACATGGGCCATGTCCTCCTCGACAAGCGCAACGAGCGGCGCAAGGCTCGCTCTTGGATCGTTGCGCGCCGGCAAGCTTAACCACAACTCCCAAGGGACTTTCTCCTAAAATCGGCCGAAGAGGCTCCTTTACCGATATTGTCGGCGGTCCGCCACCAAGGTCAAGGCGCTCCGCCTTGAGGCCAAGGACACGAGGCTTTGCCAGCCATGAAGGAATTGCTGCGCTCCAACGATCCGGTGCTTCTGTCCTATGTCAGCGCGCTGCTGGAGGAGGCGAGGATCGACTTCATTGTCGCCGATCTCAATATGAGCGTGCTCGAGGGCTCGATCGGAGCCTTGCCCCGGCGCGTCCTGGTCGAGAGCGGAAGGCTTGGGCAAGCACGCAATGTTCTCACCGAGGCCGGCATCGGCCATGTCATCGCCGACGACGAAAAAGCCTAGCGTGCGCGCCGGCGCAGCGGGCGCCACCAGCACCGACGATTTTCTCGGCGGCCGCATCGGCGTCATCCAGCCGCGCCGCGGCCACAGGGCAGGGAGCGACGCGGTGTTTCTCGCCGCCTCGGTCCCGGCGCGCGCGGCGCGGACGCGTGCTCGATGTCGGCGCCGGCGTGGGCGTCGCCGGGCTTTGCCTGCTTGGCGCGCGTCCCCGGCGTCGAGGTGACCGCCGTCGAGATCGACGCTGGGCTGTGCGCGCTCGCCGCGAAGAATGCCGCGCGGAACGGCTTCGCTGAGCAGTTTCACCGTCATCAACGCCGACGTGACCTCGCCCGCCAAGACGCTCCGCGCCGCGGGCCTTGAGCGCGAAAGCTACGATCAAATCATCGCCAATCCGCCCTTCCACGCCGAAGGCGCGGTGAGGCCCGCGCCCGATGGCGCGCGCGCGGCCGCCCATGTCATGGGCGGGGAAGGTCTTGGCCGCTTGGGTGCGCTTCTTCGCCGCCATGGCCGCGCCGAACGCGCTGCTCACCCTGATCCATCGGCCGGACTGTCTCGGCGAGCTGTTGGGGCTCCTTGACCGGCGCTTCGGCGACATCGCCGTCTTTCCGCTCTTCCCCAAGAGGGGCGAGCCCGCGACGCGCATCATCGTGCAGGCCAAGAAAGGAAGCCGGGCCGGGCTCAGTCTCTTGCCCGGCCTCGTCCTGCATGAGGAGGACGGCCGCTACACCGCAGAGGCCGAAGCGGTGCTCAGGGGAGGGGAGGCTCTCGACCTCCGCGGATCGGACCAAAGGAAGGGCCGCCGCCCTGGGGGGTAAGGCGGCAGCCCTCGTTCGCCCGAGCGTGAGGAGAGCTCTCGGGCTCGCAAGGTCCGTTCTAGCTGGAACGCGCTGAACCGAAGCTGAGGCGGCCATTCATCTGGCATTCAGCGAGAAAGAGCCGCGCCGCAAAGCCAAAGGGCCACGCCCTTTCGGGAGTGGCCCTTCGAAAGCCTTGGAGGCGCTCGTGCCTAGTACCAGCCGCGCCAGTAACGCCCGCGCCAATAGGGATAATAGGCGTAAGGGTAGCCGGAGGCGTAGGGCCCCCAGTAGCGATAGCGCGGGGCGTACCAGCCCCAGCGCGGTCCGACATAGACGTTCACGCCCGGTCCGCCCAAGGCCGCCGCGGCGCCATCCGGCTTCCGCGGAACTTGGGGAAAGGGTGACAAAGGCGAGCACCAGGGCTCCCACCGCCACCACAAAAGTCGCAAGCTTGCTCATTCATTCCTCCTCGAGAGATCGAAGCGGCGCCCTTCCGCCGAAACGCGCCGCCAAGGGTGGGCGTTCCCCACCTTCAAGCCCAAGTATAGCAACGAATTCCGACAGCCCGATGGCGCTCCGGAACTTGCGCTAACCAAACGCTTAAGGGCCGCCGCCATCTGGTTTTTATTGGCACAGAATTCGCCTCCCTCCGCCTTGATTTGGCGTAATGCCGCTGTACGTTAAGCTCCCATGAACGGCTTCCTCGACGACCTTGGCCTGACCGGCCGCGAAAGCTGGAAGAGCTATCTTCCCGCCGCTTGGACCAAGCGCGCACCCGTCGTCCCCGTGCTCAGATTCAGCGGGGCGATCGGCGTGGTCACGCCGCTCAGGCCCGGCCTCTCCCTCTCCACTACCGCCGCTTCCATCGAGAAGGCCTTCTCCATGAGCGGCGCCAAGGCCGTCGCCATCCAGATCAATTCTCCCGGCGGCTCGGCCGTGCAGTCGATGCTGATCTATAAGCGCATCAGGGCGCTCGCCGCCGAGAAGGACCTCAAGGTCTATGTCTTCGCCGAGGACGTCGCCGCCTCAGGCGGCTATCTGCTCGCGCTCGCCGGCGACGAGATCTATGCCGATCCAAGCTCGATCGTGGGCTCGATCGGCGTGATCACCGCCAGTTTCGGTGTGCACGAGCTGATCACCAAGATCGGCGTGCAGCGCCGGGTCTATCACCGCGGGCGAGAACAAGGACACGCTCGATCCCGTTCCTGCCCGAGAAGCCGGAGGACGTGGAGCGGATCAAGGCGCTCCAGCGCGACGTGCACCAGGCCTTCATCGATCTCGTCAAGACGCGGCGGGGCGCGAAGCTCGACAAGGCCGACATCAATCTCTTCACCGGCGAGTTCTGGTCCGGCAAAAAGGCGCTCGAGCTTGGCCTGATCGACGGGCTCTCCGATCTCCGCACCAAGATGCGCGAGCTCTACGGCGATGAGGTGCGTTTCAAGCTGGTGACGCCCTCGACCTCCTGGTTCCGCCGCCGGCGCAGCGTCTTTGCCGAAGGTGGCGGGTTCGAATTCGGCTTCTCGCCGGGCGGCTTTGCCGCCGATCTCATCTCGGCGATCGAGGCCCGCGCGCTTTGGTCGCGATTCGGGTTTTAAGCGATGCCGCAGATCCTTCTCCTCGTCGCCGCGGGCGCGGGCCTCCTCCTGGCCGGACGGCGCTGGTATGTGCGCGAGCGCGCCCGCATCGCCGCCGAGCTGCGCGCCGCCAAGGAGGCCATGGAGCAGCGCGAGGTCGAGGCCCATCGTGCCGTTGGAAGCTGACCCGCTGACCGGCATCTATCGGCCGAAACGGCTGCGTTGAGCGCGACGCGCATTAACGCGGCGGCCATTGTTATCTCCGACAACCTATGGCTTTCCTTGCGCCGCCAAGGCGAATAGCGTCCGCGCTAAACCGCTAAGCGCGGCTTGAGGGTTTCAGATGGGCAAGCTGACCAAAGCTGATCGCGCCAATACGCCGCCGTCCTTCCAGGACCTGATCCTCAGGCTCGAGCGCTTCTGGGCCGATCAGGGCTGCGTCATCCTCCAGCCTTACGACATGGAGATGGGGGCTGCGACCTTTCATCCCGCCACCGCCTTGCGCTCGCTTGGGCCCAAGCCGTGGCGCGCCGCCTATGTGCAGCCTTGCCGCCGCCCCAAGGACGGCCGCTACGGCGAGAACCCGAACCGGCTCCAGCACTACTACCAGTTCCAGGTGATCCTGAAGCCGTCGCCCCCCGACATCCAGGACCTCTATCTCGAGAGCCTCATCGCCATCGGCATCGATCCCTTGAAGCACGACATCCGCTTCGTCGAGGACGACTGGGAGAGCCCGACCCTTGGCGCCTGGGGGCTCGGCTGGGAGGTGTGGCTGCGACGGCATGGAGGTGACGCAATTCACCTATTTCCAGCAGGTCGGCGGCTTCGACTGCGACCCCGTCTCGGGCGAGCTCACCTATGGGCTTGAGCGGCTCGCCATGTATGTGCAGGGCGTCGACCGCGTGTTCGATCTCAATTTCAACGGCGGGAAGGGGAAGGACAAGGTCACCTATGGCGACGTCTTCCTGCAAGCCGAGCAGGAATACTCGCGCTACAATTTCGAGCACGCCGACACCAACCTCCTGCTCGATCATTTCCGCGACGCCGAGACCGAATGCCAGGCGCTGCTCGCCAAGGGCGACAACGGCGAGCGCCATCTGATGGTGCTGCCGGCCTACGACCAGGCGATCAAGGCCTCGCATATTTTCAATCTGCTCGATGCGCGCGGCGTGATCTCGGTGACGGAGCGGCAGGCTTATATCTTGCGCGTGCGCGATCTCGCCAAGGCCTGCTGCGCCGCATGGCTCAAGACCGAGGCGGGCGGCGCCAATGGCTGAGCTTCTGCTTGAACTGTTCTCCGAGGAGATCCCGGCGCGGATGCAAACCCGCGCGCGCGAGGACCTGGCGCGCCTTCTGGGGAAGGCGCTGGGAGAGGCAGGGCTCGAATATAAAGAGATAAAGACCTTCGCCACGCCGCGCCGCCTGACCGCGGTCGTGGATGGCCTGCCCGCCCGCTCGCCCGAAGTGAGGGAGGAGCGCAAAGGCCCGCGCATCGATGCGCCCGACGCCGCCATCAAAGGCTTCCTCAAATCGGCGGGGCTTGCTTCGGTCGATCAGGCCGAGAAGCGCGAGGACAAGAAGGGCGCCTATTACGTGGCGCTGATCGAGAGGCCGGGCCGCGCCACCGCAGAGGTGGTGGCCGAGATCGTGCCCGAGATCGTGCGCAGAGCTTCCCCTGGCCGAAATCCATGCGCTGGGGCTCTCGGGCGCGGCTCCGCTGGGTGCGGCCGCTCCATTCCATTCTCTGCCTGTTCGACGGCAAGGTGGTCGACTTCGAGATCGACGGGATGAGGAGCGGCAAGGAGACGCGCGGGCACCGCTTCATGGCGCCCGAGCCCTTCAATGTGAAGGGCTTCGAGGACTATGTGAAGAAGCTCCGCGAAGCCAAAGTCATCCTCGACGGCGAGGAGCGCGCCCGCCTCATTCTGGAAGGCGCCCGCGCGCTGCGCGAAGAAAGAGAAGCTTGCCCTGGTCGAGGACGAGGCGCTGCTTGCCGAGAATGCCGGGCTTACCGAATGGCCGGTGGTGCTCATGGGCTCGTTCGACGAGGCCTTTCTGTCGGTGCCGCCGGAGGTGCTCGCCACCTCGATGAAGGCGCACCAGAAATGCTTCTCGCTCCGCAAAGGGAGACAAGCTCGCCAACCGATTCATATTGGTCGCCAATCTGGAAGCGAAGGACGGCGGCAAGGCCATCGTCGCCGGCAGCGAGCGGGTGATCGCCGCGCGGCTCGCCGACGCCAAGTTCTTCTTCGACCAGGACCGCAAGGTGATGCTGCCCGAACCGCGTGCCGAAGCTGAAGGAGATCGTCTTCCACGAGAAGCTCGGCATCGCAATACGAGCGCATCCAGCGCGTGCGCCTGTTGGCGCGGGAGATCGCGCCGCTGGTCGGCGCCGACCCCGACCTCGCCGAGCGCGCCGCCATTCTTGCCAAGGCCGATCTCGTGAGCGGCATGGTCGGCGAGTTCCCCGAGCTGCAAGGGGTGATGGGCCGCTATTACGCGCTCGACCAGCAGGAGAATCCGAGCGTCGCCGACGCCATCGCCGCGCATTACAAGCCGCTAGGCCCATCGGATGAGGTGCCGCGCGAGCCTGTGGCGATCGCCGTCGCTCTCGCCGACAAGCTCGACATGCTGGTTGGCTTCTGGGCCATCGACGAGAAGCCGACCGGCTCCAAGGACCCTTACGCGCTCCGCCGCGCCGCTCTCGGCGTCATCCGCATCGTGCTGGAGAACTGTGTTCGACTCCCACTCATGCTGCATCTCATCCGCGTGCTGCATAACTTCCAGGAATACAGTCATGCCCAGCTCGTGGCCATGCGCGCGGAGGCGCTTTCAAAGATAGCGGGCAGCCGTTCGATGCACGAAGGGTTTGATAGGCTTCTCAAGAAGGACGAGAAGTATCGGAGACAAGACGCATCCCATGACGAGATTCGTCAGTTCTGGCAGCCTGTACGAACTTGTCTTCTCCTTCTTCGCCGACCGGCTCAAGGTGCATCTGCGCGAGCAGGGCGCGCGGCACGATCTTGTTGACGCTGTGTTCGCACTCGAGGCCAGCGACGACCTGCTGATGATCGTCCGGCGCGTCGAGGCGCTGGGGCGCTTCCTCGACACCGAGGACGGCGCCAATCTGCTCGTCGGCACCAAGCGCGCCATCAACATCCTGCGCATCGAGGAGAAGAAGGACGGCGTCACTTACGATCAAGCCCCCGACCCCAAGCTCTTCAAACGACCCGAGGAAAAGGCTCTGGCCAAAGCCGTCGACGAGGTCGAGAAGGCGGCCGCCGCTGCCGTCGCGCGCGAGGATTTCGCGGCGGCCATGGCGGCGATGGCCAAGCTCCGCGCGCCCGGTCGATGAGTTCTTCGATCACGTCACGGTCAATGCCACCGAAGCCGGACCTTCGCGAGAACCGCTTGCGCCTCTTGAACCGCATCCGCGCCACGACGTTGACCGTCGCCGACTTCTCCAAGATCGAAGGGTAAGTCGCCGTCGTCGTGGCCTCACCCTTCGAGACGGGCCTTCGGCCCTCCTCAGGGTGAGGGCTATACTCCTCATGCTGAGGAGGCGCGCAAGGCGCGCCGTCTCGAAGCATGAGGCCGCCTTATGCGGTGGCGCAAAATGTCGCGCGCGCGCGTTAGGCTGATGCGGTAATGGCAGCTGCCGGAATGATTGGGAACCGATGCCAGATCATCTGTTCGTTTATGGCACGCTGAGAGCAGGGAGCGCGCACCCGATGGCGCACCGGCTGCGAGTGGCGGCCAAGCATATCGGCAAGGGAAGCGCGCCCGGCCTGCTCTACGATTTCGGCAACTATCCCGGCGCCGTTTTCGGGCCTGAAAAGAAGTACCGCGTGATCGGCGACGTCTTCGTGCTCGGGCGGGGCCCCAGGCTCCTCGCCGACCTCGACAAATATGAAGGCGTTACCCGCGCGGACGGTGAAGAGGCGGAGTGGCCGGAGGCGGAGGGCATGTTCCACCGCATCGCCATCGAGGTCGAGCCTCGACCAAGGCGGCACGGTCGAGGCCTGGACCTACGGCTTGAAGGAACCGCCGCGGGCGAGGCTGATCGGCACCGGCGATTTCATCGCCGATCGCCGCTTGCGCGCCCCCAAGGCCGCTCGCCCTTAAACCATTTCCGCTGAGAGCTGTTTGTGTGAAGGTCGGTGGGCCGCTAAAAGGGCGGACCCCGACCATGGAACACGACGATGACGAGAGCGGAGCCAGCGCCAAAGACCCCGCCGAAATGGGTCTTTACCTTCGGCGCCGGCCGCGCCGACGGCTCGGCCGCGGAGCGCGACCGCCTCGGCGGCAAGGGCGCCTATCTCGCCGAAATGTCGCGGCTTGGCCTCCCGGTGCCGCCGGGCTTCACCATCTCGGCCGAGGTCTGCTCGGTCTATTACGAGCTTGGCCGCAAGCTGCCCGAGGAGCTGAAGCCGATGGTGAGCGCGGCGCTCGATCGACGTTGGCAGGATCGTCGGCGCCGGATTCGGCGACGTCGAGAATCCGCTGCTCGTCTCGGTGCGCTCGGGCTCGCGCGCCTCGATGCCCGGCATGATGGACACCGTGCTCAATCTCGGTCTCAACGATCAGACCGTCGAGGGGTTGGTGCGGCGCTCGCAGGACCGGCGCTTCGCCTACGACACCTATCGCCGCTTCATTCAGATGTATGCCGACGTGGTGCTCGGCCTCGACCACGAGCTGTTCGAGGAGATCCTCGAGAACTACAAAAATCTCAAAGGCTTGGAATACGATACGGAGCTCAGCGCCGAGGATTGGGCCGACATCGTCGCCCGCTTCAAGACCCTGGTCGAGACCGAGCTCGGCGAGCCCTTCCCGCAAGACCTCCACGCCCAACTCTGGGGCGCCATCGCCGCCGTGTTCGGCTCCTGGGAGAATGCCCGCGCCATCGCCTATCGCCGCCTCCACGACATTCCCGACGATTGGGGCACCGCCGTTACCATCCAGGCCATGGTGTTCGGCAATATGGGTGACCGAAGCGCGACCGGCGTCGTGTTCACCCGCAACCCCTCGACCGGCGCCGACGAGCTTTACGGCGAGTTCCTGGTCAATGCGCAAGGCGAGGACGTGGTGTCGGGCATGCGCACGCCGCAACCCTTGACCGAGGCCGACCGCCGCGGCTCAAGCTCGAGCCGGCCGTCGCTCGAAGGGCTCATGCCCGATGTGTTCGCCGAGCTCAAAGCGCGCCTGCGCCAAGCTCGAGGCTCATTTCCGCGACATCCAGGACATCGAGTTCACCGTGCAGGAGGGCAAGCTCTTCATGCTGCAGACCCGCTCGGGCAAGCGCTCGACGCAGGCCGCGCTGAAGATCGCCGTCGACATGGCCGAGAAGGGTCTGATCACCCGCGAGGAGGCGGTGAGGAGCATCGATGCCGGCCAGCTCGACCAGCTCCTGCATCCGATGCTCGACCCCAATGCCGAGAAGACGGTCCTCGCCAAGGGATTGCCCGCCTCGCCGGGCGCCGCCTCGGGCGAGCTGGTGTTCGATGCCGATGAGGCCGTGCATCTCAAGGCGCAAGGGCACACCGTGATTCTCGCCCGCGTCGAGACCTCGCCTGAGGACGTGCAGGGCATGCATGCCGCGGTCGGCATCCTCACCACGCGGGGCGGCATGACGAGCCATGCGGCGGTGGTGGCGCGCGGCATGGGGCGGCCGTGCGTGGTCGGCGCCTCTGCGGTCGTGATCGATCTTGAGCGGGAAACGCTTTCCGCCGGCGGCGCCCTTCTGCACAAGGGCGATGTGGTGACCATCGACGGCTCGACCGGCCAGATCATCAAGGGCCGCGTGCCCACGCGCGAGCCTGAGCTGTCGGAAGATTTCACCACCCTGATGCAATGGGCCGACGGCTTCCGCCGCATGAGGGTTCGCGCCAATGCCGACACCCCGGCCGATGCACGCCAGGCGCGCGCCTTCGGCGCCGAAGGCATCGGGCTCTGCCGCACCGAGCATATGTTCTTCGAGGAGACCCGCATCCTCGCCATGCGCGAGATGATCCTCGCCGAGGATCAGGAGGGACGGCGCCGCGCGCTCGCCAAGCTCCTGCCGGCGCAGCGCCAGGATTTCATCGAGCTGTTCGAGATCATGGCGGGGCTACCCGTGACCATCCGCCTGCTCGATCCCCCGCTGCATGAGTTCCTCCCGCATGGCGACGAGATCATCGGCGAGGTTGCCGCCAGCATGGGCGTGAGCGTGACGCGGCTGAGGCGCCGTGTGGCCGCGCTGAGCGAGTTCAACCCCATGCTCGGCCAGCGCGGCGCGCAGGCTGCTCGTGAGCTATCCGGAGATCGTCGAGATGCAGGCTCGCGCCATCTTCGAGGCGGCGATCGAGGCGGGTAAGGCTCTGCATGCCCGCGTCATGCCTGAGATCATGGTGCCTCTCGTCGCCACCAAGGGCGAGCTCGACCTCGTCAAGGAGCGCATTGCCGGTGTCGCGCGCGCGGTCGAGAAGGAGCGGGGGACCAACGTGGCCTATTCGGTGGGCACCATGGTCGAGCTTCCGCGCGCCTGCCTGATGGCCGGCGAGATCGGTCAGAGCGCTGAGTTCTTCTCGTTCGGCACTAACGACTTGACCCAGACCACGTTCGGCTTGAGCCGCGACGACGCCGGGCGGTTCTTGGGCGAGTACGCCGACAAGGGCATCATCCAGCACGATCCCTTCGTGACCCTCGACAAGGCCGTGGGGGAATTGATGCAGATCGCCGTCGAGCGCGGGCGCCAAGCCCGCCCCGATCTCAAGATGGGCATTTGCGGAGAGCATGGCGGCGATCCGGAAACCATAGGTTTCTGCGAGAAAATCGGGCTGAACTACGTCTCCTGCTCGCCCTATCGGGTGCCGGTCGCCCGCCTGGCCGCGGCCCAAGCCGCTCTCGGCTCCGGGGGCGTGCGGTAACCGATCCTTAGCGCTTCCCCGCAAGTAATAGGGCCGAGTTGCCGTTCACCACAATTTGCCCTAATTTATTGGGCACGGTTAAGGTAACTAGACGGGGATTCCGGGCCAGAACCGGTGGGGGACTTACCAACTAAACAACTGATTTCCCACCATTTTGCCTGGTTAGGTTTGGGGACGCTCTGAGCGCGTGCCGCGTTAAGGCTACGCGATTAGGGCAAAAGCGGGGGAATGCCGGCCGGCGCGTCGGACGGATTTTCCCGCGAGGTTACGGGGTAACCTGGAGGGACAATGGGCCGACGCTTGCCTCGTCGGGTGTGGCACACCGTAGCTGCGCTCGTGCCGCTGCCCTTGATCGCTTTGGGCTATGTCGCGGCCGTGCCGGGCAATCCCGTCGCCTTCCAAATCGAGCTTTACCTCTCAGGCAGCGGCTCGGCGCAGCCTCTGACGCACAGGGCCGCTGGTGGCTCCAGAGCGCCTGCCGCGCGAAGCCGCCTATCTGTTCCGCACCGGCGGCAAAGGCCCAAGGGCCGACCAATATCTCGTACCCAACACCGTCACCTCGGCCGGCAAGCAGCTCATCACCGCGAGCCTGATCGGCGATCCTGGCGCCACCGGCGCTCTCGGGCGCCGCAGCGAGGTGAACGCCGCGCGCAAGGGCGACCGGCTCAAGCCGACCACCTCCGCCGTAGCGCTTGAGGGGTTCGGTCGGCGCTCCTGACGGCGCGTCGCTGATGAACGCGGTTGCCGGCTCGCCCTTCACCTCGAATTTCGACGTGGCCGCCTTCAGTCCGTCAGCCGAGGAGATCGCCTACCACCCGACCCCCGAAGGATTGAACTTCCGCTACAAGGGCGAGAGCCAAGCCGAGTTCGAGGAGCGCGAGCGCCGCTGCCTCGCCACCGCCATCTATTTCGAGGCGCGCGGCGAGCCGGTGCGCGGCCAGGTTGCCGTCGCCCAGGTCATTCTCAATCGGGTGAGAAGCCCGCTCTTTCCTCGAGACCATCTGCGGCGTCGTCTATCAGGGACAGATGCAGAAGGGCTGCCAGTTCTCGTTCACCTGCGACGGCCACACCGACATACCGCGCGACAACGATCAATGGGCGCTCGCCCAGGATATCTCCAGGCAGATCACCGCCGGCGAGCTGTGGCTTCCCGAGGTCGGCTATTCGACCTTTTACCACGCGAATTACGTGAGCCCGAACTGGGCCGGCGGCATGAGCAAGATCGACAAGATCGGCCGCCACATCTTCTATAAGAAGCGCAACGAGAAGCCTTATATCGTTGAAGCTTCGGCCGGCGACGCGAAGGCGCCCGAGCAAGCGCCGCCGGAGTCGTCGATGTTCTCGCTCACCCCCGCTCTGTCTCTCGTATCGGCCGCGGCCGGCAGCCCTAGTCCTGCCACTCCAGCGATGAGTCTAGGCTACGCGGCGAGTGAGTAAGCGCGCCGACCGAGATCAGGTCGACGCCGGTCGAGGCGATTTCCCGCACATTCTCTAGCGTCACGCCGCCGGAAGCCTCGGTCACGACGCGTCCCGCTGCGAGCTTGACTGCCTTCCGCAGCGTCTCGACATCCATGTTGTCGAGCAGCACGGCATCGATAGGAAAGCGCAGCGCCTCTTCCAGCTGACCGAGCGTGTCGACCTCGACCTCGGTCTTCACCAAATGCCCGCTCCGCGCCCGCAGCCTCTCTAGCGCCTTGCCGAGACCGCCGGCGGCGGCGATATGGTTGTCTTTGACCAGCACCGCGTCATAGAGGCCGAAACGGTGGTTTATCCCGCCGCCGGCCCGCACCGCGTATTTCTCCAAGGCGCGCAAGCCCGGCGTCGTCTTGCGCGTGCAGGCGATGCGGGCGCCCGTTCCTTCCACCGCCTTGACGAAGGAAGCGGTCAGCGTGGCGATGCCGCTTAAGCGCCCGAGGAAATTGAGCGCGGTCCGCTCGCCGGTCAGCAGCGCCCGGGTCTTGGCGGAGATGTGGGCGATCGTGCCGCCGCCTGCGACCTTGCCGCCGTCCTCGATGATCCTCACGAAGCGTGTATCTGGATCGAGCGCCCTGAAGGCAGCCTCGGCAAGATCGAGCCCCGCGACCACGCCCGCTGTGCGCGCCACAATCGCGGCTTTGCCTTGCGCGTCAGCCGGGACGATGGCGTCAGTGGTGATGTCGCCGGCGCCGCCGAGATCCTCTTCGAGCGCAGCCGCAACTTCTCTCGCGACGAGGAGCGGCGGCAGCTTCAGCGGTAAAGAGGATGTCTCGCTCATGCATGGAGCGCGGCGCGGCCGAACGCGGCATGGCGCCGGCGCGCTGGTTCGAGCGTCTCTCTCGCCTCGCGGGCGATGGCTTCGGCTTGTGCCAATGTGAGGAAGCTGCGCCTGGCGAGCCTCTCGTCTGGCGTCGGGTAATCGCTACGGAAATGCGCGCCCCGGCTTTCCTTGCGCTCTAGCGCCGCAGCCGTGATCAGCTTTGCGGTGGTGAGCATGTTGGCGAGACGCCGGTCGTCTTTGGTCTCCTGTTCGAGCGCGTCGATCGTCGCAAGCGCGTTGCGGAGCGAGCCCTCGTCACGAATGACCCCGACCTCTGCCGCCATGGTCAGGCGAAGCCTCTGCTCGGCTGCTTCGCTCTCGCCGCCTAGCGCCGCCGCCGCGGAAGCCTGAGCTTCGCGCGGTCCCGTCGGTTTTGGGAATGGTGGGCAGAGAGGAAGAAGCGATGTCGCCGGCGACTCTGGCGCCGAACACCACCGCCTCGAGCAGGGAGTTGGAGGCGAGCCTGTTCGCGCCATGGGCTCCGGTCGAGGCCACCTCGCCGCAGGCCCACAGCCCGTCGACCGTGCTGCGCCCTCGCGCGTCGGTGAGAATGCCGCCCATGTGGTAATGGGCCGCCGGCGCGACCGGGATCGGCTCGCGCAACGGATCGATGCCCGCGGCGCGACAAGCTGCGAACACGGTGGGGAAATGCTCCGCGAGCTTCGTCCCCAGTGGACGGCAATCGAGAAAAGCGCCACGCCCGCTCGCGACCTCGCGATAGACGGCGCGCGCCACTACGTCGCGGGGGCCGAGCTCGGCATCCTCGTGGACGGCGCGCATGAAGCGCTCGCCACGCGCATTGATCAGGAGCGCGCCTTCGCCGCGCAGCGCCTCGGTGGCGAGCGGCGCGGGGTCGCGGCCGATATTGATGGCGGTGGGATGAAACTGCACGAACTCCGCGTCGGCGATCATAGCACCGGCGCGGGCGGCAATGGCGATGCCTTCGCCGCGCGCCTCGCGCGGATTGGTGGTGATGGCGAAGATCTGGCCCGCGCCTCCGGTGGCGAGCACAACGGCGCTGGCGGGCAGGACGAACCCGCGGGCCGAGGGCCTGTCATCGGCCGGCGCCAGCTCGACGCCCTGAATGCGGCCGTCGCGCAGCACAAGATCGCGGGCGGCGAAGCCCTCGAGCACGGTGATCGACGGCGTCTGCCTGACCGCCGCAGTGAGCGCATGCATGATGGCGCGGCCGGCGGTGTCGCCCTTGACGTGGAGGATGCGGTTTTTGCCGTGCGCCGCCTCGCGGCCCAGGCTGAAATGGCCTTCGAGATCCTTGTCGAACGGGACGCCGTAGCGGAGCAGGTCGGCGATGCGGTCGCGGGCCTCGCCCGCCAAGAGATGCGCGATCTTCGGGTCGACGATGCCGGCGCCGGCACGAATGGTGTCGGCCGCGTGCGCCTCGGGGCTGTCGCCTTCGGCAATTGCCGCGGCGATGCCGGCTTGCGCCCAAAGGCTCGAGGCGCCTTCACCGAAGCGCGCCGCCGAGACGACGGTGACGGGAACGGGCGCAAGCTTGAGCGCGGTGAAAAGCCCGGCAAGTCCGGCGCCCACCACGACCACGCCGCTGGTCCCGCTTTGCCCTTTCGATGGGAACTGGCTGTGCGATGTCATCGGAGGATACGCCTGGGGTTTACGGGGAGATCCGCGTCAATGGTTGAGATTGATCATGCGCTCGACGGACGCGCGCGCGCGGTCGGCGATGCGCGGGATCGATCGTGACCTCCTCCTTGAGGAACACGAGGGACTCGAGGATCTTCGGCAAGCGTGATCCGCTTCATATGCGGGCAGAGATTGCAGGGCCGCACGAACTGGACGTTGGGCGCCTCGACCGCGACGTTGTCGCTCATCGAGCACTCGGTCACGAGCAGCACCTTGGACGGCTGATGGTCGTGCACCCATTTGATCATGCCGCTGGTCGAGCCGGTGAAATCGGCCTCTGCCAGCACGTCGGGCGCGCATTCCGGGTGCGCGATGATCTTCACGCCGGGGTCGGCCTCGCGATAGGCGCGCAGCTCCTCGCCGCTGAAGCGCTCATGCACCTCGCAATGGCCCTTCCAGGTGATGATCTCGACCTTGGTCTGCGTCGCCACCCATTTGGCGAGGTACTCGTCGGGAATGAGGATGACGCGCTTGGCCCCGAGCGACTCGACGACCCGCACCGCATTCGAAGAGGTGCAGCAGATGTCCGACTCGGCCTTCACCTCGGCCGAGGTGTTGACATAGGTGACCACCGGCACGCCGGGATAGGCCTCGCGCAGCGCCCGCACGTCGGCGCCGGTGATGGAGGCCGCAAGCGAGCAGCCGGCGCGCATGTCGGGGATCAGCACCATCTTGTCGGGATTGAGCAGCTTCGAGGTCTCGGCCATGAAATGCACGCCGCCCTGGACGATGATCTCGGCGTCGGTCTTTGACGCCTCGCGCGCAAGCTGGAGCGAGTCGCCGACCACATCGGCGACGCAGTGGAAGATCTCCGGCGTCATGTAATTGTGCGCGAGCACGACGGCGTTGCGCGCGCGCTTCAGCTCGTTGATGGCCTTGATGTAGGGCGCAAAGCCGGGCCACTCGATGGGCGGGATGACGCGCGACACGCGCTCGTAAAGATGCGCGGTCTCCCGCGCGACCTCTGGCGTATAGGCGAGGTCGGGCAAGAGGGTGGGCGGGAGCGCGGCTCTCGCCTTGCGCCCACCGAGCGCGGTGTTGCCGTGAAGCCTCGTCATCAGAACTCTTCCTCCCGTGGCCATAATGCTCACAGTGAGCATATATGGGTCGTTAAAACATCCGGCGCAAGGGCCGGCCCCGGCTATTCTCAGTTGGAGTATAGGGGATCGAAGGGCCGCTTCAAAGGGGGCTGCGGCACCAGTGCCGCTCTTGTGAAGGGGTCTCCCCGGAACCGCCGCGCCGGCCCACGGACCGCCTCACCAGGTAGAAGAGTGAGGGCAATTCCTAGTGGCCGTTGCGGCCGTCTCGGATTAACCTATGCCATTAAGTCCGAGGGGGTTCGGGGATGCGTGGACGATCCTTGATCGCCGCCCTGGTTGCGGCTGCTCCAGTCTTCCTGTTCGGCGCTTTGACCTGTCCGCCGGCTTTCGCGCAGGACAATCCGGTCGCGGAAGAGGCGGACGATCCGAACGCAGGCGGGCCGGACCCCGCCGATCAACAGGCTGCTACGCCGGATGCCGCCACGCCCGCTTCTGCCGATCCTTCGGTAGAGCCGGCAGCCGCTCCAGCCGACGACGCCAATCAACCGCCGGCCGGCACAGAAGCTGCGGCGCCGCCCGAGGCCGCGCCGCCTCCGCCTGAGGGCAGCCCCGTCGTGACGAGCATCCGCGCCAAGCTCGCCGATCCCGCGCTTCGCAAGGGCGCATCCTCCGACGATCTCGCCGCCCTCGAAGCCTTCTATAACGCGCGCAGCGAGGCGATCTGGATGACGGACATGGGCTTCTCGAGCGAGGCCCAAGCTGCCATCGACGAGGTGCTGCAAGGCCGACGATTGGGGGCTTTCAGCGCCGCCTTCGACCTGCCTTCTGCCGGCGACCTCCCGGACTCGGTGGACAAGCAGGCTCTAGGCGAGATCAAGCTCGACCTCGCCATTCTGAAATATGCGCGTTACGCGCGCGGCGGCCGGACCGATGCCTGTCCAAGCTGAGCAAGCTCTACGGGATGACGCCGAGCTTGCGCGATCCGAAGACGGTGTTGGTTGAGATCGCCGCTGCGCCTCAGCCCGATGTCTATTTGCAGGGCGTTGCATCCCAAGCATGTGCAGTTCCAGCGCTTGCATCAGGCGCTGCTCAAGGCACGCGCCGAAAGCGAAGCCGGCGCCAAGCCTGCCAACATGCAGAAGATCATCGTCAACATGGAGCGCTGGCGCTGGATGCCAGAGGATCTCGGGTCGCTCCATGTCTTGCTGAACGTCCCCGCCTTCACGGTCTACGTCGTCAAGGATGGCAAGACCATCTACACGGACAAGATCGTCGTCGGGAGAGTTGAAATACGCGACGCCGGTTTTCTCCGCGGATCTGAAGTCCGTCGTCTTCAATCCTGAATGGACCGTGCCCCCGACCATCGTCAGGGAAAACCTCCTGCCGAAATTGCGGGGAGGCGGCGGGTTTTTCGGCGGCAACACCTCGATCCTCAAGCAGCACGGGCTCAACGTGAATTACAACGGCAAGCGCGTGGACCCGAGCTCGATCGATTGGAACCGCGTCAACATGGGGGCGATCAGCTTCACCCAGGCGCCGGGCCCCGACAACGTTCTCGGCAAGGTGAAGTTCATCTATCCCAATCCCTATTCGGTCTACATGCACGACACCATCAAGCAAGGGCTGTTCAACAAGGATATGCGCGCTGAAGGGCACAATTGCCCGCGCGTCGAACATCCTGGCAAGATCGCCGCCGTGATCCTGGCACAAGATCAAAATCTGCCTCAGGCGGAAATCGATAAGCTGCTCGCGAGCGGTTACAACGCCGCTGTCAACATCGCCCATAGCGTGCCCGTTCACACGGCCTATTTTACCGCCGTGGCCGATGAGCAGGGCAAGATCGCGACCTTTGCTGATATCTACAAGCTCGATGCGCCAGTCGCCGCGGCGATCCTCGGCAAGGCGGCGAAAGCCTGAGGCCGTGGCCGATAACGCGGAGACCAAGCCCAAGCCGGCCAAGCCGAGCCGGCGCCAGCTCCGCCGCCTCCTTCGCTCCGGCTTTGCCGACCGCCTCTGACCCCGTAATCGGCGGGCGCTCGTAGCCTTCAGCTTTAATCATGTGCGAGAGCCTGCGTCTTTTGCTAGGCTCCTGGAGTCGGACTGGGCATGCTCGGCAAAGGAGCATCGGCGTGCAGTCGCAATTCACCGTCGGAATTAGTGTCGAAGGCAAGGGCGACCGGCTCGTGGTCAGGGCCGAGGACGCTCTGATCGCGGCGCTGAAAGTGAAGGCCGAGCGGCCCGAGGCCGCAATCACTTATGTGCGCCGCCTGAACCGGCGGGGCGATCAGCGCCATCCGCCGCACCGGCTCGCCGAAACCCGTACCTAGCGCGTCCGCCGCATCAGGGCGTAGATGGCAAGCGAGCCGAGCAGAAGTGCGCCCGCTAGTGCCGGCGCTGCGAAATCGCCCGAGGCAACCCGCACCACGATCAGTACGAGACACACAGCCGCGCCGAGCGCCGGCACGAAGAGCGGCACCTCGAAACGTCCCGGCGCCTCGCTCTTGCGGCGCTTCAGAATGAACAGCGCACCGTTCACCACCATGAACACGAGCAGCAGAAGCAGCACGGTCGCCGCCGCAAGCTCGGTGATCGTGCCCAGGAGAGCGAGCGGTGCGAGCACGAGAAAAAGCGCTGCGACGGCGATATGCGGCGTTCGCCTTGCAGCGTGAACGCTGCCGAGGCGTGAGGGCAGGAGGCCCTGGCGCGCCATGCCGTAGATCAGGCGCGAGGCCGTGACGTAGTTGACGAGAGCGGTATTGGCCACGGCGAACAGCGTGATCGCGGTGAAGATCGTGGGCGGGATGGAGGGTGCGGCGCGCGCGACCACCTCGGTGATGGGGCCCGGCGCTTCGCGCCAGCTCGCCCCACGGCACGACCGAGACGGCGGTGACCGCAACCGCGATATAGAGGATCGCGGCAACCGCCATGGCGAGGATGAGCCCGAGGGGGAGAGTGCGCTCAGGCTCGCGGACTTCCTCGGCGACGTTGTACATGTCCTCGAAGCCGATAAAGGCGAAGAAGGCGAGCACGGCGCCCTGCATGACCAGCAGAATGGCAACATCGTCGCCGAGGGAGGCCGGCGTCTCGAAATAATCGACCGACCCCCAATAAGACGCGCCCACCACGATGACGAGGACGAGCCCTCCCGCCTCGACCAGCGTGCACAGCACATTGACCCACATCGACTCGCGGATGCCGCGGAACACGATGCCGGTCAGGATCAAGAGGAAGCCGAGCGCGAGCCACGACACCGGGAGGCTCTCGAGGCCGAACAAGGCGGCGATGTTGGCGGCAAATACCTGGGACTGGGTGGCGATCGAGGTGAGCCCCGAGCAGACCAGCGCAAGCCCGACCATGAAGCTCAGCAGCGGAAAGCCATAGGCACGCTGGGTGACGTAAGCGGCGCCCGCCGCGCGCGGATGCCGCGAGCCGAGCGAGGCGTAGGAGAGCGCGGTGAGCAGCGCCGCGACGAGCGCCACGACGAAGGCGAGCCACACAGCGTTTCCGGCCTGCCCTGCGGCTTTGCCGATCAGGCCGTAAATGCCGGCGCCGAGCATGCTGCCGAGTCCGTAAAGCGCCATCTGCGCCGGCCCGATCGTGCGGCGGAGCGTCGGCTTCTGCTCTGATGTTTTGTAGCCCTCGGACTTATCCCCCATCGCTTGTCATTAGCACGCGGACAAAAATTGATCGTCTCCTGTTTCGTACCGGCACTGTCGTCTTCGCGGACCATTCCCCTCTCCCTTGTGGGAGAGGGCTTTCCGCCCTGCCTTCGCCGAAGCAAAGCGGCTTCGGCTTCGCGCAGGCAGGCGGGAAGGGTGAGGGGTGATTCATGTCTGACGCGGCTTCCACGCTAGCGTGTTCGCCGCTTACCCCTCACCGCGCACCAAGTGGTGCGCGTGCTCTCCCACAAGGGGAGAGCGGGGAGTTTGTTGCTGCGCTACGACCAGACATGCGGGTTCCTTGCCGCGACGCGTCTCAGCGTCCGGGGTTTGTCGTAGGGTGGGCCAAGCGAGGCGTGCCCACCATCATCGTTGCGCGTGGGCAACGCAAAACCGTTGCCCACCCTACGGGTCCCCCTGAGGGGATGGCGCGCCGAAAGACGCAGTCCATTATGGTGTCGCGATCCTTGCGAGGACCGCGCGGGCGCCTCTCGGCGCGCCAGTGGTGGCGATTTGGCGGTCGGCGGGCCGCGCTTTCGCCGTAAGTGTCCCGCTCCCCGAACGAACAAAGTCGAAATTACGGTTCGCGTTTGGAATAGACCTTACGGTCGTCAGCCAGCTCCTGGCAGGGCCTCGTAATGGGCACGGGCGGAGCCCCGACGCCGCCCGGGTGCCGGCTTTGCATGCCGGCCCGCGGGCGCCACGCCCCGTCCCGCCTCACGACGCCTCATGATGCGCCCCTCAAGAAGGACGAGGTGGGTGCAGTGTAAGCGAGGTTTGGAGCGCGGGGATAAGATCCACTCGCGTAAGTGAAGCCCGCAGGGCACCGCACCGCATCCCCCATCGCCGGCGACCCTAGCACGCAACGTGCGTTCGTCTCTGCTCCGCCGAGCGTTTCCGCTTGTAAAAGCCGATCATTGCGCTTATGTACTCTCCATCGACATTTGGCCGGACCATGTGGCCGTTACGCCTTAGCTGATAGCCAGGCGCACGTTCAAACCCTCCCAAACATCGACGAACAGACTTCGGGCCCCGCCCATGGTGTGGCCTTAAGTTCAAATGCACTGACTAATCAGCGAAAGGACGACCCATATGACTAATGGCACAGTGAAATTCTACAACGAGCAAAAGGGATTCGGCTTCATCGAGCCGGAGGATGGCGGCAAAGACGTGTTTGTTCATGCGACGGCGCTAGAGCGCGCCGGCATCAGCAGGCTGGTCGAAGGCCAGAAGGTCTCTTTTGACACCGAGCAGGATAGCCGCAGCGGCAAGACCGCCGTGGCCAACATCAAGGCCGCCTAGTCCCAACCGGACAACGCGAGCTTTGGTAAATTGAGAGCCGTCCCCTTCGGGGGGCGGCTTGTTAGTTTTAGGTGGCCTGAATAGTGCGCCGTTCAGCGGAGGTGGGGATGAGCCACACCGTGATGGTGTCCGCCTCTTCGAACGGATCGGCGCCTGCGACCTCGCCGCTCAATCGGTTCCATATCGTCGATTCGCGCGAGCTCGCTTTGCGCGCAAGGATGTGCGCTCGGCCATTCCATATGCGCCGGCCGCCACTGTGAACCGTTTCGAGCGTGTGCCGCATGACGGCATGGATGTCGAGCCAGGCTTGCGCGCTGGCATCATCGACCGCGCGAAACGCGAAGATCGCCCGACCGTCAATCTCTGCGACGTAGGTCTGCATGGACGTCTCCTCTGACAATAGGCACGGCCGTTCGTGCCACGCTTTCGATGGGCGACGCCTATTTCGGCTTCCGGGATGCCGGCTTGTCCGCACGCGGCACGGGGCGTTCTCCACTGCGCGGCAGCGGATAGTCTTTGCTCTCGTACAGCAAGCGAATTTGCCTTCCGTCGAACCTTTCCTCTTCGACCTCGAGATAGGTGCCTAACAGGAACTCAGGCGGAAGCTCCTCGATGGCGAAGCGAACGGCGTCTGCCGCCGCCTCGAACCGCTTGTAGGTGACGCGTCCCGCATTGCGCTTCCAGCTCCTGGCCGGGTAAAGTTCCGCCAGTGCGGTGTAATCGAATGTCGTCATTACACAAAACCTCTTCGTCGAGCGCCTAGTTTTCCGGATATGGGAAAATATTCTGTGGCTGCGATAAGCCGAACTACAGACCTAATATAGGTTGCCGCACTGCAAAAAACGAGGCGTTTGGGGGCGTTATTTTCCAGAATTCGACGCAACGACCCCCGGAAATGCTGCCCATCAGCTCTTCAGCCGGTAGCCGGTCTTGAAGATCCACCACACCACGGCAAGGCAGATGGCGAGGAACAGCGCGATCATGGCGAGGCTGATGGCCGGGCTCACATCGGCAATTTCGTAGAAGCTCCAGCGGAATCCGCTGACGAGATAGACCACCGGATTGAATAAAGTCACCGTCTGCCAGAACGGCGGCAGCACGTTGATCGAGTAGAACGTGCCGCCGAGAAAGGTGAGCGGGGTGATGATGAGGAGCGGCACGAGCTGGAGCTTCTCGAAGCCGTCGGCCCACAGCCCGATGACAAAGCCGAGCAGGCTGAAGGTCACCGCGGTCAGCACGAGGAAGGCAATCATCCAGAACGGATGGGCGATCTCGATCGGCACGAACAGGAATGCCGTGGCGAGGATGATCAATCCCAGGATGATCGACTTGGTGGCGGCCGCGCCGACATAGCCGATCACGATCTCGAACGCCGAGATCGGCGCCGAGAGGAGCTCGTAGATGGTGCCGGTGAAGCGCGGGAAATAGATGCCGAACGAGGCGTTGGCGACGCTCTGGGTGAGCAAGCGTCAGCATGACGAGCCCGGGCACGATGAAGGTGCCATAAGCGACGCCCTCGATCTCGGTGATGCGCGAGCCGATCGCGGCGCCGAACACCACGAAATAGAGCGACGTGGCGATGACGGGGGAGACGATGCTTTGCAGGAAGGTGCGTCCCCAGCGCGCCATCTCGAATTTGTAGATCGCCCTGATCGCCGGCAGGTTCATTTTCTTCTCACCAGATCGACGAAGATGTCCTCGAGCGAGCTTTGCGTCGTGTCGAGGTCCTTGAACCTGATCCCGGCGCTGGCGAGATCGGTGAGGAGCCCGGTGATGCCGGTGCGCGGGCCTTGCGTATCGTAGGTATAGACCAGCTCGCTGCCGCCATTGGCGAGGCTCAGATGGTGGCCTTGAAGCGCGGCCGGTATGGCGTCGAGGCTCTGATGCAACTGTAGCGTCAGCTGTTTCCTGCCGAGCTTGTGCATCAGCTCTCTCTTGTCCTCGACCAGGATCAACTCGCCCTTGTTGATCACGCCGATCCGGTCGGCCATGTCCTCGGCCTCGTGGATGTAGTGCGTGGTGAGGATGATGGTCACGCCGGAATCGCGCAATGAACGCACGTTCTCCCACATATCCTTGCGCAGCTCGACGTCGACCCCCGCCGTGGGCTCGTCGAGAAAGAGGATGGTGGGCTCGTGCGACAAGGCCTTGGCGATCAGGACCCGGCGTTTCATGCCGCCCGACAAGCGTCATGAGCTTGGAGTCCTTCCGGTCCCACAGGCTCAGGTCCTTCAGCACCTTCTCGATATAGGCGGGATCGTCCCATTTGCCCCACAGCCCGCGGCTGAAGGAGACCGTGGCCCACACCGTCTCGAACATGTCGGCGGTCAGCTCCTGGGGCACGAGCCCGATCTTGGCGCGGGCGGCGCGATAATCCGTGATGATGTCGTGACCGTCGATCGTCACCTTGCCGGCGGTGGGCGTCACGATGCCGCAGATGATGCTGATCAGCGTGGTCTTGCCGGCGCCGTTAGGCCCGAGCAGGGCGAAGATCTCGCCTTTGCCGATGTCGAGATTGATGTTCTTGAGCGCCTCGAAGCCCGTGGCGTAGGTCTTCGACAGGTTCTTGATCGAAATGATGGGCATGGGGCGGAGGTTGGGGTCGCGAGGAAAGGGGAGCCGTATAGCTCGCTTCAATAAAGGGTGCCAGCATGGCGACTATGCGGCGCGCCTCGGGCTCAATCTCCCTCGGCGCTGCTTTCAAGCTGAAAGTTGGCGACGACGCTCGGCTGAATCACGCGGGCGTGCAGGATGAGCAGCACGAGCTTGGCGTCGAGGCTGGTGCCTGGCCTGAGCGCCGCCTCGATCCGCCGCTCCACCTCAGCCGCCAGCGCCGGCTCGTTCGCGGCGGCAAATGCATCGGCGCCGATCATGCAATAGCCGATGATCTCCGCCGCCGCGCGGTAGGAGTGCGGCGCCGGGTCACAGCCCGTCGCCTGCTCCTGGAGCAGCTTCACCGCCGTCAGCTTGACCGCCTCCGGCACGAGGTTGGGGTGCAGGTCGACCGAGCGGAGCGCCCGGTCGAACTCGCGCAGCGCCGGGGAACGGCCGAATATGCCGAACAGACCGAGAGAAAGTCCACGCTGCACGGTGGGCATCACCTTTTCGCTCGGCTTGGCGTTACCCCCAAGGCGCTGCGCAAGACCTTGCCAAGCCTCATCTGCGCGGGCCGGATAGCGTCAATCGCAGGATCTTGCCTTTATTCTTGTCCGTCAGCGCATAGACGGCGCCGTCAGGCCCTTGCACCACGTCGCGGATGCGGGCGCCCATCGGAATCCGTTCTTCGTCCGTCACCTTTTCCCCGTCGAGCGTCAGCCGGACGATCGCGTCCGAGGAGAGGCCTCCGATCAGGAGGTTGCCTTTCCAGCCGGGAATGGCGTCGGCCGTGTAGAAGGTCATGCCCGACGGCGAGATCACCGGGGTCCAGTGATAGATGGCGTCGGCGAATTCCGGATGGGTCGGCGGCTCCGGGATATCCTTGCCGTCGTAATGCTTGCCCCAGCTCACCACCGGCCAGCCGTAATTCTTGCCCGCCTCCGGGATGTTGAGCTCGTCGCCGCCGCGCGGGCCGAATTCGTTCTCCCACAGCTTGCCCGTCTCAGGGTGAATGGCGGCGCCTTGCGGGTTGCGGTGGCCATAGGACCAGATCTCCGGCAGCGCCCCCTTCTGTCCGACAAAGGGATTGTCCTCCGGCACCGAGCCGTCGGGATTGATGCGTACGATCTTGCCGAGATGCGTTGAAAGGTCTTGGGCCGGGTCGAACTGGAAGCGCTCGCCGAGCGTGACGAACAGCTTGCCGTCCGGACTGAAGGCGAGCCGCGAGCCGAAGTGAAGGCCGCCCTCGACCTTAGGCTTCTGCCGGAAGATGACCTCGACATCGTCGAGGCCCATCTCGCCGAGCTTTCCGCGCGCAACCGCGGTTCCGGCGTTGCCGTCGTCGCCAGGCTCGGAATAGGAAAGATAGACGAGGCCGTTCGAAGCGAAATTGGGATCGAGCGCCACGTCGAGAAGGCCCCCTTGCTCATCGGCAACGACCTCGGGCACGCCTTTGAGGGGCTCCGATACCGTGCCGTCCTTGGCGACGATGCGCAGCCGTCCCGGTCTCTCCGTCACGAGCATGCGCCCGTCGGGAAGGAAGGCGAGACCCCAGGGATGTTGAAGCCCGTCCGCTACTTTCTCGACCTTGAGCGTCCCGGCCTTGGTATCGATCATGGTGTCCTTGGCCTGACAGGATTGCGACAACAACATCAGCAATGCCGCCGCAAAAAAGCCCGCCACGCGCCGGCTGCGAAGAAAATCCCCACGCTCCCGTTGCACTTCGATTGGGATCACGTCTCTCCTCCGGCTTCCATCACGCTTCCTCGTCGCAACGCCCACCCCGCATAAGAAGTTCGCTTATCTTGATCAGCTTTGGGCCTTGCATGGCGGCCTGCGCCAACCAAGTGTAGCAAACGAGTCCCAGCCTGGGGCGCGGCATTCACCAAGTGTTGAGGCCATGCCGGCATTTTCCTATGCGATTTGCGGCAGATCAAAGTCCGGTGGCCTACTGTCGCGCCTCATGCGTGGACTTTTTCTAGCTCTCGTTCTCGCTTGGCTCGGACCGCCGGTCATTGCGGCGGAAAAGGACACGCAAGATGCGGTCCGCGCCTTCGTCGAGCGGGTAAACGAGGCTTCGGTCGGTTTCTTCTCCTCCGGCTCGGAGGCGGAAGCACGCGAACGATGCCGCGCTTTGCTCGCCTGGGCGTTCGATGTGCCCGCCATGGGCAAGGAGGCCCTTGGCCGGGCCTGGGACAAGGCGACGGAAGAGGAGCGCAAGGAATTTCTGCGAAGCCTTCGAAGAAGACATCATCAGCGCCTATCTTCGGCGGATGCGAGCCAAAGGCACGACCTTGACCTTCATCGGGCACCGGCCGCCCTATCGACGGCCATCAACTCGCCGCAAGCCGTCGCTCAGTTCCGGGCAAGGAAGATCAGATCTGGATTTGGTGGATGCGGCCTGAAGGGCAATCGTGGCGAATTGACGATCTCGTGCTTGACGGCCATAGCGCCGTGAGCACGGAAGCGCACGAATACGCCACCGTTTTGGAGAGCAACAATGGCGACATGAATGCTCTGATCGCCTTCATGCGCAAGCGTGCGGCACAATGAGCGCATCCCCCATGGCTTCGCAACCTCTTATCGCCCTGGAGCATGTCGGCCATGAGTTCGACGGCGGGCGCATTGTTGCGCTAAGAGACGTCAACCTCAACTTCGGGGAAGGCGAATCGGTCGCCATCGTCGGCGCGAGCGGCAGCGGCAAGACGACGCTCATCCTCGTAATGTGCGGCATCAGGATCCCAACGAAAGGGATCCTTCGCTGGAAGGGCGAGCCCGTCACTTCACTACGACAGTGGACAGATCTGCGGCGCTCCGAGATCGGCATCGTGTTTCAGGACTTCAATCTGTTTCCCACGCTGACGGCCAGCGAGAACGTCGAGGTGGCGATGTTTGGCTCCAGCGCCAGCAGTAGCGAGCGGCGGCGCCGGGTCGAAGAAGCGCTCGAGACGGTAGGGTTGACCGACCGCGCCACCCACTTGCCGCAGGAGCTGTCTGGCGGCGAGCGTCAGCGCGTCGCCATCGCGCGAAGCATCATCAACAATCCGAAGCTCATCCTCGCCGATGAGCCGACTGGCAATCTCGACAGCGTCAACGCGTCCGCGATCTTGGATCTCCTGTTTGATTTACAGCGCGCGCGCGGAGCGACTCTGGTCATGGTGTCTCACGCGCCGGACCAAGCAGGCCGCTGCGCGCGACAGATAAACATGAAGGACGGCAAGGTGATGACGGACCGGCCGACGGTGCCGGCCCGCGAGGAGGCCCTGTGAATCATCTCGAATTTGCCTTCCGCAATCTGCAACGGCGGCGGGCGCGGTCCCTTCTCACGATACTTGGCGTTGCCTTCGCCGTCGGCAGCTTCATCACCCTCTATGGGCTGTCCCGAAGCGTGCATGAGAACGTGGAACGGAGCTTCGACGAGCATGGCACGGATTTGACGGTGAAGCGGCGTGGCATCGCCGAGCCCTTTGGCGGCACGATCCCCGAGACCCTGATCCCCGAGATTGCCAAGATTCCAGGCGTCGCCGCCGTCTCCGGCCAGCTCATCACCTTCGCCGCCACCGATAACGACGACAACGTGCTCGCCGCGGGCTGGGCGCCTGACGGCTTCTATTGGACAAATGTGCCCTTGAAGGATGGGCGCGTTCCCAGTCGCGACGAACGCAGGGTTGCCTTGGTCGGGAACGATATCGCGCGGACCCTGGGCAAAAAGGTGGGAGACGACATCACGCTTCTCGGCGAGAAGTTCCGGATTGTCGGCCTCACCGACTACCACTCGATCATCAACCGCAACCAGGTCATCGTTAAGCTCGCCGATCTGCAAGAGCTCACGTTCCGCACCGGTGCGGTCACCTTCCTGTCGATCAAGCTCGAGCACCCTGACGATCAGGCCGAGGCGGGCCGGGTAGCCCAGACCATCGAGAGCATGGAAAAGCTCTCCGTGTCGAGAAGCGAAGGCATGTTGCGCAACGACAGCCTGTTCGGTCTGTTGACCGCGGTGTCGACCTCCATGGCCTGGGTCGCGCTTCTCATGGGCGTGCTCATGGTGCTCAACACGCTGCTCATGGCGGTCCTCGAACGCACGCGGGAGATCGGCATCCTGTCGGCCATCGGCTGGTCTAAGGAGCGCATCATGGGCGCGCTGGTGATCGAAGGCTTCATCCTGTCGGCCGTGGGCAGCATCGTCGGCATCGTGCTCGGTGTTGCCGGATCGAAATTATTGAGCGCGATCCCGGCCATCGGCCGCTATGTGGCGGTTGAGCCGACACTGCCGCTGATCGCCGCCACGGCGCTTGCGGCCATAGCCCTCGGCATCCTCGGTTCGTTCTATCCGGCCTTCGTGGCGACGCGGGCGAGCCCCGCCGCCGCGCTTGAACGCGCCTAGAGGCCTCACAAGCGGCCGGCCTTGACCCTCAAGCCAGGCGCGGGGCGCTCGAGCACCACCTCGCGGCGGAAGCGGTAAAGCCGCGCCGGGCGTCCGCCGGTCGCGGTCGAGACGTTGCCGGTGGCCTCGACCAGGCCGCCCTGCTCGACCAGCCTCCTGAAATTCTGCTTGTGCAGAAGCGTGCCGGAGATGGCCTCGACCGTCTTCTGCAGGTCGTAAAGGGTGAACTCCGGAGGGAGCAGCTCGAACACCACAGGCCGATATTTCAGCTTGCCGCGTAAGCCGCCCGAGCGCGGTGGCGAGGATGCGGCGATGGTCGAATGCCATAGGGCGACCAAGCTCGGGCAGGCCGGACCATTGCTTGGCGGCGGCACGTCCGTCGCGCTTGGACTTCAGCCATGAGGCCGGCTTCGTAGAGGAGCTCGTAGCGCTCGAGCACCTTCTCCTCGTCCCATCCCCCGCCAATGCCAAAGCCGATCCGCAAGCGCTCAGGACGTCTCAGCGCGCGCGCGGGCTCATCGGGGAGTGGCGGGCGCTCGGCCCATTCCTTGAGCCTCGGCTCGATCTCGCTCGTGAGGATGTCGGGCTTCCCCTGGCGCCAGTCCTCCCAGGGAAAATAGGCGTACCAGGGCGACCAATGCGACCCCATCAGCTCATCGCCGGCGCCGCGGGTCAGCGCCAGATAGCCGACCGAGAGCGTATGCGGCCCTCCGGGCTCGGCATGCCGCCCCCGGTCGCCGAAAGTATAGAGCTGCTCGACATAGCCGAGATCGAGCCCGGTTTGCCGCTTCACCCATTCGCGCAAGCCGATCTCCAGCGTGCGGTGGGCGCGCGGCGCGAACGGGCCGAAGGGAAGCGCGTCCCACGCGTCAGATCCCGCCATGCCGGGCCGCACGACGAGGATGTGGGGCTGCCCTTCGCGCACCGTGACGATGGCGGCGTTCAGGCCGAGCTCGATCTGCGGGTCGGTGCTTCGCGCTTCGTGCGCGACAGCCGTTTTGCGTCTTGCTTCAGCCATGGCGGCCTTCAGGCGGCGAGGAGCGCCGACAGCGCGAACACCTCGGCTTCCTCGGCGACCCTGCCGCGGCCGATCTCCTCCACTGCGGTGATCATGCGCCCGTTCCGCGACAAGATCTCGTCGGCAAGCGCGACCAGAAGGCGGTTGGGATATGCGGTAGGAGAGGCACGCCGAAGCGCCCGCGCAAGCTCGAGCTCCGTGCCCTCGGGGTTCAGCGCGCAGAGCGAGATGAACGCCGCCGCCGTGGAGCGGCTGATGCCGGCCCAGCAATGGATGAGGAGAGGCGCCTGCCGGTCCCAATCGCGCGCGAACCTCACGAGGTCCGCAACATGGGTCTCGCACGGAAGCACGAGGCCCGGCTGCGGCTCGCAGATGTCGTTCATGGCGAGCCTGCAGATGCCGGTCGGGCCCGATGCCCGGGCGGCGTATCGATGAGGGTCTCGCCGTTGATCAGCGTCACGAGATGGCTGACATTCGCGTCGGCGACCGTCGTCTCGACCAGGCTCAAGGGTGCGACATAGATGGTTTCGGGGCTCATGGTGTGCGGCACTCTAGTCGTTTCTCTTGGCAAAATCAGGGTGGCCATTTTTCGCAGGTGCCCTCAGGACAGGATTTCCGCCGTGACCCTCATCGACGGAGCTCATTGAATCGCTTGAGAAACTCGGCCTCTCCCTGTGCCGCAGGAAGCGGGCTTAAGTGCGACAGCTTCCTGACCAGGCTCGCGCTCAAGCCCCGCGGCTGGCCGAAAAAGCGCCGCGCCTCCTCGCGCGCGAAGCCGGCAAGACGAATCGCCTCGTAATAGGCGGCGATCTTATCAGCGCGCTTGATCAACTTGGTGACGTCGGCGGGCAGCTCTGCCGGCAGGCCGAAGCGGAGGTGGATGGCGGCAAGGAGCTTGGCCTCGAAGGCGCGATAGTCGAGCGACAGCGCCGCCTTGAACGGGCTGATCAGGTCGCCGATGACATATTCAGGCGCGTCATGGATCAGGGCCGCGAGCCTGGATTGCCGGTCGAGCTTGGGCTCAAGCTCGGTCACGATCCTCTCGACCAGAAGACTATGCTCGGCCACGGAGAAGGCGTGCTCGCCGTCGGTCTGCCCGTTCCATCGGGCGACGCGGGCGAGCCCGTGGGCGATGTCCTCGATCTCGATGTCGAGCGGCGAGGGGTCGAGCAGATCGAGCCGGCGTCCGCTCAGCATGCGTTGCCAAGCGCGCAGGCTCGTATTGCCAACGACGCTATGCATGGTCTACACAATCCTCGTCGAGCGATCGCGAGAGGATCGTCGCACCTGTGTGAATAACTGATCACCATTAGCCTAGTCTCATCGAAGTCAGGCAACCCATCAATCCGAGAGCCGGGAGACGCAACATGGCGAAACTACCTAAATTCACCCTGTCCCAAAACGACAAGAAGAAATGGGAGCTGAAACGCGAAGGCTCAGGGGAAGTTGTCAAGCGGTTCGCCACCAAGGCGGCGGCGACAAAAGGTGGAGTCCTGGAGAAGGCCGTCGGAGGGATGGGCTCAGTTCGCATCAAGAAGCGCAATGGGAAGATCCAAGAGGAGCGCACTTACCCTCGCAGCATGGACCCTCGCGGCCGCGGCTGAGGCGAAGCTCGTCCAAGCCTCACACAAGCCGCATGGCGCGGGCACCCGAGGAGGTGGTCGTTGACCATGCCGGTGGCCTGCATGAAGGCATAGATAATCGTCGGGCCGCAAAATTTGAAGCCGCGCGACTTGAGCTCCTTTGAGATGGCGCGCGACAGCTCCGTCTCGGCCGGGATCTCGGCCATCTTCTTGTAGCGGTTGACGAGCGGCTTGCCGTCGACGAAGTCCCACAGAAACGGCCCGAAGCCCGCGCCTTGCTCCATGATCTGGAGCCAGGCGCGCGCCGATTGGATCGCCCCTTCGATCTTCATGCGGTTGCGCACGATGCCCTGGTCCTGCATCAGGGCCTCGACCTTCTTCTTCGAGTAGCGCGCGATCTTCTCCGGCGCGAAGCCATCGAAGGCGCGGCGGAAGGCCTCGCGCTTCCGCAGGATGGTGATCCAGGACAGCCCGGCCTGAAAGCCGTCGAGCACGAGCTTCTCGTAAAGCGCCCGGTCGTCCCGCTCAGGCACGCCCCATTCCTCGTCGTGATAGGCGACATAGAGGGGATCGGTGCCGGGCCACGGACAGCGCGTCAAGCGCCCCCGAGCCGGTCATGCGAGAACCCCCGCAATGGGCACCGCGAAGCGCGCGAAGGCCGGGCGGCGGAGCGCGATCTTGATCCCTCCTGCTGTAAGCGTCTTGCCGCTTGCCAAGGCCTCCTCGGCCCGGTCGAGGCGGATGAGCGCAAGGCCGGAAGCGCCGCTCACCGAGCCGAGCGTGCCGATCGGCACGCCGTCAGCCTCTATGCATTCGTGCCGGAAGCGGGCAGCGGCGCCTCGCCTTCGACCGGCACGATCCGCTTCCGCGCCGTGCCGCGATGCTCCATGCGCGAGACGACCTCCTGGCCGACATAGCAGCCCTTGGCGAAGTCGACGCCGTTCAATTGATCGAACAGGGCCTCATGCGGGAACGCCTCGCCGAAGGCGTAGTCGCGCCCGCCTTCCGGCACGCCCTGCCTGATGCGGAAGGCGTGGTAGTCCTCTTCCGGCGCAGGCTCGCAGCCAAGGTCGGCCGCGCTCGTCCCCTTAGGGGCAAGAAGGCGGAAGCCAAGCTCCGGGAGCCGCGGGTCGGCATAGACGATGGCGCCTTCGGGCTGGCGAGGGGTCCCGCCCCAAGCCGCCGCCACAACGAGCGACGGCTCCTCGGCAATCTCAACCTGTGCCCTCAGCCGGTAGAAGGCGAGCCGCTTCAGAAGCTCGCTCCGCCTTGTCTTGCGCGACATCGATCAGGAATCCGTCACCGGCGGCGACCGACGAAGAAATCGAACAGGATCTTGCCCTGCGGCGAGAGCAGGCCGGCATGGATTGCGTCGGCCCCTAGCGCCTTGCCGATATCGTTGGTGATCAGCCCTTGCAGATATTTGCGCGCGTCGGCGCCGCGCACGCGGAGGACGCCGCGGGAGGCTAGGAGGCTCGCATGGCAATGGCCCATACCCGGCCCTTCTGCTACCAAGGCCTCCGACATTTATGGGAGCGGGCCAGCCCCCGCAAGAGAAGCCCTTGGCCGAGACCTTCGATCTTGTCTTCAAAGGTGGGACCCTCGTCAATCATGCCGGCGAGGGGCTCGCCGATATTGGCGTGAGGGACGGCCGGATCGCCGAGATCGGCTCGATCGGGGAGGGGATGGCCGGCGAGACCATCGACGCCTCTGGCCTCCATATCCTGCCGGGCGTCATCGACACCCAGGTGCATTTCCGCGAGCCCGGCCTCGAGCACAAAGAGGACCTGGCGTCGGGGAGCCGGTCGGCGGTCTTGGGCGGGGTCACCGCGGTGTTCGAGATGCCGAACACGCGTCCCCCGACAACCAGCGCCGAGGCCTTGGCCGCTAAAGTGAGAGCCGCGACCGGCCGCATGCATTGCGACTTTGCCTTTTACGTCGGCGCCACGCGCGACAATGTCGATGAACTCGCCGAGCTTGAGCTTCAGCCCGGAGCCGCCGGCGTCAAGGTGTTCCTGGGCTCCTCCACCGGAGACCTTCTCGTCGATGACGAGGAGACCTTGGCGCGCATCCTCGCCACGATCAGGCGGCGCGCCGCCTTCCACTCCGAGGACGAAGCAAGGCTTCGCGAGCGCATCTCCTTGCAGCGCGAGGGCGACCCGTCGAGCCATAGCGAGTGGCGCGATCCGCAAGCGGCGCTCGCCTCGACCGAGCGGCTGTTGCGGCAGGCCACGCAAGCAGGCAAGCGCGTGCATGTGCTCCATGTCTCCACGGGAGAGGAGATGGCGCTTCTGGCGCTGCATAAGGACATCGCCTCCGTCGAGGTCACCCCGCAGCACCTGACGCTCGCCACGCCGGACGCCTACGAAATTCTCGGCACGAAAGCGCAGATGAACCCGCCGCTCAGGGATCGCTACCATCGCGAGCGTCTGTGGTGGGGGCTCGAGCGGGGCGTGGTGGACGTGCTCGGCTCAGATCACGCGCCCCATACGCTCGAGGAAAAGAGCAAGAGCTATCCCGCCACGCCTTCGGGCATGCCTGGGGTGCAGACGCTGGTCCCGGTGATGCTCGACCACGTCAATGCCGGGCGCCTTAGCTCTTGCCCGCTTCGTCGATCTGACGAGCGCGGGCCCGCAGCGCATTTTCGGCATCGCCGGCAAGGGGCGCGTCGCCGTGGGCTACGACGCCGACCTCACCATCGTCGACCTCAAGGCCGAGCGCGTGATCGAGAATGAGTGGATCGGCAGCAAATGCGGCTGGACTCCGTTCGCGGGGCGGAGAGTGAGGGGCTGGCCGGCCGGCACTCTCGTGCGCGGGAGGCTTGCCATGTGGGAGGGCGAGCTTGGGCCGGCCCGCGGCCAGCCGGTCCGCTTCGGCGAGGCTCTGCCGCGCTACTGAAGAAAATAGTGCCAGACGCCGGTCGGCGAAATGCCGAGCCGGTAATAGCTGTATTTGCCGGCCTTCTTCATGGGAACGGCCAGCGCTGGCGGCACGATGCGGTAGAGATCGACCTCCTGGGAGGGCGTCAATGTCGCCAGATCGATCTCGGCGAAATAGGGCCACACATACATTTCGTCCTGTCCCTGGCCTACGCGGACGAAGCCCGAGGCGATCACGTTGAGCATGGCGGCAAGCACATCGCGGCCTGCGCCGTCGGCGGACGCCTTTTTCCAGAACTCGATGGGGTCCTCGACATGGGCGGCTGCGACCATCGGCTTCAGCTCGTTCGATTCGAGCACCGGCCGCATGGTCTCGATCTCGCCGCTTTCCGCCGCGACGACGATTTGCTCGAGCATGCGCTTGACCGGGTCCGGCAGCGCGTTGAAATCGTAGAGCACCTTGGGGGCCTGGCCGGGCGCCTCCGTTGCCGCCGTCACCGTCTGGTCGGCCGCGGCAAGAGGCGAGTTGCCTATTTCGTTCTGAGCGTAGACAAGGGCGGCAGCGCCAGCTACCAATGCGGCGAGGGCAATCATGACGAAGCTTCTCCGGCGATTCATGCATCACTCCATGAGTGCTCGATCAATCTCGCAGATCGGCGAACGAGCGCAAGCCCAGGTCTTGACGGCCTCAAGCGTCGCTTCGGCTAGACTCTCGACTGAGCGAATAGGCCCTGGCCTTGCAGGCAGGCGCTCAAATCGTGCTGTCCACCGTCCAGCTCGTGCTGGCCGGCATCGGCATCGGCGTGCTGATGGCGGCGCCCATCGGTCCGGTGAACGTGCTCGTCATCCAGCGGGCTGTGGCCGGCGGCTTCTGGGCCGGGCTCGCCGCGGGCATTGGCGCCGTGATCGGCGACGGTCTTTTGGCGGCCATCGCCGCCTTCAGCGTCACCGCAATCTCCGATGTGACGAGTGCCTATTCCGGCTGGATCCAGTTCGTAGGCGGCCTGCTTCTGATCGGCTTCGGCGTCGCTCTCTTGTTCACGAGGCCCGCTCTGACCATTCCCCTGGGCCAGAAGTCGGGCCTGGTCGAACACACCGGCATCATCCCGCAAACCCTCTTCCTCACCGTCACCAATCCCGGGGCCATTCTCGGCATGGCGGCGATGATCGGCGGCCTCGGCTCGCTCATCGGCGGCCTCAACACCTATCTCGAGGCGCTGCTCCTCGTGCTCGCCGTGATGGGCGGCAGCCTCCTGTGGTGGCTCGGTCTGTCCGAGTTGATCGCCACCATCAGGCACAAGCTCACCGAAGGCCGGTTGAAGCTCATCAATCGGATCGCCGGAACGGTCTTGATCGCGTTCGGGCTGATCCTCCTGCTCGACGGCTTCATCCTGCGATAGGTCGTTCGCAGCGGCTTTATTGCGAGGTGCGCTTCAGCGTGAACTCGCCGTGGTGAATGCGGCGGGACAGGCCGCTCGCCATCTTGGCGACCGCATGCTCGCCGTAAACGCCGATGAGGTCGGCGAGCGCCGCGAATAGGGCCGCGTTGGCGAGCATTTCCGGCTCGATGCCGTCATGCAGCGCCTCCTCCCAGGCGTCGAGGATGTATCTGAGCGCCGCCTGTTTCTGCGCCTCGTTTTCCGAGGATCGCGACGTTCGCCGTTCTGACCGCAACTATGCCGCCCCCTTCTGGCTGGCGGGAAGATCCCGAGTGTCACAATTACACCCCTCTTCCGCCGCCAGGACGACAGAGTGAACTAACGGTTAATCTTTATGCTTAAATCGTAATGATTTAGTCAGGCGGTTCTTCTTGGGTATCGGGCGCCCCCGCGTCCACAGGGTCGGGCTGGGGGGCCTGGGCGCTATCTCCCGTCTGATCTGGCTCAGACGACGGCTTTGGCTCCGACGATGGCGCGCCGGACGAAGCCTCGGGGGTCGCCCCGGTCTGATCTGTCCCGGGTGCCGGGGCTTCATTGTTGGCGTCGGGCAACGCCCCATCGGTCTGCGTGGCCTCGGGCGAGGCCTCAGGCTTGGTCTCGGCGGGCCCTTTGCTCGCGAAGGTTGAGCCTTGCGCGAGGGAGGCCGCGATGGTCGCCCCTTCGGTGCTGAACCTGGTGGTGGCAAGCGTGGCGGACTGGGTGCAGGTGCGGTAGGTGCGCCGGTAGCCGCGATAGCCGTCATTGAAGCTGTTGACGAGCTTGGCGCGGCGGACGGCGGTCGTGCCCTCGTTCCTCAGGATTTCCTTCATCTGGTCGCGCCAGATCTGTCCTTCCTGGGCCCCGCAAAGCTCGCGGAGGTAGTGGACGGCGCCGAGGATCTCGGCAAGCCGCATCAGCTTGTTGTCATAGGGGCGGTCGTCAGGGGGAGGCGGAACCGAGCTCTCTCTGGGCACGATGGGCGGCAGGTCGTCGCCGGGAGGCTTGGGCTTGACCCGGGGCTTCGGCGTCGCCTTGGGCTGGTCGAACCACCAGAAGAACTGGGCCTCGGCGGCAGGCGCAAAGGCCATGCACGCCCAACCGAGGCAAAGCGCGCCGAACGCAAGCCTCACAAGCCGCCTTTTGACCTGTCCCATGGGAGACTGAGTAACGCCAATTTTTGTTGAAATCTAGCCGTCACGGCTTCCGCACCCGATGCGCGGCGATCCAAATCAGCTCGGCCGTCCCCTGGCGTCATGGGAAGCGCCTCGATATCGTCCAAATGGACCCATTCGGCCGCCTCCGTATCATCCCCGGCGTTAAGGCTGCCGCCGGTCGGACGGCCATAGAAGACGGTCAGCCGGTAGGTGACGCCCTTGCCGCTCCCCTCATCTTCAGCCGCGACCCTGACCGTGTCCACGATCCCCTCGACCTCGGCCTCGATGCCGGTCTCCTCCTTGAGCTCGCGGCATGCCGCCTCGCGCGGCGCCTCGTTCCCCTCGGTCTTGCCGCCGGGTAGGCTCCACAGTCCGGCAAAGGGGGCGCGCCCGCGTTTCACCAGCAGGACCCTGCGATCCTTGAACACGGCGATGCTCGCCCCGTTGCGGAGCGCGAGATCTTGGTCGGTGAAAGGGCGCTCGGTCATGGAAGCGGGTTGAGCTTGGGCCGACCCGCTTTGTTAGGTCAATCAGCGGGTGCCGAACAGGGCGTCGATCGCGGCCTGGCCGCCGACATCGCCGAGCGCATCGGGATCGGTCCGGCCGGCCAGGGCCTCGCCATTGGCGATGGCGTTGGCTTCGTCGATCAGGATGCGGAGGCGCCGGGTAGCCTTCTCGCAGGTCTTGTTCAGGTCCTTGTTGCCGCTGCTGAGATCGGCAGCTACCTCGGCGACGATGGTGACGGCTTCGCCATGCAGTCGCGCCACGGCCTCGTCGAAGCGTGCGCGGATCTTAGGTGGCGCCCTGCGATAGGCGGCGATGGCCAGGTTCTTGTCGCGGAATCCCGATTCGGCGAAATGTTCCTCGTAGGTCAGCGGTCGCCAGGAGAGGAGATCGTCGGCAAAGGCTGACGGCTCGGAGGAGATCGCCTCGAGCAGCATCACGAGCTCGTGGAAGTGATTGAGATAATCGCTTGCGAGGAGCGTCGATTCGTTGATGTTGGTGCCTGGAATATGCGAGCGGAAATGGCCGATCATGGCCGTGCGGAAGGCCGAGACGATGTCCTCCCGGCTCACGTCCTCGTAAAGGTCCCCAGAGCGGGGATCGGGTTTTTCGTTAGCAAACATCGCCACAATGACTAACTCGAATGGACCTTGGAAGAGATGGAGTGTTGCCCGATCATGATTGCCAAAGCGTTACCAGGGCCGCGTCCGCATGTGCTCACGCTATAGTCTCACCTCGCCGCCGGAAGCCGTGCGCGCCTATTTCGGCTATAGCGACACGCCGAACTTCCCGGCGCGCTACAATGTCGCCCCGACGCAAGCCATCGCCGTGGTGGCCCTCGACCGGGAAGGGGTGCGCCGCTTCAGGCTCATGCGCTGGGGGCTTTTGCCGGCCTTCGTCAAGGACCCGAAGCAGTTCCCCACCCTCATCAACGCCCGCTCGGAGGAGGTGCTGGAGAAGCCCTCGTTCCGCCATGCCATGCGCTTCAGGCGCTGCCTCGTCCCGGCCGACGGGTTCTATGAATGGACCGGGCCCAAAGGGCAAGCGCCGTCCCTTTCTCCTTCGCCCGCGTGAAGCTCGGCTGATCGCCTTTGCCGGGATTTATGAGCGCTGGCGCGATGGCGAAGGCGGCGAGATCGATACGGTCGCGATCCTCACCTGTCCCGCCAATGGCACGATCGCGCTCGCTGCACGACCGCATGCCCGTGGTGCTTCCCCTCGAGCATTTCGCGGCGTGGCTCGACGTCAAGGGAACGCCGGCCGAGACTGCCGCGAGCCTCTTGCAGCCTGCCCCCGACGATCTCTTCGAGGCGATCGAGATGCACCCGAAGATCAACGATTCCAAACGCGACGAGCCGGGCATCCAAGAGCCGCTCGAACCGTCGCTGCTTTAGAGGCTGATGCCCATGCTCCCATCCGAGATCATCGAGCGCTTTCGCGTTCGCAAAGGCAGCGGATTTCAGGCTCGCTGACTTCGATTGCGGCGACACCTGCGGACTCGACATCGAGAAGAAGGACGCCAAGGACATGCTCGAGGCAGGCGTAAAGCGCCTGTCCAAGTTGCAGGAGCGGCTCTATGCCGAGGGACGCTGGGCCGTTCTCGCGGTCCTGCAAGGGCTGGATACCTCAGGCAAGGATGGCGTCATCAAGCACGTCCTCTCGGGGGTCAATCCGCAAGGCTGCGAGGTCCATTCGTTCAAGGCGCCGAGCACCCTGGAGCTCGCTCACGACTTTCTGTGGCGAACCACGATCGCGCTGCCGGGCCGCGGCCGCATCGGCATCTTCAATCGCTCCTACTACGAAGAGACTGTGGTCGTGCGCGTACACCCCGAGCTGCTTGAACGGCAACACTTGCCGCAAAAGCTCGTCACCGACGAAATCTGGAAGCAGCGCTACGAGGACATCAACAACTTCGAACTGCACCTCGCCCGGAACGGCGTCGTGCCGATCAAGTTCTTCCTCAATATTTCCAAGGAGGAGCAATTGCGGCGCCTGCTGGCGCGCATCGACGATCCGGACAAGCGGTGGAAGTTCTCCCTGTATGACGTGGAAGAGCGCAAGCTATGGGACAGCTTCCTTGAGGCCTATGAGGACACGATCCGCCATACCGCGACCCCGCACGCGCCTTGGTATGTCGTGCCGGCCGACCATAAATGGTTCTCACGCCTCGTGGTCGCGGCCACGCTGGTCGAGCAGATGGAAGCCCTCGATCTCCAATTTCCGAAATTCGACGAAGCGAGCGCAGAGGCGCTGGAGAAGGCGCATGCCGCGCTGCTTGAGGAGGCGGCGAAGATAAAGCGTTGAGACCGTGCCCGGCTCAATCACGACCCGACTGAGGCTACCTCGCCCTAAGGCCCGGCGGTGACGAGAAGGATGGCAAGCCCGTCATGGCCTTTGGCGCCGACCGTCTGGATGCGCCGTTCCGCTCACGCGCGGAGTCGGTGGCGGCAAGCTCGAAGAAGCGGCGCATGCCCTGCACATGCGGATCGTCGCTTGCCGCGTCGAGCACGGCGCCTTCGCGCACGACATTGTCCACGACGATCAAGCGACCCGGGGCGCGCTAGACTGAAGCGCCCATTGGAAATAGTCGGGCGTGCCCGGCTTGTCGGCATCGATGAAGATGAGATCGAAGGGACCTTCGGCGGCGAGGCCCGGCAATGTGTCTTGCGCGCGGCCGACGCGCACCTCCACCATCTCGCCGAGCCCCGCCCGAGCGATATTGGCGCGGGCGATTTCGGCGTAAGCAGGATTGGCCTCGAGCGTGACGAGCCGCCCGCCAGGGGCAAGGCCCCGCGCGAGCCAGATCGTGCTGTAGCCGCCGAGCGTGCCGATCTCCAAGATGCGGCGCGCGCTGATCGCCCGCGCGAGCAGCATCAGGAGCTTGCCTTGATTGGCCGCGACATTGATCGCGGGCAGCCCGGCCGCTTCACTCGCCTCGAGCGCGGCTTGGAGCGCGGGATCGTTCTCCAGGAGATGATCGGCGATGAAGCGATCGACCGCGTCCCAAGTCGCGTCCCAAGTCTTGTCGGTCATAGCAGCTTGCCGGGATTGAGAATGCAATTGGGGTCGAACGCGGCCTTGATCTTCCGCATCAGCTCGAGTCTCGAGCGGCTCCTTGGCGTGGGGCAGGAGATCGCGCTTCAGGCGCCCGATTCCATGCTCGGCGCTGATCGAGCCGCCAAGGTCGAGCACGATCTCGTGCACGGCGGCGTTCAGCGCCTCCCAATTGGCAAGGAACACGGCGCGGTCCATGCCGGGGGGCTGGCTCACATTGTAATGAATGTTGCCGTCGCCGAGATGGCCGAAGGGGACGGGCCGGGCGCCTGGAATCATGAGCTCGACCAGCTGGTTGGCGCGGGCCACGAACTCAGGCACTCGCGCCACGGGCACCGCGATATCGTGCTTGATGCTGCCGCCCTCGTGCTTTTGCACCTCGCTCATCAGCTCGCGCAGGCGCCACAGCTCCTCTCCTTGAGCGAGCGAAGAGGCGATGACCGCGCTATCGATCTCGCCTGCTGCGAGACCTTCGCTAAGCAGCGTCTCAGCTAACCGTGCAAGCTCCTCCCCCTCGCGCGGACTGGTGAGATCGAAGAGCATGTACCACGGGTAGGGGGAGGGGAAGGGATCGCGCGCGGCGTTGCCATGACGGAGCACGAATTCCACGCCGATCCGCGGCATGATCTCGAACGCCGTCAGCGCGGGCCCTGAGCGTTCCAGGGCGCGGGCGAAGAAGGCGGGCGCGGTTTCGAGCGCGCTCAAGCCGGCCATGCACGTCACCTTCTCCACCACCTTGGGAAAGAGACGCAACACTGCCGCGGTGATGATGCCGAGCGTCCCTTCCGAGCCGATGATGAGGTCCTTGAGGTCGTAGCCCGAATTGTCCTTGCGCAACGATTTGAGCCCGTTCCACACCCGCCCATCGGCGAACACGACCTCGAGCCCGAGGGTCAGATCGCGGGCGCTGCCATAGGCGAGCACAGCCATGCCGCCGGCATTGGTGGCGAGCACGCCGCCGATCTGAGCGCTTCCCTCCGACGCGAGGCTCAAGGGGAACAGCCGTCCGGCGCTTGCCGCCACTTGCTGGGCGAGCGCCAGCACCAGCCCCGCTTCCACCGTCATGGTGTTGGAAGCGAGATCGATGTCGCGCACCCGGTTGAGCCGCTCGAGCGAGACCACCACCTCGTGGCCGGTCTCGAACGGGATCTGCCCGCCGACGAGGCCGGTATTGCCGCCTTGCGGCACGATGGCGGTCTTCGTCTCGTTGGCGCATTTCAGGATCGCGGCGACCTCTTGCGGTCTCGCCCGGCCTGAGCACGAGCGCGGCCTTGCCGCGATAGCGGTCGCGCCATTCCACGAGATAAGGCGTCATGGCCTCTTCCTCGCGGATGGCATGCTCCTCGCCCACGATGCGGACCAGCGCATCGATGGTGTCCTGGCTCGGGGGCTTGTGCTTCTGTTCGGGCGTCATGGGAATGAGCGCTAGCCCCGATTGGCTGCGCGCTGCAAGCGGTCGTTGATGGCCTCGCCAAGGCCCTGGGCGGGGATCGGCATCACGGCGATGGCTCTGGCGCCGGCCTGGTCGAGCTCGCGGAGCGCGGCGAAGAGCTTCGCCGCCGCCTCCTCGAGATTGCCGCTCGCGCTGAGATTGATGGTGAGGCGGCCGCCTTGAGGCACGTCGCGGCCGAAGGCGAGCAGGGCCTCGTCGGGCCTGACGCTCGTGGCGCCGAGCCTGAGCTTCGTATTGGGCGCGTAATGGGTCGCAAGCTGCCCCGGCGAAGCCCCTCGTTCGTTAGCCTTGGCCGTGGCAAGCGGCACTCCCAGCACGAGCTCGATCGCCTCGCGGGGCAGGGCGCCAGGCCGGAGCAGAGCGGGCTTGGGGCCCACCACGCTCACCACCGTCGACTCGATGCCGAGAGGGCAGGGGCCGCCGTCGAGGATCATGGCGGGCCGGTCGCCGAGTTCGGCCTCAACATGTGCCGCCGTGGTCGGGCTGATCCGCCCCGACCGGTTGGCGCTCGGCGCGGCGATGGGAAGCTTCACCTCGGCAAGGAGCGCTTGCGCGACAGGATGGGCCGGCGCTCTGAGCGCGATGGTGTCGAGTCCGGCGCTGACCAGGTCCGCGATTCCGCAAGCGGGGCGCTTGGCAAGCACGAGCGACAACGGCCCCGGCCAGAAAGCTTCGGCGAGAATCCGCGCCATATCGTTCACCACGGCGTATGTCTCGGCCTCGGCGAGACCCGGCACATGCACGATCAGCGGGTTGAAGCGCGGCCGCTCCTTGGCGGCGAACACCTTGGCCACGGCGCGCGCGTCGAGCGCATTGGCGCCAAGCCCATAGACGGTCTCGGTGGGAAAGGCGACGATGTCGCCGCGGGCGAGCGCTTGCGCCGCCTTGCTGATGGCTTCTGGCGTGGCGGGAACGACGGGCATGGATTTGTTCGAAACCCTTTGGTGGCGCAACCTTGCGCTTATATGATGAAGTGAAGCTTATATGCCATCGGCAGAGGCTCTCATGCGTCGCGACGACATCATTGCCAAGCTCAAGCAAGCCGAACCGGCCCTCCGGCGGGCCGGTGTGGCAGCGCTTTACCTGTTCGGTTCGATGGCACGGGACGAGGGACGCGCCGGTTCGGACATTGACGTCTTCGTCGATCCAAAGTCCGATGAAGGCTTCGGTTTTCTGCAATACATGGATGCTTACTACGCGATCCAAAGAGCAGTTGGGAGCGATGCCGAGATTGGCTACTCCACGCGCGATGGACTCTCACGCTATGTACGCGCCGGCGTCGAGAAGGAAGCCATCCAGGTCTTTTGATGGCTCCAACGAAAAGCCCGAGACTTCGACTTCTTCACATTCGCGATGAGATCGACGGTCTTACGGCAGCTCTCGCCGATGTCAGTTTCGAAGCCTATTGTGAGAGCTATATGCTGCGTCGTGCGACTGAGCGTGCGCTGCAGATCATTTCTGAGGCTGCCAAGACGTTGCCTGCTGGGCTGCGAAATCAAGCGCCCGAGGTTCCCTGGACTGCGATTATTGGCATTGGCAATGTGCTGCGACATGACTACCAACATCTCGATGAGCGCCGCCTCTGGGACATTGTGACGGTGCATCTGCCCGAGCTCCGACCGGTCGTGGTGCATATGATCGCAGAGCTTGAAGAATAGACCCGACCCGCCAAGTTGCTCATGACCACGCTCCTCCTCACCCATCCCGCCTGCCTCCTGCACGACACGGGCTACGGCCATCCCGAGCGGGCGGACCGTTTGCGCGCCATCGACGATGCGCTCGCGGCGCCTTCGTTCAAGCCGCTGAAGCGAGAGCAGGCGCCGCTCGCCGACCTCGCACTGATCGAACGCCTGCACCCTAAGGCCTATGTGGAGATGGTCCGCGCCGCCATCCCCAAGCAGGACCACGCATGGCTCGATCCCGATACCGTCGTCTCGCCGGGAAGCTGGGAGGCGGCGCTGCGCGCAACGGGCGCGGCAATCTACGCGGTCGATCAGGTCATGGCCGGCAAAGCCGACAACGCCTTCTGCGCCGTGCGCCCGCCAGGCCACCATGCCGAGCCGTCGCGCGCCATGGGCTTCTGCCTGTTCAACTCTGTCGCGGTCGCGGCGCTGCACGCCCGCGCCGCTCATGGCGCCAAGCGCGTGGCGGTGGTCGATTTCGACGTCCATCACGGCAACGGCACGCAGGCCGCGTTCTGGTCCGATAAGGATCTGTTCTACGGCTCGACCCATCAGATGCCGCTCTTCCCCGGCACCGGCGCCGCTCGACGAGAGCGGGCGTGGGCAATATCTTGAACGCGCCGCTCAAGCCGGGCGACGACGGCGAAGACTTTCGCGCGGCCTTCGAGGCCCGCATCCTGCCCGCGCTCGACGAATTCGCCCCTGATTTTCTCCTCGTCTCGGCCGGCTTCGATGCGCATGTCAAAGACCCATTGGCGCAGCTCAGACTGGTCGAGGCGGATTTTGCCTGGGTAACCGAGAAGCTGCTGGAAGCGGCGGCTAAGCATACCGGCGGCAAGCTCGTCTCGACGCTGGAAGGCGGCTATGACCTCGATGCCCTGGCAAGCTCCACGGCCGTCCATGTCGAGACACTGATGGGCGCGGCCTCTTGAGCAGCCTCTTGAGGCGAGCCTCTTGATCGTAAGCGCCAGGAAAGGGCTAAGGCAGGTCATGGCCGACCAGACCGACCATTCCGACATCAAGACCATGAGCTTCGAGCAGGCCCTCAAGGAGCTCGAGACCATCGTCGACCGCCTGGAGAAGGGCGACGTCGAGCTCGAAGCTTCGATCCTCATCTATGAGCGGGGCGAGGCGCTGAAGACCCATTGCGACGGGCTGTTGCGCAAGGCCGAGGCCCGGGTCGAGAAGATCTCGCTCAATCAGAACGGCCAGCCCACCGGCACCGAGCCCCTCGACGTCGAGGACTAGCGGCGAGCCTCAGTCTGCCAGCATCGTCACGTTGAGCCGCAAGCCCTCTTTGGGGCGCAGCGTGATGCGAGCGAAGGGCGTAGGCTGCTCCCCGTCGGGCAGCGCGAAGCGGGCCTGCGCCAGCAGCGTGGCGAGGATGGTCTTCCCCTCGAGCATGGCGAAACTGCCGCCGATGCAGGTCCGCGGGCCGGCGCCGAACGGCATATAGGCGCAGCGATGGCGCGTGGCTTTCGCTTCCGCCGAGAAGCGCGACGGATCGAAACTGAGCGGCTCGCGCCATAACCGCCGATGCCGGTGCACGACATAGATCGGAATGATGATGGTCGCGCCGGCGCCAAGCGCGATGCCGCCAAGCGTGACTGGAGCAAGCGTCCGCCGCATGAGCACCGGCGCCGGCGGAAAGAGCCGCATCGCCTCCTGGAACACCGCATCCAGCAAAGGAAGCTTCGCGATGTCCTCGCGGCCGATTGGGCCATCGCCTGCGATGGCGAGCACTTCCTGCCGCACGGCCTCCTGCCAGTCCGGGAAGAGCGCAAGCAGATAGAGAGTCCAGGTCAGCGCCTGAGAGGTCGTTTCATGTCCCGCGATCAAGAACGTGACTACATTGTCCACGATCCCTGGCCGGCGCGGCCCTGTCCCTCCCCGTCTGCGCGGACGGTTCCATGACGAAGAGGGTCTCGAGCCCGAGCCACCGGTAGCGGACAAGCGGTTCCTCGTAGAAATCCTCGCCCCAGCTGGCCACCGGGTTCCCGATCATGCGCAGCATCAGCATGGGGAAAGAAAGACGCCCCTTGGGCGGGACGGGTCTCTCCGCTATCGTCGCGTCTCTTGCCATGCGTCCTGACACGATTTGGCCCGGCTCATAGGATAGTTGCAAGGCAGGCTCATGGCCGATAAAGGTGCATCACGCGTTGATCCATCGCCTCTTTTCCCAGAATTCCGCCGGGTAAAGCGAATGAGCGCCGAGAGTCCTACGCCGTTGCTCGATCGTATCCAGACGCCGGCGGATTTGCGCGCCCTTCAGGACCATGAGCTGAAGCCTCTGGCGGAGGAGCTGAGGCAAGAGCTGATTGCAGCCGTCGCGGTGACCGGCGGCCATCTCGGCGCCGGCCTCGGCGTGGTCGAGCTCACCATCGCGCTCCATCATGTGTTCGACACCCCGGCCGACAAGCTGATTTGGGACGTTGGCCACCAATCCTACCCCCACAAGATCCTCACCGGCCGCCGAGACCGCATCCGCACGCTTGCGCCAGGCCGGCGGCCTGTCGGGCTTCTGCAAACGCGCCGAGAGCGAGTACGACACGTTCGGGGCGGGCCACTCCTCGACCTCGATCTCCGCCGGGCTCGGCATGGCGGTGGCCCGCGACCTCGGCGGCAAGACGCACAACGTCGTGGCCGTGATCGGCGACGGCGCCATGAGCGCGGGCATGGCCTATGAGGCCATGAACAATGCCGGCGCCATGGATTCGCGTCTGATCGTGATCCTCAACGACAACGACATGTCGATCGCGCCCCCCGTGGGCGCCATGAGCGCTTATCTTGCCAAGCTCATCTCCGGCGGCACCTATCGGCGTCTCCGCCGCTTTCTGAAAAATCTCGCCCAGAAGCTGCTGCCCAAGAGCTGGCAGAGGCGCGCGGCCCGCGCCGAGGAATTCACCCGCGGCTTCTGGACCGGCGGCACGCTGTTCGAGGAGCTCGGCTTCTATTATGTCGGCCCGATCGACGGCCACAATTTCGATCACCTTCTTCCCGTGCTGCGCAATGTGCGCAGGATGAGGAACGGTCCGATCCTGGTCCATGTCGTCACCCAGAAAGGCAAAGGCTACGGGCCTGCCGAGATTTCGGCCGACAAGTTTCACGGCGTCGGCAAGTTCAACGTCGTCACCGGCGCGCAAGAGGCCTCCGCCGCGGGCGCGCCGCCGAGCTACACCAAGGTGTTCGCCAACGCCTGATCGAGGAGGCGCGCGCCGACGACAAGATCGTCGCCATCACGGCGGCGATGCCGTCAGGCACGGGGCTCGACCGTTTCGCCGAGATTTTTCCCGAGCGCACATTCGACGTCGGCATCGCCGAGCAGCACGCGGTGACCTTCGCCGCCGGGCTTGCGGCCGAAGGCTTCAAGCCCTTTGCCGCCATCTACTCGACCTTCCTCCAGCGCGCCTACGACCAGGTCGTGCATGACGTCGCCATCCAGAAGCTGCCGGTCCGCTTTGCCATCGACCGGGCAGGGCTCGTCGGCGCCGATGGCCCGACCCATGCCGGCGCCTTCGACGTGGCGTTCCTGTCATGCCTGCCCGGGATGGTGGTCATGGCGGCGGCAGATGAGGTCGAGCTCATGCATATGGTCGCGACCGCCGCCGCGATCGGCGACGGCCCTTCCGCCTTGCGCTATCCGCGCGGGGAGGGAACGGGCGCCCCGTTGCCTAAGCGCGGCACGCCGCTTCCGATCGGCAAGGGCCGCATCTTGCGCGAGGGCTCGGCGGTGGCCTTGCTCTCGTTCGGCGCGAGATTGCCGGAATGCTTGGCGGCAGCCGATCAGCTCGCCGGCTTCGGGCTGCCGGCGACCGTCGCCGACGCGAGATTCGCCAAGCCCCTCGACATGGACCTGTTGCGCCAGCTTGCGCGGCAGCCACGAAGTGCTCATCACCGTCGAGGAAGGGTCGAGCGGCGGGTTCGGCGCCATGGTGCTACAAGCTCTGGCGCGCGAAGGGCTTCTCGACCGCGGCCTGAAAGTGCGGACGCTTCATCTGCCCGACCGCTTCATCGAGCAGAACAAGCCGCAAGCGATGTATGCCGAAGCCGGGCTCGATGCCGCAGGCATCGTCGCCGCCGTGTTCGCGGCGCTCGGCAAGGATATCGGCGGCGCCGAAGTCGTGCGGCTCGCCTGACGCTGGCGCGCCTGCTCCCGCTAATCCAATTCGCAATGCTGGCTGAATTGGTCGACCGCCTCGGCGCGGCCTTGGTCGGAAAGCGCGGCGCTCGCCTCCCCGATGGTGACCGTCAGCGGGCCGGATTGGCGCAACACATCGAGCACGGGCTTGACCGCGATATCGCTCGCTTCGCCGAAGGTGACGCCGCTCGACATCGTCGCGCGCGGCCTCGCCCTCGACCGGCGACTTTGCGTCTCCGGCGGAAAGCTCGATGGTGAGGGCCGCGCCGGGCTTGGCCTCCGCCATCTCGGTGCGCACGTCGAGCACGGCGATGCTCATGGCGTTGAAGCAGGAGAGGAGAAAAAGCGGGGCCTTGGCTGGATCGAGCGCCCCGTAAGCGAGCGAGACGAAGCCTGCGCTCGACTTCTCGGTCCACACCAGGCGTTCTTCCGCGCGCGCGAAGCTCCCGGGCGGCAGCGCTCCCACGAGAAGGCAAACGGCAAGGAGGAGGCGCGCTGAGATGCGGATCATCATTGCATAAATGCTTTCGGTGGCCGGCGCCCCTGTTTAGTCGAGCTTGCAGGCCTTAGCAAACTTGGCAAGCTCGTCGGCGCGGCCCTTGTCCGGCAAGGTTAGCTCGTTCTTTCCCATTTTCACGAGCGTGGGCCCGGCGCCACCAAGCACGGCGACCACGGGCTTGACGGCGAACTTCTTCACCACGCCGAACACGAAGCCGCTCATCTCGTCGGTCGCGGTCTCGCCTTTGAGCGCCACCTTGGCCGACCCGACGCTGATCTCGATGGTGACCGGTTGGCCCACCTTGGCGCCTTCGATGTCCTGGTAAACGGTGATCTCGGCTTCCTTCTTCTTATTGTGGCAGGAGAGAAAGAAGAAGAAGTCCTCCCCCGTCTCGGTGGAGCCATAGACGAGGGAGGCATTGCCCTCATATTCGCTGACCATCCACGCGAAGCCGGGCTCAGGCTCGGTGGCGGCAGCTCCGCTCAGCGGCGCAGCCAGAGCTAAGCCTGCGGCAAGCGCAAGGCGGATCCGGCTAGCTGACACCGGCGTGAAGCCTGGTCTCCGACACGGCAGCCTGTGCGTTGGGGAAGAAGCCCGCGAAGGCCGGATCGAACTCGTGATAATTGCAGGTGATCTCGTCCCCTTGCGCGATATCGACCAGGGCATAGCCTTGTCGAAGATGCGGAAATCCGTATTCGGGGTGAGGATGTGGTTCATGAAGCGCCCGTTATCGCTGTCGACGATCACGACCCCCGGCATTTCCAGATGCGGATAGCTGTAGCGGGCGATGAAGTCCTGCATGTGGGGCGGAAAACCCTCGATCTCGCCTGGGTAGATGAAAATGTCGAATTTCGGATTGAGGCTCCACAGGAGACGTCCGCGCTCGATGAACTCGCCGGCGAAGACGCCGAGGCCTTCGATGGCGCTCGGCGCGACATAGGTGCTGACCGTCAGCATCGCTGTGGCCTCTTGGTTTGGCTGAAGCTCGAGTGCGCTCATGCGGTGTTGCCCCGTGGCCTCGGTGCCGACGGCGACAAGGCTGCGCTTGCGCCGGAAGCGCGCCGCTTGAGCGCCCTGATGCGGCGTTCGAGATAGGGCGAGAAATGCCCGGCGTAACGCTCCCACAGCGTGGGGTTGCGCCAGTCTTCGCCCGTCACGCGCCCTCGGCAGATGGCCGATCCGCAGCCGCAATCGAACTCGTCGTAAGGGGAGCCGTCGCACATGGCATAGTCGATGGTGACCTCGTCGCCCGGCTGGATCCGGTGCATGGCGACGATGGCGACCTGCCCGTCGAGGCCCGCATTCGGCTCGCAACTGTGATTGATGAAGTCCGGCGGCTCGTCGGGTCCAAGCGAGGCGAGATAGAGTCGCTCCTCGACCTGCACCGTATGGCGCCGGATGTCTTCCGGCAGCTCGTCGAGCTCCTCGGTCGAGACGATGCGTCCGCTCCAGACGGCAACAAGCTCGCCGGGCTCGATCGCGTCCCGAGCGTAGACGGCCTTGCCGCCGGTCACGTCACGATTTTGGACTTCACATTTGTCGGTAAGGTAAGCCGTAGATTTCCTGGCTCACGAGACCTCCGCGTATGCGCGCCGAGCGGGGCGCTCCGCAGTATAGTTGTGGGCGGTGCCCGGCCGCTCCCGGCATGACATCCGCGCGCGAGACTCCCCGACGCGAGCGGAAGCATATGAGAAGCTTTTGTGTCCATCTACAAAAAAACGCGGCTCGATCGATTATTGGTGGAAACCGGGTTGGCGCCGACTCGCTCGCGCGCCGCCGACCTTATCCGGCGAGGCTGCGTCAAGCGTGGCGGGCGAGCCTCAGCTGAAGCCGGGCGCTCTCGTGGCGCCTGATGCCGAGCTTGCCGTCAGTCCCGAGGCTTGCCTCTACGTCTCTCGCGGCGGGGAGAAGCTCGAAGCGGCGCTCGATGCCTTCGGCTTCGACCCTAAGGGAAGGGTGGCGCTCGATATCGGCGCCTCGACCGGAGGCTTCAGCGATGTCCTCATCGCCCGCGGGGCGGCCAAGGTCTATGCCGTCGATGTCGGCAGCGGCCAGCTCCATGCCAAGCTCCGGGTGAACCCTAAGGTCATCTCTTTGGAGGGCACCGACGCGCGGACAATCGACCGGTCGCTGATCAGGGAGGAGGTGACGGCCATCGTCGCCGATGTGAGCTTCATCAGCCTGACTTTGGCGCTGCCGGCGGCCCTTAGGCTCGCCGCGCCGGGCGCTTGGCTGGTGGCTCTGGTCAAGCCGCAATTCGAGGCCGGACGCGCCGGCGGTCGGCAAAGGGGGAATTGTCCGGAAGCCCGCCGAGCGAAAAAAGGCTGTGGAAAAGATACGCGACTTCATCGAAGAAGCGGGCTGGACGGTCATCGGCGAGATCGCTTCCCCGATTCTCGGCGGCAGCGGCAATGATGGAATTCCTGATCGGCGCGCGCCATGGAGCTTGAGATCGAGATCGAGCGTCTCGGCGCGAAAGGTGACGGCGTGGCTGACGGCCCTGAAGGGCCGATCTTCGTGCCCTTCACCTTGCCTGGCGAGAGGGTCAGGATCGCGGTCGAGCCCGGGAGTGACCGCGCCCGCTTGATCGAATTGCTTGAGGCGAGCCCCGACCGCATCGCGCCGATCTGCCCGCATTTCGGGGTATGCGGCGGCTGCGCGCTCCAGCATTTGGAGAGCCACGCCTATCTCCACTGGAAGCGCGCGCAGGTCGTTGCCGCCCTGAAGTCGCGCGGGCTCGAGGCCGAGGTCGAGCCGGTCCGGTCCGTGCCGCTGGGAAGCCGGCGACGCGCCGCCCTGGTGCTGGGCCGGGGGAAGGCGGGGCTCGCCTTGGGCTATCGCCGCGCCCGCTCCCACGATCTGATCGACGTCGCCGTCTGCCCGGTGCTGTCTCCCCGCATCGTGGAGCGGCTGCCCAAGCTCAAGGAGGCGCTGGCGCCGCTCTTGGGTAGAATGCGCGAGGCCAAGGTCAGCGTGACCGACACCGAGAACGGCCTCGACATCGTGGTCGAGGGCATCAAGCCTGCGCCTGCGACCTTGGGCGCCTTCGCCGGGAAAGCCGCTTCACTCGGCGTGGCACGGCTCACCGCCGATGGCGAGAGCATGGCGCCGGGCGGCCCGCCCGAGGTCGATCTCTCGGGCGCCAGGGTGAGGCTGCCGCCGGGCGCCTTCCTCCAGGCCTCGGGTGCGGCCGAAGCGGTTCTGGCGGGGCTGGTGCGCGAAGGGGTGGGCGGCGCGAAGCGCCTCGCCGACCTGTTCGCCGGGCTCGGCACCTTCACCTTCGCGCTGGCGCGAGACGCCGCGGTCGATGCCTTCGAGGCCGACGAGGCGGCGCTTCACGCGCTTGAAGATGCAGCGCGCAAGACCCCGAAGCTTAAGCCGGTGCGCGGGCTTGCCCGCGATTTGTTTCGTGCGCCCCTCAGCCCCAAAGAGCTGCAAGCTTACGACGCCGTGGTGTTAGACCCGCCGCGCGCCGGCGCGTCAGCGCAGGCGCAAGAGCTTGCCAAGTCAAGCGTGCCGAAGCTTGTCGCCGTCTCCTGCAACCCGGGCACGCTGGCGCGCGACCTCCGCCTCCTGGTGGATGGCGGCTACCGCGTCGCCCGCATCGTGCCTGTCGATCAGTTCCTCTTCTCGCCCCATATCGAAATCGTCGCCCACCTTGACCGCTAGTCTTCTCGTCGTCATTGCCGGGCTTGACCCGGCAATCCATTCCACTAGCGCATCAACTCGCTGAGCCATAACGGCATGGATGCCCGGATCAAGTCCGGGCATGACGAAGTCGGAGGTGGGGGCTTAACCCTTACCGGTCTGCCCCCGGTGGCGGAGGTAATGGTCGGCCAGCACGATGGCCACCATCGCCTCGCCGATGGGCACGGCCCTGATGCCGACGCAAGGATCGTGGCGCCCTTTGGTCGAGATCTCGGTGTCGTGGCCTTGCGCATCCACCGTGCGCCGCGGCGTCAGGATCGACGAGGTCGGCTTCACCGCGAAGCGCGCGACGATCGGCTGGCCGGTGGAGATGCCGCCGAGAATGCCGCCGGCATTGTTGGACAGAAACTCAGGCGTGCCGTTCTTCTTCATGCGCATCTCGTCGGCGTTCTCCTCGCCCGAGAGCGCCGCGGAGGCGAACCCGGCGCCGATCTCGACCCCCTTCACCGCGTTGATGCTCATCAGCCCGGAAGCGATGTCCTGGTCGAGCTTGCCGTAGACCGGCGCGCCGAGGCCCGGCGGCACGCCTTCGGCCACGATCTCGATGACGGCGCCGGCCGATGAGCCCTTCTTGCGCACCTGGTCGAGGAAGTCGGCCCACACCCGCGCCGTCTTGGCATCGGGACAGAAGAAAGGGATTGCAGCTCGATCTCGTCCCAATCCCAGTTGCGCCGGTCGATCTCGTAAGGCCCGATCTGGGTGAGCGCGCCGCGCACGCGTAATCCCGGCACCACTTTGCGCGCGATGGCGCCCGCCGCGACCCGGTTTGCCGTCTCCCGCGCCGAGGCGCGGCCCGAGCCCCGCCAATCGCGCAAGCCGTATTTCATGAGATAGGTGTAGTCGGCATGGCCGGGACGGAACTTGTCCTTGATCTCCCCATAGTCCTTGGAGCGCGCGTCGACGTTGGCGATCTCGAGCGCGATCGGCGTGCCCGTGGTGACCTGCGCGCCGCCCTCGTCGGTGAACACGCCGGAGAGGATGCGCACCTGGTCCGGCTCCTGGCGCTGGGTGGTGTAGCGCGACTGGCCGGGCTTGCGCTTGTCGAGATAGGCCTGGATCTCGGCCTCGGTGATGGGGATGCCGGGCGGACAGCCGTCCACCACGCAGCCGATCGCCGGCCCGTGGCTCTCGCCCCAGGTGGTGATGCGGAACAGATGGCCGAAACTGTTGTGCGACATGGGTTTCTTATGCGCCCATGTCTTTACTTTGTCATTACCGCGAAGGCGTCACGCATTTCCCCTCTCCCCTTGTGGGAGAGGGCTTCCCGCCCGACTTGCGAAGCAAGTCGCGTGGCGGGAAGGGTCGGGTGATTCTCTTTTCGACGCGGCTTTGCCGCTTACCCCTCACCGCGCGCCAAATGGCGCGCGTGCTCTCCCACAAGGGGGAGCGGGAGTCTGTTGCATGCTCAACGCTACTCCTTCACCACCGAGATGTCCGGGGCGTCCTCGGCCTTCATGCCGACCACGTGGTAGCCGGCATCGATATGCAGGATCTCGCCGGTCACCCCGCGCCCGAGGTCTGACAGGAGATAGAGCCCGCCGGCGCCCACGTCCTCGATGGTGACCGTGCGCCTGAGCGGCGAGTTCACCTCATTCCACTTCAGGATATAGCGGAAGTCGGCGATGCCCGATGCGGCGAGCGTCTTGATCGGGCCCGCCGAGATGGCGTTGACCCGGATCGCCCCCTTGCCGAGATCGGCGGCGAGATAGCGCACGCTTGCCTCGAGCGCCGCCTTGGCCACTCCCATCACGTTGTAATGGGGCATGACCTTCTCGGCGCCGTAATAAGTGAGCGTGAGCAGCGAGCCGCCGTTCGGCATCAGCGCCTCGGCGCGCTTGGCGAGCGCGGTGAAGGAATAGCAGGAGATCAGCAGCGTCTGGACGAAGTTCTCTTGCGTCGTGTCCACATAGCGCCCGTCGAGCTCCTCCTTGTCGGAGAAGGCGACGGCGTGCACCAGAAAGTCGATGCTGCCCCATTCCTTGGCGAGGGAGTTGAACACGCCCTCGACCGTCGCCTCGTCGGTGACGTCGCAAGGCAGAACGAGCTTCGAGCCCACCTCTTGCGCCAGCGGCTCGACCCGCTTCTTGATAGCCTCGCCCTGATAGGTGAGCGCGACCTCCGCGCCCTGATCGGTCACCGCCTTGGTGATGCCCCAGGCGATCGAGCGGTTGTTGGCGACGCCGAATACGACACCGCGCTTGCCCGCCATCAATCTGCCGCCGTCAGCCATCGACCCAGCGCCTCTCGGAAGGAAGGCGCTTTATAGGGCCGCGACCGCC
>CAWANV010000009.1:0-517047 GCA_963783455.1 uncultured Alphaproteobacteria bacterium
ATGAAGCGCGCCGTGCAGTCGGCGATGCGCATGGGCGCGCTCGGCATCCGCATCAATTGCGGCGGCCGGCTCGGCGGGGCCGAGATCGCGCGCATGGAATGGTATCGCGAGGGGCGGGTGCCGTTGCACACGCTGCGCGCCAATATCGATTACGGCACGGCGCTTGGCCGGACCGCCTATGGGATCATCGGCGTGAAGGTGTGGATCTTCAAGGGCGAGATCATGGAGCACGATCCCATGGCCCAGGAGACCAGGGCGCTCGAGGCGCAGGAAGGCGGGCGCTCCACCGGGCGCCGCGAACCCGCTCCGGCGCAAGGTTAAAAGTGAAAGACAAGGCTTAAGTCATGCTGCAACCGAAGCGAACGAAGTACCGCAAGGCTCATAAGGGGCGCATCAAGGGCGCCGCCTCGAGCGCGGTCACGCTCAATTTCGGCACCTTCGGGCTGAAAGCCCAGGAGCCTGCCCGCATCACGGCGCGGCAGATCGAGGCGGCGCGCCGCGCCATGACGCGCCAGATGAAGCGCTCCGGGAGAGTGTGGATCAGGCTCTTTCCCGACGTGCCGGTGTCGAAAAAACCGACCGAGGTGCGCATGGGCAAGGGCAAGGGCACGCCCGAGTTCTGGGTGGCGCGGGTGAAACCTGGGCGCATCATGTTTGAGATCGACGGCGTAAGCGAACCGGTGGCGCGCGAGTCGCTGAGGCTCGCGGCCGCCAAGCTCCCCATCAAGACGCGCGTGGTCGCCCGCATCGAGGGCAAGTCATGAAGGCCCATCAAGTCCGCAGCCTGACGGCCGATCAGCTCGACGACGAGCTGATCAAGCTGAAGAAGGAGCAGTTCAATCTGCGCTTCCAGGCGGCGTCAGGCCAACTCGAGAACACGGCCCGGGTGAGACAGATCAGACGCGACGTCGCGCGCATCAAGACGATTGCGCGGCAGGCGCCGCAGCCCGAGGGCGCCGTGAAGATCAAGGCTCCGGCAGAGCCGAAGGCGAAGCCCGCGGCCAAGACGAAGGCCAAGGCGGCTGCCAAGCCGAAGACGACGACGAAGAAGACAACGCCGAAGGCGGCCAAGGCCAGAGCCAAGGCGAGGGCAAAAGGTTAGGACGAAACGATGCCGAAACGAGTTCTGCAAGGGGTCGTGGTGAGCGACAAGAACGAGAAGACCGTGGTGGTCCGCGTCGAGCGGCGCTTCACCCATCCTTTGCTGCAGAAGACCGTGCGGCGCAGCAAGAACTATCAGGCCCATGACGAGAAGAACGAGTTCAAGGTTGGCGAGATGGTGTGGATCGAGGAATGTCCCCCGATCTCCAAGCAGAAACGGTGGACGGTGCTGCCGCGCGAGCGGGCGGCGAGTTGACGGCGGGTTGAGAGTTAAAGGCGCGATGCCATGATCCAAATGCAGACCAATCTCGACGTCGCCGATAATTCCGGCGCTCGCCGCGTCCAGTGCATCAAGGTGCTCGGCGGCTCGAGGCGGAAATATGCCTCGATCGGCGACACCATCGTGGTGTCGGTCAAGGAGGCGATCCCGCGCGGCCGCGTGAAGAAGGGCCAGGTGATGAAGGCCGTGGTGGTGCGCACGGCCAAGGGCGTGCGCCGGCCCGATGGCTCGATCATCCGCTTCGATCGCAATGCGGCGGTCTTGGTCAATCCGCAAGGCGAGCCGATCGGCACCCGCATTTTCGGCCCCGTGACCCGCGAGCTCAGAGCCAAGAAGCACATGAAGATCGTGTCGCTCGCGCCGGAGGTCCTCTAGATGCCGAAGCTCAAGATCAAGAAGGGCGACCACGTCGTGGTCATCACCGGCAAGGACAAGGGCAAGAAAGGCGAGGTGCTCAAGGTGATGCCTGAGGAGAACCGCGCCATCGTCAAGGGCGTGGCCATGGTGCGGCGGCATCAGAAGCAGACGGCGACGCAGGATGGCGGCATCATCTCGAAAGAGGCGGCGATCCACATTTCCAATCTCGCGCTCGAGGACCCCAAGGACGGGGCTCCGACGCGCGTCGGGTACAAATTTCTGAAGGACGGGCGCAAGGTCCGCTTTGCCAGGCGCTCGGGAGAGGTCATCGATGGCTGAGAAGGCCTATATGCCCCGTCTCAAGCAGCACTACAACGACGTGCTCAGGGACGCGCTCGTCAAAGAGTTCGGCTACGCCAACAAGATGCAGGTCCCCCGGCTCGACAAGGTGGTCCTGAACATGGGCGTGGGCGAGGGCGTCAACGATTCCAAGAAGGTGACGGCCGCCGCCGCCGATCTTGGTCTGATCGCGGGGCAGAAGCCCGTGATCACGAAGGCGCGGAAGTCGGTCGCCACCTTCAAGCTGCGCGAGGGCATGCCCATCGGGGCCAAGGTCACCTTGCGCCAGAACCGCATGTACGAGTTCATCGACCGGCTGGTGAACATCGCCTTGCCGCGGGTCCGCGACTTCCGCGGGCTCAACCCGAAAAGTTTCGATGGCCGGGGCAATTACTCGCTCGGGCTGAAGGAGCACATCGTCTTCCCCGAGATCGATTACGACAAGGTCGAGGATGTGCTCGGCATGGACATCATCGTGTGCACGACGGCGCCGACCGACGACGAGGCGCGCGCGTTGCTCGCGGGTTTGAATTTTCCGTTTCGCAGCTAGAGCGAGCCGCATCTAGCGCGACAGGAGGACGTGAATGGCAAAGACGAGCATGATCGAGCGCAACAACAAGCGGAAGCGCCTCGCCAAGAAATACCAGACGCGGCGGACGCGGCTCAAAGCCATCGCCGCCGACCGGTCGCTGCCGGCCGAGGAGCGGTTTGCCGCAAGGCTCAAGCTGGCCGAGCTGCCGCGCAACTCCTCGCCGACGCGCGTCCGCAACCGTTGCGATCTCACGGGGCGCCCCCGCGGCTATTACCGCAAGCTCCGCATGTCGCGCATCGCGCTGCGCGATCTCGGAAGCCAGGGGCTGATCCCCGGCATGGTCAAGTCGAGCTGGTAAGGACGATCGATGAGCATTAACGATCCCCTAGGCGATATGCTGGCCCGCATCCGTAACGCGCAGATGCGGTACAAGGCCAAAGTGACGACGCCTGCCTCCAAGCTCAGAGAGCACGTGCTCGATGTGCTGGCCGAGGAGGGCTATATCCGCGGCTACGCGCGGGTCGACTACGCCGGCGGCAAATCCGAGTTCGAGATCGAGCTGAAATATTTCGACGGCGAGCCGGTGATCAAGGACATCAAGCGGGTGTCGACACCGGGCCGGCGCGTGTATTCCTCGGTCAAGGATCTGCCGACGGTCGCCAACGGCCTCGGCGTCGCCATACTCTCGACGCCGAAAGGCGTCATGTCGGATTCCCGCGCGCGGACCGAGAATGTCGGCGGCGAGATTCTGTGCAGCATATTCTAACGGAGCCAGTTCGGACGAAGGTTGACCCATGTCGCGTATCGGCAAAAAACCCGTGGCAATTCCGGGCGGCGTGACCGCCGCGGTGAACGGCCAGGAGGTCAAGGTGAAGGGCCCCAAGGGCGAGCTCCAGCACGTGCTCGTCGACGACATCATTGCGAAGCTCGACAACGGCGAGATCGAGATCTCGATGCGCGAGGACACGCAAAGGGCGCGCGCCATGTGGGGCATGTCGCGGACGATGGTCGCCAACCTCATCGCCGGCGTGACGGAAGGCTTCACCAAGAAGCTCGAGATGACCGGCGTGGGCTACCGGGCGTCGGTGCAGGGTCACAACGTGCAGCTGCAGCTTGGCTATAGCCACGACATCATCTTTCCCATCCCGCAAGGCATCCAGGTCGTGTGCCCGAAGCCGACCGAGATCGTGGTGACCGGCATCGACAAGCAGAAGGTGGGTCAGGTCGCAGCCGAGATCAGGCGGTTCAGGCCGCCGGAGCCCTATAAGGGCAAGGGCATCAGATATGCGGGCGAGTTCATCCTCCGCAAAGAAGGCAAGAAGAAGTAGCAGGACGATCACGATGAGCGCGTTGAAAGAGAGCTTTATGCGGCGGTCTAACCGGGTGCGCCACACGCTGCGGCGTGCGGCGAACGGGCGTGCGCGCCTGTCGGTGTTCCGCTCCTCCAAGCATATCTACGCCCAGGTGATCGACGACCAGGCGGGCAAGACCGTGGCGGCCGCCTCGACCCTCGACAAGGACCTCAAGGGCGCTCTGCCCAAGGGCAGCGACCTGGCGGCGGCCCAGGCCGTGGGCAAGCTCGTCGCCGAGAGGGCGCTGAAGGCGGGCGTCAAAGACGTCGTGTTCGACCGCGGCGGCTATCTCTTTCATGGGCGCGTCAAGGCGCTCGCAGACGCTGCCCGCGAGGCAGGGTTGAACTTCTAGGACTTCTGGAAAGGAATCGACGTGGCAAGAGGCCAACAAGCAAGAGGCCATCAAGGACGCGATGATCGCGAGCGCGACAGCGAGTTCGTCGACAAGCTCGTGCACATCAATCGCGTGGCCAAGGTGGTCAAGGGCGGCAGACGCTTCGGCTTTGCCGCGCTCGTAGTGGTCGGCGATCAGAAGGGCCGCGTCGGCTTCGGCCATGGCAAGGCGCGCGAGGTGCCGGAAGCCATCCGCAAGGCGACCGAGGCGGCCAAGCGCAACCTGATCAAGGTTCCGTTGCGCGAGGGCCGCACCTTGCATCACGACGTGACCGGCCATCACGGTGCTGGAAAGGTCGTGCTGAGAGCCGCGCCTCCCGGCACGGGCATCATCGCCGGCGGTCCGATGCGCGCCGTGTTCGAGACCCTCGGCATTCAGGACGTGGTCGCCAAGTCGCTCGGAAGCTCGAATCCTTACAACATGGTGCGCGCCACTTTTGACGCGTTGCGTCACGAGGATAGCCCGCGAGGCGTGGCGGCACGCCGCGGCAAGAAGGTGAGCGAGATCGTGTCGCGCCGGAGAGACGGCGCCGGCGAGGCCGCCGGGCCAGGCCGAGGCTTAAGGCCGGATAGCAAGGTTCAACAGAGATGGCCGACACAGGCAAGAAGAAGACGATCGTCGTGGAGCAGATCGGGAGCCCGATCAGGCGCCCCGCCATCCAGCGCGCGACGCTTGATCGGGCTCGGCCTCAACAAGATGCACAAGCGGCGGACGCTCATCGACAGCCCGCAAGTGCGCGGCATGGTGGCCAAGATCAGCCATCTCGTGCGCATCGTCGATGAAGAGCCCAGCCCTAAGAAGAAGGCCTAAGGAAGAAACGTCATGCGACTGAATGAGTTGAGCGACCGGCCAGGCGCCACGAAGGCCAAGAAGCGGCTCGGCCGCGGCCCCGGTTCGGGCCTCGGCAAGACCTCCGGGCGCGGCGTCAAGGGCCAGAAGGCTCGCTCCGGCGTGGCCATCAAAGGCTTCGAAGGCGGGCAGATGCCGCTCCACCGGCGGCTGCCCAAGCGCGGCTTCAGCAACATCTTCGCCAAGAAATATAACGAGCTCAATCTTGGCCGCATTCAAGAGGCCGTCGATTCCGGCCGCCTCGATGGCAAGAAGCCGATCACCATCGAGGCGCTGAAGGAAGCGGGTCTGATCCGGCGCGCCAAGGACGGCGTGCGTCTGCTTGGCCAGGGCGAGATCAAGGGGAAGCTCGCCTTCGAGGTCACCGGCGCCTCTGCCAGCGCGATCAAGGCCGTGGAGGCCAAAGGCGGCACGGTCACATTGAAATCCATCACCGGCCGGGAGGCTCCCGCCGCCGACAAGATCAAGGCCGATAAGACGGCCGCGAAACGCGCCGCCAAAGCCGCCCGCAAGGGTGGCAAGGGCGGCAAGAAGGCAAAGGGCGAGGCGCAAGAGGCCGAAGGCGACCCCCGCCGAGGCTCAGGGCGAGGCACCGAAAGCCGCCAAGGCAAAGCCCGAGGCGGGAGCCGAGGCGCCCAAGAAGGCGAAGGCAAGAGTCGAAGGACAAGCCGGCCAAGAAGGACAAGTCCGAGTGACGTTAAGGCGGCCTCAGTGCCGCCTGACGATCCTCGATAAGGGAAGAGAGCGCTTCATGGTCTCCGCCGCAGAACAGCTCGTCTCCAACCTCAACTTCGCAGCCTTCGCCAAGGCCGACGAGCTGAAGAAGCGCATCTGGTTCACGCTCGGCGCGCTCCTGATCTATCGGCTCGGCACCTACATCCCGATCCCCGGCATCAACCCGCAGGCGCTCGCCGATGTGTTCCGGCAGCAGCAGTCCGGCATTCTCGGCATGTTCAACATGTTCTCGGGCGGCGCGATCGGGCGCATGGCGATCTTCGCGCTCAACATCATGCCGTATATCTCGGCGTCGATCATCATCCAGCTGCTCACCACCGTCTCGCCGCATCTCGAGCAGCTCAAGAAGGAAGGCGAGCAGGGCAGGCGGCAGATCAACCAATATACCCGCTACGGCACGGTGTTCCTTGCCGCGCTGCAGGGCTACGGCATCGCCGTCGGGCTCGAAGGTGCGGGCAATGTGGTGGTCGATCCCGGCTGGTTCTTCCGCATCACCACCGTCATCACGCTGGTCGGCGGCACCGTGTTCCTGATGTGGCTCGGCGAGCAGATCACGGCGCGCGGCGTCGGCAACGGCATCTCGCTCATCATCTTCGCCGGCATCGTCGCGCAGTTGCCGCATCGCCCTGGTGGGTACGCTCGAGCTCGGCCGGCAGGGCGCCTTGTCGACGGCGCTCATCATCGCGCTGCTGGTCATGGCGGTGGTCGTGATCGGCATCATCGTCTTCATGGAGAGGGCGCAGCGGCGGCTCTTGGTGCAGTATCCAAAACGCCAGGTCGGCAACCGCATGTTCCAGGGCGACGCCTCGCACCTGCCGCTCAAGCTGAACAGCGCCGGCGTGATCCCGCCCATCTTCGCGTCCTCGCTCCTGCTCTTGCCGATCACTGTGGCGAATTTCTCCGCGGGCCAGGGACCGGAATGGCTCAACACCATCACCGCCATGCTCGGACGGGGCCAGCCGCTCCACGTCATCATCTATATCGCGCTGATCATCTTCTTCGCCTTCTTCTATACGGCGGTGGTTTTCAATCCGAAGGACACGGCGGAAAACCTGAAGAAGTATGGCGGCTTTCTCCCCGGCATCAGGCCCGGCGAGCGCACCGCCGAATATATCGACTATGTGCTCACCAGGATCACCGTGGTGGGGGCGATCTATCTCGCCGCGGTCTGCGTGCTGCCGGAAATTCTCATCTCCTATGCGGGCGTGCCGTTCTATTTCGGCGGCACCTCGCTGCTCATCGTGGTGAGCGTCACCATGGATACCGTCGCGCAGATCCAGAGCCATCTGCTCGCCCATCAATATGAGGGCCTGATCAAGAAGGCGCGGCTCAGAGGAGCGAGGCGGAGATGAACCTGGTCCTGCTCGGCCCTCCCGGCGCGGGCAAGGGAACCCAGGCCAAGCTGTTGGAAGACTCCCGTTCGCTGGTCAAGCTCTCCACGGGCGACATGCTGAGAGCGGCCGTCGCCGCCGGCACCGAGCTCGGCCGCAAGGCGGGAGACATCATGGAGCGCGGCCAGCTCGTGCCCGACGACCTCGTGATCGGGCTCATCGCCGAGCGCATGGACGAGGACGAGGGCGGGAGCGGCGAGGGCTATATCCTCGACGGTTTCCCCCGCACCATCGCGCAGGCCGAAGCGCTCGACCGGCTGCTCAAGGAGCGGGGCAAGAAACTCGATCGGGTGATCGTGATGGAGGTCGATGACGACGCGCTGGTCGAGCGTATTGCCGGCCGCTTCGCTTGCGCCTTTTGCGGCGAGGGCTACCACGACATCTACAAGCTGCCGAAGGTCGAAGGCATATGCGACCGCTGCGGCAGCGCTGGGTTCGTGCGCCGCCAGGACGACAACGAGGAGGTGGTGCGCGCTCGGCTCCAGGCCTACCATGCCCAGACCGAGCCCCTGATCGACTATTACACGCGGCAAGGGAAGGTGAGGGCGGTCGACGGCATGGCCGATATTGCGACGGTGCAGCAGGAGATCGCCCGGGCGCTCGACGGGGAAGGGGCTAGGGGGGCGAAAAACGGGGCAAAGACGCCCGGTTGACCTTGTCAAGCGGAATCGCTACATAAGCCCGGCACCATTGAAAGATGGACTGACCGGTCCCGGGGGTAGTGCCTGTCCGCGGTCGGTCTTATTGTGTTCCGATTGGGTAATCCGGATTTAATTTCAGCACGTTAGCCGTGCGCGAGGAGACGACTACGTGGCCCGAATTGCAGGCGTGAACATCCCGACCAACAAACGGGTCGAGGTGGCCCTCACTTACATCCATGGCATTGGCGATACCTTCGCCAGGCATATCTGCGCCCAGGTCGCCATCCCGGCGGAGCGGCGGGTCAGCCAGCTGACCGAGTCGGAGATCATGCAAATCCGCGAGGTCATCGACCGCGACTACATGGTCGAAGGCGACCTCCGGCGCGACGTCGCCATGAATATCAAGCGGTTGATGGACCTCGGCTGCTACCGCGGCTTGCGCCATCGCCGCGGATTGCCGGTGCGCGGTCAGAGGACCCATACCAATGCGCGCACGCGGAAAGGCCCGGCCAAACCAATCGCCGGCAAGAAGAAGTAGGTAACTGGAAGCGCGGCCGAGCTTTGGCTCGCGGCCGGCGTCAATTCGTAAATGCGGGATTAGAGCATGGCCAAGGACAAGGCGCGGGTTCGTCGCCGCGAGAAGAAGAACATCACCTCGGGCGTCGCCCACGTGCATGCAAGCTTCAACAACACGATGATCACCATCACCGATGCGCAAGGCAACGCCATTTCCTGGTCGTCGTCCGGCGCCATGGGCTTCAAGGGATCGCGCAAATCCACGCCTTACGCCGCGCAGGTGGCCGCCGAGGATGCCGGTAAGAAGGCGATGGAGCATGGCATGAAGAATCTCGAGATCGAGGTGAGGGGACCGGGATCGGGGCGCGAGTCCGCGCTCAGGGCGCTCCAGGCCGCCGGCTTCAACATCATCTCGATCCGCGACGTGACGCCGATCCCGCATAACGGCTGCCGGCCGCGCAAGCGCCGTCGCGTCTAGAAGAAAGGCAGGGCTGACCCGCACATGTTGCACGAGGATTCTCGGAAGCTGGGGCCCGCCGCCCCGCTCATGGACCAAGAAAGGGCTAACCAGGTGCTGCAGAAGAACTGGCAAGATCTCATCAAGCCCACCAAGCTCAACGTCGTTCCTGGCCGCGATCCGTCGCGCTTCGCCACGGTCGTAGCCGAGCCGCTTGAGCGCGGCTTTGGGCTCACGCTCGGCAATGCGCTTCGCCGCGTGCTGTTGTCGTCGCTGCAAGGCGCGGCCATCACCTCCGTGCATATCGATGGCGTGCTGCACGAATTCTCCTCCATCCCAGGCGTGCGGGAGGACGTCACCGACATCGTCCTCAACATCAAGGAAATCGCGCTCCGGCAGCACGCCGAAGGCATCAAGCGCATGGTGCTCAAGAAGGAAGGCCCGGGCGTGGCGCGCGCCGGCGATATCGAGGGCGGGGCCGACATCGAAATCCTCAACCCCGACCACGTCATCTGCACCCTCGACCAGGGCGGCTCGATCCGCATGGAGTTCACCACCTCGACGGGCAAGGGCTATGTGCCGGCCGAGCGCAACCGTCCCGACGACGCGCCGATCGGCTTCATCCCCGTCGATTCGCTCTACAGCCCGGTGCGCAAGGTGTCCTATCGCGTGGAGAACACCCGCGAGGGCCAGATCCTCGACTACGACAAGCTGACCATGGAGATCGAGACCGACGGCTCGGTCAGGCCCGACGACACGGTGGCGCTTGCCGCGCGCATCGTGCAGGACCAGCTCTCGGTGTTCGTCAATTTCGAGGAGCCGAAGAAGGAGACCGCCTTCGAGCGGCAGCCCGAGCTCGTGTTCAATGCCGCGCTGCTCAAGAAGGTCGACGAGCTTGAGCTGTCGGTCCGCTCGGCCAACTGTCTCAAGAACGACAACATCGTCTATATCGGCGACCTCATCCAGAAGACCGAGGCCGAGATGCTCAGGACCCCGAATTTCGGCCGCAAGTCGCTGAACGAGATCAAGGAAGTGCTCGCCTCGATGGGCCTCCATCTCGGCATGGAAGTGCCGGACTGGCCGCCCGAGAACATCGAGGAGCTGGCCAAGCGCTTCGAGGATCATTACTAGCCTGGAGGCTCAGAGGTCAGCGCCTCTGATCACTGAAGAGCCGCCCGGAGGGGACACATGCGCCATCGCAATGCATTCCGTAAGCTCAATCGCACCGCCACGCATCGGAGTGCGTTGTTTGCCAGTCTGGCGACGGCGCTGATCAAGCACGAGCAGATCGCCACCACCTTGCCCAAGGCGAAGGAGCTGCGGCGCGTCGCCGACCGGCTGATCACGCTGGCCAAGAAGGGCGATCTGCATGCGCGCCGTCTTGCCTTCTCCCGCATCAGGGACGAGGCCATGGTGGCGAAGCTGTTCGAGACGCTCGGCCCCCGCTATGCCGACGCGGCCGGGCGGCTATACGCGCGTGATGAAGGCCGGCTTTCGTTACGGCGACTCCGCACCCATGGCGGTGATCGAGCTGGTCGATCGCGATCCCGAGGCAAAGGGCCTCGATTCCGGACCGCCGCAGAATGAGGGCGCCGAGGGCGACAAGGCCGCCGCCTGAAACGAAGCAGGCCTCATTCCGGCGCAAAGCCGTATGACGGAGCAAGTGAAGGGGCGCGCCACTCGAAGCGGCGCGCCCTTGGCGTCTTAATCCTTGTCGTCGTCGTCGTCATCGCCACCAGCGGCTTCCTCGGGATGCTTGGCGTCCCAGGCGGCGATCGCATTCTTCTTAATGCCCTTTGACGCCGTCACCGAGAATGCCTTTGATCGTCTTCTCGGCCTCCTCGTCGCTGGCGCCGTTGGCGTCGAAATCAGACTGCCAGTAGATGATCGAGCGGTCCGGCTCGTCGTCCACTTCCATCCAAATCTTCGATTTGTAGTTCTTCACGGGCAACGGGCTCTCGACGATCTCGTAGCTGTAGGAGAGATCCTCCGTGCCGGTCAGCTTCTCCTTGATCTTGGCGCCGTCTTTGAGCGTCAGCGTGCGGAAGACGACATCGCCCTCCTTGGTCTCTACGCACTCGGCGACTGCGGGATGCCAGTCCTTGATCTGGCAGAACGCGCCGGCAATTGCCCAAATCTCGGGAGGCAGGCCGGGAGCCTCGATCCGCTTCTTGACGGTAATCGCGTAGGCCGAGCCGCTGCCGATCAGGAGGGCAAAACCCGTGGCCAAGGCCAGTTTCATCATACGCATGCGTTTCTCTCCACAGTGGTTTGTTGACTGTTCGCAGGACACGCGCGGGCGCATCTTATTGGAAAGACAAGGGTGGGCAAGCCCCCGAGGGGGTTGAATTCGGTCGCATACAGGGCCAGTTTCATACTTGAGTAGGCATGGGATATAGGAGAAGCGAGAGAACCCCACAAAATCAGAGCGAGCAATGCGAGTCTTGGCAAAATCACCGGGTAAATATGGCATGGCGGCCATGCTCGCCGCCATGGCTCTGCTTGCCTCCGGTGCACCGGTTGAAGCTCAGCGCGCGGTGCCCGAGAGCGCGGCCGCGATGAAGCAATCCTTCGCCCCGGTGGTGAAGCGGGCGGCGCCCGCGGTGGTCAACGTCTATGTGCGCCACAGGGTCGAGCAGATGGTCTCCCCCTTCTTCGACGACCCGTTCTTCGGACGGCTGTTCGGCGAGCGGTTCGGCATCCCGCGCGAGCGCATCCAGAACTCGCTCGGCTCGGGCGTGCTCGTCGGCAGCGAGCGGCGTCGTGGTCACCAACAACCATGTCATCCAGGGGAGCGGCGAGGCCGAGATCACCGTGGCGCTCGCCGACGGGCGGGAGTTTCCGGCCAAGCTCATCCTCAAGGACGAGCAGACCGACCTTGCCGTGCTCCGCCTCGACGCCGAGGGCGTGCAATTCCCCTCGATCGAGTTCAGCGATTCCGACAGCCTGGAGGTCGGCGATCTCGTGCTGGCCATCGGCGATCCGTTCGGGGTCGGGCAAACGGTGACGAGCGGCATCGTCTCGGCGCTGGCGCGCACGCAAGTGGGCATCTCCGACTATCAGTTCTTCATCCAGACCGACGCGGCCATCAATCCCGGCAATTCAGGCGGCGCTCTGGTCGACATGGACGGACGGCTGGCCGGCATCAATACCGCCATCTTCTCCAAGAGCGGCGGCTCGCACGGCATCGGATTTGCGATTCCTTCCAACATGGTGCGGCTCGTGGTTCAGTCGGCGTTGAAGGGCGGCAAGGTGCAGCGGCCCTGGCTCGGCGCCTCGCTGCAACCGGTCACGCCCGACATCGCCGAGTCGCTCGGCCTCGACACGCCGTCGGGCGCGCTGGTCGCCAAGGTTCACGCCAAGGGTCCGGCGGCCAAAGCGGGCTTGCAGGCAGGCGACATCGTGGTGAGCGTGGACGACAAGGCGGTGCAAGGACCCGCAAGGCTTCCAATACCGCTTCGTCACCAAGGGTATCGGCGGCGCGGCGGAGCTCGGCGTCTTGCGCAAGGGGCAGAGGGTCAAGACCACGATCACGCTGGTCGCGCCGGTCGAGGACCCGCCGCGCGATGCGCGCGATCTCCTCGGCCGCCATCCTCTGACCGGCTGCAAAGTCGCCAACCTCTCCCCTGCGGTCGCCCAGGAGGTCGGCGTGGATGACGACACGCGGGAGGGCGTCGTCGTGCTCGAGGTCAAGGAGAAGACGCCGGCGGCGCGGCTCGGCGTCAAGCGCGGCGACATCGTCGTGGCCGTCAACAACGAGAAGGTGAAATCGGTGGCTGAGCTTGTGAGCGTCCTTGACCTGGCTGGCGGCGGCTGGCGGCTGTCGGTCGAGCGCGGGGGGAAAGTGTTCAATCTCGCCATTCAGGGCTAAGCGATGAAGAAGGCTGCCGCCACGCTGTTCGAGGCTGCCGGGCTCGCGATGAGCGCGCCGCGTCCGCTTGCCGACCGCTTGCGGCCGGCCTCCCTCGCCGAGGTGATCGGTCAGGATCATCTCCTGGGCGAGCAGGGCATCCTTAATCGCATGGTCAAGGCCGGGCGGCTTTCTTCCGTGATCTTCTGGGGACCGCCGGGCACGGGCAAGACCACCGTGGCGCGGCTTCTCGCCGAGGTCACCGATCTCCATTTCGAGCAGCTCTCGGCGATCCATTCCGGCGTCTCGGACTTGCGCAAAGTGTTCGACGCGGCGAAAGCGCGCCGCGAGGAGGGGCGCGGCACGCTGCTCTTCGTCGACGAGATCCACCGCTTCAACCGCGCGCAGCAGGATGCGTTCCTGCCGCATATGGAGGACGGCACCATCATTTTGGTGGGCGCCACCACCGAGAATCCCTCTTTCGAGCTCAACTCGGCGCTGCTGTCGCGGGCGAGCGTGCTCACCTTCAGAGCGCCTCGACGAGGCGGCGCTCGAGGCCCTGCTGCAGCGCGCCGAGGCCCATGAGGGGCGCAAGCTGCCGCTGACCTCGGACGCGCGGGACGCGCTCATCACCATGGCCGACGGCGACGGCCGCGGGGCGATCAATCTCGCCGAGGATGTGTTTCTGGCCGCTTCATCCGGGGCCAAGACGCCGCTCGACCGCGAGGCGCTCATTCAGCTCGTGCAGCGTCGCGCGCCGATCTACGACAAGAGCCAGGACGGTCATTACAATCTCATCAGCGCGCTGCACAAATCGGTGCGCGGCTCAGACCCCGACGCTTCGCTCTATTGGCTCGCCCGCATGCTGGCCGGCGGCGAGGACCCGCTCTATATCGCCCGGCGGCTGGTGCGCATGGCGGTCGAGGATATCGGGCTTGCCGATCCCAATGCGCTGGTGCAGGCCATCGCGGCGAAGGACACCTACGATTTTCTCGGGCTCGCCCGAAGGCGAGCTGGCGCTGGCGCAAGCCACCATCTATCTCGCCACCGCGCCGAAATCGAATGCCGGCTATGTCGCGTTCGGCGTGGCGCAGCGCGCGGCGGAGGAGGGGGGCTCGCTGCTTCCGCCCAAGCACATCCTCAATGCCCCGACCAAGCTGATGAAGCAGGAGGGCTACGGCAGCGGCTACGCCTACGACCATAACGAGGACGAGGCGTTCTCGGGCCAGAACTACTTCCCCGACGGCATGGAGCGGCAGATCTTCTACGCGCCCACGTCTTACGGCTACGAGGCCGAAATCAAGGCGCGGCTCGACCGCTGGGCCGGCTTACGCAAGACGCGCAACAAGCGCTAGCTAGGGCTCGCAGGGTTCGCCCTCGCCGTAGCGGATCACCTTGACCTTCTCGATCCTTCCTTGAGGAAGATGGCAGGCAATGACAGGGGTTGAGACGAAGAGAGTCGGTGCGAGCGAAGACGGGATGCGGCTCGACCGCTGGTTCAAGACCCATTACGCCGCGCTTCCCCACAGCAGGCTCGAGAAGCTCTTGCGCACCGGGCAGGTGAGGGTCGACGGGGCGAGAGCCAAGGCCAGCACGCGGCTCGCCGAGGGCCAGACCATCCGCGTGCCGCCGCTCCCCGACGTGGCCCCGCCGCCGGCGCCAAGACATAGGCTGTCGAAGGCCGACCGCGACTTTCTCGCTTCCATCACGCTTTATGAGGACGACGATCTGCTCGTGCTCAACAAGCCGTCGGGAATCGCGGTGCAGGGCGGCACCAAGACCCCTCACCATATCGACCGCCTGCTCGAAGGCTTGGGCGACGGGCCGGAGACGCGGCCGCGGCTGGTGCACCGGCTCGACCGCGACACCTCAGGCGTGCTCGTGGTTGCCAAGCGGCGGTCGATCGCGGCGAAGCTCGGCCGCGCCTTCCAGACCCGCTCGGTGCGCAAGATCTATTGGGCGCTGGTGCACGGCGTGCCGAAGCCGCCGCAAGGGAAGATCGAGGCGGCCTTGGTCAAGGCGGCGGGGCCTGAAGGCGACCGCGTGCGCAAAGCGCGCCCAGGCGAGCAGGACATCGCCCAATCGGCGGTGACCCATTACGCGGTCGTGGACCGGGCAGGGCAGACGGTCTCCTTCGTCTCGCTCAAGCCCGTCACCGGGCGGCAGCACCAGCTCCGCGCCCATATGGCCATACTCGGCCATCCCATCCTCGGGGACGAGAAATATCGCAGCAGCGCCGAGCTGCCGGAGGGCATCGAGAACAAGCTGCATTTGCATGCGCGGCGCATCAGCTTTCAGCATCCGTCGGGGGAGGGGGTGGTGGACGTCACCGCGCCGCTACCGCCGCATATGGCAAAGGCCTTCGCCGCCTTTGGCTTCGAGGCGCGCGGCGCCGACGCCTTAGGCGCCGATTAGCAATTCCTCCTGAAACGCATGGTACAAGAGCCTGAAAAAGGTGAAGCGAAAAGAAGCAACCCTATCGCCCTTCATTCGTTCTGAAGGGCCGGCGGGAAGCGGCTCGTACACTTGCGAAACAAGAGGATCCCATGGAGTCGAAAACAGGCTGGTTCGTGCGCTTTGCCCAATGGGTGTCCCACGTCACCGGACGCCCGATCACGTTCTTTATCGCGGTCGCGACCCTCTTGGTCTGGGGGATCACGGGCCCGCTGTTCGGCTTCAGCGATACCTGGCAGCTCGTCATCAACACGGCGACCACCATCATCACCTTCCTCATGGTGTTCGTGATCCAGAACACGCAGAACCGCGATACCGCCTCCATGCATATCAAGCTCGACGAACTGATCAGGGTGACAAAGAAGGCGCGCAACGTGCTGCTCGACCTCGATCATTTCGACGACAGCGAGCTCGAGAAGTTGCGTCAGGACTATGAGCGGCTGGCGCGGGAGGAAATCCCGCTGCACCTGGAAAGGCGGCGCAGTCGTGGCCAGTCCCGCTCGAATAAGCCTCCCAAAGGATGAGCGCCTTTCAATGAGAGCGCACGGCGATAGCGGGAGCCCGAAGAGACTCTTCCCAAGCGCTTCTATCAAGAGGTGGCGGTCAAGGAGGAGCGCGGGGGGCAGCGTCCCTGCTGCTCGACGGCAAGCCGGTGCGGACGCCGGGCAAGGCCCCCCTTATGCTGCCGAACTCTCAGCGCTGGCCGAGGCTGTCGCCGAAGAGTGGCGCGCGCAAGGGGAGCGCATCGATCCAACGACCATGCCGCTCACCAAGCTCGCCAACAGCGCCATCGACGGCGTGTCGGGGCGTGAGCAGGCGGTCATCGACGACATTCTCGCCTTCGCCGGCGCGGACCTCCTGTGCTACCGGGCGCAAGGACCGCGTGAGGCTGACGGACGCGCAAAGGGAACAGTGGGACCCAGTGCTTGCCTGGGCCAAGGAAGCGCTCGAAGCGCCGCTCGTCGCTCGCCGAAGGCGTCGTTCACGTGGCGCAACCTTCTCCCTCGCTCGATCGGCTCAAGGAGACGCTCACGGGAAGCGACGCGTTCAGCCTGGCGGCGCTGCATGTCATGACATCTCTGACAGGCTCGGCACTGCTCGCTCTCGCCGTGGCGCTCGGGCGGATGACGCCGGAAGAGGCGTGGGAGGCCGCCCATGTCGATGAGGACTGGCAGATCAGCCAATGGGGCGAGGATGCGGAAGCCGCGGCGCGACGCAAGAACCGCTGGCGCGACTTCGAAGCTGCCGCCAGGCTGCTGCGCTTTGTCGCAGGATTCGTCCAAATGAAATCGTCATGCCCGGACTTGATCCGGGCATCCATGCCGCTACGGTTCAGCATGTTGCAGCGATACTGGAATGGATTGCCGGGTCAAGCCCGGCAATGACGAGGGTGTGTTAAGGCGGGGCTTGGCGCCCGATCTTGTCGAGGCCCGATTCCATGTCGGCGATACGCTGGCAATGTTGCCACAGCGCGTCGAGCTCGGCGCCTTTGAGGACGTGGGCGATCATGTTGGCGCGGAGGTCGAAGACCCGCTCGCATTGGATGGGCGCAAGCCTGATGCCGGACATGGTCTCCGCATCGTCGGGGTGGGCGAGGGCGGTCTCACTGACGAGGCGCGACCTGATATCGGCGATCTCGCGCTCGACCGCTTCGCGGTAGAGCAAGAGCCCAAGGCCGGCGGCGATGGCGGCAACCAGCAGAGCGGCGGCAATTCCGACCCGTTTCATCGATCGGTTCCTAGGCTCCTCGCCAGCGAAGCATGCCGCGTTTGGGTAGGGGGAGCAATTGCGGCCATTTGCGGGACTCAAGCCCCGTGCTATTCACCGTCACGGCCATTTCACATGGGGAGCTTCTATGAAGGAAGTCCTGGAAGAGCTTGAAATTCGCCGCGACAAGGCGCGGGCCGGCGGCGGCGCTGCCCGCATCAAGGCCCAGCATGCTCGCGGCAAGCTCACCGCGCGCGAGCGCCTCGACCTCCTGCTCGACGAGGGCTCCTTCGAGGAGTTCGACATGTATGTCGAGCACCGCTGCATCGATTTCGGCATGGAGCAGACCAAGGTGCCGGGCGACGGCGTGGTCACCGGCTGGGGCACCATCAACGGCCGGGTGGTCTACATCTTCGCCAAGGACTTCACCGTGTTCGGCGGGTCTCTGTCGGAAGCCCACGCCGACAAGATGATCAAGATCCAGGACATGGCGCTGCAGAACCGCGCGCCGATCATCGGCCTGTTCGATGCCGGCGGCGCGCGCATCCAGGAAGGGGTGGCGGCGCTCGGCGGCTATGGCGAGGTGTTCCTGCGCAACGTGCTCTCCTCCGGCGTCATCCCGCAAATCTCGGTGATCATGGGGCCGTGCGCGGGCGGCGACGTCTATTCGCCGGCCATGACCGACTTCATCTTCATGGTCAAAGACACCTCCTACATGTTCGTCACCGGCCCCGACGTGGTGAAGACGGTGACCAAGGAGGAGGTGACCGCCGAGCAGCTCGGCGGGGCCATCGTGCATACGACCAAGTCGTCGATCGCCGACGGCGCCTACGACAACGACGTCGAGGCGCTGCTCCAGATGCGGCGGCTGATGGACTTTTCTGCCGTCGAGCAATCTGTCAGGCGTGCCGGAGCTGCCGACCCGGGACCCGTGGGACCGCGAGGAGCACTCGCTCGACACGCTGATCCCCAACCATCCCAACAAGCCTTACGACATCAAGGAGCTGATCCATAAGGTCGTGGACGAGGGCGATTTCTTCGAGATCCAGGAGGCGTTCGCCCGCAACATCGTGGTGGGCTTCGCCCGCATGGAAGGGCGCACCATCGGCATCGTCGCCAACCAGCCGATGTTCCTGGCCGGCGTGCTCGACAGTGACGCCTCGCGCAAAGGCGCGCGCTTCGTGCGCTTCTGCGACTGCTTCAATATCCCGCTCGTCACCTTCGTCGACGTGCCGGGATTTCTGCCCGGCACCGACCAGGAATATGGCGGGCTGATCAAGCATGGCGCCAAGCTGCTGTTCGCCTTCACCGAGGCCACGGTGCCGAAGGTCACGGTGATCACGCGCAAGGCCTATGGCGGCGCTTACGACGTCATGTCGTCGAAGCATATCAGGGGCGACGTGAACTATGCCTGGCCCACGGCCGAGATCGCGGTGATGGGGGCCAAGGGCGCGGTCGAGATCCTCTATCGCGCCGAGCTCGAGCGACCCCGCCAAGATCAAGAAGCGCATCGACGACTATCAGAAGCGCTTCGCCAATCCGTTCGTGGCGGCGGAGCGGGGCTATATCGACGAGGTGATCATGCCGCACGGCACGCGCAAGCGCATCGCCCGCGCGCTCCAGATGCTGCGCAACAAGCATGTCGAGAACCCGTGGAAGAAGCACGACAACATCCCGCTGTGATGGGGCTCTCTTCTGGTCCCGCAACTCTTGTCATGCCCGCCAACGGGCCCGGCTTCGCCGGCCCGATGACAGGCTATGGCGGGCATCCAGTAACCACCAACCTTCGCGATTGCGCACCGCAGGGGTTACTGGATCGCCCGGTCAAGCCGGGCGATGACAAAGAAGGGCTCTCGTCATACCGGCGAAAGCCGGTATCCAGAATCACAGGCTCCGTGCTTGCTGCTCTGGATTCCGGCTTGCGCCGGAATGACGAAGTCTGCGGCGACTGGTGGGCACGGCGCGACGCGCCTTTGCCCACTCTACGGTTACCTCCGTACGCCGATCGTCACGAGATATTCGCGGGGCATGGCGACGCCGAGGTCGCTTGCGAACTGATCGTGATAGGCGATGAAGTCGCGCTCTAAGTCCTGCCGGCGTTGCGGGTCCAAGGCGGCGGCGATGGTCTTGGTCGGTCCGTAGCCTTGCACGAACAGGTCCCAGGCGGACTTGCCGCTCTGCATCCGCAAAGTGGTCACGCCCGTCTCGAATTTGAGATCGAAGGCGCCGCCCAGCAGCTCGCGCAGACGCTTCTTCTTGCCCCAGGCGAAGGGTGACGGCGGCGGGGGGTCGGGCGGCGGCGGCATATAGGGGCGCATCACCTTGAACAGCCCTTCGATCGTATCGCCCGGCGGCCAGGTGCAGAGCCCGAGCCGCCCGCCTTTGCGGCACACACGCGCGAGCTCGCGCGCCGCATCCTCCGGCCGCGCCACGAACATCACGCCGAAGGTCGAGGTCACGACATCGAAGCTGCCGTCGGGGAAGGGAAGCTCCTCGGCATCGCCCACGCGGAAGTCGATGCCGGGCGCGAGCTGCTTCGCCGCTTCGATGACGCCCGCGCCGATATCGACGCCGGTGACGCGCGCGCCGCGTGAAGCAAGCCGCCTTGCCGTCCAGCCGGTGCCGGTGGCCACGTCGAGGCATTTCTCGCCAAGCTGCGGGGCGATGCGAGCGACGACGTGATCGATCGCGTCGGCGATGGTCTCGCTCACTTTGTCGTAGACGGCACCGCCGGAGCCCCAGGTCGCGGCGGCCTTCACGTTGTGCGGTCGTATCGTGGTGGTCATGGCGGCCTCCTTCGCTTGTTCGGCTAAGTTTACAGCACGAGTTGCCCATCCGCGCTCTTCCTTGTCATTCCCGCGAAAGCGGGAATCCAGTAACCCCTGTGGTCGCGAGCAAACTGCGGGCGGTGGATACTGGATCGCCCGGCCCTTCGCCCGCCGAAGGCTTCGGACCGTAAGTCGTTGCTTGTTATGCTTCGGGCCGCAGGCGGGTCAAGCCGGGCAATGACAAAGGTGCTTGGGTGGAATCTGTCCTCGCGTAATCCCCGCCTCCTAAACCTCCCTTAAACTGCATCCACCTCGTCCTCTGAGGGGCGTTTCTCAGAGGCGTCGTGAGGCGGGACGAGGTGCGGTGCCCGCGGGTTTGGCTACGCAAGCCGAGCACCCGGGCGGCGCCGGAGCTCCGCCCGGGCCCAAGATGAGGCCCTGCCAGGAGCTGGCTGACGACCGTAAGGTCTATTCCAAACGCGAACCGTAAATTCGACTTGGTTCGTACGGGGAGCGGGACACTTACGGCGAAAGCGCGGACCGGCGCCGCTAAATCGCCGCTTCTGGCGCGCCGAGAGGCGCCCGCGCGTCCTCGCCGGACGCGACACCATAGGATTTGCGTCTTTCGGCGCGCCACCCCCTCATCCTGAGGAGGGCCAAAGGCCCGTCTCGAAGGATCGATGAGGGGAAACAGTCATAAGCCGGACGCGCGACAGCGCCGCGGCAACGGAGACGCATGTCTGGTCGCAGCGGTGCGACAAACTCCATCCCTCCCCTTGATGGGGAGGGGGGCGCGCTTCTTGAGCGCGCCGGGTGGGGCGAGGGCTGTCCCCCACCCCGACGCCGCCGCTTTTCGACGCACTACCACTTATCGCACCTTGAGCGCGATAGCGGCGTCGTCGGACCTCCCCACAAGGGGGAGGTATTAAAGGAGGATGAGGCGTGGCTGAGCCCTGGCGCAAGATCGGGGTGGCCGAAGGGCACCTTCTCGCGCTAATTTCGGGGCGGTTCGCGAGGGATACGGGGATGCGCGCGGGTTACCTATCGCAATCCTTCTAGGCACGGCCCAAGCCTTGGCTTTGGCGGCCGCCGGGCCCGCACATGCCCAGGTCTCCGGCAGTCAGCCGCTCCAGCCCCCCCTTCCGCCGCTCTCGCTCACGCCGACGCTACCTACGCCAACGCCTGCGCCTGAGGTTCAACCTCCGCCGCCTCCGCCGCTGGCCGCACCGGAGGCGTCCCCTCCTGCCGCGGCGCCCGAGGCCGCGCCTGAGGCCGCTCCGGAGGCTCCGCCGCCGCTGACCGCCCTGCCTCCGCCGCCGGTGCCGGCGGACCCGGTCGTCGCCAGCATTCGCGTCACGCTTGCCGGCCCCGCTCTGCGCAAGGATGAAAATGCCGACGATCTCGCCGCGCTCGAGGCCTTCTATGCGGCAAGGACCGGCGACCCTTGTGGATGACCGAGATGGGCTTCTCGGCGAAAGGGCAACAGGCCCTGTTCGAGATCGAGAAGGCCGACGATTGGGGTCTCGAGCCTGCCGACTTCGAGCTGCCGCTTGCGGCCGCGCTGCCGGCGACCCCGGAGGCGCAAGGCCTCGCCGAGATCAAGCTCGATCTCGCCATTCTGAAATATGCCCGCTTCGCCCGCGGCGGGCGGTTCACCCCGTCAAAGGTCAGCGAGCTGTTCGATCAAGCGCCGCCTTTGCGCGATCCGAAGATTGTCTTGGCCGAGATCGAAGCGGCGGATGCGCCCGATGCCTATCTTCAGTCGCTCCATCCCAAGCATGAGCAGTTCGTGCGGCTGCGCCAGGCGCTGCTCAAGGCGCGCGGCGAAAGCGAGGACGGCAAGAGCGAGGACGGCAAGGGGCAGACTGCGCGGCAACGAGCGGGACATCAAGCGTCTCGTCATCAATATGGAGCGCTGGCGCTGGATGCCGGAGGACCTGGGCAGCATCTATGTCTGGAACAACTCGGCCGCGTTCATGCTCTATGTGGTCAAGGACGGCAAGACGATCTTCGCCGACAAGACTCTCGTCGGCACGATCGGCTACGCCACGCCGGTATTCACCACCCCCATGACGACCATCGTCTTCAATCCCGACTGGAACGCGCCCGAGACGGTGGTGAAGGAAAACATTCTGCCGCCCTTGCAACGGAAAAACTATTCGATCCTCAGGGTCCACAAACTCTTCGTGAGCTATAACGGCACGCCGGTGGACGCGACCAAGGTCGATTGGAACCGGGTCAATGTTCTCAATTACACCTTCTCGCAAAGGGCCGGCCCCCACAACAATCTCGGCAAGGTGAAGTTCCTCTACCCCAACCGGCACACCGTCTACATGCACGACACGCTTCCGGTGCGGAAGAAATTCTTCAAGAAGCCGGTGCGGACGATCGGACATGAATGCGTGCGCATGGAGAAGCCCGACCGGTTTGCCGAGCTTCTGCTGGCCGAAAGCAACGGATGGCCGGCTGCCCGCGTGAAGGAGCTATGGGACAAGGGCGTCAACAGCCCGGTCGCGCTCGACAAGAAGATTCCGGTGCACATGGTCTATTTCACGGCGGTGGTGGACGAGAGCGGCAAGGTCGAAACGTCGGCCGACGTGTATGGGCTCGACAACAAGCTCGCCACCGCGCTGTTCGGCAACGCCACGGGCTTTCCGATGCCGCCACCGGAACCCGAGGGGCCGCAAGTGGGGGCGGGCGCGGACGGCTCCGGACCCGCGCGGCGGAACACGGCCGACAACGACTTTGCGCGCTCGATGCAAGGCTTCCTCGGCGAGTAGCCCCGCGTCGGCGTGACCCGAAGAAATCCGCGCTCATTCCGGCGGCAAGGAAAATCAAGTATTGTGCGCACCGAATTGCGTTCCGCTAGGGAGGAATATATGCGTTCGACCATCGTGCTGGTGTTGATTGGTGTCAGCGGTTTGATCGGGGTTTCGGCAGCGCCTCAGCCGGCGCGCGCCAATTGCTACGAGCTGATCGGCTGCACCAATTCGGACTATTACAAATTATCCGACTTGATGCAGCTCGGCTGCCAGCCTCTGTGGGAGGTGCGCAACTGGATCTACAAGGAGAACGGCTATTGCTTCCATACGCCGAAAGCGATCAAGGCCTTCGGCAATGCCGGCTGTCTATATGACGATGCGGGCGCCGTGCCGCTCAATGCCGCCGAGCGCCACAATGTGAAGGCGATCAAGAAGGCCGAGGCGAAGAAGGGCTGCTAGGCCGTGCTCCAATAGGGCTTGGCGCGCAGGCGCGTCAGCCACGCGGCGATATTCTCGTAAGGCGCGATGTCGAACTTGAGCAGGGCTGGCGCCCGGTCGAAGCGCGGGCCGATGGCGAAATCGGCGATGCGAGAGCGGGCCGACGATGTAGTCGCGGCCCTCGAGCTGCTGGTCGAGCACCGGCAGGAAGCGGGCAAGCGCGCGTATGCGCATCGGCGACGATGCCAGGGTCGTTGCCGGGCTGATTGAGCACTTTCGGCTTGATGAGCATCTCCCAGACGAGCGCGTCGACGGCGGCTTCGGGGCCTGCCGCCCACCAGAACAGCCACTGATCGATCAGCCCTTGGCTCTGGGCGTCGCTGCCTCCGAGCGCGCGCTCGGGCCGTTTGGCGGCGAGATATTTGAGGATCGCCGGCAACTCCCACAAGCAGAAGCCGTCCTCCTTTAGGGTCGGCACCCTGCCGTTAGGGTTCATGGCAAGATAGTCGGGCGAGCGGGTCTCGCCCTTGCGCGGATCGCGCTCGATCTTCTGCAAGGGAATGCCGAGCTCGGCGGCGAGCAGGCGCACTTTGCGCGCATGCGGGGAGTCTTGCATGTCGTAGAGCGTGATGGTCATGGCGGCCTTATACCATGCGCTCTCTCGACGGGTTGCGGGCCAAAATTCGGCCGCGAATCTTAAGCATAGGCTCGCGGCTCAAAGGTGGCGTCTCGAACCGGTTTGCAAACGGCACGGGAGGCTGCTATCCCCTTGTCTCCGCGCGGGGTCGGGGGCGCAATTTAGCCTTCTCCTATGACTAGGGTCGGCGCGATTGCCCTGGCACGAGGGCTTGCAAGCAATAGCACCATGGTTAAGCGCTTTCTCATAGCCGCCATCATCGTCGGCCTGTTCCTGGGTGGGGTGGGCTATTTCAATCTCGTCTTCAAGCCGAAGATGATCGGCGAGTTCATGGCGAAGATGGTGCCGCCGCCGGCGACGGTGACGGCGGAGGCCGCCAAGACCGAGAGCTGGATCGATCGGGTGCGCGCCATCGGCACGCTGGTTGCCATCGAAGGCGTGGACATCGCGCCTCAGGTGGGGGGCATCGTCACCGACTATTTCTTCGACAGCGGCCACGACGTCGCGAAAGGCGAGAAACTCGTCAAGCTCGACACCTCGGTGGAGGAGGCCGACCTCGCCGACAACAAGGCGACGCTGCAGCAGGCCAATCTCGATTTCGAGCGCCAGTGCGAAGCTCGTCAAGACCAGCGCCGTGTCGCAAGCCGTCCTCGACGCAACGATCGCCAAGCGCGATTCCGCTGCGGCGGCCGTGCAGAAGGTCGAGGCGATCATCGCGCAGAAAACCATCACCGCGCCGTTCGCCGGCAGGCTCGGTCTCCGCCACATGGAGAAGGGACAATATATGTCGCCAGGCCAGGCGATGGTCTGGCTCCAGGCGCTCGACCCGATCTGGGTGGACTTTCCCGTGCCGGAAGCAAACATCGGCAAGTTCACGATCGGAAGCGCGATCGAGCTGACCGCCGAAGCTTATCCGGGCCAGCTCTTCAAGGGCGAGGTCGAGGCCTTCGACGCCAAGCTCGGCCAAGATACGCGGACCTTGATGGTGCGGGCGAGGGTGCCCAATCCCGACCGCAAGCTCCTGCCCGGCATGTTCGCCAATGTCGCCGTGCTTGCCGGCTCGGCAAAGGAGTTCGTCACGCTGCCGCGCACCGCTGTGACCTACGGCCTTTATGGCGACAGCGTGTGGGTGGTGAAGGAGGGTGCGTCCGAGCCCGCCGCAAATCCCGCGCCCACAGCCTCGGCCGAGCCGGTTGCCTCCGCAATTGCCGCAGATGCCACGCCGACCGGTTCGGTTCCGGCCGAGCCCAAGCTCACCGCCGAACGCCGTTTCGTACGCGTGGGGCCGACCGAGGGCGACCGGGTCGCCATTCTCGAAGGCGTCAAAGATGGCGAGCAGGTCGTCACCAGCGGCCAGCTCAAATTGCAGCCCGGCGCCACGATCAAGGTCGACAATTCGGGCGCGCTAAAAGCCCCGGTGGAGCTGCCGAAGCAGTAGATCCATGCGCTTCACCGATATCTTCATCAAGCGGCCCGTGCTCGCCACGGTGGTGAGCCTGCTGATCCTCCTGGTAGGCGCCCAGGCCGGGTTCAAGCTGCCCATCCGCCAATATCCCGAGCTGTCCAACACGACGATCACCGTCACCACCAGCTATCCCGGCGCGAATGCCGACCTCATCCAGGGCTTCATCACCGTGCCGATCCAGCAGGCCGTGGCGAGCGCCGAGGGCATCGACACGCTCACCGCCTCATCGACGCAGAATGTGAGCACGGTGACGCTCAACCTGAAGCTCGATGCCGATCCCGACCGGGCCATGACCGACGTGCTGTCCAAGGTCGCCCAGGTGAAGAGCATTCTGCCGCGCGAGGCGAACGACTCCGTCGTCACCAAGCAAACCGGGGAGGGCTACGCGCTGATGTACCTCTCCTTCAATTCCAAGGTGATGACCGCCTCGCAGATCAGCGACTACCTCACGCGCGTGGTGCAGCCGAAGCTGCAAACCGTCAATGGCGTGGCCAATGCGCAAATCCTCGGCGGCCAGGTGTTCGCCATGCGCATCTGGCTCGATCCCGACCGCATGGCCGCGCTCGGAGTGACGCCGCTCGACGTGCGCGCGGCGCTTGCCGCCAACAACTTCACCTCGGCTCCCGGCCAGGTGAAGGGCGACTTCGTGCAGACCAATATCGACGCCAAGACCTCGCTCGAGACGCCTGAGTCCTTCGGCAAGCTGGTGGTGCTGGCCCGCGGGGATTCGTTGGTCAGATTGGCCGACATCGCGGAGATCGAGCTCGGGCCGCAGAACGCCGACTCCTCGTCGGCCTTCGATGGGCTGAAGGCCGTGTTCATCGGCGTCTACGCCACGCCCACCGCCAACCCGCTGACGGTGATCACCGACGTGCGCAAGGCCTTCCCGGAGATTCAAAGAGAGCTGCCGCCGGGCCTTGAGGCTGCCATCGCCTACGACGCCACCAATTTCATCCGCGCCTCGCTCTGGGAGGTGATGAAGACCTTAGGCGAGGCGGCGATCATCGTCATCGTGGTGATCTTCCTGTTCCTCGGCAATCTCAGATCGACGATCATCCCGATCGTCACCATTCCCTTGTCGCTGATCGGCGTGCTCGCCATGCTGTTGGCGCTCGGCTACTCGATCAATCTGATGACTTTGCTCGCGCTCGTGCTCGCCATCGGGCTCGTGGTCGACGATGCCATCGTGGTGGTGGAGAACATCCACCGGCATATCGAGCAGGGGATGCGCCCATTCGATGCCGCGATTCTCGGTGCGCGCGAGATTCTATACCCGATCATCGCCATGACCATCACGCTGGCCGCGGTCTACGCGCCGATCGCCTTCGTCTCGGGGCTGACCGGCGTTCTCTTCCGCGAATTCGCGCTGACCCTTGCCGGTGCGGTGATCGTGTCGGGCGTCATCGCCGTGACGCTGTCGCCGATGATGTGCTCGAGGCTGCTGAAGGCGGAGACCAACCATGACAAGCCCGGCTGGCTCACGCGGAATCTCGACCGCCTGTTCGAGGGGCTCAAGCAGCGCTATCAGCGGCGCCTCAGCCGCACCCTCAACTACCGGCCGGTGACGATCCTGGTGCTGGCCGGCGTGATCGCCGCGACCGGCCTCATGTATATGACGACGCAGAGGGAACTCGCGCCGGAAGAGGATCAGGGCATCCTGTTCACGCTGGTGAAGACGCCGCAATACGCCAATCTCGACTATCTCGAGGCGGCGACCGACCAGCTCAACAGCGTGTTCAGCACCGTGCCGGAGAAGGACCATGTGTTCGCCATCAACGGCATGGGGGACGTCCATCAGGGCTTTGCCGGCATTCTCTTGAAACCGTGGGGCGAGCGTGAACGGAATCACAAAGCGATACTCCAGGAGCTACAGCCGAAGATCGCCGGCATCGCGCCGGCGCTCGCGCTATCGTTCTCGCCGCCGCCTTTGCCTGGCTCGGTCGGCGGCCCTCCGGTGCAGTTCGTCATCACCACCACGCGCGACTTCCGCCAGCTTGCCGACGTGCTCGCCGACGTCGAGAAGTCCGCGCGCGAGAGCGGGATGTTCATCTTCTCCGACTCCGATCTCCGCTTCGAGACGCCGCAGATCGAGTTCAACATCGACCACGACAAGGCGAACCGCCTCGGCATCACCATGGCCGATATCGGCGGCTCGCTCGCGACCCTGCTCGGCGGCAATTACGTCAATTTGTTCGACTTGTATGGTCGGAGCTATCAGGTCATCCCCCAGGTGCCGCGCGAGTTTCGCCTGAACGAGGACTGGCTCACGCGCTACCAGATCCGCACGAGGTCGGGCACGCTGGTGCCGCTCTCCAATGTGGCGTCGGTGACGAAGGTGGTGCAGCCGAACTCGCTCACCAACTTCCAGCAGCTCAACTCGGCGACGCTGTCGGCCGTGCCGTTCCCCGGGCGGACCGTCGGCGAGGCCATCGAGTTCCTCAAGAAGAAGGCGCCGAGAGCTTCCCCGAAGGCTTCACCTACGATTTCCAGGGCGAGAGCCGGCAATTCGTGCAAGAGGGCAACGCGCTCGTCTACACCTTCGTGTTCGCGCTGATCATCATCTTTCTCGTGCTCGCCGCGCAATATGAGAGCTTCCGCGATCCGCTTGATCATCCTGATCGCGCTGCCCACCTCGATATTCGGCGCGCTCATCCCGCTCAATGCCGGGCTGGCCAGCATCAACATCTATACGCAGATCGGCCTCGTCACGCTGATCGGGCTGATCTCCAAGCACGGCATCCTGATGGTGGACTTCGCCAACAAGCTGCAGGAGGAGCAGGGCTATGGACGCCGCGAGGCGATCGAGCATGCGGCCGCGATCAGGCTCCGCCCCATCCTGATGACCACGGCGGCCATGGTGGTGGCCATGGTGCCGCTGCTGATCGCCAAGGGCGCGGGCGCCGCCAGCCGCTTCGACATCGGCGTGGTGATCGCTGCCGGCATGACCATCGGCACGCTGTTCACCCTGTTCGTGACGCCGGCGGTCTACACCTTCCTCGCCAGAGATCACCAGAAGGCCAAGGCGCAGGCTGCCGTCGCCGATCAAGCCCATCCTGCGACGCCCGCAAGCGCCGAGACCGCGCCCGAGACCCTGGCGGAGGCCGATGCTGCCGCCGAGGCCGGGATGCTGTTCCCAAGTGAGGCCGAGGCCGAGCCTGTCGCCGCGGAAGGCCAGCTCTCGTCGGAGGCGCACGCCATCAGCTCCGCCGCTTCTGCCGCTTCCTCCGGCCAAGGCCATGAACGCCGGGCGGCCAAGCGCCAAGGGCGGCGCAGGCGCTACCCGCCAGCCGCGGAGTAGGGGCTGCTTAACAGCGCTTCGCTAGAGCGCACGATAGCGCTCTAGCTTTTTGATTGAGCATGATCTTTTCGGAAAACCGGTTCCCACTTTTCCGGATCATGCCTAGTTTACTCGCCCCGAGCGAGCCTCTAGAAAGCCTGGAGCAGTCAGGGGCCGGGACCACATGTTCGCCAAGCTTCTCATCGCCAATCGGGGCGAGATCGCCTGCCGCATCATGCGGACCGCGCGCCGGCTCGGCATCAAGACCGTGGCCGTCTATTCCGAGGCCGACCGCGACGCGCTGCATGTCTATATGGCGGACGAGGCGGTTCCCATCGGCCCGGCCGCAGCCTCCCAATCCTATCTCGACATCGGCAAGATCGTCGCCGCCGCCAAGGCGACCGGGGCCGACGCAATTCATCCGGGCTATGGCTTTCTCTCCGAGAACGCAGCCTTCGCGCGGGCGCTCGAACAGGCCGGCATCGTCTTCGTCGGGCCTAACGTCAAGGCCATCGAGGCGATGGGCGACAAGATCGAGTCGAAGAAGCTCGCCGCACGCGCAAAGGTTTCGACCGTGCCGGGTCATCTCGGCGTCATCAACTCGGCCAAGGAGGCGGTCAAGATCGCCGAGGAGATCGGCTATCCGGTGATGATCAAGGCCTCGGCCGGCGGCGGCGGCAAGGGCATGCGCATCGCCAATAACCGCAAGGAGGTGGAGGAGGGCTTCACCTCGTCGCAGTCCGAGGCGCGCTCGAGCTTCGGCGACGACCGCGTGTTCATCGAGAAATATATCGAGGAGCCGCGCCATATCGAGATCCAGGTGCTGGGCGACAAGCACGGCAACGTCATCCATCTCGGCGAGCGGGAATGCTCGATCCAGCGGCGCAACCAGAAGGTCGTGGAGGAGGCGCCGAGCCCGTTCGTCGACGCCAAGATGCGGGAGGCCATGGGCGCGCAGGCCGTGTCGCTCGCCAAGGCCGTCGGTTACGATTCGGCGGGCACGATGGAGTTCATCGTCGACAAGGACCATAACTTCTATTTCCTGGAGATGAACACGCGGCTCCAGGTCGAGCACCCGGTCACCGAGCTCGTCACCGGGCTCGACCTCGTCGAGGAGATGCTGAAGGTCGCCGCCGGCGAGAAGCTCTCCCTCAAGCAGAAGGACGTGAAGCTGAAAGGTTCGGCCATCGAGGCCCGCATCTATGCCGAGGATCCGCAGCGGAACTTCCTGCCCTCGACGGGGCGGCTCGTGCGCTACCGGCCGCCCAAGCTCGGCACCGAGGGCGGCATCACCACGCGGCTCGACTCCGGTGTGGAGGAGGGGGGCGAGATCTCCGTCTATTACGACCCGATGATCGCCAAGCTCGTCACCCATGCGCCGAAGCGGCTTCAAGCCATCGAGCATATGGGCAGCGCGCTCGACGCTTTCGCCATCGACGGGTTCCGCCACAACATTCCCTTCCTCGCCGTGGTGATGCGGAACGAGAGGTGGAAGGAGGGGCGGCTCTCGACCAAGTTCATCGCCGAGGAGTTTCCGGAAGGGTTCAAGCCGCCTCAGCCCACGGGCGAGGTTCGCGATGCGCTGGTCGCGGTCGCGGCGAGCATCGATCATCTGAGCAATCAGAGGCGCCGCGACATCAGCCAGCAGATGCATGGCGAACCGGTGTGCTTTGCCGAGACGCGCATCGTCGAACTCGGCGAGGAGCGGGTGCGGGTCAGCGTGGCCGGCGGCCTTGACGGTCCCATGACGGTGACCCTTGGAGGGGAGGGAACCGGCGAGAAGACGCGGCGGATCGAGCTTGCCTCGTCGTGGTGGTTCGGCGCTCCCGTGTGGGAAGGGACGATCGGCGGCGCGGCCGTAGCGGTGCAGGTGCGTCCGATCCTGAACGGCGTGGTGCTCACTTATCAGGGCGTCGAGATCGCGGCGCGCGTCTTCACCGAGCGCGAGACCGAGCTTGCGGCGCTGATGCCGGTCAAGGAGCGGCCCGACACGTCGAAGTTCCTGCTCTGCCCGATGCCGGGGCTCGTGGTCTCGCTGGCTGTGAGCGAGGGCCAGGAGGTCGCGGCGGGCGATGCGCTGTGCGTCGTCGAGGCGATGAAGATGGAGAATGTGCTGAAGGCCGAGCGCGACGCCAAGGTGTCGAAGATCCTGGCCAAGCCCGGCGACAGTCTCAATGTCGACGCGGTGATCCTCGAATTCGCTTAAGGCGGCAACTGACCGCGTTCTCCCCAGCGAGAGAATGCTGGTCATGGCCGGGCTTGTCCCGGCCATCCCACGTCTCTTCATCCTTCGGCTAAGATCGGTGGAATGCCCGGCACAAGGCCGGGCATGACGAGAGCGAGTGTTTTGAATGGCGGACAAAGCAGACGACACGAGGCGGACCGTCACGGTCAGGATCGAAGGCCGGGTGCAGGGCGTCTATTACCGCGCCTGGACCGATCAGACCGCACGCGCGCTCGGGCTCGACGGGTGGGTGCGCAATGCGAGCGACGGCAGCGTCGAGGCGGTGTTCTCAGGGCCTCCGGCCAGGTGGAGGCGATGCTGCGGCGCTGCGCCGACGGTCCGCCCGATGCGAAGGTGACCGCCGTGACCATCATCGACGAGGGCGGCGCGCCGCCGTCAGGTTTCAGGGTGATCGGGACGAATTGGCGCTGACCGCCTCTCGTGTTTGAGCATGATCTTTTCGGAAAACCGGTTCCCACTTTTCCGGATCATGCTCTAGCCAAAGACCTCAGCGAAGGCGGCGCGCAGGGCGCGATCGACCTCGCCCATATCGGTCGTAGCGCCAAGGGCGGCGAGGCTCGTCACCTTCGTGTCGGCCAATCCGCACGGCACGATGCCGGAGAAATGCTCGAGGTCGGGATCGACGTTCAGGCTCACGCCATGCAAGCTGACCCAGCGGCGGACGCGGACGCCGATGCTGGCGATCTTTGCGCCCGCGACGAAGATGCCGATCTGGCCGGGATGACGCTCGCCCGCAATGCCGAGGCGCGCAAGGGTCGCGATCAGCCAGTCTTCGAGCGAGGCGACGAAGGCCCGGACGTCGCGGCCGCGCGTGGAAAGGTCGAGCATCACATAGGCCACGCGCTGGCCCGGGCCGTGATAGGTGAAGCGCCCGCCGCGGCCGCTCCTGAAGACCGGGAACCGCGCGGGCGCGAGCAGCTCGGCTTCATCGGCGCTGGTGCCGGCGGTGTAGATGGCGGGGTGCTCGAGCAGCCACACGCATTCTTGCGCCTCGCCGCCGGCGATGGCGGCAACGCGCCGATCCATGGCGGCAACCGCCTCGGCGTAAGGCACGGGCTCGGCGCTCGCCAGCCATTCGACTTGAGGCTCGGCCGCGGGATGAGGCTTTCGTTCGAGGGCGGTCATGGCCATGGGCGCTTCGATCCACCGGGATTTTCGATATCCTAGGGCAAACCTTGCACCGTCCAGAAGGGTTTGCTAAGGCAGCGGGCCCCGCATCTGCGCTTGCCGAGGGGGCAGCCTATAGCCATATCGGGGACGGAAAGCCTCGGAAATTCCTCGTTTTGAAGCATGGCCTTTGCGAAACGTCTGTCGACTTTTCGGGGTCAAGCATAAGCGGTCGTGGCGGAATTGGTAGACGCGCAGCGTTGAGGGCGCTGTGGGCTTAGCCCGTGGAGGTTCGATTCCTCTCGACCGCACCACTCTCAAATTTCTGGATTGAAAGCATTAGGCTTTCTCCCCTGCCGCCCGCACCGGATAGCAAGGTGCGGGAATAGATGTTCCGCTTCAGCTTCCCCATTGCCTGAGCAGCGAGCCGCTTCCTGTTGGCGGTGCGCGTGTAGAGCGCTGCCATCTTGGGATCGGTCCAACCGAAGATTGCCATGAGCTCCGCCTCGGTCGCGCCAGCATCGGCCGCGCGGGTCGCCGCGATCTTGCGGACACCGTGAGCACTGCCCGGAACCCCAGCCGCTTTGCACGCGGCCTTGAACTCGTTGCCGAACGATTCCTTGGTGAGCGGTCGCCCATTCGCGCCGACGACGAAGGTCAGGTCTCCGCATGGTCCGGCGTCAAGGGTCGCTTGCAGGATCGGCAGGATTGGCAGCGAGACCTCTACCGTGAATCTGCCCTTCTCCGTCTTCATCGTCGCAACGCCATTGCGGACATGCTGGCGACCGATCCGCACAACATCGCCACGGCGTAGGCCCGTATAGGCCAGCACGTCGAGCCACACTCGTTGCCGCGTGCCGATGGGCCAGCGCGCCTCATAAGCCGTCATGTGCGCCTCGGTCCACGGTATGAACCCGTCGGTCTTCTTGCGCGGCGGATTGCTTACGCCAGCGGTCGGATCGACCTTGACCAGCTTCGCCTTGTGAGCCCACCGGAACAGTCCGCGCATGGCATCGAGAAAGTTTCGCGCCTGGTGCGGCGTCTCAGCGCGCCGTTCCTTGCCGGCTTCAATAATCGCCGTGGTGATCCGCGCGTAGGGCTCATGTCCGGCCGTTGAGATCACGCCGGCAAAGATGTTGTCTCGTTGCCGGCGCGTGGCGTTCGACAGTTCGGTCCAAGCTCCGGTCTCTCGGTAACGAGCGAGCAGCCACTCGAGCGAGCTACAGGACGGCGCCCCCTTCCGAGTCGGCGTGCCAGCAAGAGCGGCCCGGTATTCGATGTCAAATTCTGGCGTGCCATATTCTGCGCGTAACCTCACGCGCGGCCCGCGACCGTCGCGCACATACCAGACGGCCTTGCCGTGGCGAGTGATCTCTCGTTGTAGGTGAGGGGGGCGGGGGCGGGGCATCAGAGCACAATCTCCTTGGCATCGCCGGGCGCATCGGGCTTGCCAGCGACCACGACGATCTTCCCATCTTTATCGATCTCGATCCGCTGCACATCGATGCCCGCCGCCTTCGTGGCTTTGAGGGCGCGGGTGACATCCTGTTGTTTGAAGGTGCAGGGGCGACGGGTCATTGCATTCACGCCGCTCCGATCTGGCCGAGCTTCTCGCCTATACGATCCGGCCAGCGCCTCAGGATGCGCGTTGTGATCTCTCCAGCCCTTACCGTTGTGAGCTGAGCGAAGCCGCCGACGCCGTAAGACGGCTCAGTCTCCTCGCCTTGTATAGCTTTGCAATGGCGCTGGGCTTCGATGATGCGTAACCCATCCTCGACAGGATCGATATCCCCTGCGAGCTCCGCTTCTGTCAGAGCCATGCGGGCCAGCGTTTCCTCATCGGCCGGCGCGATACACACGGGACCAAGAGGAATGACCGACCAGGCCGCGCCGCCATATCGATCGTGATCGCAGATCAAAAAACTGTCGGGCCCGCGTGAGGATGACAAACCGGCGACAACAAGATCGAAGGTGGCGCCGTGCTGACATAGCTTAAAGACTGACTCGAACATCACGTAGGCGACCGCCAAGGTCTTCGCGATGCCGGCGCGCATTTCGTCGTAGCTCGAGAAGGCCGTCCCGATGTGGTCGCCGAGGAAGGGAAGGAAGAGCTTTGGTCCCCGGACCGCGAGCACCGCATCAAGATGAGCAAGCGGCAAAACCTTCTGGCCGATCAGGCCGAGAGTCCCGTCTGTGGCGTACTGAGCCGCATCGGTGATCACGTGTACCGCGTCTCTCTGACGGAAGACGTTTATCGCGCTCATGCACTTTTCCTTCCTTCGCGCTGTCGCCCTGGCTGGCAACGGCAATTCCAAAAAATCCGGCGAGCTGACCCTCTCCGATAAGTGCCGCTTGCAGCACCATCTTCTCCAGCGAGTAGACAAGGTCGCCGAGGACATCCTTGAGATCCTCGCCGCGCAGCACGAGCCGGTCGAAGGCATCGAAGCCGAGATCGCCGAAGGCCCCGACCACCTGATTGAGTTCCGCCTGGGCCTGCTTGGCGTCGAAATTGGCTTCCGCCACGGCGCGAATGCTCGGCGCGTATCGGCTGTTGGCATCGATGCCGGCTTCCTTATAGGCATTGTAGACGGCCTGCTCTCGCGAGGTCATGCCGAGCATCTGCGCTTCCAGCTGAAGGCTATTGATCGTCGCATCGACACGCTCTTGCATTCGCTTCGCCGCCTGCTCGGCCTTGAGATCGGGGCCCATACTGGTGGTCTTTTTTCCGATGCCGCCGAAGCCGACCGCATCGCGCATCGCACCGAGCCCGCCGCCGTCCGGATTGAGCCCAGGCGCGGCGCCGGGCACCGGCGGGAGCCTAAAGTATTTAGCGTTGGGGGACGCTTCCGACACGCGCCTTATGTGGCTGACGACCTTTTCGGCACCAGAGACCACCTTGAGGACGAACCCTTCAAACCCGGTCTCTAGCCGCCCCATATAGTCGTCCCATTTGTCGCCGATCTCCTTGTTGTCGCGAAGCAGCGCGTTCCCCAGCACGCGCCCGACCTGGTCGGCTTCTTCCATCCCTTGGCGCAGAACCCCGCTGCCGCGCGAAAACGAATTGATCAGCTCGTCGTGAGCCTTGCCGAAGGCTTTGGCATTGAGGGCCGAACGCTCCTGGCTCGATCCCGCATTTTGGATCAGGTCCACGTAATCGAAGAGCAATTCCAACAGCGGGCGCATCTTGCCATCTTGGTCGCGAATCGCGACGTTGTTGGCTCTCAGAATGTCGTAGAGATCGCCACTGCCCCGGCTGGCTTCGCCGATCTGGCGCGAGAAGAACGACATCGCCGCCGCCATATCCTCGGCGGTGACGCCGGTTTTTTCCCCGACATAGTTCAGTTCCTGCAAGGCCTTTGTCGTGAGACCGATCTTGTCGGCCGTGTTGACCAGGTTGCCGGCCTCGTCCACGATCTCCTTGATCTTGCCGATGGGATCAACGAGCGAGGCCGCCAACAGCGCCCCGCCAAACCCACCCAGCATCTTGCCGCCGAAGATGCCTTGCGCCGAGCGGTTGACCAGCGCCATGCGCTCGCCGGTGAGGGCAAGATTGCGCTGCACCTTAGCGAAGGCTACGGCGGTGAGATCGACCGCGCTCAGCTCAAATTTCAGCGCCGGCGCGCCAGCAAGTCCGAATCCGCCTGGCATATGTCGTTAGCTCCTTCGATGGGCCGCGTAGGCGCACGGTGTTACGCCTTGCTCTTCATGATGCTGACACGTCCTTGGGCCTCGGCCTTCTTGAAGGCGGCGTAGCAATCCTCGCTGACAAACTCCGCCCGCACCGAGGCTGAGGTCCGAAATTCCTTCCTCCAGCCCTGAACCTGCTCCTCGGAAACGTATTCCCGATTGCGCCGCTCCGCCGCTGTCATCGTTTGGTAGCTCATGTCAGTCTCCCTTCCTTTTGCATCGTGCATCACGCCTTGGCGAACTTTGGAGGGGAGACAGCGGACTGGCGAGAACGCCATCTCCCCTCCTTTCGAGGCTCCGTCGCGGGGGACCATGCCCGCGCCAAGACCTCATTCCTTCACGTCGAGCCGGAGCTCGCGCATGAGTTCAAGCACCTCAGCCTCTGGGGTTGTGGAATAGTCGGGGCCTACGGTGATGCTCTGCAAGTTCGGCGCGCTCTTCGTAGGGTGCCGGCCGACGAAGATGCGCCTAGCCATGCTGTGTGGCCTTATGGTCTTGAGACCGGGGCGTCCGGTATTGAGCAGCCCTTGCACATCCGACAGCCGGCGGGTGCGCGCACTAATGTTTTTGAGCGTGTTCGACGCCTGCTGAGCGAGTTCGTGAAGGTGGAGATAATCGTTTCGGATTTCGTCCCAAAGCCTGGGATACTCCGCCTCGGCTTCGCTCACGAGCGCGGCGCGGTGTCGCGTCCCCGCCTCTTTCAGTTGGGCGTCGAGAGCTTCCGCTTCGTCTTCGATCACGCGCAATTGTGCGCTCAGCGTTTCGGTGTTCGGGCCTTCGGCATTGAAGGCGGAGGTGCCGATCTCTTCCTTCTTTGCCTTGAGGCGCTCTTTGACACCTAGCTTTGATCTCTCGAGCTCGGCAATCACCGCCGCAAGGGCGGACGCCTTCTTGGCCTTCTCGAATTTTCCAATCGCAATGTTCATTTCGTTATTCCTTCTCTTGAGGCGGCGGCGACGGCGAACCGAACAAGTCAATGCCCGCAGCTTCTGCGCGGGCGACTACCGTCCTCACCGCCATGCTGGCGTTCGCGATGAAGACACGAGCACTTGATGCGTCGTGGATCTGGTCGCGCCGGCGGTCAAAGTGGTGAAGTGCTCGGCGATCGCCGCTGGGGTTCCAGCGAGGGGGATCATCTCGGGAAATTTTGCCTTTGACGATTTGCGCGATCGCCAGCCTGAGCCGGGAATGCCGAACTGGATACACCCGATCCACATTTCTTTTTCGACGTCATCCTCAAGAAGCTTTTGGCTCGCCAATTTGTCGGAGCTCTTCCGAACGATAGCGGCGGCCAGCTTGAGAGACAGCCCATGACGCCCCGTCAGGTCGTCTTGAAGAACGACACAAAGAGCGGCGTGTGGAGTGTACTGAGTTCGGTATTGACGGCTCACGTCATCGCCGAGAGGCAAGCGGAATGGCAACTGATCTCGGCGCACGAGATTTTTGAGCTGATCTTCGGTTTTGCCGATCAGTTTGCAAAAGTCAGCGCGGCGCATGGAGAGAGACCTATTGGTGTCAACTTGACGCCATCCTAGGCGCGTCCCTGGTTCGGTGTCAAGTTGACGCTCTTTCCCCCTGTGGACAAAAAAAGGCGCCTGGCCCTTTTCGGGACCAGGCGCACGAGAAAAACCGGGGACTAGAGCTGAGCGGCAGCGCGGTGCACGTTGATTGCGATTCCGATACGCATCACAGCTACGGCCAGATCGCCGTTCCCGTCGCGGGATTTGTTGTAGCCTTTCGCTGCATGCGCGACGCGCAAAAATTGCTCGCCCACGTTCGCAAACCTGCCTCGACACAGAGCCACATATTCGCGGCATTTGGCAATGAGGGACGCCGCCCGCTCACGGCTCGGGAATTCGATGAAATCATCGACCATGCTGCTAATCGCGGCGAATGCCCGATCAACGTCTTCGAGCGTAGGTTCGGCCATCGCGAGGTTCACGTCTCAAGTCGGCGAGGGCCACTTTTTTTCATAGGGCACGAGATCGATGCCGGCGAGGCGCTGTGCATCCGCGAACGCGGTCCTGATTGGCGCTCGGTCAAACAAGAAGGGGCACATGGCTAGCTTCACGGCGATGCCGGTCAGACCCTTCGCCGGCGTGTTGACTATCCGGTCTCGCATCCGCAGCGCGGCGCGCCACTCCTCCATGTGTAGGGGCGCCCTGAAATCGATGCTGTCACGCTCATAGAGCGCGTCCTTGTACGCTTCGAACATAGCCACGAGCTCCGCATCGGGATCGACGATTGCTCGTGCGGGAGCGCTGAGGCCTACGGCCGCGCAGCTTGCGGCAACGGCACCGACGATCACCGTTCGACGGTCGAGAGTGTTTTCCTCGGAATGATTCGTGGTAGGGGATTTGTTGGTCATCGTCGCCCTCCTTCAAGGGTTGCGGTGGCAAGTGCCGGTCGGGAGTTCGCGCTCCCGGCCGGTGCGCGAATCATGCGCCTACTCGTGTCTCTCTGCAAGCGCCCGAGCGGCAATTTAGTCCCCACCAACAGCTCCGACGCCCCGGCTCAGCACACGCCGCCCGCGTGGCTTAGGCCCTTCAAGCCTCGGCGCGGAAACATGCGCCACGCAGGCGCGGCTGAGGTCTGGATCGAACAGGTCGGGTGCCCCATTGTCTCGCGGCTTCTCGCGCTCAGCCCGTAAGCGATCCCATTGCTCCGGCCTCAGCGTGAACCAACCGCACCGAATCGCGGCGGCCTCGGCGTAGACTTCGGTGTCGAGGACTTCGTTGCGAGCGCCGGCAGGCAGTCGCCACACTGAGCGCGGATATCCCCATCGGTCCTTCTCGGTCACCCGCGCCTCAGCCGTGAGCTGCTGGTAGAACGTCTCGCCGAGACCTTTGGGATATCCGCAATAGCCACGAGCGAGCGCATCGCACTTTTTCAGATGCTCATAGAGCGCTGCCTTGAGTCCCGAGACGCCGACTGAGAAGAAGCGCCGCTGAGCCTTCTTCACCGTGCCGTCATCTCGTCGCTCGGTTTTGGTCTGAGCGATCGGGGGCGCCTGGTCTGACTTTGCCCCGCGCACCACGACCACCCTTGTCCAGGGGTGCCGCTTCGCCCAGCCGAACACGTCGCTGGTATAGGCGCCTCCGTCGATCGCCAGGAGGTCGAGTCCCCGCCGGTTGCCGAAGGCATCCGCCCAGGTCAGCTTGAACACCTTATCGAGAGCGAGGCGGCATTCCTCCTCCCAAATCGGGTGCGGGATTACGAGATAGTCGACCGTCCAGCGGCGGAGCTCGGCACCGAACGCTTTGACGTGCACCTCGACGCGATCGCCCTGGCAATCGATGCCGGCCGTGATGATCAGTCCGCCTGGCGGAATTCGTGGTAGGGGATTTGTTGGTCATCGTCGCCCTCCTTCAAGGGTTGCGGTGGCAAGTGCCGGTCGGGAGTTCGCGCTCCCGGCCGGTGCGCGAATCATGCGCCTACTCGTGTCTCTCTGCAAGCGCCCGAGCGGCAATTTAGTCCCCACCAACAGCTCCGACGCCCCGGCTCAGCACACGCCGCCCGCGTGGCTTAGGCCCTTCAAGCCTCGGCGCGGAAACATGCGCCACGCAGGCGCGGCTGAGGTCTGGATCGAACAGGTCGGGTGCCCCATTGTCTCGCGGCTTCTCGCGCTCAGCCCGTAAGCGATCCCATTGCTCCGGCCTCAGCGTGAACCAACCGCACCGAATCGCGGCGGCCTCGGCGTAGACTTCGGTGTCGAGGACTTCGTTGCGAGCGCCGGCAGGCAGTCGCCACACTGAGCGCGGATATCCCCATCGGTCCTTCTCGGTCACCCGCGCCTCAGCCGTGAGCTGCTGGTAGAACGTCTCGCCGAGACCTTTGGGATATCCGCAATAGCCACGAGCGAGCGCATCGCACTTTTTCAGATGCTCATAGAGCGCTGCCTTGAGTCCCGAGACGCCGACTGAGAAGAAGCGCCGCTGAGCCTTCTTCACCGTGCCGTCATCTCGTCGCTCGGTTTTGGTCTGAGCGATCGGGGGCGCCTGGTCTGACTTTGCCCCGCGCACCACGACCACCCTTGTCCAGGGGTGCCGCTTCGCCCAGCCGAACACGTCGCTGGTATAGGCGCCTCCGTCGATCGCCAGGAGGTCGAGTCCCCGCCGGTTGCCGAAGGCATCCGCCCAGGTCAGCTTGAACACCTTATCGAGAGCGAGGCGGCATTCCTCCTCCCAAATCGGGTGCGGGATTACGAGATAGTCGACCGTCCAGCGGCGGAGCTCGGCACCGAACGCTTTGACGTGCACCTCGACGCGATCGCCCTGGCAATCGATGCCGGCCGTGATGATCAGTCCGCCTGGCGGAATCGTGCCGCGATCGTGCCCCTCATCTTCAGCGCGCTCGCGGATCGCCTGCCAAGGCGGCGCCTCGGATGCGCGCTCATAGGGAAACCCCAGCACATCGTTGAAGAAGGTCTGCTCGGCGAGCGGGTCCCCCTCTGCCTCGATCCATTCCCGCGCGATCGACGCCCAATCGCGCGTCCGAGAGTAAGCTCGCCAGGTGTGAAATGACGGTTCGCGCGCCGAAGGATTCTCGGCGACCCATCGACCGCGGGCGACGATCTCGGTCTTGTGCCGGTGCTCGATCGCACAGCCGCACGCCATGCAGACGAAATGCGCGTCATCGGGTTTGTCCGGGACGATGTTGGCTTGGAAGTTGGACCATTCGAGCGACTGGTAGTGGTCGCAATGGGGACACGGAACATGGAAGCGCTCTTGCGTCCCTGATCGATAGGCGCGGGTGATCCGGCAGGTATCGGCGAAGAGCGGAGTCGAAAGCTTCAAAATCTTCGCCCACTCGAACGCCGAGGCGCGATTGTCCGCCTGGCGCTCTGGATCTCCGGCCGCGTTCGCTTCCCACTTCGCCAGGTCATCCTCGACAATGCGCGGCGTCGAGATCATTGAGAGCGAAGCGGCAGAGTTGGCACCAGAAATTTGCAGGCTGCCTCGGCCGAGCCGCTCTTCCTGGTAGAGCGTCGTGTCGGTCGAATCGCGCGACTTCGCATCGCCGAACGTCCGCTTCAGCGCCGCCGACTGTCGCCGCATCCGGGCCCACTTGCCCCGGGCCCAGCGGAGCGCATTGTCATGCGTCGGGTGAACGATCAGCATGTCGCATGGATCGAGGTCCATGCTGCCTCCGATGAAGATTTGCGCGAGTGTCGTCTTACCCCCCTGAGCTGATCCCATAAGGGTGACAATGCGCGCCGGGTTCTCCGGCGATAGCGTCTCGAGGATGCGTTCGAAATAGGGAAAGGTGTCGCGCCGGTAAGGGCCAGGCTCCGGGCTCTCGCGCCCAAATTCGATATTCTGCTCAGCCCAGGCGTTGAGGTCCGGCGCCGGCGCGGGCATCGCAACTGTGGCGATGACGCTCAGCGCGAGCACATCGGGATCGGCGAGGAATTGCGTCGTCATGGCGCCGCCGCCAAAAGCGTGGATCGTTCGTCGGCCGCCTGGTCGGCGATCTTGGTGCGATGCCGGCGCGCAATGTCTCTGATCTCGACGGCGAGTGCCTTGAAGTCCAATCGGTGTGCCTCGGCGAGCTCGCGAGCGAGAGGCCCGGTCAGGAAGCTGTCAAGGTCAGCGAACACGCCCGCAAGGCGGCGACTCCAGGCAAGCTGTGCCTGATGGGCGTCGATCCAGCGCCCTTCTTCCCTCGCGTTGCGGAGCTGCGCTGTGAGCGCGTCCTCTTCGGCCTTGGTCGCACGGGCGGCCCGTTCGCGCTCGGAATAGCTTGGACTCGCGGCTGGACGGTCCTCGCGGTTCAACAAAGGGATCGCCGGTTCCTGCTGAGCGAGCTGCTGCCCGAGATCGAGCGATGCCTCCAGGTCGCGCTCTGCCTGCTCAAGCCAAATTTTCGCGCGGACGCCTTTCCCGATCAGCGCCGACGGCGTGATCTTGCCTTCGGCAATCCAGTGCGACAGGGCAGACGGTGAGCGTCCCTTTCGTTGTGCAAACTCCGCCTTGGTGAGGACGGTCCTCATCCTGCCACCTTGACCGAAATTTGAGGTTCTGATTGAGCCTCCCCACTCAACTTGAGCCCTCCCGAACCTCGATTTTCTGGAAACTGTTCGGGGTGTGAATTACCCGCATCAGCTTCTTTTCTGGGAGGACCCGTGACCGTCCGCCCCAGACGTTCAAGCACCTCGGCTAAGGGACCGCCATGCAGGTTCGGTTGGCTGTGGTCTACCCTTTCCGATCCCCCCCGAGGCGGCCCATGCGATGCCTGTGGCAGGCGCTTCTTCTCTCCTGCTAAGCAAGGGCTTCGCCCAATATCTTTCTGCTTCGCAAAATATATTCCGTTTGCCGTACCTCTCGGATCAGCGTTCGATATCAGTAACTTAGACGTGTTTGTCGCCTCAAGGTTGGTTGGCTCCAGTCCACCTTTCGGCTCACATTCGGTTGGCTGTGGTCTACCCTTCTCGGTCCGATAGGTTGGCTGTGGTCTACCCTTCTCGGTCCGATAGGTTGGCTGTGGTCTACCCTTCTCGCGGCCTGCGAACGCCGACTGATCTTCGTCAGTGTAGAGCACGGTGTAGATGCGCCGACGTCGATCTTCGGGGGCCGCTTGGCTGGCGATGTAGCCCAGGTCTTCGAGTCGACCGAGCACCTCTGAGACGTATCTTTGATCGCATTGGGCGAGCTCGGCGAGCCGGGCACGGCTGGCCCAGCATCCTTGTCCGTTGCTGTTGAAGCGATCATGGGCAGCTATGATGGCAAGCAGAGCCATTGGCAGCCCGTAGAGGCGCCGGTCGCTGCAAGCGCGCATAGGCAGCGGCGCGAACTGCGGCTTGGCGCACTCGGTCACGCCACGCCCTCGATGGCGCGAGCTATACCAAGAAGCCGATCTGCGGCCTCGTGCTTGGCAATCAGAGTCGTCTCGGGATTAGCGGCACGGCCGCGCCCAATGGCGAGCACGTCGCGGGCGATCGACCTCAGCTCCTGACTGATGGACTCTCGGTTTGCCCGCGCGCTCCGATCAAGCGGCAAATTTGCCGCTTGATACGCCAGCGCGCCATCGACCTCAGGTGCGGGCGCTGCCGACAATTCCTTTTGTGCGCCAAGGTTGCCTTTGCGCCCGCACCTTGAGATAAGGTGCTGTTTTCCTGGGGATGTGGCACAACTCTCGACCGCACCACTCCTTGATTTCTGTATCCTCAAGGCATCGCCAGCGCGCATCCTTGCGCGCCATTTTTTTTGGCTGGAAATTCTACCGCAACCAGCGTCTAGTGGCGGCCAAGCCGCGCCTGTTGTTGCAGGCCCGGAAGCGGGAAGCCGCACTTTCCAAGCGCCAATTTCCGCCCCCGAGGATCCCGCGGCCCTTCCCGCTTGACGCTTTCAACTCTGGCGATCGAACAGGCCATGCAGGACGCCGCAGGCGAGGTCGAACTGCGCGACGATGAGGGCGGACTCCGCTCCGATTTCCTGCACGCCGTCGTCTCCGCCCTCGATGAGGGCGACGCGGCGAAAGTGCGCGAGCTGACCCTTCCGCTGCACGAAGCAGACCTCGCCGATCTGATCGCGTTGCTCCGTCCCGAGCAGCGCGGGGCCCTCATCGCCACCCTTGGCGCGGACTTCGACGCCGCGGCGCTGCCTGAGCTCGACGAGGCGGTGCGCGACCAGGTGCTCGAGGTCATGCCCACCGAGCAGGTGGCGGAGGCCTTGCAGCAGCTCGACTCCGACGAGGCGGTCTATGTGATCGAGGACCTCGACAAGGAAGAGCAGTCCGACATCCTCGCCAAGCTTCCCTCCTTCGAGCGCGCCCAGCTCGAGCGCAGCCTCGAATATCCCGAGGATTCCGCCGGCCGCATCATGCAGACCGATCTCATCGCCGTGCCGCCGTTCTGGTCGGTGGGGCAGACGATCGATTTCATGCGCGTGGCTGAAGACCTCCCCGACCGCTTCTATGAAGTCTTCGTCGTCGATCCGGCCTATCACCTGATCGGCTCGGTGGCGTTGAACCGCCTGCTTCGCTCCAAGCGGCCGGTGACGATCGAGTCGATTACCGACCGCGACATTCACCCCATCCAGGCCGAAGCCGACCAGGAGGAGGTCGCGCGCCAGTTCGAGCGCTACAATCTGACCTCGGCGCCGGTGGTCGATCAGGACAAGAGGCTGGTCGGGGTGATCACCGCCGACGATGTCGTCGAGGTCATGCAGGAGGAGGCCTCGGAGGACATTCTGAAACTGGGCGGCGTGGCGGGAGAGTCCGTCTCCGACAGCGTTTGGGAAACGACGCGGCTCCGCTTCACCTGGCTGCTTGCCAATCTCGTCACCGCCCTTCTCGCCTCGGCCGTGATCAGCTTGTTCGAGGCGACCATCGAGCAAATGGTGGCGCTCGCCGTGCTGATGCCGATCGTGGCGTCGATGGGCGGCAATGCCGGAACGCAGACCATGACGGTCGCTGTGCGGGCGCTCGCTACCCAGGACCTCGGCCCGGTCAATGCCTTCCGCGTCATCCTGCGCGAGAGCGCGGTCGGCCTGCTGAATGGCGTCTTGTTCGCGGGCATCATGGCGGCGATCGCGTTCTTCTGGTTCGGCAGCGGCCCGCTCGGTCTCGTGATCGGGCTCGCCATGATCGTCAATCTGTTCGCGGCGGCCGTGGCCGGCATTCTCATCCCGCTTGGGCTCGAAGAGCTCGATCTCGATCCTGCCATCGCCTCGGGCGTGTTCGTCACCACCGTCACCGACGTGGTCGGCTTCTTCGCCTTTCTCGGGCTAGCCGCTTTGTGGTTAGTTTAGGGGCGGGGGCTTCCACATGTTCTTCTATCTCGCCAAAGGGCTGTGGTTCCTGCTGCAACCGTCGACCTTGATCGCGCTCCTGATCGGCTACGGCGCCATTTTGATTTGGACGGGCTGGGCGCGGTGGGGGCGGCGGTTCGTGACCATCGGCGCGATCCTTCTTCTCGTCGCCGGCCTTTCGCCGCTCGGCAACGCGCTGATCCTGCCGCTCGAGGACCGTTTCCCGCGGGCCAATCTCGACGATCCGCCGCCGCCCGCGGGCTTCATCATTCTCGGCGGCGCCGAGGACCGGCTCGTCGGCACGGCGCCGACGCGTGCCTGCGCTCAACGAGGCCGCCGAGCGCATGGTCGAGGCCGCCATCCTTGCCCGGCTCTACCCAGAGGCCAAGATCGCTTTTTCCGGCGGCGATGCCGGCATCCTCTATCGGACCGGCAACGAGGCCGAGGGGGCCGAGACCCTGCTGACCGCGCTCGGCGTTGCTCAGGACCGGCTGATCCTCGAGGCCAAATCGCGCGACACGTATGAGAACGCGGCCTTCCTCAAGGAAGAGCTCACGCGCCTAGGCGAGCTTGGCCCCGGCAAGCGCTGGCTGTTGATCACCTCGGCCTATCACATGCCGCGTGCCATGGGCGCCTTCCGCGCGGCCGGCTTCGACGTCGAGCCCTGGCCGGTGGATTATCGGACGCGGGGGGCCGCCGATCTCACGCGGCCCTTCGACAAGGTCTCGGAGGGCTTGCGGCGGGTGGACGTGGCGTCGCGCGAATGGGCCGGGCTTCTCGCCTATTGGCTGGGGGGGCGGAGCGATGCTCTGTTTCCCGCGCCGCGCCCACCCGCCGCCGTCGCCGGCTGCGATCTGGCGCAGCCCGGGGCTAGCGCGTCCGAAAGCCCGCCAGCATCCCCATGTCGACCCAACCTTTGAGGTAGGTCGCGGCGCGAAGCTCGGCCTCGTCCTCGCCGGCGAAGGTCGCCACCATCTCGCACAAGACGCCGAAGCGGACGCCCTTCGCCGCCTCGTCCCACATCATCGCTTCCTCGGCCGAGAGCGGCCTGAAGCGCGCCATGAAATCCTGCCGCCAAACCACGATGGCTTGCGGCTCGGTCAGATGCTCAGGCTTCGGCGGCGCGGCTTCGCTCTTGAGCGCCGACCAGATCTCGGCGGCATTGGTCTTGAAGGTGAGGCGGATCGCGGTTGGATGCGGCTCGAAGACGAGACCCGGCCAAGCCTCGGGTGCGAGCGCCGCGAGCGCTTCTATGCCAAGCGGCTCGGCGTCAGGCCCGTCGAAGGCATCGGCGAGCGCCTTCTCCAGTTGAGCGAGCTCGGCGGCCTCTCGATGCTTGGCGTAGGTCTCGCTTTCCCTGACGAAGGCGGGAAGGTGACGCCCGAACCACCGCGCGCTCCGCTGGTCTGACGGATTGGCGGCGATATAGGCTTTGACCAGCCGCGCAAAGCCCTGATCGCCGAGATAGGAATGCAGCTGCTCATAGTCGTCGCCGAGGATCTCGGCGAGGCGCGCGACATAGGCGTTGCGATAGACGCCGAACAGCACCTTGCGCTTCTCCTTGGCGCTGTCTTTGACCTCGGCAAGGATGGCGTCGTCGCCGGCAAGAATGCCGCGCTGGAAGGTCTCCTGCAGCTCTTTGAGGCTCTTCATTCCGCGGCTTCGAGCCGCTTCTCGCCCAGCACCTCGCGGGCGATGGAGCGCGCATGGTCGAGCTCGTCCACGAGCTCGGCGAGCGGCGGAATGTTGTCGTCGCGCTCGATCATGGTCGACACCGGACCGAAATGGGTGACTGTCTCGCGATAGAAATCCCAGACCTCGTCGCAGACGGGGTGGTCGTGGGTGTCGATGATGTGGCTCTCCTCATGGCTGTGGCCTGCCACATGGAACTGGACGACACGATCGCGCGGCACGCCATGCAGGAAATCGTCGGTGGAGAACTCGTGGTTGAACGCGCTCACATAGACGTTGTTGACGTCGAACAGCAGCCAGCAATCGGCACGCCTCGCCACCTCGCTCACGAACTCCCACTCGGTCATCTCCGACTGGCCGAAGGTGACGTAGCTCGACACGTTCTCGAGCGTGAGGCGGCGGCCGAGAAAATCCTGTACCTGGCCGACGCGATCGACGACGTGGTCGAGCGCCTCCTCGGTGTAAGGGATGGGCAGGAGGTCGTGCAGGTTCACCCCGTGCACGCCCGTCCAGCACAGATGATCGGAGATCCATTTGGGGCTGACGCGTCCGGCAAGGGTCTTCAGCGCGCCGAGATAATCCATGTCGAGTGGCGCGGTCGAGGCGATGGAGAGCGACACCCCGTGCATCACGACGGGGTAGCGCTCGCGGATTTGGTCGAGCATGTGCAGGGGCTGGCCGCCCTCGATCATATAATTCTCGGAGATGATCTCGAACCAATCGACGGCAGGATTGCCGTGCAAGGATCTCCTGATAATGCTGGGGCCTGAGCCCCAGGCCAAAGCCGAGATAAGGAGGCTTGTCGCTGGTCATGGCTCTAGCTCCTCAAGCTTGGCGGAAATGGCCGGCCGCGACTGCCGCGGCCGGCCGTTGCTAGCCTAATTAGCTTAACCGTTCTGGAACTGCCCGCCGGCGTTCTTGCACTCGTCCTGGAGCATCTCGACCCAGCCTTGGCCCTTGCAGGCATTCTTGCCCTTGCAGTCGTTCTTGGTGGTCTTACAGGCGCCCTTGCCAGCGCAACCGTTGACGCCGAAGCAGCGTCCCGGGATTCCTTCGACAGCAAAAGCCGAGGCAATCAGCGCCGTGCTCGAAACGACGAGGGCCGCAGCGGTCATGGCAATCTTAGCACCAGACTTGCTATTCAGCTTCATTTTCCTCTCCTGTGCATGAGTTCTAGGCATTCGTGGCGGAGAGCCGCCAAGCGAGCTATAGCCGTGAATTCGGAGAGGCTTGCGTCACTCCTGTTCAAAGCTCTGTGACCCTTGGGTTGACGCTTCTCTCGCGGCGGTCAACTCTTCGTGAGCGGAAGTCCTGGACCTAGGATCGTGGCGAGGAGCGGGCGATGGGGCTCAATGACATTGTCGTCTATGTTGATGGCGCCGAGGCGACCAAGGCCCGCGTGGGGTTCGCCGTGGCGCTCGCCAAGGAGCATGGCGCGCATCTCGTCGGCATCGCCTTTGCTCCCACCGCACTTCTTCCTCTCTACGGCGCCGATGTGGGCTTTGCCGACATGACCGAGGTGCTCGAAAGTGTGAAGACGCAAAGCGCCAATGCCCTTGAAGTCTTCAAGACCCGCGCGAAGGCTGAAGGCGTGAGCGCCGAGGCGAGGCTCATGCAAGGCATGAGCGAGGAGTTCCCGCACGACTTCGCGCACGCAGCCCGCCATGTCGATCTGGCCATTCTCGGTCAGCCGCGCGATGGCGATCCGCTCATCGGGCAATACGCACTCGTCGAGCGCTGCCTGTTCGCCTCGGGACGGCCGGTCATCATCGTGCCGGCTTCGCCGGAGAAGCTCGCGCTCAAAGGAACCATCGTCGCGGCATGGGACGAAAGTGCGGAAGCCGCGCGTGCGATCAACGACGCGCTGACGTTCCTCAAGCCTGCGGCGCGCGTGGTGCTTCTGGTCGGTGTCACTGCCGAGCAGGGCGAGGAGCGCGCGCCTCAGACCGACGACATGATCGCGCATCTGAAGCGGCACGGCGTCGTGGCGGAGGCGATGCGGGTCAAGGCAAGCGAGGGGGATATCGGCAGGCTGCTGTTGTCGACCGCAAAGACCCTTGGCGCCGACCTGATGGTGATGGGAGCCTTCCATCATTCGCGCTGGCGCGAGTTCATCCTCGGCGGGGTGACGCTCACCGTGCTCGAAGAAGCGACAATTCCCTTGTTCATGGCCCATTGATCGAGAATGACGGTGCATCTGATCAAGCTTTGCGTCGGCGTCGAAACGGTCGAAGGAACTCGCCGAGTGGCAGGACGAGCGGCTGAAGCGCCTGAGGCGGGCAGGCAAGACGCCGGAGCATCGCCACCGCACCCTGCAGACGCCGCGCCGGCGCGACGAGGTGCTCGACGGCGGCTCGCTCTATTGGGTGATCAAGGGCTTCGTGCTCGTGCGGCAGCGCGTGCTCGATCTCAGGGCCGACATGAAGGACGACGGCACCGCCTGTTGCGGCATCGTGCTCGATCCTGAGCTTGTCGCCACGCGGCCGCATCCGCGCCGCCCCTTCCAGGGCTGGCGCTATCTCGAGGCGATCGACGCGCCGCCTGACGTCCAAGGCTTCGCCGAGGGGACTGACGAGATGCCGCGCGCCATGCGCGAGGATTTGCGCGAGCTTCGCCTTATCGATTGGTAGAGGCGGGCGGCACCGGCACGTTGTCGATCAGCCTGGTCTTGCCGAGATAGGCGGCGGCGAGCACGCGCGCCCGCTTCACCGGACCCGACAAGGGTTTCAGCGTGTCGGGATCGCGCACGGCGACATAATCGACGCGAAATCCGGCGGCATCGAGCTTGAACCGGGCAGCCACCACCGCGTCATCGCAACCGCGGCCTTGCGCCAGATCCGCGGCGACCTCGGAGATGGTCCGGTAGAGCAGGGGCGCGGTCTTGCGCTCGGACGGCGACAGATAGGCGTTGCGCGACGACAACGCGAGGCCGTCCTTCTCGCGCACGATTGGGCCGCCGACGATCTCGACCGGCACATTGAGGTCGCGCACCAGGCGCTTGATCACGAGGAGCTGCTGATAGTCCTTCTCGCCGAACACCGCTAGGTCGGGGGCGCATTGCAGCAAGAGCTTGGCGACGACCGTGGCGACGCCGTCGAAATGATTGGGGCGCGCGGCGCCGCACAAATCCTCGGTCAGGTCGCCGACCCTGACCTGGGTGCTGAAACCTTGCGGATACATCTCGGCTGTGTCGGGCGCGAAGACGAGGTCAGCGCCGGCCTTGGCGAGCTTGGCGAGATCGCCCTTTTCGTCGCGCGGGTAGTGACCAAAGTCCTCGCGCGGGCCGAACTGGATCGGGTTCACGAAGATGGACACGACCACATGCTCGGCTTTGCTCTTGGCGAGGGCGACGAGGGAGAGATGGCCTTCATGCAGCGCGCCCATGGTGGGCACGAGAGCGACTGTCTCGTCCGCCTTTCGCCAAGCGGCGACGTGGCCTCGCAAGTCACGGACCGTCCGCACTGTGGTGAGGGTGCTCGTCATGTTTCTTCCCTAGGGGGCCGGGACCATAGCAGTCACGAGGCTCCAAGGGGTAGACTTCCACCATGGGCGAGCCCAAACGCCATATCGGGCCGAGCGCTCGAACTCCCCGGCCGCTCGGCGATCAACGAGGCCCTCCTTGCCGAAGAAGGCCCGCTGGTCGAGGCCTTGATCGCGGACGCGCGTTTCAGCGCAGTGGAGCGAAACCAAATCGAGACGCTTGCCATCCGCCTCGTCAAGGCGGCGCGCGCCGGCCGCAAGGAGAGCGGAGGCGTCGACTCCTTCCTGTACGAATATGGGCTGTCGAGCGAGGAGGGGGTGCTGCTGCTCTGCCTCGCCGAGGCGCTGCTGCGCATCCCCGATGCCGCCACCGCCGACCGGCTGATCGCGGGCACCATCGGCAGCGGCGACTGGTCGCGCCATCTCGGCCACTCCGACTCTCTCCTGGTCAACGCTTCGACCTGGGGCCTGATGCTTACCGGGCGCATCCTCGATTGGAGCGGGAAGAGACAAATCGACCTGGCGAGCATGGTCCAGCGCCTGATCGCGCGAAGCGGCGAGAAGGTGATCCGCCAGGCGCTGCGCCAGGCGATGCGTATCTTGGGCAATCAGTTCGTGCTCGGCGAGACCATCGAGGAGGCGCTTGCCAACGCCGAGCCCGAAGCTCGACTGGGCTATCGCTTCTCGTTCGATATGCTAGGGGAGGCGGCGCGCACCGAGGACGACGCGGCACGCTACGCGGATCGTTACGCCGGGGCCGTGAGCGCGATCGCGGAATTTGCCGGTCCTTCTCAGGCGCGGACCGAGGCAGAGCTGCATCATCGTCCCGGGCTGTCGGTCAAGCTCTCGGCACTTCACCCCCGCTATCAGCCCTCGCAGGAACCGCGCCTCAAGGCCGAGCTCGGCAAGCGGCTCTCCGGCCTTGCGCGCGCAATGCGCGAGGCCTGGCTGCCGCTCACGATCGACGCCGAGGAGGCCGACAAGCTCGATCTTTCGCTGGCGCTGGTGGAGCCGCTTTTCGCCGATCCCAAGCTTGCGGGCTGGAACGGGCTTGGCGTTGCCGTACAGGCCTACAGCAAGCGCGCACTGCCGCTGATCGATTGGCTTGCCGCGATGGCCGAAGCCACGGGCCGGCGCATCCCGGTGCGCCTCGTCAAGGGCGCCTACTGGGACAGCGAGATCAAATGGGCGCAAGAAGCGGGGCTCGCCGGATACCCAGTGTTCACGCGCAAGGTCAATACCGACGTCGCCTATCTTGCCGCCGCGCGCGCGCTCCTTGCTCGCCCCGACTGCTTCTATCCGCAATTCGCCACCCACAACGCCCACACCATCGCCGCCATCGCCACCCTGGCCGGGGATCGCCCTTACGAGTTCCAGCGCCTCTACGGCATGGGCGAGGCGCTGCATCGGGAGGTGGTGCGGCCCGAGAGCCTGGGCAAACCCTGCCGCATCTACGCCCCGGTCGGCGGCCATCGGGAGCTGCTCGCTTATCTCGTGCGCAGGCTCTTGGAAAACGGCGCCAACACCTCCTTCGTCAATCGGCTTGCCGACGACGAAGCGCCGATCTCGGCCATCGTCGCCGATCCGGTCGAGAAGGCGGCGGCTCTTCCTCAGAAGGCCAACCCCCTGATCCCGCTTCCGCCCGATCTGTTCCGGCCTGAGCGGGCGAACAGCCTCGGGCTGCCGCTCTTCGACAGCGCCGCGCGCGAGACGTTGCTCCGCTCCATGGAGGGGGCGCTTGCGGATCCGGCGGTCGCCAATCCCATCGTCGCCGGCAAAGAGGTCGAGGAGGGGGGTGATGTTACCTGGATCACCTCGCCGCATGACCGGCAGGTCGTCGCCGGAATCTGCCGGAGTGCCGGTCCCGAAGCCATCGACAGAGCGCTTGAAGCGGCGAAGGCCGCGTGCGGCGATTGGGATCGCCTGGGAGGCGAGGCGCGCGCGGCGATGCTCGATCGCGCCGCGGATTTGTTCGAGGCCGATCGCGCCGGGCTGATGGCGTTGATGGTGCGGGAAGCCGGCAAGACGCTTCCCAATGCCCAAAGCGATCTCCGCGAGGCGGTCGATCATTTGCGCTATGCGGCCGCCGAAGCGCGACGCAAGTTCGCCGCGCCGCGCCTGCTGAAGGGCCCGACCGGAGAAGAGAACGAGCTGAGCCTGCATGGGCGCGGCGTGTTCGCCGCGATCTCGCCGTGGAACTTCCCGCTCGCCATTTTCACCGGGCAGATCGCGGGAGCGCTCGCGTCAGGCAATGCGGTGGTGGCCAAGCCCGCCGAGCAAACCCCGCTGGTGGCGGCCCGCGCGGTGAGGCTGATGCATCAGGCCGGAATTCCGCCTGACGTGCTGCATCTTCTGCCCGGACGGGGCGAGACGGTCGGTGCCGCGCTCGTCAAAGACCCCCGCGTCGACGGCGTCGCCTTCACCGGCGGCACCGAGACCGGCCTTGCCATCAACCGCGCGCTCGCCGCGCGCGACGGCCCGATCGCCAAGCTGATTGCCGAGACCGGCGGACTCAACGCCATGATCGTGGATTCCTCGGCGCTACCTGAGCAGGTGGTCGACGACGCGCTCGCTTCCGCCTTCGACAGCGCGGGGCAGCGCTGCTCGGCGCTCAGGGTGCTCTTTCTACAGGAGGACGTGGCCGAGGAGACGCTGCGCATGCTGATCGGCGCGGCGCGCGAGCTCAAGATCGGCGATCCCCTCGACTATGCCACCGATGTGGGGCCGGTGATCGACGAAGAGGCGCGCGCCACGCTCGAAGCCCACAAGGCTCGCATGCGCAAGGAAGCGCGCGAGCTGCTCGACCTGCCCTTGAGCGAAGAGCAGGCGCAAGGCACCTATGTCGCGCCAGCGATCTACGAGATCCCGTCCATCAATATGCTGAAGCGCGAGGTGTTCGGCCCGATCCTCCATGTGGTGCGTTTTTCCGGCGATCGCTTGGGCGAGGTGTGCGATGCCATCAATGCGACCGGCTATGGGCTGACGCTCGGCCTGCATAGCCGCATCAAAGCCACGGCGGACTTCGTGGCCGCCCGCGTCAAAGTCGGCAATCTCTATGTGAACCGGAACCAGATCGGCGCCGTGGTCGGCGTGCAGCCGTTCGGCGGCGAGGGCCTGTCCGGGACCGGGCCCAAGGCCGGCGGTCCGCATTATCTCGAAGCCTTTGCGCTGGAGCGGGTGCGCTCGACCGATCTCACCGCCTCGGGCGGCAATGCGAGCCTGCTTGCGGCCGCCACCGACGAGACTTGAGGGCCCGATCCGGCATTGTCCGCGAAGCTCTTAAGGGTCCATCTATACTTGGCAAGGTTTGCCGCGGAGTTGGAAGAGAATGGCTCAGCCGAAAGCCCCGGCGAAGACCGAAAAGGGCGAGGTGGCGCGCGAGCGATCGACGCGCGCCGAGGTCGACGCCTTCCTTCAATGAGGTGAGGGGACTCAAACCCGTCGGCTCAGGCCACGGGCGGCTCATCTTCGCCATGGATGCGACCATGAGCCGGCAGCCCTCCTGGGACCTTGCGCTCGAGCTTCAGGCCGACATGTTCAAGGCCGTCAAGGCGGTCGGCGGGCTCGACGTGCAGCTCGTCTATTTCCGCGGCTTCAACGAATGCCAGGCGTCGAAATGGGTCGGCGACCCCGATGCGCTCGCGCGGCTCATGCGCCAGGTCTCCTGCGCGGGCGGCTTCACGCAGATCGGCAAGGTGCTCGCCCACGCAAGGCGCGAGAGCGAGACGGTCAAAGGTCAATGCGCTCGTCTATGTCGGCGATTGCATGGAGGAGGACGTCGATCAGCTCGCCCAGCTCGCGGGCGAGCTCGGAATGATCGGCGTGCCGGTGTTCCTGTTCCAGGAAGGCCGCGAGCCCAAAGCCGAGCGCGCCTTCAGGGAGATCGCGCGGCTCTCCCGCGGGGCGTATTGCCCGTTCGACGCGGGCTCCAGCCGGCAGCTCCGCGAGCTTCTGACCGCCGTCGCGGTCTATGCCACGGGCGGCCGCAAGGCGCTCAAGGATTTCAGCGACGAGACGAAGAGCGGCGCCGCCATGCGCCTCCTCCAGCAGCTCGGCTGACGGCTTAACCCATGGCGTATTTTCTCGCCGGTTGTGCGCTCCTCGTCCTTCTCCTTCTGGCCGGGCGGCTGCTTGCCTCGGCCGACCCGCGGAAGCTCGCTGCCGTCGTTCGCAAGACGGCCGGCGTCGCTGCTCTCGCCGCCGCCGGCTTCCTCATCCTGCGCGGCGCGCTGCCGCTTGCCATTCCGCTCGCCGTGTTCGGCCTTTCGCTGCTGGGGCGGGGCGGGCTTGGGCTCGGCGGTCCCTTCGGGTCGGCCCATAAGACGCCGGGACAGAAGTCGCACATTCGCACCGACCGGCTCGAGATGGAGCTCGACCATGACAGCGGGCACATGGAGGGACAATGCCTGTCGGGACGGTTTGCCGGCCGCAAGCTGTCCACGCTTAGCGACCGAGAGGCGATGGAACTGCTCGAATGAGCTTCACCAAGATGGCGCGCCGGAAGCGGGGCTCATGGAGGCCTATCTCGATTGGCGCCTGCCCGGATGGCGCGACGAAGGCTCAGGCCAGGCTGAGCAGGCCAAGCCGGGACGACGGTCGCGCGCGCGGGAGCCACATGAGCGCCGAGGAGGCTTATGCCGTGCTTGGGATCGGCCCGGACGCCAGCGAGGAGGACGTCAGGCAGGCGCATCGCCGGCTGATGATGAAGATGCACCCCGACCAGGGGGGATCGACCTACCTGGCGGCGCGCATCAACGAGGCCAAGGAGGTTCTGCTCGGCCGCAGATGATCCGGGCAGCTTAAGGGTGGCCGCAGCCCTATTCGGCGCGCATCGCCACGCATTCGAGCGACAGCTTTTTCAGCGCCGCACAGGTGGTCTGGGCATCGTCCTTCGAGAAGCCGGCAAACCGCGCCCGGTACCACTCCTTGTCGTCTTTCATGAAGGAGGCGGTGAAGGGCAGGTGGCCGTCGAGCAGATCGATGGCGCGCTGCTGCACCATGCCGAGCCGGTTCTCGGCGTCGGCCTGGGACATGAAAGCCCCGACCTGGACGTGGAAGGTCGCCGCTGTAGCGAACCGACTTCGTCGTCTTGTTAGAGGCGGGAGCGCTCAGGGGAAGGCTCGCCTTGATCGGCTCAGTCGGCTCGGCGATATCGCCTTCGGCGGGAGAGGAAAGAGGTGTCGGCGCCGGCGTCGCCGGCGCCAGCGCCAAGGCCGGCTTCTTCACCGCCGGCAGCGACGGCGGCGTCACCAGCGAAGCGACCGAGTTGCTCGGGTGAAGGCTTGATGTCGGAGGCGGCGGCGAAGTGCTTGTCGAGCAGGGCGCGCATGGCGGCGTCGCGCTGGCTGCCGGTCTTGCCGCCGAGCACAACCGCCACGAGGTGCTTGTTGCCGCGATGCACGGAGGCCGTGAGATTGAAGCCGCTTGCCCGCGTGTAGCCGGTCTTGATGCCGTCGGTGCCCTTGTAGCCGAACAAGAGCTTGTTGTGGTTGCGGTACTTGCGACCCTTGAAGCTGAAATAGCGCGTTTCGAAGACGCTGTAATATTCGGGGTAGTCGTGGATGAGATGCGCGGCGAGGATGGCCATGTCGCGCGCCGTGGTGATCTGCTCGTCATTCGGCAGACCGGAGGCATTGCGGAAGGTTGTATTCCCCATGCCGATTCGCCGCGCCGTGTCGGTCATCAGGCGGGCGAAGTTCTCCTCGGTGCCGGCCAGGTTCTCGGCGATGGTGACGGCGGCATCGTTGGCGGACTGGGTCACCAGGGCCTTGATCGCATCGCTCGTTTTGATTGTCGCGCCCGGCTTCAGGCCGAGCTTGGTCGGCGCCTGGCTCGCGGCATGCGGCGTCACCGTGAGATCGGAACTTGGCGTGAGCTTGCCCTCCCGCATATAGCCGAAGAGGACGTAGAGGGTCATGATCTTGGTGAGCGAGGCGGGGTAGCGGGGGCGTCAGCGGCTTGCGAATAGAGGATAGAGCCCGAGTTCATGTCGACGACGATGGCCGCCGCGATCGAGGGCGCGCGCGCTGATGACGCCTTCTTCTTGGCGGCCAGCGCGTCGCTTACGGGCGTCGCCGCTGCCGCGAGACTGAGCGAGAGCGCAAGCAGGAGGCGCGTAGCGCCGCGCACATGCACCCAACCCTGGCGCTTAAGACTGCCCACTGACCCCCGAAGGCTATAGCCTTCCCCCGTCGACGAACCTTCCCCCGGCGCGATTCACCGTGCCGGCTGCCATGCGGAGCGCGCCGAGCGCGCCACACTTACGGTCACACATGGCAAGAAGAAGGCTAAAATTCGTCCCTTGCCAAAGCGTTAAGCCAGGGCGTCGATATTTATTGTGCAGTGCAAAAAATTTCGGTTGATTTTTTTTGTGCAACGCATATATATCGCCTCGCGTTCGCAGCAATCCGCAACCCGGTTTTTGAGAAGAGGGCTCACATGGTCAAAGGTTTCGAAGAGTTTCAGAAGGTAGGTAAAGACGGCTTCGATGCGGCCGTCCGTTCGTTCGGAGAGATGAACAAGGGCTTCCAGGCCATCGCCGCGGAGGTCACCGACTATTCCAAGAAGGCGTTCGAGGATTCGACCCGCGCCTTCGAGCAGCTGATCGGCGCCAAGTCGATCGAGCAGGCCGTCGAGATCCAGTCCCAGTACGCCAAGAAGGCCTACGACACCTACATCGCCGAGATGTCCAAGCTTGGCGAGATGTATGTCGGCCTTGCCAAGGACGCCTACAAGCCGGTCGAGGTTGCTTTCGCCAAGAAGGTCGCTTAACGGCGTCTACCAACACTCCACCTTTCCCCATTGAAAAGGACCCGGGCTGGCCCCGGGTCTTTTTTTTTGCCGTTTTCCTGTCGGCAACTCGCACTATGTTATGGAAGAGCAGAGAGTGGCGATTTGCGGTCGCTTGCGCGATGCAGCTAGAATGGACGAGGATGGTCGCAAAGCGACGACCGCTCGCCTTGGCAGATGAAGAACGAGACGCCACATAGAGGCTGACGATGGCGCGGAACGGCGATCCTCGCCGGGGCGATGACACCGGCACCCATATCATCACCAAGACGCGGCCGAAGACCAAGCGGCCGAGCCTCTACAAGGTGCTGCTGCTGAACGACGACTACACGCCGATGGACTTCGTGGTGTACGTGCTCGAGCGGTTCTTCAACAAGCCGCCCGAGGAGGCGACCCGCATCATGCTGCATGTCCACCAGAAGGGCGTCGGCATCTGTGGGGTCTACACTTACGAGGTCGCTGAGACTAAGGTAGCCCAAGTGACCAGCTTCGCGCGCCAGCACGAGCATCCGCTGCAGTGCACGATGGAGAAAGAGTGAGGATCTAGGTGGCTTCGTTTTCGACCAGTCTCGAGCAGGCTCTAAGGCGCGCTCTGCAATATGCCAATGAGCGCAGCCACGAATATGCGACGCTGGAGCATCTGCTCCTGTCGCTGATCGAGGACCGTGACGCGGCGGCGGTGATGCGCGCCTGCGACGTCGACCTCGATCTCCTGCGCGACAAGCTCACCGGCTATATCGACAACGAGCTGTCGGGGCTGGTGCTCGATACCCATGGCGACGCCCAGCCGACCGCCGGCTTCCAGCGCGTCATCCATCGCGCCGTGGCGCATGTGCAGTCCTCGGGCCGCGAGGAGGTGACCGGCGCCAACGTGCTCGTCGCCATCTTCGCCGAGCGGGAGAGCCATGCCGCCTTCTTCCTGCAAGAGCAGCACATGACCCGCTTCGACGCGGTCAACTATATCAGCCACGGCATCGCCAAGCGGGGCGGCATGTCGGAGCCGCGCGCCGTGCGCGGCGTCGACGAGGACGCGGCGACGGTCGATGGCGGCGAGGAGAAGAAGCGCGGCGCCGACGCGCTCGAGGTTTACTGCATCAACCTCAACCAGAAGGCCCGCGCGGGCCGCATCGATCCCCTGATCGGCCGCGGGCCCGAGATCCAGCGCACCATCCAGGTGCTGTGCCGGCGCCAGAAGAACAACCCGCTGTTCGTGGGCGATCCCGGCGTCGGCAAGACGGCCATCGCCGAAGGCTTGGCGCGCCGCATCGTCATGGGCGACGTGCCGGAGGTTCTTGCCGATTCGACCATCTTCCAGCTCGACATGGGCGCGCTGCTCGCCGGCACCCGCTATCGCGGCGACTTCGAGGAGCGGCTGAAGGCCGTGATGCGCGAGATCGAGGCCTATCCCGGCGCCATCATGTTCATCGACGAGATCCACACGGTGATCGGCGCCGGCGCCACCTCGGGCGGCGCCATGGACGCGTCCAACCTGCTGAAGCCGGCGCTCCAGTCGGGCACGCTGCGCTGCATCGGCTCGACCACCTACAAGGAATACCGCCAGCATTTCGAGAAGGACCGGGCGCTGGTGCGGCGCTTCCAGAAGATCGACGTGAACGAGCCGTCGGTGCCCGACGCGATCGAGATCCTGAAAGGTCTCAAGCCCTATTTCGAGGACTTCCACCGCGTCCGCTACACAAGCCAGGCGATCAAGTCGGCGGTGGAGCTGTCGGCCAAGTACATCCACGACCGCAAGCTGCCCGACAAGGCGATCGACGTGATCGACGAGAGCGGCGCCTCGCAGATGCTGGTCCCTGAGCGGCAGCGGCGGAAGACCATCGGCGTCAAGGAGGTGGAGTCCACCATCGCCACCATGGCGCGCATCCCGCCCAAGACGGTGTCGAAGTCCGACGCCGAGGTGTTGCGCGCCATCGACCAGGATCTGAAGCGGGTGGTGTTCGGCCAGGACAAGGCGATCGAGGCGCTGGCCGCCGCGATCAAGCTGTCGCGCGCGGGCTTGCGCGAGCCCGGCAAGCCGATCGGCTGCTATATGTTCTCCGGGCCCACCGGCGTCGGCAAGACCGAGGTCGCGCGCCAGCTTGCGCTGCTGCTCGGGGTCGAGCTGCTCCGCTTCGACATGAGCGAATATATGGAGCGGCACACCGTGTCGCGGCTGATCGGCGCGCCGCCCGGCTATGTCGGCTTCGACCAGGGCGGCCTTCTGACCGACGGCATCGACCAGCACCCGCACTCGGTGCTGCTGCTCGACGAGATCGAGAAGGCGCATCCGGACCTGTTCAACATCCTGTTGCAGGTCATGGATCACGGCAAGCTCACCGACCATAACGGCAAGCGCGTCGACTTCCAGAACGTCATCCTCATCATGACCACCAATGCCGGGGCGAGCGACCTCGCCAAGGCGGCGATCGGCTTCAACCGCACGAAGCGCGAGGGCGACGACGAGGAGGCGATCAACCGGCTGTTCACGCCCGGAGTTCCGCAACCGGCTCGACGCGGTCATCACCTTCGCCAATCTCCCGCCGGAGGTCATCTCCAAGGTGGTGGAGAAGTTCATCTTCCAGCTCGAGGCGCAGCTCGGCGACCGCAACATCACCATCGAGCTTACGCCCGAGGCGAACGCGTGGCTGGCCGAGCGGGGCTATGACGACAAGTTCGGCGCCCGGCCGCTCGCGCGCGTCATCCAGGAGCACATCAAGAAGCCGCTGGCCGAGGAGATCCTGTTCGGCGCGCTGAAGGATGGCGGCATCGTGCGCGTGCTGGTCGAGGAGAAGGCTGGCGAGAAGGTGCTCGGCTTCGAATATCTCAAGGCCGACACGCCGGTCAGCCCGCGCGATCCGGAGGACGCGATCCCGAGGACGACGGGCCTCAGGGCGGAGCTCCCAAAGGGCCGCCTAAGGCAGGCGGGCCCAAGCCGCGCGTCAGAGCGGGCCCCGCGCAGGCCGCGGGTCGGCCGCCAGCGGAGCGTCGGCGCCAGCCTCGTGCCCAAGGTTCCCCTCGGCACGAAGTAGCCTCGACTTATCCTGTTATTCGGCGTCATCGCCGGGCTTGACCCGGCGCTCCAGTAACCACCGCCGCACGTTAGTTCTCGATGCCAGTGGTTACTGGATTCCCGCCTGCGCGGGCATGACAAGTCCCGTTGAGATTGGATCAGTCTTTGAGCGCCTTCCGGATCTTCTCGGCGGTGGCGGCGAGTGCGGCCTGGTCGGCCATCTTGCCGGCATGGGGCTTGAGCGCCTCGCCCTCTTTGCGCGGGATGATGTGGACATGGAGGTGGAACACGGTCTGGCCGGCCGCCGCGCCGTTGAATTGCTGGATCAGCACGCCTTCGGCGCCCATGGCCTCCTTGATCTGCGGCGCGAGCTTCTGCACCACCGCCATGAGCTTGGCCAGCGCCTCAGGCCGAGATGTCGAACAGGTCGCGCGCCTTCTCCTTGGTGATGACCAGCGCGTGGCCTTCGGTGCGCGGCATGATGTCGAGGAAGGCGAGAGTGTCCTCGTCCTCGTAGATCTTGTGGCAGGGGATTTCGCCCCGCAGCACCTTGGCGAAGACGTTGTTCTCATCGTAGGCCATGGCGCGCCTCTCGCTCGTTTTCCTGAATCATTTCGATTCGCTACGGCTGCAACGTCAACCAGAGAATGAGCCCCATGCGGGCTTTTGCTCCGTTCAGCCCATTGATCAGCATCAAAGCCGGTACGAGCACGATCTTATAGCTGGGAGCCGGAGCCTCTAGCGCTTCCGTCGCTCAGTCCTAACGCACCCCACCCGAGGAGAGTCCCATGTCGATGCTGAAAGTAATCGAGGTTTTGTCAGAATCCGACAAGAGCTGGGAGGATGCCGCGCAGATGGCCGTGGCTCGGGCGAACGATACCGTGCGCAATGTCCGCTCCATCTGGATCAAGAACTTCGAGGCCACGGTGGAGAACGGGAAGATCAAGACATATCGCATCAACGGTAAAATCTCATTCGTGCTCGAGGGTTAGCGGCTAAGTTCGCTTGAAGGGCGCTTCCTCGGCGAGGAGCGCGATCTCGCGCGCAACCGCACGCCGCTCGCGCTTCAGATAATCGGCGACGGCGCGGCGCAAGCCGGGGTCGGCGATGTAATGGGCGCTATAGGTCTCAGCTGGCAGATAGCCGCGGGCGAGCTTGTGCGCCCCTTGCGCGCCGGCCTCGACCCGGGCGAGCTGGTGGGCGATGGCAAACTCGATGGCCTGGTAGTAGCAGACCTCGAAATGCAGGCAGGGATGGTCCTCGATCGCGCCCCAATAGCGGCCGTACAGCGCGTCCTGCGCCGATGAAGTTGAGCGCGCCGGCGATATACCGCCCGGAGCGCTTGGCGAGGACGAGCAGGATCTGATCGGCCATGGTCGCGCCAAGCAGGCTGAAGCAGCGTCGCGTGAGATAGGGCGAGCCCCATTTGCGTGAGCCGGTGTCCATGTAGAAGGCGAAGAAGGCGTCCCAATGCGCCTCGGTGAGGTCGCGACCCGTCACCCATTCGATCTCGATCCCCTCGCCAAGCGCCTCGCGGCGTTCCTTCCTGATCGCCTTCCGTTTGCGCGAGGCGAGCGCCGCAAGGAAATCCTCGAAGCTCCCATAGCCCTCGTTCAGCCAATGGAACTGCTGGTCGGTCCGCTGGAGGAAGCCGATGTCGCCGGCGAGCTGCCATTCCTCGCGCGTGAGGAAGGTGACATGCAGCGAAGAAACGCCGAGCCGGTCGGTGACTTGAACAGCGGCCTGCAACAGGATCGCTTCGCGCTCGCGCTCGTCCACGCCAGCGGGCACGAGCAGGCGCCTCCCCGTGACCGGCGTGAAGGGGATGGAAGCCTGAAGCTTGGGATAATAGCGGCCGCCGGCGCGCATATAGGCGTCGGCCCAGCCATGATCGAAAACGTACTCTCCTTGGCTGTGAGACTTCAGATAGCAGGGCATGCAGCCGATCAGCGCGCCCGATGAGTCTTCGAGGAGGAGATGCTGCGGCAGCCAGCCGGTGTCTTGCGTGGCCGAGCCGCTCTCTTCCAGGGCCTTGAGAAAATCATGCGAAATGAATGGGTTATAGGGACGCAACGAAAGGGCGCAGGCGTCCCAGTCGGCGGCAGGCACGTCGGCGATGCGAGAAGCGATGCGCAGCACGACGGACTCGCGCGCGGCTCCGCGCGCCGCATAGGCGGGGGGCTTTTCGATATCGCCCATGACTAAGGCACGATCCCTTCGAAGATCATGGCGTCGGCATAGCGCAAGGCGCGCTCGCGCTCTTCCTTGGTCCGCACCGTCCAGGTGATCAGCGGCAGCCCGAACAGGCCCCACGCGATGAGCGGCGCGAGCGCCGGCAGCGCCCTGATATCGTAGGCGATGAAGTGGGGCCGCGCGATGGCGGAGGTCAGAAGGTTGCGCATGGCAAGACGCTGCCAGACCGTAAGCTGCGACCAATGGTGCTGATCGTCGAACCGCTCGGCGACCAGCCCGCGCGGGAAGCAGAGGCGCCACCTGGCGAAAGGCCGCCAGCGAATAGGGGTCGAACGACATCACCGCGACAGGTCCTGGATAGGCTGCGAGCATTTTGGCGATATTCGCCTCGAACTTGCCGTCGCGCGCCCAGGTGCTCTTCACTTCGAGCAGGAGCGGCACATGGCCGTTGACCAGAGCAAGCAGGGCCGGAAGCGAGAGGATGCAGTCCGCGCTGTTGCGCAGGGGAATGCTCGACAATGCCTCGGCGTCGCGCGCAGCAACCGGGCCGGTCTCAGAGGTCAGCCGGTCAAGCGTCGCGTCGTGAAAAACGACCGGCATGTGGTCGGCGGCGCATTGCAGGTCGACCTCGACGGCAAAGCCTGCGCCCATGGCCGCCCTGACCGAGGAGGCGCTGTTCTCGACGATGCCCTTGGCCGCATCGTGCAAGCCGCGATGGGCGATCGGCCGCTTCAACCAATAGAGTTCTCGGCCATGTGAGGCGCTCTGCCACGAGGGCCTAATCTACCGCGAAAATAGCATCGATCTCGACGGCGGCGTTGAGCGGTAAGCTGGCGCAGCCGATGGCGATGCGGGTATGAAGTCCCTTGTTGCCGAGGACCTTGACCATCAGCTCCGAGGCGGCATTGAGCACCTTGGGATGGTCGGCAAAGCCGGGAGCGGCATTGACGAAACCGTTGAGGCGCAGCAATTGCACGATGCGGTCGAGATCGCGCAAGGCCGCCTTCGCCTGGGCGAGGATGTTGATGGCACAAAGCCGAGCCGCCTCTTGCCCTTGGCTCAGGTCGAGATCGGCGCCGAGCTTGCCTTCGGCGGCAATCTTGCCGTCCTTGAGCGGCAACTGACCGGACACGAAGAGCTGGCCGTCGAGGTGAAGATAGGGGACGTAAGAGCCGATCGCAGCTTTAGCCTCTGGAAGGACGAGGTCGAGCGCCTTCAGCCGTGCTTCGATCTCTCCCGCCATGTCGCCTCCAATCGCCTTTCAGCGCCTTGCCTTAACGTCCTAGACCATCGAGCAAATCCGCCCGCCCTGCAAGCGGCGCCCCCCTTAGGGGCCTCTTGTCCGGCGTGGCGGTTGGTGCGAAAAACGATTGGCGTCGGCCATTTGCCGGCATGGCTGACTTAAGACGTGACTGGCGGAAGAGAAGTGAGAGGGCATGTTCGGTCTTGGCCAACGTGTGATGCTTGTGCTGCTTGCGGCCCCGCTGCTCGGCGGGACGCTCGCCGGCCATGCTCAGGCGCTCGCCGCGAAAGAGCCGAACAAGCTCGTGGCGCATCGCGCCATCTACGAGATGACGCTCGACGACGCCCGCTCCGCCTCGGGCATCACCGGCATCGATGGCCGCATGGTGTTCGAGTTCACCGGCTCCGAATGCGACGGCTACTCGCTCAATATGCGCATGGTCACGCACATGACCGACTCTCAAGGCCAGACCAATCTGACCGACCTCAGATCCTCGACCTGGGAGCAGGGCGACGGCCAGAAGTTCCGCTTCCAGTCGGCGCAGTATCTGAACGACAAGCTCGGCGACGTCACCATGGGGCGGGCGGTGCGCGAGACGCCTAACGAAGCGGTCAAGGTGAAGCTCAGCCAGCCTTCGCACGCGGAAATCGACCTTGCGGGGCAGGTGCTGTTTCCGACCCAGCATAGCCTTGCCCTGATCGATGCGGCCCGGACCGGGCAAGCGCTGTTCCAAGCGCGGATCTATGACGGCTCTGAGAAGGGACGGAAGGTCTACGATACCACCGCCTTCATCGGAACCATGGTTGAGCCCGGCGCCGACCCCAAGCTCGAAGCCGCCGCCAAGGACAAGGGATTGGGCGAGCTTGCCTCGTGGCCAGTGTCGATTGGCTATTTCGAGCCCAAGGGCGGCGATCTGACGCCGAGCTACCAAATCGACTTTCGTCTTTACCAAAACGGCGTCAGCCGCGAACTCCTGATCGATTACGGCGACTTCTCGATCCACGGCACGCTGACCGCGCTCGAATATCTCAAGGCCCCAGAGTGCCGCTGACGGCCCCTCAGAGGCTTTCTTAGCGCCGCCCGCGACCCCCGCCGGAACCTGCCTGCGCAAATGGCCCTGAGCGCGAGCATTCCCGCGCCGCGCCGAGGCCCACTTTGGGCGTTAGCCATACCCAAAAATTCAGGTTTCCCGCGCGCTTTGCCACATATCTAAAGAGATTGGTTACAGGTTTACGGTGAAATCCGGCGAGCCGCGGAGGATGGGAGCGAACCACGATGTTTTGGAGGGTCAGAACGGCTCCGAGCGCCATGGCGCATTATCAGGGAGATCGCCCATCATGGGCCGACCGAATTGCCAGGGCCGAGGCCGATGACGAAAACCGTTCTGATCGTCGAGGACAACGAGCTCAACATGAAGCTGTTCCACGATCTGCTCGATGCCCATGGCTACAAGACGCTGCAGACGCGGAACGGCATGGAGGCGCTCGCGCTCGCCCGCGAGCACCGTCCAGACCTCATCCTGATGGATATCCAGCTCCCCGAGGTATCGGGGCTCGAGGTGACCAAATGGCTGAAGGAGGACGATCAGCTCCGGCAGATTCCGGTGGTTGCGGTCACGGCCTTCGCCATGAAGGGTGACGAGGAGCGCATCCGCGAAGGCGGCTGCGAAGCCTACATCTCGAAGCCTATCTCCGTGTCGATGTTCCTCGACACAGTCAGACAGTTCATCGGCGAGGCACGGTAGGGCGACCATGACCGCACGCGTTCTTGTCGTCGACGACGTCGACGCCAATGTGAAGCTTCTCGAAGCACGGCTGACCGCCGAGTATTTCGAGGTGCGCACGGCTCGGAGCGGCCCCGAGGCGCTGCATATCTGCTCGCGGGAGCGGGCCGATGTGGTGCTGCTCGACGTGATGATGCCCGGGATGGACGGTTTCGAGGTCTGCCGGCGGCTGAAAGCCGAGCCGCGCACGCAGCATATCCCGTTGATCATGGTCACGGCGCTCGATCAGCCCTCGGACCGGGTGAAGGGGCTCGAGGCCGGAGCCGACGACTTCCTTACCAAGCCCGTCGACGACATCGCCCTGATCACGCGGGTGAAGAACCTCGCGCGGCTCAAAATGCTCACCGACGAGATGCTGATGCGCGCCTCGACCGAGGAGCAGATGGGCTTGGCCGCGACCTTGGGGATCAGGCTCGATCAGCTCGGGCGCGGCGGACGCATCCTCTTGGTCGAGGATCGCGACCGTTCCGCCGACCGCATCGTCGAGGCGCTCAAAGAGGAGCATCATGTGGAGCGCGAGGCCGATCTCGCCCGCGCCCTGTTGCGGCTTCCCGACGGCAATTTCGATCTCATGATCGTAAGCCTCAGCCTCGAGCACGCCGACGGCTTGAGGCTTTGCTCACAGGTCCGCTCGCTTGACCGGACCCGGCATCTGCCCATCATGATCATCATCGAGCCGGGCGACGACGCCAGGCTGCTCAGGGGCCTCGATATGGGCGTCAACGACTATATCGTCCGCCCGGTCGACCCCAACGAGCTGCTTGGCGCGCGTGCGCACCCAAATCAAGCGCAAGCGCTACACCGACTATTTGCGCACGCGGCTCGAGGAGACCGTCGAAATGGCGATTCTCGACCCGCTCACGGCGCTCCACAACCGCCGATATATGACGAGCCACTTGAAGACGCTGTTCGAGGAGTCCTCGCAGCGCGGCAAGCCGCTCTCGGTGCTGTTGCTCGACATCGACTATTTCAAGGCCGTCAACGACAGCTATGGCCACGACGCGGGTGATTCAGTGCTGAGGGAGTTCGCCGCGCGCGTGCGCCGCAACATTCGCGGCATCGACCTCGCCTGCCGCCTCGGTGGCGAGGAGTTCGTCGTGGTCATGCCGGATACCGACCTCGCCAAGGCCTATCTCGTGGGCGAGCGGCTGCGCCAATGCATCGCCGCGGCTCCCTTCTATGCCGGGGAGCGGATCGGCACCCTCGAAGTGACGGCGAGCGTCGGCGTTGCCGCCCTCGAATTCGCCGACGATACGCCCGAGCTCATCCTCAAGCGTGCCGATCAGGCGCTCTACTGCGCCAAGCGTGACGGCCGCAACCGGGTTGTCGCCGACGCGGCCTAGCAACCCTACCGCGGGCGCGGCGCCGGGACCTTGCGAATCACTTAGGCCAAATCCGTGGGCTGAGCGTCTTCGCCAAGGCTGCCCCGATACTTGACGTGGCACCTGAAGGCTTAACCTTAAGGGTTTACAATGGCTCGCATTTTATCGTATTAAGCATTAGGAATAAGATTGATTTCATCCCTTCGTTGGCTGTTTTATGGTTTGACTGTGGCCGACGAATTCGAGCGGGGAGGCCAGTAGGGGTAGGGGGCGCTTAGCGCGAAGTCTCGAGCGCGTCTTTCTCACTCAGCTTCCTTGTAACTAGAGATAACCCTGCGGAATGCTCAGGTCCGCCGCATCTCCTGGGTCCGTAGGGTTCGGCTGGCCGGAGCGCGGTTGAGTGGCCTCCTCGTTAGCGCCGCGTTTCGGCCGGCCACCCTTTTAGGCGGCCGCCGCCCTCTGTGGCCACAGGGCGGCCATCAGACCGACATGGCTCCGTCTAAGCCAGCAAGCCGCTATTTGATCTTGGATTCTTTGAATTCGACGTGCTTGCGCGCGACCGGGTCGTATTTCTTGAACACGAGCTTCTCGGTCTGATTGCGCGGGTTCTTCTTGGTCACATAGTAGTAGCCCGTGCCGGCTGAACTCACGAGCTTGATCTTCTGGGTGACGGGCTTGGCCATCTCTGTCCTCGATAACGCTGTAAGCGAATTTGGCGGAACCCTACTCGCTCAGGGCCGGAAGTCAAGGCGGGGCGGGCACGGGGAGCCCTGGGCAAGGTCCGCATCGAAGCTCGGCACCATGTCCTCTTTGGCGTCGGGATCGAAGCCGTGCATGCGAAGCGCCCATTGCAGAGCGACGAGCGCCCCTTTGACCGAGGGCAGGATGAGAAGCGTGAGGATGACGGTCAGCGGCAGCCACAACGCCGCATGCAGCCAGAGCGGGGGCCGGTAGGCCATCTCCACCGCGAGCACGAGGCTGACCACGATGTGGCCCACGATCACGATGGTGAAATAAGGCGGCGCGTCGTCGGCGCGATGATGATGCAGCTCCTCGCCGCAATGGGGACAGGCGTCGGCCACTTTGAGATAGCGCCGGAACATGGCGCCCGTGCCGCAGGCGGGGCATTTGAGCGCCGCACCTCGCAACAGCGAGCCGAAGATCGGCCGGGCCGGGCTGCCCTCATACCGGTAGACGCCCGAAGGTCCGGTCCTATCCTGCATCACGCGATCCTTACTTTTGAGGCTTAGAGGGCCTAGCGGCGTTTGCGGGAGCCGCCGCGTCCTTGCCGGCGCGGCTTGCCCTTGTAGCGTTGCGGCCTTCCCTTGTCACTTGGCCTGCGAGCGCCTTTTGGTCGCGCGCCGATCGAGCGCCCTTCGCTCAACATCTCGAAACGGAGCGCGCCTGCGGTGGGGATCGCCTCGACCAGCCGCACCTCGACCGGGTCGCCGAGCCGGTAGGCAAGCCCTGTGTCTTCGCCGACCAGGGCCTGCCGCACCTCGTCGTGAAAGAAATATTCGTGCCCGATCGAGGAGGCCGGGACGAACCCGTCGGCGCCCGTCTCGATCAGCCTGACGAAGAGGCCGGTGCGGACGAGGCCCGAGACGCGCGCCTGGAACTTCGCGCCGATACGGTCGGCAAGATAGGCGGCGATGAGCCGGTCGGCCGTCTCGCGCTCGGCCGCCATGGCCCGGCGTTCGGTGTCGGAGATGTTCCTCGCGATCTCCTCGAGCTCGCCCATCTCGGCGTCGGTCAGTCCGTCGGTGCCGACCCCGAGCGCTCGCACCAGCGCGCGATGGACGATGAGATCGGCATAGCGGCGGATCGGCGAGGTGAAATGCGCGTATCTGCGCAGGTTCAATCCGAAATGGCCGAAATTGCCGGGCGAATATTCGGCCTGGGCCTGGCTCCTCAGAATGACCTCGCCGACGAGCTCGGCGGTGGGCGTGGCGCGGGTCTCGGCCAGGATGCGGTTGAACTGGGCCGGCTTGAGCGTGCCCGACTTCGGCAGCTTGATCCCGATCGTGCTCGAGGAACTCCCCGAGCGAAGCGAGCTTCTCCTTCGACGGGCTGTCGTGGACGCGATAGATCAGCGGCGATCGCTTCGCCTCCAAGGTCTCGGCCGCGGCGACATTGGCGGCGATCATGAACTCCTCGATCAGGCGATGGGCGTCGAGCCGGGGAGGGCTCGCCACGCCCCGCACGCGGCCCTTGTCGTCGAGCAGGATCTTCCGTTCCGGCAGATCGAGGTTGAGCGGCCCCCGCTCGGTGCGCGCGAGCACGAGGCTCGCATAGGCCCCCCACAAGGGCCTGAGCACGGGATCGAGCAGCGGGCCCGTGACCTCGTCGAGGCGCCCGTCGATTGCGCTTTGCGCCTGCTCATAGGTGAGGCTCGCGGCGGACCGCATCAGGGCCCGGAGGAAGCGGTGGCCGAGCTTTCTGCCGTCCTTGTCGAACACCATGCGCACGGCAAGGCAGGGCCTCGGCTCGTTCTCGATGAGCGAGCAGAGATCGTTCGAGATCCGCTCAGGCAACATCGGCACCACGCGGTCCGGGAAGTAGACCGAGTTGCCGCGCTTCCGCGCTTCCTTGTCCAGCGCGCTCCCGGGCCGCACGTATGAGGCGACGTCGGCGATGGCGACGATCACCACCCAGCCGCCGCGATTGGCCGGGTTGGGATCGGCTTCAGCCCATACCGCATCGTCATGGTCACGAGCGTCAGAGGGGTCGATGGTGACGAGGGGGAGGTGCCTCAGATCCTCACGGCGTTTGAGCTCAGGCTCCTTGGCGGCTTCGGCCTCGGCGAGCACGGCTTCAGGGAAACGATCGGGGATGCCGTGGGCATGGACCGCAATGAGGCTCGTCATCTGCTGCGCCGCCGGATTGCCGAGCCGCTCGATAACGCGGGCGGTTTGCACGCCCACGCGCGAGGCGCGCGCAATCTCGAAGCGCACCAGCTCGCCATTTTCGGCATCTCCGGTGGCACCCCGCGCCACGGGCCATTCTTTCAGCTGCTTGCGCTCGACCGGATCGATGACGCCCGTGCCTCCCGGAAGCGCGCGGAAAATGCCGAGCAGGCTTCGTGCGGCCTGCGCCAGGCGCTTGATGGTCCGCGCCTGATAGGGGTAATCGGCATCGGGGCCGAGGGCGGTGATCCGCGCCAGCACGCGGTCGCCGATGCCGGCGACGGGGCCCGCCTCGCGTTTGCTCTCGGCCATGAGGATGCGGGGCGGAGCGCCATGCTCCTCGTCCCACACCGAGGGTCTGGCGATGAATTCGCCGTCGGCGTCGCGGCCGGTGATCTCGATCACCGTCACCGGCGGCAAGACGCCAGGCCGCGTCAGCTTGCGGCGCGAGCCCGCGATCAGCCCGTCATCGGCCATGTCGCGCAAGAGCGCTTTCAGCGCGATCCGGTCGCCGCCCTTGACCCCGAAGGCGCGCGCGATCTCGCGCTTGCCGGCCTCACCGGTTGCGGTGGCGAGAAAGTCGATAATGTCCTGCTTGGAAGGAAGTTTGCCCACAGTCTTGTTGCGCGGAGCCCCCTTAGGTTTTGCCACGGGCGCCGCTCAGCCTGCCGTCTCCTCGACGGCCTCTTTGTTGCTCTTTCCGCTTTTACGCGCAGGCTTCTTGGCCGGCTTCTTCTTGGCAGGGCCTTTGGCGCTTCTGCGCGGCGATCAGCTCGACGGCCTCGGCAAGGGTGACCTGCTCGGGCTCGCGGTCCCTGGGCAGGGTGGCGTTGACCTTGCCGTGCTTGACGTAAGGTCCGTAGCGGCCGGTCAAGACCTGCACCTTGCCGCCAAGCTCAGGGTGCTCGCCGAGCTCCTTGATCACGTTAGGACCGCGCCGGGCGCGCGACGACGCCGCCTTCTCGGCGAGAAGGCTCACGGCGCGATTCAAGCCCACCTCGAACACCTCCTCGGTGCTGCCGAGGCTCGCATATTTGCCGTCGTGCTGGATATAAGGCCCGTAGCGCCCGAAGCCCGCCATGATCGGCTTGCCCGACTCGGGATGCAGCCCCACCTCGCGGGGCAGCGAGAGCAGCGCGAGCGCGTGGTCAAGGTCGAGAGCTCTCCAGGTCGGTGCCCTTAGGGATGGAGGCGCGTTTCGGTTTCTCGCCGCCATTCTGTTCGCCGAGCTGGACGTAAGGGCCGAAGCGGCCGGTGCGTAGCGTCACGTCGAGACCGGTCTCGGGATCGGTGCCGAGCAGCTTCGCCTCGGCGGCGGCCGACGCCTTGTCGCCGGTGTCGGCGAGCTGGCGGGTGAAACGGCATTCGGGATAGTTGGAGCAGCCGATGAAGGCGCCGAATTTGCCGACCTTGAGGCTCAGGCGCCCGATGCCGCAGGACGGGCAGGCCCTGGGATCGGTCCCTGTGCCCTGGTCGGGAAAGATATGCGGCCCGAGCAGGTCGTTCAGCGCATCGAGCACCTCGGTGATCCGCAAATCGCCGATGTCGTTCACGGCGGCGATGAACTCCCGCCAGAAGTCGCGCAGCACGTCCTTCCATTCGAGCTTGCCGGCGGAGATGAGGTCGAGCTTCTCCTCGAGGTCGGCGGTGAAGTCGTATTCGACGTAGCGGCTGAAGAAGCTCTCGAGGAAGGCCGTGACCAGGCGCCCCTTGTCCTCGGGGTAGAGCCGCTTCTTGTCGATGCGGACATATTCGCGTTCGCGGAGCACGTTGAGCGTCGAGGCATAGGTTGACGGCCTGCCGATGCCGAGCTCCTCCATCTTCTTGATGAGGGTCGCCTCGCTATAGCGGGGCGGCGGCTCGGTGAAATGCTGCTTCGCCTCGATCTTGCGGGGATCGAGCGCATCTCCCTTGGCAAGCGCGGGGAGGGCGCCGTCGTCGCCAACGGCGTCGTCGATCCCCTCCTCGTAGATCTTGAGGAAGCCGTCGAAGCGGATGACCGAGCCGGTGGCCCTGACGCCGTAAGGTTTGCCGTCCTTGCCGGTGACATCGATGTCGGCGGTGGTGCGCTCGATCTCGGCGCTCGTTGCCTGGCTCGCCAGCGTCCGCTGCCAGATCAGCTTGTAGAGCTTGGCGGCGTCCGCATCGAGATAGCGGGCGACCTTCTCGGGCTCCTTGGTGAAGTCGGTCGGCCGGATGGCTTCATGCGCCTCTTGCGCGTTCTTGGCCTTGGCCTCGTATTCGCGCGGGGAGGGGGGCACATAGCGGTCGCCGTAAAGCTTGGTGACGAGACGGCGGACGGCCGCGACCGCTTCGGGCACGATCTGCACGCCGTCGGTCCGCATATAGGTGATCAGGCCCTCGGCCTCGCCGCCCATATCGACGCCCTCGTAAAGCCGCTGCGCAAGCTGCATGGTATGGCGCGGCGAAAAGCCGAGCTTGCGCGATGCCTCCTGCTGGAGGGTCGAGGTGGTGAAGGGGGCGGCGGGGTTGCGGCGCTGCGCCTTGCTCTCGACGTTCGATACCAGGAAGCGTCCGCCTTCGAGCGCCGCTTTCAGGCGCTCGGCGGTCGCCTGATCGGGGATATCGAACTTTTCGAGCTTCTTGCCGTCGGCGGCGACGAGCCTCGCCTGGAAGGTCTCGTTCTTGGCCGTGGCAAGCTCGGCCAAGATCGACCAATATTCCTGAGCCTTGAATTTCTCGATCTCGAGCTCGCGGTCGCAGACGAGCCTGAGCGCCACCGACTGCACCCGGCCGGCGGAGCGGGCGCCAGGCAGCTTCCGCCACAGCACGGGGGACAGGGTGAAGCCCACGAGGTAGTCGAGCGCCCGGCGGGCGAGATAGGCGTTGACGAGCGGCCCGTCGATCGCGCGCGGATGGCGCATGGCTTCGAGCACGGCCTCTTTGGTCACGGCGTTGAAGACGACGCGCTCCACCGGAATGCCCGCCAAGGCCTTCTTGCGGTCGAGCACCTGGAGGACATGCCAGGAGATGGCCTCGCCCTCGCGGTCGGGGTCGGTCGCCAAGATCAGCTTGCTTGCCCCTTTGAGGGCCTTGGCGATCTCGTCGAGCCGTTTGGCCGCCTTGGGCTCGACGTCCCAAAGCATCTCGAAGTCTTTGTCAGGCAAGACCGAGCCGTTTTTCGAGGGCAGGTCGCGCACGTGGCCGTAGGAGGCGAGCACGCGGTAACCGGGCCCCAGATACTTGTTGACGGTCTTTGCCTTGGCTGGCGATTCGACGATGACGATGTTCATTGAGACGTTCCTAGCCGCGCAAATTGCGTCGGGCTGAGGGCGGCGGGCCCGGATGGACCCTGGCTCTGCGGCGGAAAATGGTGTCTTGAGCCGCCACTGTCAAATTCGGCTGAACCCAATTGACAACTTCTAAGTGCGTATACTAACTAAAACAACCTTAGGCTGTCAGGCGTGAAGGTGTCTTTGGAGGGCGTCCGCGGCCCGAAATTCAACGTTTCGGCGCGGTGCTGGGGTCCAATCGGCGCGAAATAAGGCAGTGTGGAATGACAGGGACGCGCGCCCGGCCTCCAGCAGGCGGTGCCAGCCCATCGCGGGAAGGGCCCGAGCTGACGCACCAGGAGGCCGCAGAATATATCGCCTCGATGCTCGAGGGACTGCGGCTGGTCGCCCAAAATGCCCAAATGCCCTTTCTCGCCTATCTGATCAACGTGGCGCTGGAAGAAGCCAACAACGAAAAGACCAATCGCGACTGAGGGGTTCGCCTCGTCACACCTTCAAGGACACAAGCTGCTGCCCATGACGCTGCAGCCTGCCCGCGAGGTCGAGCTCGAGCAGCACGATATGGACCTTCCGGGTCGCGACCCCGGTCGTTCGGATCAGCTCGTCGATATCGACGGGGCTCGGCCCCAGCGCACCAACGATCAGCTCGCGTTCGCTTTGGCGAATGTCGGGCAGGGGCTCGGGTGTCCGATGCTCGTCGGCGGCGGCAAGCTCGATCGGTGGCGGGGCAGGCGGACGCCCCAAGATCGGCGCGAGCACCTCGAGGATGTCGCGGGCGCAGGTGACGAGGCCGGCGCCTTGCTTCAGGAGATTGTTGGTGCCCGCCGAGCGCGGATCGAGCGGGCTGCCGGGGACGGCAAAGACCTCTCTTCCCTGCTCGCCGGCGAGGCGGGCCGTGATCAGTGAGCCCGAGCGCTCGGCCGCCTCGACCACGACGACGCCGAGCGAGATCCCCGAGATCAACCGATTGCGGCGGGGAAAATCCTTTCCCCGCGGAGCGAAGCCGGGAGACCGCTCGCTGATGAGAAGGCCGCGCTCGCCGATCGCCCGCTGCAAGTCATCATTCTCGGGCGGATAGACGATGTCGATGCCGCCGGCGAGCACGGCGATGGTGCCATGCTCGAGCGCGGCAAGATGCGCCGCCGTATCGATGCCGCGGGCGAGCCCCGAGGCGATGACGAACCCTTCAAGCGCGAGATCGGTGGCGATCTGGCGGGTGAATTTCTGTCCAACGGCGGAGCCGTTGCGGGCGCCGACGATGGCGACGATGGGGATGTCGGCGAGCTCGAGTCTGCCCTTGGCGTAGAGGAGGGGCGGTGGCGAATCGACCTGGGCGAGCGCCGGCGGATAGCCCGGCTCGCCGATGGCGACGAGGCTTGCCCCCAAGCTTTCGGCAGCCTCGAGTTCGGCTTCGGCTTCGGCCTCGGTGCAGAGGCGGATGTCGGAGCGTCCTCCGCGCCGCGATAGGAGCGGCAGCGCGGCAATGGCGGCCTCGGCGCCGCCGAACTCATTGACGAGGGCGCGGAAGGTGGCGGGCCCCACATTCTCGCTTCTGATCAATCTGAGCCAAGCGAGACGCTGATGATGGTTCAGGCGCGCCGAGGGCTTGGTCGGAGCTGAGGCCTTAGAGCTTCGTTTCGCCAATGCGCGCCTCCTCGCCTCGCGCCAGCCGCTCGATATTCGCGGCATGGCGGATATAGAGAAGGACGGTGAGCAGCAGGAACAGCACGGCGAGCCGCCATTGGCCGGTGAAAGCGAGCGTGCCGACGCTCGCTATGCTTGCAGCAAGCGCGGAGAGCGATGAATAGCGCGTGGTGGCCGCCACCAAGAGCCAGACCACGCAGAACACGGCCGCGGCCGGCCAATAAAGCCCGAGCAGTACACCGATATAGGTCGCAACCCCTTTACCGCCCCGGAAGCCGAGCCAGACCGGAAAGAGATGACCAAGAAAGGCCCCGAGGCCGGCCGGCATTGCCGCGTACGGACCGAAATGAGATCCCACCCAGACGGCGGCTGTGCCCTTCAACAGGTCGAGCAGGAGCGTGAGCGCGGCAAGGCCCTTATTGCCGGTGCGCAAGACATTGGTGGCACCGATATTGCCGGAGCCGATCTGACGCAAATCGCCGAGCCCGGCGAACTTGGCGAGGAGTAGTCCGAAGGGGATGGAGCCGAGCAGATAGCCGAACGCGAAGCTCAAGAGACAAAGGCTCAGGAGAAAAGGGACGGCGTCACCCCAATCGCCAGGAGGAGGCATCGATCACCCTTCTAGAGAGGGCGCCGTTACGGGCCCGGACTGTCAGCGTAGTTGTAGACGAGGCGTCCGGCAACGACGGTCAGAAGCGCGCGGCCCTGAAGCCGCGCAGCGTCGAACGGCGTGTTTTTGGACTTGGAGCGCAAGCGCTCGGGTTCAACAACCCAGGGCGTCTCAAGGTCGATCAACACGAGATCGGCCGGGGCGCCTTTAGCGAGGCGTCCGCTTCCGGTCCCGAGCAGCCGGGCCGGATTTGCCGTCAGCGCTTGTAGCAGCCGGCCAAGCTCGACGTCCCCGTTGTGGTACAGGCGAAGGGCCACGGCGAGCAGGGTCTCAAGGCCTATGGCGCCGTCGGCGGCCTCGGCAAATGGGCGGCGCTTTCCCTCGGCGCCTCTCGGATCGTGGGCCGATACAATCACGTCGATGTCGCCGCTCGCCACGCCCTCGACCATGGCGCGGCGGTCGTCCTCGGACCGGAGCGGCGGCCTTATCTTGAAGAAGGTGCGGTAGGGGCCGATGTCGTTTTCGTTGAGCGTGAGGTGGTTGATGGACACGCCGCAGGTGACGGGAATGCCTCGTTGCTTGGCGGCGCGGACGATGTCGAGCGAGGCCCGGCAAGAGATCTGGCCGGCGTGATAGCGCCCGCCGGTGAGCTCGACCAGACGGATATCGCGCTCCAGCATGATGGTTTCGGCGGCAGCAGGGACGCCGCGAAGCCCTAGCCTGGTCGCGACTTCGCCCTCGTTCATCACGCCATCCTGTGCCAGGGTGGGGTCTTCAAGGTGATGCACGATCAGCGCGCCGAAATCCTTGGCGTAAGCGAGCACGTTGCGCATGACCTTGGCGTCGGCGAGGCTCGCCTTGCCGTTGGCAAAGGCGACGGCGCCCGCCTCGTGCAGGAGGCCGATCTCGCTCATTTCCTCGCCCAACAGACCTTTGGTCATGGCCGCCATGGGATGGACGTGAACAAGGGCGGTGTCGCGCGCGCGCCTCAGGATGAAATCGACCAGCGCCACGTCGTCGATCACCGGATCGGTATTGGGCATGCAGACGATGGTGGTGACGCCGCCCGCGGCGGCCGCCCGGCTCGCCGTGGCCAAGCGTCTCGCGGTGCTCGTGGCCGGGCTCGCCGGTAAAGACCATCATGTCGACGAGGCCGGGCGCAAGCACGCGGCCGCCGCAGTCGACGATCTCGGCATCGCCGACGGCGCCTGACGCGATATGCGGTCCGAGATCGGCAATGAGGCCGTCTGCGATCAGCACGCCGCCGGTCTGATCGAGGCGGGAGGAAGGATCGATCAGCCGCGCATTGACGAACGCTGTCGCGCGGGAGGGAGAGCGCTGGTCTTGGGTGAGCGCCTGCATCGCCGTCACCGGTTCGGCAGATGGCGGGCCAGGGCCTGGAGCACCGCCATGCGTACCGCCACGCCCATCTCCACCTGCTCGCGGATGACGCTGCGCGCGTCGTCGGCGACATTGGAGTCGATCTCCACGCCTCTGTTCATCGGGCCCGGATGCATGACGAGCGCGTCCGGCTTGGCGCGGGCGAGTTTGTCGTAGTCGAGGCCGAAGAAGTGGAAATATTCGCGCTGTGCTCGGAACCAGGCTCGAAGTCATGCGCTCGCGCTGGAGCCGCAGCATCATGACGATATCGGCGTCTGCCAAACCCTCGCGCATCGAGGTGTAAACCTCGACCCCCAGCCGCCCGATGCCGGAGGGGAGCAATGTGGAAGGCGCCACCACGCGGACGCGGGCGCCGAGCGCGTTAAGAAGCAGGATATTGGATCGCGCGACCCGCGAATGCTGGATATCGCCGCAGATCGCCACGATGAGGCCCTCGATGCGCGCTTTGTGGCGGCGGATGGTGAGCGCATCGAGCAGCGCCTGCGTCGGGTGCTCGTGGCTGCCGTCGCCGGCATTGATCACCGAGCAGTCGACCTTTTGGGACAAGAGCTCGACCGCGCCCGCCGCATGATGGCGCACCACGAGGAGGTCGGGGCGCATGGCGTTCAAGGTCACCGCCGTATCGATCAAGGTCTCGCCCTTCTGGACCGACGAGGTGCCGACCGACATGTTCATCACGTCGGCGCCAAGCCTCTTGCCGGCAAGCTCGAAGGAGCTTTGGGTCCGGGTCGAAGCCTCGAAGAAGAGATTGATCAGGGTGCGGCCGCGCAGATCGTCGCGTTTCTTGTCGATTTGCCGGCTGAGCTTGGCGGCCTGTTCGGAAAGATCGAGCAGCGCCGTGATTTCGGCGCGCGAAAGGCCTTCGATTCCAAGAAGATGGCGGTGAGGAAAGGAAAGGTCGGAGGCTTCGGCCGCAATGCTCATCAAAGGGACTGTATAAGCCTCACCGCAGGATGCGGCAAGCGTGGCGGCGCAATTAAGGTAAGCTTGCCCTAACGCGCCTTTGGGAGCTTGATGCCCATGGCCCATCGCCCGGCTCCAGACTGGCGGTGCCGATCAGTGTCCGTGTCACGAATCTACGCTATCCTCGGTCATCTTACCGTTTGTGCAGGTAGGGAACCTCAAATCAAGGAGGCAAAAGATGCGTAAGCTTGCGATTGCCTTAGCTGTGTCAGCGGCGGTGTTGTTCGCCGGAGGCCTCGCGTGGAAGGCCGACGCCACGACCTGGAGGTCGGGAACCCTGAATTTTCCGTCTGCGGCAAAGAACTATTCGCCGGTCGAGAAGACCGCCTGTGATGGATGGGGGCGGCACTGCCCGCCGGGATTCACTTGGCGTTGCGGTCCGTTCCGGTGCTGGTGCGCGCCTTGCTAATCGGCTGACGGCAGAAGCAGCCTAAGCGCCCTCGACACCATCAGAGGCCGCCGCATCTGGCGGCCTCGTCCTTTCTCTGGGGGCGGGGGAGAGGATGGAGAGGCCGACCTTCTTGCTTGCCAGCGCACCCGGAATTTCAATAACTTGCGGTTTACGGCTCGCAGCGAATCAACGAGACTCGCGCGACCGGCGAGACTGGAAGCCGGCATGGAGTCGGTCAGGCGGAGGCTGCGCCATGATGAGCTTACCTTTTCTTCTCTTTGCCTGCGGACTTGGCGCGGCCTGGCTCAGGCAGCGCGGGGCGGCAATGGGCTTTTGGGTCGCAGGCCTCGTGGTGCTGCTCGTGCTGTTCCGCGTCCATATGAGCGACGTTCTGAACATCGCACTTTGAGCTAAGGGGACGAAGGGTGCCGAGCGATCTGTCGAGGCTCCTCAATGCCTTGGGGTTGATTGCCGTCGATACTTTGCTGGCACTCGCCTTTATCGATCAGCTCTGGTTTCGCGACCTGCCATGTCCCTTGTGCATCCTGCAACGGGCCGGCTTCACCGCCGCAGGCTTCGGGCTTGCGCTCAATCTCCTCTTCGGCCCGCGACCGAGCCATTATGGCGTGACGATCTTGGGCGCAAGCGTGGGCGCGGCCATCTCCATGCGCCAAACCCTGCTCCACATCGTTCCGGGCACCGGCTCATACGGCAATGCGATCTTTGGGCTGCATCTCTACACCTGGGCATTCATCGCCTTTGCCCTGATGGTCATCGGCTGCGCCGTTCTCTTGCTTGACGACCGGCAATTCGCTCGCCCCGAGCCTTGGTCTAGCCGCATGAACGTGCTGCCGCTCACGGCATTCGTCGTGTTCGTCGTGCTCGCTGTCGGCAACGTCATCTCGACGCTGCTCATCTGCGGCGCGGGTTTCTGCCCCGACTATCCCACACAATATCTCCTGTTCAACGGAACTCCGGTCTAGCGGCTTAAGCGGTGAGACGGTTCAGCCGGTCGAGCGCGCCTTGCAGGATGTAGGCTGCCGCCATGCGGTCGATCACTTGAGCGCGCCGCTTGCGGGAGGCGCCGGCCTCGATGAGGTGGCGTTCGACGGCGGCGGTCGAAAGCCGCTCGTCCCAGAAGACCATGGGGACCTCGATGCGGGCGGCAAGGTTGCGGGCGAAGGCCCGCGTCGATTGGGCGCGCGGTCCCTCAGAGCCGTCGAGATTGATGGGGAGGCCGATCACCAGCGCGCCGACCTCATGCTCTTCTACCGCTTCCTGAATGACCTTGGCATCTTCGGTGAACTTGGTCCGGCGCACCGTGTGGTACGGCGTGGCGATCGAGCGCGTCACGTCCGACAAGGCCAGGCCGATGGTCTTGGTGCCGACATCGAGACCGAGCAGCCGCGCCTCGCGGGCGAGCAGCGGGGGCAGGTCTTCGATGGCGACGAGAGGTGCTACAGTCACGAGAGGCGCATCAAGGGGTGTAACGCATGAGGATCACGTGGTTCGGCCATTCTTGCTTCCGTATCGATACCGGCTCGAGCAGCATCCTGATCGATCCCTTTCTGACCGGCAACACCACCTTCGAGGAGGCTGACATCCCCCTGCATAAGGCCGCCAAGGGGGTGACCCATGTGGCGCTCACCCACGGGCATGAGGACCACACGGGGGACACCGTGCGCATCTGCAAGGAGACAGGGGCCCAGCTCATCGCCGTGCATGAGCTTGCCACCCATATGGCGGCCCATGGGGTGGAGAAAATCGATCCCGGCAACACCGGCGGCACGCTCCATCACGGCGACTTCGATCTCACCTTCGTTCCGGCTTGGCATTCGGCTTCGAACATCGTGGACGGGCGCCCGGTCTATCTCGGCGCCTGTTGCGGCCTGATCGTTACGCCCAGCGGAGACAAGACGGTCTACCACATGGGCGATACCGCAATCTTCTCCGACATGGGACTGATCAACGAAATTTACGCGCCGGCGATCGGCTTCGTGCCGATCGGCGACCGCTATACCATGGGCGCCAAGACCGCGGCGCTGGCCTGCAAGCGCTTCTTCCAGTTCGAGCTGATCGTGCCTTGCCATTACGGCACCTTTCCCGTGCTCGATGAGACCGCCGACAAGTTCATCGCCGAGATGGGCGGCAACACTGTGCTCGTGCCGGAGGTTGGGGTGCCGTTCGAGGCCTGAAGCCAAGTTGCCGCTTGAGCGGCACGGTGCTAGACGAGCGCTCAAGGAACGCAAAGCTTAAGGCCCCTCCCTTCATGTCCGTCGATCGCGCCACTGTCCGCCGCATCGCCCGCCTTGCCCGCCTCGCCATCACCGAGGAGGAGGCCGGCCGGCTCGAGCAGGAGCTGTCGGGCATCCTCGATTGGGTCGCCCAGCTCGACGAGATCGACACCAGCGCGGTCGAGCCGATGACGCGGGTGGCGGCCATGACCATGAAGAAGCGCAAGGACGAGGTCACCGACGGTTTCTGCGCCGCCGACATCCTCAAGAACGCGCCACAGGTCGATGACGGCTATTTCGTCGTGCCCAAGGTCGTCGAATAGGAGGGCATGATGCGCCGCGCCGTTTTCTTGTGCGAACATTTGAAGCCATAGGCCGTGACCAAACTGACCGATCTCACCATTGCCGAAGCGCGCGAGGGCTTGCGCGACAAGTCGTTCTCGGCGCGCGAGCTCACGCAAGCTCATCTCGCCGCGATCGAATCCGCCAACGCGGCGCTCAACGCATACGTTCTGCCGACGCCGGAGCGGGCGCTCGAGATGGCAAAAGCAAGCGACGCGCGCCTCAAAAAAGGAGAGGGAGGCAGCGCTCGAAGGCATCCCGCTCGGCATCAAGGATCTGTTCTGCACCAAAGGGTTCCGCACCACCGCCTGCTCGCACATTCTCGACGGCTTCACGCCCACCTATGAATCGACGGTGACGGCCAATCTCTGGGCGGAAGGGGCGGTGATGCTGGGCAAGCTCAACAATGACGAGTTCGCCATGGGCTCGTCCAACGAGACGAGCTATTACGGCCCCGTCATCAATCCCTGGCAGCGCCGAGGCTCGAACGCAAAGCTCGTGCCCGGCGGCTCCTCGGGCGGCTCCTCGGCGGCGGTGGCGGCAAGGCTCTGCATGGGGGCGACCGCCACCGACACGGGCGGCTCGATCCGCCAGCCCGCCGCCGTGACCGGCACGGTCGGCATCAAGCCCACCTACGGCCGCTGCTCGCGCTGGGGGATCGTGGCGTTCGCCTCCTCGCTCGATCAGGCGGGGCCGATCGCCCGCACCGTGGAGGACGCCGCCATCCTGTTGCAGGTCATGGCGAGCCACGATCCCAAGGACACGACGAGCGTCGCTATGAAGGTGCCGGACTACGAGGCCGCCGTGGGGAAGGGCGTGAAGGGGCTCACCATCGGCATCCCCAAGGAATATCGCGTGCCGGGCATGGCGCCCGAGATCGAGGCGTTATGGCAGAAGGGGGTGGAGTGGCTGAAGGACGCCGGCGCCAAGATCAAGGAGGTGAGCCTGCCGCACACCAAATATGCGCTGCCCTCTTATTATATTGTCGCGCCGGCCGAGGCCTCCTCCAATCTCGCCCGCTATGACGGCGTGCGCTACGGCTTGCGCGAGAAGGGCTCGGACGTGACCTCGATGTATGAGAACACGCGCGCGGCTGGCTTCGGGCAGGAGGTGAAGCGCCGCATCCTGATCGGCACCTATGTGCTGTCGGCGGGCTATTATGACGCCTATTATCTGAAAGCCCAGAAGGTGCGCACCTTGATCAAGCGCGACTTCGATAGCGCGTTCGAGGAGGTCGATGCGATCCTGACGCCGACCACGCCGGGACCCGCCTTCGCGCTCGGCGAGAAATCGGGAGACCCGGTCGAGATGTATCTCAACGACATCTTCACCGTGACGGTGAACATGGCGGGCTTGCCGGGGATGAGCGTGCCGGCCGGGCTATCGTCAGAGGGCACGCCGCTCGGGCTTCAGCTCATCGGCAAGCCCTTCGACGAGGAGACGCTATTCCGCGTGGGCCGCGTGATCGAGGCGGCGGCGGGGCCGCTGGCCAAGCCGCACGACTGGTGGAGCAAAGCCGCATGAGCGAGCCTACGACGAAGCGCATTTTGGTGTCCTCAGGGAGCCCCTACGAGCCCGTCATCGGCTTCTCGCGGGCGGTACGCGTCGGCAATATCGTCGCCGTGGGCGGCACCACCGCGGGCTCAGGCGGCAAGCCGGTCAAGGTCGGCGATCCCGCGGCGCAGACCCGCGCCATCCTCGAGATCATCGAGAAAGCGCTGCAAGATGCCGGCGCGAGCCTCAAGGATGTGATCCGCACCCGGACCTATCTCGTCGACATCGCCCATTGGGAGGCGGTGGGCCGCGTGCATGGCGAGTTCTTCGGCGACATTCGCCCGGCCTCGAGCATGCTGCAAGTGACGGGCTTCATCAGTCCGGACTGGCTGGTGGAAATCGAGGCCGACGCCGTCGTACCCGCATTCTGCAGCTTGAAGGACGATCACGCCATGGCGCCACGCAAGGCCAAGGATTGCAAGACGATGGAGGAGGTGAGGGCCGAGATCGACCGCATCGATCACGGCGCTGGTCGATCTGATCGGCGAGCGCTTTATCTTTGTCGACCGCGCCTGGGAGCTCAAGCAGTCGCCGGCTGAGGCGCGGGTGCCGTGGCGCATCCAGCAGGTGATCGACGGGGTCCGCGCGCGGGCGGCGGAGAAGGGCCTGCCGCCCGAGCTCGCCGAGGCCTTATGGCGGCAGATGATCGGCTGGTTCATCCAATATGAGGAGGAGAAGCTCCGCCAGCAGCTTGAATCTGAGAAGTAGCCGCGAGTTCCCCCTCTCCCCAGTGGGGAGAGGGCAGGGTGAGGGGACTTTGCCCAATTCAATTCGTCATGCCCGGCCTTGTGCCGGGCATCCACGCCTTTAAGTTATAACCATCAAGACGTGGATGGCCGGGACAAGCCCGGCCATGACCAGAGCGTTCCTGCCATGGATCAAAAAGCGGAAAAGACGAATCTCATCGAAGGCGAGACCGGCCCCTGGGAGGTGGTGATCGGCATGGAGGTGCATGCGCAAGTCACCTCCAACGCCAAGCTGTTCTCGGGCGCCTCGACCGAGTTCGGCGGCGAGCCGAACTCCCATGTGAGCCTGGTCGATGCCGCCATGCCCGGCATGCTGCCGGTCATCAACGAAGGCTGCATCGCCCAAGCCATCCGCACCGGGCTGGGCTTGAAGGCCAAGATCAACCTGACGTCGATTTTCGACCGCAAGAACTATTTCTATCCCGACCTGCCGCAAGGCTATCAGATCAGCCAGTACAAGAGCCCGATCGTGGGCGAGGGCGAGGTCATCGTCGATCTCTTGAGCGGCGAGCGGGTCACCGTCGGCATCGAGCGACTGCATCTCGAGCAGGACGCGGGCAAGAGCCTGCACGACCAGCATCCGCTCTATTCCTATGTCGATCTCAACCGCTCGGGCGTGGCGCTGATGGAGATCGTATCGAAGCCCGATTTGCGCTCGTCCGAGCAGGCCAAGGCTTATGTCGGCAAGCTCAGGACCATCATGCGCTATCTCGGCACTTGCGACGGCAATATGGAGCAGGGCTCGCTCCGCGCCGACGTCAACGTGTCGGTGCGCCGGCCCGGTGAGCCGCTCGGCACAAGATGCGAGATCAAGAACGTCAACTCCATCCGCTTCATCGGCCAGGCCATCGAGCATGAGGCGCGCCGCCAGATCGAGATCCTGGAGGAGGGCGGCGTCATCCATCAGGAGACGCGGCTGTTCGACGCCAAGACCGGGGAGACGCGCTCCATGCGCTCGAAGGAGGAGGCGCATGACTATCGCTATTTCCCGGACCCCGATCTCTTGCCGCTCGAGCTGACGCAAGACTATGTGGATAGGCTTGGTAAGGATCTGCCCGAGCTTCCCGACGCCAAGCGGGCGCGCTTCATCGCCGACTATGGCTTGAGCCCCTATGATTCCGACGTGCTGATCGCCGAGAAGGAGTCCGCCGATTATTTCGAGAGCGTGGCCAAGGGCCGCGACGCCAAGCAGGCCGCGAACTGGGTGATCAACGAGCTGTTCGGCCGCCTCAACAAGGAAGGCCGGGACATTATCGACAGCCCCGTCACAACAAGCCAGCTCGGCGCGATCCTCGATCTCATCAAGGCGGAAACCATCTCGGGCAAGATCGCCAAGGATGTGTTCGACATCGTTTGGGCGGAAGGCGGCGAGCCCGCTGCCATCGTCGAGGCGCGCGGGCCTGACCCAGGTCACCGACATGGGCGCCATCGAGCAGGCGGTCGATCAGGTGATCGCCGCCAACCCCGAGAAGGCCGAGCAGGCTAAGCTCAAGCCCGCGCTCGCCGGCTGGTTCGTCGGCCAGGTGATGAAAGTCACAGGCGGGAAGGCGAGCCCGCAGGCCGTCAATGAGCTCATCAAGCAAAAGCTCGGGATCGAATGACGCACGCGATCCGCGTCCATGAATATGGCGGGCCCGAAGTCCTCAAATGGGAGAAGGTCGAAATCGGCGACCCTGGCCCGGGCGAGGTCAAGATCAGGCAGACGGCGATCGGCCTCAACTATATCGACGTCTATGTGCGCACGGGTCTTTATCCGCAGCCCTCATTCCCGTTCATTCCGGGCATGGAAGGGGCCGGCGTGGTCGTGGGCGTCGGCGAAGGCGTGCGCGATCTCAAGGTCGGGCGCCATGTCGCCTATGCCGGCCCGATCGGCGCCTATGCCGAGGAGCGTCTGATCGCCGCTGACCGCGTGGTCAAGATTCCCGCCGGCATCGGCGACGAGACGGCGGCGGCTGTCATGCTCAAGGGCATGACCGCGCAATATCTGTTGCGCCGGACATACAGAGTGGAGCCGGACACGACGCTCCTGTTCCACGCGGCGGCGGGCGGCGTCGGGCTCATCGCCTGCCAATGGGCCGCTTCCCTCGGGGCGACCGTGATCGGAACGGTGGGCTCGGCAGGCAAGGCGCTGATCGCCCGCGCCCATGGCTGCGCCCATGTCATCAATATTCGCGAGGAGGACGTCGTCGCCAAGGTCAAGGAGTACACCAAGGGGAAGGGGGTCGACGTCGTCTATGACTCGATCGGCAAGGATACGTTTCCCGCGTCGCTCGATTGCCTCAAGCCGCTCGGCATGTGGGTGAGCTTTGGGCAGGCGTCGGGTCCGGTGCCGCCGTTCAAGATTACGCTGCTGTCGCAAAAGGGCTCGCTGTTCGCCACGCGTCCCTCGCTCGGTACCTATATCGGGACGCGCAAGGACCTGGTCGCCACGGCGAACGATCTGTTCGACGTCCTCGCCAAGGGTAAGGTCAGGATCGCCGTCAACCAGACCTACCCTCTCGCCGACGCGGCCCAGGCACACCGCGATCTCGAAGCGCGGCTCACCACGGGATCGACGGTGTTGCTGCCCTGAACTTCCGCCGGCATCGGCGAACGCGTTCTGCGCACAGGGAACGGGGGCGCCTGCCCAGCCTCCGCTTTCTCGAAATCTCTTCTTGGTTATCGACAAGTCACTTTGAATGGTCAAAGAATCATTGCCAAAGCGCAAAGCTTAACCGATTGGCCGCGGATTGGCGCGCAATGTAAACTAATATTACCGAGCGTTATAGATTTAGTGATTTTGCGTTAATCACGCCCATTCAGAAGTTATTCAAAGTGCTCTCCCATGATTATCGCGTCGATGGTGCAACAAAGACGCCTGGGGATCTTGTGTAACCACCCGAATATTCGACAGGCGGTCAGACGAGTGGTAAAAGGGGGCATGTGAGATGGCGCGGATGGACATTTCGACGGAAACGGTCGAGTTGGGGGCGCAGATGGGCGCTCCGGATGCCCTTTTCGAGCTCGGGATGCTTTATGCGACCGGCCGGGACGTGGCGACCGACCTCATCGTGGCTCACAAATGGTTCAACCTTGCCGCCGCGCGTGGCAACCCATCGGCCTTGGCCCATCGCATCGAGGTCGCCCGCGAGATGTCGACCGAGCAGATCGCCGCCGCGCAGAAGCTCGCCCGCGAATGGCTGCAAACCCACTAGCGCAGAGTGTCGCCGTCAGCCGCCTCGCCGCTGCATTTGCGGAAGAAGGACAGGACGCAGCGGTAGCTCTTGCGCGCGAAACCGCCGACCGCGCTGCTGGCTCGCTGGGCTCGGCTCGGATGGCTCTCTTCGGGGCTGGCGACCGGGGAGCCCTCGGCCGCGAGAGGTGCGGGCGATTGATCGAGCGAAAGCGGCTCCTCCGGCAGCGGCTGATCAACCTCCTGCGACGAGCCGCCTAGCCTGCTGCGCGCGTTGCGCAAGCCCTGCCGTGAGGCGCTGACCGCGCGACCGCCGAGCTCGACGAGCGTCTTGGGCTGATCGCCCTTCGGCTTCTCGAAGGCTTTCTGGTTCTGCTCGATCTTGTCGGTGAGATTCTTGATGCGAGCATCCGAGGCGAGGTCCTCCGGCATCGGGCCGTCATAGCTATAGACTTTCTCCACACCGTTGCAGGCAGGGGAGCTGCGCTCCGCCGAGCAGGAGGCATGGTGGCCCTCTTTGGCGGTGCGGATGACGCAGTAAAGCTTCAGCGCGTCGCTCGGCTTCGAGCCTCCGGCGGTGACCCGGCAGATATAGGTCTGGTCGGGGTTCGTGCAGGTGACGCAGTAGCTTGCCTCACCGGCCAGGGCGGACGGCACGGCGCAGACGATGAGGCCTGCGGCGAACGCCACATGCGAAAGCGGCCTTTGGCGAAACTGCCAAGCCATGGCGCGGGCGTATCCCTCTCCCGTCATAATTGCCTCAAAGTTTAGCACAGGCATGACAGCGGAAGCGTCGGAAAATCAGGGATAATTCAGCTGCAACCCAGACGCGTATCCCAGGGGGAAACCTGCCGATCAAGCGCCGGCCCCCTCGATATCCGTCCGCGCCGGCACCATTTGTCGAGCCAGGGCAGCAAGTTGGATGGTCGGGATGCCGCGCTCGCTCCCAAGCGCCCGCTTAAGGGGAGCGATGTTGACCGCCCAGCAGCGGATCAGTAAGCCTTCATTGTTCGGAGACGTGGCCGAGAGGCTGAAGGCGGCGGTTTGCTAAACCGTTATACGGTCAAAAGCCGTATCGAGGGTTCGAATCCCTCCGTCTCCGCCAATTATTTGAGCATGAGCCGGCAGCGTTGACGCGCCGGCCATCGGTCGCTTGCGTTCCTCGTCACAATGCGGCCTCAAGGGGAGGGATGATGACACGCATGTCGCCGAACGCCGCTAACCGGGCCGATCCGCATGTTGACCCTGTCTTCATCGAGAGGGAGCGAAACCGGTTTGCCGCCCGGGCGCTTGCCTTTCTCGTCCTGCTCAATGGCGCCGCGGCGCTCGTCCTGCTGTCGATCTTGGCGAGCGCTCCGGAGTCGACGGTCGAGCCCAAATTCGCTTCCGCGATGCTGTTCTTCAGCGGCGGGGCTATCGCCGCGCTTCTGAGTTCGTTTCTCGCTTACATCAATCGGACGGTGACCATGGAGGCGCCGGAGCGTGCGAGCTTACGGCGCGTCCTGCAAATTTTCGCTATTGCCGCCGTCATCGGCAGCGGCGCGGCATTTCTCACGGGCATGAACATGGTGGCGACCGCCGCGTCGGAAAAGTCGAGCTCCCATCCGAAGGGATCGAAGGAGCAACGCGCGCCGGTATCACGACCGAGCGAGCGGGTGCAGCTTCTCTATAAAACCGGTGCGGCTGCCGCCAATATTCAACTGCCGGCTCTGCTTGCACTCCGTCTGGGAAAGAGGCCGGCTTAAGGCGGTCCCGTAATCTGGCGCGTGAAGTTGTCCCAGACTCTCCTTAGGTCGACGGTGAGATCGTTCACCTTTTGCCCGACCACGTCCCAGTTCACCATGCGGCCGCCCTGGAGAGGGTCCGCCCTGGAATCGGCGACGTAGGCGCCGCCGATGGTGAGCAACGCCCCGATTATCATGCCAAAGAGAAGTCGCATCCCCGCCACCCTCTCCAATATCTCCCGATCATAAGCCTCAAGGCAGGGAAGAGGAAGTTGCAAGCGGCGGTTCTCCTCAGGGCGGCGGCGAGGAGCCTGGCGTCGCGTAGGTCGTTGCCAAATCGGGCGAATTGAGCACTCGATAGGCCGGCCGATGCGATCCTTTGATCCTGGTCAAGGTTCTTCGGGGCGCGTTGCCCAAGGTGCTGCCTGGAGAGTGGATGAAACCATGGCAGCACTGCGCGCCGGGCGATGACGGGCCTCAAGGACATCGATTATGTCCTCGCCAAGCTTGCCTTCATGCGCTCGGAGCGGATTTGGCCGAACGGGCTGCGCTATCTCTGGACCGATGCCTTCGGCCTCGTGCTTCTCGTCTCCCTCTACGAGGAGCTGAAAGAGCAGCGCTTCCTCGACGAGGCCGTGTGGCTCGTGGCCGAGGTCGAGCGGGTGCTCGGGCGGAAGCGTGGCATCCGCATCGGCGAAGAGTCTGACCGCGACGGACAATATTTCCACTACCTCGCCATGTGGCTCTATGCCCTTTCCGTGCTGGGGCGCTATGAGGCTTCCTATCGGGAGAAAGGCGTCGCCCTGGCGCGCGATATCCACGGCCCCTTCGTCGTTCCCGGCCGCGGCGTGATCTGGAAAATGAAGGAGGATTTGAGTGGGCCTTACCCGGGCTACGGTTTCGGCGCGCTCGATGCCTTTGACGGCTATGTGTCGTACCGGCTGCTGGATGAGCAGGCGCTCGCCGGCGAAATCGCCGAGATGCGCGAGATCATCGACAGAACCGCCGGCGACCTCGTCATCACCCAGGATCTTGGGCTCGGCATGATGTTGTGGATGACGCATTTCTTCCCCACGGAGGGGTGGGCCGAACTGCAGAGGCGGCGCTCGCTCGCCATGCTCGACCGGATGTGGATGGAGGAGGGCTATTTCGCGCGCGAGCCTTACCTGCCGGAGATGCGCTTCGCCTTCACCAATTACGGCGTCTCGGTTGGCTTGCAGGCGGCCGGCGCCATGCAGGATCGCGTCCTCCGGCTCAACGCCTATTTCGAGACCTATCGGTCGGGCGACGAATATGACCGCGCCGCCATCACCCATGTGATGGCGTGCAGCTCCCACTTTCCGGGTCTCCTGCTGCGGCAGTAGCGCTCAATCATTTGCCGCCGTCGATCGTGATGCCGTCGCGGACGGCCAGACGCCGGGCGATGGCGACGCCCGAATTGAGCGCGCCCTCCATGTATCCTGCGAATTTGTAGCAGGAATACTCGCCGGCGAAATGCAGCCGGTCCTCGATGCCCTGGTGCAGGATCGGTCCCATGGTCGTCACCTCGCCGGGAGCGGCGAAGGAGTAGCTCGCACGCGTCCAAGGGACCGCGGGCCAATCCATGAAGCGGCTGGCAACGAAGGCCTCGGCAAATTTTGGGTAGCGCGCCCGAAGCTCTTCCTCATAGGCCGCGTCGCGCTTGTCGGCGGGGATTGCCCGCATCGCGTCGGCGCCGGGCCCGCCGGAGAAGGCGATCATGCCAGCGGGCGCGTCGCCCTCCTGACCGGCGGTCGATTCCCAGGTGGCCTGGACGTTTCCGTTGCTCAGCGATTCCGGCGAGAGATCGTCGTTCAGCCAGAATCGGTTCTTGAGCGAGATCAGATATTTGACATTGTGCCCCATCTGCGGCCGCAGCATCGCCGGGAAGCGGCGGGTCGAACTTGATGTTGTCCCATACCGAGGGCGGAACGGTCAGGATCGCATCGTCGGCGGTGAAGTGTCCGGCCGTCGCCGCAAGCCACGACGACGCGGTCTTTCTCGATCTTCACCTCGCTTCACGGGCAGGTTCAAAAAAATGCGCTCGGCGCCGATCTCGCGCCGCGAGTTTTTGCGCGAGCTGCTGGTTGCCGCCCTTGCAGTGATAAACGTCGGTCTCGGTCCAGTACTTCTCGAGGCTGCCGCCTTTGACGGCGGTGAGCAAACCGAGATAGCCCTGCCGATCGGACGGCACGCCCGTTTCGGACACGAAGTCCCCGATGATCGCCTTTTTCGCGATCTCGGGCGCATCGACCGACATGACCTTATCGGCGACGGTGGTCATGTCGAGCCTCTTGGCGTCAGGCGTTTCCCATGGCGTGTCCTCAAGCACGGGCCTTGCGTCGTCGCCGATCGACTCAAGGATGTCGTCCATTCCCTGCCACAGGGGCGCGGTTTCGCTTTCACTCAGGAGCTTGCCGTCGATGACGACCGGCCAATCGGCGCCGGTGTCGGGAATATCGAGGAACTCGAGGCCGAACTTCTTGGCATAGGCAGCCCAAAGCCGGTGATTGCTGCCAATCAACTCGCCGCCGCCCTCGACGAAGCGCCCTGGAACGAAATTGTCGAAGGTGACGACCCGGCCGCTGACCCGATCGCGGGCTTCCAGCACCGTCACGTCATAGCCGGCCGCCAGCAACTCGTAGGCGGCGGTGAGTCCGGCAAAGCCCGCACCAATGACGATGACCGACTTGCCGGAGGGCTGGGCGCGTTGCGCGAGTACACGCGAACCGCTGAGCAGCAGCGCCGTACCGGCGGCGACCGAGCCCAGCAGAAATTCGCGCCGCGTTACCGCGTCAATCGGCGTGCCGAAACGCGCGTGAAGGCGGGCATAAAGCGAGCGACGCATGACAGCCCCCAAATTCAGCCGGCCTTTGCGCCGGAAGCGGCCTCACCTTGAAGCCGCTAATCGGCTAACGTCAATGGGCCCGCGTCTAGCCGCTGGAGGCGCGGCGCTGATCGTCGGATGCGACCAGCGTTTCCCGCTGCGGCGCGGGCTCGAGCGCCGCCTCGATGGCGTCGTCGACGGTCGAGAGCCAGACGAGGCGCACGGCTTCGCGCGCGGCCTCGGGCACGTCCTCAATATCCTTCTTGTTGCGCTCGGGCAGGAGCACGGTGGTGATGCCGGCACGCACCGCCGCCAGCACCTTGTTCTTGACCCCGCCGATGGGCAGCACGAGCCCGCGCAGCGAGATCTCGCCGGTCATGGCCGTGTCGCTCCTGACCGTCCTGCCGGTGAGCAGGGACACGAGCGCGATGAACATAGCGACGCCCGCGCTCGGGCCGTCCTTGGGGATGGCGCCGGCCGGGACATGCACGTGGATGTCGGACTTCTCGAAGGACGCCGGATCGACGCCGAGCGCCGACGCGCGCGCCTTGACCAAGCTCAGCGCGGCCTGCGCGCTCTCCTTCATGATGTCGCCGAGTTGGCCGGTGAGGATCAGCTTGCCGCTGCCGGGCACGCGCGCGGCCTCGACGAAGAGGATGTCGCCGCCGCTCGGCGTCCAGGCAAGACCCGTCGCCACGCCGGGCACGGATGTGCGCATCGCCACTTCGCTCTCGAAGCGGCGGGGTCCGAGGATGGCGTGCAGCTCATCGGCGCCGATCCGCATGCGCTCGGTATTGCCTTCGGCAACGCGCATGGCGACGTGGTGGAGAATCGCCCCGATCTCGCGCTCGAGATTGCGCACGCCGGCCTCGCGCGTGTAGTCGCGGATGATGGCGCGGATCGCGTCCTCGACGATCTCGCACAGCTCCGGGGTCAGTCCCGTGGCGGCGAGCTGGCGCTTCAGGAGATAGCGCTTGGCGATCTCGACCTTCTCGTCCTCGGTGTAGCCGGGAAGCTCGATCACCTCCATGCGGTCGCGCAACGGCCCAGGGATGCTATCGAGCACGTTGGCCGTGCCGATGAACATCACCCGCGACAGATCGAACGGCACCGCGAGATAGTTGTCGCGGAAGGTCGCGTTCTGCTCGGGGTCGAGCACCTCGAGCAGGGCGGAAGACGGATCGCCGTGGAAGCTGGCGCCCAGCTTGTCCATTTCGTCGAGCATCATCACGGGGTTGGCCGTCCCGGCTTTGCGAATCGACTGGATCACGTTGCCGGGCAGCGCCCCGATATAGGTCCGCCTGTGGCCCCTGATCTCGGCCTCGTCATGCACGCCGCCGAGCGAGAGCCGCACGAATTTGCGGCCCATGGCGCGGGCGATCGACTGGCCGAGCGAGGTCTTGCCGACGCCGGGCGGGCCGACGAAGCAGAGGATCGGGCTCTTGCCCTCGGGCTTCAGCTTGCGCACGGCGAGATATTCGAGGATGCGCTGCTTGACCTTGGGCAGGCCGTAATGGTCCTCGTCGAGGATGCGGCGGGCTTCGGCGATGTCGATGCGCTCCTCCGAGAGCGTCGACCAGGGGAGCTCGATCAGCCAATCGAGATAGGTGCGGACCATGCCATGCTCGGCGCTCGCCTCGGGCATGCGCTCGAGCCGCTTCAGCTCCTTGCGGGCCTGCTTCTCGCCCTCCTCGGACATGCCCGCCTTCTCGATCGCCTCACGCAGCTCGGCGATCTCGGCCTGGGTCTCGTCTCCCTCGCCAAGCTCCTTTTGAATCTGGCGGAGCTGCTCGCGCAAGATGTGCTCGCGCTGGCGTCCGGCGAGCGTCTCTTGCGTCTGCTCGCCGATCTGCTTGGACAGCCGCAACACCTCGATCTGCTGGACGAGATAGCGCAGCAGCTTGTCGATCCGCTCGGAGACCTCGAAGGTCTCGAGCAGGTCCTGCTTCTCGTTAGGGGAAATGTCGGACACGTTGGCGATGAAGTCGGCGAGCGCCGACGGCGACTGAACCTGCTCGATGGCGCCGCCAATCTCGGGGGGCATGTCGGGCAGGAGCGAGATGGCCTCGCGCGCGCGCTCCTTCAGCTGGTGCATGCGCGCGGCGATCTCGGTGGAATAGATTTCGGCCTCGCCGACCTCCTCGACACGGGCGACAAGGAAGGGATAGTCCGGCAGGAACTCGAGCACCCTGAAGCGCCGCGTGCCGCGGGCGATGAGGTGATGATTGCCGTCAGGCGCGGTGACGTAGCGCAGGATTTCGGCGACGGTGCCGACGCGGTGGAGATGCTCAGGTCCCGGCGTCTCGGCGGAAGGGTCGCTCTGGAGGAGGACGCCAACCGGCTTGTCTCCTTGCGCCGCCGCTTGGGCGCCGGCGATCGATCGCGGGCGGCCGAGCGCGAGCGGCACCACGATGCCGGGGAAGAGCACGACATTGCGGGTCGGCAAAAGAATGAGCGCTCCCTCGGGCAGATCGAGCTGCGCGGAGGTCTCGTTCGCCGGTCGCTGAGACGCAGCGGCGGTCTGCTCGTTGGGAACAGGAGGCGGGCCTTCGGCCGATTGCGGCGTCGTGTGTTCGGTATCGTTCATGACTTCTGGACCAGATTTCCGGACTTACAGCTTGGAGAAAGTGAGAACGAGGCAACCATTCAAGAGTTCGCGCTCGGAGAGGCGCAGGCGCGGCGAGAGGGTGATGCGCCGCTCGAACCGCCCATAGGGGATCTCCAATCTCACGATATTGGCCTTCCTGCCCTTGGACGGTAGGGGGCGGATGCCGGCGATGATCAAGGTCGGGCCTTCGATCTCGACGCGCACCGCCTCCGGCGCCACGCCGGGGAGCGCGGCGATGATCCAAAGCTGCCGCTCGGTCTCGAACACATCGACGGGCGGCTCCCAACGGGCGGCGCGGGCGCCTTCGCGCGAGGGCTCGAAGAACTGGCGCTGGAGCTGCTCGGCCTGCTTGATGAGAGCGCAGGCCTCAGCCCACATCTGATGTTTCGCGTCACGCATCACGCCAACCTTGGAGCTTTGGTCGAGACGGTCTCGATTGGGTCGATTCTGATCCGACCGATCTCGACCGACATGATCTCGATCAACATGATATCGACCGAAATGATCTTAGCGCTTGAGCCAGCACAGTGGAAACGATCGGGGTCGCGGGGCAGGGGGATTCCCCAGGCCGGGACGCATATCTGGGACGTTGGCGAGGCCCTTGCAAGGGCTTGCGCAAGCGAGATCAGCGTCGCGAGGGGCTCAGCAATTCGGGCCGCAGCTCGGCGTAATCGGCACATAGTCGTTCGGCGTGCGCACCGGCGGCGTCGATTGGGGCACCGCCGTCAGGCCGTTGATGAGCAGGCCAGTGGTGGCGCCGTCGTAATACCATTCCCTGATGAAGGGCTGGTCGGGGTAGGTGCCGGTCGGTTGGATGCCGTAATAATAGGGCCATCTCTGCCCCTTCCCGGTTTTGCCGGCGAGCTTGGTCTTCTGGCCCGACACGGCGGCAAGGATGGCATTGATGTCGGCCTGGTTTGCATCCTTCGCCGTCGCCGGGCCTGGCCCCGACACGACAAACATCTGACTAGCCAAATTCAGCGTAGAGAGGAGTCCGTCGCGCTGAAGCGAGAGATATTTACCGAACACGAAGACGAACTTTGCTTGGTTCGGTCCGTTCACTTTCATCAGGGCGATGCCGCCGCGCACGGTGAGCGCGCCGGCCGGCGTCTTGATCGCGATGCCCTGCTCTTGCTTCGACAGCTTGCCGCCGACGTAACGCAGCGCGCCCTTGGAGAAGCTCGCCACCAGCGAGCCTTTGCCGCTTGACGGGTTGTAGACGAATTTGTCGATGACGAGGCTCGAATCCGGGCCGACCGTGAAGGTCGAGCCGTCGAGCAGGAGCACTTGCACCACGCCGGAGCCGGAAGTGTCGATGCGCTCGTTATAGACGACCGCCTTGCCGATTTTGAGGGTAGTGGTTTCGCCGCCGGGCGGCTGGCTGGTCGCCTCAGGCTTGACGGCTGCGGCGACGCCGACCTTTTCGGCGGCTAGCGCGCTGCCGAGGGCCAAAGGACAGATGAAAACGGCCGCGCCAAGCGAGGCTGTGGCCCAAAATACTAGAGATGTGCGCATTGATCCCCGTCCCAAAAGTGACAGGGGAGATATGGGGTTAGGGGTGCCCGGCGACAAGGCTGCCTACAGGCGGCCGCCTAGGGCGTCACGTTGGTGCCACCAAAAATGCCGGTCGCTTTCCAGCTGGAATTGCCGACGCCGAAATTGCCGATCACGCCTTGCGGGATTGCGCGATACCCAGTTGATCCGACGAAGGAGCCATTGGCCGCTCCGATCAGGTGGTCCGAACCAGTCAGTACGCCGGCAAACTGGGCCTTGCCTGGCGCCAGCATCAGGCCAGAGAAGTCCTTGCCGTCGAAATCGCTGATGCTGAGCAGACCCGATCGCTTCCGGAAGTCCCAGCTCATGTCCATGTCGCCCGTCGCGGTATATTGCTGCCCGTTCGTAGCAACGGTGCCGATTGCGTCGCCTTTATAGGTAGCACCGCCCTGGATGGGCATATCCGAGGATGAAACGACCTTACCTCCAATCCACCAGCCGAGTTGGACGTCCTTGGTTGTTGCCTGATTGGAGTGGTCGTTAGAGGTGACTCTCGTCCCCCACGCGCCCCATTTCATGAAATCACAAGATTGGCAGAAGGCTCTCTTCTGCACTGGAGCGGGAGCCTCGGGGTTCTCACTGTCAGATGGCTCGATGGGGAACAAAACCGCGTTCGCATTGATCGCATCGGCGCTGACCATGTAGCTCTGCACGTCCGGATCATTGTCGACATAGGTCTTCAGCTGGATGATTGGAATGCCAAAGGGGCCGCGCCTAGTCTCAAGATACTTCTCCGAGACGCTCGAGCCGCTTTCCGCTTCGATCGCGGCAAAAATCTTGTCGTCGATGAAGGCGGAGCGTTCTTCGCCGCCGAATTTGAGATTGTATTTTGGATTCTGCAGGAGCCCGTCGCCGAGATTGAGGGACGCCGTCATCGTATTGGTTTCGGCATCGAGCGAAATGGAAACGTCGTTCGGCGATAAATTGACGAGCGTGGCCACGTTGCTGCTGCCGCGCTGTTGCGCCAAGCCCGCCGCGTAGCCCTTGAACGTCGCAGTGGTCTGCGCCAGCGGCTCTGCGATTGGCGCTCCCCCGACGCCGATATGGTAGGTCGCCCCGGACTGGTTCTCGACGGACGGGTTTACGGGGTTGAGCGGAGCGTCGCGGCCAATATTGTGCGTGCCCGTCGAATCGAACCCGATCACCAGGTTGGGATTGCTGCCCGGGGCGCCCATAAAGTGCGAGAGCGCACCAGTGGAATCGGGACCAGCCAAGCTGGCGATGTCGCCAGTGAAGCTATAGGTCTGCGGGTTTGCCGCGCCAGTTAAGTCATAGGCGACCATGGACCCGCCACGTCTTTCGCCTGTCAGACCCGTTGTGGGATCCCATTCGCCCAGGGCGATGTTGATGAAGGTTTCGCGTTTGCTTGGGTCGGTGCCGACAAAGAAATTCGTTTGGAGCCAGACCGCACGGCTTGTATCCACCTCGTTGCTTCCCACAGGCGGCGGCGCGTCCTTCTCCAGCAGCATCAAGGATGAAATATTATACCTGCCGGCCGTTGTTGGGGACGAGGTTTCGGAGGCAAAGGGACCGAATGCGCCTGGCTGGGAGATGTCCTGGGTTAGTTGGAAGGTGTGCACCTTGCCGCTCGGCGTGTCGAATGTGTAGCCGTCGCCGCCGATGATCATCATCGGATCATTGTCGTTCTCGGCAGGCACCAGAATTGGTCCTGTGTCCCCGGTCGTATTCCATTGGCCTGGGCGGATCTGGTAAGCGAAGAAACCGGGCTTCGCCACGGCGATCCCGACGAGATTGGTCGTCACGCCGCCCTGGACAACTTTTGCATCAGTGACCACGCAGAAGCCGTCGATGCAGGCGCCGCCAGGTGCATCGGTCTGGTTTGCCTCAAACCACGGGAAGTCGACCGAGGCATCGGAAACGACGTGCGCCTCTATAGTCTGGCAGTTTGGGTTGGTGCAATTGGCATCGATCAGCCCGGTCACCGTGCCAAACATCCGGCCATTCAGAACGCCAAAGGTCCAGAGGAAGTCGTCGCCATGCGGTCCGGCAGGGGCGTTGTCGGGATACTTGCCGCCGCCGAGAAGTCCGGACCCGTTGTCGGTGGTGTATTTGTTCGGCGTGTCAGGAAATGCCGTATAGACCCCGGGCGAAGCCAATATGCGCACGTTTACTGGAATAGGGTCTGGAGGTGGCGGCGTGGTCGTGTCCGTGGTTTGCTGGTTCTGCTGCTTCTGAAGCGTGTCCTGGATCTGCGTCTGGGTTGCCTCATTGACCGTGTCGTCCGGGTCGGCGATGGTGTCGTTCTGAAGAGTCGTCGCCGGTCCCGTGCCGTCAGTGCTGGTGTTGCCTAGGCCGTTTGTGCTGCCATTGGTGAGAGCCGCCATGACGGCCTTGATGTCTTCGGGTCGCGTCGGTCTGATCGTGGGTGAGCCGCTTGTCAGGTCTAGCGTATAGCCCGGCTCGTAGACGCTGTACGTCTTCCCGCCCTTGCTCGTGAAGGTCATGGCGGTGCCATAGAGGAAAGACCAGATTTTCCCATTGCCCTGAGCCATGCCGCCGCGGATGGCGAGCGCGCCAGCCGGCGTGTTGACGGTGACGCCGTTCTCGTTCTTGGAGATCTTGCCGCCGACGAAGCGCGCCACGCCCTTGGAGAAGGAGGCGACGATCTGGCCGGTCTGCTTCTTCGGGTCGTAGACGAATTTGTCGATGACGAGGTCGGAGCCTGGGCCGACGGTGAAGGTCGAGCCGTCGACGAGAAGCACCTGCACCAGGCCGCTCGCCGTTGTGTTGATGCGCTCGTTAAAGAAGATCGACTTGCCGATATTGAGCTGGCTCTGCGGCGATCCGGAAAGGCTCGAGAAGGCGTCGGGATTGACGGCGGCCGCCACGCCAACCTTGTCGGCCGCGGCAGGGCCGATGGCGGCGGCAAGGCCGAGGCAAAGGCCGAGAAGCGCCGCGGAGCTTGCGCCCCATGACCGTGCTTTAAGCCCTGATCGACTTGCCCCCATCATCCCTCAGAACCTCTTCTGCACCCCGAGAAGAGCGGTCAAATCGTCGAACGCCCTTATATCATAGTTCGACGCCTGATCGCGATACTCGACCTGGGGCACCAGAGCCCAGGTTTCCGCCACCGGCACCACCAAGGCCGTGCGGCCCCACCAGGTGGTATCCTCCTCCGCCTCGTTGGGATTGATGGTCGGATCGGGATCGTCATAGTCCCGGCGAATCACGCCGCCGCCGACCTGCAAGGTCCAGGGATAGCGCGCCTGCCAAAGAGGATTGTTGAAGGTCCAGGCAAAGCCCCCCGAAAAGGCGACCTCCCAGTCGGCATAGAAGTCGGCTTTGGCGGCTTCGCGCTGGGCGTAGAGTTGCGTGGTCACCACGAAGGCCGGCGTCATGTAGTAGGAATAAGTAAAGCCGAAACGGGTCTGCGCCCCGTCGCGCTGCGAGTTGAACGGAAGATCGGTCGAGTTGTCGAACTCGCGCCAGCGCGTCTCAAGCCGCGCATCGAGAACGCTGCGCTCGGCGGCAAAGCTCAAGAGGCGCAAGCCGGCGCCGGGCGCGGTGAAATAAGGATCGTAGCCGAGATAAGCGAGGTCGCCGATGGCATAGACGAAGGCGCGCGTCTTATCCATGCCCCAGCGCTTCATGTTGAAGCTTGGGCCCACGGTGGCCTCGAAGAAGTCGAGGTCGATGTCTTGGAGCTCCTTGTCGAAATAGGCGGTGCTGTAGGCGAGTGCGTCGAACTCGATGCGGTCGCCTTGGCGCTTCAGGTCCCAGGAATAATGCAGCGTGCCGATATTGAGCGCGCTCCAGCCGGCGCGGCCGACCGATTGCTGATCGAGCGTGAAGTCGATGCCGTTCAAGGTCACGCTCTGCGTGCCGGGACCAGCGTTGGCGTTGCTCTCCCAGCGGATCGCCGAGAAGATGGTGGCGGAGAAGGACGGCGGGTCGGCGGCAATGGCAAGCTGCTGGAGATAGAGGCGGATCTGCGCGGCGACCGAGGGCGGCACGCTCGGATTGGCAAGGGCCTGCGCGAAATAGGAACGGGCCACCTCGTATGCGCCGAGGCGATAATAGAGGATGCCGAGCTCGAGCTGGAGCCGCGGCGTGTTGGGTGCATAGATCAACATGCGCTCGAGCGTGGAGACGGCGGCTTCATAGTCGCCGACTTGCGAAGAGAGCGTCGCATATTCGAAGGCGAGGTCGAGATCGTTCGGGCGCGCGATCATCTGCTGGAGCAGAGCTTCGCGGCGCGCCTCGACGTCAGGAGGCCCGAGCCGCTGCACGGCGACGGTCGTATCGCCGGCGGCAAAACTCGGCGTAGCCTCGCCCACGACGAGACCGGCCACCGCAAGCGCGATCGCCCACTTCGTCCACCCCAGCATCTAAGACCGCTCGGCCTTTCCGAGAGGCGCTTGCAGGTTGATTCCCGACAACGCCGCCCCGTCCTCCAGGAACGTTAGCCAGTTAACCTTTGGCCAGCAAGTGCCGAAGCTCGTTTCTTTAGGTTTTTCAAAGGTCCTGTGGCCCATCGGGCACGCGATTCTCATGCTATGGTTAACCATGGGAGGGGCCGATTCCCGTCAGGCTGAGAGTCTTGGATTTCATGGGGCGGCCCCGACGCCTACACGCCGCCGCCGGCAACCGTAGAGCGCATCGAGACCCATGCCTCCATCGTCTTTCTCGCCGGCGCCTTCGCCTACAAGGTAAAACGGGCGGTCAAATACCCTTTTCTCGATTTTTCGACGCTTAAGAAGCGGCATGAGGCTTGCCTGAACGAGCTCCGCGTCAATTTCCGCACGGCGCCTCAGCTTTATCTTGAGGTGGTCCCGGTAACCATCGGAGACAGCGGTACCTTTCGCCTCGGCGGGGAGGGGCAGGCGGTCGAATGGGTGCTCCGCATGCGCCGATTCGACCAGGCGAAGCTCTACGACCGCATGGCAGGCGAGGGGCGGCTTGGCTTGGCCTCGATGCCCCGTCTGGCGGAGGTCATCGCCGCGTTTCCATGATTCGGCCGACCGGGTGCTTGCGCCGGACCAAGCCGTGCTGCCGCTCGAAGGCGTGCTCCGCGACAACGCGGAAGCCTTTGCCGCCAATGCGAACGTTGTTCCGGCGCGAGGCGGCGCGGGAGCTTGCGCGGCGCAAGCCGCGAGAGGCTCGCCGCACTCTCGCCCTTGCTTGAGGCGCGGGCGAGGGGAGGCTATGTGCGCCATTGCCACGGCGATCTCCACTTGCGCAACATCGTCGAGATCGATGGCTCCCCCGTCTTGTTCGACGCCATCGAGTTCGACGATCGGCTTGCCACGATCGACGTTCTCTACGATCTCGCCTTTCTGCTCATGGATCTCGGCAAGCGCGGGCTCGACGCCCCACGCCAACGCCGTGCTCAACGCCTATCTCGATGAAGAGGGCAGCACGGGCAATCTCATCGGACTTGCGACGCTGCCGCTCTTCCTCTCGATGCGGGCGACGATCAGAGCCAAGGTCGAGCTGTTGCGCGCGCGCATGGCGGGTCATGATCAAGCCGAAGCCGCGCGTGCGGAGGCGCGCGTTTATTTCGCGCTGGCCGAGAGATTTCTTGCGCCGGCCGCACCCGCGCCTCATCGCCATCGGTGGATTGTCGGGCAGCGGCAAGTCGGCGGTAGCCCGCGCCATCGCGCCCTCAATCGGCGCCTTTCCGGGTGCGGTGCATGTGCGGAGCGATGTCGAGCGCAAGCGCCTGTTCGGGGTCGCTCCGTCGGAACGGCTGCCGGCCAGCGCCTATGCGCCGGAGGTTTCCGATCGAGGTCTATGCCATGTGCCGCAAGCGCGCCCTCATGGCGCTCGAAGGCGGGCAGGCCGTGATCGTCGACGCCGTGCATGCAAAGCAAGAGGAGCGCGAGGCGCTTGCCGCGCTCGCGGCAGAGAAGCGCGTCCCGTTCACCGGGCTTTGGCTCGAAGCGCCGGCACAATTCATGCGGGACAGGATCGCCACCCGCACAGGCGATGTGTCGGACGCGACACCTGAGGTGGTCGATGTTCAACTCGGCTACGATATCGGACCGCAAAGCTTCGAGGTGATCGATGCAAGCCTTCCGGTCGATCAGGTCGCGGCGTCTTGCCTCGAGCGCATCGGCGCGCAGCCCCGCGCGCCCCTCTAGATTCATGCTTTGCTAACGCTCTCTGGCCGACAGTCGGGCGAGGGCCGGCTGCGTCGATCTCGCGGCCTTAGCGGGGTCGTTCCGACGCCTCGTTAGAAGCCCTTTCGGGGGGTCGGGACGTTGCGTTTTGTGGGTCAGCTCAAGCCTGCGCGGCTTGCGGGCGGGCGAGGTGATGCGGGCTCGTTCGGCCCCGCACGCTTTGCCGTGCCGCTTCTGCTGACCGCCAGTCTCGCCTTTGGCCTCGCTGCTTGCAGCTCAGGGAGCGACAACGGCGAGAAGCTCGGCGAGCGCGTCATCCCGCTCGGCCAGCCGGTGCCCAAGGGCGGCGGCTCCTACCAGCTCGGCAAGCCCTATCAAGTCGCCGGCCTCTGGTACACGCCGCGGGAGGACCCAGGCTACGACCGGGTCGGCAGCGCGTCCTGGTATGGCGAGCTGTTCCACGGGCGCCGCACCGCCAATGGCGAGATCTACGACATGGATCGGCTCTCGGCGGCGCACCCGACCTTGCCGCTGCCGGTCTATGCGCGGGTGACCAATCTCAACAACGGCCGGTCCATCGTGGTCCGCATCAACGATCGAGGGCCTTACGCGCGCGACCGGATCATCGATCTGTCGCGCCGCTCGGCTGAGCTGCTCGGCTTCCGCAATCACGGCACGGCGACCGTGCGCGTCAAATATCTCGGCCGCGCTCCCTTGAACGGCGACGACAGCTACGAGCGGAGATATCTCGCAAGCCAGAGCTGGGTGCAGTTTGCAGCCAAAGGGAAATCGTCAAAGGGGAGGCGACGTGGGCAGCATCGCCGATGAGCAGCACGCTGCCTGCCGGAGAATCCGGAGAATTTGGCCTTGCCATGGAACTTGCCATGGAAGGAGGCCGCGCCCAAGGGCGCCGGCTGCTCCAGCCGATCCGGCGCTGCTTGGCTGGCGAGCGACCGCGAAAGCGGCCGCGCTACCGGCACCTCAGGCCACAGGCTCCATCCCGCGCGAGGCAAGCCGAAAGCGCAGGCTAACGGGCCGGTCATCCAGGCGGGATCGTTCAAGAGCAAGGAGAACGCCGATCGAGCGCGCAACGTCGCTTTCCGCCATTGCGCCCGTCGACGTGGCCCCGATCGCCGTCGGCGGGGACGTCTATTTCCGCGTCCGGGTCGGGCCTTTTTCGGATTTATCAGGGGCCGAAGCGGCGTTGGCCAAGGTGACGAAGGCCGGCTATCAAGGCGCCAAGATGGTGGCGAAGAACTAGCGCGCGTCTTTTCGGCTACCGGGTTGATTTTTCCGCAAGAGCGCTTGATATTGGCTGAGTTCGGCTGCGAACAGCGGCCGTCATCATCCACTTCGATCCGACCCCGGTCAGCCCGTGTACGCCTCGCGCCTTGACAGATGGATCAAGATCGCAGCGGCAGGCTGCCGTTCTCGCGCTCGGCGCCGGCTCGGTCACGGCTACGGTCCGCGCCGCCGCTCCGCCAAGCGCCTTCGAGACCAAGGCGAAGCACGCCATCCTTATGGATGCCGACGCCAATCTCGTGCTGTTCGAGAAGGACGCCGATACGCTGGCCCCGCCGGCGAGCATGAGCAAGCTCATGACGCTCGCCATCGTGTTCCGCGAGCTGAAGGCAGGGCGGCTCAAGCTCGAGGACCAGTTCAAGGTGAGCGAGCACGCATGGCGGACCGGGGGAGCGCCTTCCGGCGGGTCGGCCATGTTCGCGCCGCTCAATACCATGGTGAGCGTGGACGATCTCATCCAGGGCATCACCGTCCAGTCGGGAAACGATGCCGCCATCATCCTCGCCGAAGGGATTGCCGGCAGCGAAGAAGCCTTTGCCAAACAGATGACCGAGTACGCGCCGAACCATCGGACTCGCGAAATCGACCTTCGTCAACGCGACCGGTCTGCCGGCCGAAGGCCATCTGATGACGCGCGCGCGAGCTCGCGATCCTCGCCCATTATCTCATCTACACTTACCCCGAGTACTATCACTTCTTCGGGCAGAAGGAGTTCAAGTACCGCGACAAGTTCGTGTTCCTTAATCGCAATCCGCTCATCGCTCTGGATCCTCGGCGTGGACGGACTGAAGACCGGATTCATCAAGGAATCGGGCTACGGGCTGGTGGCGAGCGCCAAGCGCGGCGGCCAGCGGCTTCTCCTCGTCGTCGAACGGCCTCGAGTTCGGCGAAGGACCGCGAGGCCGAGGCGCGCAAGCTGCTCGACTGGGGTTTCAAGAGCTTCAAGCCCTTCAGGCTGTTCGACGAAGGCCAGAAGGTGAGCGACGCGCTCGTGTGGGGCGGCACCGCAGCACTACGTGCCGCTTGTCGGCGACGGCAACATCAACATCATCCTGCCCGCGACCGCGACCGGCAAGGTCACGGCGTCGATCGTGTATGATGGGCCGATCAAGGCTCCCATCCGCAAAGGCGATCAGGTGGCGGTGCTGCAGAGTGACCTCGGCCGAATCCCAAGCGACCAACGACATCCCGCTTTATGCCGGCGACGACATCGACCAGAGCAACTTCGCCATGCGCGGATTGGATTCGTTGCTCGTGCTCGCCTTCGGCTGGCTGTTGTAGCCCGCTAACACAATGCAGCGCGAAGCCGCCGAAACCGGCAGATTCATCACATTCGAAGGCGGCGAGGGCTCCGGCAAGTCCACCCAGGCCGGCATTCTCGCCAACCGGCTGGCGCGCGCCGGCCGCAAGGTGCTCGCCACCCGCGAGCCCGGCGGCTCGCCGGCCGCCGAGGAGATCCGCGAGGCGCTGCTGTCGGGGCGCGTCTGGCAGTTCGGTCCCTTTGCCGAAGCCTTGCTGTTCGCGGTCGCGCGCGCCGACCATATCGAGAACGCGATCGGGCAGGCGCTGCTCGAAGGCAAATGGGTCGTGTGCGACCGCTTCCTCGATTCCACGCGCGCCTATCAAGGGGCGACGGCCGGCGTGCCGCGCGGGCTGATCAACGCCTTGGAGCGGCTCACGGTCGGCGGCCTGTTGCCCGACATCACCTTCGTTCTCGATATTCCGCCTGAGGAGGGGCTTGGCGCGCGCGGCCGAGCGGCGTAGCGGCAACGCGCCCGACCGCTTCGAGAGCCAGGAGCTCATGCTGCATGAGCGCGTGCGCAGGGCCTTTCTCGATATCGCCGAGGAGGAGCCGGACCGCTGCGTGGTCATCGACGCGAGCCAGCCCGAGGCCATGGTCGCCGAGGATGTGTGGGAGGTGGTCCTGCAGCGCTTAAGCCCATGAGCATGGCGGCGGAGCGCTCGCGCGCGGCGCTTAGCGAGCCCGATCGGCTCGACGGATTCTCGACGCCCCGCGAGGTGGATCGCCTGTTCGGCCATGAGGCGGCACTGAACGAATTCGCCGACGCGCTCGAAAGCGGCCGCATGCATCATGCCTGGCTGCTGGTCGGGCCGGAGGGCATCGGCAAGGCGACGCTTGCCTATCGCTTCGCGCGCTCGGTGCTCGCCGAAGGCGATGATGCTGTCGAGCGACGGACGCGACACCGGTGTTCCGCAAGGTGGCGGCGCTCTCGCACCCGAACCTTCTCCTCATCCGGCGCTCGTGGGTCGAGAAGTCGAAGCGCTATTCGCAATGGATCGGCGTCGACGAGGTGAGGCGGCTTAGGGCCTTTCTCGGCAATACGGCGGGCGAGGGGGGTTGGCGCGTCGTCATTGTCGACCGCGCCGACGAGCTGAACCAGAATGCGGCGAACGCGCTCCTGAAGGCGCTGGAAGAGCCGCCGTCCAAGACCTTGTTTCTCCTGATCTCGAGCGCCGAGGGACGGCTTCCCGTCACCATCCGCTCCCGCGCCCGGACACTTCGTGTCACTGCCTTAGGAGAGGAGGATTTGGAAAGAGGCCGTGCGGGCGGCGCTCGCCCGCGACGAGCCACGAGGCCGATGCCAGGACGCTCACCACCGCGCTGGCTTTGAGCCAGGGGAGCGTGCGCCGCGCGCTCGAGCTCGTCTCCAGCGACGGCATCGAGCTTTATGGCGAGATCGCCGCGGCCCTCGCCGCCCTGCCGGACATCGACGGGCCGCGCCTGCACCGTCAGGTCGAGCGGCTTGCCGGCGCCGCCGACACCGAGCGCTTCGACCTCTATCTTGCGCTCCTGCTTGGGCTCATCGAGCGCCTCATCCGCTTCACGGCGACCGGCGAGGGGGCGACGCAAGAGGAGCAGAAGCTCGCCAAGCGGCTCATTTCGCCTGCCAATCTCGCTGATTGGGCGGAAGCGTGGGAGGCGATTTCGGAGGCCAAGCGGGAGGCCTTCGCCCTCAATCTCGATCGCGGCCTCTTGCTGCTCGAGACCTGGTTCCGGCTGCAGCATCTGGCGCGGGAACATCCTGTTTAGCGAGGAAAGCCAGCAAGCTTGCCCGCGGCCGCCGCCCAGGCTATTCCTGCCGCCATGGCAGACAAGCGGCCCTATTACATCACCACCGCCATCTCCTATCCGAACGACGCGCCCCATATCGGCCATGCCTATGAGGCCGTGGCGACCGATGCGCTGGCGCGCTTCCGGCGGTTGCAGGGCCGCGACGTCTTCTTCCTGACCGGGACCGACGAGCACGGCATCAAGATGCTGCAGACGGCGAAAGCGCAAGGCATCACGCCGTCCGAGCTTGCCGACCGCAACACCCCCAAGTTCCGCGACATGGTCGCGCGTGCTGAACTGCTCCAACGACGATTTCATCCGTACGCGGGAGGAGCGCCACGAACTGGCCTGCCAGGAGCTGTGGCGGCGCATGCAAGACGCGGGCGACATCTATCTCGACAAATATGCCGGCTGGTACTCGGTGCGCGACGAGGCCTATTACGACGCAAGCGAGCTGAAGGAGGCGGCCGACGGGCGCAAGCTCTCGCCGCAAGGAACGCCGGTCGAATGGGTCGAGGAGGAGAGCTATTTCTTCCGCCTGTCGGCCTATCAGGACAGGCTGCTCGCCCATTACGCAGGCGCATCCCGAGTTCATCGGGCCCGATACGCGGGCGAACGAGGTGAAGAGCTTCGTGCGCGGCGGCCTCCAGGACCTCTCGATCTCGCGCACCACCTTCGACTGGGGCATTCCCGTGCCGGGCGACCCGAAGCACATCATGTATGTGTGGGTGGACGCGCTCACCAATTATCTCACCGGCGTCGGTTTTCCCGACGAGGCGTCAGCGACGTTCAAGCGCTACTGGCCGGCCGACGTGCATATCATCGGCAAGGACATCATCCGCTTTCACGCCGTCTATTGGCCGGCCTTCCTGATGTCGGCCGGCGTCGCCCTGCCCAAGCGAGTGTTCGGCCACGGCTTTCTCTATAACCGCGGGGAGAAGATGTCGAAGTCGGTCGGCAATGTGGTCGATCCCTTCGTGCTGGTGAAGGATTACGGCGTCGACCCGCTCCGCTACTTCCTGTTGCGCGAGGTGCCGTTCGGCCAGGACGGCAATTACAGCCGCGAGGGCATCGTGCAGCGCATCAATGCCGACCTCGCCAACGATCTCGGCAATCTCGCCCAGCGCTCGCTGTCGATGATCGCCAAGAATTGCGGGGGCCGCGTGCCCAAGCCGGGCAGAGCTCACCGAGGCCGACCGGACCATTCTCGCGGCGGCCGACGGGGCGCTTCAGCGCGGGTCGACCGAGGCCATCGACGATTTCGCCATTCACCGCGCGCTGGAAATCATCTGGGCGCTGGTCGCCGACGCCAATCGCTATTTCGCCGGCGAGGAGCCCTGGGCGCATAAGAAGACCAACCCCGAGAGGATGGGGACGATCCTCTATGTCACGGCTGAGGTCACGCGGCAGATCGCCATTCTGGTGCAGCCGGTCATGCCGGAAAGCGCGGGCAAGCTGCTCGATCAGCTCGGCGTGCCGGACGATGCACGCAATTTCGCCGCGCTTGGGCCAAAGGGAAGGCTTAAGCCCGGGACTGAATTGCCGCCGCCCAAGCCCGTGTTCCCGCGCCATGTCGAGGCGGAGGAAACCCCTGTAGCGTGATGATTGTCGATAGCCACTGCCATCTCGATTTTCCCGAGCTTAGGTCCGAGCTCGATGCGGTGCTCGACGCGCGCTCGGGCAGCAGGCGTCGGGCTGATGGTGACGATTTCGACACGGGTGCGCCGCTTCAACGAGCTGCAAGCCATCGTCGAGGCCCATGACAACTGTGTTCTGCTCGGTCGGCACCCATCCCCACAACGCCGCCGAGGAGCCGGACATCATGGTGGAGGAGCTGGTCGAGCTCGCGCGCCATCCCAAAGTGGTGGCGATCGGCGAGGCGGGCCTCGACTATCACTACGACCACAGCCCGCGCGACATGCAGAAGAAGAGCTTCCGCACCCATATCGCCGCCGCGCGGGAGACCGGCCTGCCGCTCGTCATCCACGCCCGCGACGCCGACGCCGACATCGCCCGCATGCTGGAGGAGGAGACGGCGAAGGGCGCGTTCCCCTTCGTGCTGCATTGCTTCACCAGCGGTCCCGATCTTGCGCGGCGGGGGCTTGCGCTCGGCGGCTATATCTCCTTCTCCGGCGTCATCACCTTCAAGAACGCGGAGCCCTTGCGCGACATCGCGCTTGCCGTGCCGTCTGACCGTCTCCTGGTCGAGACCGACGCGCCATACCTTGCGCCCGAGCCCATGCGCGGAAAGACCAATGAGCCGGCCTTCGTGGTGCATACCGCGGCGCGCCTTGCCGCTTTGCGCGGCGTGCGTGAGACCGAGATGGCGCGCATGACCACCGAGAACTTCTTCAGGCTGTTCAAGAAGGTGCCGCGCTCGTCCCTGAAGTCGCCGCAAAGCGCCGCATGACATTGAAGCTCACCATTCTCGGCTGCGGCACGTCGGGCGGCGTGCCGCGCGTCGGCAATCATTGGGGCGCGTGCGATCCCAAAAATCCCAAGAACCGGCGCCGGCGCTGCTCGCTGCTGGTGGAGCGCGCAGGCCCTGAGGGCGAGACCGCGGTGCTGGTCGACACCTCGCCCGATCTTCGCCAGCAATTGCTCGATTGCCGGGGCGGCCTGGCTCGACGGGGTGCTTTACACCCACGATCACGCCGACCATTCGCACGGCATCGACGATTTGCGCATGGTGTCGTTCAACGGGCATCGCCGGGTCGACGTCTATTACGACGAGGCCACGGGCAAGCTGCTCCGCTCGCGCTTCGCCTATTGCTTCGAATCGCCGCCCGGCAGCGAGTATCCGGCGATTCTCAAAGGCCACGAGATCCGCGCCGGCGAGAAGGTCAGAATTTCAGGCGCAGGCGGCGCGATCGAGGCGCTCCCCTTCCGCCAGCTTCATGGGCAGGGCGAGACGCTCGGCTTCCGCTTCGGCGGCATCGCCTATTCGCCGGATGTGAGCGACCTGCCGGAGGAGTCGCTGAAGGCTCTCGAAGGCCTCGATGTGTGGATCCTCGATGCGCTGCGCTACACGCCTCATCCGAGCCATCTCTCGGTCGAGCAGGCGCTCGCCTGGATTGCGCGGGTGAAGCCGAAACGCGCCGTGCTCACCCATATGCATCTCGATCTCGATTATGCGGCGCTTGCCCGCGAGCTTCCGCAAGGCGTCGAGCCCGCCTATGACGGCATGGTGCTGACCACGGAGGGGTGAGGATCGGATTGCGGCATTTACCTCTCCCCGATGGGGAGAGGTCGCACCTTCGCCTACTTGGCGAAGGCGCGGGTGAGGGGGGCTTCGGATTTGCCCTCTTTGTTTATCCCCCTCACCCCAGCCCTCTCCCCGCAGGGGAGAGGGGGTCTGCCTCCACGATCTGGCCAGTCTCGGTCCAGTCAGGCATGGCGAGAGGGACGAAGCGCTCGGCCACCTCATCCGGCGTGGGGAGCGTCGCCTGGTCCTCGCCGGGATAGGCTTCAGCGCGCATGCGGGTCGCCGTGGCACCGGGGTCGATGAGGTTCACCTTGATGGGACTGTCGGCAGTCTCGTTGGCATAGGTCTTGGCCAGAGCTTCCAGCGCCGCCTTGGAGACGGAGTAGGGGGCCCAATAGGCGCGCGCGCTGCGCGCCACGCCCGAGGTGACGAAGATCACGCGCCCGGCGTCCGAGCGGCGGAGCAGAGGATCGAGCGTGCGGATCAGCCGCCAATTGGCGGTGACGTTGACGGCGAAGCTGCGCTCCCAGTGCTCGGCCGGAATATGGGGCAGCGGCGAGAGGCGGCCGAGGATGGCGGCGTTGCCGACCAGAACGTCGAGCCTGCCGAAACGCTCGTAGAGAGAGGGCCCGAGAGCGTCGATGGCCTTGCCGTCGGCAAGGTCGAGCGGAATAAGCGTGGCCTTGCCGCCGCCGGCTCTGATCCGATCGTCGACCTCTTCAAGTGCCTTGCGGTTTCGTGCGAGCAGCAGCACATGCGCGCCCTCTTGCGCGAATTTCTCCGCGACGGCGCGGCCGATGCCGCGCGAGGCGCCGGTGATAAGCGCAATGCGATCCTTGAGACGCTGCGACGTCAACCGACCTCGGCGAGGAAGGAGAGCTGCTTCTGCTGCGGCGGGCCTTCGCGGTCCCTAAGCCTGGTCGGATATTCGCCGGTGAAGCAATGGTCGGTGAACTGGGGATGGGCGTTGTCGCGGCCATCATAGCCCATGGCCTGGTAGATGCCCTCGACGGAAAGGAAGGCGAGGGAGTCGGCGCCGATGAACGCCCGCATCTCTTCGAGACTGCGATGGGCGGCGAGCAGCTTGTCCTGGTCGGGCGTGTCGATGCCGTAGAAATCGGGATGGGTGATGGGCGGGCTCGAAATGCGCATATGCACCTCGCTCGCGCCCGCCTCGCGCATCATCTGCACGATCTTCACCGAGGTCGTGCCCCGCACCACGCTGTCGTCGATGAGCACGATGCGCTTGCCCTTGACCTGGCCCTCATTGGCGCTGTGCTTCAGCTTCACGCCGAGCTGCCTGATGCGCTGCTCGGGCTCGATGAAGGTGCGGCCCACATAGTGGTTGCGGATGATGCCGTATTCGAAGGGCAGCCCTGAGATCTTGCGAATAGCCGATGGAGGCGGGCACGCCGGAATCGGGGATGGGGATGACGACGTCGGCGTCGGCCGGAGCCTCGCGCGCCAATTGCCGCCCCATCTCTTTGCGCACCTCGTAGACCGAGCGGCCGCCGACGATGGAGTCTGGCCTGGCGAAATAGATATATTCGAAGATGCAGAGCCGGGCCGGGAAATTTCGGCACGAATCTGTGGCTCTCGAGCCCCTCGCGGGTGATCACCACCACCTCGCCATTCTCCACCTCGCGCACGAAATCGGCGCCGATGATGTCGAGGGCGCAGGTCTCCGACGCGAGCACCCATGCCTCGCCGAGCTTGCCAAGAACGAGAGGCCTGATGCCGAAGGGATCGCGCGCGCCGATCAGCTTCTTGTGGGTGAGGCCGACCAGCGCATAGGCGCCTTCGACCTGGAGCAGGGCTTCGATGAACTTCTCGACAAAGCGCTGCTTCTCGCTGCGCGCCACGAGGTGGAGGATCACCTCGGTATCGGTGGTCGACTGGCAGATGGCGCCCTTCTTGATCAGAGATTCGCGCAAGGTGAGCGCGTTGGTGAGGTTGCCGTTGTGGCCGAGCGCGAAGCCGCCAGAGTCGAGATCGACGAACAGCGGCTGCACGTTGCGCAAGACCGGGTCGCCGCAGGTGGAATAGCGGACATGGCCGATGGCCACTGTCGCCTTTCAGCCGCTCGATCACCGGCCGCGAGGTGAAGTGGTCGCCGACGAGGCCAACGCGGCGCTCGGTATGGAAGTGGCTCCCGTCGAAGCTGACGATGCCGGCCGCTTCCTGTCCCCGATGCTGGAGCGCATGCAGCCCAAGCGCGGTGAGGGCCGCCGCGTCGGGATGGTTGAAGATGCCGAAGACGCCGCACTCCTCGTGCAGCCGGTCCTCTTCGAGCCAGCTCAAATCGGGCGTCTCGGTCAAAACCTGCTCTGTCACGGGCCTTAGCCTCCTCCAAGTAGATAGGCGCCCCGAAGAGCGCTTCAATGGCACGCGACGCAACGTATTCCTAGAGCCTTAACCTCAAGATTTCTGGTCCGGCTGGGGCTCTTCGGCGGGCACCTCAGGTTGTCCCTCGGGCTGACCGCCGGGCTGCTCCTCCTCCTTCGGCCCAGGCAGAAACTGCTCCGGATTCATGGGGAGCAGCGATTCGATGGCGACTTGCGTCTGCTGGAGAATGGAATAGGAGCGCGCATTGCGGACCCACTCTGGCTGGTCGCGGGCAAGCGCGCTGAACAGAATAAAGACGATGGCGACCAGAAGGAAACCGCGCGCCAGGCCGAAGACGAAGCCCAAAGTGCGGTCGAGAGCGCCGACCTGGCTGTCGAGCACGCGGTCGGAGATGCGGAAGGTGATCAGGCTCACCACGATCAGGGTGATGATGAAAACGCCGGCGGCGAAGGCGATCTGGGCCACGCTCGGGTTGTCGATATAGGGGTCGAGCACGCTCGCATATTTGGGCGTGAGATAAAGCGCGGCGACGGCGGCGACAGCCCAGGAGAAGATGGACAGGACCTCGCGCGTGAAGCCGCGCACCATGGCGAGAAAGCCCGAGATGAGCATGATGACGATAAGAATGACATCGAGCCAGGAGATGGGCATGGCACGAGGCTCCTTCGGCGGGCGGCGCGCACACTATCACGATTCCCGGCGATGAAGCACAAATGGCCCCGCTCGCGCAATCACTGAAGCGGCGCCCGGCGCATTGTCGCAGGGCCTCCGATTCTACTCGATGGCCGGCGCGCCAAATAAGGCCACGAGTTCCTCCAATTGGGAGAGGGGAAGGAGCCGCATCTCCCTGGCCTCCCGGTCCCCTTCGCCTGCGGCGGCAGGCACGACGGCGCGGCTGAAGCCGAGCTTGGCCGCTTCCTTAAGCCGCTGATCCATATGGCCTACGGCCCGCACCGCGCCGGTCAGGCTCACCTCGCCGAAATAGACGGCGTCCTCGGGCGCGGGGTTGCCGCTCATCGAGGAGACGAGCGCCGCCGCAGCGGCAAGGTCGGCTGCGGGCTCATTGAGACGCAAGCCGCCGGCGACATTCAGATAAACATCATGAGCGCCGAGCCGCACCCCGCAGCGGGCTTCGAGCACGGCGATCAGCATGGCGAGCCGATTGGGGTCCCATCCCACCACGGCGCGCCGCGGCGTGCCGAACAAGGAGGGCGCGACCAGCGCCTGGATCTCCACAAGGATCGGGCGCGTGCCTTCCATGCCGGCGAAGACAGCCGTGCCGGGCGCGCCGCGGTCGCGGTCGCTCAAGAACAGAGCCGAGGGGTTCTCCACCTCCTTCAGACCGTCCTGGCGCATCTCGAACACGCCGATCTCGTCGGTCGGTCCGAAACGGTTCTTCACCGCGCGCAAGATGCGGAACTGGTGCCCGCTCAAGCCTTCGAACGAAAGCACGGTGTCGACCATGTGCTCGATCACCTTGGGGCCGGCGATCTGGCCGTCCTTGGTGACGTGGCCGACCAGGACGAGGGTCGAGCCGCTTCCTTTGGCGTGGCTGATCAGGGCCGAGGCGCAGCCTCTGAGCTGGGAGATGGTGCCGGGCGCGGCTTCCACGGCCTCGGACCAGAGCGTCTGCACCGAGTCGATGACGATGAGCGCGGGCGGCGCTGCGCTCGCCAGCGTGGCGACGATATTGGCGAGGTTGGTTTCGGTGCCGAGCGCGACCGGGCGCCTCGCGCGAGCCCAAGACGTGCCGCCCGCATGCGCACCTGAGCCGGCGCCTCCTCGCCGGAGAGATAGACGACGCGCGCGCCGGTCTCGGCAAGCTTGGCGGCAGCCTGGAGCAGGAGCGTCGATTTGCCGATGCCGGGATCGCCGCCGACCAGCACGGCAGAGCCAGGCACGAGCCCTCCGCCGAGAACCCGGTCGAGCTCGGCAATGCCGGTCGGCAGGCGGGGGGCCTCGTGCGTGGCGGCCGCGAGCGTCTCGAAAGCGGCAGAGTCGCCCCTTGCCGCCTCTGATGGCGACGAGGGCAGGGGAGCCGGATGGCGCCGCCTCCTCGATGATGGAGTTCCACTCGCCGCAAGCGGCGCATTTGCCGGACCAGCGGGTGGTCACCGCGCCGCAGGCTTGGCAGACGAAGGCGCGCGAAGTCTTGGCCATGAGAGCGCCTAGCCGCCGATATAGCGCCGGGAGGCGCGCCGGCCGAGATTGGTGAGGACCTCGTAGTCGATGGTGCCGGCGTGATGCGGCCATGTCTTGCGCCGGGACATTCGGCCCGATCAGCTCGACCCACGCACCGCGGCAGGAGATCTCCTCGGGCACGCCGGTCACGTCGATGGTGATCAGATCCATCGACACGCGGCCCAGGATCGGGGCGGCATGAGCGCCGAGATAGACGACGAGACCTGTCCTCGCCATCTCTCGGTCGACAACGACCGGAAGAATCCGTCGGCATAGCCCACCGAGACGACAGCCACGCGCGAGGTCTGCTTGCAGCGTCCGTGTCGCGCCGTAGCCGACGGTCTCTCCGGGGGCGACGTTGCGCACTTGGAGGATGCGGCCCTTGAGGTGCACGACGGGCTGGAACGGATTCTCGCCCTGGCGGGAGGGCTTGCCTCCATAAAGCGCAATGCCGGGCCGCACGAGGTCGTAGGCATAAGCGCGCCCGAGCAGGATGCCGGCGGAATTGGCGAGGCTCGCAAGCGCCGCCGGCAGGCGCGCGCGAAGCCTGTCGAAAATTTTCCGCTGCGCTTCGCTCTTCGGGTGTTTCGGCTCGTCGGCGCAGGCGAGATGGCTCATCACGAGGGAGAGCGTCATGGCCTGCCAGAGGTCGCGCGCATCCGCCACCTGATCGACCTCCGCCGCCGAAAGGCCGAGGCGGTTCATGCCGCTGTCGAGATGCACGGCACAAGGCGAGCTTCTCGCCCTGCGCCGCGCAGAAGGACGCCCACTCCCTGATCTCCTCGGCGCTGTTCAGCACGGGACGGAGATCGTGCGCGCGGTAGAGCTCGGCCGTCCCCGGCATGAGGCCGGCGAAGACGTAGATGACGGCATGGGGCAACAGCGCACGTAAGGCCTTGGCCTCGCCAAGGGTCGCCACGAAGAACGTCTTGCAGCCCGCGCGCGAGAGCGCTGGCGCGGCTTCCGCCATGCCGAGACCATAGGCATCGGCCTTGACCACGGCGGCGCATTCGGCAGGCGCGGCAAGATCGCGCAAGCGGCGATAATTGGCGGTGAGCGCATCGAGATCGATGGTGAGGATCGCGGTCTCGCGTGGCCCTGCGTCGCGCTCGCTCGAGGGGGCCTCGCGCGGGCGCGCAGGGCTCACTCGCGGCGCTCCGGCAGGCGCCCCTCGCTGGCGAGATTGCTGAACCTCGTGAACTCCGGCGTGAATTGCAGCGTCACCGTGCCCGTGGGCCCGTGCCGCTGCTTGCCGATGATCACGTCGGCCTTGCCGGTCACCATCTCCATTCCTTGCTGCCACAGCTTGTGCTCTTCGGTGTTCTCGCGGGGTTGGCTACGCTCCAGATAATATTCCTCACGGAACACGAACAACACCACATCGGCGTCCTGCTCGATCGAGCCGGATTCGCGCAAATCCGCGAGTTGCGGGCGTTTGTCCTCCCTCTGCTCGACCTGGCGGGAGAGCTGGGAGAGGGCAAGGATGGGGACATGCAGCTCCTTGGCAAGGGCCTTCAGCCCGGTGGTGATCTCCGAGACCTCCTGCACGCGGCCCTCCGCGGCGCGCTTCGAGGAGCCGGACAGGAGCTGGAGGTAGTCGACGACGATGAAGCCGAGCCCCCTCTGGCGCTTCAGCCGCCGCGCTCGTGCCGCAAGCTGGGCGACGGTGATGCCGCCGGTCTGGTCGATGTAGAGGGGGAGATGCTGAAGCTCCTGGGACACCTCGACGATGCGGTCGAACTCGTCGGCATCGATCCTGCCGCGGCGGATGCGGTCGGACGGGATATAGGCCTGCTCGGAGATGATGCGGGTGGCGAGCTGCTCGGCCGACATCTCGAGCGAGAAGAAGCCCACCACGGCGCCGTCGAGCGCGGTCTCCGAGTCCCCGCCGGGCTTGTAAGTCTTCGCCACGTGATAGGCGATGTTGGTGGCAAGCGCCGTCTTGCCCATGGCAGGGCGCCCGGCGATGATGATGAGGTCCGACGGCTGCAGCCCGCCCATGCGGTGGTCGAGGTCGGTGAAGCCGGTGGCAAGTCCCGACAGGCCGCCATCGCGCCGGTAGGCATTGGCGGCCATGTCGATGGCATCGGTCAGCGCGGACGAGAAGGGCTCGAAGCCCGCGCCGTATTTGCCGGTCTCGGCAAGCTCGTAAAGCTGCTGCTCGGCACCCTCGATCTGGGCCGAAGGGGGCGCGTCGATGGGCGAATCGAAGGCGGTGTTGACCATCTCCTCGCCGATCCTGAATGAGCTGGCGGCGGATGGCGAGGTCGTAGACGGTGCGGCCGTAATCCTCGGCATTGATGATGGTGGTGGCGTTGGCCGCTAAGCGCCCGAGATATTGCGGGACGGACAGCTCGCCCACCGGCGGGTCGGCCTGGAAGAACGTCTTGAGCGTGATGGGGGTGGCTCGCTTGCCGCTCAAGATGAGCTTTGCCGCCGCCTCATAAATGCGGGCGTGGAGCGCGTCGTAGAAATGACCGGGCTTCAGAAAATTCGAGACCCGGTCGATCGCCTCGTTGTTGACCAGGATGGCGCCGAGAAGGGCTTGTTCCGCCTCAAGATTATGCGGCGCCTCGCGGAAAACTGGCGTTTGCGGGCCAGGGCCGGGGAGAATCAGTGCCGTGCTCATGCGCCAACACTACTCCAAACGCGAGTCGCGGATAGTCATGAGGTCTGTGGACAACGGGGACAGCGTGCTCTCGCCCACAAGGAGAGCGGCTAGCTCGCGGCGCGGCGTCTCCTGGCCGGGGCATGGTGAGCGTCGCGGTGACGCAGTTCCCGCTCGGCCTCATATATATAGTCGCGGGTCAGCGGCAGCGCCTTCTGGTTCTTGGCCAGTTGCAGCTGGAACACCGTCACGTTCTGGTGGCGGAACCCGACTTCGCACATGGCAAAGTAACATTCCCACATCCGGCAGAAGCGTTCGCCAAACCTTGCGACCGCTGTGGTCCAGTTGGCGCGGAAGCGTTGCCGCCAATGGCGCAAGGTCATGGCGTAATGCAGGCGCAGGACCTCGATATCGGTGACGAGGAGGCCCTTGCGCTCGACCACGGGGAGCACTTCGCTCAAAGAGGGAGCGTAGGCGCCCGGAAAGATGTGTTTGGTGATAAAGGGGTTCATCGCGGCTGGACCGTCGAAGCGGCCGATGGAATGAAGCAAGGCCACCCCGTCCGGCTTGAGAAGCCTGCCGATCCTGTCGAAAAAGCTTCCATAATGGCTCAAGCCCACATGCTCGAACATGCCCACCGACACGATGCGGTCGAATTGGTCTTTGAGGTCGCGATAGTCGCACAGCTCGAAGCGGACCGCCTTGGCAAGGCCCATGGCTTGCGCCCGCTCCCGTGAGATCTTCAGCTGATTCTCGCTCAAGGTGACGCCGGTTACGGTGACGTGAGCGGTCTTGGCGAGATAAAGGGCAAGTCCGCCCCAGCCCGAACCGATATCGAGCACGGTCATGCCGTCCTGAAGCTTGAGCTTGGCGGCGAGGTGACGCTTCTTGGCGGCCTGTGCCTCGTCGAGCGACATGCCGGCCTGTTCGAAATAGGCGCAGGAATATTGGCGGTCGGCGTCGAGGAAAAGATCGTAGAGACCGCGCTCAAGGTCGTAATGATGGGCGACGTTCCGCCTCGATCGGGACCTCGGGTTGAACTGCCAAAGCCTGCGGGTCAGGAAGCGAACGCGCTCTAGGGTCCGCATCCAGCGCGACAGGGCGGGACCATCGAGATTGGAAGCGAGCAATTCCAAAAGATCGTAGATCGTGCCCTGCTCGATGATCAGGCGGCCGTCCATATAGGCCTCGCCGATCGCAAGCGTGGGGTTGAGCGCAAGGCGCCACTCCGTCCGCTTGTCGGCAATGCGCGCGGCCACGGGGGCGCCGCGATGGTCGCCGAAGCCATAATTGCGGCCATCCGCGTCGATCAGGTTGAGATGGCCTGTCGCGATGGTCTGATCGAGGATATAGCGGAGCGGGCGAAACATGACATCACGCGCTGAACCGGGCCTCCACCCTAAGGTCCAGACAGACTGGATACCCTGCTATTTAAGAACTCGCGAGCGGCAAAACAACAATCTGCCGCAGGAGGTTCCTTGAGGCTTTGCCGCAAGGTCCGCTCGCGCGGCGGAGCTTAGGCGCCCGTCTCTTCTTCCCCTTCAGCCCCTCCGGCAAGCTCGGCCGGCGCCCCTTCCTCGAACAGCGCCGCGGCGGCGATTCGCGCGGCTTCGGCGTCCTCCTCGGCTTCGGTCTTCGCCTTGCTGATGTCCTCACCGCGCGCCTGCCGCGCCGCCTCGTCGGGCGAGCGGGCGACATTGACGACGACGTGAGGGGCGACCTCGGCGTGCAGCGAGATGCGGACGTCATGCAGGCCGAGCGTCTTGATCGGCCGGTCGAGCATCACCTGGCGCCGCTCGATGGAAAAGCCGCCTTCGGTAACCGCCGTGGCGATATCGCGGGTGGAAACCGAGCCGTAGAGCTGGCCGGTGTCGCCCGCCTGGCGGATGACGATGAAGCTCTGTCCGTCGAGCTTGACCGACACCCCTTGCGCCTCCGATTTGAGCTCGAGATCCCGCGCCTCGAGCTGCGCCCGCTCGCGCTCGAAGCGCTTGCGATTGGCTTCGGTGGCACGAAGCGCCTTGCCTTGCGGGAGCAGAAAGTTGCGCGCGAAGCCGTCCTTGACGGTGACCACGTCGCCCATTTGTCCGAGGCGCCCAATGCGTTCGAGCAGAATGACTTGCATGTTCGACACTCCTATCCTTGTCAGATCGTTCCGCCGCTGTTGGGGGGTTGCCCGCCGCGATTGGCGCGCTGGCGCAAGCCCAGCAAGGGCTCGGCCAGGCCGACAATGGCGACGGCGATGGCCACCCAGCCCAACAGCAAAATTCCGAGATAGACGGTAGCGAGTAGAAGCCCACGCAGCGGGACGCCCCGGCTATAGACGTGGATCACCGCCAATCCCTGCAGCACGTAAGCGAACAGCAACGCCCCGGCGAGGCCGGTGGCGAGCAGGCCCGGCAGGCCTGGCAGAAATGATGCGGCGAGCGCGCCGGCGAAAATGAGCACGAACGCGTTCGGCAGCTCGAGGGCATGAAGGTCGGGCCACGGCCGGCGCGCGCGCCCCGAGGCGTCGACGATCAGTCCCGCCATCCATAGATTGAACAGGGTGATGGTGAGCCAGATGATGGCGAAGGCGGCAGGAAGCGCCCGGGCGAGCACGTTCGAGAGGCTGCGCGATGTTCTCCTCGGTGAGGAGGGTGCCGTCGCGATCGAGCTCCTTCAAGGCGCTGTGACTGAGAATCTGGCGGATCAACTCGCGATAGCTGTCCTGATCGTAGCCCAGGATGAGCACGAGGATGCCGGCCAGGATGCCGGCCATCAGCGCCGCCCAGCCGACGAGACGGCCCGGCGGATACCATTCGAGCGCACTCGGCACCTGGCCTTGCGTTGCCGCGACCGGGCGCGATAGGAGCGCGAGATGGACCAGGAGCGCGGTCGGCGCGGCCACTGAGAGGGCGAAGATCGCTGCCGTGGCAGGCCCGAGGCTCGCGGCGATGATCACCGTGCCGGTGAGCGCCGAGAACAGCGCCGCCATTCCGCCCCAGCCGAGCCCGGCCAGACAAAGCGGCAAGGGCGCGAGATAGAACAGCACGCCGGCAAGCGCGGTGGCCGTGGCGGCCGAGGCGAACAGAGCCGCCGAAACGAGGCCCGAGCCGGCGCCGATGATGAGAGGTGTTGGCATTGATGCGCTGTCCCGCCTCCTAAAAGCGGTTAGGGGAGGGAGGTGCCCCGCCCCAACTTTGCTTACGGCCTAAGCTCAAGCGGCGTGCCTGAACTCCCTACTGAATAAGGTAAGGCAGAAGGCCAAGGAACCGCGCGCGCTTGATCGCACGGGCGAGCTCGCGCTGCTTCTTGGCGGAAACTGCGGTGATCCGGCTCGGCACCATCTTGCCGCGCTCTGACACGTAACGCTGCAGAAGCTTCACGTCCTTGTAGTCGATCTTCGGCGCCTTATCGCCGGAGAAGGGACAGGTCTTGCGCCGGCGATAGAAGGGGCGGCGCGCCTGCATTTGCGTCATGCTCATCAGGAGTCCTCCCCGCCTTCGATGGCGGCTACGGTTGCAACCTCAGCCTCGGCCTCGACGGGGACGCGCGCTTCCCGCGGGGCAAAATCGCGGTCGCGGTCGCGATAGTCGCGCCGGCCTCCGCGGCCGCCGCCGCGATCGCCCCGATCGCCACGGTCGCCTCGATCCCCGCGATCGCCGCGATCGCCGCGGCCTTCGCGCTCGTCGCGGTCGGCACGGCGCATCATCGCCGACGGTGCCGCATCGTGCTCGTCGACCTTCACGGTCAGGAAGCGGATGACGTCGGTTGAAAGGCGCATCTGGCGCTCGAGCTCGTTCACCGCCTCGTGGGGCGCGTCGATATTCATCAGCGCATAATGGGCCTTGCGGTTCTTCTTGATGCGGTAGGCAAGCGACTTCAGTCCCCAATATTCGGTCTTGCCGACCGACCCGCCGCGCTCCTCGAGGATAGAGCGGAAGCTCTGGAGAAGAGCGTCGACCTGCTGGGCGGAAATATCCTGCCGCGCCAGGAATACATGCTCATAGAGAGACATGGATTGCCTTTCCTTCTTCGTTGCTCCGGCGCGAAGCCTCGCATGGGCGCTTTAGAAGGAAAGGCCCAAGAGACGACCCTGAGAGCGGAGACACGGGAGGGCGGCGATCAAAGCCTGCCGCTCGATACTTTGAGCGGTCCTCCGTTCAGCCTCCGACCGGAGCGGTTGCTGGTGGCGGACTTATAAGACTTCGCGCGGGCTTTGCAAGGCCCGGCAGGCCCGCTGTGAAGCTCGCCTCCTATTGCGGGGCCGACTGCGACGTGCACTCCGTGGCTTTGTTCTCGGTCACGGAGAACGCCTTGCAATTGCCGGCGGCGTTGACCTCGACCACCCCCAACTTGTCGATGGGCGCATCGGCATATTCGACGGTGAAGCTCACGGGCGTGACGACCTGTATGGTCATGTCCTGCGGTGGGCGGCCCTTGGCGTCGAAGGCGAAGATGAGGTCCTTGGGGTCGCCCATGCGCGGCGTCAGCTGGAGTTCGGTGTAGTTCGGGGTCGGGGCCTGGGCGTTAACCGTGATGGCGACGGTGGGCGGGTTCGACTTGTTGATGACGACGCTCACATCGTCCACGGAGACGAGCTGTACCAGCGCGGGATCGGGCGGCAGTTTCGACTTCCAGGGCCAGGGCAGCGGATCGGCGGCCAAGAGGGGCAAGCTTGCGGTCATGACCGCCAAGAATGCGGTCAAGGCGCCGAGGAGAACGGGACGATTCATGCATGTCTCCCTTTTTCAGTCTTAATTAGGGCTGCCTATCGGAACACTCTTCTAGCACGTGGGGTTGCGCGGGCGCGTTATCTTTTCGGTTGCTTGGTCTGTCGTACTGGCGGAGCGGCGGCAAGCCTCGCTTGACAGAAAAGATTGAAACAGTGTCTTTGGCCGCAACTCGTCATCTCCCCCATTCATCGAAGTCATGCAGCGCCTATGAGCATTGCTTTCATCTTTCCCGGCCAGGGAAGCCAAGCCGTCGGCATGGGAGCCGAGCTCGCCAAGGCTTACCCTTCCGCGCGCGCCGTGTTCGACGAGGTCGACGCGGCGCTGTCACAGAACCTGTCGCGGTTGATGTGGGAAGGACCCGAAGCCGAACTCACGCTCACCGAGAACGCGCAGCCGGCGCTGATGGCGGTCTCTCTGGCGGCCATGCGGGTGCTCGGCGACAAGGGGCTCAAGCTTCCGTCCCGCGTGGCCTATGTCGCAGGCCACTCGCTCGGCGAATATTCGGCCCTTGCCGCGGCCGGCGCGCTCAGCCTCGCCGACACGGCGCGGCTCCTCAAGACTCGTGGCCGCGCCATGCAGGAGGCGGTGCCCGTGGGCGAAGGGGCGATGGCGGCCTTGCTCGGCGCCGATCTCGCCCAGGCGCAGGAGCTTGCCAAGGTAGCGGCGCAAGGCGAGGTGTGCGAGGCCGCCAATGACAATGCGCCGGGGCAGGTGGTGATCTCGGGCGCCAAGCGAGCGATCGAGCGCGCCGTGAGCTTGGCGCCGAAATTCGGCGCCCGTCGCGCGGTGCTGCTTCCGGTGAGCGCCCCCTTCCATTGCGCCCTGATGCAGCCTGCGGCCGAGGCGATGCGGGCGGCGCTCTCCAAAGTGACGATCAACCCGCCCGCGGTTCCTCTGATCGCCAACGTGCTCGCCGCGCCGATCTCCGACCCCGAAATCATTCGTGCGCGTCTCGTCGAGCAGATCACTGGCATGGTCAGGTGGCGGGAGACGATGCTTTATCTCAAGGCAGAACGGCGTCGGCACCGTCTATGAAGTGGGCGCCGGGCGCGTGCTCACCGGGATCGCCCGGCGCTTCGAAGGGATCGAGGCGCGGAGCGTCGGCACGCCAGAAGAGCTCGAAGCCGCGGCGGCGGCGCTTGCGGCCTAAGGCCGCTTAGGAGAAGGAGAGGTTTCGATGTTCGATCTCACAGGCAAAGGAGCGCTCGTCACGGGCGCCACCGGCGGGATCGGCGGCGCCATCGCCAAGGCGCTGCATGCCCAAGGCGCCAACGTCGCGATCTCAGGCACCAAGCGCGGAGCGTCTCGATGCGCTCGCCGCCGAACTCGGCTCCCGCGTGTTCGTGCTTCCTTGCGATCTGCGCGACCGCGCCGGCGGTGGCCAAGCTTGCCGAGGAGGCCGAGAAGACGCTCGGCCAGGTCGGACATCCTCGTCAACAATGCGGGCATCACCCACGACAATCTCTTCATGCGCATGAAGGACGAGGAATGGGACGACGTGATCGCCGTCAATCTCACCTCGGTGTTCGTGCTCACCCGCGGCATCTTGCGGAACATGATGCGCCGCCGTTACGGGCGCATCGTCAATATCGCCTCGATCTCAGGCGTGCTCGGCAATCCGGGGCAGCGGCAACTATGCGGCCTCGAAGGCGGGACTGGTCGGCATGACCAAGTCGCTGGCCCGCGAGGTGGCGAGCCGGGGCATCACCGCCAACTGCATCGCGCCCGGGTTCATCAAGACGCCCATGACCGATGCCTTGACGCCGAAGCAAGTCGAGGCTATTGCCGCCGCCATCCCGGCAAAGACCTTCGGCAAGCCCGAAGACGTCGCCGCCGCCGTGGCCTTCCTCGCCAGCAACGAGGCGGCCTATATCACGGGCGAGACGATGCATGTGAACGGCGGTATGGTCATGGTGTAAGCGTTTGATTGACAAAGACTTGGAGCAACGGCTTCAGCAGGTTTGGCAGGCATTTTTCCCCCGGTGAGGGCTTCTGGCAAAGTCGCATAAAGTATGCTACCCAAACGGCCGCTCTGTGGGGGCTTGACAAACGACAATCCCACCGCGATCAACCCTCTTAAACTTACCGCTCGGGGGTGCGTTAGGCCGTCAGCCGCCAGCTCGGGGGGACGTGCGAGGCTTAAGGACTGACAAGCAAGGGACGGTGAGGCGGATATGAGCGATATCTCGGAGCGCGTAAAGAAGATCGTGGTGGAGCATCTCGGGGTCGAGGCCGACAAGGTCACCGAGAACGCGAGCTTCATCGACGACCTTGGGGCCGACAGCCTCGACACCGTCGAGCTCGTCATGGCCTTCGAGGAGGAGTTCGGCTGCGAGATCCCCGACGATGCGGCGGAGACCATCCTCACCGTCGGCGATGCCATAAAATTCCTGGAGAAGAATACAGCCGCTTGACGCGACTTCGCGCGGGGCTTAGCCGCACCCGTCGTGACAAACGAAAGCCCTCGAACGGCTCGACAACAGGTTCCCGCGAGGACCACGCGAAAGCGCGATGCGACGTGTCGTCATCACAGGCTTGGGTCTCGTCTCGCCGCTCGGCTGCGGCTACGAGACGACGTGGGAGCGGCTGACCGCGGGTCATAACGCCGCCCGCCGCATCGAGACTTTCGACGTCTCCGATCTCTCCTGCCAGATCGCCTGCCAGGTCCCGCGTGGCGACGGCTCCAACGGCAGCTTCAATCCGAACGACTGGATGGAGCCGAAAGAGCAGCGCAAGGTCGACGAGTTCATCATCTACGCCATGGGCGCCGCTACCCAGGCGCTGACAGATGCCGGTTGGAAGCCTACGGCCTATGAGGACCAGATCCGCACCGGCGTGCTGATCGGCTCAGGCATCGGCGGGCTCCAGGGCATCGAGAAGACCTCGCTGCTTTTGGCCGAGAAGGGCCCGCGCCGGGTGAGCCCGTTCTTCATTCCCGGGCGCCTGATCAATCTCGCCGCAGGCTATGTCTCCATCGAGCATGGCCTCAAAGGGCCGAACCACGCCGTCGTCACCGCCTGCTCGACCGGCGCGCATGCCATCGGCGATGCCTCGCGCCTCGTTGCGCTCGGCGATGCCGACGTGATGCTCGCCGGCGGCAGCGAATCGCCGGTCTGCCGGCTGGCAATCGCGGGCTTCGCCGCCTGCCGCGCGCTCTCCACCAATTTCAACGATCAGCCGCAGCGCGCGTCGCGCCCCTATGATCGCGACCGCGACGGCTTCGTCATGGGCGAGGGGGCCGGCGTGGTGGTGCTCGAAGAGCTCGAACACGCCAAGGCGAGGGGCGCGCGGATCTATGCCGAGATCATCGGCTATGGGCTGTCGGGCGACGCCTTCCACATCACCGCGCCCGCCGAGGACGGCGACGGCGCCTATCGCTGCATGGTCGCGGCGGTGAAGCGCGCCGGCATCGACCCCGCCGACATCGACTATATCAATGCGCACGGCACCTCGACGCCGATGGGCGACGAGATCGAGCTGGCCGCGGTCGAGCGGCTGTTCGGCAACGCTGCGGGGAAGGTCTCGATGTCTTCGACCAAGTCGGCGATCGGCCATCTGCTCGGCGCGGCCGGCGCGGTCGAGGCGATCTTCTCGGCGCTGGCGATCCGCGACAATCTCGCGCCGCCGACCCTCAATCTCGACAATCCTTCGGTGGCGACGGCCATCGACCTCGTGCCGCATCAGGCACGGCGCCGGACCATCGATACGGTGCTGTCGAATTCCTTCGGCTTTGGCGGAACGAATGCCTCGCTGATCCTTCGCCGCTGCGACGCCTGACGGGCGCCCTTGGCGTTTGTCGCGGCGAACCTCCCTTTCGCCATATTTCGACTTCAAGTGGTTGGCATCGTCCGCTGCAGGGCCTTCTAGCCATGTCTTTGACCAGAGACCTTCCGTCGACGGCTAACGACAACGACGAGCGCCTTCCGGCCGGCGCGGCCGGGCGGCAGCTCGCGGTGCTTCCCGCGCAGCCCGGCCGAGGCGCTGGAGCCGACGCGTCCGCCCGACGCCGCCGGAGCGCGATGAGCCCGAGCCGGACCCGCATCCCTTCTTGCGGATGCTCGATGGGCTCGTGACCTTCTTCTTCCTCTTGGCCTGCCTGCTCGTGGGCGTCTTCTATTGGGTCAAGGTGCAGTTCGACCAGCCCGGCCCGCTCGCCACCTCGACGGTGGTCGCCATTCCGCAAGGGCGAGGGGGTGAGCGCCATCGCCGAGCGGCTCGAGCGCGACGGCGTGATCGCCGACCGGCGCATCTTCATGACCAGCATCCTGTACTTTATGTATCTGAAGGGGCAGGGGAGCCTGAAGGCCGGCGAATACGAGTTCCGCAAATATGCGACCATGCGGCAGGTGCTCGATACGCTGGTCGAGGGCAAGTCGATCGAGCACAAGGTCACGCTTGCCGAAGGGCTGACCAGCTTCCAGATCGTGGACGAAGCTCATGGCCCATCCCGAGCTGCATGGCGAGATCGCCGAAATTCCTCCCGAAGGCAGCCTGCTCCCCGATACCTACAGGTTCGGCCGCAACGACACGCGCCAGGACATCATCGAGCGCATGCAGGCCGCGCAAGCGAAGTTCCTCGCCAAAGTATGGGAAACCCGCGACGAAGGCATCGTGGTGACGACGCCGGAAGAGGCGCTGATCCTCGCTTCGATCGTGGAGAAGGAGACGGGCCGGGCCGATGAGCGCCCGCTGCATCGCGAGCGTGTTCCAGAACCGGCTCAGGAAGAACATGCGGCTGCAGTCCGACCCCACCATCATCTATGGCCTGGTGGGCGGCAAGGGCGTGCTCGACCATCCCATTCAGCAGGACGAGCTCGATCGCGAAACGCAATATAATACATACAAAATCAATGGCTTACCGCCGACGCCGATCGCCAATCCCGGCCGCGCCGCGATCGAGGCGGTGCTGCGGCCGGCCAAGACCAAAGACCTCTATTTCGTTGCCGACGGCACGGGCGGCCACGTCTTTGCGGCGACGCTCGACGAGCACAATAAGAATGTCGTCCAGCTGGCGGAAGGTCGAGCGCGAGATCCGCGCCAAGGAAGCGCAAGAGGCGGCAGCCAAAGCCGCACAAGATGCGGCCGCCGGGGACGCGGGTGGCGTCGCGACCGCCGCCCAGCCGGCCCCGCCTGGCGCCGCCGCAGGTACGCCGCAAGGTCCTGGAGCGCCCGTCGCCAAAAGCGCTCCCGGCGTCATGGCAGCGGAGCCTGCGGACCTGTCAGGCGCCTTTGCCGACCCGACTGTCCTTCTCAATCCGGCGCAAGATCCCTTCGCGGTGCCGGCCGAGGCTGCGAGCGGCGAGGCGGTGCCGAAGCCGTTGCGGAATCCGAAGCGCTAGCTGCGCTAAGGCCGATCTTCACTAACTTCGAGCCTTCCCGTGCCGCAAGCCGCGCGACTCGGCTTATAAGCGGCATGGCTTAGAGACTCCAACGCGGCAAGGCCTACGACCGGATGACCCTCAAAAGCATGACTGGCTTTGCCCGCGCCGACGGCGTGCACGGGGACACGAGCTGGCATTGGGAAGCGCGGAGCGTCAACGGCCGCAACCTCGATCTCCGCTTGCGTCTGCCGTCGGGCTTCGATGGGCTTGAGATCAGGGCGCGCAGCCTCTGCCCAGGAGAAGCTCGCGCGCGGCAATTGCACCATCAACCTTTGGGTGAAGCGCGAGAGCGGGCAGATGGAGATCAGGCTGAACGAGGCGGCGCTCCGCCAAGCCCAAGCCGTGGCGGAACGGGCGCAAGACTTGACCGGGCTCAAGCCTCCGCGTCTCGACACGCTGCTCGGCCATGCGCGGCGTGGTCGAAACGGTGGAGGGGGAGGAGAGCGAGGAGGCGCAAGCGGCGCTCAGCCATGCTCTCATCGCCAGCCTTGCCGCTGCGCTCGATCAGCTCGTGCAGCGCGCGCGCGGGCGAAGGGGAGCGGCTTCAGACCGTGATCGAGAAGCAGCTTGCCGCGATCGGAAGCCTGGTCGAGCGCGCCGCCGGCGCTGCCGCCCGGCAGCCCGAGGCGATCGCAGCGCGCCTTGGCGAGCAGATCGCCCGCCTCACCGAGCCAGGCTCAGGCCTCGACCCCGAGCGGCTGCACCAGGAAGCTTTGCTGCTTGCCGCCAAGGCCGATATCCAGGAGGAGCTCGATCGCTTGCGCGCTCATGTCGCGGCAGCCAACGAGCTCATCGAGAGCGACCAGCCGGTCGGGCGCAAATTCGAGTTCCTGGCGCAGGAGTTCAATCGCGAGGCGAACACGATCTGCTCGAAGGCTTCCGACATCGAGATCAGCCGGACCGGGCTCGAGCTCAAGACCGTCATCGATCAGCTGCGCGAGCAGGTCCAGAACATCGAGTGAGGGAAGATGGAGACGGGCATCGCCAGAAGGGGCCTCATGCTGGTGTTGTCGTCGCCCTCCGGCGCGGGCAAGACCACGCTGGCGCGGCGGCTGCTCGACGAGGAGCCGGGCATCGCGATGTCGATCTCCCATACCACGCGCCCGAAGCGCAAGGGCGAGAAGGACGGCGAGGACTACCACTTCGTCGACCGCGACACCTTCACGCGGATGCGCGATCACGGCGAGTTCCTGGAATGGGCGGTGGTGTTCGACAATTATTACGGCACGACGCGGAAACCCGTGGAGCAGGCGCTGGCGGAAGGGCGCGACGTGCTGTTCGACGTCGATTGGCAGGGGGCGGCGGCCTTGCGCGCCACGGCCGAGCACGATGTCGTCACGGTCTTTATTCTTCCGCCCACGGCGGCAGACCTCGAACAGCGCCTCAATGTGCGCGCTCAGGATCCGCCTGAAATCGTGCGGCGCAGGATGCTCGGCGCCAGCAACGAGATCCAGCACTGGCAGGAATACGATTATGTCGTGGTCAATTACGACATCGAGCAGTCGGTGGCGGCGGTGCGCTCGATCCTCGCCGCCGAGCGCCTGCGAGGCTCGCGCCTGACCGGCCTCAGGAGCTTCGTGCAGAATTTGCTGGCCGCGCTCTAGCGCTTGCTCCGCGATTGCGCCTCAAGCGCGTTGGCGATGCGGCAGAACTCGGCCGACGCCGAGCTCTTCGGCGCGCGCCTTAGGGTCGATGCCGAGCCCTTGCAACAGCGCCTCGCTATCAGGGGTGATCTGGCGCAGCGAGGAGCGGAGCATCTTGCGCCTCTGGCCGAACGCGGCGGCGGTGACCTTTTCCAACGTGGACACGTCGCAAGGCGGCTGCAGGCGCCTCCCGCGGGACGAACTCGACAAGGGCCGAGTCCACCTTGGGTCTCGGCGTGAAGGCTGCCGCCGGGAGCGTGAAGAGGATGCGCGGCGAGGTGCGCCACTGAGAGAGCACCGCAAGCCGCCCATAGTCCTTGCCACCGGAAGCGGCCACGATGCGCATCGCCACCTCGCGCTGGAACATCAGAACGAGCCGGTCGAACCAGGGCGGCCAGGGCTCGGTCTTCAGCCAGGAGATGAGGAGGGGGGTCGCGACGCTATAAGGCAAGTTGGCGACGATGCGGGCAGGCGAGGGGAGCGCGAGAGCGCCATAGTCGACCTCTCTGGCATCGGCGGGGAGGATATCGAGCCGCCCGGGATAGAGCGCGGCGATGGCTTGAAGCGCCGGCAGGCATCGCTCGTCCTTCTCGATGGCGACGACGCGGCCAGCGCCTTCGAGAAGCAGCGCGCGGGTGAGCCCGCCGGGGCCGGGGCCCACCTCGACGACGTTCACGCCTTCGAGCGGGCCAGCTGGCGCGGGCGATGCGCCTTGTCAGATTGAAATCGAGCAGAAAGTTCTGGCCGAGGCTCTTCTTCGCCGAAAGCCCCAGTTCACGGATCACCTCGCGGAGCGGCGGCAAGCCGTCGGGCGTGCTCACGCGCGCGCCTCGGCCTTTTCGCTCATGGCCGAGGCCAAGCGCAGCGCTTCGATCAGACTGCGCGGGCTGGCCTTGCCGGTGCCGGCAAGACGGAAGGCCGTGCCATGGTCGGGAGAGGTGCGCACGAAGGGCAGTCCGAGCGTCACGTTGACGCCCTCCTCGAAGGCGAGCGTCTTGAACGGCACGAGCGCCTGGTCGTGATACATGCAGATGGCCGCGTCGTAGGTCGAGCGGGCGCTCGTGTGGAACAGCGTATCGGCAGGATGCGGGCCGCTGACGTCGAGCCCCTTCGCCCGCGCCGCCTCGATCGCGGGCATGATGATGTCGATCTCCTCGCGGCCCAAGCTTCCCTCTTCGCCGGCGTGCGGGTTGAGGCCCGAGACGGCAAGGCGCGGACGCTTCAAGCCGAAATAGCGGCGGAGGCCGCTTGCCGTGATCTCGATGGTGGCGAGGATCAGGTCCCTGGTCAGTAGGCGCGGGACGTCCTTGAGCGGGATGTGGATGGTGACCGGGACCACTTTGAGGGTGGGGCTGGCGAGCATCATCACCGGATGCAAGGGCGCTCCCTTTGCCGAGGCAAGAGCGGCGAGATACTCGGTGTGTCCCGGGAAGGGGAAGCCCGCGCCATAGAGCACGGCTTTAGAGATGGGGTTGGTCACGACGGCGCGCGCCGCTCCCTTCTGTACGAGGCTCACCGCGCGCTCGATCGACTGCTTGACCGCCGGCACGGCGGCTTCTTCGGGACGTCCGGCCATGACGGTGCCCAGACCCGCGACCGGCAGCACCGGAAGAGCCTGTTGGAAGAGACCGGTCGCGGCGCTCGCCTCGGACGACTTCGCCGATCGGCACGGTAAGGCCTAACGCGCGGGCGCGCTCGGCAAGAACGGCCGCATCGCCGATCAAGACGAAAGGAGGAATGGTTTCACGCGTCCTCGCCGTCCAGGCGAGAAGCGTGATGTCCGGCCCGATCCCGGCTGGATCGCCAAGGGTGAGCGCTAAGGGACGTTCGGCAAGACCCATGGAGCTTCGGCTAGCACGAAACAGCGCCCTAGCGGTATTCGATGAAGGCCTCCTGACGGAGATCGCGCAACAGGCGCTCGGCCCGAAGCGACATTTCCTGGTTCATCAATTTGCGCTGCGTCTCCGCGCGGGCATCGTCGTCGCCCCTGAACGAGCGCTTGCCGCAGACCGCGTACAGCTCGACGGCAGCCGCCGAGATGGTGGGGGGCGTCATTTGCCCGATCTTCGCGTTCATCACGAGAAGCCGCGCCGGCTGTGCCAGAGACGCCGGCTTCTGGTCCTGGAGCGTCTTCACGCTTGCGCCGTTCACGCCCTTGGCGAGTTCGGCGCAGGACCCAAATCGGCCGCGCAGATCCTCGGCTGCCGCAAGCCTTGCAGCGATGGTCCTCTGATCGGCGCCCGCGGGGATTTCGAACTTCACCTGCCGGAGCTGCAAGGCGGTCTCCGCCGGGCCTCCGCCGCCGCCTTCCTCGCCGGCATCGGACATGGCCTGGGTGACATCGGCGTCGCCGATCTGCACGTCGCGGCGGAACTTGCGCCGCACCGCCTCCTGCCAAACGATTTGCGCCCTGATGCGGTCCTTGAGCGTCTTGATGTTGACGCCGGCTTGGCCGAGCGCGGTGGCGAGGCCATCGACGCTAAGATTGTTCTTCTGCGCCATGTCTTCGAGGATCTTCGTTACATCGTCCTCGTCGGGGGTCACGCCGAGCTTCCGGCCCTCCTGCAGTTGCAGCCGCTCATCGATCAGCATATCGGTCGCCTGCTTCTTCAAAGCGGGCGAGGGCTGCTGCTGCGTGGTGATGGCGAGGAAGCGCTCGCGCTGGTCGATGTCATAATCGGAGATCGGGTTGTCGTTGACGAGAACCTTGATCGAGACCTCCTGCGCCGCTCCGGGAGCGCGCGCCGCCGATCAGAGAGACCGCGAGCAGGAGCGCTCCGACCAGGCCGCCCCAGCAACGCAAGGCAGTGCCGGCAACGGTCCTCACCGATGCGACGTCCTTCAAGCGCTGGCCGTAATCAGGCATGGACCTTCGCCGCCCTAGTCGTTGGTGTCGGACCCGCTGGCGCCGAACACACCGTTGGCCTCCGTCGATAAGGAGTAGGTGCCGAGATATTTCAGGTTGAAGTTCACGAGGAAGCGCTCGTCCGGCTCGATGTCTTGGTCGCGGATGAAGGAGCGCTGATAGGTCACGTCGAGCATGAAACAGTCGTCCTGATAGCGCAGGCCCAAGCCGTCAGTGATGGTCTGCTCGGTCGCGATGTCGTAGCGGAGGTTGCCGAGCAGCGACCAATCCTGGGTGATCGCCAAAACGCCAGCCGTCACGATTTCCTCCCGTGCCTCGCCCTCCGCGAGCCCGGGCTCGCCGGTGACGTCGGCATAGTTCACTTTGACTTGCGCCGGCCCGTATCGCGCCCATGAGCCGAGATCGGTGCGCCTGATGTCGAAGGTTTCCTGATCGAAGCGCGATTGCGCCGAGAAGCCGAGATTCGTGGTGGCTTGGATGTAGAGGCCGCCCACATAGTCGGACGCGTCGGTGGCGAGGCCGCTCGACCTGTAGAACGCGGTATCGAACTCGTTCTCGCCGGCGAGTTGATAGCTTTCGCCGAACACGGCGCGGCCATAGGCGCCGGAAGCGAGCTGGGCCGTGTAGCGCACGCCCACATTCGCGCGCGTGCCGGTCTCGATGCGGTCGTAGCCGGAGAACTTGTCGATATCGAATAGAAGCGTGTCGTCAAACACGAGGCTCAGAGCGTCCTCGTTCGGGATCTCTTGCTGATCGCCCACCGAGTTCAGGCCTGGCGATGATCTGGCCGATAGGCTCGACCACGTGGGTGATGCTGCCGGTGCTGGCGATGAAGGGATAGCGATATTCGATGCCGGCGATGGCATTGCCGCGCAGAATGGCGCCATTGTCCCCCTTCACTTCGGTGGCGAATTCCTCCGAGCCATTCAGCCCATTATCGAACCCGTCGACCCCGTAAACGTCGCCGCGCAAGCTGCGCAAAGGGCGTGTAGACCTGACCGATGCCGTCGATCATCTGGCGCCGCCAATTGGCTTCCACGATCAGGCGATTGGAATCCATCGCCCTCCTGATTGTGAGAACACCATCGCGTTGGAGTTGAAGCTGAGCTCGCCGCCGATGATCGGCTTGTTGACGATGTAGTCGTAGTCGATGATCGGGAAGACCGTGGCATCGGAAAACGGCTCGTCGGTGAACAGCAGGCTCTGGGTGTTGTAGAACCTCGTGGAGAAATAGTTACGGTCGTGCAGGCCCTCGAGATAGATCTGCGAGATGCGGTCGGTCTTGAGCCGGCTGTCGAGGTTGTAGAAGCGCCGGAAGGTTTCGTCGGTCTCGGCGAGAATGTCCCAGCCCCAGCTGTAGTAAGGATCGAGCGCGAACTTGCCCTCGGTCTTGATGCTGCCGCGGAAATCGCCGTCGGTGGGACTTTCGAAGGTGCCCTCGTCCCACACGCCGGCGAGCTGGACGCGATAGCCGCCGCTCGCCAAGCGCTGCCGCCAATCGCCCAGGAGCAGAGTCCCCGCCTTCTCCGTGAACATCGGCGCGAAGGTGAAGTCGTAATGATCCGAGAGCGCGAAATAGTAGGGGACCTGGACCGTGGTGCCGAGCTGGTTGGAATGGCTGTAGCTCGGCATGAGGAAGCCGGACTTCCGCTTCACGGTCGGGTCGGCCATCTGGAAATAGGGCACCCAAACCAGCGGCACGCCCAAGAAGTCGAAGAACGCATTCTTGTAGGTGATGGTGGCCTGGTCGCGCTTGTGGGTGATCTTGCCGGCGCGAATGCGCCAGGTGGGCGGCTTGCTCGGGTTCTCCTCGCAGACTTTGCAAGGCGTGAACCATCCGTTCTCGAACACGGTGACGTTGCCGGCCTGGCGCGACGCCGAGGACGCGACGATGCGCGTGTCGTCCTTGGTGACGAGCTTAAGCGCGTCGATGAAGCCGTCGCGGAAATCGTCGGTGAGGGTGATGTGGTCGGCGGTGATCACCGCGCCGTCAGGATCCTTGATGCGGACATTGCCCTCGGCCGCGAGCGTGTTCGAGCCGCGATCGTAGACGACCCGGTCGGCGAGAAGCGTGTAGTTGCCGTAGTAGAGCTCGACGTTGCCCTTGGCGGTGATCTTGGAGTTCTCGTTGTCGTAGATCATCTCGTCGGCTTGCAGCAGCATCGGCTCCGACGAGTCGACTTTCGGCGGCTGGATGATCTGCTCGAGCGCTGGTCTGCGCCTGCCCGAAGGCCGGTTGCCAAGGGGCGAGGGCGACCGCAAAAGCGGCGAGAACGCAGGCGAAAAGGGGCACGCGCAGGCGTCCAAGCGCCCTGCCTTTAGACGCAGCAAGGCCGGGCGGAGCCCGGCGCATCCCGATCAGTCTTGTGCGCGCGCCCGCCATCATCCGTCCTCTTTGTACAAGAGCACGGTGAGCGCGAGCGAAGCCGCGATGATCACCGGCACCCAGGCCGCCGCGACCGCGGAGGTCAGTCCGGCCATGGCGAAGTTGCGCGACATCTCGGAAAACACGAAGAAGATAAAGCCCGCCGCGAGCCCGAACACGGCGTTGATCTGCACGTTGCCGAAGCGGAATCCCCTGAGCGAACAGGTGGCGGCGATGAGCACCATGGTCACGAGCAGGAACGGCCGCGACAAGAGAAGCTGGTACTGCACGCGGTATTGGGTGGCGGGAAGGCCCGCCTTCTCGGCGATCTGGATGAAGTTCGGCAGATCCCAGAACGAGATCGAGAACACCGTGCCGAGGCTGTCGCGGACCTGGGTCGGCGTGAGATAGGTGCTGAGCAGATAGCGCTTGTAGAGCGCGGGCTCTTGGCCCACGGCGCTCACCCAGGCGTCGTCGAGTTCCCAGCGGCCGTCCTTGAGCACGGCCCTCTTGGCCTCGATCCGCTCGGTCAAGCCATGATCGCGGTCGTATTGAAACACCGTGACGCCGTTAAGCTCGAGCCCCTGATTGAGCACCTCGGCGGCATGGATGACGGATGGACCGTCGGTGCCGTCCTCACGCAGCCAGGCGCCTGCGCCCTTGGTCTTGAGCAGGATTCGCCGCGCCCGAACGCGTTGGCATAAAGCCGCTCGGCCTCGCCGCGGGCGACCGCCGCAATCGGATTGTAGAGCAGCACAAAGCCGACCCCGAGCAGGAAGGCGACAATCATCGCAGGGAGAGTGAATTGCCACACCGAAATGCCGGCAGCGCGCAGCACGACGAGCTCGGAGGAGCGGCTCAGCATCAGGAAGATGCCGATGGTCCCGATCAGCACGGCGAAGGGGAGGACGAGCTCGGAGAAGGACGGCAGACGCAGCAGCGTCATCCAGGCAAGGAGGAGGCCCGGAACGTCTCCCGAGTAGTTGCCGGCGCGGCGGAGCATCTCGATGAAATCGACGAAGAAGATGAGGACGCAACAGAGCAGGAACATCGCCAGCATGGCGAGCAAGAAACGCAGCGAGAAATAGCGCGCAAGCGTCCCCACTGCACTGATGCCTGGCATCTGCGCTCTCACGTCGCTTGCATCCCTCTACCGGCCCAAAACATTATCTTTTTTGGCTGGAACTTGAGCTCGAAGCTCAGTCTGGACCGCAGTTCAGGGGCCATTTTAACGTGCGCCGCCCAGGCCGCAACGAGAATCGCCCCCAGCGGAACAGCATACACAAGCGCCACAGCCCACGCATTGAGCGCCACCAGGTTGCCGGCCATGAGCCCTGCAACCCGCAAGCCTAAGGCGATGCCGAAGGCCAAGAGAATCTGGGCCCAACGGCTCTCCCGCGTGGTGCGGGCGTGGCCAAGGAGGGCAATGGCGACAAAGGCGAAGACAAGGGGATAAAGCGGCGTGGCGAGGCGATCATGCAGTTCCGATCGGATCTGACCGTAATTGCGTTTGGTCGCCTTGTCGTTCATGTCGGGGCTGATGAGGTCGCTGATGTATTTCTCGCGAGGCCGAAGGTCTTTTCCGATGTTATCCTTGGGACTGAACTCAGAAATATCGAGCATGTTCTGATCGAATGCTACGATCTGTACGTTTTTGTCTGCTTCCTGGCCATCGTAGCGATGCACGTAGCCCTCGAACATCACGAGATAGGAGCCCTCGTCGTTGGTGATGATGCGGCCGCGCTCGGCGAGGTAGCTCATCACCTGCTTGTTGTCGCGCTCGTCGTGGACGAGGAGGCCGAGCAGATCGCCGTTCAAGCTGCGGTCGCGGATGTGGAAGGTGAGCCCGGCTTCTGGGCTGGAAAAGCGGCCTGGTTGAATGACTTGCGAGATCAGGTCGGCCCTTACCTGGGTGACGAAGCTGCGCAGAGCCCGCATGCTTGCGGGCGTCAGGAAGAGGTTGGCGAGAAGAATGGCGATCGAGACGAGGGAGGCGAGCGCGAGAAGAGGGGCGCCGATACGCCAGACCGGCGCTCCCGAAGCCGTCATCACGATCAGCTCGCTGTCGCCGTTCATTCGGTCGAGCGTGTAGAGCGCGGCCATCAGCATGGCATTGGGGGCGATGAGCGCCATCAGGCTCGGCAGGCTGAGCATAGTCATCTGAAAGAACAGCACGATTCCCTGACCCTGCGAGGTGATCAGGTTCAATTCTTTCAAGGCTGTAGCCAGCCAGACGACGATCGTCAGCGTCAGCAGGATGACGAGGAATGCATTCGTCACCTGCCGAAACATGTATCGGCCGAAGAGCATCATGGCCGTTGTGCAAATCCCCCGAATGGCCCCCTTGGCGATGCTCGCCTGAAGCGTCGCCAACCCCCTGGTGGCAAAGATGATTCCCATCAGGCTAAGATGGCGGAATTTCGGCGTTTTTGGAATGGCTTGCTTTCCCCCAAGACAGGATTTACCTAGGTCCGCTGTTATTTCCTGCCGCTGTTGCAAGACTGCACCAGTCAGCGCTTTCGGCTCGCGCCGGGCGCGCTGTCCCGATTGATTGCCCGAAGCCCTACGGCAGAGGCAGCGATGGAGTTCGTTGTGAGCGATCAGACCGCCTTGTCCTTTGCCAGCAAGACCGCACCGGCCGACGGCGTGGTCGTGGTTTTCGCCGAAGAGGGGCCGAAGCTTACGCCAACGGCCCAAGACCTCGACAAGAAGTCGAAGGGTTTGCTGTCGAGAGCGGCCGAGATCACTGGGTTCAAGGGCAAGAAGGAGCAGACGGTCGATCTCCTCGCGCCGCAGGGGCTCAAATTCGCGCGGCTCGTGCTCGTGGGCCTGGACAAGGCAAGCGCCTACAGCCCGGAGGACTGGCTCAATCTCGGCGGCGCGGTGAGGGGCATGCTCAGCGGCAAGGAGGCGCCGGCCGCGCACATCTTCCTGGAAACGGCCGGGGGTGACTGTGGCGCCCGCCGATATTGCGAGCTTCGCCCTTGGGGCGCTGCTCCGCGGCTACAAGTTCAAAAAGTACAAGACCAAGACGCGCAAGAAAAACGATGCCGCCGCCGAAGCCAACGACAGGACGCTGAAGAAGATCGTCATTCATTGCGCCGATCCTAAAGCTGCGGGTCAGGCGTTTGCGCCGGCGCGTGCCATGGCCGAGGGCGTCACGCTTGCCCGCGATCTGGTCAACGAGCCCGCCAACGTGCTCGGGCCGGCCGAGTTCGCCGCGCGTGCCAAAGGAGCTCAGCAAGCTCGGCGTGCAGGTGGAGGTGCTCGGACCGAAGGCCTTGCAGAAGCTCGGCATGAACGCGTTGCTCGCCGTGGGGCAGGGCAGCGCGCGGCCAAGTCACGTGGCGGTCATGCAATGGAAAGGCGCTGGCACGCGAGGCGGCGAGCCCATCGTCATTGTCGGCAAGGGCGTCACCTTCGATACCGGCGGCATTTCGTTGAAGCCGGCGGCCGGCATGGAGGAGATGAAAGGCGACATGGCGGGAGCGGCTTGCGTCGTCGGCCTCATGCACGAGCTCGCCGCGCGCAAGGCGAAGGTGAACGCGGTCGGCATCATCGGTCTGGTCGAGAATATGCCGAGCGGGAGCGCACAGCGTCCCGGCGACGTCGTGACCGCGATGTCGGGACAGACCATCGAGGTGCTCAACACCGACGCCGAGGGCCGCATGGTTCTCGCCGATTGTCTGTGGTACGCGCAAAGCCGCTTCAAGCCGAAGGCGGTGATCAACCTTGCGACCTTGACGGGGGCCGTCATGGTGGCGCTTGGGAAGGAGCATGCGGGTCTGTTCAGCAACAACGATGAGCTCGCGAACCAACTGATCGCGGCGGGCAGCGTCACGGGAGAGAAACTGTGGCGGCTGCCGCTCGGGCCGAAATACGACAAGATGATCAACTCGAAGATCGCCGACATGAAGAACACGGGAGGGAAGTGGGGCGGGTCGATCTCCGCCGCGCAGTTCCTCCAGCGCTTCATCAAGGAGGAGACTCCCTGGGCGCATCTCGACATCGCCGGCACCGCCATGTCGTCGGTCGACAGCGAGATCAATCGGAGCTGGGGATCGGGGTTCGGCGTGAGACTGCTCGACCGGCTGATCGCCGACCATTACGAGCGCCGTTAGGCGCGCATCGCCGGTGCGGAACGCGGGTCAGATAAATTTTCCATAATATACCTTATGCGAATCGGGGATATGAGGCAGAAAATGGCTTGGTCCCGCTATCCCTTTGACAATACGCATCAATTCTATCCGGCCCTGCGCGCGGCGATGGGCCGGCATTCTGCCGCGCGCGATGCCTGACGAGACGGCCAGGCGCTACACGGTCGACGATTTGCTCTCGGTGATGGCGCGCCTGCGCGACAAGGAGACGGGCTGTCCCTGGGACGTCGAGCAGAGCTTCGCCACCATCGCCCCCTACACCATCGAGGAGGCTTACGAGGTCGCCGATGCGATCGCGCGCGATGATCTCGACGCGCTCAAGGAGGAGCTCGGCGATCTTCTGCTGCAGGTGGTCTATCACGCGCAGATGGCGTCCGAGGAGGAGCGCTTCGATTTTGCCGATGTGGTCGACGCGATCACGCGCAAGATGATCCGCCGGCACCCGCACGTGTTCGCCGATGCGAGTCGGGATGAGTTTCTGACGGGAGACATGTGGCAGCGCATCAAGAACGAGGAGAAGGCCGAGCGCGGCGCGGCGGCCGAGGGCTCAAGGCTCGATGACGTGCCGCTTGCGCTCCCTGCTCTGACGCGCGCCGTCAAACTTCAGAAGCGCGCCGCCGAGGTCGGCTTCGACTGGCCGAGCCTCGCGCCGGTTCTCGCCAAGGCAGAAGAGGAGATCGCCGAGCTGAAGACGGCGATCGCCGAAGAGCGATGGCGAAGCAAGGGACAGTCACGCGAAGCGTGTCGCCGAGGAGTTCGGCGATCTCCTCTTCGTCATGGCGAATATCGCGCGGCATCTCAAGGTCGATCCGGAAGCGGCGTTGCGCGGCGCCAACGCCAAGTTCGTGCGGCGCTTCAAAAGCATCGAGGACGCGCTCGCCAAGGAAGGCCGCAAGCCCGAGGATGCGACGCTCGAGGAGATGGACGAGCTGTGGGACGAGGCGAAGGCTGCCGAGACGAAATCCTAGGGAGCCCTCTGCTCACGCCGCGGCTCGGATCGGTCGGGCGCGTTTGATCCGCTCGCGTTCGCGGGGCGAGTTCATCGCCTCCCAAAGGTCGGTGCGCCGCTGCACGTTTAGCCAGAACTCGGGACTGTTGCCGAAGACGCGCGCCAGGATGAGCGCGGTCGGCGCGGTCACGTTCCGGCGGTCGTTGCACAGCTCGTTGACATGCTTGCGTTGCACCCCCATGGCCTTGGCCAGGGCACCCTGGGTCAGGCCCATCGGCTGCATGAACTCCTGCATTAGGACTTCGCCGACGGTCGCAGGCTTGCGCTTCGTCATCAGCATGGTTTGCCGCTCCAAATGAGAGATAATGTACCACTCAGTGGGTCATTTCGCAAGTGGACCGGCAGGGTTCTGAGATTAGACTGTCGCCGTCGATTATTCCGCGGCAAGCCGCAGGCGCTGCAGGGCCGGCGAGGCGGGCGAGCCGCTCCCGCTTCTCCGGCGCCACGCGGATGCGCAAGGAGGTGATCCCCTCGCCTACGACCGAGCGCCCCACCACCTCGCAATTCTCGTAGATCCAATTCGACAGCGAGCCCTCCTCGGGCTTGAGCGCGATCTCGATCGTCTCGCGCCTCAGATTGAGCCTCCGCTCGATCTCGCCGCGCAAAGCGGCGAGCCCGAAGCCCGACACCGCCGAGACGAGCACTGCGCCGCGCGCGGCGCGCCTCGTTCTGCGCGCGCCGCAAGGCGGCGTCATCGAGGAGATCGGCTTTGTTCCAGACTTCGAGCAGGCGGCCGGGCTCGCCTTCGGCGTCGATGCCAAGCTCGGCGAGCACGGCGTTGACGTCGGCGCGCTGGCTTCCGCTCGCTTCGTCGGCGATGTCGCGCACATGCAGGATCAGGTCCGCCTGGAGCACCTCTTCCAGCGTGGCGCGGAAGGCGGCGATCAAGCGTGGTCGGAAGGTCCGAGATGAAGCCCACGGTGTCCGACAGGACCGCCTTCGAGCCGCCGGGCAGCGGCAAAGCCCTGATGGTCGGATCGAGCGTGGCGAACAGCGTGTCCTCGGCGAGCACCGAGGCGCCGGTCAGCGCATTGAACAGCGTCGACTTGCCGGCATTGGTATAGCCCACCAGTGCCACCGAAGGATAAGGCACGCGCTGGCGCGATTTCCGGTGCAGGCCGCGCGTGCGGCGGACCTGCTCCAGCTCCTTGCGGATGACGTCGATGCGCTCGCCGATGATGCGGCGGTCGGCCTCGATCTGGGTCTCGCCGGGGCCGCCGAGAAAGCCGAAGCCGCCGCGCTGCCGCTCAAGGTGCGTCCAGGACCTGACCAGCCGGCTTTTCTGATAGACGAGATGGGCGAGCTCGACTTGCAGGCGCCCTTCCCGCGTCCGCGCGCGCTCGCCGAAGATCTCGAGGATGAGCCCGGTGCGGTCGAGGACCTTGACCTCCCACGCCGTCTCGAGATTGCGCTGCTGCACGGGGGTCAGCGGGTGGTCGACGATGACGAGGCCGGCGTCCTCGGCGCGCACCAACCCTTTCAGCTCCTCGACCTTGCCTGAGCCGAACAGCGTCGCCGGCCGCGGGGTTGGGACCGGCACAAGTCCGCTGGCCATGATTTCGAGATCGATCGCGGCCGCGAGGCCTACCGCCTCTTCGAGGCGCGCCTGCGGCGACCGCTCGGAAGGCTCGCGACCCGGCGCGGCACGGGCGCCCTTCCCGCGTTTCTTGTCGAGCACGGGCAAGAGCACCACGACCTTGACGCGCCCCTCTCGGCGCGCGGGCCTTTCCCCGCGCCCCGCCCGCTCCTTCTTGCGCTTCAGCTCTTTCGGGTCGGTCGGACGCAATTACTCAGCGGAACCTTCCGCGTCGGTGATCTCTGCGAGCTGGATGGGTTGACCCGGCATGATGGTCGAAATCGCGTGCTTGTAGACGAGCTGCGAATGCCCATCCCGGCGCAGGAGGACGCAGAAATTGTCGAACCAGGTCACGACGCCCTGCAGCTTCACGCCGTTGACGAGAAATATGGTCAGCGGCGTCTTTTGCTTGCGAACGTGATTGAGAAACGTGTCTTGAAGGCTTTGCGCGCGTTCTGTCGCCATGGGCTTCCCCGTCCCTTTGGTCACGCTTACGCTGTTGATGGCGCCGGTCTTTCGCCCTGCCCGGCCTGAGGGGCGTATTAGACGCGATTAAAAGGCCGTCCCGCAAGGGGCCTGATGCGAAAGAGTTTCCTCGGGCCCGCCCCCCAAGAGGCTCGAAAAGCCAAGCCATGCTAGCGCAGGGCGGGACTCCGTTCATTCGAATTGACCCCGAGCGCGCGCAGTTTGCGGTGCAATGCCGACCGTTCCATGCCGACAAACTCGGCCGTGCGCGAGATGTTGCCGCCGAACCGGTTGACCTGGGCGAGCAGATATTCCCGCTCGAAGATCTCGCGGGCGTCCCGCAAGGGGAGCGACATCAGATGCTCACCCCCTGCCCCGTTCGGCGACAAAGGGACCGGGGAGATGATCTCATCGGGAAGCATGTCGGCGGTGATGATGCGAGTCGGGATCGCCGCCTACGAGAATCATCAGCCGCTCGATATTGTTGCGCAGCTGGCGCACATTGCCGGGCCAGTCGTGAGATTGCAGCACCGCCATGGCGTCCTCGCCGATGCGGCGGGGCGGAAGGCCCGAGGCGACCGAGATGGTTTGCACGAAATAGCGCACGAGCTCGGGCACGTCCTCGCGCCGCTCGGAAAGCCCCGGCACTTTGATCGGCACCACGTTGAGGCGATGATAGAGATCCTCGCGCAAGCGGCCGGACGACATCTCCTTCTGGAGGTCGTGGCTGGTGGAGGAGACCACACGCACATCGACATGCACCTTGGGGCCGCCGCCGAGCCTCTGGAACCGCTGCTCGACCAGCACGCGCAAGATCTTGGCTTGTGTCTCGAGCGGCATGTCGGCCATCTCGTCGATATAGAGGGTGCCGTTGTGAGCCTCCTCAAGGGCGCCGACCTTGCGGGCTCCTGAGCCCGCCCCCTCCTCGGTGCCGAACAGCTCAAGCTCCATGCGGTCCGGCACCATGGCGGCGGCATTGAGCACTACGAACGGACCCTCGGCCCGCGTCGATTTGGCGTGCATCACACGCGCCGCCAGCTCCTTGCCGCAGCCGGAGGGCCCGGTGATCAGCACACGGCTATTGGTCGGGGCCACCTTGTCGATGGCCTGGCGAAGCTGATTGATAGCGGCCGAGCGGCCGATCATTTCGAACGAGTAATAGCTGCGCTCGCGCAGCTCGCGATTCTCTCGCTTCAGCCGCGAAGCTTCGAGCGCCCGCGCCGTGAGGAGCACGAGCCGGTCGGCTTTGAACGGCTTCTCGATATAGTCGTAAGCGCCGCGCTTGATGGCCGCCACGGCGGTCTCGATATTGCCGTGGCCGCTGATGATGATGACGGGAAGATCGGGGTGGGCCTTCTTGATGCGGTCGAGCAGCTCAAGCCCGTCGAGCTTCGAGCCTTGCAGCCAAATGTCGAGGATCACGAGCGACGGGCGCCGCTCCTCGATCGTTTGCAGCGTCTCGTCACTGTCCTTGGCGAGCCGCGTCGAATGACCTTCGTCCTCGAGAATGCCTGAGATCAGTTCCCTGATGTCGGTCTCGTCGTCGACGACCAGAATGTCAGACGCCATGGGTCACTTCCTCCTCCTCCTCCTCCTCGGCGCGCTCGGCTGGGCCCGGAGGGACGGGGGTGCCCGGCTCGGGCACAGCATCCGCCGCGCTCGCCTCCTCCCAATCTCCCATCGGCAAGTCGATGCGCACCGAGGCCCCTTCGATCCTCCCGTTGCGTTTCGGCGCATCGGCGAGAGTGAGCGTCCCGCCATGCTGCTCGGTGATCCGCTGCACGATGGCCAAGCCCAGCCCCGTGCCCTTGGTGCGGGTGGTCATGTAGGGCTCGACCAGACGCTCGCGGTTCTCCTTCGGCAGGCCGCAGCCATTGTCGATGACCGTGATCTGAACGCGGTCCCCCTTGGTGCGGACCTTGACCACGACGCGCCCCTTGCCGGCGCGGGCCGGGTCGGCCTCGACCGCCGAATCGATCGCCTCGCTCGCGTTCTTGACGAGATTGGTGATGGCTTGGGCGAGCAGGCGCCGGTCCGATAGCGCCACCACGGGCTTGTCGGGAAGATCGAGCTCGAAGGCGATCTCAGGGCGGCTCACCTGGAACAGGAACACGGCCTCGCGCACGATCTCGCGCACGTCGTGGCGCTCCATCATCGGCTTCGGCATGCGGGCAAAGGCGGAGAACTCGTCGACCATGCGGCCGATATCCGACACCTGGCGGATGATGGTGTCGGTGCATTGGTCGAATACCTCGCGGTCCTTGGTGATGGAATCGCCGTATTTGCGGCGGATGCGCTCGGCGGAGAGCTGGATCGGGGTCAGCGGATTCTTGATCTCATGGGCGATGCGGCGGGCGATGTCAGCCCAGGCGGTGCTCCGCTGCGCACTGACGAGCTCGGTCATGTCGTCGAAGGTCACCACGAAGCCTTGCGCCTCCTGGTCCTGCCCTTCGCTCGTGACACGCACGGCGAAATTGCGTTCCGAGCCCTGGCGCCTCAGAGCAATCTGATCGGTGACGAGGCGCCTCCCCTGCTTCTGCGCTCGTTTCAGGATCGGGCCGAACTCAGGGACCGCCTTGGCGAGCGGCTTGCCTGAGAGGTCGGCCTCTTTCAGCTCGAGCAGCGTTTCCGCCGAGCGGTTGACCAGCGTGACGATCCCGTCGGCGTCGACGCCGACAACGCCTGCGGTCACCCCCGACAACACCGCCTCCATGAAGCGGCGGCGGTCGTCGAGCTTCAAATTGGCGCCGACCAGCTCGTCGCGCTGACTCCTGAGCTCGGAGGTCATGGTGTTGAAGGTCGAGCCGAGCACCGCGAGGTCTCCATCGGCGGGATCGACATCGACATTCACGGCAAGATTGCCTTCCGAAATCTGCTGCGCCGCGCCCATGAGCTGGCGGATCGGCGCCACCAGGCGAGTGGCGAACCACATGCCGATCCAGATGGCGGAGAGCAGCAAGCGTGAGCGCGATCGCCACATACATGAGCCCGAACGCCACCTGGACGCCGGCGCGCCGCTGCTCGAGCAGCTGATACTCGGCGACGTTGGCGCGGGTGGCGCGGAGCTGCTGCAGCACGCGCGCATTCACCGGGCGGATGACATAGAGGTAGGTGTCGTTGAAGTTTTGTAGGCTCTTGATGGCGCCGACCATGCTGGTCTGGCCCGGCGCGATCACGATCACCTGGCCTTTCTTGGCAAGCTCCATGGCCTCTTGCGGGGGGGCCCGGTAGGGAAATTCGGGAACCGAGGCAGCGGTGGCGAGGATCTTGCCTCCCCCGTCGATGAGATAGGCCATGGGAAGCGCCCTGATGGAGGCCTGCGCGGTGAGGAAATTGCCGAAGCCTTGCGGCTGCGACTTCACCAGCTCGACCGCCTCGTCGATGTCCTTGGCCATGGCGACGGTGTCGGCGCGGATCACCTGGCCATGCTCCTGGAGGTAGGCGGTCGCCACGTCGATCGAGTTCTGGATGATCGACTTGGTGCGGACCGAGAACCAATGATCGAGGCCGCGGTCGAGCGAGATGCTGGCAAAGATGGCGAGCACGATCGCCGGCACGACCGCGATCACGCTGAACAGGCTGACGATGCGGACATGGAGCTGGGCCCCGGCCACCTGTCTCTGGCGGGCAAGCCAAAGTCCGGTCACCTGCCAGGCGATGATGATGATCATCGCCAGGACGAGCACGAGGTTGATGAGGAGCACGCCCACCACCACGAGGTGCGTGGGCACGATGGGGGTGAGGCCGGTCAGGATGAGGTAGGTGGCGAGGCCCGAGCACAGCGAGAGCACCACGGTGATCAGGCCGAGCGTGAAAGGCAGGCGGCGGCGGCGCGGCCGGTCGCCGCATCAGGCAGATGGCGGCCGGCGGATCTTTGTCTCGCCCGAGGAGCTTTGGTCATGGCTTCGTGCGGGCGTCCGAGCACAGATGCGCTCGGCCGCCGATTGCAAGGATTGGAAGACGCCACGCAACCGCATTCCCCTGCTCTCCCTTAGGACCTTGGCGTCCTTTGATTTGGGAGTGTCAGCCTGAGGAATGATGCAATAAAATCACAATGTGGCGCTTTGGCGACAATCGGTTGGTAAACGCGCTTGGGACCGATCCCTCGCCGGACCCCGTATGTAACGAATAATGAAGCAATATCAGCCTATTACCTAGTCACGAAATCCGATCAGGTTCCCGGCGTCCGGATCACTTTGAGGCCCAGATCGCGGATCTTCTTGCGCAGTGTGTTGCGGTTGAGGCCCAGAAGATCGGCGGCGCGAATCTGGTTACCCCTGGTCGCAGCGAGCGCCGCGGTGATCAGTGGCGATTCGACCTTGCGCAGCACCCTGGTGTAGAGCCCGGAGGGCGGGAGCTCCTGGCCGAAGCTCACGAAATAGTCGGAGAGAAAGCGCTCGACCGCCTCCGACAGGTCGCCGGAGGGCTCGGCTGCGTCCGGGAAGGGAGCCCGGGCGGCAGCTGGCCAGCTCGTTCTCCACCAACTCGACGCCGACGATGTCTTGCGCGTAGATCGCCGATAGCCGGCGCACCAGGTTCTCGAGCTCGCGCACGTTGCCCGGCCAGTGATAGCGCTTGAGCCGCTCGATGGCCGCGGGCTCGAAGCTCTTCGGCGGCAGCCCCTCCTTCTCGGCGATGCCGAGGAAGTGGCGCACGAGATCGGGAATGTCCTCGAGCCGCTCGCGCAACGGCGGCAATCTGAGCGGCACGACGTTCAGGCGGTAGAACAAATCCTCGCGGAACAGGCCCTGGTCGATCTGCTGCTGAAGGTCGCGATTGGTGGCGGCGATGATCCTGACATTGGTCCTGATCGGCGTGCGGCCGCCGACGGTGGTGTATTCGCCCTCTTGCAACACCCGCAGAAGCCGCGTCTGCGCCTCCATCGGCATGTCGCCGATCTCATCGAGAAAGAGCGTGCCGCCTTCGGCCTGCTCGAAGCGGCCGACGTGACGGTTCTGGGCGCCGGTGAAGGCCCCCTTCTCGTGGCCGAACAGCTCGGACTCGATCAGCTCGCGGGGGATCGCCGCCATGTTGATGGCGACGAAGGGCCCGTTGCGGCGCTTGCCGTATTCGTGCAGCGCGCGCGCGACCAGCTCCTTGCCGGTGCCCGACTCGCCGGTGATCATCACCGTGAGGTCGGTCTGGGTGAGGCGGGCAAGCACGCGATAGATGTCCTGCATGGCCGGGCAGCGGCCGATCAGCGGCAGGCCTTCATTGGTCTCGGCGGAGAGCCGCTGGGTTTTGCGTCGCGGCTCGGCGAGCGCGCGGCCGACGACGGCGACGAGCTCGTTCAGATCGAAGGGCTTGGGCAGATATTCGTAAGCCCCCCGCTCCGCCGCGGTGATCGCGGTCATGAAGGTGTTCTGCGCGCTCATGACGATGATCGGCAGGTCGGGACGGAGCTTCTTCACCCGCGGAATGAGATCGAAGGCGTTCTCGTCGGGCATCAGCACGTCGGTGATGACGAGGTCGCCGTCGCCCTGGCTGATCCAGCGCCACAGCGTGGCCGCGTTGCCGGTGGCGCGCGGCGCGTAGCCCGCGCGGGCGAGCGCCTGGTTGAGGACGGTGCGGATCGCAGCGTCGTCGTCGGCGATGAGGATATTGCCCTTGGCCATGCGTCTTAAGCCTGCCTGCCTTGCGACGTTTCGCTTTCGGCCATGGGCATCAGCGCCCGGAAGACGGTCATGCGCGGCCGCGAGTCGCATTCGATGATGCCGCCGTGATCGCCGATGATCTTGGCGACGAGCGCAAGCCCGAGCCCGGTGCCTGACGGCTTGGTGGTGACGAAGGGGTCGAACAGATGCGGCATGAGATCGGGCGGCACGCCGGCGCCGTTGTCCTCCACCGCGATCTCGAGCGGCAGGCTGACGCGGGCCTGGCTGCCCGGCACCGAGAGGCGCACGCCGGGGCGGAAGGAGGTGGTGAGCGTGATCTGGCCGTCGGCCCTCTCCTCGCCGATCGCCTCGGCGGCGTTCTTGACGAGGTTGAGGAACACCTGGATCAGCTTGTCGCGGCTGCCCGGCACGGGCGGGCAGCGAGGGATCGTAATTCTCGACGAACTTGATCTGGCGGGCAAAGCCGGTGCGCGCAATCTGCTTCACGTGATCGAGCACGTCATGGATGTTGACCGGCTCGCGCTGCAGAGGGCGCTCGTCGCCGAAGATCTCCATGCGGTCGACCAGTTTGCAGATGCGGTCCGACTCGGCGCAGATGAGCTGGGTCAGGGTGCGGTCGAGTCGGTGCGCTCGCTTTCGAGCAGCTGCGCCGCGCCCCTGATGCCGGAGAGCGGGTTCTTGATCTCGTGAGCGAGCACGGCGGCGAGGCCGGACACGGAGCGGGCGGCGCCGCGATGGGTGAGCTGGCGCTCGATCATCTGCGCCATGCTGCGCTGCTGGAGCATGATCAGCACGCGGCCGGGCATCTCGGCGACAGGGCCGCCATAGAGATCGACGAGCTTCGGCGCCTCGAAGCGGAAGGAGCCGAGATCGACGCCATATTCGTTGACGGTGGTGCCGTTCCGCTGCACCTGCTCGACGAGAGCGATGAGCGGACTGCCGAAGGCGACCACGTCGGTGAGAGAGCGGCGGCAGAGCACGCCCGCGCTCATCTGGAAGAAATCTTCCGCCGCGGTGTTGGCATATTCGATAGTGAGCCCCTCGCCGATGATGAGAAGCGGATGGGGCAGCGCGCCGAGCAGCGCCTCGGCCTGGATCGGCTGGGCCTCAGAACGCGCCGCAGGTTGGGCTTTTTGGTCGAGCCGCTCAAGCGGTGTATCCTTTGCTCGGCCGTATCGGTTGTTGGCTGACCGAAGATGCACAATTTTTATGCAAGAAGACCCCATGAACTTTAATTGGGCACAATACGAAGGATTTTCGGCGCGGGCAACACTCCTTTTGCCGCAGTGCAGCATTTTTATGATTCTAAGGTTTAAGCCCGGGAGGGCCCCCTTGTGAGCGTGGCGGCGCTTATCGTGGCGGCAGGCCGAGGGGCGCGGGCAGCGGGCGAGGACGGTCGCCCAAAGCAATATTGCCCCGTCGGCGGGGTGCCGATGATTGCGCGGACCATCGCCGCTTTCGCCGCGCATCCGAGCGTGGACGAGATTCTCGTCGTCATCCATCCCGACGATGCAGCGCTCTACCGAGCGGCAAGCCACCCCTTTGCGGGGCGACTGCGGAAGCCGGTGCCGGGCGGTGCAAGGCGGCAGGACTCGGTCCGCGCCGGGCTCGAGGCGCTGGCGAGCGAGGCGCCCTCCTCCGTCCTGATCCACGACGCGGCAAGGCCTTTCGTCGATGCCGAACTGATCACCCGCGTCATCAGGAGTCTCGATGCACATCAAGGCGCCCTGCCCTGCCTGCCCGTCACCGACACCTTGAAGTGGGTGGCGCGAGGGCATGTGATCGGTACGGCCGAGCGCGATCAGCTCTGTCGGGCGCAGACGCCGCAAGGGTTCAAGTTCGAGTCGATCCTTGCTGCCCACCGTGCCGCGGCAAAAGAGCCGGCGCGCGAGTTCACCGACGATGCCGGCGTCGCCGAATGGTTCGGCCTCGACGTGGCTTTGGTCGAAGGCGCGGAAGACAATCGCAAGCTCACCACGGCGGAGGATCTGAAGATCGCCGATGAGCTGTTGCAGCCTAAGGGCGCGCGCGCGGCCGCGACGATCCGGGTGGCGTCGGGCTATGACGTCCATGCCTTCGGTCCCGGCGACGCGGTGATGCTGTGCGGCGTCAGCATTCCTCACCCGAAGAAGCTCATCGGCCACAGCGATGCCGATGTCGGGTTGCATGCCTTGACCGACGCGCTGCTCGGCACCATCGCCGAGGGCGATATCGGAGTCCATTTCCCGCCGTCGGACGCGCGCTGGCGCGGCGCGGCCTCCGAGATCTTCCTCAAGCATGCGGCGTCCCTGCTGAGAGAGCGCGGCGGGGCGATCGTGCATGTCGACGTCACGCTGCTCTGCGAGGCACCGCGCATCGGGCCCTATCGCGATCAGATGCGCGCCCGCATCGCCGAGATGCTCGGCCTCGAAATCTCCCAAGTGAGCATCAAGGCGACCACCAATGAAGGACTGGGTTTCATCGGCAGGGGCGAAGGCATCGCCGCGATGGCCACGGCGACAGTGAGCCTGCCATGACGGAGAGGGTCGAGATCGACGCAGACCTCCTTGCGCAGGCGGCGGCGCTGCTCGCGGCTGCCCGCGCCTGCGGCGAGACGGTGGCGACCGCGGAATCCTGCACCGGCGGGCTCCTCGCCGCCACGCTGACCGCCATCCCCGGCTCTTCCGAAGTGTTCGAGCGCGGCTTCGTGACCTATTCCAACAGCGCCAAGAGCGAGATGCTCGGCGTCCCCTTCTGGCTGATCGAGCGCCACGGCGCCGTGAGCGAGGACGTGGCCCGGGCCATGGCGGGCGGCGCGCTCACCCATTCGCACGCGAGCCTCGCCGTCGCGGTCACCGGCATCGCCGGGCCTGATGGAGGGACGCCGGAGAAGCCGGTGGGACTCGTCTATTTTGCCGCCGGCCGGCGCGACGAGCCGATGCGGAGCGAGTGCGTCCTGTTCGGCGATCTCGGGCGCGCCGAGATCAGGCGGCGAAGCGTCGAGCGCGCGCTTTCGCTGCTTCTCTCATTGTTGTGAAGCGAGCGCCGGCGCATTCCGTCCGATAGACCACGTCGGCGCGGGCCTCGAACGCGCTCGTGTATCTCTCGACCGCCTTGGCGAATAGCCCTCCCACCAGCCGCTCGAACAGGCGCGAGCGGAAGCCATAGGCGATATAGAAATCGATCTCGCAAGCCCCCCCGCCGGTCGGGCTGAAAGTGCCAGCGGTTCTCGAGAAAGGTGAAGGGCCCGTCGAGATATTCGACCAGGATGGTGCGGGCGACGGGGTCGAGATGCACGCCGGTGGTGAAGCTCTCGTGGATCATGCCATAGCCGACCGTCATGGTGGCGACCAGCACCTCCTTGCCGTCCCGCTGCTCGCGGCGCTTGACCTTGAGCTCCTCGCAGAGCGGCAGGAATTTCGGGTAGTCCTCGACGCGCGCCACCAGCGCGAACATCTCGTCCGCCGAATGGGCGACAGGGTGCGTGGTCTCGTAGACATGCATGAGGGTTAAGCCGGCGCGTGGGGTTAGGCGCCGAGCGAGGCTTGGCGCGCGGCCTTGAGCCGCGCGAAGTCCTCGCGCGGCATGGTAGGAGGAGCGGGTCAAGGGGCTGGAAGCCACGAGCAGGAAGCCTTTCTCCTCGGCGATGCGCTGATAAGATTGGAACTCCTCCGGCGTGACAAAGCGGTCAATGGCCGCATGTTTGCGGGTCGGCTGGAGATACTGGCCGATGGTGAGGAAATCGACCGAGGCGGCGCGGAGATCGTCCATCACGGCAAGCACCTCCTCTGCCGTCTCGCCCAAGCCCACCATGATGCCCGACTTGGTGAAGAGGCCGGGGTGAAGCGCCTTGGCGCGGGCAAGCAGCCGAAGCGAGTGGCGATAGTCAGCACCGGGGCGAATGCGCCGGTAGAGCGAGGGCACGGTCTCGACATTGTGGTTGAACACGTCGGGCGAGGCGGCAAGCACGATCTCCAGCGCGCCGTCTTTGCGCAGGAAGTCGGGGGTCAGGACCTCGATGCTGGTCGCGGGCCGCGCCTGTCTGATGGCGCTTATGGTGGCGGCGAAATGAGCGGCGCCGCCGTCCGCCAAATCGTCGCGGTCGACCGAGGTCACCACCACATGGGCGAGATCGAGCGCGGCGACGGCTCGCGCCACGCGCTCGGGCTCGCCGGCATCGAGCGCGCCGGGCCTGCCCGTCCGCACATTGCAGAAGGCGCAGGCCCGAGTGCAGGTGTCGCCCATGATCATAAAGGTGGCGTGGCGCTTGCCCCAGCACTCGCCGATATTGGGACAGGCCGCCTCCTCGCACACCGTGGTGAGGCGGTGCGCGCGCAAAACCTCCCGCGTTGCGTCGAAGGCTCGCGCGCCCGGCGCCCTCACGCGAATCCACGCGGGCTTGGGCAGGACTTGGGTGTCGGGCAGCCGCGCCTTCTCGGGATGGCGCGGCCGCGCCTTCACCACATCCGACCTGTCAAGCACCGTCACGATCGCACCAACTCCTAAAACGTAGCTAGGTGGCGGGGCCTCTGATGCTCCGCCAGATCCACAAAACGAGCACGGCGCCGATCGACGCCACGATCAGATTGCCGAGCCAGCCATAGAACTGGATATTCAAGACATTGGCGAGCGTGCCGCCGACGAACGATCCGGCGATGCCGACCAGGAGATTGGTCAGAAGACCGTGATCGCTCGACGTGACCTTCTCGGCGATATAGCCGGCAAGGATGCCGATGATCAGCATGCCGATGAAACCGACCCCCGGCATGCCGAGCAGAGTTTGAGCGTTGTCCATATTGACCTCCTCCCAGTGTGCTTACGCGGGTTCCGCCGTCACCGCATGCGCTGCCAGACCCAGATGCACAGCACGGCGCCGAGCGTCGCGATGATGATCTCGCCAATCAGGCCATAGGCGCCGATACCAACGAGGCCGGCGAGCAGGCCGCCGACCACGGCGCCGATAACGCCGATCAAGAGGTTTACCAGGAGATCCTGCTGGCGCCCCATGATGTATGAGGCAAGCGCGCCGGCGATCAGGCCGACAACAAGAAAGATGATAAGGCTCATGGTCTTGCTCCGTTTCTCTCGGGGCCTGCCCCCCTATGGTGCGCCAGGGCTAGATATGGATGGCGCGGCCGAAGGCGTCGAGCACCGATTCGCCCATCATCTCCGACAATGTGGGATGGGGGAAGATGGCGGCGATCAATTCCGCTTCGGTCGTTTCCAGCGTTTTGGCGATGACGAAGCCCTGAATAAGCTCGGTGGCCTCGGTCCCGATCAGATGGGCGCCGAGCCGACCTAGGTACAATCTAGGGACGAATTTTGCTAAGGTACTGGCTTGCTGGTCCTTTGTGCGACTTTGCGGGGGCAGTGGGTGGTTCGAAGAGCGATCTTGACGCTAGCTCTGGTGCTGACATCAGCCACGGGCGCTGCTGCGCAGTGCACTTTGGTTGGAAGCTATGAAAACAACAGCGTTCGTGTCCATCGCACTTCGGATGGATTGATCACTTTCGAGGCGAATGTCGACGTCAATACCGATGGCGCACTCCAGTCCTACAAGATCGACGACCTCGGTTTCTGGGACGGCCACCACATTCAAACCCATTCAGCGCTGAATACCATTTGCAACGGCGTGAGCATCCGCACGCCGAACAATAACCGTCTCTATGGTCCGCGCCAGTGTGTCGACTTGATCCAGGAGTTCAAACGCATTCGTGAGCGCGGCTGGGTTCGCGACGGTGCGAACTATGTCGACTTTTACGCCATAGCCCTCAAGCCGAATACACAGTGGCCCGGCAAGAATCGAGGCGAGCCTTGTGAGAAGGATGGTTATTACGTTTCGCAGGTGGCGAAACCCATAGATCCGAACAAGGATGTTTGCGATCCAGAACGCTGGGTCGATGCGCTGCGTATTCCTGCCATCGTGTTACCGCTCGATAGCAGGATGCAAGCGACCGGCATCAGGTTGCATGATCTGGCAATCGTCAGGCTGCGAAACTCTGACAAGTGGGTTGGCGCCATAGTCGGCGACACTAATCCGACCAGAATTGGTGAGGCCACCGTCATTACCAACATGCGCCTGAGAGGGCTGACGGCCGTGCCAGCGAACTACCGTGCGACAGTCGCGCTTGCTTTGCCAGCCGCGCGCTATTTCGTGTTTCCTGGTACGGCGAATATGATCTCAAGCCTTTCCAACGCAAGTGATCCAGAGATTCAAACGAAAGCCCGGCAGCTATTCGATCGATATCATCTAGCCGATCGAGCGGACCCCTGCTCCTAGCGCTGGTTGCTGCACCCCGACTAGATGTGAAGCGCGCGGCCGAAGGCGTCGAGCACCGATTCGCCCATCATCTCCGACAATGTGGGATGGGGGAAGATGGCGGCGATTAATTCCGCTTCGGTCGTTTCCAGCGTCTTGGCGATGACGAAGCCCTGAATAAGCTCGGTGGCCTCGGCCCCGATCAGATGGGCGCCGAGCAGCGCGCCGGTTTTGGCGTCGAAAATGGTCTTCACCAGCCCTTCGGTCTCGCCGAGCGCGATGGCCTTGCCGTTGGCGGAATAGGGGAAGCGGCCGATCTTCAGCTCATGGCCCGCCGCGCGCGCTTCCGCCTCGGTGAGGCCGACGCTCGCCACTTGCGGCGCGCTATAGGTGCAGCCGGGGATGGCGGTCTTGTCCAGGGGATGGACGCCTTCGACGCCGGCGATCTTCTCGACACACATCACGCCCTCATGGCTCGCCTTGTGCGCGAGCCAAGGCGGCCCGATCACGTCGCCGATGGCGTAAAGGCCGGGGGCGGCGGTGCGGCACCATTCGTCGACGACGATATGCCCCTTCTCGACCTTGACCCCCTGCTCTTCGAGCCCGAGTCCCTCGACATTGCCGGTGATGCCGATGGCGAGGATGACGCGATTTGCCGCGATCTCCTTGGTGGCGCCGTCGGGCATTCGCAAGCGTCGCGGTCACGCTGTCGGCGCCTTTGACGAGCCGCTCGACGCGCGTGCCGGTATGGATGGCGATGCCCTGCTTGGCGAAGGCCTTGCGCGCGAGGTCCGAGATCTCGGCGTCCTCGGCGGGAAGGATGCGGGGGAGCATCTCGACCACGGTCATTTCGGCGCCGAGGCTGCGGTAGAAGCTCGCGAACTCGATGCCGATGGCGCCGGAGCCCACAACCAGCAAAGATTGGGGAAAGCTCGTCGGGACCATCGCCTCCTTGTAGGTCCAGATCAGCCTGCCGTCGGGCTCGAGGCCCGGCAAGGTCCGCGCCCGCGCGCCGGTGGCGACGATGATGTGCCCGGCCTCGATATCGGGAAGCGCCTCGCCCGATTTGCCAATGACGGCGATCGCGCCAGCGCCTTTCAGCCGCGCCGTCCCGTCGATCACGGCGATGTTGTTCTTCCGCATGAGATAGGCGACGCCGTTGGCAAGCCGCTCGGCCACTTTGCGGCTCCGCTCGACCACCGCCGCGAGATCGAAGCGGACATTGTCGGCGGCGAGCCCGAACTCGGGCGCGTGCCGCATCGCCCGGTAGAGCTCGGAGGTGCGGAGCAGCGCCTTGGTGGGGATGCAGCCCCAGTTGAGGCAGATGCCGCCGAGATGCTCGCGCTCGACGATCGCGGTCTTCATGCCGAGCTGCGCCGCGCGGATGGCGGCGACATAGCCGCCGGGGCCGGCGCCGATGATGGCGAGATCGAAGCGCGTGTCAGTCATGGCGTGGCTGCGCGGCTTGTCATGGGCACACGGCCTACACCAGCATGGTCACGGGGTCTTCGATATAGGCCTTGAAGGCGGCGAGCAGCTCGGCGCCGAGCGCGCCGTCGATGACGCGGTGATCGACCGAGAGCGTGACGCTCATCATGGTGGCGATCTTGAGCGCGTCGTCCTTGACCACCGGGCGCTTCTCGGCGCGGCCCACCGCCAGGATCGACGCCTGCGGCGGGTTGATCACCGCATCGAAGCGGTCGATGCCGTACATGCCGAGATTGGAGATGGTGGTCGAGCCGCCCTGATATTCGTGCGGCGCCAAGCGCTTAGAGCGGGCGCGGGCGGCCAGGTCCCGCATCTCGTTGGAGATTTCCGACAGGCTCTTGATCTCGGCATCGCGGATCACCGGCGTGTGCAGGCCGCCGCCTTCGAGCGCCACGGCCACGGCGATGTCCGAGGCGCGATGGCGGAGCAGACCTTGCTCCGTCCAGGTGGCGTTGGCGGCGGGCACCGTCTGCAGCGCCATGGCCATCGCCTTGATGATGAAATCGTTGAGCGAGAGCTTGAAGGCGCGCGGTCCCTCTTGCGGCGCCATCCCGTTCAGCCGCGCGCGGGCGGCAAGAGCCGCGTCGATCGCGCAGTCGATGGCGAGATAGAAATGCGGGATGGTCCGCTTGGAGAGGGTGAGCCGCTCGGCGATGAAGCGGCGCATGGTGTCGTGCGGCACGATCTCGTAGGAGCCTGGATCGTAGAGCGCGAGCACTTGGCTGTCGGACATGGCGTGCGGTTTCGCGAGGCTCGCGCCGCTTGACCAGCTCCTGCCGCGGGGGGCGCAAGCTCGGCCTCCATGACTTCGGCTTCGACGGGCTCGGGGACGCGCATCGTTTCGCGCGCGGCTTGCTCCACATCGGACTTCACGATGCGGCCATGCGGGCCTGAGCCGTTCAGCGCTGTCAGCTCGAGCCCGAACTCACGCGCCAAGCGCCGCGCCAAGGGCGAAGCGAAGACGCGGCTAGCGTGATCGTCCCTGCCGTTTCGCCTGATCTGCTCGGCGATCTTGCTCATCACCTGCTCGGCTGGCATCCCCCTCTCCCCCGGCGCGTTGCGCCTCCTCAGGGTCGAGACGGCGCTTCGCGCCTCCTCAGGGTGAGGGCGCAACTCCTCATCCTGAGGAGCGGCCGCAGGCCGCGTCTCGAGAGGATGAGGCCCCTGTCGTCTTCGGTCAGCAGCAGCGCGATGGGGTAGTTGACCGGAACATGCTCGGTGCCCTCGGCGACGAGGAGCTTGTCGATCGTCCCATCGTCGGGCGCCTCGACTTCCATGGTGGCCTTGTCGGTCTCGATCTCGGCGAGGACGTCGCCGCTTCTGACCTCGTCGCCTTCCTTGACGTGCCATTTGGCGAGCTTGCCCTCCTCCATGGTGGGCGAGAGCTGCGGCATGAGGATTTGCGTGGGCATGGCTCAGACGTTCCCGCGCGCGGCGGCGAAAGCCTCTTCCCAATGCTGGCCGTCGAACAAGGCGATACGGGAGACGCGCACCTGGCCGTCATCGAGGCAGCGCACATTCACGCTATAGCCGTCGGGCTTGGAGCGCGGCACGTAGAAGCTCTTTATTCCGCATACGGAGCAAAAATGATGCTGCGCCGTGCCGGTGTTGAAGCGGTAGGTGGCGATCTTGTCTTCGCCCGTGAGCAGGCGAAAGCGCTCCTTCTCCACGATGAGATGCAGATAGCCGGTCATGCGGCAGATCGAGCAATTGCATTCCTTGGCCTCGATCTCGTCGGGCGCCAGCACCTCGAAGCGCACGGCGCCGCAATGGCACCCGCCTTGCTTCCAGTTCATGGGGACTTCGGCCATGGGCTTCACGTCCGGTAAGAGACCGACTTCACGGCGGCGATGACCTGCTCCACCGAGGGCAGAGCAAGCCTCTCCAGATTTGCCGCATAAGGCATCGGCACATCGGCGCCGGTGATCGTGATCGGCGGCGCGTCGAGATAGTCGAAAGCTTCGGCAGCGACGCGCGCGCAAATCTCGGAGCCAATGGAGCAGACGGACCAGCCCTCCTCCACCGTGACGATGCGGTTCGTCTTTCTCACCGAGGCGAGCACCGTCTCCAGGTCGAGCGGGCGGAGCGTGCGGAGGTCGATGACTTCCGCCTCGATGCCCTCCTCGGCAAGACGCTTCGCCGCGTCCAGCGCATAGGCCATGCCCCGCGAGAAGGAGACGATGGTGACATGGCGGCCGATGCGCGCCACCCGCGCCTTGCCGATCGGCAGCACGAAGTCGGGGAGCTTGGGCACCTCGAAGCTCTGGCCGTAGAGGATCTCGTTCTCGAGGAACACGACGGGGCCGGGATCGCGGATCGCGGCCTTCAACAGGCCCTTGGCGTCGGCGGCGGTATAGGGCGCGATCACCTTCAGCCCCGGCACGTGCGCGTACCAGGCCGCGTAATTCTGGCTGTGCTGGGCGGCGACGCGGGCGGCCGCGCCGTTAGGGCCTCTGAACACGATGGGGCAATGCATCTTGCCGCCCGACATATAGAGGGTCTTGGCGGCCGAGTTGACGATGTGGTCGATCGCCTGCATGGCGAAGTTCCACGTCATGAACTCGACGATGGGCTTGAGCCCGGCGAAGGCCGCGCCGACGCCGACGCCGGCAAAGCCATATTCGGTGATGGGCGTGTCGACCACGCGGGTTGGCCCGAACTCATCGAGCAGCCCTTGGGTGACCTTGTAGGCGCCCTGATACTCGCCGACCTCCTCGCCCATGACGAACACGGACGGATCGCGCCGCATCTCCTCGGCCATGGCGTCGCGCAGCGCTTCGCGCACGGTCATGCTGACCATCTCGGTCCCGGGCGGAACCTCGGGCTCGGGGCGCGGCTCGGCGGGCGCGCGTTGCGGACCTGCCGGCGCCTCTTCGACCAAAGGCGGGACTTCGCCGAGATCGGGCGACGGTTCCTTCGCGCTCGCCTCTCCCCTTCGGGGAGAGGGCTGGGGTGAGGGGGTCAGGGTCGTTGGCTGTCGACCCTCCTCAGGGCTGCGGCACGCCTTCGCCTCTCCGAGGAGCGGCCGCAGGCCGCGTCTCGAAGGATGAGGTGGTCATATCCTCGCCGTCGGCGAGGAGAGTGGCGATGGGCCGGTTCACCTTCACGTGCTCGGTGCCCTCGGGCACGAGGATCTTGCCGAGCCGCCCGTCATCCGCCGCCTCGACCTCCATGGTCGCCTTGTCGGTCTCGATCTCGGCGATGACGTCGCCCGCGCGCACGGGGTCGCCCTCGCGCACCAGCCATTTGGCGAGCTTGCCCTCCTCCATGGTGGGAGAGAGCGCCGGCATGAGAATTTCGGTTGGCATCAGTCTTAAGGAAGGGCTCAGGTCGCCGTCACGTCGGTGTAAAGCTCGGAAGGGTCGGGCTCGGGATCGCTTTGCGCGAACTCGGCGGCCTCGTTGACTCTGGCGCGCACCTCGCGGTCGATCTCCTTCAAATCGGCTTCGCTCGCCTTGCCTTCCTCCAGGATGCGCTTGCGCAAGAGCTCGATCGGGTCGCGATGCTCGCGGATGTCCTGAACCTCCTCGCGCGTGCGGTATTTGGCGGGGTCGGACATGGAATGGCCGCGATAGCGATAGGTGAGCATTTCGAGGATCTTCGGCCCCTCGCCTGCCCTCGCCCCCGCCACGGCCCGGTCGCCGGCAGCCTTGACGGCGGCGACATCCATGCCGTCGACCTGCTCGCCGGGAATGCCGAACACCGAGCCGCGGTGATAGAGCTCCTCGGCGCGCGCGCTGCCGCGCTCGACCGCGGTCCCCATGGCGTAGTGGTTGTTCTCGATGACGTAGATGACGGGAAGCTTCCACAAGGAGGCCATGTTGAAGCTCTCATAGACCTGTCCCTGATTGGCCGCGCCTTCGCCGAAAAAGGTGAGGCAGACGCGGTCTAGCCCGCGATATTTGTTGGCGAAGGCGATGCCCGTTCCGAGCGGCGCCGGCGCGCCGACGATGCCGTGGCCGCCGTAGAAGTTCCGCTCCACCGAGAACATGTGCATCGAGCCGCCCTTGCCTTTGGAAGCGCCGTGGCGGCGGCCGGTCAGCTCAGCCATCACGCGCTTGGGGTCCATGCCGGCGGCAAGCATATGGCCGTGATCGCGATAGGCGGTGATGACCTGATCGCCGTCTTGGATCGCCATCTGCATGCCGGCCACCACCGCCTCCTGGCCGATATAGAGGTGGCAGAAGCCGCCGATATAGCCCATGCCGTAAAGCTGCCCCGCCTTCTCCTCGAATCGCCGGATGAGCAGCATCAGGCGATAGGCGGCAAGCTCCTGTTCGGCGGTGAGGGCCGGCCGGCCGGGAGGGCGTGCCGCTTCCCGCCTTGCTCTCGTCGAGCCAGAGATTGGCGGCTTGGGGCGTAGAGACTTGGGGAGTTCAAGTCCTGCTCCACATTGCTAGGTCCTCGGATTCGGTCCGAAGGCTAGCACGAGCCGGAAATCGCCTGAATGGCTTTAGCGTCGTAGGGTGGGCAAAGGCGCTCGGCGCCGTGCCCACCGTCACTAAACGTGGGCAACGGCGAGGCCGTTGCCCACCCTACGGGAGCGTCAGCGCTTGGGCGAGCGTGCTCGCCTCGGGCACCGGCTGGCGGCGCTTCAGCATGATGAGGTCGTCGGGATGGGCGAGATTGAGGATCGCGCGGGCGCGCTCGTCCAGCATGTCGGGATCGAGGCTTTCCGGCCTGAGCAGCGCCACGTCGCGCTCGAGCCGGTCCTTCACCTCTTTGAGCCCCGCCAGTTCGCCTTCGAGCACTTCCTTCCGCCGCTCGAGGTCGGCGCGCGCCTTCAAGCCATGGTCGCCGATCTCAAGGTGATAGCCGAAATAGCCGGCCGCCCCGCAAGCCAGCAGCGGAAAGATGAAAGCCGTGAACCGCATCCCCGACCCTTTCCCACGTCGTCATTCCCGCGAAAGCGGGAATCCAGTAGCCACCGGCCGCAGTTCATTGGCGTGCGCCTGGGTTACTGGATTGCCCGGTCAAGCCGGGCAATGACAGTGGACGAGGGGTAGAATCGCCGCGCCGGGTTAAGCCGCCGTTACCGGCTTATCTAACGCATGATCCTATCGGAAAACCGGTTCCCACTTTTCCGGTTCATGCTCTAGCGCTTCAGCACCGAACGGCCGGCATAGCGGGCCTTGGCCCCAAGCTCCTCCTCGATGCGGATGAGCTGGTTATATTTCGCCACGCGGTCAGAGCGGGCGAGCGAGCCCGTCTTGATCTGCCCGCAATTGGTGGCGACGGCGAGATCGGCGATGGTCGCGTCCTCGGTCTCGCCCGAGCGGTGCGACATCACCGCGGCATAGCCCGCCTCTTGGGCCATGCGCACGGCGTCGAGCGTCTCGGTGAGCGTGCCGATCTGGTTCACCTTGACGAGGATGGCGTTGGCGATGCCCTGCTCGATGCCTTGCTTCAGCCGCACCACATTGGTGACGAAAAGATCGTCGCCGACGAGCTGGCAGCGAGTCGCCCAAGGTTTGCGTCAGCGCGCGCCATCCCTCCCAGTCGTCCTCGGCCATGCCGTCCTCGATGGAGTAGATCGGATAGTTGGAGACGAGCTCGTCGTAGTAGGCGGTCAGTTGGTCTGAGGTGAGGCTCCGCTTCTCGCCTTTGAGGAAGTAGCGGTCCTCGCCGAAAAAGCTCCGTCGCGGCTACGTCGAGCGCAAGATAGATGTCCTCGCCCGGCCGGTAGCCTGCAGCTCCGATCGCCGCCATGATGAAGTCGAGCGCCTCCCGCGCCGAGGCGAGATTGGGGGCAAAGCCGCCCTCGTCGCCGACATTGGTGTTGTGGCCTGCGCCTTTCAGCGCGTGCTTCAGCGCATGAAGAACCTCCGCTCCCATGCGCACCGCCTCAGCGATGCTCGTCGCGCCGACCGGGGCGATCATGAACTCCTGGAAGTCGATGGGGTTGTCGGCATGCACCCCGCCATTGATGATGTTCATCATGGGCACAGGCAGCAGCGTCGCCTCCTCCCCGCCGACATAGCGGTAGAGCGGCAGACCTTGCGAGGCTGCCGCCGCCTTGGCTGCAGCGAGCGAGACGCCGAGAATGGCGTTGGCGCCGAGCCGCTTCTTGTTCTCCGTTCCGTCGAGATCGCGCAAGCGCTTGATCGAGCCCGCGCTGATCGCTGGCATCGAAGCCGGTGAGGCTCTTGCGGATCTCGCCGTTGACCGCCTCGACCGCCTTCTTCACGCCCTTGCCGCCATAGCGCTTGCCGCCGTCTCGAAGCTCATGCGCCTCATGCGCGCCGGTCGAGGCGCCTGATGGGACAGCGGCGCGGCCATGGTGGCCTCCTTCAAGCACCACGTCGACCTCGACGGTCGGATTGCCGCGGCTGTCCAGAATTTCCCGGCCGACGATGGTGGCGATGGCGGACATGCGAAGGGCCCCTTACACGTGTCGGGCCCTCTTAGCGGAAGCGCCGCGTGAGCGAAAGCCGTATGTGGCTATGCGCCTAGCCTGGCTGATCTTGCGACTTGATCGGCGTGCTCGCCATGGGCACGCCCTTCCTCTTGCGTGGCGGTGCGCCGCAGCCTGGCATCGGGGTCATCACCACCTCGACGCTCGGATCGTAGGTATTCATCGCGCCCGACGCCGCATCGACGCCGAGCCCAATTAGCCCGCCGAACACGATATTGCCGGCGGTCATGACCTCGGTGTGAGAGCCGAGCGTGCTGATACCAGGGCTGTAGCATTGAGCCGTGCATGACACGGCGACGTTGTGCTTGCTCTTCGGAAGGATCACGTTGGCGGGGGTTTGCACCGTACGCGTTCCTATCGCCGGCGATTGGAGCTGACACAAGGCGCCGGGAACGCCGGGCGTATTCACCGATATTTGCTGCTCGGTACCCTTGACGATGGTCGAGCACCCACCAAAAAGGATGCACACCGCAGCGCCCAAAGCGGCAATCACTCGCCCCATAGCCCGGCCCCCCGAAGCTCGGCCTCCCCTTATGGTAGTAGATTATACATGAGACAACTATTAGGCGAGTCGATTCATGAGGCGGAAAATGGGATTTGGCGCGGTAGGTTGAGTTCCTGTTGGATCGGTAAGAGGCGCAATGCAGTCCGAAAATGAGCCTGGAACGCTGGTGCTGTTTTCCGGCGGGCAGGATTCGACCGTCTGTCTCGCTTGGGCGGTCGACCGCTATGACCGGGTCGAGACGATCGGCTTCGACTACGGCCAGCGTCACGGGATCGAGATGGCGTGCCGCCAGCGCATCAGAGACGAGATCGCGCGCCGCTTTTCCGCCTGGACGGAGAGGCTCGGGCCGGACCACGTGATCGACGTGGCGAGCTTCGGCGCCATCGGCGATACGGCGCTGACCTCTGACGCCGAGATCGAGATGCTGGCGTCAGGCCTTCCCTCGACCTTCGTGCCTGGGCGCAACCTCGTGTTCTTCACCTATGCGGCGGCGCTCGGCTACCGGCGCGGGCTTCACACCCTCGTTGGCGGCATGTGCGAGACGGACTATTCCGGCTATCCCGATTGTCGCGACGCGACCTTGCGCGCGCTGCAAGAGGCGATCAGGCTCGGCACCGAAATTCCCTTCACCATCGAGACGCCGCTGATGTGGCTCACCAAGGCCGACACCTGGGCGCTCGCCGAAGAGCTTGGCGGCGAGGCCTTGGTCGAACTCGTCATCGAGGAAACCCACACCTGCTATCGCGGCGAACGAGGCGTGCGCCACGATTGGGGCTATGGCTGCGGCGCATGCCCGGCCTGCGAGCTCCGCGCCAAAGGCTTCGCCGCTTGGCAGGCCTCGCGATCTCAGTTTCGCACGGCATCGCGTTGAACTCCGTCATACCGGCGCAAGCCGGTATCCAGAGCCGCTTGCTCCGAGGCTGCCGCCCCTGGATCCCGGCTTCCGCCGGGATGACGAGTCCTGGGCGAGGTATCCTCCCCCAATCCCCGCGCTCCAAAACTCGATTATCCTGCGTCCACCTCGTCCTTCTAGAGGGGCGCATCATGAGGCGTCGTGAGGCGGGATGGGGTGTGGCGCCCGCGGGGCTTGTTCGCAAGCAAGCCACCCGGGCGGCGTCGGGGCTCCGCCCGTGCCCATTACGAGGCCCTGCCAGGAGCTGGCTGACGACCCTTTGGCCTATACCAAACGCGATCCCCATAACGTCGACTTTCGTCCGTTCGGGAAAGCGGGGCACTTGGGGCGAAAGCGCGGCCCGCCGCTGTCAAATCGCCGCGTTGGCGCGCCGAGAGGCGCCCGCGCGATCCCGCAAGGATCGCGATGCCATAGGTTTGCGCTTTTCGGCGCGCCATCCCCTCAATGAGGGGGCCGTAGGGTGGGCAACGATTTTTCGTTGCCCACGCGGAACGAATGATGGTGGGCACGCTTCGCTTTGCCCACCCTACGACAAACCCCGGACGCCTGACAAACGTCGCGGCAAGAAAGAGGTATGTCTGCTGTGACAGTGCAACGAACTCCCCGCTCTCCCCTTGATGGGGAGGGCGGCGCGCTCATCAGAGTGCGCCGGGTGGGGTGAGACTGCCCCCACCCCGGCGTCGCAAAAGCGCCGCCGGACCTCCCCACGAGGGGGAGGTATGCGGCTAGCTCCAACGCACCTCTCTTGCTCTTGATGCTGTGAAGCGCCAAGTTCTGCCCATGTATGCCGTCAAGGAAATCTACTACACGCTGCAGGGCGAAGGGGCGCAGACCGGCCGCGCGGCAGTGTTCTGCCGCTTCGCCGGCTGCAATCTGTGGGCGGGGCGCGAAGAGGACCGCGCGGCCGCGACCTGCAATTTTTGCGACACCGATTTCGTCGGCACCGATGGGCCCGGCGGCGGCAAGTTCGCGAAGCCTAAGGACCTCGCCGGGGCGTGCCGCGCAACCTGGCGCGGCAATTCCGGGACACCGCCCTTCGTGGTGCTGACCGGCGGCGAGCCGATGCTGCAAGTCGACGAGCCTCTGATCGCCGCGCTTCATGAAGCGGGCTTCGAGATCGCCATCGAGACCAACGGCACGCTGCCCGTGCCGCGCGCGATCGACTGGATCTGCGTGAGCCCTAAGGCCGGCGCGACCGCTCGTCCAGCGCTCGGGCGACGAGCTGAAGCTCGTCTACCCGCAAGAGGCGCTGGATCCGCATGAGGTCGAGGCGCTCGATTTTGCCCATTTCCTGCTCCAGCCCATGGACGAAGGCGAGACTTCGCCAAGCCATCTCCGCGCGGCCATTGACTATTGCCAAGCCCATCCCAAATGGCGCTTGAGCCTGCAAACCCATAAGCTGCTCGGCTTGCCTTGACGGCGCACGCTCAAGCCCTAAGCCCTGGCCGCCGAACGCGAAATCCCCTAAACAGCCATCATGCGCGTCTATAAAGAGTTCTTTTTCGAAGCCGCCCATTTCCTTCCGTCGGCGCCGCCCGGCCATCCCAATGCGCGGGTACACGGACATTCTTTCCGCGTGCGCGTTACCCTCGATGGCGAGCCCGACAACAAGACCGGCTTGGTCATGCATTTGGACGACCTCGAGAAAGCCATCGGTGACGCGCGCGAGGCGCTCGATCATCGCTTCCTCAACGAGGTCGAGGGACTTGCAACGCCGACGCTCGAGCGGATCGCCATCTGGCTGTGGGACCGTTTGCATAACCGGCTGCCCGGGCTCGCCGAGATCGAGGTGGCGCGCGATACCTGCCATGAGGGTTGCGTCTATCGGGGCCCTCGGCCCCGGCTGGCAGCGGAGTAGAGGCGATGGCGCGCAAGATCACGGGACTGCGGCAGCTCGGGGCGGAGTCCCCTCTCCCCAAATCGCCGGCCGAGGCCGAGCTCGAACGGGTGCCCAATCCGCATCCCGACACGGCCTATATCGCGCGCTTCACCTGTCCGGAATTCACCTGTCTCTGCCCGGTGACCGGCCAGCCCGACTTCGCCCATTTCGTCGTCGACTACTGCCCTCGCGCCTGGCTCGTGGAATCGAAGTCGCTCAAGCTCTATCTCGCGAGCTTCCGCAATATTGGCGCGTTCCACGAGGACGTGACCATCGCCATCGGCAAGCGCATCGTCGAGCTGGTCGACCCGTCCTGGCTCAGGATCGGCGGCTATTGGTATCCGCGCGGCGGCATCCCGATCGATGTGTTCTGGCAGCATGGAACCCGCCCGAGGGCGTGTGGATTCCCGATCAGGGCGTTCAGCCTTATCGCGGCCGCGGCTGATCTTATCCCCGGCCGCAACCTTCATGCCATGATGGTTAGTGACTCTAGCGCTTCACCAGGCGATCGATCTCGATCAGCTCTTTGAGCAGCGGCTCGAGCGCCGCGAGCGGCAGCATGGTGGGACCGTCGGAAGGCGCGCGGTCCGGGTCCTGATGGGTCTCGATGAAGATGCCGGCCACGCCGACGGCCACCGCGGCGCGGGCGAGCACCGGTACGAAGCGCCGCTCCCCGCCGCTTGCCGTCCCCTGCCCTCCCGGCTGCTGCACCGAATGGGTGGCGTCGAAGATCACCGGCGCCCCGGTCTCGGCGAGGATGGGCAGAGCGCGCATGTCGGAGACGAGCGTGTTGTAGCCGAACGAGACGCCGCGCTCGGTGACGAGCACGTTCGGGTTGCCGGCGTTCAAAAGCTTCGCCACTACATTCGTCATGTCCCACGGCGCCAGGAACTGCCCCTTCTTGACGTTGACGGGCTTGCCCGTGCGGGCCGCGGCGACAAGGAGATCGGTCTGGCGGCAGAGGAAGGCCGGGATCTGAAGCACGTCCACCGCCTCGGCCACGGCGGCGCATTGCTCCGCCTCATGCACATCGGTGATGACGGGCAGGCCCACGCTCTCCCTGATCTCGGCGAAGATGGGGAGCGCCTCATCGAGCCCGAGCCCGCGGGCGCTTCCCGCGCTCGTGCGGTTCGCCTTGTCGAAGGAGCTCTTGTAGACGAGGCCGATGCTTGAGCCGCGCGGCGATCTCCTTCAGCGCGTGCGCCATTTCGAGGCGCATGCGCCCGGCTTTCCAGCACGCATGGCCCGGCGATCAGCGCAAGCGGCGCGTCTTGCGCGAAGCAAGCGGAGCCGATCTCGACGCGGGCCTTGGGACGCAAAGACTGATGCTGGTTCACGAGGCCTTATAGCGCGCTAATGCCATGGTGACGATAGGCGGCCTGCCATGGATGAACGAAAGACCGGTCACCTACACCAGGCGCGACTGCTCGACCGCGGCGCCGATGAAGGAGGCGAAGAGCGGATGCGGCTGAAGGGCCGCGATTTCAGCTCGGGGTGGAACTGCACGCCGATGAACCACGGGTGGTCGGGGATCTCGACGATCTCAGGCAACAGCCCGTCGGGCGAGAGCCCGGAGAAGCGCAAGCCTGCCGCCTCGAGCTTGTTGCGGTAGCGCATATTCACCTCGTAGCGATGGCGGTGGCGCTCGGAGATGCGGGTCGTGCCGTAGATCTCGGCGACCTTGCTGCCCTTGGCGAGCACGGCCTCGTAGGCGCCGAGCCGCATCGAGCCGCCGAGATTGCCGTTCGCCTGGCGCTGCTGCAGCTCGTCTGCCCTTCATCCATTCGGTCATAAGCCCGATCACCGGCTCGTCGGTCGGGCCGAACTCGGTCGAGCTCGCCCCCTCGATGCCGGCGAGTCGCGCGCAGCCTCGATCACCGCCATCTGCATGCCGAAGCAGATGCCGAAATAAGGCACGCGCGCGCGTCCGCGCATAGCTGGCCGCCTGGATCTTGCCTTCGGAGCCGCGCTCGCCGAAGCCGCCCGGCACGAGGATGCCGTGCACGTCCTCCAAATAGGCGGAGGCGTCCTCGCTCTCGAAGGTTTGCGATTCGATCCATTGCAAGTTGACCTTCACCTTGTTGGCGATGCCGCCATGGACGAGCGCCTCGTTGAGCGACTTGTAGGCGTCCCTGAGGCCTGTGTACTTGCCGACCACGGCCACGTTCACCTCGCCGTCGGGATTGGCGATGGTCTCGGAGATCTGCCGCCAGCGCTCGAGGTCCGGCTCAGGCACATTGGTGATGCCGAAGGCGGCCAGCACCTCGCGGTCGAGACCTTCGGCGTGATAGGCGACCGGCACGTCGTAGATGCTCGCCACGTCGAGCGCCTGGATCACGGCTTCGGGGCGCACATTGCAGAAGAGCGCGATCTTGCGCCGCTCGTCCTTCGGCAGAGGCCGGTCGGTGCGGCAGAGCAGCACGTCGGGCTGGATGCCGATGGAGCGAAGCTCCTTCACGGAATGCTGGGTAGGCTTGGTCTTGAGCTCGCCGGCGCTCGGGATGTAGGGCACCAGCGTGAGATGGATGAAGGCGGTCGACCCGCGCGGCAGCTCGTTGCCGAGCTGACGGATCGCCTCGAAGAAGGGCAAGCCCTCGATGTCGCCCACGGTGCCGCCGATCTCGCACAGCACGAAATCGACGCCCTCGTTGCCGCTCGTGATGAAGGCCTTGATGGCGTCGGTGACGTGGGGGATGACCTGCACCGTCGCGCCGAGATAATCGCCGCGCCGCTCCTTGCCGATGATCTCCTGATAGATGCGCCCGGTGGTGATGTTGTCGGCCTGGCAGGCGGGACGCCCGGTGAAGCGCTCGTAATGGCCGAGGTCGAGGTCGGTCTCAGCGCCGTCGTCGGTGACGAACACCTCGCCGTGCTGATAGGGGCTCATGGTTCCCGGGTCGACATTGAGATAGGGGTCGAGCTTGCGTAAACGCACGCTGAACCCGCGGGCCTGCAACAGCGCTCCGAGCGCCGCCGAGGCGAGCCCCTTGCCGAGTGAGGAAACCACGCCGCCGGTAATGAAGACGTACCGCGCCATGGGCCTCGACCATACACCGAAATCGCGCGTGAGTCGTAGCCCCAAACAGCGCGTTACCCACGCCGACTGATTAACCAGCCGCGGGCAGCGAGGCTGCTATTGCGACTGCGGTGCTTGGGGAGCGGCCGGAGCCTGAGGGGCTGCCGGTGCTTGAGGGGCCACAGGAGCGGGCGCGCCGGGGATCTGAAGGGGCGCTAGCCCCCCTTCTCCGCCTTGGCCGGTCGGGGCCAGGATCGAGGGCGCCGGGCCGTGCTGGCTTGCCAGGATCGACAGCGCCAGGCTGGTGGCGAAGAAGCAAGCGGCAAGAACCGCCGTGGTTTTGGTCAGGGCATTGCCGGCGCTGCGCCCGGTCATAAACCCGCCGCCGCCGCCGCCGATGCCGAGCGCGCCCCCTTCGGAACGCTGCAACAGCACGAGGCCCACAAGCGCCACGGAGACCATGACATGAATAAGGAGGAGAACAGTGTTCATCGTGTAGCCTTCGCCTTGGAAGGCGCTGTCTTATCCGAATCCGCTACCGTTTGGCTAGGCTTGGCATCAGCCGTCGCCGCGGCCTCGCGGTTGGGGTTGCGATCGGGCAGCGAAACCGCGTCGGCACTCACCGCCCCTCCCGGGGGCGTTATCGGGGGTTTTGCCACCCCGCCGCCGCGGCAGCGGAATTCGATCATCTCCTCGATCGCCAGAAACTGCCTGACCTTCTCGATCTCCCCGGTGTCCAGGTGGTCTTTCACCCAGTCAGGCCCGTGATCGAGGGCTGCCTGCATCTCGCGGGTGAGCAGCTTCTTGCGCTCAACCTGCAAATTCAGGCAAGCCTCCTTCTCCAGCGGCTCGGCAATGGCGCGCGCACCGAGCGTCACCGCTGAGCTCGAGGCGAGAAGCGCCACGGCAATGAAGCGCAGCACCGGCATCATGACGCCCCGCGGGAAAGATCGTCCCCCCTGCCGCAAATCAGCCCTGTCAGAATGGCGAAGATTACCCCGTTTGCCAACCCTGCTCGCAATGGTTTCGCCGGTGTCAGCCGGCGCCCCGGCCGGCATAGGCCGACAGAATTGCATAGAAATCGCTCGCCTTAAGGCTCGCTCCACCGACCAGGGCCCCATCCACGTCAGGCACGAAGAGAAGCTCGCTCGCATTGGCCGGTTTGACCGAGCCGCCATAAAGGATGCGTAAGGCCCCCGCTTCCGCGTGCCCCAGCAAGCGGCCGAGCTCTCCGCGAATGAAGCCGTGCACTTCCGCGATATCGGCAGGCGTCGGCGTGAGACCTGAACCGATCGCCCAGACCGGCTCGTAGGCGATCACGGTGTCGGAAGCGCGCGCCTCTTGCGGCAGCGATCCTTGGAGCTGGCGCCTGACGATCTCCAGGGTCGCGCCGTCGCGCCTCTCTTGCTCGGTCTCGCCGATGCAGATGATGGCGGTCAGGCCGGCCCGAAAGGCGGCTCTGGCCTTGGCGTTTACGAGCGCGTCGGTCTCGCCGTGATCGGTGCGCCGCTCCGAATGGCCGACGATCACGGCGTGGGCGCCCGCGTCGGCCAGCATCTCGGCCGAGATGTCGCCGGTATGGGGACCGGAGGGCATCGGATGGCAGTCCTGGGCTCCGAGCATGACCTTGCTTCCGGTGAGCGCGTAGCGCGCCTGGGCCAGCAAGGTCGCCGGCGGGCACACCATGATTTCGGCTTCGGGCACCGGACTTTGCGCCAGGCGGTCCTTGAACGCCTTCAGCTCGGCCAAGGAGGCGCCAAGGCCGTTCATCTTCCAATTGCCCGCGACCAGAGGTCTCTTCCCTGCCACGTCCCCTCCCTGTCGCGCTCCCGTCGGGAGCGCTTTTCGAACTTTTACCAAGACCTTGGCCAAATACCCTGCCTTGCCGGGCTTGCGCTTGCTACCTATGATGCCGCCGCCGCGCGAGGATGTCCAAGCATCGGACGCCAGCGCGGCTTTGGCAAATAGCGAATGGAAGGTTCGACGCGTGGCACTCGACACTTTGCGCAAAGGGGCTGGACGGCTGTTCGGCTTGATCCTTATCGGCATGCTGGTGATCAGCTTTGCCATCTGGGGAATCGCCGACATTTTCACGGGCTATGGCAAACAGACCCTGATCCGTGTCGGCGACACCGAGATCACTCCCCAAGATTATTTGCGCGCACAACAGGACGTGCTCAGGGCGATGAGCGCGCAAGCCGGCCGGAGCCTCAGCCTGCAAGAGGCGCGCGCGCTCGGGCTCGACAGCCGGGTGCTGGAACGGCTGATCGGCGGCGCGGCCGTCGACAACCATGCGCGGGCTCTGCATCTCGGCATCAGCGACGCGGCCCTTCTTGAGGACATCATGAAGGATCCCGCCTTCAAGGACACGACCGGCAATTTCAGTCCCCTCGCCTTCCAGCAGGCGCTGCACTCCATCGGCATGACCGAGCAGGGCTATTTGATCTCGCTGCGCGAGCGGAATTTGCGCCGGCAGATTCTCAGCACCGTCGGCCAAGTGGTGAACAGCCCCGCGATGCTGGTCGACGCGCTCAACAGCTTCAACGGCGAGACCCGCACGCTCCGTTACGTGCTCGTGCCGTCAAGCGTGGCCGGAACGATTCCCGATCCGACCGAGGAGGACCTCAAGCGCTATTACGACAATCACCAGAGCAAGTTTACCCAGCCCGAATTCCGCAAGGTCGGCGTTCTTGCCGTCACGCCCGAGACGGTCAAAGACCAAGTTGAGATCACCGAGGCCGATCTCAGGGCCGCCTACGAGGCGAACAAGGAGCAGCTCGGCAAGCCGGAGCGCAGGCAGCTCCAGCAGATCCCCTTCCCCGATCTCGCCGCAGCCAACGCCGCTTATCAGAAGATACAGTCCGGCACCGACTTCGTGGCGCTCGCCAAGGAGCAGGGCGTGAGCGAGTCCGACATCGATCTCGGCAACGTGAGCCGTGCCGAGCTTGCCGATCCCACCATCGCGGATGCAGCCTTCAGCCTCGAAGTGAACAAGGTGAGCGAGCCGGTCACCGGCAAACTGGGAAGCGTCGTCTTGCTGCGCGTCACGGCGATCGAGCCCGGCAAGACCCCGACCTTTGAAGAGGCAAAAGCCGATCTCGAGAAGAAGCTTCTCAAAGAGCGCGCTTCCGGCGCGATCTTCGATCTGCACGACAAGATCGAGGACCAGCTCGCTTCAGGGGCGACGCTGTCGGAGATCGCGGGCACGCTCAAGCTCAATTACGAGCTCGTCGACCAGGTCGACCGCGACGGACGCAAGCCCGACGGGTCGACCGTCACGCTGCCGGCGCAGAAGGAGCTGTTGAATGCAGTCTTCGCCACCGATACCGGGGTTGAAAACGATCCGATCGACGCCAAGGATGAAGGGGTCGTCTGGTATGAAGTCCTGGGCGTCGTGCCCGAGCAGCTCAAGCCGTTCGATCAGGTCAAGGACGAGGTCGCCAAAGGCTGGCGCACCGACGAGGTGCGGACCCGGGTCGCCAAATATGCGCAAGACCTGGTCACCGGCTTGAATGGCGGCAAGACCCTCGAAGATGTCGCCAAGGACCTCAATGTCGAGGTCCTGACCAGCGATCCGTTGAAGCGCGAGAGCGTCACCGTGAACGTGCTGCCGCCTGCCGTGGCGCAGGCCTTCACCTTGCCCGAGAAGGGCTATGGGTCGGCCCCGTCCGCCGTCGAGGAGGGCCGCATCGTCTTCCAGGTCGACAAGGTCACGCCGCCAGAGCCGCTCAATGAAGCCGAGGTCGAGCGGCTCAGGAAACAACTCGGGCTTCTCATCAGCGAAGACGCGATTGCGGAATATTTCAGTGCGCTGGAAAACCGCTACGGGGTGACCGTCAATCAGCAGGCTCTCGCCAAGCTTATCGGCAGCGGCGAAGAGCCATGAGTTCGGCTAAAGCCTCCGTCACGAAGCTGGCGCAGCAAGGCTCGGGTCACCCGATCGAGCCCGACTTTCCGAGCTTCGCGCGCCGCTACGACGAGGGCGTGCCGCAGGTGGCTTGGACGCGCCTCGTCGCCGATCTCGAGACCCCGGTCTCGGCCATGCTGAAGCTCGCCCACGAGCGGCCGAACAGCTTTCTGCTGGAATCGGTCGAGGGGGGCGCCACCCGCGGCCGCTACTCGATCATCGGCTGCGAGCCCGATCTCATCTGGCGCGCCGACGGGGCAAAGGCCGAGATCAATCGGGCGCCCCAGTCAGATCCTGACGCATTTGCACCCTCGCCATTGCCGGCGCTTGCTTCGCTGAGAGCGCTCCTTGCCGAATCGGCGATCGCCCTGCCGCCTGAGCTGCCGCCCATGGCGGCGGGCATCTTCGGCTATATGGGCTACGACACGGTAAGGCTGATCGAGCATCTGCCGGGCGAGAAGCCTGATCGGCTCGGCCTTCCCGACAGCATCCTGGTGCGGCCGACGCTTGATCGTGATCTTCGACAGCGTGAAGGACGAGATGACGGTGGTGACGCCGGTGAGGCCCGCGCCGGGGGTCAGCGCCAAGGCGGCCTATGGGCGGGCGGCCGACCGGCTGAACCTCGTCTTGGAGCGGCTCGAGCAGCCCCTGCCCCATACCAGCGAGCCCGACATGAGCGCGCCGCACCCGGAGCCTAAGGCGGCTACCGCGCCCCAGGCCTATATGGCGAAGGTCAAGCGCGCCAAGGACTATATCGCCGCGGGCGACATCTTCCAGGTGGTCTTAAGCCAGCGCTTCGAGGCGCCCTTTACGCTCCCCTCCTTCGCGCTTTACCGCGCGCTCAGAAGGGTCAATCCTTCGCCCTTCCTCTATTATCTCAATTTCGGCGGCTTCGCCGTGGTGGGGTCGAGCCCGGAGATCCTGGTGAGGGTCCGCGACGGCAAGGTCACCATCAGGCCGATCGCCGGCACGCGGCCAAGAGGGGCAAGCCCCGAAGAGGACAAGGCGCTCGCCAAAGAGCTGCTCGCCGATGCCAAGGAGCGCGCCGAGCATCTGATGCTGCTCGATCTCGGCCGCAACGACGTGGGCCGCGTGGCCGAGGTGGGCAGCGTGCGCGTTACCGACAGCTTCTTCCTCGAATATTACAGCCAGGTCATCCATATCGTTTCGAATGTCGAGGGGACGCTCGCTTCCGACTTCGACGCGGTCGATGCGCTGATGGCGGGCTTCCCCGCCGGCACCGTGTCGGGAGCGCCCAAGGTGCGCGCCATGGAGATCATCGACGAGCTCGAGGATGAGGCGCGCGGGCCTTATGCGGGCTGTGTCGGATATTTCTCCGCCGGCGGCGAGATGGATAGCTGCATCGTGCTCAGAACCTCGGTGGTGAAGGACGGCACCATGTATGTGCGGGCCGGCGCGGGCATCGTCGCCGACTCGGTGCCGGAACGCGAGCAGGCCGAATGCGTGAGCAAGGCGCGCGCTCTGTTCAAGGCCGCGGACGAAGCCGTGCGCTTTGCCGCGCGCGCCAAACGCGGTCAATGAGCGATCGCACGTCACGATGCTCACGCTCTCCCTTCTCCGCCACGCCAAATCGAGTTGGAGCAATCCCACGTTGCCCGACCGCGAGCGGCCGCTCGCCACGCGCGGCGTGATCGATGCCCCGCTGATGGGCAAAGCTATGGCCGAGCGCGGCATCGATCCCGAGCTTGTGCTCTGCTCCTCGGCGCGACGCACGCGCGACACGCTCGATCTCGTTCTGCCCGAGCTTCGCGTCGAGCCGAAGGTCGTCTATGACGACGCCCTCTATCATGCCAGCCCCGAGGAGATGCTGGGGATGCTCCACGCCATTCAGCCGGGCGCGAACCGCGTCATGCTGGTCGGCCATAATCCCGAGATCCAGGCGTTCGCGCTCGATCTCGTGGGCTCGGGGCCGAAGCATTTCAGGGACCGTCTCAGAGAAAGATATCCGACCGCCGGGCTTGCGGTCATCAATTTCGCCAGCGGGCTTTGGAGCAGCATCACGGTCAACAGCGGGACGTTGAACCTGTTTCTTTCGCCAAAGGACCTGCGCGCCTAGTTTCACCGGAAACCTTGACGGGGCGTGCGCCTCAAGCGTAACACCACCCCATGCTGACCCTGATCGATAACTACGACAGCTTCACCTACAACCTCGTTCATTTCCTTGGCGAATTGGGCGCGAGCACGCGCGTCTACCGCAACGACAAGATCACCGTGGATGAGGTCTTGGCCGAGGGACCGGAGGCGATCGTGCTGTCGCCTGGGCCGTGCGACCCGGACCGGGCCGGCATTTGCCTCGAGCTGATCGCCCGGGCCGGGCCGGTGGTGCCGATCCTCGGCGTCTGCCTCGGGCACCAGGCCATCGGCCAGGTCTATGGCGGCCGCGTCGTCCGCGCGCCGACCCTCATGCATGGCAAGCTGTCAAAGGTGCATCACACCGGCAAGGGCGTCTTCGCCGGCATCCCGCAAGATTTCTCCGCCACGCGCTACCATTCGCTCGTGGTCGAGCGCGCGAGCTTGCCGGAAGCGCTCGAAATTACCGCGGAGACGGCCGATGGCGTGATCATGGGCCTCCAGCATACGCGCTATCCCGTGCACGGGGTGCAGTTCCATCCCGAGAGCATCGCGTCGGAGCACGGCCATCAGCTGCTTGCCAACTTCCTCGACCTTGCCCGCGTCGAGCGGCGCGCGCGCGGTTCGGCGCAAAGAGAAGCGGCCGGTGCCCTCTAGCCCTGCGTCTTGCGAGCACGGCGACGCTTGCGGATCTGCGCCCTGCCCTGCGCAAAGTGGCCGCGGGCGAGACGTTCACCGAGAATGAAGCGGCCGAGATCTTCGCGCTGATCATGTCAGGCGCGGCGACCGAGGCGCAAGTCGGCGCGCTCCTGATGGGGATGCGCGCCCGCGGCGAGACGGTGGAGGAGATCGCCGGCGCCGCCCGCGCCATGCGCGCGCGCGCCGTGAGGGTGCGCGCGCCGGAAGGCGCCATCGATACTTGCGGCACCGGCGGCGACGCCAAGGGCACGCACAATATCTCGACCTGCGCCGCCTTCGTGGTCGCCGGCGCCGGCGTTCCGGTGGCCAAGCACGGCAACCGGTCGGTCTCCTCGCGCTCGGGCTCGGCCGACGTGCTCGCCGCGCTCGGGGTCAATATCGAGTGCCGGCCGGAGACGATCGCGCGCTCGATCGAGCAATGCGGGCTCGGCTTCATGTTCGCGCCAGCCCATCATGCCGCCATGCGCCATGTCGCCAAGGTGCGGACCGAGCTCGGCACGCGCACCATCTTCAATCTGCTGGGTCCGCTCGCCAATCCGGCCGGCGTGAAATATCAGGTCGTCGGCGTGTTCAGCGAAGCGTGGGTCGAACCCATCGCGCGCGTGCTCGGGCTGCTCGGAGCCGAGAGAGCCTGGGTCGTGCATGGCGCCGACGGTCTCGACGAGCTCACCACCACCGGCATCAGCCATGTGGCGGTGCTGGACGGTGGCAAAGTTTCGACGTTCAAGGTCTCGCCGAAGAATGCGGGGTTGCCGGAAGCCAAGCCTGAAGACTTGATCGGTGGCGATGCGGCCGAGAACGCCGCCCATATCCGCGCCGTGCTGGGAGGAAACCAAGGACCGTTCCGAGATATCGTGCTCCTGAACGCGGCGGCGGCGCTGCTGGTCGCCGGTAAGGCGAAGACGCTGCGCGAAGGCGTGGCGCTTGCCGCAGAGTCCATCGACAGCGGCAAAGCCAAGGGCGTGCTCGAAGCGCTCGTTAAGCTCAGCCATGATAAGGTCTGACCCGTGGCACAGGTGCTCGACAACATCCTCGCCTATAAGCGCAAAGAGGTGGACGCCGCCAAGGCGGCGGTGAGCGAAGCCGCCATGCGCGCCCGCGCCGAGGCTGCCTCGCCCGTACGGCCCTTCGCCGGGTCTTTGCGGTCGCGCCTCGCCAAGGGCGAATTTGCCCTCATCGCCGAGATCAAGAAGGCGAGCCCGTCAAAGGGACTGATCCGCGCCGACTTCGATCCGCCCGCGCTTGCCCGCGCCTATGAAGAGGGCGGCGCGGCCTGCCTTTCGGTCTTGACCGATGCGCCCTCCTTCCAGGGACGTCCCGCCTATCTCGCCGCCGCGCGGGCGGCCACCGGGCTACCGGTGCTGCGCAAGGATTTTATGCTCGACCCCTATCAGGTGCTGGAGGCGCGGGCGCTTGGCGCCGATTGCATCCTCATCATCATGGCGGCGGTAGACGATAGGACGGCAGCGAAGCCTGGCGGAGGCCGCGCGCGATCTCGGCATGGACGTTCTCGCCGAGGTGCATGACGAGGCGGAGCTCAACCGGGCGCTCAAGCTCGACACGCCTCTCATCGGCATCAATAACCGCGACCTCAAGACTTTCGCCACCACGCTCGCCACCACGATGCGCCTCGCGCCGCTCGTGCCGTCGGACCGCATCGTCATCGCCGAGAGCGGCATCAATCACCCATGCCGATCTCGGCCGGCTCGCCGCCTCAGGCGTGCACGCCTTCCTCGTGGGCGAGAGCCTGATGCGGCAGGAGGACGTGGCGGCAGCAACGCGCGCGCTCCTGACTGGCTCTCTGACGCGGGCGGAGGCGGCGCAATGACGGCGCGGCTCAGTCACCTCAATGACAAGGGCGAGGCCCGCATGGTCGATGTCTCGGCCAAGGAGGTCACCTCCCGCACCGCGCGCGCCGAGGGCTTCGTCGCCATGGCGCCGGGCACGCTCGAGCTGATCCTGGCAGGGAAAGCACCCAAGGGTGACGTGCTCGCGACCGCCCGCATCGCCGGCATCATGGCCGCCAAGCGGACGCATGAGCTGATCCCGCTCTGCCATGCCCTGCCTTTGTCGGAGGTGACCGTGGACTTCGAGCCTTCGCGCGATCCGCCGGGCTTGCGCGTTGAGGCGACCGCCAAGGTCGATGCCAAAACCGGAGTCGAGATGGAAGCGCTCATGGCGGTCTCCATCGCCTGCCTCACCATCTACGACATGGTGAAGGCGGTCGACCGGGCGGTCTCGTTCAGCGGCATCCGCCTGGTGGAAAAGACCGGCGGCCGCTCGGGTCATTTCCGGCGTTGAGTTGATGATCGTCTCGGCCCAGCCGCTTGTTCTCCCCTCCCCCCTTGTGGGGGAGGGTTAGGGAGGGGGTCGAAAGTTGAGACTCATCGACCGCCGCTCACCCCCCTCCGCCCGCGCGAATGCGCGAACGTGCTCCCCCACAAGGGGGGAGCGGGGAGCAAGCTGCAGCACTTCTGGTCCCTCTCTGCGTCAAAACAGGGAGAGGCGACCCTGATGGCTCTGCTTTCTGTCGCTGAAGCCCTTGCCCGCGTGACACAAGGATTAGTCCCGCTCGGGACCGAGCGCGTGGCCATCGGCCAGGCAACGGGCCGGGTGCTTGCTGAGGATCTCGCGGCACGGCTGACCCAGCCGCCTTTCGATGCCTCGGCCATGGACGGCTACGCGGTTCGCGCGGAAGACATCGCGGCGCTGCCCGCGACCCTCAGGCTGGTCGGGCAATCCGCGGCAGGCGCCGGCTTCAGGGGCAGCGTGGGGCGAGGCGAGGCGGTGCGCATCTTCACCGGCGCGCCGGTTCCGCACGGCGCCGATACCATCGTCATCCAGGAGAATGCCGACGAGGCCTCAGGTGTGGTCACCGTCAAGGACGCCGCCAGCGGCCGCCATATCCGCCCGCGCGGTCAGGACTTCAAAGAAGGCGAGGTGCTGCTTGCTGCCGGTACAAGGCTTGGGCCCCGCGAGCTGATGCTTGCCGCCGCCATGAACCAGCCGGAACTCCCGGTCCGCCGCAAGCCAAAGGTGGCGATCCTTGCCACCGGCGACGAGGTGGTGCCGCCGGGCTTGGAACTTGAGATCGACCAGATCGTCTCCTCGGTGCCTTACGGCCTCGCGGCGCTGATCGAGTCGCATGGCGGCGAAGCCATGAGCCTCGGCATCGCCAAGGACGAGCCGGAGAGCCTGGTCACGCTGGCGCGCGCCGGGAGCGCCGCGGATATCCTGCTCACCATCGGCGGCGCCTCGGTGGGAGAGCGCGACTTGGTGGCAAGCGCGCTTCGCTCCGAGGGGCTTGAGCTCGATTTCTGGAAGATCGCCATGCGCCCGGGCAAGCCGCTTCTCTATGGCCGGCTCGGCAGCCAGCGCCTGCTCGGCCTGCCGGGGAACCCGGTCTCCGCGCTGATCTGTGCGCAGGTGTTCCTAGTGCCGATGCTTGAGTTGATGCTTGGACTTGCTGTGGACGCGCGCCCCAAGCCCGAGGCCGTGCTCGGCGAGGCGCTTCAGGCCAACGGGGAGCGCGAGCATTACATGCGGGCGCGGTCCGAGTGGCGCGAGGACGGGGCGCGGATCGTGCGTCCCCTGCCCTCCCAGGACTCATCGCTGGTGGCGGCGCTCGCGCGCGCCGACTGCCTCATCGTGCGGGCGCCGCATGCGCCGGCTCTGCCCCGCGGCGCGCGGGTCAGGATCATGCCGCTCGATCGCGGTTAAGGCGCCGGAAACCCGAATCGCACGAGGTCAGCTTTCCCGGCGCCCCTACTGCATTTTGTGGCATTCCCGCATATATCCCCTTGACATACGTAAGTGCCCTTCCTATATAGAATGAATTGGAGGGGCGCCATGCCTAAGACATTCACAATTCAGGACTTTTTCGGCCGTTTCCCGGATGACGCGGCCTGCCTCGACCACCTTATGAAGGTGCGCTTTGGCGAGCTGCAAACCTGCCCTAAATGCGGGAAGCATGGGCGCTTCGCGCGGCTCGCCAAGCTGCCCGCGTATAGCTGCCCCTGGTGCGGGCACCACATTCACCCGATGGTCGGAACGCCCTTTGAGCGGTCCAGTACGCCGCTGCAAAAGTGGTTCTACGCCATGTACCTTTTCACCACGACGCGGAACGGCGTGGCGGCAAAGGAAATTCAGCGCCAGCTTGGCGTGACCTACAAGACGGCGTGGCGCATCGGCCACGAGCTTCGCAAGTACATGGGCTTCGTGGACGGCGACAATCCGCTCGGAGGTCCCGGTCAACCCATTGTCGAAGCCGACAAGGCGTTCATAGGTGGCAAAGACAAGATCGGAGAGCGATGACAAGACGATTGTGCTCGGCATCGTCGAGCGCAAGGGCGATATTCTCACCCGCGTAGTTCCCGAATCGTCGCGGCAAGCACCGTCATCCGTGAAATTCGCCAGTGGGTGCGCGAGGGTGCGCGCATTGCCACTGACGACGCCCGCGCTTTCATGGACCTCAAGTCGTGGGGCTATTTCCACGAACGCGGTGAACCACTTGCAGAAAGAGTGGGTGCGTGGCGACGTTCACACGAACACCATCGAAGCCTTCTGGGCGATCTTGAAGCGCGGCATCAACGGTACGCATATCTGGGTGTCGGCTAAGCATCTTCAGAAGTACCTTTGGGAGTTCGAGTTCCGGTACAATCTGAGGAAGCAGCCTCACTTGATGTTTGATCTTCTGCTTCTGGCTTTCCCCCGGCCCCGGCCATAAGGCGCAACATGCGGTCGAATAGGCTCTCGTCGCCTTCGCTCGGATGCTCTTTGGCGAAGCGAGCAAGGCCACCCTTCTTTTTGCGGGCCTCTTCAAGGCTCAAGTATTTGCCGCGCGCCATGATAGGTCAGCCTCTCGCTAGAACGCCTTCCAACCGCTCCGCAAATCTCGCCAGTTCGGCTTTAACGTCGATTCGCTCCCGCCCTGTCAGAGGCGCTTCTTGCGTCATTAATTGAGCGCAGCGGTTGAGAAAATCGCGACGAAGTTGACGCGCGGGATTGAGAGCCCAGACCTGGTGATCTGAGTTTTCCACTCTAAGGTACCGCTCTACAGCTTCGTCCCGTATGGCTGCCATTACTTGGTAGCTTCCGAGCATCTCTGCTAGACGCGCTACGTCACGGCGCAGTTGCACCAGATCGGGATCATTCTTGGTGCTGCTCGAATGGCTTTGATTGCTAGGCCAGCACGCCATGGCTTGGGCGCGGCTGACGTGCAGGTCGCGGTAATTGATTTTCACGTGGCTATTCGTCACATGAACCAATTTGTCGGCCTCACCATCGGGGGTAAGAGCGTTCATGAACAGCAAGGCATCACGCCAGTATTCCATCGAAATCTCAGTCAGCGGTTTCTCCTTGCCATTCGCTATGCGACCCCAAACTTCGAGCTGTCCAGTCGCGAATTTATCATGCACCTCCAAGCGGACTTCGTTCCAAACATCCTGACATTCGGTTTCTAGAATGTCCGGGCGGATATGGAAAAACAGCTCGCGGATGGTCCAATCAGGAAATGGGCGACCTATCGCCCAGATCGGCAATGGAAGGGGGCTCTCTCTGAGCGAAGGTTCCCGCCGCCGCAAATCAAGCCAGATTAGAAAGAGACCGAGACCGACCAATGCGACGGTTGTCATAAGCACAATGGAAGGCGATACGTCCGCAACAAGCGTCAGCATGTCGCGCATCCAGCCAGGATCGCGCGTGCGCTCAATAATAAAATCGAGATCACCCAGCCATCGGATGACGGCCACGGCGATTCCGAGTAACACGACAACGCCGCCGAAAATGCTCCGCTGTCGCTGCATACGCCCGCCCCATTAGTTAAGGCATCGGCAACTCGAATCGCATCAGAAGGCGAGTTGCAGCCTACCGCAAGGGGGTACGTACGTCGAGGGTATATGAGGGGCATTCCCCCTTGCAGAACACAAACAGAACAGATAAACTGTTCATGATTTGTACAAGCGGGCTCCCGCAATCCTTAAGGCGTCGAACAAACGACTAACTGCTCAGAGGGGACCAGATGCTCACATCGAAGCAAAAAGAGCTTCTCATGTTCATCCATGAGCGGTTGAAGGAGACCGGCATACCCCCGTCTTTCGACGAGATGAAGGAGGCGCTCGACCTCAAGTCGAAGTCGGGCATCCACCGATTGATCACGGCGCTCGAGGAGCGGGGCTTCGTGCGCCGCCTCCCCCACCGGGCGCGCGCCATGGAAATCGTGCGGCTGCCCAATTCGGTGCCCCAAGGCCTCGCGCAGCGCTCCCGCGGCTTTTCGCCGAGCGTGATCGAGGGGAGTTTGGGGCGCGTTCCCCAGGTGGCCGAAGGCGAAAGCCTGCCGCAGACGGTGAGCGTGCCGGTCATGGGCCGGATCGCCGCGGGCGTCCCCGTCGAGGCGATCCAAACCCGGCTCGGCACCATCGAGGTGCCGCCAGAGCTCCTCTCCAAGGGCGAGCATTTCGCGCTCGAGGTCAAAGGCGATTCCATGATCGACGCCGGCATCCTCGAAGGCGACACCATCGTCGTCAGGAAATGCGAGGACGCCAATAACGGCGACATCGTCGTGGCGCTGGTCGACGAGGAAGAGGCGACGCTCAAGCGCTTGCGCCGGCGCGGCGATTCCATCGCGCTCGAAGCCGCCAATCCTTCTTACGAGACGCGCATCTTCGGCCCTGACCGCGTGCGCGTGCAGGGGCGCCTGGTCGGCCTGATCCGGCGATACTAACGAGTCTCTTCCACTTTTCCTTTTGTCATCGCCCGGCTTGACCGGGCGATCTAGTAACCTCTGTCGGCGTTACTAAACTCGATCGTGAGTACTGGATGCCCGCCTGCGCGGGCATGACAAGCGGGGGCGCCGAGGGTCCTGCTCCCCTCTTCTCACTCCTCGGGGTTGCCGTCGAAGCGCTTGTCGGCGTCTCCGGCATCCTCGTCGCGCTTATCCCCTCGCGCATAGGCCCGGCCTGAGGTCGAGGGGCCATCGGATTTTACGATGGCGCGGTCGGGAACCCAGGGCCTGCGCCCGCGCGCCGAGGCGACCGTCTCGGTCCTGATCGAGAGGCCCTCGATATAGAGCGCGTGTGCGCCTTCAGCTTTCAACATGCGCCGGTCGACGATGACGCGCGCCGCCCGGCATTTCTTGCCGATAGTGAAGGGCGCAATGACGATATCGGCCAGGCGGCAATCCTCCTCGAGCGCGCCCGGATGGCGGATGAGCGCCACCGTCTTGCCCTTGACCACCCCAATGCAGCCCAGAGAGTCGCAGCGGAAGGCGCCTTCGTCCGCGGCCGCGGCGGCGTCGCGTTCGTCGCCGTCGGCCAGCAGCCAGTTGTCGACGCTGTAGCTCGCAGCCGTCGCCGGCGGGAAGACGAGATTGCCGCCCTCGGACCGGAGCGCCGCCGTGGCGCCCTCGCGCTCGATCAGCACGTCGGGCCGTTCACCTTGAGGCGCGAGCGCAATACCCGCCGCGGCAATCACGAGGCCGAGCGCGCGGGTTCGCGTCTGCCAGAGGCAGAGCCACAATCCGCCAAGCACGATAAGCACGAGCGCTAGACCGGAGATCTGCGGCAGAATGGAGACCGCGCCGGGCCACGACGCCACCCATTTTCCCGTTGCCACCATCAGCTCGATGCCGAAGCCCATGGCTTGAAGCGGCCACGCTTCGAGACCGAAGGGCATGGCGATCAGGCTCAACACCGCCATGGGCATGATCAAGAGGCTGACGAGCGGGGCCGCGACCAGATTGGCAACGAGCCCATAATGAGTCATGCGGTGGAAGTGGTAGACGGCAAACGGCGCAATCGCCGTGCCCGCCACAAGCGTAGTCACGCCCGCGCCGACGAGAAGCCCCCAGCCCTTGCGCAAGGTTCGGAAGACCGGACTCACGTCGCCAGGCCCGTCCCATTTGCGGTTGGACAGCCATTCATAGAGAGCGACGAGCGCGATCACGGCGGCAAACGACATCTCGAAGCTCGGATCGAACAGCGATTCCGGGGCGACGATAAGGATGGCAAGCGCTGCGAGCGCGACGTTGCGCATGGTCAGAGCCGGCCGGTCGAGCATGACCGCGATCAGCACGATGCTCATCATGATCCACGAGCGCACCGTGGGCACGGCAGCGCCCGACAGCGCAAGATAGAAGCATGCGGCGGCCAGCGCCGAAGCGGCGGCCCATTTTTTGATGGGGTAACGAAGCGCAAGTCCGGGCAGGAGAGCAAGCAAGGCGCGCACGAGCCAGAACACGGTCCCCGCCATGATGACCATATGCAGGCCGGAGATGGAGAGGACATGGGCGAGGCCGGAATCGCGCATGGCCTCGGTCACTTCCTCGGAAATGCCGCCGCGCTCGCCGGTAATGAGGGCCGCCGCGATCTCGCCCGTCTCCCCCGCCAAGGACGCTCTGATGCGGGCGTTGACCGCGGCTCTGAGCGCATCGACACGGGCCCAGGCCGCCAGGTCCCATGGCGGAGCGCGTGCCTCGTTGAGGGGGGAGATCTTGCTCGTCGCGTAACCGGTCGCGCCGAGGCGAGCGAACCAGGCTTGGCGGGCGAAATCGAAGCTGCCGGGCTCGATCGGCTCAGGCGGCGGCTGAAGCGTCGCATGAAGGGTGACCGCCTCGCCAATTCGCGCGCCGGCGCCGTCCCTGGCGGGCATGGTCACGCGCACGCGATAGGGGCGCTGCTCGGGCTTCAGGTCGCCGACGGAGAGGACCCGTAACGTGATCCTTGCTCTTCCCTTGTCGCGAAGCTCATGGGCCTCGACGAAGCCCGTCACGGTGGCGTAGCGAAGCTCGTGCGTCAGCACGGGCGCCCGCGCCAACTCGGTGCGAAGCTTGGCGGTGGCGAAGCCTGATGCAAAGGCAAGCAACGCCCCGCCGATGCACACGCCGAGCGGCGCATGTTTCACGGCGAGGGCAAGCCCGATGGCGCCAACGAGAAGCGCTGCCGCCAATCTTGCGTCGGGCTCATCGGCAAGGGCGAAATAGGTGATGATGCCGCCGGCGAAGAGCACGGGCAGCCAGAGGAACCAGCGGTCGGACTCAGATTCAAGCGCGCGGGCCGTGGCTGCGAGAGACGCTGACAAGAGCCCCTCTCGGCGCCTTACGCTGGCGCGATCTTCGCCGCCCCACCCCTCGTCGCCCCGGCCCGGCATGGTCGATGCTCAGAACCGGCAGAGATGGCCCCTTCTTCCCTGCCCTTACCCCGCATCTGCCCCTATGCTACATCACGGCCGCAATCAGCCATAGTCCTCGAACGACAGGTCCTCGCGACCCGCCCATGAGCGAAAAGGTCATCACGCGCTTTGCGCCGTCGCCGACGGGCTACCTCCATATCGGGGGCGCGCGCACGGCGCTGTTCAATTGGCTCTATGCACGCGCCAAGGGCGGCAAGATGCTGCTGCGCATCGAGGACACCGACCAGGCGCGCTCCACCGAAGGCGCGATCCTCGCCATTCTCGACGGCTTGCGCTGGCTCGAGCTCGATTGGGACGGCGAGCCCGTCTATCAGCTCACGCGGGCGGAGCGGCATCGCGAGATCGCCGAGCAGCTGCTTGCCCAAGGCAACGCCTATCGCTGCTATGCCAGCCCCGAGGAGCTGCAAGCGATGCGCGAGCGTGCCCGCGCCGAGGGGCGCGCGCCGGGCTATGACGGCACTTGGCGTCATCGCGATCCGTTCGAGGCGCCCTCCGGAATTGAGCCGGCGATCCGCTTCAAGGCGCCCCACGAAGGCGAGACGGTGATCGAGGACCGCGTGCAGGGCCGCGTCGTGTTCGCCAACAAGGATCTCGACGATCTCGTGATCCTGCGCAGCGACGGCACCCCGACCTACAATCTTTCCGTGGTGGTCGACGACCATGACATGGGCATCACCCATGTCATTCGCGGCGACGATCATCTCACCAATGCGGCGCGGCAGACGCAGATCTTCAAGGCGCTCGGTTGGGAAACGCCGATCTATGCCCATGTGCCGCTGATCCACGGGCCCGACGGCGCCAAGCTGTCGAAACGGCATGGCGCTCTCGGGGTGGAGGCCTATCGCGCCATGGGCTATCTGCCCTCAGCCCTCCGCAACTATCTGGTCAGGCTCGGCTGGAGCCATGGCGATGCCGAGATCATGTCGACGGAAGAGATGATCCGAGTGGTTCGATCTCGACGCGATCGGACGCTCGGCCGCGCGTTTCGACTTCGCCAAGCTCGAGAATCTGAACGGCCACTATCTGCGCGCCACGCCCGACGCCGAGATCGTGAAGCGCTTAAAGGCACTTATCCCTGAGCTTCCTGACGGCGCGGCGCTTCTCGAGCGGATCGGCGAGGACGGCTGGCGCAAGTTGGAGCGCGCCATGCCAGGGCTGAAGGAGCGAGCCACGACCCTCGTCGAGCTGCTCGACAACGCCGCCTTCCTCTTTGCCAAGAGGCCCCTTGCGCTGGATGCGCAGGCTGAGAAGCTCCTCGAGGCGGCCGGGCGAGGAAACACTTGCCGCGCTTCTGCCGCGGCTTGAAGGGGTCGAGCCGTGGACGCGGAACGCCTCGAAGCCGCGGTGAAAGGCTTCGCCGAGGAGACCGGCCGCAAGCTCGGCAAGGTCGGCACAGCCGCTGCGGGCGGCTTTAACCGGCAGGTCAATTTCCCCTGGTATCTTCGACGTGCTTGAGGTGCTCGGGCGCGAGGAATCGCTTGCCCGTATCCGCGATCAGGTGCATTCAGGCAAATCTGCTTAACATTTAAGCACGTCCACTTGTTGCACTGCGGCACGATCGGCGCGATTATGTGGCACTGCAAAAAAGGGGTTCGCTAAGATCGCAATCGTTACGGAAGTCCCGTGCGTTCATTGGCGAGCCGTCTCCGTCAGGATGGTTAGAGGAGTCTTTAGATGAGCGTCGCAGAAAACCTCCGCGCGTCGGGCGCTGCCGAGGCATCTGTCTTGATCGACGGCGCGCGATACGACTTGCCGATCCGCAAGGGCACGCTGGGACCCGACGTGATCGACATCAACTCGTTCTATCAGGACACCGGGTGCTTCACGTACGACCCGGGCTTCACCTCGACGGCGAGCTGCGAGTCGAAGATCACCTTCATCGACGGCGACAAAGGCATCCTGCTCTATCGCGGCTATCCGATCGATCAGCTCGCCGAGAACGGCACCTTCCTCGAGACCTGCTACCTGCTGCTCTACGGCGAGCTGCCGACGGCCGAGCAGTACACGGAGTTCAAGCGCCGCATCACCAACCACACCATGGTGCATGAGCAGATGACGCGGTTCTACACCGGATTCCGGCGCGACGCGCATCCCATGGCGGTCATGGTGGGCGTGGTCGGTGCGCTCTCCGCCTTCTATCACGACTCCATCGATATCCAGGATCCCGCGCAGCGCGAGATGGCGAGCGTGCGCATGATCGCCAAGATGCCGACCATCGCCGCCATGGCCTACAAATACTCGATCGGGCAGCCCTTCATTTATCCGAAGAACGAGCTCGATTACTCGGCCAACTTTCTGCATATGTGTTTCGCGGTGCCATGCGAGGAATACAAAGTCGAGCCCGTGCTGGCGCGCGCCATGCGGCGCATCTTCATTCTGCATGCCGATCATGAGCAGAACGCCTCGACCTCCACGGTGCGGCTGGCCGGTTCATCGGGCGCCAACCCGTTCGCCTGCATCTCGGCCGGCATCGCCTGTCTGTGGGGCCCTGCCCATGGCGGCGCCAACGAGGCGGCGCTCCAGATGCTGCAGGAGATCGGCTCGGTCGACCGCATCCCCGAGTTCATCAAGCGCGCCAAGGACAAGAACGATTCATTCCGGCTCATGGGCTTCGGTCACCGGGTCTACAAGAACTACGATCCCAGGGCGAAAATCATGCAGAAGACCTGCCATGAGGTCCTCGACGCCGTGGGTCACGGCAACGATCCGATCTTGAAAGTGGCGATGGAACTCGAGCGCATCGCGCTTTCCGACGACTACTTCATCCAGAAGAAGCTCTATCCCAATATCGACTTCTACTCCGGCATCACGCTCAAGGCGCTCGGCTTTCCGACCGATATGTTCACCGTGCTGTTCGCCATTGCCCGCACCGTCGGCTGGATCGCACAGTGGAAGGAGATGATCGAGGATCCGACTGCAGCGCATCGGCAGGCCGCGCCAGCTCTATACCGGTGCGACCGAGCGCGCCTACGTGCCGATGGAAGCGCGCTAGGCGCCGCCCTGCTCCGTTAGAGCCTCACCCACGAGAAAAAGTCCGTGCTGGTTGGCGGCCTCGATGGTGGCGGCGCGCTCCGCCATCAGCACCTGCCCTGCCGCCACGGCAATGCCGGCAAGACCGGCAGCCGCCGCCTTCCCGACGGTCTCCGGGCCGATGGTAGGCAGGTCGACGCGCTCTTCCTGCCCAGGCTTGGGCGCCTTGACCAAGACGCCGGCACGGGTGCGCCGGCCGGTCCGGCCAAGCTCACGAAGCTCGGCACAGCGGACGAGCATGGCGTCGGTCCCTTCGGCCGCTTCGACGGCAAGGACATGGCCCTTGACCACCACCGCGGCTTGACCGACGTCGAAGCGGCCAAGCGCGCTGACCACCTGGAACGCAGTCGCGATATCGGCTCTGTCCTCGGCGGAAGGCGCGCTGATCGCCGAGCCTCCCCTCACCGGCCAAGAGCTCCGGCGCCACGTCACCGGCTCCATGCACCCGGTATCCCTTGTCTTCGAAAAAGCGCACGATCCTCGACAACACATGGTCGTCGCCCCCTTTGCCCAGGCTAAGCAGGAAGGGCAAAGTCTTGATGGCGCCGAGATCGAACCTGACATTGGCGAGATCCGGGCGGTTCACGCCGCCAATGATCACCAGATCGCCGCAGCCGTTCTTGTCGAGGGCCGCGAACATCTTGCCGATCTCGCCCCATTTGATCCAGGTGTGGGGAAAGCGCTCGATCTCCTCCCTCGCCTCGCCGCGGATGGCGACGATGTGCAAGGGAAGCCCCCGCGCCGTCGCCGACTCGGCCAGCACGCAGGGAAGCGGACCCCGCCCGGCTATGATACCGAGCCGGCCTTCGATCTTTTCTCCGTCACGCATCTTCGGCGCGCCGCTATCATCGGCTCGGCGTTGCGGCATTGTTCGGTACGCAGAACGAGCGGTCCGATTGAATCTTGATGAAGTCGATGATCTGTTTGGCAAGCGGATTTGTCGAAAACATGCTCTCGACGTCCTCGAGCCGCTCCTTCAGCGTTCCCTCGCTCGAAAACAGCATGCGATAGGCTTGGCGGAGCTCGTGGATCTGCTCGCGCGGGAAGCGTTTGCGTTTCAGTCCGACAATGTTGAGGCCGCAGAGATTGGCGCGGTTGCCGATCGCCATGCCGAATGGGATGACATCGGCGGCAATGCCGGACATGCCCCCGACAAAAGCATAGGCGCCGATGCGCACAAATTGATGGACAGCGGAAAGACCGCCGATGATGGCACCCTCGCCGATGGTGACGTGGCCGCCCAGGGTCGCGCCGTTCACCAGAGTGACATTGTCGCCCAGCTCGCAGTCGTGAGCGACATGCGCGGCGATCATCAACAGACAGCCGGCCCCTACCTTGGTCGCCATGTGGCCGCCCTCGGTGCCGGGATTGATGGTGACATGCTCGCGGATGGTCGTCTTCGGGCCGATTGTCAGCGTGCTCGGCTCGCCGTGATACTTCACGTCCTGTGGCGTCTGGCCGATCGAGGCGAAGGGATAGACCCGGCAATCCGCCCCCAGCACCGTACGGCCCGTGATCACGGCGTGAGAGTGGACGACGACGCCGTCGCCGAGCTCCACATCGGGTCCGATCAGGCAAAAGGGACCGATCTCTACTCTCGTCCCAAGTTTTGCGCTTGGATCGACCACGGCGGTCGCATGGATGTTGGCCATGCTCGCCCTAGCTAAGTCTCGACAATCACGGCACTGACCTCGGCTTCGGCGACGAGCGTGCCGTCGACAAGCGCCTGGCCACGGAAACGCCAGACGCGCCCGCGGTTGCGCATCTTTTGAACGAGATAGTGGACGGTGTCGCCGGGCACCACCGGGCGGCGGAACCGGGCCTTGTCGATGGCCATGAAGTAGACGAGCGGTGGCTCTTTGAACTCCTCGATGTGGCGCAGGCAAAGAGCGCCGGCGGTTTGCGCCATGCCTTCGATGAGGAGCACGCCGGGCATGACGGGATTGCCGGGGAAATGCCCCTGGAAATAGGGCTCGTTAGCGGTCACGTTCTTGATCCCGGTGGCGGAGCGGTCGCCGTCCATGTCGACGATGCGGTCGACCATGAGAAAAGGATAGCGATGCGGCAGAAGCTTCAGGATATCGGCGATATCCGCCTTTCCGAGCTTCGACTTTACTCTGCTCTCATTCATGAAAAGACCGGCTCCCCGGACGAGCGACGTTGGGACGGGCTACTCGCCGGTCCCGCCTCCGCCCTCGCCTTGATCAAGCTTCAAATCCTTGCGTTCGGCAAGCCTCTGCAACAGCGTGAGTTCGCGGAACCATAGACGCACGGGCTTGGCTGGGGTGCCACCCCACCTCACGCCCGGCGGCACATCGCCCCGCACATTACTGCTCGCCGCAATCTGCGCGCCAGCACCAATCTTGACGTGACCCACGACGCCCACCTGGCCGCCAAGAGCCACGAAATCGCCGAGTTCCGCGCTCCCCGAGATACCGGTTTGGGCCACGATGATGCAATGCCTTCCAATCACCACGTTGTGCCCGATTTGCACGAGATTATCAATTTTCGTGCCCTCCCCGATCACGGTATCGCGCAGGGCGCCCCGATCGATTGTGGTGTTGGCGCCGATTTCGACACCGTCCTGGATGATCACGCGGCCGATTTGCGGCACTTTCAGGTGGCCAGCCTTGCCCATCGCGAAGCCAAACCCATCCTGGCCGATGGCCACGCCGGCGTGGATCGTGACATGGTTACCGACAAGGGCGTGGGTGACCGAGGCATTCGGCCCAATATAGCCATCTCGGCCGATATGCACGCGGTAGCCGATCACGCTACCGGCCGCAATGGTGGTGCCGCGCCCGATCCGCGCCTCAGCTCCCACCACCGCCCCTGGCTCCACGGTCGCGCCCGGCTCAAGGATTGCGCTGGGATGGACCAAAGACGGCCCGTCCACGGCGCTTGCGAGCGCGGCCTTAGGCCTCAGGGCATCGGGATAAAACAGGCAAAGAGCTCGCGCGAAGGCCCGATAGGGCTCCGGCGTCACGAGGCAAGCGGTGCCCGCCGGCGCGTGGCTCGCGAATTTCGGAGCGACGAGGCAGGCGCTTGCGCCCGTGGTGGCGAAGAGAGGCAGATATTTTGGGTTATCGAGAAAGGAGAGATCCCCTCGGGTCGCGCTATCCAGAGGCCGCACATCCTTGATCGGAAGATCGAGATCCGCGCCGTCCGCCGCCTTGGCGTTAGCGGCCTCGGCGACAGCCGCTAAGGAAAAGGGGCCGACGCGCTCGAAGAAACCTGGATGTTCCATCAAATTCTCAGCGGCAGGCGCCGCGACATGGGCCATGACGCGAAGCCATAACGGGAAATCGCTTCCTTTAGAAGTTTGTCGAAGCGCCGAAGCGGAAGATTTCGGTCTCGTCGAAGTCGGCCTTAAGCAGGGCCTGCGCAATATCGGCGCGGAGCGGGCCAAGAGGCGACTGCCAGATGATGCTGAATCCCGTCGACATGCGCACTTGCGCACTGTCGAAGATAAAGCTCCCCTCCCCGCAGTTAGGCCCAGTATTGCCGCCTGCGCATGGTGGGTTGGTGACAGCATTCACCGCAAGCTGGCTCGGATCCCACAGGGAGCCGGCGTCAACAAAAACAGCGCCCTGCATGCCGATACTGTCGGGGATGTATGGGAAGGGGAACCTCACCTCCGCCGTGGTCGCCCAGAAAAGCTGACCGCCGAGGGAATCCTGGGAGCAGTCGCCGATGCGGTCACCGGTGATCGGGATCCTCGCAGGCGTCCCGAGGGCCGTAACCCGCGCGCTTAAACCCGCGTATCGTCTCACCGCCTTTGAAGAACAAGTCGGTTAGGCGGACATCCTGACCCCCCCACCCCTCGATGGCGCCGCCCTGCGCCCGGCCGACCAAGGTGATCTTATTGGTGATCGGATAGTAACCGCGGGCATCGGCAACCGACCGGATATAGTTCACATCGCCGCCGACGCCCGCAAAGTCCTGTGAGAATGACGCGAAAATGCCGCTGGTCGGAGAGCTCGGTATATTTCTGGTGTCGTAAGCGATCGTGTAGCCGATGCTTGAGACATTGACGGGGCCTTCCTGGGCGGCCTGCTTCACAGCCAGCGAGGCGTTGTTGCTCGCATCGAAGATCTCTTCGCGCTCGAATCTGTAACGCAAGCCCATCTGGGTGTTGTCGGCGATGGGAAATCCCATCCGGAGATTGCCGCCGGTGTTGCGCTGCTTGAACGAGGCGACGCTGGTCAAGTCCACCTCTTTGTGAAAGAGGTCGAAGCCCGCGGCGAGGTTGCGATCGAGGAAATACGGCTCGGTGAAGCTGAAATCCACCTGGGCGCGGTCAAGGCTTCCAGAGAAGCCGAGCCTGACATATTGGCCTTTGCCCATCAGGTTGCGCTCGGTGATGCTGACGTCGCCGATGACGCCTTCGCTTGTGGAGTAACCGGCGCCGAAGGACAGCTCGCCGGTCGGCTGCTCGACCACCTTGACCACGATGACGACGCGGTCAGGCGCGCTGCCAGGCTCGGTCTCGACCTCCACGGTCTTGAAAAAGCCGAGTGCCGCGCAATCTCTTGCGTGACGTCTCGACCAGCAGACGGTTGAAGGCGTCGCCTTCGGCAAGCCGGAATTGACGCCTGATCACGTTATCCTCAGTGCGGAAATTGCCGACGATGTTGATGCGCTCGATGTAGACTCTCGGACCTTCGTCGATGACGAAGACGATATTCATCGTGTAAGTCGACTCGTCGCGCTCGAAGCGCGGCTTGACCTGGCCGAAGGCATAGCCCTGCAGGGAAACTCCGAGGGTCAACGCTTCGATCGTCTTCTCCACCTTATCGGCGTTGAACACGCGGCCGCTCCGGGCCAGGATATATCGCCGCAAGCCATCGATGTTGAGCGAAGGGAGAGCGCTTTCGATTTCGATGGCGCCGAAGCGGTAACGCTCGCCCTCCTCGACGGTGAAGGTGATGAAGAACCCGCGGCCGTCGCGGTCCAGATCGGCCGTGGCCGAGATGATGCGGACATCGGCGTAACCACTCTTCATATAGAACTGCCGGAGCAGCTCGCGGTCGAGATTGAGCCGGTCGGGATCGTAAATATTGGTACCCTTGAGAAAGCTCAGGATATTCGTCTGCGTGGTCGAGATCACGTAGCGAAGCTGCGAATCGCTGAAGGCGGAATTGCCGATGAAGTTGATGGCGCGGACCTTGGTCGTCGGTCCTTCGTTGATCTCGAACACCACGTCGATGCGGTTGTTGTCGAGATTGATGATCTTGGGATCGACCTGAGCGGCGTAGAGGCCTTGGCGCCGGTAGAGGTCGAGAATGCGCTGCACGTCGGATTGCACGCGCGCGCGCGTATAGACCGCGCGCGGCTTGAGCTGGACCTCCGAGGACAAGCGTATCGTCCTCGATCTCCCTGTTCCCCTCGAAAGCGACCCGGCTCACGATCGGGTTCTCGAGCACGATGATGACGATGGTCGCCCCTTCCCGTCTGATGCGCACGTCCTGGAACAGGCCGGTGGCAAACAGCACTTTCAGCGATTCGTCGATCTGGGCGGGATCGTAGGCATCGCCCGTGGAGAAGGTGAGATAGGAGCGGACTGTCTCCGGCTCCACCCGTTTAGAGCCTTCGACCCGGATGTCCTGGATAACGCCTTGGGCGCGTGCAGAAAACTCGCCAAAGCTCGCGCTAAGACCCAGCGAGAGCGGGACGGTACTCAACACAAGGAGGGCCGCAAGCAGCCCTCTGGCCAACGTCCACCGCACCATTGCTGGTGTCTTCCCCTCGAGCCGATCCCCGCCGCCGCTACGGCTTCAGGAGCGAAACTGGCCACCTTTTGTGGCCGATTTTTGGTTCCCGCCTCATTACGCCAACGGGGGCCTTTCGGCCCCCGCCAAGCGCGCTGTCTCAAAGCGGTACTCTTACAAAAATTTCAAATGAATCAAGTCATTCCAGGTTGCAAAGATCATCAGCATGAGGACGAAGGCGAGGCCAATACGGAAGCCGATTTCTTGCGTGCTCTCGCTCAAAGGCCGCCCCCTGATCGCCTCAATGCTGTAAAAGAGAAGATGACCGCCATCGAGCATTGGTATCGGGAACAAATTCAGGAGCCCAATACTGACAGAGATGATGGCGGCAAGATTGAGCAGGGCAACAAAGCCTGCGGTTGCAACCTGACCGGAGACCTGGGCGATTCGAATGGGACCACCAAGCTGGTCGGCGGCTTCCCGACCCGTCACCACGTCATAGAGATAACCAAGGGACCGGGAGATGACGAAATAGCACTCTTTGAGAGCCATGCCGAAGGCCGTCAAGGGATCGTGGCGCTTCAGAGTCCAATCGTCGGGAGAGGCGCTCCGCTGAATACCCAAAAGGCCTAGGCGTATGACGTTGCCGAAATGGTCGGTGATCTCCTTGCGCTCGGGTGTGGCCGTGATCTCGACGGTCTTGCCGCCCCGGTCCACCACGAAATGGAGCGGCTGATCGGGGCTCGTGCCGACGATGCGCTGCATCTCGCTGAAGCTCCCGATGGTTTGGCCGTCGATGCTGATCACCCGGTCGCCCGGCAGGAATCCTGCCCGTTCCGCTGCGCTTCCGGGGTTGACGATATCGACCTTCGCCGCCGTGATGCGCTCGCCGAACAACGCGAAAATCGCCGTAAAGATCAGGATCGCAAAGATGAAGTTGGCGATCGGACCGGCGGCGACCACCGCGGCGCGCTGGCCCAGGGACTTACCCTGAAAGCTCCGCTTCCGATCCTCGGGCGACAACTGCTCGAGCGACTTGTGGCCCGCGCTTGCGGCATTCTCGTCGTCGATGAATTTCACGTAGCCGCCAAGGGGGATCCAGGACAGCCGCCACCTTGTGCCGTGCCGGTCGGTGAAACCCGCGATCTCAGGACCGAAACCGATCGAAAAGGTCTTGACCGCAACTCCGCACCAGCGGGCCACGAGGAAATGGCCAAACTCGTGGACGAAGACGACGACGGTGAGGACGAACAGGAAGGGAAGAAGATAGCCGAGAAAGGTGTTGCCGAAGCCTGAGAGCTGAACGAGCGTATCCATAAGTGTGGGGTTATCCTTGAATTTAGGCTCTTCTTAGCCCGCCCTGCCGGCTTATGCAAACCGGCCTAGCAGCGAGCGGGCCGACGCTCTCGCCTCGGCGTCGATGGCGAGCACATCGTCGACGCTTTCGCGGTGACATGTAGTCAATCCGCTGTTTGCTGCAAGCGTCGCCTCGACCAGGCCGGCAATGGCGAGGAACCCGATCCTCCCGGCGAGAAAGGCCTCCACCGCTATCTCATTGGCGGCGTTGAGCACGGTGCCGGCGCTTCCGCCCGCGGCAAGGACTTCGCGCGCCAGGCGGAGCGCCGGAAAGCGCTTCTCGTCCGGCGCCTCGAAGGTCAGCGTGCCGAGCTCCGCCAGATCGAGGCGCTTGGTGGGCGCGTGCATGCGCTCGGGCCAGGCAAGGCTATAGGCGATGGGCGTGCGCATATCCGGGCAGCTCATCTGCGCGAGCACCGAGCCATCGCTCAAGTGAACGAGGCAGTGCACGATCGATTGGGGATGGATCAGGACATCGAGCTTGGCCGGGGGAAGCGAGAAGAGATGATGAGCTTCGAGCAGCTCAAGCCCCTTGTTCATGAGCGTGGCCGAATCGATCGTCACCTTGGGTCCCATCGACCAATTGGGGTGGTTGAGGGCCTGCTCGGGCCGGGCGTCCCGCATCTCGTCGAGGCTCCAGCAGCGGAAGGGGCCGCCCGAGGCTGTGAGGCAAACAAGCTCGATTTGCTCAGGCCGCGCGCCGGTCATCATCTGCATGGCCGCCGAGTGCTCGGAATCGACGGGAAGGAGCGTGGCCTTGGCGCGCGCCACCTCGGCCATGAAGATGTCCCCGGCCGATACCAGGCATTCCTTGTTGGCGAGCGCGGTCAGGCTTCCCTGCCGCACTGCTTCGAGCGTTGGCTTCAGGCCTGCCGCGCCGACGATCGCCGCCATCACCCAGTCGGCAGGCCGGCTTGCCGCGTCGAGCAGCGCCTCCTCACCTGCTCCCACCTCGATGCCGGTGCCGGCCAGGCCTGCGCGCAAGGCAGCGTAGCCGTCAGGGTCGGCAATCACCGCGAGCTCGGCGCGATGCAGAATGGCGAGCTCGGCTAGACGAGCGGCATTGTGGCCGCCGGTGAGCGCGACGACCTGATAGGCCGATGGGTCGCGGCCGATGAGATCGAGCGTGCTCTCGCCGATCGAGCCGGTGGCGCCGAGCACGGAAATCCGGCGCGGCCGCACGGCGCGGGTCTCGATCTCGATGGTGAGGGAGGTAAGCGACGGAAACACGGGAGCCAACCTTCACCAGATGAGCAGGCCACGGCCCGGATTGGCCGGATCGCGGAGCGCGATGAGGGCCGCCAAGATCGCGGCAAACAGAAGCCCGTCGATGCGGTCGAGCAATCCACCGTGACCCGGGATCATTTGGCTCATGTCCTTGGCTCCGAAGCGGCGCTTCACCCAGCTCTCAACCAGGTCACCCATCTGGCAGGCGAGCGCAAGGGCCACGCTCACCAGCGCGAGCCGCCAGGGTGAGGTGCCCTTGAGGGCCACGGCGAAAGCATAGCCGACAAGAGCAGGCGCCAGCGCACCAATAATAAACCCGCTCCAGGTCTTCTTCGGCGAGATGCGCGGCGCGAGCTTCGGCCCGCCAATGAGGCGTCCAGCCGCATAAGAGGCCGTGTCGGTGGTCCAGGCAACGGCAAAGAGATAAAGCACGGCGGCGGCGCCAAGAGCCGGATCGCCGCGGAGCCACACCAGGGCGAAGGCCGGAAGCGCGGCGTAGGCCAAGCCTGCGAGCGACCAGCCGGCGCGGCCCGTAGCGGCTGTAAGCCCGATGGCTATGCAGGCTGCGGTAAACACGAAGAGCGCGAAATCGGGGCGGCCGAAGGATACGAAAACCGCAACGGCGGTGACGCTGACCGCCGCGACCACGGCCGTGCCATCGAAGCCGTTGCCGCGCGTGAGCCGCCCCCACTCCCAGGCGACGATCACGCCGCCCGCCATCACCAGCATGAGAAAGGTCCATGGGCTGAGCATCGTGGCGCCGAGCGCAAGCGCGGCGAGCACGACGGCTGAGGCGACACGGATCGCCACTTCCGGTTTTCGGCGAGCTTCGCCTTCGCGGTCTTCTCGGGAAGCGATCCAGTCCGCGTCACGCGGTCGATCTCGCCGAGGTGCCGCCGAAGCGCCGGCTGCGCCGCTGATATTCGACGATCGCCGCTTCCAGGTGCTCCCGCGAGAAGTCCGGCCAATAGGCATCGACGAACACGAACTCGGCATAGGCGAGCTGCCAGAGTAGGAAATTCGACAGACGCAGTTCGCCGCTCGTGCGGATGAGGAGGTCGGGATCGGGGAGATTGGCTGTATCGAGATAGGATCCCGAAGCGTTCTTCCGTCACGTCGGCGGCGGCGAGCGAGCCTCCGGCCACGTCCTCGGCAATGCGGCGCGCGGCACGGGCGATCTCGTCGCGGGCCCCGTAATTGAAGGCGATGGTCAGGTTGAGCGCGGTGTTGTCCTTGGTGAGCTCCATAGCGTCGTCGATCAGCCTGAGCAGGTCGGCGTCGAGACCGTTGCGGGTGCCGATCACTCGGATCTTCACGCCGTTCTTGTGCAGGTCGGCGAGATCGCGGCGGATGAAGCGGCGCAAGAGACCGAACAGGTCGTTGATCTCCTGCTTGGGGCGCGCCCAGTTCTCGGAGGAGAAACTGAACAGCGTCAGATGGGTGATGCCGAGTTCGATCGAGGCCTCGACGATCCGCCGCACACTTTCCACGCCCTGGCGATGGCCTTCGGCGCGCGGCAGCCCGCGCTCGGCGGCCCAGCGCCCATTGCCGTCCATGATGATCGCGATATGGCGGACGGCCGGTCTGTCGGCCGCAGCCCAAGCAAGCTTATCCACCGCAAGCGTCACGTTCGGCTGCTCCGGGTTAGGAGGTAAGGGCTTCGCCCTCTGGCCTTGCCCATTAGACCTGCATGATCTCGGCTTCCTTGCTGGCAAGGGCCTCGTCGATCTCCTTGATGATCTTGTCGGTCAAGTCCTGCACCTTGGTCGAGAGCGCGTGGTGCTCGTCCTTGCCCATCTCGTGGTCCTTCTCGGCCCGCTTGAGATGCTCCATGCCGTCGCGGCGGACATTGCGCACGGCGACGCGCGCCTGCTCGGCGTATTTGTGGGCGACCTTGGCAATCTCGTGACGCCGCTCCTCGTTGAGCTCGGGAATGGGAAGGCGCAAGAGCTGACCGTCGACCACGGGGTTGAGACCTAAATCCAACTCCCTGATCGCGCGCTCCACGGCGCCGACCTGGCTCCGGTCCCAAACCTGCACCGTGATCAGCCGCGACTCGGGAACGTTGACGGTGGCGAGCTGGTTGAGCGGCATGGGATTGCCATAGGCCATCACCTGAATAGGGTCGAGCAGGCTCGCATTGGCGCGGCCGGTGCGCAAGCCGCCGAACTCTTGCTTGAGCACGCCGAGAGCACCCCGCATCCGCCGCTCGGTCTCCTTAAGGTCGAAGCTAGCCATGTCGCCTTCCCCGCCTGCCCGCCCGTCTCGCCTCGGGCCAAGCTCCGTTCGGCTCCGCCCAAATCGCCTAAGCGTTTCCTCAAGCTCCCCCGCCGTCGATCGTGGTCGAGGAGCCCTTTCCTTGCAATACCGCAGCCAAGCCGCCTTGGCTCTTGATGGAAAACACAATTATCGGAATCCGATTGTCCCGGGCAAGGGCGATTGCGGCGCCGTCCATGATGCGCAAATCTTGCTTAAGGACGTCGTCATAGGTGAGACGGTCGTAACGGCGGGCGTTTGGCGTCTTTTCCGGATCGGCGCTATAGACGCCGTCGACCTGGGTCGCCTTGAGCAGGGCGTCGCAGCCCATCTCTGCGGCCCGCAGCGCCGCCGCCGTATCGGTGGTGAAATAAGGGTTGCCGGTGCCGCCGGCGAAGATCACCACCCGGCCCTTGTCGAGATGGTCGAGCGCCTTGTCGCGGATATAGGCCTCGCACACGGTGGGCATGGGGATGGCTGAAAGCACGCGGGCCGTCGTGCCTTCGCGCTCGATCGCGGTCTGAAGGGCGAGCGCGTTCATCACCGTCGCCAGCATGCCCATATAGTCGGCGCGCGCCCGGTCCATGCCGCCTTCCGACGCCATCAGGCCGCGATAGATGTTGCCTGCGCCGACCACGAGACAAATCTGGGCGCCGGAGGCGGCGGCAGCGGCAATGTCGCGGGCGATAGGCTTGAGCACGTCAAGATCGATGCCATAGCCTTTGTCGCCGGCGAGCGCCTCGCCCGACAGCTTCACGAGTACCCGCGGGTAGCGAAGCTTTGCGGTCGCGAGAGGCTTTGCCATCAGCTCAAACTCCGGCGCGAGTGGCGGGTAGCAGCTGCGCGTTCGGGGCCACCATCCGGCGCGCGCCCCAACCCTAAGAGTGAGATGCCGCGGCGGCAACCTCCGCCGCGAAATCGCTGTCGGGCCTGTCGATCCCTTCGCCCAAGGCATATCGGTAGAAGCCCGTGATCTTGATCGGGGCCCCGGCCGCCTTCTCGGCCTCGGCCACGGCCTTCGCCACGGTGGTCTCAGGATCGTGCACGAAGGCTTGCGCCAGCAGCACGACCTCTTCGTAGAACTTCCGCAAGCGGCCCTCGACCATCTTCTCGATCACTTGGGCGGGCTTGCCGGACTCTTTGGCCTGCTCGGTGAGCACGGCGCGCTCCCGCTCGATCACCGCCTTGTCGAGGCTGTCGACCGCGACGGCTTGCGGGTTGGCGGCGGCGATATGCATGGCGATCTGGCGGCCGAAGCTCTTGAGCTGCTCGGTATCGCCTGAGCACTCAAGCGCCACGATCACGCCGATCTTGCCAAGACCCGGCGCGATCATGTTGTGCATATAGCTCGCGACCACGCCCTTGGCGGCGGAAAGGTGGGCCGCGCGCCGCAAGCGTCATGTTCTCGCCGATCGAGCCGATCATCTCCTTGATGGTCTCGGCCAACCGTCGCCTTGCCGCTTCCATATTTGGCGGCGGCGAGCTTATCGACATCGCCCTTGACCTTGAGTGCGGCGGCGGCGATGGCGCTCACCATCTCCTGGAATTTCTGATTGCGGGCGACGAAGTCCGTCTCGGAGTTGACCTCGACGAGGGCGGCCTGCTTGGCGTCGGCGGCAAGCCCGATCAGGCCCTCGGCCGCGACGCGGCCGGCTTTCTTGGCGGCCTTGGCAAGCCCCTTGGCCCGCAGCCAATCGACCGCGGCCTCCATGTCGCCCTGGGCCTCGTTCAGTGCCGCCTTGCAATCCATCATGCCCGCGCCAGTCTTCTCGCGCAGGTCCTTCACCATGGTTGCGGTAATCGTCGCCATGCTCTGCCTCTGTCGGTCCGGCCGCGCGTGGTGAACGCGAGGCTTAGCCCCTATTCCTCTTTGGCCTCGGCTCGCCTGATCCGCGGTCGGTGCGGCTCTCGGTGTGCGGGGCGGTCTCTTGCCGTCGCTTCTCGCGCCGCCTCTGCCCGGACCTCTCGCGTCGCTCCGCGCGGGCTTCTTCTTCGGGCGGCGATCGGCCTGCGGGGCCGGCCGCTCGGAACCTTGCTCTTCGCCCTCAAGCCCCGGCTCGCCAGCGTGCTCCTCGGCGGCGCCGAGGTCCATGCCGACCGCCCCTTGGGCGCGCTCGAGCCCATCGATCGCCGACCTCGCGATCAGATCGCAATAAAGGGTGATGGCGCGCCCGGCGTCGTCATTGCCGGGAATGGGATGGCTGATGCCTTCCGGATTGGAGTTTGAGTCCACCACCGCCACCACCGGCATATGCAGCTTGCGCGCCTCGGCGATGGCGATCGCTTCTTTGTTGGTGTCGATGACGAACATCAGGTCCGGCACCGCGCCCATGTCCTTGATGCCGCCGAGCGAGCGCTCGAGCTTGTCCTTCTCGCGGGTGAGCTGGAGCAGCTCCTTCTTGGTGAGACCGTGATGCTCGCCCTCAAGCAGCTCCTCAAGCGACTTGAGGCGCTTGATCGAGTTGGAGATGGTGCGCCAATTGGTCAGCGTGCCGCCGAGCCAGCGGTGATTGACGAAGTACTGCGCACAGGACTTGGCGGCATCGGCGACCGCCTCCGACGCCTGGCGCTTGGTGCCGACGAACAGAACGCGGCCGCCCTTGGCGACGACGTCGGAAACCGTAAGCAGCGCCTGATGCAGGAGCGGGACGGTCTGGGTGAGATCGATGATGTGGATGTTGTTGCGGGAGCCGTAGATGAACGGCGCCATCTTCGGGTTCCAGCGATGGGTCTGATGACCGAAATGCACGCCGGCCTCGAGCAGCTGGCGCATAGTGACATTGGGCAGTGCCATTGGACTGCTAACTCCTTTTTCCGGTTCGGCCGCCGCGGGACAAGGAGAACCGGGCCGAAGCCCAGTCACCGGAGCGAGCGCAAAGGCAGGAAAAGCCTATGTGACGCTTAGCGTCCCGCGTGTGAGATGGTGCGGTTTATAGGGAGGGTATCCCGGCTTGGCAAGGCCCAGCGCCCGCGGAAGTTGAGCTTACGGCCCCTCAGAGCGCGCTGATCGCCGCCACCCCTTCCACGAGCTTGAGCGCGCTCCTTTGCTTGGGCGTGGCGTCGATGCCCTGCGGCAGCACGAACTCGACCTCCTCGAAGTCGTCGAGGCGGAGCACGAGGCGGAACTGCCCCTGCCCTCCGCCCGATCCCACCTGCTCGGCAAGGGGGGCTAGCGCGCGGATGTCCTCGACATAGATCTTCATGCCGGCATGGCGCGCTTCTGCGGCCCGGTCGAGCGAGGCAAGCCGCTGCACCCTCACCTTGACGCTCTCGCCGTCGGCCTCGGCCTCGACATCGAGCAGGACCGCGGTTCCCGGCTCGAGCAGGGGCCGGGAGGCCGCCAGGACCTCGGAGAACACCACCGCCTCGAATTGGCCGGTCGGGTCCGAGAAGGCGACGAAAGCATAAGGCGTTGCCGCTCTTGCCCTGGCGCTCACGGGCATGAAGCACCGTGCCGGCAAGCGTGCCGACCACGCGGCGAGCGCGCGCCTTGTCGGCAAACTCCACCCAGGGCTCGGCGCCGAGCGCTTCGAGCACGTCCTTATAGTCGTCGAGAGGATGGCCGGTGAGGAAGAAGCCGATCGCCTCGAACTCGCGGGAGAGCCGGTCGGTGGGCACCCAAGGCTTGGCGGCGCGAAGCTCGATAGGGGCCGGCAGGTGCTTGGCGCCCGAGAAAAGATCATCCTGGCCTTCGGCGCTTGTCTCTAGAGACCGGTTGCCGGCCGCGATCATGCGGTCGACATTGGCGAAGGCGGTGGCGCGGTCGAGCCCGAGCTCATCGAGGGCGCCCGCGGCGGCGAGCGTCTCCAGCGCACGCTTGTTGACGAGACGCGGATTGATGCGCCGCGCGAAGTCGGACACGTCGCGGAAGGGTCCCTGCGCCTCTCGCTCTTCGGCGATATGCTCCACCGCGTGGCGTCCCACATTCTTCAGCGCCGCCAGCGAATAGCGGATGGCGCCGTCGCTTGGGATAAAGCCCACCTCCGAGCGATTGATCGATGGCGGCTCGATGCGCATGCCGAGGCGACGCGCCTCTTGCGCGAAACCGTTCAGCTTGTCGGCATTGCCCATGTCGAGGGTCATCGACGCCGCCAGGAACTCGGTCGGGTAGTTGGCCCTGAGATAAGCGGTCTGATAGGCGATCAAGCGCATAGGCCGCGGCGTGGGACTTGTTGAAGCCGTAGCCCGCGAACTTCGCCACCAGCTCGAAAATATACTCGGCGCGCCCGCGGTCCACGCCGTTTGCGACCGCGCCCTCGACGAAGCGCGACTTCTGCGCCGCCATCTCCTTCTTGATTTTCTTGCCCATGGCGCGGCGCAGCAGATCCGCCTCGCCGAGCGAGAAGCCGGAGAGGACCTGCGCGATCTGCATCACCTGCTCCTGGTAGATGATGACGCCGTAGGTCTCCTGAAGGATGGGCTCGATCGTCGCGTGGAGCGCCTCGATCCCCTCGCGTCCGTGCTTGCGGTTCACATAGGAATCGATGTTGTCCATCGGCCCCGGGCGGTAGAGCGCCACGATGGCGATGATGTCCTCGAAGCGGTCGGGCTTGAGCTTCCGGAGCGCATCGCGCATGCCCTGACCTTCGAGCTGGAACACGCCGACCGTGTCGCCCTTCTGGAGCAGCGCGTAGGTGGCCGCATCGTCGAGAGGAAGCTTGGCCGGATCGATCTCGATCCCCCGTCGCGCGATGAGCTTTCGCGCCGTCTCGATCACGGTCAGGGTCTTGAGGCCGAGGAAATCGAACTTCACCAGACCGGCAGCTTCCGCCCATTTCATGCTGAACTGGGTCGCCGGGAGCTGGGCGCGCGCGTCGCGGTAGAGCGGCACGAGCTCGATCAGGGGCCGATCGGCGATGACGACACCCGCAGCATGGGTCGAGGCGTGGCGGTAGAGCCCTTCGAGCCGCTGGCCGATGTCGAGCAGCTTCGCCACGATGGGCTCAGCGTCGCGCGCCTCCTGGAGCCTAGGCTCGCCGCGATGGCCTGGGGAAGCGTGACGGGATTGGCGGGATTCATGGGCACGAGCTTGCACAGCCGGTCGACCTGGCCATAGGGCATCTGCAATACGCGGCCCACGTCGCGCAACACCGCGCGCGCCTGGAGCTTGCCGAAGGTAATGATGTGGGCGACGCGATGCGGAACCGTAGCGCTCGCGCACATAGGCGATCACCTCGTCACGGCGGTCCTGGCAGAAGTCGATGTCGAAATCGGGCATCGACACGCGCTCGGGGTTGAGGAAGCGCTCGAACAGAAGCCCGAAGCGGATGGGGTCGAGATCGGTGATGGTGAGCGCGTAGGCGACCAGCGAGCCCGCGCCCGAGCCGCGTCCCGGGCCCACGGGAATGCCTTCGGCTTTCGCCCATTTGATGAAATCGGCGACGATGAGGAAGTATCCCTGGTAGTTCATGCCGGTGATGACATCGAGCTCGAAGGCAAGCCGCGCGGCGTAAGCGGCCGCGTCATGGCCGGGCGCCACGCCATGTTGGGCGATCCGTTCTTTGAGGCCTGCCTCGGATTGGCGCCTCAGCTCCGCCGCCTCGGTCTCGGCGAGAGCGCTCGACGCCTCGCCCCCGGTGAGGAAGGGCGGGAGGATGGGCTGGCGCTGCAAGGGCCGGTAGGCGCAGCGGCGCGCGATCTCGATGGTGTTGTCGAGCGCCTCGGGGAGATCGGCGAACAGCGCCCGCATCTCTGCTCCCGTCTTGAAATAATGCTCGGGGCTCAAGCGGCGCCGGTCGTCGACCGCGACATAGCTTCCTTCGGCGATGCAGATCAGCGCGTCATGCGCCTCGAAGTCCTCGGGGCTGGCGAAATAGGGTTCGTTGGTGGCGACGATGGGAAGGTCCAGGTCATAGGCGAGATTGAGCAGCAGGGGCTCGACCGCCCTCTCCTGAGGCAGACCATGGCGCTGAAGCTCGACATAGAGCCGGTCGCCGAAGATCGCATGAAGGGCCTCTGCCCGCGCGCGGGCGAGCTCGGGATTGCCGTCGGCGAGCGCGGTGTCGATCGGCCCTTCAAGTCCCCCGGTGAGCGCAATCAGACCTTCGGCCCGCGCCGCGAGATCGGCGATGGAGGAAACCACCTCGCCGGTCTCGCTTGCGGCGAAATAGGCCTCGGTCGAGAGGCGCATGAGATTGGTGTAGCCGTCAGCGTCCTTGGCAAGGAGCGCGATGCGCCCGTCGGCGCGCGTCCGGTTGAGCTCGCCAGGCGCAGCGTCTCGCGCTCGGCCGCGAAGGTGAGCGAGAGCGTTAGGCCGACGATCGGCTGGATGCCTGCCTCGGCGAGCGTCTCGGAGAATTCGAGCGCGCCGAACAGATTGTTGGAGTCGGTCAGCGCGAGCGCGGGCGCCCCGTCGGCGCGCGCCAGCGCGGCAAGCTTCTGGATGGTGAGCGCCCCTTCGAGCAGCGAATAGGCCGAGTGCACCCTCAGATGCACGAAGGGTTCAGCCTCGTTCCGCCATGTCTTGCGACTCTGCTCCAAGCGATCCGCCTCGCGCCTCCCACCCTTCTCGGATTCGCGCGTTCCGTTCGAAGAGGAGAGCCGGACATATCCCCGCTATCCACGCGTTCGCCTGGGTGCAACAGCAGTAATGTTCCTCTTTTGTTCTCAGTCAAGAACGGAGTAGCGGCCTCAGCTGCTCGGGCGATCTTTGCCACCACGACCTCCTCCTCGACGAGGAGGCCGTCCACGAGGCGCAAGACCCGGTTCATGCGGGCGGCAAGATCGAGATTGTGGGTGGCCATCACCGCCGCCACGCCCGACTGGCGCACGAGCTTCAAGAGCTGATCGAACACCCGCTCGGCCGTGGGCGGATCGAGATTGCCGGTCGGCTCGTCGGCGAGCAGCACCTTGGGCTCGTTGGCGACGGCGCGGGCAATCGCCACGCGCTGCTGCTCGCCGCCGGAAAGCTGTGCCGGGCGGTGATCCCAGCGTTCTTCCAGGCCGAGGGACTTGAGCAGATCTTTGGCCCGCGCCTCGGCCTGGCTGCGCGTGAGCCCTAGAATGAGCTGCGGCAGCACGACGTTCTCGAGCGCCGAGAACTCCGGCAGGAGATGATGGAATTGATAGACGAATCCCACCTCCATGCGCCGCATGCGGGTCTGCTCGCTGTCGGACAGCGCGACGCAATCCACGCCGTTGATGAGCACCTGGCCCGCGTCGGGACGCTCGAGCAGACCCGCGATATGGAGCAGGGTCGACTTGCCGGCGCCCGAAGGCCCGAGCAGGGCGACGGCCTCGCCGGGGAAAAAGGCGGCTGAGGCGCCTTTCAATACGTCGATGCGGCGATTGCCCTGGGTGTAACCGCGCTCGAGCCGCTCAAGGCGAAGCACCGGTGAAGTCTTAGGGCTATCCACCTTCGGCCCTACTCGTAACGCAACGCTTCGACCGGATCGAGACGAGAGGCCCTCCAGGAGGGATAGAGCGTGGCGAGGATCGAGAGGACGAGCGCCATGACGACGACCGAGACGGTCTCGCCGGTGTCCATCTCGGCAGGCAGCTTCGACAGGTAATAGAGCTCCGGCGCGAACAGCTCGGTGTCGGTGAGCCAGCCGATGAACGCGCGCAAGTGCTCGATATTGGCGCAGACGAGCAGGCCAAGCCCGAGACCGGCGAGCGTGCCCACGATGCCGATGCTCGCGCCGGTGATGAAGAAGATGCGCATCACGGCGGCACGCGTGGCGCCCATGGTGCGCAGGATGGCGATGTCGTGGCCCTTGTCCTTCACCAGCATGATCAGGCCCGAGATGATGTTAAGGGCCGCGACCAGCACGATCAGCGCGAGGATGAGGAACATGACGTTGCGCTCGACCTGGAGCGCGGTGAAGAAGGTCGCATTCCGCTGGCGCCAGTCGCTGACATAGATGCTCGAGCCGCCGGCGGCGACGATCTTGGGCGCGAGCTGGCCGACCTCGTCGGGCGAGTCGAGCACCACTTCCAGCACCGTGACGGTGTCGGGCTGGTTGAAATAAAGCTGCGCCTCGTTGAGCGGCATGAAGAGGATGCTCGCGTCATATTCGGACATGCCGATCTCGAAGATCGCGGCCACGGGATAGCGCTTCACCCTCGGCGCCGTGCCGAGCGCGGTCGAGGCGCCGCGCGGGGTCAGCAGCGAGACCTGGTCGCCAACCTTCACATTGAGCTCGTTGGCGAGTCGGCTGCCAATCGCAAGCCCGGGCTTGCTTGTCGAAGCCGTCGAGGGTGCCGAACCGGATATTGTCGGCGATGGCCTTAAGCTGTTTGAGGTCGGCCTCGCGCAAGCCCCGCACCAGCGCGCCGCTCGAAGTGGACGGCGTCGAAACCATGACCTGTCCCTCGACCAGGGGGAGCGCAAACTTGACGCCCTGAACCGCGCGGATGCGCGCCGCCACATCGTCGTAGTCGTTGAAGTAAGTGAGGCTGTGCACCACGACATGGCCGTTCAGCCCGAGCATCTTGTTGAACAGCTCCTGGCGAAAGCCGTTCATCACCGCCATGACGATGATGAGCGTGGCCACCCCGAGCATGATGCCGATGAAGGAGAAGCCCGCGATCACCGAGATGAAGCCCTCCTTGCGGCGCGCCCGCAAATAGCGGAGCGCCACCATCCATTCGAAGGGCGCGAAAGCCCGCGTGCCTGCTTCTGCGCTCATGCCGCTTCCCTTCTTGCCTCGGTCGTCGACTTAACGAGGCGATTCAAAGCGGATTCGAAGGTGAGACTATGGCGGGCGCCGGTGGCGCGCTCTTTCAGCTCGACTTCGCCGGAGGCCAAGCCTTTGGGGCCTACGATGATCTGCCAGGGAAGCCCGATCAGGTCCATGCCGGCGAATTTGGCCCCCGCCCTGTCGTCGCGGTCGTCGTAGAGCACGCTCAAGCCGGCGGCCTGAAGCTTGCCATAGATATCCTCGCAGGCTGCATCGGTCGCGGCATCGCCGACCTTGACGTTGATCAGGCCCACGTCGAACGGCGCCACCGATTTCGGCCAGATGATGCCGGCCTCGTCGTGGGACGCCTCGATGATGGCGCCGACAAGCCGCGATACGCCGATCCCGTAAGAGCCCATCTGCACCGTGACGAGCTCGCCGTTGGGCGCTTGCACGCGCGCCCCCATCGCTTCCGAATATTTCGTGCCGAAGAAGAAGATGTGGCCGACCTCGATGCCGCGCGCCGTCACGCGGTCCTTCGCAGGCACCTCGCGGGCGAAACGGTCGGCGTCGTGCTTCTCGGAGGTCGCGGCATATTTGCTCGTGAAGGCCTCGACTATCGCGGACAAATCGCCTTCATAGTCGATGTCGGCCCCGGGCGGGTCGAGTTGGACGAGGTCGCGGTGGCAATAGACCTCGCTTTCCCCCGTGTCGGCGAGAATGATGAACTCGTGGCTCAGATTGCCCCCGATCGGGCCGGTCTCGGCGATCATCGGCACCGATTTCAGCCCCATGCGGGCGAACGTGCGCAAATAGGAGACGAACATCTTGTTGTAGGACTTGCGCGCGTCATCGAGGGTGAGATCGAAGGAATAGGAGTCCTTCATCAGGAACTCGCGGCCTCGCATGACGCCGAAACGCGGCCTGATCTCGTCGCGGAATTTCCATTGGATGTGATAGAGGATGCGCGGCAGATCCTTGTAGGATTTCACCGCGTCGCGGAAGATCGCCGTGATCAGCTCCTCATTGGTGGGGCCGTAAAGCATCTCGCGCTCGTGGCGATCGCTGATGCGCAGCATCTCCTTGCCGTAGACCTCGTAGCGGCCGCTCTCCCGCCAGATCTCGGCGGGCTGGATGGTGGGCATGAGGAGTTCGAGCGCGCCGGCGCGATCCTGCTCCTCGCGCACGATCTCTTCGATCTTGCGCAAGACCCGGAACCCAAGCGGCAGCCAGGAATAGATGCCGGCACTCGATTGGCGGATCAGCCCGGCCCGGAGCATCAGCCGATGGGAGACGATCTCGGCTTCCTTGGGATCGTCGCGAAGCAGCGGCAGAAAATAACGGCTGAGGCGCATGGGCAGTTTTTCGGGCGTTGGGGCGGATGCGGGGTCGCGCGCCGCCCGTTGGAGTGAGCCATGCTTACGCGGGAAGCCTACCCTCCCCGCCGGCCCCTTGGCGCGGCTAATAGCTTACTTTCGCGCGGGTAAGCAATCCTGGGAAATGCGGCGGGCTTGGCCCTTAGGAGGATAGAAGCTCCGGGCACGTCGGCCGGAGGCATCGTCCTTTCCCGACGAAGTCTGCCCATTTTGACGGCAGAAAGTCCGTCTCCTTGCCGCCATGAGAATTCCGGATTCCGGTTGGTTTGCGGCAAGCTCGCCGATCAGCCGCAGGGACCAAGCATAAATTTGCGGCGCCCCCGCCACAATGATGGTGACAATTTGGCACGGGCGCGCTAGGGTGCCCGGCACAACGTGGAGCGTTCGGGACCGGTAGCGATCTCGGAGTTACGCGTTGAGATTGGACCAGGTCCAAGTCTTGGGAGGAAGTAAACTCCAGGCGCGCCGATATGCTTCAGGCATGGGCGCCGCCGCTCTTAAGCCAGCAATCTCGATTGTCGAACACCGACGGGCGAGCCTCGCGGGCCGAGGAGATGAAGGAGTTCGTGTTACTGAAGCAAGGTCATTCGGCCTTGCTTTTTTTTGCCTTAAGTTCCCCTCACTCCAACAGCGTCATGCCCGGACCCTCGGGTCGCTGCCCGAGGGCAGGCTTTGATCCGGGCATCCATGCCGTGACGGCTCAGCGCGTGGCGGGGTAACGGAATGGGGATCACTGCATGCGCTCGTAGCGCGGGAAGAACGGAATCTCATCGAGCGTGATCACGTGATGCACGATGATCGCGTAGAGCGCGGCGAAGACGATGCTGGCGACCACCGTCGTCGCGACCATCTTCGGCAGCAGGTTCGGCACATGCGGCGCGCTCTCGGCGTTCCCCGGTGTGGTCTTCTCTCCCGCCTCCTCCGAGGTGCGGACGCCGATCGGCAGCATGGCGAAGAGAACGATCCACCAGATGATGAAGTAAAGCGCGAGAGCGAAGGCGATGGTCAATGCTTATGCCTCCTCGAGCTCGACCAGGGTGCCGCAGAAATCCTTCGGGTGCAGGAACAGCACCTTCTTGCCGTGGGCGCCGATCTTGGGCTCGCCTTGGCCCAGCACGCGCGCGCCTTGCGCCACCAGCCGGTCGCGCGCTTCTCTGATGTCGGGAACCTCGTAGCAGAGATGATGAATCCCGCCATTGGGATTGCGCTCGAGAAAGCCGGCGATGGGAGAGCCCTCGCCGAGCACGCCGAGCAGCTCGATCTTGGTGTTGGGCAGCTCGATGAACACCGTGGTCACGCCATGCTCGGGCTGATCGACCTCGTCTGAGACCTTGGCGCCCAGCGTGTCGCGGTAGACCGCGGTCGCGGCCTTCAAGTCCGGCACGGCAATGGCGACATGGTTCAAGCGCCCGATCATCGAAAACTCTCCTCTCGGCTTCTTTTAAGGCGCTATCGCGCTTCGCGCTACTTGAGCGGCTTCTTTAATGCGCTACCGCGCTTCGCGCTACTTGAGCGGCTTCTTTAATGCGCTACCGCGCTTCGCGCTACTTGAGCGCTATAGCACCGTGAGCAGCACCGAGCACATCGGCTTCTTGCCCCAAGCCTGATTGACGGCGGCGCGCACGCTGCGGCGCACAGCCTCGCTCACGAGCGCCTGGTCCTTGCGCTTGGGCTTGGGCAGGCTCTCGATGGTGCCGATCACGGCGTCCTGCACAATGGTCGCGAACGGCGTCCCGTCATTGTCGGTGGGGGGAAGCCCGGTCACGGCGACCTCAGGATCGGCCAGCAGAACCCCCTTCTCGGACAGCACCAGCGACACCGCCACCGATCCGGCAAAGCTCAGCTTGCGGCGGTCGCGCACCTGGCCGTCATCGGCGCGGGTGAGGATCATGCCGTCACGGTAAAGCCGTCCGACCGGCACGTCGTCGATGATCTGGGCAGGCCCGGGCAGAAGCCGCACCATGGACCCGTTGCGCGCGCGCACGACCTGCTTCACGCCGAGCCTCTCGGCGAGCTTGGCATGGGCCTCGAGATGCCGGCCCTCGCCATGCATGGGGATGGCGGTGGTGGGCTTTACCCAGCCATAGAGCTGCTCGAGCTCGCCGCGGCGGGGATGGCCCGAGACGTGGACGGGCGCGTCCTGATCGGTGATGACCTCGACCTCCATGTCGGCCAGAGCGTTCTGGACGCGCGCCACGGCCTTCTCATTGCCGGGGATGGTGCGGGAGGAGAAGATCACCCGGTCGCCCTCCTCGAGCTTCACGTTGGGATGCTCGGCTTGAGCGATGCGCGCCATGGCGGCGCGGGACTCGCCCTGGCTTCCGGTGCACAGAGCCACCACCTTGCGCCGCGGCAGTTTGGCGAGGGCCGTTTCCTCATGGAAGGGAAGATCGGGGTCGAGATAGCCCGTCGCTTGCGCCGCCTCGATGACGCGAAACATGGCGCGGCCGACCACGACGAGCTCGCGGCCGGCGGCGCGCGCGCCATTGGCCACTGAGCTAATCCGCGCGACATTGGAGGCGAAGGTGGTGACCGCCACAAGCTGCGGCGCCTCGCGGATAAGGCGGGCGAGGGTCACCGCCACGTCGGCTTCCGACGGCGAGACGCCGTCGCGCACGGCATTGGTCGAATCGCAGATCAGCGCCGAGAGCCCATCCTCGCCGAGCTGCTTCAGCCGGACCGCGTCGGTGGGCGCGCTGGTCAGCGGATTTTCATCGAGCTTCCAGTCGCCGGTGTGAAGAGCGGCGCCGAGTGGCGTCCTGATCACCACGGCGGACGGCTCGGGGATCGAGTGCGACATGCTGATCAGCTCGACATCGAACGGACCGATGGTGCGGCGGTCCCCGAGAGGGATGACCTGCAAGGGAAAGCCATTGACCAAACCCATCTCGGCGAGCTTCGATTTGAGCATCTCGGCGGTGAACGGCGTGGCGTACACGGGGACGCCGGCAAGAAGCGGCCAGAGGTCGATCACGGCGCCGAAATGATCCTCGTGCGCGTGGGTGAGCAATAGGCCGGCGATGTTGTGCCTCTCCTCCTCGATGAAACGGATATCGGGAAGGATGATATCGATGCCGGGCTCGGCATCAGTGCCGAAGGTGATCCCCATGTCGACGATGAGCCACTCGCGCGCGCCGCCGCGCCCGTAGCCGTAGAGGTACAGGTTCATGCCGATCTCGCCCACGCCGCCAAGCGGCAGGAAGACGAAGTCGGCTCCCTTTCCATCGGATTTTCGAGACATGTCGGGGTTAAGGCCTCACCGGCTCAAGAAGAACACATCGCCGGCAGCGATACGATACTCGGAGCCGTCCGGCGTCAGCAGCCTCAGCGCGCCATCGGCGTCGAGACCGGCATAGACGCCTTCCGTCTCCTCGCCGTTGATCTTCACCCGCAAGGCCCGGCCGGCGGGCCCGGCGCGGTCGAGCCAGGCGCGGCGGATGCTCGGGAAGGAGTTGCCTTCCCCCCAGCGCGTCATCCATTCATGCGTGGTGGCGGCGAGCACTTCAAGCGCGTCGGCCGGTGTTACCGTCATGCCGTAGGCGGCGAGGCTGACCGCAGGCTGGGGGAGATCCTCCGGATGGCTGGCGAGATTGATCCCGGTGCCGATCACCACCACCGAGCGGTTCTCCACCGTGCTTCCGACGTTCTCGAGCAACATGCCCGCGAGCTTCTCGCCTGAGAGCAAGATGTCGTTCGGCCATTTCAGCAGCAGCTCTGAGCGCCCCTCATAAGCAATCAGCTTGGCGATGGTGTCGTAGGCGATGATGCCGGCGACGAGCGCCAACTGTCCGGCGACGCGGATGGGGGCAGTTGACCCCGATCAGAAGGCTGGCAAAGAGATTGCCGTGATGGGAGACCCATTCGCGGCCGCCGCGGCCGCGGCCTTGGGATTGCCGGGCTGACCAGATCCAGAGGGGGCCCGGCTCGCCGGCCTTGGCGCGCCGCCTCGCCTCGGCATTGGTCGAGTCGACCGTCTCCATCCGAACCAGGCGGTAGCCGGGCGGTAATTTGGGTGATGGCGAAGAAATATAGCTCATCTAGAACAGTGACTTAGCTGCAACTCCGGCAAAGGCCACGAGCGGCGCCGGATAGACGAAATAGAACAGAACGAACACGCCGCTCACGCCAAGCACGGCGGCAAGCGGTGCCTGCATCGGCTCGAAGCGTTCCGCGGGGGCATCGAAATACATAAGCTTGACGATGCGCAGATAGTAGTAGGCGCCCACGACGCTCAAAAGCACGCCGATGACGGCGAGCGCATAGAGGCCGGCGTGAATGGCGGCAAGGAACACGTAGAACTTGGCGAAGAAACCTGCAAGGGGCGGGATGCCGGCAAGCGAAAAGAGCAGCATCGCCAACATGAAAGCCATCAAGGGATTGGTGCGAGAGAGGCCCGACAAGGAATCGATATCTTCGATCATACGGCCTCCCCGGCGCATGGCGAGGATGCAGGCAAAGGTGCCAAGCGTCATGGCGAGGTAGATGGCGAGATAGATGATCACGCCGGCAACGCCCTCGGCGCTGCCGGCGGCAAGCCCCACCAGCGCGTAGCCCATATGCCCGATCGAGCTATAGGCCATCAGCCGTTTGATGTTGGTCTGGCCGATGGCGGCGAAGGAGCCGAGCGCCATCGAGGCAATGGCAAGAAAGACGACGATTTGCTGCCATTCGAGCGTCACCGCCGGGAAGGCCGTGATGAGAACCCGCATGGTGAGCGCCATGGCGGCAAGCTTGGGCGCCGCGGCGAAGAAGGCCGTGACCGGGGTCGGGGCGCCCTCATAGACGTCGGGCGTCCACATATGGAACGGCACGGCGGAGATCTTGAAGGCAAAGCCCGCCATGAGAAAGACGAGACCGAAGATGAGCCCGAGATTGGCGCCTGACGGCTGCACCGCGGCGGCGATGGTGGCGAAGTCGGTCGATCCGGTGAAGCCGTAGACCAGCGAGGCGCCGTAGAGCAGCATGCCTGAGGAGAGCGCGCCGAGGACGAAATATTTCAGCCCGGCCTCGGCCGAGCGCGCCGAGTCGCGCTCGAAGGTGGCGACCACGTAAAGCGCAAGGCTCTGCAGCTCGAGCCCGACATAGAGCGCGATGAGATCGTTGGCCGAGATCATCATCAGCATGCCGGTGGCGGCGAACAGGATCAGCACCGGGAACTCGAACTTCAGCCCCCCCGCTCCGCGCCAATAGTCGACCGACATGAGGAGCGCGACCGCGGCGCCCACCAGCGTGAGCAGCTTCAGCATACGCGCGAAGGGATCGACGATGAAGCTGTCGCCGAACAAGCGTCGCCGTGCCGGAGCCGTTCGCCACGAACAGGCCCGCTACGGCAAGGAGGAGCACCGCCAGCCACAGAACAAGCTCGCCACGCTCCCGCCGCGTGAAGACGCCGAGCATGAGAAGCGCCATCGCCCCGGTGGCGAGGATCAGCTCCGGCAGTGCCACCTCCAGATTGAGCGATTGGAGCACGGGCGAGGCTCCTTACGGCATCAGCGCCAGCCGCGCCTGCTCGGCCGCGGCAAGGCTGGCGTTGAAGTTCTTGATCAGGGCGTCGACCGACGCGGCCGACGCATCGAGAATGGGCGCGGGGTAGAAGCCGAAAAAGATGGTGAGCAGCACGAGCGGCGTCATCACCGCGACCTCGCGCCAGGTGAGGTCGGTGATGAATTTGAGGCTCGCCTTCTCCAGCTTGCCGAAGATGATGCGGCGATAGAGCCAGAGCGCATAGGCGGCCGACAGGATGACGCCGGTGGTGGCAAGGAAGGCGACCCAGGTGTTGACGCGGAAGGCGCCGGTCAAGCTCAAGAACTCGCCGACGAAGCCGCTCGTGCCGGGGAGCCCGACATTGGCGAGGGTGAACACCATGAAGCAGAAGGCGTAGATCGGCATGCGGTCGGCGAGGCCGCCGAAAGCCGCGATCTCGCGGGTATGCATGCGGTCATAGATCACGCCGACGCAGAGGAAGAGCGCGGCCGAGACGATGCCGTGGGAGAGCATCTGGAAGATGCCGCCCTGCAGCCCCTGCATGGTGAGGGTGAACACGCCGATGGTGACGAAGCCCATATGGGCGACGGAGGAATAGGCGATGAGCTTTTTTAAGTCCTCCTGCGCGAGGCAAACCAGCGAGGTGTAGATGATGGCGACCACCGAGAGCGCGAAGATCAGCGGTGCGAACTCGGCGGAAGCGAGCGGGAACATGGGGATGGAGAAGCGCAGGAAGCCGTAGCCGCCCATCTTCAAGAGAATGCCGGCCAGGATCACGGAGCCGGCCGTGGGCGCCTCGACATGGGCGTCGGGGAGCCAGGTGTGTACCGGCCACATGGGCAGCTTCACGGCGAAGGAGGCGAGGAAGGCGAACCACAGCCAGGTCTGCATCTCCGGCGGGAAGCCGTGGGTGAGCAAGACTGGAATGTCGGTGGTGCCGGCCTCCCAATAGATGGCCATGATGGCGAGCAGCATCAGCAAGGAGCCGGCGAGCGTGTAGAGGAAGAACTTGAAGCTCGCATAGACGCGGCGCTGCCCGCCCCAGATGCCGATGATGAGGAACATCGGGATCAGCCCGCCCTCGAAGAAGAGATAGAACATCACGAGGTCGAGCGAGGTGAACACGCCGAGCATCAAGGTCTCGAGCACGAGGAAGGCGATCATGTATTCCTTCACGCGCTCAGTGATGGCGAGCCAGCTCGCCAGGATGCAGAGCGGCATGAGGAAGGTGGTCAAGAGCACGAAGGGCATGGAGATGCCGTCGATGCCCATATGGAAGGCGATGGGACCGAGCCAGGGCCTGAGCTCGACGAACTGGAATTGCGCGGTGAGCGGATCGAAGTCGCGCCACAATATGAGCGAGAGCGCGAAGGTGATGAGCGTGGTCCACAGCGCGATGAAGCGCGCATTGCGGAAGGCGCTCTCGTCCTGCCCGCGCAACAGCACGATCAAAAGCGCGCCGAGCAGCGGCAGGAACGTCACGGTGGAGAGGATCGGCCAGCCATAGCTCATGGCTTGAGCCCTCCCATCGCGAAGATGAAATAGGTGATGAGCAGGGCCACGCCGATCAGCATGACGAAGGCGTAGTGATAGATGTAGCCGGTCTGGAGCTTGACCACGCGGTTGGTGATGTCGATGACGCGCGCCGCGATCCCGTCTGGGCCGATGCCATCGATGATGGTGCCGTCCCCGGTCTTCCACAGGAAGCGGCCGAGCCGTTTCGCCGGCCGCACGAACAGCGCATCGTAGAGCGCGTCGAAATACCAAGCGTTGAGCAGGAAGAGGTAGGCCCCGCGGAAGCGCTTGGCGAGGCCGAAGGGCACCAGCGGGTTGGTGATGTAGAAATACCAGGCCACGGCGAAGCCTGCCGCCATGGCGAAGGTGGGCGCCAGCATCACCCAGACCGGCACCTCAGTGATGCTCGCCGGTGTGCGTGACGAGCGACCCGCGCCAAAACTCGGCCTGGCCTGCGCCGATGAACAGATGGAAAAACAGCCCGCCGGTGAGCAGCGCCCCCAGCGCGAGGATGACGAGGGGCACGCCCATGGTCCAGGGCGGCTCATGGGCGTGCTCGAGCACCTCTTTCGGCTCGCGCGGCTTGCCCTCGAAGGCGAGGAACATCAGCCGCCAGGAATAGAACGAGGTGAGCATGGCGGCGAAGAGGGTGAGCACGAAGGCGTAGTTGCCGACCCAGGACTGCGCCGCGTAGGTCGCCTCGATGATGGCGTCCTTGGAAACGAAGCCGGCGGTGAAGGGGAAGCCGGTGAGCGAGAGCGTGCCGACCAACATCATCGCCCAGGTGAAGGGCAGCACCTTGCGTAAGGCTCCCATGCGGCGAAGGTCCTGCTCGTGATGGAGCGCATGGATCACCGCGCCGGCGCCCAAGAACAGGAGCGCCTTGAAGGAGGCATGGGTGAAGAGGTGGAACATGCCGGCGCCATAGGCGCCGACGCCTTCGGCGGCGAACATGTAGCCGAGCTGCGAGCAGGTCGAGTAGGCCACCACGCGCTTGATGTCGGTCTGCACCAGACCCACGGTCGCGGCGAAGAAGGCGGTGGTGGCGCCGATGATGGCGACGAAGCCGAGCGCGATCGGCGCCAGCTCGTAAAGCGGCGACAGCCGCGCCACCATGAACACGCCGGCCGTGACCATGGTGGCGGCATGGATCAGGGCGGAGACCGGCGTCGGGCCCTCCATGGCGTCGGGGAGCCAGGTGTGCAGCAGGAATTGCGCCGACTTGCCCATGGCCCCCATGAACAGCAGCAGGCAGATCAAGGTCAGCGCGTCGACCTGCATCCCGAGGAAATTCATGGTCTCGCCCACATGGTCGGGGGCCGAGGCGAACACCGTGTCGTACTGGACGGAGTTGAACAGGGTGAAGATTGCGAAGATGCCGAGGGCGAAGCCGAAATCGCCGACGCGGTTGACGATGAAGGCCTTGATGGCGGCGGCGTTGGCCGAGGGCTTGTGATACCAGAAGCCGATCAGGAGATAAGAGGCGAGCCCCACGCCTTCCCAGCCGAAGAAGAGCTGCACGAAATCGTCGGCGGTGACGAGCGCCAGCATGGCGAAGGTGAACAGCGAGAGATAGGCGAAGAAGCGCGGCCGGCCGGTATCCTCCTCCATGTAGCCGATGGAGTAGAGATGCACGAGGCCGGAGACCATGGTCACCACCACCAGCATCACGGCGGTCAGCGTGTCGATGCGGAGCGACCACACGGCTTTCAGATCGCCGGAGTTGATGAAGCGCAGCAGCTCGATCCGCTGTTCCTCACCTTGGATGGCGACCTGGTAGAAGGCGAGCCAGGAGAGGAGCGCGGTGATCAAGACCAGCGTGGTGGTGATGACCTCGGAAGGGCGCGCGCCGACGAGGCGGCCGAAAAGACCTGCGAAGAGCGCACCGACGAGAGGGAGGAAGAGGATCGCCTGATACATGCGCGTTGCCGGTCAGCCCTTGAGAAGATCGATTTCGGCCACGTCGATGGTGCCACGGTTGCGGAACGTGACGACGATGATCGCCAAGCCAATCGCCGCCTCGGCCGCTGCCACAGTGAGCACGATCATGGCGAAGATTTGCCCGACGAGATCGCCGTGAAAGGCGGAAAAGGCGACGAGATTGATGTTCACCGCCAGCAGCATCAGCTCGATCGACATCAGAATGACGATCACGTTCTTGCGATTGAGGAAGATGCCGAAAATGCCGAGCGTGAACAGGATCGCGGCGACGGTGAGGTAGTGGGACAGGCCAATGGTCATGACAGGCCCCTCCCCGATTCGACATCGACGAGCTCCACGGCCTCCTCGCGGGTGCGCCCGACTTGCGCGGCGACCGACTGCCGCCGCACATCCCGCTTATGCTGGAGCGTGAGCACGATGGCCCCGATCATGGCGACGAGCAGGATGAGGCCGGCCGCCTCGAACAGATAGACGTAGCGCGTATAGAGGATGAGGCCGATGGCTTCGGTGTTGCTGATGTCGGCGGCGGGAGGCGTCGGCGCTTGGGCGGCGATCTCCGGCGCCGTGACCCAGGCGCCGACGATCAAGATCAGCTCGACGAGAAGCAGGAGACCGATGGTGGCGCCGACCGGCAGATATTTGAGGAAGCCCGCCTTGAGCACGGCGAAGTCGACATCGAGCATCATCACCACGAAGAGGAACAGCACGAGCACCGCGCCGACATAGACCACGACCAGGATCATGGCCAGGAACTCGGCGCCGAGCAGCACGAACAGCCCGGCGGCGTTGAAAAAGGCGAGGATCAGGAACAGCACGGCGTGCACGGGATTCTTCACGGCGATGACCATGAAGCCCGCGCCCACGCACATGATGGCGAACAGATAGAAGAACAGCGCGCTCAGCATTAAACAGCCCCGCGCTCAATTCCCCCTCTCCCCGTTGGGGAGAGGGCTGGGGTGAGGGGGATACAAGGCGCAATAGAGTCGAGTGACCCCCTCACCCGGCTCGCTGTGCGAGCGCGACCTCTCCCCGATGGGGAGAGGTGAAGCCTGACGTAGCGCCCATGCGTGGAAAGTCCCTCACCGGTACGGCGCATCGAGCGCCAGGTTCTTGGCGATCTCGCGCTCCCAGCGGTCGCCGTTCGCCAGCAGCCGCTCCTTGTCGTAATAAAGCTCCTCGCGGGTCTCGGTGGCGAACTCGAAATTCGGTCCCTCCACAATGGCGTCCACCGGGCAGGCCTCCTGGCAGAAGCCGCAATAGATGCACTTCACCATGTCGATGTCGTAGCGCGTGGTGCGGCGGGTCCCGTCGTTGCGGCGGGGCCCGGCCTCGATGGTGATGGCCTGGGCCGGGCAAATCGCCTCGCATAGCTTGCAGGCGATGCAGCGCTCCTCGCCGTTGGGATAACGCCGCAGCGCATGCTCGCCGCGGAAGCGCGGGGAGAGCGGCCCCTTCTCGAAGGGGTAGTTGAGCGTCGCCTTGGGCCCCACGAAATATTTCAGCGCAAGCCAGAAGGCTGACAGAAATTCTATCAGCAACAATGACTTGGCGGCTTCGGCGAGACGCTTCACGCGCGCGCTCCTCTCAGGATAGATGCTGCCAGAGCTGCAAGATCGCCGCCACGATCACCACCATGGCGAGCGACAAGGGCAGGAAGACCTTCCAGCCGAGCCGCATCAGCTGATCGTAGCGGTAGCGCGGCACCATGGCCTTGACCATGGCGATCAGGAAGAACAAGAAGCAGACCTTCAAAATGAACCATAGCACGCCCGGAATCCAGGTGAAGGGCGGCACCGGAAAGAGCGGCAGCCAGCCGCCCAGGAACAGCACCGTGCCGAGCCCGCACATCAGAACGATGGCGACATATTCGCCCAGCATGAACAGCATATAGGGGGTCGAGGAGTATTCGACCATGAAGCCGGCGACGAGCTCCGACTCGGCCTCGAGCAGATCGAAGGGGGGCCGGTTGGTCTCGGCCAGCGCGGAGATGAAGAACACCACGAACATCGGGAGAAGCGGCAGCCAATACCAGCCGAACAGCCCGAAGGCGCTGTCTTGCGCCTCGACGATGGCGGAAAGATTGAGCGAGCCCGCGCAGAGCAGCACGGTGATGATGACGAAGCCGATCGAGACTTCGTAGGAGACCATCTGCGCGGCCGATCTTAGCGCGGCGAGGAAGGCGTATTTGGAGTTCGACGCCCAGCCGGCCATGATCACGCCGTAGACCTGCAAGCTGGAGATGGCGAAGATGTAGAGAATGCCGACATTGATGTCGGCGACCGCCCAACCTTTGGCGACCGGCATGACGGCCCAGGCCGAGAGCGCCAACCCGGCGGTGACCAGGGGCGCCAGCAGGAAGATGCCCTTATTGGCGCCGGCCGGGATGATCGGCTCCTTGAACACGAATTTGAGCAGGTCGGCGAAGGACTGAAGCAGCCCCCAAGGGCCGACCACGTTAGGCCCGCGCCGCATCTGCACCGCGGCCCAGACCTTGCGGTCGGCGTAAAGCAGGAAGGCGACGATGATGAGAAGGGTAACGAGCAGCGCGACGCTTTGCGCCACGATGAGCGCGAACGGCACGCCATAGCTCGACCAGAACTCAGCCATCGGTGCCGGTCGCCTTGTCGTTCGCGCCGGCGTGGAGAGCGCTCAGATTCGCCATGATGGTAGAGGCGCGCGCGATCGGATTGGTGAGGTAGAAATCCTCGACCGCGTGGCCGAAGCGGTCCTTGCCGGGTTTGGCCGGCCGGCCGGCAAGGCGCTCGATTGCCGCGCTGTCGGCAGGATCGATCAGATCGAGCAGCGCCAAATGCGGGTGCGCGGCGAACATCTTGGCGCGCAGCTGCTGCGCCGTGTCGAACGGAAGCGGCTTACCGAGAACGCCCGACAACGCGCGGATGATCTTCCAATCCTCGCGCCCTTCGCCCGGCGGGAAGACGGCGCGCGCGGTCATCTGCGCCCGGCCTTCGGTGTTCACGTAAATGGCGTCCTTCTCGGTATAGGCGGCGCCGGGAAGGATGACATCGGCGCGATGGGCGCCTCGATCGCCGTGGCTGCCCTGATAGATGACGAAGGCCTGCCCCAGCCTTTCCATGTCGATCTCGTCGGCGCCAAGGAGGTAGAGCACTTCGACCTTCCCCTCGCCGGCCGCCTCGAGCATGGACTCGACATCGAGGCCGCCTTTGGCGGGAACGAGACCGAGGTCGAGACCGCCAACGCGGGCGGCGGATGTGTGCAGCACGTTGAAGCCGTTCCAGGCGAGGGCAGGCTTGAGCGCGCCCATGGCGATGGCGGCCTTGGCGGCGAGCGCCAGCACCGCCGCGCCGTCGGCCCTGGCCAGCGCCCCCTGCCCCAGGATCAGCATCGGCCGCTCGGCGCCTTCGAGCGTCCTTCAGGAATGGATGGGAGCCGTCGGCGATCTTGGCGAGCGTCTCGGGGCCGGCGCCGAGATAGTCGTAAGCATAGGTGAGGTCTTCATTCTCGCCGATCAGGCCGATGGGAAGTTGGCCCTGGCATTGGCGGGAGCGCTTCAGAATACGGGCATTGAGCACCGGCGCTTCATGGCGCGGATTGGTGCCGACCAGAAGAATCGCGTCGGCCTGATCGATGCCGGCGATGGTGGAATTGAAGAGGTAGGTGGCGCGGCCGAGGGCAGGATCGAGCTTGGCGCCGTCCTGGCGGCAATCGATGTTGGGCGAGCCGAGCGCATCGGTGAGAAGCTTGAGCGCGAACATTTCCTCCGCCGCGGCAAGGTCGCCGGCGATCGCGGCGAAGCGGGAGCCGTCGAGGCCGTTCAGCCTCTCGGCGATGACGCGGAAGGCCTCGTCCCAGCTGGCCGGCGCGAGCTTGCCGTTCCGCCTGACATAAGGCCGGTCGAGCCGCTGGGTGCGCAAGCCGTCCCAGACATGGCGGGTCTTGTCGGAGATCCACTCCTCGTTGATGGCGTCGTTGACGCGCGGCAGGATGCGCATGACCTCGCGCCCGCGGGCATCGACTCGGATGGCGCTGCCGAGCGCATCCATGACGTCGATCGAGAGCGTCTTGGTGAGCTCCCAGGGGCGCGCCATGAAGGCGTAAGGCTTGGAGGTGAGCGCGCCCACGGGGCAGAGATCGACCACGTTGCCCGACAGGTTCGACATCATGCCCCGCTCGAGATAGGTGGTGATCTCCATGTCCTCGCCGCGGCCGATGGCGCCGAGCTCCTCGACGCCGGCCACCTCGGTCATGAAGCGCACACAGCGCGTGCAGTGGATGCAGCGATTCATGAAGGTGTCGATCAGGGGGCCGAGATATTTGTCCTCGACCGCGCGCTTGTTGTCCTGGAAGCGGCCGGCGTCGAAGCCGTAGGCCATGGTCTGGTCCTGGAGATCGCATTCGCCGCCCTGGTCGCAGATCGGGCAGTCGAGCGGGTGGTTGATGAGCAGGAATTCGAGCACGCCCTCGCGCGCCTTCTTCACCGTCTCGGAATTCGTGATGATTGTCGGGCGGCGTGCCGTCGCGCGCGGGCCTGAGATCGTTCACGCTCATGGCGCAGGAGGCGACCGGCTTCGGCATGCCGGCCACCTCGACCAGGCACATGCGGCAATTGCCGGCGATCGACAGGCGCTCGTGATAGCAGAAGCGCGGGATCTCGATGCCTGCCAGCTCGCAAGCCTGGATCAGGGTGATCCCTGCGGGCACCTCGTGCTCTTTGCCGTCGATGATGAGCTTACGCATCGCGTTTCGGTTTCTCGCCCAGGGCGTCTTGCAGGAAAGCCCGGAACTTGGGCGTGTATTGCTTAAGGTAGCCGGAATTGAGAAAGTGCGGCGAGAGCAAATAGGCGCGATGCAGCTTGAGCTGGATGACGGACCGCCGCGTCCCATTCTCTGGTCGGCGAGACCTCCAGAATCTCCTCGCTGGCATTGAGAATCGTGTCCACGAACAGCTCGTATTTCTGAAACATCTCCGGACTGCCGTCGATGGTCAGGGCCTCGTAGTTGAAATCGGCGAGATGCAGGGTCGGGTCCGACAGCTTCGGGTTTTCGAAGGCAAGTCTCAGAGTATTCTCGCCACAGCTCGTTGGCGTTGCCGCGGCGCTCGGCCCTGCGGTTCTCGGAGATTTGCAAATGCGCATAGATCAGGGCGGCGATTGCCGCGGCCGCCATCACCAGGGTCCCGATCGTTACGGCGTTGTCCCAGATCCAGATCATGCAGCAGCCCTACTCCGCCGCCACGGGAACGGAAGGTGCGAACGGCTTGGTTGCTTGCGCGTCGATGCGCGCCTCGATGACGTGGCGGAAATGGCGGATGAGACCCTGCACCGGCCAGGCCGCGGCGTCGCCCAGCGCGCAGATGGTGTGGCCCTCGACCTGATAGCTGACATCGAGCAGCATATCGATCTCGCCCTTCTCGGCTTGGCCCTTGGCCATGCGCTCGAGCACCCGCCACATCCAGCCGGTGCCCTCGCGGCAGGGCGTGCACTGGCCGCAGACTCTCATGCTTGTAGAAATAGGAGAGCCGCGAGATGGCGCGGATGATGTCGGTCGACTTGTCCATGACGATGACCGCTGCCGTGCCGAGCCCCGTCTTCAGCGCTTTGAGGCTGTCGAAATCCATCGGCAGGTCGTTGCACTCGCTGGCCGGGATGCACGGCACCGACGAGCCGCCGGGGATGACGGCGAGCAGATTGTCCCAGCCGCCGCGCACGCCCCCGGCATAATGGTCGATCAGCTCGCGCAAGGGCACGCCCATCTCCTCCTCGACATTGCACGGCGTGTTCACGTGGCCCGAGAGGCAGAAGAGCTTGGTGCCGGTGTTGTTGGGGCGGCCGAGCGAGGCGAACCAGGTGGCGCCCCTCCGCAAAATGTCGGGCACGACGGCGATGGTCTCGACATTGTTGACCGTGGTCGGCGCGCCATAGAGCCCGACATTGGCGGGGAATGGGGGTTTGAGCCGCGGCATGCCTTTCTTGCCTTCGAGGCTCTCGAGCAGCGCCGTCTCCTCGCCGCAGATATAGGCCCCCGCCCCGTGATGCAGATAGAGCTCGAAGTCCCAGCCGTTGATATTGTTCTGGCCGATCAGCTTGGCGTCATAGGCCTCTTCGATCGCCGCTTGCAGGATCTCGCGCTCGCGGATGAACTCGCCGCGGATATAGATGTAGGAGACATGCGCCCGCATGGCGAAGGCGGCCAAGAACGCGCCCTCGATCAAAAGCTGCGGATCGTGGCGCATGATGTCGCGGTCCTTGCAGGTGCCGGGCTCCGAACTCATCGGCGTTGACCACGAGATAAGACGGGCGGCCGTCGGACTTGGTGGGCATGAACGACCATTTGAGGCCGGTGGGGAAGCCTGCGCCCCCTCGCCCGCGCAAGCCGGAGGTCTTCACCTCCTCGATGATGGCCTCATGGCCGCGCTCGATCATCTCTTTGGTGCCGTCCCAGGCGCCGCGCGCGCGCGCCGCCTTGAGCCGCCAACTGTGCAGGCCGTACAGGTTCTTGAAGATGCGGTCCTTGTCCTGCAGCATCAGCGCGGCCTCGGTTTCCGACTTTTGCTTGGCGATCTCGTTGGCGCGCGCGCCTCTGGCGGCTCGACCGTGTCGTCGGGCGTCTCGTTGCGGTAGAGCGCGGGATCGGTGAGCGTGATCGGGCCGCCCAGCGGCGCCGAGGCTTGCCGTCCATTCTGCGGGCCGGGCTCGACATGACGCCCCGCCTTCAGGTCCTTGAGGATCCGTTTCAGGCTCTCAGGCGTCAGGTCTTCGTAATAGTCCTTGTTGATCTGGGCCATGGGTGCGTTGACGCAGGCGCCGAGGCACTCGACCTCGGTCCAGGAGAAGAGACCGTCCGCCGTCACATGCCCCGGCTCGCCGATCAGCTTGCGGCAGGTGTCCTTGATCTCGTCAGCGCCGCGGAGCCAGCACGGCGTCGTGCCGCACACCTGCACGTAATAGCGGCCGACCGGCGCCAGGTTGAACATGGTGTAGAAGGTCGCGATCTCATAGACGCGGATATAGGCGAGGCCCAGCATGTCGGCGACATAACGGAGCGCAGGCTCGGGCAGCCAGCCTCCCATCTGCTCCTGGGCGCGCCACAGGATGGGAAGCACGGCCGAGGCTTGCCGTCCTTCCGGATATTTCTTGATCTGGGCCTTGGCCCATTCAAGGTTCTCCGGCGTGAAGGCGAAGCCCTCAGGCTGCTCGGCGGCGAGGCGGCGGACGCTCATGGGCTCGCTTCTTCTTGGCTCGCGTTAGGTCTTGGCCCAGCCGACGCGAGGCTGTCCTAGCGGTGAACGGTGCAGGCGGGAATCGTGGTCAGCTTCTTACCCACATAGGCTTTCAGCGTGTAAAAGCAAACTGCGGTCGAGGTCGTCGTCTGCAAGGTGACGATGAAGGCGTCGGAGGAGACCTTGCCCGATTGGCGCGTCACCGCTTCGGCCGGGATGAAGTTCGTGGTGCGAATCACAAACCCGTCCCGCGTCAGCTCGGCAAGCGTCACGGGCCCGCTATCGCCCTCTGGCGGTGGCGGCGCTCCGGCACTCTCGGCTCCGGCGCTCGGTGCGCCATCCTCGGGCTTGGCCGCCTCACCCTCTTCGGTCTTGGCCCCCTCGCCTTCGGCCGCTTTCGGCTTTGCCGCCTGCTCGGGCTTGGCCCCCGGCGCAACGGGCGCAGCCCCGCCTTGCTCGGCGGCGCGTGCCTCGGCACAAGCAAAGAGGAGCGCGGCAGCGCAGGCCAAGGTCAGGACCAGCTTCGTCATGTCGCCCTCCCTCACCGGTCAATCTCTCCAAACACGATATCGATCGAGCCAAGCACGGCCGACACATCGGCGAGCATATGGCCGCGGCACAGGAAGTCCATGGCGGCGAGATGGGCGAAGCTCGGCGCTCTGATCTTGCAGCGATAGGGACGGTTGGTGCCGTCCGCGACGAGATAGACGCCGAACTCCCCTTTGGGCGCCTCGACCGCGGCGTACACCTCGCCCTTGGGCACATGATAGCCCTCGGTATAGAGCTTGAAGTGGTGGATGAGCGCCTCCATGGAGCCTTTCATCTCGGCGCGCTTGGGCGGCACCATCTTGTGATTCTCGACCGTGACCGGGCCAAGCTCGGTGGTGAGAAGCTCGCAACATTGCTTCATGATGCGCACCGCCTGGCGCATCTCCTCCATGCGGACGACATAGCGGTCGTAGCAATCGCCGTGCTTGCCGATGGGGATGTCGAATTCGAGCTCGTCATAGCATTCGTAAGGCTGGGACTTGCGCAAGTCCCAGGCCGCGCCCGAGCCGCGCACCATGACGCCGGAGAAGCCGTGCGCCCAGGCATCGTCGAGCTCGACCACGCCGATATCGACATTGCGCTGCTTGAAGATGCGATTGTCGGTCAGGAGGCCCTCGATGTCGTCGCAGACTTTGAGGAACGGATCGCAGAAGGCGTAGATGTCGGCGACGAGCTCGGGCGGAAGGTCCTGATGCACGCCGCCCGGCCGGATATAGGCCGCATGCATGCGGCTTCCGCTCGCCCGCTCGTAGAACACCATCAGCTTCTCGCGCTCCTCGAAGCCCCAAAGCGGCGGCGTCAGCGCGCCGACATCCAAGGCTTGCGTGGTGACGTTGAGGAGGTGGGAGAGCAGGCGGCCGATCTCGGAATAGAGCACGCGGATGAGCTGCGCGCGTTTGGGTACGGTGACGCCGACGAGCTTCTCGACCGCGAGCGAATAGGCATGCTCCTGATTCATCGGCGCCACGTAGTCGAGCCGGTCGAAATAAGGGAGCGCCTGGAGATAGGTCTTGTACTCGATGAGCTTCTCGGTGCCGCGATGGAGCAGGCCGATATGGGGGTCGACGCGCTCCACCACCTCGCCGTCGAGCTCGAGCACAAGGCGAAGCACGCCGTGGGCGGCGGGATGCTGCGGCCCGAAATTGATGGTGAACTTGCGCTCTCCGCCTATCGGCCTCGGCTTCAGTCTTGGCCGGGTTAGCGGACATGACGGACTTCGACGGCTCTGCCGCTGAGGTCGGTCGCCAAGGGCGCCGCTTGCTCTCCCCTCCCCCCTTGTGGGGGAGGGATAGGGAGGGGGGTCTGATGACAAGACGCGCAGCTCACCCCCCTCCGACCGCGCAAAGCGCGGCCGTGCTCCCCCTCAAGGGGGGAGCGGGGAGCAAGGTGATGGTGCTGTGCCAACCTCAGGCGTCCACCTTGCTGCCGGCTTTGGCGAGTTTGGCGGCGAGGCCGCGATTGAAACGGTCCCAGACTGACGATGAAGCGCTCATGGGTGCCTGAGCCGATCTCGTCCATGCCGTCATGGGCGACAAGCTTGAAGCGGGCGCGCGGGCCCCTCACCTCGACACATTCCGCCTCGACGGTGACGGTGAAGCCAGGCGGCGTCGCCGATTTGTGGGAAATATCGATATGGGTGCCGAGGCTCCCCTCCCCTTGGTCGAGATGCGGCTCGAGCAGCTGCACGCAGGTCCATTCCATCAGCCCGACCATGAAGCCGGTGGCGAACACCGCCGGCATCGCCTGGAGCTGCGGCGATTCGGCGTAGAGGTGCGGGACGGTCTTGGTCTCGGGCACATGATAGGAGAAGCTGTGCTTCAGCCCGGCCTTGAGCGATGGCTTCATGGCTCGCCGTTCCGGTCGGGGGCTTCGCCAGCCTTTTCGTCGCCGGGGATGGCGGTGTCCATGCCTTCCCAGGGGCTGAGGAAATCGAAGCTCCGGTATTCCTGCATCAGCTTCACCGGCTCATAGACCACGCGCTTCAGCTCATCGTCGTAGCGGAGCTCGACGAAGCCGGTGAGCGGGAAGTCCTTGCGCAAGGGATGGCCCTGAAAGCCGTAATCGGTGAGGAGGCGCCGGAGATCGGGATGGCCTGCGAACAGGATGCCGTAAAGGTCGTAGGCCTCCCGCTCGAACCAGTCGGCCGCCGGAAACAGCCCGACAATGCTCGGCACAGGGTTCGCCGCATCGGTCTTGGTGCGCACGCGGATGCGGTGGTTCAGCCACGGGCTGAGCAAATGATAGACGACGTCGAACCGCTCCTCCCGCTCGGGGTAATCGACGCCGCAAATGTCGATCAGGCAGCCGAAGCGGCAGAGCTGATCGTCGCGCAAGAGCTGGATGATTTCGGGGACATGGTCGCGCTCGACCTCGATGGTGAGCTCGCCGAGCGCCACCTCGGAAGCCAGAAGCTTGGTCCCAAGGCGATCGCCGAGATAGGCGGCGAGCTTGTTAATGGCTTCGTCCATCAAGGCTCCAGGGGGGACGCGAGAGGGACCGGATCAACGCTCGATGGTGCCGGTCCGCCTGATCTTCTTCTGCAACAGGAGGACGCCATAGACCAGCGCCTCGGCCGTCGGCGGGCAGCCGGGCACGTAGATGTCCACCGGCACGATGCGGTCGCAGCCGCGCACCACCGAGTAGGAATAGTGATAGTAGCCGCCGCCATTGGCGCACGACCCCATGGAGATGACGTAGCGCGGCTCGGGCATCTGGTCGTAGACCTTGCGCAAGGCGGGAGCCATTTTATTGCACAAGGTGCCGGCCACGATCATCACGTCGGATTGCCGCGGGCTGGCGCGCGGGGCAAAGCCGAAACGCTCGAGGTCGTAGCGCGGCATCGAGGCCTGCATCATCTCGATGGCGCAACAGGCAAGCCCGAAGGTCATCCACATGAGCGAGCCGGTACGCGCCCAGTTGATCAGATCGTCGGCGGTGGTGAGCAGGAAGCCCTTGTCGGCGAGCTCGTCGGAGAACAGGCCGAAGCTGGTCGCGCCCGGCGTGATCAGGCCGCCCGCCCTCCCTTCTTTTTCCAAAGTGGGCTCTAGGATCAATCCCATTCGAGCGCGCCTTTCCGCCACTCATAGATGAAGCCGACGGTCAGAATGGCGAGGAAGATCATCATCGCCCAGAAGCCGAAGGCTCCGATGTCCTTGAAGGCCACGGCCCAAGGAAACAGATACGCGACCTCAAGATCGAAGATAATGAACAAAAGTGACACGAGGTAGAAGCGCACGTCGAATTTCATGCGCGCGTCGCCGAAGGCGTCGAAGCCGCATTCATAGGCCGAGACCTTCTCGGGATCCGGCTTGCTCACGGCGATGATGAAGGGCGCAATGAGGATGCCCGCGCTGATGACGAAGGCGATGCCGATGAAGATGACGAGCGGCAGATACGTCTGAAGCAGCTGGCCCATGGTCCTCTTTTCCGAGTGTAGGGGGCCAAGAAATTGGCGGGAGTGACGGGACTCGAACCCGCGACCTTCGGCGTGACAGGCCGACGCTCTAACCAACTGAGCTACACCCCCTACCGGGCCGCAATCCACGGCCGGAGGCGATCTTCAGCATGTACGGCGTGGGATTCGCCAAGTCAAGGCGAGGCCCGGGCTATACGTTCGCCAAGTCCTGCGAACGCGAATGCAAGGGTATGGCTCGCCAAGCCGAAGCTTGCGGACACAACGCCCGCCTTCGCCCTTGGGGCTACGGCGTGGCAGCCTTCGCTGCTTCGCAAGCGAAGGCTGGTGGGCGGTGACAGGCTCGAACTGCCCGCGGTCTAATACGTTCGCCAAGTCCTGCGGAACGCGAATGAAGCGGTATGTGCTCGCCAAGCCGAAGCTTGCGCTCGATCACAACGCCCGCCTTCGCCCTTGGGGCTACGGCGTGGCAGCCTTCGCTGCTTCGCAAGCGAAGGCTGGTGGGCGGTGACAGGCTCGAACTGCCGACATCCACGGTGTAAACGTGGCGCTCTACCAACTGAGCTAACCGCCCTCGCTCCCGAAGCGATAGAGCAAGCGGCTGCGTCTCGCCATAGGAAACCATGCAAAACAAAAGGCGAAGCCCCGCTTTGAGAAAGCAAGGCTCCGCCTCGGTAAGTCGTCCGCTTAAGGACCTAGCTGTTGCAGGCCTCTTTGAGGGCCTTGCCCGCGCGGAATTTCGGCACGCGGGAGGCCGGAATTTTCACTTCGGCGCCGGTGCGCGGATTGCGCCCGATGGAGGCTTTGCGTTGCGCGACCTGGAAATTGCCAAAGCCGACGATCCGCACGGTGTCTCCTCCGCGCAAGGCTTTCTCGATATTCTTGAACGTCGCGTCCACGGCCCTCTCGGCCGCATCCTTCGACAGGTCAGATTCCTTCGCCACATGGGCGACCAGTTCAGCTTTGTTCACGGGTCATCATCCTTTCGCTCGGCCCCAATCGCAGGGGTTTTCGCCCTCGAGGCCGCTTGGGTACGCTCCGATTCACAAACAAGTGGTGTATGACTGGCGCAAAAAACCCGGAAAATCAACAAAAATGGTCCGACTCTGTGGACAGAGCCGGACCATCAAATGAGGCGAATCCGCGGCAAAGGGGGCTTTAGCCTCCTCAATGGGCCGTGACGCCGGCCTGGGTTTCGTCCTTGGGCGGAACGACCTGAGCTTTCTCTTCGGCCTCCTCCTCCCAAACGATCGGCTGGGGAGGCCGGGTGAAGGCGATTTTCAGCACCTCGTCCATGCGCGAGACCGGCAGGATATTGAGGGCGTTTTTCAGCTCGTCCGGTATCTCCGTGAGATCCTTGGCATTTTCCTCAGGGATGATCACCGTCTTGATGCCGGCCCGCAGCGCGGCAAGAAGCTTCTCCTTCAGCCCGCCGATTGGCAGCACGCGGCCGCGGAGCGTGATCTCGCCGGTCATGGCGACCTCGCGCTTCACCGGAATTCCGGTCATGAGCGAGACGATGGCCGTCACCATGGCGACGCCGGCCGACGGGCCGTCCTTAGGGGTCGCCCCTTCGGGCACGTGCACGTGGATGTCCCGCTTCTCGAACAAAGGCGGCTCGATGCCGAAATCGACGGCGCGCGAGCGCACATAGGCGTTGGCGGCCTGGATCGATTCCTTCATGACGTCGCGCAAATTGCCGGTCACGGTCATCTTGCCCTTGCCCGGCATCATCACGCCTTCGACCGTCAGCAGCTCGCCGCCGACCTCGGTCCAGGCCAGGCCGGTGACCACGCCGACCTGATCCTCGAGCTCGGCCTCGCCATAACGGTATTTCGGCACGCCGAGATAGTCCTCGAGGTTCTTGAGCGTGATCTTGATCGACTTCTTCTTGCTGGTGAGCAGCTCCTTCACCGACTTCCGCGAGAGCTTGGCAATCTCGCGCTCGAGATTGCGCACGCCGGCTTCCCGCGTGTAGCGGCGGATGATCTCCTTCAGGGCATCGTCCTCAAGGCTCCACTCGTCCGCCTCGAGGCCATGCGCCTTGGTCATGGCGGGGATCAGGTGGCGCCGCGCGATCTCGATCTTCTCGAGCTCGGTGTAGCCCGCAATGCGGATGATCTCCATGCGGTCCATCAAGGCCGGAGGGATGTTGAGCGTGTTGGCCGTGGTGACGAACATCACGTTGGACAGGTCGTAGTCCACCTCCAGATAGTGATCGTTGAAGGTGTGGTTCTGCTCCGGGTCCAGCACCTCGAGCAGGGCGGAAGCAGGATCGCCGCGGAAATCGGCGCCCATCTTGTCGACCTCGTCGAGCAGGAACAGCGGATTGATCTTCTTCGCCTTCCGCATCGACTGGATCACCTTGCCGGGCATCGAGCCGATATAGGTGCGGCGGTGGCCCCTGATCTCGGCCTCGTCGCGCACGCCGCCAAGGCTCATGCGCACGAACTCGCGGCCCGTGGCGCGCGCCATGGACTTGCCGAGCGAGGTCTTGCCGACGCCGGGAGGGCCGACCAGGCAGAGGATCGGGCCTTTGAGCTGGTTGGTGCGGTTCTGCACCGCGAGATATTCGACGATGCGGTCCTTGACCTTCTCAAGCCCGTAATGGTCCTCGTCGAGGATCTTCTGCGCCTCGTCGAGGTCGCGCTTGATCTTGCCCTTGACGCCCCACGGGATGGTGAGCAGCCAATCGAGATAGTTGCGGACGACCGTGGCCTCGGCCGACATCGGGCTCATCTGGCGGAGCTTCTTCAGCTCGCCGATGGCCTTCTCACGCGCCTCCTTCGAGAGCTTGGTCTTCTCGATCTTCTGCTCGATCTCGGCCAGGTCGTCGCGGCCTTCCTCGCTGTCGCCGAGCTCCTTCTGGATCGCCTTCATCTGTTCGTTCAGGTAGTACTCGCGCTGCGTCTTCTCCATCTGACGCTTGACGCGGCTCCTGATCTTGCGCTCGACCTGCAACACCGAGATCTCGCTCTCCATGAGCGTGAAGACGCGCTCCAGCCGCTCGGAGACCGAGGTGACCTCGAGGATCTGCTGCTTCTCGGCGATCTTGATGGCGAGATGCGAGGCGATGGTGTCGGCGAGCTTGGAATAGTCCTCGATCTGGCTCGCGGTGCCGAGCACCTCGGGGGAGATCTTCTTGTTGAGCTTCACGTAGCTTTCGAACTGGGACACGACCGAGCGCGCGAGCGCCTCGATCTCGTCCTCGGAGCCGACCGTCTCCTCGACGCGCTCGACCTCGGCCTCGAAATAGGCCTCGTTTTCGGTGTAGCGGCGGATGGCGGCGCGGCGCGTGCCCTCGACCAGCACCTTCACCGTGCCGTCGGGCAGCTTCAAAAGCTGCAGCACCGAGGCGAGCGTGCCCATGGCATAGATGCCGTCGGTCGACGGCTCATCGTCGCTCGCGTTCTTCTGCGCAACGAGCAGGATCTGCTTGTCGGACCGCATCACCTCTTCAAGGGCGGCGATCGACTTCTCGCGGCCCACGAAGAGGGGCACGATCATATAGGGGAAGACGACGATGTCGCGCAGCGGGAGGACCGGGTAAAGCTCCGGAGCGCCTTCTTTGATCGTGGACGGTGTTGGTTCAGTCATGGCAGTTCCGTCGCTTTCTTGCTTGGGCGGGACCGCTGAGGCGTTCCGCCGCTCTGTCTTTTACCCCCTCCCCAAGAGCCGGCTCGTCAACCGCGAGTATCACGGTAAACGCGGGCGCGGCCCTGTGGCATGTTACCCTGCCAGCTAGCGTAGTTGGCGACCGGCCCAGTCGCCGTCAAGTGGCTGTCCCTCAAGGCGGAGCCGCGATTTCCCACCAATTTGAGTGGGATTCGCCCAACCCCGCAAGCAGGAATGATGCCACTCCCCGTCAGGCGGTCGAACCGAGCTCCTCTTGGCGGTCGGAGTAGATGCGCAAGGGACGGGCCTTGCCCTCCACCACCTCGGAGCTGATCACGACCTCTTCCACGCCGCGTAAGGACGGCAGCTCGAACATGGTGTCGAGCAGGATGCCTTCCATGATCGATCTCAGGCCGCGGGCGCCCGTTTTCCGGTCGATCGCCTTCTTGGAGATGGTGCGCATCGCTTCCTCGGCGAAGCTGAGCTGCACGTCTTCCATCTCGAACAGCCGCTGATACTGCCTGACCAAGGCATTTTTGGGCTCGGTCAGGATGCGCATCAACGCTTCCTCGTCGAGGTCGTCGAGGGTCGCAATCACGGGAACGCGGCCGATGAACTCCGGGATCAAGCCGAATTTCAACAGATCCTCGGGCTCGACCCCTTTCAGAATGTCGCCGGTGCGCCGATCATCGACCAACTCGACCTTGGCGCCGAAGCCGATCGAGGTCGACCGGCCGCGCGCGGCGATGATCTTCTCGAGCCCGGCGAAGGCGCCGCCGCACACGAACAGGATGTTGGTTGTATCGACCTGGAGAAACTCCTGCTGCGGGTGCTTGCGTCCACCTTGCGGCGGCACCGAAGCCACGGTCCCTTCCATGATCTTGAGCAGGGCCTGCTGCACGCCCTCGCCCGAGACGTCGCGGGTGATCGACGGGTTGTCGGATTTGCGGCTGATCTTGTCGACCTCGTCGATATAGACGATGCCGCGCTGCGCCCGCTCGACATTGTAGTCGGCGGCCTGAAGCAGCTTGAGGATGATGTTCTCCACGTCCTCGCCGACATAGCCCGCCTCGGTCAGCGTCGTGGCGTCGGCCATGGTGAAGGGCACGTCGAGAATGCGGGCGAGGGTCTGGGCGAGCAGGGTCTTGCCGCAGCCCGTGGGCCCGATCAGGAGGATGTTCGATTTGGCAAGCTCGACGTCGGCGTTCTTGCTCGAATGGTTGAGCCGCTTGTAGTGGTTGTGCACGGCAACCGAGAGCACGCGCTTGGCGTAATCCTGGCCGATGACGTAATCGTCGAGGACGGCGCAGATCTCCATCGGGGTGGGCACGCCGTCGCGTGACTTCACCAGCGAGCTCTTGTTCTCCTCGCGGATGATGTCCATGCAAAGCTCGACGCATTCATCGCAGATGAACACCGTCGGCCCGGCAATAAGCTTGCGCACCTCGTGCTGGCTCTTGCCGCAGAAAGAGCAGTAGAGGGTGTTCTTCGAGTCGGTTCCGCTCACCTTGCTCATTCGTTCATCCAGTTCTCAACCTTATGCGGCGCCGGGCAAATCGGCCCTAGCGCCATTGTTCCGTCTTGCCGCCTCGCAAGTGTGAGCCCCCTCCTCGGCGAAAGCTGCCCGAAGGGCAATCTCAGCATGCTAGGGCGGCACTGATCAAGGATTGATTAATCCCGGTTTTCCACCCCCGGGGACACAACCCCCCACGATCCGTCGCCGATGCAGGCGGCATGCCTGTCCTTCACGCGACCGCACTGAGGCCGAAAATTCGCCGATTAGCCCTAACGAGTACCCGGCTCGCAAAGTTCTAGGGCGGACCTCCGCGCCTTACGATACCGGCGCGAGCTTTTCCACCTTTTCTTCCAGCGGGTGGCGCTTGGTGATCACCTCGTCGACGATTCCGAAAGTGCGGGCATCCTCGGCGGACAGGAAATAATCACGATCGAGCGTCTTTTCGATCGTCGCGTAGTCCTGGCCGGTATGGCGCACATAGATCTCGTTCAGGCGCCGCTTCATCTTGATGATGTCCTCGGCGTGGCGCTCGATGTCGGATGCCTGGCCCTGGAAGCCGCCGGAGGGCTGATGCAGCAGGATGCGGGCGTTGGGCAGCGCATAGCGCATGCCCTTCTCGCCGGCGCAGAGCAGAAGCGAGCCCATCGAGGCCGCTTGCCCGAGGCACAAGCGTCGCCACCGCTGGCCTGACGAACTGCATGGTGTCGTAGATCGCCATGCCGGAGGTCACGACGCCGCCCGGCGAGTTGATATACATGGAGATCTCTTTCTTCGGGTTCTCGGCCTCCAGGAACAGGAGCTGCGCCGTGATGAGCGAGGCGACGTAGTCCTCGATCGGCCCGGTGACGAAGATGATGCGCTCCTTGAGCAGGCGCGAATAGATGTCGTAGGCCCGCTCTCCCCGGTTGGTCTGTTCGACCACCATGGGCACGAGCGTATTCAAATAGATGTCGGCCGGATCTCTCATGGGTGTCCTAAAAGGTGGAGGGCTGACGCATCGTCAAGGCAGCCCGCGCGAATCTCTATCGCCTCGTCCTACTACATATGGGGTCGCCTGCCCAAACGGAAGAGGCTATGAGGCGCTCTTCCTCCGGTTGCCGAGCGATCACCCCTTCTTCTTGCCGCGCTTTTTGTGGCTGTGACCATGGTCATGGTCGTGGTCGTGCCCATGACCGTGGTCATGATCGTGATCGTGGTCATGCTCGTGGTCATGATGGTGATCGGCATGATCGTGATCCCCGTCGGGATCGGCATAGAGCTCCTCGGGGCTCACTTTCGTGTCCGTCACCTTGGCGAGTTCGAGGATATAATCCACAGCCTTGTCCTCGAAAATCGGCGCCCTGAGCTCGGCGAGGAGCTGGGGGTTGCTGCGGTAATAGTCGTAGACCTTGCGCTCCTGGCCCGGAAACTGCCGCACGCGCTCGAGCAGCGCGCGGCTCACCTCCTCGTCGGTGACGGTGATCGGATTGCGCGCACCCACCTCCGAGAGGATCAGCCCGAGCCGGACGCGCCGCGCGGCGATGTCGCGGTAGTCCTGGCGCGCCTTCTCTTCGGTGGTGCCTTCGTCCTCGAAGCTTCGCTTGGAGCGCTCGAGATCGGCCATGACCTGTTGCCAGATCGCCTGGAACTCGTTGTCGACGAGAGTGGGCGGGAGGTCGAAGCTATGGCCCTCATTGAGAGCGTCGAGCAACGCCCGCTTCAGTTTCAGCCGCGAGGCGCCCGCCCGGTCCTGCTCCAAGCGCTGCTAGAATCGTCTCGCGCAGCTTGTCGACCAATTCGAGGCCGAGGCTCTTGGCGAAGTCCTCATCGAGCGGCGGCGTCTCGGGCGCCCCCACCTCCTTGATCTTCACGGCGAAGCGCGCCGCCTTACCGGCAAGGCTTGCTTCCGGGTAAGTCTCGGGGAAGGTCGCATCGACCTCGCGTTCCTCGCCGGCACGAGCGCCGGCAAGCCCCTCCTCGAAGCCGGGGATGAAATTGCCGCTGCCGAGGACGATTGGCGCATCCTCGGTCGCGCCGCCCTCGAAGGGCTTGCCGTCGATCGACCCGGTGAAATCGATGACCAGCCGGTCGCCGGTCTCGGCGGCGCCGTCCTTCGGCTGGTAGCGCAGATTGGCCGCGCGGATCCGGTCGATCGACTTGTCGATGTCGGCCTCGGTCACCTCGGCCACCGGCTTCTCGAGCGCGATCTTGCTGAAATCCATCAGCTCGAATTTCGGGAGCACCTCGAAGGAGAGCGTAAAAGCGAGGTCGCTCGTGCCGGCGAAGATCTTGTCGATCTCCGCCTCGTCCTCGGGCAGCGCGACGGTGGGCTGAAAGGCCGGCCGCTCCTCACGCTGCGACAGCGCCTCGCGGCTCGTCTCGGCAACCGCTTGCTGCACCACCTCGGCCATGACCGAGCGGCCATAGACTTTGCGTAGGTGCTCCTTCGGCACGCGACCGGGCCTGAAGCCCTTGATCCGGGCTCTCCCCTTGAGCTCGTCGAGACGCGCCGAGAGGCGTTGCTCGAGCTCCGTCGGCGCCGATCACCACCTTCAATTGGCGGCGCAAACCTTCCGCACTCGTTTCCGTGACATTCATTCGGCATCAATCCATTGGCTTCAAGCGCCGGCGCGGCGCTTCGATCTACGACTTAAGACCATCCAACGGCGTTGGTCCAACGGCGTTGGTTGGTGCGGGCGGAGGGAGTTGAACCCCCACGGCCGAAGCCACCAGAACCTAAATCTGGCGTGTCTACCAGTTTCACCACGCCCGCTTTGAGGGTTGCGTCCCGCTTCGACCTCGCGGTCTATAACATTCGGATTCCTTGGCTGCTAGCCCAAGGGATCCGCATCAACCCCTTACTTCCCCTCGCGCCTCTCGTCTATGATGCGGCCCCTTCATTTATGCCGCCCCTTTGCTCCCTGGCTCCCAATGAGAACATTTGGACTAACTTGGGTTGATCGTCGTGGGCTCGGGGCCTGGTCGATTGGACCTATCACGACCGAAGGAGATTGCCGATATCCTCGCGCCTCCCGTCGGAAGAGGCCTCGACACGATGCCGCTCGAAAGACCGGGAAGCTCAAGCTGGCCATGATCGATTGCCGGGTGAGAGCCTCAGGCGAACCCTTTGGCCGGCTTCTCGGGGCGACGAGATCAAATCCCTTGCCGAGCACTGCGACCTGATCAAGTCGCGCCAGGACGCGCTCAGGGGCCTTAAGGCCGATCCCAACCATCGATTCGCATGGAAAATCTGTCCGCTCGCGTCTTCCTTGAAATTTCCCTTCTTGCGGGCATTCCTCCCGCTCATTAGGTTGCCGCAAGACCACGAAGACCTGAAGGCCCCCCGTGCCCTACCGCAACGGCATCATCGAGGCGATCGGCAACACCCCGCTGATCAAGCTCAAGCGCGCGTCGGAGGAGACCGGCTGCACCATTCTCGGCAAGGCCGAGTTCATAAATCCGGGCCAGTCGGTGAAGGACCGCGCCGCGCTCTTCATCATCCGCGATGCGCTCAATTCGGGCCGGCTCCAGCCGGGCGGCACGGTGGTCGAAGGCACCGCCGGCAATACCGGCATCGGGCTCGCGCTGGTCGGCAATGCGCTGGGCTTGAAGACCGTCATCGTCATCCCCGATACCCAGTCGGAGGAGAAGAAGGCGATGCTGCAGGCTCACCGGCGCCAAGCTCATCGAGGTCCCTGCCGTTCCCTACAAGGACCCCAACAATTACGTGAAATATTCGGGCAGGCTCGCCGAGGAGCTGGCGGCGACCGAGCCGAACGGCGCCATCTGGGCCAACCAGTTCGATAACGTCGCCAACCGCCAGGGGCATATCGAGACGACGGCGCAGGAGATCTGGGACGACTTGGACGGCAAGGTCGACGGCTTTGTCTGCGCGGTCGGAACCGGCGGCACCCTTGCCGGCGTCTCCATGGGTCTCAAGGAGCACAATCCGGACGTGGTGATCGGGCTCGCCGATCCCATGGGCGCCGCGCTCTACAATTTCTACAAGCACGGCGTGCTCAAGGCCGAAGGCAGCTCCATCACCGAGGGCATCGGCCAGGGCCGCATCACCGCCAATCTCGAAGGGGCGACGATCGACGAGGCCTACCAGATCCCCGACGCGGAAGCGCTGCCCATCATCTTCGACCTCTTGAGCGAGGAAGGGCTGTGCCTCGGCGGCTCGAGCGGCATCAATGTCGCAGGCGCCATTCGCCTTGCCCGCGACCTGGGTCCAGGTCATACGATCGTCACGGTGCTGGCCGATTACGGCACCCGCTACCAAAGCCGGTTGTTCAACCCCAAATTCCTACGCGAGAAGGGGTTGCCGGTCCCCGCATGGCTCGACCAAGGGCAGGCGGCCGCTCCCGCGCGTGTTCGTCTAAGCTCGAACTTGGAGATTTCGATTTGTTGCAGACGAAGACATGGCTGACCGAGACCGAGGAGCTCGCCCGCGAGCTCGATGCGCCCGACCTCGTCATCATCGATGCCTCTTGGCACATGCCGAGCGAAGGCAAGGACGCGCATGCCGAATATCTCGCGGAGCATATTCCGGGCGCGCTGTTCTTCGACATCGACGAGATCGCCGATACCAAGAGCAGCCTGCCGCATATGCTGCCGCCGCCGGAGAAGTTCTCCTCGCGCATGCGCAGCATGGGCATCGGCGACGGCTCGCGCATCGTGATCTACGATTCGCGCGGGCTGTACAGCGCCGCCCGGGTGTGGTGGACCTTCCGCGTCATGGGCGTCGACGACGTGAGCGTGCTCAATGGCGGATTGCCGAAATGGAAGCGGGAAGGCCGGCCGATCGAAAGCGGTGAGCCGCGGAGCCGCACCACGCGCCACTTCACGGCGAGGCGCAACGCCGACCTCGTGCGCGACGTCTCCGACATGAAGGCGCTGGTCAAGGACAAGTCGGCCGAGATCGTCGATGCGCGCGCGCCCGAGCGGTTTGCCGGAAAGGCGCCCGAGCCCCGCCCAGGGCTTCGCTCGGGGCATATGCCCGGCGCCCACAATCTTCCCTTCGCTCAAGCTCCTCAACAAGGACGGCACGCTCAAATCGGCGCCCGAGATCGAAAGGCTGTTCGAGGAAGCCGGTGTCGATCTCAGCAAGCCGGTGGTGACGAGCTGCGGCTCGGGCATCACCGCGAGCGTGCTGGCGCTTGGGCTTGCCCAAATCGGTCATCGCAAGACCTCCGTCTATGACGGATCCTGGTCGGAATGGGGCGCCGATCAAAGCCTTCCCATCGAGACCGGCTAGGGCTCAATGCGATGCGCTCCCCTCGCCTGGCCGAGGCTAGATGAGCAAACGGACCAGGAAACAGAAGGACGACACCCGGCTCGCCCATGCCGGGCGCGAGCCCGCGCGCCAGCACGGCTTCGTCAACACGCCGATCTATCGCGGCTCCACGGTGCTGTTCCCCACCGTGGCGGCGCTCGAGGCGAACGATCAGGACTTCACCTATGGCCGTCTCGGCACGCCCACGGTCAAGGCGCTCGAAGAGGCGATCGCCGAGCTCGAAGGCGGACATCGCACGTTGCTGACGCCGTCAGGCCTTTCGGCCATCGCCACGGCGCTGCTTGCCTTCGTCTCGGCGGGCGACGAAATTCTTGTCGCCGACACCGTCTATCGCCCGACCCGGCGCTTCTGCGACAATGTGCTGAAGCGGCTCGGCGTCACCACCATCTATTACGATCCGCTGATCGGCGCCGGCATCAAGAGCCTCATCACCAAGAAGACGCGGGTCGTGTTCGCCGAGTCGCCGGGCTCGCAGACCTTCGAGGTGCAGGACATTCCGGCCATCGCGGAGGCCGCGCATGCTGCCGGCGCCGTGGTCATTCTCGACAATACGTGGGCGACGCCGCTCTATTTCAAGCCCTTCGCCCATGGCGTCGACGTGTCGATCCAGGCCGCCACCAAATATATCGTCGGCCATGCCGACGCGATGCTCGGCGCCATCACCACGACGGAGCGAGCCTCGCGCCGCGGTCGCCAAGGCGCATGAGGACCTCGGGCTCTGCCCGGGGCCCGAGGACGTCTATCTCGGCCTGCGGGGCTTACGCAGCCTCGGGGTGCGGCTTGAGCGCCATCAGAAGTCGGGGCTCGAGCTCGCGCGCTGGCTGGCGGAGAGGCCCGAGGTCGCGCGCGTGCTGCACCCGGCCTTGCCCTCCGATCCCGGCCACGCGCTGTGGAAGCGCGATTTCACCGGCGCCTCGGGGCTGTTCTCGATCGTGCTGAAGCCCGTCCCGCAGGCAAGGCCTCGCCGCCATGCTCGACGGCCTCGAGCCTGTTCGGCATGGGCTATTCCTGGGGCGGCTTCGAGAGCCTGATCCTTCCCTTCGATCCGAGCGCCTATCGCACCGCCACGACATGGCAGGCGGAAGGCCCGGCGGTTCGGCTTGCATGTCGGGCTCGAGGACGTCGATGATCTGAAGGCCGACCTCGATGCCGGCTTCGCCAGGCTCAGCGCGGCGGGCCTGAGCAGCCCTACTCCAGGGCGTAGGCGACGAGCGAGTTGTTCAGCATGATCGGGATCAGCGCCGTCTTCTTGTCCGGAAGATAGATGAAGTCGGCGCTGCCTTTGCCGAGCTTGAGCAGGCGCTCGGCGTTGCCCTTGGCATCGACGCGATAAAGCCCGCCCGCCGCCCAATCGGTGACCAGGTAGATGCCGGGCTGAAGCGCCTGAAGACCGTCGAGATTGCCGATAAGCTCGCCGTTGCCGAGCTTGGTTAGCGATTGGTCCTCGAGGTCGACGGCAAATAGCCCTCCCAGCTCCTGCTTCTGCCCTTCGCTCGGCATCTTGCCGAACGAGGAAACGATGAGCTTGCCGCCTTGCACGAGAAGACCGTTCGGTCCGTTCAACGCATCGTGGGCCAGCCACGGTTCGAAATTTCCGTCCTTGAGGCGCCAGATCGTGTTCATCGGCGTGTCGGAAGCGTAGATGGTCCCGTCTTCGCCGACCGCGACATCGTTGAGGAAGATCGCGCCTTTCGCTTCGTGGCGCTTGGCGATCTCGCCCGAGGCCACGTTGATCTCCACCAGCTCGTCGACGTCGGCCACATAGAGCGTGCGGTCGTGGAGCGCGAGCCCGGTCGGAGCATTCAGTCCCTTGACCCACTCCCGCGCGATGAACGGTCCCGTCGGGCCTCAGCTTGGCGATGAAGCCGTTGCCGTCCTTCTGCATGATGGCGCCGGCGATATTGCTGACATAGATGGCGCCCGTGGCCGGATCCTGGACGACCGATTCAGGTTGCTCCAGGCCCTTGGCCTCCCAGAGCAGTCTGGGAGCGGCGGCGGCGGCGTCGCAGAAGATCAGCCCTACGAAGAGCCCGACGACAAGGCGCATGAATTTCCCTCGCCTGCGTGAGATGAGGCTAGCCCCCAAGCGGCACTGAAGCGAATGGCGGTCCCGGAAGGATTCGAACCTTCAACCCTCTGCTTAGAAGGCAGATGCTCTATCCCTTGAGCTACGGGACCGATTGTAGATCGCTCCAGACTATAGAACGAAACGATGACGGTCAGTGCGTCCAGCGGTCGGGCCGGCCGAACTTGAAGTTCTCGGCGTAAGATTTCGGTCTCAGTGCCGTCTTTTGCGGCTCCTCGAGGCGAAAGGCAATGCCGTGACGCGTGGCGAACGCCACCGCCTCCTCCTTGGTGGCGAAGCTCAGGCGCACCTGCGACTTGGTGTCGGCGGAGCTGGTCCAGCCCATCAAGGGCTCGATCAGAAGCGGCTTCTCCGGCTCGTACTCCAAGATCCAGCCGTGCGTCGCCGCCAGGCCCTGCTGCATGGCGGTCTTGGCGGGCTTATAGATGCGGGCGGCCATCGAGCCTCCTCGTCGATTAAGCAAGCGATGGTCGGGGCAGCAAGATTCGAACTTGCGACCCCCTGCTCCCAAAGCAGGTGCGCTACCAGACTGCGCTATGCCCCGATCACATCGCTGGACGATACATAATTCGCGCCGGGGCCGTAGGCTAGTCTTTAGCGCTGAGGAAAGAGCTAATGCCTGGCCTGAAACGCATTCGTCATTCCGGCGCAAGCCGGAATCCAGGGGCAAGGTGCGCCGAGTTTGAGACTCTGGATACCGGCTTTCGCCGGTATGACGCGCGTGAGGATATGCCGAGACTAACGGGCTCGATATGGGAACAGCGAGTTATCAATCTTGGCCGTTGACGAGCCCCGGATAGACGACCTTGTCGCCCCGCTTAAGGCCGATCTTATCGGCCTGGCCGGCATTCAGCTCCAGCACGGCAGCGACGGTCCCGTCCGATGGGATCAACGAAGTGGAGAAGGGCTCGGCATCGCTCTCGATCCGATGCACCCTGCCATCAGGAGAGATGAACACCATGTCGAGCGGGATCAGCGTGTTCTTCATCCACATGGCGGCGGGCGCGGGCGGGTCGTAGAGAAACAGCATGCCGGCATTTTCCGGCAGCGAGCGGCGAAACATCAGACCAAGTGCGCGGTCCTGGTCGGTGGTGGCCACTTCGATATCGAAGCTGTGATCGCCGGTTTCGGTCTTGAGCACGAGCGTGGCCGCGCCCGCCGCCATGCCGCTCGCTGCGCAGAGCGCAAGCGCGAGCAGACAGGCCGAAGCGAGGCGGGCGCACCGGCCGATCCCGCGCAAGATCAGTGCGAGGACGGTCCTTGCGAGCCGTCGGGCTTGAGCTCCGCCGCCATCAGCCCTTTCGGTCCCCTTCCATAGCGCACCAGCAGCGATTGGCCGGGCCGGAGCTCGGTGAAGCCGCAGCGCCGGAGCGTCTCCATGTGCACGAAGATGTCCAGCGACTGCATACCGCGGGTGAGGAAGCCAAAGCCGCGCAAGCGGTTGAACCACTTGACCGTGGCGCGCTCCCAATCGCTCTCCGGGATGACGACGACATGGGTCCGCTGCGGCAATTGCGACGGATGGATCGCCGTCGAATCGTCCATGGCGCGGATGCGAAACGCCTGCAGGCCCTTCGGCCGGCGCAACACCTCGCACACCACACGCGCCCCCTCGTAGGCGGTCTGGAAGCCGTCGCGGCGCAAGCACGTCACGTGCAGGAGAACGTCGGGAAGATCTTCGTCCGGAACTATAAATCCATAACCCTTTGACGCATCGAACCACTTGATCGATCCTGACACTTCGAAGACATCAACTGTGACTTCCTCGTCGCGTTGGGTATGGCCCTCTACCAGTGGCGGTTCTTTCGCCCCCATGCCGCATTCCCCCGCATATATACTTCTGACGCAGCCGACCGACGCCCCACACACGAATCGGCTGGAGTACACTCGTTGCGAACATAGCATTGCCGCCTAACGAGGCCACGGGAATTTTCCGTACACTTCCGCCTTCTCCACAATCGCCGGCCGACTCCACCATCTGTCGGCAAGAAGTGCGCGCAACCATCTGATCGGCAAGCGAATCTCGTGCAATCAGCGAGCGCGGCCGCACTTTTCGCGAAAGCGCCGATAAATCGAGGTTGCGACAGCGCAAATATATCTGCCACCGAGAGAAATTTCACTTCTGGCACCGCAGGAACGGAGCCCTCGGCATGCTGTGGACCCCGTGCAACAATGGCGATGCAATCGGCATGTCCGAGCGGCGAAAAGAAACGATAGCGTGACGCGCTTGCCACAGTGGAGCCCTCCGCGCTAAGGGGAGCGCTCGCCGGGTGACAGCGTAAGGAGCCGACAAGCGATGAAATATCTGCACACGATGGTGCGCATCTCCGATGTCGACCAGTCGCTCGACTTCTACTGCAACAAGCTGGGCCTGAAGGAAGTGCGCCGGATGGAGAACCCGCAAGGCCGCTACACCCTGTTCTATCTGGCGGCCCCCGGCGATGAGGATGCCCAGATCGAGCTCACCTATAACTGGGACCCCGAGGCCTATGGCGAGGGCCGCCATTTCGGGCACCTCGCCTTCGAGGTCGACGACATCTATGCGACTTGCGAGCGGCTGATGAAGAACGGGGTCACCATCAACCGCCCGCCGCGCGACGGCCACATGGCCTTCATCCGCTCGCCCGACAATATCTCGATCGAGCTGTTGCAGAAGGGCAAGCCCAAGCCGAAGCAGGAGCCCTGGGCGTCGATGCCGAACACGGGGAAGTGGTAGGCCCCCGCGCTTCTTCGGGTTTAGAGCTTCAGTTGTTGAGACCGTCGAGAACGATCAAGCCGAAGCCTTGCCGCCGGCGGATCGCAGGCACGATGGTTGCGCAATCCACGGACTGGTAAGGGTAGATCGCCCGCAGGACGGCCCAAGCCGCGCGCATGGACTCATTGTGCGTGATGTCGTCCAGTAGAACCACTTTAGGCTTGAACAGCAGACCATAGAGGAATGTGTTCAGCAGTGTAGGCTTGGCCGAATGCGCCGCATCGATAAAGACCAGATCAGCCTTGCGCATTAAGGCACGCACTTGTTCGACCGTCTTCAGGTCATTGGCGTCGCCTACGATCTTTCTGATGAAACGAGACTCGGGTTGCGCGGGCAGATAGTTGTCGCTTTCGGTCGAGACATCGATAGTCACAAGGAGCGGCGCCGGATGCCGCGACAGCATCCCGCGCATCAAGGCGACGGCCGAGCCGCCCCAATGGGTCCCGATCTCGATAACCGCCGTGGCTCCGGTATGCGCCGCCACCCCTGCAAGGAACGGATAATAGGTTGTCGGCTTTGTCGAGATTTCGCTGGGGTTGCCCGAATGGCGTCGGCCGTACCCGACACCGGAGAGATCGAAGCTACGACTCGCCGTCCACGCAGCGTGAACAAACGATTCGAGTCTGCGCTGGGCAAAGAAAGTGCGCCGCGTTTCGGCATCGAGCAGGTTCAGCACACGGCGGGGTCGGCGCAGGGTTTCTCTGAGCTGCGCAACAAATCGATTCACGCGAGATGCCCCCACTCTCTCCGGTAACGCTGCCATTATACAGGAAAGAGACAAGGCTGGCCGGGCGGGCGCAGCGGAACCCGGCGCGCTTTTGCCTCGTCGTCAATACCGCCGCGTTATGGGACAATGTAGGTGTTGTCTGGCGCCCCCTAGGAGGATCGAACTCCTGTTTTCAGGTTGAAAACCTGACGTCCTGACCATTAGACGAAGGGGGCGCGTAAGAGCCTCGTCATATAGAAAGCTTTGCCGCGGCAGGCAAGAACGGGGGACTAAGCCTGCCCACCGCGCGGGTCGGCGGCGTCCTCGATCATGAGCTCGACGCTTTCGCGGCCCTGCCAGCTCGTGCGGCGCAGATGGCCCGCGACATGGAGCGGCAGCCCCTCGCCTTTCAGCAGAAGCTTGCCAAGCGGCGTCTCGGCCACGCGGAAGGCGCAGGCCTCGATGCGCGCGCCGTCCTGGGCCTTGAGCGTGCAGCGGACATGCGCCTCCTTGATCGCGCGCACGCGGCTCAAGCGGTGCGCCGGAAAGACGAAGCGCGGTTCGGGGTGCCCGGGCCCATAGGGGCCGGCGCGATCGAGCAGGTCCATAAGCTCCTTGCTGGCGCCGCCGGCCGACAGCGCGCCGTCAATGGCAAGCTGACGGACCGAGGAGGCTTCAGCCACCGGCCGCGCGAGACGCGCAAGCAGGAACTGGAGCAGCGCGTCGTGCTTGCGGCGCTCGAGCTTGAAGCCTGCCGCCATGGCGTGACCGCCGCCTTTGACGAGGAGCTTTTCATGCACGGCAGCCCGCACCACGGCGCCGAGGTCGACCGCGGCGATCGAGCGCGCCGAGCCTGTGGCGAAACCGTCAGGCTCGAGCGTAGCGATGAAGGTCGGCAGGCGGAAGCGCTCGGCGAGGCGGCCGGCGATCAGTCCAAGCAGCCCCTTGTGCCAGCCTTCGGCGCCGAGAAAGAGCAAAGGCCTGTCGGCATCAGCGTCAATGGCAGCCTCGGCAAGGGCGAAGGCCTCCTCGAGCATCCGCTCCTCGATTGCCCTCCGCTCGGTGTTGAGCGCTTCGAGCTTGGCGGCGATCCCGCGCGCCTCGATCTCATCGTCGCAGGCGAGAAGTCTCGCGCCGAGGCTCGACGCGCCGACCCTGCCGCCGGCATTGATGCGCGGGCCTAGGATGAAGCCCAGCGTGTAGCAGGTCGGCGCCGCGTCGATGCGGGCGGCGTCGGCGAGCGCGCGCAAGCCTTGATTGTGCCTGAGCCGCAAGACCTTGAGCCCCTGCGCCACGAAGGCACGGTTCGCCTCTCTGAGCGGCACCACGTCGCACACCGTGGCAAGCGCCACGAGATCGAGCAGGCTCAGCAGATCCGGCTCGGGGAGATCGCGATAGAAGCCCTCGCGGCGCAGCGCGCGCGTCGCCGCCACCAAGAACAAAAAGACGACGCCGGCGGCGGCGAGATGTCCTTGCCCCGAGAGATCGTCCTGGCGGTTGGGGTTGATAACCGCGAAGGCCGGCGGCAGGGCGTCGTCGGCCTGGTGGTGATCGATGACGATGATTTCGGCGCCGGCCGCGTTGGCGGCGGCGATGGCCGTGTCCGAAGTGGTGCCGCAATCGACGGTGAGGATGAGACGCGCGCCGTCTTTGGCAAGGCCGTCAAGCGCCGCCGGAGACGGTCCATAGCCCTCGGTGAGCCGGTCGGGGATATAGGTCGTGGGACTCTGCCCATGGGCGCGCAGGAAGCGCTCGATGAGCGCGACAGAGGCCGCGCCGTCGACATCGTAGTCGCCGAACACGGCAATCGGCTCGTGTTCCCTGATGGCAGAGGCGAAGCGCTCGGCCGCCTTCTCCATGTCCTGGAGGCGCGCGGGGTCGGGCAGAAGCGTCTTGAGCGAGGGATCGAGATAGCGGGCGGCGGTGTGGGTCTCGGCGCCGCGCGCGGCAAGCACGCGGCCAAGCAGTTCGGGCAGACCGTGCGCCTGCGAAATGGCCGTGGCGGCAAGCGCGCGGCCAGGATCGAGGCGCTCGACCCAGCGATAGAAGCGCGCGGAACGCTCGACGCCGAGAAGCGCGGGTGCGCTCGCAAGGTCCGCTGTTGGGTATTTCAGGGCCGCGGTCACTCGACGCCATCCACTCGCTGATCTCCGACTGGAGCGAGTGTAAGGTGATTCGGGGCTGCTCCCCCTCCCCCTGGGGGGTCAGTCGAACTTGCTGATGTCGGGATGCTCGGCCTTGATCCAGCGCACCGTGCGGGTCGAGGCGCGCATCACCAAGGAATGGGTGAAGATCGCCTCCCTGGTGAAGCGCACGCCCTCAAGCAGCGAGCCGTCGGTGATGCCGGTGGCGGCGAAGGAGAGGTCGCCCGTCACCATGTCGCGCATGTGGTATTTGCGGCCAAGATCGACGATGCCGGCGGCGCGGGCGCGGTCGCGATGCTGTTCGTTGGCGGCGACGAGCCGACCTTGCATCTGGCCGCCGATGCAGGCGAGCGCCGCGGCGGCGAGCACCCCTTCTTGCGCCCCGCCGACGCCCATATAGATGTCGATGCCGGTCTCGAGCGGCTCGGTCACGTGGATCACGCCGGCGATGTCGCCATCGCCGATAAGGCGGAGGGCGGCGCCCGCGTCCCGCACCTCCTCGATGAGCTTGGCGTGGCGCGGACGGTCGAGGATGCAGACGGTGATCTCGCTCAGCTTCACGCCTTTGGCCAGCGCCAGCGCCTTGAGGTTGTCGGCAGGAGACGCATCGAGATCGACCAGGCCTTCGGGAAAGCCCGGCCCGATGGCGATCTTGTCCATATAGATGGTGGGCACCTTCAACAGGCTGCCGCGCTCGGCGACGGCAAGCACCGCGAGCGCATTGGGAAGCGCCTTGGCGCACAAGGTCGAGCCTTCCACCGGATCGACGGCAAGATCGACCTTAAGGCCCGATGCGCCTGAGGCGCCGACCGTCTCGCCGATATAGAGGAGCGGGGTCTCGTTCTCCTCGCCCTCGCCGACCACCACCACCCCTTCGATCGGCAGACGGGCAAGCTCCCGATACATGGCGGCGGCGGCAGCCTCGTCGGCGGCGGCCTCGTTGCCGCGGCCGCGCCACAGCGCGGCGGCCACGGCGGTCGCCTCGGTGACGCGAACGATATCGAGCGCCAGAGCGCGGTCGAGCTCGGTCTTGGCCTGAGCCTTCGACACGTCCGTTCCTCCCTGCCCTCAAGCGATCTTAGCCGTCGCCTGTAGGGCTAGCACTTCAGTATCACAATTTTTCGATGCGGATCATCTGCGGCTTTTGATCGACATGGCCGTCGCGCTCGATGGCGGCCAGCGCTTTGCGGATCGCGGCCTCCGTGGTCTGATGGGTGATCATGACGACGGCGGCCGGCGAGCCTTTATGGGGCCGGTCGAAGCCCGGCAACTCGGCGCGCGGCCTGCGCTGCACGATGCTCTCGATGGAGATCCCCTGGTCCGCCATGCGGCTGGCGATGGCGGCGAAGGCGCCGGTCCGGTCGTAGACCGAGAGCCTGATATAGTAGCCGCCCTCGTGCGCCCGCATCTGCGCCTTCTTGTAAGGTTTGAGGCTCTTGGCCTTGGCGCCGAAGGGCGGAAGGATGTGGCCGCGGGCGATGTCGATGAGGTCGCTCGTCACCGAGGAGGCGGTAGGGCCGGCGCCGGCGCCGGACCCGATCAGCATCACGTCGCCCACGAAGTCGCCGTCGATGGCGACGCAGTTCGATACGCCATCGACCTCGGCGATTGCCGTATGCTTCGGCACCATGGTCGGGTGCACACGCTGCTCGATGCCGCTCTCGGTGCGCAGCGCCACGCCGAGCAGCTTGATGCGGTAGCCGAGCTCGCCGGCAGCCTCGATGTCGGCCGGGGTGATCGATTCGATGCCCTCGACATAGACGGACTCGAAGCTCGTGCGGGTGCCGAAGGCAAGGCTGGTAAGGAGAGCGAGTTTGTGCGCGGTGTCGAAACCGCCGATGTCGAAGCTGGGATCGGCCTCGGCGTAACCTTGCGCCTGCGCCTCCTTCAAGACATCGGCGAAGCTCCTGCCCTCCTGCTCCATCAAAGTGAGGATGTAATTGCAGGTGCCGTTGAGGATGCCGTAGACGCGGGAGATGTCGTTGCCTTGCAGGCTTTCGCGGATGACCTTGACGATGGGGATGCCGCCGGCCACGGCCCCCTCGAAGTTCAGCGCCACGCCGTTCTTCTCGGCGAGCGCGGCGAGGCTTTGGCCATGATGGGCAAGAAGCGCCTTGTTGGCGGTGACGACGTGCTTGCCGGCGGCGAGCGCCGCTTCCACCGCCTCCTTCGCCACGCCGCTCTCGCCCCCGATCAGCTCGACGAACACGTCGATGGCGGGGTCCTTGGCGAGGGCGACGGGGTCTGGCACGAAGCGGAAGCCGGAAATGTCGGCGTCGCGGTTCTTGCGGCGGTTCTTGCGCCGATACGGCGACAATTTCGATCGGGCGTCCGGCACGCGCGGCAAGCTCCGCCTTGCGCGCTGCCAGGAGCCGCACTAGGCCGCTGCCGACGGTGCCGACCCCGGCCAGTCCAAGCTTCAGTCCATCACTCATGGGAAGGGATCAGAACGACCGATTCGCCTTGGAGGCAATGGGAATGACGTTGTGCATAGTCTTGGCGGAGTCGGAGAGGAACCGCCGAATGTTGCGCGCCGCCTGGCGGATGCGCTGCTCGTTCTCGACCAGGGCGATGCGCACATAGCCTTCTCCATATTCGCCGAAGCCGACGCCGGGCGAGACCGCGACGCCCGCCTTCTCCAGCAGGAGCTTGGAGAATTCGAGCGAGCCGAGATGGGCGAACATCTCGGGGATCGGCGCCCAGGCGAACATGGTGGCCGGCGGTGACGGGATCGGCCAGCCGGCGCGCGTCACGGCATTCGACCAGGCAGTCGCGGCGGCGCTTATAGATGGCGCGGATCTCGTCGATGCAGTTTTGCGGTCCGTTCAGCGCGGCGGCGGCGGCCACCTGGACCGGGGTGAAGGCGCCATAATCGAGATAGGACTTCACGCGGCTGAGCGCGTGGATCAGGCGCTCGTTGCCGACGGCGAAGCCGACGCGCCAGCCGGGCATGGCGTAGGTCTTGGATAGCGTGGTGAACTCGACAGCGATGTCGATGGCGCCGGGGACCTGAAGGATCGAGGGCGGCGGCTCGCCATCGAAATAGATCTCGGCATAAGCGAGGTCGGATAGAACGATCAGGTCGTGCTTCTTGGCGAAGCGCGACGACCTCCCGATAGAAGTCGAGATCGGCGACGACCGCGGTGGGATTGGCGGGATAGTTGAGCACGAGCGCCGACGGCTTCGGCACGGAGTGGCGCACCGCCTTGTCGAGCGAGGTCATGAATTGGCTATCGGTGCGCGCCGGCAAATGCCTGATGACGCCACCCGACATGATGAAGCCGAACTCGTGGATGGGATAGGTCGGATTCGGCACCAGGATCACGTCACCCGGCGCCGTGATCGCCTGGGCGACGTTGGCAAAGCCTTCCTTCGAGCCGAGGGTCGCCACCACTTGCGTGTCGGGGCTGAGCTTCACGCCGAAGCGCCGCCCGTAATAGGCGGCTTGCGCCTTGCGCAAGCCTTGGATGCCGCGCGAGGACGAATAGCGATTGGTGCGGGGATCGTGCACCGTCTCGACCAGCTTGGCGACGATATGCTGCGGCGTCGGCATGTCGGGATTGCCCATGCCGAAATCGATGATGTCGTCGCCGCGGGCGCGGGCCTCGGCCTTGAGCTTGTTCACCTGCTCGAAGACGTAAGGCGGCAGACGCTTGATTCTATGGAAATCGTTGTTCACGGACGCGAGGGGTCCCCACCCCGATCAGGCCCCCGAAGGGACCCCACTTGAACCATAGAAATGGGCCGCCGGGCAAGAAGCTCCCGCTTGATAAAGACCGGCGTCTAATTTTGCTTTTCGGCCGACTGGGCCCCCGTCGACGCGGTCGGGTCAGAGGCCTCGGCGCCTTGCGGCTTGGCTGTGGCGTTCTGGAGGTCGCTGATGACGGCTTGCTGCTCGGACTTGGTCAGGGTCTTGTCGTAGTCGCGCTGGAGCGTGGTCGAGGACGCGGTGTCCTTCGACGTCAGCGTGTCGGCGCAAGCGCCGAGGCCGAGCGGGAGCAGGACAGCCAGAAGGCGTAAGGATATTCCGGGCAGCAGGCGTGGCATGAATTCAGCAGACCGTTCTTGTTGGTTTCCCGTGACGATTGGCAATCGTCCCCCACTTGCTATATTGCATAGCACAATGACCTCTTGCGCGGAAGCCGCGAGCGACCTCAAGCTCTTGCCGCATGGTGGCTTCAGCAAGGTGAATTGGGGGTTAAAACAAGGACATATTGATGCAGGAGAACAATAAAAGCCCCGACAAAAGCGGGGCGGAGCAAGTCCACGCCAATCAACTCGAAGCTCTAGCCCGGAACATGGTGCGCCTCTTCGACCAAGGGGCGAAGGCGTTCTCCGCGCTCGCCGAGCGCTCCGGCTCGAACGGTCAAGGCCCCTATAGCATGGCCTCGGAAGCGGGCGAGGCGGCGAAGTCGCTCGGCGAGATCGCGCGCCATTGGGTGACCGAGCCCGGCAAATTCGCCGCGGCGCAGGGCGAGCTCTTCAAGAGCTATGCCGATCTCTGGGGGCGTTCCTTCCGCCGGTTTCTCGGCGAAGAGGTCGAACCCGTGGTCGAGCCTGAGCCCGGCGACAACCGCTTCAAGGACCCCGATTGGTCCAACGGGCAGTTCTTCGATTTCTGGAAGCAATCCTATCTCATCACCTCCCGCTGGGCTGAGGATCTCACCCGCAACACCGAGGGCGTCGACGAGAAGACGCGCAAGAAAGCTCTCTTCTACTTGAACCAGATGCTGGCGGCCTTCTCGCCGTCGAACTTCCCGCTCACCAACCCTGAAGTGGTCCGCACCACGCTCGCGACCAACGCCGAGAACCTGGTGCAGGGCATGACCCATTTCGTCGAGGACCTCGGGCAATCGAAGGATCTGCTGCGTATCAGCCAGACGGATCTCTCCGCCTTCGAGATCGGGCGAAACCTTGCCGTGACCCCGGGCAAGGTCGTGTTCCAGAACGACCTCATCCAGCTCATCCAATACGCGCCGGCCACGGACGAGGTCTACGCGCGGCCGCTGCTCATCGTGCCGCCATGGATCAACAAGTACTACATTCTCGATCTCGTGCCGGAGAAGTCCTTCGTCAAATGGGCGGTCGAGCAGGGCTTCACCGTGTTCCTGGTCTCCTGGGTCAACCCTGACGCGCGCCTCGCGCAGAAGACCTTCGAGGACTACATGCACGAAGGCATTCTCGCCGCGATCGACGCCGTGATCCGCCAGACCGGCAGCCCCAAGATCAACGCGCTCGGTTATTGCGTCGGCGGCACGCTGCTCGCTGCCACGCTCGCCTATATGGCGGCGAAGGGCGACGACCGTGTGGCGTCGGCGAGCTTCCTCGCCGCCCAGGTCGATTTCAGCGAGGCGGGAGACCTTCTCGTCTTCATCGACGACACGCAGCTCAAGGCGCTCGAGGAGATGATGGCCGAGCAGGGCTATCTCGACGGCTCGCGCATGGCGGCGGTGTTCAACATGCTCCGCCCGCGCGATCTGATCTGGCCTTACGTCATCAACAACTATCTGCTCGGCAAGAAGCCCTTCCCCTTCGACCTGCTGTTCTGGAACGCCAACTCGACCAGGCTTCCCGCCGCCAACCACGCCTTCTATCTGCGCGAGTTCTATCATTTGAACCGCCTCGCCAAGGGCGAGATGCAGCTCGGCGGGGTGAGGCTCGATCTGTCGCGCGTGACCATCCCGATCTACGAGCTGTTCACCAAGGAGGACCACATCGCGCCGGCGGCTTCGGTCCTCCGCGGCAGTAGGTTGTTCGGCGGACCGGTGCGCCACGTCATGGCGGGATCGGGCCATATCGCCGGCGTGGTCAATCCGCCGGCCAAGACGAAATATCAGTTCTGGACCAATGGGCCCGCGGACTCTTTGCAGGAATGGATGGCGACGGCGGCCGAGATGGAGGGCTCCTGGTGGCCCGACTGGGCGTCTTGGCTCGCCGCACTATTCGGGGGCCAAGGTGCCGGCCCCCGATCCCTCCGGCGGCCCGTTATGGGCCATCGAAGACGCGCCAGGCTCTTACGTGAAGAGCCGAGGTTAGCGCGCGTTAAGGGAAGAGCGGCAGCTGCTCGAGGCCGAGCGTCTCGTCGAAGCCGTACATCAGATTGAAGTTCTGCAGGGCCTGGCCGGCCGAGCCCTTCACCAGATTGTCGATGGCCGAGACGACGATGGCGCGGCCGGCAATGCGGTCGGCGAACACGCCGATATGGCAGAAATTGGAGCCGCGCACATGCTGGGTCGCGGGGATCACCCCCTCCTCCACGATGCGCACGAAGGGACTATCCGCATAGGCCTTGGAGAGCGCCTGGCGGAGATTTGACGCGCTCGCCTTGCCGGCAAGCCGCACATAAGAGGTGCAAAGCTCGCCGCGGGCCATAGGGGCAAGATGCGGCGTGAAGTTGATGGTCACGGCAGCGCCCGCCGCGAGCCCCAATTCCTGCTCGATCTCCGGCACGTGGCGGTGATTGCCGATGCCGTAAGGCGAGAGCCCCTCGCCCGCTTCCGCGAACAGGAGGTTCTGCTTCAGCGTGCGGCCGGCGCCGGAGACGCCCGACTTGGCATCGATGATGATGTCGTCGAGCGCGATGAGCTTCGCCTTGGCGAGCGGCAGAAGCGCAAGCAGCACCGCGGTCGGATAGCAGCCGGGACAGGCGACGAGCCGCGCGCCCTTGATCTGGTCGCGATAATGCTCGGTCAGCCCGTAGACGGCTTCCTTGATGAGCTCCGGCGCGCTGTGCTCGCCCCCGTACCACTCGGCGTAGGTTTTGGGATCGCGCAAGCGAAAGTCCGCCGACATGTCGATGATCTTGATGCGCTTGGGGAGCTTGCCGATCTCGCTATGGGCGGTGCCGTGCGGCAGCCCGCCAAAGACGACATCGACCTCGCTCCAGTCCACCTGGTCCGAGCTGACCAGGGGCGGCAGATCGAGGCTCGCGAGATGCGGGAAGACTTGCGCCAAGCTCTGGCCGGCATGGCCCTTGGCGATGAGCGCCGTGATCTTGAGCGCGGGATGACGCGCGGCAAGCCTGATCAGGTCGGCGCCGGTATAACCGGACGCGCCGAGCACGGCGGCTCTGATGGTCTTGTTGCTGGCCATGAGATGCTTGCCTAAGGATCTGCAAGAGAAATGGACCAAGCCGCCTCAGTACGTCATACCGGCGAAAGCCGGTATCCAGCAATCGATCGTTGAGTGCTGACTGGATTCCGGCTTGCGCCGGAATGACGGAAGATGGGGTCGCGGCGGTTAGCGCTTGGAGAACTGGAAGCTCTTTCGGGCCTTGGCCTTGCCGTATTTCTTGCGCTCGACCGTGCGGGCGTCGCGGGTCAGGAACCCGCCCTTCTTGAGCACGGAGCGGAGCTCGGGCTCGTAGCGGGTGAGCGCCTTGGAGATGCCATGACGGACGGCGCCGGCCTGGCCAGAAAGCCCGCCGCCGCTCACGGTGCAGATGACGTCGAATTGGCCCTCGCGCTTCGAGGCGACGAGCGGCTGCATCAGGATCATCTGCAAGACGGGCCGCGCAAAATAGGCGACGTGATCCTTGCCGTTGACGGTGATCTTGCCGGGACCCCGCTTCACCCAGACGCGGGCGACCGCGTCCTTGCGCTTGCCGGTGGCGTAGGCGCGGCCTTGCGCGTCGACCTTCTTCTCATAGACGCGGGCCTGGGGTGTGGCGGTTTCGCCCTTCAGCGGAGCAAGATCTTCAAGGGTCATGGTCTCGCTCATGGCGTCAGGCGCTCCTTGCATTCTTGGCGTTGAGGGCGGCGACATCGAGCTTCACGGGACCCTGCGCCTCGTGAGGATGCTCCGGCCCTGCATAGATGCGCAAATTCCTGAGCTGCTGCCGGCCGAGGGGACCGCGCGGCAGCATCCGCTCCACCGCCTTTTGCAGCACCCGCTCGGGATGCTTGCCGTCGAGAATCTTTTCGGCCGTGCGTTCCTTGATGCCGCCGGGATAGCCCGTGTGCCAATAGTAGACCTTGTCGGCGCGCTTGTTGCCGGTGAGCACGACTTGCCCTGCGTTGATCACGACGATGTTGTCGCCGCAATCCATGTGCGGCGTGAAGCTCGCCTTGTGCTTGCCTCTGAGCCGCATTGCGATCAGCGCCGCCAATCTGCCGACCACGAGGCCGCCGGCGTCGATGAGGATCCAGGTCTTCTCGATGTCCTTGGGCGTGGCGGAAAAGGTCTTCATGGCTCGCGGTCTCTGGTCGAAGGATCGGCGCTTCTAGCTGTTGCCTTTCAAAGCGTCAAGCGGAAACGAAATCTCCAACAAATACCGTGCATTAGCTATGTGGTATCATGTCACCACATGGCCCCGGGGCAAAGGCGGTCTTCACGCGCGTCCCTGTCGAGGACAAAGGGAAAAAGGGCACAGCGCCATCTCTGCTATAAGGCGCTTGAGCTTCACACGACGAGGCGGATGGACAGAATGGCAAAGATCGCGACCCAGCACGTGAGCGAGGCCGGAGTGCTGCTGCGCGCGGACCAGGGTCCGGTCGCGCTTCTCACGCTGAACCGGCCGGAGGCGCGCAATTCGCTCTCCGAAGAGCTGATCGCGGCGCTCGCCGGCGCGGTTCGCGAGATCGGCCGCTCCGACGCCGTGCGCGCCATCGTCATCACCGGCGCAGGCACGGCCTTCTCCTCGGGCCACGATCTCAAGGAGCTGACAGCGCATCGCAACGATCCCGACCGGGGTCGCGCCTTCTTCGCCAAGACCATGACCGCTTGCTCCGACATGATGCTGACACTCGTGCGCTCGCCAAAGCCCGTCATCGCGGCGGTGAACGGCATCGCCACGGCAGCGGGCTGCCAGCTCGTCGCCAGCTGTGACCTCGCCGTGGCGAGCCAGGACGCGCGCTTTGCCACGCCGGGCGTGAATATCGGACTGTTCTGCTCGACGCCCATGGTGGCGCTCAGCCGCAATGTCTCGCGCAAGGCCGCCATGGAGATGCTGCTTCTCGGCGAGATGGTGAGCGCGCAAGACGCGAAGTCGCTCGGCCTCGTCAATCGCGTGGTCGAGCCGGACCGCGTGGTCAACGAGGCGGTGGAGGTCGGCCGCCAGATCGCGATGAAGCCGAAGCGGACGCTGAAAGTCGGCAAGGAGGCCTTCTACCGCCAGCTCGATATGACGCTCGATGACGCCTACACTTACGCCTCAGCGGTCATGGTGGAGAACATGCTCGATGCCGAGGCCGAAGAGGGCATCGGCGCCTTCATCGACAAGCGGGCGCCGCGCTGGCCGCGCTAGCCCTACACGGCCATCGCCGCCAAACTCAATAGCTGACCGACAGAGCGATATTGGCGAGGTCGACGTCCTGGCCGGTCGCTAATAACTCTCCCTTGCGGTAGCTCAGGGTGAGGCCGAGATGCCCCGCCTCATCCAGGCCAAGCTTCAGCGCCGTATCCAATAGCTCATAGTCTCTTCCGGGTCTCTTCCGGAGAGCAAGTCATAGAGCCAGCTATAGGCGATCTGATAGTGAATGCGCTGTACCCACCACGGACTCTGAGTGAATTCCTTCTTTCCGTCGATGCTCAGCAACACCGAGGGGCCGGTGCGGAAGGCCTCGTTGCGTTCCGCAAAGATGGGCTGCTCACTCGCGTCTGATAGATCGGAAACATATTGGGCTTGAACCGATGGAGTGACCGCGAAGACGAAGTAGCGCCCCAGCGGTCGAGGGGTGTTCATATAGGAGAAGATCGTATTGCCTCCTTCCGGGTTTACGCCTCCGACTGGGTGCCACCTCAGATCGACGGACCAATTTTTGTCCTCTCCCGCAAAACTCGAAACGAGATTCGCGCTTAAATCGAAGTAATGGGTTGCGCCGACGACATTTCCGATGCCGGCCTCGACGACGCCAGCATAGGTCAGATTGTCCAACTAATAGGTGTGAACCTGCAATATGCGCTTTCTTGGCGGGGTTGGATGGCGCAGGCAACTGCCAAGGTGGCTTGCGAAATCCGGGACATCTCTGTGATAAGGCCTGTCCTGAAGCCCAGGCCCACGATGAACCACGACGCCTATAGCGACGCCTATATCCGGGACATCCTCACGCGATACCGCACCATCGCCATGGTGGGGGCGAGCCCGAACACGTCGCGGCCGAGCTATTTCGCCATGAAATATCTCAAGGCGAAGGGCTTCCGCGTGATCCCGGTCAATCCGGGACAAGCCGGCAAGGAGATCCTCGGCGAGAGGGTCTATGCCTCGCTTGGCGAGATCGAGGAGAAGGTGGACATCGTCGACATCTTTCGCGCCTCCGGCGCCGCGCTTGCCATCACCGGCGAGGCGATTGCGATCGGCGCCCGTGTGGTGTGGATGCAGCTCGGCGTGCGCAACGACGACGCGGCGAGGCTGGCCGAGGAGGCCGGCTTGCAAGTGGTGATGAACCGCTGTCCGAAGATCGAATATGGCCGGCTGTCCGGCGAGCTCAGTTGGGCCGGGGTGAATTCCCGTAGGCTGTCGAGCCGCCGCCCGATCCTGGGTGCTAAGGGCGTGCAGCACCGCGTGCTCAAGGCGGCAGGCGACTGATGCGGAGCATGGTCGTTGCGGTTCTCGGCTGGCTGCTGCTCGGCGCCGGCGCGGCGAACGCCGAGGATTCCGATTTCCAAATTCCCGCAACCCAGCTCATCCTCGCGGTTCAGGCGGCGGTGCGCGCCGACGATAAGGCCTGGTTTGTATCGCATCTCCATTATCCCGTGCGCTATTACGGCAAGTCGTTTCACATGATCCGCTCGAAGGATTGGTTCTTGAAGCATTACGCGACGATCATCGGACCCGAGCTCAAGGCCTCGATCCTGGCGCAAGATCCGGAAAACTATCTCAAGAACTACCAAGGCCTCATGGTCGGCGAAGGAAGCCGCAATATCTGGTTCGCGGATTTCGCCGACGGTGAAGGCTTCAAATACGAGATCATCACCATCAACAACAGCGATTAGTGCCAGCGCAGCCCCGCGCTCCGCTTGCTATAGTCGCCAGAGACCAGCCGTGAGGGAGTTCAGCGAATGAGCGCCGACCGAAAGCCCGGCTTCAACACGCTTGCCATCCATGCCGGCGCCCAGCCCGATCCTGCGACCGGCGCGCGCGCCACGCCGATCTATCAGACCACGTCCTATGTCTTCGACGACGTCGAGCACGCCGCCGCGCTGTTCAATCTCGAGACCTTCGGCAACATCTACACCCGCATCACCAACCCGACCCAGGCGGTGCTGGAGGAACGCGTCGCGGCGCTCGAAGGCGGCACGGCGGGGTTGGCGGTCGCCTCGGGCCACGCGGCGCAGGCGATCGTGTTCCACACCCTGCTCGAGCCGGGCGACGAATTCGTCTCCGCGCGCCAGCTTTATGGCGGGTCGATCAACCAGTTCACCCATTCCTTCAAGAAATGCGGCTGGAATGTGCGCTTCGCCGATACCACCGACCCGGACTCTTTCCGCGCCGCCCTCACCCCCAAGACCAAGGCGATCTTCATCGAGTCGATCGCCAATCCGGGCGGCATCATCACCGACATCGAGGGCGTCGCCGCGGTCGCTAAAGAAGCGGGCGTGCCCCTCATCGTCGACAATACGCTCGCCACGCCCTATCTCATCCGCCCCATCGAGCACGGCGCCGACATCATCGTGCATTCGCTGACCAAGTTCCTGGGCGGCCACGGCAACTCGATCGGCGGCGCGATCGTCGATTGCGGCACGTTCGATTGGCTGAAAAGCGGGCGCTATCCCACCTTGTCGGCCCCCTCCCCCTCCTATCACGGCATCATTTTCGCCGAGACCTTCGGCAATTTCGCCTTCGCCATCGCCTGTCGCGTGCTGGGCTTGCGCGATCTCGGGCCGGCGATCTCGCCGTTCAACGCCTTCCTCATCCTCACCGGGATCGAGACCCTGCCCTTGCGCATGCAGCGCCATTGCGACAACGCGCTCGCCGTCGCCACCTGGCTCGCGCGCCACGACAAAATCGCGTGGGTCAACTATGCGGGGCTCCCGGGCAACAAATTCCACGCTCTTGCTAAGCGCTATTGTCCGAAAGGCGCAGGCGCGGTGTTCACCTTCGGGCTGAAGGGCGGCTACGAGGCGGGCATCGCGCTGGTCAGCAACGTCAAGCTGTTCAGCCATCTCGCCAATATCGGCGATACGCGGAGCCTGATCATCCACCCCGCCTCGACCACCCACCGCCAGCTCACCGACGAGCAGCGGGTGCGGGCCGGCGCGGGTCCCGAAGTGGTGCGGCTCTCGGTCGGCCTCGAAAATGTCGAGGACATCATCGCCGATCTCGATCAGGCGCTCGCCGCGGGGTGAGCTTCGCCGGGCGTGAGCGGGCGCGCAAGCCAGAAATGATAGAGGCTGGCGGCGAAGACGGCGATGGCGCCGGCCTGATGGGCAACGCCCAAGCGCGATCGGGACAGCAAGCAGCAGGGTCCACACGCCGAGCGTGGCTTGCAGCACGGCGAGCAGCGCCAGCGTCAAGGCGCTTCCCATCAGTACCGGCGGCGCGGCCCTAACCGCAAGCCAAACCAGCTGGCCGAGGGCAGCCACCACCACCGCATAGCCGAGCATGCGGTGGTCGAACTGCACGGTGAGCGGATTCTCGAACAGGTTGAGATACCAGGGCGAGGCTTCGCCGAGGCCCTGAGGCACGAAGCGCGCCGTTGATGAGCGGCCAGGTGTTGAAGCCCATGCCGGCATCGAGGCCTGCCACCAGCGCCCCTGCCAGCATCTGCACGAAGATGAGCGCGAGCACGAGACCGGCGACCCAGCCCGCGCTCCTTCCGCGCGCGGCCGTGATCGCGGGCTGCCTCTCGCCGCCAAGACCGAACAGGAGCCAGAGCGTGTAGCCGAGGATGACAAGGGCCATGCCGAAATGCGCGGCGAGCCGGTACTGGCTCACGTCGGTGCGCGTCGACCAGCCCGCTCTTCACCATGTACCAGCCGACCGGCGCCCTGGAGGCCGCCGAGCAGGAAGAGGCCGACCAGCCGCGGCAGGAGCGGGCGCGGGATGTAGCCGAGAGCCCAAAAGACGACGAACGGCACGAAGAAGGCGACGCCGATCAGGCGGCCGAGAAAGCGATGCGCCCACTCCCACCAATAGATGGTCTTGAACTCATCGAGGCTCATGCCGCGCTTGAGCTCGGTATATTCGGGGATCTTCTGATAGGCCTCGAACGCGCGTTGCCAATCGGCCTCGTTGAGCGGCGGGATGGCGCCGAGGATCGGCTGCCATTCGGTGATGGAGAGGCCGGAATCGGTGAGACGGGTGGCGCCGCCGACCAGGATCATGGCGACGATGAGAGCGCGAGCGCGCCGAGCCAGATGCTCAACGCGCGAAGTGCTGGCGCGCCGGGCATCGCGGCCTCGCTCGCAGAGCTGAGCAACTGGCTGCGGTCGAGGACATGGGAGGTCTGATAGCGGGCCCGACGGCGCAGAACTCAATCTTCGCCGCCCTGCCCCATTGCCGCAACTGGGATCTAGCCCGCTACGCGTAATAATGAGCTTGCGAATGAGACAAGGGGCGGCGTCTCGAAGCATGAGGCTCATTGTCCGGACTCACCCTTCGCGACGGCGCCTGGATTTCGCCAGGAATGACAGGAGCGTGGTCAAGCTGGATAGCGAGAAATGCGCGCACGGACCCGCAAGCTGATCGGCACCATCGTGCTCCTGATCTTCCTCGCCGTCTATGCGACGGTGGCGGCGGTGATCGGCGCGGGCCGCATCGCGCTCGCCCCGCCATGGGTGCAATTCGCCTTTTTCGTCACACAGGCCTTGCCTGGGTCATCCCGGCAGGGCTTCTCATCCGCTGGATGCAGCGCCCCGACTGACGACCTCAAGCGGCGTTGACCTGCTGGAAGCGGTTCCACAGCGCAAAGGGCGCGCCCGACAGATAGAGCGCCGTATAGGTGAGCGACTGATATTCGCCGTTGAGGGACACCCGCGGCAGAGCCGTGAGGTGGCGCCGGTGGCGCCGGGAACAGCATGCCCTTGCGCGTCGTCACCGCCGTCTTGAAGCCGGCCTCGCGCGCCAGCGCGAAGTCGCGCGGGCCCGCGCTTCCCGGATCGCCATAGGGAAAGCTGAAATGGACGGGACGACGCCCGAGCTCCTGCTCGATGCGGTCGGCGCTGCCGCCCATCTCCTCGTGAGCGCGCTCGTCGGAGAGCTTGGAGATGGCGAAATGGCCCTTGGTGTGGGCGCCGATCGTGACGAGCGGATCGGCGGCCATGGTCCTGATCTCGTCCCAATTCATCACGAGCCTGCGAGCAGTCTGCCGCCATGTCCACCTCGTAGCGGTCGGCGAGCGCGCGCACCACGCTGGCGCTGGGTCGCCTCGTCGATCAGGCGCAGCCACCAATAGATCTCCTCGAAGGCGCGGGTTTTCTCCTGCACGGTCGAGGTCGGCAGCCGCCACAGCGCGCCGTTGCGGCAAAGCTCGATCTCGTCGGCGCGGGCGACGATCTCTTCGAGCGCGAGCCACCACAACTCGCCGTTGCCGTCGGGATAGTCGGTCGGCACATAGAGCGTGAGCGGCAGCGAGCGGCGCTTGAACAAGGGATAGGCGTATTCGAGATTGTCGCGATAGCCGTCGTCGAAGGTGAAGCAGGCGAAGCGCCGATCATCGCCCTCTTTCAGCCGCTGCACCGCCTCGTCGAGGGAGACGCACATCGAGGCCCGCCTCCTGCACCTGATCGAGCACCGCATCGAGGAAGTCCGGCGTCACCTCGAGGATGCGATTGGGCGCGAAGGCCTTGGGCCGATCCGGCTCGGGCCGCACATGGTGCAGCGTGAAGATCACGCCCACCCCTTGCGTATAGGGGGCAAGCAGGCGGTGGGCGCCCGTGTGGTAAAGCCCCGACATCGCCGCCTTCATCATGGCGGTTTTCACTCTTGGCCAAGGCGGCTCTCCTTTTCGCGCCATCAACCATTAACCTCGCTCTGCCATGGTCTTGAGCCAGGCCCTCATTGTGACGGGGGTTCCTTGCAAAACGATTGCCGGCCGGGTCGGCGCTCGAGCGAGCCTGGGCGCAAGGACGCTATTAAGGATGGTATCTGCGTATGAGCTCCACTGCCCTTTTCCGCACCGAAGCCGAGATCGCGCGACGCAGGATCGAGCGGAGCGGCCCGATCCCTGTGGATACCAGCCTCGGCGCGATTTCGCTCCGCATCACCGACGATCTGCCAAGCCTCGAAGCCGTGTGGGAGGAGCTGCAGGCGACCGCGCCCTGCACCGCGGCGCAGACCTATGACTGGGCGCAAGGCCTGGGCGCGCCATGTGCTTGGGCCCGAGGGCCGCGAGCCCGTCATCGTCGTGGGCTGCGGCGGCCGACGGGCAAGCCCTCTTCCTGTGGCCGTTCGAGATGGCGGCAAGCGCCGGAATGAAGGTGCTCCAATGGCTCGGCCAGGACGCACGCCAATTACAATATGGGATTGTTCGCGCCCGAGGCGGCGGCCGAGTTCACCGCCGACGACATCTCCGCGCTTGCTCAGCGAGGTGGCGCGCGAGACCGGCGCCGCGGCGGCGATCCTCAAGGCGCAGCCGTTCAGCTGGGATGGCGTCGCCAATCCCTTCGCCAAGCTCTCCGCATCAGCCCACGCCGAGCAGCGGCTATGCCGTCACGCTCGGCGATTTCACCGCGCTCTACCAGCGAGCGGTTCAGCAAGCGCTCGCGCAGCACGCTCGACCGGAAGGAGCGGAAGCTCGCCGACGCCGGGCCGCTCGCCTATGGCTGGGCCGAGACGCGCGACGAACGGCTGCGCTGGTCGACACGTTCTTCGCCCAGAAGTCCCGTCAGTTCGCCGCCATGGGGGTCAAGGACATCTTCGACGCCCATGCCCGCGCCTTCTACCGCGAGGTCGCGCTGCTCGAGGGCGACAATCCAAGCCGGCTCAGGCTCGGCTATATCAAGGTCGGCGACGCGGTGCTCGCAACCTTCAGCGGGACGGTCTGCCATAGCCGCATGAGCGTCGCGCTCTCCTCGCTCGCCGAGGGCGAGCGCAGCGGCAGTCGCCGGGCGCGCTGCTGCTCAGGCATCAGATCGAGGAGGCCTCCGCCAAGGGGCTCGCCTTCTACGACATCGGCGTCGGCGCGGCGCGCCATAAGGACGAATGGTGCGACGTGGTCCAGCCGCTGTTCGACAGCTTCATCGCCTTCAAGCCGCATGGGCTCACTCTTGACGCTGCCGCTCGCAGCCATGGCGCGCCTCAAGCGCGCGATCAAATCGAACCGGCATCTGTGGCCGCTGGCGCAGACGCTTCGCGCGCGCCTGTTCGGCGACGCCGAGACCAGCGCCTGACGGCTTCAGATCGCCGCGACGCGGCCGAGCAAGTCCGAGCGCGGCTCCTTGCCGGTTTGCTCGTAGACCACGACCGGGCAGCCAAGCGCCGAGAAGTCGGTCAAGTCGATCGTTCGTCGCTCTCGCGCTTGCTCCCGCCGGCAGAACCGCGACCACCACCGGCAGCTCGAATTTGAGCGCGGGCGTCAGCTTGCGCACCGCCTCGCGGTCGGCATGCAGCACGACGCAGTCATAGGCTTGGGTGAGCGCCTCGAAGACGCGCGTGAAGCGCTCGGTCTCCTCGCCCTTGGCCTTGACCTTCGGATTGCCGGCGGTGATCACCTGCAAGGGCGTATCGGCATCGATCCGGACGACATCCTCGAAGCCGGCGCGGCCGGCGGCAAGATCGGTGAGACCAGGCGCGCGCGGCAATCCGAGCGGACCCGACACGGCGGCGGGCCCGCGGGTCAGATCGACGAGAACCACCTGCTCGCGCCTGGCGACGAGCGCGCGCGCGATTGGATCGCCTCGGCCGTCGCGTCGACCTTGGCCGATGACCCCCGCCACGAGCACCGCGCGCGGGGCGCCGCCTTTGCCCGAAGCAAGGATGTGATTGAGCACGGCGTCGAGCGATTTCAGCACCGGCCCGACCTTGCCGCTGTCGGCTTTTGGCGCAACGGCGTTCCCGTTGCGGACGGAAATCGTTGGCGGCCTCCGCGCGGCCGCGGCAATCTCTGGTTGAGATAATGGCGGAGATCGTTGGTCCTGAGCACGGGCGCGTTTCCAGCTATGGGCGGCGTCGTGCCGGCGGCCTTTACCGTTCCCGTCCCGTCGTCCGCCGGAAGAGCGCCGCGCATGCGGCGGAGCCATCCCTCGGCTGGGGGCGCCTCGACGGTTTGAGGCTCGCTTGGCTGGGCGACAGGCCCCGGCGCAAGCGGTCGAGAAGACCGGCGGCGGACTGTGCGCCCGCCGGGGCATTGGGTTTGGCAGGCTCCGTCCCGCTTGGCGCCGCTTGGGCCTTGGCGCTCGGGGGCTTGCCCTTTGCCTCATCGGCGCGCCGAAGTTGCAGCAAGGACGGCCTCTTCGGCTCTGATGCGCTTGCCGCGAGCCGGCGCCTGACGCTCGCGCCGACGTTGCGAGCGGGAGCTCGACTTGCTGCGGCTGGCGCCGCTTCAGGTACTGGCCGCACAGCGCTTGTCTCAACTTTGGGAGGGGAGCCATGGCAGTTTGAGCTTCGGAGGTCGTGGTTGCGGCCTCTGTAGCCGGCTCGCGGCGGGGTGCGAAGGGTTGGCGGAGCCGCGGCGTTCGGCGGCGACCGCCGGCTCCGCGGGTCGCATGCGCAGGCTCGCGGCCGGCGCGCCGATCAGCTCGCGCGCCAGCACATAGGCGAGAGCAAGCAGCGCGGTCGCCACGGCGACGAGCAGCCTGAGCGGCCCGCGCTTCGGGAAGGACGGCAGGATCGAGGCGTGCGCGCGGCAGACGATGGTGGCTTGCGCCGGCACCGCGCCCATGTCGTGGCGCGCGCTCGCGTCGCGATAGCGGGCAAGATAGGATTCAAGCAGATCGCGATTGCGCCTTGGCCTCGCGCTCGAGCGCCCTGAGCTTGATCTCGGCCTCGCTCAGGCCCGAGGCTTGCGTCTTCACCTCGTTGAGGCTGTTGCGGAGCGAGGTCTCCCGCGCGCTGGCGACCTCGGCCTCGTTCTCGAGGCCCTTGACGATCTTGGTCGCCTCGTCGCGGATCTGCGTCCTGACATCGGCGAGCTCGGAGGTGAGCTGCTTGATGCGCGGATGCGACGGCAGAAGCGTCGCCGACAGCTCGGCCAACTGGCGCTGCACCTGGACGCGCTGGTCGATGAGCCTGCCGATCAGCTCGGATTTGAGCACCTCGGGCGTGGCGTCGATATCGCCCTTGTCGTCGAGCATCTTCTTGATCAGCCGGGCGCGGGCCTCGGCCTCGGACTTCTGCGCCTTGGCGAGGATCAGTTGGCTGTTGAGCTCGGAGAGCTGCTGGGCGTTGAGCGTGACGTTGTTGGTGCCGGCGAACAGGCCCTGGCTCGCGCGGAACTGCTCGGCGGCGGCTTCGGCCTCGGCCACCTTCTTGCGCAGCACCTCGATCTGGGCGCTGAGCCAGGCGGTGGCGTCCTTGGTCTGCTCGAGCTTCGCCTCGCGCTGCCAGTCGATATAGACGTCGGCGAGCTTGTTGGCGACCTTGGCCGCGAGGCTGAGTCGCCCGAGGTGTACTCGACCGCGATCACGCTCGATTTGGCGAGCGGGAACACCGAGAGGTGCTCGGCAAAGGTATTGGCGGCCTTCTCCTCCTCCGACTTCGGCGATCCCCGGGCGAGCCCATCCGATTCAAGAAGCGCATCAACGGGCTGGTGCCGGCGTCCTTGGCGAATTCCGGATTGTTGGTGAGGTCGAGCGCCTTGATCACCTCGACCGCGAGGTCGCGGGAGGTGAGCACCTGCACCTGGCTCTGCACCGCCTGCTCGTCGAGCGCGCGCTGCTGCGGTCGCGGCCTTGATCGGAGGTCGGCCTGGGTGAACGCCGATTCGTCGTTCTGGATGAGGATGCGCGCTTCGGAGGTGTAGAGCGGCCGCACCATCGACAGGCCGATGAAGGTGACGAGCCCGGCGCCGATGGCCAGCCCGAGGATCCAACCTTTGGCGCGCCAGAGCGCGCGGCCGAGCGTGGGGAGGTCGATATCCTCGGCGTCCGGGCGATGCTTGTGCGACTTCGTCAACCGACTGAACTCCTAAGTCGGGCTCCCATTAGACCGCCACCTCGTAACCAAATGCTTAAGGCGCGGCCCGCTTCGAAACGGTTGCTCAGCATTCGTTAACCATAGCGGCCTAAAACGGGAGCATGCAAGGGACGCAAAGAGTTCGGGCCGCGCGCGTTGCGCTTCTGGCGCTTGCTGTTGTTGCCGCTGCGCTCGGCGGGTGCAATAGGCGCGCCATACCTGGGTTAACGACGCCGGGTTACGCGCTCGCCACGCCGGCGCCCTTGCCGCCGCCCGGTCCTCTGCCGCTCACTCCCGCCGTCGCCGGCATCCCCGGCGTCCCTGCCAACCCCTACGGGATCTATCGCCTCGACAGCGGCGACCGCGTGCGCGTCATCGTGTTCGGGCAGGACAATCTGTCGCGCGTCTATAGCGTCGACACTAGCGGCTACGTCTCGCTTCCCTTGATCGGCCCGATCAGCGCGCGCGGTCTCACCACCTTCCAGCTCGCGACCGACATCGCCGCCGAGCTGAGGCGCAAATACATCAAGGACCCGAAGGTCAGCGTCGAGGTCGAGACCTACCGGCCCTTCTTCATCCTGGGCGAGGTCACGAGGCCAGGCCAGTATCCCTACGTCAATGCCATGACGGTGGAGGCCGCCGTGGCCATCGCCGAGGGCTATACCGAGAGGGCCAAGCAGCGCATGGTGCGGCTCACCCGCAGGTTCGGCGGCGTGAAGAGCACGGTGATGGTGCCGACCGATTATCCCGTGCAGCCTGGCGACACTATTTACGTTCTCGAACGCTTCTTCTAAAGCTCACAGAGCCGTCCGGCCAAGGTTCCTGAACCGGGGTCCCGTGAGCTCCACGCTTCGCATTCTGCATTGCCTGCGCGCGCCTGTCGGGGGTCTGTTCCGCCACGTCCACGATCTGGCGCTGGGCCAAGCCCAGCTTGGGGCCGAGGTCGGCATCGTCTGCGATTCCCGCACCGAGGGCGACCCGGTGGCGCTCGGCCGCCTGGCCGATAATTGCGCGCTCGGGCTGACGCGCATTCCCATGACCCGCCATCTCGGCTTCGGCGACTGGCGCACTATCGGCAAGATCACGCGGCTTGCCGCCAAGCTCGGCGTCGACGTCCTGCACGGTCACGGCGCCAAGGGCGGGGCCTATGCGCGGCTTGCCGGCCGCAAGCTGAAGCGCAAGGGCATGAAGGTGAAGGCCGTCTACACGCCGCATGGCGGCAGCCTGCACTATTCGCCGTCGCGGCTCATGGGCCGGCTCTACATCATGGCCGAACGCAGGCTTGCTTCCCTTGACCGACGGGCTCATCTTCGAAAGCGTCTTTGCCGCCAACCGCTATGTCGAGCTCATCGGCGAGCCGCGCTGCCCGGTGCGGATCGTGCCGAACGGCCTCTACCGCCACGAGTTCTACGAGCCGATGCTGGCCGATGACGCGGTGGATTTCGTCTTCATCGGCGAGCTTCGCTATTTGAAAGGCGTCGATATCCTGCTCGAGGCGCTTGCCGCCCACCAAGCCATCTTTCCCGGCCGGGCGCTCATCGTCGGCAGCGGACCCGACGAGGCCAGCTTGAAGCGGCTCGCCCGCAAGCTCGGGCTGAATGGCCGGGTGTCCTTCTCGGGGCCGCAGTCGGCGCGGAGCGCTTTTGCCCGCGCCCGCTGCGTGGTGGTGCCGTCGCGCGCGGAATCCTTTCCCTATATCGTGCTCGAGGCCGCCGCGGCGCAGATGCCTCTGATCGCGACCGATGTCGGCGGCATCCCCGAGATCGTGGCCGGCATCGACATGCCGCTCATCCCGCCGGGAGACGTCGGCGCGCTCGCCGGCCAGTTGCGCGCCTTCCTCGCCAGCCCAAAGCCGTTCCTCGACCGCGCGGCCGCGCTGCAACAGATCATCGCGGAACGGTTCACCGTGGAGAACATGACGCACGAGGTCATCGATTTCTATATCTCGGAGGTCGGCGCCGGCGTCTCCTAGTTGGTGGGCAAGCCTGCCTTAACCATAGGGCCGAGGTGCGCCCTTTCGCCTCGCCCCATCCGAAAAGCAGCCATGCCGTAAACCATCGCGGCAGCCGCCAATTTTCCCTTCGGCTTGGCACGTAACCTGCTTCTCAGAGGGAAGACTGTAACGGTCGGACAGGGTCTAAGGATGAGTGACAGTGAAGTTGTGGCGCCACGCGAAGCGGCTGATTCCGCCACGCTCGCGAGGTCGCGCCAAGTCCGAAGCGGGGTTTCACGAACGGCGCCGCGCGCCCCGCCCGCGTCTTGCCGAGATCCGGCGCGGCGCCAGTCTCAATCTGCTGCCCCCCATCGTGGTCACCGGCGCGCTGCGCATGGTCGAGTTCCTGCTCGTGGCGGCGCTCGGCTTCGCCATTTACCTTGGCTATGTCGAGCGCGAAGGACAGAGCGCCCATCTCGTCTATCTCGCGGCGGTGCTGACCGCGGCGCGGCCAACACGTTGATGCTCCAGGCCTTCGATCTCTATCGCGTGCCGGCCTTCAGCGCCTTCGTCAGGAGCTTTACCCGCATCGCCTTGGCCTGGACCCTGGTCATGGCCGGCCTGATGGCGCGCGCCTTCTTCGTCAAGGTCGGCGCCGACTTCTCGCGCGTGTGGATCGCCACCTGGTACGCCTCGGCCCTGCTCGCGCTGTTCGCCGAGAGGCTCGCGCTGTCGCTGCTGGTCAAGCGCTGGATCAGGGAGGGACGCCTCAATCGCCGCGCCGTGATCGTCGGCGGCGGCCACGAGGCTGAGGAGCTGATCAAGGCGCTCGAAGCCTCGAAGGACACCGACATCCGCATCGCCGGCATCTTCGACGATCGCGGCAACGACCGGGTCTCGCCCATCGTCGCGGGCTATCCCAAGCTCGGCAATATCGACGAGCTCGTCGAGTTCGCGCGGAACTCGCGGCTCGATCTCCTCATCGTCTCGCTGCCGGTCACCGCCGAGAAGCGGCTGCTCCAGCTCCTCAAGAAGCTCTGGGTGCTGCCGGTCGATATCCGGCTGTCGGCGCACAACAACAAGCTCAGATTCCGGCCGCGCACCTATTCCTATATCGGCAACGTGCCGTTCATCGACGTCACCGACAAGCCGATCGCCGACTGGGACCATGTGAAGAAGTGGCTGTTCGACAAGATCGCCGCCGGCCTCGCGCTGATCCTGCTCGCGCCGCTGATGGCGGTGATCGCGCTGCTCATCAAGCTCGACTCCAAGGGCCCCGTGCTGTTCCGCCAGAAGCGCCAGGGCTTCAACAACGAGCTGATCGAGGTCTACAAATTCCGCTCCATGTATGTCGACCAGACCGACCTGGAGGCGAGCAAGCTCGTCACCAAGGACGACCCCCGCGTCACGCGCGTCGGCCGCTTCTTGCGCAAGACGAGCCTCGATGAGCTGCCGCAATTCTTCAACGTGCTCAAAGGCGATCTGTCGCTCGTCGGACCGCGCCCGCATGCGCTGAAGGCCAAGGCCGAGGACAAGCTCTATTACGACGTGGTCGACGGCTATTTCGCCCGCCATCGCGTCAAGCCGGGCGTCACCGGCTGGGCGCAGATCTCAGGCTGGCGCGGCGAGACCGACACCGAGGAGAAGATCCAAAGGCGCGTCGAGCACGACCTCTACTACATCGAGAATTGGTCGGTGACGTTCGACCTCTATATCTGCCTGATGACGCCGTTCGCGCTGCTCAAGGGCGAGAACGCCTATTAAGGGGACGCGGAACGGCCATGTTGGAGAGAACAACAACCGCGGAAGCTGACTGCAAGAGTTGCGGTCTTAATGCCTGCATACAACCCCGGTCCATTCATAAACCGGGCGGTAGAAAGCCTCGTCAAGAACACATACGCATGCGATATCTATATCGTCGATGATGGGAGTGACGTTCCTATCACACAGATCCTTGATGATTTTCCTAGAACAAGAGTCATTCGATTAGAGCAAAATAGGGGTGTGGCGCATGCTCGAAACGTTGGCCTAAGAACAATTCTTAGCCAGCCATACGAATTCGTGGCCTGTCTCGACGCCGATGACCTTTGCTACCCGGATAGAATCGCCAAACAGGTGGAATTTCTTGATAGCCATCCCGAAATCGCCGCCGTTGGTGCATGGGCGAGACTTGTCGAAGAGGTTAGCGGCAGGATGGTCTTTCATCGGGCGCACGCCAGAGAGACCGGAACTCGTCAGGAAGACAATGAACTATAATACGGCAGTCATACACTCGAGCTTAATGATAAGAACTGAGTGCGCTTAATGCTGTTGGGCTTTACTCTGAGCATTATCCAGTCGCCGAAGATTATGAGTTATTCAGAAGAATTTCCCAACAGTTTCCCGATTGCCAATATTCCAATCGTCTTAGTCGATATGCGTCTGTCGCCTGGGGGATTGTCGCTGACACGTCGGCGACGCCAGCTTTTTGATCGATTTAGAATTCAATTAAAGTATTTCCGACCTTTGGAAATGGGCGCATGGATAGGCTTGGTCAAAACTCTCGTGTTGTTCCTCATCCCCGGGTCTTTAGTCATGAAGATTCAAAGCATTCAGATACGGCGTGTGATGAAGCCGAGATCGGCGGTGCGGGAACGCGCCAAGTGGCCGAGCTAATGGGCGAGAAAGGCGTTAGGCGGCCATGTCGGCGTATGCTGCCGCTCAACTGACGATCTCGCGGAACGTCCGCATCGGATCAGCGCCGGCGTCAAGCGGCTCGCGCTGGCCTATGTCTGGATCACGATCGCCTTGAGCGCGATCGTCTTCTCCGAGCCCGCGCTTTATGACGTTCTGATGGTCGGCGCGGCGCTGATGCTGCCGGTGGTCGGTCTCGTCCGCTTCAGCCGCGGCATTGCGCTTTATCTCTTGCTCTGGACCGCGATCGTCGCCGGCGGCTTCGTCGCCACGACCCAGGCCGGCATGATCGACGTGCCGACGACCCATATGGGCATCACCCTCTATCTTGCGCTCTCCTCGGTGGTGATGGCGGCCTTCGTGCTCGATCGTCCCGACCGCCAATGTCCGGCTGATCATGTCGGCCTATTTGGTCGCGGCGCTGATCGCCGCCTGCGCGGCGTCTGATCGGCTATTTCAGTCTCTTGCCCGGGGCGCTACGATCTTTTCACCGAATTCGGCCGGGCGCGCGGCACGTTCAAGGACCCCAACGTGCTCGGCGCCTTTCTCGTCCCTGCCCTGCTCTATGTCTCAACTTGGTGATGACGGGCAGGCTTCGTGCGCGCCGGCCTCTGGCTCCTCGCCACGCCGATCCTGCTGTTCGGATCGCTGCTCGCTTTCTCGCGCGGCGCCTGGATCAATCTCGCCGTCTCGCTCGTCGTCTATGCCTGCTTCACGTTCGCCACCGTCTCGACGCACCGGCAGCGGCTGAAGCTCGTCATCTATGTCGTGCTTGCCGGCATGTTCGCCGTCGGCATTTTCGCCGCGGCGCTGACCATCCCGAGGTCGCCGAGCTCATGGGCGAGCGCGCGACGCTTGGAGCAATCCTACGATGTCGGACCCGAAGGCCGCTTCGGCGGCCAGCAAAAGGCGGTGGGTCTCGTCCTCACGCATCCGCTTGGCATCGGCGCTCTCGAATTTGCGCAGGAGCCTATCACCACGAGGACGTGCATGAGGTCTATCTCAGCATGTTCCTCAACGCCGGCTGGCTCGGCGGCACGCTCTATCTCGCGCGTCGTGTTGCTCACGATCGGCCTCGGCTTGCGTCAGGTCGTCAGAGACCGGGGCGGCGACGGGATCAGCGCGGTGCTTGTCGCCGCCTTTATCGGCATGGCGCTCGAGGGCGTGGTGATCGACAGCGATCACTGGCGCCACTTCTATCTCATCATGGCGATGATCTGGGGCATGGCGCTCGCTCAGCCCAGCTTTCGCCGCCGCTCAAGACCCTAAATAGCGAAGTCTTGCGCGCGCCCGCATGAGCTCGCGGAGCTCAGCCGCTCGCCGCTCAGAACTTTTGCGTGCGCCTTGGATCGTCTCCGGCGAGCTTGGTGAAGCTGTCGCGGCGGAAGAGGCCGAAGCCCAGCCGAACCTGCCGGTGCAGCAGGTCGGGGGAGAAGCCGCAACGCTGACACCCCTTGAGCGAAGGGATGTTGTTCTGGTCGACGAAGGTGATGACATAGCGGGCGCCGATCGTCTCCGCCTTCTCGGCGATCAGCGCCATGGCGGCCGGCATGATGCCGAGGCCGCGGTGGCTGGCCGGGGTATAGGCATTCTCAAGGAGCGCTTCGTCCGCGGCGAGCTGCGGGAAGCCATGAAGCCGCCGGATGAAGTCATTGTCGGCGGCGCCGAGCAGCCACTGGACGTAACAGGGCCTGCCGTCGCGCTCGTCGACCGCGACGAAGCCGCGGGCGATCCGCTTGGCGGCGAAGGCACGTCGGCAGGCGATCTCGAACCGGTCTGCGGGCGACGTCGCGGCGTCGACAGCCAGCAGGATCGGCAGGTCGGTCTCGACAAGCGGACGCACCAAAATCGGTATCTTGGCAGTTGGGGCCGGGAAGGGCTGCGCAAGGTCGCGTCGCAGCCCAAATCGGATCGACTCGAAACGAAGGCCGAGGCGGAGGCGGCCGGCAACGCGAATCCGAAACTGCCGCAGCCGATCGGCGGGGTCGAATGACGAATTGATCGGCTCCTGTACGGTGCTGGTGCTCACAACAGAACCTTTGCTTGCCGAGACCAGTCTTCTCTGTAATTCCTTTCCTCAGTTATTTCCAAGATTTGTACACGGTTAGCATTAACAACCGACATTCCCTGGATGAACCGGTATCCAAGCCCTCAAATTGGACCGTCGCGCCGTGGGAGCTGGCATGCTTTCTGCAGCGGCTGGCCGAAGCCCGATGCGGCTCGGCTGGCGAAGCCATGCCAGCATTCAAGGGGATTGAGCTGTGACATCACAACGTCGGCGTGCGCCGGGGACATTACCAGGCGCGGGTAATCGTGCATGAGCGTAATCGAAGATCGTGCTCTACCGATTGGCGGCCAGTTCGGCCGGAGGCGGCTGCTCAACCAGTTGCTCCTCGTGGCGATGCGCGTCGGCTCCACGATGTCGAAATTTCTCCTCGCCATCTATACGGCGCGCTATCTCGGCCTCGCTGATCTCGGCATCTACGGGCTCCTGGTCGGGGCTACGACCATCGTGCCGGCCGTCGTCGGTCTCGGCATGACCGACTGGATCATACGCAAGATCGTCGATCTGCCGCGGGCGCAGGCTTTACCGCTGATGGCCAGCCGGTTGAGCTTAACGCTCTCGATTCACCTCATGGTGCAGCCGCTCGCGTTTGCGGCCGACATTCTGCTCGGCGAGCCCATTCCCTTGCGCATTGCCGTGCTTTGCGGCGCCATCCTGCTTCTTGATAATCTCGGCAACGAAGCGGCGGACATGCTGCTGGCGCGCCGTCGCGTCTTTCTCGCCTATTTGCTGACATTCCTGCGAGCGGGGCTTGGCCCATTCCCGTAATGGCAATCGGCCTGCTTTACCCTGAAACGCGCACGCTCGAATTTCTTCTCCTCGGCTGGCTCGGCATGTTGGTTGTGTGCTGGCTGATCATGATGGCCATCGTCCTTCGAAAGGGACGCTGGCGCCACTTGCGTCCGCGCGTCGGCCCCTTGCTTCGCGATCTGCATGGCGGCCTGGTCCTCTACGTCAAGGACGTGAGCTCGACGATCAGCATGTTTCTCGACCGCTTCCTGATCTCCATGTTTCTCGGATTGGAGCTGACCGGCGTCTACACGCTGTTCTGGTCGATCGCCAATGTAATGCACTCGCTATCGGTGTATGGCGTGCTCCAGGCGCAGCTCCCCCATATCATCGCTACGGCGCAGACCGCAGATCAGGCCGGCTTCCGCGCGCTCGAACGGCATCTCCAGATCGAGACCGGCATTTGGGCGCTGTTACTCACGCTCGGTGCTGCCATCGCAACGCCATTGATGTTACCCTTCCTCGATCAGCCCTTGGTGCAAGACTATCTGCCGATATTCTGGGTCATACTCTTCGCGACCTTGCTGCGAGTCGCCGCCGACGCTTACGGGTTTGCCCTGCTTGCGCTGCATCGAGATCGTGCCATCGCGACCATTGCGGTGGCCGGAGCGCTGGCATCGGCCGGATTGAACCTCGTGCTGACCCCCCTTATCGGCCTTTGGGGGGCCGCCATCGCTTTCGCGATCACCTCGGGTGGTTTGTTTGCGGCGCGCTACTTTTTCAGCCGGCCCAGAACGTTCTCGATCAGCGAGCGCCCGGCGAAGAGCTGAGGACTGAAATGTCAACAGGATCTGCGGCATATTCGGGCAGTCTTGCGCCAGGTCAGAAGGCTCTCTCTTCCGGTTGGAGTGGCAAGAGCATGATGTGGACCTCGGCGAAGATGGGAAGACGGATCTCGCTATCGGGGGTAGCCATTTGCTATCCGGGGTCGTTTTCTCTCCTGCGGGAGGGCCTGTGGATAACGTGGATAAGATTGTGAAAGCGCCTTACAACACCTGAGGTTAGGTCCAGCCTATTTCCTGTTGATGAGCGGTGGATTTTGTTGGTGAGTGGTGAGTTTTGCGGCGGTTTCGACGAATGCGGGGGAGGTAACGTCCCATGTCGAATGACAATTTCCGGCTCGCCGAACCTAACGTTGCGTATATCGGCGAAGGTGTGACCATCAAAGGCGAGATCAACGTTCCCGACGTCATCGTGGTGGAAGGAACCGTGGAGGGCGACGTGACGGCGCGCTCCATCCGCATCGGGACCACAGGTTGTATTAGAGGCAATGTCGTCGCGTCGGAGGCTGACGTTCATGGATCGCTTTCCGAAAACGCCGAGGTGAAGCAGTTCCTGCTTGTGCGCGCGACCGGCCGGATCGAAGGCAACGTGACGTGCGGCGACGTGCAAGTCGAGAAGGGTGCGGTGCTGGCGGGCGGCGTCTTCTCGGTTTCGGGGAAGGATGCCGGCGCAACCAAGACCGAGCTTACGCCCGCGAATGATCGCGTGAAGCTCGCAGCGGCGGAATAGACGATCCTCGCATCTCCCATCGCGTCGGCCCGTTGGGTCGACGCGCCGCATTGGTGTGCCCGAGATTCTGAGTTCTTGTCGCTCAAGCGCCGAGATGGCTGCAGCAGACAAATTTCTCCGGAGCCCATTAAGCTATCAACCGGATTAACCTTGTCCGGTTTGCGAATTGCAATATTCAATCATCTCACGCCGGCTGGCCGCAGGGACGCTCATGATTGCGATTTCCGAGATCCATCGAGCAGGACGGTCACCCGCGTCCGGCAGTCCTATGCCATCGACCCTTGTAAACGCTTTGGCCACCCTCGGCGTAGAAAACCAAGCGTTTTCGCGCATGGTGTTCGAGCATGTCGAGGACGCGCACAAGGCGTGGTGCAATGTCCATGCGATGCTGGCGCCGGGCGGCGTGGCACTCGCGTTCGTGCCAACCTTGTTTGCGGTGCCCTTCGTGATCAACCGCTTGCTGCCCGACAATCTCGGTGAACGGATCGCTCATCTGCTCGACCGCACGCGCACGGAGGAGGAGCAACCGGTTTTCCCAGCGCGGTACAATTGGTGCTTCACGTTCGACGCGCCGATGCGCCGCAGGCTCGGAGAGATTGGTTTCGTCGAGGTCCTGATCGTGCCGTTCTATGGCCACCGCTACTACCAGCGCTTTCCTGTGATTCGGGACATTCATCGCGGCTTCACGGCGTTGGCGCGAACGCTCGATCTGCGCCTCTTGTCGACCTACGCCTATATCGTCGTCCGCAAGAAGAGCTGAAGGCGCGCAGGGCCGTACGCTTGCAGTCTAACGTGACGCGACTCTGGGGCATGGCGCTGGCAGCGCCCAAAGAGAATGGTCGGAGCGGGGAGATTTGAACTCCCGACCCCCGGTCCCCCAGACCGGTGCGCTAACCGAGCTGCGCTACGCTCCGAAACCTTGGTGTCAGGCTGACTTGCATATACACGCTCAGGCCGATGAGACAAGCCATCAGCCGGCTTGAGGACTCTATTCCCTGGCCAAGGCGAGGACCCGGTAGCAGGCCTCGATCTCATCGAGAAGCGCCCCAAGCTTTTGCGGGTCGAGCCTGGATCGTTCCTCGGCGGGCTGGCGCACTATGGTCGCGGCCCCGCTTTGCGCGGCCTCGGCGGCGATGTCGGGAATTTCATGCGGCTCCGACATTGCCTCGTCCTGTTCGTCGTCCTCAGCCATTCGCCGGTAGTCCATCACGAAACGCGGTCCGTGCTCGCGGAGGATCTTCTGTACCCCTCTAATGGTGTATCCATCGTTATAGAGCAGGAAGCGGATGCCGCGCAGCAGGGCGACGTCTTCGGGCCGGTAATAGCGCCGGCCGCCGCCCCGCTTCATGGGCTTGAGCTGTGCGAACTTGGCCTCCCAGAAGCGAAGCACGTGCTTCGGGACCTCAAGCTCATCAGCGACCTCGCTGATCGTGCGAAATGCCTCGGGCGCCTTGTCCAACCGTCCTCCTCCTTGGCATCAAAACGCCGGCAAAATTATTCGGCCGCCTTTCTCCGGGAGAGCGCATCGTTGATGCGCTGTTTCATGATGTTGCTGGCCCGGAACACCAGCACGCGCCGCGGCGTGATGGGAACTTCCTGGCCCGTCTTTGGGTTGCGCCCGATGCGCTGGCCCTTGTCGCGAATCCCGAAAGAGCCGAATGACGAGAGCTTCACGGTGTCGCCGCGCTCGAGGCTCGCCACGATCTCGCGAAGCACCAGCTCGACGATCTCGGCGGACTCGTTCCGCGGCAGCCCAACCTTCTGAAACACCGCTTCCGCCAAATCGGCGCGCGTGAGTGTCTTCCCGCTCATATGCGTGCGCTCCCCCAGTCGCGGGACTAATCAAGATGCTAATCGAGCGAGTGCGAGGCGGTCAATCTGTCCTGCGATCAAATTCCTGATATTGCACCATTTTCCATCAAGGTGTGGCTTTCGCGCGGCACCTCATTTTCGCCTACCAGCGGAGCAGCACAGCGCCCCAGGTGAAGCCTCCGCCCATGGCCTCAAGCAGAACAAGGTCGCCAGTCTTGATGCGGCCGTCGGCTACGGCCCTGGCTCAGCGCCAAGGGAATTGAAGCGGCCGATGTATTGGCATGCTTATCGACCGTAATGATAACGCGTGCCGGATCGAGACCAAGCTTCCTGTGCAGCACCGTCCAAGATGCGCTTATTGGCTTGATGCGGTACGAACCAGTCAACATCCGACGCTTTATAGCCTGCTTGGGTTAGAGTGGCGTCGATCACCTCGCTGATCTTCGTCACTGCGTGGCGAAATACCTCAGGACCGTCCATGCGAACATGTCCGACCGTGCCGGTGGATGAAGGACCGCCATCGACATAGAGCTTGTCGCGGTAGCGGCCGTCGGATCTGAGGCTCGTGGCGAGGATGCCCCGGTCGGTTAAAGCGCCGTTCAGCTTCTGGGCCTCGACGACCACGGCTCCGGCGCCGTCACCGAACAGAACGCAGGTCGAGCGATCCTGCCAGTCGAGGATGCGGGAGAAGGCCTCGGCGCCGATGACCAGCGCCCGTTTGAACTGACCGCTCTTCAAATAGCTGTCGGCGGTCGCCAGAGCGAAAACGAATCCCGAGCAGACCGCCTGCATGTCGAAAGCCGCGCCATGGGTGATGCCGAGCTCGGCTTGGATGGTCACGGCGCTGGCGGGAAAGGTCTGGTCCGGGGTCGAGGTGGCAAGGATGATGAGGTCGATGTCCTCGGGCGCCAGCCCGGCGTCGTCAAGCGCCGCCCGCGCCGCAAGGGCGCCCATGGACGAGGTGAGCTCGCCTTCGGCTGCAATCCGGCGCTCCTTGATGCCGGTCCGCTCGGTGATCCACTGGTCGGAGGTGTCGACCAGTCTTGGCGAGGTCGTCATTGGTCACGACCCGCTCAGGCAGGTATCCCCCACATCCCTTGATGACCGTCCTGACAATACTCAACGTGACCTACTCCCAAGCGTTAAGCCGCACCCTCGAGCTCCAACTTGGCGTGGAAGCCGGCAACGTCGCTGGCTAGACGTTTCACCACACCGTTCGACGCCATGTCGTAGGCGACATCGATGGCGCTGGCGAAGCCAGTCGCGTCGGTTCCGCCGTGGCTTTTGACGACGATGCCGTTTAGCCCGAGAAATATGCCGCCGTTCAGCTGGCGCGGATCCATCTTCTCTTTGAGAGCGCGAAAGGCGCCCTGCGCCAGGACAGCGCCGATGCGGGCAAGGAACGACCGCCCCATGGCGGCGCGCAAATACTCGCCGATCTGCTTAGCCGTTCCTTCCGCCGTCTTCAAGGCGATGTTGCCGGTAAAGCCGTCGGTGACGACGACATCGACCGCGCCTCTGCCTATGTCGTCGCCTTCGACAAACCCATGATAGCGGATGGGGAGCGGTGCTTCTTTCAGAACCGCGGCCGCCTTCTTGATCTCGTCGACGCCCTTGACCTCCTCGACGCCGATATTGAGGAGCCCGACCGAGGGCTTGTCGATGCCGAACAGGGCGCGCGCCATGGCGGCCCCCATGAGCGCAAACTCGACGAGCTGACGGGAATCGGCGCCCACATTGGCGCCCACGTCGAGCACGATGCATTCGCTCTCGATAGTCGGCCAGATGGCGGCAATGGCCGGACGGTCGACGCCGTGAATCGTCTTCAGGCAGAACTTGGCCATGGCCACGAGTGCGCCAGTATTGCCGGCCGACACGGCGGCATCGGCGCGCCCGTCCCTCACCGCCTCGAGGCTAAGCCACATGCTCGACTTCCAGCGGCCCTTGCGCAGAGCTTGGCTCGGCTTGGCGTCCATGGCGACCGCCACGTCGGTATGGATGATCTCAGCCTTCGCGGCGAGCGCAGGGTGGGCGGCGAGCTCGGGCTCGATGCGGGCCGCGTCGCCAACCAGAATGAACCGCATCTCCGGATGGCGGATGAGCGCAATCGCGGCGGCGGGAATGACCACGCTTGGTCCGTGGTCCCCGCCCATGGCGTCGAGCGCTATGGTGACTGGAGAACCCATTCTCAATTGCCGTTCAGGAAAAACTGGCTATGCAGCGGGACGGCCGCGGCAACCCCCGGAAATGAAACCCGAATAGACTTAAAAAGCCCGCCAGTGACAACCGGATTTTGCCTTGGACTTCCGCCCCTAGCGCCGCTTCAGCGCGGCAAGGGCCGCAAACGGGCCGCTCTTGGCGCTACCCGTCTCTTCGGAGGGGCCTTGCGACCAATCGAAGCTTATCCCCTCCCGCTTCGGGTAGGGCTCGAGCGCCGTGGCAAGGGTCTCGTAGATGACCGGCCCGAGATCGATCCTCCCGTCGACCACCGCCTCTGGCCAGTCGAGTAGCCCTAGGTTCCCGGGCTCCTCTGTGCTCCGCTTGAGCTCGTCGATCAGGGAGACAGGCCAAAACTCGACCTCTACGGGCACATCGAGATTTGCCTCAACCGGGTCGAGGGAGACGACGCAGGTTTGCGTGACGTTGGCATGCAGCCTGCCCGTGAGGTGCAGACGGCCGCCTCCGCCATGATCGAGGCGATAAACGCAGGTGAGCCCCTCGAGCGCCACAAGATCGAGCATGCGGGCGATGGCGTCCATCTCTGCCTTGGTGGCCGCGATCTCCCCGCTCGCGCCGTCCCTGATCTCATCGACCCTGAGGGTGCGCGCAAGGACCGCACGGTCAGCTTCGCTATTCATGCAATTCGTCTCCCAGCTCCTCGCCAGGGGCCGTCCCTGGAAATTTCACCTCGCCGGCGCTGAGCGCCGCGAAGCTTTGCGCCTCAACCTGGCGCACCACCCTTCTTAGATAGTGTGCGAGGCGCCCGCTTGCAGCCTCGGATGGGCCGGTTTCGAGCGGCAACACTTTGGCGATGGCGGCAGCAACGGCCTTGTCCCCCGCCGCCAAGGCCTCCTCATAGGCTTGCAACAAGGCAGCGCTCGAAGCGGCAAGCCCCCTCACCTTTTTCGGAATGCTGAGATCGCCAACGCCGATCTCCCTGAGCACCGTCTCCATGTCCGCGCTGAACCGGTCGCTAAGCTCCTGCGCCAAGCCGACAGCAGCCGGGCCCTCCTCTTTGAGCCGGTGAAGCACGGCGAAGAGGTGCAGCGACAGCATGAGGAAGCGCCCTTCGAGCGTGTCGGGAACCCCAAGGCCCTGGTAGAAAACGGGAAGCCGCGCCTGCGCCACAATCGCGCCATAGAGTTTCGCCGCGTTGGTATCGTTGCGGCGCCACGGCGTCAGGGGATAGAGAGGGTTCAAAGGACGGCCCGTTTGGTCTAGCCTTCCGCCACGTCCGGGGCCGGCCGCCAGACCTGGTCCCGCCAGACTTGGCCCGCGGCGGCGTCACGCACGGGAAGGGCCTTGGCCATCGGGCAAGGTCCGGCACGGGGTTCATCGAGGGGACATCTGGATTTGCGCAGGTTCACGCTGATCTCCGTCAGGGCTTCACGGCCGACGCTGGTGGCGCTCATGCTTGGCGCCGCCCTCGTTTCTGGTTGCGGCGCCCAGATCGACCGGCACGGGCACGTCTTTATCGATGTCGACCTCCAGCAGGTTCAGCCCGGCATGACCAAGGACCAGGTCCAGACCGTGCTCGGCTCGCCCGATACCACGAGCACGATCGGTGGCGACGCTTATTACTACATCTCGACGACGCAAAAGACCGTCGCTTTTCTCAAGCCCCGCGAGATCGACCGGCAGGTCGTCGCGGTCTATTTCGACGGAGCCGCAAACGTCCAGCAGGTCGCCCATTACGGGCTGAAGGACGGGATCGTCGTCAATTACTACAAGGGCGAGACGCCGGCGCGCGGCAAGGATCTCGGCCTCCTCGAGCAGATCTTCGGCAATCTCGCCAATCGCAGCATGTTCAAAACAGGAAGTGAACCCGGCCGCCCTTCCCGGCGGCAGGTAAGCGGCCCTTAGCTCGCTATTGATGGGCGAGCGCCGCAAGCAGCAAGAGCGCCACGATATTGGTGATCTTGATCATCGGATTCACCGCCGGGCCGGCCGTATCCTTGTAGGGATCGCCGACCGTATCGCCGGTCACCGCCGCCTTGTGCGCCTCTGAGCCTTTGCCGCCGTAATTGCCATCCTCGATATATTTCTTGGCGTTGTCCCACGCCCCTCCCCCCGCCGTCATGGAAATGGCGACGAAAAGACCGGTGACGATCACGCCGAGCAGCATGGCGCCAAGCGCGGAGAAGGCCGCGCTCTTGCCGGCGATCCAATCGATGATGAAGTAGAAGGCGATCGGCGACAGCACCGGCAGCAGAGAGGGGACGATCATCTCCTTGATCGCCGCGCGGGTGAGGAGATCGACGGCGCGTCCATAGTCCGGACGCTCGGTGCCCTTCATGATGCCGGGCTTCTCCTTGAACTGCCGGCGCACCTCCTCGACGATGGCCGAGGCTGCGCGGCCAACTGCCGTCATGGCGATGCCGCCGAACAAATAGGGCAGCAGACCGCCGAGCAGGAGACCGACCACCACGTAAGGGTTGGTTAGGCTGAAAGTGGCGTCGACGCCCTTGAAATAGGGGAACTGGTCGGCGTTGGCGACGAAGAATTTGAGGTCCTCGGTATAGGCCGCGAAAAGAACCAACGCGCCGAGCCCGGCCGAGCCGATGGCATAACCCTTGGTGACCGCCTTAGTGGTGTTGCCGACGGCGTCCAATGCGTCGGTCGTCTTGCGGATGCTTGCCGGCATGCCGGACATCTCGGCGATGCCGCCGGCATTGTCGGTGACCGGGCCAAACGCATCGAGCGCCACGATCATGCCGGCGAGCGCCAGCATGGTAGTGATGGCGATGGCGATGCCGAACAACCCGGCAAGCTGGTAGGCGATAACGATACCCGCCATGATGACGAGCGCGGGCAGCGCGGTCGAACTCCATCGACACGGCAAGGCCTTGGATGACGTTGGTGCCGTGGCCCGTAACCGAGGCCTTGGCGATCGACTGCACCGGGCGGTAAGTGCGTGCCGGTGTAATATTCGGTGATGACCACGATCAGCGCCGTCACCACGAGCCCTACCACACCACAGAAATATAGCGAGCTGCCGGTGAAGCTCACCTCGCCCACCTTCATGGCCGTGTCCATGCCGACCAGCCAAGACGTCACGGGCCAGAGCAGGATGAGCGAGAGCACGCCCGTGGCGAGCACGCCCTTGTAAAGGGCGCCCATGATCGACTGGCTCTTGCCGAGACGCACGAAATACGTGCCGATGATGGAGGTGATGACGCAGGTGGCGCCGATGGCGAGCGGGTACAGCATCATCTGCATGACGCGATCCTCGCCGCCGGCGAAGTAGATGGAGGCAAGCACCATGGTGGCCACCACGGTCACCACGTAGGTCTCGAACAGATCGGCCGCCATGCCGGCGCAGTCGCCGACATTGTCGCCGACATTGTCGGCGATGGTCGCCGGGTTGCGCGGGTCGTCCTCGGGGATGCCGGCCTCGACCTTGCCCACGAGATCGCCGCCGACGTCGGCGCCCTTGGTGAAGATGCCGCCGCCGAGACGGGCGAAGATGGAGATCAGCGACGCACCGAAGCCCAAGGATACGAGAGCAGCGACAACTTCGCGGGATGCAGGGCTGTAGCCGAGCACACTCGATGAGGATGAGGAAATAGATCGAGACGCTGAGAAGGGCGAGACCGGCAACCAGAAGCCCGGTGATGGCGCCGGCGCGGAAAGCGAGGCTCAAACCGTCGGCGAGGCTCTTGGTCGCCGCCTGCGCGGTCCTCACATTGGCGCGCACCGAGACGTTCATGCCGATATAGCCGGCGAGGCCCGAGAGCACCGCGCCCACGGCGAAGCCGATCGCCTGGGGAATGCCGAGCAGATAGGCAAGAACCAGAAAGATCACCACGCCGACAATGGCGATCGTGGTGTATTGGCGGGCGAGATAGGCCTGCGCCCCCTCCTGAATGGCGGCGGCGATTTCCTGCATGCGCGCCGTGCCGGGGTCGGAGGCGAGAACGGCCCTGGTCGTCCAGACGCCATAGGCGATCGAGAGCGCCCCGCAAGCGATAATCAGGTAGAGAACCCAGGTCATGACGGCTGCCTCTGCTTTCGATTTGGGATGGCGGGGAATAGGACCGCTAAAGGCGAGACGCCGCGGCCCCACTGCCCCCAAGAGTGGTGGTGCTTAGCCCGCGCGGAAAATGCCAAAGTTGGGGGGCGGACGCAACAGACGCCTAAAGGCGCGGCATTTTTGGCTCGGCTGCTTGGGCCGTGGGCCTAGAAATGGGCGAATCCCTTGCGGCCAAGCTCGAGAGGCTTCCCGTCAGGGGCAAGCACGCGGGCATCGCCGCTTGGCCCCCCGATGCGGCCGATCATGGTGACTGGTACGCCCTTCGCCTGTGCTTCGGCCTCGAAGGCGGCAGCGCTTGCCTCGGGCACCGCCGCCACGATTTCGTAGTCGTCTCCTGCCGTGAGCAACGTTGCAAGGAGCCGAGGCTCGCGCTGAAGCGCTTTGTGCGCGGGCGCCGAGAACGGCACGCTGCCAGCCTCGATCAGAGCCCCGGCATGGGAGGCGCGAGCAAGCTTCTCGACGTCGCCCACGAGCCCGTCAGAGACATCGATGGCAGCTTGCGCGAAGTTGCGGACCGGAATCACAAGCTCGGTTCGGGGCTTGGGACGCCGATAGCGGTCGATCAGGAACGCACTGTCTTCCTCCGAGAGGTCCCAGGCCGAGGCGAGCGCAGGATCCTTGAGAAGGCGAAGCCCGAGATAGGCATCGCCAATCGTGCCGCTGACATAAAGCCGGTCGCCCGTCTTGGCGCCGTGCCGCAAGACAGCATGGCCGTGCGCGACCAGGCCAAGCGCCGTGATGGTGATGGTCAGGGGACCCGGCGAGGCCGTGGTGTCGCCACCGACAAGGGTAATGCCGGTCGCCTCCTGGAGCTCGCGCAGACCGGAAGAAAAACCTTCAAACCAGGCAGGCGGGGTCTCGCGCGGCAGCGCCAGCGACAAGCAGATAGGCATGGCCCCGCGCCCCTTTGGCGGCAAGATCGGAGAGATTGACCGACAGGGCCTTGTAACCGATGGAGTCCGGTGGATCGTTGCCGAGAAAATGCACGCCTTCGATGAGCGTGTCGCAGGTGGCGATGAGTTCGTAGCCTTCCGAGATGACGAGGACGGCGGCGTCGTCGCGCAGCCCGAGCGCGGCGGCATCGGTGGCAAGCGGCGCAAAGTAGCGGGCGATGATCTCGAACTCGCCAAGGCGTTCGCCCTCGACGCGCTCAGCCATCGCTCGTGCCCTCGGCGGCGAATTCGTGCGGCCGCGCCTTGTGGCCGAGCTTGTCGAGGATGCCGTTCACGACCTTCGGCTCCTCTTCGGCGAAAAAGGCATGGGCGATGTCGACATATTCGGAGATTACCACGCGCGCCGGGACATCGCTGCGGACCAGGATCTCATAGGCGCCGGCGCGGAGAATGGCGCGCAGGATGGAATCGACGCGGGTCAGCCGCCAGCCTGCGGCGAGCTGGTGGTCGATCAGAGGGTCGATACGGAGCTGCTCGCGCACCACGCCTTCGACGAGGTCGCGGAAGAAGCCGACCTCCGCCTCGCGGAATTGGCAGCCTTCGACCTCCTTGCCTAAGCGAAACGTCTCGAACTCGGCGATGACCTCGTTGAGATCGATCCCGGTCATGTCCATCTGATAGAGCGCCTGAACCGCGGCAAGGCGGGCGGCGCTTCGGGAGGAAGCGCGGGCCTTTGTCTCGCCTCGCTTGGCCATGGCGGCTAGCGCCGGCTCGCCGAGGAGAAATGCTGCTCGAGCTGCATGAGGGTGAGGCAGGCGCGCGCCGCGTCGCGGCCCTTGTTGCGCCCCTCGACGCTCGCCCGTTCCCAGGCCTGCTCGCGGCTCTCGCAGGTCAAGATGCCGAAGCCGATCGGCACGGCATGCTGCACGGCGAGCTGATGCAAGCCTGCCGCCGATTCCCGCGCCACGATGTCGTAATGGGTGGTCTCGCCGCGGATGACGCAGCCGAGCGCGACGCAGCCCCTGTGCCGTCCCGCCCGGCCGACGAAGCCGTTGGCAAGCGCCAGGCTGAGCGCGAGCGCGATCTCGAGCGAGCCCGGCACGGCAAGCCGCTCATAAGCCATCTGATTGGCTTCGAGCTCCTCGATGGCGCCGCGGGCAAGCTCGTCGGAGATGTCCTCGTAGAAGCGCGCCTCGATGATGAGGACCGAGCGTGGGCCTTTGCGGGTCATCTCAGCCTTACTCCAAGCCCCGGTGGCCGGCCACCTTAAGCCCATAGCCTTCGAGACCCACGATCTTGCGCGCGGGCGAGTTGCTCAACAGCACCATCTCGCGCACGCCGAGGTCGAGCAGGATTTGGGCGCCGATGCCATATTCGATGAGCCGCTGCTGGCCTTGGCCTCCCGCCTCCTGCTTGAGACGCGCGGAGATGGCGTCGGGTCTCGACTCGCGGATGAGCACGATCACGCCGCGCCCCTCGCGTCCGATGACCTCCATGGCCTTGTGCACCAGCGTCTCGCGGTGGGCCCCGGCCGAGATCACGTCGTCGATGGTGTTGAGCGCGTGCACGCGCACGAGCACCGGGCCGCCTGACGCGACGTCGCCTTTGACGAGCGCCACATGCTCGGCCGGGTCCACCGTCGTGGCATAGACTTTGAGGTCGAAGGCGCCGCCATAGGCGCTCTCCACCTTGGTCTCGGCGACGATTTTGACGAGATGGTCGTAGCGCAGGCGGTAAGCGATCAAATCGGCGATGGCCGCGATCTTCAGGCCATGGCGTTGCGGCGAAGGCGATCAGATCGGGAAGCCGCGCCATGGTGCCGTCGTCGTTCATGATCTCGCAGATCACGCCGGCGGGATAGAGCCCAGCGAGGCGCGCCAGGTCCACGCCCGCCTCGGTGTGGCCCGCGCGCACGAGCACGCCGCCTTCCTTGGCGACGAGCGGGAATACGTGGCCCGGGGTCATGATGTCGCGATAGTCCTTGGTCGGATCGATGGCGACGGAAATGGTGTGGGCGCGGTCATGGGCGGAGATGCCGGTCGAGACCCCTTCCCGCGCCTCGATCGACACGGTGAAGGCGGTCGTGTGCCGCGAGCGGTTCGAGCGCGACATCAACTCGAGATGGAGCTGCTTGGCGCGCTCTGGCGTCAGCGCGAGGCAGATCAGCCCGCGGCCATGCTTGGCCATGAAGTTGATGGCGTCGGGGGTTGCCATCTGCGCCGGGATGACGAGGTCGCCCTCGTTCTCGCGCTCCTCGGCATCCACTAAAATGAACATGCGGCCGTTGCGCGCGTCCTCGACCACCTCCTCGATGGAGGAGAGGAACTGATGGCGGGCGGTCTTGGGCACGATGGTCACGGGGTCAGCCCTTCTTGCTCCTTCAAGCGCGCGACGTAGCGCGCCAGGAGATCGACTTCAAGGTTTACCAGATCGCTTGGGCGCCGGTCTTGCCATGTCGTATGGGCAAGAGTGTAAGGAATGATGTTCACGCCGAAGCGCGCGCCGTCGACATCATTAACGGTGAGCGAGACGCCATCGAGCGCGACCGAGCCCTTTTCCTGCGATGAAACGCGCGAGCGCCGCGGGAGCCTCCAGCACAAATCTGATGCTGTCGCCGTCCTGATCGCGCGCGAGGATCCTGGCGCGCCCGTCGATATGGCCGGTCACGAGGTGGCCGCCGAGCTCGTCGCCGAGTGCCAGCGGCCGCTCCAGATTGATGCGGCGCCCCGCCTGCCAGGTGCCGAGCGTGGTGCGGGCCAAGGTCTCGTTGGAGGCCTCGACGGCGAAGACGGCGCCCTTGCCCTTCGCCTTGCTCACCTCGACGATGGTCAGGCAGCAACCGTCGCAGGCGATCGACGCCCCCTCTTCGAGGCTTCCGCGCTTGTAGGGGCAGGCGATCACGAAACGCGCGCCCTGCCGCTCAAGAAGCGTTCCTATGCCGCTGACAATGCCAGTGAACATCGCCGTACCCGCCGCCACCACGTCATTCGGTCGGGCCCGAACGAGCGTGCGTCAAGCCTCGTGAAATGCCCGCTTGCGGTCACCCGATCAAGCCCTTCGCTGACGAACGGCATGAGACCGTCGGCGCCGGCGGGCTTCCGGCCCTGATAAATCACCGCCTCGTCGATGAGATCGGCATCGAGGAAGGCGCGCGCCACCGAAGGCCCGCCCTCCACCAGCACGCGCGTGATGCCGCGGCTGGCGAGCGTCTCCAACGCGTCGTGCACGGCAAGCAGGCCGTGGTTGTCGACCGCAACCGGAACGATCTCCGCCCCGCGTTCCTGCAACGCTTCGGCGTTGGGGTGATCTTCATCGGCGGCACAGACGAACCATACCGGCACCATGAGATCGTCGAACAGGCGCGCGTCAGGCGGCGTCCGCAAGCGCCGGTCCAACACCACGCGTACCGGCGAGCGGCATGACATGCCGGGAAGCCGGCAGGTCAGGCTTGGATTATCGGCGAGGATGGTGCCGCGGCCGACCAGGATCGCATCGTTCCGCGCCCGCAGGAGATGCCCATGGGCGCGGGCGTCAGGCCCGGTGATCCACACCGGCGCTCCTTTTCCTTTCGGCATGAGGCCGTCGGCGCCGACGGCGAGCTTCAAGCGTCACGGCGGGGCGTCCTTCGGTGACGCGGAGGATATGGCCGAGGGCGACTTCTCTCGCCTCTTGCGCCAGGACGCCCTCCTTCACCTCGATGCCGGCGGCGGCAAGCCGCTCGAGCCCGCGGCCCGAGGTGCGCGGGTCGGGATCGCGCAGAGCGATCACGGCGCGCGACGGCGCGGCCGCGGCAATGATGTCGGCGCAGGCAAGCCCCCTGCCCTCCGCATGGGCGCACGGCTCGAGCGTGACATAGATGGTGGCGCCGCGCGCTCTCGTCGCCGGCTCTGTCGAGGGCGATGGCTTCGGCGTGCGGGCGCCCGCCCGGCGCGGTCCAGCCGCGCGCGATAATCTCCCCCGTCGGCGCCACGACGATCGAGCCGACCGAGGGGTTCGGCCAGGTGAGGCCGAGCCCGCGCCGGGCGAGCCGAAGCGCCTGCGCCATATGCTCCTCGTCGCTTGCGCTCATCGGCTTGATGTAGGGTTTGAGGCTAGTCTTCGGCAGAGGCCGAAGCCTTCCCGGACGCCTTGCCGGACTCCGCTTCCTCGTCGTCCTCGGTGGCGGCAAGCTCGCCGAGCAGCGCCTCGAAATCCTTGGCCTCGCGGAAATTCTTGTACACGGAGGCAAAGCGCACATAGGCGACGTCATCGAGCGCCTTCAAGGCCTCCATCACCAGGCGCCCGATGGTCTCGGACTTGATGTCGTTCTCGCCCATGTTCTCGAGCCGGCGCACGATGCCGCTGACCATGCGCTCGATGCGCTCGGGATCGACCGGGCGCTTGCGGAGCGCGATCTGCACCGACCGCATCAGCTTGTCGCGGTCGAACGGCATCCTGCGGCCGCTCCGCTTGATGACCGTCAACTCGCGCAGCTGCACGCGCTCGAAGGTGGTGAAGCGGCCGCCGCAATCGGCGCACACGCGGCGGCGCCTGATCGTGGTGTGGTCCTCGCTAGGCCGCGAGTCCTTCACTTGCGTGTTGGTGCTGCCGCAATAGGGGCATCGCATCGGCGACCGCCCTCCCCTTTCTCACCCTCACGCTTGGACCTACCGATAGATGGGATAGCGATCGCAAAGCTCGATGGCACGCTTCTTCACGCTCGCCTCGACCTTGGCATTTCCCTCGTCGCCGTTGGCGGCAAGCCCGTCGAGCACCTCGATGATCATGCCGCCGATCTGTTGGAACTCGGCGATGCCGAAGCCGCGCGTGGTCCCGGCCGGCGAACCCAAGCGGATGCCGGAGGTGATCGCGGGCTTCTCCGGATCGAAGGGCACGCCATTCTTGTTGCAGGTGATGTTGGCGCGGCCGAGCGCGATCTCGGCAGCCTTGCCGGTGAGCTTCTTGGGCCTGAGATCGACCAGCATCAGATGGGTGTCGGTGCCGCCGGAGACGAGCGCCACGCCGCCCTTGACCAGCGTCTCGCCGAGCGCCTTGGCGTTGTCGATGACGGACTGCGCATAAAGCTTGAACGAAGGCGACAGGGCCTCTTTGAAGGCGACGGCCTTGGCGGCGATGATATGCATCAAGGGGCCGCCCTGGAGGCCCGGGAACAGCGCCGAATTGATCTTCTTGCCGATCTCCTCGTCATTGGAGAGCACCATGCCGGCGCGCGGTCCCCGCAGCGTCTTGTGGGTCGTGGTGGTGACGACATGGGCGTGCGGCAGCGGGCTCGGATGGAGGCCCGCGGCGACGAGCCCGGCGAAATGCGCCATGTCCACCATGAGATAGGCGCCGACGGAGTCGGCGATCTGCCGGAAGCGCGCGAAGTCGATGATGCGCGGATAGGCGGAGCCGCCGGTGATGATCATGGTCGGCTTATGCTCGCTGCGCGAGCCGCTCGACCTCGTCATAGTCGATGCGCTGGTCGTCGGGGCGCACGCCGTACTGGACGGCGTTGAACCATTTGCCGGAGAGATTGGGCGGCGCGCCATGGGTGAGATGCCCGCCTGAGGCAAGGCTCAAGCCCATGATGGTGTCGCCCGGCTTGATGAGCGCGAGCATCACCGACTGATTGGCTTGCGAGCCGGAATGGGGCTGGACGTTGGCGAAGGCGCAGTTGAACAGGCGCTTGGCGCGGTCGATGGCGAGCTGTTCGACCACGTCGACATATTGGCAGCCGCCGTAATAGCGGCGCCCGGGATAGCCTTCGGCGTATTTGTTGGTGAGGAGCGTGCCCGCGGCCTCGAGCACGGCCTGGGAGACGATGTTCTCCGACGCGATCAGCTCGATCTCGTTCTGCTGCCGCTCAAACTCGTTCTCGATCGCGTCCCAGACTTCGGGGTCGGCCTCTTCCAGATGCTTGGTGAAGAAGTCGCTCCCGCGCGCCTCGGCGCGCCGCGCATCACTTGCCGTCATGGCTAACTGCTCCTCGAGATCACGTCCCGTCTCGCCAAGTGAGGACTTGCCCGACGGGCTTTGCTCCCGCGCGGCGCTCCCTTGGACATTTGGCTGGCTCTACCACATGTCGCGGACGCGCGCCAGCAACGCGCAAGGCGTGGGCCTCAAGCCGCCACCGTAATGCTGCTATCGCCGGAAATCCAACGGCTGACGGTTGCCGGATCAATAGGCCGAGGCGGTCGCGGAGGCGCCGTCGTGGCCGTAGATGTCGGGCCGGAAGTTCACCTGGCCGTCGGGCGTCGCCCAGGCGCTGATATAGGCGAGATAGACCGGAACCGGCTTGGAGAGCTTCACGTCGACCTGCTCGCCGGTCTGCTTCATGGAGACAATCCGCTGGTAGCTCCAGCCCGGCGTGTCGCGCAGGATCCACGCCACCAGCTGCTCGACATTGTGCACGCGCACGCAGCCCGAGCTCTCGAAACGCACCGCTTTGCCGAACAGGCTCTTGAGCGGCGTATCGTGCATGTACACCGCGTCCTTGTTCGGGAAGTTGATCTTCACGAAGCCGAGGGAGTTCTCGTCCCAGGGAAGCTGGCGGAAATTGTAGTTGTAGACCTCGGTGCCGTTCCAATCGATCTGGCGCGGATCGAGCGGATTGCCGGCCGCGTCGAAGGCCTGCATGTGGTAGGCGGCGAGCATGTCCTGACCTCTGCTGGCGAACTCGCGGCCCTTCGGGCACGAGGTCCTTGTGGATGATGCTCCGCGGCACGTACCAATAGGGATTGAAATTGATCTCCTGGATCTTGCTGGAGATCTCGGGCGTCGGACGCTCGGGCTTGCCGACGACAGCTGCGTGCCGCTGAGATCACTTCGCCGCCTTCGACCGCCTCGACCTGTGCCGCCGGGAATGTTGACCACGACGTAACGGCCGGCGGTCGCTGGGCGCCAAGCTCTGCAGCCGCTTCAAACTGGCCTGCAGCTGAGCGAGCCGGATGACTGCCGGCACGTTCAGCGCCTGGACCGTCGCCTTGCTGTCGATGACGCCCGTCGCCGGCAGGCCATGGCGCGCCTGGAACTTCTTCACCGCCGCCACGACGGCGGCGTCGTATTCGTCGGGGATGCTTTGTCCGACGAGATCGCCGCGAAATCTCAAGCCGCCGATGCAAGGTGACGATTTCCTGGCCCGCGCTCCCGGGCTGCATCACCGCTGCCGGTACCGTGGGCCAGCCGCCTTGCGCCACGATCGCCTGATAGCGCTCGATGGCGGCCTTGGTGGCCTCGATGTTGCGTGTGGATAAGCGTGGGCGAGCCGAGCGCCGGATTGGTGATCAGGCATCGCTTCGGCATCCTCGCAGGGGAAGCTCATCCTGTGATGCGGCGGCGGCTGTCGCGTCTGGCCCCGCGCCAGCCCTGAGCGCCGCCTGCCGCCGCCGAAGAAGGGAAAGAACCCAGGATTGCCGCTAGGCTGTTCCTGTTGTTGCTGTTGTTGCTGCTGGTTCTTGCCGGTCAACCACGAGAAGGGACCGGCGCTCGACGGCTCGGCGCTGGCGGCGAGGAGCAGCCGCAGCCAACCCCGCCGCGGCGAGGATGCCCCGCCTCATGCCTACTCTGCCATGTCAGCATTTGCCGCTCCCCGTCCGTTGCGGCTTCTATCCCGCGCAACTATAGGCGCTTTACCTTAACCACTCTAGTGCCAATGACCTGGACTCGCTCTCACAATTCGGCGAATGCCGGAGAGTTCCAAGCGCAGTTCCTCGGGTTGAGGGAAACGCTACGCCGCCACTGCTACAGAAAAATGTCCCTCGACAGCCTGCCAAGGCGCTCCGCATTACATGTTGCGGGCCGTGGCAAGCTTCAAGGCCTAGCGGGCGAATGGGGCGATTTTAGGCTGCGAGTGCTCGGCGAGCGGTGCGCCCGAAAAGGTGCGCCCCCCGGCGGCGATTGCTCCACCGGGGCGCCTAAGGCTTGCGGGATTGCTGCCAAAGATCAGAGCTGGTAGCGGATCTGGTCGGTCCAGAAGCGCTCGAGCCGAATCAAGGCCTTGTTGAGCGTCTCCAGGTCGTTGGGCGCGAGGCCGCCGACCTGCTGCAAGGACTTGAGCTGGCGCTGATAGAGCCCGTTCACCACCTTGCACACCTCCTGCCCTTTGTCGGTGAGGCTGACCCGCACCGACCTGCGGTCGGTCTTCGAGCGCTGATGGTGGATGTAGCCGGCATCGACCAGCTTCTTCAGATTGTAGGAGACGTTGGAGCCGAGATAATAGCCGCGGCTGGTGAGCTCGCCGGCGGTCAACTCGGCATCGCCGATATTGTAGAGCAGCAAAGCCTGCACGCTGTTGACGTCGGCACGGCCCAAGCGTTCGAATTCGTCTTTGATCACATCGAGCAGCAATCGATGAAGCCGCTCGATGAGCTTCAAGGAAACAAGATAGCGGCCCTTGAGGTCTTCTGCCTCATCGGTGCTCGCACGCGTCCCTAGATCCAGGGCTACACTCATCGCCTACCCTCGTTAGTTGTTGTTAATCCCCAACTTGACGATGACTATAGGAGAAGCAACCTAAAATCCGCTTAAGCGAGACGCTTAAGATTGCATGAAATTCTAGTATTAAGTTTTGATGATGTTGGCTCGCGTTTGAGCCCAGTCTCTACAGACCCGGCGCGAGCTCTTCGAGCTCAAGCTCGTCCTCGGCCGGCGTCGTAAACAGGCGCTCGATGGCCTCGTCATCGACCGCCTCGAGGCTCGCCGGTTGCCAGCTGGGCGTGCGGCCCTTGCCGGCTATGCGCGCGGCGATGCCCTCGCGATAGTCGTGGCTGCCGATGAGATGGGAGGCCAGGCGGAATTCGAGTCTGAGCGCGGCGGCGAGATCGAGCGACTTGCCGCGCTTGATTTGGGCGAAGGCAATCTTGAGGGAGGTCGGCGATTTCTTGCGGATCTCCGCCGCGGTCTCGCGCGCGAAGTCTTCGTCCTCGCCCTGCTCGGCATCGAGCCCTGCGAGAATCGCCTCGACCGATGGGGCCGAGAACACACGGTCGATCAGCAGGCGTGTGCCGCACGAGCTCGCCTTCGCCAGGGTCCCGGTGGAGACCGTCGAGGAGCCGGTCGATCGGATGGTTGTCGCTCAGCGCATCCTTGATCACGTCGAAATGCGCGGCGGGGATGGTGTGGCTGACGAGACGGTGGCGGTAGGCCTCGGCCGGTCCGATGATGCGCCCGGTCAAAGCGAGATAGAGTCCGGTCCGGCCAAGCAGCCGGGGAAGGAAATAGGTGCCGCCGATATCGGGGAGAAAGCCGATGCCGACTTGCGGCATGCCGAAGCGGTAGCCCTCCCCCGCCACGCAATGGGTGCCGTAAAGGCTGATGCCGATGCCGCCGCCGAGACACGAGGCCATTGATCAGGGGCACATTCGGCCTGATGAATTTCTCCAGCACCCAGACGTGACTATAGGCCGCGCGATAGAATTCGCGGATCGCTCCCCGCGCCCCCTGCTCGCCCCATTCATGCAGCAGTTTGAGGTCGCCGCCGCTCGAGAACACGGAAGGGTGCGAGGATTGCATCACCACGCCATAGATGTGAGGCGCCGGCGCCCAGCGGCGATAATGCTCGCTCAAGGCCTCGAACATTTCCCGGTTCAAAGCGTTGAGTCGGGCGGGACGGTCGAGCGTCACCACGCCGGCGCGATCGATCTCCTCGAAAGTGATGCCAAGCGCCTCTGACAAATCGCGATGTCTCCTGACCGAATCCCGTGTAATGACGCCCTCGAATAGCGCGCCTTGAAGGGGCCCGCCTGCAAAAAGGCCCGGGGCAGCTAGCACTCAATCGTCGAAACCACAAGCTTTGCAAGAAAGGCAATCGGTCGCCGGACATGACGCTTAACCTCTTCGCTCGGCTCAGCTTTCGCGCTTGCTCGTGGCGCTTCCGGTCGTGGCGCAGGCGGAGACCGACGAGCTTCCGCCGCTGCCGGACCGCAATCCCGGAGGCTCGCAGCGCCTGCGCGCAACCCGGCGCGGGTGAAGCGCCGGTGGCCGAGACGCCCGTGCTCCCGGGCGATGCCGCCGACCGTGCCGTGGACCGACGGCGAGGTGGCGGCGGCCAAGGCCGACTGCACGAAGATGCTTGCCGGCCTCACGCTCGACTACGAGGCGCTGCCGCCCATCAAAGAGGGCATGTGCGGCGCGCCCGCGCCGATCCTGCTCAAAGCGGTCGGCAGCGACCCGAAGGTCGAGATCGATCCGCCCGCGACCGTCACCTGCGCGCTCGCCGCGCGGCGCTCAGCGCCTGGCTCAGCAAGACCGTCCAGCCCGAGGCACGCGCGCTACTCGGCGCGCCCGTCGTCAAGCTGCACAACGCGACCTCCTATGCCTGCCGCAACCGCTATGGCGGCGACGACGACGCCGTTGAGCGAGCACGCGCTCGCCAATGCGCTCGACATCTCGGAGTTCGTGTTTCAATCGGGCGAGCGGGTGACGGTGCTCGCGAGCTGGCCGCGCGTGGTGGCCGTGCCGCCTTTGCCGCTGCCCAACCCGATCCGCGTCGCCGTCGCGACGGGCGACCCGCCGGTCGCGCAGCATGCGCAGCCCGCGATCGAGCCGGACCATCGTCACGGCCGACCAAGGCGAAGCCCAACGCGCTCCCGACAGCCGCCGCCGCTCGCCGGCGCCGCCTCCGCCGAGACCCGCGCCGCTCGGACGGCAAAGAGCGATTTCGTCAGGAAGGTGCATGACGATGCCTGCAACATTTTCGGCACGGTGCTGGGGCCGGAAGCCAACGACGCCCACAAGAACCATTTCCATCTCGACATGAAGGCGCGGCGGCGCTCGGCCTTCTGCGAATAGGCTTGCCGAAATGGCAAACCATGTCCGGCGAGAGAATTTGGCACCGGGGAAGCGCGGGTGGTAGCTTGCCGGCACTTTCGGCAAGCGAGCACGGCAGAACGCAGGTGTCATCCTCCAAAGACAAGGCGGTCTCGTTGCGCACCGAGCGGGCGAAGCGCGCCGGCAGCAAGGCGCAAGCCCCGACGCGGCCCGGTTTCCCGGCGACGCGGCTCAGGCGCAACCGGCGCGCCGACTGGTCGCGGCGGCTGGTGCGCGAGACCTCGCTCACCACCGACGATCTGATCTGGCCGATCTTCCTCATCGAAGGCACGCGCGCCCGCACGCCGATCGCCGCCATGCCGGGGGTCGAGCGGCTGTCGATCGATCTCGCGGTCAAGGCTGCCGAAGAGGCCGCTTCGCTCGGGCTTCCGGCCATCGCGCTCTTTCCCAATACCGATCCTTCGCTGCGCGACGAGGAGGCGAGCGAGGCGCTCAATCCCGGCAATCTCGTCTGCCGGGCGGTGCGCGCCATCAAGGAGGCCGTGCCGGAGATCGGCATCATCTGCGACGTGGCGCTCGATCCTTACACCAGCCACGGCCATGACGGGCTTCTCGTCGGCGGCGAGATCGACAACGACAGGACCGTCGAGGTCCTGATCGCATCAGGCGCTGATTCAGGCCGAGGCCGGCTGCGACATCCTCGCGCCCTCCGACATGATGGACGGCAGGATCGGCGCGATCAGGGCGGCGCTCGAGGCGAACGGCTTCACCAACACCCAGCTCCTCGCCTATGCGGCGAAATATGCCTCGGCCTTCTACGGGCCGTTCCGCGACGCGGTGGGCTCCTCGTCGATGCTCCGCGGCGACAAGCTCAGCTATCAGATGGACCCCGCCAACGGCGACGAGGCGCTGCGCGAGGTCGCGCTCGACATCGCCGAGGGCGCCGACATGGTGATGGTGAAGCCGGGGCTCGCTTATCTCGACATCGTCTGGCGGGTGAAGGAGGCCTTCAAGGTGCCGACCTTCGTCTATCAGACCTCAGGCGAGTATTCGATGCTGATGGCGGCTTCAGAGCGCGGCTGGCTCGACCGGGAGCGCGTCATCATGGAGAGCCTGATGGCCTGCAAGCGCGCCGGCGCCGACGCCATCTTCACCTATTTCGCGCTGCGAGGCGGCAAAGCTGCTCAAGCAGTAGGCTGGGCAAAGCGCGGACGCCGTGCCCACCGACTGCGCTGGGCAACGGCATTCGTTGCCCACCCTACGGTCAGCTAGTTGGTGACCTTCACGGTCTTGAACACCACCTTCGCGTCCTTCTGCTTGTCGAAATTGTCGCCCGACAGGCCGAAGCGCCACGCGCTCTTCGGCGCCTGGCCGCGCAAGTCACGCACCTTGGTGCCGTTGATGAAGAAGGTCACGCTGTTGCCGTTGGTCTTGACGCGCAGCGTGTTGGCGGCGCCCGGCGCCTTGTTGATCGCCGGCGAGTCGACATTGGCGGCGATGGTGCCGAGCCATTTGCCGTCCTGCTTCCGCGCGATCCAGAACTTGCCGTTGTTGAGAATGCCGAACTGGAAGTAGGTCCTGTTGTCCTCGCCCCAGAACAGGAGGCCCGCGCCCAGCATCGGCTGGTCGCCGTTGGGCCAGACCGTCTCCGAGCAGATATCGGCATCCTTGACGGTGAAGGTGACGTTCAGATTGGACTGCATGTCGTCGGGCGGGAGCTTGAAGATGAAGGGGCCGTCCTTCACCTCGATGGTGTCCTTGAGCGGCCAGCCGCCGGCATCGTCGGCGAATTTATCCTCGAAGATGATTTCCTGCGCCCTCGCAGGCGGCCGCCGCCGTCTGCCAGGCAGGATTGCCGGCCAAAAAGACGGCAAACCCAAGCAACACCAATGGTCTTCGCATGGATGCTTCCCCGTTAGCTTGGCCTCACAGCCCTCAGTCAAAATCCTTAACGCGTCGGCTTGGCCTCGGCAACCGGTGCGCTTGCCGCCGCACGCCTTCCGGGAACTCGCCCGCGCTTCCGGCATTGTCAGATCGAAGGTGCGCCACGCTTGTTTGGAGGGGCGCGCGATACCATGTAGCGCGCGAGAGTTGGCCCCTATTCCGGGATCGGGAGACGAGATGACCGAGCAGCACACGCTTCCACCGCGTACCGGCCCTAATTTTGCCGACCAGCCGCACGCCTACGATCCGGTGAGGCAACCGCAGCTGTTCGACGGCGTGATCCGCAAGCGCTCTTTGGCCTTCATCGTCGACGCCATCATCATCCTGGTGCTGACGGCCATCGCCTATGTCGTGGTGGCCCTGCTCGGCATCGTCACGCTCGGGCTCGCCTGGCTCCTGTTCGGCCTGGTCTTTCCCGCCGTCGGCCTCGGCTACAACGCGCTCACCATCGGGGGCCCGAATTCGGCAACCATCGGCCAGCGGATGATGGGGCTCGAGGTGCGCATGTGGTTCGGCGGCAAGGTAACGCCGCTGATCGCGGCCTTCCACGCGCTCTTGTTCTGGTTCTCGCTGGTGGTGTTCTGCCCGATCCTGTTGTGGGCCTTCTTCGACCCGCGCAAGCGCTGCCTGCACGACATTCTCGCGGGCGTTGTGGTGATCAACCGGCCCTAGTCCCTGAATCATTCTAAAGCTTCCCTGGCATGGCTGTTTCGAGCGCTGCGGCGCTCGTGCCGGATTGCGTTTCCGGCCTTCGATCCACTAAGCTTGCCGGCAAACAGGTTCGGATTCGTCTCCGGTCGGTCGAACGTGACAGAGCACAAGAGCAACTTTCCAGAATTCTACATCACCGCGCCGCAGCCCTGTCCCTATCTTCCCGGCCGGCTCGAGCGGAAGCTGTTCACCCATCTCACCCGCGACAAGCCGCGCTTCCTCATCGACAATCTGTTGAAGGGCGGGTTCCGGCGCAGCCAGAACATCGCCTATATGCCCTATTGCGATGCCTGCTCGGCCTGCGTGCCGGTGCGCATCCTGGTCGATGAGTTCGCCCCGCGGCGCTCGCTCAAACGCATCGCCCGCGCCAATGCCGATCTCGTCGCCACCCGCATGACGCCCGCGCCGAGCTCGGAGCAATATGCGCTGTTCCGCACCTATATCGACGCGCGCCACGCCGACGGCGGCATGGCCGAGATGTCCGTGCTCGACTACTCGCTCATGGTCGAGGACAGCGTGGTCGAGACCTTCGTCACCGAATACCGGGTGAAGCCCGATCCTCGCGGCGACGGCAAGTCTCCCCTCATCGCGGTGTCGCTGTGCGATCGCCTCAGCGACGGCATCTCCATGGTGTACAGCTTCTACGATCCGAGCCAGCAGCAGCGCAGCCTCGGCACCTATATGATCCTCGATCATGTCGAGTTCGCGCGCGCGCAGGGCCATCCCTTCGTTTATCTCGGCTACTGGATCGAGGGCTCGCGCAAGATGCGCTACAAGAACCGCTTCGAGCCGCAGGAGCGCCTCACCTCCAAGGGCTGGGTGCGCACTGACGTGCATAAGTCGGAAGCCAGAAATCAGAAGTCAGAGACCAGTGCGCTGAGAGAGCCGAATTCTGGTTTCTGGCTTCGGTTCGTCAGAACCGCGCGCCGAAGCTGTTCGACTTGGGGAAGCCTTTCGGCGGCAGGCGCCCGGCCTGGGCGCGTTGGCCCCACCAATCCCTGAGCTCGGTCACGGCGAAGGAGCGGCCTGCCGCGTCGATATAGGTCAGCCCGTCCTTCTTGCTGAAGATCTTGGCGTCGGCCAAGCCGCCATCCTTGTAGCGCTGGAGTCGCACGCCCTTGCCGCGCGGCATCTCGGGCAGCTCCTTCAAGGGGAAGAGCAGGAGCTTCCGGTTCTCGCCGATCACCGCCACGCTGTCGCCGTCGACCGGCGCGCAGACCACAGCCTCGGCGCCGGCCGTCACGTTCAGCACCTGCTTGCCCTTGCGCGTCATGGCGAGGACCTCGTCCTCGGCGACGATGAAGCCGTGCCCGCTCGTCGCGGCGACGAGAAGCTTGCGGCCCGGCTCGTGCACGAAGAGCTCGACCGCGTCGCCCGCCTCCTCGATGTCGATCATCAGCCGGAAGGGCTCGCCATGGCCCCTGCCCCCCGGCAGCTTGTCGGCGCCGAGCGCATAGAAGCGGCCATTGGTGGCGAACAGGAGGATCGTGTCGGTGGTCTGCGCCTTGACCGCGCGCTTCAGCCGGTCGCCTTCCTTGAAGGCGAGCGATGTCGAGTTCCGTCTGATGGCCGCGGATGGCGCGGATCCATCCCTTCTCGGACAGCACGATGGTGACCGGCTCCTTCTCGATCATCGCCTCGGCGAGCTCGGTCTCGACGCCTTCTGGCGCCTCGGCGAAGCTCGTGCGGCGTTTGCCGAGCGCGGTCTTCTGGCCGAACTGGTCCTTGAGGGCCTTGATCTCGTCGGCGATCGTCTTCCACTGCTTGTCTTTCGAGGCGAGCAGCGATTTCAGCTCCTTGCGTTCCTTGGTCAGGCTCTCATGCTCGCGCTCGATCTCGATCTCCTCGAGCTTGCGCAGAGAGCGCAGCCGCATGTTGAGGATGGCCTCGGCCTGCACCTCGGTGAGCTTGAAAGCCTTCATCAACGCGGGCTTCGGCTCGTCCTTCTCGCGGATGATTTTGATGACCTTGTCGATGTTGAGATAGACGATGAGGTAGCCGTCGAGCACCTCGAGCCGGTGGTCGATCTTGGCGAGGCGGAACTTCGAGCGGCGGACCAGCACCATTTGGCGGTGGTCGAGCCATTCGCGCAACACTTGCCGCAAGCCCAGCACGTTCGGCACCTGGCCGCGGCTCAGCACATTCATGTTGAGCGGAACGCGCGTCTCGAGCTCGGTCAGCTTGAACATCTGCTCCATCAGCAAGAACCGGATCGACGCTGCGGCTCTTCGGCTCGAGCACGAGCCGCACCTCCTCGGTCAACTCGTCGCGCACGTCGGCAAGGAGCGGCAGCTTCTTCTGGAGGAGAAGCTCGGCGATGCGGGCGACGAGGCGCGCCTTCGGGATCTGATAGGGGATTTCGGTGACCACGATCTGATAGGTGCCGCGGCCGGTGTCCTCCTGCGTCCAGCGCGCGCGTAGGCGGAAGCTGCCGCGGCCGGTCTTATAGGCCTGCACGATCTCTTCGCGCGGCTCGACGATGATCGCCGCCGGTCGGCAGGTCGGGACCGGGCACGAAATCGACCAGCTTGTCGGCGGTGGCGTTGGGGAACTTGATGAGATGCAGCGCCGCGTCGCACAGCTCGCCGGCGTTATGCGGCGGGATATTGGTCGCCATGCCGACGGCGATGCCGGAGGACGCCGTTGGCGAGCAGGTTGGGGAAATTGGCAGGCAGCACCGACGGCTCCTGCTCGCGCCCGTCGTAATTGGCGCGGAAGTCGACGGTGTCCTCGTCGATGCCGTCGAGCAGGCGCGCGGCGATCTCGGTCAGCCGCGCCTCGGTGTAACGGTCGGCGGCCGGGTTGTCGCCGTCGATATTGCCGAAATTGCCCTGTCCGTCGATCAGCGGGTAGCGGACGGAGAAGTCTTGCGCCAGCCGCGCCAGCGCATCGTAGATCGCCTGGTTGCCGTGGGGATGGAAGTTGCCCATGGTGTCGCCGACGATCTTGGCGCATTTCCGGAACTCGCCTTGCGGGCTGAGCCGGAGCTGCTGCATGGCGTAGAGCAGCCGCCGGTGCACGGGCTTCAAGCCATCGCGCACGTCGGGCAGCGCCCGGTGCATGATGGTGGAGAGCGCATAGGCGAGGTAGCGCTCTTCCAGCGCGTCTTTCAGGCTCACCGGCTCGATCGGTCCTTGCGAATCGGGCGGCGGTATTCTCTTTCCCATGCCTCGCGCTTAGCGCATCGGGGGGGCCGGCTCAAGGCGGCAGGGCTTCATCCTCGTGGGCAGAGGTGGCCCATGGGCTAGGCTCTAGCGCGGCGTTGCGGCTGGCCCCACATCGGTTATAAGCAAGACCTCCGCCGGTGCCCGCCTCGAGGCGGCAGGCCAAGAGCCTGACAAAGCAGCGTAAAGGTGACATCACATGCCGAGATTGCCCTCTTCCCCATCGATCTTCTGAGGCGATCAGCAACTCACTCACATTAGAATTCGGGTTAGACGTCCTTCCTTTGAGAGAGAACTCGTGTCCAAGAGCCACAGCTATATTCTCGGAATCAATGCGTACGACCATGATGTCAGCGCATGCCTCCTGCGCGACGGCGAGATTGCCTTCGCTATCGCCAAGGAGCGGATCACGCGGCAAAAGCACGACACCGGGTTCTACCAGGAGGTGATCGACTACTGCCTGCGGGCCGAGGGCATCTCGCTCGACGACGTCGACCTCGTGGTGCGCAATTGCTACGTCCTGCCGATCGAGGACATCGAGGTACGCCTGGTGTCCCAGGCGGACATGTCGCTCAAGGAGCGCGCGCAAGCGGCAAAAAACCCGCTGCATCTTTCAAAGTCCAACAAGGTCGTGACGGTGTCGCATCATGTCGCGCACGCCTACAGCGCCTTCGCCGCCTGTCCCTTCGAGGAAGGCGTCGTGATGGTGGTGGACGGCGTGGGCAGCTACAGTTCAGACATCGCCGAAAAAGATCAGCTGACCGACAATGTCAATCCGCTGGCGCGCGAATCGGAGAGCTACTACAAATTTTCGGGCTCGAAACTCGAGGCGCTGAAGAAGGTCTGGTTGAATCCCGTACGCGGATTCCTCAGTGACGAATTTTTCAACATGAAGGGTCTCGGCGCGCTGTACAGCCGGGTGTCGAGCTACATTTTCGCCGATTGGAACAAATGCGGCGAGGTGATGGGCCTCGCCCCTTACGGACGCCCTGACCAGATAAGGCCGCTGGTCACTCTCAAGAACGGCGCGCTTGAGATTCCGGATTGGACGGAAGAGTTCAATCAGCCCTACCTGCCGGAAGCCAAGGAGAAGTGGGACAACAGCCCCGCCATGCAGCATTGGAAGGACCTGGCGTGGCGTGTCCAGGACGACACCGAGAAGGTCCTGATCGAGCGCGCCATCTGGCTGCGTGAGACGACCGGGGCCAAGAATTTGTGCATCTCCGGCGGCGTGGCACTGAACTGCGTGGCCAACGGGAGGATCGCGCGCGAAGCGGGCTACGACAATGTCTGGATTCAGCCCGCCGCGGGCGACGACGGGATTGCCATTGGCTGCGCCTATTACGGCCATCTGGCGATCCAGAAGAAGCCGCGCAACTTCGTCATGAAGCACGCCTATCTCGGCGCCCCTTACAGCGACGAGCAGGCAGAGGCCGCTGCGAAGCAATGGTTAGTCCGCGGCGAAACCTTCAACGGGCCCGACAAGAGCATCTGTAGCGAAACGGCCAAGGTGCTCACGGAAGAAAAGGTGGTCGGATGGTTTCAAGGCCGGTCGGAATTCGGCCCGCGCGCGCTCGGCAATCGCAGCATCCTGGCCGATCCGCGCAACCCGGCAATGAAAGACGTGCTCAATGCGCGGGTCAAGCACCGGCAGGCGTTCCGACCGTTCGCCCCGATCGTTCTCGCCGAACGGGCCAACGAGGTTTTTGAAGGCGACGAAGACTCTCCGTTCATGCTGCTGGCCAAACGTGTCGCCCCGGAGTGGCGGGACAAGATTCCGGCCATCGTTCATGTCGACGGCACGGCACGGGTGCAGACCGTCCAGCGAGAGCACAATGAGCGTCTCTATCTCTTGCTCAAGGAGTTCGAAAATCTCACCGGCGTCCCGGTATTACTGAACACTTCGTTCAACATCAGGGGCGAGCCCATCGTAGAGACCCCTGGCGATGCGATGAAATGCTTCCTTTCCACCGGCATCGACTATCTGGCCTTGCACGATATGTTGATCGCCAAGAGTCCCTATTACCGATTCTTCTATCCGGTCATGAAGTGGGGTTCCGACGTTGCCACGATGGTCCGGGTCGGAGTCGGGGCCGATCAGACGCGAGGGGGCGAGGATTGATGCGGCCCGGTCTTGCGGCGCATGGATGGTCTTAAGGCACCGCTTACTCAATTCACAGGAATCGCGCGCGTATTAACCCATCTTGTCCTTGGCAAAACAGGCTTCCATGCGTATGCTGTGTTTGTGCCATCGGGCGCTTTGGTCCGGTGAGCTTGAACTGCCGAGGTAAGGATCTCTGCGATCTTTCCCGAGGCTGAACGCGTGGGAAAGAGCACAGGGGAATACACTCCGTCGCTCGGTCATCCGTCGCGGCGGAATCACCCTAAGGTCTCGCATACCGCCTGCTTGAAAAACGCAGATGTGAGGAGAGAAAGGAAGGGTGAGCGGAATGGGAAATAGCATTTTGGCACCGCGCAGGCTGCTGGCTAAGGCCATCGCAGCTGTGGCGATTGCGGTGTTTTGGTGCATCAGCGCCGTGGGAACGACCGTCGGCACAGCCGTCGGAACGACCGTCGGCGTAACCACCTTGGCCGCTGCGGTTACCGCGGCGACCAGCACGACCGCAGAGGCGGGCCGCAGGCGTCGTCGGCGTCGTCGTCGTCGGCGTGGTGGTGATTGGTGGTGGTACTGGTGGTAGGACCATCAGTCACTTGAAGAATGCGACGGGCCGATCCGCTGGATCGGCCCGTTTTCTTTTTAGCTCTGTCCGCAACGCAGCGGCGCCGCTTGGCAAGGCAATCACGCGGGGACCTTGGACGGGCGGGCAAGAAGTCCGATCAGGCGTTCCCTTGCTTGCGGCATGGTGAGGCCGTGAGGCTCGAGCACGTCGCGTTCGAGAAAGTGCCCCGTCAGCGCAAAGCCCGCGGCGATGTCGCCCTCGCCCGCCGGCGCGGCGTCATCCAGAAGAAAAGCCGGCAGCTTGAGCAACTTGCTGCAATAGGGTTGGCCGGCATCGCGCGACACGGCGCGGCCCGAGCGCGGCGACACGTAAGCGAGATCGGCATCAACGCCGGTCGCCGCGCATTCGCTCAAATCGAGCCCGAAGCCTAGCTCCTGCAAGAGCTGAAGCTCCCAGCGCACGAGCAGCGCCGGCCAGAGGCCCCCGTCATCGAAGGCGCGCAGGATGTGCAGCGTTGCGGCATAGAGCGCGGGATGCGGGTCGCGCTCGGGAAGGAGCCGCGCGAGCCCTGCGAGAGAGCCGATCGCGGCCAGCGCCCGCGGGTCGTCGAGGATGCGTCCGGCATGCGCCTCGATCAGCTCGACATTGAAGCCGCCGAGATGCTCGGAGAGGCGCGCCCGCCAGGTGACGCGCAGGAGATTGCCGGGCTGGAGCAGAGGCCGCATGCGGCGCGAGCGCCCTCCCCGCACCAGCCCGAGATGGCGCCCATGGCCGAGGGTGAAAAGCTCGGCGACAGCGTTCGCCTCGCCGAGCGGCTTGGCCGAGAGGAAGATGCCTTCGTCGCTCCAGTCCATGGTTCATCCAGGGTGGCTCTATCCCTTGGGATAGTCGAGGCCCATCTCGCGATAACGCTCAGGATCCTCGCCCCAGCGCTCCCGCACCTTGACGAACAGAAAGAGATGCACCGGCGCCCCCGCCATGTCGCCGATCTCCGCGCGGGCGGCCGAGCCGATCTCCTTGATGGTCTGACCCTTGGCGCCGAGCACGATCTTCCGCTGGCTCTCGCGCTCGACATAGATGGTCTGCTCGATCCTGATGCTGCCGTCCGCGAGCTCCTTCCAGTCCGTGGTCTCGACTGTCAGCGTGTAGGGAAGCTCGTCGTGCAGCCGCAAGAAGAGCTTCTCGCGGGTGATCTCGGCCGCCGTCTGCCGGAGCGACGCGTCGGTGAGCTGGTCCTCGGGGAAGAGCCAAGGCCCCGGCGGCACGGCCTCGGCGAGATAGGCTTTGAGATCGGCGACGCCGTCGCCGGTCAGCGCCGAAATCATAAAGACCCGGTCGAACTGCCTGAGCGCCGATAGCTCGGCAGCGAGATGCAGAAGATCGGGCTTCGCCACGAGGTCGATCTTGTTGAGGACGGCGATGGCCGGCCGCTTCACCTCGGGGAGATGCTTGAGGAGGGGTGCGAGCGCCTGGTCGAGCCCGCGATGGGCATCGATGACAAGGGCCACGATATCGGCGTCGCCTGCCCGCTCCCAGGCGGCTTGCGCCATGGCGCGGTCGAGCCGCCGCTTCGGCTGAAAGATGCCCGGCGTGTCGACGAGGATGACTTGGGCGTTGCCGATCAGCGCGATGCCGCGCACGGGCCCGCGCGTCGTCTGCGCCTTGTGGGTGACGATGGAGACCTTGGCGCCGACCAGCGCATTGGTGAGGGTCGACTTGCCGCTATTCGGCGCACCGATCAGCGCCACGAAGCCGCACCGGGTTTGTTCGCCCTGGGGCGGTCTGCGGCGCCGGCGCTAGCCATCTTGGGGCGCCTCCCACACCCCTTCGCGCAGCAGCAGGGCGAGCGCCGCGGCCTGCTCGGCGGCGCGCTTGTTGGCCCCCTGCCCGCGCTCAGGCGCCACGCCCTCGACCTGCACCTCGGCGGTAAAGCGGGGCGCATGGTCGGGGCCTTCGCGGGCGACTTCGAGATAGCGCGGCAGGGGCAGGCGCCGCCCTTGCGCCCATTCCTGCAGCACGGATTTCGCGTCGGGCGCGGCAAGTTCGAGCACGCCAAGCTGAGGCTCCCAAAATCTCCACACCAGGGCCTTGGCCGCCTCGTAGCCGCCATCGGCGAAGACGGCGCCCAGCACCGCCTCGCACGTATTGGCGAGGATGGTCTTCTTGCGGCGTCCGCCGCTGCCGGCCTCGCCGCCGCTCATCAGGATGAAGTCGCCGAGGTCCCACTCTTGTGCAATCTCGGCGCAGGTCTCGGCCCGCACGAGGTGATTGAACCAGCGCGCAAGCTCGCCCTCGTGCGCCTTGGGGAAGCGATCGGCCAAGAGCTCGGCGACAGCGAGCCCCAGCACGCGGTCGCCGAGGAACTCAAGACGCTCATTGTCCTCGTCGGGTTTTGCGCCGGCCCGCGCGCTCGCATGCGTCAAGGCTAGCTTGAGCAGCGCCGGGTCGGAGAAGTCGTGCCCAAGCCGGGCGGAGAGATCTCTGAAGTGCCGATTTGCGCGGCTTAGGCAAGGCTTAGTGCACCACCTGAAGAATGCGCGGCCAGCGAACGCTCGTCGGCCAATCCCAGAATTCCAAGAAGCTCGAATTCTCGTCGAGCGAGAAGAAGATGATCTGCGCCTTGCCCACCAGATTCTCGAACGGCACGAAGCCGACCTCCGACAGAAAGCGGCTGTCGGTGGAATTGTCGCGGTTGTCGCCCATCATGAAGAAATGCCCCTCGGGCACTTTGTAGACCTCGGTGTTGTCGCCGAAGCCGTCCTGCACGAGATCGAGGACGGGGTAGCTCACGCCGTTGGGCAAGGTTTCCTGAAAGCGCGGCATGTGCCGTTCCCGCCCCGATGGCTCGGTCACGACATAATCGTCGATGCGGACTTTGGGCACCGGCTTGCCGTTGATGTTGAGCACGCCGTGGACCATCTGGATCTCGTCGCCGGGAAGTCCGATCACGCGCTTGATGTAATCGGTCTGGTTATCGCGCGGCAGCTTGAACACGACCACGTCGCCGCGTTCGGGCTCCTTGGCCCAGACCCGGCCCGAGAACAGGTCGAGGCCGAACGGGAAGGAATATCTGCTGTAGCCGTAGCTGTATTTCGACACGAAGAGATAGTCGCCGATGAGCAGCGTCGGGATCATCGAGCCGGAAGGGATATTGAAGGGCTGGAACAGGAAGACGCGCACCAACAGCGCCAGGATCAGCGCATGGATGATGACGCGGACGGTGTCCTTCACGCCGCTTTTGGCTTCCGTCTTTTCGGCTTCGACGCTCATGCGGAAGCTCTCCTTAGGTCATAGCTTGAGATTCCGACCCGCTCAGGGGCAGGCGCCCCTATAGCCTCTCCCCTTAGAGGAGGCAAACCGGTCAGTCGCGGAGGGTGACCCTTATGGCAGAGATGATGACGATCGCCTGAGCCGTCGGGAAATCGTCGGTGATGGAAAGGTCGATGCGCACCTCGTGTCCGTCAGGCGTCAGCAGGGCGAGCGCCCGCGCCGCCCCTCCGGTAAGCTCCAATGTGGGGCGCCCCGAAGGCAAATTGACGACGCCCATGTCGCGCCAGAACACCCCCTGGCGAAAGCCCGTGCCGAGCGCCTTGGCGCAGGCCTCCTTGGCGGCGAAGCGCTTGGCGTAGGAGGCGGCGCGCATCGCCCTGCCGTCGGACTTCAGCCGCTCGGTCTCGGTGAACACGCGCACGAGGAACCGCTCGCCATAGCGCTCGATGGTGCGTTCGACGCGCCTGATGTCGATCATGTCGTTGCCGATGCCGATGATCATCACGTGCCGCCGACCTTGGCTTGCGTGTCGCTATGCCGCAGGGCCTCCCGCGCGCCATCCATCACGGCGCGCATGCGGGAGACGCTCTCGGCAAGGCCTACGAAGACCGCCTCTCCCACGAGGTAATGGCCGATATTGAGCTCGACGATTTCGGGAATCGAGGCGACCGCGCCGACATTATCGTAATCGAGCCCATGGCCGGCATGCACCTCGAGGCCGGCTCTTGCGGCCGCCCGGGCGCCGTCGACGAGGCGCTGAAGCTCGCGCCGGAGCGTCGGATCATCGCCGGCAAGAGCGGCCGCGCAATAGGTTCCCGTGTGGAACTCGACGGCGTCGGCCGCCGACCTGGCGCGACGCTTCGATCTGCTCAATCTCGGAGTCGATGAAGAGCGCGACCTGGATGCCGCCGCGCCTCAGCTCGGCGACGAAGGGCGTGAGCGTCGCGATCTGTCCGGCGACATCGAGACCGCCCTCGGTGGTGAGCTCCTGCCGCCGCTCCGGCACGAGGCAGCAGGCATGGGGACGCGCCGCAAGCGCGATCGCCAGCATCTCCGGCGTCACCGCCATTTCGAGATTGAGCGGCGCAAGGCCGGCGGCGGTGAGCCTGGCAATATCGTCGTCGCGAATGTGGCGGCGGTCCTCACGCAAATGCGCGGTGATGTTGTCGGCGCCCGCCTCGACCGCGAGTTTCGCGGCGCGCAAAGGATCGGGATGGCGCCCTCCCCGCGCATTGCGCAGCGTCGCGATGTGATCGATGTTGATGCCGAGGCGGATCGGAGACGCGCTCGCGCCTCTGGCGCGCGGTCTCGCAGTCTTGGAGGTCATTGCGCGCCTAACGCTTCGCGCCCGGATCGGAGCTCAAGCTCGCGGCGGCGGCGATGCTTATAGGCATCGACCATCGGCTTGACGAGCACATAGCTCAGCGCAGCAAGCGCAAGCCCAACGGGGATGGAGCCGAGCGTCATCGGCTTCAGGATCGGCCAAAGCTGGTCGAGCGAGGATTGGAAGATGCCGCCGGAGAGGTCGATGCGCTGCTGGTCGCGACTTCGCCCCGCCAGCATCAGATTGCCCACCTCGTAGGTGGAGTACCAGAAGAGGGATAGGTCAGAGGATTGCCGACGAAGGTTCCGAGCAGGGCGGCAACGACGCTGCCGCCGATCACCCAGGCGAGCAGCGCGGCCATGACCATGTGCGTGCCGAGAAAGGGCGTCGACCGCCGTGAATACGCCGATGGCAAAGCCGAGCGCCACCGCGTGTGGCGTGTCGCTCAAGCGCCTGAGGCGATAGACGACATAGCGGCTCGAGCGGGTCCAGCTCCGCCGGGGCCACAGATGCACCCGCATCCGCTCCAAGTAAGCTCTCCGCCTCGCGGCGCCTGAACAGCATCACCACCTCGAAACGCGTTACCCCGAACCAAAAGCCAGACGATGGTGGCTCTTTGGCGACAGCGGCCTTAGCATATTTAGGTAAAATTCCCTTCGGACGCCAGCGCTCTAGGCGCCCGCTCGCGCGGCGCTGCTCACCACGTCCTTCGCCCGTAAGCCGGCGATGATGTCGTTCAGGTGCTTCAGGTCCCACACTTCGAGGTCGATCAGCATCTCGGTGTAGTCGGGGACGCGGTTGGTCATCTTGATGTTGTCGATATTGCCGTCGGCCTCGCCGATCACGGCCGCAACTTGCGCGAGGCTTCCGGGCTCGTTCAGGGCGGTGACCGTGATCTTGGCGGGGAAGCGCTGCGGATTGTCCTCGTCGATGTCCCAGGTCACGTCGATCCAGCGCTCGGGCTCCTCGTCGAAGGCTTTCAGCGCCTCGGCGTGGATCGGGTAGATGGTGATGCCTTGGCCCGGCGTGAGGATACCGACGATGCGGTCGCCGGGTACGGCGCCGCCATCGGCGAAGCTCACCGGCAGGTCGCCGCGCAGGCCCCTGATGGGGATGCCGCTTGGTCCATGCTCGCGGGGGCGTCCGCTCGATCCCGGCCAGCGGAATTTGAGGCCCATCACCTTGCCGAGCCCGAACCAGCCTTCATCGGTGCGCTTCACTTTGCGGCGCCGCTTGGGAGGTTCCGGCGACTTATCCTCGGGGAAGACGGCGCGGACCACGTCGGCCGAGCGCAAGCTCGCCTCGCCCGACCGCGGCCATCACGTCCTCGGCGGTCTTCTGCGAGAGGCGGCCGAGCGCAGCGGCGAGATTTTCCTCGCTGAAGGTCTTTTCCCGGCGCTGAAAGGCCCTGACCAGGATCTCGCGGCCGAGCTTGCCGTATTGGGCGCGCACGGCGTCGCGGGTCGCGCGCCTGATGGCCGAGCGCGCCTTGCCGGTGACGGCGAGGCTCTGCCAGGCCGACGGCGGGAGCTGGGCCTTCGAGCAGACGATCTCGACCTCGTCGCCGTTCCTGAGCTCGGTGACGAGCGGCATGGGGCGCCCGTTGATCTTGGCGCCGACGCAGGTGTTGCCGATGTCGGTGTGCACCGCATAGGCGAAGTCGATGGGGTTCGCGCCGCGGGGAAGCGCGATCAGGCGCCCCTTGGGCGTGAAGCAGAACACCTGGTCCTGGAACAGCTCGAGCTTGGTGTGCTCGAGGAACTCCTCGGGGTTGTCGCCGTCGAGCAGCATGCCGACGAGATGGCGGAGCCAGCGATAGGCGTTGCTAGTCCTGCGAGGGCACCACGCCCTTGGGCGCGTGCGAGCCGTTGGCGTCCTTGTACAGGGCGTGCGCCGCCACGCCATATTCGGCGACGGAGTGCATCCGCTCGGTGCGGATTTGCAGCTCGACCCGCTGGTGGCGCGGGCCGACGATCGTGGTGTGGATCGACTGGTAGTCGTTCTGCTTGGGGTTCGAGACGTAGTCCTTGAAGCGGCCGGGCACGGCATGCCAGGTGGTATGCACGACGGACAGCGCGCGGTAGCAATCCTCGACCTGCGGCACGACGATGCGGAAGGCATAGATGTCGGACAGCTGCTCGAGCGAGATCTGCTTCCGCTCCATCTTGCTCCAGATGGCGTAAGGCTTCTTCTCCCGCCCGGCCACGATGCCGGCGACGTCGGCCTCTTCGAGCTTGGTGGTCACAGCCGCCTCGATCTCGTCGATCAGACCTTGATTGCGCTCGCGCAAGATCTTGAGCCGCTCGACCACGGCGGAGTAGGCCTCGGGGTTGAGCGATTTGAAGGCATGATCCTCGAGCTCCTCGCGCAGCCATTGCATGCCCATGCGCCCGGCAAGGGGCGCATAGATGTCCATGGTCTCCTCGGCGATGATCTTGCGCTTGGCCGGCTTCATGTGCCCGAGCGTGCGCATGTTGTGCAGGCGGTCGGCGAGCTTGACGAGAAGCACGCGGATGTCGCTCGAAATGGCGAGCAGGAGCTTGCGGAAGTTCTCCGCCTGCTCGGCCTTCTTGGTGACGAGGTCGAGCTTCTTGATCTTGGTGAGGCCGTCGACCAGCGTGCCGATCTCGCGGCCGAACAGGGCGTCGATCTCGCCGCGCGTGGTGTCGGTGTCCTCGATGATGTCGTGCAGCAGCGCGGTGGCGATGGTCGCGTCGTCGAGCCGCATCTCGGCAAGGATGGCCGCGACCTCGAGCGGATGGGAGAAGAAGGGCGCGCCCGAGGCCCGCTTCTGATTGCCATGGGCCTTCATGGCGTAGACATAGGCGCGGTTGAGCAGCGCCTCGTCGGCGCTCGGCTGATAGCTCAGCACCCGCTCCACCAGCTCATATTGGCGGGTCATGGCGCGCCAGCCTCCGCGCCGTGTCATACCGGGCGTAAGCCGGAATGACGGAGATGAGGCGGCCAAGTAAGGCAGACCGGTAGCGCGCCGTGCTGCGGCGGCAGCTAGAGTCAGCGTGAGCGGGGTCCCGCATTGGAGCCATCCGAAGGCGCCTGGCTCGCCATCCTGCGCAACAGCTCCTCCTCGGTCATCTTGTCGACCGAGGAATCGGTTGCCTGATCGTCCTGGCCGATCACCGGCATTCTGGTGTCGGTCGAGAGCATGGGCACGGCTTCGGCCTCGGGCTCATCCACCTCGACATATTTCTGCATGGAGTGGATGAAGTCTTCCCTAAGGTCGTCGGAGGCGATTTTCTTGTCGGCGATCTCGCGGAGCGCCACTACCGGATTCTTGTCGTTGTCGCGTTGCACGGCAATCTGGGCGCCGGCCGAGATGCTGCGGGCGCGGTGACTGGCCAAGAGCACGAGCTCGAAGCGATTGGGAATCTTGTCGATGCAGTCCTCGACGGTAACGCGAGCCATCAGGTGATCCTTGTGTAGAGGAGGCCGGATTTGGCCTCTATTTAGGCACTTCGCCCTAGCGAGGCAAGGTAAAGCTGGCCTCGCGAGCGCTCCCCCACCCCAGAGGGTTGGGCTAACATCGGCCATGGGTGAGGCACCGCCGGACGGCACGATGGAAAGGCTGCGCTGGCTCGAGGCCCAAGCCGAGCAAGCCTATAGCGCCATGTACGAGGCTCGACCCGGCTCGGATCTCGCCGCGCGCTATAGCGACGCCAAGGAATTCCTGCATGACGCGATCGGCCTTGCCCACCGCCTTGGGCAGGCCGAGGAAGCGGAGCGTCTGGCGCAGCGACTCGCGGAGATCAAGACGGTCTTCCGCCGGCAGTTTCCTGCCTAGCGCAGGCTCGGGAGCCGTTTCAGCACGCGGCCTTGTCCATGGTCTGAAACTCTGTGCCAGAGGTTGCGGCCGCTTTGCTTCAGCGCCGGATGGCGCCAATGAGGCGCAATATCGAGGAGCGGCTTCAGCACAAAGGGCCGTTCATGGGCGAGCGGATGCGGCAGGATGAGAGGTCGCGTCCCGGCCTTCCTGAAGGAGGGGCGTCCCCCGCGCCAATGCCTGACCAGGCCGCCATAATCGACGATATCGATATCGAGGGTGCGCGGCCCCCAGGGTCTGCCGCCGCGCCTCCCCGATTTTCGCTCGATCGCCTTCAACACTCTGAGCAGCGCTTCCGGAGGCAGGCTCGTGTCGAGCAGCGCGACGGCGTTCACATAAGGTGGCTGGCGGGCGCTGCCGACCGCCGCCGTCTCGTAAAGCGGAGAAACCGCAGTGACGGCAATATTGACTCGCTCAATTTCGCCTAAAGCTTGTGCAATCGTGTCCTGCAGATGTCCCCCAGGGCCCGGGACAATTTGCACCAAGACCTACCAGGACCTTGCCACGCGCCAGCAATTGCGGAGTCACGCTGTCACACCTATGTTGTCCATGCAGTCTTCTAGTCTCTTATTGCCGAGAGGCTGCTCTCTCTCAATCAAGGCATATTGCAGTGAACGGAGCTCAAATGAATTTCTATCCGACCGAGCGCATCGCTCTCTTCATCGACGGCGCCAATCTCTACGCCACCGCCAAATCGCTCGCCTTCGACATCGACTACAAACGGCTGCTCGCGCTGTTCCGCAGCAAAGGTCAACTCGTCAGAGCCCTCTATTATACGGCGCTTGCCGAGGAGCAGGAGTACTCCTCGATCAGGCCATTGATCGATTGGCTCGACTATAACGGCTACACCATGGTGACCAAGCCGACCAAGGAGTTCATCGACGCGGCCGGGCGGCGGAAGATCAAGGGCAACATGGACATCGAGCTTGCCGTCGACGCCATGGAGCTCGCCGACCATCTCGACCATCTCGTGCTGTTCTCCGGCGACGGCGATTTTCGCTCGCTGGTCGAGGCGCTTCAGCACAAGGGCAAGCGGGTCAGCGTCGTCTCGACGCTCACCACCAATCCGCCCATGGTCGCCGACGAGCTTCGCCGCCAAGCGGATCAGTTCATCGATCTGGCGAATCTCCACGAGGAGATCGGCCGTGATCCTGCCGAGCGGGCGCAGCGGGAGCAGCGGCGGCGCCCTGAACCCGGGCCGCTCGACGAGTTCGAGCCCGAGGATTTGATCGAGACCTGATCCGGCCTCCCGCTGTAACTGTTACAGTGCTTACGGAGGCGTGAGACCAGACCCATGGCGCTCCTTGCCGCGAACACTTCCGATCGGCCCGAGCCTGCCAAGGACTGTCCGCTATGCCCGCGCCTCGTCGCCTTCCGCCAGGAGAACAGGCGCGCGCATCCCGACTGGTTCAACGGGGCGGTCCCGTCTTTCGGTCCCGGCACGGCGCGGCTCCTCATCGTCGGGCTCGCGCCCGGCTTGAAGGGCGCCAACCGCACGGGGCGCCCCTTTCTCGGCGACTATGCCGGCGAGCTTCTCTACCGCACGCTTCTAAAAGCGGGGCTGGCCCGCGGGCGTCACGATCCCGCCGCGCCCGATGAGCTTGAGCTGGTCGACTGCATGATCTCGAATGCGGTGCGCTGCGTGCCGCCGCAGAACAAGCCGAAGCCGGAGGAGATCGCGCGCTGCCGCCAATTCCTGATCGGCCGCATCGCCGCCCTGCCCAATCTCGCCTCGCTTCTGGCGATCGGCCGCATCGCCCATGATGCCATCCTGGATGCGCTTCAGTTGAAGAAGCGCGATTTTCCCTTCTGCCCACGGCGCCCGGCACGCGCTTCCCGGCGGGCTCGTCCTGTTCGACAGCTATCATTGCTCCCGCCAGAACACCAATACCGGGCGGCTGACCACCGCCATGTTCGAGAAGGTCGTTGCCGAGGCCGCGGCAAGTTTGCACAGGCCCTGAGACGCAAGGTCGAGCCGCCTTGCCGCCGCCCGCCAAGTCGGGCATGCTTTGAGGCGGGCGGTCATTGGCTAACGAGGATGGGCCCCATGGCGGGGTTGGAGATCTCGCCGGAGAAGGTCGGCTTTGTGATCGTCAAGGCGCGCGAAATCGCGGCCAAGGTGGCGGCCTGGGACGACGGCGCCACGACCGACCATGACGCCGAGTTGATCCTTGAATCGTTCTCCGACGATGCGACGCAAGACGAGATCAAGGGCTTCATCCGCGATCTCAACGAGGACGAGCAGGCGAGCCTCGTGGCCTTGGCCTGGATCGGCAGAGGCTCGTTTTCGCCCGAGGAGCTCGATGAGGCGCTTTCCACCGCCCGCGCCGAGCGCACCAATCGCACCGAGGACTATCTTCTCGGCATGCCTCTCCTTCCCGATTATCTCGAGGAAGCGCTCGACCGGCTCGGCTACTCGGTCGAGGATGCCGAGGACGAGTTGCTCTGATCTCCTCTCCCCGGTGGGGAGAGGGCTTTCCGCCTCGATCTTGCGCGAGCGAAGCTCTTGCGCAAGTCGCATGGCGGGAAGGGTGAGGGAATTAGACTGTCAGAATTTGTACCGTCAGCTCCCCCTCACCCGGCCGCGTTGCGGCCGACCTCTCCCCGCTGGGGAGAGGTTTGCGCTGCGATCCACAGCAGCACCTCGGCCGCGTGACGCGCCGGCGTCGGGACGGGATAGAAGACCGTCTCGATGCGTCCGTCCTCGATCACGAGCGTCAGACGCTTGAGATAGGTCTCGCCGCCGGTGGCGAAGCTGGGCAGACGGAGCGCGGCGGCGAAGCGTCCTTCGGCATCGCTCAGGATGGGAAACGGGAGCGCAAGGCGGGCCGCCAGCTCCCGCTGATACTCCGTGGTCTGACGGCTCAGGCCGAAGAGCCGCACGCCGAGCCGTGAGAAGTCCGCATGACGGTCGCGAAAGCCTTCCAGCTCGGGCGTGGAGCCGTGAGCGCCGGGGATTACGTCCCAATCGGGCGGATTGGCCTGGTCCGGCCGCCCGGTCCACGGATAGACGATGACGACGCTTCGTCCCTGAAGCGCCGCGAGGTCGATCCCCGTACCGTCAGTGGCCGGCAGCGTTCGGGCCGGCAGCACCATACCCGGCTCAAGATGCGCGGCAGCGTCATCGATCGGTCGAGGAAAGCCGTCGCGGTCCGGCACCTTCAGCCCTTGTCGCGCATGAGGCGGCCTTTCTGGCGCTCCCAATCGCGCTTCTTCTCGGTCTCGCGCTTGTCATGCAGCTTCTTGCCCTTGGCCAGGCCAAGCTCCACCTTGGCGATGCCGCGCGCATTGAAATAGAGCTTGAGCGGAACGACCGTCATGCCCTCCCGCTGAATGGCGCCGGCGAGACGCCCAATCTCTTTCCGGTGCAACAAGCAGCTTGCGGCGCCGCGTCGGAGCATGACCGCTGCGGCCGGCCTGGGTGTATTCGGCGATATGGGCGTTGATCAGATAAAGCTCGCCGCCCTCGCTCGCGGCATAGGAGTCCGCGATATTGGCTTTGCCGGTGCGGAGCGACTTCACCTCGGAGCCCAGAGCGCGATGCCCGCCTCGAGCTTCTCCTCGATGTCGTAGTTGAAGCGCGCCTTCCGGTTCTCGGCGACGAGCTTGCCGCTCTCGCGCTTCGGCGCCATGACGTCACCTTATCGGAGTTAGACGAGAACGAGGCCGACCGCAGAAAGCGCCTCGTCCACCTTCTTCCGCGAAGCAGACGTGAGAGGCGCGAGCGGAAGCCGCGTCTCTTCGTTGCACAGTCCGAGCTTGCTCGCGGCATATTTCACCGGACCGGGATTCGACTCGACGAACAGCGCATCGTGCAGCGGCATCAGCCGGTCCTGAAGCTGAAGCGCAAGCCTGAAATTGCCGGCGAGGCAGGCAAGCTGAAACTCGGAGCAGAGCGCCGGCGCGATATTGGCGGTGACGGAGATGCAGCCCTGGCCGCCATGGGCCATGAAGCCGAGCGCGGTCGCGTCTTCGCCGGAGAGCTGCACGAACTCCTTGCCGAGCGCCGCGCGCTGCTGGCTCACCCGCGCCATGTTCGCGGTCGCGTCCTTCACCCCCACGATGTTCTTGAGCTTGAACAGCCGCGCCATGGTATCGACCGACATGTCGACGACGCTCCGTCCCGGGATGTTGTAGATGAGGATCGGAATGTCGGTGCAGTCGTTGATCGCCTTGTAGTGGAGATAGAGCCCTTCCTGGGTCGGCTTGTTGTAGTAGGGCGTCACCACGAGCACGCCGTCGGCGCCGGCCGCTTTGGCATGACGGGTGAGCTCGACCGCCTCGGCGGTCGAGTTCGATCCGGTTCCGGCGATGACCGGCACGCGGCCCGCTGCCGCCTCGATGCAAAGCTCGACGACGCGCCTGTGCTCGTCATGGGTGAGCGTCGGCGATTCCCCGGTCGTCCCGCAGGGCACGAGGCCGTGGGTGCCTTGGTCGATCTGCCACTCGACAAGCTTCTGGAACGCGCGCGCGTCGACCTTGCCGTCCTTGAAGGGCGTGATCAGGGCCGTGATCGAGCCTTGAAACGGCGGCATTGGCACGGGGGTCGCTCCTGAGGTCGTCGCGCTTGGTAAACGGGCACGGAAAGGACGGCGGACAATAGGGTCTGAGGATTGAGGCGGCAAGCCGCTGGACACCCTCGGGAATGACCGCTTGACAGAGCCTATACTGGCACACTGCGCGGCGATCCACCGTCAGGTAAAGGGTATACTCCCCAGAGGCTTATGCGGATTCTCTCAGAATAGTTGTAATGCTCTGAGGGCTGTGGCAGTCATTTTTCTGCCGGATTCTTTCAGACATTGTTCAAATCCGGCACATAATCACTACAGTGCCGTCATCGTCGCGGCTCCCCGGCTCGGGGGACGTCCTGACTGCTAAACGCAGGGTCGTAACCGGAAACCGATCGACGAGATGAAACGCATTCGCGCGCGCATCTTACTATTGCTTGTCTCGTGTTGCGTGTCTCGCCCCGGCGGTCGCCGTGGCGCAGTCTTCGCTTGTGCCGCTGCCGGACCGCAATCCGCACCGGCCGGCGGCGCCGGCGGCTCCAGTCGCGGAGGCTGCGCCGGCACAAGACGCCGGGCCGGCACAAGAGGTTTCGTCTGCGCCGGAGGCCTCATCTGAGGCCGCACCTGCGCCTGAGACGGCATCAGACACCACCACGCTGACAGGGACTATCCCCCTTCCCGACCCGAGCCCGGTGGTGGCGGAGGCGGAGAGCCTTCCCCTCCCCGACCGCAACCCGATGACCACGTCGGTGCCGATGACGCCCTCTCCGGTTACGCCGACGGTGACGCCCGCATCCGATATCGCGGCAGCAGTCTCGACCGTCGCCCTCCCCGACCGCAACCCGAAGGCGCCTTCGCTCCTTGCGCCGCCCTCGTTGCCGGTACCGCCATCACCTGCACCGCAGGTCGTCACCGATATGCCTGTGCCGGACCCCAATCCCAATCGTGCCGGGACGATGCCATTCGCCATGAAGGGCACGCTCGCGCCGGCCATCGCGGCGCCGCCGCCAGCGATGGACTACGCTTCGATCTTGAAGCCGATCCTGTCCTACGACCTCAGCGCCGGGGACGAGGCCAATGTCAGGGAAGTGATCCGCTCGGGCGCGGCGGCGGCGGCGAGAATCAAGGATCCCGCGGCCCGGGATTTCGCCCTCTGGTACAAATATCGAAACAGCCCGGCGACCGGAGACGCCGACGGCCATCGAGCAATTCCGGCTCTCCCATCCCGATTGGCCGGCGCAGGACGAGCTGCGCGAGAAGGCGGAGACCGCGCTTTTCCTCACCGATGCCAGCCCCGAAGAGGTCAAGGCCTTTTTCAGCACCTCGGCCCCGCAAACCGGGGCAGGCAAGGCGGCGCTCGCCGGCGTCTATCGCAAGGACGGCAATGAGGCAGGCGCCCGCGATCTCGTCGTGTCGGCTTGGCGCGACCATCAGCTCAATGCGGCCGTCGAGAAGAAAATCCTCGACCGCTACGGCAGCATGCTCACGGTCGAGCATCACCGGGCGCGGATCGACAGGCTGCTTTATCCCGACGAGAAGGGAGCGACGGAGGCGGCGCTTCGCGTCTCCAAGCTGCTCTCCGCCGATGAGCAGAAGAAGGTTGCGGCGCGCATCGCCGTGGTCAAGCGCGGCGGCAACGCCGGCAAGCTTCTCGATGCCTTGCCGGCAGGCGCGGTCCAAGCCGATGTCGGCTTGCGCTTCAATCGCATTCAGTGGCTGCGGCGCACCAAGAACAAGGACCGCAGGGAAGAAGCCTGGAAGATGCTGCTCGATGCGCCGAGCGAGCCCAACGTCTTGCTCGACCTCAACAACTGGTGGACCGAGCGGCGTATCAACTGCCGGGGCGCGCTCAATGATGGAAGCCCCCGCGTCGCCTACGACATCGCCGCCAAGCACGGCCTCGTCTCGGGCGATGGCTATATCGAGGCCGAATTTCTTGCCGGCTGGATCGCGCTGCGCTTTCTCTCGGACCCGCACACCGCCTTGCGCCATTTCGTTTCGCTGCGCGGAGCCGCCACGAGCTCGAAGAGCATAGCGCTTGGAGAATATTGGCTCGGCCGCACCGCGCTGGTCCTCGGCGACCGCGCCTCAGCCAAGATTCACTTCCACGGCGCCGCCAAGTATCCCGCAATATTTCTATGGTCAGCTCGGGCGCCAGGCGCTTGACGCCAGGCCCGCCCATCTCGAGGTCACCTCAACGCCGCTGCCGACGGAAGCCGACATTCAGAGCTTCCTCTCCCGGGATGCCGTGCGCGCCATCGGGGTTGCGCGCGCGACGGGATTTGACGGCGCCACACCGCAATTCTTGCTGGCGCTTTCCCGCAAGCTCACCAACCCGACCGAGGTCATCCTGCTCGTCGAGCTCGCCAAGATCACAGGCAATCCGCAGGTTGCGCTCAGGCTGGCGAAAATCGCCTTCAATCGCGATCTCCCGGTCGGGGACTATGCGCTGCCCATCGGGGTGATGCCGGAATTCAGAAGCCTCCTGACCGACCGCGTCGACCCGGCGCTGGTGCATGCCTTGTCGCGGCAAGAGAGCGAATTCAACGCCGCCGCCAAGAGCCCGGTCGGAGCGAGCGGTCTGATGCAGTTGATGCCGGCAACTGCCAAGGCCGTAGCCAAGGCCTACAAGGTGCAGTTCTCGGCGGCGCAGCTTACCAACGCTGCCTACAATACCCAGCTCGGCGAGGCGCATCTGCGCGATCTCATCGACAGCTACAACGGCTCCTATTTCCTGTCGCTTGCCGCCTATAATGCGGGCGGAGGCCGCGTCGCCGAATGGATCAAGGCCTTCGGCGACCCGCGCGATCCGCAGGTCGATCCCATCGACTGGATCGAGCGCATCCCCTTCACCGAGACCAGGCAATACGTGGTGAAGATCATGGAGACGCTGCAGCTTTACCGCTCGCGGCTGGCGGGGCCCAAGCAGGCGCTGCAGCTCGTCCAGGACCTCAATCGCGGCCGAAGGATTCCCCGCGCTGAAGCGGTCCTCAAGGTGCAGGCGAAATCCGAGTGAGGCCTGCCGCCGCGTCCCTTCGGCGCTTGTAAGGCTTGCCCCATCAGCCGCTTTGCTGAACACTGAAGAAGAGGCGCGGGGCAACGCGCGGCGCCAATCGGTCCAGACACGCTCCCAAGGTTGACAGCGGAACATGCCCGAGCTTGATGGCGAGCTGTGGCGAGACATCTACTATGCGTCGTTCGACGACCTTAGGCTCTATGTCCGCCACTACCCGGCGCCGGACGAGAAGTTCCGCAGCGTCATCTGCCTTCCTGGGCTCACCCGGAATGCCCGCGACTTCAATACGCTTGCGACCTATCTTTCCAAGCATCCGGAAAAGCCGCGCAACGTCTATTGCTTCGACTATCGGGGGCGCGGCCGCTCGCAATACGACCGCCACTGGCGCAACTACAGCGCCCTTCATCGAGCTCCTCGACACGCTCGATTTCCTGACCGTGCGCGGGCTGCATAAGGTCGGCGTCGTCGGCACCTCCCGGGGCGGAATCATCGCCATGCTGATGGCGGCGCTCAGGCCTACGGCGATGGGCCCCGTCGTCCTCAACGATATCGGTCCGGTGATCGAGACGCGCGGGCTAGCGCGCATCATCGGCTATGTCGGGCGCATGCCGGTGCCGAAGACCTGGCCCGACGCCGTCATGATCCTGCGCGAGATGAACGAGCGCGCGTTCCCCGCCTTCAGCGATGCCCAGTGGGAGGAGATTGCCAAGGACGTATTCGACGAGCACAAGGGGCGCCCGGCGCGGGCTTATGACCGGAAGCTCGCCCGCGCGCTCGGCACCATCGATTTGAGCCGCCCGGTGCCGGACCTGTGGGCGCAGTTCATCGCTCTTGGGCAGTTCCCGGTCCTGCGTGGTGAGAGGCGCCAATTCCGACGTGTTGAGCGAGGAGACGCTCGAGGCCATGGTCGAGCGTCACCCCAATCTCCGCACCATGACGGTGCCCGATCAGGGGCATGCCCCCGTGCTCAAGGAGCCGGAGACGCTGGAGGCCATCGGCGCCTTCTTCGCCGCCAACGATTGACGCACGCAGGAAGCGGCCCGGGCTTCAGGCTTTGCTGCTGAGCCCCGTCGCATCTTGGCGCGGGGCCTGGCTTATTCGCCGTCGAGCAGGGGGAGCAACTCCGGCAGACTGCCTCCCGGCAGTTGGCCCTCGGTGCGGGCCATTTCCTTGATGCGGGGGATCACCCGCGCGGCGATATCCTGCGCCGCCGCCGCCTCTTTCCAGCTAATGCTCTCAGAGGTGGAGAACAGCGCCGGCAAATCGCGCCTCAGCTGGTAGGATACCGCGACCGCGGTGCCCTTGTCGGGTGCCACGCCCTCGATCGTCACGGCAAGCCCTGATAGGGCGATCTTCCCCGACTCGAGCCGGCTCAGCGCGCGCAACGCCGCGGCAACCGCCTCATCCCAGTTCTTGGGCGCGCCAGAGGCAAGCTCGAGCCGATCGTCGAGCCCCGGACGGCGGAACAATTGCCGTGACAGCTCTCGCACCTGCTTGCGCGCGTCTTCGCTCGGCACGCTGCCCGACAGGCTCAGCGCATTGGCGCCGAGATCGGCGACGAAGACAAAGGGATCGACGACCGGGGGCCTGATGCTCTCGCCGGCGATGGTGAGGCCGGTCGGCAACGGTCCGGCAAGCGCCTTCTTCACTTCAATATAGTCGGCGGCGCTGCGCGCTTCGCCGTCCACCTTGAGCGCGACATCGAGAAGCCGCGCCGAACCGCGCTTGAGGTGCGACAGCTGCTTGAGCCCGAAGCTTACCGCACCGAGCCATTGGTCCTGGGGCGGCGCGCCCGCCTTGATCTTGAGCCGGTCCTCGACCTCGAGATCGGGAAAGTGCGCCTTGACCATGCCGAGCACGGTGCGGCGATCCTCATCGGTCGGTATTGAGCCGCGGAGACGTATGCCGGATTCGATGCGCGTCGCCGACCACACATATCCGGCCGTGTGCAGTCCGGACTTGTCGGCGACCTTCACCGCACCTGTGCCCGGCAGCGGCGAGACGAGCCAGGCTTGCGCGGCACGCAAGCCTGGTTCGGTGGTGAAACCCGCGCGTACGCCGAACGCGCCGACGAGCGCCAGCAACGCGACAAAGCAGAGCAGCGGCAGTCTCGGCCGGAATTCCGACATGGAATTCTCATCCTTCTCGACGCGGCGCAACTTAGCGTGGTCGCCTGCTCTGTCCAAACCCACGATACCCTGCCTTGCCGCAGCGCTCCGCTAGAGCGAAACGCAATGATGTTGTCGCGGTGGGCGGAAACCAGCCCGAGGCCCCTTCGCCCTAATGCCTGGAGGAATCGGTTCCGCTTCGCGCGGGCGGTCTCTCACCAGGTCTGGGCGTGAATATGCAAACTATAGGCCATCGGCAGAAGCGGTTCCAGGTCGCTCTTGCCCCTTTCAAACTATCACATTGCAAGATGGGACTCTATCGTGCGGGGCCCGGTACTACTGGAAGTGGTGCGCAAGACCGATGATGCCGATCGCGATCAGATAGATCGCCACCACATAATTGAGCAGGCGCGGCATGAGCAGAATGAGAATTCCGGCGATCAAGGCGATCAGTGGATTGATCAGGACTGGATCAATGGTCATCGTTTCTTCCCCGTGAGATGGGCCGGGAGGCCCGATTCGTCTGGATAGACGAAATCGAGCATAAGCCATCGGCGACGACTTGTCGTGGACGGAAAAAGCTGGCGAAGACTTGAGCATCGCCACGGGGCATCAAACTGTCCCTGCCTATCTTCCATCTTGTTCCAAAACGCATATATCCCGTCTTGCCCTTGCCTCTTTTGGCGGCAAAAGGTATGCGGCCTAGCGGCCGCGACCGGCGGACTTCCGCGTGGGGACGAGGGGGGCGGACAGCAGCATGATCGTGGAGCAACCCGGCTTCTGGCTCGCCGTCTTACAGATCATCTGGATCGATATTCTGTTGTCGGGCGACAACGCCGTCGTCATTGCCCTTGCCTGCCGCAAGCTGCCTTCCCGGCAGCGCGTTTGGGGCATCGTTCTGGGAACGCTGGTCGCCATCAGCTTGCGCGTCGTGTTCGCCGGCCTGGTGACGACGCTGATGAAAGTGGCCTACCTCAAGCTCGTCGGCGGCGTGCTCCTGCTGTGGATCGCCGTCAAGCTGCTCGGGCCCGAGGAGAACGGCAAGAACGGCGAGGTCGAGCCGGTCGACAATCTGTGGCGCGCGGTCAGGATCATTGCCATTGCCGACGTGGTGATGAGCCTCGACAATGTCATCGCCATCGCCGCGGTTGCCGAGAGATTCGAGGCGCCCCACAACTATGCACTCCTGATGTTTGGGCTGGCCGTCAGCATCCCGCTGATCATGGCCGGCGCCGCCCTCGTCATGGCCCTGCTGGAGCGCTTCCCCATCATCGTCTGGGCCGGCGCCGCCCTGCTCGGCTGGATCGCCGGCGAGATCATCGCCAAAGATCCCTTGTTCACGGCGAACCTCGATCCCGCTACGGCGCATACGGTGTGGATTATCGGCGCGACCTTGGGCGCGCTGTTCGTGGTCGGCGCCGCGATTGGTGCGACGGCGATGGTTGCGGCGGAGCGCGCCCGACCAGATCTAGGCTTCGCGTTGTGGGCCTAGGCGCCGCCTACGCGATGCGCTAAGTGACGAGCGAGCAATCCCGGTAACGCTTCAGTCTGCGGACTAAAGGCTGGCTGCATAATCATGACACAGGATGGGTGGCCGAGTGGTTGAAGGCACCGGTCTTGAAAACCGGCAGACGCGCAAGCGTCTCGAGGGTTCGAATCCCTCCCCATCCGCCATCCGCCTTCGCTTGCGCTACGGGTGATTGGCCTGCCCAATCACCCGTAGCGTAAGAGAAGCGGATGCCTCGCCGTAACGAAGTGAAGGCGGGCTACACGCATTATGTTTATATGCTGCAGAGCGAAGCTGACCCAGATCGGTTTTATGTTGGCCTGACTACCGATTTGAAGCGCCGCTTCGACGAACACAATTCCGGGAAATCCATTCACACCAACAAAATACATTCCTTGGAAGTTGGTCACCTATATTGCTTTCTCCGACAGGAAGAAGGCGGAGAAATTCGAGAAGTATCTGAAGTCAGGATCAGGACGATCTTTCGCCAGGAAACACTTTTGATCAGTCCCCCGAGGCCTGGGCGTAGGGGGACCACATGAGGCGCCTTTTTCCCGAAGCCAGCCTCAGGGCTCCTGCGGCATCGGCTGCACGAACAAAATATTCAGATCGCTCTCCGGCACGTAATCCTCAGCCGACAGAGTGAAGGTCGTGGGCCCGGTGCGCTTGATGCCTGTGGCGCACAGGGAGACGAGGGCGTTCTCTGCGGGCTTTTCCACGGTGAGATGGAACGTCTTGATCGGGCCGAACCAATTGCCTGCGGTCGTCAGCACATATTTCAGCTCGGTGCCTGAGAGAATGTTCTGCGGGGATTGCTTCAGCACCTTCTCCGCCGCGCTGGTGAAGGCCTGGTCGATGCAGTAGAGCTTGCGGGTCTCGGGCGCGGCAAGATCTTCCTTGGAGAAGAAAAACTGCCGCGGCACCGGCTTGTAGCGATGGGTCACCTCGATGGTGCGACCGGCCGGAAAAGTCTGGAACCAATAATAGGCAATGTGCGTGTCCCAATGGGCGTTGGCGAGCGGCTTGTTCCCGGTGCCGAAACTCGTATTCCAGTCGATCGCGCCATAGCGCTCGAGCTCCGCCTTTGCCTCTTGCGGCAGATCATCGAGACGATCGTTAAGGGCATTCCCCTCCCCCTCGCCGGAGGCGATCATGGTCGGCGGGACGCCGTAGCGCTTCAGCACATCGGTGACGTCGACGCCGAAGCGGGTCGCCCTGATTTCGACCGAGGGCTCGACCTGCTTGCCGTCCACTGTCACTTCGAAATCCATGACGTTGACGGGGTCGCGACCTTGGACGTCGTAGTTCCCCTCCTCGCCGATGATCATCACCGGCAGCGGAAAAGCGACGAGCGTGGCGATGTCGTGATCGCTCGCGTTGTGGAAGCGGTAGACGACGCGGACCTCGTCGCGGCTGAGGAAGAGATCCTCGGACTCCATCGAGATGTCGGGATTGAAGGTGAGCTTGAGGCCACCCGCATCGAGGCTTGCCGTCGAATCGTTGGCGAAGGCGGCGGTCGCGTGAAGGATCGCGGCAATAGCAGCGAACGCCGCAAGCCCGCATCTTGCGCGGCTCAGTGGCGCCCGCCCGGCCGAATGAGACGTCAGACCTCGCCGCACGGCTCAACCCTTGGTCCCGCGCGCAAACCGTCGAGCGGCGGCAAGGCTCCATTCTACCGCCCTATTTGAGGGGCGGAAGGGCCTCCGGCTCGGTCATCACGGTCTGATTGTGGTGGAAGCAGCCCCCGAGCGTGAAAGACGCCATGAGGACCGCCAAGACGGCGATCAAACGCATACGCATACTAGCCCCCTTAGAACGCGGTACGCATTACACACTGACGAACAGCCTCCATTGGAACCACATTCCGAAGCGAAATTGGTGGCGAAATTGCCACAGCGCTCCAGGATGATTCCAAGCCAATCCAATGGATTTCGGGGTCCCGGAGCCTCCCAGGCGCGGGCGCACGCCCCGGCCGCATGAACCATTCGTTAACCTTATCAAGGTGCTAATAGGCTCGAACAGCGAGCCCCGGGGACCCCCGTGTTCGAGAACCAATTCCTCCAATCATTTTGTACGGTTGCCGCCAGCGCCGTCTTGGTCGGCGGCACGCTCATCCTTCTGACCTCCACCGCGCCCTGGAGCCCGCCGCAGCAGATCGAGCAGCGAGCCTTCGACGCCCGACGCCGCGAGGCTCTCGACGCCGGAGGACGATGCCATTGACGCTCAATTCCCCGGAGCGCCGCTCGCGTCAGACCAAGCCGACACCACCCCGGCAGCCGAACCGGACGACGCCGACCGCACTTACACCGCATCGACCGGCAAACAGCCGGACGAAGAGCGAAGCCCGCTTGTCGAGCCTGAAGCGACGGCGCCGAACGGCGATGACGCGCTTGCCGCGCTCGGCATGCCGCTGAACCCGATGCCGTCGACACGGACTCAGAGGGCGTCTGGCGCCGACGCGATGCCGAGCCGCCACGTCGAGGCCCTGCGACCGGCGCGCGGAGGTCGCGCTTAGCGAGCCGGCGGCACCGATGGTCAGCGAGAAGAGCGACGCCGCGACCGACCAGATCGCAGAAATGATGACGGCTTTGCCGCCACGCGTGATCGCGAGCGATAAGAGCGATGCCGCGACGGACCAAATCGCCGAAATGTTGACCGCTCTGCCGCCGGCGCCTCCGGCGCCTCCAGCTCCGGTTGCCAGCGATAAAAGCGACGCTGCAACCGTCGAGGTGGCCGCTGTGCTGGCCGCAACGAAGCCGGCGCCGGCCGCTGTAGCGGTCCTGGCCCCGCCGCCACCGCTGCCGAAACGGAAGCCAGCAGAAGGACCGCCCGCGCCAAAAGTGGCGGCTCTTCCCGCGCCGCAGCCAGAGACGCCCTCGGAGCCGGCGGAAACGAAGCCAGCCGCGGCTCAGCAAGAGGTAGCGCAGCCGCGCGGGGACACAGCCCCATGGAAGCCCATGGCGCTGGCGCCGGCCGACAAGCCGTCGATTGCGCTGTCAAAGGCGCCGACCGCTCGGCCGAGCGGGAGCGCTTACGCCAGCAAGGTGTGGTCGGCGCTCGCACGTCATAAGCCCAAGGCAGGTCAACGCGGCAGCACGACGGTGGTCTTCGCCATCGGCGAGAACGGAGCGCTTCGCGGGTTAAGGGTCGGGCGCTCGAGCGGCAATACGCGGCTCGATCAGCTGGCGCTTGCCACCGTGCGCAATGCGGCCCCCTACCCGCCGCCGCCGTCCGGCGCGGCGTCGTATACGATCCGCATCGATTTCCAGTAGGACGATCTAGGGGCCGCGTTCGAGGCGCGCCCGGTCAGGTGCGATCGGGCGTCGCTTGCGGCAAGGCGGCTGGCTCGGCGCCGCGGGCCGCCCACCAGCCAAGACACCGTGTCGCCCCTGGTCGGCGCGACTGTGTCCGTTCGAAGAAGCAGTCCCGTTTCTCGCTTGATGATCGCTGATGACCTGAGAAACCGGGCCACCCCAGCCTTCGGGCCGGGTGAGATGCGGCGGAAGAGCCGTCAAGGCATCGCCCAGGGCCTCGTCGATCTGGCCTTGGGTGAGATTGCGCGCCTCCACGCAGGCTCGCGCCTGACAGATTCACCCCACCAAACTTGGCCCCGGCGAAATTGGCGCGATCGAGCAGCGCCTCGCTCAAATCCGCCCCGCTTAGATTGGCGCCGTCGAGCCGCGCATCGCTGAGATCGGCATCGGACAGATCTGCCATCTCGAGGTTGGCCCCGGTGAGCGTGGCGAAGCGCAACGAGGCGTGTCGCAGCCGGGCGAAGGAGAAATTGATCGGTCCGCCGCTAATCGGCCCCATCTGCCGCTCGGCGACGGTGAGCGCGATGCCGATCAGGTTTGGCGTGAGGGAAGGATTTTGCGCGCGCCACTGGTTCCACAACCGAGGGCCGCGGCGCAACGCTTCGACATGGTTGGAATTTGAAGACAACGCTACGCACGCAACGATTTACGAACGCAACTCACACGAACGCTACTGGAAACAGAATACGCAACAACAGGCGGAACACAACGAAGGCCTCACTCTAATGCAAACGCCGCGTTACCGGCAAGCGTTTGGCGGGCGAAACTCGCTTTCAGTTCGCACCAGTGACTTTCGCGCAACGCGGCCGGCCGCCGCGTGGAGCTCGCCGCGCCCTGTCATGGCGCCCCACGCCGCTCCAGCAAAAAGCGAAGAGCCGCCCGGAGGCGGCTCTTCAATTGAGGAAATTCGTGTCGCTGCCTAACGCGCCGTGGCCACCAGCCCGGTTCAGTCGCCGATCCGCGCGGTGCCCGAGCGGCCGTCGTTGCGCGCCCAGTGCACGGTCGAGCCCTCGCGGGTCAGCCGGTAGCAATATGACTTTCCGTCCATCCAGCTCGTCCATTGCTGGCAGAGCTGGTCGCCTGAGACCCACCATTTGCCGCGGTCCTGGGCACCGTCGCCCCGCGAGAAGCTCGCGGCTACGGTGCTCATCTTCCCCGACATGCGGCCATTGGCGGCGTAGCGAATGGGCAGCTCGAAACCCGAGATGTTGAGAAAGACGGTCTTGCCGCTGATCGCCTGGCGCAACTCATCGCCGGCCAGCGTCGTCGGCTCGGCAAGAGACCCGGTTGCCGGCAGCGCCAGCCCCACGGCCACAACGAATGCTCCGATTTTCATCGCTTCCCCTTTTTGTCTTTGAACTGACACATGAGACCGGGATAGCGTCGTGCAAACTAGGTCAAACTTGGGCTAAGCCAAGCAAATTGCGTGACAAAGTTAAGGTGATTTCCGACGCGGCCTGTATCAGCTCTTGGATTGCCGCTTGGCCGTCGCGCGCCGCCTGTTGCGTGAGGCCAGAACATTAACCACCTCGACCGCGGCGGCAAACGCCATGGCGAAATAGATATAGCCGCGCGGGATGTGGAAATGCATGCCGTCGGCGACGAGCGCGGCCCCGATCAGCAGCAAGAAGGCGAGCGCGAGCATCTTGGTGGTGGGATGGCGCTCGATGAAATGCGGCCACGGGCTCCGAGGCGAAATACATCACGAGAATGGCAACCGCCACCGCAGCGACCATCACCTCGACATGCTCAGCCATGCCCACCGCGGTGATGATGGAATCGATGGAGAAGACGAGGTCGATGACCGCGATCTGGAGGATGGCCGAGACCATGGTATCGGTGACGGGGCTCGGGCCCTGCTCTTCCTCTTCGCCTTCGATGTCTTGATGGATCTCGCGCGTGCCCTTGACCAGGAGAAACAGCCCACCGGCGATGAGGATGAGGTCGCGCCAGGAGAATTCGTAGCCCGCGAGACTGAGGATCGGCGTCGTGAGGTGAATGATCCAGGCGATGCCGCCCAGCATGATGACGCGGAAGATCAGCGCCAGCGACAGGCCGATGCGCCGCGCCGACCGCCGCTTCTCGGGCGGCAGGCGCGACACCAAGAGGGAGATGAACACGACATTGTCGATGCCGAGCACGATCTCCATCGCGCTCAAGGTGATGAAGCTTGCCCAGATATGCGGGTCGGTCAGCCAGTCGATGAGGGGCATGCGTTTGGCGTTCGGATCAGGGTGGGATGTGAAGCGGCCGGTGGTGTGACGCCTGAGCTAATAGCTTAGCCGGAAATCGCGGTCCATGGTCAAGACGGCTGCAACATCTGCTGGGTCAGGCAAGCGAGCGGTAGAGGCCGACGCTGGCGAGATAGACCGCGGTCAAGAGCAGAAGCGCTTGCACCCATAGCGGCGAAGGAAAGGGATTGGCAATGGCGGCGATGGCAGCTCCCGGCCCACAGCGCGGTCACGAGGCAGGTGAGCGGGCGAAGACGCGCCACGCGGAAGGGATGCACCGCGAGGATCGGCACGAAGGTGAGCAAGGACGAAGATGGCGACGATGGCAAGCGAGACGCCAGGCGAAAGGCCAAGCGCGAACAAATAGAGCAAGACGATGTTCCAGATCGCCGGGAAGCCGACGAAATAGCCCTCCTCCGTCTTGCTGTTGCAGATCGGCGACGTGGAACAGGCTCGATAGGAGGATGGCGGCAGCCGCCGGCAGGCGCGCGGCTTCCGGCAAAAGCGGCGCCTCGGTCAGGGCATAGGCAGGTACGGCCACATAGGTGAGGTAGTCGACGATCAGGTCGAGCCGTTCGCCGCTGAAGCGCGGCAAGACGGTCTTGACCGCGAGGAGGCGTGCCAGCGGGCCGTCGACGGCGTCGACGATGAGCGCCGCGCCGAGCCACACGAACATCATTTGCCAGTCGCCGTCATGCACGGCGCGAAGGGCAAGGAGCGCAAGCACCGCCCCGCTCGCGGTCAAGAGATGCACCGAGGCGGCGCCGAGGCGCGCGATCATGCGGGTGAGGCCGGGCTTGAAGACCGTGCCTCGGAGGCGGCGCAAATGGCGTGAAAGACCGCTCGCCTAGAAGCGGCGCTTGACCTTGCCGAGGACGGTGACGTCGCCATTCTCCTCGAGCGTGGTCGGACCCTGCAGCTCCAATTGCTGCTGGTCTTGGCCGTAGAGCACATCAAGCCCGAAATCGAGCTTGGGAAAGAGGTTATAGCCGAAGACATTCACGCCCTTGCGGTCGGCTTGCGGATTGGCAGCGGCACCGGGAGAGCCGAGCTCGAGGGCGGGCGCGTTTGCTGGCGGAGCGGCTTGCGGGATGTCCGCGGGCGGCGGCGCAGCGGTCTCCTGGAAGGCAAGCGCCGGCGCGCTGCCAAAAGACAGCGCCGCCATCAGTCCAGCAGTGGCGAGAAGCCTACGCATAGAGATATCTCCGCTCCTTAAGATGGCTCCAGGGGTGACGCAAAGCAAGCCTGTATGGAGCGCGGTTAACGCCTTACTACGCTTGGAGAAATTTCTATCCCCGCGACCAAGCGTGGCTGCTGGGCAACAGGTGATTCGAGGGGCGTTCCAGGTTGCACGGGAAGCGGCCTGAAGATGCCGGAGGCGGAAGGCCGACAAGAAGAAACCGCCGCCCCGATGAAGGGGCGGCGGTCTGGGAGCGGAGGGGACTGTCAGTTCCGCTTACCAGTCAACTTGCATGCGCATGCCGAAGCCTCTGATCGTGGCGTCGTCGAAGCCGTTGTTCTTTCCGGGCGGCAGGCTCGGGGTTAGCGGAATGAAGACCGGATAGTCGCTGAGATCCGATTCAGAGTACTGGAACATGAGCCGCATATATTCGGTCATCCACCAGCTCGCGCCGACGATCCAGGTCTGCATCTCGCCGCACAGAGGAATGCTGTTTGAATTTTTTTGAGTGTTAGCAGCATTCGGTACGCTACCAGGGTAAAGTCGGGTGGTCCGGCAGCCCCCGGCGTTGTTGAATGCGCTGTCGCTCATGGTCGAGCACGTCGTATTTCCCAACGAGCTGCAAAGCACCCCAGCCGCCGCTGCCGTGGAACATCGGGTTTTTGATCTTCGGCCGCCCCCACTTGCCGTCTTCCTCGTAGGTCTTGTGTCCGCCGAAGAACCAGCTTCCTTCGACATACCAGCCGCTGAAAGTCGGGTCGGGGATGCCAAGGAATGGGTTGGCAGTGGTGTTTAATTTGCCCGCCGCTGGCGGATTGGAAGCGAATGAAGGCTCCCGCCAGGCAAGTCGACCTCGAGCTGCGCATACTCGCCTTGCAGGGAGAATGGCCCCCAAAGGCCGGCAGCCTCGAGACCCCAGAAGGTATCCTCGTCGCCGATCCGACCTGTTAGGACGGGGGCATTGGCCAGATGGAGATCAGCACCGCGCGCACTGTTTCCGTACTGGAAGAACGGCTGATCGTCGCCAACCTCGCGGGTTCTGACGCTCGCGCCGAAATGCAGCACCTGGGTGACGCCGTTGACCTCGCGGTTGATCGGCGCGACAGATCCGCGCGCGGCGAAGGTCAAATCCTCATCCCCGGTGAAGCCGGGAAAGAGCGGAGCGTCAGCAGTCGACGGAAAACGCTCGCCGAAAATGCCCGCCGCCAACCCAAAGTGCTTGGAATAGTACATGGCGGCAGAAGCCGATCTGCCGCTCGATATCCCAGGCATTGATAAACGACGCACGCTCCATGGTATCCACGAAGCGATCGCTGGTTTCATCTTCGAACGTGTTGAAGGTCTTGAAATTGCCAATTCGCAAGAGCAGCGGTTCGTCGGCGATTTTGAAACCCTGGTATTGGAGATAGGCGTCCTTCATTCTGACCGCGTCGTTGGCGAAATCGACTTCGACAACGTATTTCCAGTCGTACCAAATTACGCCTTCGACGCCGAGGCGGGCACGACGAAGCTCGGTCGCCCGAGACATCGGGAAAGCTGGTGATCGGCGTGTCCTGATTGACGTTGTTGTAATCCACCTCGAGTCGGCCGCGGACCTTGAACTTGAACTTCTTGCCGTCGCCGCTGGAAAATTCCGGCGCGCCCTTCCACTTGACCTTGAGGTCGAGATCGCTGGCGCCGGCTTCAGCCGCCGCCGCCTTGGCCGCGGAGGCCTGCGCCTTGGCGTCCTCTACCTGCTGCTGCAGTGACTTGATGGTCGCCTGCATACTGTCGATCTGGGCCTGGATCGCCTTCAGATCCTGCGCATTGGCTGCTGGAACGCCGGCAGCCAAAATCCCGATAGCGCCCGCACCCGCGAGCAGATAGCGGTTAATCTTGCTTGGTCCCCCAATCATGTCCCTCTCCACTTGTTAACGACGACTGTTTGCTAGTTCGTTGTTCGACAAGGAAATTCTACGTGTTCCCCCGGTGTCAGGCGCGTCAGTGGCGCAAGCTTCCCTTTCGGGTGGCTTTACCGTTTTATTTCCGGGGCAATGACGCGGTTGTGACAAACAAGCGACAGCGGGATTTTTGGCCGAGCACTGTTGCTCGTCAGCAACGATTGGCGCCGCTCCGAAATGTGCCAGCCTGGAGCGCAGGCCCCCGCGCCCGATCATGGCTCGCCCCCGTCTCTGGGAGGAGATTACGCCCTATTCAGACGGCCGAGATTAGCAATTGCGTCCGCGCTTCTTTAGTTGTGGATGAAATAGAAGGGCTTTTGCCCCGCGACCGTTTCGCCACATAGCGAAGCGCTTGAGGTTTCCGGACAATGATTTCGTCAAATATTTTCGTACCGGCTGAGACGGCAAATGAGCGAAGCGGTCGATATGCGTGACGTTGCCGTGGTCGGCGCCGGCCCCGCCGGTCTTGCCGCGGCGCTGGCGCTCGCTCATGTCGGGGCGGACGTCGCGCTGATCGGGCCGGCGCCGGCCAAGACGAGCGCCCGGTCATTGGAAACCAGATCGGCGGCGCTGCTGACGAGCTCGGTCGACTTGTTGAAGGCGCTGAACGTGTGGGCGGCGCTCTCGCCGCACGCCGCGCCGCTCGCCGCCATCCGCATCATCGACGCTTCGCGCAGCCTGTTCCGCGCGCCCGACATCGAGTTCAAGGCCAGCGAGCTCGGGCTTCCCGCCTTCGGCTACAACATCGCCAACACCGTCCTCGCCGAGGCGCTTTACGCGCGGGCGCAAGCGGTCTTGCCGGCGGTCATCGCGGCGAGCGTTTCTGGGATTGCCCTCGATGGGAGCAAGGCCGTGCTGACCTTGAGCGAAGGAGCGAAGCTGTCCGCGCGCCTCGTGGCCGGCGCCGATGGCAGGCGGTCGATCTGCCGAAGCAGCGCCGGCATCGAGGTGACGGAGCGGCGTTACGATCAGGCCGCCATCGCCACCAGCTTTCGCCACACGCTGCCGCACGGGAACGTCTCGACCGAGCTGCACCAGGAGGAAGGATCGGTCACCACCGTGCCGCTCCCCGATCCTAACGCCTCGAGCTTGATCTGGGTCGGCCCCCTCCCCGAGATCACGGGCCTGATGCAGCGCGACGAGGAGGGCTTCGGCGATGCGCTCTCCGAGCGCCTTGGCGGCCTTCTCGGCGCGATTTCCGATGTCGGCGCGCGCGCCGAGTTCCCGGTAGCCGGGCTCACGGCCAATCGGCTCGCCGCCAAGCGCACCGTGCTGCTCGGCGAGGCCGCGCATATTCTGCCGCCGATCGGGGCGCAAGGGCTCAATCTCGGCTTTCGCGATGCCGCCGCGCTTGCCGATTGCGTTGCCGACGCGCTGCGCGAGGCGCGCGATCCCGGCGGCGAGGACGTGCTTGACGCCTATGCGCGCGCCCGCCGGCTGGACGTCATGACGCGGACGCTCGGCGTCGATCTCCTGAGCCGGTCGCTGCTCACCTCGCTACCGCCGTTGCAGGCGGCGCGCGGCATCGTGCTGCACGGACTGAAGGCGCTGCCCCCTTTGCGCCGCGCCGTCATGCGCCTCGGGCTCACCCCTCCGACCGAACTGCCGACCCTGATGCGGCCAGCCTCGGGCTGAGCCCTGTTCCGGGCTTGACGCCCCTGTCCCGCATTTGCCACGACGTGACGCTTCACGCGCCTCCCGCATTCGACAAGCCAACAACAAGGAGCGCGCCAGTGGCCCAACGCTCTGACATCCCGCTCCTGCGCGACCTGCGCTACCGGCTCGAATATCTGGGTTTGCGCTTCCTGATCGGGCATTGTCCGCCTGCCGCCGATCGACCTGGCGGGCACGATCTCGGCCAAGGCGTGGCGCCTGATCGCTCCCCTTAACCGCCGCCGGCACAATCGCGCGCTTGCCAATCTCGCACGCGCCTTTCCCGACAAGACTCCAGAGGAGCGGGAGCGCATCGCGCGCGCCGCGTGGGAGAATCTCGGCCGCGTCATGGTCGAGACCATGAATATCGATCGCATCCTCAAGGACCCGGGGCGGCTGCACGTCACCAACGGGCACTGGATCGGCCGCTACAAGGAGAAGATGGGGCCGGCGCTGATCGTCACCATGCATATGGGCAATTGGGAAATGGGCATGTGGCCGGTGACCTTGGCCGGCGTGCGCCCGGCCGGCGTCTACCGGCAGGTGAAAAATCCTTACGTCGACCGCTACCTCCGCGCCCAGCGCCGGACACTCTATCCCGGAGGCCTGTTCGGCCGCGGCCGCGCCGCAGGCCAGGACGAGACGCAGAAGACCGCGCGGCTGATCATGGATTATGTGCGCCAGGGCGGCCGGCTCGGCTTCATCTCGGATCTCTACGATGCGAACGGAATCGAGGTGCCGTTCTTCGGCTATCCCGCCAAGAGCATGCCGATTGCCGCCATGATCGCGCGCCGGGTCGGCGCCCGCATTTGGATCGGGCGCTGCATCAGGATCGGCAACCGCGCCTGTTTCGACGTCAATGTCAACGAGCTCAGGATCCCGCGCACCAGCAACCAGGCCGAGGACATCCGCTCCATCACGGCCGCCATCCAGCGCCATTTCGAGACCTGGATCAGGGAGACGCCGGAGCAATTCATGTGGTCCAACCGGCGCTGGTGGTAGGGCGCAATCGCCGCAACCAGCACCTTATTGCTTGAGAATGAGTCGCGCCCGCAACTGCCGTTGACAGCACCGTCCAGCTTCGCTCTTATCGTGAGAAAGAGTCGGGGATAGGGTATCGTAATGTCTACCGTCCGCAGCGCCAGATTCCAGATCGGCCAAGTGGTCCGCCACCGGGTCTATCCGTTTCGCGGCGTGATCTTCGACGTGGACCCGACCTTCAGCAATACCGAGGAGTGGTACCGCTCCATTCCCAAGGAGGTCAGACCCAACAAGGATCAGCCCTTCTATCATCTGCTCGCCGAGAATGCCGACACCGAATACGTCGCCTATGTGTCGGAGCAGAATCTCGTGCCCGACCCCTCGGACGAGCCGCTGCGCCATCCCCAGGTGGCCGAGCTGTTCGAGGACTTGAAGAACGGCATCTTCCGCTTCCGCTTCTTGCAAGAGCACTGAGCAGGCGCCCTGCCGCCCCTATAATGCAAAAGGCCGCCCCGGACAGTCCGGAGCGGCCTTTCAAATCCAGAGTTCAGGTTTTCAGCGCGCCTATGGCGTCGCCGGTGCGGCGGGCTTCTTCTGCTGCGCCGTGGTGGCGTTAGCCGGGACCTGACCGTCGGCCGGCGGCGGGGCGCCGGGCTGCCCGGCCTGTTTGTTCTTCTCGGCCTCGGCCGCCTTGGCGGCGAGATCGGCCTGGCGCTTGCGGAACACCTCCATCAGCTGCCGCCGCGACTCCTCGTATTTGGCGCTGTCAACCGGCGCACCGTCATACGCCTTGGCGAAGCCAGCTCAGGGGCACGGGAAAGCCCATCGTCTTCTGCTGGATGTTCATGGCGGCCACGACCATCTGCTTGCCCTTGCGCATGCTGTCCATCAATTCCTTCGTCAGCTCGAGCTGTACCTGGCAGCTCGTGGGGAAGCAGATCGCGTATTGCAGCTGAATTGGCTGTTCTTCATCGATCTTGAGCTGCACGCCGGCAGGTATCACCAGCGCGTAGGCCGTCGGCACCCTGATGAGAAGCTGCTGCTTGTCCTCGCCCTCAACCTTACGCACGGCGGCGGCGATCAGAACCATGCCGGTGTTAGGTTCGAGGCCCTCGTGATTGATGAGGCAAATTTCCTTGTTGTGCGGTCTGCTCGCTCTTCATGCAGAGCTTGACCCAGGCGTCGTCTGACGTACCAGCCGGCAGGCGGCGGCCGCCGTCGGGGCCCCCGCCGCTCCGGCGGGTGCGCCTGCGGCCGGCGCTTTCGGCGCCTGTGTGGATTTGGGCTGGAGTTGACCTGCCGGCGGCGCCTCTTGGGCGATCGCCAAAGGCAGGGCAAGCGCCAAGGCGAGCGCACCAGCGCCTGCGCACAGCATCCATCGAGCCGCGCCGCGGCTCAGCGAGTTCCAACGATCCCTGGACCAGATCATCATCGACCTTTCCTCTTTTCGCGGGCTGGTTCAGGTCAATTCGATGACCCCATGCCCCGCGTCCCTTGCCGATAGGGTCAATACCCGAAATGAGGCGTAGACGTGGCTGAGAGCCTTGCACCGCAGGACTTTCTTGGCCACTCCGCGCGGGCCCTAACCCCTCCCTGACCGCCCGCAATTATAGCGCCAATTGCATTGTGGGCGATGTTACCCTTAACTCCGTGCTGCAATGCGGAAAGCATCTATAGCCACGCGCGCTCCCCGTTGAAAGCCCCTATTTCATCGCTCCTTTTGAGCCTCCTCCTGCTCCTTCCCGGCAGCGCCTTGGCGGAGCCGCAAGCCGGGCTCGCCATGCATGGGGAGCCTCTCGAGGTCCAGGGCTTTACCCACTTTCCTTACGCCAATCCCGACGCTCCCAAGGGCGGACGCGTCGTCTTCGCCGTGCAAGGCTCCTTCGACAGCCTCAATCCCTTGATCGTCAAGGGCGCGGCGGCAGAGGGGGTGCGCGAGTACATCTATGAGAGCCTGCTCGCACGCGCCTATGACGAGCCCTTCACCCTTTATGGCCTCATTGCCGAGAGCGTGGAGACGCCTGCCGACCGGAGCTTCGTCGAGTTCACCCTGCGCCCCGAGGCGAAGTTCTCCGACGGCATGCCCATCACGGTGGAGGATGTGATCTTCTCGCACGCGCTGTTGCGCGATCATGGCCGCCCCAATCACCGCTCCTATTACAAGAAGGTCGCCAAAGTGGAGAAGACCGGCGAGCGCAAGGTCAGATTCACCTTCGATGGAGCAGGCGACCGCGAGATGCCGCTCATCATCGGGTTGATGCCGGTGCTTGCCGCGCCATCTCATCGATCCCGAGCGATTCGAGAAGACGAGCCTCATTCCCCAGATCGGCAGCGGTCCCTACACCATCGCCAAGGTGGACCCCGGCAAGAGCATCTCGTTCAAGCGCGATCCCGATTATTGGGGGCGCGACCTTGCGGTCAATCGCGGGCTCTACAATTTCGATGAGATCCGCTTCGACTATTACCGCGACGCGGGCAGCATGTTCGAGGCGTTCAAATCGGGCCTCGTCCGCTTGCGCAACGAGGACGATCCGACGCGCTGGACGGAGGGCTACACCTTCCCCGCCATCCGCGACGGGCGCGTGGTCAAGGAGGAGCTGCCGGTCGAGACGCCGGCGGGCATGTCGGCGCTTGTTTTCAATACGCGGCGGCCGATCTTCGCCGATCCGCGCGTGCGCAAAGCGCTGATCACGCTGTTCGACTTCGAATGGGTGAACCGCACCCTCTATCACGGGCAGTATGCGCGCACGGAAAGCTATTTCGCGCGCTCCGAGCTGTCGTCGCATGGACGTCCCGCCGACCGAGCCGAGCGCGCGCTGCTCGCGCCTTTCGCCGATCGAGGTCAAGCCTGCCATCATGGACGGGAGCTTCGCCTTTCCGGTCAGCGACGGTACCGGCGAGAACCGCGAGGGACGGCGCGAGGCGCTACAGCTACTGGAAGCGGCCGGCTATCGACTGACCGGCGGCAAGCTCATCAAGGTGGCGACGGGAGAGCCCTTCGAATTCGAGATTCTCGCCGCGACCCGCGGCCAGGAGCGGCTGTTGCTCACCTATGCGCGGGCCTTGAAACAGGTAGGAATCGAGGCGCGAATCCGTCAAGTTGATTCGGCCCAATATCAGCGGCGCAAGCAGACTTACGACTTCGACATGATCCAGTATTTCTGGCCGGTGTCGCTGTCGCCGGGGAATGAGCAGTCGTTTCGTTGGGGGAGCGAGGCCGCGGTGACGGAAGGCTCGTTCAATTATCCGGGCGTGAAAAGCGCTGGCGTGGACGCCATGATCGAGGCGTTGCTCAGGGCCGGGGACCGGACGGGCTTCGTCTCTGCCGCGCGCGCGCTCGATCGCGTTCTGCTCTCGGGCGATTACGTCATTCCCCTGTTCCATTTGCCGCGCCAGTGGGTCGCGCATTGGAGCGATCTGAAGCGGCCCGAGACAACTCCGCTTTACGGCTACCAGATCGACACGTGGTGGCTCGAGCCGCCCGGCGCCACCGCTGAAGGCCAAGGCGCTGCGCAGGCCTTGAGGGACCCATGAGCACGCTCCCCGCCGAAGCCAGTGAGAGGAAAGAGGCGAGCGGCCCGCTCACGGCAGACGGCCTGCTCAGGCGGCGCGCCAGCCAAAGGCCCGGCGTCACGGCGCTCTCCGATCCGCCCAATCTTCAGGCGCTCGGTCTTGGGCATCCGCGATCCTTCAGCTACCTCGAGGCCGATCAAGCCGTCGATGCGCTCGCCTCTTTCTTCATCGAGCTTGGACTTCTGCCCGGCGACACGCATCGCCGCACAGCTTCCCAATCTCGCGCTGTCCCCGCTGATCTTGCTCGCCGCCTGGCGCGCCGGCCTGACGGTCGCGGCGCTGCCGATGCTGTGGCGGGGGCACGAAATCGGCAAGGTTTGCGACGACGTCGGGCCCAAGGCCCTCATCGGCGTCTCCCACTTCGCCGGCGAGAACCATGCGGAGAAGCTCTGCGCCATTGCCGCCACCCATCTTTCGGTGCGCTTCGTGCTCGGCTTCGGTCCCGACCTTCCCGACGGCGTCGCCTCTCTCGATGAGGCAATCGAGGCACGGCGCGGCGTCTCGCACCACCGTATCGAGGCGCCGGTGCGCCAAGGCCCGGCCATGGTCACCTTCACGGCGCGGGCCGGCAGTCCGCTGGTGCCGCTCATCCGGACCGAGGACGAGCTGCTGGCGCAAGGGGCCATGACGGTGCTGGCGCTCGGCCTCGACAGCCGCGACGTGATCCTCAACCCCTATCCTTTGACGGGACCCGCGGGGCTCTCGCTCGGCCTCATGCCGTGGCTGATCAGCGGCGCCACGCTCGCCCAGCATCATCCCTTCGACTATCGAGCGTTCGTCGAGCAGCTTATCGCCACGGGCGCGACGGCGACGGCGCTCCCCTCGCCGTTCCTTGCCGAGCTTGCCAAGGATGGCGTGCTGCGCAGCCCTGAGTGCCGCCTGAGGCGGCTCGGCGCGGTGTGGTCGATGCCCGGGCTAGCCGAGCCGCCGCCGCCGTTCCATGGCGCGGCTCCCCTCCTGTTCGATCTCTATCCGCTCGGCGACCTCGCGAGCGTGGTGCTGAGACGCGAGAGCAGAGCGAATCCCGCCTCGCTTCCGCTCGGGAAGATTCACCTCGAAGACGACGGCGACGACGCGGTGTTCGTGGAGACGAAGCTTGGCGCGCGCCGCGACGGAGACAGCGAGCTCATGTTGCGCGGGCCGGTCGTTCCGCATGGGACCCCCGGCGGGCCGCTGGCCTTCGACCAAGACGGCTTTGTCGGGACGGGTCTGTGCGGAGCCGTCGATGGCACGCACGGCATGCGCTTGCGGCTCAAGGGAGATCCGGAGCTTCTGCATCACGGCGGTCTGTCGATTGCCGCATGCGAGTTCGACGAGCTTTATCGGAGCTTCCCCGGCTTCCTCGACGCCGCCTGTTTCGTGCTGCCCGACGCAATCGTCGGCGACCGCATCTTCGCGGCGATCGTGCCGCGGCCGGGCGAAGCCGATCTCGCTCGAGGCGCTGCATCTCTATCTGCAGACCCGCGAGGTCGCGCCCTACAAATTTCCCGACAAGCTGCTCGTGGTGAAGCAGATCCCGCGCGACGCCGAAGGCCGCCTGCTCCGCGAGCAAATTTTGCAGCAGGTTTAATTTACGCTTCGTGTTCGCCCCACGCGTCATACCGGCGAAAGCCGGTATCCAGACCGCTAGCCCCGTGCATGTTGCCCTGGATCCCGGCTTTCGCCGGGATGACGACACTTAAGCGGCCTGCTTCACCGCCTGCGGCGATCTTGACCAGGCGCTTCAAGAGATCGCGGGCGCCGGCGAGCCGCGCCTCGGGCGTCGACCAATTGGCGTAGTAGATCAGGCGGTGGTCGGGCTGGAGCTTCACCTGCTTGCCGCGCTCGCGGATGAAGTCGATGAGGCCTTCCGGGTTGGCGAAGCTCTTGTTGCGGAAGGCGATGACCGCGCCCTTGGGCCCGGCATCGATCTGCTCGATGCCGGCCTGGCGGCACAGCCCCTTGATCTCGACGATATCGAGGAGATGGCGCACCTCCTGCGGCAACGGGCCGAAGCGGTCGATCAGCTCGGCGGCGAAGGCCTCGATGGCGTCATGGCTCTCGACGCCTGACAGCCGGCGATAGAGCCCAAGCCGCACTTGCAGGTCGGGCACATACTCCTCGGGGATGAGCACCGCCGTGCCGAGATTGATGCGCGGCGACCATTGGTCCTCGATCACGGCGCCCTCGCCGCCCTTGAGCGCCGCCACGGCCTCTTCCAGCATGGACTGGTAAAGCTCGAAGCCCACTTCCCTGATATGGCCCGACTGCTCCTCGCCCAAGAGATTGCCGGCGCCCCTGATGTCGAGATCGTGGCTTGCCAGCACGAAGCCCGCGCCGAGCGTGTCGAGGGATTGCAGCACCTTGAGCCGCTTCTCGGCGGACGGCGTGAGCCGCGCTTCGGCGGGGATGGTGAAATAGGCATAAGCCCTGATCTTGGAGCGCCCCACCCGGCCTCTCAGCTGATAGAGCTGGGCCAGCCCGAACATATCGGCGCGATGCACGATCAGCGTGTTGGCCGAGGGAATGTCGAGGCCGGACTCCACGATCGAGGTGGAGAGCAGCACGTCATATTGGCGGTCGTAGAAGGCGTTCATCACCTGAGTCGAGCTCGCGGCTTGCCATCTGGCCGTGGGCGCGCGCCACTTTCAGCTCCGGCACATGCTCGGCGAGGAAGGCGGCGGCATCGTCGAGGTCCGAGATGCGCGGCACCACGAAGAAGGTCTGGCCGCCGCGGAAGCGCTCCCTGAGCAGCGCCTCGCGCAGGATGACGGGGTCGAACGGCATCACATAGGTGCGCACGGCGAGCCGGTCGACCGGCGGGGTGGCGATCAGCGACATCTCGCGCACGCCGGTAAGCGCAAGCTGAAGCGTGCGCGGGATGGGCGTCGCGGTCAGGGTCAGCACATGCACGTCCTCGCGGAGCTGCTTCAGGCGCTCCTTGTGGGCCACGCCGAAATGCTGCTCCTCGTCGACGATGAGCAGGCCGAGATCGGCGAACTCGATGCCCTTGGCGAGCAGAGCATGGGTGCCGATGACGATGTTGATGTCGCCGCTCTTCAGCCCCTTCTTGACCTCGGCGCGCTCCTTGGCGCCGACCAGGCGCGAGGTCTGCGCGATCTTCACCGGGAAGCCGCGGAAGCGCTCGGCGAAGGTGTGGAAGTGCTGGCGGGCAAGCAAGCGTGGTCGGCACCACGACGGCGACCTGCTTGCCGGCAAGCACGGCGATGAGGCTGGCGCGGAGCGCGACCTCGGTCTTGCCGAAGCCGACATCGCCGCAGATCAGCCGGTCCATCGGCCGGCCGCTCGCCAGATCGTCGAGCACGGCGCCGATGCTCGTCTCCTGGTCCTCGGTCTCCTCATAAGGGAAGCGGGCGGAGAACTCGTCATAGAGCCCGTCGGGCGGGTTCAAGCACCGGCGCCTGGTGAAGCGCGCGCAGCGCCGCGACCTTGATGAGCTTCTCGGCCATGTCGCGGATGCGCTTCTTGAGGCGGGCTTTGCGCGTCTGCCAGGCGACGCCGCCGAGCCGGTCGAGCTGGACGCCCGCCTCGTCGGAGCCGTAGCGGCTCAAGAGCTCGATATTCTCGACCGGCAGATAAAGCTTGTCGCCGCCTTGGTAATGCACTTCGAGGCAATCATGCGGCTCGCCCGCCGCCTCGATGGTGGCGAGTCCGGCGAAGCGGCCGATGCCGTGGTCGGAATGCACCACGAGATCGCCGACGGCGAGGCTCGACACCTCGGTCAAGACGTCGCTGCCGCGCGCGGCACGGGTCCGGCGGACCAGCCGGTCGCCCAGGATGTCCTGCTCGCCGATCACGGCGAGCCCCGGCGCCTCGAAGCCGGTCTCGAGCGGCAGCACGGCCACGGACATGGCCTCCGGCGGCGCTTGCAGCGCCTCGGCGAAGCTGTCGATGCGTTTCGTCTCGCCGCCGCCGTGCTCTGACAGAAGCGTCGCCAGCCGCTCGCGCGCGCCGTTGCTCCAGCAGGCGACGATCACGCGCTTGCTCTCGCCCTTGAGCCGCTTGGCATGGGCGACGACCGCATCGAAGACATTGGCGCCTTCGGTCTGCCGCTCGGCGGCAAAGGAGCGGCCTTGCCTGCCGCCGAATGAGATGATGCCCGGCGTTTCCGGGTGCTCGAAAGGATCGAGCGCGATCACCTGGCGGCCTGACAGCGCCTCCTGCCACTCGGCCTCGCTCAGGAACATGCTCTCCGGCGGCACGGGATGATAAGGCGGCGCGCCGAACGCCTTGCGCTCGAGCGCCTGTGCGCGCGCGTCGTAATGGTCGGCGATCTGCTCGAGCCGTCTGGCGCGCGCATCGTCGACCAGCGGGTCGAGCGTGACGACGGCGCCCGGCAGATAGTCGAACAGCGTAGCGAGGCCGTCATGGAAGAGCGGCAGCCAGTGCTCCATGCCCTGGTGCTGACGCCCTGCCGAGATCGATTCGTAGAGCGGGTCGTCGCCCATGACCGGGCCGAACAGCGCGACATAGCGCTGGCGGAAGGCGCTCCGCACCTCCGGCGTCAGCGCCACCTCGCTCATGGGCAGAAGCTGCACGAGGTCGCGCCGCGCCTCGGTTCGCTGCGTGTTGGGATCGAAGGCCCTGATCTGTTCGAGCGTGTCGCCGAAAAAATCGAGGCGGAGAGGCTCGCCGCCCGGAGGATAAAGGTCGAGGATGCCGCCGCGGACCGCATATTGCCCAGGGTCGGTGACGGTGCCGGCGCGCGCATAGCCGGAGATTTCCAGCCGCTCGATCAGCGCCCGCATGCTCATGACATTGCCGGGCTGAAGCTTGAGGCTCGAGCCGGCGATGAAGTCGCGCGGCGGCAGGCGCTGCACCAGCGCGTTGACGGTGGTCAGAACGACGAGCGGCTTCTTTTCGTCCGGGGCGCGAGCGTTCAGCTCGGCAAGGGTGGCGATGCGCCGGGCGATGGTCTCGGCATTGGGCGCGATCCGGTCGTAAGGGACGCCGTCCCAGGCGGGGAAGCTCAACACTTCAATGCCGGGGGCGAAGAAGGGAATCGCCTCTTCCAGCGTGGCGAGCCGATTGCCGTCGCGCGCGACATGCAGGATCGGCGCGCCGCGACCGCTTGCGGCTGCGTGGCGGGCAAGCTCGCCGAGGAGAAGCGCGTCGAGTCCCTCGGGCACGCCGCCGGCGATCGCGCGCGGCGCTTTCAGCAGGCGCTCGACGGGCAAGGATGGAAGCTTCGGCGTGGTTGACATCGATGAGAGGGTGGTCGGTCAGTCCGTCGGGGCGAGGCCGTGAAAACGCCTGAGGCGGTCTATGAGTTCGTCCAGGTCAGGCTCGCCGAGGGAATATCCTTCGAGCACGCAGCTCTCGATCGCGGGATCGGGCGTCTCGATCAGGCGCTCGAACACGGCGATTTCGGCGGCGTTCATCCCATCGAGCGCTCGTTCGGCGAAGCGGCCGAGCAGGAAATCCATCTCCTTCGAGCCGCGATGCGTCGACCGCCAAAGCGCCCGGCGGCGGCGCATGCCAAGATCACTGCCGGACATGAATAGGGCTTTCCTGTGCCGCAGCTTGTGGGTTAGAGCGAGCGCGCTCATTCTGTCAAGCGTGAGACGATACCAATGGACTAGAGGTCTTCGAATGCCCCTTTGTCTACGCTGACTTCTTCCACTTGTTTCACGTTGACCCCGATCCCAAGATCTTTGAGGAGATCACAAAGAGTGTCTCCATCGACAAGGTCTATTGCGGGGGCACCGTCTCGCGTGGCCTCTCGTTTGGCATCAGGGCTAAAGCTGCCGGTGGTGATGATCAGACCCTTGTCGGCACGGCCCACCATTGCACCTCGGAAATCGCGGACAATGCTGGCACCCACGGTTCCATTGTATCGCTTGCACTGAAAGAGCACATGGAACGACAACAGGTTCACTCGTAACACGCCCGTACCGTCGATACCGCCGTCGCCACTTCGACCTGTGACTTCCACCTTTGTAAAGCCGGACTCCCTGAGCAGCCGCTGCGCGAGCCGCTCGAAAGCATCTGGTTGCAGAGCCTTCAGGAGATCAAGCAGCTTATCCTTCCAGCTAAGTTCAAGTTCGGTCTCGTCTGCCGCATCCAGCTCATCACCTGACAACTCCCTTGCTTGCCGTTTCTGTCTGTCGAGTTCCCGTACTCGTCTAGGGACCTCGTGTAGCTCAGAAGCAGACATAGCAGCACCGACCGGGGTTAGCCGCCAAACACCACGCTGACTGTTTTCTAACGCACCCACTTTCTTGAGGTAGGTGCGCACCCAAGCTAGCTCATACTCAAATTGGGTGGTGGGTCCGTCGCCATGCGGCACTGCGAGGAGTTTATCTGAGAGACCCATGGCCTCGGCGACATCATCCTCCATTTCCCCAATTGTCATCGAGCCCCCTCGCGCTTTCAAACACTCAACGGTCGGCACGAAATAAGTCTCGAAGCTGGGAAGGTCGGATTTCGTCGGCATTGCTAGGTTGTTTCCTATTGCGGCTCTAGCAATAGATGAGCGTTTGCTTATCTTCAACCGTCCTTATCGGCAGCCGCCATGTGCAATGCCCGCCTTATCCTCGCGATCCAGAGTCCATTTATTCTGTTCCTCACCTCGTCCGCTTGAGGGCGTTTCGCGAAGCGTATGTGAGGCGGGACGAGGCGCGGCGCCTGCGGGCTTGGCTACGCAAGTCAAGCACTCGGGCGGCGCCGGTGCTCCGCCCGGGACCACTAGGAGTCCCTGCCAGGAGCTGGCTGATGCCCGGAGGCGGGTTCGACCGACCTCCTGGGCGAAAGCGCGGCCCGGTGCCGACAAGACGCCCGCAATTGGCGCGCCGAGAGGCGCCCGCGCGTCCCTCGGGACGCGAGCCATAATGGATTGCGTCTTTCGGCGCGCCATACCCCCTCGTCACGCGATGAGGGGAGAAGAGCAAAGCCCGGACGCAGAATGCGCGTCGCGGCAAGGAGAACGCATGTCTAGTCGCTACGGTGCAACAAACTCCCCCGCTCCCCCCTTGTGGGGGAGCACGCTCGCGCCCCGCGCGAGCGGTGAGGGGTAAGCGGCGAAGCCGCGTCGGAAATGCATCACCCCTCACCCTTCCCGCCATGCGACTTGCGCAGCTTGTGCGCGCAAGATCGCGGCGGAAAGCCCTCTCCCACAAGGGGAGAGGGGAATGTGGTGCAGCTGCAGACACCCAACCTTGTCCCCACGAGGGGAGGTATGAAAGGGGGTGGCGCTCGCACGTCAGGATGACGATTTAGGCGTGACGATGAAGGTGAAAAGGACCGACAACAAAAAAGAGCGAGAGCTTACTTTGCGCTTTGCGGCCAACATGCTCTGCCTTTGGCACCTGTGCGGCAACGGGGGCTGTCGCCGCGCTCGCGCCTGCCGCGGCAATGTGCGCCTTTGTGCTGGGCGCGTGGGCAACTGGTTCGAGGCTCTCACCAAGACGAGGAAGGAGGGATTAAGCTTCGAGGAGATGGAGGAGCGGCTCGAAGGAGCGTATCTGGCCGCCTTCCGCCGCTGGAAGGCGGCAGTAAAGGCGTCGCTCGATTAAGTCCGTGCAAAGATGTGGCATCCTTTGGTCTTCCGCATATTTTCTTTGACCCGGATTGCAGACCAAGCACGCCGGACCAAGTAGGCTCACTCGAAACGGTCATGAGGCCTCCTCTTCTAAATCCTGTCTTCGCCACGGTCCGCTCCCTGAAGGGGGTGGGCCCCAAGGTCGAGGGGGTCTTGAACAAGCTCGTCGCCCCGCGCCACGAGGGGGCCCATGCGCGCGTCATCGATCTCCTGTGGCATTTGCCGGCCGGCGTTATCGACCGCCCCATCACGCCGCGCATCGCCGACGCCAGGATCGGCGACCTTGCCACGCTCGAAGTCATTGTGGCGGAGCACCGGCCGGGTGGCGGACGAAGGCGCGGGGCCCGCGGCCCCTATCGCGTGCTGGTCGAGGATGCGGCGGGTGCCGCGCTCGAGCTCGTCTATTTCAATGCCGACCCAGCCTATCTCAAGCGCCTCCTGCCCGAGGGGAGCAAGCGCCTCATCTCCGGCAAGCTCGAGTCTTACGATGGGTGGCTGCAAATGCCCCACCCCGATCATGTGGCGGCGGTCGACAGCGTTGGCGGTGTGGGCGCGCTTCCTTTGCACGAGCCCATCTACCCGCTCACCGCCGGCCTCACCAACACGACCTTGCGCAAGGCGATCGGCGAGGCGCTGCTCCGGCTGCCGGCTCTGCCGGAGTGGATCGATGCAGGCTTCCTTGCGCACAACGCGTGGCCGTCCTTTGCCGAAGCGCTGGCGCATCTCCATGCGCCGGCGAACGATACCGATCTTCTCCCCTCGGCTCCGGCGCGGGCGCGGCTCGCCTATGACGAGCTTCTCGCCAACCAGCTGGCGCTCGCATTGATCCGCGCACGGCTCAAGCGGCGCGCCGGACGGCGGCTTGCCGCTACGGGTAAGCTCCGCAAGGCCATTCTCGCCGCCCTTCCCTTCACGCTGACGGCTGCGCAGAAACGCGCGCTTGCCGAGATCGACGCCGATCTCAACAGCCCTCACCGCATGCTTCGCCTGCTCCAGGGCGATGTCGGCAGCGGCAAGACGGTGGTGGCGCTGCTCGCCATGGCCACCGCCGTCGAAGCCGGCGCGCAAGCCGCGCTGATGGCGCCGACCGAGCTTCTGGCGCGCCAGCATCTTCAGACCATCGGCGAGTTCGGCGCGAGTGCGGGCTTGCGCATCGCGCTCCTTACCGGCCGCGAGCGCGGCCGCGAGCGCGCCGAGATCGTGGAGGCGCTGAAGGAGGGACGCCTCGACATTCTCATTGGCACCCACGCGCTGTTCCAGGAGCCTATCGTCTTCAAGGATCTCGGCCTCGTCGTCATCGACGAGCAGCACAGATTCGGCGTGCATCAGCGCCTTGCGCTTCAGGCCAAGGGCTCAGGCCTCGGCGCGGAACTCCTGGTGATGACGGCGACGCCCATTCCGCGCACGCTGCTGCTGACGAGCTATGGCGACATGGACGTGTCGCGGCTCGACGAAAAGCCGCCCGGACGGAAGCCCATCGCCACCCGCACCTTGCCGCTGGAACGGATCGACGAGGTGATCGGCGGCATCGAGCGTGCGCTCAAGAGCGGCGCGCAGGCCTATTGGGTCTGCCCGCTCGTCGCCGAGTCCGAGGTCCTCGACCTTGCCGCGGCCGAGGCGCGCTACGCCGAGCTCGCCAAGCGCTTCGGCGATAGAGTTGGGCTCGTCCATGGCAGGCTTGCGGGCAAGGACAAGGATCGCGTCATGGCGGCGTTCGCCTCGGGCGCGCTGTCGATCCTGGTCTCGACCACCGTCATCGAGGTCGGCGTCGACGTGCCGAAAGCATCGATCATGATCATCGAGCATGCCGAGCGCTTCGGTCTCGCCCAGCTCCACCAGCTCGGGGCCGGGTCGGCCGGGGCGCCGAGGAGTCGTCGTGCATCCTGCTCTACCGCCAGCCTCTGTCGGAGGCGGCGCGCGAGAGGCTCAATGTGATGCGCCGGACCGAGGACGGGTTCGTCATCGCCGAGGAGGATTTGAAGCTCCGCGGCGGCGGCGAGATGCTCGGCACGCGACAGAGCGGACTGCCGCTGTTCCGCATTGCCAGCCTGCCAGAGCACCAGGGGTTGCTTGAGGCGGCGCGCGACCAGGCGCGGCTCACATTATCGCGCGATCCCGAGCTGAAGGGGCAGGATGCCGAAACGCTGAAGCTTCTGCTCTATCTCTTCGAGCGCGACGACGCGATCAAGCTGATGCGGGCGGGCTGACGCGTAGGGTGGGCAAAGGCGCATAGCGCCGTGCCCACCATGCAGCTCGCGTGGGCAACGTGCCGTTGCCCACCCTACTACTACTACACGCCTAAACGACGGGCTCTTCCTCAGGCACGGGCTTGGCTGACCTTGTCTTGGCGAGCTTGCGCAACTGCTCCTGCTGCTGGTCTGGCCCGACCAGCCCCGCAGAGACGACGAGCTTGGCCGCATCCTCGACGGCGAGATCGAGCGGGATCACCTCGCTTGCCGGCACGAAAACGATGAAGCCGGTGGTCGGGTTCGGGCCGTTCGGCATGAACACGGTGATGAGCGGATTGCCGCCGCCGATCTTCTCCTCGACCTCGACCGGCGGATCGCCCGCGAGAAACACAAGGCAATAGAGCCCACGCCGCGGAAACTCGATCAGCCCCACGCGCTTGAAGGAGGTCCCGCTCTTGGAGAAGACCGTGGTGAAGATCTGCTTGACCAGACGGTACACGCCACGCACCACCGGCATGCGGTCGAGCATCATCTCGCCATAGCTGACGATGGTGCGGCCGAACAGACTGGCGGCAAGCGCGCCGACCACCATCAGACCGAAAATGCCGACGATGAGGCCAACGCCCGGCACGTTGAAGGGCAGATAGGTCTCCGGGAGGTAGGCCTGCGGCAGGAGCGGCTTCACCCAGGCATCGACCAGGTTGATGAACCACCACACGACATAGAGGTGATGGCGACCGGGCCTACGACGATGAGGCCGGTGAGGAAATAGCCGCGCAGCCGCGCGCCGAGATGCGATGAAGCGGCTCTCGTCCTCAGCGGTCGCGATCAAGGCTGACGAGTATCTCTCGAGCTTTTTCTGGCGTGGGCTTCGCCGTCCTCTGTGGGGAGGCTCGCCGGCTTCTCTTTGGTCTTCATCGAGCTCTTAAAATGATAAACAGACGCAATGGCACCCTGACAGGCTAGCGCGTTATGCAGGATTACTGCTCAGCGAGGGAGCAATCGACTCCGCTCCGCTTGAGCGCATTGCAGACCTTAAGGCTTTCCGCCTTGTCCGGGAAGGGCCCGATCCTGAGGCTGTAGAAGGTGCCGAAACTGCCGATCTCGACCTTCGCGATTTCCGGCCGGATACCGGCGAGGCCTTGGTTCTGCGACACCTTTTTCCACAGGGCGTTCGCCTCCTCCTCCGAGCGGCTGGTCGCAAGCTGCAGGCGGTAAGCGCCGCCGGCTGACGGAGACGGCGCGGGTTGCGCCTCTGGCTCCGCGTTGGCGTTTCGGTTGAACAGGCGCGTCCAGCGGCTCTTGCTCTCGCCGCCGCTTGAGCCTGCCGAGGCGTCTTGCGTGTCGGTCGTGGTGGACCAACTCGAGCTCGCGGTTGCGGCAGAAGGCTGGGGCGCGGGCTTGCTCGGCGGAGGTGTTGGCGCAGCATTGGATGCGGGCGCTGGCGGCGGCTTTTGCGCGGCGGTTTCCGAGGTGGACGAGCCGGTCACGGATCCGAACCAGCGGGTGAGACGGTTGCCGCCGCTGCTGCTGCCTTGTTGCTGCTCGCCCGCGACCGAGGTGCTCCAGGCACTTGGCGACGCGTTGGCCGTACGGGCGGGCGGCTCTGACTGAGGCGCCGCGGCCTCTCCGCCGGAGATCGTCGCGCTCGACCCGCCCTGGGCTTCGGGGCGCACTTCGGTGGCAAAGGCGGCAATGGCGGCGGCGCCTTCGGGCGCACCTCCCCCTTCGGCGATGAGATCGTCGACCGCGCGGCTCCCTCCGGCCTTGCGCGCCGCGGCGAGCTCAGCCTCGCCCTCTTTGCTGAGGCCCGCCGCCTGGAAGGCGAGCCCACGATTGACCAGCGCCTTGACCTTGTCCGGCTCGGGCAGCCCAAGCCAGATGGCCGCGCCCAGATCGGCGGCGGCGCGGGCGGGCTCGCCCATCTTGCGATAGGCGATGCCTCGGAGATAAAGGGCCTTGGCGGCGTCGCCCGAAGAGGCGCTATCGGAATTGATGGTGGCCGAGAGCTGCCGCACCGCAGCGTCGTATTTGCCGGCGGCAAGCGACGCGGCGCCGTTTCTGAGCCCGGTGTCCTGGGCCTGGGCGGGCACAAAGGCGGCGCACAGCGCAAGCGACGCGCCAAAAATGCAGGCGCGCGGAAGGCAGCGCCCGCCGAAAGCAAGGCGGCGCGCCCGGAAGACCTTCCGATTATCCGCCATGTCGTTGCTCAATCAGAAAAATCGGGCAAATCCGAGGCTTTATTCTATTCCACGGTCACGGATTTTGCGAGGTTCCGCGGCTGATCCACGTCGGTCCCCATGAAGACTGCGGTGTGATAGGCGATCAGCTGGACCGGCACCGCATAGACCAGCGGCGCGACGAAGCGGTGCACCGGCGGTACGGCGAGATGGGTGGCGATGGCGCAGCCGGTGCTCGCCGGATCGGCATCGCTGATGAGAACGATCTGGCCGCCCCGCGCCGCCACCTCCTGCATGTTGGACACGGTCTTGTCGTAGAGATCGTCGCGCGGGGCGATGACGATGACCGGCATGTTCTCGTCGATCAGCGCGATCGGCCCGTGCTTCAGCTCGCCGGCGGCATAGCCTTCGGCGTGGATATAGGAGATCTCCTTGAGCTTGAGCGCGCCTTCGAGCGCGATCGGGTAGCTCGACCCGCGCCCGAGATAAAGCACGTCGCGCGCCTTCGACAGACGATGGGCGAGCGTCTCATAGGGCCGCTCGTCGCGCAGCATCGTTGCCATGTGGCGCGGGACCTCGCCGAGCGCCTGGACGAGCTCGGCCTCGAGCCCAGGGCCGATGACCCCGCGCGCCTTGCCGGCGGCGATGGCGAGGCAGGCGAGCACCGTCAGCTGGCAGGTGAACGCCTTGGTCGAGGCGACGCCGATCTCGGGGCCGGCGAGTGTCGGCAGAATGGCATCGGACTCCCGCGCGATCGAGGAACTCGCGCACATTGACGATGGAGAGGATGCGCTGGCCTTGGGAACGGCAATAGCGGAGCGTGGCGAGCGTATCGGCGGTCTCGCCCGACTGCGAGACGAAGAGGGCCGCGCCTCCCTGGTCGAGCGCCGTCTCGCGATAGCGGAACTCAGAGGCGATATCGACATCGACGGGGAGCCTCGCCCAGCGCTCGAACCAGTATTTGGCGACGAGGCAGGCATAGAAGGCGGTGCCGCAGGCCGAGAGCGAGAGCCGCGTGAGGCTGGCGAAATCGAAGGGTAGCGCCGGGATATCGACGCGGTTGGTGGCAAGATCGACATAGGCAGCGAGCGTGTGGCCGATCACTTCCGGCTGCTCATGGATCTCCTTGGCCATGAAGTGGCGGTGGTTCCCCTTGTCGATCAGGAGAGCCGTGGCGAGCGAGCGGGTGACCGGCCGCTCCACCGCCTTGCCGTTGCGGTCGCGGATGGCGACACCTTTCCGCGTCAGCACCGCCCAGTCGCCGTCTTCGAGATAGGCGATCGCATCGGTGAAGGGGGCGAGCGCGATCGCATCGGAGCCGACGAACATCTCGCCGTTGCCGTAGCCGATGGCGAGCGGGCTCCCCTGGCGCGCCACGATCAAGAGATCGTCGTAGCCGCGGAAGATGATGGCGAGCGCAAACGCGCCCTGGAGGCGCTTAAGCGTGTTGAATACGGCGCGCACCGGGTCGCTGCCGGTTTTGAGCTCGCGGGTGATGAGATGAGCGATGACCTCGGTGTCGGTATCGCTGGTGAACACCGCTCCTTCCGCCGTGAGTTCTTCCTTCAGCTCACGGAAGTTCTCGATGATGCCGTTATGCACCACCGAGACGAGATCGGTCATGTGCGGATGCGCGTTGGCTTCGACCGGCTTGCCGTGGGTCGCCCAGCGCGTGTGGCCGATGCCGGTGTCGCCGTAGAGCGGCGATCTTTTGAGAAGCTCCTCGAGATTGCGCAGCTTGCCTTCGGCGCGCCTGCGGCCGAGCTGGCCATTCTCGACGGTGGCGACGCCGGCGGAATCGTAGCCGCGATATTCAAGACGCTTCAGCGCGTCGACAAGCTGTTCGGCAACAGGCCCTTTGCCGAGGACGCCAACAATGCCGCACATCGTCCCCTACTCCCTCGTGCCCTGGCTACTAGCTAATTGGCACGGATCTGTGTCGCAACTCACGCTCTATGTCCCTTTGTTGCCGCCGCTTTTCGGCTTCCGGCCGCGCCGCTCGCGCACCTTCGCGGCCCAGCCTGGACGCTCCTCCTGGGGGCTGCGGCTGAGCGCCAGCGCATCGGGCGCGACGTCCTTGGAGATGACGCTCCCGGAGCCGATATACGCCCCCTCCCCGATCTTGACCGGCGCGACCAGCGATGAGTTGGAGCCGATAAAGGCGTCTGCCCCAATCTCGGTCCGGTGCTTGTCGAAGCCGTCATAGTTGCAGGTGATGGTGCCGGCGCCGACGTTGGCGCGGGCGCCGACGCTCGCGTCGCCGATATAGGTGAGATGGTTGACCTTGGCGCCCTCGCCGATCTCAGCCTGCTTGATCTCGACGAAATTGCCGATATGCGCACCCTTGGCGAGATTAGCTCCAGGCCTCAGCCGCGCGAAAGGTCCGACGATCGCGCCTTGCCCGATCCGCGCGCCCTCGATGTGAGAGAAGGCCCTGATGGTTGCGCCGTCGTCGATGACCACGCGCTCGCCGATCACCACATGGGGCTCGATGATCACGTCCTTGCCGATGCGCGTGTCATGGCTGAGAAAGACCGTCTCGGGCGCAACCAAGGTCGCGCCATTGGCCATGACCGCGGCGCGGAGACGCCGCTGCATGGCGGCTTCGGCCTCGGCGAGCTCGGCGCGCGAGTTCACGCCAAGAACCTCCTCGGCGTTCGACTTGACCATGCGCGCTTCGAGCCGGTCGCCCCGGGCAAGCGCCACGGCATCGGTGAGATAGAACTCTCCCTTGGCGTTGTCGTTGCCGATCCGTCCGAGGAGACCGAGCAAGGTCTTGCTCGAGCGGAAAGCCATGATCCCCGAATTGCAGAGGGTGAGCGCGCGCTCCTCGGCGCTCGCGTCCTTCTCTTCGCGAATCCCGGCGAGCCGTCCCCGGTCGTCGAGCAGGAGCCGCCCATAGCCGGTCGGGTTCTCCGCGTCGAAGCCGATCACCACGAGGTCGGCGCCGGCGTCAAGCTCGGCGCGGACCTTGTGGAGCGTCTCGGGCCGTAAGAGCGGCGTGTCGCCGTAAAGGATCAGGACCTGACCGTGAAAATCCTCGAAGGCTCGCCGCGCGGCTTTGACCGCATCGGCAGTGCCGAGTTGCGCAGCCTGGACGAAGACCTCGAGCTTGGGATCGAGCGCGCGCGCCGCGGCGCCGACCTCCTCCATTCCGGGTCCGACAACGATCGCGGTCCGGTCGAGACCGGCCGCCTTCGCCGTGGTGAGCACATGGGCGAGCAGAGTCGCGCCGGCGAGCCTGTGCAGCACCTTGGGCCGCTCAGACTTCATCCGCGTGCCTTTGCCCGCGGCAAGGATGATGGCGAGAGCCGAGGTTTCAGTCATGCCGCTTCAATCGCTGCCAATTTGCGCAACAGGGCCCGAGCAAGAAGCGTGCCCCATGACGCCGAACGAGAGGGTGACACTTGAGGCCGTTAATCCTGTGTTTCGAGGGCAATCGCCGAATCGCTGCCCCAAGCTCCTGGAACGGCGACCTGTCTAGTCCAAACCCTGATCGAGGGCCATAACCCTCAAACGGCGAGCGCCCTCCGTTCTTGGGTCATAGGGGAAATTGACCGGGCACGCAGAGCGAGTCATCTTCTCTCTGCCGGCGGCGCAAATCGTGAGCCAAGCCTTATTGGCGTCGCTTTTCCGCCTGAATTTCGAAACGGGAGGCTTCGAAACCCATGCTCAAGCGTCGCGGGAAAGGCTCACGGAACTGGGCGCGAGGCGTGTTCGCCGCGTTCTGGATCCTGCTTGCCGGCGTTTCGGGCGTCTATCTCTTTAGCGCTTTCACCGACCCCACCCTTGGGGGCCAGTTGGTTCAATTGAACCCGCTCCCGGGAGGCGCCTCATCCGGGGAGACGACGGCGGCCGTTAGCGGCGGCCAGTCATCGGGGGCGCGCGACCAGGAGCTCGCCGAGATCAAAGCCAGCTTGCGCGAGCTGTCGCAGCAGGTGGCCGAGCTCAGCAGCCGGCTCAGTCCTGCGGAGAAGAGCGCGGACGCTTCTAAGCCGGCGCCGAGCACCCCGCCAGCACCCGAGCCGCCTGCTTCTGTCGCCGCTGCTCCTCCGCCTCCAGAGCCGGCAGAGGACGTGAAGCCCCCCGAGCCGAAGCCCGCCGCAAGCCGAGGCGCCTAAGCCCGCCGAGACGCCCGCGCCGGAAGCTGAAGCCCATCGAGCAAGCCGCGGTCGACGTGAAGCCGCCAGCGCCCCAGGAGACGACGCCGGCGCCGAAGCCGTTCGAGCCTCCAGCCGTCGCCGTGTCGCCGTTGGAGGAGCCACCCGCCGAAGAAACGGCTGAGCCAAGCAGCGACGTGCCGGCGCCGGCGCCGTCTCCTCCCGCAGCTGAAGAAGCGCAAACGCCGGCTCCATCACCGCCCGCCCCAGCGGCCACAGAAAGCGCTGCCTTGGACCCGGTCGCACTGCCGCCTGCCGCCAATGACGGCTCGACCCGCTACGGCATCGAGATCGGCATCGTGGCCAAGCAGGATGGTCTCAGGCCGCTGTGGCGCGAGTTCCTGACCAATCATGCTGCCCTCGTCGCCGGGCTTCAGCCGCGGCGCGTGCTTGCCCCCGACAAGAAATGGCGGCTGATCGCCGGACCGTTCGCTAGCGCCGCCGAGGCAGGGCAGGCTTGCGCCCTGTTCAAGAAAGCGTCGCGGCCCTGCGAGGCGACGGTCTACGCGGGCGACGGGCTCTAGGTCGCTTTGGCCGCAATAGGCTCGTGATACATCCCAACTGACTCGTCATGCCCGGCCGAAGTGCCGGGCATCCACGAATTTTGTGAGGTCAAGACGTGGATGGCCGGGCCTTCGCCCGCCGAAGCGATGGCTGGTAGGCCCGGTCATAAGGCTTCGGCCCGCGTAGGCGGGACAAGCCCGGCCATGACAGCCTTTCGTATTCGGCGGATGGATCAGTTGCTACCCGCCGAGGAACAGGCGCCCCATGTCGGGGTCGGCAAGAAGCTCCTGGCCGTGGCCTGCCTTGACCAGGCGCCCGGCCACCAGCACGTAACCAGCATCGGCAAATTCTAGGCCCTTGCGGGCGTTCTGCTCGACGAGAACGAGAGTCTTGCCGCCTTCGTCGCGCAACTCCCGCAAAGTCTCGAAGATCATGTCGATGGCGCGGGGCTCGAGCCCGATCGACGGCTCGTCGATCAGCACGACTTCAGGGTCCATGATCAGCGCGCGCGAAATTTCGAGGAGGCGCCGCTCGCCGCCCGAGAGCACGCGGGCGCGCTCGCGCCGGCGCGCTTTAAGCGCAGGGTAGCGCGCGAGCACCGCCTCGGCGGCCTCCTTCGCTTCGGAGGGACGATCGAGCAGATAGCCGCCCATCAAGAGATTCTCCTCCACCGTCATGTCGGGAAACACGGAGCCTCTTTGCAGCACATAAGCGAGGCGCGCCGCGCGCAGCTTCTCGCTCGGCGGGAGCTTGGCGATGTCGCCGCCGGAAAGGGTGATGCCGCCTGACAAGATGCGGGCAAAACCGTAGATGGCATTGAGCACCGTCGATTTGCCCGCACCATTCGGGCCGACCAGGCACAGCGAACGGCCGCGGGCGACTCTGAGCGAGATATCCCGCAGCACCTCCATCCTGCCGTAACCGGCATGGAGATGATCGATCGCCAGCAGCGGACTTGCCCCGGCGAGACGGTCGAGCTCGGCGACGGGGACGCTAGCGTCGCCTGTTTCCAATGAGGGCGCGGGGGCGGCCGCCATCACGCCGCTCCGAGATAGGCGTCGAGCACGCGTGCGTCGCGCTTGATCTTGTGCGGCGGGCCATCGGCGAGAAGCCGGCCATGGGCGAGGCAGTAAATGTGCTCCGCCAGGCCCATGATCGCCGGCATGTTGTGCTCGATGACGAGAAGGGTCAGACCGCGCTCCCGATTGGCGGCTTTGAGGCGATCGATCAGGCTCGCGATCAGCACCGGATTGATGCCGGCGGTCGGCTCATCGAGCAGCAGCATCTCAGGGTCGTTGACGAGCGCCATGGCGAGTTCGAGCAGCTTCTGCTGACCGAAGGAAAGCTCGCCGGCGAGCAGGTCGCGCTTTCTCGCCAGACCGACAAAATCGAGCAGCTCGGACAGCTTCTCGTCAGTCTCCGGCTCCGCCCGGCGAAACAGGCTCGCGAAGGATGCGCGCCTGATCGCCGCCGAGACCAGCATGTTGGCCGCCACGCTCATATGCGGATAGATGCGAGGCTGCTGGAAGGTGCGGATGATGCCCGCCCGCGCGATCTCGCCGGCCAAGAGCTTCGAGATCTCCGCCCCCTTGAAGCGGATCGAGCCGCTATCGATGGGAAAGACGCCGGTGATGGCGTTGAACAGCGTGGTCTTGCCCGATCCGTTAGGGCCGATCAGCCCGACAATGGACCCCTGCGCCACGCGCAAGCTCACTTGGTCGTTGGCGCGGATGCCGCCAAAGCTCTTGGTGACCTCGACAAGCTCGAGCATCGCCGTCACGCGCTTTTCTCCTTGGCGGGAACGCTCTCCTCCGACTTCCCTCGCCGCCCGCTCATGCGTTCGCGGACGAAGCCCACGATCCCCGAGGGGAAGAACACGGCGACCGCGACGATCAGCAGGCCGAGCGCGACCCTTTGCCAGCCGAGCAGATAGGTCCAGAACAACTCCTTGGTGACCTGGAACACCACCGCGCCGACGATGGGCCCGAGCAACGTCCCCTTCCCGCCGAGCAGCGCCATGAGGATCATCCACACGCCGATGGTCGGTCCGGCGAAGGCCGTCTCGGTCGGATCGATGAAGCGCACGAGATTGCCGTAGATGGCGCCGGCGACCCCCAAAAAGGCGGCGGCAACGACCCAGGCCGTCACCTTGGCGGCATGGGTTTTGAGGCCCATAGTCTCGGCCTTGTCCTCGTCGTCCCTGATGGCGTTCAGCGCGAGACCGAAGCGGCTCGACAGCAGCCAGGCGAAGGTGAGCGCGCAGGCCACCGCCAGACCGAGCGCGAGGTAATAGAGCAGCAGGCCGACATCGCCGAGATCATGCGGCGGATTGGGGGTGAGCATGCCGGAGCCCGCCCCGATCCAGGGAATGCCCGCGGCGATCTGGCCTGCGGCAATGCCGAGCCCGAGCGTGCAGATGGCGAAATAATGCCCGCGCATCGACAGCACGAGCGAGCCGAGAAGCCAGGCGATGCTTGCGCTCGCCAGCAGCCGCGGCGGGAAGCCCGAGCGCCAGCCCAGTCAGGAACTGGTTCGCGTCGAACACGAATTCCGTGCCGCCGCCCTTGGCCTCGGTGTAGAGGCCGACATCGTAGAACAGCCCGACCTGGACGATGGCCGAGACATACATGCCGAGCCCGACGAACAGCACGTTGCCGAATGAATTGTAGCCCATCTGCCCGCCGACCAGGTCCCAGGCCAGAGCGAACACGATGAAGAGCAGAAGCTCGGTCGCTTGCGATTGATAGGCCGGGGCGAGAAGCGGCGCGACCACGCCGCAAAGAATGAGCGCCGCAAGGAGAAGGAGCCGCGCCGGGGTGAGTGCGAAAGGAGTGCCCATCGTTCCCTATTTGAGATAACGGCGCTGCAGCCTTCAGCCGCCAATTGCGGAGCACGAGGACGGCGACGAGAAGGGCAAAGACGAAGGCGATCTGATATTGCGGCCCGAAAATAAAGCCGGCGAAACTCTCGGCCATGCCGAGGCCAAGCGCCGCCCAGATGACCCCGGCGAGATTGCCGAGCCCCGCCACCACCACGATCATGAACGAGCGAATGGTGTAGGAGAGACCGCTATAGGGGTGGATGGTGTAGGCCATCGAGGCGAGACGCGCCGGCCACGCCGCAGATCGCGGCATTGAGCGCGTAGGTCAGGCCATAGACCTTGCGCGTCTCGATGCCGAGCACGGCAGCCGCTCTCGGCTCCTGCGCCGTGGCGCGGATGGCCTGTCCTTGGCGGGAGCGCGCCAGGAACAGCGCGAGCGCGGTCCCCAGCGCGATGCAAGCGGCAAAGACGAGCACCTTCACCTTCGCCACCCCGACCAGCCCGTCGAAGAAGAACCAGCTGCCGAGCCCGCTCTCGGCGATGCGGTCGGCGGGACCTAAGGTGCGGGCCATCAGCTGCTGCAGGATGATGGCGATGCCGAACGTGGCGAGCACCGAATTGAACATATCGCGGCCGATCAAATGCACGATCACCGTCTGGAACAGACCCCAACCGAGCGCATAGAGGGCGGCGGCCGCGATCGCGACGGCAAGCAGCGGCGGTACCCCCTGCTCGATGCACAGCACCGCGACGAAGCCGCCGAGCATGACGAACTCGCCCTGGCAGACATTGACGATGTTGGTCACGCCCCACACCAGCGCCATGCCGTAAGCCGCCAGCGCGAACACGGCGCCGATCAGGATGCCGTCGATCAGCAGCTGGAGCCCGAGCGCCGGCGCCTCGAACAGAATGAGAAGATTGGCGATCATGCCCCTCGCGTCTGGCGCGTCCCGCGACTGCATGTCCAGCCGCCCGATGCTTACAAAGAGGGAAGCGCGCCGTCGACCTCTATTGGAGGGGGCGCGGGACGATGGGCGTGCCGGTGGCCCATTTGGCCGGCGAGACCACCACATATTTGCCGCCCTGAATCTGGGTCAAGACCATGGGCTTGGCGATGTTGCGGCCCGAGGCGTCGAACTTGACCGGACCGTAAAAGGTCTCGAGCTCCGTCGCGGCGATCGCCGTCGCGCACCGCCTCGGCGTCGAGGCTCCGCGCGCGCTTGAAGGCGTCGGCGAAGACATGGACGGCCGCCGCCGACTGGGCCGCCTGATAGGGTGCCTCGTAAGCGTACGCCGCCTCGAATTGCTTGGCGAAATCCTCCGCGGTGCCGAACAGCTCGTCCTTGTAGCCGAGCGACCGGTGCCATTGATGGGCACAGAACACATGCTCGGCCGCCTCCCCCATCTTCTCGGCGATCTGGGCCGAGTCGCAATGGGTCATGGCGAGGATCGGCACGTAGACTTTCAACGCCTTGATCTGGCTGACCGCGGTGAGCGCGCCCTTCTCGTGGCCGGAGATCACGAGCACGTCGGGCTTCAAGGCCTTCACCTTGGTCAGGGTGACCGACATGTCGTTGAGCTCGGGCGGCAGCTGATCGTCGATGACGACCATCATGCCGTGGCGCTGCACGTCATCGAGCACGCCGGCGCGGACGTCCTGCGCAAACGGGTCGTTCTCCATGGCGAGGGCTATTCTCAGCGTCTCTGACGTCTTGCCGAGCTTGCCGGCATGCTCGGCAGCGAGATCGATGGCGGGGGTGAGATATTGGTCGGAGGTGGAGAGCACGGCGAAGATGTAGCGATAGCCCTTGGTGAACAGCTCGCGCGCCGCGCCGTTGCCTTCGATCATCGGCACCTTGTATTTCTCCACGACCGGCAGGATCGCCTTGGTCAGGCCGGAGCTGTAAGGCCCGAGCATGAATTTGACGCCGTCCTGCTTGACCAGCCGCTCGGCCAGCTCGGTGCCGCGCGCCGGCGTCGAACTCATCGTCGTAATAGCGCACCACCAGCTTGTAGCTCTTGCCGCCGACTTTCACCCCGCCTTTGTCGTTGATTTTGCGGACGGCAAGCTCGTAGCCGTTCTTGGTGTTGGCGCCGTTCAGCGCATATTTGCCGGTCAGAGACACGGCGGCGCCAAGAACGATCATATCCTCGGCGCCAGGGGCCGGGATGCCCCCCACGGTGCAGAGCAGGGCGGCCGCTAGGCTCGCCGGCAACAATCGCCCAGGCCGCACCTATCTCACCCCCGCCGCTAGGCCGCGAATCCCCTTCCTTGTTTACACAGTACGCCGTTAGCGCCGTTTGGTTCAATCGGCGGCCGCGAAATCTACTGCCAGTGGAAGTTGTAAGTCGCCGCCGGGGGGGGTGCCGCCCCTGCGCTACAGGCGCTTCTCGCCTAAAGCTGATCGGCGTTGAAAGTGTCGCAGACCTCGAGCTTGCCGCTCTCATAGCCGCGCTTGAACCAGCCCACGCGCTGGGCCGAGGAGCCGTGGGTGAAGGCGTCCGGCACGACATAGCCTTGCGTCTGTTTCTGGATGCGGTCGTCGCCGATGGCGCTCGCCGCGTTGAGAGCCTCTTCGATGTCGCCGGGCTCGATGATGTTCTTGGTCTCCTCGGCGTGATTGGCCCAGATGCCGGCAAAGCAGTCGGCCTGCAGCTCCATGCGCACCTGGAGCGCATTGGCCTCCGCTCTGCCCCATGCGCTGGCGCAACGCCTCGACCTGATCGGCGATGCCCAAGAGCTTCTGCACGTGATGGCCGACCTCGTGGGCGAGGACGTAGGCCTGGGCGAAGTCGCCTTGTACGCGGAAGCGGTTCTTCAGCTCCTCATAGAAGTCGAGGTCGATATAAACCTTCTCGTCGCTCGGGCAGTAGAAGGGACCCATCTGCGCCAGCCCCATGCCGCAAGCCGAGCGCACGCCGCCGGAGAACAGCACCAGCGTGGGATCGCTATAGCGTTGGCCATAGCGGCCGAAGATGTCGCGCCAGACATCCTCGGTGTCGGCGAGAACGACGGACACGAAGCGCTTGAGATCGTCTTCGCTGGTGGTCTGCGGACGCTGCACCGGCGGGCCCCGTTGCCCCGGAACAGGGAAATTGGTTGCGTCGGGGCGCGACTGAGGCAGGCGGATATCGGGGAAGGTCGTCGCGTCGCCGCCCGGTCCACCGCCCTGCATGATGACGCTCGGGTCGACGCCGAAGAACAGCATCAGGCCGAGAATGATGAGAAGGCCGACAATGCCGATGCCGCCGCCGCGGCCGCCGGAGCCGCCGCCGCTCGGAAAGCGGACGCCGCCGCCTGGGAACGGGAAGCGGAAGCCGCCGCCTTCGCCCCGCCGGTCCTCGACGTTCTCGCTCTCTCGCTCACCGCGCCAGCGCATGTTTCGTGACCTCGGACCTCGGGCCAGGACTGCCCGCTTTTTACCCATTGTGCATGCGGCGAGCCGCCGCACAAGGCTTCCAGCCTTGGCGGGGAACTCCTTGGCCGGAGGGGCGTTGTGGATCGCGGCGGGGTCCACGCGAGGCGCCACGCGGGGTGAAAGCGCGCCCGCAAATGCTTGTGGCTATTAAAAATACTGACAAGGAATCGTCACAGAACTGCCACAGGCCCGAGGCATGCTGTACGTGCCCAGTTGTGTTCGGTCTGGGTCGGTAGTGCGTTCTGTGTAATTGCGTACGAGCCTCGGCACTCCCCGCGCCGGGGCTCTTCTTTTTGTGGCGCCGCCCGCTCTATTCGGCGGGCTCGAGCACGCCGCCCACAGCCTGGCATGAAAGGCAAAGGGGCGGCCCGGTCCTGGGGCCGCCCCCAAATGTCGCACGCGCTTATGGGTTCTGTGGCGCGGGTGCCTCTTCTGGTGCAGGCGCCTCTGGTGCTGCCGGCGGTTCGGCGGGCGGCATCTCGGCGGCCGGAGGCGCTGCCGGCGTCTCGGCGGGCGGCATCTCGGCGGCGGGAGGCGCAGCCGGCGTCTCGGCGGGCTGCTCGGTGACCGGCTGCTCGACCTTTACGCCCGTGTCGCCCTTGTGCCCGTACATGAAATAGGCAGCGATGACGAGGGCGAGCACGATGCCGCCCAATACGATCGCAAGAAACGTCCTGCTGCCCTGATTGTCGTTTGCCATCTTATGAATCTCCTCCCTGTCGAGGGACGTTAGAATCGCGACGCTGAACCTAGCGAGGATTGGCCCCGTGGTCGAGAGCCGCTTCGAGGCGCCGTGGCCGAGGTCAGGACGCGGTCGAGGCGGCGCTGCGGCGCGCCATGAGATCGAGCGGCGGCGAAAGTGCGGCGGCAAGGAGGAAATTGATCACGACCGAATACAGGGCGGCGTAGCCCGGCAGGGTGACGCCGAAGATTTCGAGCGGATAGACCGACGAGGCGAAGCCTTGGGCGGCAGCCATATAGGTGCCGATGGCGGTGCCGGCGGCCCACCCGATCAGAAGTGCGAGCGCATTGAAGCTGCGCGTATAGAGGCCGAGCAGGATCGGCGGCAGGAGCTGGATGATCCAGATGCCGCCAAGCAACTGGAGCTGGATGGCATAGGCTTGCGGAATGGCGAGGATAAACACCACCGCCCCGATCTTGACCACCAGCGAGACGATCTTGGCCATGCGGGCTTCGTCGGCCTGGCTGCAATCCGGACGGATGAACTCCTTGTAGAGATTGCGGGTGAAGAGGTTGGCGCAGGCGATCGACATGATCGCGGCCGGCACCAGCGCGCCGATGGCTATGGCGGCGAAGGCGACGCCGACGAACCAGGAGGGGAAGGAGGCGAGGAAGAGCGCCGGCACGGCGAAATTCGGCCCGTATTGGGCGAAGCCCGCGGCGTAGGCCGGATCCCGATCCACGCCGGCGGCGATGGCCATGTAGCCGAGCAGCGCGATCAGCCCGAGAATGAAGGAATAGGCCGCAAGCAGGGCCGCGTTCCGCCGGATGACGTTGCCGCTCGACGAGCTCAGGATGCCCGTCATGGCATGGGGATAGAGGAAGAGCGCAAGCGCCGAGCCGAGCGCCAAGGTGGCGTAGGCGCTGTAGGAGCCGAGGCTATCGCCGGAAGGCGGGGTCAGAGTGAGCTTCTCGGCAGGCACGCTCGCGAAGATCGCACCGTAGCCGCCGAGCTTAGCCGGAATGACGACCACGGCGGCGAACACCGTCACGAAGATGAGGACGTCCTTGACGATGGCGATGAGCGCCGGCGCCCTGAGGCCGCTGGTATAGGTGAAGGCGGCGAGAACGATGAAGGCGATGATGAGCGGGATGTGGCCGACGAATCCTCCCGCCGGAAAGCCGAGCGCGCCGATCACCACCTCCATGCCGACGAGCTGGAGCGCGATGTAAGGCATGGTGGCGACGATGCCCGTGAGCGCAAAGGCGAGCGCGAGCATGCGGCTGCCGAAGCGGTCGCGCACGTAATCGGCGGCGGTGACATGGCCGCGCTCATGGGCGATCGCCCAGAGACGCGGAAAGACGAGGTAGAGGATGGGATAGATGAGGATGGTATAGGGGACGGCGAAGAAGCCCATCGCGCCTTTGCCGAAGACCAGCGCCGGAACGGCGATGAAGGTATAGGCGGTGTAGAGGTCGCCGCCGAGCAGGAACCAGGTGACCACGGTGCCGAAGCGGCGGCCGCCGAGGCCCCATTCATGCAGGAGATTGAGATCGGCTTTCCGCCAACGCGCCGCCACGAAGCCGAGCCAGGTGACGAATAGGAACAGCGCGACGAAGACGATCGTGGCGGTCAGGTCGAGCGTCACAAGATGTCTCCCGGGACATCCGTCGCCTCCAACCTCTTGCGGGAGCTTTCCGTCACATGCGTGATGCGGGTGTCGATCACGTGGACGAGGAGGACGACCGCGGCGCCGAGGAGGATCCAGCCAAGCTGATACCAATAGAAGAAGGGAATGCCGCCGAGCTCGGGCTCGATCCGGTTGTAGGACGGTACCCAAAGCATGGCGACGAAGGGAATGAGGAAGAGCAGGCGCGGCCAATAGCTCAGCCAGCCGCGCTTCTTCTTCGCGCGTGTCATCGTTCTAGCTCCTCCCCCTCAAGCGCAGCCCTTCGGGCGCCCGGAAGCCACCGGAACGCCGCGTCAAGCCGGGGATGCCGCATTTTCGGTTGTTTAGCAAGGCGACGCGCAATATTGCTTTTGCCCAGCAGCGGCCCATATGGTCGCGCAAGAGAGCCCGTAGCTCAGCCGGTAGAGCACTTGACTTTTAATCAAGGGGTCCCGGGTTCGAATCCCGGCGGGCTCACCAATGTTCTCGAGGACTCCGGCTCAAGCGTCCAAGCCTCTTCCTCCCCTCCGTAGGTAACACGGTGGAGATTGCTGACCGTCTCTCGGACATGCGGACCAAGCTCTGCCGCATTGCGCTCTGGCCTGCAAGCTAAGGCGTAGACCGTCAGGGCGCTCGCTTCGGCGGGCGCCCTTTTCTCAATGCCAGTCTACTTCGGGCAGACCACCGCCGAGATTTTGCACCTGTAGCCCGCAGGCCCCGGTATGCAATCGGTAGAAGTCTGCGTGACTTTGCCGCCGATGCTTTTAGCCGTTTGCTTGAGATCGGCCTGCGCGAAGATCGTGGCAGTGGCCATATCTTTGGCCACCCCCTTTGCCTTAACCGGCTGACAGGTTCCAGCCTGGACCGGCTCTGCAAAGCTAAGAGCGGCGGCAATGATGGCAATTACGACAGCAGTCAGGGCTACTTTGTAGCTCATGTCCTAACCCCAATTTCTCATTCCAGTGATTACCGATTGGCCATAGGCCATGCGGGCAACCGGCCGTCAAGACCAGGGCCCTGCGTCGGCTCGGCCGGTTGCTTTCTCATGAACCCGCGATGAACAGCCGGTTCAGCGCCGATACATGCGCGGCTGGCTAGTTTCACCCTTCGCAATGAGCCGTGGCCGGCGTCTCACAACCGCCACCAAGACTCGGCACTAGCTGCATACGAATCGCGGACGGCGGAGGGACACCATGAATTGTGACGCAAGCTCAACCCAAGGACTGACTCGTTTTCGCGGCGGGCTCATCCTCGCTTTCGCTCTCGCGCTCGGCGTTGCCCTCACAAGTTTCAAGCACACTGCCTTAGCAGCCCTGGACGGCGCGCAAGAGGCTCAGGGTCAACGGGCCGTCGTGCTGGATGCGCAAACGAGAGGCGCATTCGTCGTTGCCAAGAACGACGACGATGATGGCGATAAGGACAACGACAAGGGTCGGAAGGGCGGAAAGAACGCCAATCGGGACAATGACGGCGATAAGGGCCACCACGACGGCGATGGCGACAGAAATTGGAGCAAGAACGACAACGGGAATAAGGGCAACAAGAATTGGAGCAAGAAGGACAATAACGATTGGAACGGAAACGGTGACAGAAACTGGGGCGAGAACGGCGGGGACCACGACAACGGCGACTGGAACGATAACGGCAACAAGAATTGGGGCAAGCACGGCAACAAGAATTGGGGCAACGGCTGGGGCAATCACAGCAACAATTGGAACAGGAACTGGAACAACCACGGCTATGTGCGGGAGTGGAATCGCAAGCCCTATTACGGCGAATTCATCGGCGGCATCATCCTCGGGTCGATTTTTGCCGCCAACGGCATCGTGCCCTACGCGCCCGCGCCCTATCTCTGCTGGTACTGGGCCGACCCCTACATGTATCGCGGCTATTGGGATTACTGTTACTAAGAAGCGCCTCGCTTCTGGCGCATCATCGCCTCGGGCGCCGGTCTCGGCCGGCGCCCTTTCATTATCCCACGCTCAGGGCGAAGCGGTTACTCGGCGGGGCTGGGGGCCTTGCGGCGCAGGCGATTGAACACGGTGCGCTTGAGGAAGTAATAGGCCGGCCTTCCCATGATCGCGAGGGCGACGAACTTGGACATGAAGGGTGTCGCGCCCAACAGGCCCGACAGCCCAGCTTTGATACCCGGTTCGAGATCGGTCATCATGACCACGGGAATGAGCGGCCAAGCGGCATAGGCCCCGACCAGGATGATCGTGCCGAGGGCAAAGCGCCAACCGATCTGCTCGGTGGTGAATAGGGGATCGTTCGCGGTTACGATGGCGACCTCCTCACGGTCGTCGGCGGGCGATATGTCGATAATGTCTTGTCAGAGGATTTGGGTTTCCTAGAGGCAAACCGGGGCGTGCCCAGGCCCCAATCTTGCCGCGTAGATGGTAGCCTCGACTGGTGCAAATCGAAACCCATATTCTGCGCCTTGCCATTGATTGCATGCCGGTTTTTGAGCCTTTCCCATGACTCTGGCGCCCACATCTTAAAATTTTTACCATGAGAGTATGCCTGCGGCGCCGCGCGCCATGCGCAATGAGGCGGATCGCTCCTCAAAATGCCGAGGATGCCAGGCGAAGCCTCGGGGCGCATGCTGTCGCCCGCGTCGAGAGATCGGTAGCGCGGCGTGAGCTTCGAGCGGGGTTCCGGCCCTCAGAGCTGATAGACGCCGCCGCACACCACGGTCTGGTCGAGCCGCTCGCAGTACATTTCCTTGGGCTCGACCTTGTGGGTCACCGGGTTCATGAACTTGTAGGTCTGCCAGAAGCTCGGATGGGTCGCGGCGAGTTCTACGCGCTCCTTCACGAACGCCTTGCCGTCGGGATCCTTGTCGTCGATCTGGTTGGTGCCGATGCGCTTGGCGTTGGCGCCGTGGGCCAGCACCACGCCGTCGAGACCGTAGACCACGATGTAGAGGTCGCGGTCGACGAACTCACCGGTGGGATTGCTGATCGCAGGATAGGCTTTGTCGGGGCCCTCAGTCTTGATGTAGGCAACCGCCTTTTTCACCATGGCGACCGCCTCGTCTTTGGTGGCGCCGGTCGCCGCCGAGGCTAGCCCGCCGAAGACGGAAAGAGCGGCGACGAGCGACGCCGCGGCGATGAGAGCGAAGCAAGATGTGGAATCGCGCATGCGCGTTCCTCCGGACAATCCCGACCGCTCAATCTATCGGATTCCTCCGCTGCCACCCTAACCGATCCTCTGGCCATGCTTCGGGAATCGCCAACACTTTCGTACCGGAACGTCCCCTCAGCCGGCTTGTTCCGAGGCGACGAGCCAGGCCGGATCGAACCAGCGGTCGGCCTCGCCGTCGTAGGGCAGCCGCGTGATGTCCCAGTGGCGGATGAAGGGCGCATAAGTCTCCCAAACCGGGGGCCCGCCTCCGACATAGATCACGCGGTCGGGGAACCAGGCCAAGACCTCGGCCGGGTGGTTCGCCGAGCGGATCTCGCAAATGGTCCGGTCCTCGTAGGCAAAGGGCGGGATCGAGGCGATCGTCGTGGGTCCGGCGACGATCACGTGACCGCGCGTGACCTCGAAGAACCGCGCCACGTCGGCAATATATTCGCGCCCCTTGTTGCCCTCCCAGGGAAGCCGGCCCTTCAGCCCCAACTGCCCGCGCTGGCCTATGGCGCATATGGCGCGAACGTCAGCCACGCTCTCCTCCTTTTCGATGCCGCTCCGGTCCACCACGACCTTAGCCGCCGATGGCGTTTTGGCAAAGATTGATGCAGAAACACGCCTCCATGACGCCCCGCCCGATCCCCCTCTCCGCATATCGACCCGCGCCAAAGACTGAAGGCGATCGGGCTCATGGCCCTCGCCACGCTCTGCTTCGCCGCGCTCGACTCGACGGGCAAATATCTCATCGTCAAGGAGGGCGTGCCGGTCGCCGAGGTCACCTGGCTCCGCTTCGTGGGCCATGTGGTGTTCAGCGCCGCCGTGCTGTGGCCGTTCGCGCTCAAGCCCTCGCTTCGCTCGGCCAAGCCTTTGGTGCAGATTTTCCGCTCCGTGCTGATGGTCGTGACCACGGGATTCAATTTTATCGCGCTCCGTTACCTTCAGCTCGACCAGACCGTCACCATCTTCTTCCTCACGCCGCTTCTGGTCGCCGCGCTGGCCGGGCCGTTGCTCAATGAGTGGGTAGGCTGGCATCGCATGCTCGCCATCGTCGCCGGGTTTTTCGGCGTGCTGCTGGTGATGCATCCGGGCATCGGCACGGTCCACTGGGCCATGCTGCTGGCACTCGTCGCGACCTTCGGTTATGCGCTTTACAACCTCGCCACGCGCTATCTCGCCGCCTTCGACCCTCCGTCCGTGACGCAGACCTATACGCCGCTGGCCGGGGTGCTGATCCTGGCGCCCTTCGCCCTTGGCGCCTGGCATTGGCCGGAAGCACCCGGCCAATGGGTGCTGCTCGCCTCGCTCGGCTTCTGGGGCGGCCTCGGCCATTGGCTCCTGATCCTTGCCCACCGCAGCGCTCCGGCGCCGGTGCTGGCGCCGTTCATCTATCTCGGCCTGATCTGGATGTCGGCGGCGGGCTTTCTCGTGTTCGGCGACGTGCCGACCTTGTGGACGCTGTCGGGCGCGGCGATCGTGATCCTGTCCGGCCTCTATCTGCTGGCACGGGAGCGGAAGCAGCTGGGCGAGGCCAAAGGCGGCCCGGCCTCCGACATCGCCACGCAGTGATTGCGCGTGCAGGCGGAACACCGGAGGCGCCTCTCGCGATCCCCTCCCCCCTTGCGGGGGAGGGATAGGGAGGGGGGTCTTAACGAGAGACTTTGTTGCTGACGTCAATGTTCACCCCCCTCCGACCGCGCAAAGCGCGGTCGTGCTCCCCCGCAAGGGGGGAGCGGAGAGCAAGCTGAACCTTTCCACCGTTCAACACTCTTCCTCATCGCTCGTGCGACGGTAGCGCTGGCGCACCTCCTCGGTGAAGCTCGTGAAGCGGCCCTGCCTCGATCGCGTCCCGCGCGCGCGCCATCAGCTCCTGATAGAACTGGACATTGGCGTAGCTGAGCAGCATGGCGCCGAGCGTCTCGCCGGACTTCACCAGATGATGCAGATAAGCGCGCTCATAGTGCGCCGCCGGGCAGGCGCTCTCGGGATCGAGCGGCGTCGGGTCGTCGGCATAGCGGGCGTTGCGCAGATTGAGCCGCCCGCCCCAGGTGAAGGCCTGGCAATGGCGGCCTGAGCGGGTCGGCATCACGCAATCGAACATGTCGATGCCGCGGGCAATGGAGAGCAGCAGGTCCTCCGGCGTGCCCACGCCCATGAGATAACGCGGCCGATCCTCCGGCAGGATCGATGTGGCGACCTCGGCCATGTCGAGCATCGCGCTCTGCCCTTCGCCGACGGCGAGCCCGCCAATGGCGTAGCCGTCGAAGCCGATGCTCGATGAGCGCGTTGGCGCTCAGCTCTCTGAGATCGGGATAGACGCTGCCCTGCACGATGCCGAACAAGGCTTGGCCTGGCGCGCCCGCGCGCAGCGAAAGCGCGCTTGGAGCGTTCCGCCCAGCGCAGCGACAGGTCGAGCGAGGCGCTCGCCTCCTCGCGCGTGGCAGGAAACGGCGTGCATTCATCGAGCACCATCTGGATGTCGGCGCCGAGCAGGCATTGCACCTCGATGGCGCGCTCGGGCGTCAGCGCGACGGTGGCGCCGTCGATATGGGATTGGAAGGTGACGCCCTCTTCGTCGATGCGCCGGAGCTTGGCCAGCGACATGACCTGATAGCCGCCGCTGTCGGTGAGGATGGGCTTGTCCCAATGCATGAATTTGTGCAGGCCGCCGAGCTTGGCGATGCGCTCGGCGCCGGGCCTGCAGCATCAGATGATAGGTGTTGGCGAGGATGATGTCGGCGCCCGCCGCCGCCACGTCCTCGGGAAACATGGCCTTGACCGTGGCGCCGGTGCCGACCGGCATGAAGGCCGGCGTGCGCACGACCCCGCGCGGCGTGGCGATGGCGCCGGTCCGCGCGCTGCCGTCCCGCGCCTTGACAGCGAAAGAGAATCCGTCAGTCATGCGGTCCTCTTTTACCCTCTCCCCACAGGGGAGAGGGGGATGCTCGCCGGGCTGAGCAGGCAGGCATCCCCATAGGAATAGAAGCGATAGCGCTGCGCGACGGCATGGGCATAGGCGCGCTTCATCAGATCGAGCCCCGAGAAGGATGCGACCAGCATGAACAGGGTTGAGCGCGGCAAATGGAAGTTGGTCAAGAGGCGATCGACGAAGCGGAAGCGATAGCCCGGCGTAATGAAGAGACTCGTCTCGCCCTTAAAGGAGCGCAGCCTGCCATCGGCGCCCGGTCGCGCTTTCCAAAAGGCGGAGCGAGGTGGTGCCGACGGCGACGATTTTCCCTCCCCTCGCCTTGACCGCGTTCAGCGCCTCGGCGGTCGCGGCGGTGACGGTGCCGCGTTCCGGATGCATGACGTGTCGTGACGTATCGGCGGCCCTGACGGGCAGGAAGGTGCCGGGTCCGACATGCAAGCGTCACGAAATGCTCCGAGACGCCCCTCTCGGCAAGCGCCCTGCATCAGCCGCTCGGTGAAATGCAAGCCAGCGGTCGGCGCGGCCACGGCGCCCTCTTCGCGCGCGAAGACGGTCTGATAATCGCTGCGGTCGCGCTCATCGGAAGGGCGGCGCGAGGCAATGTAAGGCGGCAAGCGGCATGGCGCCCTGGGCCGCGATCGCCTCATCGAGGGCGGCGCCGCCTACATCGAAGGCGAGCGTGACCTCCCCCTCCTCGCCCCGTCCCTCGACCGTGGCGGCAAGGCTCCCGAGAAGGCAGACATTGCTCGTCGGCGCCGAACTGGATGCGGTCCCCCGGCTTGAGCCGCTTGGCCGGACGCGCCAGAGCCTGCCAGCGATGATCGTCGAGCCGCTCGATCAGGGTGACGGCGATCTGCGCCGTGGCTGCCGTCGCGCTCGCGTGACCCCCTAAGCTCGGCCGGGATCACCTTGGTGTCGTTGAACACGAGCGCATCGCCGGGCTGAAGCAGCTCGGGAAGGTCGAGCATCGTCCGGTCGGCAAAGGGAGGCTCCGCCCCGGGCGCGACCACCAGCAATCGCGCGGCGTCGCGCGGAACCGCCGGGCGCAGCGCAATCAACTCCTCCGGCAGATGATAATCGAAGTCGTCGACGCGCACGGCCGCAGCGCTAGGCCTGGTCGGCGGCGACCCGCACACTCAGCATCTTGTCGGGGTTGGCGGGCGGCTCGCCGCGGGCCAGCTTGTCGACATTCTCCATGCCCTCGATCACGCGCCCCCACACCGTGTATTGGCGGTCGAGGAAATTCGCATCGTCGAAGCAGATGAAGAACTGGCTGTCGGCGGAATCGGGCGACTGCGCGCGCGCCATGGACACCGCGCCGCGCGTATGCGGCTCCGTGTTGAACTCGGCCTTGAGCTTCTGGCCGGAGCCGCCCATGCCGGTGCCGGTCGGGTCGCCGGTCTGGGCCATGAACCCCTCGATGACGCGATGGAACACCGTGCCGTCATAGAAGCCTTTGCGCGCGAGCTCCTTGATGCGGGCGACGTGGTTCGGCGCAAGATCGGGCCGCATCTGGACCGTCACGCGGCCCTTGCTGGTCTCGATGATGAGGGTGTCTTCGGGTTTTGCCATGGAAGCGATCCTTGTTGCGGGCCGAGCTTATTTCTCGATGGTCGCCTTCTGGATGAAATCGAGCTTGGGAAACGCCTTTCCGAGATACGCATTGCCTAGGCTCTGAACGATGCCTTGGTTCGGGCCATGGCCCTTGGGCGAGCCCTCGCCGTAGCCGCCATAGAGGGAATCGACAACGTCCATGCCTGAGACGACTTTGCCAAAGGGCGAGAAGCCCTGGCCGTCGAGCCCGGCATTGTCGCCGAAATTGACGAACACCTGCGTCGTGCGCGTATTGGGACCCGCGGTGGCGAAGGTGACGGTGCCGCGGGCGTTGCTCTGCTTTACCGCGTCGTCCTTGATATTGGCGTCGCGCCACACCGCCGAGATCTTCGGGTCGCCGTTGATGCCGAACTGCGCCATGAAGCCGTCGAGCACGCGGAAGAAGCGCGCGTCGTTGTAGTAACCGTTCTTCACCAGATTGTAGAAGCGGTCGGCGCCGTTCGGCGCCCAATCGCGATGCACCTCGATCACGAAGGTGCCCTTGCTGGTGTCGAACTTGGCCTTGTAGACGGCGGGCGCCTCCTCGTTCAGGCTTGCGGGATCCGACAGATCGCCGGCGCGGACGGGGCTGTGGGCAGCGAGACTACCGAGCGCGAGGGCCGCGGCGAACACGATGCTTGCCTGAAATCTCATGACACCTCCTTGGGGAATTTTCGGGAACCGGACTAGGGTCCGGACCCTAGCCGGCAAACTTCTTCTTGAGCGCGGCGGTCACGACCGGCGGGACGAAGGACGAAACATCGCCGCCCATGGCGGCAATCTGGCGAACGAGACTTGCCGCGATATGCCGCGACTCCGGCGAGGAGGCCAGAAACACCGTCTCGATCTCCGGCGCAAGGGCCTGGTTCATCCCGGCCATCTGCATCTCGTAGTCGAAATCGCCGGCGTCGCGTAAGCCCCTGATGACGACCGTGGCCTTCGCGTCCTTAGCCGCATCGACCGTCAAATTATCGTAAGTGGTCACTTCGAGCTTGAGCCCGATCTCCTTCGCCACGGGGTTCAGCACCTCTGAGGTCAGCTTCACGCGCTCCGCGGCGGTGAACAAAGGATGCTTGTCGTGATGGGTGCCGATGGCGATCACCAGTTTGTCGACGAGATGGGCCGCCCGGCGCACGATGTCGACATGGCCGTAGGTGACGGGATCGAAGCTTCCGGGATAAAGGCCCACGCGCATTGTCGAACTCCGTAAGCGCGATGGTTGCCCCCTTCATCGAAGGGGCCGGGACGCCCAGTCGCGTGAGCCACCTTCTAGCCGCGCAAGTCGGGCGTCGGCAAGACCACTTGTGGCCTTAAGCGAAAAGGGCCCGGCGACGCCGAGCCCTTCCGCACCCCAACCATGGTTTGTCGATTTACTTTATTGGGGTGGCTTCGGCGTGATGGCCAAAAATGGCGCCAAGATTGAAGCGGTAGCCAGACATTCTTGGGACAGGGCGCTCCTCGGTCAAAGCGCCGATCGGTCCCTCGCGCTGACCAAGGTCAGACTTAGGCGCATCGCTCGCCCGCTGTTGCCGCAACGCCACAGATTTTCGTGATCCAGCTCAAAACTTTGCGGCCCCGCGTGGCCGTGCGGCCATGCTCCTACCTGGGGGCCCATTTTGATCGAGATCAAGGCAAGATCTCGCGCCGCCCGACAGCTTGTGCGCGGGCGGCCGCATATCGCCTCCCTGGGGAAAGACCTTGGTCATGGCATCCGGCGCGAAGACACCGGTCGAGGCCCAATTGGGGACCGGCGCGCTTTGCAGCGCGTCCAAGGGGCCGGCGCTCGCCGCGGTTGCTGCCGCACTTGGTTCCCACGCCAGCATCTTGCACACGAGACGGGGACAGACACTTGCGCTCGCATCCGACCGCGGAGAGACGGCATTCATCGTCCGCATAGGCGTGCTGGCCCTTCAGGTCACCTTGCCCGACAGCGCGCGGCAGGTGGTGGCCCTGCTGTTTCCAGGCGACGTGCTGCGCTCGAGCTTTGCGCCGCCCCAAGCCCAGGCGACACTCGTCGCGGCGGCCGCGGGCGAGGTCTGGCGGATACGCTTTACCGCGCTCGAGACGCTTGCGGCGGTCAACCCCACGATCATGCGCTACCTCGATGATGCCGTGGCCGGCCGGATGGCCCGCCAGGTCATTCATGCCGCCACGCTCGGCCAGTTCGATTGCGAGCAGAGGGTGGCGACGTTGCTGGTCGAGCTTGCGTTGCACACCGGCATGAGTTCGCCCGGCGGCGGCGTGGTGTTCGACCTGCCCTTCAACCGGAAGGACATCGCCGACTATCTCGGACTGAATCCCGATACGCTGTCGCGTATCATGTCGCGGCTCAAGGTGGCGGGCCTCATCAGCCAGTCAGAGCGGAACCGGGCCGTGGTCCGCGATTTTCGCGCTCTGGCGGCGCGCTCTCCGGCGGCGCGATCCCTCATCGAGATGAGCGGTGCCCGCTGGGTCGAAGCATCGCTTCATACGGCCGTCTGATCGGACGCGCGCCGGGCGTCTACTCCGCGACGCCCTCCTCGTCACCATCGCCGCCATTCTCGTCGGGAATGTGCTCGACCGAGACCACGTGCTCGCCCTCCGCGGTCGAGAACACGATCACCCCTTGGGTCGAGCGCCCCATCGATGGCTGATGTCCTGGACCGGCACGCGGATCAGCTGACCGCCATCGGTGACGAGCATGATCTGGTCGGTCTCCTCGACCGGGAAGGAGGCGATCAGCTTGCCGTTCCGCTGGTTGACGATCATGGCGATGATGCCTTTCCCGCCGCGGCCGGAGATGCGGTACTCGTAGGCGGATCGTGCGCTTGCCGTAGCCGTTCTCCGAGACCGTCAGCACGAATTCCTCGTGCGCGCTGAGCTCGGCGTAACGCTCGGGGCTCAGCACCACCGTCTCCTGGCCGTTGCCCTCGGCTTCCATCTCCTCCACATCGACGCCCCCGCGGCGGATGACGTTGGCCTGGCGGACATAGGCGGCGCGCTCGGCCGGCGACGCCTCGATATGGCTGAGGATCGCCATGGAGATGACCTGGTCGCCGCGCTCGAGCTTGATGCCGCGCACGCCGGGCGACTCGCGGCCCTTGAACACGCGCACATCGATAACCGGGAAGCGGATGGCCTGGCCTTCGGCCGAGGTCAGCAGCACGTCCTGCTGCTCGTTGCAGACTTCCACGCCGACGATGCGGTCGCCGGAGTCGAGCTTCATGGCGATCTTGCCGTTCTGGCGCACCTCGATGAAGTCTGAGAGCTTGTTGCGCCGGACGCTGCCGTAATTGGTGGCGAACATCACGTCGAGCTTCGCCCAGGTGGCCTCGTCCTCGGGGAGCGGCAGGATGGTGGTGATGGTTTCGTCCTTGCCGAGCGGCAGGAGATTGACCAGCGCCTTGCCGCGCGCCTGCGGCGCCGCCAGCGGCAGCCGCCATACCGTCATCTTGTAGGCCATGCCGCGCGAGGAGAAGAACAGCACCGGCGTGTGGGTGTTGGCGATGAAGATGCGGGTGACGAAATCCTCCTCGCGCGTCGCCATGCCGGCGCGGCCTTTGCCGCCGCGGCGCTGGGAGCGGTAGGCGGACAGCGGCACGCGCTTGATGTAGCCCTTGTGGGAGACGGTGACGACCATGTCCTCGCGCTGGATCAGGTCCTCGTCCTCGACCTCGCCTTCCATCTCGAGGATCTCGGTGCGGCGCGGGGTGCCGAACTCGGTCTTGATCGCGGTCAGCTCGTCCTTGACGATCGACACGATGCGGGCGCGCGAACGCAAGATGTCGAGATAGTCGCCGATCTGCTCGCCGAGCGTCTTCAGCTCGTCGCCGACCTCGTCGCGTCCGAGCGCGGTGAGCCGCTGCAGGCGGAGATCGAGGATGGCGCGGGCCTGGTCCTCGGACAGGCGGTAGGTGCCTTTGGCGGAAACCTTGTGGCGCGGGTCGGCGATCAGCTCGACCAGCGCGACCACGTCCTTGGCCGGCCAGTCGCGCGTCATCAATTGCTCGCGCGCCGTGGCCGGATCCGGCGCCTTGCGGATCACGGCGATGACCTCGTCGATATTGGCCACGGCGATGGCCAAGCCCACCAGGACATGGGCGCGGTCGCGGGCCTTGCGCAGGAGGAACTTGATGCGGCGGCCAACCACCTCCTCGCGGAACTCGGTGAAGGCGCGGATCATGTCCTTGAGGTTGAGCTGCTCCGGCTTGCCGCCGATCAGCGCCACCATGTTGCAGCCGAAGGTCGATTGCAGCGGCGAGAAGCGGTAAAGCTGGTTCAGCACCACGTCGGCCATGGCGTCGCGCTTCAGCTCGATGACCACGCGCATGCCCTGGCGGTCGGACTCGTCGCGAATGTCGGAAATGCCCTCGATCTTCTTCTCGCGCACGAGCTCGGCGATCTTCTCCACCATCGCCGCCTTGTTCACCTGATATGGGATCTCGGTGATGATGAGCGCCTCGCGCTCCTTGCGGATGGTCTCGGTGGTGACGCGGCCGCGCATGAGAATGGAGCCGCGGCCCTTGTGATAGGCGGCGCGAATGCCGGAGCGGCCGAGAATGAGGCCGCCGGTCGGGAAGTCGGGACCGGGGACGATCTCCACCAGCTCGTCGATGCCGATGGCCGGATTGTCGAGATAGGCGATGCAGGCGTCGATCACCTCGCCGAGATTGTGCGGCGGGATGTTGGTGGCCATGCCGACGGCGATGCCGCCGGCGCCGTTGACGAGAAGATTGGGAAATTTCGCCGGCAGCACGACCGGCTCGCGCTCGCGGCCGTCGTAGTTCGGCTGGAAATCGACCGTGTCGTTCTCGAGATCGTCGAGCAGCGTCATGGCGGGGCGCGCCAGCCGGACCTCGGTGTAGCGCTCGGCCGCGGGCGGATCGCCGTCGACGGAGCCGAAATTGCCCTGCCCGTCGATGAGGGGAAGGCGCATGGAGAATTCCTGCGCCAGGCGGACGAGCGCGTCGTAGATCGCCTGATTGCCGTGGGGATGGTACTTACCCATGGTGTCGCCGGTGACGCGCGCCGATTTGTTGTAGGCGCGGTCCGGCGTGTAGTTGTTCTCGTGCATCGAATAGAGGATGCGGCGATGCACGGGCTTCAGCCCGTCGCGCACGTCGGGAAGCGCGCGCGACACGATCACGCTCATGGCGTAATCGAGATAGGAGCGCTTCATCTCGTCGATGAGCGAGACGGGCCTGATGTCAGAGGGGACCGGGCCCTCGACCTCTGTCTTGTCGTTGTCAGCCAAGGAAGGAGGAAGCCTATTCTAAAGAGGTGAGCGAAGCCCATCGCTGTCGGCGGCGGGACGGCGAAAAACCGTCCCGCGCAAGACCGAAAACGATGGCCGTAAGACGCTTCTCTATAGCTGATTTGGCGGCTCGTCCGCAACCGCGCAAAGGGTGCAAAGGGCATCTGATTTCAGCCATATTCTCAATGGCTTAACTTGACGCCGGGCCGGCAATTCCGCGTTGCACAAGAGAGCGATTCGTCAGCCGCCGGAGAGTCGCGCCGAAAGCAAAAATACGGAAACGAACGAGTCGCCGAGACGTTGTTCAAACAGGCGCCTTAGGCACGGCGCCCAGTCCCAAGACAGTCGTGAGCCGCTGCTGCGTGCCGCGCATCAGGCTGCCCACGCAGTCTCCGGCCCAGGCCTTCCGCCTTAGCGCCGGGTGCTCGACGAAGTGCCACGACAGGATCGCCAAGGCGAGCACCGCGGGGAAGCTGGACACCAAGAGCCACCCCGGCGTGATTTGAGGGTTCAGCATGACGAAGGTCTGCTGGATGGGAAAACAGAGAATATAGAGGCCATAGGAGTAGTCGCCGATCAGGTTGAAGCGCCTGAGGGGTCCTCCCGGCACCAGGGCGAACCAGAGGAGGCCGTAGGCCAGCGCCACTCTGAACGCCGCTTCGTAGGCGGCCGTGCCGAAGGCCGCCGCCGCCGCCACGCCCAGCACGAGCGCAACCTTGAGATCCATTCTGATCTTGTCGGCGAAGAGATAGAAAGGCCGCCGAGGAAAAAATCGAGGACGAAACGGGCCGCGCTGTCGATCGCGCCACTGTCCTCGCGCCAGGAGGTCGCGAAGGTGACGAATGCATAGAGGCCGAGGATCACGGCGAGCGTCAGCGTGGCGCGGAATCGCGTCGCCAGCACTCCGACGAGAGCGAAAAGCGCGAGCAAGACGTAGCACATCGTCTCATAACGCAAGGTCCACAGCGGCGGATCGATCACGCCGCTTTCAGGCACCTGCTCGAACACGCCGGGCAGCGTCAGCGAATGGGTGATGAGGGACGCGGTCAGCGGCACGAACAGCCAGGGCCGCGGATCGGTGAAATAGTCCCCGAGCGAGGCCGAGGTCACGACCGGGCCGAGCACGAAGGCAATGCCGATCGTGGCGACGAAGAGGGCCGGGAACAGGCGAAGGAAGCGCGCCACGGCATAGTCGACAAGGGTCGGCTGCGTCATCACGCTGCGCGTGACGAGAAAGCCCGAGATGATGAAGAACACGTCGACCGCCAGGCGCCCGATCTCGAGCCTCTCGACGTCGATGAGCGCGTCCGCCGTCTGGTCGTGCGCGACGAGCGCGAAGCTGTGATCGAGGATCACGGCCGAGGCCGCGAGGAACCTGATCAGATTGAAATTGTTGTCTCTGCCGTGAAGCAGAGCGGCGATCGTGTTCGCCATCGGCCCATCCCGCGACCTGCTTCGGCTAAGCGAACGCGCGCGGCCCTTGTCGGCGCCTCGCGCATGCTCGACCCACGCAAGGACCATACCGATGGCAAAGATCTGGCCGACAGTGGAGGCTCCGAACAGCGTTAAGCGTCGTGCTTAACGCCGCGGCATCGATCTTCCAAGCGGGGCTCTCCTAGAACGGGATCTCGTCGTCAAGCTCCTTGTCGAAGGCGGCGCCCTTGCCGCCCCCGCCGGCAAACGGACCGGATCGCCCGAAATCGCCACCGCCGCGCTGCTCACTCTCGCCCGCGCCGTCGCGTTGTTTCGCGTCGAGCATCGTGAGCTGGGCATTGAACCCCTGGAGCACGACCTCGGTGGTGTAACGCTCCTGCCCCTGCTGGTCCTCCCATTTGCGCGTCTGGAGCGAACCCTCGAGATAGACCTTGGCGCCCTTCTTCAAATATTGCTCGGCAATTTTCGCGAGATTCTCGTTGAAGATGACCACACGATGCCATTCGGTCTTCTCGCGCCGCTCGCCGGTCGCCTTGTCACGCCAGCTCTCGCTCGTCGCCACGCGCAGATTGGCGATGGGACGGCCGTCCTGGGTATGGCGGATTTCAGGATCGGCACCGAGATTGCCGATCAGAATGACCTTGTTGACCGATCCGGCCATGTGACGAGACCTCCACGCGGGGCTGTGCGGCTTAGCGCCTGCCCCACTCTACTGCCCGCAAGCCGCCGCCTGCCAGACGGCAAAGTCGCTGTCCACAGGCCACGAGCCGCATGGTCTTGTACACGTTTTGTTCTCCATCGTCCAGCCCTCGCATCTTGAGATTTCGCGGCGCGCGCCCTATGCCTTAGGGAACAACATTCGGGTGGGTCACCGGCGGCGCGTCAGGCGCTCGCCTAAGCGAGGGACATGTGAGATGCAGCGGTCCGTCGAGCAGCGGCAGGCACCCAAGCGCCGCATCAGCGAGCGGCGTCACCCTCGCGCCCAGTCTTTCGGCTTCACCGCGCGGCAATGGCCCTTCATCTTCGTGCTCGTCGGCAATTGGCTGTTCGCGGCCGCCTTCTTCGCGCTCGCCAAGCTCCTGTGGCACTGGGTGCCGACCGATTGGACCCTCGGCGACCGTATCGCGCTCGTCATCAAGGATGCCGTCATCGCCATTCTGCCGGCGGTGCTCGCCATTTGCATCGTCGCCGCGCAGCGCCTCGATCCAACGATGTGGGTCGGACGCACGGCCAAGCCCAATTCGGCGCTCGACATCAACACCCGGTTCATCCTCAACACGTTCGAGCAGTTCATCCTCTATTTCATCGGCAATGCGGGCCTGGCGCTCTATTGCCCGCCCGAGGAGGCGCGCGCCCTCATCATCCTCACGGCTCTTTTCCTGCTGGGGCGCGTGCTGTTCTGGGTCGGCTACCACTACAATCCCTATGTGCGCGCCTTCGGCTTCGGCATCACTTTTTATCCGACGGTCGCGGTCTATCTCTGGCTCATTCTTCGCATGGCGTTCGGCCTAACCATTCGGATTTGACCTCGCGGCGAGGCGGCAGCGCTGCGCCCTACCGCCCCTGCTGCCAGTGAGCATGGAGTCGAGCGGCCAGAGGAACATCAGCACGTTCAGGGTCAGATTGTCCCTGATCATGGCGCCGATGAAGAGCTCCAGCGCGATGACGATGACCACGGTGAGCCAGACCGGCAGGCGCGCGGCGAGGAAGAAGCCGAGCACCATGAACAGAACGTCGCTCACCGAGTTGATGACGCTGTCGCCGTAATAGTCGAGCGAGATCGTCATCTCGCGATAATGATTGATGACGAAATGGGTGTTCTCGACGACCTCCCAGGACGCCTCGATGGCGACGGCAAGCACGAGCCGCATGCCGAACGACAGCGGCACCCACCGCGACGCGAGCCAGAGCAGCCAATAGAAGAGAAGCCGTGGATGATGTGGGAGGGCGTATACCAGTCGACTAAGTGCTGGGAATTCTCCGCGCTCTCTACGTCGAAATGCCAGAGCTTCACGTAGCCGCATTTGCAGATGAGCGGATGGCCGATCAGGTAAAGCGCCAGCGCCGCGGCGGCGACGATGCCGGCGACAGAAGCGCGATATGGGTGCGGGCTGAGCTTCATCGGGCGCGCATCTATGCACGAGAGGCGCGCGGCGTCATCTCTTGTCGGGAATCAAGAAGGCGCGTGAAGCCCTAAAGCGTGCTTGGATCGATCGGCTCTCGCGCAGTATGCCTTATGTGGAGGATGATCAGTTCGTTGCCGGATACGGTGTAGAAGATTCGATAGGCGTAGTTGCGGGATCGCTCTAACGCCCGGCCGCTCCTCAAGCACCCGTCCGCTCGCCGGGAACTGTCCAACGAGCTCAATGATGATGCGAATTCGCTGTTCGACGGCGGCAGCCGCCCTTGGGTTCCGCTCTGCGAGATAACCTCCAATTTCGGCCAGGTCCGCGGCTGCCCTCGGGCTGTACGAGATCCTCACTTGCGAAAGCGCGCGAACGCCTCTTGCACTTGCGCCTCGCTTGCCCGTTCGCCGCGCCCCATTTGCTCAAGCGCCTCATCGATCGCCCGGAGTTCATCTTCCGTGGCGCGATAGGGGGTCGTGCCGAGACGATCGAGAGCCAGCAGAAGGGCGGCGGCTTCGTCCTGGCGCTCCTTTGGCCAATCGCGCACCGCTTCGAGCGCCTTTTCCATAAGCTTCGTCATAGGCCAGCCTTAGCACAGGATCGGACGCCAACCAAAGCGTAGCGTCGCGCCTCCCGGTCGCTTAGGCTTGCTTCGGGCGCTGAGCCAGGGGGGCAATTGAAAGCATGACGCAAGACGAAGCTCTCGCTCTGCTCAAGACCGGCGCCAGTATCTTTCTCACCGGCCAGCCCGGGAGCGGCAAGACCCACACGGTGCAACGCTACATCAAGGCGCTTCAGCTCTTAGGGATCGAATACGCTTACACCGCCTCGACCGGCATCGCGGCGACCCACGGACACGGCGTTACCATTCATGCCTGGAGCGGGATCGGGGTGCGCGAGAGGCTCGACCGGCGCGACCTCGACACGCTCGCCGCCAATCGCCGCCTCGCCGCCCGGATCGAACGAACGAGCGTGCTGATCATCGATGAAATCTCGATGCTCCCGGCGCGGAGCCTAAGCCTGGTTGACGCGGTCTGCCGCCATATCAGGGGAACGCCCTGCCCCGTTCGGCGGCTTGCAGGTGGTTCTCGTCGGCGACTTCTTCCAGCTGCCGCCCGTGGTCCGCCGCGACGCCGAGCGGCCAATGCTCCCGCTTGGCGACGGCTCCGATGCCTTCGGTACGGAGTTCGCGCACGCCTCGCCGGCCTGGCGCGATCTTTCGCCGACGGTCTGCTATTTGTCCGAGCAGCACCGGCAAAGCGACACGTCGTTCCTGGAGGTGCTCGCCGCCATCCGCTCCAACGCATGTATCGGCCTCCATCGCGAGCGCCTCGCCGCGCGGCTGATCGACAAGGACCGGCTGCCCGATGGCTGCACGCGGCTCTTCACCCACAATGCCGCGGTGGACGAGATCAACCAGCGCGAACTCACGAAGCTCGGCGGCGAGACGCACCAGTTCACCATGCTCGCCAAGGGCCCGGCGCCCTTCGTGCGAGGCGCTGAAGCGCGGCTGCCTGTCGCCCGAAATCGTCGCCCTCAAGCAAGGCGCCGTGGTGATGTTCACCAAGAACGATCCGGCCGGCCGCTACGTCAACGGCACGCTCGGCGTGGTTGAAGCGTTCGACCCGGATGACGGCTACCCCATGGTGCGCACGCGCGGCGGGCGCCGCATCCTGGCCGAGCCCGCCAAGTGGAAGATCGACGAGGGCGGCAAGGAGCGGGCCAGCATCACCCAGGTGCCGCTCCGGCTCGCCTGGGCGATCACCGTGCATAAGAGCCAGGGCATGTCGCTCGATGAAGCGGTCATCGACCTCGCCCGCGCGTTCGAATATGGCCAGGGCTATGTCGCGCTGTCGCGCTTGCGCAGCCTGTCGGGGCTTCACCTGTTGGGCCTGAACGAGAAGGCGCTGCGCGTGCACCCCAACGCGGTCGCGAAGGACGCCGAGTTCCGTGCGGCGTCGGAGGCCGCGCGCGGGGCGCGCCTCGCGCCTCGATTTTGCCGAGCTCGGCCGGAGGCACGAGGCTTTCCGCGCCGCCTGTGGCGCGCGCGCCGAGCCAGGCGAAGCGGCCCTGTCCCGCCAGTCCAGGGGTTCGGGCTACCCCAAGAGTTACGAGGTGGCCGCCATGAGAGAGACCCATGGCAACGCCTATGCCCCGTGGACTCAAGCCGAGGAGAAAGACCTCAAGCGCCGCCATGATGAAGGCGAGACGGTGGACGCGATCGCCGCAAGCCTCGGCCGCAAGCCCGGCGCCATACGGTCCCGCCTCAAGAAGCTGGCGCTGATTTAGCCCTAAGGGCCTCATCCTTCGAGACAGGCCTTTATCCTGAGCCGGCCGCCCATCCTTCGAGACGCTCCCCCGGATCAAATCCGGGGGAGCCCTCAGGATAAGGGCGGCAGGTCGAAGGACGGCCCTCCTCAGGATGAGGAATCGCCTCCTCATGATGAGGAGCGCCGTGGTTCGAGGCGAGGGCCGTCCTTCGAGGCTCGGGCTTCGCCCGAGCACCTCAGGATGACGGCCCTCGCACCTCACCATGACGGGCGCGTCTCGAACCATGAGGCGCCCGACCCTTGCGGCTCCCCCGCCCCGGGGCTAAGCCTTGCGCTCGGCCCCGGTCCCTCCGACATTGCCTAAAGAATGACCTCCAAATTCATCTCCATCCGCGGCGCGCGCGAGCACAACCTCAAGAACATCTCGCTCGACCTGCCGCGCGAGAGGCTCGTGGTGATCACCGGGCTGTCGGGCTCCGGCAAGTCCAGCGCTCGCCTTCGACACCATCTATGCCGAGGGCCAGCGGCGCTATGTCGAGTCGCTGTCGGCCTATGCGCGGCAGTTCCTCGACATGCTGCAGAAGCCGGACGTCGACCATATCGACGGCCTGTCGCCGGCCATCTCCATCGAGCAGAAGACCACCTCGCGCAACCCGCGCTCCACCGTCGGCACCGTCACCGAGATCTACGACTATATGCGGCTGCTGTGGGCGCGGGTCGGCGTGCCCTATTCGCCGGCCACCGGCCTTCCCATCGAGAGCCAGACCGTGAGCCAGATGGTGGACCGCGTGCTCGCGCTGCCCGAAGGCACGCGGCTTTATCTCTTGGCGCCGATCGCGCGCGGGCGGAAGGGCGAATACAGAAAGGATTTCGCCGAGCTGCAGAAGAAGGGCTTCCAGCGGGTCAAGGTGGACGGGCACGTTCTACGAGATCGCCGAGGCCCCTGCGCTCGACAAGAACGTCAAGCACGACATCGACGTGGTGGTGGACCGCATCGTGGTGCGCCCCGACATGAGCGCGCGGCTCGCCGATAGCTTCGAGACGGCGCTGGCGCTTGCCGACGGCATCGCCATCGCCGAATTCGCCGACCGGCCAAGCTCTCCCGAACCCCTGCGGTCGCCCCAGGATCCCTCTCCCCGAGGGGGAGACGCGCGAGGATGAAGCGCGATCATCTTCTCGGCGAAGTTCGCCTGCCCGGTGTCGGGCTTCACCATCGAGGAGATCGAGCCGCGGCTGTTCTCCTTCAACAATCCTTACGGCGCCTGCCCCGAATGCGACGGGCTCGGCACCGAGCTGTTCTTCGAGCCGGACCTGGTGGTGCCGGACGAGAATCTGAGCCTCGCCCGCGGCGCCATCGCCCCCTGGGCGCGCACCTCGCGCCAGCTCGCCCTATTATCAGCAGACGCTGGAGAGCGCTCGCCCGCGCCTATCGCCAGCCCATGACCAAGCCGTGGAAGTCGCTGCCCGAGGAGTTCCGCAACGTCGTGCTGTACGGCTCGGGCGAGGACGAGATCAACTTCACCTATGACGACGGCGTGCGGCATTACTCCACCACCAAGCCGTTCGAGGGCGTGATCAACAATATCGAGCGGCGCTGGCGCGAGACCGAAATCCTCCTGGGTGACCGAGGAGCTGTCGCGCTATCAGTCGGACCAATATTGCGAGGCCTGCAAGGGCTATCGCCTGAAGCCGCAGGCGCTCGCGGTGAAGATCGCGGGCCTGCATATCGGCCAGGTCGACCGAGCATGTCGATCAGGGAGGCGGCGCGCTGGTTCGAAGGAGCTGCCGGCGCAGCTCACGCCCAAGCAGAACGAGATCGCCGCGCGCATCCTCAAAGAGATCCGCGAGCGGCTCGCCTTCCTCAACGATGTCGGCCTCGATTATCTCACGCTCTCCCGCGCCTCAGGCTCGCTGTCGGGCGGCGAGAGCCAGAGCATCAGGCTCGCCTCGCAGATCGGCTCGGGCCTCACCGGCGTGCTCTATGTGCTGGACGAGCCGTCCATCGGGCTGCATCAGCGCGACAATGCGCGGCTGCTCGAGACGCTGAAGTCACTGCGCGACATGGGCAACAGCGTGCTCGTGGTCGAGCACGACGAGGAGGCGATCCTCACCGCCGATCATGTGGTGGATATGGGGCCCGGCGCCGGCATTCATGGCGGCGAGGTGGTGGCCGAAGGCACGCCCGAACAGGTGATGGCCAACCCGGAAAGCCTCACCGGGCAATATCTCACCGGCTTCAAGCAGATCCCCTCGCCCAAAGCAGCGACGCAAACCAACAAAAGGCCGCCGACTGACGGTCGATCGGCGCGCGCGCCAACAATCTCAAATCCATCACCGTCGACATTCCGCTCGGCCTGTTCACCTGCGTCACCGGCGTCTCGGGCGGCGGCAAGTCGACCTTCCTCATCGAGACGCTCTATCGCGCCGTGGCGCGCAAGCTTACGTCCGCGCGCGAGATGCCCGGCGAGCACGACGCGATCGAGGGCATCGAGCAGCTCGACAAGGTCATCGACATCGACCAGTCGCCGATCGGGCGCACGCCGCGCTCGAACCCCGCCACCTATACCGGCGCCTTCACCCCCATCCGCGAATGGTTCGCCGAGCTGCCCGAGGCCAAGACGCGCGGCTACAAGCCCGGGCGCTTCTCCTTCAACGTCAAAGGCGGGCGCTGCGAGGCCTGCCAGGGCGACGGCGTCATCAAGATCGAGATGCATTTCCTGCCCGACATCTACGTCACCTGCGACGTGTGCAAGGGCAAGCGCTACGACCGCGAGACGCTGGAGATCAAGTTCAAGGGCAAGTCGATCGCCGACGTGCTCGACATGACGGTCGAGGAGGCCGCCGAATTGTTCAAGGCGGTGCCGTCGGTGCGCGACAAGCTGCGAGACGCTGAAGCGCGTCGGCCTCGGCTATATCCATGTCGGCCAGCAGGCGACCACGCTGTCAGGCGGCGAGGCGCAGCGCATCAAGCTGTCGAAGGAGCTGTCGAAGCGCGCCACCGGCCGCACGCTCTATATTCTCGACGAGCCGACCACCGGGCTTGCATTTCCACGACGTGGCCAAGCTGCTCGACGTGCTGCACGAGCTGGTGGACCAGGGCAACAGCGTGGTGGTGATCGAGCACAATCTCGAAGTGATCAAGACCGCCGACTGGATCATCGATCTTAGGCCCGGAAGGCGGCGATGCCGGCGGCCATGTGGTCGCCGTCGGCACGCCGGAGGAGATCGCCGCCAACCCTGCGAGCTATACCGGCCACTATCTGAAGCAGGTGCTCAAGCGCCGCCCGAGCAGCAAGGCCGCTAGCGGCAAGCCGCGCCCCGCCGAGACCCAAGCGGCGGAGTAAGCCGCGAGCCAGGCCCCCTTCCCGCAAACCCCCGTGTCGAGCTACGCACAGAAATCGTTGGCTTATTTGCAGACAATCAAGGCCGAATCGGCCAGCGTCACGGGAGATAGAGGCAATAAAAGCCTCCAAACGGCCGAGGGCTTTCTCTTTTCAGGAGGTACAAACCCATGATGTCCAAGTCTGAGCTCATTCAAAAAGTTGCCGAGGAGTGCTCGGTGGCGAAGAAAGACGTGAAGGCGGTCATGGAAGCCACGGCCGCCGTCGCCTACAAGGAGCTGAAGAAGAGCGGCATCTTCATGCTGCCGGGCTTTGCCAAGTTCATCGTCGTCAAGAAGCCGGCCACCAAGGAGCGCGCGGGCATCAATCCGTTCACCAAGGAGCCGACCGTGTTCAAGGCGAAACCGGCCCGGAAGAGTCTGAAGGTTCGTCCGGTGAAGGCCGCCAAAGACGCGGTGTGAGGAAGCGCCGGCCGGCCTAGCGTCGCCGATCTAGGCCCGGAGTGCGGCGACTAAAGGCGCCAAGGCGGTCGCCATCTTCACGCCGGCGGAGGTCGCCGCCAACATGCAGAGCTACACGGGGCACTATCGAAGCAGGTCCCGGAGCGCCGCCCAAGCAGCAAGGCCAAGCGCGCGGAGTAGAGGCAGAGCGGACAGGCATATACCCCAGGTTTCTGTTCTCAAACTACTGTCGCGTAGCTGGGGATAGATGACCTTACAAAAGTTGAACGTCAACCCACTTCCTCTAAATTCGCCCTTTGCAAGGGTCCGCAAATGATTGATCGTTTTACTGGTGATAAAGGCCAGCAACTCCGCATCGAAGCCTTCACTTCTCAGAAGCTTGTTGTTGGCAACCGTGCTTTGGCCGAGGAACTCGCTCGGCGCGCCGAGATGATGCCCGTTCATGCTGGAGATACACTGATCGAACAGAATGCTGATGACACGGATATCTTTTTCATCTTCTCAGGCACATTCGACGTCATCGTGAACGGCCGACGGATCGCACGCCGGGGGCCTAACGATCACGTCGGCGAAATGGCCGCTATTCAACCCACCCAGAAACGCTCTGCGACTCTCATCGCGGTGGAAGATGCCATCGTCGCCAAGTTCCCAGAGGAGCTCTTCACCGACATCGCGTTCCGTTACCCCGAGATGTACCGCTACATCGCGCAGGAGCTATCTCGCCGGCTCCTGCAGCGAAACATGCATGTCAATGCCTACAGGGACCGCATCCGCGTCTTCATTGTTTCCTCGGCCGAGGCGCTGCCCATTGCGCGAACCATCCAGAATGCCTTTGCCCACGATCCCTTCGTCACCTTCATCTGGACCGATGGCGTCTTCCGCGTCGCCAACTACACGTTGGAAAGCCTTGAGCACCAGATCGACGATTTCGGACTTTGCGATTGCCATCGCCCATGCCGACGATCTGACCGAGAGCCGCGGCAAGGACTGGCCGAGCCCGCGCGACAACGTGATTTTTGAGCTTGGGCTCTTTATGGGGCGCCTTGGCCGCGCCCGCGCCATTCTGATGGAGCCGCGCGAAGAGAAGGTAAAGCTACCGAGCGACCTAGCCGGTCTCACCACCATCACGTACCGCTTTGAAAAGGGTGCCGATGCCGCCGCCCTGCTGGCGCCCGCCTGCAACGCGCTGAGGGATCACATCAACGCCCTCGGCCCCAACAACGGGTGACCGTTCATGGCCCTTGCAGACGACCTGAAATCAGAAGTTGGCAAGATTTTCCGCGAAGCATGGACGACCCGCAAAGGTCAGGTCGCGCCTGAGCCAGGAGATCTCAAACTGTCCAATGACGCTGTGGAGTTTGATAAGGCCACCGTCCTCTATGCCGATCTCGCAGGTTCCACCGCCATGGTCAACGCCCAGAGTTGGCAGCTCGCGGCGGAAGTCTATAAAACCTTTCTCTACTGCGCCGCCAGGCTCGTTCGGGAAGAGGGAGGCAAAATCACCTCATATGATGGCGATCGCATTATGGGCGTCTTCGTCGGCGATACGCCATGCACGAGCGCAGCCAAATGCGCGCTAAAAATCAACTATGCCGTTCAGCAGATCATCACCCCGGCACTCAAGGCTCAGTACCCAGCGTCCGAGTTCACCGTGAAACAGGTTGTTGGGATCGATGTCAGCTCGATCCGAGCCGCCCGCACCGGCGTCCGCGGAGGCAACGACATCGTGTGGGTCGGCCGTGCCGCCAACTACGCCGCTAAGCTCACCGAGATCAACCTTGCCGAGAGAAGCTGGATTACCAAAGACGTTTACGACACGTTTCTGGAAATTGCGAAGCTCGGCGGGAATCCAAAAAGTGATATGTGGAAGTCCTACAAGTGGACCGAAAACGGCGGCTACCCAATCTATGGTTCGACCTGGTGGTGGGCCTTTTAGCGTTGGCAGTTCCGTACCCTGAATTCCGGATAGCGTAGAATCTAGTGCGGGGCGCCTCGACCGTCGGCTCACAGCATCTCTGGCCGGAACAGTGAGCGGCGACCGATGATCTTGCCGGACAAATGAAGACGCCGTCGTCGGCGTGGCAGCGTCTCGGGATGGCGGGCGGCCAGGCCGGGCCTATTTCGTCTCTTGGGTGCTGGAAAGCGCCGCTGGCGCCTAGCAATCGCCATAGGCGGGCGTGTCGCCATAGGTGAGGCATGAGGCCGGCGCGGTATCGCTCGGGGCAAGCGCCATGGGGAGCGCCGAGTTCTGCTCGGTCACGCAGCCTGCAAGCGCGACAGGCAGGACCAGGATCAGAAGCCACTTCGCCATTGCAATTCCCCGTCAAGGATCGGATGGGCGACCCGTCCCCTAAGAGATATGGCCAGCAAAGCCAGTTACAAGGGCTCCTGGGTAGCTCACTGCTTGGTCTGATACTGCGAAACGTGCGGTTCGCCGTCGTAATTCCGCTCAGGGTGATGCCGAGCGTGGCGTTCGCGGTATTGTTCGATGGGACGCACGGACCTATGCGCATCGGCATATTGCCTCTGCATCTCAGCCAATTTCTCGACGATATCGATGCCGTTCATGGCCGCCTCCTATAGGCTTGTCGCCTCTTCTCGGAGCGTTAGACGCAATGGCGGCGCAAGAGGTTCAACAGGGAGAGGGGCAACAGGTAGCGCGGGGGTAAAATCATCCCCGTCACCCCGGCGAAAGCCGGGGTCCAGGAGTCATAGGCGCTGTGCCGGTTTCCTGGATTCCGGCTTGCGCCGGAATGACGATTTCTTGGCCACTTATCCCCGGCCCTCGCCGGTGCGTTACACTCACCCATCCCTCGTCCATGAGGACGCGAGCTCGCAGACCGTCTGCTTCTCGGGATGAGGGGCGCGGCGAGCAATCAGACTTTATCCCCGGCCCCTAAACCCCGCTTACACTCCGCATCACCTCGTCCGTTAAGGGGCGCTCATCGCGAGGCGTCGCAGATAGCGGGGCGAGGTGCGGCGCCCGCGGGCTTGCTGACGCAGAGCGGCACCCGGGCGGCATCGGAGCTCCCCCCGGGACCACTAGGAGTCCCTGCCAGGAGCTGGCTGACGACTTGGGTGTTGCGCTACCGGCCTCCGGCCTACTTGAGCGCGATGCCCTAACCGGAAAGCGGGGCCCGGTGCCGAATAGACGCTGCGATTGGCGCGCCGAGAGGCGCCCGCCGCATCCGGCAACGGATGCGGAGCCATAGGATTTGCGCTTTTCGGCGCGCCATCCCCCCTCATTCGAGGGGGAGCTCTTTGACATGACTTCGCGCGCAAGGCGCGGCGAGGCGCTCCGGCTTGCTTACAGGATGGTTCGAGACGCGGACTTCGTCCGCTCCTCACCATGAGGAAGAGAGTCCTCACCCTGAGGGGGGCCGAAGGCCCGTCTCGAAGGGCGAGGCCCGAAACGGCTAGGCGGTGAGCTGCTTTATCAGCCGCACGATCAGAAGCAGGATAACCGCCCCGATAAAGGCGACGAGAATCGCTCCGAGGAGGCCGCCGCCAAGGGTCAGCGCGATGCCCAGGGCGGGAAACAGGAAGCCCGCGATCAGCGCCCCCAGGATGCCGACGACAATATCGCCGACCAGGCCGAAGCCGGTCCCTTGCACCAACAGGCCGGCGAGCCAGCCTGCAATTCCCCCAACCACAAGCGCGATGATGAGTGCTTCCAGCATTGTTTCCCCCGTTTGCTTCCATTGTCGATCACCCAATTTAGCACGAGTCGCCACCGGTCTTCTCGAACTTTGGGTGCGGGGCGTGGCGCCTCGCGCTCGCTCATTTTTTCACTGGGGCGTAGAAGACGCTGTCGATCTCCACGATATCGTCGTCGAACAGGCGCTTCACCTCGACCATGGTCCGCGGCGGATATGGCGGCCCGCCCCACAGGTGGCTTTGCGCCTTCTCCACCATCGGCGCGAAGCGGGGCAGGTCGCTCAAGTAAACGGTGAGCCGCACGCAATCCTTGAGGCTCGCGCCCTCCGATTCAGCAATCAACTTGATGTTGAGGAAGGCACGAAGAATTCGGGCTTGAGGGTCCTCTACCAATGTGTTGGTCGCCGGATCGATGCCTTGCATGCCGGCGACAAAGACGAAATCCCCTGCCCTGGCGCCGAGACTCCAGGTCCCCTCCGCCTTGATGGCGCCAGGGGGATCGAGCGTTTTGACCCCATTTGGCGACTGTGCCTGCGCGAGCGCGAGACTTGCCGCCAAGGCGATGGCCGTCACGCAGGAAAGAGCAAGGCGCCGCAGCATTTTCAGTCCTCCGGGCCGCGATTACCCGGTACGGTTGGGCGTGCCGAGGATGTGGCTCTTGGGCGGCAGCATCACCTGGTCGAAGTCTTGCGTGAACATGGCCGCGGCGAAGAAGGCGACGGCGCGCAGCGTCTCCTTGCCGGTGTTCTCGAGGTCGTGGCGCATCGGCGTCGGCAGGACGAAGACGCTGCCGGGCCCGACCGCGTGCGTCGATCCGTCCTCCAGATAGAGCTTCCCCTGCCCGGCGATGATGTATTGCGTTTCCTCGGTGGCGTCGGTGTGCCAGCCGAGCCGCTTGCCCGGCTCGATCTCGTAGACGATGGTCGAGGACGCGGTCGCCCCGTGCCCGCCATAGACGGCGAAGGCGCCGGCCCAGCTCACCGCTTGGTCGGTCTCGCCCCACACCTTGGTACGTGGGAGCTTGTTGGACGCGACCACGGGAACAGGGGTCGGCTTGGTTGCGGATGCAGGAGCCATCGGCCGTTCCTCCATGATCATCGCGGAGAGCCTAGTCCCGGCAGCCTAGCACGACGCGGCCGCCGGCGATTTCCGGTTTCGGCTTGGTATCGACTGAGGCCCGCATTCAAGTCGAAATGCGCCGATCGAACAGCGCGCGCAGAAAATCGCGCGTCTTGGCGTAGATGCCGGGCGCCTCGCTTTCGCGCGGGCCGGCGATGCAGAGGCTCGTTGCGGGCTCCCCTTCGCCGAGCCAGACGAGCGCCCGCGCCAGAGCGTCGCTCGTGTCGAGATCGAGCACGATGTGCGTCTTGTCGAGCCTGTCGGCAAGATCGCGCGCGGCCTCGGTCCCTTGCGACACCTTCACTCCGGCCCTGTCGACCAGCATCATCAGCCGGTCGGCGTCGCGGATGTTCCATTTGGTGCGCTGCCTCGGCGACAGAAGCGGCGTCTCCCGCAAGCCATCATAAAGGGCGAGGAGCCCAGGCGCGCGCGGCAGATCCTCGGCCCAGCCGCCTTTGGGGCACCAGCCGGCATAAGGGACGCCCATCTCGATGGCGGCATCCAGCGCAGCGCGATCGACGCCGGTCTGGCCGCCGGAAACGATCTTCAACATGTCGTGTTTTGCGCCCTAGGGGCGCCGCGCGCCATCATGCGTGAGGCCATCACCCACGGAACGACACGTCATGTCCCTGCTCAAGACGCTTCTCCTCGGCTTCATCGCTGGCTTTCTTGCCGTGCTGATCTTCCATCAAAGTCTTTGGTATGTCCTCAACCTGGTCGGCCTCATTCCGCCCGACCGTCCGGCTTGGCCGCTCGATCCCATTCCGCCATACGGGGTGCCGTCGGTCATCTCCAAAGCCTTCTGGGGCGGGGTGTGGGGCGCGGTCCTCGCGCCGGTGTTGCAGAATTTGCGCGAGGAAGCCTATTGGATCGGGTGGGTCGTCATAGGCTCGGTAGCGCTCACGCTCGTCGCCTTTTTTGTGGTGCCGCCGATCAAGGGCGAGCCGATCCCGGAATTGTGGCCGCGCTTTCTTGCCGCTCTCCTGGTCAATGGCGCCTGGGGCTTCGGCACCGCGCTTCTTCTGAAAGTGCCGCCTGTGGCGCGCCGGTAGGACATGACCGGGTTCGCCTCCCCGCCGATGCCCTCAGATTGAGGCAAATTGCATCGGCTGGTTTCGCCCGATCCTCACTTTCTCCTGCAACCGTCGCGCCCCCTAACCAAAGGAGACCCGTCATGGCCAAGTCAGCCAAGAAATGGTCCGCAGAGGTCACGGCCCACGATCACCCCTTCGATCTGGAGCCCGGCCTATTTGCCAATGGCTCTGCCCAGCAGATCGTGGCCGCCTTGAAGAAATCGGCCGAGGATCCGGCGCGCCACAGCGACGATCCCTATCGCACCGCCATGTCGATGCTCGATTTCTACGCCAATCGCGCCGGCGACAAGCTCTCCGTCGAGCAGCGCGCCAAGCTCGATCAGACCAAGATGACGCTCAGGCAATCCTTCGGCCGCTAGGCCGCGGCGAGCTCCTGATCAAGAGCAGTGGCCCGCTGCAAGGCGGGCCGCTGCTCGAGCCGGCCGACATAGGCCACGAACTCGGGCCGCTTCGGCAAAAGACCGAACATCATGCCCCAGCGGAGCGTCGAGCCCACGACCAGGCGGCGGTGAACTGCTCGCCCATGAGATAGGGTCCGGGCTCGATACCCTTCGCTACCACAGTCATCACCGTGTCGAACTCGCCATAGCCGAGCGTGCCCCGGCGCGGCTCTTCCTACCGCGGGAAGGCACGATCCATGACGGCCGCCTCGATGCAGCTCGGGCTGAAGAACAGCCATTTGAGATAGGGCCCGCGACACGGATCGCCGACGGGGATGTTACTCCCTTCACTGCCCTGCTCATGACCTAGAGCGCGGTTGTGGCGTTAACGTGATACCGAAAGTGCATCTGGTCGCATCCATGGCAAGCAAAAGGCCCGCAAAAACGAAAGCCGCCGTAAAACGCTGGTCGCACGACGTGACCGAGCGCTCATACGCGCTCGATCTCGAGCAGGGCGTATTCACGCTGAAGGACCCGAGAAAGATCGCGGCCTCGCTCAAGCGTTCGGCCGAGGCGAGCATGCGGCGGAAGGCGGATCCCTTCCGCTCGGCCATGTCGATGCTCGTCTTCTACATCAACCGCGCCGGCAAGAACCTCAGCGAGGCCGACCGCGCGCGCCTGGAAAAGGCCAAGGACGAGCTGCGCAAGGCCTTCGGCAAAAAACCCTCTTAGAGGGCAAAGACATCGCAGTCGTCACCTACCCCCTTGCATTGCACTGACGAAGGAGCGCAACGTATACGAGTAGTGCATGGCAAGGGAGGAAATCATGGCACGATCCACCAAAGCAAAGTCTTCGAAGCGGAAACAAGCAAAGCCGAAGAGCGGCCTTCTAGCCGCTGCAAATGTTAGCGGAATTGGCGATTTCGAGACATTCACGCTCATTCGCGAAATGCATGATCGGCTTGCCGAGCAAGGCGGAGACGCGCAAGCCGCCAAGCGGGCTCGTCCCAGTATGGCTGCCGCGTCAGCGGTGCCGGACTCAGCCTCGGACTCGCCCTGGAGCTCCCTTGCCCGCAGTGAACTCGGCCAGAGAGACTACCCAGGTCCGCGCTACAATCCTCGTGTGGTGGAATATCTCAATACGACCGGTCTCCAGGGAAATGACGACGAGACGAGCTGGTGCTCGGCTTTCGTCAATTGGTGCATGCTGCAAGCGCGCCAGCGCGGAACCAACAACGCGGCAGCGAAGTCATGGCTCACTTACGGACAAGCCCTCAGCAACCCGCGGCCCGGATGCATCGTTGTGCTGTGGCGCGAGTCCCCGAGCTCGTGGAAAGGCCATGTCGGCTTCTTCGATGGCTGGGACGTTGGCAATCGCGTTCGGTTGCTTGGCGGCAATCAAGGCGGAGGCGTGAGCTGGGACGAAGTCTGCGTGGCGAACTTCCCGCAAGAGCGCGTGCTCGGCTATCGTTGGCCGCTTGGCAACTAGGCGATATGGCGGCGGAAGGCGCTAATATGTGAGCTAAATTCCTATCTCGGCTGCGTGCGCCATTGACGGAGATCCTTCTGGCACTCGCAATTTACGGGCGGTTCAAAAAGGCTGAGATTGCCGAGATATACGCTGAGATCGTCTATTACGGATGGCAGGGATCGGGTCTTGAAAGCATTGCACGTAGACTCGGTTACAATCTTGACCACATCTCGCAGGGATCAGGCACTAACGATTGCTTCTCTGCTGAGACGGCCCCTCCCACGCTTCCCGTCCGAAGATTATCTGCGCAAATTCGAAGGGCGAATTGCATACGTGCAGAAGCGCTTCACTCTGGTCAGAGCCATGGAGATTGCACATGAGTTGGTGGAGCGAGCTCGTTTGTGAACCCTATCCGTCCGTAGAAATCTTTGATAGCGACCGGAAAATCACAATCTCGGAGTTGAAGCGGTTTGCACGAATAATCCTTACCGAGGGCATTCCCTTCGCTTTTGCCGAGTATCCTATGGCATTCGAATTCGCCCGACAGCGAGCCGCATCTAGCATCCAACGTTGACCCCAAACAGATCAGCATGACCGGGAGCGCGAGGCTCGGCTACTCCTTGAGTTCCTCGCAGATTCGGACAGGTTTACGATCCATCCGTATCCGACGTTGATCTCTTTCTCATCGACAATGAGAAATTCTCCTCTCTCGCGGCAGAGTACACCGAGTTTCTGGCTTTGTTTGAGCGCGGGAAGCTGAGACCGCGTAACGAAAATGAGCGAAAGCACTGGCCTGAGACGAAGCAGTTTTGTCCTGCAAACATAAGGAGCGGGTTCATAGGTCAGAAGTTTGTCCCAACTCTGAATCGGTTCCCAATGTCGCAGAGGTTGGGACAAGCAAATTTTCTGTTCTCGGAAAATATGAACAGCATTACCGGAAAAAAGGCTGTGCGAAGGTGTTCGCTCCGAGCTTATCGAGATTGGAACGCGGCAGTGGACCAAATAGCCCTTAGTCTCAAAAGGACTCTCGCAGCTCGCAAATAAGGAGCCAGGCCGGAGTTGCGGAGTTAGCCCTGCTCGGCCTTGGCCCAGCCTTCGACCTCGCCGATCCAATGCTCGGCGTGCTGGGAGAAGGTGGCGAGCACGGCATCGAAGGCCGCCTGCTCGGCGGCTTCGGTGCCGCGGTCGGCCTGCAAATCCTCGAACACGTGGCGGTAGTCGGCGTAGCCTTGCATCTCCTCCCAGCGATGCCACCAGAAATCGCCGATGAAGAAGAACTTGATCCAGGAGAACAGGCAGTCGGTCCAATCTTCCAGGTAATAGCGGAGGTGGACGCTGGGAGCGCAGAGATAGAGGTCGGCGCCGCGCAGCGCCTCGGCGCCGCTTGCCGCGCAATCCTCGCTGGTGGCGATTTCGACGAGCCTGCCGTCGAGAAACGGATATTCGGGGCACTCGAGGAAGACGAAGCTCATGCGGTCGGCGCCGGGGTAAAGCCCGCGCGGATCGAACAGCTTGAAGTCGATGCCGCGGAGCCGCGCGTTGCCGATCGCGATCAAGGCAGCATCTTTGCCCTCGGGGTTTTCGACGAGGGTGATGCCTGCGTCGCGCGCGCTGGCGGCGAGAGCCTCGGGATCGGGGCTGATAAAGCTCGAGATGAGGATCGAGCCCGAGATGTCTTGGTCGATGCTCTCGATATTGCTCCGGGCGCGCAGAGTCCCGCCGCGCTGCTGATTCATCACATCCAGAATGCGCGGCCGCTCGGGCTGCCGCAGGCGAAGATACTCGTCGCTGTGGGCCGCGAGGCGATGCAAATGGCCGAGCAGCCGGTAGCCGGTGCGCGGATCGTGGCAGTTGCCTTTCCAGACAACGGCGACCGAGGGCATGGGCTTCAAGTCCCCCGTTGAAAACGATGGAGCTAAGAAAAGGGGACATTGCCCCCGCCGGACGTAGGGCGCAAGCCATGTCCCTGAAAAGGGTTGCCTCGAAATTCACTTATGCGGTTTTGCAGGCTCGATATAGTGACCGTAGCGAGCGCAGGTTAACGCCGCATCCTTAAGGATGGAGTTCGGAGCGGGGCATGGACGACTGGGATAATTTCTACCTGCTTGCGGGAGGCACCGCCGGCACGCTGATCGGCCTCATCTTCATCGTCATCACCCTCGGCATCGAGCACAGTCAGTCCGGCGACAGCGACAGAACCCATCGCTTCGTCACGCCCATTCTCGTCCACTTCACGAGCCTTCTGGTCATTGCTCTGGCGATGGTGGCGCCGACCTCCACCGCGACGCGGGCAGTTGCGCTTGGGGTGATCGGCTGCGCGGGGCTCGCCTATGTGATGAATCTCGCGCTCATCTCACGCCGGCGCGCCAAATCCGACGAGCGAGAGCTCGTCTGGGACGTGCTGCTCCCGATCGCGTCCTATGCGCTGATCGCGACGGCAGCGGCCGCATGGGCGCTTCAGGCATCCTTCGCTAATGCCATCGGAGCGGCGGCGGTGGCGATCCTTCTCATCGCCGCGCTGCGGAACAGCTGGATGATCACGCTCGCCATTGCCGGCCGCGGGAAAGGCCGAGGCGGACGCTGAACGGTCCCAGAGCGCAAAAGGAGAGAGGCGTGGCCGCCCAGACTGGGGGGACCACGCCGCTCAAGACCGTATTGGCCGCAGGGCTCGGTTTGCCCTGCGTGCCAGCGAGACTGGCGTCGTCGCTTAAGCCTTGGCGTGAGCGCGGTTCGATCCCGCTCCCGCCAGCATGCCGGCGACCTTCTCCGACACATAGCCGAACACCGCGCCGATGATCATCGACAAGATGACGACGACGACCGGGTTCTCCAGGGAAGCCGCGGTCAGACTTCCCGCAGCGTCCTTCATCAGCGTATAGGCGACAACCGAGGCGAAGCCGTAGACTTGCGCCGGGATGGCGGCGAAGAGCGGAATATTGGCGAGCAGCACCATTGCCGCCACGCCGATGCCAACGCAGATCGCGGCCCAAATCGGCAGTCCGAGCTGGTCGGCCAGGCCGGTCTTGGTGACTACGATCAGAGTAATGCCGGCGACGATGGCGCCGGCGGCATTGTTGAGGATCGCCGATTGCAGGCCCTGCTCCTTGCCACCGCAATGGAAGAAGCAGCCCCAGGCGATGAACGCGGCCCAGATCGCGAGCGCGCCACCGAGCGGCCCAAGGAAGAGCCACGTGGCGACGGCGCCAAGCACACCAACGCTAATAGCAAGAGCTGTATTCGCGGACATCTCACCCCCCTATCGTTGGAAGAGCGGGCGGATGCGCCGAAAGTGCCGGCGGTCCACCGGCTCAATGATCGAAAGCCCATTTTGTTACCAAGGCGATTCGGCTTCCGCCCAAATCATAGTCGAAGACTGTGCCACTTTGAACACCAATTCATCGTTTTGCCCCAATTGCTAGCCAGGGAGGCGATGATTTTGAGCCATTTCTTCCCGGCTTGAACGCTTGAGCCTTGCCGGCCTAGGTTCAGCCATGACCGGCAAAGTTCACGTGATCGGCGGCGGCCTTGCGGGGAGCGAGGCGGCCTGGCAGCTCGCGCGAAGCGGCGTGCCGGCCGTGGTCCACGAGATGCGCCCGGACCGTCAGACCGAGGCGCACAAGACGGGGGCGTTTGCCGAGCTCGTGTGCTCGAATTCCTTCCGCTCGGACGAATGGGAGACCAATGCGGTCGGCCTCCTGCACGAGGAGATGCGTCGTGCCGACTCCCTGATCCTGAAGGCTGCCGACGCTCACAAGCTGCCGGCCGGAGGCGCGCTGGCGGTCGATCGCGAGGGTTTTGCCGCGGAGGTGACGCAGGCCCTTGAAGCGCATCCCCTCATCGAGATCGCCCGCGAGGAGATCGGCGGCTTGCCGCCCACCGAGTGGGATAGCGTCATCGTGGCCACGGGTCCCCTCACCTCGCCCGCGCTCGCGCACGCCATCCAGGCGCTAACCGGCGAGGCGGAGCTTGCCTTCTTCGACGCCATCGCCCCCATCGTCCATGCCGACTCGATCGACATGACGGTGTGCTGGCGCCAGTCGCGCTACGACAAGGCCGGTCCCGGCGGGGGCGGCGCCGATTACATCAACTGCCCGCTCGACAAGAACCAATACGAGGGCTTCATCGCGGCGCTCCTTGCCGCGGAGAAGACAGCCTTCAAGGAGTTCGAAGCGGCGACACCCTATTTCGAGGGCTGTCTTCCCATCGAGATGATGGCTGAGAGAGGGCCAGAGACACTCCGCTACGGACCGATGAAGCCGGTCGGCCTTACCAACCCTCATCGGCCAGGCGTAAAGCCTTACGCCGTGGTGCAGCTCCGCCAGGACAATGCGCTCGGCAGCTTATGGAACATGGTGGGGTTTCAGACCAAGCTCAAACATGGCGAGCAGGTGCGGGTGTTCCGCACCATCCCCGGGCTCGAGCAGGCCGAGTTCGCACGGCTCGGCGGGCTGCATCGCAACACCTTCCTCAACAGCCCGAAGCTTCTCGACGCCAGCCTGCGCCTTAAGGCCGATCCGCGGCTTCGCTTCGCCGGGCAGATCACCGGGGTCGAAGGCTATGTCGAGTCCGCTGCCATCGGATTGATCGCCGGACGCTTCGCCGCTTCCGAGCGACTTGGGCTTAGACCATCGCCCCCGCCGCCGACCACGGCGCTCGGCGCCTTGCTGAGCCATATTACCGGCGGTCATTTGAGCGCAGACGGAGAAGGGAGCGCCCGAAGCTTCCAGCCGATGAACGTCAATTTCGGCCTGTTCCCACCCATCGCCGCGCCCTCGTCCCCACGCGCAAAGGGCCCGCGCAGCAGCAAGGCGTTCGAGAAGAAACGGGCGATTGCCGCCCGCGCACTTGCCGATCTCGACCGCTGGCTTCTCCATCCCGCCTCGGTCGCAGCCGAGTAAATGCTTGCCCGGCCCTCAGGAAGGCCCCGCTACGGGCGCCAGCGTGCCATGCGCCAAAGCCGGTAAAGCGGGTTGACGCCGGCGATCTCGCGCAATGGATCGCGCCCGCTTTTCTCCAATGCCACAAGATAAGGCTCAACCAGACAAAGCGGCCGAAAGGCCGCCTGGGCGGATGCGTCGAGTGCAGCGACATGACGGCGCGCTTCGTCCATGGCGTCCCTTGCCTTCCGCCTTAACTCGGCAAGCACGGCAAGAAGGCCTTCGCTCGTCGTCCCGGCCAGCACGCGCTCGGGCGAGGTTCCGTGGCGCATAAGCGCGTCGGCCGGCAGATAGACGCGGCCGCTCGCCGCATGGACCGGCAAAGCCCGCATCAATCCGGTAAGCCCGTAAGCGAGGCCGGCCTGAGATGACGCAGGCGCAAGAGAAGGCCCGCGTGCGCCGAGGCTTTCCGCGCCCAAGGCGAACAGCGCTCCGGCCGTGTCCTTGAGATAGGCCTCGAGCGCGTTCCCGTCGGGCATGATCTTGGTCGCGACATCGAAGAAGCGGGCCTCGATCAGAGCTTCGACGCGCCCGGGCGAGAGCTTGCCCTGCGCCAGCGTGACGCCAAGCGCGTCGGCGACCGGATGACCGGTCGCCTCGCCCTTTGCCGCATGCTCGAGCGCCTCGCGCCACCATTGCAGGCGGATGGCGCCGAGCTCGGACTCGCTCACCTGCTCGGCGATGCGGGCGAGCTCGACGTTGAACGCATAGAGGGCGAAGAGATCGGCGCGCGCCTCGCGCGGCGCGAACAGAGCGGCAAGGGCGCGGTCGGGATCGCCTGACCGCGCGATGCGTCTTACGGTGTCGCCTCGCTCGGCTTCATGCAAAGTCCGCTCGCCTCAACCGTCAGGATCAAGCGCGGGCCGCTGCCGGTCCCCTCCCCTTGGCCGGCGCCGGCACGCCGCCGAACGCCTCGCGTCTCACGCCGAGAATGAGCTGTAGCGGGGAGGCCACGAAGATCGACGAATAGGCGCCGATGACGATGCCCCAGCACATGGCCAGCGCAAAACCGAAGATCGTCTCCCCGCCGAAAAAGAGGAAGGGCAACATGGCGAGGAAGGTCGTCACATGGGTCAGGACGGCGCGCGCCAGGGTCTCGTTGATCGAGAGATCGAGCAGCTGAACGAGCGGCATCCGCTTATATTTGCGCAAATTCTCCCTGATCCGGTCGAAGATCACGACCTTGTCGTTGAGCGAATAGCCGATGATGGTGAGGATCGCGGCGATGCTCGACACGTTGAACTCGAGGTTGAGTAACGAATAGAGCCCGATGGTGCCGGTCACGTCGTGGATCAGCGAGGCGATGGCCGCCACGGCGAACTGCCATTCGAAGCGGAACCAGACATAGATCAGGATGCCGAGCAGCGCCACGACCACGGCAATGGTGCCGCTGGCGATCAGCTCGCCGGAAATGGTGGGGCCGACGATCTCGACGCGGCGGTATTCAACTGTGTCGCCGAGCGCCTGCTTTACCTTGGCGACCGACGCCTGCTGCTCCTGTTCCGTCGGCTGGGAGGCGATGCGAATGAGGACGGCGTCAGGAGCGCCAAATTCCTGGATCTGAACCTCGCCGACGCCGAGGCCGCTGACCTTGCTGCGAATATCGGCGATATTGGCCGGACTTTCCTTGGTCCTGATCTCGATCAGCGTTCCGCCCTGGAAATCGATACCCATGTTGAGCCCATGGGTCCAAAGGAGAATGAGGGGGACGACGGTCAGGAGCGCCGAGACGATCCAAGTGATCGTCCGCCAGCCGACGAAGTCGATCTTGGTGTCCGGAGGGATGAAATGGAAGCCGCGGAACATATGGCTATTCCCTAAATCGGTATGAGCTGAGGCCGCGCCCAGCGCAGCCAATAGGCGACCATGAGCCGGGTGACGGTCACGGCGGTGAACATCGAGGCGAGGATGCCGACGGTCAGCGTCACCGCAAATCCCCGCACCGGTCCCGAGCCGAGCCAGAACAGAACCAGCACCGCGATCAGCGTGGTCACATTGGAGTCGATAATCGTGATCAACGCCCGCGAGTAGCCGGCATCGACGGCGGCATACGGGGATTTTCCGGCTCGTATCTCCTCGCGTATTCGCTCGTTGATGAGCACATTGGCGTCCACGGCGATGCCGATGGTGAGCACGATGCCGGCAATGCCGGGAAGCGTAAGGGTCGCTCCCATGAGGGAGAGCACGGCGAAAATCAGGGCGATATTGACGATGAGCGCGATGTTGGCGAACATTCCGAACAGGCCGTAAGCCGCGAGCATGAAGATCGCCACGAGCGCGAGCCCCATGAGGGCCGCCTTCTTGCCCGACTCGATCGAGTCGGCGCCGAGGCTGGCGCCCACCGTCCGCTCCTCGATGACGGTGAGCTTGGCGGGCAGCGCGCCGGATCGCAGCAGCACGGCGAGATCGTTCGCCCGCTGCACGGTGAAATTGCCGCTGATCTGCCCGGTGCCGCCAAGGATCGGCTCGCGGATGACCGGAGCCGAGATCACCTTGTTGTCCAGCACGATGGCGAAGGGCAGGCCCACATTCTCCTGCGTCACCTTGCCGAAGCGCTTGGCGCCGGCGGCGTCGAAGCGGAAGGTGACCACCGGCTCGCCGGTGCGGGAATCGAAGCCCGGCTGAGCGTCGACCAGATTCTGGCCGCTCACCAGGACCTGTTCCTTGAGGACGTAGGGAATGGACGGCGTGTCGGTGCTGTAGACAAGCTCGTCGCCGGAAGGGACCTGCTTGGTGGCGGCGGCCTGGATCGCGTCGACGGCAGGGTCGACCAGCTTGAATTCGAGCTTGCCGGTCTCGCCGATCAGCGTTTTCAGGCGCTCAACGTCTTGGATGCCGGGGACCTGGACGAGAACGCGGTTGCGACCCTCGCGCTGAATACTCGGCTCGGTGGTGCCAAAGGCGTCGACGCGGCGTCTGATCGTCTCGATCGAGGCCTGGATCGCCGAGGTCATGCGGTTGGCCAGGCCGGCATCGGTGACGGTGAGCGCGATGCGACCGTCGGGCTGGCGCGCGACTTCGAGGTCCTTGCCGGAAAAGCCCCCGAAGACGTCGCCGCCGATGGGAACCGCGAGCTTACTCAGCTCGGTGTCGGCCTTGTCCATGTCGGCGGCGTCACGGATCTTCACCGAGACCGAGCGCTTGGCGACGTCCTGCGTAAGATCGGAATAGCCGATGCGGGCGCGGCGAAGCGTCTCGCGCACATCGCCGCGAATATTGTTGAGCCAATCCTCGACCATCTCCTTCTCGTCGAGCTGGTAGAGGAGATGGGCGCCGCCTTGGAGGTCGAGACCGAGATTGATCTGCTTGTGAGGGAGCCAGGTGGGGAGGCGCGCCATGGTCGCGGCGGGAAACAGATTGGGAAGCGCAAACACGAAGTCCGGCCACGACGATGCCGAACACCAGGATCAGCTTCCATTTTTGGAAATGCAGCATGCCGCTCTTGAAACTCCAGGATCAGACTAGCGGTTGGGACGATTGAACATCGGGGAAGGCATCAGGACGCGGCCTTCGCTTTCGCCGCCGGGGCCGCTTCCCCCTTACCGCGTACTTCGGAGATCGTCGAGCGCAGAAGCTTGACCTTGACGCCGTCGGCGATCTCCACCTGAAGCTCCTGGTCCTCAACCTTTGTCACTTTGCCGATGATCCCGCCCGAGGTCACGATGGTGTCGCCGCGGCGGATGGCCGCGACCATGTCCCGATGCTCTTTGAGCCGCTTCTGCTGCGGCCGGATCATCAGGAAATACATGATGCCGATGATTAACATGGTAGGGACGATCAAGCTATTCAGCATGTCGAACGCGCCGGGGGCGGCTTGAGCGTAGGTGAAACCTGGCATTGCTCCTGTCCTTTGCTTGGCTTAAGGATGGCCGCCCTCGACCGGCGAGGCCCTTTGTCGTCCCGCGACGGGCACTTATCCTTACGAAGGTGGCGCGACTATAGCCGCCCCAATCGCCTTTGCAACGGGCGCGACATGAACTTTCAGGAACCTCTGTCCGGCCTTTTCGAGCGGATTGCCCGGGCGGTCGAGCGTCTTGGCCCGCGCGAGCCCGACCTGCCCGACTTCGAGGCGGCAGACGCCTTCGTCTGGCAGGCCGAGACGGTGAGCTTTCAGCCGGTCAAGGACGTCAACCGCATGCCGCTCTCCCTGCTGAAGGGCATCGACGGCGCGCGCGATACGCTCCTTGCCAACACGCTGCGCTTCGCCCGCGGCCTTCCCGCCAACAATGCGCTGCTGTGGGGCGCGCGGGGCATGGGCAAGAGCTCGCTGGTCAAGGCCGCGCATGGAGAGGTCTCCGGGCTGAAGCTCGTCGAGATCCATCGCGAGGACAATATATCCAGGACCTCGCCGGGAGATTGGGTCAGCCGCTTTAGCGTCAATTGAGACCCCTCATGCTGAGGAGCGCCCGAAGGGCGCGTCTCGAAGCATGAGACCTGAAAGCGGCCACCCTTCGAGATGGCCGCGTTCCGCGGCCTCCTCAGGGCGAGGTTTGCCTTGAGCTAGTCGGTGCTTGCCGCCTGATCGCTCATATATTTGGTGGGATCGACCGGGCGCGAGCCTTTGCGCAGCTCAAAATGCACCTGCGGCTGGCTCACCGCGCCGGTAGCGCCGGCCTTGGCGATGACCTGGCCGCGGCGCACCTTGTCGCCCCGCTTGACCAGGATCTCCTCGTTATTGGCGTAGGCCGACACCCAGTTATTGGCATGCCTGACCAGCACGAGATTGCCGTAGCCTTTGAGCTCGTTGCCGGCATAGGCCACGACACCGTTCTCGGCGGCCTTCACCGAGGTCCCTTGCGGAACCGCGACGTCGATGCCGTCATTGTGGCCGCCGTCGGGTCTCGCGCCGAAATCGGCGATGACGCGGCCCTTCACCGGCCAGCGGAAGCTGTTGCCCGACATGGGATCGGGCGCCGGCAGCTGATCGTTGCTGGCCACGCGCGGGCTGTCTTCGCCGGTGATCTCAGGCGAGGCGGCAATGTCGGGCGCCTGCTCTCCCTGCTTCTTGTTGGCGGTGTTGCCGGACTTGCTATCGGACTTGGCATCGGACTTGGCATCGGACTTGGCATCGGACTTGGCATCGGACTTGGCATCGGCCGAAGCAGCGTCTTGCGCCTCCTCCTCGGCAAGAGACGTGCTGCCGGGCGCGAGGATGGTCGTGGTCTTGACCACGCGCACATCGGGTGCCGCTTCGGAAGCGGGTTCTGCGAGCCCTGGGCTCGCGTCTTTCGCGGCGACCACGGGCTTGGAACTCTTGCCAGGAACGACCAGGACCTGGCCGATGCGGAGATTGTTCGGTTTTAGAGTGTTGCGCTCGATCAGCGCCTTTTCGTCGACGCCGAGCTTCTCGGCGATGTCATGCGGCGTGTCGCCCTTTTGCACCTTGTAGGTCGACTGGCCCGGAGCCGGCGCCGCCTCGGCCACTTTCGCCTCCGCCACACCGGGGATGATCAGCTCCCGACCGATATCGAGGCGACCGTCGGGAAGGTTATTGGCGCTCATGATCGCTTCCACCGAAACGCCGTAGCGGCGCGAGAGGACGGAGAGCGTGTCGCCCTTGGCGACCTTGATGCGGGCGCCGGGAACATTGGCGCGCAGCATTGCCGGTTCAGCGCGCGGCGCGGCTTGCGCGGGATAATTCGCCTGCTCGGCGCTTACGCGTCCGTTCGGCTGAGGCGAGTAGGCGGCGGCATTCGGGCGCGGCGTATAAGATGGCGGCGGCAGGCTGGTCCGCGCCAGTTGCCCATCGGATACGGAGCCTGAGCTATAGACCGACTCTTCGGGAACCGGGAGCGCCGCGGTGGCGGCGAGATCGGCATTGCCGTTGTCGGAGCTGGTGAGGTTGAAAGCCGGGAAGTCGAAGCGCGAGGTGGAGCTGCAGCCTGCGACGGCGAGCCCCACGCAGGCGGCCGCCAACATCCCACAAGCGCCGCGGCCATAGCCCGACCAGAACGCCGCTTGCCGCATCCCTCTTCCGCCCCTCAAGAAACCCGTCGCGATCGAGTAAAGCGCGCGAGCGGTTAACAAGCTGTTAACTCTTGCGGTGGGGGCAAAAAGATTCGGCGAACAAGGGCTTAGGCGTCTTCCGGCTTGACCGCGCGCGCACCCTTAGGCGCCCGCGCCCCGACCCCAGCACGGCCCTGCACCAGCGGCACAAAGCGGACGGGCAGCAACGGCGTCTCGGTCAATCCTGCTTCCGTCTTGTCGATCTCGACGAGCTGCTGGGCGTCGCGCGACTCGCCCAAGGGAATGATCATGCGGCCGCCCATCTTGAACTGATCGAGCAGCGCGGGCGGGAGCTTCCTTCGCCGCCGCCGTGACGATGATGCGGTCGAAGGGAGCTTGCGGCGGCCAGCCGAGCCAGCCATCGCCGATGATGGTGGTGACGTTGGTGATGCCGAGCTTGGCGAATCTCCGCTCGGCCGCCTTCTGCAGTTCCCGCCAGCGCTCGACGGTATAGACCCGGCGGCAAAGATGCGACAGCACCGCGGCCTGGTAGCCGGAGCCGGTGCCGATCTCGAGGACCTTGTGGCGCTCGTCGAGCTCGAGCTTCTCGGTCATGAAGGCGACCACATAGGGCTGGGAGATGGTCTGACCGCAATCGATGGGCAGCGCGATGTCCTGATAGGCGTGGTCGGCGAAAGCCTCGTCGACGAACAGCTCGCGCGGCACACGCTCGATGGCGCGCAGCACCTTGTTGTCGCGGATACCGCGACGCCTGAGCTGCATGATCAGCCCAATCTGATCTTGCGCGGATGCCATGGCCAATCCCACCCCTTTCAGAGGCGGTTCAAGAGTATCGGACGATTCTCGGTCACTGTCTCAAAGACTATTGCCGCTTAGCGTCCAAGACTTTGGCGAGCTTCGTGCGTGTCTTCTGGTCGGTATAGTCGAGGCAGAGCGGCGTAACCGAGATGAGATTTGAGCGCACGGCCCAGAGGTCGGTGTCGTGCGGCGGCTTGGCGCGGCGCCGCTCGATGCCGATCCAGTAATAGGCCTTGCCGCGGGTGTCGAGCCGGTCCTCGATCCTGAGCAGGCCGGGATCGCGCTGGCCCTGCACCGCGGCGCACATGCCCTTGACGGCATCAGGCTCGCAATCCGGAAAGTTGACGTTGATGACCACGCCCTCCGGCCAGCCGGCCTTGAGCAGCTTGCGCACGAGCTCCGCGCCGTGCCGCATCGGCGTTTCCCAATTGGGCTCGCCGATTTCCTGGCCGGTCTCGGCAGGGCCGGTGACGAGGCTCATGGCGATCGACGGCACGCCGAGCAGAGCGCCTTGAATGGCGCCGGCGACAGTGCCCGAATAGGTGATGTCGTCGGCGAGGTTCTGGCCGCGATTGACGCCCGACATCACGAGGTCGGGCGGCTGTTGGCGCAAGAGGAAGCGCACGCCCATGATGACGCAATCGGTCGGCGTGCCCTTCACCGCGTAATGGCGCTGGGCGAGCTCGCGCATGCGCAGGGGCTCGGCAAGGGTGAGCGAATGCGAGGCGCCCGACTGGTCGGTCTCGGGTGCAACCACCCAGACGTCGTCGGTCAGGTCGGTGGCGATCTTCTCCAGCACGTCGAGACCGGGGGCCTCGATGCCGTCGTCATTGGTGATCAGGATGCGCATTGCCGAGTCTTATCAACAACCTCCCCGGCTTGGACGCGTGGCCGCGCTGCAATTCCCTCCCTGGCGGGAGCGGGAACAGCGCGCCACAGGGCAAAATGAATTACTGTTCAATCGGTTGGGCAGCAACTGAAGAGTCAGCTTTGCTGATCTTCAGGCTACTCGGCTGCCCCCTCGATCCGAGATCGCGGGGTCCGCTGAGGCTCAAGACCGGCCGGTCGGTGCGCGGCAGCTTCAACGCAGCCCCGCCCAGAACCAAGGCGGCTGCCGACCCGAACATCGCGCAAATCACCGTGAGTGCCACCGCGGCAATAAACCACCTCATGCCCGGCTCCTACTCTGCCGGAGAGGCCGCAGGCTCGACCGAGCCGGTGAGCTTCAGGACCGGGAAATCGGGGGCCGCTACCCTGAATCCACAGGCCGCCACGATCATGCTCGAAGCAAGAAAGAGCGCGGCGGTCGTGCAGACCACGGCCGCGCGAATGCTCCGCGGTTGTCGGTTCATGTAGCGCCTCCTTATTTTGAGGAGGAGCTTCGCATGGCGATTGCAAAGGAAGGTTTTCTGCGCGCCGCAAAATCAAGGAACGCAGTAAACGAACTGCTGAGGGGCACGCGAGTGCGCGCGCCGGCAACGATCAGTTCGCAGGCTCGATCTTGGCGAGGCCGCCCATATAGGGTTTGAGCGCCTCGGGGATGCGAATGCGAGCCGTCAGCCTCCTGATAATTCTCCAAGACGGCGATCAGCGCGCGGCCGACGGCGACGCCCGAGCCGTTCAGCGTATGCACGAAGCGAATCTGCTTGTCTTTTGCGCCGCGGAAGCGAGCTTCCATGCGGCGGGCCTGGAAGTCGCCGCAGTTCGAGCAGGAGGAGATCTCGCGATAGGCCCCCTGCCCCGGCAGCCACACTTCGATGTCGTAGGTCTTGTTCGCGGCGAAGCCCATGTCGCCGGTGGAGAGCACCACGGTGCGATAGGGAATATCGAGTCGTTTCAACACCGTCTCGGCGCAGGCTGTCATGCGCTCGTGCTCTTCGGCCGACTGCTCGGGCGTGGTGATGGAGACCAGCTCGACCTTGGAGAATTGATGCTGGCGGATCATGCCGCGCGTGTCTTTTCCCGCCGCGCCTGCCTCGGCGCGGAAGCACGGCGTCCAGGCCGTGACGCGCATCGGCAGGCTAGCCTGTTCGACTATTCCTTCGCGAACCAGATTGGTGAGCGGCACCTCGGCGGTCGGAATGAGCCAGCGACGATCATCCGCAAGCACCTCCTCATCAGATCTGGTCGTAAATCTTGCGGTATCGAGGCTCATCGTCTTTCGGCTCGAAGCCTAATTCCTCCGCCCGTTCAGTGGCAAATTGCCAGCTAAGCATCCCATACTTAAAGAGATCGCGTTGAACGAACGTTGAGAACTGATCATCGGCGAACTTCGGCAGTTGCGCGGTGCCGAACATGGCGGCGTCGCGCACGAGAAGCGGCGGATTGATCTCGGTGTAGCCGTGCTCGGTTGTGTGCAGGTCGAGCATGAACTGGGCGAGCGCGCGTTCGAGACGCGCCAGCGCGCCTTTCAGCACCACGAAGCGCGCGCCTGACAGCTTCGCCGCCGTCTCGAAATCCATGAGGCCGAGCGCCTCGCCCAGCTCGAAATGCTGCTTGGGCTGAAACGCGAAGTCTCGCGGTTGACCGATTTTGCGCAGCACCTTGTTGGCGCTGGCGTCAGGCCCGACCGGCACGTCGGCGGCGGGCATGTTGGGAATGGTTGCGAGCAGCTTCTTTTAGCTCGCCATCGAGCCGCTTCTCCTCCGCCTCGCCCTCTTGAATCGTGCTCTTGAGCGCGGCGACCTCGTCCATGAGGTGCTTGGCAGTCTCCTCCATCTTTTGCTGTTTGGCGTTGCCGATCTCCTTGGAGGCGGCGTTGCGGCGCGCTTGCGCCTCCTGCAATTTCTGAATCGTGGCGCGGCGTTGCTCGTCCAGGCTCAGAATTCGATTCAACGTCCCGCTTGGGGTCGTCGAAGCCGCGATCGGTCAGCCCTTTAAGAAAGGCGTCCCGATTCTCGCGGATCCATTTGATGTCGAGCACGGGCTTGGTCCTTAGGCGACTTCGAAGGCTTCGTATACGGCGCTCTCCGTCTATTGTCATCGCCCGCCTCTCTTACGAGACCATGCCACAAACTCCATCCCTCCCCTTGATGGGGAGGGGGGCGCGCTCTTTTGAGCGCGCCGGGTGGGGTGAGAGCAAGCCCCCCACCCCAGCGTCGCAAGAGCGACGCCGCGACCTCCCCACGAGGGGGAGGTATGGAGTTTGTTGCACCGTCAACATAGGCATGGCTCTACCTCACCGCGGCGCGGAGGCGTCCGGCTTATGAGGGGATGGCGCGCCGAAAGACGCAAACCTACGGTGTCGCGATCCTTGCGGGACCGCGCGGGCGCCTCTCGGCGCGCCAGTGGTGGCGATTTGGCGGACGGCGGGCCGCGCTTTCGCCGTAAGTGTCCCGCTCCGCCGTACGAACCAAGTCGAAATTACGGTTCGCGTTTGGAATAGACCTTACGGTCGTCAGCCAGCTCCTGGCAGGGCCTCGTAATGGGCACGGGCGGAGCCCCGACGCCGCCCGAGTGTCTCGTTGCGAACGAAACCCGCGGGCGCCACACCTCGTCCCGCCTCACGACGCCTCATGATCGCGCCCCTCAGTGGACGAGGTGGGTGCAGGATAAACGAGGTTTGAGAGGCGGGAATTGAGTGGGGATAACTCGCAACAGACGCGTCATCCCGGCGAAAGCCGGGATCCCAGGGGCAACAGGCACCGAGCCAGCGGCACTGGATACCGGCTTTCGCCGGTATGACGGAGTTCGCGGCAAGCAGAAGGCGTCAAGCCGGTTTGGCAGCGGGTTTGGGGAGGCCGCGGCGGCGGCGCTCGCTGCGGCGTGCTTCTTCTCGGCAAACTTCACCGCGTAGATGGAGAGCTCGTAGAGCAGGATCGTGGGCAGCGCGAGCGCGATCTGGCTGATCGGGTCCGGCGGGGTCAGCACGGCGGCGACCACGAACACGCCGAGTATGGCGTGGCGGCGATAGCGCTTCAGTCCGTCAGCGGTGATGAGACCGGCGCGGGCGAGCAGCGTGAGCAGCACCGGCAATTGGAAGCAAATGCCGAAGCCGAGGATCAGCGCCATGATCAGCGAGAGATATTCGCTCACTTTGGCGGTGAGGTGGATCTGCACCTGCGCGTCGCCGGTCTGCTGCATCGACAAGAAGAACTTCATGGCGAGCGGCATCGCCACGAAATAGACGAGCGCCGCGCCGAGCAAGAACAGGATCGGCGTGGCGATGAGGAACGGCAGGAAGGCCTGGCGCTCTTTGCGGTAAAGCCCGGGCGCCACGAACATGTAGATCTGCGAGGCGATCACCGGGAAGGCGATGAAGATGGCGCCGAACAGAGCGAGCTTGACCTGGGTGAAGAAAAACTCCTGCGGCGCGGTGTAGATCAGCTCGATCGGCGCGTCGGTGCCGGCCGCGAGCCGGTAGGGCCACAGCAGGACATTGTAGATCGGCTTGGCGAACCAGAAGCACACCAGGAAGGCGAGGAACACCGCGAGCAGCGACCAGATCAGCCGGCGCCTGAGCTCGATCAGGTGCTCGATGCAGAGGGGCCTTGCTTGACTCGATGTCCTCGTGGGTCATGGGCCGCGCTCCGCGCGCGTCTTGCTGCGCTTGGCGCTCATAGCCTTAGGCTTAGCGCCGGAAGTCTTAGGCTTGGCGCTCGAAGTCTTGGGCTTGGCGCTCGCAGGCTTGGGCTTGGCGGGGCCACGTTTGCGCGCCGGCTTCGCCTTGGCGGCCGGCTCGGCTGGCGGCGCGGCTGCCGGCTTCGGCAACATTATCGGCTTGTCGATGGACGCTTTGAGATCGAGCGAGGGCGTCTCGGTCCGCACGCTCTCGATCGCCTTCCTCACCTCCTCGACCTCGCTCTCGCGCATGGCCTCCTCGAACTGGCGCTGGAAGTCGGAAGCCGCGCGGCGGAGCTTGCCGGCGTAATGGCCGAAGCTGCGCATCAGCTTGGGCAGGTCCTTGGGCCCGACCACGACGATCGCGACCACGGCGATGACGAGAAGCTCCGACCAACCGATGTCGAACATGTGCGCGCTTCAGGGCGAGGGTCGCGGGCCGAAGCCGCCCGCAAGCGTCGGCTAGAGTCTAGCCCGATTTCTGGCTGCGCGGGGCCTTGGCGCGGGAGGCCGACTTGGTGGCGCCCGGCTTGGCGGCCTTGTGGTCGATGACCTTAGGCTCCTCGGCGGGCCTGCCTCGTCCTCGGCCATGCCCTTCTTGAAGCTCTTGATGCCTTGGGCGACGTCGCCCATCAGCTCGGAAATCTTGCCGCGCCCGAACAGGAGCACAAACAGCACGAGCACGATCAGAATATGCGACCAGCTCAATCCCATTCTCAGGTCTCCATCCGCGCGACAGCAGGCTTGCCTCCCGCGCGCGTTCTCGTTTCTGGCGGGCACTATGGCAGCAAAGGGCGGCAAGCCGCAAGCCGCGCTGGACGCCTCCTAACGCTCCGTCATTCCGGCGCAAGCCGGAATCCAGGGCAGCAGACGCGGAGCTTGAATGCTGGATACCGGCTTTCGCCGGTATGACGCATTTGGGGCAGTTCACTGGTCAGGCCGGTCCCCGTTGTCGGCCTCGAAAACGAGGACGGCGCCGATGTCGATCCCCACGCCGATCTCGGCGCCTTGCGGCGGCACGTCGCTTTCCTTGACGCGGGCGAAGATCGGCGCATCGAGCCCCTGCACGGCGATTTCGACCAAGGCGACGTCGCCAAGGAAGCGGGCATCCAGCACCCGACCCGGCACGCCCTGCCCGACGTCAAGCAGGCGCACGCCTCTCTGGCGCACGCAGACGATGGCCTCGGCGCCATCGGGCAGGCCATTCGCGGCGAAGCGCCCGAGCGGGGTGGCGGCGCTTCCCTGCTCGACGAGCGCGGTGAGCTCGTTCAGGTCGGAGAAGGTGCGCGCGGCGAGGATGTCCTTCGGCGCGCGGTAGAGATCGAGCGCCTTGCCGGTCTGCACCACCCGCCCTTTGCGCATCAGCGCCACGCGGTCGCCCATGCGCATGGCCTCCTCGGCGTCATGGGTGACGACGATCGAGGTCGCGCGCGTCTCGTGCAGGATGGCGAGCGTCTCCTCGCGCATCTTCTCCCTGAGGCGCGGGTCGAGGCCGGAGAACGGCTCGTCCATGAGGAGCACGCTCGGCCGGGGCGCGATGGCGCGGGCGAGCGCCACGCGCTGCTGCTCGCCGCCGGAGAGAATGTGCGGATATTCGCCGGCATAATGGCTCAAGCCCACCCGCTCCAGCGCGGCGTGAGCCTCGGCCTTGGCTTCGCTGCGGGTGAGCGAGTTGAGGCCGAAGGCGACATTGTCGAGGATGGTGAGATGGGGGAAGAGCGCGAAGTCCTGGAACATGAGCCCGATCCCGCGCTTCTCCGGCGGCACGAAGCGGTTAGGCCCCGCGACCTCCTGGCCGTCGAGAAGGATGCGGCCGGAGGACGGGCGCTCCACGCCCGCCGCGACCCTGAGCAGGGTCGACTTGCCGCAGCCCGAAGGCCCGAGCAGGCAGAGGATCTCGGACGGCTCGATGTCGAGGGTGACACGGTCGAGCGCGAGGGTGTCGCCATAGCGGCGCGACACCTCCTCGAAGGTGAGGCGCGCGGCAAAGGTGACGGCGGCCTTGCCCCGGGCGGTACCCCCCGGGGCGCGCTTCCCGCGCCGGTTCACGGCCGCGTCCAGGGCGCGCGCTTTCAGGAACTCGAGCATGACGCTGATCTACGCACTCGCCGTCACAGGCGCAACCATGCCGATCAACGCCGGCAGGAGCGTGGCAGAACCCGTCAGGTGGGCTCGTCCCTGCCCTCTTCCTCTTCCTCGTCCTCGCCCGCGCCGAGCGGCTCGTCCTCGAGCGGCTCCTCGTCGTCACGAAGGTCGGGCGCATCGTCGGGGTTGGGCAGGGTGAAGCCGGGCGGCAGGTTTGAATCGAGCAAGCCCTGCCCCTTTGAGCTCGTTGAGCCCCGGCAGGTCCTGGATGGAGTCGAAGCCGAAATGGGTGAGGAAGGACTCCGTGGTGCCGTAGGTCACAGGCCGCCCCGGCGCGCGCCGCCTCCCGCGCAATTTGATCCAGCCGGTCTCGAGCAGCACGTCGATGGTGCCCTTGGACGTGCTCACCCCTCTGATCTCCTCGATCTCGGCGCGGGTCACCGGCTGGTGATAGGCGATGATGGCGAGCGTCTCGAGCGCCGCGCGCGACAGGCGGCGCTGCTCGACGGCCTGCTTCTCCAGCAGGAAGGAGAGGTCGTCGGCGGTGCGGAACGCCCATTTGCCGGCGACGCGCACGAGATTGACGCCGCGCCCGGCATAGAGGCTCTGAATCTCCTCGAGCAGCGCCTTCACGTCCTCGCCCTCGACGAAGTGCCGGGCGAGCGCCGCCTCGTCGAGCGGCTCGGCGGCGGCGAACAGCAACGCCTCGACGATGCGCAACTTCTCGCGCCGGTCGGTCGACTGCAACGCGATCACGTTGGAGGGGAGCGGCAAAGGAAGACGCGGTCCCAATCTCCGGCGCTCCGTCTCGTCTTCCGGCATTGCCTCTGCCCTACTCAATTGCTTCGCTGTCATCCCTGGGCCCCGTTCTTGTTGCTTGCTAAGAGATCATGATCATGCGGCGCGCTCGCGGCGGCGGATCAGGAGCGGCGCAAACGATTTCGATTGACGGATTTCGAGCGTGCCCTCGCGCGTCATCTCCAAGGTCGCGGTGAAGCCGCTCGCTAGCGCGGTGCGCCTGAGCTCGGGCTCGACCAGGAATTCGGCAAGGAGCTGATCGAGCGGCGCCCAATCGAGGTTCATGCCGAGCAGCCGCTCAAGCTCGTCGCGCGCCTCTTTCAGCGACCACACCGTGCGCGGCCGCATGCGCAAGCTCAGCGTCGCCGTCCGCTGGCGCTGCTGGGAATAGGCCTTGAGCAGATCGTAGACATTGGCGTCGTACACGCTCTTCCGGGTGATGTGTATCGGCTGGGGCAAGCCCCGCGCGAAGACGTCGCGGCCGAGCCGCTTGCGCGTCATCAGCTGCGCCGAGACCTCGCGCATCGCATGGAGGCGCTTGAGCCTGAAGGCGAGGAGCGCGGCAAGCTCCGCGCCGCTCGGCTCGCCCTCCTCGGACGGCTCGGCGGGCAGCAAGAGCTTCGATTTGAGAAAAGCCAGCCACGCCGCCATGACCAGATAGTCGGCGGCGACCTCAAGCCTGAGACGCCGCGCCTCGGCGATGAAGTCGAGATATTGCTGGGCGAGCGCGAGCACCGAGATCTTGGCGAGATCGACCTTCTGCGTGCGGGCAAGGGCAAGCAGAAGGTCGAGCGGTCCCTCGAATCCTTCGACGTCGACCACGAGCCGGTCGCCCGGCTCCGCCTCCAGCCGCGCCTCGCCGCTCCTCCCAATCGGAGATCGGGTCAGGCCCATGCGGATCTTCGCCGATTGGGGTCTCGATGCCGCTCATGCTCGCACCGTGGGGTCGGCGCCAAGGCTCGCCACGCGGGTGCCCGCGGCTTCCGTCACGAGCGCCATGGCCTCGGCGACATCAAAGGGTCGCGGCTCGTGAAGGGCGGCGCGGGCGCGGGCGAAGCGCTCGGCGGCGAGGCCCTCAAGCGTGGGCACCGCGTCGCCGACCTCGACCATCTCGGCGAGATCGCCGCCGCAATGCAGCGCCACGTCGCAGCCCGCTTCGATCACGCCCGCGGGCGCGCTCCGCGAACGGGCCGCCAAGGGCCTTCATGCCGAGATCGTCGCTCATCACCAAGCCGGTCAGTCCGATCCGATCACGAATCACTTCGCCCATTATAACGGGCGAGGTGCTTGCCGGTCGCCGGTCGTCGAAGGCCGGCAGCAGGACATGGGCGGTCATGGCCAGCGGCGCGTGCCGGAGCGCGTGGAAGGGGCGGAAATCGACCGCACTGAGTTCGGGCGCTGAGACATCGATCCGCGGCAGCGCCAGATGGCTGTCCGCCTTTGCCCGCCCGTGGCCCGGCACATGCTTGATCACCGGGAGCACGCCGCCGGCGAGGCAGCCCTCCATGACGGCGCGTCCGAGCGCGATGACAATTTCAGGATCGGCGCTATAGGCGCGGTCGCCGATGATCTCGTGCGCCCCCTTCTCAGGCACGTCGAGCACAGGCATGGTGTTGACGGTGATGCCGAGGTCGTACAGCTCTTGGGCGGTCAGTCTCGCGCCCGCGAAGGCGGCCCGCTTCGCCGCTTCGGGATCGATCTCATAGAAACGCCCGTAGCAGCGCGCCGGCGGCATGTTGCGCCAATGGGGCGGCTTCAAGCGCTGCACGCGCCCCCCTTCCTGATCGATGAGCACGAGCACCTCGTCGCTCTCGACCGCGTCCTTGAACGAGGCGATCAGCGCCCGCAGCTGCGCGGGCGTCTCGCAATTGCGGGCGAAGAGGATGAGGCCGCAAGGACGCGAGCCGGCAAAGAAGCGCCGCTCAGCGTCGCTGAGCTTCGCGCCCGCACAGCCCGAAATGAAGGCTTTGAGGTCCACGACGCGGGTTAACGCGCGCCGCGGTTCGCGGTCAAGGCCGGAAAGCGCTCAATCCCGCCGTCTATTGCGCCATGACCAGGCAATCAGGCAGGCCTTGCGACTTCAGCTGACCGCAGAGCTTGTTGGCGGCCGTCTTGTCGGCGATCGGGCCGATGCGCAGCCGATACCATGTCCCCTTGGCGCCGAGATCGGCCTTCTGCACGATGGGCCGGTAATTGGCGAGCAGGCTCGGATATTTCTGCTGCATGTCGGCGAAGCTCGCCAGCGCGTCGGTCTGGTTCTTCTTCGAGCCGACCTGCACGACATATTTGGACGGGGCGGCCGCGGCCGGCGTTGCCGCGGCGGTCTGCTGGGCAGCAGGCTTGGCGGCGGGTTTGGGCTTGGCCGCAGGCAGCGGCGGGGCTTGCAAGGACGCGACCTCTTGCGGCGCCGCCTCGGCGGCTTGCGGCGCAGCAGCAGCCGGAGGAACCGCGGCAGCAGCGGCGGCGAGTTGGGGATCGGCGGCGGCGGGAGCCGCGCGCAGCGGGGGCGGCCGCAGCCTCGGCAGCCGGCTCTGGCGGCGCCATCACCGAACCATCGGGACGCACGACCATGGTCTTCACCTTGCGGGGACCGCCGTCAGGCATCGATGCATCGTCCACCGAGGCCACGGCAATGGGCTCGGCGCCACCGATCGCCTGGGTGGTTGGCGGCGTGACGAGATCGGTGGTGGCGGTCGGCGCCGGCATGCCGGCGGTCTCGGCCGAAGGCGGCAGGGCCGGCACGGCGACATTCTCCTGGCGCGGCACAAGGCGCTCGGATTCCGGCTCGTCGCCATTCTGCAGCCGGTCGTAAATTAGCTTGTTTTTGTGAGGAAATTCCTTGCCGCCGGGCTGGTCGGGAAGCTCCTTGACGGGCCGGTTGTCGGCCTGGACCAAAGGCGGCTGCTCGTTGCCGAGACCGCCGCCGCTCTGCTTGTAGGCGAACGCCAAAGCCCCGCCGAGAGCGATCGCGCCGAGCAGCGCGCTGCCGACCATGAAGGCGCTCCGGCCCTTGATCGTCATTCCCGTCTTGGCGCGGGCGCCGGGCGCCGGAAGGGCTTGCCCCTCGTCGAGGAAATCCGCGTCGATCCGCTCGCCCTCATAGAAGTCCTGCGCGGCGCGGCGCATCTGATCGTTCGAGCCCAACGCGATCTGGGGCGGCTGGTCGTAGAGGGCGTCGAAGGCTTGCAGCTGCCGCCGCGGGTCGCTTTGCGGGACTTGTCCTCCCTGGGCGCCGTAATCGTGAGCGGTCTCGTCGGCGAAGGTCTCGAAGCCCTGATCGGCCTGGCCTTCCGACCGCCCATAGCCGCCCATGCTGTCATGGCCGAGATGATCTTGGTGACCGAAGGCGGGAGCGGCGGGGAAGCTCGTGTCGGGGAAACTTGCGTCAAAATTCTGCGACTCAGGGAAGCTTGCGTCGGCAAAGCTCTGCTTGGCAAAACCCTGATTGGCAAAATTGGTGTCGGCGAAATTCTGATCGAAGCTCGTCTCGGGGAAACTTGCATCGCCCGTGGCGGGTTCGGGGAAGCTCGCATCGGCGAAGTTCTGATTGCCATAGGGCTGGCTCGGGAAGCCTTGCGCGCCGTTATAGCTCGAAGCGGGATAAGCCTGAGACCCGGCATGCTCGGCGCCAGGGAAGCTTGGAGCGCGAGCCGGCTGATTGGCGGGGCGATAGGCTTGCGTCAGATCGGCAGCCTGATAGCTCGGCGCGGCGGCGGTATGCGGGTTGGGATAGACCGGTGCCGCTGCTGGCTGGGAGTTCTGGTAGCTCGGCGCCGCCCCCGGATGAGGGCTTTGATAGCTTGGCGCTGCGGCCGGATGAGGACTTGGATAGCTCAGCGGGGACGGCGATTGCGGGCTTGGGTAGCTCAGTCCTGAAGCGGCCTGCTGGCTCGGCTGTATGGGCGCCGGGGGGGTATAAGGGGCGTAGGCGGGTTGTGGCGGCTCCGGGGCCTGGCGGCGGTGGTCAGGACCGCGGGTCACAGGCGTGTAGGTCGGCATCTGTGCAAAGACTGGGCTGCCCCCACCGAAAATCGGGCGCTGCCCGCCTGCCGGCTGACCCGGCCTTCCCCCTCCGTGAGCCATCAAGGTTACCTCGCTCTGCTGAGCATTGAGCGCGTTGTTGCCCCAATTCTGCACATCCGGGGCATGACCCAAACTCTGCCTGTTGGTGAATTCTGACTGCGACCAGGGTTAGGACCGGCCTTACGGCCGTATCCGTCATCTTGCGTGGACATGATACTTCATACTTCCCTCGAACCATCCCCCCTGCCCCGGATTGGCTCAATGCAACTCGTGCATGGCTTGAACGCCGAGGATCCCCAAACCCGACGCCAGGACGCGCTTCGTGGCGGCCACAAGGGCAATACGAGCACGCGTTAACTCTCGGTCACTCTCGTAAATAAATCGTAATTGTGGCAAGTCTTTGCCTCTGTTCCAGAGGCCGTGAAAGTCGCCAGCGAGATCATAAAGATAGAAACCGATGCGGTGCGGCTCGTGGGCGGTGGCGGCGGCCTCGACCAGGCGGGGGAACTGGGCGATGCGGCGGATCAGCGCGACTTCCGCCTCGTCGGTCAGCCGGCCTAGATCGCTCACAGCCAAACTCCCCTCCTCAGGATCGAGATCCGGGAAGGCTTTCCGAACGTTACGCAGAACGGAACTCGCCCGTGCATGGGCGTACTGGACATAGAAGACCGGGTTGTCCCGCGACTGCTCGGTGACCTTGGCGAAGTCGAAATCGAGCGGCGCGTCGTTCTTGCGGTAGAGCATCATGAAACGAACGGGGCCCGCGCCCACCTCGTCCACGACCTCCCGCAAGCGTGACGAAGGTCCCGGCCCGTTTGGACATCTTGACAGGCTCGCCGGCCCTGAACAAGCGCACAAGCTGACAAATCTTGATGTCGAGATCGGCCTCGCCGTCGGTCAGGGCCGCGACCGCCGCCTTCATGCGCTTGACATGTCCGCTATGGTCGGCGCCGAGCACGTCGATCATGCTCTTAAAGCCGCGTCTGAACTTGTCGCGGTGATAGGCGATATCGCCTGCAAAATAGGCGTAGGAGCCGTCAGACTTCACCAGCGGCCGGTCGATGTCGTCGCCGAACTTGGTCGAGCGGAACAGGAGCTGCTCGCGGTCCTCCCAATCCTCGTCGACCTTGCCCTTGGGCGGCGGCAGCCGTCCGCGATAGATGAGGCCCCTGGCCTTGAGGTCGTTGATGGTCTCGGCCACCTCGTCGCGCGGGCCTTCGCTGAGCGAGCGCTCGGAGAAGAAGACGTCATGGCGGATGCCGAGCGCGCCAAGATCGTCCTCGATCATGGCGAGCATGGCCTGAAGCGCCGCGGCGCGCACGATGGGGAGCCATTGGCTCTCGGGCATGGCAAGGAGCTCCTTGCCGTGCTGGGCGGCAAGCTTCGCGCCGACCGGCTTCAGATAGTCGCCGGGATAGAGACCTTCCGGGATCGCGCCGATCTTCTCGCCGAGCGCCTCGCGGTAACGCAAGAATGCCGAGCGGGCGAGCGCATCGACCTGGGCGCCGGCATCGTTGACATAATATTCGCGGGTGACGGCGAAGCCGGTGAAGTCGAGAAGATTGGCGAGCGCATCGCCGAACACCGCTCCACGGCAATGGCCGACATGCATGGGCCCGGTCGGGTTGGCCGAGACATATTCCACGTTCACCGCTTCACCTTTGCCGATCGCGCTGCGTCCATAGGAGGCGCCCTGCTCCAGCACCATGCGCAGCACGCTCGGCCAGAAGGCAGAGCTGAGTGTCAGATTGATGAAGCCGGGGCCCGCGATCTCGACCTTGTCGATGTGAGGGTCGGAGGCGATGAGCGGCACGATGCGTTCGGCCAGCGCGCGCGGGGAAGCACCGGCTGCCTTGGCCAGCACCATGGCGGCATTGGTGGCGAGATCGCCGTGCGAGGGGTCCTTCGGCGGCTCGAGCATGATCCCCTCGATGCTCGCTTCGAGCGGCACCACGCCGTCATGTTTGAGCTGCTGGACCGCGGCGAGGACCCGCCCGTGGAACCCTGCAAAAACGTCCATGGAAGCTCCGGGAAATCTTGTTTGCGCATGATCTTATCGGAAAACCGGTTCCCACTTTTCCGGATCATGCTTTGCCGCGCGACTAACGCAAATCAGGGGTGGCGTCAAACAGGCGGCGATGCTCGGCCAGCGCGAAGCGGTCGGTCATGCCGGCGATGAAGTCGGCGATGTGGCGGGCATAGGCACGGCTGCCGCGCGGCGGCGCGTGCTCGCGCCAGTCGGGGGGCAGCGCCTCGGGCGCCGCGCTGTAGCGCTGGAAGAGGTCCTGCACCACGCGCTCGGCCTCGCCCATGATGCGCGCGATGCGTTCGTGCCGGTAGACTTCGGCCGATGAGAAAGGCGCGCAAGCAATCGAGATCGCGTTGCATCTCTGCGGAGAAGGCGACCATGGCGCGTGGCGCCTGGCGCACGTCGGCGGCCGATCGCGGCGCCAGCTTAGCCAATCGCCGCCCGGTCTCGGCGACGGCATCTTCGATCATCGCGCCGATGAGGCGGCGGATCGCTTCGTAAAGGAGCCGCGCGCCGTCGATGCCGGGATAGGCCTTTCGCACCTCGGCGAGCGCGCTGCCGGCGATCGGCACCTCGGCGAGCTCGGCAAAGGTGAAGAGCCCCGCGCGGTAGCCGTCATCGACGTCGTGATTGTTATAGGCGATGTCGTCGGCGAGTGAGGCGGCTTGCGCCTCGACCGAAGCATACGTGGCAAGCTCGAGGTCTTGCCTGGCGCAATAGAGCGAGGATCGAACTCCGGCACGGGCTTGGCAACCCCGCCCGCCTTCACGGCCTTAGGCCCGGTGAGCGGCCCGTTATGCTTGACCAGGCCTTCGAGCGTCTCCCAGGTGAGGTTGAGGCCGTCGAAGCGCGCATATTTCTTTTCAAGCTCGGTGACCACGCGGAGCGACTGGGCATTGTGGTCGAAGCCGCCGGCGCCCGTCATGGCCGCGTCCAACGCGCGCTCGCCGGCATGGCCGAACGGGGGATGACCGAGATCGTGGGCGAGCGCCAAGGCCTCGGTCAGATCCTCGTCGACACGAAGTGTCCGCGCCAGCGCGCGAGCGATCTGGGCGACTTCCAGGCTGTGGGTGAGGCGCGAGCGATAATGATCGCCCTCGTGGTAGATGAAGACCTGGGTCTTGTAGTTGAGCCGCCTGAAGGCGGTGGCATGCAGGATGCGGTCGCGGTCGCGGGCGAAGGGGGAGCGCGTGGCGCTCGGCGGCTCGGGCTCGAGCCGCCCCCGGCTCGCCCGGGGATCGACGGCATAAGGCGCAAGCGCGCGGTTCCCGGGCTCGGGGGCCCCGATCCCCGGTTTTGCGGGCGAAATCCTTCACTCTTGCGTCTCTGGTCGATTGACAAGCGGCTCTGCCATCCTATGTTTCAAGCAGAGATTGGCTATACCCAAGATGACCCAACCGTCCATCACCATAAGCCCGCGCGCCGTCCGCCGCATCGCCGAGCTTCTCCGCAGCGAGGCGGCGCCGGCGCTGTTTCGCGTGAGCGTCGAGGGCGGCGGCTGCTCGGGCTTCCAGTACCGCTTCGACCTGGTGACGGAGAAGGCACCCGACGATTTCCTCGTCGAGCGTGACGGCGCTCGCGTGGTGGTCGATCCCGTCTCGCTCGGCTTCGTGCAAGGGGCCGAGCTCGATTTCGTGGACGATCTGATCGGCGCCCAGTTCAAGCTCAACAACCCCAACGTCACCGCATCGTGCGGCTGCGGCACCAGCTTCTCGGTCTAGGTTTCCATATCCCACGCTTGTCATGCCCGCGAAAGCGGGCATCCAGTCACTCACTGACATTTGTTGACTTCGGATGCCATCGCAGGCTACTGGATTGCCCGGTCAAGCCGGGCAATGACGAACGTAGAAGTCCCCATGAAGATCGCCACCTGGAACATCAACGGCATCAAGGCGCGCATCGACGCCGCCCAGACCTGGCTCAGATCGGCCTCGCCCGATATCGCTTGCTTGCAAGAGATCAAATGCGCCGACGAGGCCTTCCCGACCCAAGTCTTCGAGGACCTCGGCTATAACGTCGCCGTGCACGGGCAGAAGGGCTTCAACGGCGTGGCGCTGCTCTCCAAGCTCCCCTTCGACGAGGTCCGCCCGCGGCTCGCCGGCGACCCCGACGACGTGCAGGCGCGCTATCTCGAAGCGGTGATCTCGGTCCCTTCGGGGGTGCTACGCCTCATCAATATCTACCTGCCGAACGGCAATCCGTACGGGACCGAGAAGTTCGTCTACAAGCTGGCGTGGATGACGCGGCTCAAGGACCACATCAAGACCCTGCTCGCCAACGAGGAGCCGATGGTCATCGCCGGCGACTTCAACGTGATCCCGGCGCCGGAGGACGTGTACAATCCCAGCACCTGGATGGACGACGCCCTGTTCCGGCCCGAGACGCGCGCCCATTTCCAGGCGCTCCTCAATCTCGGGCTGACCTGCGCGTTCCGCGCCTGCCACGACGAGCCGCACCGCTACACCTTCTGGGACTATCAGGCCGGCGCCTTCCAGAAGAACCAGGGCTTGCGCATCGACCATCTGCTTCTGTCGCCGCAAGCCGCAGACCGGCTCCAAGCATGCGAGATCGATCCCGGCCCAGGAGCTGGGAGAAGCCCTCGGATCACGTGCCGATCTTCATCGAGCTTGCTGTTTAGGGTTTGAGCCGCGGGCTCGGTCGAGGCGCGCGCCGAAGCCGACCGAAAGTCCGATCGATGCCGGCGGCGGCGCTCCCTTCTGGCTCAAGGGGGCCGCATCGGACGCCGCAGAGGCCGTCGGCGCGACCGGCTCCTGCGCTCCGCCCGAGGCCGGCATCACTATCATTTCGGCCGGTTTCGCCTTGGCGGCAGGAGCGGCGGCAGCCGCCTTGACGCCGCCCAATTCCGGCAACAGCGCCTTGGCGTCTTTGCGGGTCGCGCTTATCGGACTTGCCGAATGCCTCTTGATAAAGCTCGCCGATCCATTGCGGCTCCTTCCCGCTCGCCACGGCATTCTCATGCGCCAGCATGATCAGGGCGAGGCCCCTCGCCCGCCTTTGCCGCACGTCCTGGCCGCGCCACAGGATCTCGCCGAGCGTCGCTTGCGACGCCGCATGCTGCTTCTTGGCGGCAGTGGCGAGCCAATTGACGGCCAGTCCCACATTCTTCTCGACGCCGTCGCCGTTCATGTAGAGGCGGGCGAGACGATATTGCGCCTCGCCGTTGCCGAAATAGCTCGCCGCGTGGCGGAAGAGGTCGCGCGGCATAAGACGGATTGGGCGCAAGCGACATGGCGGGAATGCCGTCGACATAATACTGGCCGAGCGCAACGAAGGCCTCGGCGGCATATTTCGCAATCGGGCTCGACGGGCTGATGTCGGCCTGCTGGTCGGCAATCTGCTGGAAGTAGGAGAAGGCCTTGGCGTCGTCCTTCGGCACGTCGCGCCCGGCAGCATAAGCGCGCGCGAGCTTGACTTGAGCGCCGAGCACGCCGCGCTTGGCGGCATATTCAAGCGCAGGCAGCGCCGCCGCCGGCATGCCGGACTTGAGCGCGCTCGCCCCTTGGCGATAGGCCTCGGTGGCCGAAGCGAAGGGCGGCGGATCGTCGGCGCCAACCGCCACGGGGCCCAACATCATGAGGGCCGCAAGCGCGCCAAGCGCCAGCCTGTTACACATCAGCATAGCACGCTACTTCCACGCCTGCGCCGGGATGGGTCACGGCACCGGTCCGCGCCGGCCCAACCTCGTTCGCATATTTCCACAAATAGCCGCTCTTGAACGCGGTCGGCCGCGCCTTCCACGCCTTCGCACGCTTCTTCAGCTCAGCCTCGTCAAGCTCGACATCGAGCGTGCCCTTCTCGGCGTCGAGCACGATCATGTCGCCGTCGCGGATGAGCGCGATGGGGCCGCCGAGCGCCGCCTCAGGCCCGACATGGCCGACGCAAAAGCCGCGCGTGGCGCCCGAGAAGCGGCCGTCGGTGATGAGCGCCACCTTGTCGCCCATGCCCTGGCCGTAGATCGCCGCCGTGGTCGACAGCATCTCGCGCATGCCGGGGCCGCCCTTCGGCCCCTCATAGCGGATGACGATCACGTCGCCTTCCTTGTAGCGCTTGGCGCTGACCGCGGCGAAGGCGTCCTCCTCGCAGTCGAAGCAGCGGGCGGGGCCCCTGAATTTCAGCCCCTTCATGCCGGCGACCTTGACGATGGCGCCGTCGGGGGCGAGCGAGCCGCGCAGGCCGACCACGCCGCCCGTGGGCGAGATCGGCTTGTTGGCAGGCCGCACCACGTCCTGATCCGGGTTCCACTGTAACCTTGGCGAGATTGTCGGCCATGGTCCGTCCGGTCACCGTCATGCAGTCGCCGTGGAAGAAGCCATGATCGAGAAGAGTCTTCATGAGGAGCGGCACGCCGCCAGCCTCGAACAAGTCCTTGGCGACATAGCGGCCAGACGGTTTCAAATCCGCGATATAAGGTGTCCGTTTCATGACCTCGGCGACGGCGAACAGGTCGAAGTCGATGCCGCATTCATGCGCGATGGCCGGCAGATGCAGCGCCGCGTTGGTCGAGCCGCCGGTGGCGGCGACGATGGCGGCGGCATTCTCGAGCGACTTGCGGGTGACGATGTCGCGCGGCCGGATATTCAGGGCGATGAGGTCCATGACCTTCTCGCCGGCCGCCATGCAGAAGCGGTCCCTGATCTCGTAAGGCGCGGGCGCGCCGGCCGAATAAGGCAGCGCAAGACCGATGGCCTCGGAGACGCAGGCCATGGTGTTGGCGGTGAACTGAGCGCCGCAGGCGCCCGCCGACGGACAGGCCACCTGCTCCAGCTCGTCGAGATCCTTCGGCGACATCTTGCCGACGGAATATTGGCCGACGGCCTCGAACAGGTCCTGCACCGTCACGGGACGGCCCTTGAACGAGCCCGGCAGGATGGAGCCGCCATAGATGAAGATCGACGGAACGTTGAGCCGGCACATGGCCATCATCATGCCGGGAAGAGACTTGTCGCAGCCCGCCACGCCGACAAGCGCGTCGTAGCAATGGCCGCGCATGGTGAGCTCGACGCTATCGGCGATGACCTCGCGCGAGGGCAGCGAGGACTTCATGCCCTCATGGCCCATGGCGATGCCGTCGGTGACGGTGATGGTGCAGAATTCGCGCGGCGTGCCGTTCGCCGCGATGACGCCCTGCTTCACCGCTTGCGCCTGGCGCATCAGCGAGATGTTGCAGGGCGCGGCCTCGTTCCAGCAGGTGGCGACGCCGACAAAGGGCTGATGGATCTGCTCGCGCGACAGCCCCATCGCGTAATAGTAGGAGCGATGGGGGGCGCGGGACGGCCCCTCGGTCACATGCCGGCTCGGCAAGCGGGATTTATCGAACGTCTTCGCGTCCATCTGCTAACGCCCGGATGAGGTGCGAAGGGAAATATGTGGCGTGAGCCACCGCTCCCCAATGGCTCGGCCCCCACTTTCTCCTGGCTCGTCCCCCAATTTGAGCCATGGGAAGCGTTTATGGCCGACGCTCCTCCTGCAAAGCCCGATGTGTCAAAGTTTTATGGCGCAAACGAGGCACAAATGCCTCAGTTTGTTGCAATTTAGCTACAGTTGCCAAGATTTTAGGTGAGCTTCTGCCATGCAAGCCTAAATCTTGGTCTTGCATTTGGGGACGAAGCGGGCAAAACACCTTCCCTCGATTGTCGCAAAAGTGTCGTTGTTTGGACTGCTGCGCGAGGCCCCATGGCAAAATCAGCGAGAGCGAAGGCCGCCGGCGCCGGCCCTAAGGCCAAGGCGGCTGCGCGCCCTCCCCTTCCGGATCCCAAGATCGCGCACGGACCTTATCGGCCCTTCACCTCAGACCCCGGCTGGAGCGAAGCGTGGTGGTGGCTCGGCGTTCCGGTATTCGTGGCGGCATTCGCGGTCGGCAGTTTTTGGCTCGTGCCGGCCTGGTACATGCGCTACGTCATCCCGGAAGGCTACGGGCTTCTCGAGATCTCGCACTTCTTCATCCCGCTGTTCGGCCTGTTCATCGCCGGCAGCCTGCTGTTGCTGCCCTTCGTCAGGGCGCGTCCCTTCGTGTTCACCGTGGCGCTCGTCGGCGCCTTGAGCTGCCTCTATATCGCCGGCGAGGAGATGAGCTGGGGCCAGCACTTCTTCCATTGGAACACGCCCGAGTACTGGGCCATGGTCAATCGCCAGGAAGAGACCAACCTGCACAACACCTACGACGTCTTCGAAAAGACGCCGCGGTCGATGCTCGAAGTGGGCATCTTCGTCGGCGGCCTGATCGCTGCCGCTCGCCGCGATCTTCTATCCCTGGCTACGCGCCTGCCGGGGGTCGCTGTTCTTGCCGGCGGCGGCGCTGGTGCCGACCGCGCTCGGGGCCATCGATCTTCAAGCTCGTCGATCGGCTCCAGCAGGGCGCCCATATCCCGACGATCCTGCACCGGCCGAGCGAGACCATCGAGACCTATCTCTATTTCTTCATCCTCGCTTATCTCATCGTCTACGCCCGCCGCCTCAAGGAGCTCGAAGTGGCGGAAGAGCATGCCGTGCGGCATAAGCGAAGCGTGCCGCACCATCCGCAGTGCGGCAGACGGCAGCCGTTGCCCACCTTACGATCTAAAGCGCGGCTTCGAGGCGCTTCAGCGCCTGCTCGAGCTTGGCGGCGATCGCTTCGGCTTCGACTCTTCCGCTCGCGCTGCTCCTCGACCACGTGCTCCGGCGCGCGCGAGACGAACTTCTCGTTCGAGAGCTTGGCGTCGAGCTGTCTGATCTCGGAGCCGACCTTATCGATCTCGCGCTTCAGGCGCTTCGGACTCGGCGTCGATGTCGATGATGCCGGCCAGAGGCAGCGCGAGCACGGCCTCATCGAGCACGATCTGAACCGCGCCATGCGGCGGCTTGCCGAACTCGAGCCTCTCCAGGCGCGCCAGCCGCAGAAGCGTCTCCTCGTGGCGGGCGACGCGGGCGCGCGTCTCCTCGTTGGCGCCGGCGATGACGAGCGGCACCTTGGCGCCGGCCGGCACGTTCATCTCCGCGCGCACCGAGCGCACCTCCGAGATGAACCTGATCAGCCAGCCGATCTCGGCGTCGGCCTCGGCGTTCTGGAGGCCCCGATGCTCCGGCCAGGGCGCCAGTATCAGAAGGCTTGGCCGCCCCTCGGTCGGAGGCGAGCTTCGCCCACAGCTCCTCGGTGACGAAGGGCATGAAGGGGTGGAGCAGCTTCAGCGCCCGGTCGAGCACGAAGGCGGCCATGGCGCGCGTCTCGGCCGCGGCGCGCTTCGTCGGTGCCGGCAAGGATCGGCTTGATCAGCTCGAGATACCAGTCGCAATAGACGTGCCAGATGAAGTGATAGATGGCGCCGGCCGCCTCGTTGAAGCGGAAGGCCTGCAACGCCTCGGTGACGGCGGCGAGCGCCCGCTCGCTCTCGCCCGCGATCCAGCGGTTCAGCGTCACCTTGGCGGCGGCCGGATCGAAGCCGCTCTGCGGCGCGCAATCATTCATCTCGGCGAAGCGCGCGGCGTTCCACAGCTTGGTGGCGAAGTTGCGGTAGCCTTCCACGCGGGACGGGCTGAGCTTGATGTCGCGCCCTTGCGCCGCCATGGCGGCAAGGGTGAAGCGCAACGCGTCGGCGCCGTAGGTCTCGATCAGGTCGAGGGGATCGATGACGTTCCCCTTCGACTTCGACATCTTCTGGCCCTTCTCGTCGCGGACCAGCGCGTGGATGTAGACGTCGCGGAAGGGCACCTCCTCCATGACGTGGAGGCCCATCATCATCATGCGCGCGACCCAGAAGAAGATGATGTCGAAGCCGGTGACCAGCACGTCGGTCGGGTAATAGCGTTGCAAGCTCGGGCGTCTTGTCGGGCCAGCCGAGGGTCGAGAACGGCCACAGCGCCGAGGAGAACCAGGTGTCGAGCACGTCCTCGTCGCGCTCGAGCGCAACCGGCTTGCCGTAATGCTCCTTGGCCAGCGCCGACGCGCCCGCCTCGTCCTCGGCGACGAAGACCTTGCCGTCAGGCCCGTACCAGGCGGGGATCTGATGGCCCCACCACAGCTGGCGCGAGATGCACCAGGGCTGGATGTTCTCCATCCAATGGAAGTAGGTCGTCTCCCAATTCTTCGGCACGAAGGTGGTGCGGCCGCGCTTGACCGCATCGATGGCGGGCTTGGCCAGCGTCGCGGCATCGACATACCACTGGTCGGTGAGGCGCGGCTCGATCACGGCATTGGAGCGGTCGCCGTGGGGCACGGTGTGGGCGTGCGGCTCGATCTTCTCGATCAGGCCTTGGGCTTCGAGGCGCTCGACGATCATCTTGCGCGCGGCGAAGCGGAACACGCCGTTCAATTCGAGAATCGTCGCCTTGAGTTCCGCGCTCGGCTCGACATTTTGGATGAAGTCGGGATTGGGATCGAGCAGGAGCTTAGCTTCGGGGCTTAAGACGTTGATCATGGGGAGGTCGTGGCGCTTGCCGACCTCGAAATCGTTGAAGTCGTGGGCCGGCGTGATCTTCACCGCGCCGGAGCCCTTCTCGGGGTCGGAATATTCGTCGGCGACGATGGGGATGCGGCGGCCGACCAGCGGCAGGATCACGTTCTTGCCGACGAGATGCTTGTAGCGCTCGTCGTCGGGATGCACGGCGACGGCGGTGTCGCCGAGCATGGTCTCGGGCCTGGTGGTGGCGACGACGATGAACTCGCCCGGCCGTCCCCTCGATCGGATAGCGCAGATGCCAGAGATGCCCCTTGGTCTCGATCTGCTCGACCTCGAGGTCGGAAATGGCGGTCAAGAGCTCCGGGTCCCAATTGACCAGGCGCTTGTCCTTGTAGATCAGGCCGGCGCGGTAGAGGTCGACGAAGACCTTGCGCACGGCGCGCGACAGTCCCTCGTCCATGGTGAAGCGGAGCCGCGACCAGTCGCAGGAGCAGCCGAGCCGCTCGAGCTGGCCGACGATGGTGTTGCCCGACTCCTCCTTCCACTGCCAGACGCGGCGGACGAACGCCTCGCGCCCGAGCGCGCGGCGGTTCGGCTCCTGCCGCTCCATCAATTGGCGCTCGACCACCATCTGGGTGGCGATGCCGGCGTGATCGGTGCCGGGCTGCCACAGCACGTCGCGCCCGCGCATGCGCTCGAAGCGCACCAGAACGTCCTGCAGCGTGTTGTTGAGGGCGTGCCCCATATGGAGCGAGCCCGTCACGTTCGGGGGCGGAATGACAATGGCGAAGGGCTTGGCGTGGGCGCGCTCAGGCGCGTCCCGCGGCGAAGGCGGAAGCCTCCTCCCAGGCACGATAGATGGCGCCTTCGATCTTTTGCGGCTGATAGGTCTTGTCGAGCATGGAGGCAGGCGTTTGGCGTAAGGGTCGCGCGGCCCGCGTCCTACGCGCTCGCCTTCCGCACTGTCAACTCAAGAGCGCCGTCTAGTCGCCCTGGCCGCGCGCTGAGCTGTCCCCGAGCTCGTCCTTGAGAGCGGCGGTGACCATGCGCGGCATGTTCTCGTCGAGCCATTGGCGCAGCATCGGGCGGAGCATGTCCTTGACGCTGTCCTCGAGGGTCTTGCTGGAGGCTTCGAGGGGCGACGCCGCAGAGTGCGTGCCGCCATTGACGCGTCCACCCGGCCGTTCCGGCTCGATCAGGGGCTCAGGGGCTCCCGCCCATGGCGCCGATTCGCTTTCCCATGCGGAACTCTCCCCGGCCTCGCTCACGAGGGTCGCCTCCACTACGACCGGCTCCTCGACGATCATCTCGGCCTCGAACTCGGTCAGGACCAGTTCGGGCTCCAGGCTCCAGCTCAGGCTCAGGCGTAAAGGCTGGAAGCTCTGGTTGAGGCTCAGGCTCGGGCTGGGCCATGAATTCAGGCACTGAAGCGGAAAATTCAGGTGAGCCCGGCACCGAGGTCGGCACATGGCCTGCCCGCAACGCCGCGATGGCCCGCTCCAGCGCGGACGCCGCTTCCTCGCTCGCGGATCAGCGGCGGGGCGGCCGGAGCCTGGGGCTGAGGAGCCAATTCCGCCGATTGCTCAAGCGCTGCCGGCGCCGGCTGAAAGACCGGCGGCGGCGTGGAAGCCTCCTCTGGCGCGGACGCTTCCGCGGGAAGCGGTTCCTCGACGAGCTCCATCCCGCCGAGCTCGGCAGTCAAGTCGAGGATGTCCTCCTCTTCCTCGGCCGCCGGCGCGCTCCCACTCAAGACACGCGCGATGTCGTTGATAATCCTGTCGTCAGCCTCCCCTTCCGCGGCCTCAAGACCTTCCTCGTCCCGGTGGCTCGCAGAGGCGGTACGCTGCCGTGCCGAACTCGACTCGTCGTCTGAGATGATCCGACGGATGGAAGCGAGAATCTCCTCCATCGTCGGTTCAGGAGCCCGCTCTGTGCTGCTCATGACTTGATCCCTTACCGCCATATTAAACCCCCGCATCACCCAGCGGTCAAACACCAGGGTCGCCCTTGACTGTCTAGCTTAACACACCGTTAACGCCCAAGTCCCAATTTGGTTGGCCGAACCCTTAACGTTGGTTAACGCTGAAGCCCGATTTTGGTTCATTCGTCGGGGGCCGGCGGGGGCGGTGGACGCAAACCGAACCACTTGCCCTTCACGATGTCATAGTGCTCGATCGGATCGTAATAAGGCACTGGCAAACCAAGCGTTTGCGCGTCCATCCGGCCGATCGCGGCGTACAGGGAATATTCGGCGACGACACGGTCGCGGAGCGCCGTGACGAGGCCGATCTGCGAGTTCAGCAGTTCCCGCTGGGCGTCGAGCACGTCAAGCGTCGTGCGCTGGCCGACCTTCTCCTCCTCGCGCACGCCGGTAAGCGCGATCTTGTTGGCGGCGACGGCCGATTCGGCAGAGCTGATCGCCGGGCCCGAGGACTGCAAGATGCCCCAGTTGGCGATCACGTCGGCATGCACTCTGAGCCGCGCGTCCTCGACCTCTCTCTTGAGCTGGTTGTTGGTCTCCTTGGCCTGGCGCACACGCGCCGCGACGCCGCCGCCCTGATAGAAGGGGACGTTGACCCGCCCCGTCACCGTGGTCGTCTCAAGCTCCTTGAGAGACTTGCTCTGGTCGAAGCGTTTCTCATATTGCGCCTCCAAGGTGACCTCGGGGAGCATCTCGCCCATGATCTGCTGGACGGCGTAAAGGGAGGACTCCTCGTTATAGACGGCGGCGAGGATGATGGGATTCTCGCCATCGCCGAGCGTCATGGCCTCGTTGATGCTTGAGGGAAGAAGATGGCGGATCGAGGCGGGCGTGACGAGGTTGCTCGGGGGGATGGCCGATGATCTGCTCGTAAGCCGCGCGGCTCGTCTTGAGATTGGCCTGGGCGGCGGCGAGCGTTGCGAGCGCCTCTGAGCGGCGGGCCTCGGCTTGCGCCACGTCGGTGCGCGTCACCTCGCCGACTTCGAAGCGGTCCTTGGTCGCCTTGAGCTGCTCGGTGAGCACGGTGACGTCGTTCTCGCGCAAGCGGACGATCGCCTGGTCGCGCACCACATTGACATAGGCGGTCGCGGCATCGAGCAGGACCGTCTGTTCGACGGTGCGCAACGCTTCGCGTGCCGCCTGCACCGTCGACTTCGCCTGCCGAATGGCATTGAGGTTCTGAAAGCCCTCGAAGAGCGGCTGGGTGAGCTGCACCGAATAGCCGTGCGGATGGGTGACGCCGTCGCTGGTGAGACCGGCCGCGCTGAGATCGATCGCATCTCCACCGCGCACCGCCGCCGCCGGCCACGCTCGCTGTTCTGGGTGACGTAGTTCCAATCGGCCGACCCGCTCACGAACGGGCGCAAGCCAGACTTGGCGAGCGCGACCTGCTCGTCGGTCGCCCGGAGCCTTGCGCGCTCGGCATTGAGAACGGGATTGATCAGATAGGCGTCGGCTAAAGCCTGCTCTAGCGTCTCGGCGCTAGCCGGACGGCCAAAGACGGTGACGACGAGGAACGCAATTACGAGAGCAGCCCCGCCACGCAGCCGCCATGACATTGCCGCGCAGGACGACATGTCGTGCCTGCCCACGACGCCTCGCACTCGACTTCTCCCGCAGTTCGTGAAGCCCCCCGGCCCCCCACTGCGGCCAAACCATAGAGCACCATAGTCGGGGTGCGATACCCACGAAAAGTTGCTTTGCGCCGGATTCGGCAAAAAGCCCAAAGGACTGTGGGATCAGGGCAACAGTGCCAAAAGGCCACTGGGTGTCCTAGAACACTGGGTGTCCTAGAAGGTGAAGCAGGGCTCGGGCAGAAAGCCCGGCAGCGGTCTTGCGCCGGCGTCGAAATGCGGGAGCCCGCTTGCCTCTCCGCCCACTTTGACGAAGAGATAAGCCTTCCCCTGGCTTCCGCCGTTAGCGCCGCTCGGCATGACACCGGCGAGCCGGCCCCCCTCCTTGAGTTGCAAGATCAAGGTCTCGGGCAGCTCGGGCACGCTGCCGTTCAAGAGGATGACGTCATAAGGGCCCGCCTCCGGGTGCCCCCGCGCCAGCGCGCCTTCGACGATCTCCGCATTGGCGATCCCGAGGTCGCGCAATGTGCCGCGCGCCGCCTCGGCAAGCTCGGGCTCCGGCTCAAGCCCGATCACCGACTTGGCCAAGCCGCGCAAGGACAGCAGTCGAATAGCCGGTGGCGCAGCCGACATCGAGGACGGCGTCTTGAGGTTCGACGGCGGCAAGTTGGACGAGCCGCGCCAAGACCATGGGCGCGAGAAGAAAGCGCGCCGGCGCGCCGTCGATCGACGGGAAAACCTCGACCCCCTCGTCCATATAGGCCAGCGGCTTGAGCTTCCGCGGCACGAAGCGCTCGCGGGGCAGCGCGCGCATGGCCGCAAGCAGGCGCGTGTCGGTCACCTCGTTCGGGCGGAGTTGAGACTCCACCATGGTGAGCCGCTGACGCTCGAAGCCGGTCATCCTCTTCTCATCCATCGCTGGGGTCGCAACGCCTGCCCGGTTAACTATCTCCCTTGGCGTCTCTTATCATCTGCGCGACGGACCTGATAGCATCGCAATGGCTCTGGACGCTGCGACGCGTATTGACACGGGAGGGGGGCCATCACTTAGTTAAGAGACTTCGCGAAGTCTCTTATATGGTTGGCCACGTGGCGGAGTGGTTACGCAGCGGACTGCAAATCCGCGCACCCCGGTTCGATTCCGGGCGTGGCCTCCAATAGCTCGACCTCGCTGAATCGGCTCCTGGCAGCCGCTCCCCCCAATCTGACGATAGTTAAAGCGAGCGCAGGCGCCCGCCTCAGCTCGCCGCCTCGTCCGAAGCGTTCTTGGCGGCGGAGGCCTCGCCGTCCTCGCCCTTGTCGCGGTGCCACCACACGGTGAGCTGGCGCCGCCAGCGCCGCACGATGGGGAGATCGACCGAGAGCACGAGGAGTCCGAGCGGGATCATCCAGAAGCCGAGCACGGGCAGGAAGCCGACGAGGCCAGCGGCAACGAGCAGAATGCCCAAGCCGATGCGGATGGGCTTGGACTTCGGCAGGTGCCAGTGACTATTGAAAAGGCGGACTTTGTGGGCCATCGGATCCAAGCCTTGGGTCGATACCGGACATAAGGACTTGCGGGCGCCGCGGCAACCTGCGTCTTTGCCGCGCGTCCCGGCGCAAAGCTAGAAAGACCTGCCTTCTGCTAATGGCTCGGCAGTGCGGCCGGGATCGTCGCCTTCTTAAGAAGCCAGGTCTCCAGCCGTCCGACGCCCTTCACCTCGATGGGCCCCCGCGGCTCGAACACAAAACTGTCGCCGAGCGCGCCCCTGACGGCGGCGGAAACCTGGATCTCACCGGGGAGCCCGTGCGACTCGAGCCGCGAGGCGAGATTCACCGTCTCGCCCCAGACGTCGTAGGAGAATTTGTCGGTGCCGATCACGCCAGCCATCAACGGCCCGCTGGCAATGCCCACCCGGATCTTCAGATCGACACCATGGGCGGCGGAAAGCCGCTCCACCAGATCGGGCAGAAGCAGCGCCATGCGCGCCAGCCGCAGCAGATGGTCGGCTTGCGGCCGGCTGACGCCGGCGACCGCCATATAGCCATCGCCAATGGTCTTGATCTTCTCCACCCCGTGCGCCGCCGCCAGCCGGTCGAACTCGGTGACGATCTGGTCGAGAAGGTCAACCGTGCGCGCCGCGCCGAGCCGCTGGGCTAAACCGGTGAAGCCCACCAGATCGCTGAACAGGACGGAGGCGTCGGCAACGCTGTCGGCGACCCGCTCGCCCGGCCTCTCCTTCAGCCGCTCGGCGATGGCCTCGGGCAGGATGTTGGCGAGCAGAGCATCGGCCTCGGCCCGGGCGCGGTCGGCCACCGTGAAAGCGTAGCCGACGACCAGCGCGATGATGCAGAAGGTGGTGACAGCGGAGGAGACGTAAAGATTGGCGAGCAGCCCTGGATCGGCGGCGATCTGGGCGCGTTCCGGCGGAAAGAGGAACCAGGCCGCCACATGCAGCGCCAGCCCGATCGCGATCACCGCGACAGTGAGGCGGAGGCGGGACATGCCGCAAATGGCGAAGGAGACCGCCGCGGCGATGATGTAGTTGATCTGAACGCCGGAGTTATGGCCGAGCTCCCGTACGAAGAAGAACAGCGCGAGATATTCGGCGATACAGATCACCACCGCTGCCGCGATGTCGTTGATACGGTGGGCGAGCGGCACCAGAAGAGCGACCGCCACCAAGAGCAGGTTGGCGACGATCAAGGGCATATATTCGTCGGCGCCGTAATAGGCGAAGACCACCGCGTAGACCGCCGAAAAGACGGCGATCAAAAGCGCCATGGCGTTGACGATTTTCAGCCGCCGGCGGACGGGCCGCGGATAGGAGGCGGTGCCGAGTTCGACGAATCCGGCCAGCGGACCCAGCCAGGCGAACAGCGGCGCCTCGCGCGCGGCCGCAAACATTCCGTGTTTGCTCATGAACAAGCTCGCATCAATTCGCTTGATCGTACAGGAGCTTGGGACAGCGCGCTATTGGCGAGCGGATCGGAGCCTTAAGAGCGGGGTCGATGCCGAACACCAGGACTTGCGCCGAAGCGGGCACCCCGCTTCTTTTGCCGTGGCACCGGCGCAAAGGTCTGGAAAGGCTCCTTCCCTTTTGCTATCTACCGTTAAGCGCCACTTGAAATGAGGGCGCTCTGATCCCCGGTAGCTCAGTTGGTAGAGCAAGCGGCTGTTAACCGCTGGGTCGCTGGTTCGAGTCCGGCCCGGGGAGCCAAATTTCCAATGACTTAGCCAATCTTCCCTTCTGGCAACAGAGCCTCTGGCAACATCCTGGCAACAACCTCAGAAGCCCACGGAGGGAGCCAGGGAATGCCCCCTCTGGGGGGAAACCCTCTCCAGGGTCTTCCTAGAGTCATAAGGCCCATGCCTGGAAAGCGTGTCCAATTCGATGACCAGCCCACACCTTCAGGCCGCCACGTCATGGCGGGTCACTTGCAGCCCGTAGTGATCCAGAAGTCTGTTCACTTTGACCTCCAGCGCGTGGAGTATGTAGAACAATACATGGGCACTGATACTCACATAGACGGCTGCAAGGTTGTCCGTCTGTAGCGCCATTCCGGTCCACACGAGCGCACTCAAAAGAATCACGATGCTCGTCTTCATCGACTTGTCCCCCCGTTTTGCGTGTGCAGTATTCTAGCACCCGCAGGTATGGCCCGCATGACTGACACGCCATTCAAGAGGCGCAGGCGTCCTGACCCGACACGTGGGAAAATACATCCTCGCCTCTGTGGGGTTGCGCTCGATGCAATGGTGCTGGATCGCAACGGCACCGCAAGAGACGCCTTGGTCGAAAGATTGCTCGCGCTCGAAGCGGAGGGGGATCTTCACATTCGCCAGCCCGCGGTTGCCCATCGTCAGATGCAAAATCCCAAGACGCCCGCCTCAGTTCGGGAACCGATGCGCGGCGCGATCCACACTCTACCGACGGGCCTGACCTCGGAAGAGCGGCGATGCTACGAGCAGGTCATCGCCGTGATGCGCGGTAACTCGCCGTCCACGCAGCACGATGCCGACGCGGCAATCGTCTTCGACGTGAAAAAATACGGCGGTTATCTCGTCACCGAAGATCGTCGCATTTTGAAGCTCAGGGAAGAGCTACAAGCCATCCCAAGCCATGCGCCACTTTGGATTGTCACCTTGGAGGAGTTCTTTGCCATCTACGACAAGTTTGTCGAGGGAGAGCAACAATGACCGACCTCCGTGGCACACCGAAGGGCATCGTCTATTGGGCTGCGCTCGGCGCTTGCTATGGCGCGGCAGCGGCTCTTGGCGGGGCGCTTCTCCGCCAGGACTTCAACTGGCTAACAATTTTGGCCTGGGCTGGTGGAGGGGCTGTCATTGGCTTGGTTGTGGGCTTCCTTCGCGGTCGGGAGCGTGACTAATGTTGGGGAGCCTATTTGGCCTCAAGGTAGCTTCTCAGCGCCGCAACCATCACGATTATCAGGTGATGCCGCGCCTCGACGCTTTCGTCCCGGATCAGGTCCAGCGCAGCCAGGGCGTCGGCCTTGGTGACGATGGGCGTCCGCTCGATGGCGTCATTCACGCCGGAGATGTCGTGCTAACTTGTGGCTCTGGATGAACAAGGCGGCGGAGATTGGACCGTCGGTGCCCAGCGTGGTTTCACTCGAAGCGATGAAAGTCCCAATTTTCATCTTCTCCGTGCTGGCGGGATTCGCGCTCTTCTCGCCGTGCCTCGCGCCCGCTCAGGCGGCCGATGCGCCGTTCACCGATGCGTGTGGCCTATTGCCAGGGGGTCGGCAAACGTCGACGCGCCCGACGCGCGCTACACGGGGCCGGCCGTGCCGGATTGGATGGTGCCCGCGCTCTACAGCAAAGAGGAGATCAAGGCGCAAAAAGCCGCAAAGGTCGATCCGGCCCGCGCCATCGTCTGGCGCTGCATGGGAGGGAAGATCTGGGCTTGCGTGCAAGGCAACAGCCCGATCTGCGGCAAGGCGAACCAGGAGATGAAGCCGACCACGGCGATGCGCGAGTTCTGCTCTGGGCAACCCAATGCCGAGGTCATTCCGCTCTCGGTGATCGGGCACGAGAACCCGATGATCTACGACTGGACGTGCAAGGGTAAGAAGCCGGCCATCGCGCGCCAGATTTTCACGGTCGACGCGCGCGGCTTCCCCGTCGAGCTGTGGAAAGAGATCGCGCCGGCGCAGAAATAGCGCGCGAGCCTAGGCCGGGACCGCCTCGATCACCGAGAGCGGCCGCCCCGTGGGCACGATGCGGCTGAGCCGCAAGCCGCACGAGGCGAACAGCTCGCGCGAACTCCTCAGGCGTTCGCTCCTTGCCGCCCACCGTCATCACCAGCATCTCGATGTCGAGCATCTTGGCGGGGGTGGGCCCCGGCTCGTCCGACACCACCATCTCGCAGACGAGCACGCGGCCGTTCTTGGGCAGCTTCTCCTTCATCAGACTGAGGATAGTGCGGCAATGCTCGTCGCTCCAATCGTGGATGATGTGCTTCATGAGGTAGGCGTCGCATCCGTCGGGCACGCGCTCGAAGAAGCTTCCCGCCTCGATGGCGATGCGCCCTTCGCAGCCGGCGAACTGGTCCTTCGGCACGCTGCCCACCACCTCGGGCCGGTCGAACAGCACGCCCTGCATCTTTGGGTAGCGGCGCAAGATCGCGGCGAGCAGGAGACCGTGGCCGCCGCCGACATCGGCGAGGCGCTCGATCCCGGAGAAATCGTAAGCCTCGACGATAGCTTGCGCCGGCGACCGAGGTGGAGTTGGTCATCGCGCGCTGGAAGGTCTCGCATTGCCCGGGCCGCTCGGCCAGCACCTCCCAGATCTGCTTGCCATAGGCTTCGCTCACGCCGTCGCCGCCGGTGCGCAGACATTCGGCGATATGCTCATAGGCGCGGGTGGAGAACTCCTCGCCGAACATCATCGCCATGTAGCGCAGCGAGCCGGGCGCGCCGGTTTTGAGCAGCTCGCCAACGGGCGTCAGCGCGAAGTGGCGCGGCGGCCCTTCCTTGAACACGCCGAAGCTCGCGAGCATGCGCATGACGCGATAGAGCGAGGGGGCGTGCGCCCCGCATTTGGCGGCGATCTCCTCGACCGGCCGCGCCGTCCCGTCCATGTGATCGGCAACGCCGAGCCGCGCCACGCCGGACAGCGAATAGGTGAGCTGCTTGCCGAACAGAAGCTGCATCATCGCCATCGGCGGCGGCAGCGGGCTTTGCGCCGGTCGGTCTGTCATGCAGCGGTTCTCCCTCTCTTAGCTTGCCGGAGCCTGTCCGACGACTTTGGCTCTGCGATGACTGACGGGCAGCGTCGAAGTGAAGGCGAGGCATTTTCTTGCGCCAGCGCAAGGTCGGCTCGCACCGGCTTGCCTATATGAAATCAAACGCAATCGAATAACGACTCGGGAGATTCACGATGGCAAGAGTGGTTTCTGTAGCGGCCCTTCTTCTGCTGAGCCTATCGGCAAGCCCGGCCTTGGCCGAGGTTGATGTGCGCACCCCCTGGGCCAATGTCTATGTCGGACCTGGCGGGGTCTATGTGCATGGACCTTGGGGGCGGGTGGAGGTTCCGGCCTCTGACCGCGAGCGGGTGTGCAGCGAATGGCGCAAGAACACGACCGAGCACTACGAAGGCCGTGGCTGCAAGGTCGAGTTCGACGACGAGGGCTGTCTTATCGACAAGGTCGAGTGCGATAAGGAAAAGTAAGAGCCGATGGGAAGATTGAGTGAAAGGGCCGGACCCGACCCCTTCACCCCCGTACACGGCTTGGCGGGGAACGCAACACTGACCCCCGCCAAATCGAACAAACGCGGCTGGCGTGGCTAGGTTCCAGGGTCAGGTGAAAGTTTCTTCGCAACGCGCGCCCCGGGCGACGTGCCGAACCCTCTTTTTTCGCTCTGGGGCTCAGGCAGTGACTGCGCTATCAGCTAAGCCGCGACGAATTTCAGCGACACGCCATTCATGCAATAGCGCGAGCCCCGTGGGCTTAGGGCCGTCGTTGAAGACATGGCCGAGATGGCCGCCGCAGCGGCGGCAATGCACCTCATCTCTGACCATGCCGAAGCTCCAGTCCTGGCTGACCCTCACCGCGCCGTCGATGGGCGCGTAGAAGCTCGGCCAGCCGGTGCCGGAATCGAACTTGGTCTCGGAGGAGAACAGCGGCAGGTCGCAGCCGGCGCAGGTAAAGGTCCCTTTCCGCTTCTCGTGATTGAGGGGGCTCGTGAACGGACGCTCGGTGTCCTCTTCGCGTAACACCGCGTATTGCTCAGGAGTGAGCAGCTTCCGCCATTCCTCCGGCGTGTGGTTGACCTCGAACGTCTCGGTTGCGGCATTCGCGCCGCCGCTCCGCCACCTCAGGAGGCCGACGCCGGTCGCGCCAATGGCAACCAAGGCAACAGCCCCCAAGGCAATCTCGCGTCGCGTAACCATGATCTCTCCTTCGGCCCCGGCGGGGCGCGCATAGTTCCGAGCAGGAATCTAGGCATTCCGCCGCGCGCTTCAATTCAACTTGCGCGCACGGACGATCACGAGCGCGTTGGCTAGCCGCGCGAGGTGACTTGCGCCAAGGGGATGACGATCACGCAGCGCACGCCTTTGGGCGGAAAGGACAGCCTCACATCGCCTTCGCAAGCGCCTGGCCCACCACCGTCTCGATCATGGCCCGGCCGAAGCCCGACCGTTCCGGCGGCGTCACCGGCGGGCCTCCCCTCTCCTGCCACACGAGCTTCAGCTTGGAGGCCTCCTCGCAGAACTCCCACTTTATGCTGACTTGGCCGCGCGGGTTGGAGAGCGAGCCGTATTTCTGCGCGTTGGTGGCGAGCTCATGCAGCGCCAGGCCCAGATTCTGGACGGCCTCGGGCTTCAGCATCACGTCCTCGCCTTCGATGGCGATCTGCTCGCCGAAGCGGTCGGCATGCTCGCCCAATTGCTGCTCGACCAGCATGCGCAAGGACGCGCCGTGCCAATTGTCGGCGATGAGGAGATCGTGGGAGCTGCCGATGGCGACGAGCCGCGCACTGAAGCGATCGAGGAAATCCTCGACCGATCTCGTGCGCGAAGCGGTCTGCCGCGCGATGGCATGGATCACGGCCAGCATATTCTTGCAGCGATGGGTCAGCTCGCGGAGCAGGAGGCGGAGCTGATCCTCGTTCGCCTTGCGCTCGCTGATGTCGACGGCGACCGAGGTGGTGCCGAGAACGGCGCCCTGCTCGTCGGTTAGCGCCTCGATCAAGAGGTAGAACGAGCGCTTCCGTCCGAACAGTTCGAAATTCGTCTCAAGCTCTTGCGCTTCCCCGGTCTCCATGGCCTTTCGCTTCGCCGCCATGATCGTCTCGGCGGCTTCGGCCGGCAGGACCTCAGCGTCGGTCTTGCCCTTGAGGAGCTCGGGCGAGAGGCCGGCGGGGGCGTTATGCACCCAGGTGAAGCGCATGTCCTTGTCCTGGCTGAACACGGAGATGGGCGAGCCGCGCAGCGCAATCTCGAAGCGCTGCTTGGCCTCTGCCAATTCCTTGGTGCGCGCTTCGACCCGCTCCTCGAGCTGATGCCGGGCCGCCTTTCAGTTCGTCGAAGGTGCGCAAATGCGCGGCGACCTCGGCCTGCAGCCGGTCGCGGGAGGGAAGCCGCAAGAGCTGCGGCGCGAGCTTCCAGATCACAACGGCAGTGGTGAGCGCGAGCACAGCGCCGCAATGCCTTCAACAGCCCCTCGAGTCCCTTGCCGGGTATGCCCGGCACCAAAAGGGTGAAGAGAGAGGCGAGATGGGCGAGGCCAACGGCGAAGATGAAGAGGGCGAACAGCGTGATCAGCGCCGTCTCGCCGGGATTGCTCTCGCCTCGCCGCTTGTAGATGTAGAGGAGGGCGGCAGGGATGGTCAGAAACGAGACCGCGATGACGCCGTCGGACACGGCATGAAGGAGGACGAGCCCGGAAGGCCACGCTTCGGATTGGAGCGGGGCTCCATCTGCGCCAAATGAAAGCCAGGATGTCATATCGTCAGTCAATCACAGGCAGGCGCCGGGCGTGGGCGGCACGAGGCTCCGCCCGCAGCCTACTCTCCCTAAACCACGGTGAAAGCTCATAGTTCTCGCCGGCGTGGAGCATTTCTCCGCAAGCGGAATTTGGGTCGAGGCGGCCCCTTCCGCAAGCACGGCGGGCCGCGGTGCGGAATGAAGAGATGCGGGCGGAACTCTTCCGTGCCGTCGGCGTTATGTTGCCGTTCGAGGGCACGCTAAATTTCATCCCCGCCCCTCCCCGGCTGCACTCGAACCAGACGCCCGTAACCGTCCTCGCCCGGTTGCGGGCGTTTCTTGTTGCAAGAAGGGCGGCGACTACGCATCGCCTTGCTTTCGATGCCTCGCCTCTAGAGGATCGCGGCGATGAGGGTGACGAGAAAGACGACGAGGAAGATGAAGAACAGAATGCGCGCCACGCCGGCCGCGGCGGAGGCCACGCCGCCAAATCCGAACACGCCCGCAACCAACGCGACGACAGCGAAAATAAGCGCCCAGGTAAGCAGCATCTCAGACTCCTAAGCTTTGGATGAACCGGGCGGCGCTGCCGCCCCTCCTCAATCCTCCAAACGCCCGTTGCCGCAATATTGTTGCAGTGCCGAACGGCGGGACGCTCGTCCCTCACTTCTTCCCTCAAAAGTGGGCGACCGCAGCGAGGAGATCCTTGCCGGTAAAGGGCTTCTTCACCAACGGTGCGCCCCGATGCGCCGGCGGCAATTGCTCCGGGCCATAGCCGCTGACAAAGGCGAAGGGAATGCCGCGTGCTTTCAGCGCGTCGGCGATACGGCCGACCGGTTCACCCGCGAGATGTGCATCGAGCAGCGCGCCGTGCACCTCCTCCCGCTCGATGGCCTGAAGCGCATCGCCGACCGTCCCGGCAGGACCGATCACGGCGAGGCCAGCCTGCTCGAGCACGCCGGCGATATCGAGGGCGATGAGGAACTCGTCTTCAACGACGAGGATGCGCGTTGCTGCCATCCTTGTTAGCGCCCTTCCCGCGAGGCCACGCTGGAACATGAGTTCATTTGATTTACGACGTTCGATCAAGACCCCTCGACGCCGGTCCCGGTCCGGCGGAACTCTGCTCAACGACGAACGCGTTCACCCTGTATCTGTGGGCAGAGGCGCTGCGATCAAACGCGTCTGCTCTCCTCGAGGCCGCCGCCCGCTAGTGGGAGGCAAATGAAAGGAGTAGACTTTCATGAATTGGGATCGAATCGAAGGCAATTGGAAGCAGTTCCGCGGCAAGATTCAGCAGCAGTGGGGCAAGCTCACGAACGATGATCTTGACCTCGTGGAGGGCCGTCGCGTCGAGTTGGTCGGCAAGATCCAGGAGCGGTACGGCATTGCCAAAGACGAGGCCGAGCGGCAGGTCGATACCTGGCTGCAAAACACCTAAGGCAAGCATTGAGCCCGCCGCGGACCTGATAGCCCTACGGTTCGTCAGGCCGCGGCGTGCCGCTATTTCGTTCTGGACGCCAATTCTTCCTGGAAAGTGCTTCGGCGTTTCATCGATTTTCACTGTGTAAAAGCGTGGGGACTTAGCTCCCCTAAGATAGACAACGGCGCGGGAGCGTGGCTGAGTCTTCCCCGCCGTAATTTGGCACCTAGCGCGCGCCTGGCTTGCGGCTATGAGCCTCTTAGAGAGGTAACAATGCTGACGACAGTTCTCATCATCATTCTCATCTTGATCCTGCTCGGCGCCTTCCCCTCCTGGCCTTACAGCCGGGGCTGGGGTTACGGGCCTTCCGGCGTGGTCGGGCTGATCCTGGTGATCCTTCTTATTTTGTTGCTGCTCGGTAAAATCTAGTTTGCCCGGGTCCTGCGCAGAGGCACTCAAGCGCTAACGGCGTTTGGCGCGCTTCTTCGCCGGCACGGGGTTCTCAAAAAGGGGGGTAACATGCTGACGACGATTCTCATCATCATCCTGATCCTTATTCTGCTCGGCGCGTTCCCGGCGTGGCCACACAGCCGCGGCTGGGGCTACGGCCCTTCGGGCGTGGTCGGACTGATCCTCGTGATCCTCCTCATCCTGCTGCTGCTCGGGAAGATCTGAGCGGGCGTCAGGGCCCAGCCTCGTCATGGCTGGGTTCGTCGGGCATTACGAATTCGTTTGGATAGAGACTTCGTTCCAACGATGAGGCTAAGCGCTCATCTGCGGGCGGTCGCGTAAATGCGCGCGGCGCTCGAAGAACAGCGCTTGGGAGACGATCGCCTTCACCGTGTCGGGCTGGTAGGGCTTGGTGATGAGGAAGGCGGGTTCCGGCCTCTCGCCGGTCAAGAGCCGGTCGGGATAGGCGGTGATGAAGATCACCGGCACCGCGAAGGAGCCGAGCATCTCGTTGACGGCGTCGAGGCCCGAGCTGCCGTCGGCGAGCTGGATGTCGGCGAGCACGAGGCCCGGCTTGTGCTGATTGACGGCCTTGACGGCTTCGGCATGGGTGCGCGCCACGCCGGTGACGCGGTGGCCAAGGCCCTCGACGATGCTTTCGAGGTCCATGGCGATCATCGGCTCGTCCTCGATGATGAGCACGTCGGTCGCAACTTGCGCGGCGATTTCGCGGCCAGCCATATCGATCAGCGCGTCGACCTTGGCCACATCGCTGTTGAGAATTTGCGCCGCCTCGGTGGCGGAAAAGCCTTCCACCGCGCAGAGCAGAAAAGCTTGGCGCGGAAGGGGCGTTATCGCTTCGAGCTTGCGGTCGACCGCCGTTGCAGTGCTGCCCGTCATCTCGGGCTTGAGATTGATGCCGACCGAATTCCACAGGCCGAGAAAGGTGCGATAGAGCGCGACCCGCGGATCGAGCGAATTGTCGAACAGCGACGGATCCTCGATCAGCACTTCGAGGGTCGCCGCCACATAGGCGTCACCGGCGGCCTGCGTGCCGGCAAGGGCGCGGGCGAAGCGTCGGAGATAAGGCAGATGAGGCGCGATCGCTTTCGACATCGGCATCCGGCTGTTGCTTTCGTTGATGGGCCCGGGAATGTACCCCTTCTCTCACAATCCGGGCGGAGGGTGGACTAAAAAACCACATCAAGGCGCCAATTAACGCCCGAACCGCGATTCCGGTTCCACCAGGTGGAACCATTTGAACGCCTTGAGCGTTTTTGAGGCCCTAAGTCGGAGAATCCCGGTATCTTAGGTTCACCGAAAAGGGCGGACAGGGGACCGATTGTGGACCGCGACGCGAACAAGAAGGACCGCCGGCGAAAAATGCCAGGCGCAAGCAAAAAAATGGACCAAGCAGTCGAGAACGGCGCCGCCGGCACGTCAGGCGAGACGCAAGGGGCTGAGCCCGATAGCGGCCTCTCCCCTACCCTGCAAGCTCACATCGGCCGCCATGTTCGCGCGGTTTTCGACGAGGTCGCGCGAGAGCCAATACCGGAGCACCTCCTGCGGCTGCTTAAGAATCTTGAGCAAAGCGGAGACAAATAATTGCGGCGCCAAGTGTCTTCGAGCCTACGAGACTCGCTCGTGGCGGAAATGGGTAGCCTGCGCGCGTTCGGCGTGTCGCTGTGCGGCGACAAGGAGCGCGCGGACGACCTTGTGCAGGAGACGCTGTTCAAGGCGTGGAACCACCTCGACTCCTTCAAGGAAGGGACAAATCTCAAGGCTTGGCTCTTCACCATCCTGCGCAACACGTATTTCTCCGAGCGGCGCAAGCGAAGGCGCGAGGTCGAGGATGCCGATGGGACCTACGCCGCGCGCCTTGCCACCCAGCCGGCGCAACATGGGCACATGGACATGCAGGATTTCCGCGCCGCGCTGGTCCGGCTTCCCGACGACCAGCGCGAGGCGCTGATCCTGGTGGGCGCCGCCGGCTTCTCCTACGAGGAGGCGGCGGAGATTTGCGGCTGCGCCGTCGGCACGATCAAGAGCCGCGTCAATCGCGCGCGAAACCGGCTGGCCGGCATGCTGGGCCTCGAGGAACTGGAGAGCGATCTGGGAAGCCAGGGCCTTAGCAAGACGGCCTGAGGCGGTTTTCCCTTTACCGATCGTTTGCGGACGCTCCGCTATTCTGTGCCATGGTAACGCCTCGCACCGTCTGATCGTTATCGCTCGAAAATGGAGCTCGCACCGCGATGACATTTGCCGCCATGGACCTCGACAAGGCCAAGCTCGACCCCGCCTCGGTTTTTCGCGCGCCTGAGGACGTGCTCGGCGCGCCGGGCCTCTCGCCCGAGGAGAAGAAGTCGATCCTCGTCCGCTGGGAGGCCGACGTCGAGGCCTTGCTCAGGGCCACCGAGGAAGGCATGCCCCCGTCCGAGAATCGCAGCCCGGCGGAGCTGCTGCGGGCCGTGCATGAAGCCATGCAGTCGCTCGAGCGCGGCCCGGCTGCGCGGCGCTGCTGCAGCTAGCGCGCGCCCCCGCGGATCTTTCTCCGTCTCTCCACTTCTCCGCGGCCCTGCCACTTGGGCGGGAACGTCACCCCTTTTGGTGCGTTACCCGGGAAATCCTCGCGAGAAAGGACGGACCTGATGGTAACCAAACTCACCCCCACGGAAGCGCGCCAGGGCACCGGACCTCGGGCGATGTTCTGGGTGCTGACCGTCTCGCTCACTCTGGCCGTGATCGCCGGGCTCCTGCTCGGGCTTGGCTGGATTTCGCTTCCGTGGAGCGGCACCCCTTGACCGGAAGGCGGCGAAAACAAATCTATTGGTTAAGGGGAGCCTCTGAAGACGTGAAGGCCAATGCCGCCTCGCCGCCTGCCATCCTTCCGCTGTGCGCTGATCGCCGCCATGCTGGCCACGCCGCTCTTTGCCGGCGGGGCGCTGGCCGCAGCCAAACCTCTTGAACCACAAGAGAATTCCTTACATTCCGCAGTCGATGGCTTCGTCTCCTACCTCAAGTCGGAGACCAACGAGGCGGTGACGGCGGCGGCGCGGATCGCGCGCGAGAACAAGGACACCGTGGCCGAAGTCAAGTCCCGCATCGGCGCCCAAATTGCCGCGTTCAGCGCTGCGTTAAGCGGCCAGAAAGCGAGACTGACGACACTCGGCAAGGACGCGTCAGCGATGTGGGAGGCGTGGAGAGAGGCGGCCGTCTCGTCTTGGGCGAAGGTGCGGGCGCAAGCTCACGACGCTCTTGACTGGATCGCAGCCTGGATGCGCAATCAGTCGCTGTCAGACCCCGAAACCCCTGTTTGACCCCCTGTTCCAAAGAGTGAGGCGAGAGATGGAAAACGAGCAGCCTTCCCCATTCGGCAATCAGTCGACCAGAAGCGAAACCCAAGCGGACAAGGAATGGTCGGAGTTCGAGCGCGATCTCGATACTCTGGGCCGTCAGCTTGCCGCGCTCCAAGTTCACACCGCGGCGCTCGGCACCCATCTGGTATCGAGTCTGGAGGCGCGCTTTCAGGAAGTGAAGAACCGCGCGCAGAGCTTCCGGCAGGCCAGAGAGCTCGAGCTTGAGCAAGTGCGCCAGGCGGCCTGGCAACAGGCCCGCGAGGCGGAAGGCGCGTTCAGCGAGGCGCGCACGCGCTCCACCGAGGCCGCGCGCCAGGTGTGGGAGCGCTCTGAGCCGCTGCGCCAGGGCGCCAAGGATGTCGGCGAAGGGCTTGCCCGGGCATGGACAGAGCTGCGCGCCTCGTTCGGCAAGGCCGCCGGCCGGCTGCACACGGAAGAGTCCTCGTCCGCAACGCCAGCCCCCGCGACAAGCGAGGAGCGCCGCGAGAGCACCTGACGGCGCTCTAGAGTCAGGAACCGGCGGCGGCGCGGAGCGGGCTCGCGCGCCTCGTCTTCGCGCTGGGGCTGGATCAGCTCGGCGCGGATGAGGCCGCGCACCGAATTCCCCAAATAGATGCGCTCGGCGGCGAGGAGGTCTTGCGGCGTCAGCACCGCCTCGCTCGCCGCCGCGCGCGGCAGATCGAGAAGCTCCTCGCGCAAGGTGCCCGGAAGCAGCCCGCAGGTCAGCGCCGGCGTGAACAGCCGCCCGTCTAGCTCGATGAAGAGATTGGTGCGGGTGCCCTCGGTAAGCTCGCCCTTCTTGTTGAGGAAGACCACCTCGTCGCAGCCGGTCAGAGCCTTCTGCCGCTCCATCTCGCGGTCGAAGAACTGCCGCCGCGTGGTCTTGTGGTAGAACAAGGGATCCTTCTCGTCGAGGCGCTGGTCGGAGATCACGAAGCGCCACACCGTATCCTTGGTGGGAAGCGCGATCGCGGTCGAGGTCACGGTGATGGCGCCGTCCTCGCCAAGGAGAAGCCGCACCAGGGCGACCGGCTCCGCGACGCGCGCGGCCTCGGCGTCGAGCGCGGCAAGCACCGCCTCGCGCGCGAAGGGATAGCCGAAATGCGAAGCGGAGGATTGCAGCCGCGCCAGATGGCGCTCGAGCAGATGGAAGCCCTTGCCCCGCTCGAAGCGCAAGGTCTCGATCAGCTCGAAGGGCGTATCGACCTTGGTGAGGAATTGCGCCTTCAAGAGGCACTCCTCGAACTCGGAATCGGCCTTGGAATCGGCGACGATGCCGCCGCCGATGCCCATCTCGCCCTGACCCCCAGCCAGCACCACGGTGCGGATCGCCACGTTGAACTGGGCATCGCCTGACGGCGCGATATGGCCGATGGCGCCGGTATAGACGCCGCGCGGCGCCGCCTCCAGCTCGCGGATGATCTCGATGGCGCGGACCTTGGGCGCGCCGGTGACCGAGCCGCAGGGGAAGAGCGCGCGCAGCATGTCCTTCAGCCCCATGTCGGATCTGAGCTCGGCCGAGATGCCGGAGGTCATCTGATGCACCGAGCGGTAGGTCTCGACGGTAAAAAGGTCGGTCACCTCGACGGAGCCGATCTTGGCCACGCGGCCGAGATCGTTGCGCAAGAGATCGACGATCATCAGGTTCTCGGCGCGCTGCTTCTCGTCCATGGCGAGCCAGGTCTTGAGCCGCGCATCCTCGCGCGGCGTGCGGCCCCGTGGCGCGGTGCCCTTCATCGGGCGCGTCGACATGTGTTTCCCCTCGCGGCGGAAGAACAGCTCGGGCGACAGCGACAGCACGTCGAGCTCGCGCGTATGGATGAGCGCGCCATAGGCGACGCGCTGCTTGCGCCTGAGCGCCGCATAGAGCGCGACCGGGTCGCCCTCGAAGGCGAAGTGATATTTCAGCGTGAGGTTGATCTGATAGACGTCGCCGGCGGCGATGTAGTCCTCAACGGCGCCGAAGGCGCGGTCATATTGCTCGCGCGACCAGGAGAGCCTGAGGTCGGAGATCTTGGCCCGCTCGGTCCGCGCCGTGCTCATCGAGCCAGGCACGGGTGCCGGAATCGTCGAGAGGACGGGGCGCCCGGAAGAGCCCGACCCAGAACAGCGGCACGCGGCGGTCAGCCGGAAGCAGAGCCTCTAGCTTCGGCTCGAGGCAATAACCGAGTTCGTAAGAGAAGAAGCCGGCCGCGTGGAGTCCGCGCGCGAGCCCCGCCGAGATTTCGTCGAGGGCTGCTTCAACCTCGTCCGGCGCGTAAGCCGTAACGATCCGCTCGGGCTCGGTATAGAGCAGGCTTCTGCCGCCCGGCGTCAGACTGTCGTCGAGAAGGACGTAAGGGGAAGCGGTCATCTTTTAAGCCCAGTGGCGCGCCGTCCGCTTGGCAACTAAGCATAGCCCAAAATACTGACTCGTCATGCCCGGCCGAAGTGCCGGGCATCCACGAATTAAGCCAAAAGGAAAAACGTGGATGGCCGGGCCTTCGCCCGCCGAAGCGATGGCTGGTAGGCCCGGTCTCATAAGGCTTCGGCCCGCGTAGGCGGGACAAGCCCGGCCATGACGAAGCTGTGGTTTGTGGGACTCGAAAACGCTCACAATCGCTCCTTCAGGCGAGGATCAGCATCTCGCCCTTGCCGAGCACCGACATGTCGCCCATGAGCCTGCGGGCGCGGGCGCCAAGGCTGATATGCTTGCCCGTCTCGCGGAGCCAACGCTCCAGCAGCCTGAGATAGTCGAATTCGAGCACGCCGCAATCGCCGAAGGTCGGCAGCAGGTCCTTCGGCTCCTCCACGAAGATCAGGCTGCCGCGGCGCAGGCCATAGCCGGCGTAGCGGCCGACCCTGCGCTTGAAAAGGATGGTGCCGGCGATCATGCGCCCGCCGGCATAATCGCCCGCGTCGCCGCCGACGATCACGAACCCGCGCCGCATGCGCTCGCCGACCAAAGGCCCGGCATTGCCGCCAATGGCGAGGACCCCGCCTTTCATGCCCATCGTTTCGCCGACGAGAATGCCGGCCGCCCGCTCGCCGGCGTCGCCGGAAATGGCAATGCTGCCGCCGGTCATGCTGGCGCCCGCCAAAACGCCGGCGTTGCCCTTGACCTCGATCTTGCCGCCTTTCATGGCGGCGCCGAGATAGGCCCCGGCATCGCCCTCGACCACGATCTCGCCTTCGGTCAGGCCGGCGCCGATCTTGTCGCAGCGCCCGTCGGTGCCGGCGAATCTAAGCTCGCTTGCGTCCTTGCCCTTCACCTTGAACACATCGCCGACGGTCAGCTTCTCGCGCGTGGTGCCGATGGCAAGCGCCTCGATGTCCTTGGGCTTGAGGTCCTTGAGCCGCGCCGGCGTGAGCGGCGAGAGATCGAGCCTTTGGTCGGGCTTGCGCTTTCAGCTCGAAGGTCAGCGCGCTCACGCGACGATCTCCTTGAGATGGAAATGATGCGGACCGAGATTGCCGCCATAATTGCCGGCCGTGATGTGGGTGACGCCCTCCTTGGCGCCGCCTTCGGCGACGGCGTGGATGCCTGCGCGCATCGCCTTGGCGATGGACTCCTTGGTCAGCCCGTCGATGACGATCTCCAGCACCGCCTCGACGTCGAGCGGCAGCTCCGTGTTCACCGCGGCTTTGAGCGTCGGGCAATAGGCGTCGTTGGTCGAAGCGATCTGGCCCTTGTATTTCGAGCCGACCTTGGAGCCGGAGCGCACGATGCCGCCGGGGAACGGCGTGATCACATCGGGCACCTCGGCGATGGCCTTGACCGCTCGCTCGCTGGCGGCAAGCACCGCGGCGTGCGACTTCCCGAGCACGAGCAGATTGCCGCCGCCCACCGCCTTCTTGGTGAGGCCCGTCGTGGCCTCGCACAGAAATTCGCCGTCCATCACCGGGATGCGCCAAAAGCGGCGCCCGCCGACCAGTTTCGACATCTGCCAGCCGTCGCCGAAAAATCTGAGCGAGGCGCCAAGCTTCAACTTCTTCTCGCCTTCGAGCCCGGCGAAACAGGCCGAGCCCGGGCTCGTCAGCACGCATTGGCCGACGCGGTTGCGCAGCTGGCGCTGGAGCTTGTCGGTATCCATGGTGAAGAGCAGCACCGCCACGCCCGGGCGGCCATCGAGCGTCTCGTCGGGCGAAAGCGTGCGCTCGATGCCGGCCTCCGCGCCGCAGGCGATCACCGAGGTGGCGAAGCCGGTCATGGTGCGGGCGGAGATCAGCGCCCATTCGAGGCTTGGCGCGGTGATGACGATCCGCGTGCCGACCATGGGGAAGGCCTCGGCGAAGGTCTCGACGATGGTGACGCCTTTGATCTTCAGTTCAGACATGGCAGGGTCGCAAATCGGTCTGGGCGGTCGGCATCTAGGTGGGGACGCCGAACCGGGACGGATCGGCGCCATAGCCGCGCACCATTAAACAGGTGGCTTAAGCGGCGCAAGCCGCGCCGAACGACTTCGTCAGTCCGCAGATTAAGGCTTAGCCGACCCGCTCGAGCTGCTTGGCGTAGCGGGCCTCAGTCCTTGGGCTTGTCGTATTTGATGTAGGCGAAGCGCATGTCGTCCTTGGGACAGCCTTCGAGCGCCCCGCCTTCCTGGCCCGGCTGCCAGTGGACCACGTCTTCGATCTTCTTGGCGAGCGCGAAATCCTTGTCGGTGATGCCCTTGGCGGCGTGGTTCTTCAGCCTGCACCTCGACCCAGGCGTAAGAGGCGGTGATGTCGGGATGGTGCCAGGCGGCCTCGGCGAGATGGCCGACGGTGTTGATCACCATCAGCGTGCCCTTCCAGCTATTGGTCTTGTATTTGCGCCTGATCCAGCCGTCCTCGAGATACCAATGGGGCAGCTCCTTCTTGAGCCGCTCCTCGACCTCGCTATCGCTATAGGTGCGCTCGGACGTTGCCATCGCCGCCTGTCTTTTGAAAGAGTGAGTCGTCTCCCCTTCAGCCAGAGCATAACGAGAGGTTTCGGGCCGATCAATGGAAGCCTTTCCCGCTCAGTCACAAAGCGCAAGCAAGGCTCAGGGTCCTTCGCGCCAGGCGCGCGTAACCACAACCGCGCGGCTCCATTTTGGCTTTCTCGATCCAAGCGGGCGGGGCACGCGGCCGTTCGGCTCGTTCGGGCTTTCGCTCGATCAGCCCAAGACGCGGCTCAATCCTGATGCCCGCCCGAACGTTCCAGGTGAGCGGCCCCGAGCGGGAGCGCGCCGAGCGCTATCTCAAGAGCATCGCTGCGGAGCTGCGGCATAGAGGCAGCCTACAAGCTCCATATCGAGGAGGCGATCCCGCCTCATGCCGGCCTCGGCTCGGGGACGCAGCTTGCGCTTGCCGTCGGTTCCGCCTTTGCCGCGCTCGAAGGCTTAAGCCTCGATCCGCAGGAGATCGCGGCGCGGCTCGGGCGCGGCGCGTCGTTCGGGCATCGGAATCGCCACCTTCGCGCAAGGCGGTGCCGTGCTCGACGGAGGGCCGCGGGAGGGCGCGCTGCCCCAGCTCATCAGCCGCCTCCCCTTCCCGGCGGAATGGCGCGTGCTTCTGATCTTCGATGCGACGTCAAGCGGGCTTGCCGGGGCAAGCGAAACAGCGGCGTTCAATTCGCTTCCGGACTTTCCGGAGAGTAAGACCGACGAGCTTTACCGGCGGATCACGCAAGGCGCGCTGCCGGCGCTCGCCGAGGCCGACTTCAAGACCTTCTGCGAGCATGTCGGCTATTTGCAGGCCTGCATGGGTGCTTATTTCGCGCCCTTGCAAGGCGGCCTCTATGCGAGCCAGCGCGTCGGCGAGGCGCTCGATTGGCTCCGCAGCGAAGGGGTCATCGGGCTTGGCCAGAGCTCCTGGGGGCCGACCGGCTTTGCCTTTGCGGCGTCGGCGGCGGAGGGCGAAGCCCTGCTCGGCCGGGTACGTGCACGGGTCCAGCATTCGGGCCTCAGCTTCGCGCTCGCGCAAGGCCGCAACGAAGGCGCAAAGATCGAGACAAGCGCCCGCGAAATCCAGTAAGTCACCGCAATTGAGACGCTTTGCCGCCTCGCCGAGTGTGATAAAGCGAGGCAGTTAAGGCCCGCGACTTGAGCCGCAACAAGCGGCCGAGCACGCGGGCCAAGCCTTAGCAGGGAGACGACACGACTATGGGGAACCCCCGCATTCTGCACATGCTCACGCCGCTCAAGCATATGAGCCCATTCGACGTGAACATGGCGCTCGACGCAGGCTTCGACGCCGCCATTCCCTACACCAACGTCACCATCGAGGACGTGGCCGGGCTCGTGCAGGACGCGATCTTCTCGCGCGGCCCGGAGGGCGTGAAGCGCACCGGCGTGTTCATCGGCGGCAAGCGCGCGATCGAGGCGCTCGACATGATGGACCGCGCCAAGAAGGCCATGGTGCCGCCCTTCGAGATCTCCGTGTTCGCCGATCCTGCGGGGTCCTTCACCACGGCCGCGGCCATGGTCGCCTGCGTGAAGAAGGCGCTGCAGAGAGAAGTTCTCGACGGAGCTCAAGGGAAAGCGCGTGGCCGTGTTCGGCGGAACCGGCGTGGTCGCTTTCGCCTCCGCCGTCATCGCCGCCATGGATGGAGCTTCGTCGACCCTGATCGGCTATGACGGGCCAGACCGGGTGCGCAAGCTCGCCGAGGAGGCCAAGGCGCGCTTCGGCGGTCGATATCGCGCTATGCCGACGGCGAGCACCGAGGAGCAGAAGACCGCGCTCGCGCGCGATGCCGAGATCATTTTCGCCGCCGGCCCTGCCGGGCGCAGACTGGTGACGCTCGACCAGCTGAAACAGGCGAAGCACCTGCGCGTCGTGACCGACGTAAATGCGGTGCCGCCGTCAGGCGTCGAGGGCGTGGGGGTGAACGACGATGCAAAGCCGATCCCGGGAACGGAAGCGGTCGGCATCGGAGCGCTCGCGGTCGGCAACGTCAAGTATCAGGACCGAAGCCGGCCTGTTCAAGCAGATGATCGAGTCCGAAAAGCCGCTCTATCTCGATTTCCGGGATGCCTACGCTCTTGCCCAGAAACTCGCGGCCTGACGGGCCTCGCTGCTGCATCGCGGCGATCTCGGGACGAGCGCTGGCGCAATCGGCGCTTCGCGCCGGCTTCACGCCGCTGGTCGCCGATTTCTTCGCCGACGCCGATACGCAAGAGGCGGCCCATGCCTGCCGCAAGCTTGACGGCGGCATCGAGCGAGGGACTGCGCTGGGAGAGCCTTCGCCGCGCTCTCGAGGCGTTGGCGGAGCTTGCGCCCTCCCCCATTCTCGGCTTCGTCTATGGCGCCGGCTTCGAGGATCGCCCCGAGCTGTTGACGCTGATCGCCAAGCGCTGGCCGCTGCTCGGCAATGACGCCGCCACGGTGAAGCGCCTCAAGGCGCCGGAGATTTTCTTCGCCGAACTCGACCGCCTTGGCATTCCGCATCCCTTGACGGCAAGCGAGCGTCCCGCAAAGGGCGCAGGCTGGCTCGCCAAGAAGAGAGGCGGCGCCGGCGGCAGCCATATCGTCCCGAGCCGGCTCATGAAGGGCGCCCCCGATGTCTACTATCAGGAGCGCGTCGAGGGACGCGCCGTTTCGGCGCTCTTCGTCGGCAATGGCAGCGGCGCGCGCGTGCTTGGCTTCAGCGAGCAGTGGACGGCGCCTGCGCCGCTAAGAGCCTCTGGCGCTATGGCGGAGCGGTGCGTCCGGCCGCTCTTTCCCCCGCGAGTGGCGCGGCGGATGGCATCCGCCGTCATGCGGATAGCCCGGTCCTTCAAGATCAAGGGGCTCGCCTCCGCCGATTTCATGGTGAAGGACGGAGAGGCTCTTCTGCTCGAGATCAACCCGCGCCCCGGCGCCACGCTCGACATTTTCGACTGCGGCGCAACGCCGCTTCTTCGCCTCCACCTCGAGGCGGTGAGCGAGGGGAAGCTGCCGCCAAGCGGGCTGAAATTCGAGGATGCCATGGCTTCGGCGATCGTCTATGCCGAGCACGGCGGTGCGGCGCCTTCGGGCATTGGTCTGGCCCGAGTGGTCCGCCGACCGCCCTAAGTCATCGGAATGGATCGACAAAAACCGTCCGATATGCACTGTGTGGGCCCGCGCTAGCACCAAGGCGCGCGCCAAACGCCTGATTAAGGAGCGAATTTGCAAAATTCTGGCTGGGTTTCAAAGCGTTAGCAGGGGGGAAGACGGTGAACAAAAAGGAAGAAATCGCCGCAGCGCGCCAAACGGAGTGGCCGAGCGTCAACGCCAAGGCGGAGCCACTCGTCAAAGCTCTCATCGATGATGCCGACGCCTTGCGAATCGACGTCACGCGGGGGAAGCTCGGCGAATGCCGCATCGATTGCGGCGTGCGCGCCGTGGGGGGACTGGAAGCCGGGCGCCGCATCGCGGAGATTTGTCTTGGCGGGCTTGGCCGCGTGGCGCTCGAGACCACCGATACCGAGAGCTCATGGCCGTTCGTGGTGACCGTGCATACGGCCCAGCCGGTGCTCGCCTGTCTCGGCTCGCAATATGCAGGCTGGAGCCTCTCGGTCGAAGACAACGGCAAGAAATACAGCGTGCTCGGCTCAGGCCCTGCGCGAGCGATCGGCTCCTCCGAGAAGCTCTTCGACGAGCTCGACTATCGGGACAAGGCGGCAAGCGCGGTTCTCGTGCTCGAAGCCGACCGGCCGCCGCCGCCGGCATTGGTCGAGGAGGTGGCCAAGGCCTGCAAGCTCAAGCCCGACCGCCTCACCTTCATCTATGCGCCGACCTCGAGCCTCGCCGGCACGGTGCAGATCGCCGCGCGCTGCCTCGAGGTCGCGCTGCACAAGGCGCACGAGCTGCACTTTCCGCTCGACCACATCATCGACGGCATCGCCACCGCGCCGTTGCCGCCGCCCGCACCCGACTTCGTCGCCGCCATGGGCCGCACCAACGACGCCATCATCTATGGCGGCCGCGCCCAGCTCTTCGTGTCGAGCGGAGCGAAGGAGGCGAAGGGCTTGGCGGACAATCTGCCGAGCCTGAAGTCCAAGGATTACGGCAAACCCTTCGCCGACATCTTCGCCGCGGTGAAGGGCGATTTCTATGCGATCGACCGCATGCTGTTCAGCCCGGCCATGGTGACGGTGACGTCGCTCAAGACCGGCGAGAGCTTCGAGGGCGGACACATCGATACCGCCGTGCTGTCGCGCTCCTTCGCTTAAGGACCATGCGCACGCACCGCGCCACGGACGCCGCCATCGTGATGTTCGGCGATGGCCGCGACTGGCATGGGCGCAGCCTCGTCGCGCGCCTTCAAGCGGCGCGGGATCACCCCGCTGCTCGCGCCGCTCAACGATTGCGGCTTCTCGACCGAGACAGCCACCGGGCTTGCCATCCCGGGCCTTGGCGACCGGCTTCCCGAGGGGGCGTTCGTCCGCTTCGTTCCCGGCGGCAGCTTCGAGGAGGTCACGCTCTATCTCGGCGTGCTGCATGCGCTGCGCGAGCTCGGCGTGACGGTGTGGAACGACGCCCGCGCCATCGAGCGCTGCGTCGACAAGTCGACGACCACCTTCTTCCTTCAGCGCGCCGGCCTGCCGACGCCGCGCACCTTCGCCCGCGTCAACCGGGCCGAGGCCGAAGCGATCGCATCAGCGCTCCTCGCCGAGGGGCGGAAGCTCGTGCAGAAGCCGCTCTTCGGGGCGCAAGGCAAGGGCCTGCGCCTGATCTCCGCCCTTGGCGATCTCGCCTCGCCCGAGGAGGTGAACGGGGTCTATTATCTCCAGGAGTTCATACCGCCGGCACAGAAGCACCATCAGGACTGGCGGCTCTTCGTGTGCCAAGGCCGCGTCATCGCCTCCATGATCAGACACGGGTCGAGCTGGATCACCAATATCAAGCAGGGCGCCCGCGCCAAGGCGGCGATCGCGAGCCAGGAGCTTGTCGATCTTGCGGTCAGAGCCGCGTCATGCGTCGGCGCCGATTATGCCGGGGTCGACATCATCCAGGCGCGCGACGGCCGGTTCTTCGTGCTCGAAGTCAACTCGATGCCCGCCTGGAACGGGTTGCAGCGGGTGAGCCGCGTCCGCATCTCCGACCATCTGGTCGACGCTTTCCTCGACGCGGCGCTCCCCGGAGCGCGCCGCGAAGGCCAAGAGGGCGCTTGACCAGGCCGCTCAAGCCCGAAGCGATCGCCCGGAGCTTCCTTGACGCCTGCCTTGCCGAACTCGATGCGCTGAAGCCCGGCAACGTGCATCGCTTCGGCGACGGCCACCGCATGACGATCGCCGATTTCGTGGCGAGCGCCGAGGCGGCCGCCCCGCTCATAGGGCGGGAAGGGCTTGCCGTGGGCAAGCGCATCAGGCTTGCGGTCGAGGCGACGCGGCGCGCCGCCGGGCAGAACACCAATCTCGGCATCGTGCTGCTTGCGGCGCCGCTTGCCGGAGCGGCGCTCGATCCTCGAAGCGGCGATCTCGAGAGCCGGCTTCACCGCATCCTCCAAGAGCTCAGCGTCGACGACGCGCGCGAAGCCTACCGGGCGATCCGCGAGACGAAGCCAGGCGGGCTCGGCGAGGCGCCGCAGCACGATGTTGCGTCCGAGCCCGAGGTGAATTTGCTCGAGGCCATGCGCGCGGCGGAGGGGCGCGACCGCATCGCCTGGAACTACACCCATGACTTCGCCGACATCTTCAAGCTCGGGCTCAAATGGCTGGCGCAGGCGCGTGAACGCTGGAGCGAGCCGTCCTGGGCGGTGACGCAGGGTCTATCTCGGCTTCCTCGCCCATGTTCCCGACACGCTGATCGAGCGGAAATTCGGGGAAAGGACTGCGGCCCGCGTGCGCGAAGAGGCGCGTCCCGATCGAAGCGGGCTTGACGGAATGTCCAGTCGCCTGAGGCCATGACCGCTCCCCTCACCGCCTTCGACCGCGCGTTGAAAGAGCGCGGGCTGAACCCCGGCACCTCGGCCGATCTGACCGTGGCGACCTTGTTCGCGGCCGCGCTCATCGCGCTCGAAAGGCCAGAATAGGGCCGGAAACCGGCCCTGCCCGCGGCGAACAATCGACTTGCCGATCTCTCCGCCCCCGGCTTATGTTCTCCCTCGCGGAGCTCTAACCAGGAGTTGCGGACGGAGGCGCTTTAGCCAAGCCGCTTCCATCGGCTTGCCGTTGGCGGTATCACCGCCAGCGCTTCGTGTTTTGTAACGTTGTAATCAGCCCATTAGGGAGGGGGTTTCATGCCCAAGATCAGTGGTACTTGTGTCGGCGAGTCGCTTGTCGGCGACGGCAACGAGGTCGCTCACATCGACCTGATGATAGGTCCCCGCGGCGGCGCCGTGGAGCAGGCGTTCTGCAATGCTTTGACCAATAACAAGGACGGCTTCACCACCCTGCTCGCGGTGGTCACGCCGAACCTTCTCTGCAAGCCCCCAACGATCCTCTACAACAAGGTGACGATCAAGGACGCGCGCCAAGCGGTGCAGATGTTCGGTCCGGCACAATATGCCGTGGCCAAGGCCGTCGCCAATTCCGTCGCCGAAGGCGTGATCCCGGCGAACGAGGCCGACGATCTCTTTATCACCGTCGGCGTGTTCATCCACTGGGAAGCCAAGGACGACAAGAAGATCCAGGACTTCAACTATCGCGCCGTCAAGGAATCCATCGCCCGCGCCGTCAAAGGCGAGCCGAAGGCCTCCGAGGTCACCGCGAAGAAGGACGCCGCCCACCATCCGTTCGCAGCCGGTTGAAAGGGAGAACCCCCAGGTCGGGGGCAACCCGGCAAAGACGGCGGTCCGGGCCCGATTCGGCGGTGGCTCCAAAAGCTGGGTTTCTGACGGATGGGCGCGTGAGCGCTCAGGTTACGATCGCCGCTCTCGCAAGAGGGCGGCGATCTCATTTTGCGTGACGGCTCCTGCGATGCAGCGCCGTGGCAAGGAGCGCGCCGTGCGCCTCCAACGACGGCAATGGCGGCGAGATCCGCGCATCCCTGCACGCCGCCCGCGGCAAAGACGGCGCGGCCATCGGCAACCGCGATGATGGCCTTAAGCCGATCGACGTCGGGGCCCGTGTCCGGTGCCGACCTGGTCAAGGTCCATGGCGATGAGCCGGTTCGGCCACAGCGCGGGATCGCTGAACAGCGGCTCGGGACCTTGGCGGCCGCCGGAATCGAAATCGAGGGACAGCACGACACTCTCGCCGAACGCCCCATGAATCTCCCGCCAATCGTCCACTTCCGCCAGGCTCTCGCTGCCGATCACCAGCGTCGCCCCGAGCGGCAGCCAGAAGGCGCAATCGGCAACGTCGGAGAAGCCGGCGTCGATCCACAGCGTGGTGCCGGGCAGCGCGTAGCCAAGCCCGCGAACGAGCTCGAAATGATTGCCGGTTCCGGCGATGGCGTCGAGATCGGCGATATAGAGAGAGGGCGAGCCGGTGACGGCGAGGAGCCGGCGGGCGATCGCCACGGGATCGTCGGCCGCGCCGAAGGGGCTCGCGATCGGACGGTAGTCGGCGCGGTTGCCGGCTTTGGCATGGACGACGGCGCCGTCCTTGAGATCGAGAGCGGGGATGACAGCAAAATCGCCCATGGGTCGCGTCTCCAATGCATCTAGGCCCGTTCAGGGCCGGGGTTTGCCACGGCCTTCCACGTCCTGTAGATGCACAGCGGAGATGGCCGGAACAAGTCCGGTCACGTCGCGAAAACGAGGACAAAATGACCACCGTCGTGGGTTGGGATCTGGGGGGCGCCAATCTCAAGCTTGCCCGCATCGAAAATGGACGCGCCGTGCATGTGGCGCAAATCCCCTGCCCGATCCGGCAAGACGTCAGCAAATTCGATGCCGCGCTCGAGGAGGCGCTTCGTCTGTGCCCCCCTGGAGCGGGACACGCCGTCACCATGACGGGCGAACTCTCCGACGTGTTTTCCGATCGCGCCGAGGGCGTCGCCTATCTCGTCGATATGATGCGGACGGCCACGGATGGAGACGCTCTCTTCTATGGCGGCAGGGCAGGCTTTCTCGATTGCATCCGCGCCGTGGAGCGCTCTCCCGACGTGGCCTCGGCCAATTGGCATGCGAGCGCTACGCTGATCGCGCAAGTCTTCCCCGACGGGCTGTTCGTGGATGTCGGCACGACCACCACAGACCTCATCCCGCTCAAAGCTGGGACCGTGGCGGCGCGCGGCTTTACCGACGGCGAGCGGCTGGCCGAGAGCGAGCTCATCTATACCGGCGTCGTACGCACGCCGGTGATGGCGGTGGCGCGAACGGCGCCGTTCAAGGGGCGCATGCAGCGCATCGCCGCCGAGCGCTTTGCCACCATGGCCGACGTCTGGCGGCTGTTGGGCGAGCTTCCCGACGATGCCGACCCCTACCCGGCCCCCGATCTCAAGGGCAAGAGCACGCAAGAGAGCGCCGCGCGGCTCGCCCGCATGCTCGGCCGTGACGCCAGCGAGGGGGGCCTTCTTGCCTTCGCCGATCTTGCCCGCCATTTCGCCGAGTGCCAGCTCGCCGAGATCGAGGCTGCGGCGCTGACGCTTGCCGCGCGCGAAGAGATCGAGGCGGACGCACCGGTGATCGGCGCCGGCTGCGGGCGCTTCATCGCCCGGCACCTCGCGCAGCGTCTCGGCCGCCCCTATCGCGATTTCGCCGAGCTGATCGATTGCGCGCCGGGCATGGGCGCGATGGCCGCGTCTTGCGCGCCGGCGGTAGCCGTCGGGCTGCTCGCTGAACGCGAGTTTCGACTCTCAGCTTGAGAAGACATGAGGTGAGCGCGACGCGCGCGCTCACCTCATGTGCGGATTATCCGCGGCCGGCGATGGCGTGATACAGCCAAAGCACGACGACAGCGCCGATGATGGCGACGATCATGCTGTAGATGTTGAACCCGGTGATGCCGGTCGCGCCGACGGCGGTGAACAGATAGCCGCCGACCACCGCACCCACGATACCGAGCACGATGTCGAGCAACATGCCCTGGCCGGAGCCAACAAAAATCTTGCTGGCGATGAAGCCCGCGATCAGACCCAAGACAATCCAGGCAATGATCCCCATGAAGGACCCCCTCTTGGCTGAACCTCAATTAGATGATTTGAACGCCGTCAGGACATTAACTGCATTCTCCCTTGCGGTGGCGGCAGTCCTTGGGCTGGCGTAATCTTATCCACCACATTTAGCGGCCATTCGGTCAGGACCCTGATCGTTCGACAGGCTGATGAAGTGGGGCCTCGATGCAGCAGGGTCATGCTTCGGTCAATTTTCATGCTTCAAGAAGAAGCCAAACAAATGACGGAGAGTTGGATGCGACAGGTTCTGACTTTTGTGGCGGTTCTTATCGGCGCTGGCATCGGCCTTGGCGTCTCATCGCATGACGCCGAGGCTGGACCTCTGCCAGCGCTCTCGTCGCCGGTCGTCGCATCCGCGCTGGTCGTTGAGGCGGGTTGGAGGCGCAACTGGCGGCGCTACGGCCCCGATGTGGTCATTCCCGACGCGGACGTCGACGTGGATGTGGACGTGGATGTCACGGCACCCGCTGTGGTTACCGAACATCCGCCCATCATCGCCATCGTGCCCGTTCGTCCCGTGAGTTGCGGCGAATATCGGTACTGGGACGGCGAGCGTTGCGTCGATGCGCGCTACAACAACCCGTATGTCGGTCCAAGATAGACTTCGCTTTTATCGACTGAAGGGCGCTTAGGGCGGCGTCTCGCCGGGAATCGTGGCGGGCGCCCGGTTCGCGGGATCGACGCCCGTGATGCTGCCGAGATAGTTCAGAATCGCCGCGACCTGATCGGGCGAGAATTGAATCTGCGGCATGTCCCGATGTCGTGAGCCCATGCCCTCGGCGAACCCCCCCTCCAGTTGGTCGATGGGATATTTGAGATAGACTTCTCGCAGCGGCGGTGCTTGCGGCAGCGGGCTCGCGCCTGTTGCCTCGAGGGAATGACAGCGGCCGCAATTCTTCTCGAGGATCGCCTTTCCCTCCGTTGCGTCGGTATTCGCGGCCAGCACCTCAGACGCCCCGAGCGCCAGAAGCGCGAGGCCACCAAGCGCTTCACGAATGCGGAGAGGTCTTGTCATCGGCGCACTCTCCTCCAACAAGGCGGCGCAGATAAGGTACTCGGCTGCGGGCCTTGACGGCAAATCCCGTTTCGCGGAGCGGGCGCTTAGGTTCGCGCTGTTGCGTTGGGCTCAAGCGTGCACACCGTGTAATGCTCGTAAATGATCGACTCCAAAGGCCGCTCCGGCCAAAATTTTCGATGTAGCTCGCCGATGGTCGCGGCGTCAGCGACGGTCAAGCCGGTCTCCGCGGCGACAGCTTCGAGATCGTCGATCCCGTAATGCCAGGGCGCACCCATGGCGGCGAAGCGCTCCACGAAGTCGGTGGTCCCCCGCTCGCCGGTCGTCCGCGCGACCACCGCCTCGTCCATGTAATCGAACGAGATGCTGAACTGGCGTACGCGCTCCTTGAGGTCCCTCAAGACCTTGATGGCCGCGTCCTTAGTCAAATACATCGTATTGCCTTCCCATATGAAGAAGGACGGCAAGTCGCATCTGAAGCCGTTGCTCTCGAGCAACGGGAGAACGCCCCTTTCGACATAGTCGCCGGCGATGAAATTAATCGGGGCATCGATCCCGCGTTCCACGAGCCGCGCCTGCTTGAAGCTCACGGTGCTCGGGTCGTCGATCTCGAAATAGGCCACGCCCGGTGACCGCTTGCGCACGGCGCGCGTGTCGAGGCCTGCGCCCAGGATGACGACCTGGCGGCAGCCCTTGGCGAGCTGCTCGTCGAGCCTATCGTCGAGGTAGCGAGTCCTGAGCCTGACGTTCTTTTCGGCCGCCGGGAAGCCGGCCGCGATACGATCCGCCGCCTGTCGTGTTCTCGCATCGAGAAAGATGGGAACGATGCGGTCGACGTAGAGCGGATGAGGTTCGGCATTCTCGCGGGCGCGGAACTCGGCCACGACAAACGCAGTTCCGCTAACGTCCTTGATTGGGCTCATCGCCCTCGCTCCTAAGCAAAAGGAAAGTTCAACCGGTCCAGAAGCCCACCTTGGGAATAACGCGGCCCAGGGCGTAAGCGGAGGCGACGGCAATGGCGGCGCAGAGGAGGCCGAGCTCGAGGCGCCCGTAGAGCAAATATCCGGTGCCAAACAATGTCGCGTAAACGGCGACGCAGCCGAGAAACCAGGCGAGAAACGACGCCGCAATATCTCCGCCGCCGTCTTCCCTGCCGCTGGTATCCACCGCGCGGCGCCATCCTGCCGGAGCCGGGCGGATCCGGTCGTAAAAGGACTGAAGCACGGCGCGATCGGTTGGCGGCGTAAGGAAGGTCACCGCCAACCAGCCGAAGGTCGTTACCATCACCCCGATCACCAGCGCCACGGTTGGATGAAGCGGCGCAAAGCCGAGCCGTGCGTGGCCGAAATGGAGGTACACCGCGAGCAGGAAGGAGATCAGCATTGCGGCGATCTCGCCCCACGCATTGATCCGCCACCAGTACCAGCGCAACAGGAAAATGAGACCGGTGCCGGCCCCGATCTGGAGAAGGATCTGAAACGCCTGCATGGCATGGTCGAGCCAGAGCGCGACCAGCGCCGCGAGACTCATGAGGGCGACGGTCACGCCCCGGCCAACGTTTACGTAATGCGACTCTGATGCGTCCGGTTGGATGAAGCGGCGGTAGACGTCATCGACGACGTAAGAGGCGCCCCAATTGAGATGCGTGCTGATCGTCGACATATAGGCTGCTGCGAGAGAGGCCACGACCAATCCGAGCAGCCCGTGCGGCACGAATACGAGCATCGCCGGATAGGCAAGGTCATGGCGGATGATCGAGGGATCGACATGGGGGAGGCGTGCCTGGATGTCGGATAGCTCCGGATAGACGATCAACGAGGCGAGCGCGACCAGGATCCAGGGCCACGGCCTCAAGGCGTAATGCGCAATGTTGAACCACAGTGTCGCTGCCATGGCTTGCTTCTCGTTGCGAGCCGCCAGCATACGTTGCGCGATGTAACCGCCACCGCCCGGCTCGGAGCCCGGATACCATGTGCTCCACCACTGCACGGCGAGCGGCACGATCAGCACGGCGAGGACGGCAGTGGCATCGGAGAAATCGGGCAGCAGCGACAGCTTATCCTTGCACCAGCGGACTGGACACCAATCCGGCAAGTCCGCCGACACTGGGTTGCGAGACGGCGTAATAGGCGGCGGCTATCGAGCCAATCATCGCCAGCACGAATTGGAAGAAATCGGTGACCACGACGCCCCATAGGCCCGCCGTCGTGGAGTAGACCATGGTTATCAGAGCAGCGAGCACGACAGTCTTGTAAGGGTCGAGGCCAAGCAACACGCCCGCGATCTTGATGGCGGCGAGCGTGACCGTCGCCATGATCATTACGTTGAAGAAGACGCCGAGATAGATCGCGCGGAAGCCGCGCAGGAAGGCGGCCGGGGCTCCCGAATACCGCATCTCGTAGAAATTGATGTCGGTGAGGGCGCCGCGACCGGCGCCACAGCTTGGCGTAGAAGAACACGGTCAGCATTCCGGTGATGAGAAAGGCCCACCACAGCCAATTCATGCTGACGCCGCCGCTCCGCACCATGTCGGTGACGAGGTTCGGCGTATCGGTCGAAAAGGTGGTCGCCACCATCGAGGTGCCGAGCAACCACCACGGCAGCTTGCGGCCCGACAGGAAGTATTGCTCGAGACTGCGTCCCGCACGCTTGGTGAACACGAGGCCGATGACAAGCGTGGCGGCGCCGTAGACCGCCACGACAACCCAATCGATCCATTGAAGCTGCATGGCCAGTCCAAATCCATGTAGGGCGAGAGGCGCGTTGGCCTCAGCGCGGCTCGGGCGGCGCGTGCTTGTAATGGTCCTCGATCTTCTCGACCAGCAGCCGCCACGCTTCGTGCTCGCGCGGGCCAGCCGTCTTCTCCACCGCGATCTGCAAATATCCGAGCTCGCGCTCGATCTTCTCCCGCGGCAGCATATGCACGCGGCTCGCCAGGATGGCGGCCTCGATCACCGCGGCTTGCGCGCGGTTGAAGCCCTTGAACGGCGCGTGGCTCGCCTCATGCACCACGCGGCAATGAAAGCGCGGCCTCTGCTCGTTCTCCTCGACATGGTCGACGGTAAGCTCGGCATGGGCAAGCGCGCCTTCGAGCACCGCGCCCGGCACATGGGTCGAGGGGCGCGTCGGCCAATCTCGCTGGCCCACCAGGCAACCGGCGAAAATGAGCACGTCGTCGGTGAAGTTGGCGACCGCATAGGGCGTGGCGCGGAGGTTGTCGAGCGTCGCCGAGGGGCGGAAGGGCGCGATGATCCAGCCCCCCTCCTCGGCGATGAGGCCGAGCGGGGCGATATGCACCTTGCCCTCCTCGTTGAGCGTGGTGACGATGCGTTTCCCGGATCATGGGCATGGCGGCTCGAACTCTGAACGCTCTCACGAGGCTTCTCGTTTCCGCTTGGCGATCAGCGTATGGCCGGCCTCTTTCAGTCTGGTCTTGTCGTCGACCGGTGCGTCCGCGGCCACGCCCCAATCGAGCGGCCCGTCCTGAGCGTAGCGCTTGGCCAGCCTGAAGGCGATTTCGGCCTTAGCCAACTCGGCGCCGAGATAGAAGGCGTGCGCCCCGTCCTTCTCGACGCCGAGCTTGGGGAAGAGATCGAAGGCGTCTTGCGCCACATGATGGCCGTCGCGATTATAGATGTGGATGCCGTCCTCGGCGATCTCGATGCGGAAGTTCTTGTCGCGCACCTCGCGCGCGGCCTCGGCGATCTCTTCCGGGGTTTGCGGGAAGGGCCGGCGCGAATGCAGGCAAAGCAGGCCGTCGGCATAGTCCTTCGGCAGGTCGTTCTCCTCGCGCGAGGCATACATGATGCGCCGCGCGAGATCGTGCTCCTCGACGGTGCGGCGCGTATGCGGGCTCACCTGCACCACGAGCACGTTCCTGATGTGGAGCTCCGAGGCGATGCCGAGCAGGACGGCGGTGATGCCGGTGGTGTCGGCGTCGGTCAGCTCGGTGAGATTGCCGGTGCCCATCAGCATTTCCGCATCGGGACGCTCGCGCCTCACTTGCGCATAGCGCTCGAGCGAGCGCATGAAGCCGAAATTGATGGGATCGAGCACGGGATCGACGAGATATTTCCGCCTCTTGGCATCGAGCGCATCCATGGCGCGATAGAGCGAGGCCATGTCGCCATGGTCCTTGGGGATCAGCACCGGGGTCGAGGCGACCTGATCGGCGATGTGAAGCGTCTCCTCGTTGAGGCTCAGCAGAAAATCGGCGCCGGCCTTGCCGCCGCGCAACAGCTCGTCCGGCGTTCGGCGGAATCGACGCTGACCTTGTAGCCCTTCTCCTTGAGCGTCCGGATCGCCTCTTCGAGATGGGGGAAAGGCGTGTCGGGAAGGCAGCCGAGGTCGATCACGTTGGCGCCCCGCTGCGCGTAGCCTTGCGCGCGTTTCAGATGGCTTCGACGGTGAGCGCAGAGGCATCGACGATCTCGGCGAAGATCTGGATGTCGTATTTGGTCATGTCGGAGGCCTTCCGCGCGCGGCCGAAATAAAGGGGGATGTCCTTGAGCTCGTCGGGCCCGCGCAAGAACGGGCACGCCGAAGCGCTCGCTCAAGCGGTCGAGGTCGGCGCGGCAGCGGCCCGGCAGCATGATCTTGTCGGCCTCGACCGGCTTCGGCAGCCGGCGGGCGATGATGTCCTCGGTCATCAGCGCCGCGACCTTGACCCCGATATCGAGCACCTTCCAGTCGAAGCCCGCCTTCATGCCGTCGAGCACGGCCTCGAGCCGGGGCCGCGCCAGATGTCCGGTCAGGAACAGGATGCTTTCAGCCATGATCGGTGCGCTCTTCAGCCTTCGCCGTTCTAACCCGCTTCGCGGGCGAAGGGCGAGAGCATGACGGATGAATTCTGAACGCTTGATTGGCTTAGTCGATCTTGGCGGCGCCAGGACGCGGTCTCCGCACCCGTCCCGGCGAGCGAGGCGGCGAAGGCCTCCTGATCGCCGCGGCCGAGCAGGAAAGCGGGAACGCCGGCGTCCTTCAGCATGTCGGGAAAGGCGGCATCGACGATGCCGTCCTGCGCCAGCTGCGCGGCGCTCGCTGTGCGTCCTTGGCCGCGCGATGGACTTGATCAGATAGCAGCGCTCGGCGCCGATCCGCCCAGCGAGCCAAAGCGCGAGGCTATCGGAGGTGAGACGCCAGGATTCCTCGATGTCGGTGCGCTCGGCGATCAAGGCGTAAGGCGCCCAGACGGCCACGGACCCCTGGTCGAGCGCGGCGCGCAGCTCGGCCTTCGGTCGCGCCCACGGCGAAGCCCTGCCGCAACCCCGCCACCGCCCAGGCAAGCTGATCCATGGCGAGCAGCGCCATGCGGTGGGCCGATGGCATCGCCGAAGCCGAGCTGGCTCTGGCAGGCGCGCACCTCGTCGGCCAAGGCCCCTCCCCCCGGCACCACGACGATGGGACGCGGCGCCGCGGCGATCGCATCGAGCCAGGCCGTGAGCTCGGCCGAGCGGACGACGCTGCCGCCGAGCTTGACGACGATGGGCCGCGCCTCGGCGGCAAGAGGCGCAAGATTGGCGCTGGCGCGCACAGTTCGGCCCGGCATGGTCAGGCGCTTCCCTTGGAGCGCACGATCTCGACGCCGACGGCGCCGGGCTCCTTGTCGAGCTTCTCGATCATGACCGTGACGGACGCGGCGCGGGGATGGGCGAGGCAATGGCGGGCCACCTCCTCGGCCAGGGTCTCGACGAGGTTGATATGGCCCCGCGCGATGATGGTCTTGATGCCTTTGATGATGGTGTCGTAGTCGAATGCCCGGCCGATATCGTCCTCGAGCGCGACGCGTGGCCGGGATCACATCGACATCGACGGAGAAACGCACGCGCTGGGTGACGCCCTTCTCGTTGGTATAGACACCGATCTCGACGTCGAGCACGAGGTCGTGCATGAAGACGCGGTCAACGATCCTTCGCCTCGCTCAGGTGCGCGGCTTTGGGCGCGGCCCGCCTCAGTCGCTCTTCGGCCATGACCGAGGCTCCGTTGCGGCGCGACAATCGCTCTCGCGCCATCCCTAGCATAACGACTGCGGGGCGAGGTCAGGCAAGTTCGCGCTCATGCAGAATGCGCGGCCTTTCCGGGATCAGCGCCCTGATCGCCGCGCAGCCTGACCGGATCGAGAGCCTGGCTGCGGTCGCCGCCATGGCAGAGCGCGCCGCGAAAGCCGAGCAGGTCGGGCGCGAGCGCAACCAGGCTCGGCACATGCTTCGCCTTGAGCGAGCCGGCGAGACCCACGACCAGGCCTTCAGCCTTGGCGGAGGCGATGTAGCTCGGCAAGCGCCATGAAAGACATGTGATCCGGCAAAGACCCCGCATCCTTGCCCATCGTGTCGAACATGACGCCGTGTGCCCCGATCCTTGCCGCAAGCCCGATCGCGTCGAAGTCGGGCAAGGCATCGGCGAACAGGACGACGATGAGGCGGATGTGGGCAGCCTCGGTCGTAAGCAGGTTCAGGCTGCGTTCCGCATCGCCGCCCGGGAAGAGGCCGAGCTTGACGTAATCAACGCCCGAGGCCGCCGTCGCCAGCACCGCGTCGCGAACGGTCTCCCCCTCAAGCGGCAGATCGCCGATGGTTGCGCTGACCGGCGCGCGTGCCGGCGACCCGTCTCACGCAAGCGGCGATGGTGTCGGGCGCGAGAGCGCCGAGGGCGCCTTGGCCCGGGTCTTTCAGGTCGATGATGTCGGCGCCCGCGCCGATCGCCATCTCGGCCTCGGCGGCATCGCGCACGCTGGCGAGGAATAGGGTCATCGGTAGGCCTTGTCATGCCCGCGCTGGCGGAGCGGCCAGTAGCCACGGGCATTTCGAAGCATCTGAGGCTACTGGATCGCCGGGTCAAGCCCGGCGATGACGGCCGCGTTCGAGCCTACTCGGGACGAGTCAGTTGAGGCCATCAGCGGAACAGCCAGTTGAACATGCCGCCGCCGCCGCTTTCGCCGCCGCCGCGCGCGTGCCGCGCGCCGGCCCTCGGCTGGGGCGCCCCCTTCGGCGGAGCGCTCGAAGCCCCAAAAATCGTCGCGGGCGGCCGGAGCCTTCTGCCTCACCTTGCGGAGCTGAACCTCGTTGGCATTCCCGTCAGGGTCGGTAACGACCACCGAGACGGCCTGCCAGTTCCATTGGGCGGCCGCAGATCCCCAACTATGGGGCTCGACGGAGATGACCTTGTTGGCGCGCGTGTCGACGATGGCGACATATTCGAGGCTCGTCTCCTCTCCTTCGCCGAAGTCGCCCGCGTAGTATTTCAACAGGCCGATGCCCGAGAGCGCGTCCTTCAAGAGCTTCCATTCGAGGATTTTGGGCTTGCCCGAACCGAACATCTCAAGCTCGGTCCTCAGTGCGGGGTATTTCGGATTGCTGGCGATATAGCGTCCCGGTTGCGGCTCTTTGATCACCCAGCCCTCGACCGGCTCGCCCAAGAGGCGCCCCTCCTCCGTGGGCACTTCTTGGTCGAGGCGCTGAAGGGCCTCGCGGCTCTCGGTCTGAAACGGATCTTGCGCGAGAGCGTTGCGGTAGTCGGCGATCGCCGTCGTCGGTGGCGGGTCAACGCCTCGTAGACATTCCCCCTGATGCGCAAGGCGAGGGAATCGTTTGACGCAATCTGGAGGGCTTGGTTGACGTCGCTCAGGGCATCGTCATTGGCCTCGGCCTGGAGCTTCGCCGAGGCGCGCATGGCGTAGGCCTTCACATTCTGGGGATCGATCTCGATGGCGCGGGTCAAATCGCCGATGGCGTCGTCGAAGCGGCGCGCCTGCGCGAACACCATGCCACGCTCGATATAGGCGTCGACCAGATCGGGCTTCACCTCGATCGCCTTGTTCAGGTCTTCCAAGGCGGGATTGAGCTTCTTGTCGCCGGCATAGGCGCGGGCGCGCAGCAGCAGGAGATCGGGGTCGGTCACTTCGGGCTGGAGCGTGAGCACCTGGGTGGCGTCGGCTGCGGCCTCGCGATACATGCCGAGTCCGAGATAGGCGTCGGCGCGATGGTGGTAGGCCGCCGCATATTTGGGGTTGATGCTGATGGCGCGGCTCAAGTCGCGCACCGCGGCGTGATAGCGCTTAAGCTCGGCATGGGCCATGCCCCGTCCGTTAAACGGCACCGCGCTCTGCGGCATCAGCTCCACCGCCTTGCGGAAATCCTGAAAGGCGAGAGCGTATTGGCCAAGCGCCACACGGGCGTTGCCCCGGTTGTTGTAAGCGGCGCCGTAATTGGGCGACAGCGCGATCGCCCGGTCGAAGTCCTTCACCGCCTCGTCGGGATGGCCCAAATCCATCAGCGCGTTACCCCGGTTGTTGTAGACGGCGGCGTTCTCCGGCGAGAGCTGGATCGACTTGTTGAAATCCTCGATCGCCTCCTTGGTCTGGTTCAGACGCCATTTGGCGACGCCGCGATCGCTGTAGATGCTCGCCTCGATGAAGTCGGCGATCTCAGGGGCGGTGAGCGCCTCGTCGTAGGCGGCGACGGCCTTGTCATATTGCCCGCGCATCAGCGCCGCGGCGCCCTCGCGGGCGCGCAGAAGGGTCACGTCCTCGGCCACGGCCTCGGCGCCGGCCCCGGCGGCGAGAACGGCCGCGAGAAGCCAGCCAATCCTATGTCGTGAAGAGTGCATGGCCACGATGAGACAGGCCTTCCCTCATAGCTCCTGATCTCATGTCTCCCATAAGGCCAGAGTGTGTCAACAACGGGTCACCAAGCGGTATCGGCACGGTCAAAGATCGGCCCGCGCCGCCGGCCCTCAAGGCGGGCAGTCCGAAGCTCGCGCAGCACTTTTGGCAGCATCTCCGGCAAGTCCTCGGCGATCAGGCCGGGCCCGAAATCCTTGGCCGCCGCCCCATGCAGCCAAACGGCGGCGCTTGCCCCTGCAAACCCCGGCATCCCTTGGGCGAGGAGCCCGAGAATCATGCCGGCCAAGCACGTCGCCGGTGCCGGCGGTGGCAAGCCAGGGACTTGTGGTCGCATTGATCGAGGCCGCTCCATCGGGGGCGGCGACGACGGTATCGGCGCCTTTGAGCGACGATGATGGCGCCGGAGCGGGAGGCCGCCTGCCGCGCCCGCTCGAGCTTTGGGAGGGAGGCAAGGTCGCCGAAGAGCCGTGCGAACTCCCCGTCATGGGGCGTGAGCACGACCGGCGCGTCACGCGAGGCGATGGCGGCGAAGAGCGGGCCTTGGATCCCCGGCAAAGGAGGTGAGCGCATCGGCGTCGAGCACGATCGCGGCCTCTGAGCCAAGCGCCGCCAAGACCATCTCCTTGGTGCGCTCCCCTACCCCCACGCCGGGCCCGATCAGGACCGCGTTCTTGCGCTGATCGGCAAGAAGGCTTTTCAGCCCGCGTGCGTCGTCGGCCTCACGCACCATGATGGCGGTAAGCTGGGCGGCATTGACGAGGATGGCGTCCCGAGGCGAAGCGACGGTGACGAGCCCGGCGCCAATTCTGAGCGCGCCACGGGCGCCGAGCCGCGCGGCGCCGGTGCTATAGGCCGGCCCCGACACGACAACCGCATGGCCGCGCGCATATTTGTGGCTCTCCTCCTTCGGCCAGGGAAATTGCGCGAGCCAGAGCGCAGGCTCGTTGGCGAAGGTGTTTGGGCGGATCGTGGCAAGCACGCTGTCGGGGATGCCGATATCGGCGAGCCTCACTTCTCCGCAATGAGTCCGTCCGGGCAAGAGCAGATGCCCGGGCTTCAGGCGGAAGAACGTCACGGTCGCGGCGGCGCGGATGGCCACGCCCTCTCACCTCTCCCGTGGTGCCGTCGATGCCGCTCGGCACATCGACGGCAACGACGGGAAGACCCGACGCGTTGACGCGCTCGATCAGACGAGCAAGCTTGCCTTCGATCGGGCGCGCCAGCCCCGCGCCGAACAGGGCGTCAACCACGACATCGGCGCCGGCGAGGATGTCAGGACGAAGCGGCTCTCTTGCGCCGGCGAAGCGCTTGGCCATGGCGGCGGCGTCCTCCGGCAGACGCGCTTCATCGCCATCGAAGCCGAGCCTGACCTTATAGCCCCGCTCTTTGAGGCAACGCGCGGCAACGAAGCCGTCGCCGCCATTATTGCCAGGACCGCATAAGACGGCGACCATCTCCTTGATCGGGAAAGCGGCGGGCGACCTCTTCGGCCACGGCGCGCCCGGCGTTCTCCATGAGGGTCGCGCCCGGCACGCCACCCTCGATGGCGAGACGATCGGCGCGCCCCATCTCCTCCGCAGTCAGAAGCTCGAGCATCGGTTTCCGTGAGTCAGCGCGTGAGTGCTTCCTTGTAGAGCAAAGGCGCGGTAGAGGAGACAGCTCAAGACATAGGCTGCCAAATCTGCTTAATTGTTATGCATAGAGCCTAATGTTTGAGCAGCCATCATTTTCCCACCGCCGCCAACATCCGCCCCATTGCCATAAGGCCTTGAAACGAGAGACAAAACTTGCGCCCAGAGGATTGGCATAGGGCGTGCTTTGGCTGGCCCACAGTCTTGCTAGATCACGGACGGAAGCGCGCGGCTAAGCGCTGTTTTGCGTCCATGGGAGGTGCAGCGAAACAATGAAAAAGATCGAAGCGATCATCAAGCCGTTCAAGCTCGACGAGGTGAAGGAGGCTCTGCAAGAGATCGGACTCCAGGGGATCACGGTGACCGAGGCCAAAGGCTTCGGACGCCAGAAGGGCCACACCGAGCTCTATCGCGGCGCCGAATATGTCGTCGACTTCCTGCCCAAGGTGAAGCTCGAGCTCGTGCTCGGCGACAACATGGTGGAGAAGGCGATCGACGCTATCATCGCCTCGGCCAAGACCGGCCGCATCGGCGATGGGAAAATCTTCGTGTCGAACGTGGAAGAAGCCGTGCGCATCCGCACCGGCGAGACGGGAAACGATGCCATCTGAGGAGGATGGCCAGCTAAAGGCCGGCAGGCGCGGGCCGGAGCGAGTTTTCCGCCGCCAAGCTCAAAAGGGCGGCATTCATCATGCCAATGACAGGGGAGTACGATGGCAGACGCTAAGAGTGTGACCAAGAAGATCAAGGACGACGATATCAAGTTCGTGGACCTGCGCTTCACCGATCCGCGGGGCAAGATGCAGCACGTCACCATGGACGCAAAGATCATGGACGAAGAGGCATTCACCGACGGCATCATGTTCGACGGCTCGTCGATCGCCGGCTGGAAGGTGATCAACGAGTTGGACATGAAGCTCATGCCCGATCCCGACTCAGCCGTGATCGACCCGTTCTTCGCTCAGAGCACGCTCGCCATCTTCTGCGATACGCTCGAGCCCTTGACCAACGAACCTTACGAGCGCGATCCGCGCTCGATCGCCGGCAAGGCACAGGCCTATTTGAAGCAGACCGGGGTCGGCGATACCGCCGTGTTCGGGCCCGAGGCCGAGTTCTTCGTGTTCGACGACGTCCGCTTCGCCGCCGAGCCTTTCAATTGCGGCTACAAGATCGACTCGATCGAGCTGCCGACCAATACCGACACCGAATACGAGATGGGCAATCTCGGTCACCGGCCGCGCACCAAGGGCGGCTATTTCCCGGTGCCGCCGGTCGACTCGGCGCAAGACCTCCGCTCGGAGATGCTGTCGGTGATGGCCGACATGGGCGTCGTCACCGAGAAGCATCACCACGAGGTGGGCGCCGCCCAGCACGAGCTCGGCATCAAGTTCGGACCGCTGGTGAAGACTCGCCGACTCCATGCAGATCTACAAATACGTCATCCACCAGGTGGCGCAGGCCTACGGCAAGACCGCCTGTTTCATGCCGAAGCCGATTTTCGGCGACAACGGCTCGGGCATGCACACCCACCAGTCGATCTGGAAGGGCTCAACGCCCGATTTTCGCCGGCGACAAATATGCCGACCTGTCGGATACGGCGCTGTACTACATCGCCGGCATCCTGAAGCACGCCAAGGCGCTCAACGCCTTCACCAACCCGACCACCAACTCCTATAAGCGTCTGGTGCCGGGCTACGAGGCGCCGGTCTTGCTCGCCTATTCCTCGCGCAACCGCTCAGCCTCGTGCCGCATTCCGCTCGGCTCAGGACCCAAGGCCAAGCGCGTCGAGGTGCGCTTCCCCGATCCCGCCGCCAACCCCTATCTCGCCTTCGCCGCCATGCTGATGGCGGGGCTTGACGGCATCGAGAACAAGCTCAATCCCGGCAACCCGATCGACAAGAACCTCTACGACCTGCCGCCGGAGGAACTGGAGAAGGTGCCGACGGTGTGCGGCTCGCTGCGCCAGGCCTGCGAGGAACTCGACAAGGACCGCGCCTTCCTGAAGAAGGGCAACGTCTTCACCGACGACGCGATCGATGCCTATCTCGAGCTGAAGATGGAAGAGGTGGAGCGGTTCGAGATGTTCCCCCACCCCATCGAGTTCGACATGTATTACAGCGTCTGACCAAGGACCCGACGCTTCGTCAAAAAGATGGGGCGGCCGCTTTGTCGGCGACCGCCCCACTTTGGCCCGGCCTGCCGAACCTCCGCTTTCGCTCGCGTTCCCCCGTGGACGCGGACGGCGAAGGTTCCCGCCAGGCTCCCCCAAAATTCGGATCGGGCCGGCTTACATCAAATAGAACACCGCGTAGAGCAGCCCTCCGCACACGAGCATGTAAATCCACTGCTTGTGCTCCTGGTACCAGCCGCCGAACATGGACGGCAGACCGAAGATCACGAAGCGGCAGAGGGACAGCGTGATGAGGGTGGCAATTGCGGCCAAGCAGCCAGAAGGCGACATCGCTCTGGCCGCCGCCTTGGCCGGCATCGACAAGAAGCCACTGGCTGTTGCTCGCGCTCGCAGTGATGACGGCCCAGACCGATGCCGCCGCCAATCGCCACCAGCATGGCGTAACGGATCACCATGACGCTCAAAACCCCGCCGCTTTTGAGACGAATTTTAGGGGCCGCGCGTAAAGAAACGGGAAAGCGGTAGGCTTAAGCGGGGGTTAACGCACCCTCCCCCTGAGGAGCGGTGGGGGTCTCGAGCTGGCCACCCCCGGCGCACAGTGCGCAGCCTCCTCAGGGAGAGGAATTCTAGGCCGCCTTCCACTTGATGGAGCAGCCGATCGAGGGGATCTGCTCGCGCGGCCCGCGGCCGGTCAGCGCAATCTCCTTCATCGCCTCGAAGAGATCGCGGCGGACGTTGGCAGGCGCCGCCTCTTTCCGGCTCGCATCGAGGCGCCCGCGATACTGCAACTCGAGCTTTGCGTTGAAGCCGAAGAAGTCGGGCGTGCAGGTTGCGTCATAGGCCTTCGCCACATCCTGGCTCTCGTCGTAGAGATAGGGAAAGCTGAAACGATGCGCCTCGGCGAAGCGCTTCATGTTGTCGAAGGAGTCGTCAGGGTAATGCGCGGCGTCGTTGGAGGAGATGGCGACGGCGTTGACGCCAAGCCCGCGCAGCTCGTTCACATCGCGCACGATGCGGTCGATCACCGCCTTGACGTAAGGGCAGTGGTTGCAGATGAACATCACGAGCGTGCCATTCGGCCCGCGGAGCTGTTCGAGGCTATAGGTCTTGCCGTCGACGCCCGGAAGGGTGAAGGAAGGCGCCTTCCAACCGAAATCGCAAATGGGGGTTTCTTCGGCCATCGCACCTCTCCTATTCGCAAATCTGTCACGGCGCGGCTCTAAGTTCGCTGCCGTTCTCCGCTCGCAAGAATGAACCCCGCATATGGCGAAACCCGACAATTTCTGCAACAGGGCCGAGGCCTACGAGGCCCATGACAATGTGCCGCTGAGCCCGGCGGGTCGAGACGCGATCGGCGACATCATCTTGCGGCGCTACAGCCGCCGCGAGGTGATGCGCGGCACGCTCGGCGCCGCTGCCGCCGCTATCGCTGTTCGGACCGGCGCTGCTCGCAGGGCGCGTGCTGCCGCGCCGAGGGCGCCCAGGATCGCTTCGGCTTCGCGGAGGTCGAAGCCGGCGTCGACGAGACCCATCATGTCGCCGAGGGCTATCGGGCGCAGGTTCTGCTCAGATGGGGCGATCCGCTTTTTCCCGATTCGCCTCCCTTCGATCCCTTGCAGCAAAGCGCCGCCGCGCAACTGAAGCAGTTCGGCTATAACAACGACTACGTCGCCTTCTTCCCGCTCGATGCGGACGGCGCCCGCGGCCTCCTCTGCGTCAATCACGAATACACCAATGAAGAGGTGATGTTCCCCGGCATTCCCCGCCAGGACTTGATCTGCTTTCCCGACATGACGGCGGAGCTCGTCGATATCGAGATGGCGGCCCATGGGGTGAGCATCGTGGAGATCAGCCGCGAGGGCGAAGATTGGCGCGTCGTGCTCGACAGCCCCTACAACCGCCGCATCAGCCCCACCAATACGGTGATGAGCGTCGATGGCCCGGCCGCGGGTCATGAGCGGATGAAGACGAGCGCCGATCCGTCAGGCATGCGCATTCTCGGCACGCTCAACAATTGCGCCGGCGGGATGACGCCCTGGGGCACCTATCTCACGGCCGAGGAGAACTTCCACGGCTATTTCTGGAGCGATCTCTGCGCGCACGGGCGGCAAGGCGCCCGACGGGTCTGGGCGGCGCTCAGGCCAAGAGCTATGAGCGCTACGGCGTGCCGGGACTGTGGCAGGCCTGGGGCAAGTTCGTCGACCGTTTCAATGTCGACAAGGAGCCGAACGAGCCGAACCGCTTCGGCTGGATCGTCGAGATCGATCCGTCCGACGCCGAGCTCCGTTCCGGTGAAGCACACCGCGCTCGGCCGCTTCCGCCACGAAGGCGCCGAATGCCTTGTCAACAAGGATGGCCGCATCGTCGTCTATTGCGGCGACGATGCCCGCTTCGACTATGTGTATCGCTTCGTCTCGGACGGCCGCTATGACGCCGGCGACCGCAAGGCGAACATGACGCTGCTGTCGGCGGGTACGCTGTCGGTTGCGAAATTCCATGACGACGGCAGCGTGGAGTGGCTGCCGCTCGATCTTCGGCCGACCCTGGCTGACGCCGGACTTCGGCTTCAATTCCCAGGCGGACGTGGTGATCGACGCGCGGCTCGCCGCCGACCTTCTTGGCGCGACCCGCATGGACCGGCCCGAGGACGTGCAGCCGAACCAGGTCAATGGCCGGGTCTATGTGATCCTGACCAACAACAAGGATCGCGAAGGCAGGCAAGAGGATGCCGCCAATCCGCGGGCCGAGAACGTGTTCGGCCACATCATCGAGATGATCCCGCCCGACGGCGACCATGCTGCCGATGAATTCCGCCTGGGAGGTTCTGGTGCGGTGCGGCGACCCTGCGGTCGCCGAGGTCGGGGCGTTGTGGAATCCGGAGACGTCAGACAACGGGTGGTTCGCCTGCCCCGACAATGCCGCCGTCGATGCGCAAGGCCGGCTCTGGATCGCGACCGACCAGGGCGACCCCTGGCCGACCGGACGCGCCGACGGTCTTTATGCGCTGGAGACGGAAGGGCGCTGCGGCGGCGCACCGGCAAGCTCTTCTTCCGCGCGCCGGTGGGCGCGGAGATGTGCGGGCCCTGCTTCACCCCGGACCAGGAGACGCTGTTCTTGGCGGTGCAGCATCCCGGGGCCGACGGCGACCGACCGCTACAAGGGCTTCGAGCGCGCCTCGACCTTCGCCGACCCGGCCACGCGCTGGCCCGACTTCGATCCCAACATGCCGCCACGGCCTTCGGTGCTGGCCATCACCAAAGATAGGCGGCGGCAAGATCGCCTGAAGGCGCTTCGCCCACGCAGACTTCTTGAAAAAGCCGCGAACGCGTGCGAGCTAGAGTCGTGTTCCACAAGGCGTTGATTCTCCCCTCATCCTGAGGAGGGCGCGGAACGCGCCCGTCTCGAAGGGTGAGCATTCGGGATGTCATGCTTCGAGACGCGGGTTTACGCCCGCTCCTCAGCATGAGGAGTAACTCAAAGACCCATGCGCAAAGCCGCCTCATCGCGCGACCTGTTCGCCAAGCTCGAGGACGAGCTGAAGAAGAAGCCCATCAAGGGCTCAAAGCAAGCCGCGCACGGCAAATCCGCTGGCCGCTCGGAGGAGGCCTACACCGCCGCCGACATCGAGGTGCTGGAGGGGCTCGAGCCGGTGCGCCGGCGCCCCGGCATGTATATCGGCGGCACCGACGAGAAGGCGATGCATCACCTCTTCGCCGAGGTGCTCGACAACGCCATGGACGAGGCGGTCGAGGGCCACGCCGACCACATCGAGGTGTCGCGTTCGAGGCCGACGGCTTCCTCACCGTGACCGATAATGGCCGCGGCGTCCCCGTCGACCCGCACCCGAAATTCAAGAAGAAGTCCGCGCTCGAGGTCATCATGACCACGCTGCATGCGGGCGGGAAATTCAACTCCAAGGTCTATGAGACGAGCGGCGGGCTGCACGGGGTCGGCGTCTCGGTCGCCAACGCGCTGTCGGAGAGCATGGAGGTCGAGGTGGCGCGCGGCCAGAAGCTCTATCGCCAGAGCTATACGCGAGGTAAACCCGACGGCCCGCTGAAGAGCCTAGGCGCGGTGAAGAACCGCCGCGGCACCAAGGTCCGCTTCAGGCCGGACCCCAAGATCTTCGGCAAGGGTGCGGCCTTCAGGCCGGCGCGGCTCTTCCGCATGGCGCGCTCGAAGGCCTATCTCTTCCGCGGCGTCGAGATCCGCTGGTCCTGCGCCAAGGCCCTGCTCCAAGGCGACAGCGAGACGCCCGAGAGCGCCGTCTTCCATTTCCCGGGCGGGCCTCAAGGATTTTCTGGCGAGCCGCATCGAAGGTCAGGAACCCGTCACCAAAGACGCGTTCACCGGAAGGATCGACAAGACCGAAGGCTCCGGCTCGGTCGAATGGGCGATCGCCTGGATCGCCAGCGACGACGGGTTCTTGAGCTCCTATTGCAACACCGTGCCCACGCCCGACGGGGGGACGCACGAAGCGGGTTTGCGCGCCGCGCTCACCAAGAGCTTGCGCGCCTATGGCGAGCTCACCGGCAACAAGCGCGTCGCCCAAGTGACGGCCGACGACGTGCTCGGCACCGCTGCCGCCATGCTCTCCGTGTTCATCCGCGAGCCCGAGTTCCAGGGCCAGACCAAGGACAGGCTGGCAAGCCCCGAGGCCGCCCGCATCGTCGAGGGCGTGCTGCGCGACGCCTTCGACCATTGGCTGACCGGAAACCCGGCCCAAGCCAACCGCCTGCTCGACTGGGTCATCGACCGCGCCGAGGAACGGCTCCGCCGCAGGAAGGAAAAGGAGATCGGCCGGCAGACGGCGACGAGGCGCTTGCGCCTCCCCGGCAAGCTCGCCGACTGCGCGCTCAGCGGCGCGCAAGGCACGGAGATCTTCATCGTCGAGGGCGACTCGGCCGGCGGCTCGGCCAAGCAGGCGCGCGACCGGGCGACCCAGGCCGTGCTGCCCCTCAGAGGCAAGATCCTCAACGTCGCGAGCGCGAGCTCGAACAAGCTTGCCGACAACCAGCTCTTGGCCGATCTGATCCAGGCGCTCGGCTGCGGCACGGGGCCGCGCTATCGCGAGGAAGAGCTGCGCTACGAGAAGGTCGTGATCATGACCGACGCCGATGTCGACGGCGCGCATATCGCCTCGCTCCTCATCACCTTTTTCTTCCAGGAGATGCGCGGGCTCATCGACGGAGGCCATCTCTATCTCGCCGTGCCGCCGCTATACCGCTTGAGCCAGGGCGCCAAGACCTTCTACGCGCGGGACGACGCGCATAAGGAGGCGCTTATGCGCAAGGAGTTCAACGGCAAGGGCAAGATCGACGTTTCCCGCTTCAAGGGCTTGGGCGAGATGATGCCGCGGCAGCTCAAAGAGACGACCATGGACCCAAAGGTGCGCACCCTGCTCAGGGTCGAGATCGCCGAGGACGATAAGAGCACGGGCAAGATCGTCGATCAGTTGATGGGCAACAAGCCCGAGGCGCGCTTCGCCTTCATCCAGGAGCGCGCCGCGTTCGCCAAACCCGACGAGCTGGATATTTGAGTGCCTTCCGTCAATTGTCATTGCCCGCGCATGCGGGCAATCCAGTAACCACTGACTTTGCGAGCGCATGCCGCGGTGGATACTGGATCGCCCGGTCAAGCCGGGCGATAGACAATGGTCATTGAGGAAGCACGACGATGCCGATGAAGACCCCTCCTCATCTCGGTGGTTTCATCCGCCGCGAGATTGTTGAGCCTCTCGGCCTCTCGGTGACCGAGGCAGCGTCGGTGCTCGGCGTCACGCGGCAGGCGCTGTCGAACCTGTTGAACGAGCGAACGGGACTTTCCCCCGACATGGCTCTCAGGATCGAAAAGGCCTTCGGTCCCAAGATGGACCATTTGATGCGGATGCAACTTGCTTTCGATCTTGCCGCAGCGCGCCGGCGCGAGACCAAAATCAAGGTCAAACGCTTCACCAAGCGGTCCGCGGCATAGCGGCTCACCCTTCGAGACGGCGCTACGCGCCTCCTCAGGGTGAGGCCTCATGCTGAGGAGCCGCCGCAGGCAGCGTCTCGAAGCATGAACCTTTCGCGTCACAGCCAGCGCGGCACGCATGCCTTGTATTTGCGGTAGGTCTCGCCGAATTGCCGCTCGAGATAGTCCTCCTCGGGCTTAACGACGCCGCGCTGCAAGATGATCAGCACTGGGATCAGCAGCAGGAGGACCCACACGCTCGTCAGCATGACGGCAAGGCCGAAATAGACGAGCACGAAGCCGATATAGATCGGATTGCGCGTGACGCGGTAAGGCCCCTCGACCACGAGCGCCGTCGACGGTTGCCCTGGCACGACGCTGGTGCCGGCAAGGCGGAAGCGGCGGACCGAAAGCGCCGCAAGGGCAAAGCCGATCGCCACGAACGTCAAGCCGACGGAAAGCGCGAGCCCGTTCGCCGACCCAAGCCTCGGTCCGACCGGAAGGATAAGGTTGAGGAGACAGCCGAGCGCGAGCGCGCCAAGAAACAGGAAGGGCGGCTTGATCGCCACGTCGGCATGGTCGGTCGTATTCATGGCCGGCTCTCGCTCCTCTCCCTTTGTTGCAAAGCGCCGCGATATTCTATCAATCCTATATAACGCCGGTTTTAGGCGCCGCGTAGATTTGCCCCTTGCGCCGATAGGCTGCGCGCCTTATTTGAAGGGCTAGCATTGCAGGGCATATCCGTTGCATTGCTTCAGTCCAGTCTTGCGCAAAGGCTGCGAATTGTTGCAGCAAATATTTGCGCCTTAAAGAAAGAAAGATACGCGTGGCGCTTCGGGCCCCGCGGAATTTTAGCTAACGCATGAGCTTTTCACATCTTGGCTTAAGCCCAAAAGTGTTGTCGGCCGTAACGGCGGCTGGCTTCGATACTCCCACCCCCATTCAGGACAAAGCCATCCCGATCGTGGTCACCGGCCGCGACGTGCTCGGCATCGCCCAGACCGGAACCGGCAAGACCGCTTCTTTCGTGCTCCCGATGCTGACCCGGCTGGAGCGCGGGCGCGCCCGAGCGCGCATGCCACGCTCGCTGATCCTGGAGCCCACCCGCGAGCTTGCCGCCCAGGTCGCCGAGCATTTCGAGATTCTCGGCAAGAACCATAAGCTGACCGTGGCGCTGCTGATCGGCGGCGTGTCCTATGACGATCAGGACCGCAAGCTCGATCGCGGCGCCGATGTGGTGATCGCGACCCCCGGCCGCCTGCTCGACCAACTCGAGCGCGGCAAGCTGCTTCTGAACGGCATCGAGATCCTGGTGGTCGACGAGGCCGACCGCATGCTCGACATGGGCTTCATTCCCGACATCGAGCGCATCTGCAAGAAGCTGCCGTTCACGCGACAGACGCTGTTCTTCTCGGCCACCATGCCGGCGGAAATCCAGCGTCTCGCCGACAACTTCCTGCACAACCCGGAGCGCATCGAGGTGGCCCCGCAGGCTACGGCCGCGGCGACCATCGTGCAAAGGCTGAAAAAGGCGCCCGACGACCCGGCCGGAAAGCGCGAGGCGCTCAGAGCCTTGATGCGTGAGATCGACGTCAAGAACGCCATCATCTTCTGCAATCGCAAGAAGGACGTCGGCATCCTATTCCGTTCCCTTCAGCGCCATGGCTTCAGTGTCGGCGCGCTGCACGGGGACCTGGACCAGCATCAGCGCACGGCGACGCTCGATGCCTTCCGCAACGGCACGATCGCCTTCCTTGCCGCAAGCGACGTGGCGGCGCGCGGCCTCGACATTCCCGAGGTGAGCCACATCTTCAATTACGACGTGCCTATTCATCCCGAAGACTATATCCACCGCATCGGACGCACCGGGCGCGCGGGCCGCGAAGGTTTCGCCGCCATGCTGGTGACGCCAAAAGACTTCAAGGCGCTCAAGGCGATCGAGAAACTGCTCCGCCAAGAGATCCCGTGGATCGATGGCGCGCCCGGCGAAGCGGAGCAGAGAGAAGCCTCCGAGTCCCGGCCGAGCGAAAATGACCGGCATCGCCGCGGCGGCCGCTCACGCCACCACAAGCGCCCCCAGGGGTCGGGTGCGCCGACCAGCCGTGAAAGCCATCCGCCAAGGCATCAAAAGCCGAGCCCCCAGCGGAGCGCGCCCCCGCAGAACGGCAACGGCGCCAATAAACGGGATGAGCGCCGCAGCGATAAACGGGATGAGCGCCGGAGCGATGTCCGGCACGAGCAGCACAAGCCTCAGCACCAGGGGGAGCGGAAAGGCGGCCACGTCGTTCACGGCGCTCCCGCCGAGCGGCCTCAAGGCAACGCGCCTCAGGCGGGCCGTTCCAAGCAACAGGGCATGGGCGATCACGTCCCTGCCTTCATGATGCGCCCGGTGCGCGTCCCTTAGCGGAAGCGCTCCTTCAACTTGCAGCAAACTCCATCCCTCCCCTTGATGGGGAGGGCGGCACGCCGCGACTTGGGCAAGCCCAAGTCGCCTTTGGCGTGCCGGGTGGGGTGAACTCAAAGAAGAGTTGTTGATCGAAAGGTTAGCGTTTCCCCCACCCGGCGCGCGGATCGCGCGCCGACCTCCCCACGAGGGGGAGGTATGGCGCTAACTTAGGACGCCTTCTCGGGGACTTCATCGGCGGGCTTGAGCGTGACCGACTCGCCGCAGCCGCAGGCGCTCGTCTGGTTCGGATTGTTGAACACGAAGCCGGAACGCATGCGGTCGGCGCGGTAATCCATCTCGGTGCCGAGCAGGAACATCACCGCTGTGGGGTCGATCAGGAGCTTGACCCCTTTGTCCTCGATCACCTCGTCGTGCGGCCCGGCGGCTGAAGCATAAGACATGGTGTATTCCATGCCAGCGCAGCCGCCGTTCTTCACGCCGATGCGGACGCCTTCGACCTCCTTGCCGGAGGCCGCGGTCAGCGCGCGGATGCGCTCGGCGGCAGCCTCGGTCAGGTGCATCACTTGCGGGCGGGTTTGGATCGTCATGGCTTGAAGGTGGGGCAAATTGCCGGGCGGTTCAAGGCTTACGGTGCTCTTTGTCTTTGACGCATGATCTTATCCGAAAAGTCTGCAACTTTTCGGGACCATGCTCCTAGAACATATTGAGCGCAAGGCGCGCCTCGTCGCTCATGCGGCTCATGTCCCAGGGCGGATCGAACACCAGCTTGACCTTCACCTGGCCAACGCCCGGCACCGCCGAGACGGCATTCTCCACCCAGCCCGGCATTTCGCCCGCCACCGGGCAGCCGGGCGCCGTCAAGGTCATGTCCACCTCGATGTTGCGGTCGTCGTCGACCTCAAGGCGATAGATGAGGCCGAGCTCGTAGATATCGACGGGGATCTCGGGGTCGAACACTGTCTTGAGCGCCGCGACGAGATTCGAATGAATCCGCTCGAGCTCGTCAGGCGGGATCGCCGAAACCGACCCCTCCCCGCCGCCGGTGGCACCGACGCAGGCCTTGATCTCGGCCGGCTCGACCGAAGCGGCCTCAGGCTCGGCATCTCTTGCCTCGGCATCCTCTTTTTGAGTCTTCTCAGACATTTGATCTCATGGGGTTAAACAAACATCTCACGCGTCTTGTGCAGCGCCTCGACCAGGATATCGACCTCTTCGAAGGTATTATACATGGCGAAGGAAGCGCGGCATGTCGAGGTCACCCCATAGCGGGCAAGCAGCGGCTCGGCGCAGTGGGTGCCGGCCCTGACCGCCACCCCATAGCGGTCGAGAATGGTGCTGACGTCGTGGGGGTGGGCCCCCTCCATGTTGAAGGAGACGATACTCCCCTTATTCTTGGCGCGGCCGAAAATGCGCAGCCAGTTCAGCTCGCCCAGGCGCTGCATGGCGTAATCGAGCAGCACGTCCTCATGCGCCTTGATGGCCTCGCGGCCGACGCTCTCGACATAGTCGATCGCCGCGCCAAGCCCGATGGCCTCCACGATGGCTGGCGTCCCTGCCTCGAATCTATGCGGTGGCTTGGCATAGGTGACGGTCTCGGTGGTGACGTAGCCGATCATCTCGCCGCCGCCCTGATAGGGCCGCATCCGCTCCAGATGCTCCTTCTTGCCGTAGAGCACGCCGATGCCGGTCGGCCCATAGAGCTTGTGGCCGGTGAAGGCATAGAAATCGACATCGAGGTCCTGAACGTCGACGGGAAGATGCACGGCCGCTTGCGCGCCGTCGGCAAGCACGGGAATGCCGCGCTCGTGCGCGATCCGCACCACCTCCTTTAACGGGACGATGGTGCCGAGCACGTTGGACATATGGGTGATGGCGATCATCTTGGTGCGCGGACTTATGAGCCGCTCAAACTCCTCGATGAGGAAGTCGCCGTTGTCGGACACCGGCGCCCATTTCAAGACCGCGCCGTGGCGCTCGCGCAGGAAATGCCAGGGCACGATGTTGGAGTGGTGCTCCATGATGGTGAGCAGGATCTCGTCCCCCTCCTTGATATGGGGGACGCCATAGGACGAGGCGACGAGGTTGATCGCCTCGGTGGCGTTGCGGGTGAAGATGATCTCCTCGTCGGAGCGCGCGTTGATAAAGCGGCGCACCGTGTCCCGCGCCTTCTCGAAATTGGCGGTGGCGAGGTTGCTCAGATAATGCAGCCCGCGATGGACATTGGCGTACTCCTCGCCATAGGCGCGCTGGATGGTGTCGAGCACCGCTCGCGGCTTCTGCGCCGAGGCGCCATTGTCGAGATAGACCAGCTTCTTGCCGTTCACCTCCCGGGAGAGGATGGGGAAGTCGGCGCGGATCGCCGCCACGTCGAAGGGCGCCGCTGCTGCTCGCAAGTCCTTGGCCGACGGTGTGAGCACGGTCATCGGCGGCTCCTTCAGTCGAACTCGACGCCGAGCCACGCGGCCGAGGCGCGGACCAGGGCGTCGCGGAGCGCCTCGTCCTCGACGCGCTCGAGCGCCTCGCCGACAAAGGCCTGGATCAGCAGCGCGCGGGCTTCTGCTTCCGGGATGCCGCGCGATTCCAGATAGAACAGCAGGTCCTCGTCGATCTGGCCCGAGGTCGAGCCGTGGCCGCAGACCACGTCGTCGGCGAAGATCTCAAGCTCGGGCTTCGAATCGAACTCGGCCGCCTCGGACAGGAGCAGCGCCCCCGCCATCTGCTTGCCGTCGGTCTTCTGCGCGCCGGGCGAGACGATGATCTTGCCTTGGAAGATGCCGCGCGCCTCGCCGTCGAGCACGCCCTTGAAGAACTCCCGACTCGTGCAGCGCGGGACGCGGTGCTCGACCAGGAGCGTCGTGTCGCAATGCTGCCGGCCGCGCATGAGAAAAGCGCCGGAAATATCGAGTACCGAGCCCTCGCCCGCGAAGCGCGCATAGATCTGGTTGCGGGCGACGCTCGCGCCGGTCGAGAACTGGAAGGCGTCGTAGCGGGCATCGGCGCCGAGCGCGACGAGCCAGGTGGAGAGATGGAGCGCGTCCTCCCCCTCACGCTGCAATTTCACATGCCTGAGCGCGGCCTTGTCGCCGACTCTGACCTCGGTCGCCGCATTGCGCTGAAGGCCGCGGACGCCGAGGCTGCCATAGCTCTCCACGAGCGTGGCTGAGCTTCCGGGCTCCGCCATCACGACGTTGCGGGTGACGGTCGAGGCGGGCTCGCCCTTGCCGTCGAGCAGGATGACATGAATAGGCTTGTCGAGGGTCACGCCGGCGCCGATGCGCAAGGCCACGCCGCCCGTCATCAGAGCGGTGTTGAGGGCGAGCACCGGATCGTCCTCGCGCGGATTGACCTGAGCGAGAGCGGTCTTGAGCCAGGAAGGAGGCTTCTCCAGAGCGTGGGCGAGCGAAACCGCCTCGACGCCCGCTTCCTTCAGCCCGGCCATATCCGAGAGATCGGCCCTCAGATCGCCCTCGACGACAACGAGGCGATAGGCGGGAAGCTTCGCGATTTCGCTGCCCAGCGCGCGGGCAAGCTCGGCCTCGCCCACGGCCACGCCTTCCGCCTTCAACAGCGGGTTGACGTCGGTAAGCCGCGCGCGGAGATCGGTATATTTCCAGGCCTCGATGCGGCGATGGGGCAGCCCGAGGCGACCATAAGCCTCGATGGCCTTGGTCCTCAGGTCCGACACCCATTTGTTGCGGGCACCAGGGAGCGCCTTCTCGGCGCTGGTGAACAGATCGAGAAGCTCCTGCTCGGCCTTGGTCCTGAACTGCTGGACTGGCAAGTCCATCGCACGTCTTCCCCTTAGGCGGCCGCGCCGCTCGCGGCCTCGCCGAACTCCGCGTAACCCAACTCTTCAAGCTCAAGGGCAAGCTCAGGCCCGCCGGAACGCGCCACCCTGCCGTCGGACAGCACATGCACCCGGTCCGGCACGATGTAGTTCAGGAGCCGCTGATAATGGGTGATGACGAGCATGGCGCGCTTTGGCGACCGCAGCGCATTCACGCCTTCGGCCACGATGCGCACGGCGTCGATGTCGAGGCCCGAATCGGTCTCGTCGAGCACGCAGAGGGAGGGCTCGAGCAAAGCCATTTGCAGGATTTCATTGCGCTTCTTCTCGCCGCCGGAGAAACCGACATTGAGCGGGCGTTTCAGCATCTCGATGTCGATCTTGAGCAGCTTTGCCTTCGCGCGCACGAGCCTCAAGAAATCGGGGGTGGAGAGCTCCTCCTCCCCGCGGGCCTTGCGCACAGCATTCACCGCCGTGCGCAGGAAGGTCATGGTGGCAACGCCTGGGATCTCCAGGGGGTATTGGAAGGCAAGGAACACGCCCGAGGCGGCGCGCTCGCTCGGGCTCATGGCGAGCAGGTCCTCGCCCTTCCAGGTGACGGAGCCCGCCGTGACCTCGTAGTCCTCCTTGCCGGCCAGCACATAGGCGAGCGTGGACTTGCCTGAGCCGTTGGGCCCCATGACGGCATGCACCTCGCCCTGCGGCAGCGCGAGGTCGAGGCCCTTCAGGATCTCGCGGCCATCGACATTGACGTGCAAATTCTTGATCTCAAGCATTACGACTTCTTCCTAACCCCTTGGCACGGAGTCTCATTCTCGTTCTTTGTCATCGCCCGGCTTGACCGGGCGATCCAGTAACCCCTCTCCTGTGATTACTGGATGCCCGCCTGCGCGGGCATGACAGATGATGCAATTACCCGACGCTGCCCTCCAGGCTGATGCCGATCAGCTTCTGCGTCTCGGCCATGAACTCCATGGGGAGCTGCTGGAGCACGTCGCGCACGAAGCCGTTGACGATCAGCGCCACCGCCTCCTCGGCCGAAAGCCCGCGGCTCAGGCAGTAGAACAGCTGGTCGTCGGAGATCTTCGAGGTGGTCGCCTCGTGCTCGAAGGTGGCGGAGGCGTTCTTCGCCTCGATATAGGGCACGGTATGCGCGCCGCATTTGTCGCCGATCAGCAGCGAATCGCAGCAGGTGAAGTTCCGCGCATTGGCGGCGCGGCGATGCGCCGAGACGAGGCCGCGATAGGTGTTGTTGGAGTGGCCGGCGGCGATGCCCTTGGAGATGATGCGGCTCGACGTGTCCTTGCCGAGATGGATCATCTTGGTGCCGGAATCGACCTGCTGATAGCCGTTGGAGATGGCGATCGAGTAGAACTCGCCTCTGGAGCCGTCGCCGCGCAGGATGCAGGAGGGGTACTTCCAGGTGATGGCCGAGCCGGTCTCGACCTGCGTCCAGGAGATCTTGGAGTGGGCGCCGCGGCAATCGCCACGCTTGGTGACGAAATTGTAGATGCCGCCCTTGCCGTGCTTGTCGCCGGGATACCAGTTCTGCACCGTGGAATATTTGATCTCGGCATCGTCGAGCGCGACGAGCTCGACCACGGCGGCATGGAGCTGGTTCTGGTCGCGCATGGGCGCGGTGCAGCCTTCGAGATAGCTCACGTAGGAGCCTTTGTCGGCGATGATGAGCGTGCGCTCGAACTGGCCGGTCTGCTCCGCATTGATGCGGAAATAGGTGGACAGCTCCATGGGGCAGCGCACACCCGGCGGCACATAGACGAAGCTGCCGTCGGAGAACACCGCCGAATTGAGCGTGGCGTAGAAATTGTCGGTGATGGGGACCACGGAGCCCAGATATTTGCGCACCAACTCGGGATGGGTCTTCACCGCCTCGGAGACGGAAGAGAAGATCACGCCGGCCTTGGCCAGCTCCTCCTTGAAGGTCGTGACCACCGACACTGAGTCGAACACGGCATCGACCGCGACACGGCCTTCGACCCGTGCGCCCTCGACGCCGGCGAGTACCTTCTGCTCGGAAAGCGGGATGCCGAGGCGCTCGTAAGTCCGAAGCAGCTCGGGGTCGACATCGGCGAGGCTCTTGGGCCCTTCGGTGCTCTTGGGCGCCGAGTAGTAATAGAGGTCTTGGAAGTCGATCTTGGGGTGAACGACATTCGCCCAGGTGGGCTCCTGCATGGTGAGCCAGCGGCGATACGCCTCGAGCCGCCAGTCGAGCAGCCAGTCGGGCTCGCCCTTCTTCGCCGAGATGAAACGGACGGTCTCCTCGTTCAGGCCCTTGGGAGCCCGCACCAACTCGATATCGGTGGTGAAGCCGTATTTGTACTTGTCGACGTCGATCTCTTTGACGCGAGCGACGGTCTCTTGCACTGCCGGCATGGCTCTACTCCAAATCCTTATCCTTGTTTGAGCATGATCTTTTCGGAAAACCGGTCTCCACTTTTCCGGATCATGCTCTAGCGGCGCCTTACGCCGCCACCCTAGGCCTGAGCCGCTTGATGAGCTCGGCAAAGGCCGTAAGAAAGTTATCGATATCGGCACGCTTGGTCGCAAAACCAAGGCTTACGCGGATCGCCCCTTGGGCAATTTCCTCGGGCACGCCCATGGCGCTCAACACATGCGAGGCCTCCACCTTGCCCGAGGAGCAGGCGCTCCCTGAGCTCACGGCGACGCCGGCAAGATCGAGCCCAATCACCAAGCGTCTCGGCCTTGGCGCCCGGCACCGCAATGCACGTCGTGTTGGGCAGCCGCTTGACGCGCGCCGCAAGCACGATGGCATCCGGCGCGATGGTCAACGCGCCCTTCTCCAGCTCGTCTCTCAGCGTCGCAATCGCCCCCATCTTCGCGAGGTCTCTGGCGGCAAGCTCGGCCGCAACGCCAAACCCGACAATGCCGGCGACATTCTCCGTGCCGGCGCGCCGGCGCCGCTCCTGGGCGCCGCCCTTGACGAGGGGCTCGACCGACGCCCCATTGCCCAGGACAAGAGCGCCCACGCCCTTCGGACCGCCGAGCTTGTGAGCGGAGAGGCTCAGCATGTCGGCGCCGAGCGCGGCCATGTCGAGCTTAATCCTTCCCGCCGCCTGAACGGCGTCGGTATGGAGGAGCCCGCCAGCGCTGTGGACGATCTTTGAAGTTTCCGCGACCGGCTGAATCGCGCCGGTTTCATTGTTGGCGGCCATCAGGGAAACGAACGGCCTCCACCCCCCTAGATGGTGCTTCGCAAGCTCTCTCGCAAGGATTTCGAGGTCGACGACGCCATCTGGCGTGACAGGAATCCTCGTCGTGGTTTCCGGATAGAATCGCCCGCCGGAGAGCACCGAAGGGTGCTCCACCGCCGACATGTAGCAATGCCAGGCTTCGCCCGCTTGCGCGGCGAGCGCGAGAGCGTTTGCCTCGGTGCCCCCGCTCGTGAAGATCACGTCCTCGGGCCGCGCGCCGACAAGGCCCGCCACCTTCGCCCGCGCCGCCTCGATGGCCGCGCGCGCCGCCCTCCCCTCGGCATGAACCGAGGAGGGATTGCCATAGAGAGCGAGCGCCGCGGCAAAGGCCTCGCGCACTTCGGGGCGAAGCGGTGCGGTGGCGTTATAGTCGAGATAGGAGCGCTGGTTCATGCTCTGACGAAGCTCGCGGCCAATGGCCGCCGGTTAACGCTTGCACGAGCCCCCGTCGCGCGTGCTATGAAGCGCGGCCTGAAGTTCGCGCCGCTCCAAGTGCCCAGCTGTCCCGGAGCGGCTTGTTTGGAACAATTCTAATCTTAAGTTGTATAGGTTTCCGGGGCGGCAGAGTCAAGTTTTGCGGCGGCGGTTCGCGCTTCCCATTTATCTTGCGTGGAGCCACCCAAGCTCTCACGTCCCCCGCGACGTAACGTGTATCGAGGCCAGTAATTCATGCCTGAAGTGAATATCAGCGGTCCCGCCGGAAGGATCGAGGCCCGCTACCATCATGAGCGCGGGCCGAACGCCCCCGTCGCGCTCATCCTCCATCCCCACCCGCAATTCGGCGGAACGATGAATAATCAGGTGGTGTATCACCTGTATTACGCGTTCCAGAAACGGGGCTTCTCGGTCTGCGCTTCAACTTCCGGGGCGTGGGGCGGAGCGAGGGCCTGTTCGACAACGGGCCCGGAGAGCTCGCCGACGCCGCCACCGCGCTCGACTGGCTGCAGGCCTATAACACCGACGCCTCGACCTGCTGGATCGCCGGCGTCTCGTTCGGCGCCTGGATCGCCATGCAGCTCCTGATGCGGCGCCCCGAGCTCGAAGGCTTCATCTCGGTGGCGCCCCCCGCCAATCTCTACGACTTCACCTTCCTCGCCCCCTGCCCCTCTTCGGGGCTGATGGTCAACGGGGCGAAAGATCGAGTCGTGCCAACGGAATCCGTGCGCGGGCTCGTGGACCGTCTCAAGACGCAGAAGGGCATCGTGATCGACCACCAGACCGTGCCGGACGCCAACCACTTCTTCGAGGGCCGCATGGACGGGCTCATGGAGGTGGTCGATGCTTATCTCGACAAGCGCCTCGGCAAGGGGAAGAAACGCAAAGAGTCCGCCGCCTAGGGAAGGCAACAACCTCCCACGCCTATGAGCACCGTCAAATCGGACTTCCTGCACGAGCTTGAAGCCCGCGGCTACGTCCATCAGGCGACGGACGAGGCGGGATTGAACAAGCTCGCGCGGAGCGAGCTTCTGACCGGCTATATCGGCTTCGACTGCACCGCGCCCTCCCTGCATGTGGGCAACCTGCTCAGCATCATGATGCTGCGCAAGCTGCAGCAAACCGGGCACCGTCCGATCGTCTTGATCGGCGGCGGCACCACCAAGGTCGGCGATCCCTCCGGCAAGGACGAGGCGCGCAAGCTCTTGAGCGATGCCGAGATCGCCGCGAACGTCGCCGGCATCGAGCAGGTGTTCACGAAATTCCTGAGCTTTGGCCAAGGCGAGAGCGACGCTCTGATGGTCAACAACGCCGACTGGCTCGACACGCTGAACTACATCGATTTCTTGCGCGACTACGGCCGCCATTTCAGCGTCAACCGCATGCTGACCTACGAGTTGGTGAAGCTCAGGCTCGAGCGCGAGCAGCCGTTAAGCTTCATCGAGTTCAACTACATGGTGCTGCAAGCTTACGACTTCGTCGAGCTCTACCGGCGCTATGGCTGCCGCCTGCAGATGGGCGGATCGGACCAGTGGGGCAACATCGTGAGCGGCATCGAGCTCGGGCGCCGCACCGACGGGGTCGAGCTGTTCGGTGTCACCTCCCCTCTCCTGACCACCTCGTCGGGCGCCAAGATGGGAAAGACCGCCGCAAGGGCGCCGTGTGGCTCAACCCCGACATGCTCTCCCCATACGACTATTGGCAATATTGGCGGAACAGCGAGGACGGCGACGTCGAGCGCTTCCTCAAGCTGTTCACCGAGCTCCCGCTCAAGGAGATCGGCAAGCTCGCCAAGCTCAAGGGCGCGGAGCTCAACGAGGCGAAGAAGATCCTCGCCACCGAGGCGACGGCGCTCGTCCATGGCCGCGATGCCGCCGATCGCGCGGCGCGAGACGGCGCGGGCGACCTTCGAGCAAGGCCGCATCGACGCGAGCCTTCCCACCGTCGAGGTGTCGCGCGCCGAGCTCGAAAAGGGCCTCGGCATCTTGAACGCGAGTCTACTTGCGGGCTTCGTCCAGTCGACTGGCGAGGCCAGGCGCCAGATCAAGGGCGGCGGCCTCAAGGTAAACGACAAGGCCGTTTCCGACGAGAGACGGCTCCTCACCCCTGCCGATCTCACCGAAGACGGCGTGATCAAGCTCTCGCTCGGCAAGAAGCGGCACGCTTTGATCCGGCCGGTGTAAGCCCCTCGTCTATTGCGCGCCAGGGACGAACTGCTGGCCAGGCTGCATGAAGGAGGAGGCGGAAGGCGGAGCGTTCGGGTCCGGGACCGAGCCGGTGAATTCGAAGATCTGCCTGAAGATGCCGGGCGTCATCACCGACATAGGATTGACGAGCACCGAAGGGTCGTCGAGCTTGCCTTTGATGGCGAAGGTGATGCCGACCACGCCCTCGCCCTGACGGCCGACGAGCACCCTGCCAAGAATAGGAATCGCTCCGAGCGCCGAGTTCAAACCATAGAGGGGCACATAGGTGCCCCCGAGGTCGACCGTCTGCGCCTTGAAGTCGACCGTGCCGCGCATGGTGGCGCCGAGCATGGGTCCGTTCATATAGGCATCCTTAAGCCGGAATTTGCCGGCGCCGACCGAGAAGGGTGCGCGCAATTGATTGAAGGCAATGCGCTGCCGCGTGACCTGCTGCTTGCGCTCGCCCAAGACCGCCGTTGAGTTCGGATCGGTGAGGACGTCGTTCACCACCGAATCGCCGAGCACGACGAACTCGCGCGCCCACAGCGTCCCGCTCTTGGTGCCCGGTCCGCCGGCGTCGAGATTGACCTCCAGCGACGCCTCGCCGCCCTCGACGCTCGGATAGAAGCCCACAAGGCGGAACGCGGCGCCGGCATCGCGCGCTTCGGCCTTGATCAGGCGCGCGTCTCCGCTCTGCTCGAGGTTGACCGCTGCCGGGGCGTTGCCGTTCAGCTCGCCCTGTGGCATCGAGCGCAATGAGCCGGCCATTGCGCTTCTTCATGGTGACCTGCACGTCCTTCGCGGTCGTGTCGTAGAAGCCCGCGACCGTGCCGATCTGGGCGGTAAAATCGACGCCGAACGGCTCGGCCGGCTCTGCCGCCCCGGCGAACTGCCCGGCCGAGAACAGGGACTGGAAGAACTGCCTGCCGTCATAGCTCGGCCCCTCCGCCTTGATATCGAGCACCTGGTCGTCGCGGACCGTGGCCGTGATCTCGACATGGGTCAGGCGGTTGACCGAAAAATCGGAGAAATAGAACTCCTTGAGACTGCTGATCGGGGTCGAGCGCAATCCCGCCCTGGATGTCGATGTCGTCGCCGAGGATCTTGAGGTTTTCGAGATCGGTCGAGCCGTCCGCCTTCGGCACGATGTCGAGCTGGATGGTCGCGGCGCGGCCGACCGGCTTGGTCCAGCCCAAACCGCTGAAGAGGAGCTGCGCGTCGGTGAGATCGGCCTGCATGCTCATGGCCGGCGGCGCGCCTTCCCCAAGCCGCGCGATCTGGAGCGTGATGGGCGTCGGCCCATGCACCAGATGATTGACCTTCATCCCGAGCTTCTCGCGCGCTGCCGCATCGAGGTGAGCCGTCACCCGGATCGGCGGCTGGCGCTCGTCAGGCGCATGGAAGATGCGCTGCCAGGCAAGCTCCGCCGGGACGCCCTTGATGCTGATCTCGCCCTTGGCCTCGACGGCCTCTTCGGTGAGGTTCACATCGAGCGTGCCACCCGCCACGTCGACATCGCCGACGAGGTTCGCGGCAATGGCGTCGTTAAGCCGCGCCGCACCCTTGATCTTGATCTGATTGAACTCGAGATTGGCCAACAACGGCATGGTGAGCGTGAAGCCGCCCTCTGCCGTGCCGCCCAGGAAGTCGGGCTTCAAGCCGACGCTCTGGATGTAGCCGAGCGGCTCATGGTCGAGCAGCTCAAGCACGGTCGGGGTGGCGCCGTCCGCCTTGAACGTGATCTCGCCCTGTTGCGGGTCCTCGCGGAGATCGGGAATGAAAAAGCGGCCTTGGCTAAGCGCGATCTCCTGCCCCGACGGCACGGCGATCTTGCCCTCAGGAATATCGACGGCGAACTCCATCCCGGCCACGGTCAGCTTGGCCTCGCCGGTGAGGACCGGCGGCATTCCGGAAATGTAGGCGATGCTCATGCCGGAAATATTGAGCTCGACACTCACCGCTTCGGGAGGAAGCTCGCCCCCCGCTTCGATCTTGGCGAGCTCGCCCGGGCCGAGGTTCACGGTGAACTTGCCGCCCAGGACCTGTCCGCCGCTGACCCGCTCCAAGCGCCCAGGCCGCGCGCCTTGCCGGCAAGGAATTTCGGCCAGAACCGCTTCAAGACGTCGACCGGCATCGGGCTCATCTCGCCGGTCAAATGAACTTCTTCCGCGCCCGGGGTATCGACAAAGCTGCCGGAAAGCTGCGATCGAGGCGTCGCCTGAGCGAATGGCGAAGCGCGAGATCGTCACGCGCCCCTCTTGCGGCACAAGGCTCCCCGCGACCTGCCATTCATCGACCTTCATGGGCGAAAGCCCAAACTCCTCGACCGCGAGCACCGCCTGGTCGGCCTTGAGGGCGAAGTCCCAAGAGGTCGGCGCGCCGTTAGCGTCGCGCACCGGACGGAACTCGCCGCTGATGGTGGCCTTGCTTTTTCCCCAGGTGAGCGTCGAGGGCGCGATCTCGACCACGTCCTTCTCTTTCAGATAGCGCACATTGAGCTTGCCGCTGTCGATGCGTAGCGGACTGTCAGGGTCCCACGGCGGGGTGATCTGGCCGGACTCCAAATCGAACGTCGCCTCGCCCGACAAGAATTCGCCTGAGTTTGAGAGCTCGACCGTGGTTTCGCCGTTCACCACCATGTCGAGAGCCTTGAGCGCACCGAGCGAGGAGAAGTTGCCGGCAATCCCCGAGGGAACGAGATTCTGGATAAGCGCAGTGATGGCGAGGCTTTGCCGCTTGGTTTGCTGCGCGGTGCGGAGCTCGAGCTGCCAGTCGCCTTTGGTCGAGGCGATATTGGCTTGGCCGATGAGAATGCTCCGCCGGCTCCGGTGCTCAAGATCGATGGAGAAGTCCGGCACCTGCCACGAGGTCTGCGTGCCGTTCTGACTGAGCACGACCAGCGCGTCCTTGACGCCGAACCGCGTCAGGTAGGAGGTGTTGCCGCTTCGCGCGCGCTCGAACACTTCGGCGACCGTGCGCGTCACGTCGAGCGCTCTGGCCGCCGGCGATATGCTCTTCCTGTCGCTTGGCGATGGTCGTTTCCGGCGGAACGGCCGGCGCGGCTTGCTCGGTGGGCTCCTCCGCCGGCAGCGAGCCGCGGATCGGCGCGTCGTTCTCGCCGGCCGCGGCGCGCGAGAAGCTGAGCGACAGGCCTTGGTCGGAATCGTAGAAGAGCAACAAGCCGCGGGCCGATGAAGTCGACGCTTCCCGGGGCGAGGCGCCCTGACAGAAGGGCGCTTCCGCTCATGCCGATGGCGGCAAGCGGCGCCTGGGCGAGGATGGCGCCGTCCTTGTCGACCAGCCGGATGTTGCGCAAGCGGAACAGGACGCCGGGCCCGTCCGTCGCGCGCTGCAGGATCGCGTCGTCGATCTTCACATGCAGATCGGTAAGCTCGCCGTTGATCGCCGCCTCGATGGTGGGAACGAGGCTCGGGAGGGAAACCGGGCCGCGGCCGAGCCGCCCATAGCCGAGAACGATGGCGACCAGTCCCACCACCAGAATGCCGGCGAAGATTTCGCGGCAGACATGGGCGCCGCGCGCGGACAGTTTCTTGAGCTCGATCTGAACCGGCTGGGGAACGCGCTTCACCAGCGCCCGGCCCCGCTCGGGCAACGCCAAGATCGCCTTGCCACCCTCGGTGGTCAGCTTGACGAGGGCACCGGAAATCGGCTCGTTCGTTTCACCACGGGCGCCGCGCCGATCAGGACTTGCACGCACCCATAGGCGCCCTCGCGCCAATGCGCGTAACGCCAGCGCTCGGGCTTGCGCGCGGAGTACCTGGATCGCCCTGCCACCCTCGGTGGTCAGCTTGACGAGAGCGCCTGAGATCGGCTCGTTCATTCCGTCAATGGCCCCGCCACGACCAGGCCCAAGACGCGCTCATTGCCGCCCCCTGCGCCAAGCAGGTCGCCAGCAATCAACGCGCCGACGGCCTCGCTTCTGGTTGAAAAGCGACGCCTCGGTCTGCTCATGGCCTTGTGTCGGCATCCCCCAAGTCAAGCCCCTCGAACCCCCTCAAGCCCCGTTGCCAGGCGCCCGACGCAAAGGATAAGGGCTGGTGGCATAAGAGGTGGTAAAATCGGCCAAAGGAAGGCGGTTCCCAAGCCCAAGCCGAGGCTTAGCGCCCCTCACCGGCAGCCGTTTCGATCCGGGGAGAACCCCCATGACAACGCGAAGGCGAGGCGATATTGTCATGGCAGGAGTGGGCGCTGGGTATTAGCCCTCAGACGGGAAACTCCGCGACAATCCCTTAGGGCGGCTTATTCTTGTTCTTGTGTTTGTAAGTCGCGAGCCTAGCGTCGGGGAGTACTTTTGGCGCCTGCGTCACAGTATGCGATGGGGAGGTACCACGTATGTTCACCAAGAAGCCTGAGCCGGGAGAGAGCGTGACAAAGATGGGGGAGCGGTTGGGCGGCGAGATGAAGACGCCCTTCACCGAGCGGCCGGCGACCTATGCTGCCAAGAGCCCCAGCCCAAGCGCGAGCAAGATGGTCCCCTCCATCATCGGCGAGGATCTCACCATCATCGGCAACGTCAATTCCAAGGGCGAGATCCAGGTCGACGGCGAGATCCAGGGCGACATCCATTGCGGCTCGCTCTTGCTCGGCGACAAGTCGCAAGTGATGGGCTGCGTCATCGCCGAGGACGTCGTCGTGCGCGGCCGGGTGGTCGGCTCGATCAGGGGCTTGCGCGTCACGCTCCAGGCGCAGTCCCATGTCGAGGGCGATATTTTCCATCAGAGCCTCGCCATCGAGCAGGGTGCGTATTTCGAAGGGAAGTCGCGCCGCTCAGACGATCCGCTGGCGGAGGTCAAGGCGGCCCGACAGCAAGTAGCCCTCGTTCCGAGCCGCGCCCTGACAAGCCGTCAGGTTTCGATGCGAAGCCTCACGACGAGGCAAGCGCGCATTCGACCCGCGCCGCTGAATAGCGGACGGGGCACGCGGGTCTTTAGCAGGGCCAGCGCTAACGGGCCGCGAGCGGCGCGTTAGGCTTTCGCGTCGGCGTGGATGCGCTCGGCGAGCGCCGCCTCGATGAAACGATCGATGTCGCCGTCAAGCACGGCCGAAGGGTTGGTGCTTTCGACGCCGGTCCGCAAATCCTTCACCAGCTGGTAGGGCTGCAGCACGTAAGACCGGATCTGATGGCCGAAGCCGATGTCGGACTTGGCGGCGGCGGCGGCTTGCGCCTCCTCCTCCCGGCGCTTCAGCTCGGCCTCGTAGAGGCGCGCGCGCAGCATCGCCCAGGCCGTGGCCCGGTTCTTGTGCTGCGACCGCTCGTTCTGGCACGTGACCACGATGCCGGTCGGCAGATGGGTGATGCGGACGGCGCTGTCGGTGGTGTTGACGTGCTGACCGCCCGCGCCCGATGAGCGATAGGTGTCGATGCGCACGTCCTTCTCGTCGATGTCGATCTCGATCGTGTCGTCGATGGCGGGATAGATCGACACGGAGGCAAAACTCGTGTGCCGGCGTGCGTTGGAATCGAACGGCGAGATGCGCACCAGGCGGTGCACGCCCGACTCGGTCTTCAGCCAGCCATAGGCATTGGCGCCCTTGATCAGCACGGTCGCCGACTTGATGCCGGCCTCCTCGCCATAATGCTCGCCGATGATCTCGACTTTGTAGTCCCGCCCTTCCGCCCAGCGCACATACATGCGCTCCAGCATCTGCGCCCAGTCCTGGCTCTCGGTGCCGCCGGCGCCGGCGTGAATCTCGACATAGGCGTCATTGGCGTCGGCCTCGCCGGAGAGCAGCGCCTCGACCTCCCGCGTGTGGGCTTCTTGCCGCAGCCGGGCAAGCGCCTTCTCGGCCTCGGCGACGACGTTCGCGTCGCCCTCCTCCTCGCCGAGGGCGACGAGCTCGACATTGTCGTCGAGCTCGCGGGCAAGGCGGTCGAAAGCGTTGAGCGCGGTCTCGAGCTGCTGGCGCTCGCGCATCAGGCTTTGCGCGCGGCGGCTGTCGCTCCAGAAGTCGGGGGCCTCGACCTCGCGGTCGAGCGCGGCTAGCCGATCCTTGGCCTGGTCAGGGTCAAAGATGCCTCCTGAGCAGGGACAAGGACTCTCTGATATCGTTGACGACCGACTCGGTTTCGGCGCGCATCGCTTCCTCAAGCAGCTATGAATGGATGGGACAGCGCCAGGCGGGAGCCGCCGCCCGCAGCCAGCTCAGCTGAATATAGGGTCTAGTAGAGGCCGCCGGTACCCGATGTCAAAGCCCGGTCGTTGCCCGGCGCTGGGCCTGGGCCCGGGCCTGGCCCGAGCGGCGGCGGAGGGCCGAAATCGTCGCCCACCATCTCGCCGCCCTCACCCTCACCCTCGACAACCGAGCCAGCAGGCTCCTGGCCAGGCTTGAACGCCTCCATGATGGCGGTCTTGTCGCCGGGCCCCGCCGGCAAGCCGGACTTGTGGTTGACGCGCACGAGCTTGATGCCGGGCGGGCGCGCGGAACGGGACCGGGGGCACGTCGGCGAGCGCTTCCTTCAAGAAGTCGCGCACGACGGGTGCGGCAAGAGTGCCGCCGGTCTCCCCATGTCCCATCGAGACGGTTGGTCGTAGCCGAGATAGACGCCGACGGCGAGGTCGGGCGTGAAGCCGACGAACCAGGCGTCCTTGTAGTCGTTGGTCGTGCCGGTCTTGCCGGCGATCGGCCGGTTCGAGCACCTTGAGCTTCTGCGCCGTGCCGCTCTGAACGACGCCTTCCATGATCGAGGTCATCTGGAACGCCGACATCGGATCGATGACCTGCTTGCGATCATCGGCAAGCTCGGGCTCCTGCTGCCCGCTCCACTCGCGCGCCGCGCAATTGGAGCAGTCGCGCCCATCGTGACGCCAAACCGTGCGTCCATAGCGGTCCTGGATGCGATCGATGAAGGTCGCCTTGATCTGCTTGCCGCCATTGCAGATCATGGAGTAGCCGGTCACCATGCGGAGAAGCGTGGTCTCGCCGGCGCCGAGCGCCATGGACAAAGCGGGCATCAGATTGTCGTAGACGCCGAAGCGGCTGCGCATATTCGGCGATGATGGGCATGCCCATGTCGCTGGCAGAGCCGCACCGTCATCAGGTTGCGCGACTTCTCGATGCCGAAACGCAAGGTCGACGGTCCGGCGGCCGAACCTGCATCGTAGTTCTTCGGGCACCATTGCGGCATGCCTGCCCCTTGAGAGAGGCAAATTGGGCCGTCGACGATGATGCTCGACGGCGTGTAGCCATTGTCGAGCGCCGTCGTATAGATCAAAGGCTTGAACGAGGAGCCGGGCTGGCGGCGCGCTTGCGTGGCGCGGTCGAACTGGCTCGCGGCGAAGCTGAAGCCGCCGACGATGGCGAGCACGCGGCCGGTATGGGGATCCATGGCCACGAGCGCTCCGCCGATCTCGGGCACCTGCTGAAGCGACCATTGTCCCTTGAGGTCGTCCGCCGACTGCGTGGTGGTGCCGTCCTCGGCCGACCTTGGGCTCGCGCGGCGAGACATAGATGACGTCGCCGGGCTTGAGCACGGCGTTCACCGACCCCGGAGCACCGCCGAGACCGCGCGCGAGCTTGGGCCGCGCCCATTTCACCTCCTCGAAGGGAATGACGCCGGTCTCGCGTTCCTTCACGAGTTGCGCCGGCCGAGGTGCGGCCGGGACGAATCCCGAACGACCGCCTTGTCCTTGGATACTTCGAGCACGACGGCAAGCCGCCAGGGAGCGATGTCGCGTCCACACCGGCATGGCGGCAAGCGTCTTGCCCCAATCGCCCTTGAGCTCGATCTGCTTCACCGGACCGCGCCAGCCGCCGCGCCGCTGATCGTAAGGCGACAAACCCATTCGACCAGCGCCTTGCGGGCGAGCCGCTGCAGCCGCGGGTCGAGCGTGGTGCGCACCGAGAGGCCGCCGCCATAGAGCTTGTCCTCGCCGAAGCGGTCGAGAATCTCGCGGCGCACCTCCTCGGCGAAATACTCGGAGGCGAAGATCTTGGGTCCGTGTGACGCGCTTGATGACGCCAAGAGGCTGAGCCTTGGCGGTCTCTCCCTCGTCCTTGGTGGCGAAGCCGTTCTCGACGACGCGGTCGATGACCCAGTTGCGGCGGGCGACGGCCCGATCGTGGATACTTGAACGGATCGTAGTTGCTCGGCGCCTTGGGGAGGGTCGCAAGATAGGCGCAATCGGCAAGGGTAAGCTCGTTCAGAGCCTTGTCCCAATAGGACTGGGCTGCTGCCGCCACGCCATAGGCGCCCACGCCGAGATAGATCTCGTTGAGGTAAAGCTCGAGGATCTGCTCCTTGGTGAAGGCGCGCTCGATGCGGATGGCAAGGATCGCCTCTTTCAGCTTCCGCTCAACGGTCTGGTCGCTGGAAAGGAGGAAATTCTTGGCCACCTGCTGGGTGATGGTCGAGGCGCCGACCGCGCGCCGGCCCGACTGCAAATTGCTCATATTGGTGACGACGGCGCGGAGGATGCCCTGAATATCGAGCCCGCCATGCTGATAGAAGTTCTTGTCCTCGGCGGAGATGAAGGACTTGATGATGCAGTCGGGTATGGCGGTGATCGGCACATAGATGCGCCGCTCGCGCGAGAACTCGGCGATCAGCGCGCCGTCATTGGCGTGGATGCGGGTCATCACCGGAGGCTCGTATTTGGCGAGGACCTCGTAGTCCGGCAGCTCGCTCGATACCTTCCACAAGCACGAAGGCGGCGGCGCCGGCGACGGCAATGAAGACGATCATGCCGGCGGCGAACATGAAGCCGAGGAAACGCAGGAAAAATCCGCCGCGGCGGCGACGCCGCCGATGCTCCGGCGGCTTGACTGGAGCCGTAATGTCCATAATTCGAACCCGTCCCAACCCCGGTTTTAGAAGCGCGGGGCACCCGACGCAACCCTAACGAAGATTATGGCAACAAAACGCTGCCGTCGCCGGAAATTGTCGATTTGCGGCGCGTTCGCTGGGATTGGTGAAGATCAGAACGGGTTGCGGGCGAGGCGCTTGGCGAAATAGACGTCGATCGATTCCGCAACCGCGTCCGCGGTCCGCTCGCGCCAAGCCTCGGAGGTAAGGCGCTTCTCATCGTCGGGGTTGCTCAAGAACCCAAGCTCGAGCAGCACCGAGGGGACGTCCGGAGCCTTCAATACCCGAAATCCGGCCGACCTCAGTTTCTTGGTATGCAGCGTGCCCTTATTGGCAAGCTCGCCGACGATGGAGCGGGCAAAGACCGCGGAGCGGTTCTGCGTCTCGCGCTGCGCAAGATCGATGAGGATGTTCGCCAGGACCTCGTCGGAATCGCTCGGCAGCTCGATGCCGGCAAGCGCATCGGAGAAATTCTCCTTGGCGGCGAGCGCCCTCGCCTCTTCGTCGGAGGCTTCCTCCGACAAGGTATAGACGGTGGCGCCGGTCGCCTTGTCGATCTCCTTCGGAAAGTAGTCGGCATGAATGGAGAGGAAGAGGCCCGCCCCCTTCTTCTGGGCGAACTCCACGCGCTCGCGCAAGGCACGAAGGTATCGTCCTCGCGGGTGAGATAGACCTCGTAACGTCCCGCAGCGGCGAGCTTCGCCTTCAGCGTCTTGGCGAACGCCAACACCACTTCCTTCTCCGTGACGCCGTTTGGCGCTGCTTGTCCCGGGATCGATGCCGCCATGGCCTGGATCCAACACCACCACCGGCTTGGCGTCAGGGGGCCGCGAAGGAGCTTGCGGCAGAGCCGCCAGCCTCTCGCTTGCCGCCTCTTGCGGCTTCGCCTCTTTCAGTTTGGCGAGAAAGGTCTTCTCGTCGGTCGGCACGAGGTCGACGACGAGGCGGGCGGGCTGCTCGTCACGCGGCTCAAGAACGAAGGCCTTGTCGATGAGAAAAGGACCGTTCACGTCGATGACGATGCGCGCTTTCCCCGGCGCGAACAGTCCGTAGCGGTAGGCGGTGACGAGGCCCCTCTTCTCCTTGCCGATTCCGTCAGGCATCTGGAAATTCACATCGGGCGCATCGACGATCACCCGATAGGGATTGCCGAGGGCAAAGACATGCACGTCGACCTTTTTCGACAGATCGGCGATGAAGCGCGTACGCTCCCGGTCGCCGGCAACGCGCGCGTCGTTAGCGATGGCGGGCTTAGACTCGGCGTCGGCCGCCAAGGCCGAAGGGCCGGTCATGGCCAGCAGGAGGCCAAGGGCGAGGCCCCACGCCGGCGACGGCCGCAGTCAAGACACGCTGAACTCGCATCGTCCCCCACGTGACTGAAGTCAGGCGGTTTTTTCTCGTCGCCCGGCCGGACAGGCGGCAATCGCGTGGACCGCGATGCGCCAAAATAGGCTCGATCTCGCCCAAATCTTAACCACGCACTCGTTAAGCGACTCTTGTGACCCTTTGCAGGCCTCGGCACCGGAACACTTGCCAAATCTCCCGCCAAGCCCGTAATAAGGGTCAGGCTCGCTTCCGAGCCCTAGCCCTTGGACGCCAAACGGCGATACGGGCGGAATTGTTTCGCGCGTCAGGCCTCATTCGAACGGCCAGGACGCAGAAAGAAGCGACGGCCAGGTGACAGACGGCCGTCAGATGGAACTTCTCAAGCCGCGGCTAAACGCGGCGGTGAGGACTGCGATGCAAGATCAGACCATTTGGCTAAGCCTCGGAAATCGCGAGGCTTTGCGGGCGGCGCTGATCACCTGCCGGCCAGCGATGGCCGCGCCTTTGGGCCCTATTACTAGGCCGCTCATGGGTCGTCGCAGCGAATCATGGTCTATTGGTCATTGGCGCGCGCGGGCCCTGGGCCCGGTGCGGCGGTCTAACGTCCCGCCCTTCCCGTCCCGCGCGGCGGAGAACACTCAACATGCAAAGCAAAATGCTAGTCGATGCGGCGCATCCGGAGGAAACCCGGGTCGTCGTGGTAAAGGGTCATCGCGTCGAGGAATTTGATTACGAATCAGCGAGTAAGAAGCAGCTTCGGGGTAATATCTATCTCGCCAAGGTCACCCGCGTAGAGCCGTCACTACAGGCGGCCTTTGTCGATTACGGTGGCAACCGGCACGGCTTCTTAGCCTTTACCGAAATTCATCCCGACTATTATCAGATCCCGGTCGCCGACCGGCAGGCCCTTCTTGAGGCGGAGGCCGAGGAGCAAAGCCGCGCCTCTGCCGAAGAGGCTGCCGAGGACGACGAGCTGCGGCCGGACGGCGCCGCAGGCGCGGCCGGCGCGGCCGCGGGCGCCACGAGGGGCAAGGGCGCAGAGAGGTCGAGCGCCCGAGCGCGTCGCCGCGGCCGAAACCGTTTCGGTGGCAAGGCTCGAGCTCGATCCGAAGACGAGATCGACACGACACCCCGCGAGCCGGGCACAAGCGTCGCCATGGAGGCAAGCGATCTCGTCCATGAAGTGTCCGAGCCGGCCGAGCGGGCCGAAGACCCCGAGGGCGAAGCGGCAGAGTTCACCGTGCGCAACGCGCCGGAGCCCGAGGACGACGACGACGACGCCGAGCATGGCGAGATCGTCGGCCAGCCGGTGGCGCTGAAAGAAGGAAACGGCGACGCCGCGGCCGAGACCGTCGAATCGGTCGGCTCCGAGGACGCGCTCGAAGAGCTCCCCGAGCGGACCCGCCGGCGCCGTGGGCGCCCCTACAAGATCCAGGAGGTGATCCGGCGCCGCCAGATCATCCTCGTGCAGGTGGTGAAGGAAGAGCGCGGCAATAAGGGCGCGGCGCTCACCACCTATCTCTCGCTCGCCGGCCGCTACACCGTGCTCATGCCGAATACCGCGCGCGGCGGCGGCATCTCGCGCAAGATCACCCAGCCCACCGACCGCAAGCGCTTGCGCGAGATCGCAGGCGAGCTCGAAGTGCCGGAAGGCATGGGGCTCATCATCCGCACCGCCGGCGCGCAGCGCACCAAGACCGAGATCAAGCGCGACTACGATTATCTCTTGCGGCTGTGGGAGAACGTCCGCGACCTCACGCTGAAATCGACGGCCCCTGCCCTCGTCTACGAGGAAGGCAGCCTGATCAAGCGCTCGATCCGCGACCTCTACAACAAGGACATCGACGAGGTGCTGGTCGCCGGCGACGACGCCTATCGCGAGGCCAAGGACTTCATGCGCATGCTGATGCCGAGCCATGCCAAGAACGTGAAGCCCTACAAGGAGCCCGAGCCCGTCTTCATCCGCTTTCAGGTCGAGCGCCAGCTCGCCGCGATGTTCTCGCCGCAGGTGGTGCTGAAGTCGGGCGGCTATATCGTCATCAATCAGACCGAGGCGCTCGTCTCGATCGACGTCAACTCAGGCAAGGCGACGCGCGAGCACAATATCGAGGACACCGCGCTCAAGACCAATCTCGAGGCGGCCGAGGAGATCGCCCGGCAGCTTCGCTTGCGCGACCTCGCGGGACTGATCGTGATCGACTTCATCGACATGGACGAGCGCCGCAACAATCGGCTGGTGGAGCGGCGCCTGAAGGAATCCTTGCGCAACGACCGTGCGCGCATTCAGGTCGGGCGCATCAGCCATTTCGGCCTGCTCGAAATGTCGCGCCAGCGCTTGCGGACCGGCATGCTCGAAGGCTCGACCAAGCCTTGCCCCATGTGTCAGGGGACCGGCATGGTGCGCTCCGTCGAGTCGGTCGCGCTCGACATTCTCCGCTCCATCGAGGACCGGCTCATCACCGACGGCGTGGTGCCGCTCGTCGCCACCACGGCGGTCGATGTCGCGCTCTACATTCTCAATCAGAAGCGCGCCCATCTGAACGATATCCAGCAGCGCTACCGCATCCCCCTCACGATCACCGCCGATGAGGACATGCATATCTCGCAGTTCGTGATCGAGCGTGCGGCCGAGGGCGAGATCGCCAATGGCGCGGGTGCGGTGGTGCAAATGGATTGGGCCCATCATCACGAGGCTCCCTCCTCGCTGCCTGCTCCGCCTGCCCCGCCGCGGCGGCCGAAGGGGAAAGCGAACCGAGCCGCCAACGCTCGCGGCGCAGGCGGCGCCGGCGGCGTCCCGAAGGAGGCGCCGAGGCTCAGCGGCCAGACCGCTCCGAGACGCCTCTGCCCGAGGAGGACGAAGAGGAGGAGCGTCTCGCCGAGAGCGCGGCAGAGGAGGCCAAAGGCGCCGAAGCCAAAGAGGAAGGCGGCGCGCAAGCCCGCAAGGGACCGCGCCGGAGAGGACGCCGGGGCGGTCGCCGGGGCCGGTCGGGTCAGAGACCCCCGCGCGCGGCCGGCGAAGAGGCACCGGGCGAGGTGCGCGCCGAAACGCACGCGCGCGGCGAGGTTGCCCCGCACGCTGAGAGCGAAGGCCGGCAAAACGGGGCCGGACGCAAGCCGCGGTCGGAAGGGGCCCCCAAGAAAGAGGCCGCCAAACATCAGCACCACGAGGCTGAGCGCGTCTTCGAGACGGTCGCCACGGTCAGCGAGCAGCCGGCCCCACCCAGCGAGGCGCGGGTCGAAGATCAAAGCGAGCCGGAAGCGCCGCGCCGCAGGGGATGGTGGCAGCGCTAGGTCGCGGGACGCTCATTCACAGCCATGATCTCGCTGTTTCGTGATGGTTTCGCGCGAGGTGCTGTCACGTTGTCGCCGCATTCAAACGCCAATCAAGCGAAGATTGGCAAAGACGTGGCTTCAGGCGGTTTGCAACGTATCGCCAGCGCCGGATGACGGCGCGAAAAACCGGCACCTTTGCCCGGCGCTCGTTAAGCTTATACGATCAAGCCGACCCATGCCCCTTCTGGCTCAAGCCCGAACCAACTCTGCGCCACGGCGGCTCCGCGCGGGTTTCGTCGGCGGGCTTGCCGCCGCCCTCATCACCTCGACCTCGGCGGACGCCGCCGGGCTCATCCGCGACGCCGAAACGGAATCGCTGATCCGCCTTTACGCCAAGCCCATCTTCAACGCCGCCGGCCTCGGCTCGCAAGGTATCCGCATCCACATCGTCAACGACCGCAGCCTTCAACGCCTTCGTCGTCGACGGACACAACATGTTCATGCATGCCGGCACACTGATGAACGCCAAGACGCCCAATCAGGTGATCGGCGTCATCGCCCATGAGAGCGGTCATATCACCGGCGGCCATCTCGCCCGGCTGCGCACGCAAATGTCGCGAGGCGAAATCGGCGGCGCTCATGCTGCAGCTGCTCGGCCTTGCCGCCATGGTCGGCGGCGCCTTCGCCGGCGCGCCCGGGATCGGTCAGGCAGGCATGGGAGTGGCCTATCGGCGGGACCGGATGCCGCGATGCGCAGCCTGCTCGCCTACCGGCAGGACGAGGAATCCTCCGCCGACCAGGCCGCCATCACCTTCCTCAATGCCACCAAGCAGTCCGGCCGCGGCATGATCGAGACGTTCGAGTTCATGGCGAGCAAGCTCGTCGGCGTCCAGGGTATCAATCCTTACCTGCAGACCCACCCAATGCCGCAGCAGCGCCTGGTGCAACTCAGGGAACTCGTCACGTCGAGCCCCTACTATGACAATGTCGACCCGCCTGAGCTGCAGTTCCGGCACGACTTGATGAAGGCGAAGCTGTTCGGCTTCCTCGATGAGCCGCAGACCGTGTTCAATCGCTATCCGCAGACCGATCAGAGTCTGCCCGCGCTGTATGCCAGAGCGATCGCCACCTACCGCCAATCCGGCGTGAAGGTCGCCATGCCGCAGCTCGACGCGCTGATCGCCGCCAAGCCCGATTGGCCCTATTTCTACGAGATCAAGGGCCAATTCCTGTTCGAAAGCGGCAGCCCGGCTGCCGCGGTTCCCCCTCTCCGCGAGGCGGTGAGGTTGAGCCCCAACGAGCCGCTCCTCCGCATCATGCTGGGCCAGGCGCTGCTCGGCACCAACGATAAAAAGCTCGTCGACGAGGCGATCACCAATCTGCGCACGGCGCTTGCGCGCGAGGACACTTCGGCAATGGGTTACCGCCAGCTCGCCGCGGCCTATGCCCGCAAGGCCGAGGCGGCGCAAGCTGCCGGCGCCAAGAAGCAATATATGGCGCAAGCCGAGCTTGCATCGGCCGAAGCCTATTTCTATGAAGGGCAGCTGAAGCTTGCCAAGCAGCAGGCCAAACGCGCCAAAGCCGGGTTCATCGACGGCACGCCGAACTGGATCAGGGCCGACGACATTCTGGCTTTCCAAGTCCCGCAAACCAACTGACCTTAGCCCCCCGGAGATCTCAGCATGACCCTCAAGACAGGCTTCGCCACCGCCCTGGTGGCTGCCGTCGTGGCCGCCCTTGTGACTGCTGCCACCATCGTCGTCATATGGCGCACGGCGCCGGGAGTGGTCGATGCTCCCTCGGCCGGGCTCGAGGAGAAGAAGATCGTCGACATCGTCCACAACTACCTCACCAAGAATCCCGAAATCCTGGTCGAGATGACCACCGAACTCGACAAGCGTCAGCAGGCCGAGCAGGCGGCGGCGCAGCAAAAGGTCATCAGCGACAATGCTGACGCCCTCTTCCGCTCGCCGCTCGCCTATACCGCCGGCAACCCCAATGGCGACGTGAACGTGGTCGAGTTCTTCGACTACAATTGCGGTTTCTGCCGCCGCGCGCTGCCTGATCTGGTCAAGCTGATGGACAGCGACGACAAGGTGCGCGTCGTGTTCAAGGAGCTGCCGATTTTCGGCGAAGAGTCGGAGGGCGCTGCGAAGGCCGCGCTCGCCGCCGGCAAGCAGGGCAAATATTTCGAAATGCATCAGAAGCTGTTCTCGGAGCCTGGCAAGGCCGACAAGGATAAGGCCTTGCGTATTGCGAGCGAGCTTGGCCTCGACGTGCCACAGCTCGAAAAGGACATGGAGGACCCCTCCATCCAGCAGGCGCTCGATGAGACAAAGGCGCTTGCCCAGAAGCTCGCGCTGCAAGGCACGCCGCTCTATTTGATCGGCGACCGCATCGTGCCGGGTGCCCCCGACGACCTCTACGACCAGTTGACCGCAAAGGTCGCCGAGGTGCGCGAGAAGGGCTGCAAGGCCACGTGCTGAGGCGCCCCCGTAAGGGAAGAACCGCCTCACGTCCCTGCAGCTCATTTTGCCGAACGGCAGAAAAGCTGATAAAGGGGCCCGTTCCTCCGCCGGGGGCCAGCGCGCGGCAACCCGCGCGCACCCGGCATCATCAGGCGTTCTCTAGCCGCCATGGCCAAACCGATCTACGTCTTGAACGGCCCCAATCTCAACCTGCTTGGGGCCCGGGAGCCGGAGGTCTATGGCCGGGAGACGCTCGATGATCTGCGGGCACGATGCGAGCGGAAGGCTGCCGCGCTAGGATTTTCGTTAGAGTTTCGCCAGAGCAACCATGAGGGCGAGTTGGTAGCATGGATCCAGGAAGCGAGGACAAAGGCTGCCGGGCTGATCGTCAATGCCGGGGCCTTCACCCATACCTCGATCGCCATGCTGGATGCGCTGCTGGCTTGCCCGGTCCCCTCGGTCGAGGTGCATCTGTCGAATATTTTCACCCGCGAGCCGTTTCGCCATCATTCTTATATCTCCAAGGCCGTGAGGGGTGTGATCTGCGGCTTCGGGGCGATAGGCTACGAGCTTGCGATCGAGGCGCTGGCCGCCACGATTGCGGCCGGCAAGTCGAAGTGATGGCGGAAGGGAGAGGACGCCGCCCATGACGCAACAAGGGGGCAGCTTCGACAAGGACTTGATCCGCGAACTCGCGGCGCTTCTCGAGGAGACCGGTCTCACCGAGATCGAGGTCGAACACGAGGGGAAACGGATCAGGGTCGCGCGTGGGGTGAACCTTACGACCACACTCACCACCGACGTCCCCCAGTCCGCACCTCGAGAGAACACGCGGGCCCCAACGCGGACCGAGGAGTTCATCGTCCATCCCGGCACGGTGACCTCGCCTATGGTCGGCACCGCCTATCGCTCGCCCGAGCCGGGCTCCCCGCCGTTCGTCGAGATCGGCGCGAAGGTGACAGCCGGGCAGACGCTGCTCATCATTGAAGCCATGAAGACCATGAACCAGATCCCCTCCCCCCGCGCCGGCACCGTCATCGCCATTCTCTTCGAGGACGGCCAGCCGGTCGAATATGGCGAGCCGCTGGCGGTGATCGAGCAACGCTAGCCGGGGCGCGATGTTCGACAAGATCCTGATCGCCAACCGGGGAGAGATCGCCCTTCGCATCGAGCGCGCCTGCAAGGAACTTGGCGTCGCCACGGTCGCGGTGCACTCCACCGCCGACGCCGACGCCATGCATGTGCGCCTTGCCGACGAAAGCGTGTGCATCGGCGCGGCCCCGGCCAAGGACAGCTATCTCAATATCCCGGCGATCGTCGCCGCCTGCGAGATCACCGGCGCGGATGCGGTGCATCCCGGCTACGGCTTCCTCTCCGAGAATGCCCGGTTCGCCGAGATCCTCGAGGAGCACGAGCATCACCTTTATCGGGCCTACCGCCGAGCATGTCAGGCTCATGGGGGACAAGATCAAGGCGAAGGAGACCGCGCGTGCGCTCGGCATCCCCATCGTGCCTGGCTCAGGCCCGGTCGGCGATTTCGAGGAGGCCAAGGCGTTCGCGCGCGACATCGGCTATCCGGTGCTGGTCAAGGCGGCGGCCGGCGGCGGCGGGCGCGGCATGAAGCTGGCGCTGTTCGAGAACGAGCTTGAGCCGGCGCTCCTGACCGCGCGCAACGAGGCCAAAGCCGCCTTCGGCGACGATACCGTGTATCTCGAGAAATACCTCGCCCATCCCCGCCATATCGAGGTGCAGGTGCTGGCCGACGGCCAGGGCAACGCCCTTCATCTCGGCGAGCGCGACTGCTCGCTGCAACGCCGCCACCAGAAGCTCTGGGAGGAGGCCCCCTCGCCTGCCCTCAACGAGAACGAGCGGATCCGCATCGGGGAGACGGTGGCCCAGGCGATGCGAGAGCTGAACTATCGCGGCGTCGGCACCGTGGAGTTCCTCTACGAGGGGGGCGAGTTCTACTTCATCGAGATGAATACCCGGCTCCAGGTCGAGCACACCGTCACCGAGATGATCACCGGGCTCGACCTCGTCATCGAGCAAATCAGGATCGCGGCGGGTGCGCCGCTGTCGCTCCGCCAGGAGGACATCCGCTTCAACGGCCATGCCATCGAATGCCGCATCAACGCGGAGAACCCGCACACCTTCAGGCCGTCGCCGGGGACCATCACGCATTTTCACCCGCCGGGAGGCCTCGGCGTCAGGGTCGATTCCGGCGCTTACGCGGGCTACACCATTCCCCCCTACTATGACAGTCTGATCGGCAAGCTCATCGTGCATGCCCGCACCCGCAACGAATGTTTGATGCGGCTCAAGCGGGCGCTTGGAGAGTTCGTGGTCGATGGCATCGAGACCACCATCCCCCTCTTCATCATCGCTCATCTCGGAGCCCGATATCGTCGACGGCAATTACGATATCCATTGGCTCGAGAACCACCTCGCCAAGCTAGGCGCACGTGGATAGCTCCCATGACCTCCATCGACGACGTCATGATCGAGATCACGCCGCAGGTGCTGCTCAAAGCCTATGCCTGCGGCATCTTTCCCATGGCCGAGAGCGCAGAGGACAACGCGCTCTATTGGATCGAGCCTGAGCGCCGCGGCATCCTGCCGCTCGACCGCGTGCATATTCCGAAGCGGCTGGCCCGTACCATCCGCAGCGGCGGCTTCGAGGTGAAGATCGACCGCAACTTCGAGGCGGTCATCGACGGTTGCGCGGCGCCCCGCTCAGGCAGGCGCTCGACCTGGATCAACGGGCGCATCAGGGGCCTCTATCGCGAGCTGTTCGCGCTCGGCCATTGCCACACGGTCGAGGTCTGGCAGGACGGCGCGCTTACCGGCGGGCTTTACGGCGTGCATCTCGGCCGCGCCTTTTTCGGCGAGAGCATGTTCTCCAGAGCCCGCGACGCGAGCAAGATCGCTCTCGTCTATCTCGTCGCGAGATTGAAGTATGGGGGATTCACCCTGCTCGACACCCAGTTCGTCACGGGGCATCTGGCGCGCTTCGGCGCGATCGAGGTGAGCCGTGACGAATTTCAGCGATTCCTCGAGGCCGCGTTAGGTGGCGGCACGGCCCATGGAAGCGGCTCAGGGGGAGCTTCGGCGGCCGCGGGCGGCTTGGGCGGAGGGGCCGCGGCGGCTGCGGGCGGCGCAGGCGGCGGCGCGGGCGGAGCCTCAGGTGCCGGCGTGTTCTCGCTGCTCTCAGAAGGCGCCGGCGCCGAGACCGTCTTGCAGTTGGTGAGCCAGACATCGAAGACCGGGTGCTCGACCGCGTGAAGGCCGGGGCTTTCGGCGAACATCCAGCCGGTGAAGATGCGCTGCACCTCGCCCGTGAGCTTCACCTCGTCGACCTCGACGAAGGATGAGGTGTGGGGCGTCTCGGTCGGCGGACGGGTATCGCAAACCCTGGGCGTCACCTTGAGCGCGCCGAACTCCACCGTCTTATTGATGGGGATCTCCAGATGAGAGATGCGCCCGGTGACCTTGTCGAGGGCGGCAAACACCGCAATCGGGTTTTTGACGACTTCGGCATGGAGAAGGCTCGACCAGAGTCCTGAGGCCAGCCCGAAGGCCGCCAGGAACAGGGGAATCACGCCGACCGAGTAGCCCGCGCGCGCATTACTTCGTTGCATCATGCCGCACACCTCGTGAACGGGCCTCTCGACTACCACTCCGGTGCGCTCCTTGAACATCAAACGCCTCGTCCATGATTTGGGCATTGGTGTGGCGGCTTTGCTCAAGCCCCGCGCTCGGCATAGAAGCGGAGCCTGACATGGTCGGCGGTCCAAACGCCATGCGTATCGCAGAGAGAGGGCCGCAACAGCTCGACGACCTCGCTCACCACCGCGGTCCTGTCCGGCTCGGGGAACTGATCGAAAAAGGACCTGCCGAAGGTCCTGAGCCAGCCCTCCATGCCGGTCTTGAGCGGGGTCGGGCGCGGCACGAGCGCGATCTCTCTAACCGTGAAGCCGCCCTCGGCGAGGAGGCGGCCATATTCCTCCACAGTGGGAAAAAACCACGGCGCGACCAGCGCAGGATCGCCCCGCGCGCAGCGCGCCGACCGCGCGCATCGCGGTGGCGAGGGCCGCCACATTGCCGTGGCCGCCGAGCTCGCCCACGAAGCGGCCGCGTGGACGAAGCGCGCGCGCCACGCCCGCGATCACCAATTTGGGCTTCCGCATCCAATGCAGCGCGGCATTGGAGAACACCGCATCGAACTCTGAGACGAAATCCAAGGCATGGCCGTCGACCTTGCGGACTTTGAGGCCCTTCATCCGCGCGACGGCGAGCAGCTCGTCGCTCAAATCGACGCCGAGAACGTCGGCGCCGGCCGCTTTGATCTCCGCCGTGAGCGCACCGTCGCCGCAGCCAAGATCGAGGATGCGCTCGCCGGGCTTGGCGCCAAGCATGCCGAACACCGGCCCGGCAAGCTCCTGCACGAAGCGGCCGTTCTTCGCGTAGTCCGACGCCGACCAGCGCTGAACCGGCTTGGGCGGCGCGGTGTCCAATAGCGTCTCGCGCGTCATTTGGGCTGCCACGGCTCGTAATCCAAAGGCGGCTTCACGGCGCCCGGACGGAGCGTCGAGCCGGGCGGACGATAGGCCTCGTAGGTCCCGGTGAGGTTGGGGCGATGCGCCTTCTCCCAGGCCGCGGCGTATAGCTCTCCTCGGTCGGCGGCACGTCGACGGTATGATGCAACCAGGCATGCCATGCGGGCGGGACCTGGGACGGCTCGGCGAGGGTGCGGTAGATCACCCAGCGACGCTCGCCGCCGCGCTCGCGATAATAGATATTGCCGAGCCCGTCCTCGCCGACGCGCTCCCCTTTGCGCCAGGTGAAGAGGCGCGTGCCGATGGTGTTGCCCGTCCACCAGGCAAAGAGCTCGGTGAAGATTCCCATGTCCGTGATTCGGCGTTTTTTGCTTGCGCCGGGACTATGGCCTCAAGGGGGGTCCCCTGTCCAGGCCGACTGCCCTAGTTCGGCGCGACCCGCGCCTTCTTGGCGATGTCGAGGGTGGGAGCGGACTCCTCGTCTGGCGTCACGGCAGAAAACGGAAAGTCCGGCTCGGCCGGGACGTAGACCGGCCGCTGAAAGCTGAGCGACAGCCGCTCCTCCATGCCGGCGACGACATAGTGCTCGCCCTTGAGCTCGAAGGGGCGGTCGTCGTTGATCAGCCAATCGAGCCTGCGAAAGAGCGTGCTCGCAGTGGTCGGCAGCACGAGCACCTGATGGGCCCCTGCTTTAAGCGCCTCCTCGACAAGGGCGGGCTTGGCGCGGGTGCTCATGATCATGGCGGGCACGAGAGCAGAGCGGGCCCGAGCTTGAGCGGCGCATGACCCTGACGAGCGCAGGCCCGGCCAAAGGCTGCATGGAGGCGGCGGCAATGACGAGGTCGGGCACGGTCCTGGCCATCGCGTCGATGGCTTCGGTTGGGCTCTCATAGGTCTCGATACGGCCCGTACCGATGGCGGCGAGCATGGCCCGCATCAGCGAAAGCAGCGGCCGGCGATTGTCGATGACGGCGACGACGAGCGTGTCGAGATCACGGCCAAAGGCGCGATGGTGGAGCATTGGACTTTAACCCCGGACCCCCGTGTCGCCGAGCTTTCGGTGACGGCGCCAACGTAGTGAGAGGCTCGTAAACAGACCGTCAAAGTCCCCCGACGACAGAGGCGCCGACGGGCTTCCGCTTGCGTTTCGTCAACAGGGTTTCCACATGCCATCCCCTGACTTCTGCACCGCCACTTATTGTAGTCCCCCACAGGGTTTAGTGGTACGTTAGGAAGTCAGTGCATATATGTTGATGGTTGGAACGAATCGCCTCAGTTTCGACCGTTGCGCGTCAGACAGACGTGAGCGGCGAAAAATAGCGGGGGTGGGAGCAAGATGCGGATTGAACGGAAATTCACCGAGGCGGGCAAATCGCCCTATGACGCTATCCCCTTCAGGGAGAGCGCAAGCGAGATCCGTAATCCCGACGGCTCGGTGGTGTTTTCGCTCGAGCGCTTGCAGGTTCCCGCCCATTGGAGCCAGGTCGCAGCCGACATCCTCGCCCAGAAATACTTCCGCAAAGCCGGCGTGCCCGCAAAGGCGAAGCGGATCGAGGAGAACACCGTCCCCGCCTGGCTGTGGCGGTCGGTCCCTGACGACCGAGGCGTTAGCCGCGCTTCCAGAAGCTGAGCGCTTCGGCAGCGAGAGCGACGCCCGCCAGGTGTTCGACCGGCTGGCCGGAACCTGGACCTATTGGGGCTGGAAGGGCGGCTATTTCTCGAGCGAGGAGGACGCGCGCGCCTTCTATGACGAGCTCCGCTACATGCTCGCCATGCAGATGGGCGCGCCCAACAGCCCGCAATGGTTCAATACCGGCCTCTATTGGGCCTATGGCATCGATGGGCCCAGCCAGGGTCATTATTATGTCGACCTCGCCACCGGAGAGGTCAAAGCCTCGACCTCGGCCTACGAGCATCCCCAGCCGCATGCCTGCTTCATCCAGTCGATCGACGACGATCTCGTCAACGAGGGCGGGATCATGGACCTCTGGGTGCGCGAGGCGCGGCTGTTCAAATATGGCTCGGGCACCGGCACCAATTTCTCCAGGCTCCGGGGCGAGAACGAGCCCCTGTCGGGTGGCGGCAAGTCCTCAGGCCTGATGAGCTTCCTCAAGATCGGCGACCGGGCGGCGGGCGCCATCAAGTCGGGCGGCACCACGCGGCGCGCGGCCAAGATGGTCGTGGTCGACATCGACCACCCCGATATCGAGGACTACATCAATTGGAAGGTCAACGAGGAGCAGAAGGTGGCGGCGCTCGTCACCGGCTCGAAGGTGCTGGCCGAGCGGCTCAACGCCATCCTCAAGGCTTGCGTCAATTGCGAGGGCGAGGGCGCCGATTGCTTCGATCCCAAGCGCAACCCGGCGCTGAAGCGCGAGGTCAAGGCCGCGCGCAAGGCCAAGGTGCCCGACAATTCTATCCGCCGGGTGATCCAGTTCGCCCGCCAAGGCTACACGTCGATCCAGTTCCCGACCTACGACACGGATTGGGATTCGGAGGCCTATCGCACCGTCTCGGGCCAGAACTCCAACAATTCGGTGCGCGTCACCGATGATTTCCTGCGCGCGGTCGAAGCCGACGGCGAGTGGAACCTGACGTTTCGCAAGAACGGCGCGGTCGCCAAGACGGTGAAGGCGCGCGCGCTGTGGGATCAGGTCGGCTACGCCGCCTGGGCCTGCGCCGATCCCGGCATCCAGTTCCACAGCACCATCAACGACTGGCATACCTGCCCGGCGGCCGGCGAGATCAAGGCGTCGAACCCTTGCTCCGAATACATGTTCCTCGACGATACGGCCTGCAATCTTGCCTCGGTCAACCTGATGGCGTTCCGCAAGGAGGACGGCAGCTTCGACATCGAGGCCTATGAGCACGCGATCAAGCTGTGGACCATCGTGCTCGAGATCGCCGTCACCATGGCGCAGTTCCCCTCGCGCCGCATCGCCCAGCTCTCTTACGAGTACCGGACGCTCGGGCTTGGCTACGCCAATATCGGCGGCCTGCTCATGGCATCGGGCATTCCATACAACTCGGCGCAAGGCCGGGCGCTGTGCGGGGCGCTCACCGCCATCATGACCGGCGTCTCCTATGCCACGAGCGCGGAGATGGCGCGCGAGCTTCGCCCCTTCCCCGGTTATGAAAAGAACCGCGAGGCCATGTTGAGGGTCATGCGCAATCACGCGCGCGCGGCCCGCGGCGAGAAAGACGGCTATGAGGGCCTTGCTACGGCGCCGGTGCCGCTCGACCACGCCTCCTGCCCCGACCCCAAGCTGCTCGCTCATGCCGTCCATGCCTTCGAGCGGGCGCTAGAACTTGGCAAGACCCATGGTTACCGCAATGCGCAAGCCACGGTGATCGCGCCGACGGGCACCATCGGCCTGGTGATGGATTGCGACACCACCGGCATCGAGCCCGATTTCGCGCTGGTCAAGTTCAAGAAGCTCGCGGGCGGCGGCTATTTCAAGATCATCAACCGCATGGTGCCTGAGGCGCTGAGGGGGCTCGGCTACCCCGAGGAGGCGATCAAGCGCATCATCGAATATGCCGTCGGCCACGGCACTCTGGTGGGCGCCCCTGGCGTCAATCACGAGACGCTGGCAGCCAAGGGCTTTACGCCGGAGAAAATCGCGGCCGTGGAAAAGGCTGTCGCTGCCGCCTTCGACATCAAGTTCGTCTTCAACAAGTGGACGCTTGGCGAGGACTTTCTTACCGGGCGCGCTCGGACTTTCGCCCGAGCGGCTCGACCAGCCCGATTTCGACCTCCTGGCAGAGATCGGCTTCGGTAAGCGGGAGATCGAGACGGCCAACGAATATGCCTGTGGCGCCATGACGCTTGAAGGCGCGCCGGGGCTTAACCCCGAGCATCTGCCGGTGTTCGACTGCGCCTCGCCGTGCGGGCGCACGGGCAAGCGTTTCCTCTCGGTCGAGAGCCATATCCGCATGATGGCGGCGGCGCAGCCCTTTATCTCCGGCGCCATCTCCAAGACCATCAATATGCCGAACGACGCGAGCGTCGAAGACTGCAAGGAGGCCTATCTGCTCTCCTGGCGGCTCGCGCTCAAGGCCAACGCGCTCTATCGCGACGGCTCCAAGCTGTCGCAGCCGCTCAACGCGCAGCTCCTCGCCGACGAGGAGGAGGAGCAGGACGAAGTGCTCGCTGCGGTCGCCTCGGACCAGCCGCAGGCGCAGCGCGCGACGGTGGTCGCCGAGCGCATCGTCGAGCGCGTGATCGAACGCTTCCACGCGCGAGCGGATCGCGACCGCTTGCCTGATCGGCGCAAGGGATATACGCAGAAAGCGGTCGTCGGCGGTCATAAGGTCTATTTAAGGACTGGCGAGTATGAGGACGGACGCTTGGGCGAGATTTTTATCGACATGCACAAGGAGGGCGCCGCCTTCCGCTCGCTCATGAACAACTTTGCGATCGCGGTGTCCGTCGGTTTGCAGTATGGCGTTCCGCTGGAAGAGTTCGTCGATGCCTTCACCTTCACGCGCTTCGAGCCGGCAGGTCCGGTGCGCGGCAACGAGGCGATCAAGAACGCCACCTCGATCCTTGACTATTTATTCAGAGAGCTTGCAGTTTCTTATCTTGGGCGCTACGAGCTTGCTCATGTTGATCCAAGTGAGATCGGCAGCACTACACTCGGCTCTGGTGACGCGGGCGAAGGCAAGCGTTCCACCGAAGCTCTCGTCTCGCCAGGCTTCACCCGTGGTCGCCTCAGCGAGCGAAAGTTTCTTGCGCCGAGCAAAGCGCAGAGCACTGGTGGTCATGCGCGTGCGTTGCAGGCGAGAGCCGACGACGACGCGCAGCCGGGCACCACAAGCTTTGCCACCGCGTCCACTCAAGTTCCTTCACCCGAGACGGCCGAGCACGTCGCCCGCGCCGTCGAAGCGTTCGCTGAACGAGGCGCATCAGATCTTGTGGCCGAAGCGCGCGTTAAGGGTTATGAAGGAGAAGCGTGTGGAGAATGCGGGAACTTTACCCTCGTCCGTAACGGCACGTGTCTCAAATGCGATACGTGTGGAGCGACGAGCGGATGTAGCTAGAGTGAATTAACAGCCAGCCAGCCCGAAGGAGGGACATCATGGCAGTAGCGAAGAGAAAGAAGCCAGCGAAGCGCAAGACGGCCGCCGCGAAGAAGACGACGGCGAAGAAGACGGGAACCGCCCGTCGCAAAACCGCGAAGAAGAAGAGATAGCATTGCAAGGGCGCGGGGCTTGTCCCCGCGCCTCCTTTTTTCCTTTCCAAAACAACTAGTTACTGGGGCGCGCGGGACCTCGTCGGGTTCCCGGCGTTTTCGCGCGTTCCGCATCCACATCGGACGCCAATCGTCCTCGCGCTTCGCGCCGAACCTTCCGTGCTTCCCAACTCCAAGCAAGACGGCTCCGCCGATGATCGATGACGGGAGACTCCCTCGCGCTGACTGTGTTGACGCTTGTCCGGTTTGCCTGGATCGGCATCTCGCGCCTTGCCGATCACCCGCGCGAGCGGCAAGCGATCGCCGGCATCGGCCTCGCCTGGCGCCGCAACTAAGCGGGGTGATTCGCATTTTTTTTGTAAAATTTGCTCATTCGTCCTCGGCGGCCACGGCGTGGAAGCCCGCCCTGTGGATAAACTCCCACAGTGCATCGAGCGCCGTGGCGAGCTTCGCCCCGTCGGTCGAGCGCAGCACGACATAGGTGCCGAGACGCTTGTTCTCGAAGAACGGGTAGCTGCCGATCTGGACCTCGGGGTGCGCCGACTGGATCTCGGCAAGGCCCGGCGCAGCATCGCCTTCGGGCACGTCGATGCGGACCGAGCGGGCCAGCATCGGCCGCCCCTTGGCGAGACGCGGGCGTCACCGCATCGAGCATGACCTGCATGATGCGCGGGACCCCGGCCATGACGATGACGTTCCCGAGCATGAAGCCCGGCGCCCGGGAGATGGCGTTGTCGATCAGCTTGGCGCCTTGGGGGATGCGGGCCATGCGCAGGCGGGCGGGCGTGAGCTCCGTCCCGCTGAAATGCTGGCGCATGGCCGCGACCGCCTCGGGATCGACCACGACTTCGACCTCGAAGGCTTTGGCGATGGCATCGGTGGTCACGTCGTCATGGGTGGGACCGATGCCGCCGGTGGTGAAGACATAGGTGAAGCGCGGGCGGAGCTCGTTCACCGCGGCGACGATCTCGGCCTCAATGTCGGCCACGACCCGCACCTCGCGCAAGTGAGATGCCGATACGGGTGAGATAGGCCGCGATATAGGCGATGTTCTCGTCGCTGGTGCGTCCCGACAGGATCTCCTCGCCGATCACGACAAGCGCGGCGGTGACGGTTCGGGAGCCTTCCTGATCGGTCATGGCGGCAGGTAAGAACCGGTCGCGGGTGTAAAAGTCTAGCGCCTTGCCGCCGTTCCGCCAGCTTCTTAGGGTCCTCCTTTGCTCAGAAGGCGGGGAAAGTTCATCGGCTCCCGTTGCACATCGCCATATTTCCTCCTAAGTGAACGTCAGTCCCCTATAATCGCTTGCCATGTCCAATCTCGAATTTGCCCGCGCCCAGGCGCGCGACACCAAAATCAAGCTTCACGGAGCGGACGCCTTCGCCGGCATGGCGAAGGCGGGCCGGCTCGTGGCCGAGGTGCTCGATCTCCTCGTCGATGAGGTGAGGCCGGGCGTGACCACCGAGGCGCTCGATCAGTTCGTGTTCGAGTTCGCCATGGACCAGGGCGCCGTCCCCGCCCCGCTCAATTATCGCGGCTTTCCCAAATCGATCTGCACCTCGCTCAACCACGTGGTCTGCCACGGCATCCCGGGCCCGCGCGCCTTGAAGGAGGGCGACATCCTCAATATCGACGTGACGCTCATCGTCGATGGCTGGCACGGCGATTCGAGCCGCATGTATGCCGTGGGGAAAATCCCCCGCGCCGCGGAGCGCCTGCTCGAAGTCACCTATAACGCGCTGATGCGGGGCGTGGCCGCCGTCAGGCCCGGCGCCACCACCGGCGATATCGGCGCCGCCATCCAGACCTATGCCGAGAGCGAGCGCTGCAGCGTGGTGCGCGATTTCTGCGGCCATGGCTTGGGCCGCGTGTTCCACGACCGGCCGAACATTCTGCATTATGGCGAGCCCGGCGAGGGGCTGCAGCTCAAGCCCGGCATGCTGTTCACCATCGAGCCGATGATCAATCTCGGCAAGCCGCATGTGAAGATCCTGTCGGACGGCTGGACGGCGGTCACCCGCGACCGCTCGCTGTCGGCCCAGTTCGAGCACACTGTCGGCGTCACCGAGACGGGATGCGAGGTGTTCACGGTCTCGCCGCGAGGGTTGGACCGGCCTCCTTACGGGCGCCAATCGAGCGAAGGCTGAATGGGCTTCAAGGATGCGGGCAAGCCACATTATCTCGGCCATCGCGAGAGGCTTAGGCGACGCTTCCGCGGGGCGGGCCCGGACGCCCTCCCCGACTACGAGCTGCTTGAGCTGATCCTGTTTCGCGCCGCGCCAAGGCGCGACACCAAGCCCCTGGCCAAGGCGCTCATCGCGCGCTTCGGCACCTTCGCCGAAGCCGTGAACGCACCCGAAGAGCTGTTGCGCGAGGTTCCCGGCATCGGCGAGGCGGCGGTGACCGAGCTCAAGCTCGTGCGCGCGGCGGCGCTCAGGCTGATGCGCGGCGAGGTGCTGGAGCGGCCGGTGCTGTCGTCCTGGGCCCAGGTGCTCGACTATTGCCGCGCCTCAATGGGGTTCGCGAGCAAGGAGCAATTTCGCATGCTATGTCTGGAGCGCACGCAAAGTGTTCCGCGTTGGCGGTAAAAGCGGACGTTGCTACCCCAAACCTGAGTGTCCGCTTCTGACCCATAGCGGACATTGCCGGCACAGTACGGCGGCCTCGCTATGTGTCTAAGCGATTTGCCGCGGGTGATGTGCGGTAGGCTCTGAGAAGACAAGCGAGGGCCGATCTTGCGCCTTGGCTCGGTACATGGCGAGGTCAGCGTTGTGAATGATCGCTTCCGCCGTTGCGCCGTCATCAGGGATCAGCGCAGCACCGATGGAGGCTCCGATCGCGTGCGAATGTTCGCCGACCTGGATCTCGCTCTCGAGGCTCTCGACAAAGCGCAGTCCAATCGCGTGAGCGGTATCTCGGTCGACATTGTAGCAAAGTACAGCGAACTCATCCCCGCCGAGCCGAGCGAGGAGATCGCTGGGACGAGCGACTGTCCGAAAGCGCCCCGCAATCGCTTGCAGGACCCGATCCCCGAGCGAGTGACCATGAAGATCATTGATCCGCTTGAAGTCATTGAGGTCTATCAGAAAGAATGCATGCTTGCGGCCATCGGAAGGAGGCGAAGCGGTAGCCGCGGTCAACGCTCTAAACAGTGCACGACGGTTTGCCAGATCCGTCAATGAAATCTTGCAACGCCAGCGCCCGGAGCTCACGCACCTGATTTTTTATAACCACATGGCGCACGACGTCACGCCTTCCCTCACGCAACCGGCGAATGACGAAGGCGAAAATGCAAAGCGACAGTAGGACCGTGAGAAATATCGCCTCGGCTAGCGATATCCTGCGCTGAGGCTCGGAGAGCACGGAGACAAACCAAAACAAATCACACTCTAAGGCAAGCAGGGCAGCGACGAGCATGACGCTGGCGAGGAGCAGCCCTCCTGCACGCTCGACCAGGGGTGCTTGATGATTGACCGTACAAGTGCCTTAGGTCCAAAAGTCTTCACGATGACACTCTGAGTGATCTTGGGTTCCGCAAGCTACCCCGGAGACCTCAAAGATACGTAAACTCAAAAACACTGCACTGACTTCGACATTCTGGTGATGTCAGCTTTTGGCACAAACCGGACATCGAAATTGAGCGCCTTGACGTCAGCTCCTGACGGAAGCGGAATCTATGCGCCGTACAAGACCCAGACGTTTGGCTCCTCATAGGTGCCGCTCTGGCTATCGAGATCGATTTTGACCGGCGCCAGTGCACCTTCAAGCGCATACGCGCCCGACTTCCCGAAGTGTGCCTTCGACCAGTTCTCCCAAAACCCGATCGGCTCCTGCACGACCATCGAACGTTCGCACGGTCCAATCAGCTTGCCACCAACAGAACAATGGCTCCTTAGCCAAGGATCATAAGGTCGTCCGCTGTCGTCGGTCCACGCCATGTAGTCGCCGATTGGCACCCAAGGATTCATGGCCTTCACTGACGGGCGCACGGGAACTACGACCCCATCCAGCCCTTTGCTCTCTGCAAGTTGGAGAAGAGAGCGGATCATCACCCGCGCGTAGCCCTTGGAGCGATGCACCGCCGGAACTGAAACGGCCAGCCCGCCGAGCATGTTGGGCCCCGTGTCTTTGTTGCGCGCAGCGGTCTCGACTACCCAGTCCCATCCTTCTGGCGGTAGATCATCCGTTCCTGAGCAGACGAAGGGCACGCTGCTCGCCACCGCTACTGGATAGTCGGTCTCTTCGTCGACGAGGCAGAGTTGGAATTCGGGATACGCATCGAGGAGAGCGGCATAGTACTCGTAGTGTGACCGCGTGTAGCTGAGATAGCCGAGATTGCTCCACGCAGCCTGCTCGATGGCGAGGGCAGCCTTCTTCAAATGGAGCAAATCCGCGTGCGAGCGCACTACCAAATTTGTCCGCTTGCCATGACTTTGGCTTATTGGTGAGTGCATTGACTATTAGCCCGCATCGGGGGCAGGAAAGAAGCCTTCCTGCTTAGTCTTTAACCTTAACGGAGCGCAAGCAGCCCTTACAATCGCCATACGCTGTTATCGTTAACACGCGATCCAGCCAGGCTGAAAACCCCCCGCAGTCTTTTCATTTATGTGATTGCCATACGTTGGGCCAACGAGTTCTTGTCTTGACCTTGTCTGCCGAACTCATTTGTTGGACTATCGAATTGTGATGTACCTCGAGCGACTCAAGCGTGTCTTGTCAACGGAACGGGGACTGCGATCACGTTCAGCTCCGGCGACAAAGAAGAGTCGATTGAGATGGGCCCCGAGGCGGCTGACCAAACTCTGCACACTCTTCAGGTTGCAACGAGCGAGAGTGCTGGCGAAGAGCAGTTGACGCTTATGGTTCTGGGACATCAATTTATGCGAACCCCCGAGGCTTACGGGCTTCTCCTTCCACGCAAGAGTTTGGCGACGTCGTATTCTCTTTGCCGCAGGAGATTCTCCAGAGGCTCGTAACTGATCTGGTGCATCTGGCATCCTCAGCCCCGGTATCGCGGACGTCTGGTTCTAGGGACGCGACCGCACATCCGCATGGCGACATGGGAGCGCGTCGCTCCTAGGCTATATCGGCCTCGTTAAGACGACTGGGCCCCAACGCGATCGAACCGCGAACCGTCGGGCCCTTTGTGACCGTGTCTGCTCGCACGGTATGGCACTTTCGGTAAATTTAGGTTCCGGCCCGCAGGCGCTTAAGCCCGCGCGGTCTTCAGTGCGACCTCGGCGGGCTCCTCGGCGGCACCATACATCGACAGCATCGGCTCGTCGGTGAGGATCACCTCATCATATTCGCCGAAGCCGTTGAAACGATTCCCCAACACCCGACCATAGGCGCCGATCTGGCCGATCTCGATATAGTCGCCCTCGCGCGCGCAGGCCGGCAGCACGAACGGCCCCGGCAAGAAGTCGGAGCTGTCGCAGGTCGGCCCATAGAGGGCAAAATCGGCGACCGGCTTGGTCCGGCGCGCGAGCCGGCAATCAGCCGCGCCGGGAAGCGGAAGCCGGAATAGGCCGCATCGAACAACGTGCCGAAGCCCCGTCATTGACGTAGAGCGCATTGCCGCGCCGCGCATCGACCCGCACGATCGCCAACTCGGCCTCGGCCACCAGCGCGCGGCCCGGCTCGCATAACAACTCGCAGGAATGCTTGACCGCCAGCTCGTCGGCCGCCTGCACGATTCCTCCATAAACTCGAGAGCTCCGGCGGGTCGAATGGGGATACGGCTCGGAAAGCCGCCGCCGATATCGACGGCGTCCACCATCACGCCCAGCTCCACGATCAATTGGCCGATCTGCTCCAGCGCCTCGCCGAACGCGGCCGGCACGACGGCCTGCGATCCGACATGGAAGGTGATGCCGAGCCGCTGCGCGATCTGCCGCGCCCGCAGCACAGCTGCGGCGCCTCCTCGCGCGACACGCCGAACTTGCCCTCGAGCGGGATCAGGCTGTGGGTGTTGGGACAGGCCACGCGCAGAAACAGCGTCAGGTCCTCCGCTCCGCCGGTCTCCTCGACGATCTTGTCGAGTTCCTCGTCGCTGTCGAAGGCGAAGCTCCGGACACCGAACGCGCGATAGGCGCGTGCGATCGCGCCCCGCGACTTCACCGGATTCATGAAATAGAGCTCGGCGTCGGGGATCGGCGCCACGCGCTCGATCTCGACCAGCGAGGCCACGTCGAACGACCGGATGCCGGCCTCGACCAGCGCCTCGATGATTTTGGGCGTGTCGTTGGCTTTCGCGGCGTAGAGCACGCGGCCGGGAAATTGGCGAGGAACCAGTTCGCCGCGCGACGCGCGGCATGTGGCTCAAGGCTACGACTGGCCGCTCCGGGCGGCGATGACGTAGAAGCTCCGCGGCAGAAGTGAAAACGTCCATCCCATGTCTACTCCCACACGAGATTGCCGATGTCAGTGCTGCCCTCGAGCGAAACCGCCTCCGAGCCGAGTGGTCCC
>CAWANV010000010.1:0-92547 GCA_963783455.1 uncultured Alphaproteobacteria bacterium
CGTAGCAAGACCAACGGTCGCGGCACCGCCGTATTGCTCGCGTTTCGGAACAAGCGTTCGGCCTCGTCCAGACCTTCCTTCGTCACACCGCCGCCGGCGCCGCCATGCTTGGCTGCCATTCCAAGGAGATAGGAATCATAGGCCGTCAAATCGCTGGGCGGCTTACGCCTGATGAGTGAGCGCTCGGCCTCCGCAACGGCGCCCTCGGAGCCGGCGAGGGTGGCGGCAATTTTCTCGGTGAGATCGTTCTGCACTTTGAACAGGTCGTTGCAGGACGATCATACCGATCGGACCAGACGTGGCTGCCGGATCTTGTGTCGACGAGCTGGGCGGTCACCCGAATCTGGTCGCCAGTCGGTTGAATGCTGCCTTCGAGCACGTAGCGGGCGCCGAGATCGCGGCCAACGGTTCTCACGTCCGCGGGCTTGCCTTTGTAAACTTCAGTCGAATTCCGAGCGACGACAAACAGGTCCTTGGAGTGAGACAGGTCTGTAACGATGTCCTCGGTAAGCCCGTCGGCAAAGCGATCCCACTTAGGATCGTTTCCAATGTTCTCGAACGGCAAGACCGCGATTGAAGCTTTTTCGGACAACGGTGTGGATGGAGTCCACCACCTCCAAGCGCCGAAACCTGCAAGCAGCACAAGCAAGACTGCAATTATGGAGGCTGCCAGGAATCCTAAAGGCGTCTTGCGAGAGCGGGGTTGAGATGCAACAGCACCCTGCGAGGGACCCAGGCGTCGATCTGGAGTTGCCGCGTCCGGCCGATCTGGCCGAGGACCAGGTGTTGCCGGCTGACGAAACTCGATTTGCGGCGTATATGTGCCCTTCGGTAGATCGATGCGAATGGGATCGCTTTGGCCGTCGGCCTCGTAGTATTCGCGAAGCTTGTCACGCAGACGCGCGGCCTCGATGCGCACGATGGGATCGACGACGGGGTCGAACGTCTCGGGACGATCGAAGACCTCCAGAGCGACATTGTAGCCCTTCAGCCGTTCACCGCGCCCGGCCAGAGTTTCATTGACGATGTACTCCAGGAACCGCTGCCGGCGCCGTGACTGGTGGAACGGGCCGCTGCGAAGGATGCGGTCCAGTTGCTCACGAATGGCCTCCTGGTCGGATTCGCTCCAGCAATTGAGCGGAATTACCGTCACGCCCCAACTCCAATCGCACCGAGATAGCGGCAGCTCCGCCACATCGGGGTGCAGTTTCATACTGTTACATACTAGGACGAGCGGGCACGGCCTGTCACGCTTCAGCCCGGCGATCACGCGTGCATCCCACGCGGATGGCCACAGTCACCTCGACTGGCCGATCATGCAAGGAAGGACGTCGCCATGAACCTCAAGCACCTGTTCATTGCCGTGCCCGCAGCGCTACTCATTCTTGGCAGTGGAGCGGCAAACGCCGGCCAGACCATCAACGAAGCGGGCGCCCTTGCATGCGTGATCGACAAGTGGGACGAGAAGGAGCCTGAAAAAGGGACACAAGCTGGTCGACTACGCTGGCCGATGCGTCGACATCCCCGACGATCCCGCCGCACCGAAGTCCACCGAGGACTGCGTAGGAAAGTACGAGTACATGCCTGATGGGAGCTGGAAGGGCAGCGGGACTTGCACCGACACCTACAAAGGTGGAGACAAGATATACGAGACCTGGAGGAGGGTTCGCACCTCAAGGAATACACGTACAAGATTACCGGTGGCACCGGCAAATACGAGGGCGCCAGTGGCGGCGGCACGTACATCGTACGAGGGTCTGACGGACACTCTCGCGGGCGGCAGATACAAGGGCAGCTGGTCAGTTGCCCGATAGCGTCCGACGTCAATGGCCTGAGCATCAAAAAAAAGCCGGTCCGTTCCGGGGGAGGGAAGCGGACCGGCCAACGGACGCGGGGGGAGCGTCCGGGTAAAAGGATTTCGTGTCGCGCGACTCTAAGCCGCGACGAGGCGAACTTTGCCCTTGGACGACGGCCCACGGTCGAAACCGAGCGAGGCGGCGACCGCCGCATGGGTGATCCGCCCGTCGCGGACATTGAGTCCGGCGGCAAGGTGCGGGTCGTCATCGAAGGCCGCCACGCCCTTGTTGGCGAGCTTGATCACGAAGGGCAGCGTCGCGTTGTTGAGGGCCTGCGCCGAGGTGACAGGGACCGCACCCGGCATGTTCGCCACGCAGTAATGAATGATGCCGTCGACCTCGAAGGTCGGATCGGCGTGTGTCGTGGGACGCGAGGTCTCGAAGCACCCGCCCTGGTCGATGGCCACGTCGACGAGCACGGCGCCACGCTTCATGTGGGGGAGCATGTCGCGGCGCACGAGCTTCGGCGCGCTCGCGCCGGCGACGAGCACCGCGCCGATCACGACGTCGGCGCCGAGTACTTCGGTGTCGACGATTTCCATGGTTGAGGCCAGCGTGCGCACGCGGCCCTCGAACAGCTCGTCGAGCTGCCTTAGCCGCGGCAGCGACCGGTCGATGATCGAGACGTCAGCGCCGAGGCCGACGGCCATGCGTGCCGCGTGCGTGCCGACAACGCCGCCGCCCAGCACCACCACCTTGGCCGGGCGAACGCCGGGGACGCCACCCATGAGCACGCCGCGGCCGCCGGTCGGACGGCGCAGCGCGATTGCCGCGGCCTCGATGGCCAGGCGGCCGGCAACCTCGCTCATCGGCGCGAGCAGCGGCAGACCTCCGGCCGCATCGGTCACGGTCTCATAGGCAATGGCTGTCGCGCCGGATGCCATCAGGCCGCGGGCCTGATCCGGATCGGGTGCGAGATGAAGATAGGTGAAGAGAATCTGGTGCGGCTTGAGCCGGCGGTACTCGACCGCCTGAGGCTCCTTCACCTTGACGATCATTTCGGCGTCCGCGAACACGGCTTCCGCGGTAGGCAGAATGCGGGCGCCAGCCTTCTCGTAGGCCGCGTCGTCGGCGAAGATCCCGGCGCCGGCGCCGGACTGCACCACGACCTCGTGCCCACGCGCCACGAGCTCGCGAACCGAGCCCGGCACGAGCCCGACCCTGAATTCATTGCTCTTGATCTCAGTCGGAACGCCGATGCGCATGGTGCCCTCCAATTTCAGGACCTGTTTCGCTTGGTCGGAAGACTGACAGAAATCGGGAAAAGATTGTTGGCGTTTTACTTCGGCGAATCGGTGCTAATAAGCCAGATATCGGCACTAATTAGCAGATAGCCGCAGGAAAATGAAAGAAATAGACCTTGATGCGCTAGATCGCGCGATTCTCGGCGCGCTGCTCGAGGACGGCCGCCAGAGCCAGGTCGAGCTCGCCGAGCGCATTCCGCTCTCCGCCACCGCCATCGCCCGGCGCATCCGCGCGCTCGAGGAGAAGGGCGTCATTCAAGGCTACCAGGCGCGCATCAGCCGGCAGGCGCTTGGTCTTGGCATGACGGTCGATCGTGCATATCGGCCTCAAGAGCCAGAACGAGGACCTGCTCGAGGCCTTCGAGAAGGCCGTCGCATCCGCGCCGGCCGTCGTTTCCTGTCATCTGATGTCTGGTGAGGACGACTACCTTGTCACCGTCATGGCGCGCGATCTTGCCGATTACGAGCGCATCCACAAAGAGCAGCTCTCGCGGCTTCCGGGCGTCGCGCGGTTGAAGTCGAGCTTCGCTCTGCGGGACGTCGCCAATAGGCCGCTGCCCGCGTCATGCCTGTTGCCCTCGCGCAAATGACGGGGTCGCCGGGCGCTTCACTAAGACGCGCAACTGTGACACAATACTGAAACACCGGGGGTAGGGCTCGCATGCCGCGTTCACTTATCGTCCGTCACATCTCGCGTCGTGATTTCTTGAGCCGCAAGCATCTTAGTTTCCATATCTCCTTCTGACGCCTCGTTCATCACAACGTCCTGGTGCTCGTCATGTCGCGCACGCCTTTGTTTGCCGCCGTCAAGAAAGCGTTGGTTCGTTCTTTCCATGACAATGCTCTCGTCCTCCCCCAATCCTCCGCGCTGACAAGACGGCGACTGCTGCGGCTTTCCGCGGCCGCGGCCGGCGCAGCGGCGCTATCGCCGGTCTTGGACTGGAGCGCTTATGCCAAGCAGGAGCGACCCAAGGGGCCGGTCGCCATCATCGGCGGCGGCGTCGCCGGGCTGACCGCCGCCTATCGTCTGCAAGCCGCCGGCGCGACGCCGATTGTGTTTGAATCGAGCAATCGTTGGGGCGGACGCATGTTCACCCAATACGATTTCTATAAGGGCATGTTCTGCGAACTCGGCGGCGAGTTTGTGGACACCAATCACGAGGATTTGCAGAAGCTTGCCACCGAGCTCGGGGTGGAGTTGCAGAAGCTCGCCGCCGAAGGCGACGGCGAGGATTTGTATTTCTTCAAGAACCAATTCCATACGCCGAAGGAGATGATCGACCCGGAAAAACAGACGGGCGCCTTTGCGCCGATCGCGAAGCGCATCGCCGCGGATGCCGCCAAGCTAACCGACTCCGACAACAATTGGACGGCCTATGCCCGCAAGCTCGATCGGAGGAATTTGAAGGACTATCTGGAGCAGTTCCGCGGCAAAACCGAGGATTGGGCGATCGATCTGCTCGATGTGGCCTACAACATCGAATTCGGGCTGCTGACGGAGGACCAGTCCAGTCTCAATATGGTGGACTTCATCACCACCGATCTGAGCCAGCCCTTTCAGATGTTCGGCGAGAGCGACGAGGTCTTCCGCATCAAGGGCGGCTCGTCGGCGCTCATCAAGGCCCTGTTGGCCGCGCTCGAGAGCAAGATCGAGATGAAGCAGGGTTACGCGCTGACGGCGCTCGACCATAAGGCCGGGCAAATCGTCATGGGTTTCGATGCACCCGGGGGCGCTCGCTCGGAAAGCTACGATGCCGTGATCCTCGCTTTACCCTTCACCAAGCTGCGGCAGGTCAAAGGTCTCGAGGGTCTGCGGCTCGGCGCCGAAAAGCTGAAATGCATTCGCGAGCTCGGCTACGGGCAGAACGCCAAGATCATGAACGGCACGACGTCGCGCGCGTGGCGGAGCCCCGAACTCGGGACTTCCCGCGCCATCGAACGGCCAGTTCTATTCCGATCTCGGCTTCCAGTTATTGTATGACACGAGCCGCGCCCAGCCGGGTGATGCCGGCATCATCACCAACTTCATCGGCGTCAAATCTGGCCTGAACGACGCGAAGTCCGCGCTCGACGCCTTCCGCGCCGACCTGCCGAAGATGTCGCCGAAGATGGCCGAGAGTCTCGATCCCAACGCGGTCGTCTCGTGGTTCTGGGCCGTCTATCCCTTCACGCTCGGCAGCTATGCCAGCGCCAAACCAGGACAATACACCACGATGTTGGAGGTGGCGTCGGAACCCGCTCTTCACGGCCGCCTGCAATTTGCCGGCGAGCATACCAGCAGCGACTTTCTTGGTTTCATGAACGGTGGTGTCGAAAGCGGAAACCGCGCCGCCGCCGCGCTCGTCGAGGTCATGGCGCTGCAAAAGTGAGTATGCAAGTCACGACAAAGCGGTGCCGCTAATTGACCTGCCGACGCTTCCGCAGGCTCTTGGCCATCCGCCGGCATCTTTCGAAGGCTAGAGCTTGACCATCACGTGGCGCACGACGGTGTAGTCCTCGAGCGCGTACATGGAGAGATCCTTGCCGTAGCCGGACCACTTCATGCCGCCGTGCGGCATCTCGTTCACCAGCATGAAGTGCGTGTTGACCCAAGAGCAGCCATATTGGAGGCGCGCCGCGGTGGCCATGCCCTTGCCGATGTCGCTGGTCCACACCGATGAAGCGAGCCCATAGTCGCTGTCGTTGGCCCATGCCACCGCCTGCTCGACGTCATCGAAGCGCGTGACGGAAACGACCGGCCCGAACACCTCTTTGCGCACGATCTCGTCGCCGTGGACCGCGCCGGCAACGACCGTCGGCTCAAAAAAGTGGCCCTTGCCTTCCGGCGCCTTTCCTCCGGCCGTGATGGAGATGTGGCGAGCCTGGATGGCGCGCTCCACGAAAGCCTGCACGCGGCCTTTATGCGTCTTGGAAATGAGCGGGCCAATGTCGTTCTCGTCGTCGTTGGCCTGGTTGAACTTGATCTCTTTGACGGCACTCGAAAGGTCGGCGACGAAATTGTCGTAGATGGTCTTCTGAGCATAGATGCGGCAGGCGGCGGTACAGTCCTGGCCGGCGTTGTAGTAGCCGAAGGCCTTGATGGCGCCGACGACAGAGGCAAGATCGGCGTCATCGAAGACGATCACCGGGGCCTTGCCGCCGAGCTCGAGATGCGTGCGCTTCAGAGTGGCCGACGCAGCTTGAAGGACCTTCTGTCCGGTGCCGATGCTGCCCGTGAGCGAGATCATGGCGACCTTCGGGTGATTGATGAGGGCATTGCCGGTCGTCGCCCCGCGACCGACGACGATGTTGACGACGCCCTCGGGAAAGATTTCGGCGATGGTCTTTGCCAGCTTGAGGGTTGTCAGCGGCGTCTGCTCGGACGGCTTGAGCACGATGGTATTGCCCCCTGCCAGCGCCGGAGCCAGCTTCCAGGCAGCCATCATCAGCGGATAGTTCCAGGGCGCGATCGAGCCGACGACGCCGATGGGGTCGCGCCTGATCATCGATGTGTGGCCGGCAACATATTCGCCCGCGACACTGCCGTGCATGTTGCGCACGGCGCCGGCGAAGAAGCGGAAGCAATCGGAAATGGCCGGCATCTCGTCTTGCAACATGCGGATGCGCGGCTTGCCGCAGTTCAGAGCCTCCAGCGCGGCAAAGGCTTCTGCCTCGCGGTCGATGGCGTCGGCGAGCTTCAAGAGGAGGGCCGAGCGCTCGGCGGGGGTCGTGCGCGACCAGGACTGGAACGCCTTAGCAGCAGCATTCACCGCAGCGTCGACCTGAGCGGGAGAGGCATCCGGGAGATTGACGATCGTCTCCTCGGTCTTGGGATTGACCACGGTCTCGGGCGCCTCGGTGCCGGCAACGAAATTGGCGCCGATCAACATTTGCGTGTCGAGCATGGATTGTCCTCCACTTGTGGCGTGGTTTGCCGGCTACTTCGATGATCCGCCGGTGTGCTCGCCCTCGCGCGTAAGATAATAGGCGGCGAGGATCGGCAGCAGCGTAACAACAATGACGAAGACCGCGACGACGTTGGTCACCGGGCGCTGGCGCGGCCGTATCAGCTCGGACAACATCCATATGGGCAATGTCGACTGCTGACCGGACGTAAATGTCGTCACGATGACCTCGTCGAACGATAGCGCGAATGCGAGCATGCCGCCGGCGAGAAGCGCCGTCCCGATTTGCGGCAGGATCACATGACGGAAAGTCTCAAAACCGTTGGCGCCGAGATCCATGGACGCCTCGATGAGGTTACCGGAGAGCCGCCGGAAGCGGGCGATTGCGTTGTTGTAGACGACCACAATGCAGAATGTGGCGTGACCCAGAACGATGGTCCAGATCGAGAAATCGAGACCCATGATGTCGAAAGCCGAGCGCAGCGATATGCCGGTGATGATGCCGGGAAGGGCTATCGGCAAAACGAACAGGAGGGAAATGGTTTCACGGCCGAAGAAGCGGGCGCGCGACAACGCCGCGGCAGCGAGTGTTCCAAAGATGATCGCAAGCACGGTCGCAATCGCGGCAACTTCGAGGGAGAGATAGAGCGGGGGCCAAATATCGGGGCGCTGCGACCAGGCGACGGCGAACCATTTCGTGGTGTAGCCGGGCGGCGGGAATTGGAAGCTTCGTTCCTCGGTGGTGAAGGCATAAAGCAGGATTAGGGCCAACGGCAAATGCAGGAACAAAAGCCCGGCAATGGCCGCAATGCGGAGGCCCAGGGGCGTGGCGCGGTTTGGCTCAGAGGACATCGAACGCCCCCATGCGCTTGGCCATCCATAGATAGACGCCCATGATCGCCATGGGGACGACGGTGAAAGCAGCTGCCAGCGGAACGTTCCCGGCGGTTCCCTGGAGGGTGTACACCGCCTGTCCGATGAAGAGACGCGAGTTTCCGACGATGGTCGGGACGATGTAATCGCCGAGCGTCAGCGAGAAGGTGAAAATGGAGCCGGCGATGATGCCGGGCAGCGCCAGGGGAAGGATCACCGTCCAGAACGTCTGCCTTGGCTCGGCGCCGAGATCCGCGGATGCTTCGATGTAGTTGGCGGGCACACGCTCCAGCGCCGCTTGGATCGGCAGGATCATGTAGGGAATCCAGATGTAGACGAAGACCAGGAACGTGCCAATGTAGCTGAACGACAACGACGGGCCGCCGATCACCGGCAATGCCAGAATTCCGTCGAGCAGCCATGAAAGATGCAGGCCCTTCGCCAGCCAGGTCACGATGCCTTCCTTGGCCAAGATGAGCTTCCAGGCGTAGATCTTGACGAGATAGCTCGACCACAGCGGCATCATCACCGCGAGATAGAACAGCGCCTTGGTCCAGCCGCGTGCATATCGCGCCGCGTAGTAGGCGATCGGAAATGCGATGACCGAGCAAGCGAGCGTTACAAGCGCCGACATCGTCACCGTGCGAAGAATGATCTGGAGGTTGGCCTCCTCCAGGAGCTGCGCATAGGTCGAGAGCGTGAACTCGTGGACGATGAGCCCCGAGTAGTCGTCGAGCGAATAGAAGCTCTGCAGCAGAAGAGCGAACAGCGAGCCGGCATAGACAATGCCGATCCACAGGAGCGGCGGCAGCAAAAGAAGCAGCGTGAGAAGCTTGGGGCGCGTAAAGAAGACATCGGAAATCCTGTCGAGGACTCCGCCTTCCTCTTCGGCTGTCGCCGCGTGACTCACGCGCCGTCCTCCATGGTGACCATGGCCGACTTGGGCCAAATGAGTCGCACGCTGTCGTCCTGTTTGAAGGGTGCCGCGCCGGCTGGCACCTCAGCGGTGATCCGCACGTCCTGGGCCTCCACGCTGAGCCGGGTGACCGCGCCTTGATAGCTGATCATCTTGATCTCGCCGTCAGTGTGGGCGTGCCCCTCCGGTACCGGCGTGCCCGACGGGAAGACGCCGATCTTCTCAGGTCGGAGGCTCGTCCACTTGGCCGCACCGCCATGGCCGGAGGCGAAGGCGGGGGAAAGCACATTCGATGATCCTACAAAGTCGGCGACGAAGCGCGACTGGGGCCGCTCGTAGACATCGGCGGGCGAGCCGACCTGGATGATCCTGCCTTCGTTGAAAACGGCGACGCGATTGGCCATCGACAGCGCTTCGCCCTGGTCATGGGTGACGAAGACGAACGTGATGCCGAGTTCTTTCTGCAGCGTCTTCAGCTCCTCCTGCATCTGTTCTCTGAGCTTGAGGTCCAGCGCTCCGAGCGGTTCGTCGAGGAGCAGCACCTTGGGTCCGTTCACGAGCGCGCGCGAGAGAGCGACGCGCTGGCGCTGACCGCCTGAAAGCTGCGCCGGACGGCGATCCTCGTATCCAGCGAGCTTGACCATGGCGAGGGCGTCTCGTGCCTTGGCCTCGCGGTCGGCCCGGGCAACACCCTTGATCCTGAGGCCGTAGGCGACATTCTCGCCGACCGTCATGTGGGGAAAGAGGGCGTAGTCTTGGAACACGGTGTTGACGTTGCGTTTGTAGGGCGGCACCCCTTCGGCGGTTTCACCGAAGATCTCGATGTGCCCCTCGTCAGGCTGCTCGAAGCCGGCGATGAGGCGCAAGCAGGTCGTCTTGCCCGAGCCCGAAGGGCCCAGCATGGCGAAGAATTCGCCCTCCACGATGTCGAGGGTGATGCCGTCGACAGCCCGGACCGAACCGAAGCGGCGCGAGGCGTTCTGGAAGCGGACCGCTGGCGTCATGGAGAGGCTGCGACGGTGGCGGCCCGGCCGCTATGGACCGGGCCGCTCCCCAATGGTCGGGCTACCTGCCGAGGATGGCGATGTAATCCTTCGCCCACTGCGAGTACGGTACGCACGCGCCCTCCTTTTCGCACTTTGCGGTCGGCGTGCGCCAGAACCAGATTTCCTCGAAGTTGTCGAAGCCGTTGGTCGCGCAGCCCGTGTCCGTCAGCAGCTCATTGCCCTTGCAGGCGGCGGGGACCGACGGAACCGAACCGAACCAGGATGCGAGGTCGCCTTGCAGCTTGGGGCTGAGAGAATGCTCGAGCCACTTGTAGGCGCAGTTCGGATGCTTGGCCTCCGCATGCATCATGGTGGTGTCGGCCCAACCCGTGGCACCCTCTACAGGAATGGTCGAAGCGACGGGCTTCTTGTCCGCGCTCAGGAGATTGACCTGGAACGGCCAGGAGGAGGAGGCAACGACGCCCTCGTTCTTGAAATCGTCGACCTGCACCATGGCATCGTGCCAATAGCGGCCGATGAGCGCGCGTTGCGCTTGCAGAAGTGCAACAACCGCCGCGTACTGGTCCGGGTTGAGCTCGTAGGGGTTCTTGATGCCGAGCTCGGGTTTGTTTTTCATGAGGTAGACGGCTGCGTCGGCGATGTAGATCGGCCCGTCATAGGCCTGAACGCGGCCCTTGTTGCTCTTGCCGTCGGGGAGATTCTGCTCCTCGAACACCACCGACCAGCTCTTGGGCGCCTCCTTGAAGACGTCAGTATTGTAGGCGAGCACGTTGGGACCCCACTGGAACGGAACGCCGTAGTGGACGCCATCGACAGTGTGCCAGGGCGCGTTCTGCAGCCGCTCGTCCACCGTCTTCCAGCTCGGAACGAGGTCGACGTTGACCGGCTGCACCTTCTTGCCGGCCACCAAACGCAACGAGGCATCGCCTGAGGCCGTGACGAGATCGAAGCCGCCCTGATTCATGAGCGTGACCATCTCGTCCGATGTGGCGGCCGTCTTGACGTTGACCTTGCAGCCGGTCGCTTTCTCGAAGCTCGTCACCCAATCGTAATTCTTGTCGGTCTCGCCGCGCTCGATATATCCGGGCCAGGCGACGATATCGACCTCGCCTTCGCCTTCGCCGATCGCCGTCGGCATTTCAGCATGAACCGCGAGAGTGCTGAGAGCGACCACCGCCGCCGAAACGGCGATATAACTAAGAGGCTTCATTTGCATTTTCCTCCGACTACGACGCCGCGCAAGCGACCACGGAGTGTATTGTTCTTTGCCCCATTGGGTCGCCCCCACCCTGGGGTGAGACGAGGCCAATCTTAGTCGAGGAGCCCCTGGCACGCTAGGAGCCCCGTCGGCTCAAGAATCCTCAGGAAATCGGCCCCGCGTACGTTACCGAAGATTAATCTGATACCTCGTCGCCCAAGATTATATTCGCGGCCGCCTTTGCCGGACCGCGCCGATCGTAGCCAACTATTATTCGGCTCTACGGCCGGATTTGATGCCATTCCCTCAAATTTCACTGAAATTCCAGCCGATCGATAAAGCTCGTTGTGATGAAGCCTCTCTTAGGGTCAGCGAAAGTTGGCGTCTTGATCGCTAGCGGGGAGCCCATGCATCTCGACATGCAGACGATGTCGGCCGTGAATGTCACGGTGACCGCCATCCTCGGCGGCGTTCTGTTGTTTACCTGGGCGCGTGAGCGCGAAAGCCCATTCGTCGGCTGGTGGGGGCTTGCGCTACTTCTCATGAGTGCGGGCGTGGCCATGACGGCCGCGCGCGCCGACTTCCTCAATCTCGGCATGGCGACGATCATTCTCTCCGACGCCCTCAAATGGAAGGCGGCCCGGGAATTTGTCCAGGGCCGCGCGAGGCTCCTCTGGATTCTCCTGGGACCGGTCGGATTTCTGCTCGCCGTGCATTCCGGCTATCTGGACTCCTTCGGCCAGCGGCTCGGTGGTCTCTGCACCATCCTGGCGGTGTACAATTTCGCCGCGGCGTTCGCGCTGTCGCGCGCGAGCGGCGAGCAGCTGCCGTCGCGCCGGCCCGCCGTGATCCTCCTCGTCGTTGCCGGTCTTGGCTATCTATCCTGGCTGCCGCTCAACGTCGCCATGCCGATCAATGAAGCGCAATGGGTGTTCGCAAGCGTCTGGTTCCCGACGGTCATTCTCCTCACCCTGCTTCTCCGCATCGCCTTGGCCTTCATCGTGCTTTCCATGGCGAAAGAGCGCCGGGAATTGGAGCAGCGCATCGAGGCCTTGACCGACGCGTTGACGGGGCTTCCTAACCGGCGCGCCTTGTTCGAGGCCGCCGACGCGATCGGACAGAACCGCCAGCTGAAGGCCGACGCGATCGCAGTGCTCATTTTCGATCTCGATCATTTCAAACAGACCAACGACCGCTTTGGCCATGCCTTGGGCGATCGCGTGCTTAAGCTGTTCGCCATCACGGCTCAAGCGCATCTCAACGGACCGAGCATCGTCGCCCGCCTCGGCGGCGAGGAATTTGCAGCCATCTTGCCGGGCGCCGATCCGCTGGAGGCGGCATGCGCGGGCGAAGCCGTGCGCCATGCCTTCGCCAATTCCGCCGCTTTTGTCGACGGCTTGCCGGTCGGCGCCACGGTTAGCGTCGGCGCCGCGTCGGACGTCGGTGTCGCCGGCGACCTCAACGCGCTGTTCCGCCGGGCCGATGCCGCTCTCTATGTGGCCAAGCGTGCCGGCCGCAATCGCGTCGAGCTGTTGGGGCCCGACGACGCCAGTCCGCTGGCCGAGGTCGAGGCTGTGGTGAGAACCGCAAGACGCAGGCTTTCCGCCGATCTCGCCGAACCCCTTCACGGTCAAGCTAAGAGCCTGAAATCCAGCCAGAAAAGCAGTGGCCATCGACGCTGCGCTGACGATGACGTCGAGGCCGCGTCGCTCGTGATGACCACTCTTCGGCAGTGAGGCGCCGGAGCCGCTGGCTGTCGCCTCTGAGGATCGCCGGCGCGTCGCGCGTCGCGCATGCTCGACGCGCGGCTCCGCACGAGAACAGGCTTGATTGTGACAGTGAGATATAGGCTCTGTCGGCCCCGCGTGCTTGAAGGCGTGAACCGAGCAACGGGAGTAGTTATGGTCGCCGCTCGTGACTCTGCGCGCCCAGCGACAGAAGTGGAGCTCAAGCTCGCGTTCGATCCTTCCGATGCCGCGCAAATCGCCTCCCATCCCGCGCTCGAAGCAAGCCTCGTCCCGCCCGAGGAGCAGAAGCTCGTCTCCACCTATTTCGACACGCCCGATTGCGCGCTTCACCAGGCGGGCGTCTATCTCCGCATTCGCGAGATCGGCGGCCGCTATGTGCAGACCGTCAAGTCCGCCAAGAGCAAGACCGAGCTTCTCGAGCGCTTCGAATGGGAGCGGGAGATTTCCGGGCGCATGCCCGATCTCGACGGCGCGCAGGGGACTGCGCTTCAGCCGCTGCTGACGCCCAAGGTCCGCGCCTCGTTGCAGCCGATGTTCGAGACGCGCATCAGGCGCACCGTCTACCGGATCGGCCGCAACGGCTCCGAGATCGAAGTCGCCATCGATCGAGGCGAGATCGCCACCCGGACCCACACGCGCCCGATTTGCGAATTGGAGCTCGAACTCAAGCGCGGGGAGACCAAGGAGCTGTTTCGCCTGGCGCGTGTCCTTGCCGAGACGGTGCCTCTCAGGCTGGAGGTGAAGACCAAGGCTGAGCGCGGCTTCGAGCTCCTCCAGGATGGGGCGCTCAAGGCCGAGAGGGCCGTGGAAATCGACATCGCCCCCGAGATGACGGCGGGCGAAGCGTTCCGCGCCATCGCTCTCAGCTGCCTCAGGCAGATCATCGCCAATGAGCCTGCGATGTGCGCCGGCCAAGCCGAGGCCCTGCACCAGATGCGTATCGGGCTCAGGCGTCTGCGCGCCGCCATCGCCATCTTTGCCGATGTCGTCGGCGACGAGGAGCTGGAGAAGATCAAGGCCGAGCTCAAATGGATCACGCGGGAGCTTGGGCCTGCGCGCGATCTCGATGTCTTTGCCGCGGATGTGCTCGCCCCGTTGAGAGCCAGCCATCCCGAGGATGAAGGGATTGCCGCGACCCATCGCGATTTCGAGGGAATGCGCGCCATGGCCTATGCCAGCGCCGCGGGCGCGGTGCGGTCCGGCCGTTTCCGCACCGCCATGCTCGATCTTGCCGAGTGGGTCGAGAGCGGCCCATGGGCGGTCGATGACGATAAGGAACGGAAGGCGCTGCGGACCCGCGCCGTAGCCGAGCACGCCAAGAAGAAGCTTGCCAGGCTCCGCAAGAGGATCAAGCGCAAGGGGGCCGATCTCCGCCATCGCAGCGTGCGCCAAAGGCACCGCCTACGCATCCGCGCCAAGCGGCTCCGCTACGCGACCGAGTTCTTCGCCGGCACGTTCCCCGGCGAGACGGGCGCCAAGTGCAGGCTGGAGTCGCTCTCGGCGCTCAGGGACTTGCAGGACGCTCTCGGCGGGCTCAACGATCTCGCGACGCGCCATGCGCTGATTGCCGACGGCCTTGAGGGTGACGCCAAGGAAGCGGAAAAATCCGCGCCCGCCACCCGCCTCGCGGCGCCCGGCACCCAAGCCGAGACGCTCATGCTCAAGGCCGAGCAAGCCTTCGCGCGATTTGCCCAGACCAAGCCCTTCTGGAAAGGGTAACGCTACTCGACGATATGGTGCTTGCCGATCGGCTTGACCGTGCTCGCCTGTAGTCCCTGGACGCCTTCTTCCTCGGCGACCACGAGGGTCACCTCGTTGCCGACCTCGAGCGTATCGAAGTTGGCCCCGACCACGCTGTTTTGGTGGAAGTAGACCTCATCGCCGTCGGCCGTTGTGATAAAGCCATAGTCGCCGAACAGGCTCGCGATCTTGCCGTGCGGAGGCGCCGCATGGCTCTTGACGCTGCCGCGCATCTTCCGGGCCTGATCCTCCAAGCGGCGGGCCGCGGCGTCGAAGGCGTCGCGGATGGCGACATAGACGTCTTCATGGGCGTGATCGAGGGGCTTGGCCCGGTCGACCACAACATCCTTGCCCGGCACGCTGATATCGACGCGCACGTTGTAGAGCTTGCCCTTGTGGTGATGGCGGTGGGGCGCCTCGACCACCACGATGCAGCCGATGATGCGGTCGTGGAAGCGCTCGAGCTTCGCCGCCTTCTTGCGGATGCGCTCTTCGACGGCGGGGGAGGGGTCCATGTTCCGGAAGCTGATTTGCAACGGTATTTGCATCGCGCGACCTAACTTCGCTTTCTGCACTAAACGTGATGGGCCGAGACGGCCTTGGTCACCTCGCCCGTGAGGTCCCGCGACAACGCATGCGAGATGTCGCCGAGGCTCACCATGCCGACGAGCTTCTTGGCTTCGTTCAGTACAGGAAGCCTGCGGATTTTGTTATCCTCCATGATGCGAAGGGCGTCCTCGGCCTCTTCGCTGTCGCGGCAGAAAATGACGTCCTTGCTCATCACGTCCTTCGCCTCGAGCTTAGAGAGGTCCTTGCCGTTGGCAAGCGCCCGGACGGCGATATCGCGGTCCGTAACCATGCCGATGGTCTTGCCGCCCTCGCACACCGGGATGGCGCCGACATCGTAGTCGCGCATCTTCTTGGCGATCACCTGAATTTTGGCGTTCGGCGCGACATATTCGGCGCCTTTGTGCATCATGTCCTTGACCTTCATGACAAACCTCCTGTTGTTCACGCCTCACGCCCCCATCATGCTCAGAATGCGCGAAGTGGGTAAACGTTCATTGAGGTGGGTCAAAAATAAAACGGCGTCGCCCGCCCCCGGTTTTGACCGGCATCAAGGCCGAGACGCGCCGCTGAAGTCCCTATTGGAAGCGGATAGCGGGGACTGGCATATTTCGAGGAAAGAGTTCGGCCATGCGACTTCTACTCTTGAGCGTTGCCCTTGCCGTAGCTACGAGCGCGCGTGCCGCCGAGGACGTGGGCGACCCGCAAGCCGGATTCGAATACGCCAAGGAGATTTGCTCGGTTTGTCACGGCATCTCCGCCGAGAAATCGCCGCTGCCCAAGGCGACTCGCTTCAGGGAGGTGGCCGACCGGCCCGGCATCACCGGCACCGCGCTCAGAGTGTGGATGGAGACCTCGCACCCGACCATGCCCAACATCATCATCGAGAAACAGGATATGCTGAACGTCATCGCCTATATGCTGAGCCTCAAGGGCCGGGACGCGGACCAGAGATAGCCCTTTGCGCCGAGGCGGTGGCATCATCATGAAGCTTGTCAGAATCCTTCTGCCTATCACCCAGCACGGCACAATCGAGGCTTGTGCCGCTGCGGCCTTCGGCCTCGCCGAGCGCTTCGGCGCCGAGCTTGAAGTCTTACAGCCTTGTCCCCCGCCGGCCGCGCGCCTGCCTTATTCGACTGAGCTTAGCCCCTTCTACTTCGAGGAGTTGATCGATGTCGGCAAGAAGCAAGTAGCCTTGGAGAAGCGCCAAGCGCGGAAATGGTTCGCCAAGGCCGCGCGAAGCCACCCCAAGGCGCACGCCGATCTCATATCGATCGAGGATCTTGTCGCGCCAGCCGTTTCTATGCGCGCGAAAGTCTCCGACGTGACGGTTCTGCCGAGTATCGCCGCTCAAGCGGACGGATTCTGGGAGAGCGCGCGCGACGCCGCCCTGTTCCATTCGGGACGGCCAGTTCTCGTGATGCCCAAGGGCGCGGAAGGGCCGATCGGCGAGACGGTGGTCATCGCCTGGAAGGAGAGCGTGGAAGCGGTGAGGGCGGTTGCGGCGGCGCAACCCTTCCTGGCCAAGGCCAAGCGGATCAAACTCGTGAGCGTCACGGAAAGCGGGCAGGACGAGAGCGGCACGGCCATGGCGGACTATCTGCGCAAGGCCGGGCTCCGCGTAGAGCTTGTGACGCTCGTCGCGGAGTCCCGCGAGGCCGGCGAGGTCCTTCTCGAGGCGGCCATGGGCAAGGGCGTTCTGCTCGTCATGGGCGCTTATGGCCGTTGGCGCTGGCGCGAGTGGGTGTTCGGCGGAGCGACCCACCACGTGCTGCACCACACCGCCGTACCCGTGCTGATGGTGCATTAGCGCGGGAGCGGTGCAACACGCTAGCCGCGCCCGCGCCCGCGTTCCTCCGGCTCCTCGCCCGCCGTGATGATCTCGTGAAGATAAGCCACCTTGCCTTCGAGCGGGTGGTGGTCGGGCCCGGGGTCCTCGCCTTGCGCCCAGACGACCGCGGTCTCGAGTTCCTGATAGCTCGCTTCGCTGGCGATGATTTTCGCGATCTTCCAGTCCGGAAGCTCACCGCACAAATGCAGCACGTCCTCGTGGGTCAGCATGGTCTTCCGCCTCCGGCCTTTAATTGAGCTAGCGCCGCAACACGATACCGACGAGGAAGCCGATCCCGAGCGCGATGCCAAGGGCCGACGCCGGGTTGCGCCTGACGGCCGTTTCGAGCGCTGTCACGGCTTCGCTGGCCACGTCCTGCACGCGCTCGGCTTGATGCCCGCCCGCGCGCGCGATCGAGCCGGTAAGGCCTTCGATATCCTTGCGTAAGGTTTGAAGATGCTTGGCGATCTCCACGATCTCCTCGCTCAGGGCATGGTGGGTCGGCATTTCGGCGTCTTTCGCGGCCATCTCATTCTCTCCTTAGCCCGCTTTCGTCCCAGGCATTGGCAGTCTAAAGGGTTGCCCGTCAAGGCGTCTTTGCGCGTTGACTGAGATCAAGCAAGCCCTAAGAAGGCTGGAACACGTTGAGGCGGATCAAGGCGCAAATCGGCGCGCTGTCGGAGAGTTCGCCGCCAATAGAGGAGGTCCGGAGCGATGAAGGCCGCCGATCTCATGACCACCAATGTCGTCACCATTGCCGAGGACGCAACCGCCCAGGACGCGGCGGAGCTGATGCTCGGCAATCGCATCAGCGCGCTTCCCGTTCTCGACCGCTCCGGCAAGCTTGTCGGCATCGTCAGCGAAGGCGATCTGATGCGGCGGTCCGAGCTCGGCACCGAGCGGGAGCGGTCCTGGTGGCTCGAGCTACTGACTGCAAACCGCAACTTGGCTTCCGACTATGTCAAGGCCCATGGGCGCAAAGTCTCTGAGGTGATGACCCGCAAGCTGATCACGGCGACGCCGGACACGCCCATCAATGTGATCGCCCTCTTGCTGGAGAAGCATGGGATCAAGCGCGTGCCCATCCTCGATCATGGCAAGCTCGTCGGCATTGTCGCCCGCGCCAATCTGCTCCAGGCCCTCGCAGGACTTAAGGTCGAGACCCCGGTACGACAGGCGGGCAAGGATGCCGAGATCCGCGAGGAGATTCTCGCGCGGTTGAGCGGGGCGCCGTGGCGGCCTTGGCTTTTCAATGTCACCGTGCATGACGGCGTTGTCGATTTGTGGGGTATCGCCAATGCGGCCGAAGAGAAGAATGCGGCCGGCGTGGCGGCGGAGAACGCGCCGGGCGTGTTTTCCGTGAACAACCACATCATCGTGCGGCCCCATAATTGGGCCCAGGCCAAGCCGTTTTTCGCGGGAGACTCTGCCGGGACGTGAGCGCGTTCACTCTAGCGGTGAAGGCGGTTCCACAACAGGGCGAAGACGAGGCCGATGATATAGCCGATGCCGGCCGTGACGGCGATCAGGATCACTGCCCGCACGATCTCGAACGGCTCGATGACGTAGACCGGCTTGATAAAATGAATCCAGAAGAGAAAGTCGATCAGGGGCTGCGCTAGGCCGAGCGCCACCAGCACGGACCAGGTCAGATGCCAGGCGCCATATAGGGCGCCCACGGCGAGCCCGGCTTTGTTTGGATTGATGCTTGCCATAGACGGACCCTCCGTTCACAGCGCATATTTCGGCGGTTGCAAGCTATAAATGAGCCTTGTCGCGCGGCTGGGCCTTGATACAGCTCAACCGCTGGTTTACCGGACCGTAGAAATCCTCCTGACGGAGGCTCGTGTTCCGCAAAGATTGGGGAACGGCTAGAATTCGTCATGCATGGCCCGGTTGCGACGCGCTCTGAAGAAGGTCGCGTAGAGCGCTTTTTTGGAGCCCTCCTCGATCCCACGACCTCGCGCACCCATTATTGGGCTGCGGCGGCGGCCGTTTGGGTCCTGCTCCTGCTAGCCTGGGGGCTGCACCCCTGGCTGGAGGACCGCGGCTCTTTCATCATCTTCGTCCCGGCCGTCTTGTTTGCGGCCGGGTTCGGTGGCCTCGGTCCAGGCCTTCTTGCTACGGCTCTCAGCGTCGCCTTGGGCATCTTGCTCGTCGGCGGCGGGAATCTGACCCAACCAGCGTTGCTTGAGGCGGTCATCTTCGCTGTCGTCGGCGGCGGCATCTCCTGGTTCGGCGAGCAGCTTCGCCGCGCGCGGGTTCGCGATCTCGATAAGGCACAGGACTTGTTGGCGCGAGAGGCGCATCTGCGCTCGATCCTCGATACCGTCCCCGACGCGACCGTGGTGATCTGCGAGAAGGGGACGATTCAATCCTTCAATGCCGCAGCCGAACGCCTGTTCGGCTATCGAGGAGTCTGCCGTCATCGGTCACAACGTCAGCATGCTGATGCCCTCGCCTTATCGCGAGGAGCATGACCGCTACATTTCCCGCTATCTCACTACCGGCGAGAAGCGGATCATCGGCATCGACCGGGTCGTCACCGGCCAGCGCAAGGACGGCTCGACCTTCCCCATGAAGCTCGAAGTCGGCGAGATGCGGTCAGGCGAACGCCGCTTCTTCACCGGCTTCATCCGCGACCTCACCGAGCGGCAGGAGACCGAGCATCAGCTTCATGAGCTGCAGACCGAGCTTGCCCGCCTGTCGCGGCTGACCGCCATGGGCGAGATGGCCTCGACCTTGGCGCATGAGATCAACCAGCCTCTGTCGGCGATCTCCAATTACCTGCAAGGGTGCAACCGGCTGCTCGAGCCGATAGAGCATCCCAATGCGCCCAAGATCCGCGACGCCCTCGCCGAGACCACCAAGCAGACGCTCCGCGCCGGCCATATCATCCGTCAACTTCGCGAATTCGTGGCGCGCGGGGAAACCGAGAAGCGCCCCGAGAACATCAGCAAGCTGGTCGAAGAAGCGAGTGCGCTTGCGCTCGTCGGGGCCAAGGACGAAGGGGTCAAGACCCTGTTCCGCTTCGCCAGCCACACCGACGCGGTGCTGGTGGAGAAGGTTCAGATCCAGCAGGTGCTGCTCAATCTCATGCGCAACGCCATCGAGGCCATGCACGGCTGCGATCGGAAGGAATTGCTGGTGACGACGTCGGCGCCGGACCAGGAGAAGGTGGTGGTCAGCGTGGGGGACACCGGCAGCGGCCTCGCTGAGGAGATAGCGGAGCGGTTATTTCAGCCCTTCGTGACGACCAAGCCCGCGGGTATGGGGGTGGGCCTATCGATCTCTAAGCGCATCATCGAGGCGCATGGCGGAGAGATGTGGGCCGAACCCAACCCTGGCGGCGGAACCGTGTTCCGCTTCACCTTGCAATCGGCGACCGAGGCAAGCGCTTCCGATGCAGGATAACCGCATCGTTCATATCGTCGATGACGACGAGGCCGTACGGCAATCGCTCGCCTTCCTGTTGAGCTCGACGGGCCTTGCGGTGCGCCTCTACGATTCGGCGACGGCGTTTCTTGCCGGCCTCGCGAGCGTTAAGGGCGGCTGCCTGATCACCGACATGCGCATGCCCGACATGACCGGACTCGAGCTGCTCCACCAGCTGAGGGCTAAGGCTTGCGGCCTTCCCGCCATCGTCATCACCGGCCATGGCGACGTGGCTCTGGCGGTTGAGGCGATGAAGGCCGGCGCCGTCGATTTCATCGAGAAGCCGTTCGACCAAGAGGCGATCCTGACCGCCGTTAAAGCCGCCCTCGAACGCGGCGGGGAGGGCGGGGATACCGCGGCCATCGCGGCGAGGCTCGCCTCGTTATCGGAGCGTGAGCGGCAGGTGCTCGAGGGCCTGATCGCCGGACACCCCAACAAAACCATCGCCTACGATCTCGGCATCAGCCCCCGCACGGTCGAGGTCTACCGCGCCAATCTGATGACCAAGATGGAGGCAAGAAGCCTGTCCGAGCTCATCAGGATGGCCATTCTCGCGAAGGTCACGCCGACCCGACGCACCTCCAAGTAAGTGGGCAACTCCCGAATTGCCGATTACGCCGATTGACTTAGCTCAATGCGGCTTGTCTCCGCCTTGGGTAGTTTGGCGAAATCCTGGAGAGGACCGAGACGAGCGAAATGCGCTTGAAGGAGTTCGATTTGGCCGAAGCCGCAACCATCCTCATCGCCGTAGGCGATGGAGTCCTGGCCAACTCCTTGCGCTTCTCGCTGGAGCTTGAGGGCTTCGAGGTGAAGCTTTGCGACGAGCACTCCCTGCTCGGCGCCATGGCTGCGAACGAAGCGCCCAGCTGTCTTGTCCTCGATCAGGACGTGTTCGCGCGGATGGTTGACGGCAAGGGCGATCGCCGATTTGCCACATTTGGCATCCCCGTCGTCCTGATGGTGGGACACAAGACTGAACGCGTGGTCGCCTCTGCCGAGAAAGCCGGCGTAACCAGTGTGGTCGAAAAGCCGCTGCTCGGAGGGGTGCTGTTCGACGCGATCAGGACGGTTTTAAGAAAAATGCCGTCGGGTGGTCCTGCGCATCGGCCCTCTTGAGGGGATCGTCAGCCTTTCCCGGGCTCTTGCCGGCGCAACTCCGTATTTTCCCTTAAGGAGCCGACACGAATATCCGCGTCGCGGAGCGCGGCGTACTGATTTGCGTCAGACAAGCCCACTCTCCGGGAGGATCCCCTGATGCTGACGCAGAGCGCCGCTACCCAAACGCCTCATCTTCAATCCCCCTTCGTGTTTCCTGCGAGCCGCAAGCCTGCGCCGTCAGATGCCCTGACCCCTGCCGGCGTCCCCATGAGCTTCGGGCGGAACGCCGAGATTTACGCCGAGGGCGAGACCTCGGGCTATGTCTACAAGGTGGTCTCGGGCGTCGTCCGCGTCTCCAAGCTCCTGCCCGACGGGCGCCGCCAGATCAGCGCCTTCCATCTGCCGGGCGAGATGTTCGGCTTCGAGGCCGAGGACGTCCATCACGCATCGGCCGAAGCCGTTGTGCCCACCAAGGTCATCGCCTTCAAGTGGGATGGCGTGCTGAGCGCGGGCAAGCAGTCGGCGAGTTTCGTGCGCGAGCTTCTGAACCTGACCGTGCTTGGGCTTAGGCATACCCAGGACCTCCTCCTCCTGCTCGGCCGCAAGAGTGCGCTCGAGCGCTTGACCGCGTTTCTCTTGGAGATGGATGCCCGCACGGGCTCGAAAGGCGTGCTCGACCTTGCCATGCCGCGCCACGACATCGCCGACTATCTCGGGCTCACGCTTGAGACCGTGTCCCGCATGTTCGCCGAGCTCAAGGAAATGGGCATGGTCAGGCTCGAATCGGCCAGGCGCGTGCACCTGCTCGACGCGGCCGCGCTCAAGGCCATGGGCGCCTGATTTCCCTTCCTCTGCCCGGCGCGACCCGAGCGTCTCGACACATATAACAAGCGGCTCGATACATATAGTATTGAGAGCGGCTATAAAGGGCGGCCATATGTCCCGCGAGAAACGAGGTTTTCCCCATGGATTTGCGCACCGCTCTCACGCTTGGCGTGGCTTTGCTCCTCGGGGGAGGGTTGGCGTTTGCCGGACCTGTGACGAACCGACCGGATCCCTTCCACGGTAAGGAGCTGGCGCAGCAGCTCTGCTCGAACTGTCATTTGGTCGACAATCAGCAGCAACAAGCCAATGCGGACGTTCCGAGCTTCAATGAGATCGCCAACAGAGAGGGACAGACCGCGGGTGCCATCATGGCGCATATCATGCTGCCCAAACACCCGATGCCGACCATTCCGCTTACCCAGAGCGAGCTTGCCGACCTTGCCGTCTACATTCTCAGTATGCGTAAGTCGGGATAGGATCCCAGCCGGGCATTGGTTGTGAGCCGAGCCTGATCCACTGAATGTATGTGTTGCGGAGGCCAGGAAGCTAAACCCATGAAGCACGCACGGATTTGGTACGTCATCGCCGACGGCGGCAGGGCGCGTTTCGTCGAGCGCGACGAAGCGGGCGCCTACAGGACGGTGTTGAGCTTCGTCGCGGCGGAGATGCATAAGCGCTCCCGCGACCTCGGGCTGGATCGCCCGGCGCGGGTGAAGGAGAGCGCAAACTCGGCGCGTCACGCCGTCGAGCCGCGTCGCGATCTGCATGAAGCCGCCAAGGAGGATTTCATCGCGCTCGTGGCCGAGGAGATCGAGGCCGAGCATGGCCGCCATCAATTCGACAGTCTGGTGCTGGTTGCCCCGCCTGGGGTGCTGACCGAGCTCAAGAAGAAGCTCTCGCAAGCCGATTGCCGAGTTGGTGGTCAGCGATCTGCAAAAGGACCTGACCAAGGTCCCCGACCACGATCTGACCGAGCACCTGCTCCCCGCCCGCTAAGCCATTCAGGACTTGGGCAATCTCCGCTTCAAGGCGGCGTTAACCTCACGGCTCTGTCACTTGACGGGGGTAGGGAGAGGGGCGGATAAGTGCTGTAGAGCCATGAGCATCGTCCGAGCCATTCTGATAGCCTTGCATGGCCCTTTCGCTGGCCTTGCTGCCGGTGGCCGGAGCCAAGGCCCACGTCCTTCGCCGGACGGGCTGTCGGTCGCAGCGCAGTCGGACTGCTGCCGCGAAGATGGATCATTGCGACAAGCAGGCGAAGGGCGACTGTGCGGATTTCGCCGGTTGCACGCTGAAATGCTCGAGCTTCTCGGCGGTCACGCCGACGCCGTCCGGAATTGTCGCTCAGCCCGTCGCCCGCGCATAAGGCGACCTTCGACGACCGACAACGCGAGCTCGCGCTCACTCAATCCTCCATCGCCTCCTCCCCGCGTCTAAATCCTCGACTGAAGCCGTGTTGCCATGCGTGAGCGTCCGCTCGCGCCATAGCGACACGCGCCATTCCTCCGCCATTCCAGGCAGGGGTCCGTCAACGAGGATTCGGAGACGCGCCATGAGGCGTCTGAACAGTCTGATCATATTGGTTGCCGGCATCGCCGCCGGCGCTGCCGGGAGCTATTGGTACGCGCATCGTCCCGAGCCGGTCGCCACGCCGGCTGCGGCCGAGCAATCTCAGCCTGCCAAGGGCGAGCGGACGATTCTCTATTACCGCAATCCCATGGGGCTTCCCGACACCTCGCCGGTGCCGAAGAAGGACTCCATGGGCATGGACTACATCCCGGTCTATGCGGACGAGCAGGACGACCCGAACACGGTCAAGGTCAGCCTCGACAAGATCCAGCGCATCTGGCGTGCGGACGGAGAAGGTCGAGGCCCGGCCCATCTCCCGCACCGTGCGCGGGGTCGGCACCGTGCAGCACGACGAATCGCTCCTTATCAGTCGTGACGCGTGCGCTCGGACGGCTACATCGAGGAGCTGTTCGTCAACAAGACCGGGCAGCACGTCAAGAAGGGCGAGCCGCTGTTCCGCTTCTACAGCCCGCAAATTCAACTCGCGCAGGCCGACCTCATGGTGGCCGTGCGCGCGCAAGGCACGATCGTCGAAGTCTCGAGGCGGACAGGAGTCTCGAAGGCGCCATGCAGAAGCTTGCGCAATCTCGATGTTCCGCGACAGCCGCATCGACGAGGTGCGCACGACCATGACCAACCCGCGGACGATCGATTGGGCATCGCCCGCGACCGGCGACATCGTCGAAAAGAAGGTAATCGAGGGCCAGCGCGTCGCGGCGGGAGATGAGCTGTTCCGCATTGCCGACCACTCTCGTGTCTGGGTGATCGCCGAAGTGGCCGAAGCCGATATCGGCGAGATCAAGGTCGGGCATGCGCGCCACCGTGACGCTGCGAGCATTTGCCACCGAGCCGCATGAAGGCGTGGTGGCCTTCATCTATCCGGAGATGATGAAGCCGGAGACGCGCACGGTCTCGGTCCGCATCGAGCTGCCGAACCCCGACGGGCGAGATGAAGCCCGGAATGTACGCCGATGTGGTGTTCCATGCCGGCGAGGGCGACGCCGCCGATAACGGCCGTTCCGGACAGCGCCGTCATCGACAGCGGCACGCGCCAGGTCGTGCTGGTCGCCAAGGGCGACGGCCGCTTCGAGCCGCGCGAGGTGAAGCTCGGCCGCCGCGGCGAGGGCTATGCCGAGATCACCGGAGGGCTTGAGCGCCGGCGAGGAGGTCGTCACCTCCGCCACTTTCCTCATCGACGCCGAAAGCAATCTGCAAGGCCGCGTTGCAGACCTTCAGCCAGCAGGAGGCGCCGCAATGATCGCCGCGCTCATCCGCTGGTCGGCCCGCAACGTCTTTCTGGTCGGGCTCGCGACCATCTTCGTGACGTTGGCCGGCATCTACGCCGTCTCGCGAGTGCCGCTCGACGCCATCCCCGACCTCTCCGACGCGCAGGTCATCGTCTACACCGAGTTTCCGGGCCAGGCGCCGCAGGTGGTCGAGGACCAGGTCACCTATCCGCTGACCACCGCGATGCTGACCGTGCCGAAGTCGCGCGTGGTGCGCGGCTTCTCCTTTTTCGGCGTCTCCTTCGTCTACGTCATCTTCGAGGATGGCACCGACATCTATTGGGCGCGCTCGCGCGTGCTCGAATACCTGAACTCCGCCGCGCGCCGGCTGCCTGCCGGGCGTCACGCCAAGCCTCGGACCGGACGCCACCGGCGTCGGCTGGGTCTATCAATACGTGCGTGCGCGGCGCGCAGAAGAGCCTCGCCGAGCTGCGCACCATCCAGGATTGGTATGCTCCGCTTTGGCCTCGCCAAGGCCGAAGGCGTGGCCGAAGTCGCGAGCGTCGGCGGCTTCGTCAAGCAATACAGCGTCGTGATCGACCCGCGCCGGCTCCAGGCGCTCGGCATCCCGCTGTCCAAGATTCGCGACGTGATCCGCGACAGCAACATGGATGTCGGCGGCCGCACGGTCGAGGTCTCCGAGACCGAGTTCGCCGTGCGCGGGCGCGGCTACATCAAGAGCCTCTCCGACCTCGAGCAGATCGTGGTCAAGAACGACGGCGGCATGCCGGTGCTGCTCAAGGACGTGGCGCGCGTCGAGCTGACGCCCGACGAGCGGCGCGGCATCACCGAGATGAACGGCGAAGGGGAGGTGGTCTCCGGCATCGCGCTCCAGCGCTTCGGCGAGAATGCGCTGTCGGTCATCGAGCACGTGAAGGACCGGCTCGCGGAAATCGCGCCGAGCCTGCCCGAAGGGCGTGAGCATCGAGCCCGTCTACGACCGCTCCGGACCTGATCAATCGCGCCATCGAGACGCTGAAGCGGACGCTGATCGAGGAAAGCGCTGATCGTCGCGCTCGTCTGCGTCGTCTTCCTGCTGCACGCGCGCAGCGCCCTCGTCGCCATCATCACGCTGCCGCTCGGCGTTCTGATCGCCTATATCTGCATGTGGCTGTTGGGCCTCAGCTCCAACATCATGAGCCTCGGCGGCATCGCCATCGCCATCGGCGCGATGGTCGACGCCGCCATCGTCATGATCGAGAACGCCCACAAGCGGCTTGAGCGCGCGCCGCCGGGCAAGCCGCGCAGCGAGGTGCTGATCGAGGCCGCGGTCGAGGTCGGCCCCGCGCTCTTCTTCAGCCTGCTCATCATCACCGTCTCCTTCCTGCCGATCTTCACGCTGGAAGCGCAGGAAGGCCGGCTGTTCAAGCCGCTCGCCTACACCAAGACCTTCGCCATGGCGGCCGCGGCGCTGCTCTCGATCCTGCTGGTGCCGGCGCTGATGATGCTGTTCGTGCGCGGCCGCATCATGCCCGAGCACAAGAACCCGGTGAACCGGTTCTTGATCTGGCTCTACCGGCCGGTGATCCGGCTCGCGCTGAGGTTCAAGGCAGCGACCATCCTGATCGCGCTCGTCGTGCTTGGCGTGAGCCTCTGGCCGGCCTCGCAAGCTCGGCAGCGAGTTCATGCCGAACCTCAACGAGGGCACGCTGTTCTATATGCCGGTCACGCTGCCGGGCATTTCGGTCACCAAGGCTGCCGAGCTGCTGCAGACGCAGGACAAGATCATCAAGTCCTTCCCCGAGGTGGCCTCGGTCTGGGGCAAGGCGGGCCGCGCCGCGACCGCCACCGACCCGGCGCCGACCGAGATGGTCGAGACGGTGATCAACCTGAAGCCCGAGAGCGAATGGCGCCCGGGCATGACGATCGACAAGCTCGATCGCCGAGATGGACAAATCGCTTCAGTTTCCCGGCGTGTCCAATGCCTGGACCATGCCGATCAAGGCGCGCATCGACATGCTCTCGACCGGCATCCGCACGCCGGTCGGCGTCAAGGTGTTCGGCAAGGATCTGGCCGAGATCGAGAAGCTCGCGCGCAAGATCGAAGCCGTGATCCGCAAGGTGCCGGGCACCGTCGAGCGCCTATGCCGAGCGCGCCATCGGCGGCTACTACCTGAACATCGATCCCGACCGGGCGCAGCTCGCCCGCTACGGCCTGATGGTCGGCGACGTGCAGGACGTGATCGCCATGGCGCTCGGCGCCGAGCCGGTGACGACGACGGTCGAGGGCCGCGAGCGCTACACGGTCAGCATCCGCTACCCGCGCGACTACCGCAGCGACCCGGAGGCCATCGCCAACGAAGTGCTGATCCCGACTGCCGGACGGCGGCACGGTGCCGCTCGGCGAAGTCGCCAAGGTCAGCCTGGCCCAAGGCCCGTCAAGCATCCGCACCGAGAACGCGCAACTCGCGACCTACATCTTTGTCGACATGCGCGACCGCGATCTCGGCGGCTATGTCGCCGACGCGCAAAAGGCGGTGGCGAGCGAGGTGCAATTCCCGCCGGGCTATTACGCCACCTGGAGCGGCCAGTTCGAATATCTGCGAACGCGCCAAGGCGCGCCTGAAGATCGTCGTTCCGGTGACGCTGCTGATCATCTTCCTGCTGCTCTACCTGAACTTCCGGCGCATGACCGAGACGCTGATCGTCATGCTCTCGGTGCCCTTCGCGCTGGTCGGCGGCTTCTGGCTGATGTGGTGGCTCGGCTTCAATCTGTGAGTCGCCGTCGCCGTCGGCTTCATCGCGCTCGCCGGCGTGGCGGCCGAGACCGGCGTGGTGATGCTGATCTATCTCGATAACGCGCTGACCGAGCTGAAGGAGCAGCGCGCGGCGGAAGGGCGCGCCTTCACGCAGCGCCGATCTCTACGCCGCGATCATGGAGGGCGCCGTCGAGCGGGTGCGGCCAAAGATGATGACCGTCGCCGCCATCATGGCGGGTCTCCTGCCGATCATGTGGAGCCACGGCACGGGCTCCGAGGTGATGCAGCGCATCGCCGTGCCGATGATCGGCGGCATGGTATCGTCGACGGTGCTGCAACTCTCGTCGTCATCCCGCGCTTTACGCCGTAGTGAAGGGCTTCTCCTTGCGCGTCGCGCCTCCGCGCTAGACCGTCATTAGCCGGTCAGTTCAGGCACGTGGTCTTGATCTCCTTCGAGTCCGGAGGAAGCGAGATCATCAGCAAATCGCGCCCGAGCATGGTATCGCCGTTTCCGCGCGCCGCCTTCACATCCCGCAAGAACATGTGCCGCATCAGCGCGTTCGGCAGCGGCGGCACGATATGCGTCAGCACGAGGAGCTTGACATTCGCCTCGTCGGCGATCCCCGCGGCCTCGACCGGCGAGGTGTGATAGTCGATCGTATCCCGCGTGATCTTCGCCTGGCGGGCGTGCCCGGCCTGATCCAGTGACGCAGCGAGCATCTCGACCATCTGCGGGTTGAGCGCCTCATGCACCAGCACATCGGCGTCCTTGGCGAAGCGCACCATGTTCTGCACCTTCTTGGTGTCGCCGCTCACCACCGCGGTGCGGCCCTTATAAGTGATGCGGTAGCCGTAAGCCGGCTCGGCCGGGTCGTGGCTGACGAGGAAGGCCTCGATCTTGAGCCCGTCCCTGTCGAAAATGGTGACGGCCTCCTCCGCGCCCGGCTTGGGAATGTCGTGCCCGATCATGCGCGCGCCCTCGGGCGGCATGTACTCGGGGTCGTGATGCACGATGCGGAAGGCTGCATCGGCATTATAGGCTTGCGCGAAGCCCTTCACCACGTCGGTTGTTCCCGATGTGCCGAAAATGTCGCCTTCCGCGTCTTGCGGCAGCGTGTAGGCGTCGGGCGCCGGCGGACCGTATATGTCGATTGGGGTTTTCCGCCCGCCGATCCAGCTCTGCTGCGCGACCTCGCCGAGGTCGCCCAAATGGTCGGAATGGAGATGGGTGAGCAGCACGGTATCGATCTGGGCCGGCGGCACGTTCGCCTGAGCGAGCTTGGCCCAGGCCCCTGGCCCCGCATCGATGATCACCACATGGCCGCCGGCGATGATCGCGGTGCAAGCTTCCGCCCGCTTAGGATCGGGGATGGGCGATCCCGTCCCGCACAGGAGGATGTGCAGCGCATCGTTCTTGAAGACCGCCGCGCTGTCGGCCTTGGTGATCTGGTTGACCATGGCGCGCCGAATAAGGGCGTCCTGCACCGAGGGCACGAACCAGACGACGGCAATGGCGACAGCAACGGCCGCGAGCAGCACGCAAACGGCGACGATCAGGCGTCTCATGACGGTTCCTTCCCTTTGCTCCCGGCCGCTTGCATACACCGATCAAACCGGCAAAAGGCGTTTTCCGGTGTTCGGACCGATCAAGCCGGACCCTGGCGCCATAGCCGGCGCCGTCACTCCAGCGGCTGGACCATGACGACCCTGAAGGTCCGCACAACGCCGTCATGCTCCTTGATCGAGACATACTCTCCGCGCCTGAACGTGTGATCGCCGAAGCGGTAGCCGGACTCGTCGTCATCCGGATCGCCGAGAAGATCGTAATGAAAGGCCCAGGAGCCTCCTGGCTTGCGGATCAGATGCCCGACCTCGTCCGGCTTGCCACTCCAGAAGCGGCGCACGCGGCAGCGGTCACGGTTGGCTTTCCACTCCGGTTCATCGATGCGGCGATCTGCGCCGAGCGGGGCGACGAACTCGTAGCCGCGGTCGGCGCTTCCCTCCGGAAAGTCTTGGTCGCGGGCCAACTCCAGGCGAATCTTCATTAAGCTCATCGAGTTCCTCCGGATCGTCCTAAGGGCACACCCTGATAATTTCGTGACAACGTTGCGCAGAACCGGTCGACCAAAGCCTTGAGAAAAGTCAAGTCTTCGCCATTAGCTCAAACAGCGTCACCGAATCGTCAAGGTTCACGGCTCTGGCAATCAATGCTTGAAAAAGGCGGCTAGGACATGACGGCTGCATCGCCTGCCCGTAGCACCCAAGAACGGCGCACGTTGCGCGACAAGCTGAAAGCCGCGCTGCTCACCCCGATCCGCGCCATGCGGCTCCGATATCTGCCGCTGCTCATGATCTATTACGCCTATGGCGCGCTCGGCCTGGTCGCCATTGCCGAAGCCTTCTGGATCAAGCAGGCCTTGACCTTCACGCCGGCGGAGCTTGCCGCGATCGCCGTGTGGCTGACCTTGCCCTGGACCATCAAGATGGTGTTCGGGCAGCTTGCCGATTCGGTGCCGATCATGGGCTCGCAGCGCCGGGCTTATGTGTTCATCGGCGCGAGCCTGGTCGCCTCGGGGTTGGTCATTCTCGCCGGCGCGGCCGGTGGCTGGATCACCCTTGCGAGCAAGAACGCACTCTATGTGACGGCGCAGCTCATGATCGTGGTCGGCGTGGTGCTCCAGGACGTCATTGCCGATGCCATGACGACGGAGGTGGTTGAGCGCGTTCGGCCCGATGGCAGCCCGAAGCCGAAAGCGGAGGTCGAGCGCGAACTTGGTCTCGTGCAAGTGCTGGGACGCCTCGCGCTCTGGTCGGGCATCTTGTCGGTCGCCGGCCTGTCGGGCTGGCTCGCGCAAATCTACAGCTACGAAACGGTATTCCTGTTCGGGCTCGCGGTGCCTGCCGTCTCGCTCACCGGCGCCATGCTGGTCCGCCTCGACAGTACGGCGCCGAAGCCCATCGACTGGCGCATCCTCGGCGGCGGGCTCGCCTTCGGCGCCGTGGTTCTGGCCATCGGCCTTGGCGGGCTGCCTTTCGGTCAGGAGCTCATCTTTGTCATCTCGCTTGCCGTCATCGCGCTGATGCTCGCCCGCATCGGCGAGGACCTCGACGAGGTGCATCGCCAGCGCATCTTCTACGCGGCGCTGGTGATTTTCCTCTATCGGGCGAGCCCCGGGGTGGGGGAGGGCTATCGCTGGTTCACCATCGACGTGCTCGGCTTCGACGAGGGTTTCTACGGTACCTTGGCCCAGATCGGCGCCGGTCTCAGCCTCGCCGGCGCGTGGCTCTTCTCCGATGTCATCACCCGCCAGCCGATCGCCAAGGTGCTTCTGTGGTTGACCGTCATCGGCACCGTCCTGTCCCTGCCGACCATTGCGCTCGCGCTGCGCTGGGACCAATGGACCATGGAGATGTTCGGCTTCGGGGCGCGGACGATCGCCTTCGTCGATACCACCGTGACGTCGCCGTTCGCCGAACTCAGCATGATCCCGGCGCTGACCCTGGTTGCCGTCAATGCCCCCGCCGGACGGCGCGCCACCTGGTTCGCACTGATGGCCTCGCTCATGAATGTGGCGCTCGTGGCGGGGCAGCTTCAGACCAAATATCTCAATCTTCTCTTCGAGGTCGGCCGCGGCGCTTACGCCAATCTCCCGGCGCTGACCATCGCCGCGGTCATGATCGGCTTCGTCGTGCCGGTCGCCGGCATCCTCGCCTTCGGCAAGCGGGCGACCTGACTTGCCGCGGCTATCGAGCAAGCCTTGAGCCTGGCGCTCACGGCGAAGTCACTTGACCGCGGGGGAGGGGGGCAGATAATCCTGAACGAGCCATGATCATCGTTCGAGCCGTTGTGGTTGCCTTCATCGCCCTTTCGGTAGCCATGCTGCCGGTTGCCAGGGCCGAAATGCGCGGCCTTTCGGCCGATACGTCGTTCAACGCCGCGCAGGAGTGCTGCACGCAAGGGCAGCATTGTGACAAGCCGGCGAAAGGCGAATGCGGGAAATCGGCCGCCTGCGCGTTCAAATGCTCAGGCTTCTCCGCGGCTGCCGTGGCGCCATCGGGCCTGACGCTTGTGCCATCGCCCTTGCAGCAGTCGATTCTTGTGGCCGAGATCGTCAGGTCTCCATCAGTTAATCCGCCTCTACCTCCTCCACGCGTCTGAACCCTCACTGAAGCTGTGCCGCCTGGCGTGAGCGCTTGCTCGCGCTGTCGCGGCGCGCGCCGATCCTCTGCCCACTCACGGCAGAGGCCTGTCAACGAGGATTCGGAGACGCGCCATGAAGTGTCTGAACAGTTTTATCATTCTGGCCGTAGGTTTGGCCGCCGGGGCTGCGGGGACGTATTGGTACGCCTATCCGCCTCAGCCGATCTCCACTCCCGCCGCAGCCGAGCAATCCGCGCCATCCAAAGACGAGCGGAAGATTCTCTATTACCGCAACCCCATGGGGCATCCCGATACTTCGCCGGTGCCGAAGAAGGACCCCATGGGCATGGACTACATCCCGGTCTACGAAGACGAGGCCGACGATCCAAACACCGTCAAGGTCAGCCTCGACAAGGTCCAGCGCAGCGGTGTCAAGACCGAGAAGGTCGGGACCCAAAGCCTTGCCCGCACCGTCCGCGCGGTCGGGATGGTGGATCATGACGAGACCCTCCTCACCATCGTCGCCATGCGTTCGGATGGCTACATCGAGGATCTCTTCGCCGAGAAGACCGGCCAGCACGTGAAACAGGGCGAGCCGCTGTTCAGGGTCTACAGCCCGCAAATCCAGCAGGCTCAGACTGATCTGATCATCGCCATGCGCGCGGAAGGCCGCAAGGGGGCTGACGCGGATAGGGCGCTGGAGGGTGCCATGCAGCGCTTGCGCAATCTCGGTGTCCCCCAGAGCCGCATCGACGAAGTCCGCAAGACGCAGACCAACCCGCGAACGCTCGACTGGCTTTCGCCGGCAACCGGCGACGTCATCGAGAAGAAGATCATCAACGGCCAGCGCGTCATGGCCGGAGACGAGCTCTACCGCATTGCTGACCATTCGCATGTGTGGGTTATCGCCGATGTCGCGGAGTCCGACATCGCGTTGATCAAGCTCGGCATGCCGGCGACGGTGACCCTTCGCGCTCTGCCGACCGAGCCCATCGAAGGCAAGGTCACCTTCATCTATCCGGTGCTCAATCCGGAAACCCGTACTGTCGCGGTCCGCATCGAACTGCCGAATCCCGAAGGGCTGATGAAGCCCGCGATGTATGCCGACGTCGTCTTCCACATCGGTGAGGCAGGGACTGTGGCGGCGGTGCCCAACAGCGCCGTCATCGACAGCGGCACGCGCCAGGTCGTGCTCGTCGCCAAGGGCGACGGCCGCTTCGAACCCCGCGCCGTGAAGCTCGGTCGCCGCGGCGAGGGCTATGTCGAGGTGCTTGAGGGCGTGAGCGCGGGCGAGGAAGTCGTGACATCGGCAACCTTCCTCATCGACGCCGAAAGCAATCTCAAGGCTGCGTTGCAGACCTTCAGCCAGGGAGGACAGCAATGATTGCAGCCGTCATCCGCTGGTCGGCCCGCAATGTCTTCCTGGTCGGGATTGCGACCATCTTTGTCACGCTGGCCGGAATCTACGCCGTTTCGCGCGTTCCGCTCGATGCGATTCCCGACCTCTCCGACGTGCAGGTCATCGTCTACACCGAGTATCCGGGGCAGGCGCCGCAGGTGGTGGAGGATCAGGTTACCTATCCACTGACGACGGCGATGCTGAGCGTGCCGAAGTCGCGCGTAGTGCGGGGCTTCTCCTTTTTCGGCGTCTCGTTCGTCTATGTGATCTTTGAGGATGGCACGGACCTCTATTGGGCGCGCTCGCGCGTGCTCGAATATCTAAACTCGGCTGCGCGCCGGTTACCTCCCGGGGTGACGCCGAGCCTCGGACCCGACGCTACGGGAGTCGGCTGGGTCTACCAATACGTGGTCCGTGGTTCGCAGAAGAGCCTGGCAGAGCTGCGCAGCCTCCAGGACTGGTCGATACGCTTTGGGCTCGCCAAGTCGGAGGGCGTGGCCGAGATCGCAAGCGTCGGCGGCTTCGTCAAGCAGTACAGCGTGGTCATCGACCCGCGGCGGCTACAGGCTCTCAACATCCCCATCGCCAGAATTCGCGATGTCATCCGCGACAGCAACATGGATGTCGGCGGCCGCACCGTTGAGATTTCGGAGACCGAGTTCGCCGTGCGTGGGCGCGGTTATATCAGGGGCCTCTCCGACCTCGAGCAGATCGTGGTCAAGAACGACGGTGGCGTGCCCGTGCTGCTGAAGGACGTCGCCCGCGTGGAGCTGACCCCGGACGAGCGCCGCGGCATCACCGAGATGGACGGGGAGGGGGAGGTTGTCTCCGGCATCGCGCTCCAGCGCTTCGGTGAGAACGCGCTAACCGTCATACAGAACGTCAAGGACCGGCTCGCCGAGATCGCGCCGAGTCTGCCGCAGGGGGTGAGCGTCGAGTCCGTCTACGACCGCTCCGACCTGATCTACCGCGCCATCGATACGCTGAAGCGGACGCTGATCGAAGAGAGCGTGATCGTGGCCCTCGTCTGCATGCTCTTTCTGCTTCATGCGCGGAGCGCCCTTGTCGCCATCATCACGCTGCCTCTCGGCGTGCTGATGGCCTATATCTGCATGTGGCTGTTGGGGCTCAGCTCCAACATCATGAGCCTCGGCGGCATCGCCATCGCCATCGGCGCCATGGTGGACGCCGCCATCGTCATGATCGAGAATGCCCACAAGCGGCTCGAACGCGCGCCCCCCGGCAAGCCGCGCAGTGAGGTGCTGATCGAGGCCGCCGTCGAGGTCGGCCCGGCGCTCTTCTTCAGCCTCCTCATCATCACCGTTTCCTTCCTGCCGATCTTCGCGCTGGAAGCGCAGGAGGGCAGGCTGTTCAAACCGCTCGCTTATACCAAGACCTTCGCCATGGCCGCGGCGGCGCTGCTCTCGGTTCTGCTCGTGCCGGCGCTGATGATGCTGTTCGTACGCGGCCGCATCATGCCCGAGCACAAGAACCCGGTGAATCGGTTCTTGATTTGGGTCTACCGGCCGGTGATCCAGCTCGCACTGAGGTTCAAGGCAGCCACGATCCTCGTCGCCCTTGTTGTGCTTGCTGCAAGTCTATGGCCCGCATCGAGGCTTGGCAGCGAGTTCATGCCCAACCTCAACGAGGGGACTCTCTTCTATATGCCGGTGACGCTGCCGGGAATCTCGGTCACCAAGGCCGCCGAGCTGCTGCAGACTCAAGACAAGATCATAAAGTCCTTCCCCGAGGTGACGTCGGTCTGGGGCAAGGCGGGGCGCGCCTCGACAGCCACCGACCCGGCGCCGACCGAGATGGTCGAGACGGTGATCAATCTGAAGCCCGAGGACGAATGGCGCCCGGGCATGACCGTCGACAAGCTCATCGCCGAGATGGACAAGTCGCTCCAGTTCCCTGGCGTCTCCAATGCCTGGACCATGCCGATCAAAGCGCGCATCGACATGCTCTCGACCGGCATCCGCACCCCCGTGGGCGTCAAGGTGTTCGGCAAGGACTTGGCCGAGATGGAAAAGCTTGCGCGCAAGATCGAAGCCGTGATCCGCACAGTGCCCGGCACTACCAGCGCCTATGCCGAGCGCGCCATCAGCGGCTACTACCTCAATGTTGACCCGGACCGAGCGCAACTCGCCCGCTACGGCCTGATGGTGGGCGATGTGCAGAACGTTATCGCCATGGCGCTCGGGGCCGAGCCCGTGACCACGACAGTGGAAGGCCGCGAGCGATACGCGGTCAGCATCCGCTATCCCCGCGACTACCGCAGCGACCCCGAAGCCATCGCCACGCAAGTGCTGATCCCGATGCCAGGCGGCGGCACGGTACCGCTCGGCCAAGTCGCCAAGATCAGTCTCGCGCAAGGGCCGTCAAGCATCCGCACCGAGAACGCGCAGCTTGCGCTCTACATCTTTGTCGACCTGCGCGACCGGGACATCGGTAGCTATGTGGCCGATGCGCAGAAGGCGGTGGCAAGCCAGGTGCAGTTCCCGCCTGGCTATTACGCCACCTGGAGCGGTCAGTTCGAGTACCTGGAGCGCGCCGAGGCGCGGCTGAAGGTCGTCGTGCCCGTAACCGTCCTCATCATCTTCCTGCTGCTCTACCTCAATTTCCGCCGCGTGACGGAGACGCTGATCGTCATGCTCTCCGTCCCCTTCGCGCTTGTCGGGGGCTTCTGGCTGATGTGGTGGCTTGGCTTCAATCTCTCCGTCGCCGCAGCCGTGGGCTTCATCGCGCTTGCCGGCGTCGCCGCCGAAACCGGCGTCGTGATGCTCCTTTACCTCGACAACGCGCTGACCGAGCTGAAACTGCAACGCGAACGCGAGGGGCGCCCCTTTACCAGCGACGATCTCTACGCCGCGATCATGTCCGGCGCGGTGGAGCGCGTGCGCCCAAAAATGATGACGGTGGCAGCCATTATGGCAGGGCTCTTGCCTATCATGTGGGCCCACGGGGCAGGAGCCGAGGTCATGCAACGCATCGCTGTACCCATGATCGGCGGCATGGTCTCATCGACGGTGCTCACCCTTGTCGTCATCCCTGCAATCTACGCCATGGTGAAGGGCTTCGCCTTGGGCACCAAGCCATCGCCGATTGCCCATCGCGCAGCGACCTGACGTTGGAAGGAGACGACGAGAGCTACTACGTCCTTCGCCGGCGAGCTTAACCTTCCTGTGCCGAGCCTGGGTGCTAGGGCTACCCAGTGTACGACGGCTAAAGGCTAATGCCATGCCTCGATTGCGTCTTTAGCCGGCGTCCCAAGAGTGGTCGGGAACATTTGGCAATCCTATTGCCAGGCTTGCCCTTGCTATTTTGCCGCTTCCGACATGGAGTGCAATTTCCGCGCCTTCCCTGCCAGGGGATGGCTAAGAAATACGAACTGCTCCCCCTTGAGCCCAATATGATGGGATGGAACGCATCTGGCTGTGGAGACTATTGAGGCGTGCTGCAAAAGCTTTGGTATGAGCGGCCGGTCCGAACCCAACTCCTGGTGGCGGTGGGCGTGATCAATCTGCTCGCCGCGCTTCTGGCCGGTGCCGTCTCGATCCTCAACACCCGCACCGCCACGAGGGTCGAGATCGAAGCCTCGCTCGAGGTGGCCCAGCGCTTCGTCGCCGCGACCATGAAGGACCTCGCCGCCCAGGGCCGGCTCACGCAACTCAATGAGGAATTGCCCCTGGAGCTCAAGCATCTCCGCCATGTTCGCATCATGTACATGGATGCCATCGGCCAGCTCACTTTCGTGTCGCCGCAACCGGGCAACGGTGCGGCCGGACGACGCTATGTGCCGAGCTGGTTCGCCGCATTGGTGCGGCCGCAGCTTGTCGGCCGCGCGGTGCGGGTGGTCGCGCTCGAGGGTGCGAACCCGGTGATCATCGTCGGCGAGCCGGCCGACGAGATCGCCGAGGCGTGGCACGATTTCTCCTCCCTCGCCATCGTATGGCTCGTGCTCAACGCGCTCATCCTCGCCATCCTCTATGTCGTGCTCGGCCGCGTGCTCGACCCGCTCGCGCATCTATCGAAGGGCATGCTCAATCTCGAGGACGGCCACTACGCCACCCGGCTCGCGCCGCCAAAAGTCAAGGAGCTTGCCCTCATCACCGAGCGCTTCAACACGCTCGCCGGCGCGCTCGACACCGCGCGCGACGAAAACAGCCGTCTTTATCGCCAGCTCATCACCGTGCAGGAAGAGGAGCGGCGCGTGATTGCCGACGAACTGCACGACGAGGCGGGTCCCTGCCTGTTCGGCATTACCGCCAACGCTTCATCCATCCAGAACCTTGCCGATCAGCTTCCCGATCGGCGCACCGCCGAGATTTCGCGGCGCGTCGGCGAGATTCTCTCTATCACCGAGCGCCTCAAGCTCTTGAATCGGGCGCTTCTCAAGAAGCTCAGGCCGGGCCCCCTCGGTACGGTAAAGCTCGCCGAGCTTCTCGACGAGCTCATCGCCGGCTTCCAGCGGCGCCACCCCGACACGCATATTGCCGCCTCCTTCGGCAAGCTCGCCGCTTCTTACGGGGAGGCGATCGACCTCACGCTCTATCGCTGTGTCCAGGAAGGCATCACCAATGCCATCCGCCACGGTAAGGCGGCCACTCTCACCATCGACCTCGCGGAGACGCCGGCGTCGCGGCGCAATGGCGGCAAGGGGCCGCGCGCCAGACTGGCGCTCAGCCTCAGCGACGATGGGAAGGGCATTGCGCCGGCCACGCCCAAGGGTTTCGGGCTCACCGCCATGACCGAGCGCGTGCGCTCTCTCGGCGGAAGCTGTGTGATCGAGAGTGCGCCCTCCAAGGGAACGATCATCCACGTGGAGATTCCGGTTGAGCGCGCGAGCACGGCGCGCGCGCGCCAGCCTGAACTGGTTGGAGGGCTGTCATGACCCGCGTGCTTGTCATCGACGACCATCCAATCGTGCTGCAGGGCTGCCGGCAGCTGCTCGAGGATGCCGGCGTCGACCAGATCGTCCAGGCGCAAAGTCTCGCCGACGGTTTCCGCATGTATCGCACGCAGAAGCCCGACGTGATCATCGTCGACCTCGCCATGCGGACCGGCGCCCTCGGTGGGCTTTCCTTTATCCGCAGGCTTCGCTTGCACGACACGCGCACGCCGATCCTTGTCTTCACCATGCATTCGGACCCGGTCATCGTCAGCCGCGCGCTCGAGGTCGGGGCGACCGGCTACGTGCTCAAGGACACCTCCTCCGACGAGGTGCTCAAGGCCTTTCAAAAGGTGCGCGAGAACCGGCCCTATCTCAGTCACGACCTGGCTTCGGAGGTCGCCTTCATGGAGGCGAGGGGCACCACGAATCCCTTGCGGCGCATGACGGTGCGCGAGCTTCAGACCTTGGCGCTCGTGGCCGAAGGCAAGCCCTACGGCGTCATCGCCGAGCATCTGCACGTGAGCTACAAGACGGTCGCCAACACCTGCACGCAGCTCAAGGCGAAGCTCGGCGTGCGCACCTTGCCCGAGCTGATGCGCATCGCCATCCAGCACCTTCCCTCAGCCTCGGCGAAGACGCCTCGCGAGTGGTCGTAAGCGGCCTTCCGATCGATCCGGGGGAGGGGCCTTCAAAGCCCTTCGTGACACCCGCAAGACGACGACTGGCGCGATTCGTGTTTCCCCGCCACGTCGGTCCCGTCAATTAAGACTCCGAATTAACGCGTCCGTGCGCTGCACACAAATTACGCAGGTTTTTTGCTTGACGCCTGAAACCGCGGGGTTCGGAACTTGATGCAGTGCAGCGAGAGAACCGACCTATGGCAGATTTGATTGCCGCGAGCACTTTTCGCTTGCAAAGCCATTACATTTGGCAATTATGAGCGGGCAGCTTGGCAATGAGTGGGATGCCGGTTTCCATCGAGATTTCGATAACGCCGCACCTTACTCTGCGCTAGGTTGTGATTCCTCGTGAGGTGTCACCGCGTGATGTGTTCATCGGAGAACCCGCCGCCAGGAGCGGGCGCGAGGCGGTTTTACTTGCTTCGGCGCTTCCAGGCAGCCTCCCATATCCACAGTGACAGCTTGAAAACTTGCAAGGGCTCGGTGCTCTCTTGGCATTTCGCTCAAGGGGGAAACGTGCTCCGGCACACAGAATAGCTCAGCTTTCGTTCGGTGAACTGAGTAGCTAGGGAGAGGAGAAAGATATGAAAATGAAGTTTGGTGTTCTGGCCGGGACCCTCATCGCGGTGATGATGGGCCTCTCCGGCCAGGCAGTGGCTGGCTCCGATGAGGAGCAGCTTGCGCGTATGGCGGATCCCGATCAGTGGCCAGCCCCCGGCCGGGATTTCGCGATGACGCGTCACAGCACTTTGGCCGACATCACCACCAAGAACGTCAGCAAGTTGCAGATGTCTTGGCTGCAGGGGACCAATGCCCTGCGCGGCCATGAGGGTCAGCCCCTCATCGTCAAGGACGTCGGTGGCAAGACCATGTTGTTCATGGTTTCTGGCTGCCCGGCCATGACCAACTGCAACGTGGTGCAGGCCTTGGATCTGACCGATCCTGACAACCCGAAGGAAATCTGGAACTACGTGAAGAAGACCGACCGTGACGAGTTCGCTGTTCCGCGCGCTTGTTGCGACACCGTCCATCGTGGCGGTTCCTATGCCGACGGCAAATTCGTCTATGGCACTCTCGACGGTTTCGTGATTGCCCTCGACGGCCAGACCGGCAAGGAAGTCTGGGTTGTCAAGTATGCCTACCCTGAGAAGGGCGAGACCATCACCCCCGCTCCACTGATCGCCGACGACAAGGTGATCATCGGCTTTGGCGGTGACGAATTCGCCGCTCGCGGCCGTATGGCTGCCTTCAACCTGAAGGACGGCTCGGAAGCTTGGGTTTGCCACAGCACGGGTTCCGACAAGGACGTGTGCCTGACGGCCGACACCAACAAGGCCAACCCGCAGTTCGGTCAGGCTGGTTCGGACCTGGGTATCAAGACGTTCCCCGGCGAGGATTGGAAGATCGGCGGCGGCGCGGCTTGGGGCTGGTACACCTACGACCCAGAGCTGAAGATGGTCTACTACTCGACCGGTAACCCCGGCCTGTGGAGCCCTCCATATCGTTGCCCCGGCAAGACCCACGAAGAGTGCAACACGGGCGAGTTCGACAACAAGTGGTCGATGACCATCTTCGCCCGCAAAGTCGGCAACGGCGAGGCAGTGTTTGCCTACCAGATGACGCCCTTCGATCAATGGGACTATGACGGCGTCAACGAGAACATCCTCACTGACATGGATGTCGACGGCAAGAAGCGTAAGGTTCTCACTCACTTCGATCGCAACGGCTTTGCCTATGTGCTCGACCGTACCGACGGCACCCTGCTCCGCGCCACGAAATACGTGACGACGGACTGGGCCGAGAAGGTCGACATGAAGACCGGCCGTCCGATCAAGGTGCGCGAGCATTCCCCGCTCGAAGTTGGCCGCAACGTGCCTGCTTGCCCCTCAGCCATGGGTGGCAAGGACCAGCAGCCAGGTGCAGTCGATCCCAAGGAGCCCAACATCTTCTACATGCCCACCAACAACTGGTGCATGGAGCTTGAGCCCCAGGAGCGCACGCACACGAACCAGGGCACGGTTTACGTGTTCGCGAACGTGTACATGTTCCCTGAGAAGCAGGGCACGACCGGCAAGATCAAGAAGTACGATGTCTTGTCCGGCAAGACGATGTGGGAGATCCCGGATCCGTACCCGAACTGGGGCGGCACGATGGTTACCGACGGCGGCCTGATGTTCTATGGCTCGCTCGGCGGTGACTTCCGCGCGGTCGACCGGAATTCCGGTAAGATCCTGTGGAGCCGCAAGCTTGGTTCCGGCATTATCGGTAACCCCGTTACCTATAAGGTCGGCGGCAAGCAGTATGTCGGCGTTTACTCCGGCATCGGCGGATGGATCGGCGTTCCGGTTACCGCTGGTCTCGACCTGAACGACAAGTTCGGCGCCATCGGCGCCACGGCCATGACCAAGGCCGCTGGCCTGAACAAGATCCCACAGGGTGGCGAGCTGAACGTCTTCCGCGTCTACGAATAAGCGGACGGCCTTTCTAGGCTAAAGACGCCCGATGCCCTTGTGGCATCGGGCGTCATTTCTTAAGTAAAGGGGTAGAATGCCCCTTGATCCGAGGGGTACAGTGTGGCGAGGGTTTTTGGCCCTGCCCGTCCCCCAACAGCCAACCAAAGAAGCCAGAGTCCCCCATGTCTCTTCGCATCCTGATGGCGTCGCTTTGCTTCGCCGGGTTCGCTTTCGCCTCGCTTCCGGTCGATGCGGCAAAATCACCTATCAAGCGAGACTTCAGCAAAGAGTTCGATGAGCTCACGCCGAGCGAGCAGATCGCCATCAGAGCGGCCGCCAAGGCCGCCTACAAGGCGAAGAAGCTCCCCGCGCTCAATGTCTGCGCCGATCCCGGCAACATGCCGCTTTCCAGCATTAAGCAGGAGGGCTTCCAGAACAAACTTGCCACCCTGCTCGGCGAGGCCATGGGCGCGCGTGTCACCTATTCCTGGCGTCCTTTCCTCGAGCGCGGCCTGACGCGGGACACCTTCGGCCGCGACATGTGCGATGTGATGTTCGACATGCCCGCGAATTACGGATCTCTTCTCACGACCTTTCCCGTCTATAAGACGCCTTATGTCTTGGCCTATCGCAACGACAAAGGCCTCGAGCTGACCGGCCTTGACGATCCCAAGCTCAAGGACCTCAAGATCGGCGTATTCCAGACCTCCGGCATTCGTGCGGTGCTCGCCAAGCGCGGCATCGTCGACAACGTCAAGCTACAGGTACAGACCCACGACGGCGATCTCGTTCCCGAGCATCAGCCTTGGTACGTTGTCCAGCAAGTGCTGGACGGCGAGCTCGACGTCGCGGCGGTCTTTGGTCCCTTCGCCGGTTGGGTCAAGACCATGAAGGGCGAGCCGCTGACCATCCTGCCGGTCAATCTCATGGACGATAAGGTGCCGCTCGAATTCGAGCTTGCCATCGGCGTGCGCAAGACCGACGCCTTTCTGAAATATATGCTCGAATTCGCGCTCGAGGATCACGCCGAGGAGGTCGAGAAAATCCTCAAGGATTACGGCGTGCCGCTGGTTCAATGCAGCAAATGCGTCGTTCCCGGCGACCTGCCGGCCCATGGCAGCTACATCGCCTTGGCCGACCAGGTGTTCGAGGCGCGCCCCGACCTCGCCTCTCCCGACCAGGTGGTGACCAAGGAGAAGCTGGAGGGTTGGCTTGCCGAGGGCGCCGACCTGAGCCAGGAGTTGAGCAACGCGGTGAACGCCAACGATGTCGACCGGATGAAGTTCTTGGTCGAGAAGGGCGCGGATGTGAATAAGCCCGATCCGCAAGGGTGGACGCCACTGCAAAACGCCGCTCGCCAGCGCAAGGACGGCATGATCAAGGCGCTCATCGAGCTTGGGGCTGACGTCAATCGGCCCGACGATAGCGGCATGACGCCGCTCATCGCTGCGGCGATGCGCGATCACGTCCCGTCGATCAAGGTACTGATCGAGAAAGGCGCCAATATCGAGCAACCGGGCCCGGAGGGCTTCCGGCCGCTGGCGCTCGCCATCGCCGAAAACAAATACGAGTCGGCCAAAGCGCTGATGGAGGCCGGCGCCGACCTGAGCGCCGCCTCGGGCGCCGACGGCCTGACCCCGCTCATGCTGATCGCGGCTCAGACCTCGCCGGCCGAGGGCGCCCGCTTCCTCCCCGGCAGCACTCGCCCCAGCGACATCGCTAGAGGTCTCGTCGAGCGCGGGGCTGACGTCAACGCCCAGTCGAAAAACGGCGTGACCGCGCTGATGATCGCAGCGACGCATAACAGCGCCCCGATGATCGGGCTTCTCATGGATGCGGGCGCCGATCCCGCGGTCAAGAACCAACAGGGCCAGACGGCGACGGAACTAGCCGAGAAGAACGGCAATCTAGAAGCGGCGCAAGCCATCCTTGTGCTCAGCTCGGGGCGCTCCGCAGCGGCACCCGCGCCGGCGGACGAGGGTGCCAGGCCGGCGACGAGTCAATGATGCTTTCGGCCTTCTCTCGGTTGTTTCAAGTTGCAGGAGCCACGGCGTTAGCCGTGGCTTTTTGCTATCTTGCTGTCGTTCCAGCCTCCGCCAAGGATTTTGACGAGACGGCCGTCAAGCAGGCGGTCGAGAAGGCGATCGCTGAACGGTCCAAGGACGGCGCCTTCGTGTTCCGCGACCCCAAGCTCGACGCCGACCTCCATCTCGTCTTCGAGCAGGTCAAGATTGTGCGCGGCATGGAAGGTTACGGCTGGTTCGCCAACACCATCTTCCACGATCAAAGCGAGCCCAAGAAGCAATACGCCATCGACTTCTGGTTCAAGCCCGAGGGCGACAAGCTCACCCTCATGGATATCAGGGTGCAGAAGGGTCCGAAGCGTGATGGCGACAGCTGGATCTTGGTCACGCGCATGCCGGTGGCGTGGTGGTGGCTGCCGGTGTCGGAGCATCCCGGCGACGCGGAGATCGTCCGCGGCTGGCAGGTGATGAGCGCGATCCACAATTACATCGCCACCCATAAGGACGCGAGCGGCAACCTGGGCGTCAAGGACGACAAGACGGGCGAGACCGTCCCGCTTGAATTCATCGAGATGCACCAGCCGGTCCGCCACCTGAAGAAGGATGGCCAGTATTTCGCCTGCACCGACTTCCGCAAGCCCGGCAGCAAGGACGAATATTACGACATCGACTTCTGGTTGGACGATAAGACCGGCAAGCTCGAGGTCACAAACGTCAAGATGCACAAGGTCCCGGTGCAGGAGGACGGCATCTGGACGCAAGTGCCCCGCTACACCTTCGAGGGCATGGATTTCGACGTAACCAATTGATCCACAACGATTAACCTAGACGCAAGCCAAAATGCCGCACCGTTCAACGGCCGCTATCGCCACGCTTCCGATGGCGTTATGACAGTTTTGCTTTTTCGACCCGTGCCCGAGGGGGGAATCGACTGAACTCACAATAGCCAACAACGCAACAAGGGTAAGGAAACGAAACAGTGCGCAAAATCATCACCGGACTTTTGACGATTGTAGTTGTCGCCGGCATGGGTGCATTCGCGTGGAAGGCCTGCGCGACCGAGGAACCGGCGCAGCAGACCGAAGGGGCGGCTTCAGGCGGCGAGGCGGCCGCTGGCGGTGCTGCTGCTGGCGGCGAATGCTGCAAGCCAGGCGACACCACGCCCACGCTGGACCTCATCGCCGCCACGCCCAAGGGCGGATTGCATAATCCCTATAACGACCAGATCGCGGCGCTCGCCGAGGAAGGTCACAAGAAATACATGTCCGCCGGGTGCAATGGCTGTCATGGCGGCGGCGGGGGCGGGGGCATGTGCCCGCCGCTGACCAACGACACCTGGGTCTATGGCCCTGACGACGACGTCTTGTTCCGGCTGATCGCGCTCGGTTCCGACGAGTTGACGAAGCAGGGTTACCACCGCATCAAGCAGGAGGTCGTGGTCGGACCGATGCCGCCCTTTGGTGGCATCTTCAAGACCTCCGACGATCTCTGGAAGGTCATCACTTTCATCCGGTCGGTGAATCCTGGCTCGGAGAAGAAGCCGCCGCTTCAATAGCTCGCTGAAACGGCCGGAGCGCCGCCATGTGTTTGCCAAGAAGCCGTCAAGCCTCGCAAGGCTTGGCGGCTTCTCTCGTTCCGGGCTGGGTCGCCCGCTGCCCCCGTAGAGGAGCCTGGCATAAAGATTACCGCACCCTGGAAGGCCAGTTGCTGACCCCCTATATTACCGGGAAAATTGAGCTTTCTAGACTCAGGAGGCCCTTATCATATTGTGCAGTGCGCATTGCCAAGCGACGCCATGTCTGAAAAATAAGCGCGCTGAATGTCCTGGCCCGCTTATCCACCGAGCATCCTCGCTCGTCCCATCCCGGTTCGTCGTCAGTCTCCTAAGAGCAAGGCTTTCGCCTATGTGGAGTTTGTCAGTCGGTAGGTTGCGTCAAGGCCACAAGCCTTGTTCAGGTTTGGTCGCCTTAGGTCTTCTCGCCTCGGCCTTGCTCGCACCGGCGCTCGCCCAGGCGCCAGAGACTCCTTCCCCAGCCACAGAGCCGGCTGCTTCCGCGGCCCCGCCAGCGCCTCAGGCCGGGGGTGCCGAGGCGCCGGCCACGCCTCCCGCCGCAGCCCCGGCTACGGCCCCTGCCGCAGCCGGTGCGACCGCGCAGTCAAAGCCGATGCGGATCGTCTATCTCGGCAAGGAATATGAGGAGCCGCTGCCGCTCTCCTACGCCGAGAAGCCGATTCCCGACAAAGGCATCCAGGGCGCGCGCCTGATGCTCAAAGAGGCGAACCAGGCCGGAAACTTCGTCGGCCATTCCTTCGAGCTGATCGAGGCCATCGTTCCGCAAGACGCCGACGTGGTCGCCAAGGCCAAGGAAGTGCTCGCCAGTGGCGATCGCTTCATCATCGCCGATCTCGAGCCCGCCGATCTTCTCGCCGTGGCCGATCTCCCCGAGGCCAAGGACGCGGTGATCATGAACATCCGCTCGAGCGCCACCGCGCTCCGCCAGGAGCAATGCCGCATCAACGTCTTCCACATCATCCCCGATTATGCGATGCGCGCCGACGCGCTGGCGCAATATCTGATCTGGAAGAAATGGCCGCGCTGGTTCGTCATCCGGCGCGACACGCCGCAGGACCAGGACTATCTCGCCCAGGTCAAGCGGTCGGCCGCCCGCTTCGGCGGCAAGGTGGTCGATGACAAGCTCTACGACCTGCCGCCCGGCGCCCGAAATCTCGACTCCGGCCACCAGCAGATCCAGGCGCAGATCCCGATGGAGACCGAAGCCGCGCCGGACCACGACGTGGTGTGGGTCATCAACAGCGATGACGATTTCGGCGATTACCTGCTGTTCCGTACTTATGTGCCTCGGCCTGTGGTGGGCACCCAAGGCTTGCAGGCGATTGCCTGGGACAAGTCCTACACCGAATCCGGCGCCATGCATTTCCAGAACGCCATCCCGCGCATCGCCAAGCGCGCCCCCGTCGAGCGTGACTACACCGCCTGGCTCGGATTTCGTGCTCTCGCCGATTCGGCGATGAAGTCGGGCAAGACCACGCCGCAGGAGGTGAAGGCCTACATGCTCTCCGACGAGTTCAAGCTGGAAGGCTTCAAAGGCCAGGCGATGAGCTTCCGCACCTGGGACCATCAGATGCGGCAGCCGATCGTGCTCGGCGGCGGCACGCGCGTGCCCGTCTCGACCTCGCCGCAGGAAGGCTTCCTGCACCCCACCAACGTCACCGACACGCTTGGCTTCGATAAGCCCGAGACCAAGTGCAAGTTCAAATAACCCATCGGCCAAAGGTAGACACATGCACCGCATCCTCCTTGCCGCAGTCTCCGCTGCCGCGCTCCTTCTCTTTGCCGCCCCGTCCTTCGCCGCGGCGATCTTCGTCTCCAACGAGAAGGACAACACCATCACCGTGCTGAACGGCGACACGCTGGAGATCGTCAAGACCATCAAGGTCGCGCGGCGTCCGCGCGGCATCGTGGTGAGCCCCGACGGCAAGGAGCTGTTCGTGGCCGCCGGCGACGGCGACATCATGGATGTCATCGATACCAAGACGCTCGAAGTCTCGCGCCAGCTCGAATCCGGCCCCGACCCCGAGCTGATGGCGATCGATCCCAAGGGCGAAGGTCATCTACATCGCCAACGAGGACGACAGCCTCGTCACCATCATGGACATCAAGAGCGGCGACATCCTCGCCGAGGTGCCGGTCGGCGTCGAGCCCGAGGGCATGGGCGTGAGCCCCGACGGCAAATTCACCGTCGCCACCTCCGAATCGACGAGCATGGCGCATGTCATCGACAACGCGACCAACAAGCTGATCGCCAATGTGCTGGTCGACTCGCCGCCCGCGCGAAGCGAAGTTCACCCCGGACGGCAAGGAGCTTTGGGTTTCCTCGGAGGTCGGCGGCACGATCTCCGTGATCGACCCCAAGACGTGGAAGGTCGTCAAGAAGATCTCCTTCGAGGTGCCCGGCGTACGGCCCGAGCAGCTTCAGCCCGTGGGCATGGACTTCACCAAGGACGGCAAGCTGCTGTTCGCGCCGCTGGGGCCGTCCAATCGCGTCGCCGTCATCGACGCCGCGACCAAGGAGGTCAAGGACTACATCCTGGTCGGCCAGCGTCCCTGGCATGGCGAGATGAGCCCCGACGGCAAGAAGTACTACGTCGCCAACGGCCTCACCAACGACCTGACGGTGATCGACGTCGAGTCGCTCAAGGCGGAGAAGTCGGTGCCGGTCGGACGCCTGCCTTGGGGCGTCGCCGTCATGCCGTAGCCCGGCATCAGGGATCAGAAAATCACAGGAGAGAGGGGCCGAACGACTACGTGCCCTGGAAGCTCGTTTCCGTGGAATGTCCGGGCTTCCCGGCGTGCGCCTTCAAGAGGAGGATCGCCTCCTTGACGGGCGGATCGAGCCCGCCGCCGCCGGCATCGAGATAGGCGAAGATCGCCTTGCGCATCCTGGGCTCCCAGAACTTCTTGATATGATTGGCAATTCCAGGAACGACCTCATCGGCGCGCTGCACCTCGAAAAACTTGCCGATCTGGTTCGCCATGTAGACGAGGCGGTCAGGCGACATGGCGCTACTCCGCCGCGACCAGCGGCTCGGCGATGCGGCGCGGCGGCTTTGGAGAGTTCCTCATACTCCTCCTGCCACTCCGACGGCCCGTTGGAGGGCATGACCTGCACCGCCGTGACCTTGTACTCGGGGCAATTGGTGGCCCAGTCGGAGAAATCGGTGGTCACCACGTTTACCTGGGTACTGGGGTGATGGAAGGTGGTGTAGACCACGCCGGGCGCCACGCGCTCGGTGATGAGCGCGCGTAGTGTGGTTTCGCCGGCGCGGCTTGACAGCTTGATCCAGTCGCCGTCGCGGACGCCGCGCTGCTCGGCGTCGTGCGGATGGATCTCCAGGCGATCCTCCTCATGCCAGACGATATTGGCGGTGCGCCTGGTCTGGGCCCCGACATTGTACTGGGAGAGGATGCGGCCGGTGGTGAGCAGCAGCGGGTAGCGCGGTCCCGTCTTCTCGTCAGTCGCCACATATTCGGTGATGACGAATTTCCCCTTGCCGCGCACGAAGCCGTTCATGTGCATGATTGGGGTGCCTTCCGGCGCCTTCTCGTTGCACGGCCACTGCACCGAGCCGAGCTCGTCGAGCTTGGCGAAGGAGACACCGGCGAAGGTCGGTGTGAGCGCCGCGATCTCATCCATGATCTCCGACGGGTGATCGTAGTGCATCGGATAGCCGAGCGCGTTGGAGAGAAGCTCGGTGATCTCCCAATCCGCGTAGCCGTTCCGCGGCGCCATCACCTTGCGCACCATCTGGATGCGCCGCTCGGCGTTGGTGAAGGTGCCGTTCTTCTCCAGGAAGGTCGAGCCCGGCAGGAACACATGGGCGTAGTTCGTCGTCTCTACCAGGAACAGATCCTGCACCACCACACATTCCATGGCGGCAAGGCCTGCCGACATGTGCTGGGTATTGGGGTCCGACTGGAGGATGTCCTCGCCCTGGATGTAGAGGCCCTTGAACGAGCCGTCGACCGCGGCGTCGATCATGTTGGGGATGCGCAAGCCCGGCTCGGCGTCGAGCGGCCTGCCCCACAGCGCCTCGAACATGGCGCGCGTGGCGTCCTCCGAGACATGCCGGTAGCCGGACATTTCATGCGGGAAGGAGCCCATATCGCACGAGCCCTGCACATTGTTCTGCCCGCGAAGCGGGTTCACGCCGACGCCGCGGCGCCCGATATTGCCGGTCGCCATGGCGAGATTGGCGATGGCCATCACCGTGGTCGAACCTTGGCTGTGCTCGGTGACGCCGAGCCCGTAATAGATGGCGCCATTGCCGCCGGTGGCGTAGAGGCGCGCCGCGCCGCGGATATGCTCGGCGGGAACGCCGGAGATTTTCTCCACCTCTTCCGGGCTGTGGCGGACATCGGACACGAAGGAAGCCCAGTCCTGGAACTCATCCCAGTCGCAGCGCTCGCGCACGAAGGCCTCGTTGTAGAGTCCCTCGGTGACGACGACATGGGCAAGCGCGGTTAACACGGCGACATTGGTGCCGGGCTTGAGCGGCAGATGGTAGTCCGCCTCGATATGGGGCGTGCGCACGAGGTCGATGCGGCGCGGATCGAGAATGATCAGCTTGGCGCCTTCGCGTAAGCGCTTCTTCATGCGCGAGGCGAACACCGGGTACCCGTCGGTGGGGTTGGCGCCGATGACCATGATCACGTCGGCTTCTTCGACCGAGTCGAAGTCCTGCGTCCCGGCCGAGGTGCCGTAGGTGGTCTTCAGCCCGTAGCCCGTGGGCGAGTGGCAGACCCGCGCGCAGGTATCGACATTGTTGTTGCCGAAGGCCGCGCGCACGAGCTTCTGCACGAGGAAGGTCTCCTCGTTGGTGCAGCGCGACGAGGTGATGCCGCCGACCGAGCCTGTGCCGTATTTCGCTTGAATGCGTTTGAACTCCGAGGCTGCGTAGGCGATCGCCTCTTCCCAGGAGACCTCGCGCCACGGATCGGTGATCTTCTCGCGGATCATGGGCTTCAGGATGCGGTCCTTGTGGGTGGTATAGCCGAAAGCGAAACGGCCCTTGACGCAGGAATGGCCACGATTGGCCTTGCCGTTCTTCCACGGCACCATGCGCACAAGCTCGTCGCCGCGCATCTCGGCCCTGAAGGCGCAGCCGACGCCGCAATAGGCGCAAGTGGTGACGACGGAATGCTCTGGCGTCCCGATCTCGATCACGCTCTTCTCGTTTAGCGTCGCCGTGGGGCAGGCCTGCACGCAGGCGCCGCACGAGACGCATTCGGAGTCGAGGAAAGGCTGCTGCTGCGACGGTGACACCACCGAGGCGAAGCCGCGGCCGGCAATGGTCAGCGCGAAGGTGCCTTGCACCTCTTCGCAAGCGCGGACACAGCGCGAGCAGACGATGCATTTCGAGGGCTCGAAGGTGAAATAGGGGTTCGAGGCGTCAATGCCGGGATTGGGGTGGCGCTCGCCGTCATAGCCGTAGCGCACCTCGCGCAAGCCGACCGCGCCGGCCATGTCCTGCAGCTCGCAGTCGCCATTGGCCGAGCAGGTGAGGCAGTCGAGCGGGTGCTCGGAGATATAGAGCTCCATGACGCCTTTGCGTAAGCGCTTCAGGCGGTCGGTCTGGGTGTACACCGCCATGCCTTCCGCCACCGGCGTGGTGCAGGAGGCAGGCGTGCCGGCGCGGCCCTGGATCTCGACGAGACAAAGGCGGCAGGAGCCGAACGCCTCCAGCATGTCGGAGGCGCAGAGCTTGGGGATCTGCGTTCCCATCTCCATGGCGGCGCGCATGATGGAGGTGCCTTCGGGCACCGTGAGCTTGACCCCGTCGATGGTGAGCGCGACCGTCTTCTTGGCTTTGGAGGCCGGGGTCCCGTAATCGATTTCCTGGGTCATCGACATGTCGTGTTCCTCATTCAGCAGCGTGCAGGCGCTTCCGGTCGGCGCCGAAATCCTCGGGGAAGTGGGTGAGCGCGCTCATCACCGGGTAGGGGGTGAACCCGCCAAGGGCGCAAAGCGATCCGAATTTCATGGTGTTGCAGAGGTCTTCGAGCACGGCGAGGTTGGCAGCCGGGTCCTCGCCGGCCACGATCTTGTCCACCAGCTCGACACCTCGCGCCGAGCCGATGCGGCAGGGCGTGCACTTGCCGCACAATTCGATGGCGCAGAACTCCATGGCGAAGCGCGCCTGCTTGGCCATGTCCACGGTGTCGTCGAACACCACGATGCCGCCATGGCCGATCAGCCCGTCGGCAGCGGTGAACGCCTCATAGTCGAACGGCGTGTCGAACAAGGCGCGGGGGAAATAGGCGCCGAGCGGGCCGCCAACCTGGACGGCGCGGACCGGCCGGCCTGAGCGCGTGCCGCCGCCGATCTCGTCGACCAGCGCGCCAAGCGTGATGCCGAACGCCGTCTCGTAAAGCCCGCCATGCTTGATATTGCCGGCAAGCTGGATGGGCATGGTGCCGCGCGACTTGCCCATGCCGAAATCGCGATAGAAGCCGCCGCCGTCCGACATGATGATCGGCACGGTCGCGAGCGAGAGCACATTGTTGATGACGGTCGGCTTGCCGAAAAGGCCGATATGGGCGGGGAGCGGTGGCTTGGCCCGGACCTCGCCGCGCTTGCCTTCGAGGCTTTCCAGCAGCGAGGTTTCCTCGCCGCACACATAGGCGCCGGCGCCGGCTCTGACTTCCATGTCGAAATCGAATTTGGACCCCGCGACGCCGCGCCCGAGCATGCCGCCTTTCCGCGCTTCGCGGATGGCGATCTCCATCGCCTCGATGGCGTCGGGATATTCGGAGCGGATATAGATATAGCCATAGGTGGCGCCGACCGCGATGCCGGCGATGGTCATGCCTTCGATCAGCACGAAGGGATCGCCTTCCATGATCATGCGGTCGGCGAAGGTGCCGGAATCGCCTTCGTCGGCGTTGCAGACGATATATTTCTGCTGGGGCGGCGTCTGCGCCACGGTGCGCCATTTGATGCCGGTGGGGAAACCGGCGCCGCCGCGGCCGCGAAGGCCAGAGATGATGACTTCCTCGACGGTCGCCTCGGGCCCGACGGCAAGGGCCTTCTCCAAGCCCTTGTAGCCGCCATGCGCCCGGTAATCTTCGAGGCTGCGTGGATCGACGATGCCGCAATTCTTGAAGGTTAGCCTGGTCTGGCTCTTGAGCCAGGGAATGTCTTCGACCAGGCCCAGACACAAGCGGTGCTTTTCACCCTCATCGAGCAGGGCCTCGACATCGCTCGAGTTTTACCGGCCCATAGCCGACACGGCCTTGCTGCGTCGCGACCTCGACCAGAGGCTCGAGCCAATACATGCCGCGCGAGCCGGTGCGCACGATCTCCACATCGAGACCCCGCTTCTCGGCCGCTTTGCGGAACGCGGTCGCGACCTCCTCGGCGCCCACGCAGAGCGCGCCGGAATCGCGGGAGATGTAGATGCGCGCGCTCACGCTTGCGCCTCCTTCACCAAGGCATCGAGCTTTGCCTCGTCCAGCATGCCGAACACATGCTTATCCAGCATGGCGGCAGGGGAGGAGTGGCAAAGCCCGAGGCAATAGACAGGCTCGAGCGTGACGCGGCGGTCGAGCGTCGTCTCGCCCATCGCCACGCCGAGCTTCGCTTCAGCGCGCGCGGCAAGCGCGTCGCCGCCGGCGGCCTGGCAGGATTCGGCGCGGCAAAGCTTGAGCACGCGCCGGCCCGGCGGCTCTTTGCGGAAGTCATGATAGAAGGTGACGGTGCCGTGGATCTCGGCGCGGGAAAGATTGAGCGCGTCCGCCACGAGCGGCACGGCCTCTTCCGGCACGCAGCCGAACGTCTCCTGCAAGGCGTGCAGAATCGGCAGGCCAGCGCCTTCCAAATGCCGATACCGCGCGATGATTTCGCTCGCGCGCTCGGCGTTCCATGGCTCGTATCGTGGCATGCCCAGCCGCTTTAATGAGCAAACTCGAAAATGCGGAAAAACCCTTAGGGAATCAACAAAGCAGGACCATCGGCCCGATCGGGAATCCTTATCGCTTTGTCATAGACTGAGCATCGCCCAAGCGGACGAGGACAGCCCATTGGACATAAGTCTAACGTGCCCGCGATACAAGCGCGCGAAGGCCAATTCTTCCTGTCATTACAATACAATAGATTATCGCCCGATCGGCATTCCGGATGGACGCGCGATCAGCGGGCAGGGGTCTTCGCCTCGCGCTTGGCGTGTCGCTTTTCCGGCAGGCTGTCGGCGCCGAGGATGGGCGCGAGCAGCTTCGCCTCGCTGACCAGCGCGTTGATCAACGGTGTCAGAGGGTTGCGATGGGGCACGACCAGCCCGATCGAATGGGTGACCTCGGGCTCGACGATGGGGATGGCGCGCACCTTCTCGGTAAGGCCGAGCACCTCGGCAAGCTTCGCCGGCATCACGCTCGCCCAGCGTCCCGTGCGCACATGGGCGAACAGGACGACGATGGAAATCGGATTCGAGCGTCGGCGCCACGTCAGCCCCCGCCTGCCGCAGCAATTGCTCGATGATGCGCCGGTTTTGCATGTCGGGGGTGAGCAGGCAGAGCGGCACCTTGCCGACCTCGGCCCAGGTCACCTGATCGCGATTGCCGAGCGGGCTGTCCGAGGAGGCGAGCAGCCGATATTGCTCGCTATAGAGCGGCACCGTCTGCACCCGGCCCAACGGCTCGTTGTCGAGATAGGTCAGCCCGGCATCGACCTCCAGATTCTCCAATAATCCCAGCACCTCGATGGAGTTGCGGGACCAAATGGTGAAGCTGACATCGGGATGCTTCGCCCGGTAGGGGGTGGTGATCATCGCCACCATGGCGAGCGCGGTGGGGATGGCGGCGATGCGGATATGGCCGGTAAGCCCGTGCCGGAGCGCATCGATCTCCTGGCGCATGGCGCGGGTGTCGCCGACGATGCGCCGCGCCCAGTCGAGCACCCGCTCGCCCTCGGGCGTGAAGCCCTGGAAGCGCGATCCCCGCTGCACCAGCAGCACCCCGAACGAATCCTCAAGCTGCTTGATGCCGGCCGAGAGCGTGGGCTGGCTTACCCCGCAAGCCTCCGCCGCGTGGCCGAAATGCCGCTCGCGCGCCAGCGCGATGATGAATTCGAGTTTGTCGATCATGGGCCGTTCTGCTTCGGCCTATCTTCGCAAGAACACGCCCCGAGAGCCATAGGTCTTGGTGCTATTTGGCCGTGCGCTTAACTCCGGGCATTAGTGCTGCCCATGCTCCTTCTTCTTGGCGCGGAAGTCCTGATGACAGGACTTGCAGGCGTCGGTGACCTTCTGAAATGCCGTCTTCCAATCCTGAGCTGCGCTGTCACCGAGCGATGCGGCGAGCGCGTTGGCGACACTCTCGAGGTCCTCGGCATTGCCGGTGAAGCGGTCCCACTCCTGCCAGATGGCGGGAAGCGCCTCGCTCTTTCCATCCTCGCTCCCCTCCGGGAACAGCTCACGGATTTGCTTGGCGGTGAGGCTGATGTCGCGGGCCGCTTCGGCGGCCTTGGCGGCATCGAAGGGCGTCTTGCCCTTGGCCATGTCCCCGATCAGCTTCATGTCATCCTGCTGGCGCTTCATCAGATCCATGCGCTCCTTGACCACGCCGGTGGCGCCTTCATGGGCCAGCGCAAGCGTGGCGGAGACCGAGGTACACGGCGAGGGCAAGCTGGCCTAGCTTCGAGCTCATGCGAGTTTCGCGCCCTAGTGATGATGGTTGCCCTGTTGTATCGGCTCGCCGGCCGAGATCGGGCCCGGCTTTCTGTCGCACCGGCGCGCCGGCGCCGCCGGTGTCGACCGCGTAGGCCACCGTGCCGGGCGGGTGCTGGTACCAGCCTGGATCGCGATAGTCCCCAGGCGCCAGGTCCGCGCGCACCTTCACCACGGTGAACATGCCGCCCATCTCGATCGGCCCGAACTGCCCCGTCCCCGTCATCATGGGCAACGTGTTGGGCGGGAGCGGCATCGACATCTCCGCCATATCGGCCATGCCTGTGGTTCCCATCGCCATGGCGCCGGGTGCTGCGCGGCTGAGCGCAGCGCTCAAGTCGCGCTGCCGCACGCCGATGAAATTCTCCAATTCGTGCCCCATGGCGTTCATGGTGTGATGCGACTTGTGGCAATGGAAGGCCCAGTCTCCCGGCGCGTCGGCGACGAATTCGATGGCGCGGATCGAGCCCACCGGCACGTCGATCGTCGTCTCCGGCCATTGCGCGCTCTCCGGCACCCAGCCGCCGTCGGTGCAGCCGACCGCGAAATGATGGCCGTGCAGGTGGATCGGGTGATTGGTCATGGTGAGATTGGCGATCCTGATGCGCACCCGGTCGCCGAGCCTGACCGGCAGGACGTCGATCCCCGGGAAGACGCGGGCATTGAAGGTCCAAATATTAAAGTCCGTCATCTCGGCGACCTTGGGGAGCGAGGTGCCCGGATCGAACCGGTAGGCGCTCATGACGAAGGCGAAGTCGCGGTCGACGCGGCGGAACTGCTGGATCTTTGGGGTGCACCACGAAACTTCCCATCATCCCCATGGCCATCTGCACCATCTCGTCGGAATGGGGATGGTACATGAAGGTGCCGCTGCGATTGAGCAGGAACTCGTAGACGAAGGTCTGGCCCACCGGGATGTGCGGCTGAGTGAGCCCGCCCACGCCGTCCATGCCGTTCGGCAATAGCATCCCATGCCAATGCACGGTCGTGTGCTCCGGGAGCTTGTTGGTGACGAAGATGCGCACCTTATCGCCCTCGACCGCCTCGATGGTCGGGCCCGGCGTCTGGCCGTTATAGCCCCACAGCCGCGCCGTCATGCCGGGCGCGATCTCGCGCGTCACCTCCTCGGCGACGAGATGGAACTCCTTCCACTCGCCGTTCATGCGCCACGGCAGGGTCCAGCCGTTGAGCGTCACCACCGGCTGGTAGGCCTGCCCTTCCGGGGGAGGGACCGGCGGCTGCATGGCGGGCGAATTGGTGGTCGGCGCCTCGGGGATGGCGGCGGCCTCCGCCCGGCCGCTCACCGCCGCGGCGCTGACCAGCGCGATCGCCGAGCCGGTGAGAAAGTTTCGTCGGGAGAGCATGGTTCTCTATCCTTTTCTTTAGCGGCCGGTCGCTCCGCTCGTGCCGGCGGCGACGACGGCGCCGCCCTCTTGGCTTAAGTCTCCACCGCCCAGCACGGCGGCGCTGAGATCGGTCGAGGCAAGCCAGAAATTGCGCTTGGCCTCGATGCTTGCCACTTTCGCTTGAGCCTTGGCCCGTGCCGCTTCGAGCAGGGCGAAGGCGTCGACCTGCATGGCGTTGAATTGCAGCTCGGTCTCGGCCGAGATGGTCTCTCTGAGCGGCAGCACCTCGCTCTCATACTGAGCGGCGACCGTGTAGGTCGCCTTGTAGGCGCCAAAGGCCTGGCGGGCCTCCGAGCGCGCATTGACCGCCTTCCCGGCGAGCGCGTTCACCGCTTCGAGGTAACGCTGCTCGGCCTCGCGCACCCGCGCTCTGCCGAAATCGTAGAGCGGCACCTCGAAGGCGATATTGAAGCCGCCGCCGTCGGCTGAAGGCTCTCCCTTGTCCTTCTGCGTCTTGGAGATGCCGGCCGCGTCGAGCACATTGATGAGCCGCGTCTTGCGCGTGAGCCCGAAGGAGCGGGCAAGCGCCTCGACTTCGAGCCTTGCCACGGCGAGATCGACCCTGCGGTCCATCGCCTCCTGCTCGACCGCGGCGAGACTGCGCGAATTTCGCGGCAGCTTGGGCAAAGTGTTGGGCAGGAGCCCTGCGAGGTCCGTTCCCCACAGGCCCATGAGCCGGGTCAGACGCTCCTGGGCAGCCGCCGCTTGCTGGCGCGCCGCCTGTCACTTGCGCCGCCATCTCGGTAGCGAACACTTGCCTGCGGGCATGGTCGAGCTTGTTGACCGCGCCTGTTTGCAGGAGCTTGTCAGCAAGCTCCGCCGAGGCCTCGGCGCTTTCCTTGGCCGTAACGAGCGCGGTCAGGATCTGGCGCGCGGCGACGGCGCCTATATAGGCGCGGCGCGTCTCCACCGCGAGGCGCAAAGTCTCCTCCGCGGCGATAAGCTCGGCCTGCTCGAAGCGGACGCCTGCGAGCTTGGACCGGGCGGGCCAGGTCGCGAGCGACAGCAGGCTTGCCACGATCTGCCGTTCGATATCGAGCTCGATCGAGGTCTTGACCCAGTCGTAGGAAAAGCTCGGCAGCGGCGGCCGGCTCATCTGCACCATGACCGCCTCGGCGACGCCGAGCCGGTTATAGGCGGCTTGCAGCCCCGCATTGTTGAGGAGCGCGATCTGCACGGCCGCGTCGGCGCCGAGCGGCGCATGCAGCAGGCGCGCAACCTCGCTCTGTGCCAGAGAGGCGTCCTCGGCGGAGTTGATCCGCACGACGCTTTTGTTCAGTCCTCCGCCGGCCACCGAAGCGACGGTGCTCATGCCGCCGTCGGGCGAGAAGGTCTTGCAAGCGGAGAGCAGGAGCGCGCTCGCGATGGCGAGTGCGCGCCCCAAATTGTGAGAGAACATGGTCCATCCCTCGTCTAGCGTTGACGAAGCACTCGACGGGACTTCGATCCCGCCTGAGCAGCTCAGACGATGAGGAGGGAAATCGGAGGCCGGTCGAGGCGTTCAGATACGCGACTGAACACACTGGGCTCGCGCGCCGGGAAAGGCGCGGAGCCGGCAGCGACAGGATCGAGGACGCCGCTATCGGCCGCCAGCGCGCTCAGGCAGAAGAGCCCGCAGCAGGTCATTTGGTGGTCGCCGGCGGGGGAGGAATGGTCGCCATGGTGCTTCGTGTCGTTTGTGGCGGTCCTGCCATGGTCCACCATGTCCGCATGGGCGAGGCAGTCGATCGTGTTCCCGCCATGACCGAAGGCCAGCACGGCCGGCGGCGCCACGAAGCAAAGCGCCGCGAACGCGGCAAGCGTGACCGCCAGCCTAAAGCGCAAGCCCGTGCGGAGCGCGGTCAACATAGAGTTATCCCTTCCTCTCCTGCCGCAAGCCTAGTGGGGCAGGGAGCGCACCGCAAGGGTCGCGGGCGATCACAAAATGCGTTACCAACCGGCCATTGCTGGTGCTCTGCCCCGAAAGCCGAGAAATGAGCCAAGCGTACCCATTGCCAAGGCGCCGCTTCATCCCTCCGCGCCGCGCCTGCCCGGAAGGCTTAACCCACGCTACTCGCGCGAGCCGCGCCGATAGATGTCGTCAAACCTGACGATATCGTCCTCGTCGAGATAGGACCCCGACTGGACCTCGATGAGAAAGGCCGGGGTCTTGCCCGGATTGGCGAGCCGATGCTTCTTGCCGATGGGGATGTAAGTCGATTGGTTCTCGCTCAGCATCTCGACGTCCTCGCCGCGCGTCACCTCCAGCGTCCCGGTGACGACCACCCAATGCTCCGACCGGTGATGGTGGCTTTGCAGCGATAGCTTGCCTCCGGGCTTCACCATGATGCATTTGACCTGGTAGCGCTCGCCCCGGTTGAGGCTCTGGTACCAGCCCCAGGGGCGATAGACCCGGTTGTGCTGTAGCACGAGGTCTCCGCCGTTCCCTCTCAGATAGTCGACCACGCGCTTGACCTGCTCGGCATGGTCCTTGGAGGCGACGAGGACCGCATCCTCCATGGCCACGACCACGAGGTTTTCCACCCCGACCAGCGCGACGCAGGCGTGGTCGCTGAAGGCGAAGCTGTCGCGCGTCTCCTCGAGGATGACCTGGCCGTCGCCTTTGACGACGTTGCCGGCGCCATCCTTGTCCATGAAGCTCCACAGCGCCCCCCATGAGCCCACGTCGCTCCACGACGTCTTCAGCTTCACGCAAGCCATGTTGGGGGACTTCTCGGCGACGGCATAGTCGAGCGAGATGGCGGGCGCCTCCGTATAAGCCTCTCCCAGCACGCGGAAGGTGAGGTCTTCGGTCGCGGCGTCGAGCGATTTGCGGCAGGCCTCGAGGATTTGCGGCGCGTGCGTCTCGATGAGGCCGAGCATGGTCTTTGCCTTGAACAGGAAGATGCCCGCATTCCAGTAGAACCCGCCGGCGTCGAGATAGCGTTCGGCCGCTTGCAGCGACGGCTTTTCCACGAAGCGCTTCACGCCGCTGAGTGCCGCTTCCCCTGGCTCGGTCTCGATATAGCCATAGCCGGTATGCGGGCAGTCGGGCTCGATCCCGAAGGTGACCAGCGCACCGTCCTCTGCTGCTTGCATGCCGGCCTCCACCGCGCTGACGAAGACGCCGGCATCGGCGATCATGTGGTCTGACGGCGCGAGCAGCACGAGCGCCTCGGGGTCGCTCCGGGAGGCGATCAGGGCGGCGATGCACGCCGAAGGCCCGGTGTTGCGGCTCACCGGCTCGAGCACGATGGCTTTTGCCGGCGCGCCGATCTCCTCGAGCTGTTCGGCGATAAGGAACCGGTGGCGATGATTGGCAAGGACGAAAAGATCGCCGAAGAGGGGGCCTGAGAGCCTCCGGCAGGTCTCTTGGAACAGCGTCTCCTGACCGGTGAGGCGATGAAACTGCTTGGGAAACGCCTCGCGCGACAGGGGCCAAAGCCTTGTGCCCGCTCCGCCGCACAAGATGAAAGGCAAGACCTTACGCATCACGTCCCACCGGATGTCGGTCGCCCTCGTTTGCGGCCGCTTAGCCCAAGACGCTGGCAGCCGATCGGCCTCGAGTACACCAGACCAGCCGGCCAAGGCTGATGGACCGGCGGCCATAGGGCCGTCTATTTGTACTCGACCTTGACCACCTTGTAGGATTTGCCGCCGCCCGGCGTCGACACCTCGACGACATCCTTCTTGCGCTTGCCGAGCAGCGCGCGGGCGAGGGGAGAGGTGATCGAGATCCTGCCCTGCTTCACGCTGGCTTCGATCTCGCCCACGATCCGGTATTTCACCTTCTCGTCGGTATCCTCGTCGATCAGCGTGACGGTCGCCCCGAACATCACCTGGTCGCCTTTGAGCTTTGACACGTCGATGATGTCGGCGCGGGAGAGCTTGTCCTCGAGGTCGGCGACGCGCGCCTCGGTGATGCCCTGCTGCTCCTTGGCGGCGTGATATTCGGCGTTCTCCGAAAGGTCGCCATGGGTGCGCGCGTCGGCGATTTGCTTGATGATACGCGGGCGCTCGACGGTCTTGAGATATTTGATCTCAGCCTCAAGCGCAGCATAGCCCTCCGCGGTCATCGGCACCTTGTCCATCTCAGTCAAAGCTCCCTTGGGGCTCCCCCCGACTGAATACTGTCCAGGAATTGCCTACTCTAAGTCAAGAATCTGTTGATTTTGGCGGATTTCAAAGCCGTCTCAAGCATACTCTCCGGCGCGCTGGCCGACATAGCTTTGCAGGGGAGCGACTTTGAGGCTGCCTGTCCTGAGCGCCTTGATGGCCTCGGTCACGGCGGCCGCGCCGGCCAGCGTTGTATAATAGGGGATATGGTAGAGCAAGGCCGACCGGCGGATCGAGAAGGAGTCGGCAAGCGCCTTGGCGCCCTCGGTGGTGTTGAACACGATATCGACCTCGCCATTGGTAATGGCGTCGACGATGTGCGGGCGCCCCTCGAGCACCTTGTTGACCCGTTCGCATTGGATACCGTGGGCGTCGAGATGGCGCTTGGTGCCGCGCGTGGCGATGATGCGGAAGCCCATCTCGGCGAGTTCCCTGATCGGCGCTACCACCTTGTCCTTGTCGCTGTCCTTCACCGAGACGAACACCGTGCCCGAAAGGGGGAGCTTCGAGCCGCCGCCGAGCTGGCTCTTGGCGAACGCCACCGCATAGTCGCGGTCGATGCCCATCACCTCGCCGGTCGAGCGCATCTCTGGCCCTAGCACCGGATCGACGCCGGGGAAGCGGGCGAAGGGGAACACCGCCTCCTTCACCGCGATATGGTCGAGCTTGGGCCGCTTCAGCCCGAATGAGGCGAGCGTCTTGCCGGCCATGACCTCCGCGGCAATGCCGGCCACCGGGAGCCCGATCACCTTGGCGACGAAAGGCACGGTGCGGGAGGCGCGGGGATTGACCTCCAGAATGTAGATCTCGCCGTTCTGGATGGCGAACTGGACGTTCATCAGGCCGACCACGTTGAGCGCTTTGGCCAAGCTCTACGGTCTGGCGCTCCATGTCGGCAATGATCTCAGGCTTCAGCGAATGCGGCGGCAGCGAGCAGGCCGAGTCGCCGGAATGCACGCCGGCCTCCTCGATATGCTCCATCACGCCGCAGATGAACACGTCCTTGCCGTCGGCGATGGCGTCGACATCCACCTCGATGGCGTCGCGCAAATAAGAATCGAGCAGCACCGGGCTCTTGCCCGACACCACCACGGCTTCGGCGATGTAGCGGGCAAGCTGCGCCTCGTCATGCACGATCTCCATGGCCCTGCCGCCGAGCACATAAGACGGCCGGATGACGAGGGGAAAGCCGAGGTCGGCGGCGATCGCCTTGGCCTTCTCCGCCGAGCGGGCGATGCCGCTGCGCGGCTGCCTAAGCCCGAGGCGCTCGATCAGGGCCTTGAAGCGGTCGCGGTCTTCGGCGAGGTCGATGGCGTCGGGCGAGGTGCCGAGGATCGGCACCTGCGCGCTCTCGAGCGCCTGCGCGAGCTTGAGCGGCGTCTGCCCGCCGAATTGCACGATCATGCCTTTCACCGTGCCGTTCTTCCCCTCGGTACGGACGATCTCGAGCACGTCCTCTTCCGTCAGCGGCTCGAAATAGAGCCGGTCGGAGGTGTCGTAGTCGGTCGAGACCGTCTCCGGATTGCAATTGATCATGATGGTCTCGTAGCCGGCGGCCGACAGCGCGAAGGCCGCATGACAGCAGCAATAGTCGAACTCGATGCCCTGGCCGATGCGATTGGGACCGCCGCCCAGAATGATGATCTTCTCCTTGGCCGAAGGCCGCGCCTCGCACTGCGGCGGTCCGGCGAACGGAGCCTCATAGGTCGAGTACATATAGGCGGTAGGCGCGGCGAACTCCGCGGCGCAGGTATCGATGCGCTTATAGACGGGGTGCACGTCGAGCGCGCTCCGCCTAGCCGCCACTTCACTCGCCTCGAGGCCGGCCAGCCGGGCAAGCCGCGCGTCCGAGAAGCCCATGGCCTTCAGCGCGCGTAAATTGGCTGCGTCGTTAGGCAGCCCATGCTGGCGGACGCGCTCCTCGCAGTCGACGATGTCCTGCAGCTGCTCGATGAACCACGGGTCGATCTTGCAGGAATCGTAGATCTGCTCGAGCTCGACGCCGAGCCTGAGCGCCTGGGCGACTTTGAGCAGACGATCGGGGGAGGGGGTGCCGAGCGCGGCGCGGACCACGTTCTTGTCGTCGCCCTGGCCGAGCCCCTCGAAGGCGATGTCGTCGAGTCCGGTCAAGTCCGTCTCCATGGAGCGGAGCGCCTTTTGCAGCGACTCGGGGAAGGTGCGGCCGATGGCCATGACCTCGCCCACCGACTTCATCGAGGTGGTCAGCGTCGGCGTCGAGCCGGGGAACTTCTCGAAGGCGAAGCGCGGGATCTTGGTCACCACATAGTCGATGGTGGGCTCGAAGGAGGCGGGCGTGGCGCCGCCGGTGATGTCGTTGGCAAGCTCATCCAGCGTGTAGCCCACCGCCAGCTTGGCCGCGATCTTGGCGATGGGAAATCCGGTCGCCTTCGAGGCAAGCGCCGAGGACCGCGACACGCGCGGGTTCATCTCGATGATGACGAGCCGGCCGTCGGCGGGGTTCACCGCGAATTGCACGTTGGAGCCGCCGGTCTCGACCCCGATCTCGCGCAACACCGCGATCGAGGCGTTGCGCATGATCTGATATTCCTTGTCGGTCAGCGTCAGCGCCGGCGCCACCGTGATCGAATCGCCGGTATGCACGCCCATGGGATCGATGTTCTCGATGGAGCAGACGATGATGCAGTTGTCGTCCTTGTCGCGGACGACCTCCATCTCGTACTCCTTCCAGCCGAGCACCGACTCCTCGATCAGCACCTCCGAGGTGGGCGAGGCGTCGAGCCCGCGCTCGACGATCTCGAGGAACTCCTCGCGGTTATAGGCGATGCCGCCGCCGGTGCCGCCAAGCGTGAAGGAGGGGCGAATGATGGCGGGAAGCCCGATCTCCTGCACGGCGTCGAGCGCCTCGATCAGCCCCTTCTCCACGTAGCGCCGCCGCCGCGCGCCTTCATGCCGCGCCCAGTCCGCTTCGAACACGGCGAGCGCCCGGTCGCGCTCGTGCGGGTCGGACGTGGAAGCCTCGATGCGCGCCACCTCGTCCTTGTATTTCTGCCGGTCGGCGCGTTTGAGCGAAGCGGCGTCGGCAAGCCGCGAGCGGGGCGTCTCGAGCCCGATTTTGTTCATCGCCTCGCGGAACAGCTCGCGGTCCTCGGCCTTGTCGATGACCTCGGCGCGAGCGCCGATCATCTCCACGCCGAACTTCTTGAGCACGCCGGCCCGGTCGAGGCTGAGCGCGGCGTTGAGCGCGGTCTGGCCGCCCATGGTGGGCAGCAGCGCGTCGGGCCGCTCCTTCTCGATGATCTTGGCGAGGAACTCCGGCGTGATCGGCTCGATATAGGTGGCGTCGGCCAATTCCGGGTCGGTCATGATCGTGGCCGGGTTCGAGTTCACCAGCACGATGCGATAGCCCTCTTCTTTCAGGGCCTTGCAGGCTTGCGTGCCGGAATAGTCGAACTCGCAGGCCTGGCCGATCACGATCGGCCCAGCCCCGATGATCAGGATGGACTTTATGTCTGTGCGCTTGGGCATGGCTTAGCCTGACGCTTTGCCCTTGCGCTTCGCCATCAGCGCGACGAAGCGGGTGAAGAGGTAATGGCTGTCTTGGGGGCCCGGCGACGCTTCCGGGTGATACTGCACCGAGAACACCGGCTTGTCCTTCAGCTTGAGCCCGCAATTGGAGCCGTCGAACAGAGAGACATGGGTCTCCTCGACGCCCTCCGGCAGGCTCGCGCGGTCTACCGCGAAGCCGTGATTCATCGAGGTGATCTCGACCTTATGCGTGGTGAAGTCCTTCACCGGGTGGTTGGCGCCGTGATGGCCTTGATGCATCTTGGCCGTGGTGCCGCCGAGCGCCAGCCCCAGCATCTGGTGGCCGAGGCAGATGCCGAACACCGGCAGGCCTGACGCCACGAGCTTCTTGATTTCCGGCACCGCGTAGATTCCGGTCGCCGCCGGATCACCCGGGCCGTTCGACAGAAACACCCCATCGGGCTTCCGCTCGAGGATCTCCTCGGCGGTCGCTGTCGCCGGCACCACGGTGAGCCGGCAGCCTGCGCCTGCCAGCTCGCGCAGGATGTTGCGCTTGAGCCCGTAATCGATGGCGACGACATGAAAGCGTGGGGTCTCCTGCCGCCCATAGCCCTGGCCCCACTGCCACGGGGTCTCGTCCCACGCATAGCTCTGGCCGCACGTCACATCCTTGGCGAGGTCGAGCCCGACCATGCCTGGCCATTGGGCCGCCTCGCGCTTGAGCGCGGCAAGATCGAATTTGCCGTCAGGCGCATGCGCGATCACCGCGTTCGGCATGCCCTTCTCGCGGATCAGCGTGGTCAGCGCGCGGGTATCGACCCCGGTGATGGCGATGATGCCGCGCGCCTTCAGCCACTGATCGAGGCCTTGCGCGGCGCGCCAGTTCGAGGCTGGCGTGATCGGCGCCCTGAGCACGCAGCCACGCGCGCCTCCGGCCTGAAGGCTCGCCGATCTCCATGTCTTCGTTGTTGGTGCCGACATTGCCGATATGGGGGAAGGTGAAGGTGATGATCTGCCCGGCATAGGACGGGTCGGTCAGGATCTCCTGATAGCCGGTCATGGCGGTATTGAAGCAAACCTCGCCGACCGCGATGCCGGTCGCGCCCGCGCCCTTGCCCGCGATAACGGTGCCGTCGGCAAGAACGAGAAGGCCGGTCGGCGCCTCGTCGGCCCAATCGGCGACGGGACGCGCGCGCGCGGTTGCGGCCTCTGCGGCCAGAGCTTCACTCGTGTCGGTCATCTTCTCTTATAGGCGCCGTTCGGCAGGGGCGCCCGGTTGCAAGGTCGGGTGCAAAGACTGCGACTTCAAGGGCTGAGGCCCACGCTTGTCACGCCGGGCCCGCGCACTCTTAGGCCAGGGAGGCCGCGCGGTCAATCCACAGGGTAAAATATTTTCTTGTTAAAACAAGAGGTTAGCCTGGCAAATTCCCTTGCCTGCGGGAGGGCTCTCAATTACTTTGGGAGCTTCTTCCCGAAAGCCCCGGCGAACAGACGTCATGCGCGAGACCATCACCGCCGCCTTGAAGCATGCCACCAAGGCGCAAGACAAGCGCCGCATCTCGACGCTCCGGCTGATCAGCGCCGCCATCAAGGATCGCGACATCGCCGCCCGCACGGCAGGCAAGACGCAAGCGACCGACGCCGAGCTGCTCGAGCTGCTCGCCAAGATGATCAAGCAGCGCGAGGAGTCTGAGAAGATCTATGCCGACGCCGGCCGCGCCGAGCTCGCCAAGCAAGAGGGCGAGGAAATCGTCATCATCCGCGAGTTCCTGCCAAAACAGCTCTCCGGCCAGGAGATGGAGAAGGCGATCGCCGATGCCATCGCCAAGGCAGGCGCGGCAAGCGTCAAGGACATGGGCAAGGTGATGGCCGAGCTCAAAGCCCGCTACGCCGGGCAGATGGATTTCGCCAAAGCGAGCGCCTTGGTGAAGGCGAAGCTCGGCTGAGCATTTATCCTCTCCCCTTTGGGGTCGGGTGAGGGGGAAGCAGAGTCGATTTGGTCCGACCCCCTCACCCCGGCCCTCTCCCCACAGGGAGAGGGAGGTTCCTCCCGACACTGACGATCTGAATTCCAATCGCTCATTCGGCTTTCGCCTGCGGCGGCGCGCCACGCGGCCATTTGTCTTGCACTGCAACATAGATTTGTCACTGCACTGCACTATTAACAGTGCAATGCAGCACGGAGTGATTCTGTGTTGAAACCAATCGGAGGCCAATAATGACCCCACTTGCTCGCATCAGACTCATCGGCTTGGCTGCGGCTGGCGCGCTCGCCGCCCTCACCGTCGCCGGCGTGCCGGCACGCGCCGACCAGCCGCTCATCAATTTGGGGCCGGTCGGGCCTTACGAGCCGATCCTCGTCACCGTCGGAACGCAGCGCGTCATCGCTTTTTATGTGCCTGAGCGGGGCGCATGCTCCGTCAACGCCGTGGTGTGGAAGGATGGAGATCCCGACGCGCCTTATGCATCGTCGCGCGTCCGCATCAGCCTGAAGCCGGGTCAGATGGTCCAGCTCGACGGTGGGCAGCGCCAGTCGATGAGCCTGCTGTGCGGGGCCGACGCCTCGACGCTCGCTGTCGTGGCCCCGGCCGAGCTGATTCTCACCGGCACGCCCGGAAAAAACTAAAGCATGATCCGGAAAAGTGGGAACCGGTTTTCCGAAAAGATCATGCTCAAGCAAAAAGCTAGAGCGACCTCGCTCTAGCCGCCTTTCGCCTTGCCGGTTTCCGGCATGACAAGAACTGCAACGCCCTCCCTGTCCGGGAGGGCGTTGTCGCATCGGCATTCCGGCAGCCTCTATTTATTTGCGCTTGGCTTGGGTCTGCTCCATGAAGTGGCGGAGCACGGCGTTGATGCGGGTTTGATAGCTCCCGCCCAGGTTCTTGAAATAAGCGAGCACGTCCTGGTCGAGCCTGATGCTGATCGCTTCTTTCCGCCGCGGCATGACGAGCTTGGCCTTGCTCCAGTCGATATCGAGCAGGCCTTCCCAGTCCGGATCAGCCCGCGCAGCAGCCTCGATCTCCTCGTCGGTCATGGCCCGAAGGCGCGCCCAGTCCGTCTTCCCGGGACCAAGGCGCTCAAGCTCCTCCCGCATATAGCGCACGATATGCGGCTCTTTCTTTCCGCCGCGCCGCGCGCGCCGAGATGATGCGGCAGCTTTCACTTCTTTCGGTGTAGACGACACTGATGACTTCTCCATCGAGAATGCCGATTGCGACCCAACGAATTTCGCCCTTCCGATCCGAGCGCTCGACTAAAACGGGGCCGTCGAAGATTCTAATCGCGTCCTGAAAATCGATACCGTGCCGGTCGATATTGGCCCGACACTTCTCTTCGTCCCATTCAAAGCTCTCGAACGAAACGGAACCATCCTCGTTAAGAGGCATTCCGCCATCCCCGTTTCGCAGGCCGTTCGGTCCGCTTCATGACTGATATACAACTAGTATATACAAAGCGCAAGTTAGCACCCCGCGCTTAGCAGCATAGACATTGTTCTCTCTTTGTTCTAGCGGTGAATAGCGGTGATGAAGACAAAAGCCTGTGGCTCTGGCGGCGGGGTCGGGCCCACTTAGACCAATGAAATTCTCCAATTCGTTCCTCGATGAAATCCGCGCGCGGCTGCCTGTGTCTCAGGTGGTCTCGCGCCGCGTGCCGCTTGAAGCGCGCGGGGCGCGAATGGAAGGGACTGTCGCCCTTCAACAAGGAGAAGACGCCCTCCTTCACCGTCAACGACCAGAAGGGCTTCTATCACTGCTTCTCCTCCGGCAAGCACGGCGACGTCTTCACCTTCCTCATGGAGACCGAGGGGCTCAGCTTCCCGGAAGCCGTGGAGAGGCTCGCGGGCGAAGCGGGCCTGGAGCTGCCGAAGCCGGACCCGCAATTCGAGCGCACCGCCAAGGAGCGGCTCGGCCTGTTCGATGCGCTCGAGGCTGCGGCGCGGCTTTTCGAGGAAGCGCTTGTGGCGCACGATGGGCGGGAAGCGCTCCTCTATGCCGAGCGAAGGGGTCTGTCACCCGAGACACTGAAAGAGTTCCGCATCGGCTTCGCCCCGAACGCAAAGGAGGCGCTGAAGACCGCGCTGCTGAAGAGGGGCTTTACCGAAGCGCAAGCTTTGGACGCCGGCCTTCTCATCAAGCCCGATGACGGCCGCCCCACCTACGATCGCTTCCGCAACCGGCTCACCATCCCCATCCTCGACGCCAAGTCGCGGGTGATCGCCTTTGGCGCCCGCACGCTCGATCCCGCGTCAGAGCCCAAATATCTGAACTCGCCGGAGACGAGGCTGTTCGACAAGGGCTCGACCGTCTTCAATTTCGCCCGCGCGCGGCAATCCGCCTTCAATAGTGGCGAGGTCGTCGTGGTCGAAGGCTATATGGACGTGATCGCGCTCCATCAGGCCGGGTTCACCAACGCCGTCGCCACGCTCGGCACGGCCTTCACCGAGCGCCAGATGGAGCTTCTATGGCAGCTTGCGGCCGAGCCCATCGTCTGCTTCGACGGCGATAGGGCTGGCGAGGCCGCCGCGACGCGCGCCATCGACCGCATGCTGCCCAATTTGCGCGAAGGCCATTCCTTCCGCTTCGCCTTTCTGCCGGAGGGCTCGGACCCTGACGATCTCGTGCGCACGAAAGGCGCACGCGCTTTTGCCGAATGTCTCTCGACGGCGCGCCCGCTGATCGACGTCCTCTGGCAGAGGGAACTGAAGACGCATGCCATCGACACGCCCGAGCGACGCGCCGCCTTCGAGGAGCGGCTCGAGCGGCTGCTGGCCGACATCGGCAATGCGCGGGTGAGGGATCACTATCGCCGGGAGGTGAAGAACCGGCTGTTTGCGCTGTGGCGCGAGAAGGGCACGCGACGCGGCCCGGCGGATGCAGCGTCTCGGCCCGGCGGGTAGAAGCGGCCCGGCGCCGGTCTCCTCGTCCTACGGCTTCGCCACCGTCATCATCCTTGCCCTCGTCAATCATCCCTGGCTGCTCGATCGCTTCGCCGACGAGGTTGCCAATATCGAGATCAGGGACAAGAAGCTGGCAGCGCTGCTGCAAACTGTTACCCGCAGCATTTTCGAGGACCCGGAGGTGACGCCCGAGCGTCTGGCGGAGCGGCTCGACGGGAGCAGTCACGGCAAGCTCTTCGCGGCGCTCTGGCGGGACAGTGCCTTCAAGCGCGTCGCCTTCCTTCAGCCGGAGAGCCCCGAGGCCGAGGTCGAGGCGCAGTTCGCCGATCTGATCTATCGCTTCCGCGCGCTGCCAAGCCTCACCCGCGAGCTTCAGGACGGGGCCGATCACCTCGCCGATATGACGGAGGCGGAGTTCGAGCGCTTCGCCCAGCTCCAGCAGCAGGTCGCCAGCGTGGGGTCCCAGCACGCGGCCGACGATGCCGGCGACCGCGATGCGGCCAAGCGCTTTGAGGAGACGGTGGCGCGGCTGAAGGGCGAGAGTGCCTCGCGCCAGCGCGGACGCCGGCCTGAGAAGCAGGACTAGGGCCCGCGCGGCCTCATTCTTGCAACTCCCTCGGCAATGATCGGGATCAAGGGCAAGAAATTCCTCAAGCCGACGGGCCTTCGGCCTTGACAGGCGGAGCGCCCCTCGCCAAGTCATGCGGGAAGACGTGCAATCGCCGCGCGACCATAGGTTTTTGGGGCGGGACGCGCTTCCTGAAGACAGGTTTGAGGGCTGAGGCAGACCCCCGCCAGACCGACCGTGCTCCTGATTGACGATAGTATGGGAGCAACATTGCGGAAGTTGCGGAAGTAACGGCACGTTCATAGTCTTCTGTCTTGGCCTTCTTGCCTGTGTTCTCAAGGGGAGAGTGACAGTCGACCCAAGCTTGGCGCCAGTATAGAAAAATGCGGCGGCAAGGCTTGGGGCCGGGTCATGCTTAATTGACGATTAACGGAGCACCCGTTAATCGCTACTAGGAATATGCGCATGGGTGGGAGCGCTTCGAATCGATCGGCGCTCCTCGCCCCTTGAGGCGAGCGCGCCGCTGACAACTGAAATCTGCGCTGCGGAGTAAAATTGAATGGCAACCAAAACCGCTGAAGCCGAGGATCAAGAGCAACCCCAGGCCGAGCCTGCCGATGGCCCCGTGCTCGACATGTCCGACGCTGCAGTCAAGAAACTGATCAAGACCGCGAAGGCGCGCGGCTTTGTGACCTATGATGAGCTGAACGAGGTGCTTCCGTCCGAGGAGGTCTCCTCCGAGCAGATCGAGGACACTATGTCGATGCTCTCCGACATGGGCATCAACGTCATCGACACCGACGAGGCCGAGGAGACCCCCGCAGCCGGCGAGGAGGGCGCCGCCGCCGAGGCGCCGCGCGCCGTGGTCGCCGCCACGCCGGTCGCCAAGGCCGAGACCGCCGCCAAGGAGCCCGTCGAACGCACCGACGATCCGGTACGCATGTATTTGCGCGAGATGGGCTCGGTCGAGCTCCTGTCGCGCGAGGGCGAGATCGCCATCGCCAAGCGCATCGAGGCCGGCCGCGAGGCCATGATCGCCGGCCTGTGCGAGAGCCCGCTCACCTTCCAGGCCATCATCATCTGGCGCGACGAGCTGAACGACGGCAAGATTCTGCTGCGCGACATCATCGATCTCGAAGCCACCTATCAGGGCCCCGACGCCAAGCCCGCGCCGTCCCAGCCGCTGCCTGCGGGCATGAACGGCGATGGCAGTGCGCATGGCCCGGCGCAGACCGGCGCCCAAGCTCAGCCCGCCCCGAAAGACGATGATGGGGAGGAGCAGCCGGCGCCCGAGGAGTACGACGACGACGAGGACGATCTCGAGAACGCGGTTTCGCTCGCCGCCATGGAGGCCGAGCTCAAGCCGCAGGTGCTGGAGACCTTCGACCTCGTCGCCACCAACTACAAGAAGCTGCGCAAGCTGCAAGACCAGGTGGTCGAGCGCGCGCTGCGCAACGATCAGCTGTCGAGCAGCCAGGAGAAGCGCTACAAGGCGCTGAAGGACGAGATCGTCGCCGAGATCAAGTCGCTCTCGCTCAACAACAACCGCATCGAGAGCCTGGTCGAGACCCTTTACGACATCAACAAGAAGCTGATCGGCTATGAGGGGCGCATGCTCCGGCTCGCCGAGAGCTATGGCGTCAAGCGCGAGGACTTTATCGACGAATATCATGGCGCCGAGCTCGACCCCAACTGGCTCAGCCGCGTCGGCCGCTCGAAGAAGCGCGGCTGGGCCGATTTCATCCGCGACGAGCGCGGCATGGTGAAGGACCTACGCGGCGCGATCCAGAACCTCGCCGCCGAGACCGGCCTCCACATCTCCGAGTTCCGCAAGATCGTGCATATCGTGCAGAAGGGCGAGCGCGAGGCGCGGCAAGCCAAGAAGGAGATGGTCGAGGCCAATCTGCGCCTGGTGATCTCCATCGCCAAGAAATACACCAACCGCGGCTTGCAATTCCTCGATCTCATCCAGGAAGGCAATATCGGCCTGATGAAGGCGGTCGATAAGTTCGAATATCGCCGCGGCTACAAATTCTCCACCTACGCCACCTGGTGGATCAGGCAGGCGATCACCCGCTCGATCGCCGACCAGGCGCGCACCATCCGCATCCCCGTGCACATGATCGAGACCATCAACAAGATCGTGCGCACCTCCCGCCAGATGCTGCACGAGATCGGCCGCGAGCCGACGCCGGAGGAGCTCAGCGAGAAATTGGCCATGCCGCTCGAGAAGGTGCGCAAGGTGCTCAAGATCGCCAAGGAGCCGATCAGCCTCGAGACGCCGATCGGCGACGAGGAGGATTCTTATCTCGGCGATTTCATCGAGGACAAGAACGCGGTGCTGCCCATCGACGCCGCCATCCAGTCGAATTTGCGCGAGACCACGACGCGGGTGCTGGCCTCCCTCACGCCGCGCGAGGAGCGCGTGTTGCGCATGCGCTTCGGCATCGGCATGAACACCGACCACACTCTGGAAGAGGTCGGCCAGCAATTCTCGGTGACGCGCGAGCGCATCCGCCAGATCGAAGCCAAGGCGCTGCGCAAGCTCAAACACCCGAGCCGCAGCCGCAAACTCCGCAGCTTCCTCGACAACTAAACTCCGCGCTTCACAACTACTTCGTCATGCCCGGGCTGGCCGGGGCATCCACCTCTTCCGCCGTCTCGGGAGCGCTTCGATTCGCGCTGCCAATTCGGCGAGACGGTCGCGGCTTCGCGTCTCGCATTCCCACATCACAAAAACCGTCCAGCCGTGCTCTCGGAGCTTTCCACTGTGCCGCGCATCACGCGCCCGGTTGCCGGCGACTTTCTCTGACCAATAGGAGACGTTGCTATTCACGCGGCGAGTGCCATCAACACACTCGGGACACCCGTGCCAGAAGCATCCATGGACAAAGATGCACGCACGGCGGCTCGCAAACACAAGATCAGGCTTACCCGGCAGGTCACACTGATGCAGTCGAAAGCGAAACCCTTCCCGGTGCAGGAACCGACGTACGACAAGCTCCGGGGACGTGTCGCGGCTCCGAATGCGGCTCATATTCCGGCTGCGCGCTTCAGAACTCAGCTTGTCCATTAGTTTTGCTGTATGCAGGTGAATAGTGATCCTTTGAGCCTCCGGCGATTCGGCCAGAGCATCAATCGGCGGGCATCACGCATGGCGCAGGATACACCTTTTGGCCGGACGACGCGTATGCGCGTGCTCGAAGAATACTTCGCGGACGCGGGAGAGGTGAACGAGACGAATGCCTGGGAGCACGTGTATCGCTGTTTGCTTTGGATGAACGTCGGGGCTGGCCTCGCCCATATCTACGACTCCAACCACATGCAGCCCCGAGGCGTCTTCCATGCCCGCGCTGCGCGGTTTACGGATCTTCTCTGCAAGCACTGGTCCATCCCACCCGAAGAGTTGCCGGGTCGCATTGATATTCTGTTCAACGGTTGTGTTGCAGAGCTGAATCGCCGCCAAGCGGGGGACCAGATCGACATTGAGACAGAGTCGGAGTTGATTTCTGCCGTTCAAGCGGTGCTCCGCGATGAGAACATCTCGGATGAACGCAGCCTGATACTTGCACGCAAGATCGAGGGCTTGAGCCGTGTCTTTTTCACGATAGGGAACAAGCGGAAGAACGCCCTCGGGGAGGGTTTCGAAGACCTTCTTCTTATCCTGCTACAGCGCGTGTCGCGAATTCCAAAAGAAAAGCTCGCATTGCGATTGCCGGTATCGGATCTCCCGGGGTTTAGGCGCGCACCGCCACGCGAGAAGGGCGAAAAGCGGAAACGTGAACCACATCCCGACATCGCTATTGTCGAAGAAAACACTACGCACGTCATCACAACGGCCAAGTGGTCAATGCGCCAGGACCGGGAGACGCAGTTTCAGTCGGAATACAGCTCGTTCCAAATGAACAAGGTTCAGCCGACAGAATTGACCTACGTGCTGATCACGAACGAATTTGACTTGGCTCGCTTAAAGAATGTCATGAGCGCAATTCCCGGCGGGTCAGGCGGCTACATCTTTCACAATGTCTATCACGTCTGCCTGCCACTATTACGGGAGACACACGGGGATCGGTTCAAGGAAATTGAGCCTTGGGTGGGGACGGGTAAGCTTAAGTCGCTGTCGAATTTTCTTGTGGAAATGCGGAGCCGCTACGGTGCGCCTTAAACTACCCGCTGGCGGCGGCATGCCGTGGTATTTCTGCTTCCAGCAAGATGCCGGCAATCGTTTCACCGATCGCCTTCGCGAAGAGTGGCGGAACGGCATTGCCGACTTGCCGGTAACGGCTGTGCCTATCGCCGGCAAGAAAATGGTAGGTGTCGTCAAACGAATGCAGCCGTGCGAATTCGCGCACGGTCAGTGCTCGTGGCGTTCTGTAATGAAAAACGCAATCGGCCTTTGTATTCAGCGTCCAACTGAAATGCGCGGGATGGAGCTTGCGGTAGGCAAAAAAGTATTTGCGGCTCAACGTGTCGCGGCCAAGTTCCGGCCCCCACTTCTTGCCCGACAGATACCGGGCCGTAAGCTCCTCCGGCAGATCACGGAAGTTGCCCCCCTGCGGAATTGCACGGAGCCGCTTCACCGTGTCCTCGCGGATGGATGGAACGTCTGCATTGAACAGATTTTTTGACCCCTCGCGGCGCGCCTCCTGATAAGCGGATTCTGCATCGGCCTCATATGATATTGGGCTGTCCGATGGTTTGCGGACCAACCGCGCGTTAGGCCGCAGCCATGAAAGATCACTTATCGCCTGATCAACTGTGACGAGTCCAGCGGACGTGGGATCGAGCAGAGCCACGAGCGCCCGCACCGTTTCAGGCGCCGCGCGGTGCCGGTAAGTCCAGCGGTCACTCTTCTGTCTGCGGTCGAGGATCGGGAGAGCGTCTGTGAAAGAACTCCGTGGGAACCGGGGCGACAGCCCTATGTCGTGACGGACACCGATAAAAAGAATCCGCAACCTGTTCTGCGGGACGCCAAAGGCTGCCGCGTCCAGAACCCGGCATTCGACGCGGTAGTCTCCTTGAAGCGCCAAGTCTTCGAGAATTTGCGTGCGAACCGCACCCCGTCCAAGGTTCTCAAGTCCGGGAACGTTCTCCATCACGAACGTTCGCGGACGAAGTTGGCGAATGACGGAGACGTAGTGCCGGTAGAGTCGGTTTCGCGGATCGTCTATCAGCCTCGCATGATTGCGGACCTGTGAAAATCCTTGGCATGGCGGCCCGCCGATAACCGCATCCAATTCCTGATTACCGGCTACGTCAAACAGCTGCTCCTGCACCGCGCGCTTGGCGATATCACCGAGAATGAACTCGGTGCCGTGTTTGCGGTGGTTCAGTGCGTAAGTTGCGCCCGCCCAAGGATCGATATCGGTAGCAGCAAGTGTGTGAAAGCCAGCTTGGCGGAACCCTTCAGAAAAGCCTCCTGCTCCCGAAAACAAATCGAGGCAGAAGAGTTGTCTGGTCTGCTTGAGCAAGTGCTTGCTCATCATTTTCCCGCCCCCCTCGGTTGCCGCCTGTCCCCAGTCACTCCAACGGCAGTTGAAGCCCTTTGCGATCACTTTCGATTAACCGGTCCACCGCGTAACGGATCAGCCAGGAAACGGAAACTTTCTGTCGGTCGGCCATGGCTTTGAGCAGCCGGCTTTGTTCAGCCGTCAGCGTCGCCGTGGTGCGGGGTTTCTTTGCGGGTCTCTGTTGTCGCATCTGTATGCATCACTATGTACCATAATGATGCGTACTGTGCTAATAAGAAACATTTAGCGAACAAAATAAGGCAAATTTGTGGCCGCAACAACTTATCCCCCACCCCCCCTTGGCCTCCCTGACACTCCGCCCATCCCTGCCTGCTTTAGGAATCGGATGTCTGGACCATCCTGAAGCGCTGCTCCCCGGAACATTCCCCGACCGCGCAAGTTCAGCATCATCACTCCCCCAAATCCTGGCCGGGGCACCTTGTTGGCCACGAGAGGGGGGGGAGTGGGGCACTCAGTATCGCGTCAGGAGGGAACTCTCATGTTGTTCAGGCGTCGTGGGACCATCATTGCCGAAGGTTTGAAGATCGTAGGCTCCGTCACGGCCGAGGGCCTGGTCGAGGTCAACGGCCATATCGAGGGGGATCTGCATTGCACGCACCTCTCTCTTCGTCTCGCCTAAGGCCTCCATCTCGGGCGGCGTCGAGGCCGAGCGCGTGGTGGTGAACGGGCGGGTCGAGGGCCCCATTCGCGGCGGCGAGGTCGTGCTCAAGAGCCACGCCCATGTCGTGGGCGACATCCAGCATCAGTCTCTCGCCATCGAGGCGGGCGCCTATTTCGACGGGCGCTCGGTGCGTTCGCCTGAGACCAATGTGCGCAAAGCTCCGCCTGAGAAGCTCAGCGTGAAGCTGCGCCGAGAGGCGCCTAACGGGCGCGAGGCCGCCACCGCTTCCGCGGCGTAACCACTCCGTAGGGTGGGCAACGACTTGCCGTTGCCCACGCGGAACGGTGACGGTGGGCACGGCGCTCCCGCGCCTTTGCCCACCCTACGGTCAATCCCCGTCATACCGGCGAAAGCCGGTATCCAGAATCACAAGCTCCGCGCCGGTTGACTGGATTCCGGCTTACGCCGGAATGACGAATTCGTGGCGCTTTATCCCCGCCCGCCAAACCTCGCTTACACTCCGCCTCACCTCGTCCGCCGAGGGGCGCTTCGCGAGGCGTCGTTTGAAGCGGGACGAGGTGCGGTGCCTCGCGGGCCGGTTGACGCACAGCCGGCACTCGGGCGGCACCGGGGCTCCCCCCGGGCTCACTATGAAGCCCTGCCAGGAGCTGGCTGACGACCGTAAGGTCTAAACCAAACGCTGACTGTCGCCTCTCTTGTCGGTGGATGCGGAGAGAGGAACCCCAACAGGACAAAGGACGGCGGCGGGGCACTTACGGCGAAAGCGGGGCCCGGTGTGTCGCGCAAAAAACACCGCAAATAGCATGCGCTACCGCTTCGCTGCATGAGCGCATGTGGCGCGCCGGAAGGCGCCCGCCGTGGTCCGCAAGGATCGCGGACACCATAGGTTTGCGTTTTCGGCGCGCCATCCCCTCATGCCTCGCGCCTCATGCGCGGCGAGAAGTTTTGTGCTGCGCAATTCTTGTTCGTGGCGCAGCAGCGGCCTCCAACCCTCTCCCCATCGGGGAGAGGACGCCGCGCCTCAAGCGCGGCGGGTGAGGGGGCTTAGGAGTCAGAGTTTGTGTGCCCCGGCTCCCCCCTCACCCTTTCCGCCATGCGACTTGCCAGGCTTCGCCGGCAAGATCGCGGCGAAAAGCCCTCTCCCCAACGGGGAGAGGAGGATTCAGCAGGCGCGCGTTTAAGCCTCGTCCTCGGGCGGGGGATCGGCGAAGGAGAGGCGGATGACGAGCGGACTAACGCCGCATTGCGGGCAGGCCATGGGCGGAATGTCGGCGATGGCGTAATCGGGGCCGACGCCCTCGATCAGCTGATCGAGATTGAAGACGAAGAGGTGCCGGCAGCCTTGCCTGTCGCACAGCGCGTTGATCTCCATGTTGCGCGCCTTGACGGCGCCAAGCGTCCAGTCGCTCATGGGTGGAGCCTAGCAGAAGTCAGACGCCAGACGCCAGAAGCCGGAAATCGGAAGCCTCACTCATAGCGGAGCGCGTCGATCGGGTTCATCAGAGAGGCGCGGCGCGCGGGATAATAGCCGAAGAACACGCCGACCAGCCCCGCCGAGGCAAGCGCGATCAGCACGAGACTGGGCGAGAGCGCGATCGGCCAGTTGCCCCAGATCGACATGGCGAGCGCGGCGCCGCCGCCGATGGTGAGCCCGATCAGCCCGCCGACGACGCATAAGGTCACCGCCTCGATCAGGAACTGGCTCAAGATGTCGCGGCGCCGCGCGCCGACCGCCATGCGCAGGCCGATCTCGCTGGTGCGCTCGGTCACCGACACCAGCATGATGTTCATAATGCCGATGCCCCCCACCACCAGCGAGATGGCGGCGGTGGCGCCGAGCAGCAAACTCAAAATGCTTTGCGTCTCGGAGCGGGTGCGGATGAAGTCCGCCATGTCGCGCACGCGGAAATCGTCGGGCGCGCCGGTGCGCACCCGCCGCCGTTCGCGCAGCAAAGTCTCGATCTCGGCCTGCGCCTCGCCCATCTCTTCGGCCGAGGCGACCTCGACCATGATCTGGCGGAGATTGTCGGGCACGGTCTGCTCCGCCCCGAACAGGCGCCGCCTGGCGGTGGTGATGGGGACCAGCGCGGTGTCGTCCTGGTCGCCGCCCCAGCCCGACTGGCCCTTGACCGAGAGCAGCCCGATCACGGTGAAGGGCACGTTCATGATGCGGAGCTGCTCGCCGATCGCGGGCGCCTGGCCGAACAGCTCGCGCGCCACGGTCGCCCCGAGGATCACCACCTTGGCGCCCGCGCGCAGCTCCGCTTCGGTGAAGTTGCGGCCCTCGGTCAGCGCCCAGTCGCGCACTTCGAGAAAGTCCCCGTCGACGCCGTTGACCTGCGTCGTCCAGTTGCTCGAGCCGACCACCATGGGGGCCGAGCCGCTGGATCGTGCCGGCGACCGCGGCGACGCCCGGCACCTTGGCGCGAATGATCTCGATGTCGCCTTCCGACAGCGCCATGGCCGTGCCTTCGCCGGCGCGCCTGCCGCCGGAGGTGAACGACCCCGGCGAGATGATGAGCAAATTGGTGCCGAGCGCCCTGATGCGCGCCTCGATGGCCTGGCTGGCGCCGCTCGCCACCGACACCATGACGATCACCGAGGCGACCCCGATGATCACGCCGAGCATGGCGAGGAAGCTCCGCAGCGCGTTCACCTTGAGCGCGGCGATGGCCACCTTGCAGGAGGCGAGCAGGTTCATGCTGCGTCCTCGACGATCTGGCCGTCGCGGAAGGTCAGCCGCCGCCGCGCGCGCTTGGCGATGTCGGGCTCATGGGTGACGAGGATCACCGTAATGCCGGTCGCGTTCAGCTCCTCGAACAAGCCGATGATCTCCTCGGTCGTGTGGCTGTCGAGCGCGCCGGTCGGCTCGTCGGCGAGGATGATGTGGGGATCGTTGACCAGCGCGCGGGCAATCGCCACCCGCTGCTGCTGCCCGCCTGACAGCTCGGAGGGCTGATGATGCTCGCGGTCGGCGAGCCCGACCTTGGCGAGGCAGGCTTTGGCCTTGTCGCGCGCGTCCTTGTGCCCGCGCGGCGAATAGAGGAGGGGGAGGGCGACATTGTCGAGCGCGCTCGTCCGCGCCAACAGGTTGAAGGTCTGGAACACGAAGCCGATTTTCTCGTTGCGGTAGAGCGCGAGCTGATCCGAGCCGAGCTTGCCGAGCTCGCGCCCTTCGACCCGGAGCGAGCCGCTGGTCGGCGTGTCGAGCGCGCCGATGAGATTCATGAAGGTCGATTTGCCGGAGCCCGAGGCGCCCGTCACGGCGAGATATTCGCCGCGCGCGACCTCGACGCTGACACCCTGGAGCGCGCCGATGACGCTGCCGCCGAGCCGTGTAGGTCTTGACCAGATCGCGGGCGACGATCTGCGGCGGCGGCCGCTGTCTTGCTCCTGCGCTGCGGCATTCTTCTGCCGCGCCATCACGGCGCCGCCTCGCGCACGCGCACCACCACCTCGGCGCCCTCAGGCAGGCCTTCGACCACCTCGGTGACGCTTCCGTCGGCAAGGCCGAGCCTGACCTCATGCGGCCAGAACGCGCCGTCCTCGTAGGTCCACAGCGTGGCCCTGCGCGGCCCGCTGGGCCTCTGCCGCGCCATCTCCTCGTATTTCTTGTACTTCTCGGGCGTGAGCACGGCGCGGAGCACTTTGGCGATGCGCATGCGCGCCTGCTCGCGCACGTCCTCTTGCGCCGGGGCCAGTCCCAGGCGGACCGGCATTTCTGATGGCGGCGAACTCGGCCTCGAGCGCGGCGCGGATCTTGCCCATCTCCTCTTCGCCAAGCTCGAGCTGAAGTCTTCAGCTTTTCCAGGAGCCGCGCCCCGCGGTCGCCGGCCGGAGCCAGCACCGCGCCGGTCGACCAGCCATCGCGCGCGAGCGCAGCTTGCGCCGGTCCGCGCGGCTGGAAACGCAACGCCTCGTTCGGCACCACCACCACGTCTTTGTGCTCGCCGGTGACGATCTCGACATTGGCGGTCATGCCGGGCAACAGCCGCCCCAGAGGATTGTCGGCGGCGATCACCACCGTATAGGTCACGACATTGTTCAGCGCGATCGGCGCGAGCCTGATCTGCTCGACCTTCCCTTTGAAGGTCACGTCCGGATAGGCATCGACGGTGAAGGTGACAGCGTTGTCGCTGGTCACCTGGCCGATATCGGCCTCGTCGACCTGCGCCTCGATCTGCACATGGGCAAGGTCCCGGGCGATGGTGAAGAGCTTCGGCGCCGTCATGCTCGCCGCCACGGTCTGCCCCGCCTCTACGGTCCGCTCGATGACCACGCCGTCGATCGGCGAGCGGATATAGGTGCGTTCGAGATCGATGCGGGCGCTGTCGAGCGTGGCTTGGCGCTGCTCGAGCGTGGCCTTGGCGTTCTCCACTTGCGCCTTGGCGATCGCCAGGTCGGCAGTGGCGCTCTGTTGCGCCGCCGTCGTCGTGTCGAGGACGGCCTGCGCGCCGACGCCCTTCCTGACGAGCTCGGCGGCGCGGGCGAGATCGAGCTCGGCCTTATGCAGATTGGACTCGGCGCGCGCGACGCTCGCTTCCTGAAGCGCGACATTGGCCTTGGCGATGGCGACGCCCGCCTCCTCCTCGCGCACCCTGGTGGCGAAGGTGGAAGGCTCGATGCGGGCGAGCACCTGGCCTTGCTTCACCTCGGATGAGAAATCGGCGTTGAGCTCGCCGATATTGCCGGAGAGCTGGGAGCCGATCTCAACGGTGCCGAGCGCACGCACGGTGCCGGAGGTCGAGACGATCCTGCGGACGTCGCTGCGCGTGGCGGCAACCGTCTGGACGTCGAGCTTGGCGGAAGAGCGCTGCTGCCAAAAATAGTAGCCGCCGCCGGCCGCCAAGCCGGCGACGAGCAAGACCGTGAGCCAACGCGTTCCCATCGCTTTCGCGCCCGTTTTCAAGAGCTTCGCTCTTAGCACGAACGGGCATGATCGAACCCTTACAAAACGGCAATGATGTGAACGAGGTAGTGAGCGGGGGACCTAAAGCCCGAAGGGATAGGTCTCGTCGGGACCGTGGGGATGGGCCTCGGCTCGCGCCGCCACGGCCTCGGTCTCGGTAAACCAGATCCAGGCATCGAATTGCCGCGACAACTCGGCCTGGAAATAATGCGAGAGGAGCTCGGTCTCAGGCCGGTAGATCACGCCGATGGCGCGCTCGAGCAGCGGCTCGGCAAGCTCGGCGCGGATGTGCTCCTTTTGGCCAGGACCCGTCTCGAGGAAGAACGCCGGGATGTTCGCCTCGCGCGAGCGGCCTTCGTAGGAATCGTCCCGCGCCGGGCGCACGCGCTTGATCTCCATGGGGCCGTCCCAGTCGGAGGCCGCGGCGACCGTGCCGCGGTCGGTGCCGAAGCCGATCAGCGCGGCCTCCTCGCCGAAGCGGGCGCGCGCAAGCTGCCCGATATTGTGCTCGCCCCTGACCTGGCCCATCTCGGTGAACTCGGCATTGCCGATATGGGAGTTGTGCGCCCACACCACCGCTTTGGAATCGGGCCCGCGATGGGCAAGCAGCCGCTCCAGCGTGTCGAACATATGCTGGTCGCGCAAGTTCCACGACACGGCGTCGCCGTAATACATGACCCGGTAATATTCGCTCGGCCGCCGTCACGATGCGCGCATTCTGCTCCGCGGCGAAGAAGGCTTCCCCATCCTTGGTGAGATAGTCGAGCCGCTTGTGGAGCAAGATCGAGAAGCGCGTCGGTGACCGGCTTCTCGCAAAGGGCATAGCCGCGGGAGAGCGCCATGCGTCCGTAGCGGGCGGGCTCTGCGCGCCAGGGCGCTAAGCAGCCATAGCGCTCCCGCGCGATTCGCGCGGCCTCGGGATCGACCTTGTCGAGATAAGCGAGCACGGCCTCGATGGAGGCGCCGAGGCTGTAGACGTCGAGACCATAAAAGCCGCCCTGCGATCGGGATCGCGGATCGCGGCGTTGATCTCCTTGAGGTGATCAAGGAAGGCAATAAACTTGGCCGTTCCGCCACATCCAGGTGGGGAAGCGCGTGAAGGGGGCTTTCGGCAGTTTGGGCCGCGGCAGGCCGCGCACATAGGCGTCATAGACCGCGGCATCGGGCCAATCGGCCTCGACCGCCACGATATTGAAGCCGTGCCGGGCGACCAGCATCTCAGTGATCCGCGCGCGCGCCTCGTAGAACTCGGCCGTGCCATGGGTCGCCTCGCCGAGCAGCACGACGCGCTTGTGGGCGAAACGCTCGGCAAGATCGGTAAGCTCATCGAGATCGCCGAACGGCTCGGCGGCTTCGGCGATCAGATGGCTCAACCTCGTGCGGATCGCTCTTCCGCGCTGCTCCGGCATGAGCAGTCCGGCGGCGAAGCCCGATTGTTGCGCATCGACCTGCGCCTCCTTCGCTTGCTCAGGCTCGGCCCACCCTTCCGCCCCGATCAGCGGCACGAAGGCGACGGCGCCGAAATCCTCCTCCTCGAAACTCTCTTCAGCTGTGCGGCGAATACGGATGAGCGTCTGATAGCCGCCGCGGCCAACCGGGAATCACCAGCCTTCCGTTCAATGCGAGCTGCCGCTTCAGCGTTTCAGGCACCTGGGGACCGCCGGCGGAGACGATGATGGCGTTGAACGGGGCCTTGTCGGGCAGCCCTTTGGTGCCGTCGCCGCAGATGATCTCGGCATTGTCGTAGCCGAGCCGCTCAAGACGCGTGCGCGCGTGGTCGGCAAGCTCCTCATGGCGCTCGATGGCGTAGACCTTGCTCGCGATGCGGCTGACCACGGCGGCGGCATAGCCCGAGCCCGCGCCCACTTCGAGCACCCTGTCGCCGGGCTTGACCTCGGCGAGCTCGATCATGCGGGCGACGATATAGGGCTGCGAGATGGTCTGGCCGGCCTCGATGGGGAGCGGCGCGTCCTCATAGGCGAACTCCTTGAGCGGCTCGGAGATGAAGGCCTCGCGCGGCACCTTGCCCATGGCGGCAAGCACGAGCGGGTCGGAGATGCCGCGCGCCTGAAGATGCCGCGACACCATGATCGCCCGGTCGCGGACGTGCCGGTCCGGAGCTTCGGCGAGCTTTGCGTTAAGAGCGGCCATGGCAGCTAAACTAGCCGACCCGGCCCTTGTTCGGCGTTGATTTGGATCAGCGAAATACGCTTAGGGCCCGCGTCACAGAACGCATTCAAGGATCGCGATCCACGGATCTCGGCATTCCCCGAGACTCTGTTCTTTAGTTGTCCGTTCGATTTCAGCGGAAAATATTTCACGTCCACGTTGTCATGGACATTTCCGCCGATCACTTTGACTCTTTCGGGCTGAACCTCGATCACCATGTCGCCGTGCGAGGGATAGAAGCTGTCGGCCTCGTAGACGAGCTTTGCCTGGTCATAATTGTACCGTTTGGCGTATTCCCTCCCGGCACAGATGATGTCGCCGACTTTTGGCTTGTACTGATTGGTCCTCCTGGCCAGGTATCCGTAACCATCGTTATTGTTGTCGGCTGCCTTCATCGCCCTGTCGATGTAGTGACAATGAGCCTCGCCATATCTGAACTTGTTGCCTGCGCCAGCCTTTCTCACGCAGAAGGAGACGAAGGTCGAAGACCACGCGGGCCTGATACCCCCGACCACGGTCCGGCCATCAAGGTTATTGTTGCCGATGCTGACCCAGTATTCTTTTACAAACGCGGAAAACTTAGGTTGCGTTTCCCGTCCCGCTCCGTTGTCCCACCTTGCGTACTCTGCCTTGCAAACCGATGCCAGCTTGTCTGTGAAAGTGCTCATGACGCTCGCTCCCCAGAACTGCGAAGTCCGATCAAGGACAATGCTCTCTCAGCGAGCAAATAGTATCGTCTTAAATCCTAGGTTTCAATTCCAGCCAAGCCCTCTCGGTTGCCCCGACCGGGCCTGTCGATCGGAGTGGCTGAGCTTTGCGCCTACTGGAGTTCCCAGGTCACCCTGACGCGCACCTCGACCGCAGCGGTGCCGGCCTCGATGGGGACGTCCTTCGCCATCTCCATGCGCGTGGCCGCCGGCGCGAAGCGGGGGTAGTAGGAGCTTTCCTCCTCGCTGATGGTGACGATCGGGCCTAATTCGACGCCAGCCGCCTCGGCATAAAGCTTGGCGTTGTCGGTGACGTTCTTCAGCGCGAGCTTGCGCGCCTCGTCCTTGAGCACCTCCGGCTCTTCGACGCCGAACTCGATGGAATCGATCTGGTTGGCGCCGAGGCTCACCACCTTGTCGAGGATGGCGCCGAGCTTCTTCGTGTCGCGCACGGTGATGCGCACCGCGTTGGTGACGCGATAGCCGACGATGAACGGCGCCATGCCTTCTTTCCTCTGCTCGTAGACCGGACTGACCGAGAAATTCGTGGTCTGGATGTCCTTGGGCTCGATGCCTTCTACCTTCAGGGCCTCGACCACCTTGGCCATGGCCTCCGTGTTCTGGTCGAGCGCCTCGCGGGCGCTCTTCGCCTCGCTCGTCACGCCGGTGGAAATGTCCACCTTGTCCGGCGTCGTCTTGACGGCGCCGGTGGCAACCAGCGAGATGGTGCGCTTCTGCGGCTCGTCATGGGCAAGCGCCGGCGGGCGTCTTGAAGGGGGGAGAGGCTGCGACAAGGACAAGCAAGGCGAGGAGGTATTTTGGGGAGAGGGGAGCCATGGGTCGCTTCCGAAGTTGCCAGCCTGTCCGGAGCATTGCGCGGCGGCGCGAAGAAGCGCAAATTAACTTCCGGCAATTCGCGCCTGGCTTGAATTCTGCTAGGGAGATGGAACAGGGGCCCGTAGCTCAATTGGTTAGAGCCGACGGCTCATAACCGTCTGGTTGGAGGTTCGAGCCCTCCCGGGCCCACCAAATTAAATCAACGATAGCGCATGGGAGGAGCCTGCTTGCTGTGATAGAGGTGAATAGAGTTCTGACCGATCGACCCTTAGCCCTGGGCCGATCCAGATTGCATTGACGACGGGCAAGCGCACGCGCGAATCCCTTCAACTGCGAGACCCTGCCACAGTCGGACGCTTACGCTACCCGCCCTCGACGTCTCAAGCCGGAGATGCAGGGGCGTCGGCTTCGGCCAACATTTGGAGATACCTTGATGAGCTTCGTTAAAAACACGCAACTCAATCGCATGCGGAAGGCGGGTAAGCGGGTGTTGCTCGGTGAGACGCGGGAAGAGGAGGCCGCTCGGCTTGAACGAGAGATTGCTGCCCATCCTGTGACACGGTGCGAACCTGGCGAGCGTAACCCTTCCTCATCACGACCGGGTTGGGACAGCAAGCCGTTCATTCCGCTCTCAGAGCGGACAGTCGCCGAGGGGATCGCGAAGAAGATGATGCGGAAGCCTTAAGCGGAATCCTGATTTCCTTTCCGGGCCCACCAGCCTTCGCTCGCAAAGCGAGCGAAGGCTGCCGCGCCGAAGCCCGAAGGGCGAAGACGGGCAACTGCATCCGCGAGCTACGGCTCGGCAAGCCAGGAACTCCTTCGCTCGACGAAGCGAGGGAAGGCTGCCGCACCGTTAAAACCCATAGCCCAACAGCACGATCTCGCGGGCGTACCAGTCCGCCACGAGAGCGCGCGTGCGCGGCGTATAGTAGCTTCGATAGTCCAGGTCCCGTTCCCGGTTTGGCGTGACGTTGGTGCGCGGGACCTCTAAGCGCCGCTTCACCCCGGCGCGCTCAAGCGCCGTCTGCAAATCCTGATCCAGAGATTCGTAACGGCCCACATAGTCCGACTGCCACCGCGCCCTCGATCGTATAGATCTCATAGCTCGTCACATAGGCGCGCTTCTTGCGCGCCATGAAGCGCTCGAGGCTCGGCCTTCGCGCCTCCGACTTCGTTTTGTAGAGATATTGCGAGATTTGCCGGTCCCAGGGATTGCGGACGAAGGCGAACTTGAAATAGCTCCGCCAGATCTCTTCCCCCACATAGTCGCGCACGCGCCAGGCGGGCATGTGCTCGTAGAACCCGACGCTCGGATGGTAATAGCGCTCGGGCCGCATCAGGAGCCTTCCGCCAAAGCGGGCCGCTGGGGTTTCAGATGGATGGTCGATGCGATAGTTCTGCGGGCCGCGCCCTTTGCGCTCCGCCTTCGCTTTCTTCCCGGAAGGGCGTGATGATATCGAGCGGGCCGCACAGCTCCGAAAGGGCTGCCTCGATGGCCGGTGCCTGCGGTCTTCTCGGTCTTCAGGAAAATGAACTTGCACTCATGGGAGACGATCATCGAAACTGTGCCCCAAGCGAGATTAAAGCAACCTGGTCTCGCGGAATAAGGTGGAACTCGGCTCTAGAATTCGACTATTACGAAACGTCAATTGCGCCAACTCCTTCCCATCGTTCAACCCCTTCCCATCTGATGGTCAAGCTCTTCCGCAATCTTGTGCGCTCCTTTGGGAAGGATATGGCGCACGGTCAGGCCGCCTTCACGCTTTCGCGCCCGGAACTGGCGCTCAGGGCTGAGCTGCAACGCCGGGCGATGCTGGAGGCGGCCGATTTCGTCAAAGCCGAGATGCCGAATGCGCTGTTCTGCGAGGATCGGTTGGCGCATCTGGAATACGCATTATCGCAGCGCCAGCCCGGCCCCATCGTCGAGTTCGGAGTTTACAAGGCAACAACCACCAATTTCATCGCGCAACAATGTCCTGAGACCACGTCTACGGCTTCGACAGTTTTGAGGGCCTGCCCGAGCAGTGGTCGGGAAATCGGTTTTCCAGGCGAAACTTCAATCGTCGCGGCAGGCTCCCGAAGGTTGTGAAGAATGTCGAGCTTGTCGTCGGTCTATTCCAGGACACGCTTCCCGATTTTGTCAAAAGGGTAACTGGCCCTTTCGCGGTGGTCCACATCGACTGCGATATTTACAGCTCCACCGATTATGTTCTCACCCGGCTCGCCGACCGCATGACCAATGGCTGCGTGCTGATCTTCGATGAGTTCTTCAATTATCACGGCTACCATTTGCACGAGTTCAAAGCCTTTCAGGAGTTCCTGTCCCGGATGCCCCTGAAACCGGAATACCTCGCCTTTTCCGGCCAGCAAGTTTCGGTGCGGCTCGTCTCGGCCACAAAGAACTGAAAGTGGTCGGCTAGAAGCGTAGCCGAGCAGCTTGATCTCCCGCTCATACCAGTCGCCCACGACATCGCGGGTGTGGCTGTCGTAGTAGTCCCGGTAGTGCTTGCCGTTCTGGCGTAAGCCCGTCTTGGCGCGCGGCAGCTCGTGATCGAATTTAAGGCCGATCTCGCCGAGCGCGTGTTGGAAATCCTCTTGCAGGGACTCGAAGCGGCCGAGGAAGTCCACGCAGACATCGCCGTCGAGGCTGTAAATCTCGAAATTGTTCAGGCGCGCCCGCCAGTCGCGGTCGATGAAATCGGCAAAGGACGGCGGCCTCGCCCGGCGGCGATAGCGGAAATGATAGGCCGAGACCTGGCGGTCCCAAGGGTTGCGGTCGAAGGCGAATTTGAAATAGCTCCGCCAGATCTTGTCGTCGTTGAGCAGCGCGCGCGCTTCCTTCGCCGGCATGTGGTTATAGAAGCCATAGTCCTGCGGGCCGAGCTTCAGCCAGCGGCGCTTGAAAAGCGGCCGCGGACTTTGCCACCAACCATGCACGCGCCAGTTCCGGGGGCCGCTTCCGACGGCGCGCAATGCCTCGTCGCCCTCCGTAATCGGCGCAATGATGTCGTCAGGCCCGCAGAGCTGCGACAGCGCAAGCTCGATGCTCGTGCCGGCCGTTTTCTTAGTCTTGATAAAAATGAACTTGTGCTCGTGCGAGATGATCATGTCCGCCCCGCCGTGACGCGTCGCTCTCTTGCCGCGCTCGATAAAGAAGGCACATTAGTCCAGCGGCATCCTGGCAAGCAAGGCGAGGCCTGGCGCACTCGGCTCCCCTTAAAATCTGTAGTCGAAGGCAGCGATCTCGCGCGCATACCAGCGCCCGACAATGTCCCGGGTTCGCGGCGTGTAGTAATCGCGCCAGGGCCGCTCGCTTCTGAGCCTGCCTTTGGCCCTGGGCAGATTGACCGCCTGGTCGATGCCGAGCTGCTTGAGGACGGAGGCCAGATCGTCGTCCAGGGTCTCGTAGCGGCAAACATAGTCGGCGGCAACCTTGCCGCCGATCGCGTAGGTGTCGAAATTGCTCGATATCTTGCGGTGAAATGGCGAGCGGATGAACAGGTCGAAGCTCGGCTTCCTCTCTCGATCGTGATAGTGCCAGTGGTAGAGCGAGACTTGCCGGTCCCACGGATTTCTTTCGATCGTAAATTTGAAGTACGAATTCCAAGTCTCTTCCCCAAGCAGCCGTCTGATCTCGTAGGCCGGGATGTGTGGATAAAAGCCCCGATAGCCATTTGCCGGGCGACCGAGAAGGGTCCACCAACCGCGAACCAGCCGGTTCCCGCGACGAGTGCCCGAGACCCAGTAGTTGCGCGCGCCCATACCCTCCCGCAGCTTCTCATCCGGCCCCAAGGTCGTGACGATGTCCTCCTCGCCGCAGAACTGCGACAAGAACAGCTCGACACTCGTTCCGGCCACTTTTCGGGTCTTGATGAAGATGAACCGGTGCGAATGCGACACGATCATGAATGTCCAATCCCCGCCTTGATGAGCCAAGATAGTGCATGCCTGGGGGGCATCCGGGACGGAGAATAGCCATCTCGTGCTCCCAATGGAACTTGCAGGGACGGCGTGACCGCGTCACAACGCTTCCGCGTCGCCGGAAGTGAGGGATTAAAAGAGGTGAAAATGCCCGAGAGGCCTGAACAAAATCTCGGCGCCCCCAAGGGCCGATGGGTGGCCCCCATACTCTTTCTTGGTCCGCTGGTAACATCGGCAGCTTCCCGGCTCACCTGGCTCTTCTTCCCCCTTACGGCTGTCGCGCTCATTGTCCCTTACTTGCGGCGGGGGAATGACTGGCGGCATCTGATATGGCCGACCACAGATGTCGTCGCGGTTCTGTTGGTCGCCGCTTACGTCCTTCTCGGCGCACTCTGGGCTGTCAAACCGAGCGCGGCGGTTGAAAAGTCTGCCCTCCTTTTGGCCGTGACTTTGATCGCCTTCGCCGCAAGCAGAGCGATAGCAGCCGTGGACGAGCCGCAGCTCAGCCAGGCCGCACGCGCCTTCGCCGTCGGCGCATTTATTGGCGCACTCTTTGTCCTGTTCGAATTGCTCACCGATGGCGCCATTACGCGCCTGGTCGCGAACGCGGGCAGCTGGTTCAAGCCAGAGAGTGGAAAACACGCCAAGATCCTCAACGGCGAAGTAACCGGATACAAATCAGCGGAATTCCGCCAGAGCACCGCGCTGCTGACTTTTCATCTGTGGCCGGCCCTATTGGCCTTGAGCGTAGTCGCTGGCCGTGCGCGCCGGGCGACATGGATCGGCCTCTTGGTCGTTGCGATCTCGGTTCCCATCCTTCTCTCTGACCGCATGTCGTCGCAGCTCGCCCTTGTCAGCTCTCTCACAGTCTTTTCGCTGGCTTACATTTGGCGTCGTAGAGTCGTGCACGTCTTGGCGGCGCTGTGGTGCCTTGGCTTTGTGCTCATTCTGCCCGCCGCATTTCTTGCTTACAAAGCCGACTTGCATCTGGCGACGTGGGTACCGGAATTGGCTCGGGCCAGGATGATCATCTGGGAGTTCACCGCGGAGCGCGTGCTTGAGCGTCCTTGGCTCGGCATCGGCGCCGGCTCGACGCCCGCGCTGAGAGTCCCGCGCGGAGAGGCAGAGCAGCCGGAAGGCTTCGTGTATCCGCGAACCACGGGCGCGCACGCTCACAATCTTTTTCTCCAGACCTGGTATGAGCTCGGGCTGGTAGGAGCAATTCTCGTCGCGATCGCCGGGGCTCTTTTGGTGCTGCGCATTTCTCTTTTGCCGGTCGAGGCTCAGCCTTTCGCGGCAGCGGCCTTCACGGTTTTTTTGGCCACGGTTTCCACGTCGTGGGGCATGTGGCAAGTGTGGCTCGTTTGCGGTATTGGCCTGATGCTGCTTTACCTGCTGATAGCGGCGCGGGCGGCTCGAAAGAGCAGCCTCTAGCTCTTGGCCTTCGCGAGCCAGATGGCGAGGTCTTCGAGGATCGCGCCGAAATGGATCTCGGGGATTTGCAGCGCCGCGGCGATGTCCTTCAGCTTCTTGCGCTCCTCCCCGGCGATCCGGTCATCGGCGAGCAGCACGAGATAGGCGGCTCTGATGATCTCCTCCTTGGTGTCCTGGTCGAGCCCCCTTGGCCGCCGCGCCGAACTCGGCGATGGGGTCGCCCCTGGCGTTGGCCTCGGCGGCGCGTGCGATCTCATCCGCCGTGAGCGATCGGCCCGACTGGTCTTGATAGACCTGCTGGATGAGGCCGGTCTCGCGTTCATCGAGTCCGCCATCCGACGCGGCCACAGCGACCATGGCCTTGAGAATCAAGTCAGCTCCGCTATTCGCCGGTTTATCCACCTTCTGCTCCTGCGATTTCCGCTCGATGCCGCCGATTGTGCTGGGCTCACGCGGGTTTGCCAAGCGCCCTAGAAACGAGGCTTTGAAGCTTGCCGCAAGGGTGCGCTATGACGCGGGACCTTCGCCCGCGTTCCGATAAAGGCTTGGAAATGGCAAAAACGCCCCTCAAGGTCATTTTTCTCGCCGATACCAGGCCGGGCCACTACCACCTCGCGCAAGGCGTGATCGCGGCGCTAGCCCGGCTTCGCCCCGTCGAGGTCACGCGGGTCGAGGTGAAGCGCAAATGGATCGTGCCCACGCGCTGGCTCCGCCGCCGCATCAGCGCCAAGAGCTTCTTTCCGCCGCGCATGCTGCGCATGGCCTATCGCATCGATGCTTACGCGCTGCCTAAGGCCGATCTCGTGGTCTCGGCGGGCGGCGAGACCCACATGCCGAATATCTGCGTGGCGCGCTTCCTCGGCATTCCCAGCATCTTTTGCGGCTCGCTGCTGCGCGGCCTAGGGCCTGAGAATTTCAGCCTGATCGTTTCCTCCTATGATCGCGATGCGGGAAGCGACCGGCACATGGTGGTGCTCAAGCCGTCCGCCATCGATCCCGATGCGCTGGGGCGGCCGGCTATCCGTGCCGCGCTATGGGCCTGAGCGTCGCCCAAGACTCGCCGGCCTTCTCATCGGCGGCAATGCCGGTCCGTTCCGCTATCGGCGGGAGGAGTGGGAGCGTCTGCTTGCCTTCATCGCCGAAATCGCCAAGGCCTGGGGAACGCGCTGGCTCGTCTCCACCTCGCGGCGCACGCCGGACCATGTGGCCGACCGGATCGCCGAGCTCGCCAAGGACGAGAGCGTCGTCGCCCGCTTCATCGACTACCGCACCGCGGGGCCCGGCACGCTGCCTGAAATCTTCGCCAAGGCCGAAATCATCGTCTGCACCGAGGATTCGAGCACCATGATCTCGGAGGCGGTCTCCGCCCGGCTGCCGGTGATGGGCGTGGCGCCCGCCGCCCACCGCTTCACCGACGAGGAGCAGGACTATCGAAGCTTCCTCATCAGCAATGGCTGGTGCCGCGTGCTGCCGATCGCCGAGCTGACCCCGGCCTCGTTGGCTCGCGCGCTCTCCGAGATCGAGCCGATCAAGGAGAACCCGCTCGATGCGCTCGCCGCGAAGCTGAAAGACCGCCTGCCTGAGCTGTTCTGATAGGGTTGAGTCCCGACGCGGCGATTGGCTAGAAGCGGGCTCGATTCTTCCCGCGCAGCAAAATCCAGGAGCTTCGGGAGCGCGCATGGCCACGCCCCAATATGTCTATGTCATGAACAAGCTGTCCAAGACCTATCCGGGCGGCAAGCAGGTGTTGAAGGACGTGACGCTCGCCTTCCTGCCCGGCGCCAAGATCGGCGTGGTCGGCGTCAACGGCGCGGGCAAATCGACGCTGCTGCGCATCATGGCGGGCGAGGAGACCGAGTTCGTGGGCGAGGCCTGGGCCGCCGACGGGGTGAGCGTCGGCTATCTGGCGCAGGAGCCCGTCCTCGACGAGACCAAGGACGTGACCGGCAACGTCATGGAGGGCGTGGCCGAGAAGAAGGCGAAGCTCGACCGCTACAACGAGCTGGCCATGAACTATTCCGACGAGACCGCCGACGAGATGGCGCAACTCCAGGACGACGATCGACGCCCAAGGCCTGTGGGACCTCGACGCCCAAGTGGAGCAGGCCATGGACGCGCTCCGCTGCCCGCCGGGCGACGCCAAGGTCGAGACGCTGTCGGGCGGCGAGAAGCGTCGCGTCGCGCTCTGCAAGCTGCTGCTCGCCAAGCCTGACATTCTGCTGCTCGACGAGCCGACCAACCATCTCGACGCCGAGAGCGTCGCCTGGCTCGAGCATCATTTGCGCGACTATACCGGCACCGTGATCATGGTGACCCATGACCGCTATTTCCTCGAGAACATCACCGAATGGACGCTCGAGCTCGATCGCGGCGCCGGCATTCCTTACAAGGGCAGCTACTCCTCCTGGCTCGAGCAGAAGCAAAAGCGGCTCGAAGTCGAAGGCAAGCAGGACGAGGCGCGCGAGCGGACCTTGCGCGCGAGCTCGAATGGATCAGGGCGAGCCCCAAGGCGCGCCAGGCGAAATCCAAGGCGCGCATCCGCGCCTATGACGAGCTGCTTGGCTGAAGCCGGGCGCGACAAGAACGGCAAGGCGCAGATCACCATCCCGCCGGGCCCGCGGCTCGGCGACGTGGTGATCGAGGCGGAGCATCTCGCCAAGGGCTTCGGCGACACGCTCCTCATCGACGACCTCTCCTTCAAGCTGCCGCCCGGCGGCATTGTCGGCGTGATCGGCCCGAACGGCGCCGGCAAGACCACGCTGTTCCGCATGATCGTGGGCCAGGACAAGCCCGACGACGGCACGATCCGCATCGGCGACACGGTGAAGCTCGGCTATGTCGACCAGTCGCGCGATACGCTCGACGGCAAGAAGACCGTGTTCGAGGAGATTTCCGGCGGCAACGACGTGATCAAGCTCGGCACCGCGAAGTGCCGTCACGCGCCTATGTCGGCTGGTTCAACTTCAAGGGCGCCGACCAGCAGAAGAAGGTCGGCCAGCTCTCTGGCGGCGAGCGCAACCGCGTGCACCTCGCCAAGATGCTGAAATCCGGCGCCAACCTCATCCTGCTCGACGAGCCGACCAACGACCTCGATGTGGAGACGCTGTCCTCGCTGGAAGCGGCGCTGGAGGATTTCCCGGCTGCGCCGTGATCATCAGCCACGACCGCTTCTTCCTCGACCGCATCGCCACCCACATTCTGTCCTTCGAAGGCGACAGCCATGTCGAATGGTTCGAGGGCAATTTCGAGGATTACGAGGAGGACAAGAAGCGCCGCCTGGGCGAGGACGCCGTGCTGCCCAAGCGCATCAAATACAAGAAATTCGCCCGCGCCTAA
>CAWANV010000011.1:0-13478 GCA_963783455.1 uncultured Alphaproteobacteria bacterium
TTTTCCCGTTACGCGACCGACGAGCGCTGGCTCGTGCCGCATTTCGAGAAGATGCTCTACGACAACGCGCAGCTCATCGACATAATGACGCACGCCTGGCGCGAGACGAAGTCGCCGCTCTATGCGCAGCGCATTGCCGAGACGATTGCTTGGCTCCTCCGAGAAATGCGCAGCGAAGCTGCCTTCGCCGCGTCGCTCGATGCCGACAGCGAAGGCGAGGAGGGGAAGTTCTATGTGTGGGCCCTCGCCGAGATCGAGGACGCGCTTGGCGCGGCGGACGCTAGCGTCTTCGCCGAGATCTACGACGTGACGGCGGGAGGAAACTTCGAAGGCCACAATATTCTCAACCGGCTCAACGCCATGGAGCTGCGCGACGCCGAGACCGAGCGCCGTCTCGCCGACATGCGCGAGAAACTCCTTGCGCGGCGCGCTGCCCGCGTCCGTCCCGGCTTCGACGACAAGGTGCTCGCCGACTGGAACGGGCTGATGATCTCCGGCCTCGCCAACGCCGCGGAGGCCTTCGACAAGCCGGAATGGCTCGCGGCGGCGGAGCGCGCCTTCGAGTTCGTCAGTACAAAGATGACTTCACACGGGCGGCTGCTGCACGCCTATCGCGCGGGCGAGGCCAAGGCGCCGGCGACCGCCAACGACTACGCCAACATGATAAAGGCGGCGCTCGCGCTCGCCAATGTCACGGGCAAGGCTTTCTATATCGAGCGGGCGCGCGAATGGGTGGACGTGCTCGACCGCCATTATTGGGCGCCCGATCTCGGCGGCTATTACTACGTCGCCGACGATACCGGCGATCTCATCGTGCGGCCGTTCAGCGGCCAGGACGAGGCGACGCCCAATGCCAACGGCGTGATGGTGTCGAACCTGATGGCGCTTTATCTGTGGACCGGAGAGGCGCGCTATCGCGACCGCGCCGAGGCCATCCTGCGCGGCTTCGCCGGCGCCATGGCCGAGAACGTGCTGGCGCATTCAGGGCTGCTCGCGTCTTCGCTCGATCTGATGGCGCCGGCGCATATCGTGCTGATCGTGCCGGAGGACGGCGACGCCAAGGCACTGCGCCGCGCGCTCGCCGACATATCGCTGCCGAACGCCGTGGTGCAGGAAATGAGGGAAGGGGAGCAGCTCGCCGCGTCCTCACCCGCCCACGGCAAGACCGCCATCGACGGCAAGCCCACGGCCTATGTGTGCATCGGCCCGCAATGCTCGCTGCCGGTGACTGAGCCCGCAAAGCTCGTCGAAACGGTGAAGGCCGCGCGGCAGGTTTCCACCGCCTAGGCTTGTCATGCCCGCGCAGGCGGGCATCCAGTAGCCCCGGTCGTGGCGATCTAACTTCCGTCGGTGGTTACTGGATCGCCCGGTCAAGCCGGGCGATGACAATGTTGGGAATGGCGACCCTCCCGTTCATGTCATGCCCGCGCAGGCGGGCATCCAGTAAAATCAAGGGATGGCGATTGAAGGGTAGAGGTCGCTCCAGTTCGGATTCTTTTCCTCAATGAGCCGCACCTTCCAAGCGCGATACCATTGTTTCAGCTGCTTCTCGCGGTGAATGGCTGCGCCTACTTCGCCAAACTGTTCGAAGTAGACCAGACGCGCCACGCCGTATCTCTCGGTGAAGCCCTTTACGAGCTTTTCCCTCTGCTGGTAGACGCGCCGCACCAGGTCACTCGTCACCCCGATATAGAGCGTGCCGCCAATGCGGCTCGCGAGGATGTAGACATAGTAGACGCATTCCCTCACACGCCGACTCTGGCGGTTACTGGATTGCCCGGTCAAGCCGGGCAATGACAAGCGTCAATCTGATCGAAGCTAGCGCACTTAGGCGAACTCGCGAGGTGCGGCGGCGCTAGGTGTTCATCGAACTCGAAGAATTCAGAGTTGTTCTTGGTCTGCTTCAGCTTGTCGAGCAGGAACTCGATGGCGTCCTGGGTTCCCATCGGGTTCAGGATGCGGCGGAGCACATACATCTTCTTGAGCACGTCGGGGGCCACGAGCAGCTCCTCTTTACGGGTGCCCGAGCGGGCGATGTCGATGGCCGGGAAGGTGCGCTTGTCCGCCACCTTGCGGTCGAGCACGATCTCGGAATTGCCGGTGCCCTTGAACTCTTCGAAGATCACCTCGTCCATGCGGCTGCCGGTATCGATCAGCGCCGTGGCGATGATGGTGAGCGAGCCGCCCTCCTCGATATTGCGGGCGGCGCCGAAGAAGCGCTTTGGCCGCTGTAGCGCGTTGGCGTCGACGCCGCCGGTCAGCACCTTGCCGGAGGACGGCACCACGGTGTTATAGGCGCGGCCCAATCGCGTGATCGAGTCGAGCAGGATCACCACGTCGCGCTTGTGCTCGACCAGGCGCTTGGCCTTCTCGATCACCATCTCGGCGACTTGCACGTGGCGCGAGGCCGGCTCGTCGAAGGTGGATGAGATCACCTCGCCCTTCACCGAGCGCTGCATGTCGGTCACCTCTTCGGGCCGCTCGTCGATGAGCAGCACGATCAGAAAACATTCGGGATGATTGGCCGTAATCGAATGGGCGATGTTCTGGAGGATCACGGTCTTGCCGGTGCGCGGCTGGGCCACGATCAGCCCGCGCTGGCCCTTGCCGATCGGCGACACGATGTCGATCACCCGCCCGGTATTGTCCTTCTTGGTTGGATCCAGGGTCTCCATCTCCAGCCACTCGTCGGGATAGAGCGGCGTCAGATTGTCGAAATGGATCTTGTGGCGCTGCTTGTCGGGGTCCTCGAAATTGATGGTGTTGACCTTGAGCAGGGCGAAATAGCGCTCGCCGTCTTTCGGGCTCCTGATCTGGCCTTCGACAGTGTCGCCGGTCCTGAGGCCGAAGCGGCGGATCTGCGACGGCGAGACGTAGATGTCGTCGGGGCCGGCGAGATAATTGGAATCGGGAGAGCGCAGGAAGGCGAAGCCGTCCTGCAGCACCTCGACGACGCCGGTGCCGGTGATCTCGATGTCGCGGGCCGCCAGTTGTTTCAGAATCGCGAACATGAGCTCCTGCTTGCGCATGGCGCTCGCGTTCTCGACAGCGACCTCCTCGGCGAAGCTCAAAAGCTCCGTCGGCGACTTGGTCTTCAAATCTTGCAGCTTCATTTCCTGCATGCACTGCTACTCCAAACGGGGATGGATGAACTTGGGTGTTTCGAATTCCGCGCGGGGCCACGCGGTTTCAAGGGAAGGGGAAAGGATATGCCTCGGCGGGAAGGCAGAGTTCGACGCCTGCTCCGCTCCGGGCGACCCGATCTTTTGGGGGGAAAGGCGGGCCGCGACAGCGTCCCGAATAGGATGCAACTCATTTATAGCAGACCTCGAAGGCGGGCGAAATAGCTTTGCCAAGGCCCCCTAGAAGGGGCGGACAACCACCAGAATCACGATGAAGATCATGAGAACGGTGGGGACCTCGTTGGCAATGCGGTAGAAACGCGCCGACCGCGTGTTCCGATCCAGGGCGAAGTCTTTGGTCCACATGGCCAGCAGTCCATGAAAGGCCGACAGCGCCAGGACGAGGGCAAGCTTGGCGTGAAACCACCCATCCCGCGACCAGTCGATCACGCCGGAAAATGCCAGGATCAGACCGAGCACCCAGCTCGCCAGCATGGCGGGCGTGGTGATGAACCTGAGCAGCCGCCGCTCCATCACCTTGAAGGTCTCGGACTGCTCGGAGCCCATTTTGCTCGCCGCATGATAGACGAAGAGCCGTGGCAGATAGAGGAGCCCTGCCATCCAGGCGATGCTCGCGATGACGTGGAAGGCCTTGATATAGGCAAGGAGCATCGGAATTGCCAGGGGAGTGGGTTAGGCCGAGCCAGCCTTGACCAGGTTGACCAGCCGCGTGACGTGCTCGATCGGTGTCTCAGGCAGAATGCCATGGCCGAGATTGAAGATGAAGGGCCCCTGCCCAAGCGCCTCGAGGATCGCCCCGACGCGGCGGTCGAGTTGCGGTCCCCCGGCGACGAGGAGGAGCGGATCGAGGTTGCCTTGCACCGGAACGAGGCTCTGCAAGCGCTCTTTGATCCAGGCGATGGGCTGACTGGCGTCGCAGCTTACGGCATCGACGCCTGAGGTTCTCGCGTAGCGCTCGGCCATTGCGCCGGCGCCGCGCGGGAAACCGATCATTGGTGTTTCCGGCGCCTTGGCTTTGACCAGCTCGACAAGCCGCTTGGTCGGAGCGATGCACCAACGCTCGAACTCATCCTCCGGCAGGCTTCCGGCCCAGCTGTCGAAGATCTGCAAGGCCCGCGCGCCGGCTTTGACCTGATTGACCAGATACTCGGCCGAAATATCGATGAGAAGATCGATGAGGCGCTGGAAGGCCGCCTCGTCGCGATAGGCCAGGAGTCTTGCCGCCGCCTGGTCCTTGCTGCCTCCGCCCTCGACCATGTAGGTCGCGACCGTCCACGGCGCTCCGCAAAAGCCAATCAAGGGCACAGTCTTCGGGAGTTCGGCCACGACTCGTTCAATGGTCTCATAGACGGGTGCCAAAGCCTTAGCAGCGCTCGTCCGCTTGAGACCGGCCAGAGCCTTGACGCCCCTGACCGGCTCAAGCTTGGGGCCTTCTCCCTCGATGAACTCGACCCTCTGTCCCAAAGCATAAGGGACGATGAGGATGTCGGAGAAGACGATCGCCGCGTCGAAAGCGAACCTTCTTAGCGGTTGCAGCGTTACTTCGGCTGCGAGCTCAGGAGTGCGGCAGAGATCGAGAAACGAAGAGGCCTTAGCCCTCACCTCCCGATATTCCGGCAGGTAGCGTCCAGCCTGGCGCATCAGCCAGATGGGTGGCGGGACGTTTATCTGCCCGGCGAGGGCTTTGAGGAAAGGACTTTCTGAAAAAGGCACGCGCAACATTGGTTTTCTCAAAAAACTATAAGAGAGACTCTCTCTAAGGTTTCTATTGTTATAGTTAGGACGTGAATAGCGGACATTCCGGACTGTCACCAGGCTCTCTACAGGACTCCTAATGAAGGCAGAAGTCCTTGATGCGCCGGGCATGAGGCGTGTGGCTAAAGTCCTGGGAAAAGGAGCGCGAGCGGCTGCTGGTGGCCATTTCGGCGCGATGCTTTCACGCTGGCAGGCGGTGGACTGTCTGTGGGAAGCGGCCTTGCGGTCTTGGGGACAGCCAAGGGTATTGTTCGGCATTTCGTAAAGGGTGTCATTTTATCGACATCAGCGAATCTGTGAAGAAGTTGTCCCTATTGTTCCGCAGCCAAGGGGATAGGGAGGAGCACTCGCCGGAGTTGCTCCCTTAACCCATCGCGGTTATCCAGAGGGATTGCCATGGATATCCAGCGAACTTTCCACCTTCATATGATCTCTGACGCGACCGGCGAGACCCTCGTCACCATCGCCAAGGCGGTCAGGGTCCAATATGCCCAAGTCAGGGCGATCGAGCACCTGCATCCTCTGGTCCGCAGCCGGCGCGAGCTCGAGCGGGTGGTGAAGGACGTGGAGGCAGCGCCCGGGATCGTGCTCTACACCCTCTTCAACCGGGAGTTTGCCGACGAGCTCGAGCAGTCCTGCAAGAGACTGAATATTCCTTGCGTATTCGCGCTCAAGCCGATCTTGCAGGTCTTCGAATCCTATCTCGGCACGCCGGCCACCCCCACGGTGGGCGGCCAGCATGTACTCGATGCCGACTATTTCCGGCGCATCGAGGCGCTCAACTTCACCATGCTGCACGACGACGGCCATCTGCCGCCAAATCTCAACGATGCCGATATCGTGCTGATCGGCATCAGCCGCACCTCCAAGACGCCGACGGCGATCTATCTTGCCCAGCGCGGCTTCAAGACCGCCAATGTGCCGCTGGTGCCGGGCGTGACGCTTCCCCCTCAGCTCGAGATGCCGACCAGCGCTTTCGTCGTCGGTCTCGTGGCAAGCCCGGAGCGGATTGCCCAGGTGCGCCAGAACCGCGTGATCGAGCATGCGCATAATCACCTCGAGGACTATGTCGACCGCGAGGCCATCGCCGCCGAGATCGCCCAGACCCGGGCGCTGTGCGCGCGGCATGGCTGGCCGATCATCGACGTGACGCGCCGCTCCATCGAGGAGACGGCGGCCGCCATCATCCGCCTTTATCACGATCGCGAAGCGCCGGCGCTCGAGGCATGAGCAGCTTTCTGCAAGCCGGACGCCCGCCTTTGATCCTCGCCTCGGCGAGTAAGTCGCGCGCCCGGATCCTCGAAGCGGCGGGGCTCGCCTTCATCGTCGAGCCGCCGGGCCTCGATGAAGGCATCATGCGCCAGGCAGTCAGCGGCGAGCGCTCGCTCGCTCCCCATGACGTCGCCGAGGTGCTGGCTCGAGCCAAGGCCGAGGCCGTGAGCGATCTTGCCCGCAAGGCTTATGTGATCGGCGGGGACCAGGTGCTTGCGCTCGGCGACACCATCCTCTCCAAGCCGGAGAGCATGGAGGCGGCACGCCGCCAGCTGCTCGATCTCAGCGGCAAGAGCCACACGCTGCATACCGCGGTCGCCGTTGCCACCAACGGCGAGACCATCTGGGCGGAGACCACGGTCGCGACGCTCACCATGCGCAAGCTTTCACCCGAATTCATCGGCCGTTACCTTGCCGCCGCCGGAGAGGAGGTCTTAAGCTCGGTCGGCGCCTATCAGATCGAATCGATCGGCGTTCAGCTGTTCGAGAAGATCGATGGCGACTATTTCTCCATCCTCGGCCTGCCTCTCATTCCGCTCCTCGATACGCTTCGGCGCGAGGGCGTGATCGAAAGCTGAAGCTCCATGCAACGCGCCTGCGTCATCGGCTGGCCGGTCGAGCATTCGCGCTCACCGCTGATCCATCGCTACTGGCTGAAGCAATACGGCATCGACGGCGCCTACGAGAAGGAGGCGGTGCAACCTAAGGATCTTGCGCGGTTTCTCGGCTCGCTCGCAGCGCACGGCTATGCCGGCGCCAACGTGACCTTGCCGCACAAGGAGGCGGCCTTGCGCGCGGCAGAGTCGGCCGACGAGGCCGCCGTCAGGATCGGCGCCGCCAACACGCTATGGCTCGACCCCGACGGTACGCTGCACGCCAGCAACAGCGATGCCTATGGCTTCATGACCAATCTCAAGGTGGAGGCCCCGGACTGGAATAGGGGGCGGCGGCCCGTGATGGTGCTGGGCGCCGGTGGGGCGGCGCGGGCGATCCTCCACGGCCTCCTTAACGAGGGCGCCCCGCGCATCCTCCTCGCCAACCGCACGCGCGACCGCGCTGAGGGGTTGGCGCAAGCCTTCGGGCCATCCGTGCATGTGGTCGACTGGGAGGACCGTCATCGAGCGCTTGCGGGATGCGGCCTGCTCGTCAATGCGACGAGTCTCGGCATGACCGGCAAGGAGACTCTCGACATCGATCTTGAGGCGCTGCCGGCAGATGCCGTCGTCGCCGATATCGTCTACAGCCCGCTTGAAACCAAGCTGCTGGCGGCGGCGCGCGCCAGGGGAAACCGGGTTGTCGATGGGCTCGGCATGTTGCTTCACCAGGCCGTTCCGGGCTTCGAGCGCTGGTTCGGCGTCCGCCCCGAAGTGACGCCTGAGCTGAGGGCCCACGTCGCGGCGGCGCTCGGAGGAGAGTGATGCTCGTCATTGGGCTCACCGGCGGAATCGGCATGGGGAAGTCGGCGGCGGCAGACCATTTCGCCAGGGCCGGCGTCCCCGTGTTCAACGCCGACGCTTGCGTGCATCAGCTCTACGAGGGGGACGCTGTCGGGCCGATCGAGGCTGCCTTTCCCGGCGTCACGCGCGGCGGCAGAGTCGATCGGACGCTGCTCGCCGAAAAGCTGGCGGGCTCGCAGCAGCGCTTGAGACAGCTCGAAGCGATCGTGCATCCCATGGTGGTCAAGGCCGAGATCGAGTTCCTGCGCGAGCAGGAGGCTAAGGGCGCCAAGCTCGCGGTGCTGGAGATCCCGCTGCTGTTCGAGACCGGCGCCGACGCCCGAGTCGACGTGACCATCGTGCTGAGCGCTCCTCCCGAGGTGCAAAGGAAACGCGTGCTGGCGCGGTCCGGCATGACGGTGGACAAGCTCGAGCATCTCATCGCCCGCCAGCTTCCCGACGCCGACCGGCGGGCCCGGGCCGACTTCGTTGTGGACAGCGGAACGAGCCTTGCGGACATGCAGGAAGAGATCGATAGACTGATCGAATCGCTTCACACTCGCGAGGGCCGCGTCATGGAGCGATTGCGCCATTTGAAGTAAGAGCAATCCACGAATTCTGTGTCATCACCCGCGAAAGCGGGTGATCCAGTAAGCACCGCGCTTGGTAATCAGCTGATGCCGGGGTTACTGGATTGCCCGGGCCTTCGCCCGCCGAAGGGTTTCGTGCCGCCGAAGCTGATTTCTAGGCTTCGGCCCGCAGGCGGGTCAAGCCGGGCAATGACAGAAAAGGAGCGAGACGAGTTTGCGCGAGATCGTCCTCGATACCGAGACGACCGGGCTCGACCCGTTCGACGGCCACAGAGTCGTCGAGGTCGGCTGCATCGAGCTGATCAACGGCATCCCGACCGGGCGGGTGTGGCATTGCCATTTGAATCCCGAGCGCGAAGTTCCGTACGCGGCCTTCGAGGTGCACGGCCTCTCCACCGAGTTTCTGCGCGACAAGCCGCGCTTCGCCGAGCTTGCCGACGACATGCTCTCCTTTATCGAAGGCGCCATGCTGGTGATGCACAACGCCGCCTTCGATTTCGGTTTCCTCAATGCCGAGCTCGACAAGCTGGCGCGACCGCTCCTGCGCTGGGACCGCGTGGTCGACACGCTGGCGTTGGCGCGACGGAGGCATCCAGGCGCGCCTTGCAGCCTCGACGCACTGTGCAAGCGCTACGGCGTCGACCTTTCCGAGCGCGAGACGCACAGCGCGCTCCTCGATTGCCGGCTGCTCGCCGCCGTCTATGTGGAGCTGGTGGGCGGCCATCAGGCGCGGCTTGATTTCGCCGTGAACGGCGCGCAGGCGGGCCTGCTTAGGGCGAATGAAGAAGCCATTCGGCCGCGGCCAAGACCTCTCGCCCCGCGGCTGACGGCGGCAGAAATCGAAGCCCACCGCGCTTTCGTCGCGACGCTCGGGACCGATGCGCTCTGGCTGCGCTATTGATCTCCCTCTCCCCGCTGGGGAGAGGGTTGGGGTGAGGGGGATTCTCCGCCAAAATCATTCTGCGACCCCCTCACCCGCGCCATCGCCGTAAACGGCGCTGACGCGACCTCTCCCCCAAGGGGAGAGGTTTGGGAGCTGCGGCCAATGGCCCAGCCCTAGTTCTTCACCCGGGGCTGAGGATCGCCTTCAGTGTGGGTGAGGTTCTGAGCGTAGAGCCTGCCGAAATCGATCGGATCGAGCATGAGCGGCGGAAAGCCTCCGTCGCGGATGACGTCGGCGAGCACGCGGCGCAGGAAGGGGAACAGGATCGTCGGGCAATCGACGAACAGAACGGGCTGCAACAAATTCTGCGGAACGCCCTTCAGGCGGAATAGCCCGCCATAGACCAGCTCCACATTGTAGATCACGCCCTGGTCGCTCCTGGCGTGGACCTCGAGCTTCAGCGCGACCTCGTAGGTGTCTTCGGCGCGGGGGCCAGCATTCACATTGACGCCGACCTTGAGCTGCGGGTTTTGGCCGGGGCCTTGCAGCGATTGGGGGGCGGTGGGGCTCTCGAAGGAGAGATCCTTGATATACTGGGCGAGCACCGTGAGCTGAGGCTGGGTCGCCGCCTTAGCGCTAGTCGCGGCGTCGGGCGCGGCGTGAGGCGGCTCCGGTGACGGACCGTCGCCATTCGTCTTCTTGGGCTGGTTGCCTCCTGCCTTGTTTTTGGCCATCGCGGTTCGGACCCTCCATGTGCTGGCTAGCATGGGAGCGGCGAAGACCGCAATTCCGCGGCAGCCCATCGTCGCGCCACGCACCGCCGCCAATAGGTTCCCTGGTTTGCCCTTTTGCTCAACCGGACCCCTCGATCCTTGTGGCAACGACGAATTAAGTGCAAAGGCGTTTAGGGTTGGCTTAGGCAGTGGGAATGCCTTAAGTTGTGCTTCGTGGCGCGGGCAGGGCATGGGAGTTTCCTGCCCGGACGAAGGCTCCCGCTGGCAAATCTCTAGGCGTGCACCAATATGCCACCCAGAGAGTTCCGCATCGATCGCGGGCTAATCCCATGAACGCGGGTCTTGGCAAGGCATGAGTGAAGCTTTCGACATCTACACACTTCTGTTCCTGGTGCTCGCGGTCGTCATTTTCATCCGGCTGCGCAACGTGCTGGGGCGGCGCACGGGCAACGAGCGTCCGCCTTACGATCCCTACACCACGCCCGAGGCCAAACGGGCCGGCGCGCCGGAGGCCAACGAGCCGGTGGTGGCGCTGCCGCGCGGCCGCTCGGCGCGCGCGTCCATCGAGGCGTCAGGTCCCTCCATGGAGGACATCGAGGCGCGCCTTGAGCGGCATGCCCCGAAAGACAGCCCGCTCGCCCAGTCGCTCACCGCTCTGATGCGGGCCGATCCCGGCTTCGATCCGGGCCAGTTCCTCGATGGCGCCAAGGCCGCCTACGAGATGATCGTCATGGCCTTCGCCGAAGGCGACGAGGCCATGCTGAGGCAGCTCCTCGGTGACGACGTCTACGAGGGCTTCGAGCGCGCCATCCGCGAGCGCGAGACGCGCGGCGAGAAGGTCGAGTCGAGCCTGGTCGCCATCGACAAGGCCGATATCATCGAGGCCGAGGTCAAGAACCGCACCGCCTATGTGACGGTGAAATTCGTGAGCGAGCTCATCTCGGTGACGCGCGACGCCGATGGCGAGGTGGTCGAGGGCGATCCCAAGAAGGTGCGCGAGGTCACCGATATCTGGACCTTCGCGCGCGAGGTCGCCTCGAAGAATCCCAATTGGAAGCTGGTCGCCACCGAAGCCGCCAATTAGCGCTTCTTCGTTCATTCAAACAAACTCTGTCATGGCCGGGCTTGTCCCGTCTACGCGGGCCGAAGCCTTGTGGCCCGAACTAGCAGCCATCGCTTCGGCGGGCGAAGGCCCGGCCATCTACGTCTTCCATTCTGGACTAAATTCGTGGATGCCCGGCACAAGGCCGGGCATGACGATTTGGTTTAGCGGGACCCTGAAACAATGCGCCGTCATGCATTGTCGGTGCTTACGTTAGCTGCCACCATCGCCCTCCTCCTGGGAGGGTGCGAGGTGGCCGACGAGAAGATCGATCTGAAGCCCGTGAGCTTCGCCGAGCTCGACGGCTGGCGCGAGGACGATCACGCCGCCGCGTTCCGCGCGTTGCTGAAATCCTGCCACGCCGACCCCGAACTGCCGTTCTGCGCCGCGGCCATCCTGTTGGGCGACAAGGTGAGCGGCGAGGCGGCGCGGGTTTTCTTCGAGGACCTCTATACGCCGCATGTGATCGAGGGCAGCGACGTGGCCGGCTTCGTCACCGGCTATTACGAGCCTGAGGTGCAAGGGTCCCGCACGCGGGGCGGAAAATTCCAAGTGCCCGTCTATCGACGGCCTGACGATCTCATCACCCTTGCCCCGGACACGATGCGCGCGCGCTTCAACGACCGCATCACCGGCATGCGGCAAACGCCGGAAGGTCAGGTTCCCTATTACACGCGCCAGGAGATCGTCGCCGGCGCGCTTTCCGGGCGCGGGCTCGAGCTGCTCTATCTCGACGACGAGGTCGAGCTGTTCTTCATGCAGGTGCAGGGCTCGGGGCGCGTACGGCTCGCCGACGGCTCGTCGGTGCGGCTCGGCTTTGCCGGGAAGAACGGGCACCCCTACACCTCGATCGGGAAGCGTCTGGTCGAGCGCGGCGAGGGGCGCCCCGAACAGATGACCATGGAGGGCGTGAAGGCATGGCTTCGCGCCGATCCCGATGCGCGGGCGGGCGCTCATGCAGGAGAACCGCTCTTATGTGTTCTTCCGCGCGCTTGACGGGGAGGAGGGGCGCGACGGGCCGCTTGGCGCCGAAGGCGTTCCGCTCACGCCGGGGCGGAGCCTCGCCGTCGACACGGAATATCACCGGCTTGGGCTTCCCGTCTTTGTCGCGGCGCCGGGCCTTACGACCCAAGAGGGACTACCGTTCCGGCGCTTGATGATCGCCCAGGACGCGGGCTCCGCCATCAGGGGTCCGAGCGCGGCGACATCTTCTGGGGCAGCGGCGCGGCGGCGGGTGCCATCGCCGGAAGCACGCGGCACGCGGCGCGGTTTTACGTCTTGCTGCCGAAGCGTTAAGGCGCCTTGCGCTATGCTGCTAGCCCATGGGCAAGCGCGATACCGACCTTGAGAGCGACGCCGAGCTTTGGGCGCGGGTCGCCCGGAGCGCGCGGCCGCTCAAGAAGGGCAGGGCGGCCGCTACCGCTGAGCCGCCAAAGCAGCGTGCGCGGGTGCCTGCCAAGGAGACCGCGCCGCCGGTTAAGCCTGCGCCCAAGGCGACGGCGAAACCTGCTCCAACCGTCCGTCGCGCACCGCTCGAACGCCAAACGGCGCGGCGGCTCGAGCGCGGGCGGCTTCCCGTCGAGGCGCGGCTCGATCTGCATGGGCTTCGGCAGAGAGATGCGCACGCGGCGCTGCGCAGGTTCCTGAAATCGGCGCAAGGCAAAGGCCATCGCCATGTGCTGGTCATCACCGGCAAGGGGGCCGCGCCCGATGAGAGCAAGCCATTCTACGAGGAGGACGAGCGCGGGGTGCTGCGCCAGGCCGTGCCGCATTGGCTGAGCCAGCCGGACCTCGCGCAGGTGATTGTCAGCTATTCGGAAGCGCCGCGCCGCCTCGGCGGCGAGGGCGCCCTCTATGTGCGCCTGCGGAAAGTCCGAAGCTTGCGATAGAGCGTGCTCAGAAGCGAAACAATTCTACTCTTTCTACTCTATCGAGAGCCGAACCTCGCGACCGAGAGCCCGGAATGCGGCATCGAACTGATCGAGCCGTGTGGCGTGCCCAAGACGAAATAGGCGGTCCACCTGCTCGCGCCGCCAATGTAGGCGGCGCGAAAGTTCGGCCCGCGTGATCTTCTGATCCTGCAAAGCGCGGTAGAGGCAGACCTTGAGCGCAGTCTGTGTCGGCAGGGAAGCCACGATCTTGCTTCGTGCCCGTGGCTGTGGAATCTCCCGGCCGTCGGCGATGCGCGCGGCCAGCGCCTCCTCGATCGCATCCCGCGCATGTCGAAGCGCATCTGCCTCGTCCTCGCCGAAGGTGGTCACCTCGGGCAGGTCGGGACAGGTAACGAGCAACGTCCCGTTGTCGTCTGGGGTGAGGATGAGGGGATAGCCGAGCGTCATTCTTTTAGTCCCAAATCTTTGAGTATCTTGTTGATTAGCCCTTTGCCGAGTTCCTTCTTGCCGTGCATTGGCAATTGCGAGACGCGCTCCCCACGCCGAAGTGTGATATGGCCGCTGCCGCCCTTATGAGTGTGGAACGTGCAGCCCTGCTTAGCGAGGTAGCGCTTAAGCTCGCTGGCCTTCATACAATAATGTAGTCCACAGAAGTGTGGAAGTCAACAGAA
>CAWANV010000012.1:0-29878 GCA_963783455.1 uncultured Alphaproteobacteria bacterium
GGAACGCGGGGATTAGTTTGCTGTCGATTTTGAGAGCTTCGATTATCCGGCATTAGGTAGCAAGAGCACCAAAGTAGGGCCTAGCAACGCCCATAGAATACGGGTAGATGTTCGCCAGGCGCAACGCTGGCGGGTACCTATGGACTGGAGGTTATGGGTAATAGTCGGGGTCGCTGCCTTGTGCATATTGGCCACCCTTGTCGTTTGGTGGGCCGGCTTGGGGCACGAACCCACTACCTTCTTTGGCGCGATCTTCGCCGCATGGATCGCGGGTTTGGCACTTTTCGTAATCACAGGCATTTTGGTCGCTGTGGTTTCTCTGGCCCGCCCAGAGAGAGAATCCTTTGACGCACGAGCGCGGATTCTTTTTAGAAAGCAGAGTGGGAGGCACATAGATCATATCGTCGAGCGTATTAGGAACGCTCTGGAACACTACACAGAAACGACCTCAATTAAGATCATGGTGCTTAACCAGCATACGCCAGAGAAAAAGCTAAGGATTTCATGTGAAACAAGCTCAGTGATCAAGAGTTACATAGACGACACTACGTGTACTTTTCCATCAAAACTTCGTCTCAGCGAAATCACCTCACCGCCCCCGCATGGGGAGCCAAATAGAGTCCTATATCTCAGAATAAATGGTATCCCGTTCGAGGGGTGCCAGACGATATTTCAAAACGAATATGAATTCCCCTACGATTTAACAATAGAACCGCATGGCTCCTGTCAAGTTGAGAGATGCTCACAAATATGGGTACGTTCAGACGGTGAGGAAAACTCGCATACGCCTAACCGATATACGAAGGCGCTCACCCTAGAGTTTGAAAATCGGTTGGTTCAGACCCAGGTTCGTGTTGAAATTTCGAGAGATAGTGGCGCAAGTTGGGAAGAATTCATTTTAGCACCCGGCAGGGCGCATCGCGCGCTGCATGTGGCCGATGCGCCACCCGACAAAGAAATCTACCGATATCGCTTATCTGTAATTTGACTTGTGCGTTGTGTAATGCGAATCCACACCCATCCTTACTAAAAGGAAGCCAGCCCATGGTCCGCTCAAAAGAGTGGTCAGACTAAATTTTCTCCAAGCCAGAGATACGAAGCGCCCCCCTTACCCGGGGGCGTTTCTATTTAAGCTGCCACCGGTCAATCCGATCTTCCGCTTTGTTGGCGGGACGAATGTGCCGAATTGGGTAGCAAAGGCACCAAAGCCTAATGCTGGGGGATCGGCCTGGCTTCGAACCGAGTGCCACAATTCTTCTGAATTGAGACTTGTTGTATGGCGGTGAACTCGCCTTTCAGGCGAGCGAGTTCGGCGGTCTGAGCATCATCGCCGCTCACCAAGAATGCGGCTGGCCAGAATATGATCACAGCTGCTGTTGTCGCCACCTTGTCCCTGGTTCTCTTGCTGTCCTGAACGCCAGAAAGCTCCGCCGCCCTCTGCGAGAGACGCGATGCTTCAGCGGCCAATTGGGAGCATGAATATTGCTGGTATTGAAGCGGCGAGACGTAAGCTGCTGCAACGTCCTCAGATCGTTTGGCGCACCCCGTGGCAGCCATATAGACCGCTAGTAGCGCGACCACTGGCGCAACTCTCCCCATAAGCGCCCCTCCGCCAAGAGGGCCTCCCCAATCCACTTAAGCAACTCGGACGTGTGAAGTCAAAGGAAGTCGACCGGAAAGCGAGCCCACGAGAGAATTCACCCAAGCGTACCTGCTCTTGCAAATTATTCGCATCTAGGTTACATGGAGCATGAGACGGCCCGCTGCGGCGGGTCGCTTCTGAGCTATTGCTCAAGGCCCCCCAAGAGGGAAGTCCATGCTGAGCCCAGTGAAGGCAGCGACCGCGGAGAGTGTGTCGGACGATGCGGCCGCGGCCCATGACGAGGCCCGCGCGCAAGGCTGGCGGCGCGCCTCGCGGACGCCGTCGCTTGCCGATGTGTTCGGCACCATCAAGACGCGGCCGACCGGCCCGCTCTGGCGGAAGCTGCTCGCCTTTCTCGGCCCCGGCTATCTCGTCGCCGTCGGCTATATGGACCCCGGCAACTGGGCGACCTCTCTCGCCGGCGGCTCCAAGTTCGGCTACGCGCTGCTGTTCATCGCGCTCCTCTCCAACATCATGGCGATCATTTTGCAGGCGCTGTGCGCGCGGCTCGGCGTGGCGTCCGGCCGCGACCTGGCGCAAGCCTGCCGCGACGCCTTTCCGCGTTTCGTGTCCTATCCGCTCTGGGCGCTCGCCGAGCTTGCCATCTGCGCCACCGACCTCGCCGAGGTGATCGGCACGGCGATCGGGCTCAATCTTCTGTTCGGCATTCCGCTCGAGATCGGCGTCATCCTCACCGCGCTCGACGTGTTCCTCATCCTATGGATGCAGCGGCTCGGCTTCCGCTATGTCGAGGCCTTCATCGTCACCATGCTCGGCGTCATCGCAATCTGCTTCGGCATCCAGATCGCCATGGCCGATCCCGATTGGGGCCAGGTGATCCTCGGCTTCGCGCCGACCGTCGAGATCGTGAAGAACCCGGAGATGCTCTATCTGGCGCTCGGCATTATCGGCGCCACGGTGATGCCGCATAACCTCTATCTCCATTCCGGCGTGGTGCAGACGCGGGCCTATGGCCGCTCGGTGCCTGAGCGGCGCGAGGCGATCAAGCTCGCCACCATGGATTCGACCATCGCGCTGATGTTCGCGCTCACCATCAACGCCTCGATCCTGATCCTGGCGGCGGCGACCTTCCACACGATCGGCCAGACCAACGTGACGGAGCTCGACCAGGTGCATTCCTTCTTGCAGCCGCTGCTCGGCTCGGCTTTTGCGCCGACGCTGTTCGCCATCGCGCTGCTCGCTTGCGGGCTCAACTCGACGGTGACGGCGACCTTGTCGGGCCAGATCGTGATGGAGGGCTTCCTCGACATTCGCCTGCCGCCCTATCTCAGGCGGCTGGTCACCCGCGGCATCGCCATCGTGCCGGCGGCCATCGTCACCATCTGGTATGGGTCGGAGGGCACGGCGCAGCTCTTGATCCTGTCCCAGGTGATTTTGAGCTTGCAGCTCCCCTTCGCCATCGTGCCGCTGGTGATGTTCACCGCCAACAAGCGCAAGATGGGGGCGCTGATCGCGCCGCGCTGGGTGACGGCGCTGGCCGTGGTCACGGCGGCCATCGTGATTACGCTGAACCTCAAGCTGCTCTACGATTTCTTCGGCGCGTTCTGACGTGGCGACCCGCCAACGCCGTCATTCCCGCGAAGGCGGGAATCCAGTAACCAACGGCGTCGCAAAGCAAATTCCGACGGTGCTTACTGGATCGCCGGGCCTTCGCCCGCCGAAGCGATGGCTGGTAGGTCAGGCCATTAGGCTTCGGCCCGCGTAGGCGGGTCAAGCCCGGCGATGACAAGTCTCGAGACGGTGCCCGCAACGGTCTCCGCCATGATACCGCCGGATTTCAGGGCAGCTTAAGCGCGATGCGCCCGACCCCTCTCTCCCTGGCAGGATTCGCCGCCGCCCTGGTCATCGCGGGCAGCGCCGGTCTCCACATCAGCCTCGTCTCTGCCGGCTTTCTCAGCGATCCCGCCAAGCCTTATCTCGGCATGAGCAAGGAAGCGATCATCGCCTGCGCCGGGGAGCCCTACGCAAAGTACCAAAGCGGGGCTCAGGCCGAGACCCTGACCTATCGCTATTCGGGTGCAGGCCCGGTGCCCGGCGCGCCCGGCGAGAAGAAGAAGAAGGACAAGCCGAGCTTCTCCTTCGGCGGCGACAAGAAGGATAAGAAGAAGGGCGACAAGGGCTGGACCTGCACGGCGAGTCTCGTCTTCGAGAACGGCCAGCTTGCCAGGGTGACCTTCGCCCATAAAGACGTGCACAGCCCCTACGATTGGCAAAAGGAAAAGGACCCGGTCAAGGCGGAGAAGATGCGCAAAGAGGGCGTACCGACCTGCACCTTCTCGCTGCCTAACTGCGCCCGGTAGCCCCATCTTCGGAGGATGTAGACGCGTCATGGTGAGGTGCCCGGCCGTCCTTCGAGGCTCGGGCTTCGCCCTCGCACCTCAGGATGACGGCCGGGCCTCGAACCATGCGCGCTGGATGAGAGCTACTAGCAATCCTCAGGAGGCGGCGTGGCACACCGCCTCGATATTGTTGCCGTCGGGGTCGAGCACGAAGGCGGCGTAATAATTGGCGTGGTAATGGGGCCTGAGCCCCGGCTTGCCGTTGTCCTTGCCGCCGGCGGCGAGGCCTGCGCGATAAAAGGCGTCGACCGCTTCGCGCGAGGGCGCCACGAAGGCGACATGGATGGGGGCGCCTAGATGCTCGCCCTCGCCGATCCAGAAGGAGGGCTTGCCGCTCTGGAAGTCCGCCGCCTTGCCGGGAGCGCCGAAGCCGATCGCCGCGCCGTGGCCGGTCTCCGCCGCGGAGACTTCCATCACGATGCCATAGCCGAGGGGACTAAGCGCCTTCAGATAGAATTCGGTGGCGCGCGCGATGTCGCCGACCGGCATGCCGATATGGTCGATCATTCGGCGCGCTCGACCAGCTTGCGCTTGAGCGAGGCGATGGCGGCGGCCGGGTTCAGCCCCTTGGGGCAGGCCTTGGTGCAGTTGAGGATGGTGTGGCAGCGATAGAGGCGGAAGGGATCTTCCAGCCCGTCGAGCCGCTCGCCGGTTCGCTCGTCGCGGCTGTCCTCGACCCAGCGATCGGCTTGCAAGAGGATCGCGGGCCCCAGATAGCGGTCGCCGTTCCACCAATAAGACGGGCAGGCGGTCGAGCAGCAGGCGCACAGGATGCATTCATAAAGCCCGTCGAGCTTGGCGCGCTCCGCGTGGCTTTGGCGCCATTCCTTCTGCGGCGTCGGGCTGTCGGTCTTTAGCCAGGGCTCGATGGACCGGAGCTGGGCGAAGAACTGGGTCATGTCGGGCACCAGGTCCTTGATCACCGGCATATGCGGCAGCGGGTAGATGGGAATAGCCCCCTTGGCATCGTCGGCATGCATGGTGCAGGCCAGCGTATTGGTGCCGGCAATGTTCATCGAGCAGGAGCCGCACACGCCTTCGCGGCACGATCGGCGGAAGGTCAGCGTCGGGTCGATCTTGTTCTTGATCCAGATGAGCGCGTCGAGCACCATCGGCCCGCATTCGTCCATGTCGACCCAATAAGTGTCGACGCGCGGGTTCTCGCCCGTGTCGGGGTCGAAGCGGTAGACGCGGTACTCGCGCCAGCGCCCTTCCTCTTTGCCCTCAGGCGGAGGATTCCACGTCTTGCCTTTCTTGACCTTCGAGTTCTTGGGGAGTGTGAATTGGACCATTTAATTTTCCAGGAGGTGTCTTCGTGTGCCTATTTCGCGGCAGGTTTTCCAGCTGCAATCAATTTCGCATCAAGTGCAGCCTTGCGAACCTTGGCTTGCGCGGGTCTGACATAGAAATGCTGAAACGCCTCTTCGAGTATCTCTAGACACCACTCTGCTTCCTCCAACTCCACATCAATTATTTGGAGTGTAGTGACGTCAGTGATCGGATGGGCGGAAAAATTTCCAAAGTTCCGAATGCCATCCACCGCTACTCTAAGCGTCTCTGGAATGGCCTTCTTCGGATCTTGCTCGTTCAGAAGAAGGTCTATCTCTTTCGCTAGGTCTTTGGCCTTGTAGCCATGCGCCCTGAGGATCACTTGCAGGCAGCGGCGTGATAGTGCGGCAGATGCCTTAGCGCTGATCGGCAAAACCCGGCAGGCTTCCACATAATCAGAGGCAATCTCTGGGGGCACCTCCGGAGGCACGGGTCCGCGGTTTGATCCAAATGGATAGAATTGCTGCCACTCTCGATATTCAAAGTTATCCTCGGTCCGCACCACCTCGCTTATCTCAATGGTAATTTCCTTGCATGAAGGGCAATGCGCGGTCCGGTAAGCCCAGCGGATAGCAGTCCTATTGCGGAGCATTCGCTCTACGTCCCAGTTCTCATGGAAATTAATGCTGCAATGGGGACACTGCATGGAGTTTCCTAATACACGCGCTCTTTCGGCTGGATATAGGCGATCTCGTTGGAGAGGGTGAAAGAGTGCACCGGACGGTAGTCGAGGCGCACCTCATGCGTGCCGTAATCCGCCCAAGTTAGGGTGTGCTTCATCCACTTGACGTCGTCGCGCTTGGGGAAGTCCTCGCGCGCGTGCGCTCCGCGGCTCTCCTCGCGGGCGAGCGCGCCGGCGACGGTGACGGCCGACTGCGAGATCAGATTGTCGAATTCGAGCGTCTCGATCAGATCGGTGTTCCAGATCAGCGAGCGGTCGGTGACGTGGATGTCGGCGGCATCGTCCCATACGGCGCGGATGGCCTTCACCCCTTCTTTCAGCACCTTTTTGGTGCGGAACACGGCGCAGTCCCGCTGCATGGTCTTCTGCATGCGTAGGCGAAGCTCGGCGGTCGGCGTGCCGCCATCGGCGTAGCGGAAGCGGTCGAGCCGCTCGATGGCCGCTTCGCCCGCGCCCTTGGGCAGCTCGGGGATGGCGCTGTCCTTTTTGACGATCTCGGCGCAGCGGAGCGCCGCCGCCCGGCCGAACACGACCAGGTCGATCAGCGAGTTGGAGCCGAGCCGGTTGGCGCCATGCACCGAGACGCAGGCCGCCTCGCCGAGCGCCATGAGCCCCGGCACGGTCGCGTCGGGGTCGCCGTCTTTGGGCGAGATGACCTCGCCATGCATGTTGGTGGGGATGCCGCCCATATTGTAGTGGCAGGTCGGAATCACCGGGATCGGCGCCTCTCGCACATCGACGCCGGCGAAGATACGGGCCGACTCCGAGATGCCGGGGAGACGCTCGTGGAGAATGTGGTGAGGAAGATGGTTCAAATGCAGGTGAATGTAGTCCTTGTCGGGGCCGACGCCACGGCCCTCCCTGATCTCGATGGTGATGGCGCGGGAGACCACGTCGCGCGAGGCGAGGTCCTTGGCTGAGGGCGCATAGCGCTCCATGAACTTCTCGCCTTTGGAGTTGCGCAGGAAGCCGCCTTCGCCGCGCGCGCCCTCGGTGATCAGCACGCCCGCGCCGTAGACGCCGGTCGGGTGGAATTGCACGAACTCCATGTCCTGAAGCGGCAGCCCGGCGCGCAACACCATGGCGTTGCCGTCGCCGGTGCAGATATGGGCCGATGTGCAGGAGAAATAGGCGCGGCCATAGCCGCCGGTCGCCAAAATCACTTGATGCGCGCGGAAACGGTGCAGGCTGCCGTCTTCCATCGACAGGGCGATCACGCCGCGGCAGCGCCCCTCGTCGTCCATGATGAGGTCGATGGCGAAATACTCGATGAAGAACTCGGCCGAGTGGCGCAGCGCCTGGCCGTACATGGTGTGCAGCATGGCATGGCCGGTGCGGTCGGCCGCGGCGCAGGTGCGCTTGGCCTGGCCCTTGCCGAAATCGGTGGTCATGCCGCCGAAGGCGCGCTGGAGGATCTTGCCGTCGTCGGTGCGCGAGAAGGGCACGCCCCAATGCTCAAGCTCGTACACGGCCTCGGGCGCGTTGCGGCAGAGATATTCAATGGCGTCCTGGTCGCCCAGCCAGTCGCTGCCCTTCACCGTGTCGTACATGTGCCAGCGCCAGTCGTCGGGGCCCATATTGCCGAGCGCGGCGGCGATGCCGCCTTGCGCGGCGACGGTGTGGGAGCGGGTGGGGAAGACCTTGGTGATGCAGGCGGTGCGCAAGCCAGCTTCGCTACAGCCGACCACGGCGCGCAAGCCCGACCCGCCGGCGCCGACCACCACCACGTCGTAAGCGTGATCGATGATGGGATAGGCGCGGCCGCTCACCTGGACGGCATTATGGAGCGGCGTGTCCTTTGGCGTGGCGTCTTGAGGCATGGAGACTAGGATCCGAGACTGATCTTGAGAATGGCGACGACAGAGGCGAGCCCGACTCCGGCGGCGAAGAAGGTGGCGAGCAGGATGGCGACGACCTTGGCGCCGCCGTGTACGTAGTCCTCGATGATCTCCTTCAGGCCGATGCGCATATGGATCGCGGCAGAGACCACGAGGGCGAGAAGCGCCAGCGCGACCAGGGGCCGCGCGAGATAAGCGTGCACCTCCTCGTAGCTCGCGCCGATATGGGTGACGATCGACAGGATGAGAAAGAGGACGAGCGGCACGTTAGCGATGGCCGTCATGCGCTGGCGCCAGAAGGTCTCGGTGCCGCGACGGGCCGAGCCAAGCCCGCGCACGCGTGCAAGAGGCGTGGCCATGGTCAAAACGCTCCCTGGAGCCAATAGCCCACGACCCACAAGAGAACGGTGAGCGTGGTCGAGCCGATAATGGTCGCCCAGGCAAAGATCTCGATGCTCACCTTGTCGAGGCCGTGGCCCGTATCCCAGATCAGGTGGCGGATGCCGCCGAGCATGTGGTGGATCAGCGCCCAGCTAAACAAAAAGAGGAGGGTGCGGCCGGCGATGCTTCCGAAGAAGCCCGAGACTTGGGCGTATGGCTCAGGGCCTAGGCTGATGGCGAGGAGCCACCAGGCGAGCAGGAGGAAGCCGATGGCGAGCGAAGCCCCCGAGACGCGATGGGCGATCGACATCATCATGGTGAGCATCGGCCGGTAAATCTGCAAATGCGGGGAGAGCGGCCGCTCCGCCCCCATTTTGGCGTTGCCCATGGGTTTTCGGTGCTGTTGTTGCCCAGACGAGCCTTGTCATAACGCAAGTCACCGGGCCGGGGCAATCGAGCTGGCAGTCGCAGTAGGTTGATTGAAGAGATCGCGGCTTGGCAGCAGGTTCCATACCTCCCCCTCGTGGGGAGGTCCGACGCCGCTCGCGGCGTCGGGGTGGGGGAGCCGTCTCACCCCACCCGGCGCGCTCGAAGTGAGCGCGCCCCCTCCCCATCAAGGGGAGGGATGGAGTTCGCTGTTCGGCGCGGGCCAAGCTTAAGGATTAAGGCGTCACGACGCCGCAGGCGATGCGGCCGCCGGCATGGCCGGCCGGGTCCGTCAGGTAGTCGTCGGAATCGGCATGGATGAGAAGCGCCGAGCCGTCCTCGTCGAGAAGGGCGGACTCCTTGCTCAAGGTGACCAGAGGATTCAGCACTTCGACCGTGAGCTTGCCGCTCTCAGGCACATGGATATTGGGCATGTCGCCGGCGTGCGGGCCTTCGGGGTTCATCAGACCGTGCTTGGTCTCGTCGGGATTGAAATGGCCTCCCGCCGAGGCGAAGTCTGGCGGGTCGCATTTGCCGGTCGTGTGGATGTGAAAGCCGTGCGCGCCGGGAGGCGCGGCGGTCAGCTCGAGGGTGAGCAACGTTCCGCTCGGGGTTGCCACGAGCGTGGCCTTGCCCACTTCAGTGCCGTTGGCGTCCTTCAGCACGGCGGAGGCCGTGTCCGCCGCCAAGGCAGGCGGCGCAAGGAGCACAGCTCCGGCTAGGAACACCGACGCTGTCAAAACGCGATTGTGTACCATAGCCGGTCCTCCTGGAGTGGTTCGCGAAGACATTCGCGACGCTAATCCTCATTCTCTGTCATCGTCCGCGAAGGCGGACGATCCAGTAAACCCCACCGGTGCGCTTTGGTTCGAAGCTTGAGCTTACTGGATGCCCGCATTCGCGGGCATGACAATCGCAATTTGGGTTATCTCACTAACGTGGCAGGGCGACCCAATAGTCCATGTCGAGGACGACACCGTCCTCATGACTGCCGTCAGCCTTGACGCCGGGGAAGTCGGCGCAAGCGCGATCCTTGACGGCAAAGGTGCGCAATCTGAGCGCGCCCATGTCGTTCCGCCCCGGCAGCTCGGCTTTGTCGAGAACCTCGCTCCAAGCATAGATGGTGTCGCCGGCGAAGGACGGCGCCACGTGGCGTGCGCCGTTCAGCCCGAGAATGTGGAAGGCGTTGGCCAGGCCATTGAAGCTCAAGCTGCGCGCGATCGAGATGATGTGGCCGCCATAGACGAGCCGCCGCCCGAACCGGCCCTTGCCTTCCACATGCTGATTGAAATGCACCCGCGCCGTGTTCTGGAACAGGCGGGTGGCGAGCTGGTGCTCGGCCTCCTCGATGGTCTGCCCGTCGACATGGTCGATCTTGTCGCCGGCCGCGTAATCGTCCCAGCGTTTGGGCGAGCCGGCCAACGCATCGTCGTAGCCGCTCATGTCGAGCGGCGGCAGAGCCGCGCCGAGGGTCGCGGGATCGACGCTGGCGGCAAGCTCAGGCACCACGGGGTCAGGCGCCGGCGCGTCAACGTCGCGCTTATTGACCATGACCCAGCGCGCAAAAGAGAGCACGGGGTGTCCCCGCTGGTTCCGCCCCGTCGAGCGCACATAGACGGTGCCGCTCTTCTTATTTGAGTTCTCCTTGACCCCGATGACTTCGGAGACGGAGGTCAGCGTGTCACCCGGATAGACGGGGGCGAGGAAACGGAACTCGGCATAGCCGAGATTGGCGATGGCGTTGCGCGAGATGTCCGGAACGGTCTTGCCGATGACGACGTGGAACACGAGCAGATCGTCGATGGGCGAGCGCGGATAGCCGATCGCGTGGGCGAAGGCGTCGGAGGACTGCACGGCGAAACGCGGGCCGTAAAGCGCGGTGAACAGGCTCACATCGCCCACCGTCACGGTGCGCGGCGTGGCGTGCACGATCTCCTGGCCGAGCTTGAAGTCCTCGAAATAGTTGCCGGTGACGGACTTGTCGGGCTCTGGGCTTTGCGTGCGGTTCATCGATCTAAGTCACCTCAATGATCGGCTCATCTCGTTCGAGCGCATCGAGAACAAGCGGCCAGGCTCTTGCCAGAGCGTCCAAGAGATAAGGCGTCGTCGTGTTGCCGATTCGAATCCAGAGTATCGTAGGCCCCTGTTCCGCTATCATGCGCATCGACAATGAAGCGCACGCCTAGGCTGTCCGGATGATGGGATGGTCGCTCTGGCGCGCGGCATATTCGAGCGCCGCCGTGATGTCCTCGTCTTCAAGGTAGGGATAGTCCCGCAGTATTTCAGCGCGCGTTGCACCCGCAGCGAGCATGTCGAGGATATCCGTCACGCGAATACGCAAGCCGCGAATCGTGGGTCTGCCGCCGCAAATCTCGGGGCTTATGGTAATGCGTCCGGTGCGATCTTGCATTGTCTTGTCAGAATAGCAGAGCTTGCCACCCGTGGACCAGCCTCAAGCGTGCTGATCACCTGACTCGCGGGCCCTGGGGAACAGGAGCCGCTGATAAAACCAGCCGATGCCGATCAGGACAACGCCAAGCCCGAGGAATGACAGGGCACGGTAGATGCCGGTCAGATCCGACATGTCGATGAGGAAGACCTTCAGCACGGTGAGCACCACCACGGCGGCCGAGGCGATGCGCAAGGTCAGCGAGCGGAGGAAGATGCCCGCGGCAAGCAGCACGACACCGAATAAGAGCCAGACGGCGGAATAAGTGTATTGCTCGGCGTCCGAGGTCGCCCCTTCGATGAGCACAGGCCCGTGGTAGAGGGTCCTGATCTCGAGCGAGAGATAGGCGAGCGCAAGCGCCAGCGCGGTAGCGGCGGCGGTCGAGCTATACCATTGGGGCCGCGTACCATAGGTGACGTAGGCGAGCGCCCCTGTCAGCAGGGCGGGGAGGCCGTAGCCGAGCAGGATCAAATTGATGAAGGGCGGGCCTACGGGCTCGCCGGTGAACAGAGGATTTTCGCTGACGCCTAGGCTGAACACGATCATGGCGAAGACCGTGGCGGCGAGGAGCTGCGCGCCGAGATCGTGGACGATGCTGCCGCTCTTCAGGCGTATGCGCTCGAGCCCAATCACCACGGCGAGCAGGAGCGAGACATCGAGAGCGGTCTCGGCGAGCGCGCTGCCGGTCCCATACGGGTCGCCCGTTAGGTAGTGCCGGACCTCGAGCACGATGAGGAGCACGGTGAAGAGGATCGCCGCCGCATCGACCACGCGGGCCGGCACGTCGTCGGCGCGGCGCCGCAGCATGTGTCCGGCGAGCCAGAACGACGCCGCAGGTACGCCATAGCCGTAGAGCAGCCAGTTGAAGATGGGCCGCGTGCCGATCCCATCGCCGACAATGCGCGGGTCCCAGGCGATGCGGCCGAACAGCGCCACGGTGACGGCGGCGGCAAGCCAGCGGAGCGCGGGCCAAGGCCGCTTCTCGGCGACCCAGGCAATGCCGGGCACCATCAGCGCGAGCGCGATGGTGAGCCAGCCCTTCTCCAGGGCGAGGCTCAGAGCGAGCGCCAGCGAGGCGATCGCGCCGGTGGCGAAGATGGCGCAAGCTGCCTCGCTTGCGGGGCGCTCGCTCCGCTTGCTCAAGGCTTCGGTGGCAAGGGCGAAGGCGCCGGCCAGAGCGACCGCCGCGCCGGCAAAGGGGATCGACTGCTCGAAGCCGGCAATGCGGTAATAGAGGGCGATGAGAATGGCGATGGGCGCGAAGACGGCGCACGCGCTCCATAAGGTCGACACGAGCGGCCTCGCCTCGCGGTTTTGCGCGAGAAATCCCGAGACGCCGAACAGAAGAGCGAAAGCGCCGCCAAGGGTCAGCGGCGCGCCAAACAAAAAGCGGTCCGGCTGCCAGGCAAAGTCGGGCACGGCGCCGGACACAATGGCGAGTTCGGCGACATTGAAGTTGAAGGACCATTGCAGAAAGATGAGGGTGACGAGCACGGCAGCGGCGGGCACGGCGGCGGCCGCGGCGTCGCTGCGCCAGGCAATGGCGATGGTCGCGGCGACGAGCACCACGAACAGAGTGAGCGCGAGCGTGTCGTGGCCGGTGGCCAGGACGAGCAGCATCGAGGCTAAGAGATAGGCCGCAAGCGCGCCGGACGACACAAGGTCGATCTCACCTGGCGCAGCGTCAGGCCCAAACAAGAGGCCCGAGACGATCAGCAGCGCGGCAAGGGTGAAGCCGGCGGCGATGTGGAAGGCATGCGGGGTAAGCGCCTCAAGATCGCCGATCCCCGGCAGCGCCCACAGCACGCCTGCTATGACCGCGGTGACGGCGAGCCAGCGCCAGAGCCGCGCCCGGGCCAAGCCGAATGAAGCGGCGGTGACCACGGCGAGATAGAGATAGAGCGCCCAATAGCTCGGCTGCTCGGTGGAGACGATCAATGGCGTCAGGAAGGCGCCGATCAGGCCGAGGCCGGCGAGGGCCGGCCCGTGCAGAAGCGCCGCGGCGAGCGTGCCAAGAGCGACGATGCCCAAGAGAACAAAGGCGACGGCCGGACCGATGAAGCCGTAAAGCGCGTAAGCGGCATAGACGTCGGCATAGGCGATGGCGGTGCCGGCGGCCGTCAGTACGCTCGGGATGTGCGCCTTGGGGAGGCCGGTCACGCCGGTCAGGATCTCGTGGCGCCTGGTCCATTCGCCGGCGGCGATCAGGGCGAGCGCCACGGCGGCTCCGAGCAGGAACTCTTTGGAGTTCGCCAAACCAGCCCTGCTCGATCGCTTGGCGCACGAGGAAGAAGCCGCCGAGCGCCAGCGCAATGCCGCCGGCCCAGACCACCCATTGGGTGCCGAAGCGCTCCTCCAGGCTGATCTTGGGCTTCGACACGGTGGGGGCCGGCGGAGGCAGCGCCTCCTCGGCCGGCGCTTGTTCCGGCTCCTTTGCCGCCGCTTGTTCCGGCTCCTTTGCCGCCGCGGGCAATGTTTCAGGCACGGTGCCGGGGGCGGGCTCGGACGCGAGAGCCTCGCTGGCACGTTCGGCAAGCCACCCTTCGAGCCGGGCAAGCCGCCCTTCGAGCCTGTTAAGGCGCTGTCGCGTGTTCATCGTCATGACGATGCTGAGCACGGCGAGAACCGGAATGGCGAGAACGAGAGCGATAAGCGTGCCGAACATGTCCATCAGTTTGGCTGGCGGACGAAGCCGATCATGGCTTCCGCGTAAGTCTCGTTTTTGCTTCGGAAAAGCCCCATCGCCCCTACGCCTCGACCCAAGCGGGAGGCTTATCTAGCCTGAGGGGAGGCTTGAGGGGAAGCTAGGCGGGGAGAGGGGTCGGGGCGCGGAGCGGCTGGGTCGCCTCCGCCGCATGCAAAATGGCGATCCCCACTTTCGTGGGGACCGCCATCTAAGCGAAAACTTGTAAGGTCGACGCGGCTAATTAAGCGCGGTCGAGCTCGGCAGGCAGATAGCTCGTGACTTCCATGCCAGCCTCAGACTCGGTGATCTCGGGTTTCAGCCACTCTTTCATTGGGTCGTCTCCTTCGGTGAACTAGAAGATAGGATAATGGGGTACGGGCATGGATGCCGCATGACGTGCCCATGAACAGGCTCTGAATGCCAGATTAAGAAATTCTGACAGGAACAATTGGCGGCAAGAGCGCCAAAGCAGTGGCAAAAAGGGGTTCCGCGTGACCTGCTATGCACACAATGACAGAGTGCAAATAGCGGCGGGCAGGCCCGGTTGGGCCTGAGTCGAGCTGTTATTCCCCGACAAAAGCCCCGCCCTCACTTGGGCGGGGCTTTTCCATTTGGTACCCCGCTACCCAATGCCGACCCCGAAATAAGCGAGGTTCAGCAACGCCACCAGCAGGACAGTTTGGCGCAGAGTTATGGTGGCCTTCAAAGGCTTAGCCAAGGCCGCGTGTCAATCCAGTGCGACAACAGGAAGCTTCCGCTCGCCCTATTCGAACAGAACGAGCGCCTTGTCCACGGTGATCCAGATGCCCCAGAGGAGCGGGATGCCGACCGCAGCCCAGGCGAGCGGGGCCACCTCGAAGCGCCTGGGGCTCAGCACGATGCCCGCGATCCACAGTGCGAGGCCGATCCACATCGGAAATGGCCGATAGGCGAAATAACCGGCGAGCTCAGCTTGCGTGATCGTGGTCTGGCAGGTGGTCGCCGTGAAGAAAAGGCACTCCCAAGCCCCGCCCATGCCGCCCACCTTCGTATAGAAGGTAATCCACCAGACGATCGCCACGGCGATCAGGGCCATGCCGATCGGCTGCAACAGGCGAATGCCGGGCCGCGTTTCCTCGCCCCCCCTGATCTCGACCGCATGCATGGCCCGCTCCCGCGCCGTCTTGGTTTGCAGCGCCTCGACGTCTTTGGGCTTCATGAACCACTTCTTGTCGAGCGGTCTGATCAGGAGGTTGGCGATGAAGCCTGCCACGAGCAGTCCGGCGAGCACGTAGAAGATCGGGTGATAGATCTGGTCGGGGGCGATGCCCTCGGCTTTGCGCTGATCGTGCATGTAATTCACGATCACCGGGCCGACGATACCGGCCGTCGACCAGGCGGTGAGCAGCCGCCCGTGGATGGCGCCCACGAATTGCGTGCCGAAAATGTCGGCGAGATAGGCCGGAATGGTGGCGAAGCCGCCGCCATACATCGAGGCGATGAGGCAGAAGGCCGCCGCGAACAGGGCGAGCAGGCCGAGGCTCGCAAGCGTGGGCGCCGCCGCATAGCAGGCGAAGCCGACCGTGAAGAAGATGAAATAGGTCACCTTGCGCCCGATCTTGTCCGACAGGGAGGCCCAGAAGAAGCGGCCGGCGATATTGAACAGCGAGAACAGTCCGACAAAGGCCGCGCCGACCAACGCCGCCTTGGCCTTCTGCTCGTCGGTGAAGTTGGCAAAGCCGACCGACGGGTCGCCGAACAGACGTCCACTGAAGGTCTCCTGCAACATCGGCGCGGCAGCCCCGATGATGCCGATGCCGGCCGAGACATTGAGGCAGAGGACTGCCCAGATCAGCCAGAACTGCGTGGTCTTGTGGGCGTCTTTGAGGTGGACGTGGCCGGTGGTGATCATCGCCTTGGCACTGACAGGCGGTGTCCAGCCTTCGGGCTTCCAACCGGTCGGGGGCAAGCGATAGCCGAAGGCGCCGCACATCATGAAGATGAAATAGATGACCCCCATGGTGACGAAGGTCTCCCACACGCCGACAGAGGTCGGGGTCGCGAAGTGATTCATCAGAATGGTGGCGAGGGGGCTACCGATCATGGCGCCGCCGCCAAAGCCCATGATGGCCATGCCGGTCGCCATGCCACGGCGATCTGGGAACCATTTGATCAAGGTGGAAACGGGCGAGATATAGCCTAGCCCGAGTCCGCAGCCGCCGATGATGCCGGAACCGAGCCACATCATCCAGAGCTGGTGTGTGTAGACCCCGACCGCCGAGATCATGAGCCCGCCGGCCCAACACAAAGCCGCGACCACGCCCGCTCTGCGCGGACCGACGCGTTCGAGCCAGCCACCCCAAATGGCGGCTGACACGCCAAGCAGGACGAAGAACAGCGTATACATCCAGCCCAGGTCGAACTGGGTCCAGTCGCAGCTCGTGGTGAACAAGGCCCGGCCGGTGATGGCGAGCTTGCCGAAGAAGCTGGTGGCATCGCCAGGGCAGGCGATCGGCTGGCCGGTGCCGGTGGCAACCCCAAGCGCGCGGCCGAGCGGCAGCCAGAACACGCTGAAGCCGTAGGCCATGCCGATGCAAAGATGGATGGCGAGCGCGGCGGGCGGCACGAGCCAGCGGTTGTAGTCCGGCGGTGCGATGATCCGCGCTTTGTCGAGCAGGCCGATTCGTTCGCTTGCTTCGGCGGTCACCGCTGAGCGCGCCATGAGTCATCCCCCCAATTTTCTTGCAATGTTCTGTTTTGCCGACAGTCTGACCGGGCTTCGCCACAATCGCAAGACCTCATGCCGTCCGCGGCAGTTGGGATTCCGCATTGCCACGGTAGTGCGACACTATTGCTGACATTGTTTGGCCTTGGTCGGTCGGCTATTTTGCCGGCGGCCTTAGAGCCATCTTGTCTAACCCCTTCCTCCCATCGTGATAGCCAACAGAGTGTACTGACATGCGTATGACGTTTGGTGCCGCCGCGGGCGCGGCAATTTTCGCCTGCGTCCTCATCTCGTTTCCAGCCATGGCCGAGGACGGCATCACCGATCGCGAGAAGCGCGATTGTCATGGGGACTACCGTACGTATTGCAGCGAATATGGGCTCGGCACCGAGGCGTTGCGTGCCTGCATGTCGCGCAACATCAAGAAGATATCCAATATGTGCGTGGCGGCCCTGGTCGATGCGGGTGAGATGACGCAAGTCCAAGCCGGCAAGCTGCGGGCAAAAGCCAAGACCACCAAGAAGCCGACGCACAAAGCCAAGACCACAAAGAAGCCGACGCATAAAAAGGTCGCGAGCAAGAGCTCGAAGAAGAAGCGCTGAACCGCATCTGGTGAATCAGAGATGCGGCGCCGCATCTCCCGGGGATGGCGGCGCCGCTTGCGCTTCAATCCGCAGTGATCAGGCTTTCTTGAACTTCGCTGCTTCCTCAGAGCCCTTGGTGGCGTCGCCCGCGGTGTAGGAATGGGCGCCGACCCCCGCCAACTTGCCCTTGTCCACGACCAGGTACTCGGTGCGAATGGGCTTGCCGGCAAAATAGCTTTCGAGGATCTCGCGGGTGCCCGCGGCGTAGCGCGCCTGGGCCGATAGCGAGGTGCCGGACACGTGCGGGGTCATGCCGTGATGGGGCATGGTGCGCCAGGGATGATCGCGGGGCGGCGGTTGCGGGAACCACACGTCACCGGCATAGCCCGCGAGCTGGCCGCTTTCGAGCGCGCGGACCACGGCGTCGCGGTCGACGATCTTGCCGCGCGCGGTGTTCACCAGATAAGAGCCGCGCTTCATCATGCCGATCAGCTTGTCGTTGAACAGGCCTTCGGTCTCAGGGTGCAGCGGGGCGTTGATGGTGACCACGTCGCAGACCTTGACCAGGAACTCGACGGTGGGATGAAAGGTCAGCCCCAGCTCCTTCTCGACCTTCTCCGGCAGCCGATGCTTGTCGGTGTAGTGGAGCTTGACGTCGAACGGTTTCAAGCGCCGCAGCGCGGCAAGGCCGATGCGGCCGGCGGCGACGGTGCCGACATTCATGCCTTCGAGGTCGTAAGAGCGCTCGACGCTGTCGGCGATGTTCCAGCCGCCCCTGACCACCCAGCCGTAAGACGGGATGTAGTTGCGCACCAGCGCCAGGATCATCATGACGATATGCTCGGAGACGCTGATCGAGTTGGAATAGGTCACCTCGGCGACGGTGACGCCCTTCTCTATGGCGGCCTGAAGGTCGGTGTGATCGGAGCCGATGCCGGCAGTGATGACGAGCTTCAGCTTCTTGGCCTTGTCGAAACGCTCTTTGGTCATATAGGCGGGCCAGAAGGGCTGCGAGATGACCACCGCGGCGTCGGGGAGCTCCTTCTCGAACACTGAATTGGGGCCGTCCTTGTCGGAGGTCACGACCAGGGTGTGGCCGGCCTTCTCCAGAAATTTGCGTAAGCCGAGCTCACCGGAGACGCTGCCGAGCAGCTCGCCCGGCTTGAAGTCGATGGCGCTCGGCGTGGGCGTCGTCTGTCCGTCGGGATATTTCGTGATCTTGGGGACGTCGTCGCGGGCATACTTCTTGGGATAGCCGTCGACCGGATCGTCATAAAGAACGGCGAGAACTTTGGCCATGGGGGCACTCCTTCATGGACTGACATGGATGCAGACATCGGGACTCCCTTGATGAAGTCCAACGACCCTGCTGCCACTTGTCGCTGTCGAATGGGATCAGGCTTGGCGTAGAACACGCGGTCCGCCTCATCCTTGCATTTCCTCATGCCGGCGGGCGCGATGGGATCGCGCTTCTAGGGGGATGCCGACAGTCGGAACTTCGCTCTAGTCGTCGACCAAGATCAAGTAGGCGCTTCGTAACGGCTGATAGGAGCGCTCTATCGATCCGCCTCGACCTGGACAAACGCGCGGGCGGCTGAAAAGGTACCCAGGCATTTGATACAGGGGATAAGCATTGCATTTACCAAAGACACTGATCGAAGGGCATTTCCGCTTCCGCCGCGACGTGCATGCGAAAAACCGCGGCCGCTATCTGCAGCTCGCCGAGCTTGGCCAGGCGCCAACCGCGATGGTGATTGCCTGCTGCGATGCGCGTGTCGATGTGTCGGCGATCTTCGATGCCGAGCCGGGCTCGCTGTTCATCATGCGCAACGTCGCCAATCTCGTGCCGCCTTACGAGCCGGAGGGCAAATATCACGGCACGAGCGCGGCGGTCGAATATGCCGCCACCGCGCTCAAGGTGCCGCACATCATCGTGCTCGGCCATTCGCATTGCGGCGGTGTCGACGTTTACCGGCGTGGGGTGCGCGACAAGGTCCCCGAGCACGGCTTCATCGGAAGCTGGCTGACCCTGCTCGATGATCTGAAGCTCGTCGAGAGCGACATCTTCACCTATGGCGACGAAATGGCATTCGAGTTCGCGGCAATTCGATCCTCGATCGCCAATCTCGGCACGTTTCCCTTCATCCAAAAGCGAATGAAGGATGGCCTGCTCGCCTTGCATGGGCTGCATTTCGATCTCGGCAGCGGCGAGCTGCTCAGTCTCGAGCAAGAGACGGGGCGCTTCGCGGCGTTGGGCGAGCCTTAGGAATCGCGCGGGCTCAGGCCGCTGTCTCCAGCGGGTTGCGTTCATGACGGCCCAGGCTTCGACCGGACAAAGATTGCTCGGCCCAGCGGCGGCGTATCGAGACTCCACCGAAAAGTCTCAAGTGCTTTCCGTGCGCGCTCCCGCACCTTTTGCCACCGTGGGAGCCCCAACGCGGAATTCGTCCAAAGGCCGGCGTCATTCTCGCCGCTCATCGCGGATAGAAGGGCAGACACCGACGCCAGCGCAGCAAGCTGTTCCGTCGTGAATGTTTGTTGTTGCTTGGCAGTCTCGGACCAGTGATCGAAATCCAATGCGAGCTCGTCGGCTGTGCATGCGAACGACGGAAACAGGCTCCGCTGCGCATCCGACGGCAGTGCCAGTGCCTGTAGTGACCATCTGAGCTGGTCGAGCGACTGTGCCCGCACGTCGTCGTTCATCGAGATTGACCAAAGCCTGGCCCAGCGCGGCCTCGCCGGGATGGGTTATGTACGGATTATCGCATCGACCTCTCAAGTCGGCAGTTCCCGCGCTGGCTGGTTAAGCCGCCTTTTTCAGCAGGTTGCGGTTGATGATGGTCTCGGCGATCTGCACGGTGTTGAGCGCCGCGCCTTTGCGCAGATTGTCGGACACGATCCAGAAGGAGAGGCCGTTGTCGACGGTCTGGTCCTCGCGGATGCGGCTGACGAAGGTCGCATAGTCGCCGACGCATTCGACCGGCGTCACGTAGCCGCCAGGCTCGCGCTTATCGACCACCAGCACACCCGGCGCCTCGCGCAGGATCTTGCGCGCCTCCGCTGCGGTGATCGGCTCCTCGAACTCGACATTGACGGCCTCGGAGTGGCCGACGAACACCGGCACGCGCACGCAGGTGGCGGTGAGCTTGATCTTGGGATCGAGGATCTTCTTGGTCTCGGCCATCATCTTCCATTCCTCCTTGGTCTGGCCGTCTTCCATGAAGACGTCGATATGGGGAATGACGTTGAAGGCGATCTGCTTGGTGAAGACTTTGGGCTCGGACTGACTAGTGACGAAGATGCCCTTGGTCTGGTTCCACAGCTCGTCCATGGCCTCTTTGCCGGCGCCGGAGACGGACTGGTAGGTCGCCACCACCACGCGCTTGATCTTGGCCTGATCGTGCAGCGGCTTCAGCACCACCACGAGCTGGGCGGTCGAGCAGTTCGGATTGGCGACGATGTTCTTCTTGCTGAAACCCACCACGGCGTCGGCATTGACCTCGGGCACGATGAGAGGAACGTCGGGGTCCATGCGCCAGCAGGAGGAGTTATCGATGACCACGCAGCCAGCTGCGCCGATCTTCGGGCTCCATTCCTTGGACACGGCCGAGCCGGCCGACATCAGGGCGAAGTCGACGCCCCTGAAATCGAAGGTCTCGAGGTCGCGGCATTTCAGGCGCTTGTCGCCGAAAGAGACCTCGACGCCCATCGACTTGCGCGAGGCGATGGCGAACACCTCGTCGGCGGGAAATTCGCGCTCGGCCAGGATGTTGAGCATCTCGCGCCCGACATTGCCGGTGGCGCCGATGACGGCCACTTTGTAACCCATGAGAAGCTCCTGTTACCCGCAGCCCGCAGGTCTCGGGCCGATGTATGGGAAGGTCGGCCGATTGTAAAGGTGCGGCTCCCGCTGACGGGGGCGAGCGGTAGTCAGAACCGGTTTGCTTTACACGCGTTCTCTTATCGGAGTTATAGAAGTTCCGGCAATGGATCACCCCAGGACATCAGCAAGAGCCGTGACCGTGGTCGTTTTGGCCGCGCTTCTTGCCGCCTGCGGCGACAGTGCGGAGTTGCCCGAGGAGGCCACGCGCGGCCCGGATCCTACGCTGCCGGCCCCCAAGGAGATGCTCATCCCCACGCTCAAGATCGCGCGGGCGACGGGCTGGCCGCAGGGCGAGAAGCCCAAGCCCGCTAACGGTCTTGCGGTGAACGCTTTCGCCACCGGCCTCGACCACCCGCGCTGGCTCTATGTCTTGCCGAATGGCGATGTCCTGGTCGCCGAGACCAACACGCCGAAACAGGCGGGGGTGGGTGGGATCACAGGATTGATCATAGCCTGGGCGATGAACCGCGCAGGCGCGGGCGTGCCGAGCCCCAACCGCATCGTCCTGTTGCGGGACGCCGATGGCGACGGCGTGGCCGAGACGAAAAGCATATTCCTCGAGGGGCTGAACTCACCCTTCGGCATGGCTCTGGTCGGGGACAAGTTCTATGTCGCCGATACCGACGCGCTGCTCCGCTTCGACTACAAGGACGGCGTGACGGAGATCAAGGCGGCGGGCACCAAAATTGCCGATCTGCCGGCGCGTCCCATCAACTATCACTGGGCGAAGAGCCTGATCGCGAGCGAGGACGGATCGCGCCTCTATGTGGGCGTGGGCTCCAACAGCAACGCAGGGGAAAACGGTCTCGAATGGGAAAAGGACCGCGCACAGATCCTCGAGATCGATGCCGCAACGGGTGAGGGCCGCAGCTTCGCGACCGGCTTGAGAAATCCGGTCGGCATGACCTTTGAGCCGCAAAGCGGAGCGCTATGGGTCGTGGTGAACGAGCGCGACGAGCTCGGCTCGGATCTCGTCCCCGACTATCTCACCTCGGTGAAGGAGGGCGCATTCTACGGTTGGCCGTTCAGCTATTGGGGCCAGCATATCGATCCCCGGGTCGAGCCGCAGAACCCCGAGCTTGTGGCGAAGGCAATCCGGCCCGACTATGCGCTCGGCAACCATGTCGCGCCGCTCGGGCTTGCCTTCGCGCAAGGCGACCTGTTGCCCGAGCAGTTCCGGAACGGCGCCTTCATTGGGGAGCACGGCTCCTGGAACCGCGATCCCTTCAGCGGATACAAGGTGGTGTTCGTGCCTTTTAGCGATGGGCAACCCTCGGGGCAGCCGGTCGATGTGCTGACCGGCTTTCTCAGCGATCGGGGCGAGGCCCAGGGGCGCCCGGTCGGAGTCGCGATGGATCGTTCAGGCGCGCTCCTCGTCGCCGACGATGTGGGCAACGCCGTGTGGCGGGTAACGCCCGCTTCTCACACCGCGATGCCCTAGCTGGAGAGCGTCGTCCTACGCGCGGCGTCGATTGAGCCAATCATCGAGCGCGCAGGCGCCGGGACCTGAGCCGGCGAGCACCAGGAAGCCTCCGGCGATGGTGATGTTCTTCATGAAGTTGATCATCTGCCTCATGTCGCCGGGCTGATAGTGGAAGAACCACGCCGCGAGCACGCAGAAGCCGGCAAGCGCGAGCGCGGCCCAGCGCGTGAACAGCCCGAGCAGCACGAGGAGCCCGCCGCCGAGCTCGACGAGAATGACGAGGGGGAGGAATGCGCCCGGCACTCCGGCCGCATTCATATGCTCAACCGTCCCCGCATAGCCGAAGATCTTGCTCCAGCCGGACTGGATGAAAATGATCGACAGCACCGCGCGGCCGATCAGTTTCAGATAAGGCGCCGCTTGATCCATCTGGTCCCCGGTCTTGCCCTTCGATCCCGCGGCTACTCTAGCCGCTGGCAGCGTACAAGGAAAACGCGGCTTGCGCGCTTGACAGCGCACCCGGGCGACCTAGGGTGGGCGGCAAGTCCAAGGAGGACAGCACGTGGCTGCCGCAAACGAAGAGACCTTCGACGCGTTCTGGCACTATTATCTCCGGCACCATGCCCAAGGCGGCACGCGGATGCTGCATATGCTGGGCACCGGGCTCGCCGCCCTGGCGCTGGTCGTGGCGATCGTCGCCGTCGATCCTCTGATAGCGCTGGCGGGCACCGCCTTAGGCTATGTGCTCGCCTGGACCGGGCATTTCCTCATTGAGGGAAACCGCCCGGCGATGGTGTCCCATCCCGCCTGGGCGTTCCAATGCGACATTCGCATGTTCCGGCTGTGGCTCACTGGGCAGCTTCAGCTAGAGCTGAAGCGCGCGGGCGTCGCCTGAGAGATCTCCCTCCCCCTTTTAGGGGGAGGAGGTCACAGCCAGCGGGAAAACAGCAAGAGAAAAGCCTTGACGAGGCCGATGACGACGGTCGCGGCCACGATCAGGCTCAAGACGCCGACGACAAGGCCGATCAGGACGGCAACGCCGTCCTTCTCGACGATGGCAAGTGCGATGATGGCAATGGCGCAGGCCGGCAGCCAGTTGGCGAAGGGAATGGGCAAAGCGAGGACCAAGGCGAGAATGAGGATGGCGATGCCGATCAGGCGCTCGCCGGTCCACGACAGGAGCACCGTCAGGCGCGGGCGCAAGAGACGCTCGGCGCGCTCAAGATATGGAAGCGCGCGGGTGACGACCGCGGCGAAGCCTTGGCGCGAGAAGGTTTGATCGGTCAGCCAATCGGGAAACCACGGCTTGTGGCGCCCATAGGAGAGCTGCGCCGCAAGCAGCACGAGCGGCAAACCCAAAACCGCCGAGAGCAGCGGAATATTGACCGGCACCAGATTCGGCAGCGCGAAAATGAACAGGAGGACGCCGAAGCCGCGATCGCCAAGGGCATCGCGAAGCGCGCCGAGGGTAATGCGCGGCCCAGTCTCGCCCGCCAGAAATTCTCGGAGCAATTGCGACGTGCGCCGGCTATTCGGCGTCGGCACCGATCGATGCAGCTCAGCTTCAGGCGTGATGTTATCCATCGCGTTGCCGCGTTCTCCGCGCATTCGGGTACATTAGGCTCGAATTGTGACGCTTGGTTCAACCCCGGGACGCGCCCCACGCTCGAAGGCCGCGAAGGCCGCTAATTCGGGTTGCTGGCCGACGCTTCAGCCTTCACCTCGGCGCATTTCTTGGTGGTGAACTCGTTCACCATGCGCACCACCTCGGGCCCAAGCACATTAGCCGAATTGTCGAGCCCGGTCCCGGCATAGATCAGCGGATAGACGAACATCGGTGCCGTGGCCTCGCCCCAATTTATGGTGGCCTCGATGGCCTTGCCGTTCTCGAATTTCACCTTCGGCGCCATGGTGACCTCGATGGCATAGGGCTCGCCTTCCGTCTTCTGGGCAAGCGTGCACCGCACCGTCTGGGCCGGCATGACGATCTCATATTGCGCCTCGCTCATCGCCAGGGCGAGCGGCTTACGCGCCAGCTCGAGCTTCGACTGGCAGACCGCCTTGCCCCACGGCCAGCCGATCTTGCCGCCGAGCATCTTGGCGATGTCCTCCTCGCGCCAGGTCTTGACGATGTCGCACGACACGTCGTCGCCGTCGGGATCGCGGGTGGCGATGATGTCGCAGATCTTCATCTTGCAGGCCTTGCGCGCTTCCTTCTCGTCCTTTTCCTCCTGCGTCAGCTCACGTTTGGCGGAAGCTTCAGGCGAGTCGGCGGCCGGACCTGTTTCCTCGGCCTTGAGTGCGTGAGGCGTCAGCGTGGCCAAGGCCGCAAGCAGGATCAGCGCGTGTTTCATGGTGGGGAGTATCCTTTGGCAGTGGAGTGGCGTCCAGCGCGCCGGGTCTCAACGCAGGTTCTTCATCTTGCTCCCCCCTTGCGGGGGAGCACGCGCGCCTTCTTGGGCGCGCGGAGGGGGGTCAGCTACTCGTTCTTGGTCAAACCCCCCTCCCTATCCCTCCCCCGCAAGGGGGGAGGGGAGAACGAGTGGCGTTGCCCAATATCCTCACCCGGCGCGGTCGAGCGCGGCGACGATGGCCGCGCCCATTTCGCGCGTGCCGACGGTGCGGCAGCCGTCTTGGGCGATGTCGGCCGTGCGCAAGCCCTGATCGAGCACGTTCGCAATCGCCTTGTCGATCCGGTCCGCAATGTCGCCGAGAAAGAAGGAATAACGGAGACACATGGCAAGGCTGGCGATGGTGGCGATCGGATTGGCGCGGCCTTGACCGGCGATGTCGGGCGCCGAGCCGTGCACTGGCTCGTAAAGCGCGCGCCGGTGCCCGCGCATGTCGGCGGCGCCAAGCGAGGCCGAGGGCAGCATGCCGAGCGAACCGGTGAGCATGGCCGCCTCGTCGGACAGCATGTCGCCGAACAGATTGTCGGTGACGATGATGTCGAACTGCTTAGGCGCGCGCACGAGCTGCATGGCGCAATTGTCGGCGAGGATGTGGTGCAGCGTCACGTCGCCATAGCGCTCCTTGTGCAGCTTGGTGACCACCTCGTTCCACAACACGCCCGTCTTCATGACGTTGCGCTTGTCGGCGGAATGCACCAGGCGCTTGCGCTCGCGGGCAAGCTCGAAGGCGACTGTGGCGATGCGCTCGATCTCGTAGGTGTCGTAGACCTGGGTATCCACGGCGCGCTTCTGCCCGGCGCCGAGATCGACGATCTCCTTAGGCTTGCCGAAATAGACCCCGCCGGTCAGCTCGCGCACGATCATGATGTCGAGGCCGTCGATGAGGTCGCGCTTGAGCGAAGAGGCGTCGGCGAGCGCCTTGTAACAGATGGCGGGGCGGAGATTGGCGAACAGCTCGAGGTCCTTGCGCAGGCGCAGCAGCCCCGCCTCGGGACGCTGGTCGTAAGCCACGCCGTCCCATTTCGGCCCGCCGACCGCGCCGAGCATGACGGCGTCGGCGGCAAGGGCTTTAGCCATGGTGGCTTCCGAGATCGCTTGGCCGTGGGCGTCATAGGCTGAGCCGCCGACCAGGTCGGTCTCGGTCTCGATCAAGGCAAGGCCTTTGCCGTTGACCCAGGCGACGATCCGCTCGGCCTCGCCCATCACCTCGGGGCCGATGCCGTCGCCGGGGAGCAGCAGAAGCCTATAGGTTGTCATGGCTTGCGCCGTTCCTCATTGAGCGATGCCCGTAAATCTGTAGTCTGTCATGCCCGGCCTTGTGCCGGGCATCCACGAATTTTTGGCAAAATATCAAAATCGTGGATGGCCGGGACAAGCCCGGCCATGACGGGAATTGATCTTACTTCGATGGAGATCCTCTAAAGACGTAGCGCGGTTTGCGTAACGGGAGAGCTTGATGCTGACAAGGGTGCTCTTTGCTTTGGCCTTGATTTGTGGAACGGCGGCTGCGGCGTCGGCCGAGGAAACCAAGGTCTCGGCGTTGGGGCTTGCCGACCACCAGGTCACTGAAGAGGAGCTGGAGAAGGGCGAGGCCCTTCCGGCACCCCGCTTCAACACCCCCGGTGTAGCCTATGCATTGGTGGCCAACCTCAAGAAAGGCGACGTGGTCGAGATCGCGCTCGTGAATGGCGACAAGCCGCTGCTGCAAAACACGGAGACGCTGGCGGAGGACCGGGCAAGCTATTTGCTGCAAGCGGGCAAGCGCGGGGTCCCGGCCGGCGGCTGGCCCGAAGGCAGCTATCACGCCGCGCTCAAGATCACGCGCGCCGGCAAACCTCTGATCGAGCAGACGAGCACGCCAACCGCTTTCGAATAGGCCCCGTCATCGTCTGCCGCCCTATGCACGCCCTTGCCCATCAAAAAATCGAGCGAGCATGTCTCGATTCTTACGGGAGTGGTGAGCGAGGGCGGTGCCTGAGACAAGAAAACTATCACCTACACCCTCCTGCGTTCCTTGCGCCAGATAGCCCTACACGCCCAGGGGCGGGCGGCGCGGGCGGCCTGCTCGAAAGCCTCGATGGCCTCGGCCTTCTCCAAGGTCAAGCCAATATCGTCCAGCCCTTCCATGAGGCAGCGCTTGCGGAAGGGATCGATGTCGAAATGGATCACGCCGCCGTCCGGTCCTCTGATCTCCTGGGCGGGAAGGTCGATGGTGAGAACCGCATTGGCGCCGCGCGAAGCGTCGTCGATGAGCTTGTCGATCTCCGCTTGCGGCAGGGTGATGGGCAGAATGCCGTTCTTGAAGCAGTTGTTGTAGAAGATGTCGGCGAAGCTCGGCGCAATGATGCAGACTATGCCGAAATCGAGCAGCGCCCAGGGGGCGTGCTCGCGGCTCGACCCGCAGCCGAAATTCTCTCCGGTGATCAGGATCTTCGCCTTGTCGTAAGGCGGCTTGTGCAGCACGAAATCGGGTAAGGGCTTGCCATCTTCGTCATAGCGAAGCTCGGCGAACAGGCCCTTGCTCAGGCCCGTGCGCTTGATGGTCTTGAGGTACTGCTTGGGGATGATCATGTCGGTGTCGACATTGATCATGGGCAGATAGGCAGCAATCCCGGTGAGCGTGGTGAATTTCTGCATGGCCTCCTCGTTCGGCAAGACGCTATGTAGCCTCTAGCGGCCAAGCTTTCCAGCCGGGATGCGCGCGCGGGGCGCGGATATCTCCGCTTTTCAGGGACAGGAGCGCGGACTAAGGTCCGCGGGGCAAATAGCGGGATGAGGGACTTAAGATGGCGGGAGCGGTGATTTATGAGGCGCATCCGGCGATGTTCCGGGCGCATCCCTTCTGGTTCATCCTTGCGGTTCTGCTGATCCTCGCCTTCGGCATCGGCATCATCATCCTGCTCTATTGGTACATCAAGACACGCGCCACCGCGCTCACCGTCACCGACAACGAGCTCATGTATGAGCGGGGCATCTTAAGCAAGGACCGAACCTCGGTGTCGCTCAAGCACGTCCGCTCGGTGCATGTCACGCAAGGGTTCATCAACCGCATTCTCGGGGTGGGAACCATCCAGATTTCCACCGCCGGCGACGAGCCCGAATTCACGATCGCCGACATGCCCGACCCGCATTTGATCAGGCAGGCGATCGCGAAGGCGCAGGAGATGCGCCAGGATAATGACTGAGAGGCGATGAGGGACGCGACGCCATGCCAAGCACGAGCGACCGGCACGACCGCAATGAGGCGCTAAGGCTGTTCGTTGCCGCGGCGATCGCGCTGCTGCTTCTCGTCGCGGTCGGGGGCGCCGGCCTCTATTACCTGATTGGGCTCGGCGATTCAGACCCGTTCTCGGCGGGCCTCGGCCTAAAGAACGCGGCCCTCATCTCGTTCGGCGTTTCCTTCGTCGCCATTCTCGTCATGGCGGTCGTGTCGGGCGGTGACGCCATTTTCGGCGAGCTGCCCTTCACCATCCTTGGCTTTCTGATTTTTTTCCTGATCTTCTGGCTGATGATCGCCTGGATCTTCTGAAACCTCTCCCCAGCGGGGAGAGGTCGGCCGCAACGCGGCCGGGTGAGGGGAATCAATACGAAGTTGCTCCGGCATTACCCCCTCACCCTTTCCGCCATGCGACTTGCGCAGAGCTGCGCTCGCGCAAGATCGCGGCGAAAAGCCCTCTCCCCCACGGGGAGAGGAGAAAGGCTAGTGGGGAGGCCCTAAGGTCTGCGGTTGCGATGACTCGGCCGGCGTCGAGGCCTGCTGCGCAGCGGCCCCGAGCAGCTGGCGATAATATTTGCGCATGGTCTCGCAACGCTGCGGGCCTGGCGGATGCACCAAATCGCCCTTCAGCTGCGAGATGAAGATGCAGATGTCTTCCATGCCTTGGGCGTCGAGCCAGCTCCACTTCACACCGCGCCTGATGGCGAAGAGGTCGGCCTCGGTTTCGTCGGCGCCGATGAACTGGTGCCCGCATTCATGCGAATAGATGTAGAGCTTCACCTGGGTGGTGAGCCCGTTGATCTTCTTGTTGTTGAGAATCAAGAAGCCGGGGAAGGCGCCGCCCCAGCTGTCGAAATTGGGATTGAGCACCGTCGGCCGCTTGCCGCAATTGACCGCCTTGCCGTCGAGCTTGAGTTGGCCTTGACCGATGATCTTGCCGTCAGGGCCAATTTGCTTGAGATACTCGTCGAGGCTTGGGCCGGAGGTGGTGGAGCCCTCTTTACCCGACCATTCCTGAGCGTTGCCCGCGTGCGGATGCGCAACGCAAAGAGCGATGGCCAAGGCGCCAGCCAGCGCCAACCCCGAACTTGCCCGTCCGTCCCACATGCCGAGTCGCACTCTACGGCGGGGGCAAAGCCCGCGCAATTGCCACAAATGTCTCACCTCGCATCGTCGCGGGCCGTGACGCCACTTTTCTTGGCAAAGCATTGCCTTAGCTGGTCGCAGCGCTGCTCAGGGTCGGGGTGCACCGGGCCGTGGCCGGCGATGTTGAAGACCGCGCAGATATCCTCAAGCGACGGCTTGCCAAGCCAGCCCTCGCGCCGGGCCCTCCTGATGGCATAGCAATCGGCGGCGGTTTCGCTCGGCCCGTACAGAATATGCCCGCATTCGTGATAGTAGATCAGCCACTGCACCGGACGCGGCAGGTCCTTGAGCGCCTGCATGTTCAGCATGATGACGGTGGACAACACGGCGAAACCTTCAAAGTCGCGAATGAGCGTTGAGGTCGCGCCGCAGGATAGCCGCCTTCCCGCGACCACCAGACGTCCCGGCGCGACGAGCTTGCCCTGCTCGAGCGCGCCGGCGTCTTCTTCAAGGCTCGCGGCGAGGAGCACGAGGCAAAGCGCGAGTCCCACCACGAAACGGGCAGCTGACCGCATTATCGTTCCCTCTGCTGCCCTGTTCCTATCCTGGCCGCAGTCTGCGGGTGGGGGTTTAAAGCGTCAACGGCAAACTCTCCCCGTGTCATCGCCCGGCTTGACCGGGCGATCCAGTAACCACCGCGGCAGCAGAAAGTGAGGCACGGGTTACTGGATGCCCGCCTGCGCGGGCATGACAATGAGGGGGGTATCAGCCAACGGC
>CAWANV010000013.1:0-10495 GCA_963783455.1 uncultured Alphaproteobacteria bacterium
TGTTCTCGTCGGCATTCTTGAGGAAGGTCTCTTTCGACGCCTCGGTGGAGAAGCAATAGACCTTGCCGTCGGGCGCGGTCCAATTGAGCGAGCAATCGGTCTTGACCGTCTGCCCCGAGGCGAGCCCCATGGCGCAGGCATCGCCGAACTCGCCCTTGGCGGCGGCGTCCTCCGCGCGCGCGGCGGCCCACACCCAGACAGCAAAAGGCCACGGCTATCGCCGTGGCCCGGTGCGCTGACGACGAGACTCGGTCAAACGGACGCCGTCATTGGCTGGTGCTTCCCTGGCCGGTTCCTGGTGTCGGGGCGCTCGCCGACTTGGCCGAGCCGAGCACCATGATCGCTGTGCGGCCTCCAGATTGTCGTTCAGCTCCGCCACGTCGGGCCGCCGTCTGGCCTTGATTGTTCTTGGCATTGACGTCCGCACCCGCCTCGATCAACAGCCCGATCATGGGCGGATTGTTGTGGGTCGCGGCAACCATCAAGGGCGTAACCCCGGTCTTCGACTTGGCGTTGACATCGGCGCCGCGCTCGATGAGGGCTTTGGCGATGTCGATGGGGCGGGTGCTGCTCGGGAAGGAACATGGCCCCTTGGGCCGGCGCGCTCTGCGCCGCGGCTGCCATCAGCGGCGTGAGCGCTTCGGCGCCCGACGGCTCGTTCACCTTCGCGCCGGCTTCTATCAGCGCCTTGGCCACCTCGTATTTGTCCTCGCCGATGGCAAGCGGGAGCGGCCGGAAGCCTTCCGGTCCCGGCTTCTCGATATCGGCGCCATGCTCCAAGAGCACTTTGATCGAGGGCACATGGTCGCGGTAAGGCCGCCGCAATCAGCGGCGTCGTGCCGTCGTTCTTGGCCAGATTGACGTCGGCCCCGAGCTCGATCAAGAGCTTGATCATATCGTCATGGCGCTGCCGCGCGGCACTTAGCAGCGGGGTCCAGCCTTGACTGTCGGCCTGGTTGACGTCGGCGCCCTTGCCGACCAGGAACTTGACGCGGTCGAGATCGTTGGCGATCACCGCGTTGCTCAGCTCCTGGGTGATGTCGGCGCCGTCGGCAAGCCAACCCTCGACCTTCTCCTTGGGTGACCACTTGGTCAGGCGCGGCAAGGTCGGGACGCGCCTTGAATTCCTGATCGGCGTGGGCGCCGTGTAGCTGCCATGCGCCGGCAGATCGCCAGCGACCACGCATTTGCTGCACTGGACAAGCGGAACGCCGTAGTCCTTGAGTATCTTCTCGATCTCCTCAGCCTTATCCTCGAGCGCGAACTCGATCATGTATTTCAGAAAGGCATCACTCTTGCGCACGCCGATGGCGAGCTCGAATTCCAGAGGAACGGTGTCGTCCTGAAGATTGACCGGCATGAATGGTCAGCGGCTCGTTCTTCATGGTCTTGAGCCAGCCGGCGAAGGGGCCGAACACACCGGCCACGTCGATCTCGCCGTTCAGCGCCTTCTGCACGACCCACCAGGGCTGATGCTCAGGCACGAGATCGGCATCGTGGCTCTGCACCTGAAGCGAGACGTTGTTGACGACGCCGCGCTTGGCGAGCGCCGCGCGAAGGCCCGAGGTCTGGAACACGCCGATCTTGAGATCCTTGAGCTTCGGATCGTCGAGGCCGGTCAGCTCGAGGCCCTTGTCGCTACGATAAGCGAGGACATAAGGCGTCTTGTAGACGGGGAAGGTCGTAGCAGTTGCGAACCGTAATTCGCCGGCATGTCGAACATCACGTCGCACATGCCCTGATCGAAGGTCTGCCGGGTCAGGCCCCGCTCGAGGAAGGGGCGCCAGAAATAGGTCACTTGCGCGCCCATGGCGTCGCCGAGCACCTCGGCCATCTTGTTCTGGAATCCCTCGCCCTTGATCGTTGGACAGAGGCATGTTGCCGGGATCGGCGCAGACGGTGAGGGATTTGATCTTCTTGGCTTTGTAGGCCGCCTTGGCCGCCGCCCTGATGGCGATCTGCTCGCTCGGGGTGAGCTCGTCGAAGTTCTTGCTCAAGTCGCGCTTGATGTTCTTGGCGGCTTCTGCCGGGAGCGCCGCGAAGGCGAGAGCGGCGAGGGCAATCAACACCGTAAGGGGTCGAGCATACATGATGGGACACGGGGCGTTTCGCTGGGTTGTTGCTGGGGGACGCGAGGGCTGGGCCATCGTGCGGTACTACACCCCCTAAATATGAAATGACGCCCGATGCCGCAAGGGCATCGGGCGCCTGTTAGTCTAGAACATTCCGCCTATTCAAAGACGCGGAAGACGTTCAGTTCGCCGCCCGCGGGGACCTTGTCCAGTCCAGCAGCCACGGTCATGGCCGTGGCGCCGATGGCACCGAACTTGTCGGTCAGGTCAAGATGAGCCGCGACCGGGACACCGATCCAGCCACCGATGCCGGAATAGACACCGACATACTGCTTGCCCCCGGTTTTCCAAGTTGCCGGGTTGCCGATGATGCCGGAACCAAGCTTACGGCTCCACAGGATCTTGCCGGAGTTACGGTCGAGAGCGCGGAAGTCACCGCCCAAGCTACCGTAGAACACGAGACCACCGTCGGTGACCATGGTGCCGCCCCAGTTCGGATATTGATCCGGGACTTCCCACAAGGTCTTGCCCGACAACACGTCGTACTTCTTGATCTTGCCGGTGGTGCCGGGCTTCTCAGGAAACATGTACACGTTCGCGAACACGTAAACCGTGCCCTGGTTCGTGTGCGTGCGCTCCTGCGGCTCAAGCTCCATGCACCAGTTGTTGGTGGGCATGTAGAAGATGTTCGGCTCCTTAGGATCGACCGCACCAGGCTGCTGGTCTTTGCCGCCCATGGCTGATGGGCAGGCCGCGACGTTGCGACCACGCTCAAGCGGAGAGTGCTCTTTCACCTTGACCGGACGGCCAGTCTTCATGTCGATCTTCTCGGCCCAGTCCACCGTCACATATTTGGTGGCGCGGAGCAGAGTGCCGTCGGTACGATCGAGCACATAGGCAAAACCGTTACGGTCGAAGTGAGTAAGAGCCTTCACCTTCTTCCCGTCGATGGTCATGTCGGTGAGCATATTCTCGTTGATGCCATCATAGTCCCACTGATCGAAGGGGGTCATCTGATAGGCAAAAACGGCCTCGCCGGTATCGACCTTGCGGGCGAAGATCGTCATCGACCACTTGTTGTCGAAACTCACCGGCGTTGCACTCCTCATGGGTCTTGTCCGGGCAACGATAGGCCGGGCTCCACAGACCGGGGTTACCGGTCGAGTAGTAGACCAGCTTCAGCTCGGGATCGTAGCTATACCAGCCCCAAGCAGCGCCGCCGCCGATCTTGTAGTCCTCGCCTGGGAAGGTCTTGATACCCAGGTCCGAACCAGCCTGACCGTATTGCGGGATTGGCTTTGTTGGTGTCGGCAGTCAAGCACACGTCCTTGTCGGAACCCGTGCTGTGGCACAGCCAAGCCTTGGAGCCATCCTTGAGGTTGTAAGCCGTGATGCGGCCGCGAGCGGCGAACTCATCGCCACCGAAGCCGATGATCACCTTGTCGGCGGCGATCACTGGAGCAGGGGTGGTGGTCTCACCCTTCTCCGGATAAGCATCCTTAACCACCCAGACTTCCTTGCCGGTCTGGCCGTCGAGGGCGATCAGGAAGCCGTCGAGAGTGCCATAGACGAACTTGCCGTCGGCATAGGAGCCGCCACGGTTGACCGTGTCGCAGCAAGCGCGCGGAATGGCCGACTCGTCACGGTCGGTCAGCTTCACGTAGGTCCAAACCACCTTCGGATTGTCAGGATCGGTAAGATCCAGGGCTTGCACCTCGTTGCAGGTGACCATCGCCGCGCAGCCGCTGACCATGAACAATATGGTCTTGCCGCCGACATCCTTGATCACGAGGGGCTGACCTTCATGACCGCGGAGGTTGTTTTGCGATTGCAGCCAGACAATCTGCAGCTTGCCGATGTTCTTGGTGTTGATGTCAGCCAGCGGGCTATGGCGCGAGAGCTGAAAATCACGACCAGGGGCAGGCCACTGATCGGGATCAGCCATACGCGCAAGCTGCTCCTCATCGGAACCAGCCATTGCCTGGCCGGAGAGGCCCATCATCACCGCGATGAGGGTTCCGCCCAGGACACCAAACTTCATTTTCATGTCTTTCTCCTCTCCCTAGCTACTCAGTTCACCGAAATGAAAGCTGAGCTATTTCTGTTTGCCGGGGCGCAGTTTCCCTCAAGCGAAATGCCAAGAGAGCACCGAGCCCTTGCAAGTTTTCATACTGTCACTGTGGATATGGGAGGCTGCCCGAAAGCGCGGAAGCAAATAAAGCGCCTCGCGCCCGCTCCTGGCGGCGGGTTCTCCGATGAACACATCACGCGGTGACACCTCACGAGGAATCACAGCCTAGCGCAGAGTGTGCGCGGGCGTTATCAAATTCTCGATGGAAACTGGCGTCCCACTCATTGCCAAGCTGCCCGCTCATAATTGCCAAATGTCATTGGGTTTGCAAGTGAAAAGTGCTCGCGGCAACGAAATGTGCCAAACGTCCATTCCCTTTCGCTGCGCTGCATCAAGTTCCCGTGGTCAAAGCCCAAGGTGTCAAGCGAAAAGTTGCGCAATTTGTGTGCAGCGCACTGTCAGGCTCATCCCATGTCTCAATTGTGAGGCACGGTGGCGGCGACGCGAAATAATCATCGCTGTTGCAGGTGCGCGACGGAGGGGACGACCGAGCGTGCCGCTCTCGCCGCCCGCCGCGCGTCAGCCAGGCTCGCTCACGACCACTCTCCCCGCGGGGCCTTGGCGGTCGTGGAAGGCAGGTGCTGAATGGCGATGCGCATCAGCTCGGGCAGGGTGCGCACGCCGAGTTTGGCCTTCAGCTGCGTGCAGGTATTGGCGACGGTCTTATAGCTCACGTGCAGATGCTCGGCGATGACGCCGTAGGGCTTGCCCTCGGCCACGAGCGCGAGCGTCTGCAGCTCCCGCACCGTCATGCGGCGCAAGGGATTGGTCGTTCCCCTCGCCTCCATGAAGGCGACTTCCGAGGCGAGGTCGTGACTGAGATAGGGCCGGTTCTCGCGCACCCTCTGAAAGGCCTTCAGCACCTCGTCGGAGGAGGTGTCCTTGAGCACGTAGCCGGTGGCGCCCACCTCGAGCGCGCGGCTGACGATGACCGGGTCGGAGTGCATGGTGAAGACGAGGATCGGCGTGCGCGCGTCGTGCAGACGAAGCCGGCGGATGAAGGAGAGGCCGCCCAGGGCGCCGGTCCGCATGGCCAGGTCGACGATGATCACGTCGGGCTTCTGCGTGCGGTAGAGCCTGAAGCCGTCCGCCAAGCTCTGCGCCTGGATGATCTGCTCGACGCCGGCATCCTCGAGCAGCTGGCGGCAGCCTTGCAGCACGATTGGATGGTCGTCGATGACGAGGACGCGGGTCATGACAGCTCTCCAACCAATTCAGGCGCGCGCGCGCGCGCGGCGTTTCCACGTTGCACGGGGATATCCACGCGGATCGTGGTCCCTTTGGACGGCGCGCTCTCGATCACACAGGTCCCGCCGAGCGAGCGCACGCGCTCGGTCATGGTGGAGAGCCCAAAGCCCTTCGGCGTGGCGGGTGCAATCCCCTTGCCGTCATCGCTGATGCTCAAGGAGAGCTCGGGGAGCGGCCGCTTGCCGCCATTGCGGCGGGGCGCAGCCTCCTCGGCAAGGTCGATGGTGAGATTTTCGGCCTGCCGTGGCGGATGGCATTGGTGATGGCCTCCTGGATGCAGCGATAGAGGGTCAGGTCGATCGCCTCGCCATAGGAATTGGCGAGCTTGCCAAGGGCGACAACGGTGTGCGTGTCGGGATGACGCCGCTGAAAGCCGGCGATGAGCTCGTCGAGGAGCTCGGAGAGCTTCGACCTTGCCGAGCGGACCGGGCCTCAGCTTCTTCAGCAGGGCCCGGTTCATCAGCTTGAGCCGCTCGGTGATGGAGAGGATCTCGCCGACACGCCTGGTGATCTCGGCGGTGCGCACCATCGGGCAGCTGATCGGCGAGGTTCTGGATCGAGGAGGCATTGGCGGTGATGCCGAACAGGCAGGGGCCCGCCTCGTCGTGGAGCTCGTTGGCGATGGTGCGCCGCTCCTCCTCCTGCACGGTGATGAGCTGGCGATAGAGACGGCTGTTCTCGTCGCGCGCCGTGTCGAGCGCGCTCGGCGAGCGTGTTGAAGCGTTCGGTGATGACGGCAAGCTCCTTGACCTTTGGCAGCTCGCAGCCGCGTGGCATAGTGGCCGTCCTCGAGGTTGAGCATGCCCTTGGAGAGATGCGCGAGCGGGTCGAGCACTCGGCCGAGCACCACATAGAGGATGGCGAGGACGAGCGCATTGAGGGTGAGCCACACATAGGCAAGCGCAGAGAAATCGTGCCAGGCCTCGGCGATCTCATCGGCCGGCTCGCCGACGATGACAATGGGGTTCGAGCCATCCACGGCCACCACCCTCACCGCGCGGCCGACAAGCTGCGGCCGCACCAGCTCGGCGAACCAGCCCGGCACGTAAGGCGTCTCGGCGGACGAGCCCTTGTCCTGTTGCGGCGATACGACGGTGAGCTGGCCTATGGAATCCATGAACATGATGCGGACATGGCGGAGATGCTTGAGCTGCAAGGGCAATTCCTGAGTAAGCTGCGTCGAGCTTGCCCTGTGCGGCGAGATCCTTCATGGTCGCGGCGACAAAGCGCTGCGCCACCTCGAGCGAGGCCTCGATCTCAACCTGCGTGGCGGTGCGGGTGTTGAGAATCGAGACCGCGCCGGCCAGAAGCGCAGCCAGAAGGTTGATCGCTCCCACTGCCACGAGAAGTTGCGTTCGGACCGGCCGGTCATACCAAAGCTTTTGCAGCACGCCTCGATAGTCTCCACAACCAGATATGCCCCACACCATCACGGGTGGGCACAATGCAAAGGCTGTTCCTCTTTTCTTTGAACATCCCGAGTCTTTCGCTTCCGCTTCTATATCTCATTTTTTGGAAGCTTTGGCAGCGGGAGTCGCCAAAAAATGCACTGCATGTCGGAAGTGGCGAAATAGCAATGGCAAGCCTGGCAATACGATTACCAAATCTTCCCGACTACTATTGGGACGTTGGGCTAGAGACGCCGGGCGCCGCGGCCCTAGCCTTTCAAAGTCGTACCGGGTTGGCTTGCCTAACCAAGCCAGACGACACAGGAAGGTTTAACTGCCGGCGAGAGGCGTAGCTCTCTAGTCGTCTCCTTCCCATGGAGCTGCGACTTTGCGATCCAGCATATCGCCGTCGGGGGTGGGGGTGCGGCGGTCACGCTGCACCCCTCAGCCTTTCAATGACTTAGCGGAACGCGCTTGCCATCCGGCAGCGGCAAAGCGATCCGCCGCTCATGACATGCCTGCAGATATAGAGAGTCGATCCACTCCGCCGGTCAATTGGGCTTGGCGTAGCTCCAAGGCAAGCAACGATCGTCATGGCCGCTGCTGCCCTCGGAGCTACGACGCCTCAAGGTCCTGGTCATCTGCGTCGTGACCCGTTGCGAAAGGTCATGCCCGGCACAGGGCGTGTGTTCGGCCGCGAAGCTGGACCCGAGTGCCGGACATGACCATGCAATTGGGTTTTGCCGCATCGCTTACGGGATGACGGCGACGCCCCAAGGCAGCCGCCCGACCGGCACCGACTTCTCGGCCTTGAGGCTGCCGACATCGATGATGGTCATGTCGTTGGTGAGGCCGTTGGCGACATAGAGCTTGCTGTGGTCGGGAGAGAGCTCCAGGTGCCAGGGCCGCTGGCCGACGAGGATGTAATCCTTGACCTCATAGGTCTTGGGGTCGATCACGGCGACGCGGTTGCCAGGGCCAAGCGCGACGAAGACATATTTGCCGTCCTTGGTGAACTCCATGCCCACCGGCTGCAGCAGCTCGGGACGCACGCCCGGCACCTCGAAGCGGATCTTCTTGATGACCTTCCAGGTGCTGGTGTCGATCACCGAGATGGTGCCGCCGACCTCGGAGGAGACCCAGACCTCCTTGCCGTCCGGCGTGAACTTCGCCTCGCGCGGCCGCGTATCGACGAGCACGTTGTCGATGAGCTTCTAGCGTCGCGTTGTCGATGACATGCGCCATGCTCGTGCTTTCGGAGGTGGCCACCGTGAATTTGGAGTCGGGGCTCACGCCCATGCCCTCGGGCTCGACGCCGACCGGGATCTCGGCCAGCACCTCGCCGCTCTTGGTATCCATGACCGTGACCATCGAGTCGTCCTCGTTGGCGATGTAGAGGCTGCCGCCCTTGGGATCGACGGCCATGAGTTCGGGGTCGGGGCCGGAGTCGAGCTGGCGGACGACTTCGAGCTTCGCCGTGTCGATGACGTCGATGATGTCGCCGTCGCCGGCGGCGACATAGACTTCCTTGCCGTCGGGGCTGGCGATGATGCCGCGCGGGCGCCGTGCCGTCGGGATGGTCTTGAGGACCTCGAGCGTCTTGCCGTCGACCACCGTGACGGTGTTGTCCTTCTCGTTGGAGACGAAGATCGTGCAGCGCGAAGGCGGGGGAAGCGGCGCAGGACAGCAGCGTGGCGAGCGGTCGCAGTCAGAATGGGGCGTTTCATCTCCGGATACCTTTTTGAGTGTGCTCAGTTGGGAAACTTGCACTTGGTCTCGGGCTCGTCGTAGCCGAGCGTGTCGGTCAGAAACTTCGGGTGCAGGAAGCCTTCCTGCGGCGACATGGACACGAGCGAGCGCGCGCCGGTGATCAGCATCGGCTGGCGGAGCTGGTGGTCCCAGCGGCGGAACGAGAGCCCCTCGCCCTTGAAAGCCGCCACGGTGAACTGCATCCGACAGGAGATAGTCGCGGATGTCGGGCAACGTCGGCCTTGCCCGACCGCGTCACCGCTTCGCCGATGGCGCGCACCGCAATCCAGGCCGAGTAGTCGCGCTCGGTCATGATGCGCTTGGCGAAGCGCTCGAAGCGGTTCTGCATCTGCGTGCCGGCATATTGCTCGTAGGATCTGTGCCAGGCGACGGCGATCAAGCCTTGCGTGCCGACCACCGGTCGCGGATCGTAGTCGCGGTAGGGCACGTATTCGCCGAAGCGCTCGGTCGTGTCGACGACCCAGACCACGTCGTGCTCGGGGGCGCCTTGCGTCACCTCCGGCATCTGCGTCTGAATTTGCTGATGGCCTGAATCGGTGCGCGGGTTGGCCGTCTCGAATTTGTATTCGCGCTCCTCGACGATCTTGCCGCCGAAGCGGCCGGCGGCGCGCTCGACCGCCGCGTCATAGTCCTGGTCGGAAGGCGCGGTGCCTTTGAGCACGAACCATTTGGGCCATTTCTTCCAGATGAGATATTGCGCGAGCGCGTCGGCGCGCATCGCCCAGCTCGGCGCGATGTGGAAGATGTTGGCCCGGCACTGCTCTTGGCGCAGCGCGTCGTCGCTCAGGCGAATGTTGAAGATGATCGAGTTCTTGGCCTCCGGGCAGGTCGGCGACGGCGAGCAGATCCTGGGCTTCGAGATCGGCGACGATGATGCGCGTCGCCCTTGCTCAAGATCTCCTTGGCCTTGGCGACGACGTCGCCATTGGCCGGCAGGATGTCCTCGACGAGCATCGTAATGCTGCCCGAGGAAGGCGCCGCTCTTGTTGTTGTCGTCGATGGCGAGGCGCGCGCCCTGCACGCCATTGTCGGTCAAGATCTTGATCGACGAGCGAGAGCGGCGGCGGCTCGTCATAGTCCTTGCCGAGATAATGGATGGAGACATTGACCGGCGGCGGCGTGCCCTCCTCCGCGGCCGGAGCCGGCGTGTCGGCGGGCTTTTGCTCCTCGGCGACGGCGCCAAGTCCGAGCAACGGGAAGAAACAGCAAGAGGGCAAGGGCGGCGATGCCGCGCCAGCCTCTCGCTGCGTTAGCCGCGGCCCTCTCGATCGGGCGCGGGGCGCTATCACTCATGCCATGCGATGGTTTGATCAAAGCGTACTCTTCCGCGAGACGACCAACGAAAGTCGCTGGCTCGCGGCTTCACTCGTAGGTTTAAGTTGCAGGGTCGGTGGCGAAGGGAGGCTAGCCGATCAGCGCGCTGCCAGGGTTTCCCGAGTTCGCAGGCAAATGACGGCACTTGCCCGGGAATTTCTCCCGGTCAGGACTGCTCACTCTTTCCCGGGCAGGGGGGACGTTTCAGTCAGGTCGCGCGCTTGCCGAAGGCGAGCACGCCGATCACCGGCACGATGAAGCCGATCAAGAGCGCGGCGGCGGTAAGCGCGGGCAGATTGGCGTAAGAGCCGCGATCGACGTGGAAGATCCAGTTGAGATATTTGGTCTGCAATTGCCCCGCCACCAGCGCCACGTTCATGAGCGAGGCCATCAGCGCGAACCAGGTGGCGCGCTGGCCGGCCGGGGCGTTGAGCGCGACCAGGGTCAGCGCCGGGATCATGCTCAGCTCGACGAAGGGAGAGGCGGCGGTGGTATCGACCAGCGCGATGGTGCGGGCGCCGAAGCCGAACATCTCTTTCGTCCACTCGTCCCAGCGCAGCGCGAGCGCCAAG
>CAWANV010000014.1:0-8716 GCA_963783455.1 uncultured Alphaproteobacteria bacterium
ACCCTGTGTGCCGAAGAAAACCGCGGAAAGCAAAGGCCGGGCAGGGGCAACGCGGCGCCCCTGTGAGCGCCTAGTCCAAAGCGAGAGCCCGCATCACGTTGAGGTCGTAGTGATGCCCCTAAGCGTGGCACGCCACGTCGCCTCGTCCTGCTCTGAGAGCAGCGGCCCCTTAACGAACTTGACGAACTCGCTAGCCCGATGGTCGGGTTTGTACGGATCGGGCAGCTTGGCGAAATCCTGCATATCGGGAGTCTCCTCTTCGCCAAGCTCAACCCAAAGCCGGATCGCAAAGGCCAGCGTGAGGTGAGCCGAGTTGGGGGAGTGAGCGGCGAGCATCCCATCCGGGTCGGTACCGGCGTGCTTCAGGAAATTCGGGACCTCAGTGAGGTCGCGCCCCATCTTGGACGACTTGTCGTGAAGGACGGCAAGCACATCCTCCATAGCGTGGCCCCTCTTGCGCACCAGGTCGCGCAAGATGCCGAAGGCAGCATAGGCGAGCGTGTGGACCGCTAGACTATCTTCGTCCGCCAAGCGAAGCCGGACGGCGCAGTCGAGTTGGCGCTGAGCAGCGTCCATTTTTGAAATCGGAGTGTCTGTCATTTGTGCCCCTATTCTGTAGTTTCGCAGGTGGCATGTTCTAGCATTGTTCTCAGGCCAACGGCCCATTAAATCTCGGCAATGTTGGGGGCTTCTCCACAGCGACGCTCGCTGGCTGATTGAGGTAAGATCACAGGAGGGGAGGCACCTTGCCTTGGTTCAAGACTTATCGTCAGACCCTCTCAAACCACAGCTTGCGTTGGACAGCTCAGAGAAGCGGCAACTCAACTGGCTTGCTGCCCGCACCGCCGTACCGTGGGCAGTCGCCATCGGAACGGCGGTTGTGTTGTTAGCCGTGGTAGCGGCCCCTGCCGAGCGGCAGGTCCTGTATGACGCCTTGTTGTGGTATCCCGCCGCCTTTCTTGTAGCGTTCTACTTGAAGCGTCGGGCACTCATGACAAGGGCTCAGGCCATGCTCGACAGCACCAACGCGAGAATGCGAGCCGGAGCGGCTGACATTGACTAGCCGTTCCCCTGCTAAGTCCTATTCTTATCCCCTTTATCACGGTTCGATTTTGGTGAGGCCGTGGCTTTGGGGTCCTCTAAAAGGACCTAAACACGTGCTCTATGGCCCCTTGCGGCGGCGCGGCGCCCCTCCCACACTAGAGCGCGATTCACCCCTAACGAGGTTCAAGGATTCGATGAGCAATTGGCCCGAGCACCCAGTCTATTCCGCGACCGCTTCCGCCAAGGGCAAAGCGAAACCCCACCCGGTCGGCGCGGCGGAAGGAAAAGCGAAGCTCGGGACGTTGCCTGAGTGGAACCTCACCGACCTCTACGCGGGGCCGGAGTCGCCCAAGCTCAAGACCGACCTCGAGACCTCCGAGCGCGCTGCCGACGCCATGCAGGAGCGCTATGCCGGCAAGCTCGCCACGCTCTTGGACGGCGGCAAGGGCGGAGCCGCGCTCGCGCAAGCCGTGCGTGAGTTCGAGGCGCTCAACGACATCATGGGCCGCATCGTCTCCTATGCGAGCCTGCTGTACGCCGCCGACACCTCGGACCCCAAGCGGCAGAAATTCTTCGGCGACATCCAGGAGAAGATCACCGCCATCTCTTCGAAGCTCCTGTTCTTCCCGCTCGAGCTCAACCGGCTCGACGACGCGATGCTGGAGACGGCGATGTCCCATTCCGAGCTCGGCCATTACCGGCCCTGGCTCGAGGATCTGCGCAAGGAGAAGCCCTATCAGCTCGACGACAAGCTCGAGCAGTTGTTCCACGAGAAAGCGGTGACGGCACGGGGCGCCTGGGATCGTCTGTTCAACGAGACGATGACGTCGCTGAGGTTTGAGACAGACGGAGAGAAGCTCAGCCTGGAGCCCACGTTGAACCGCCTGCTCGATCAGGACGGAAACAAGCGTCGTGGCGCCGCGGAGGCGCTGGCAAAAGTCTTCAAGGAGAATGTGCGGCTGTTCACGCACATCACCAACACGCTCGCCAAGGACAAGGAGATCTCCGACCGCTGGCGGGGCTTCGTCGACGTCGCCGATTCCCGCCATCTCGCCAACCGGGTCGAGAAGGAGGTGGTCGATGCGCTGGTCGCCGCCGTGCGCGAGGCTTACCCGCGCATTTCCCACCGCTACTACGCCATGAAGGCGCGGTGGCTTGGCAAGAAGACACTTGCCCATTGGGACCGCAACGCGCCTTTGCCGGAAGAGCCACGGCAGGTGATCGGCTGGGACGATGCGCAAAAGACGGTGCTCACCGCTTACGGCGATTTCGCGCCGCGCATGGCCGAGATCGCCGGGCAGTTCTTTGCCAAAGGCTGGATCGATGCGCCGGTGAGGGAAGGAAAGTCGCCGGGCGCCTTCTCGCATCCCACGGTGCCGAGCGCGCACCCCTATATCCTGCTCAACTATCAGGGCAAGCCGCGCGACGTGATGACGCTCGCGCATGAGCTTGGCCACGGCGTGCATCAGGTGCTTGCCAATGTGCAAGGCCCGCTGATGGCGCCGACGCCGCTCACGCTCGCCGAGACCGCGAGCGTGTTCGGGGAGATGCTGACGTTCCGCGCGCTGCTCGATCAGGCGCCCACCCCGCGTGAGCGCAAGGCGCTGCTCGCCGCCAAAGTCGAGGACATGATCAACACCGTGGTCCGCCAGATCGCCTTCTACAGTTTCGAGCGCAAGGTGCACACCGAGCGGCGCGAAGGGGAGCTGACGAGCGACCGGCTCGGCGAGATCTGGCTCGAGGTGCAGCGCGAGAGCCTAGGACCGGCCATCGAGCTCAAGCCGGGCTACGAGAACTTTTGGTGCTACATCCCGCATTTCATCCACGCGCCGTTCTACGTCTATGCCTATGCCTTCGGCGATTGTCTCGTGAACTCGCTCTATGCCGTCTACGAGAAGGCCGATAAGGGCTTCGCCGAGCGCTATCTCGACATGCTCGCGGCGGGCGGCACCAAGCACCACAAGGAGCTGCTCGCGCCGTTCGGCCTCGATGCCTCCGACCCGAACTTCTGGTCGATGGGGCTCAAGGTGATCGAAGGCCTGATCGACGAACTCGAGGCCATGGACGAGAAGGCCTCTCCCAAGCGGTAGTAACCCCAGCCGGATGTCCGTTGTACTTCTGTACAACTCTGTTATACAGACCGTATAACGGAGGCTGGCCATGAAGATCGAAATCAAGCGAATCGGCAATTCCGAAGGCTTCATCCTGCCGCGCGAGCTGATGCAACGGCTCGGGCTGAAGCGTGGGCAACAGCTCCACGTCACCGAATTGGCCGGCGGCGGCTTCCAGGCGCTGCCCTACGATCCCGATTTCGAGAAGACGATGGAGATCGTCGACGAGATCATCGACGAGTACCGTGACACGCTCTCGGCGCTGGCGAAGTGACCGAGCCGGAATGGTTCACTTACGAACAGGCCATTGCCGCCCACAGCATCCAGCTTCGCCGCTATGGCGGCGCTCCGGGCCTGCGGGACGAGGGCGTGTTGCGCTCGGCGTTGGATCGACCTGTCAACAAATGGCATTATGAAAGCGCGGAGCTGCCGGAGCTCGCTGCGGCATACGCGTTCGGACTCGCAAGGAACCATGCCTTCGTCGACGGCAACAAGCGCATCGCCTTCATCGCCATGGTCGCCTTTCTGCGCAAGAACGGCGTAGCGTTCCGGCCCGACCAGGCGCAGTCCACCGCGATTATTCTCGCTGTTGCGGCCGGCGAGGTAAGCGAAGAAAGTCTAGCTCGCTGGATTGGCGACAATTGGCCTGACGCGGAGGGAGCCTCATCGCCATGACGCAAGTGTCGCTTGTTCCCATTCTCCTCTGGGTGGCGGCTCTGCTCATGCGCCGGCATTGCGATCTGGCGGGAGCCGCGGCCGATCCTGCGCGGCTTCGTCATCGACCGGCTGCTGCGCTATCTGTTCCTGTTCCCGCTGGGGCTTCAGGGCCTGTGGGCCTTTCTCGGTCACGTGTTTTTTCCGGAGCGGTCGGCCGCCGCGATCGGCTGGGCGACGAGCCCGTTCCAATATGAAGTGGGGGTCGCCAATCTCGGGCTCGGGCTCGCCTCGCTCTATGCCGCCTTCAGGGGCTTCGAAGCGCGGCTCGCCGTGGGGATCGCCGCCGCCTGCTTTCTGATTGGCGCCGGCATCGGCCATATCAGGGATATCGTCGTGCAAGGCAATCTCGCTCCGGGCAATGCGGGGCCGATCATGGTCACCGACTTCCTCACCCCCATCGTCATTCTCGTGCTTCTCGTGCTCGCGAGTGGAAAGTTGAGACCGAAATCGGCGGCGACGCTCGCGCTCGAGGCCGAGCTGGAGGTCGCCCGCAAAGCCATGCGCGACTATCGCGACGCCTTAAGCGAACTCGGCAAGCGGTGAGATTGCGCGCGGGCTCGGATCGACGCTCAGTGGCGGGCGAAGATTTCCGTCGTGCCGTCCTTCTTGATCAGCAGCACGTCGTAGGGCTCGGTCTCGGCGCCTTGCTCCATGCCCGGCGAGCCGACCGGCATGCCCGGTACGGTCAAGCCGAGCGCGTCGGGCCGCTCGGCCACCAGCCGCTTGATGTCGGGCGCCGGCACATGGCCTTCGATGACATAGGCGCCGATCTTGGCGGTGTGGCACGACGCGAGCTCCTCGCCGATCCCCGACTGACGCTTGATGCGATCGAGCATCGAGGGATCGGCGGCGTTGACGTTCACGGCGAAGCCGTTCGCCTCGAGATGCTTCACCCAATTGATGCAGCATTTGCAGGTGGCCGATTTCCAAACCTCGATCGAACCTTCAGCCGCCGCCAGGGCAGGGCAGGCCAACAGCAGCGCTACAAAGAACGCGATAAGCGGTCGCAGGGTCATGGCTGATCCTCCTGCCGCAAGAATGACTCCGCCGAGAAGCGGGAGCAATTTATTCCGTCAAGGCTGGGAAGGCGCGGCAAGCGCGATATCGGCGATGACCGCCCGGTGATCGGAGCCGAGCCGCGGGGCGCCCGTTGTCGCGATCTTGGCGAAATGAGGCGAGGCGAACACATTGTCGATCGCGACCAGCGGCAGAAGCTGGACGTTCCAGCGTCTCATTGGCCAGGTGAGGTGAAAAGTATTGTACCGCTCAAGGCCCGTGCTCCGCGTGAAGCGGGCAAGCTTCTCCGTCCACGGGCTCACGTTGAAATCGCCGGCGACGATGAGGGGCATGGTGCGGCTCTGCACGAATTCCGTGAGGGACTCAATGTCCTGTTCCTGGAGCTCGGGATAGAACGGGCGGGCGAGATGGACGCCGGCCAGCTCGAAAATGGTGCCGTTAACATCGAGCCTGGCCCAGCGCAGCATCAGCGAGTTCCAGGACGGGAAACCAGGCCTATCGATGCGGCCCTCGGCGAGGATAGGGTGCTTGGAGAGAATGACGAGGCCGGTTTCGCCGAGACTATGTGGGTAACGTGACTGAAGCGCCTGGCGAAGCGCCGTCCCGTGCTCTCGCGTGACCTCCTGCAGCACCACGGCGTCGGCGTCGGCCGCGGCGAGGAATTGGGCGACGTCGTCCATCCGATCGTTGCCGCGCCACAGATTGAACGTGACGACGCGCACAAAGCGCTGGCTGCCGGGCGCGGCTTCCGCGGCAGCTCCCTGCCAGGCGCCGATGACGAGCATGGCGTTGACCGTCGCGACGAGAAAAGCGGGCAGGATGAGCCGCCAATCGCGCGTGACCGCAGCAAGCCCCAGGATAAGGACAGCGCCCGCCGCCACGAAAGGGAGACCGTTATTGACGATGTCGAGCGCCGGCCACCATTGGGCCAACAACCCAAGCACAGTCAAAGACCCGCCCAAGACAATGCCCGCCACAATGAATGTCTTCAGCCAAGGCGCGCGCATCTTCATTGCGGCTCCTATATGAGGGGAGAACTTACCTGCGCGTGAACCTGCAAAGCCGCCCATGAACGACCGCCAATCCGACAAGGAGAAGAACCGATTTAGCGCCCGCGCGCTCCGTTATGGCAGAGTCGGCGCCAATGTCGGAAGTGTGGCGGCCCGCATCGCCGGCAGGCGCCTGTTCGGGCTCGAGCCGGAGCGCGAGAAGGATGCCGCTTCGCTTGCGGCTGCGCTTGGCGGGCTCAAAGGCCCGATCATGAAGGTGGCGCAGCTCCTTGCCACCATCCCCGAGGCGCTGCCTGCGGAATACGCCGCTGAGCTTGGGCAGCTCCAGAGCCAGGCCCCGCCCATGGGCTGGCCTTTCGTGCGGCGGCGCATGGCGGCAGAACTCGGGCCCGATTGGGAGGCCAAATTCGCGATGTTCGAGCATGAGGCGGCGGCCTCAGCTTCGCTCGGCCAGGTGCATCGAGCCAAGAGCCATGACGGACGGGCGCTCGCCGCCAAGCTGCAATATCCCGACATGCAGTCCGCCGTCGAAGCCGATCTCGCCCAGCTCTCCGTTCTTTTCTCCATCCATGCCCGCATGCGGCCGGCGATCGAGACCTCCGAGATGCTGAAGGAGATCGCCGCGCGCTTGCGCGAGGAGCTCGATTACGATCTCGAAGCCCGCCACATGCGGCTCTACGGCCTCATCTTCAAGGACGATCCGCTCATCCGCGTGCCTGAGGTCGTCCTTCCGCTTTCCACCGGGCGGCTGCTGACCATGACCTGGCTCGAAGGCCGGAGGCTCCTCGATTACACGAGCCGGCCGCTCGAGGAGCGCAACCAGATCGCGCGGGCCATGTTCCGCGCCTGGTGGTACCCGTTCAGCCAGTACGGCGTGATCCATGGCGATCCTCATCTTGGTAATTACACAATGTTCGAAGACAGCGAGGGGAGGGCGGCAGGGATCAATCTTCTCGACTATGGCTGCATGCGCACCTTCGCCCCGAAATTCGTTCAAGGCGTGGTCGATCTCTATCATGGGCTGCTCAGGAACGATCGCGCGCTCATCGTCCACGCTTACGAGACTTGGGGCTTCGCCGGCCTCTCCAACGAGCTGATCGACATCCTCAATATCTGGGCGAATTTCATCTATGGCCCGATGCTCGAGGATCGGGTGCGCACCATCGCCGATCAAGTGAGTTCCGGCATGTATGGGCGGCGCGAGGCGTTCAAAGTGCATCAGGGCTTGCAGGAAAAGGGACCGGTCAAGGTGCCGCGCGAATTCGTGTTCATGGACCGGGCGGCGATCGGGCTTGGCGGGGTGTTCCTGTATCTCAACGCCGAACTCAATTATCACCGCCTGTTCGACGACACGATCGCCGGCGCCGATTTGGCCGATGTGGCGGGGCGCCAGCGCGATGCCTTCAGTGAAGCCGGCGTGCCGCTGCCTGAAGGGTCGCTCTAGTTGTTGCGGTACGCGTCCCCTACCGGAAAGGGCATATGGTGGGGAACAGATCAGATTTCGGCGAGCGAGTAGCTGGTACTGCGTCCGCCTTGGGGGTCCCTTTTAAGGACACCGCGCTTCAACAGATCGTCTATGTCACGTAGAGCAGTGTCTTGCGAGGATTTCGTGAGTTTGGCCCATTTCGATGAGGTCAGCTTACCTTCAAAGCCGTCGAGCAACCTGTTGAGTACGTTTCGCTGGCGGTCATTAAATGATACTCCAGCGTGCGCCTCCCAAAACCGAGCTTTCTTGAGTACAGTCCGCGAAATCTTTTCAGCGCCATCCAACGCACGATCAAGACAGCCGAGGAACCACTGGAACCACGGCGTGATATCAAGATCGCCCTTCTGGGTCGCTTCCAAAACGTCGTAATAGGCCTTCTGCTCTCTCCGGATCTGCGCTGACATGCTGTAGAAGCGCTGAGCGCTATGTTCTGAACGAGCGAGAGCCATATCTGAGATTGCGCGAGCGATGCGGCCGTTGCCGTCATCAAAAGGGTGGATCGTGACAAACCAAAGATGCGCCAGTGCCGCCTTGAGAACCGGCTCGATGTCATCGGTGCCGTTAAACCATTTCAGAAATGCCTTCATCTCCCGACCAAGCCGTTTTGCTTGGGGAGCCTGATAATGAACGCGCTCCCGACCGACCGGACCGGAGACAACCTGCATGGGACCGTCACTGTCACTGCGCCAAGCACCAACCTTGATACGGCGCATGCCGCTGCGCCCTGTAGGGAAGAGCGCTGCGTGCCAAGCGAACAGCCGGTCCTCGGTCAACTGAGCGTCATAGTTTTGCGTTGCGTCTAGCATCATTTCAACGACACCCTCAACATCGCGGTCGGCTGGCGTCAATGCACCGACATCCATGCCTAGGCGGCGTGCTATCGAGGACCGCACTTGGTCCTTATCGAGGATTTCACCCTCGATTTCGCTGGACTTCAGTACTTCCTCAGTCAGGGTTTCGAGAACCGCTTCCTTCCGTAGTTGAAAGCCGAGCGCCTCCATGCGCCCAATGAGCCTCCCCTGATGATGACGAACAGCGGCAAGCTGTTCGGCAAGGTTGTCATTGCTCCAGTGGAAACTGGACCAGTCTTTCAGTTCATGGATATATCGTTGCATTCACCGCACCTCTTGCGGTGAATATGGTCCCCATTCGCCGCAAATGCAAGATCTTTCTCCGTATATTTTGCGGTGATTGGACTGCCTTTTCACCGCATTTGGACACGCTTGATATCTGGCGTACGCCCCATCCGAAATCCAACCTTAGTTACTTACTTTCAACGCCACACTCAACGGAGGCCCGTCTCGAAGGATGAGGCCACCAAAAGCTCCCGG
>CAWANV010000015.1:0-23087 GCA_963783455.1 uncultured Alphaproteobacteria bacterium
TGAAAGCGAGCAAGACGACGACCGGTAGGCTCGGAGAGGCCTCGGGTCAGCATCTCTGCATTTGCCGGCAATCCGATCCTTGTTGATTTCGATCAAGCGGCTTTCCGTGCGGTTGCTATGATGCCGGTTCTCGACCATATGGCCGTCCCGGTCTTCATGGCCCATCAATAGGAGGCTCGCTTGTGCGGCTCGCGCGAAGAGACTCCCGCTCAGTTTTGCCTGACCTTGGGAGCGCGCCGGTAGAGACCGGAGCGCCAGGCCAAAGCAGCCAACCCGAGGTTCCCTGGCATGCTCAACCCGCGGGCGATGTCCTAGCCGCGCTCAACACGGGGCCGGATGGCCTCACCGCGCAGGAAGCCAAAGCGCGCAAGGAGCGCTTCGGTCCCAATCGCCTCGCCGCGGCACGCAAGCGAAGCGAGATTCTCCGCTTTCTATCGCAATTCAACAATGTGCTGATCTACGTGCTGCTCGGCGCCGCCGCGCTCGCCACCATCATCGGTCACACCGTCGATGCCGGCGTCGTGCTCGCCGTGGTGCTTCTCAACGCCATCATAGGCTATGTCCAGGAGGGCCGCGCCGAGAGGGCTCTCGATGCCATCAGGGGAATGATCGACCCGCGCGCCACCGTCATTCGCGATGGGCGGCGAACGACCATCGCCGCGGAGAGCATCGTCCCTGGCGACCTCGTGCTGCTCGAGCCCGGCGACCGCGTGCCGGCGGATTTGCGTCTCATCCGGACGCGCAATTTGCGCATCGACGAAGCGGCGCTGACCGGCGAATCGGTGCCGGTCGACAAGGCGATCGCGCCGACCGCTGCCGAGGTGCCGCTCGGCGACAGGATCTCGATGGCCTTCTCGGGCACCTTCGTCGCGAGCGGAAACGGGACGGGCGTAGCGGTGGCGACCGGGACCGCAAGTCAGCTCGGACGTATCAGCACGCTCGTCGGCACGATCGAGACGCTGACCACGCCGCTTCTCCGGCAGATGAACGACCTGGCGCGCAAGCTCACGGTCATCATTCTGGTGGTCAGCGCCGCAATGTTCGCCTTCGCGGTCTTGGTGCGGGGCTATCACTGGCAGGAAGCGTTCATGGTGATGATCGGGCTCGCCGTGGCGGCGATTCCCGAAGGCCTTCCCGCAGTGATGACCATCACGCTTGCCATCGGCGTGCAGCGCATGGCTGCCCGCAACGCCATCGTCAGGCGCTTGCCGGCGGTGGAGACCTTGGGCTCGGTCTCCGTGATCTGCACGGACAAGACGGGCACGCTGACCCGCAATGAGATGACGGTCCGCACCGCGCTGACGACGGAAGGGCGGTTCGAGGTCTCGGGCGCCGGTTATCGCCCCGAAGGGGAGTTCGAGCTCAACGGAAAGCCGGTCGAGCCCGCCGCTCACCCGACGCTGATGGAAGCGGCAAGAGCCGCCATCCTGTGCAACGACGCCGAGCTCCGTCATGCCGATGGAACATGGACCGTGCAGGGCGATCCCATGGAGGGAGCGTTGGTGAGCTTAGGCGTCAAGGCCGGGCACGACGCCGGGCTGTTGCGCAAGCAGCTCCCGCGCACCGACGAAATCCCCTTCGACACCCAGCACCAGTTCATGGCGACCTTGCATCACAGCCATGAGGACGGGACCTCCTTCGCCTATATCAAAGGAGCCCCGGAGCGGCTCCTTCTCATGTGCAGCCGCCAGCGCGGGCTTTCCGGCGACGAACCTCTCGACCGAGATTTCTGGCGGCAGCAGACCGATGCCATCGCGCGCCAGGGCCGGCGCATGTTAGCGGTCGCGGTGAAGGAATTGCCCAAGGGCCAACGCGATCTCAGTTTCTCCGATGTCGAGCATGGGGCCACTCTACTCGGCCTGCTCGGACTGATCGATCCGCCGCGCGAGGAGGCTCTTGTGGCGATCCGGGAATGCCAGGAGGCCGGCATTCGCGTGAAGATGATCACCGGCGACCATGCCGCCACGGCCGAGGCCATCGCGCGCGAGTTGGGGCTCGCCGACGACCCCAAGACGATCACCGGGCAGGCCATCGATCAGCTCGACGACTGTAAGTCTCAAGGAGGTCGCGCGCGACGTTACGGTGTTCGCCCGCACCAGCCCCGCGCATAAGCTGCGTCTGGTGAAGGCCTTGCAAGCGGATGACATGGTGACGGCAATGACCGGCGACGGCGTCAACGACGCGCCCGCGTTGAAGCGGGCGGATATCGGCGTGGCGATGGGGCGCAAGGGAACCGAGGCCGCCAAGGCAGCCGCGGAGGTCGTGCTCGCCGACGACAATTTCGCGTCGATCGTCGCCGCGGTGCGCGAAGGGCGCACCGTCTATGACAATCTAAGAAAAGTGATCGAGTGGACGCTGCCCACCAATGGCGGGGAAGCGAGCGCGATCATCGCGGCGATCGCCTTCGGCCTCACTTTGCCGATGACCGCGATCCAGATCCTTTGGATCAACCTCTTCACCGATGTCACGCTCGGACTTACGCTCGCCTTCGAGCCGACCGAGCCCGGAGCGATGCGGCGTCCGCCGCGCAAGCCCAGCGAGAAGCTGCTCACACGGCGCTTGTTGTGGCGCATCGGCTTCGTGTCGCTCCTGTTCGTGGCGGGCGCCTTCGGCATCTTCTTCTATGCCGTCGAGCGCGGCCTCTCGATCGAGCTGGCCCGCACCATGGTGGTCAACACCATCGTGGTGATGGAGATCTTCTACCTATTCAGCGTGCGCTACATCCACGGGCCTTCGCTCACCTGGCAGGGCGTCCTCGGCACGCCGGCCGTCCTCATCGCCTTGGTCGTGGTGGTGGCGGCGCAACTTGCCTTCACCTATGTCCCGTTCATGCAAGCGCTGTTCAAGACGGAGCCGATCGCGCCTTTGGATGGGGCTCTGATCGTCGGTATCGGTGTGGCGCTCCTGATCGTGGTGGAGATCGAGAAGAGGCTTGCCACGGCGCTGTCGGGGCGAGGAACGGCCTGAGCCGGGAGCGCCGCTGTCCGTGGCTCGCTCCCCACTCGACAGGGGAGAGGCGATTTTCTATAAGCCAAGGCCTTCTCGTGGGGGAGCCCGCCCTCCGGTTTGCAGGAGAGGCCGCGCCTCACCAAATTGCCTAGAAGGGCCCAGGTAGCTCAGTTGGTAGAGCAGCGGACTGAAAATCCGCGTGTCGGTGGTTCGAATCCGCCCCTGGGCACCATTTCCAGCAATAATTCCAGTTCATTACCTGGCCTGTTGACCTTCAGGTCGCCCGGATTGCCTCTTGCACAGTTCTTACACAGTCGAGGCAATTGCCTAGCCTTGCCCATCTCCGCGGAGCGGCACGTTCACCACAATGGCGCTGTGATCAGTGTGACAGAAACATGACTGACCTGGCGCAATGTTGGCGTCACGCATGCGTGTAATTCTGGGCTCCTGATCCAAAATCGGTGAATTCATGAAGTCGCGCATTGTTGAAGAATTGGGGCAAACCGAAATCGTCCTGCCAAGCCTTGTGACAGAAGGCTTGCGAGCCAACGATCGGGCCAAAGTCCGCATGAGCGTGCTGCAGGCGGCGGTTCAGCATGCTCGCGATCCTAATCATCCACCAGCTGATCTATCAGCGGAATGTCGAATAGCCGGTGTTGATGCAGTTGCTGCCCGGTCTCTTGTTGATGGGGCACGCTTGGACGCAAGCGGAACAATAGAAGCGCCTGCACTTGCCAAATTGACTGAGGCACTTTTGGCTGACGTCGCAACGATGATCCGGGCTGTTGGCGCAGTCGATTCTCCCTCGGCCAGAGCGGCAGAGGATCGCCTTGCCGCCATCAGCGCGCGGGTCAGCATGCAAGCATTATCGCCGGCAGACATCGCCAATCTCACCGCAGTTCCGAAGGGTGAGGGCGACGGCCTGCATCGTCTTGTGATGGACCTGCACAAGGCGCTCAACCGTCTTGCTGCGCAGTGCGCCGAGGAGGTCATCGCCGGCGCTCATGCGTATGGACTTGCCCCTGAGGACAAGTCGATGGTTGCCGCCTTCATGCGTGGGCTTGATCGCACCCGCAGGCTCAAATTCGACCATCCGGGATTGGACGCAATGGCAATCCGCGTCGGTTCTCGGTTGATTATCCAGAACGACATCGGAACAACGGACGCCCACGTCTTGCTCGTGAACGTTGAGGGTTTGGCGGTAACAATCACCCATACCGATGTCCATGAGTCGCGTGCCGAGTTCTTTGTCGACATGTTCCGCGCCCTTCCGGTCAGATGGAACGGCCTGCATCAAGAAAAGGCCATAGGACTCGGCGACGAAAGCACCTTCTATCTTGTCACCGGCAACTACGAAGCAGAGACCAGTGCACGACGCGACGCTTTCCTCGAAGCAATCGGCGCGGCGCTCGTGTTTCTGATCGACTGGAACAAGGCCCGCAAAGCCTTACGCAAGCTGATCAGCAATGGCGATGCGATCCGCGTGCTGACCTGGGGTGCACGCAACGAGATTGGCCACCGTGCTTTTCTGGAACTTGGGGGCGTCAATCTCATCGCGTCGGCGGTAAGGCACGCAGTGCCGGCGCGCATTGGTTTCGGCGAAGAGCTCGGCAGCGTGCTTGGCCGGGAGGCAACCGTGGAATTCTTGAAGACCGCTCTTCGACTGTCCACGGACGCATTGCTCAATGGTCGTGCGGCGCGTTCTGTGCGGGAGGCGCTTGAAGCCGATCTGGTTGGCAAGATGAAGCACAACGAAAGTGCTCTCCTGACCACTGTCGTACGGCAGCTGGGTCTTTGCCGCGATATCGCCACAAGCATTGCAGCCGACGTTGCAAATGGTCGCGAGCAATCTTCAAGGGGGACGGGGAACGCCAAGCGCGCCAAACACATAGAGGAGAAGGGGGATGCTATCGCAGTCGAGGCCCGCAACACCATCAGCCGAACTCAAGCAAATCCCATCATCGCACAGCTGGTGGACGCCGCTGAAAACACGATCGACGATCTTGAGCAGGCAGCCTTCCTGGCCTCGCTGCTTCCAATTGAGCTCGAACCTGCCTTGCTGGAGCCGTTAGGAGAGCTCTGCGACACGGCAGTTGCAGCCACTGAAGCAACAGCGCGCGGGCTGGAGGCTGCGGCAGGCCTTGCGGAAGGCAAGAGTGCCGACAGCGAGGACGCTCTCGCAGCCACTGATCGCCTGATTGACCTCGAGCATGCGGCCGACAAGGCCGAGCGCGCTGTGACCGGCGTGGTTCTCCAGAGCGGCGGTGACTTCAAGACGGTACTCTCTGCCCTTGAGCTTGCCCGGGCATTGGAACGAGCAAGCGATCGAATGTCTTTAATCGGGCACCTCTTGCGAACTCATGTCATGAGCGTCCTGTCCCACTGAAGCGGGTGAAAAACCATGGACATCATCACAATCAGCGGCGGTAAGAATCAATGCGCAAGTGCCCAGGACATAGGGGCGAAAGCTGCGGTCCTCGCCGAGATCGCGGCTTTGGGTCTGCCGGTGCCTCCTGCCTTTGTCCTGCCGATCCGGTTAGGTGCCGGCCTCATCGCGGGCGATAAGGAAGCTAAGAAGGCATTCCGCGAATGCCTGTCCGAGGGCATCGCCTTCCTCGAAGAAGCAACGGGAAAGCGCTTTGGCGATCGCCGGCACCCACTCTTGGTATCGGTTCGCTCGGGAGCGGCCGAATCGATGCCGGGCATGCTCGACACCGTTCTCGACATCGGCTGCACCAGCGAAACAATTCGCGGCCTAGTCCGAATGTCGGGTAATCCGCGGCTGGCGTGGGATTGTCGCCGGCGACTGCTTGAAGGCTACGCCGAAACCGTACTTGGTTTTGATCCTGCGCCGTTCTCCGCCAAGCGTGACGAGCTGATCAGGGAAGAGGGGGCGGAGAGCGATCGCGACCTCGACAGCGAGGCGCTGGAAAGACTTGCACTCACCTACCAAACGCTGCTTGCAGACGCGGACGCTGAAGTCCCTGATGATCCCATGCAGCAGCTGATCGCCGCGGCTCGCGCGGTGTACCGCTCGTGGAACAGCGAGCGCGCACGCACTTATCGCCGTCTGCAACGCCTGGATCATCTCCAAGGTACGGCAGTGATGGTGCAAGTGATCGTGTTCGGCAACAAAGGAGCCTCTTCTGGCGCTGGTGTGGCATTTTCGCGCGACCCTTCCACCGGTGCCCCGGAACCCGTGATCGACGTCCTGTTCGAGGCGCAAGGCGAGGACGTCGTTTCAGGGCGGCACACGCCGAAGACGGAGAAGGACCTCTCCCGGTTAGCACCGGCGATAGCCGGAGAACTGCGACGATATCTCGTGGAGCTTGAGCGACATTTTAAAGATGTGCAGGACGTCGAATTCACAATCGAGGAGGGTACGCTTTGGATCCTGCAAAGCCGTGCGGCTAAGCGGACCGCGAGAGCCGCTCTTCGGATTGCCATTGCTCTCGCGCATCAGGGACTCCTGTCAGAGCAACAGGCTTTGCAGCGGCTGAAGGGACTTGATCTCCAGTCCTTCGCCGTCACCCGCTTCGCCGACAACAGTGAGCCGATCATACGCGGGATCGGAGCCGCGGGCGGCGTGGCTGTCGGCCGTGCCGCATTTGACTCTGCAATGGCGGAACACATGGCCTCGTCGGGCGATCCGGTCATTTTGATTCGCTCCGAAGTTGATACGGCGGACGTCGCCGGCATTGCAGCCTCGGCGGGCATCATGACGGCGACAGGTGGACGCACGGCGCACGCATCGCTAATTGCCCGCCAAATGGGCAAGGCGTGCGTCGTGAGCTGCATCGGCCTCGATGTGGATTCCGAGGCGCATCGCGCACAAGTTCAGACCACGACAATAAAAAAAGGGGACTGGCTCTCCGTCAACGGCGATACAGGCGAGGTGTTTCTTGGCCAACGGGAAATCGTGACGACACGCCCTGAAGCCGAGTTGGCCGAGGTTGAACGGTGGCGTGCAAGGGCCGTTGGCGAGGGTCGGCTGGCCTTGGTGATGTGACGGGGCATCCATGTTGCAACTCAGTCTCAAAGCTCCTCATCTCGGCCCGATCCCAAATCACAATCTGGCTCACCCGGCGAAGATCACCATCGAGGATGTGAGCTTCTGGTATGGGCCAAAACAAGCGCTGAAGCACGTCTCGCTCGAAATCTACAAGAACGAGGTGACGGCTTTTATCGGCCCATCAGGCTGCGGCAAGACAACACTTCTGCGCTGCCTAAACCGCACGAACGAGATTATCGAGCACACGCGCATGGACGGTCGAATTCTCCTCGATGGAGAGGACATCTATGCTCCTGACACCGATCCTCCGTTGTTGCGCCAACGCTTCGGCTGGATCGCGCAGAAGCCCAACCCTTTCCCATGGTCGATACGCACCAATATCGCGTATGGCGCCCTAATTCAGGGAATCGTGACGAGCCGGAAAGAGCGCGATGCCCTGGTCGAACAATCGCTTCGCGCGGTCGGCCTTTGGGACGAGGTCAAAGATCGATTGCGCGATTCCGGCGCTGACTTGTCGGGCGGTCAGCAGCAGCGGCTCTGCATCGCGCGCGCGATAGCGACCCATCCCGAGGTAATTCTAATGGACGAGCCATGCTCGGCGCTCGATCCCATCGCCACCGCGCTCTTTGAGGACCTGGTCGACCAGCTTAGGGAGCGCTACACGATCGTGATCGTCACCCACAACATGCAGCAGGCCGCCCGTATCGCTCAGCGCACCGCCTTCTTTCATCTTGGGGAACTCAGAGAAGTGGACGATACGGAGCGGATCTTCCTCAGGCCGAGAACCCAGCGCTGCGAGGATTTTGTCACCGGACGCTACGGCTAGCCCCCGCAATCAGCCCTTCCTCCGTCATGAGCCCTTCATGAAAGAAGTGCCTCATTCGCTCTGCCCGATGGTGAGCCCAGCCCATGGACCAGATAGCGTCTCGGCCGGCGGATGCCCCGGCCCTCAATCCGAGCTTGGGTATCGGCCGGACAGAACGCTTGGCCGAGCGCGAGCAAGCCGGCGCCCCCTCCTTCGAGACGGTCGACCGCCTCGCCCGCGCGACCATGGCACGATTCACCCAAGGCGTGTCGCCCCATGCCGAGTTTGCCGCATGGTTCGATTGGGCTTCGCATCTCTTGCGCGCGCCGGGCCGGCAAATGGAGCTGTGGCTCCAAGCTGTAAATTCCGGCGCGCGGCTGGCACGCTTCGCCCTTGATGTCGTCACCAAAAGTTCGCCGGAGGTCCCTTTCGGACCGCAGAAGCTTGACCGGCGCTTCGACGATGGGGCATGGGGGACCTTCCCCTATGTGATTTGGCAGCAAGCGTTTCTCGCGCAGGAGGATTGGTGGCGCAGCGCCACGCGCGAGGTGCGTGGAATGAGCCGGAAAAGCACCGACCGCGTCGCCTTCATGGCACGCCAGGCGCTCGATGTCATGTCACCCTCCAATGTCCCTTGGCTCAATCCGGCGATCATCGGGTGCACGGTCGAGGAATCCGGGGCCAATCTACTCCGCGGCGCGCGAAACATCGGTGAGGACATCCTCTGCGCTCTCGCCATGGAACCTGAGCCGCTTGATGACGGCTTCACTGTCGGCGAGGAGGTCGCCATCACACCAGGCGAGGTGATCTATCGCAACGAGCTGATGGAGCTTATCCAGTATCAGCCGGCAACCGGGACCGTGGTCGCCGAGCCGGTCTTGATCGTGCCGGCGTGGATCATGAAATATTACGTGCTCGATCTCCGCCCGCAGAACTCCCTTGTCCGCTATCTCGTCGAGCGTGGCTTCACTGTCTTCATGATCTCCTGGCGCAACCCCACGCCCGCCGACCGTGAGATTAGCTTCGACGCCTATCGCACTTCCGGCGTGATGGCGGCGCTCGACGTGGTCAACGCCGTGCTGCCCGAACGAAAAGTTCACGCGTGCGGCTATTGCATCGGCGGCACATTGCTTGCCATAGCGGCTGCGACTATGGCGCGCGACAATGATAAGCGGCTTGCCAGCATCACTTTGCTTGCCGCGCAAACCGATTTCAGCGAGGCAGGCGAGCTCATGCTGTTTGTCGACGAAAGCCAGGTCGCCTTCCTTGAAGACTGATGTGGGACCAAGGTGTGCTCGACACCAAGCAGATGGCAAACGCCTTCAAGATGCTGCGGCCGAATGAGCTGATCTGGTCGAAGATGATGCGTGAATATCTGATCGGCGATCGCGACGGAGCGATTGACCTCACCACGTGGAATGCCGATCAGACGCGCCTGCCCTACCGCATGCACTCACAGTATTTGCGCGGGCTATTCCTCGAGAACCGCCTGACCGCGGGCCGTTACGCGGTAGAAGGCAGGGTGATCGCGCTCAAGGACATTCGCCCGCCGATGTTTGCCGTCGGCACCGAGACCGATCATATCGCGCCTTGGCGCTCGGTCTATAAGCTGCACCTGTTCACCGACAACGAGCTGACCTTCGTGCTCACCAATGGCGGGCACAATGCGGGGGTCGTGTCGGAGCCCGGTCATCGCGGGCGGCGCTACCATATGGCGACCCGCCATGTCGGCGATCGCTATGCGGATTCCGATACATGGCTGTCGGTTGCCGCTTCCGCGGAGGGCTCGTGGTGGCCGGCCTGGGCTGAATGGCTTGTGGCTCGTAGCACCGCAGAGCGGGTCGCACCGCCGCCCATGGGCGCGCCGGCGCATGGGTTCAAGCCGCTCTGGCCCGCGCCTGGGATTTACGTGCTACAGCGCTGATTTTTCGCAGTGAGGTCAACCAGCCGGTATCTTTCTCTCAATTCCCTTAGCGACACGTCCTTGCGGACTGCTGGGTGGCACTTGTACGGAAAATCCGCGTGTCGGTGGTTCGAATCCGCCCCTGGGCACCATTTCCGCCTATCGTTGGTTCACCGGTTCGAGAAGCGCAAGGAGGCCCTTGAGCAGCTCGGTAGGACTAGGCGGGCAACCTTTGATGTGGAGATCGACCGGCACGACGTTGTCCACGCCACCCGTCACCGCGTAGCTCCCGGCGAAGATCCCGCCATCGACGGCGCAGTTGCCGACCGCCACCACCCATTTCGGATCGGGGGTCGCGGCATAAGTTCGCTCAAGCGCCTCGCGCATGTTCTTGGTGATGGGGCCGGTCACCAGAAGCACGTCGGCATGGCGAGGAGACGCGACGAAACGCAACCCGAAGCGCTCGAGATCGTAGAAGGCGTTATTGAGGGCGTGGATCTCGAGCTCGCACGCGTTGCAGGATCCGGCATCCACCTCGCGGATGGCGAGGCTGCGGCCAAGCCGGCGCTGCGCGGCGCGATCGAGCTTTGCCGCGAGCTCGGCGAGGGTCGCGTCGTCGGGCGACGGCGCGCTCTCGGTCACGGGCCGGCGCAGGAGATTCTTGAGGAGCAGTCTGCGCACGCCGTCCCTCTAGAGATCGTGGCCCGAATAGGAGCAGTTGAAGGATTTGTTGCAGAGCGGGAAGTCGGCGACGATGTTGCCCTCGATCGCCGCCTCGAGCAACGGCCATTGGAACCAGGACGGGTCGCGCAAATGGCAGCGCTCGATCGCGCCGTTCGCGTCAAGGCGGACCGACACGAGGACGTCGCCACGGAAGCCCTCGACCAGGCCAAGACCTTCGCGGACCTCGCCCGTCTTGCCCAGCTCTGCTCGCAGTGGGCCGGGCGCAAGCCGCGCGAGAATCTGATCGATGAGCTTGAGGCTCTGCTCGACCTCGCGGATGCGCAGCCAGACGCGGGCATTGACGTCGCCGTCGTCGCGCACCGGCACCTCGAATTCAAGTTCGTCATAGGGCGGATAGGCAATCGCCTTGCGCGCGTCGAACGCGCGGCCCGAGGCGCGCCCGACATAGCCGCCGGCGCCGAAGGCGCGGGCCAAGGTCGGGGCCAGATAGCCGGTGGTGACGGTGCGGTCCTGTAAGGAAGCGGTGTTGTCGTAGATCTCGATCAGCTCGGGGAAGCGATCGCGGACGATCTTGAGCAGCTGGCGCAAGCTCGCCTCGCCCTCGGAGCGCAAATCCTCGGCGACGCCCCCCGGCACTACCTGGTCCATCATCAGCCGATGGCCGAAACAGGCCTGCGCGGCGCGCAAGGTCCGTTCGCGCAGGATGCCGCATTCGGCATAGATCAGCGAGAAGGAGGCATCGTTGCAGATGGCGCCGATATCGCCGAAATGATTGGCGAGGCGCTCAAGCTCGGCCATCAGCGCGCGGAGCCAAATGGCGCGCGGCGGGACTTTGACCTCGAAGCGCGGCCTCGACCGCGTGGGCGAAGGCGAGCGCATAAGCGACCGTGCTGTCGCCGGAGGTGCGCCCGGCGAGAAGCGCGCCGTGCTCGATGCTCGCGCCGGCCATCAGCGACTCGATCCCCTTATGCACGTAACCAAGCCGCTGCTCGAGCCGCACCACCGTCTCGCCATTGGCGGTGAAACGAAAATGCCCGGGCTCGATGATGCCGGCATGAACGGGACCGACCGGGATCTGGTGCAGGCCTTCGCCTTCCACGGGCAGAAACGCATATGGGGCTTGAGCGCCGCGCGTCTTGCGGGCTTTCCCCAGCGGATGGGTCACCCCCCAGAAGCCGAGATCGAGCCAGGGCCTCGTGTCGGACAAGCCGGCCGGCTTCAGCCCGTAGAGATCGCGCATCGCGCGCTCGAGCCTGATCGCCGGCGGATGAAGCGCGCCGACCGAGGGGAATTTGCCGTCGCGGCACTCGAGGGTGAACACAGCCGATTTCGCCGGACGGCTCCTCGATCAGCGCCAGATGCACGGCGCCTGCGTCGCCCCACAGGCCGATCATTGTGGCGCGCGCCTCTACCAGCTGCTGCACGACAAGCCGCCAGGCGTCGCTCGTGACGATGGCGCGCGGCCATGGGCGATGAGCGTCGGCCTTGCGGCCCTTCTTGGCGATATCGATCAGTGCTGCCATTGCCTAATCATCCAAGCAGCCTGGCCACGTTCTGAAACCAGGCGACGAGCGGCGCCGGCAAGTAGATGCCGGCGGTAAGGACCAGCCCGAGATGGGCGAACATCGGCACATAGGAGCCCTTGGCCTTATGGTTGGGACCCCGTGGCTCGCCGAAGGCGATGCTGTTCAGCCGCAAGAACAGCGCGCCGATGGAGACCAGGAGCCCAAGCACGAGAGGAAGCGCCAAGAGCGGCTCCCGGGCGAAGGTCGAGCTCACCACCAGAAATTCGCTCGTGAAGATGCCAAGCGGCGGCAGGCCGGCGATGGCCACGACACCGAGCACCAGGCCCCAGCCGAGCACGGGGTTGGTCGAGGTCAAGCCGCCCATATCGGCGATCTTCTGCGTGCCTTTCACCTGGGAGATGTCGCCAACGGCGAAGAAGATGGCCGATTTGGTCAGCGAATGCAGGCTCATATGCAGGAGCCCGGCGAAGTTGGCGAGCGGCCCCCCCATGCCGAAGGCAAAGGTGACGATGCCCATGTGCTCGATGGAGGAATAGGCGAACATGCGCTTGATGTCCTGCCGGCGGTAAAGCATGAACGACGCGAACAGGAGCGAGACGAGCCCCATGCCGATCATCAGCGGTCCGGGAGCAAGCGCGTTAGGGTTCGCCGCGAGCAGGATCTTGAAGCGAAGCAGCGCGTAGAGCGCCACATTGAGCAGAAGCCCGGACAACACCGCCGAGATCGGCGTCGGACCCTCGGCATGGGCGTCGGGCAGCCAGGCGTGCAGCGGCACGAGCCCAACCTTGGTGCCATAGCCGAGCAGCAGAAACACGAAGGCGAGATTGAGGAGTGCCGGATCGAAGGATGCGGCGTGGGCCACGAGATCGGTCCACACCATGGCATTAGGGCCGGTGCCGATCGCGGGTTCCGCCGCCATGTAGACAAGAATGGTGCCGAACAGGGCGAGCGCGATGCCCACGCTGCCAAGGATGAAATACTTCCAGGCCGCCTCGAGCGCCTCATGCGTGCGGTAGATGCCGACCATCAGCACGGTGGTGAGCGTGGCGAGCTCGATGCCGACCCACATCACGCCGATGTTGTTGGTGACGAGGGCGAGGTTCATGGCGAACATCAGCACCTGATACATGGCGTGATAGAAGCGCAGGAAGGCGGGCGTCAGCCGGCCGGTCTCAAGCTCGTGCTCGATATAGCTCGCGCTGAACACGCTGGTAGTGAAGCCGACAAAGGTGGTGAGCACGATGAAGACATTGTTCAGGTCGTCGATCAGGATGTAAGGCCCGGTCGGGGGGCGCTCGAAAAACAGCGATAGCGCGGCGAGGAAGGTGAGCAGGGTGGCAAGCACGTTGAGGCGCGCGGAGAGCCAATAACCCGGCAGCAGCGCCAGCAGCGCCGCTGCGATCGCAGGGATGGCGAGCACGGCGGTCACCGCGTTGAAGCTCACAGCCGTTCTCCCCGGAAGCGGTCGAGCGCGTGGACGTCAACCGTGTCGAAGCGTTCGCGAATGCGGAACAGGAAAATTCCGATGACGATGAAGGCGATCAGGATGGAAAAGGCGACGCTGATCTCGACCACGAACGGCATGCCCTTGGCGCCGGTGGCGGCGAGCACGAGGCCGTTCTCCAGCGACATGAACCCGACGACCTGGCTCACGACATTGCGCCGCGTCACCATCATCAGGAGCCCAAGCAGCACCACCGACAGCGCGAAAGCGAGATCCTCCCGCGCCAGTGGATCGGCCTCGGTCGTGACACGCAGAATCACCACCATGGAGAGCGCCACGAGACCGATGCCAAGCAGCATGGTTGGACCGATGCCGACAACCGTCTCGATCTCGCGATGAATGCCAAGCTTGACGATCATCCGGTGCAACGCAATGGGGATGACGATGGCCTTGAACACGAGCGCGATCGCCGCGGTGATGTAGAGGTGCGGCGCGTCTTGCACATAGGCCTGCGATGCCACCGCCAGCGCCAGCACAAGCGCGTGCAAGGCATAGATGTTCAACAGCGCGTAGAGACGATCCTGGTAGAGCAGCATGAAGCTCACCAGCACGAGCGAGCCCGCAAGCAAATGGGCGATGTCGAAGCTGAGGCCGTGCATCTACAGACTCCGCGACACGAACAGCAGCAAGGTGGCAAGCAGACCGAGCATCAGCGCAGCTCCTAGGAATTCCGGCACGCGAAACACGCGCATCTTGGCGATGGACGTCTCGAACAAAGCGAGCAGAAAGCCGCAAGCGGCGAGCTTCATCGCATAGGCGACGGCGCCGACCAGGAGAGCCGCGGGCGGGGCGTCGGGGGGAGCAATGCCCCAGGGGACGAACAGGCAGGCGATGAGCGAGATGTAGAGCAGGAGCTTGAGCTCTGCGGCGAGATCGATCAGGGCGAGGTGCCGTCCCGAATATTCCAGCACCATGGCCTCATGCACCATGGTCAACTCAAGATGCGTCGCGGGATTGTCGACGGGGATGCGCGCGTTCTCGGCGATGGCCACCATGATCAGAGCGATCATCGCCATGCCGAGCGAGACGCGTAAACCCACCTCTCCCGAGGCGAGGAAGCCGGCCATGGTGGAGAGCTGGGTCGAGCCCGCCACCAGCGCCAGGGTGAACACGATCATCAGCATGGCGGGCTCGGCGAGCGAGGCAATCATTACCTCGCGGCTCGAGCCGATGCCGCCGAAGGCCGTGCCGACGTCGAGGCCGGCGAGCGCGAGGAAGAAGCGTGCGCTGCCGAGCAGCGCGATGATGGCGATGAGATCGGCCGACCAGGAGAACATCAGGCCGGTGCCAAAGGTCGGCACCAGCGACGCCGCGACCCAGGTCGCGGCGAAGATCAGATAAGGGATGGCGCGGAACAGCCAGGAGGCATTATCGGCCAGCACCACGTCCTTGCGCAGGAGCCGGATGAGGTCGCGGTAAGGCTGAATGAGCGGAGGGCCTTGCCTGCGCAACAGCTGCGCCTTCACCTTGCGCACGAAGCCCGTGAGCAGCGGCGCGAGCGCGAGAACCAGCAGCATCTGGGCGGCCTGCACCGCAAGATTGAGGATCAGGGCCATATCGCGAGCACGAGCAGAAGGCCGACAAGGGCGGCGAAGACGAGACTGAGGTAACCCCGGATGCTGAGATATTGCAGCCGGTTGAGCCGGTCGGCGACATATTCGACCCCGCGGGCGATGGGCTCGTAGAATACATCCCAGATGACGTCGCTCAAACGTCACGCTAAAGCGCGCGGGCCCCGCATTGCCCGGCGGCGGCATCTCGACGCGTTCGCTTGCCCGGAACACCAGCGTGCCGAACACGCGGCGGATCGGCTGGGCGAAGCTCGAGGCGGTGTATTGCGTGCCAGGGCTTGGGTCGGGATAGCCGCAATCCCAGGCAGGCGCCCGCCTAATCCGGTCGGATGCCAGCCGATGAATGGCAGCAGCAGCCGCCGTGGCGGAGAACAGCATGAAGAGGAACACGAGGAGGCCGTTATAGGAGCTGCGGCTCTCGGCGATGGGAACGATGGAAAGATAGGGCACGTCGCGCTGTAGCGGCATGCTGGCGCCGACCATCGCCTTAGCGGCGGGCGCCAGCGCGTCGATGAAGAAACCGGGCAAGATGCCGGCAAGGAGACAGAGTCCGGCAAGCACGAACATCGCCGTCAGCGAGAATCTGTCGGTCTCATGGGCGCGGGCAGCGGCCTCGGTGCGCGGCCGGCCGAGAAAGGTGACGCCGAAGGCCTTGACGAAACAGGCGGCGGCGAGCGCGGCCGAGAGCGCAAGCAGCGCGCCGACCGCGGGCACGAGAAATTTCAGGCCCCATGACGGGAGCTGGGGGCTGAGCAGAATCGCTTGGAAGGTGAGCCATTCGGAGACGAAACCATTCAGCGGCGGCAGCGCCGAGATGGCGACGCAGCCGACGAGGAAGGTGAAGGCGGTGAGCGGCATGCGATGGATGAGCCCGCCCAAATGCTCCATGTCGCGCTCGCCTGTGGCCGTCAGCACGCTGCCCGCGCCAAGGAACAACAGGCTCTTGAAGAGCGAGTGGTTGAGTACATGCAGCAGCGCCGCAGTGAAGGCGAGCGCCGCCGCCCAATTGAGACCGTATGCTTCAAACGCAAGCGCAAGGCCCAAGCCGATGAAGATGATGCCGATATTCTCCACCGTGTGATAGGCGAGCAGCCGCTTCAAATCGTGCTGCATCAGCGCGTAGAGCACGCCCATGACGCAAGTGATGCCGGCGAGCGCCAGCACCAGCATGCTCCCCCACCACGCCGGAGTTCCGAGCAGATCGAAGACGATGCGAATGAAGGCGTAGACCGCAACCTTGGTCATGACGCCGGAGAGCAGCGCCGAGACATGGCTCGGCGCCGCGGGATGGGCAAGCGGCAGCCAGACATGAAGGGGGACGAGACCCGCTTTTGACCCCGTGCCGATCAAGACGAGGATGAGAACGAGCGCAGCAAGACCGGAAGACGGATGATTGTCGCGAATTGCCGCAAAGGCGTACGCGCCATCGGGTCCGGCGAGCAGGCCGAGGGCGAGCAGCAGCGCGAGCGTGCCGAAGCTCGCCATGACGATATAGACGTAGCCTGCGCGCAAATTCGCCCGCACCTGGTCGTGCGCCATCACCAGCGCCCATGACGACAGCGACATGAACTCCCAGGTGAAGAGGAAGGTGAAGGCATCGTCGGCGATGACGACGAGGTTCATCCCGGCCAGGAAGAGTGGATAGAAGGGCAAGACGCGCTGCGGCGCGTGCTCATGCTTGCCGAAGCCGAGCGCATAGAGGCTCGCGGCCGCCGCGCCGAGATTGACGACGACAAGAAAAAACGCCGAGAGCGCGTCAAGGCGAAAATGCGCGCCGAGCCAGGGCAGCCCAATGGGCAAGGTCAAGATCTCGTCCGGTCCCAGCCCGAGAAGCTGCACGAGCGCCGCGGTTAGGCCCATCACTGAAATGATTAGCGACGCGCCGTAGGTGACGATGCGGCCGAGTGAGCGCCCATTGAGCGCCAACGCCAGCGCCGAGACGACCAGCAGGGCGGCGGCGCAGGCAAGAATGATTGTGAGCGCCATCGCTAGGTCAAGCCTTCAGCCGCAACGAAACGGCCTCCGCCTTGGCTTGCCGTCCCCTCGCCGATCAGTTCGATGCCGGCAGCGTCAAGCGCCTCGATTAACTTCATGAGCGAGTTGACATTGCCGCGGATCACCCCGTCGCTCGCTTCCATCCGCTGAATGGTGGGCAGTGCACAGCCCGGCCATCTCGGCCAGCTTGAGCTGGGCAATTCCTAGCAGAGCCCGCCGAACGCGCAATTGAAAATCCGCGTGAAAATGGTTCGATGCCGCATTTGGGGCGCCCCCACCGGGGACTACTGGACCTGGCCGCCGAGATAAGTCGCCACGTCGTCATGCATCTTGAACACGGCGCTCTTCACCTCGTCCTTCGAAGCCTTGCCGTTGACCGCGGTGACGACGTCGAGCCAGAGATTGTTGGGAAGCCCGATCTCGGTGCAGCGCGACTGGATCACGCCGCCGATGCCCTGGTCCTCGCCCGGCTCATAGAGCAGGATCAGGAGATTGGACTTGACCGAGATCTCGAACAGCGTTCCGGCCTCGTTGCCGAATTTCTGCGCGATCTGGCGCCCGATCTCGGCACCGTCCCCCTTGATGAGGTACTCGATCACCGCGGCATAGGTTTCCACCGGCGTGGCGGCGCGGGGCGGGAAGGGCTTGATCTCGATCTGCATCGCCTCGGTGAGAGGCCTGATGCTGGACAGCAGCTCCTCGACATTGCCCTCCTCGCCGCCTTGGGCGTAGAGGAGGCCGGCGAGGCTTAGATGGTCGCCGATCCGCCAGGCTGCGGCCCTGGCCACGGTGCTCTCCTCCGCGCGCGCGGCCGAGGCGCCGAGGAGGAGCATAAGGGCGCCCACGAGCGCCCATGCGACAAGACCTCTTCGGGTCAAGACTTCAGACTGAAACACCATGGCGCGCGCGGGTCCCCTCCCTCTCCCTCGGTTCGGCTGAAGGTGAGCCTCCGGCCATCGCCACGATATGCCATGAAGGCATATTCGGTCGCCAGGATTGTTCGCGCGAGGCGCGTTGCGGGGCGTAAATTGTCGCGAAATGGGCTCAATTGCCGCGCCTTGCCGCAGGATCGTTGGCGAATCCTTGGGGTTATCGGTCATTGCCGCTCGCGTCCGGCGGCGCCTTTGGGGTAGCGTTTCGGGCGCGGGCCTTGCAGCCTCAAGGTCCGTGACACAGATGGGCTTCAACAGCCCCGCATGAGATGCGGCGATGATCGAGAAGCGAAACCGGAACGGCGGCAGAGACCGTGACGAAGAGCCTGACGAGGAGTTCGGGTTCGACCGGGACTGAAGGCGAGGCTCAGGCGCGCAAGGCGCAAGAGGCGCCGGCGCGCAAGCCATCGGTGCAAGCCGAGCAAGGCATGGGCGGCGGCACGCGCCTCTTCCTGCTTCTCGTGGTCATCGCTCTTGCCGCGCTCGGTTATCGCTATTGGGGCTTCTGGCGGGGCGAGCCGGGCGCGGGGGTTGCGCCGCCTGCGCCCGCCGTCACCGTCGCCAAGCCTCTGGTCAAGGACATGGAGGAGTGGAGCGACTTCACCGGCCAGTTCGAGGCGCGCGAGTCGGTCGAGGTGCGTGCCCGGGTCAGCGGCTACCTCGAATCCGTCAACTTCACCGACGGCCAGCTGGTCAAGAAGGGTGACCTGCTTTTCGTCATCGAGCCGCGTCCGTTCGAGCTCGCGCTGGAAACCTCCAAGGCCCAGCTCGCCCAAACCGAGGCGCAGCTTCAGCTTGCCCAACAGCAGCTCGACCGCACCGCCCAGCTCCGCAAGAACGACTACGCCACGAAAGAGACCTATGATGAGCGGGTCTCACAGGTGGCCATCGCCGCCGCGTCGCGGGACGCGGCGCTCGCCGCCGTCAACCAGGCGCAGCTCAATCTCGATTACACGCGGGTGACCGCGCCGGTCTCCGGCCGCATGGGCCGCCACGAAGTGAGCGTCGGCAATCTGGTGATGGGCGGCACCACCGGCAGCACGACCCTGCTCACCACCATCGTCTCGCTCGACCCGATTTGGCTGGTGTTCAACGTCAGCGAAGGCGACGGCATGACCTATAAGCGCCTGGTGCAGAAAGGCGAGATCAAGTCGCCGCGCGACAACGCGGTCGAGGTGCAAGGCCAGCTCATGGACGAGAAGACGTGGACCTTGAAGGGCACCATCGACTTCGTCGACAACCAGTATGACCGCTCGTCAGGAACGATCCGCGTCCGCGCCGCCTTCGCCAATCCCAACCTGTTCATCACCCCCGGCCAGTTCGGCCGGGTGCGGGTGCCCATGTCGCAGCTTCATCCGACCATCCTCGTGCCCGATGCGGCGGTGGTGACCGACCAGTCGGTCAAGCTGCTGTTCACGGTCGGCCCTGACGGCACCGTGGTGCCGAAGCCAGTCGAGCTCGGTCCGGTGACCGATGACAATCTACGCGTCATCAGGAGCGGCATCACCGCCGACGACCGAGTGATCATCAATGGGCTGTTGCGCGCGCGGCCGGGCGGCAAGGTCACGCCCGAGCAGGGCACCATTGGAGCCCCAGCTGCGCGGCCGGACGCCCAGCCTCCATCACCGCAACCGGCGTCCTCGCATTAGGATCGGCATGAAGGCTCGAATGGGACGTTTGATATTTTGCTCCCCCCTTGCGGGGGAGCACGCGCGCCTTTTTGGCGCGCGGAGGGGGGTGAGCAGTCCAGCGAGTTTTTGCCTTGAACCCCCCTCCCTATCCCTCCCCCGCAAGGGGGGAGGGGAGAACAAGCGGCTCAGCCGCGTCACTTCTCCGGGTCACTGATGAACCTGTCGCATTTCTTCATCGACCGGCCGATCTTCGCGGCGGTCATCTCCATTCTCATCACGCTCATCGGCGGCGTGGCCTATCTCAGCCTGCCGGTCGCGCAATATCCGGAGATCGCCCCTCCGTCGATCTCGGTCAGCGCCCAATACCCCGGCGCCTCAGCCGAGATCGTCGCCAAGACCGTCGCCACGCCGCTCGAGCAGGAGATCAACGGCGTCGACAACATGCTCTACATGACGTCGCAGTCGACGAGCGACGGCAGCATGTCGCTTTCGGTCACCTTCAAGCTCGGCACCAATCTCGATACGGCGCAGGTGCTGGTGCAGAACCGCGTGTCGACGGCGCTGCCCCGGCTGCCAGATCAGGTGCGCTCCATCGGCGTGACCGTCACCAAGCAATCGCCCGACCTCATGATGGTGATCCACCTAAGCTCGCCCGACGGCTCGCGCGACCTGCTCTACATCTCCAACTACGCGACCCTGCATGTGAAAGACGTGCTCGCCCGCATCGACGGGGTGGGCAACGTCACCATCTTCGGCGCGCGAGACTACTCGATGCGCATCTGGCTCGATCCCGAGAAGCTGGCCATCCGCAACCTGACCGCCGGCGACGTCGTCAGCGCGCTGCGCGGCCAGAACGTGCAGGTGGCAGCCGGGGTGATCAACCAGCCGCCGGTGCCGCAACCCGGCGCTTTTCAGCTCAATGTCGAGACGCAAGGGCGTCTCTCCGACACCGAGGCGTTCGGCAACATCATCGTGAAGTCCGATGAAAACGGGCGCGTCGTCCGCATCCGCGACGTAGGCCGCGTGGAGCTCGGCGCCGCGGATTACAACCGCAGCGGCTATCTCGACGAGCGGGTGGCGATCCCCTTGGGCATCTTCCAGCGGCCCGGCTCGAACGCGCTGGCCACGGCGACGCTGGTGCAGAATGCCATGGCCGAGCTTGCCAAGTCCTTCCCGCACGGGCTGCGCTACGACATCGTCTACAATCCGACGGTCTTCATCTCGCAATCGGTCGAGGCGGTGATCACCACCATGTTCGAGGCCGTGATCCTCGTGGTGGTGGTGATCATCCTGTTCCTGCAAACGTGGCGGGCGTCGATCATCCCCATCGTCGCCATCCCGGTGTCGCTGATCGGGACCTTCGCCATGCTGGCGGCGCTCGGCTTCTCGCTCAACAATTTGTCGCTGTTCGGCCTCGTGCTCGCGATCGGCATCGTCGTCGATGACGCCATCGTCGTGGTGGAGAATGTCGAGCGCAACATCCGCGAGGGATTGAGCCCGCGCGAATCCGCCTACAAGACCATGGACGAAGTCGGGGGCGCGCTGATCGCGATTGCGCTCGTGCTGTCGGCGGTGTTCATCCCCGCGGCCTTCCTCACCGGCATTGTCGGCCAGTTCTTCCGCCAGTTCGCCGTGACCATCGCCACGGCGACGGTGATTTCGCTTCTTGTCTCGCTCACCTTGAGCCCGGCCCTGTGCGCGCTTCTGTTCAAGCCGCACGAGGCCGAGCCTAAGCGGCGAAATATCTTCACCCGGCCGATCAGGGCCTTCTTCAACGGCTTCAACCGGGGCTTCGAATGGGTGTCGTCGCGCTATGGCGCACTTACCGGGAGGCTGGTGCGGGTCTCAGCCTTCATGCTCGTCGTCTATGCCGGCCTGATCGGCTTGACGGCCTTCGAGTTCGCCAAGGCACCGACCGGCTTCATCCCGCAACAGGATCAGGGCTACCTCATCAACATCATCCAGCTTCCCCCCGGCGCCTCGCTCGCCCGCACCGACGAGGTGGCGCGCAAGGTGACCAAGATCGTGCTCGGCACCCCAGGCATCGCCCATGCCGTGCCGATCGTCGGCCTCGACGGCGCCACCTTCACCACCGCGCCCAACGCCGCCGTCGTGTTCACACCGCTCGACGACTTCAAGGAGCGCGCCAAGAAGGGCGAGAGCGCGCAGGCCCTCATCGCCGCGCTCAACAAGCAGTTCGGCTCGATCCAGGAAGCGTTCGTGATCAGCGTGGCGCCGCCTCCCGTGCGCGGCATCGGCACCACCGGCGGTTTCAAGATGGAGGTGCAGGACATTCACGGCGGCGAGCCGGCCGAGCTCGAGGCCGTGGCCCAGAGTCTCGTCGCGGCGGCGGGCCAAACGCCGGGCCTGATCAGCGTGTTCACCACCTTCAACACCCGCACGCCGAAGATCTATGCCGACATCGATCGCGTCAGGGCCGAGATGCTGGGCGTCAATACCGACGACGTGTTCCAGACGCTGGAGGTCTATCTCGGCTCGGAATATGTGAACGATTTCAATTTCTTAGGCCGCACCTACCGCGTCATGGCGCAGGCCGACGGCGACTTCCGCCAGGACCTGCACGCCATCGGGCAGCTCAAGACGCGGAACGCCAAGGGCGAGATGGTGCCGCTGAGCTCGGTCGCCTCCTTCCGCGACATCACCGGGCCTTACCGGATCGAGCATTTCAACCTGTTCCCTGCCGCCGCTGTGCAAGGCGGCACGGCGCCGGGCTACTCGACCGGCTATGGGCTCGCCGCCATGGACCGGCTCGCGGCGGCGACGCTGCCCGACGGTTATGCCGCGCGATGGACCGAGATCGCCTATCAGGAGCAGCTTGCCGGCAACACCGCCATCTATGTCTTCGCCGCCTCGGTCGTGTTCGTGTTCCTGCTGCTCTCAGCCCAATATGAGAGCTGGACCTTGCCGCTCGCGGTCATCCTCATCGTGCCCATGTGCCTACTCGCCGCGGTGAGCGGGCTCCTCATGCGCGGCATGGACGTGAACATCCTCGCCCAGATCGGCTTCGTCGTGCTGATCGGGCTCGCCGCCAAGAACGCGATTCTGATCGTGGAGTTTGCCCGGCAGAACGAGGAGCATGGCGAGGACCGCTTCCAGGCCGCCACCGAAGCCGCCCGCGTGCGCTTGCGCCCGATCCTGATGACCTCCTTCGCCTTCATCCTCGGCGTGCTGCCCTTGGTGATCGCCACCGGCGCGGGCGCGGAGATGCGTCAGTCGCTCGGCACTGCGGTGTTCTTCGGCATGATCGGGGTGACCGTGTTCGGGCTGATCTTCACGCCCGTGTTCTACGTCGTGATGCGGAAATTCGCGCGCAAGCCACGCGCGCACGGAAGCCCAAGCCGCGCGCCCGCCGAGTGACGCATCACGGCACGATGACGACGCGGAAGCGGGCTTTGCCGCTCAGCATGCGCTCATAGGCTTCCGCCGCGCGCGCCAGCGGATAGGTTTCGATCATCGCCGCGACCCCGGTGAGCGCGCTGAAGCGCATCGTGTCTTCGGAGTCGGCCGATGTTCCTGACGGCCAGCCCCGGACCCCGCGCCGAGCGCCGATAATA
>CAWANV010000016.1:0-14779 GCA_963783455.1 uncultured Alphaproteobacteria bacterium
GTAGGGGCGCACAAAATCAAGGACATTCCGGGAGCAGCCTCATTGCCGGGCTGACCCGGCAATCCATTCCATTGGCCGCTCCACCTGCTGAGCCGTCACGGCGTGGATGCCCGGATCAAGTCCGGGCATGACGAGCGAACGGTTGCGCCCAGCAGGAGCGTAGGGCGGGCAAAGCGAAGCGTGCCCACCGTGACTTCGTTCCGCGTGGGCAACGGACAAGCCGTTGCCCACCCTGACGTGAGTCCGCACATTGCGGGCGCGCCAAAATTTCTCGCCGGGCGGAAGCCCGCGAGGGATGAAGGATGCGCGGAGCGCCCGAAGGCCGCGTCCACTGCAGTTTGGGGGTAGCCTTATGGGCGCCCCGCGCGCGGCGATATTGAGGCCCATGCCGCGACGCCTTACCTCTGTTTCCCGCGCGCATCCGAAAGGGGCACGCGAAGGAGTTGACCTGGCTTATCGCAGGCCAGGCGGCCGCGAGTTAGGACCCCTGAGGCTGGTCCGTTAGCCGGCCGGCGGTCGCGGGGCTTGCCATTTTGTCTCGGGCCCCTTGTGTCCGCCGGGCACCTCAGGCGCCGCACCCTCCCCCACATGACAAGGACGGTCCTAGGTCACGCATCCCTCATGGGGAAGGGATGAATGGAGTTTAAGCGAGGCGCGAGAGGCGGGGATAAGTTTGTTGAGGCGGTTCGGCTTTGTGCCAGAAGCGGATATCGAACGAGTGCGCCCGTTCAGGCCGACAGGCGCTAGGAACGAACTTGCTCTCCCCAGATCGCATTGAAAAGCTGCCAGGCCCTGCCGCTATCGCCTATCGGAAGAGACAACGATTGAACTGCGGCAGCAGGGGCTTCTCTGCCGCGGGGCCCGGGCATAATCGTCTCATGTCACTATGGGGCTATGCTGTATACGGAGCCCAAACTGGGGGATGCCGGACTCCGGGGGCACTAGAGTGGGATGCGGCGGCTGGTAACCGTCCTCCACGTCAGACTCCAGCTCATTTTCTTTAACGGTGCGGTAGAAGGGCTCACAGCCGCTTTTTATGCGGTATTGGAGTTGTCCATCCCGCTCCGGCAGTTGAGCAACTACATGGTATGGCCCAGGCGCAGCCTTCCGCGCTGGAAAGCGCTTGCTGAGGCGCACCACGTTCCCGGTGATGAAGCTATGCCTGGAAGGTTTTTGTTCGTGCAATTGTCTCATTGTGAAGCTTTCTCATGTGTTGCAGCCGAGGCTAGGCGGTGTACTCCCGCGTTGCGGTCGCCTCTAGCCTGCGATTGGAGTTGCGCAGAATTGTTTCTCTGCTCACGCGCCATGTTCAAAAGCTCATCAGAGCGTTTGCCTTCGGTATCGATTCCGAGACGCTTTAGCTCAGTCCTGGCATCAGCAACAAGCTGAGCGATTTTCGGCGAGGCTGTGTCCATCATGACAATATGCGCTCAGCTGTACTAGAAGCGGACATCGGTCTCCTGTCCTGAATTCGAGCGAGTTCCCCAGGTTACTCAAAAAGCAAACTAGCCCGCGTACTCCCGCGTCGCGGCCGCTTCCATCTCGACGTCCGCGATCTGCATCTTGACCAGATCACCGATGGAGATGAGGCCAATCAGGCGGCCCAGCTCCACCACGGGCACGTGGCGAAATCGGTGCACCGTCATTTCCGACATCAGCCGCTCGCTCGTGTCGGCCTCCCGCGCCGTGACCACATTCTTGGTCATGAAGTCCGAGACTGGCTCGTTCAAGACTTTGGGGCCGGCTTGGCCGATCGCCCGCATGAGATCGCGCTCCGACACGATGCCCGCGATCTTGTCGTCGTCTCCCACGATAACGATGCAGCCAATGCCGTGCTCCGCGAGCAGCTTTGCGATATCAAGCAACGACTTGTTTGCGGTAGTGGTGACGACACCACTACCTTTGAACTTCAGAATGGTAGCGGCATTCATCTTGTTCCTCCCGCCTCAGCGCCATTTCGTGGCGCATGCTGAGCGTGCCATCTTGATCCTGAGCGGCCTGCAGATCCAAAGGATCGATGGTAACCATCTCGACCGCGCATCCAGACGGCCCCGGGACGAAGATGACCGTCGAAACCCGATGGTAGGCCGAAAAGGACAGACCCTCGATGAGTTCTTCGTCAATCATCACCCGATAGTCCGCAGGCGGCAGCAACCGATCGACGCCCTTTAGGCAGAAAGGCCGACGGAACGTGACAGTCTTATTGGTCGTCCGCATCGTCATCGAAGGGGACCGCCTCAAACACGAGGGATGAAATCATCGCTACGCGCGACAGCGCGAAGCTAGTGCGCCTTCATCGCCCCATCCGCACCGCGCGCAATTTGTGACTTGATTGGCTCGGCCGCATCGGCCGTCACCTTCGTCGACACCGCGCGGACTTCCTCTGCTTGCGCCGTCAATACGCCGAACTGCTTACGCCAAAAGGCCGCTTGCAGCTCCACGATGTTGGCGAGATTCTTGGCGCCCGCCAGGCTCTTGGCCAAGTCGAAGCTCGCATCGACATTGCGCCGGGCGATGTCGACGATCTTGCGGTTGAACACGGCAGCACCTTGGCCGGCAGCGTCGAAGGACCTCTCGAACGTCGTTAAGGATGCATCGAAAGCATCCAAAGAGCGGTCATAGGCCTCGCGGGTCTGCGCCACGGTTTTCTCGGCAAGGGCGCGCACGCCCTCCGGAACGGCGGTGTCGAGACCGAGGTGACCGAGCTGGTCTGTCATGTGGCGATAGGCGGCGCGGGCCTGGTCAGCAGCAGCTTGGGGATTATGGGTGGCGGTCATGAAATACCTCTTGGGGTTAAAGCACAGGCGATTTTTCGCAGGCTGGAAAGCCACGGGCCTCGAGCGTGAATGCTGCTCGGCGTGCTGAGATGTTCGGAAAAGGGGGCGTGCACGGAGTTGGCACGGTAGTCTTTACCGTCACGTCTAGGGTCGGCGTGCCAGCAAATTGGCGAGCGTTTTTGTCAGTTTCTGCGGCATCTCAGGTCTTCTTGTAAGGACAACGATGCGGGAGTAACCGCCCGAGGCCACCCCTAAATGCGGCAGCCTCGGAGGGATCGTTATCTAGGCGCCCGCACCGATCTGACGGCCCTTTAACAGGGCGTCGACCTCACTTTGGGCTTGGATCTGGGGAAGGCCGTACTTGGTCACGACCTGCGACACGAGATCGGCTTTGCCCTTCATCGCAGCGACGTCCTGCTCTGAAAACTTGCTCCACTTGGAGCAGATTTCCTTCATAACGACGCTTTTCTGGTCAGTATTCTGGGGTGCGCTGTTCGAATTCGTTGCGGTTGAATTTTCCATTTTTTTCTCCGATCACGTAAATACTTAGCTTTTGAATGACAATCATCCAAATCGATTATATTACATACGCCACTTGCGGGATATATACAAGCGTTGAATTAAATATTTGCGCGCCAACATTTTAATGAGGTCAATTCTAGCGACGTTTTTTCTACAGTATATTTTCAACAATACTTGGTCTTCGCCAGAGCTTTTCCCTAAGAATGGCCGTGGCAAAGCGGTGCAGGGGAGTGCAACTTCCCTCGTAGTCATTGTGGGTCTCAATGCCGACGCGAGCGCCGGCAGCGTCGCCGCGAAGTCCGCTTTGGGTCAGAAGCGGGCATGAACCCCCCATCAACGGGAAGCGGGCCTTGATCCTGCGGAACAGGCCGTCGCGCACCACGCGGTAGGCATCCAAAATCTGCTCGCTTCTGCCGTCGGTCAGGGTCGGGTCTTGCGTCGGCCAATATTCCACCTCGACGGCGAAACCTTGCGCCAGTTGAAGCGCCTTGTGGTGGGCTTCCGGCGATAGGCTCACGATCAGATCGATCATTGCGCCCAGCAGGAGCGTAGGGTGGGCAAAGCGAAGCGTGCCCACCGTGACTCGTTCCGCGTGGGCAACGGACAAGCCGTTGCCCACCCTACGTGAGTCCGCACATTGCGGGCGCGCCAAAATTTCTCGCCGGGCGGAAGCCCGCGAGGAAGGAGGGATGCGCGGAGCGCCCGAAGGCCGCGTCCACTGCAGTTTGGGGGCAGCCTTATGGGCGCCCCGCGCGCGACGATATTGAGGCCCATGCCGCGACGCCTTACCTCTGTTTCCCGCGCGCATCCGAAAGGGGCACGCGAAGGAGTTGACCTGGCTTGTCGCAGGCCAGGCGGCCGCGAGTTAGGACCCCTGAGGCTGGTCCGTTAGCCGGCCGGCGGTCGCGGGGCTTGCCATTTTGTCTCGGGCCCCTTGTGTCCGCCGGCACCTCAGGCGCCGCACCCTCCCCCACATGACAAGGACGGTCCTAGGTCACGCATCCCTCATGGGGAAGGGATGGGTGGAGTTTAAGCGAGGTTTGGAGCGCGGGGATAAGTTTGGCAACGGGCAACCTAGTCAGGGCCCCCATTCCAGCCTCCGCGCAGCTCCCGATGATGAACGGAAATTGCTGCAGACTTGACCGGCAGACGTACTGACTCGGCGCCTGCTCGAGAGTATGATCTAAGCCTCATCTAACCTAGCACGCCCAGAGGCTTCCGATGGCGAAGCCAGTGATCAGCAGGTGCAGAGGTTTGGCCGCCTGGAGCGGACACGCGTATCTATTTGCCGGCGCGCTTTTGGCCTTCGCTCTTGCTGGCTTGACACCAGGGCGAGCTGCCGACGAACCGGCCGTCAGCGTCACTCTCCCCGAAGACATATGCGCCGAGGCCTGGGAGCGCATGCCGGCTGCGCTGCGCGTCAAGAAGGTCGGCTTTCGCGGCATTTATTTTAGCCCGAAGAAGCTCTTCGCTCTCAAATGCAACGAGTACAAGGATGAGCTGATCGAGCAGGTGCGCGCGCCGTTTGAAGCCGCGCAGCAGGAGGTCGAGCAACAGCTCAGGCAACCGTTCGATGACCTCGAGCAGGGCTTCGACGCCTTCGTCGCGGAGAAGGCGCGAGAGCAAATTCTGCCGACACTGCCGAAAGAAGAGCAGGAGCGCTTTCAAAGCGACTCGGCCTTCATGCAGGAGAAAGTTCACGAGTGGCTGAACGACCCGAGCCAGGAGACGACTGAATACGTCAGCGCCTACATCCAGTCGCGCTATGCGCGTCTCTACAAGGCGTATGAAGCTTATGTCGATCTCACCAACGGCCAATCGAAGGAAATCGTCGACGGGCTCAACGGCATCCTCGAGAAAGGCCAGGGACGCCTTAAGTCAATTCTGGGACTCGTGCGCGAGGTCGAGGCCGATCCCGAGACACCGTGGACCGACAAGGCGAAGGAATGGGGATTTTCCGGGCATTGGATCGACCGCTTCAAAGAGCATGAGGACAAGATCCGGGAGATCAACAAGAACACGAAGGTCATCGACGCGGCGCAAATTGTGGTCGGCGCCTTTCAGACCGACGATTCGGTTGCCAAGATCGCCGCTCTGTTCGACGTGATGGAAACGCTCGCAGGCGCCGCCTCCGACAGCAAGGTCCCGATGGTGTCGCTGTTTGGCGACATCGTTGCCGCCTATGCGAAGGTCGCCAAGGAAACGCTCGCGGCGGTCAACGCGCTCGGCGAGAAATTGAAGGCGCGCGCCGGCTACTGCTTCGGACCAGGCGTCCCCCTCGGCAGCCAAAGCAGCGACCGCTACCGTGAGGCGGAGGTGGCCGCGAGGGAAATTCCGAACACTCTATTGTGTCCCTTGGGCCTAGGAGTTGCACCGTGGAAGGACATCTACCAGCAGATTGAGCCGGGCCCCCAGGACCAGCTGCACTTCTGGGCCGATGGAACATTCGTCAGAGGTGCGCCTGACGGTGGTGGACGGTACGGAGCGCAGGAGAGCCTGAATCTGATGCAGTCCGCTCGCGGCATCGGCTATGCCGTTCCCGAACTTGTGGCGGGCAACACGCATCCGATTGCCGATGTTTACAACGTCCCATTCAGCGGAGACAGCGGCAAAGGAATACCCGGGCTGATGGCCGAGGCCCGTAGCGTCATCGACGAGATCGACAACAAAGTGGCTCGGCTCACCAGCGCGCCGGCCTACACCGGACGCTGTGCGGCGAACGCCGTCTTGCAGCATATCGAGCGGCAGTCCGGGCTCAATCTGACGGCTTTTCGCAACGAGCGCGACCGGTACGGCATCGCCCGCCTCGTCAGTACCTATGCCGCCTCCTATGCCGCCCGCCATGGCGCGTTCGGTGAAGCCGGCAGCGCCCGCACGGAAGCCTACGATCACTACCGGAAGATCAAAGAGGGGCTAAAGAACGTTTCTGTTGTGGTGGTCCACGGCTCAGTGCGCGACACGAACCGCGGCTATAGCGTTCCTTGTCCCGAATGCGGCGGCGCCACAATAAGCGTGAGCGTCACCGGGGGTGAGCAGGTAGTGGGCTGCGAGGTCACAAAGGCCGACGAGAAGGGCGATTTCGTTGTCGTGGCAATGCGGGCTTCGCCGGCAATGTCCATCACGCTCGGAGCAGAGGTCGATGGAGTGAAGAGCGAAGCGGTCACGGTCGACGAGGCCTATCTGGCCAATGGAAGCTTGGATACGTCAGGCGTTTTCCTGTCTACAAGCGCGGTCCTGCCGGTCGACCTCTCGACGCCAAAGCCGCCGCAAACAGCCGAGAGCGCTCCCGGCGAAGAGAAGCCGCCGGAGCCTAGCGATCGGGAAGCTCTAGCCGAAGAGCGATACGGCCGCGACAGAGGCGAGGAAGGCAGCCGAGCAGGCCGTCCGCTGCGCCGCCGAAGACGCCAAGCTTGCTGCGGCGAAGGACCTCATCGCCAGCGATAGCTTCGGCGATGCCGAGCGCATTCTGGCAGACATCGATGTTTCCCGGTGCCCCGCAATCGCGCCCGAGGTGGCCAATGCGAAAGCGCGAATCGCATCGGCTACCGCCGGTCTTGCCGGAGATGCGGAAGCGGCGCGGCGCACATGCGACGCGAGCCGCTGGAGCGAGACCGCCCAGAAGCTGCGCAAGGTTCAGAATGCGGCCTTAGCTTCACTCGCTGAAACACTCGAGACCATGGCTCAAGCGCTCAATTCGGCGCAGTCGGACCTCGCCTCGGCACGCACGCTCTACAGCGACGGGAAGTTCGACCAGGCGGCTCAACGTCTCGAGGAAGCGCTCAATCGTTTTGGTCCTCTGCCGCGGCAGGGACAATGCAAGGAGGTCCTCGCGGAGATCGAAAACGCGCTGGCGAAGGCGCGCAAAGTTGCAACGGGCCTGGCCAAGGTCGACGAAGCGATCGCCGCCTGCGACGTCAAGCGCCTCCGATCCCATATCGGTCAGCTCGAGGACGTGAAACAGCCGCACGCGGCTATGACCGCTAAAAAATCCGAAGCGGCGAAGCTTGTGGACACTCTTTCGTCGGCAACAAAGGAACTCCAGGCCGTCGCTGCGCTGAAAGGGAGCGGGCAAGCTGGACGAAGCCAAGACCCGCATTGGTCAGTTGGTCGCAAGCCTTGAGCAGCAAGATCTCAGGCGGTGCAAAATCTACGAAGAGGCCTCGTTAGCGTCTAATGAGATCAACGCGACCTTGGAAGTCGAAGCGCGGGCACAAGCGGCCGTCGCCGCCTGTGATCTTGCGGCAATTGACGGCTTGATTGCCGAGCTTGGATCGGGTGCCAATCGCAAAACCCTCGTCAGCCTCAAACAAGGGCGTGACGCCTGCAAGGAGCGGAAACGTAAGGAAGAACTCGCGAGTGCGAGCGAAGCCTGTCGTGCCAAGCATGGCCAAGAGGCGTACGCGACCAAACTCAAGACCGGCGAGTTCAACTGCGAGTGCCAGAGGCCGGCCATCTTCGACGAGCACGCGCAGCGCTGCAAGACAAAGGAACAGATTTTGGCAGAGGGGACGGAAAGTTGCCGACAGCTCTACGGAGAGCAGGCTTATGCCCTGAAGCAGAACAAGGATGGCACCTTCGACTGCTCCTGCGCCAAAGGATTTGAGTTCGATGCCTCTGGCAAGCAATGCCAGCGGCGCAAAACGAAGGCCGAGATACTCGCCGAGGGGACTGCGATTTGCCGCAGTGAGTTCGGCGCTCCGGCGTTTGCAAAGAAGCAAAACGCTGACGGCACGTTTGAGTGCTTCTGCGAAAAGGGCTTCGATTGGAATGCCGCGAAAACGGCCTGCGAGCGGCGCAAGTCGAAGCAAGAGATCCTGGCCGAAGGTAGTGAGAAATGTCGCAGCGATTTTGGTCCCGGCTTTTATGCGCAGCGGCAATTGCCAAACGGCGAGTTCTTCTGCGCCTGCCAAGCTGGATTGTATTTCGATGAGGCGAACAAACGCTGCCTCCAGCCCACCGTCGCGGATGGCCACCAGGTCTGCGCGGCGCAATACGGTGCCGATTTCGTATCTGATCAGTATCAATCGCGATGGCACATATGAGTGCTACATTCCTCAGCAGCAGCAACCGCCTGCGGCCGGAGGACCTTGTCCCCAAGGCTATTGGGTCAATCCGAAGACGGGCCGATGCATTTCGTGGAAGGAACTGATGGAGCCGGTCCTCCCATCGCTTGACGCCTTGGGCAATGTCGGGCGTCCGAGGTAATGACTGCTCCCGGTCAAAAGCAGAGGCCCTAAACACTCGCCGCGCCCATCAGCGGGAAGCGCTGCTTGATCCTGCGGAACAGGCCGTCGCGCACCGCGCGGTAGGCATCCAAAATCTGCTCGCTTCTGCCGTCGGTCGGGCGTCGGCCGGCGTCGGCCAATATCCACCTCGACGGCGAAGCCTTGCGCCAGTTGAAGCGCCTTGGCCCCCTCCCCCAAACCATCAGCCCTTCCAGTGGAGCGCGCAGAGCAAGCGTGAACAGGCGGCGGGCGGTGGCGATATCGACGGCGATCTTGCCCTTGAGCCGCTCTTGCAACAGGCGGCTCCCTTCGTCGTGCAAGCCGCGCCGTCCCATGTCGATGGCCTCGATCTTGGCGGCGGGCTGGGTCTTGATCGCCTGGTAGTAGCTCTCGCAGATGAGGAAATAGTCCTTCACCAGGCGGCGGAAGGGCGACAGCGACAGCATCACATGGGTGATCGGCGCGCGCTCGACATCGCCCACGGTGAACACGAGGCGGTTGTCAACGAGCGACAGACGCAAGGTATAGGGGCCGGCCTCGTGGGCCTCGAGCGCGAAGCGGTTCTTCTCCAAGAGATCGAAGATGGCGACCTCGCGCTCGTGCTCGACCTCGGCGTTGTTGCGGCCGATCGAGGCTTCGTCCAGCGTCACCTCGATGAGGCGCGCTGCTTCGGGCCATGTTTGCTGCGCGTCTTCTTCGTCCGCGACGGTCATGGCCTAGTCTCGGCGATTGAGCCTGATGGCGACGGAGCGGCGATGGGCGTCCAGCCCCTCCGCCTCGGCCAAAATCATGGCCGAAGGCCCGAGCGCGGCGAGAGCGTCGGCGTCGAGCTTGAGGATCGAGCTGCGCTTCATGAAATCGAGCACGCCGAGGCTTGAGGCGAATCGCGCGCTCCGCGCCGTGGGCAGCACGTGGTTGGTGCCCGCCACATAATCGCCGATCACCTCCGGCGTGTAACGGCCGATGAAGATGGCGCCGGCATCGTGGATGCGCGCGGCGATTGCGTCGGCATCGCGCGTGGCGATCTCCAGATGCTCCGGCGCCAGCCGGTCGGCGAGTGCGGGCGCCTCGTCGAGGCTCGCGACCAGAATGACGGCGCCGAAATCCCGCCAGCTCGCGCGCGCGATCTCCGCCCTAGGCAGTACGGCCAGCTCGGCCTCGACCGCGTCGGCGACGGCGCGGGCGAAATCCTCATGGTCGGTGATGAGGATGGCTTGCGCGGCCGTATCGTGCTCGGCCTGGGCGAGCAGGTCGGAAGCGATCCAGGCCGGGTCGTTGTCTCGGTCGGCGATCACCACCACCTCGGACGGTCCCGCCACCATGTCGATGCCGACCTGGCCGAACACCTGGCGCTTGGCCGCCGCCACATAGGCGTTGCCGGGGCCGACGATCTTGACGACCGGAGGGATGCTCGTCGGTGCCGTAGGCGAGCGCGGCGATGGCTTGCGCCCCGCCCACGCGATAGATCTCGCTCACCCCGGCAAGCTCGGCCGCCACCAGCACCAGCGGGTTGAGCACTCCTTGCGGCGCCGGCACCACCATGGCGATGCGGGGAACGCCGGCGACCTTGGCCGGCAGGGCATTCATCAAGACCGAGCTCGGATAGCTCGCCGTGCCGCCCGGAACATAGAGCCCGGCGGAAGCGACCGGCGTCCAGCGCTGCCCGAGCTCGACGCCGAGCGCGTCTCTATAGAGGTCGTCCTTGGGCAGCTGCCGCTGGTGATGGTCGAGGATACGGTCATGGGCGAGCTTAAGCGCTTGAAGCGTCTTCTGGTCCACCTTGGCCCGCGCCGCCTCGATCTCGGCTGGCGTGACCCTGATGCCAACCTTGCGCAGGTCGAGGCCGTCAAAGGCGAGGGTGAGATCGATCAGGGCTGCATCGCCCTCGGCGCGCACGCGCGCGATGATGGCGGCGACCTTATCGTCGACGTCGGCGGCCTGCTCGCGCTTCTGCGCGAGAAGCGCCTTGAAGCGATCCTCGAAATTAGGGTCGGAAGTCTTAAGCCACACGGCCATGGCGCGGGCGTTAGGAGCCGCTCGCGCCGGGCTCGCTGCCCGCGCCGGGCTCGTCGCCCGGATGCTCAGGCTTGCAGCGCGTGCGCCACTCGGGGCCCAAATCCCTGAGCTCGGCCTCGATACACTCGACCTTAAGCTGGATGGAGGCGTCGCCCGAGAAGGTGAGCGTCACATAGCCGCCCGGAGTCTCCGCCGGCTCGAAACGGACGGCAAGCAGCGACAAGACCCGTTCGCTCGGCCCGGGCTTCACGTTCTTCAGTTGCGCGCCGAACACGCGGTCGAATTCTGAGCGCCGTCCGCCGCCGCCGATAGTCCTTGCCGCCCTTTTGCGTCGCCTTCTCCCAATCGAAGCGGTTCAGCACGGCGGCGAAGCGCTTTTGCCCCGGCACATAGGTCATGTCGGCGACGCGCAGCACCGCGTCCTGCAGGAGGGAGGACACGACGGCGAGATCTTCCTCGTCGAGGGCGATGAGTTTCAGCTGTTCCATGGCAACCGGGGCAGAGCTTTCTGGCATGGGCTAGCACGCTCTGGCCTGACATGAAACTGGCAACTTCGGCAAAGCCTCAGCTCGATAGCCGCTCGATCTGGGCGCCGCATTGGCCGAGCTTGTCCTCGATGCGCTCGAAGCCGCGGTCGAGGTGATAGACGCGGTCGATCACCGTCTCGCCCTGCGCGGCAAGCCCGGCGATGATCAGCGAGACCGAGGCCCGCAAATCGGTCGCCATGACTTGCGCGCCGCGCAAGCCGCTGACGCCGGTGACGAGGGCGGTGTCGCCCTTGAGCTCGATGCGGGCGCCGAGCCGCGCCAGCTCCTGCACATGCATGAAGCGATTTTCGAAGATGGTCTCGCGTACCTGCGAGGTGCCGTTGGCCATGCACATCAGCGCGATGAACTGGGCCTGCAAGTCCGTGGGGAAGCCCGGGAAGGGCTGGGTCTCCACCGAAACGGCGCTTAAGCCCCCGCCGTTCCGCGCTACTCTGATGCCGGTCGGCCTTTCCTCGATCTCGACCCCGGTCGAGCGCAAGGTCTGGAGCGCCTCCTGCAACAGGTCGGCGCGGGCCCCGTCCAGCAGCACGTCGCCGCCGGTGATGGCCGCCGCCATGGCGTAGGTCCCCGCCTCGATGCGGTCGGGAAGGACGGTATGCTCGGCGCCGTAGAGGGTCTCTCTTCCTTGGATCCACAGCGCCGCGCTGCCGATCCCCTCGATCCTGGCGCCCATCCTGACGAGACAGTTGGCGACATCGACGACCTCAGGCTCGCGCGCGGCATTCTCGATCAAGCTTTCGCCGCGGGCCAGCACCGCCGCCATCAAGGCATTATGGGTGGCGCCAACCGAGACCTTGGAGAGCGCAATCTTGTTGCCGGTCAAGCCTCTGGGCGCCCGCGCGATGACATAGCCGCCCTCGAGCTCGATCTCGGCGCCAAGCGCCTCGAGCGTGGTCAGGTGCATATCGACAGGGCGCGTGCCAATGGCGCACCCGCCCGGCAGCGAAACCTTGGCCCGGCCGCAGCGCGCCAGCAAGGGCGCCAGCACCCAGAAGCTCGCCCGCATGCGCGCCACCATCTCGTAAGGCGCCGTGGTGTCGACGATCTCCGCCGAGGTGAGCCTGAAGGTCTGGCCGTCGCTCGTGCGCTGGCCCGACTTCTTGCCGGCGATGGTCACGTCGACGCCGTGATTGCCGAGAATACGGGCAAGGAGGTTGACGTCGGCAAGACGCGGAACGTTGTGCAGCGTCAGCGTCTCGCGGGTGAGAAGGCTGGCAATCATCAAGGGCAGCGCAGCGTTCTTGGCGCCACTGATAGGTATGGTGCCGTTCAAGCGCTGGCCGCCGACAATGCGGATGCGGTCCATGGCCTTGTTACTCCCTCGCGCCCCTGCCCCCGTCGCGCAGTCTGAAGACCCCCGTCTTCATCGGCCCCGCCCCCGTCAGGCTTGGGCCAACAGTCCAATCTACTCCCGCGGGCTTAGCTCTGTCTCCCCTCATCGCCATCCCTTGCGGAACTTGCCTTGGCCTTGGCCTGCGCCTTGCGTTTCAACAGGTTGGTGCGAAGCTCCTGCCCGAGCCGGGCACGGCGCTTATCGCTATTGGCCTGTTTCTGTCCTGGCTCAGCCTTCGGCTTGCGGGTCATCAGCGCGGCACCCTACTCGAACAGTCTTTATATCATGCCTACATCTTGGGGGCTGGGGTCTGTCAAAACGGAATCGTCATACCCGCGAAAGCGGGTATCCAGTACCCCCGCGTTCCGTAATGGGCTGATGCAGAGGTTACTGGATTGCCCGGTCAAGCCGGGCAATGACAAGAGAGTGGGGAGGTCGAGGAGCCCTCCGCCTTGCACGGCCTTCCCCGCTATGGCAGGGTCGCGCCCGAAAAAGCGAGGCCTACTCGGGGAGCGGGCTAGCCACCTTCGAGGCCTCGGCCGATTCTCTAAGCCGTCGTAGCTCAGTGGTAGAGCACGTCATTGGTAATGACGGGGTCGGTAGTTCAATCCTACCCGACGGCACCATTTCAATCAGGGACTTAAGTCGGCCCTCTCAAGGCCTTCGTGCTAACGCTGCGCTAACCAACGGGCCGTGCGCCGCCCTGCCAAAGCGGCGCACGGCGAGGTTGAGAGCGTTGGGTGAAGCGAAAAGTCCTCGGCGGCCTTCTTGAGCGCCTGAGCATGAGCCGGCTTGACCGTGTAGTGCACATGGGCAGCGCCTAGGCCGGCATTTAGCCGGTCGCACTCGGAGCGCGCTCTTTCCTCATTGTCGAAACACAGAAACGCTCCGTTGCGGATGACCGGCTTGGACGTGGGCCCAAAGATGCTCTCGGCGCCGCGGTGAGCCCAAACCATGAAGAACTGTGTGTCGGCTTCCATTGTGGAGATCCCCCCTCCCGCGGATGCGTTTCCAAGAGAAACGCTTTCCCTTGGGCCAGGTTCCCTGCCTGACGCGAGCCTAATGCCTCGCGCCTGCCCTTTTCCTTTGTCAGGCTGCAAGCGGGATGGGGGAGCCTAGTGAGGGGACAAAGCGATGCGTAACGACCAAGCTGAGACGCTGATGCGACTGGTGAGGGACCAGGAGGCGTTGGAGATTCACAGGGAGGCGGAGGCGCGCGCCATCGCGCACGGTTTGATCCAGAACCATATCGGTCGCAGCCGCCGGGTCATCGACATTCAGAAGTTCTATGCCGCCCTGGTGCAGGCTCTTATGGCAGCGCGCGCAAGGGCGCAGGCAGATTGCTCGGGTGAAGACGTGTTGACGCTGAACTAGACGAACGCGGCCACCCCAACGCGCAGTTCGGACATCCGCGTGGCCCACCAAAGCTGCGCCCCGCCAACAGAGCTGCCCCACAGGCGTTACGACTTAAGACGCGCGAGCATGCCGGAGGCATTCAACCTATACGGGTTTAATGCTATTATTACCCGTTATGAGGGTAACGATAGCGACCGCAACTTTGGCATCTTTTGCCGCCGCGCTGGCCATGATCGGCCGCGACGCCCTCCCCGCCGATGAGCGCGCGCTCGCCGTGATCGATGGCGATACCGTCCACTCCGACCAGGAGCGCTACCGCCTTCTCGGCATCGACGCCGCCGAGATCCACAGGGCTCAATGCGACGCCGAACGCCGCCTGGGCACACTGACCAAGCACAGACTCGAGGCGCTGATCCAATCCGGTCCGGTCGCGTTCAGCCCCGACCCGCCGACCGAGCGCGACAAATACGGACGCCTGCTCGTCCATCTTCTGGTCAACGGCGAGGACGCCGCCTGCATCCTGATTAGGGAAGGTTATGCGCGGCCATGGCGCGGGCGCCGCGAGGATTGGTGCGTCAAGACCGCTCTCTTCAAGCTCGCCGATCTTGAGATCGACTGCTCAACCACATCGTCGATTAAAGCCCGCTAGAGCGAAACGCCAAACCTGCCGAGCGCCCATACCATCGCGGCGTAAAGCAATATTGTCAGCAGGCAAGAGAACCCAAGAGCGGCCCAGAAGCCCAGGCCCCCGCGGAGCAGCGCGGGCAGCACCAGGAACATTGGCAGCGTCGGCAGCACGAACCAGAATGTCGATTGCGCGAGCGAGGCGATTCCCTCTGTGTCGTTCGTATCTCGCCACAGCCAAATGAAGGCGAGGATCGAGATCAGGGGCAATGACAAGATGATGGCGCCGATGGCCGGGTTGCGCTTGGCAACCTCCGAGACCGTCGCAATGATGACGCCCGAGAGCAGCGCCTTTATGGCGGCGTAGAGCATGACTGT
>CAWANV010000017.1:0-33910 GCA_963783455.1 uncultured Alphaproteobacteria bacterium
CTCCGCTTATCGTGCCGATAGGCAAATACGATTTGCCCTTCTGAGCCCGGCACTCAAGGTCCGCACTCTCGGCGATCCCCTTCTTTTCGAGGAGCGAACAGTCATGTCGAAGAAACCAACACTGACCACGACGGCCGGCGCGCCGGTCGCCGACAACCAGAATTCGATCACCGCCGGCCCGCGCGGGCCGGTGCTGCTGCAGGACTACCAGCTCATCGAGAAGCTCGCGCACCAGAACCGCGAGCGCATCCCCGAGCGCACCGTGCATGCCAAGGGCTGGGGCGCCTACGGCACGCTGACGATCACCGGCGACATCTCGAAATACACCAAGGCCAAGGTGCTGCAGCCCGGCGCCAAGACCGAGATGATCGCGCGGTTCTCGACGGTCGCCGGCGAGCTCGGTGCGGCCGACGCCGAGCGCGACGTGCGCGGCTTCGCGCTCAAGTTCTACACCGAGGAGGGCAATTGGGATCTCGTCGGCAACAACACGCCGGTGTTCTTCGTCCGCGATCCCTCAAGTTCCCGGACTTCATCCACACCCAGAAGCGGCACCCGAAGACCAACATGCGCTCGCCGACGGCAATGTGGGATTTCTGGTCGCTTTCGCCGGAGAGCCTGCACCAGGTCACGATCCTGATGTCCGATCGCGGGCCTGCCGGTCTCGGTGCGCCATATGAACGGCTACGGCTCGCACACCTACTCGCTCATCAACGCGAAGGGCGAGCGGTTCTGGGTGAAGTTCCATTTCAAGACCGATGCAGGGCCACAAGCACTGGACCAACGACGAGGCGACCGAGATCGTCGGCCGCACGCGCGAGTCGACGCAGGAAGATCTCTTCACGCGATCGAGACGGGCGACTTCCCGAAGCTGGAAGATGCAGGTGCAGATCATGCCGGAAGCCGACGTCGGCAAGCATTGGTACAATCCGTTCGACCTCACCAAGGTCTGGCCGCACGCCGACTATCCGCCGATCGACGTCGGCGTGCTCGAGCTCAACCGCAATCCGGAAAACTATTTCGCCGAGATCGAGCAGGCCGCGTTCTCGCCGTCGAACATCGTGCCGGGCATCGGCTTCTCGCCCGACAAGATGCTGCAGGCGCGCATCTTCTCCTACGCCGACGCGCACCGCTATCGCCTCGGCACGCATTACGAGGTCTGCCGGTGAACGCTGCCGCGATGCCCCGTGCATCACTATCACAAGGACGGGCCGATGCGGTTCTTCCCGCAGGAGACCGGCAATGTGGACGCCTATCTACGAGCCGAACTCGTTCGACGGCGCGGTCGCAAGACGAGCGCTTCGCCGAGCCGCCGCTTGCGATCTCAGGCGATGCCGACGCGCTACAATCACCGCGACGGCAACGACGACTACCGCCAGGTCACGGCGCTGTTCAATCTGTTCGACGCAGGCCAGAAGGCGCGGCTCTTCCTCAACGTCGCCGAGGCGATGTGGGGCGTCCCCGACGAGATCGCCGAGCGGCAGCTTGCGCACTTCAAGAAAGTGCATCCGGACTATGAGGCAGGCGTGCGGCGTGCGCTCGACCACATGACGCGCGCGAAGGCATCGGAGACCGCGCAGCAGCAGAAGATGCCGCAAGGGCGCCGAGGCCGCCGAGTAACTGAGGCTGGACGTCTCTCACTCCGCCCGAGCCCCTTGCTCTCCCCTCCCCCCTTGTGGGGGAGGGATAGGGAGGGGGATTCAACTCAGAGACCCGTGACTCACCCCCCTCGGATCGGCGTTGCCGATCCTGCTCCCCCACAAGGGGGGAGCGGGAGCAAGCTGGGACTCAGCGGGACCACTTTTAAACTCATCAGGTGACTAGAAAAATTGGAGGCCGGCGCGCGGGGGTCACCCACGCGCCGGCCGTAACATGTCACCAAGCCTGTAAGCCGGGTTCTGTACCCCGAAGACGGGGCGATGGCCATTCATCTTGGGCGCGTCTTGCGGCGCACCTCATGCAACCAACCCGGGCGGCTCATCTGAAAGCAGACTGAAGCGGTCTCCCGCTCCGCGCCGCCCCTATTCGGTCTTGCTCCCGGTGGGGTTTGCCGTGCCGTCCTTGTTACCAAGAACGCGGTGCGCTCTTACCGCACCCTTTCACCCTTACCCCTCGGTCCGTCTCCGGTCCTAAAGAGGCGGTTTGCTTTCTGTGGCACTGTCCCTGGGGTTGCCCCCGCCGGAGGTTATCCGGCACCGTGCTTCCATGGAGCCCGGACTTTCCTCCCCGCCCGATACGCAAAACATGAGGCGGAGCGGCCATCCGGCCTGCTGACAGGGGTAATAAGGGTCTTTGCCCGTCGCGGGTCAAGGGTGCCGCGAACCCATGGTTGACACATAGGCGCCCACTCCATATGTCTTGACATATGGCAGAGCGAACGACAGTCAGGCTCCCAGAAGAGCTCATCAAGCGCGCCAAGCGTAAGGCTGCCGCCGAAGGCCGTACCCTGACCGCCCTGATCGAGGAGGGCTTGCGGCTTATTCTCGTGGGCAAGCCGAAGGGCAAAGCGAAGCGTGTGCTGCCGCCTGTCAGTGACGCGAAAGGCGGTCCGTGGCCGGGAATCGATATCACTGACGGGTCCGCGCTCCAGGAGATGGACGACCTGGAATATGTCGAGCGGATGAAACACTTCAAATGATCCTGCCGGACGTCAACGTCCTCATCTACGCTTTCCGAGAAGGCGTACCTGAGCACGCGGTCTGCCGCTCGTGGCTTGACGGCGTTGTTGAAAGCGATACGCGATTTGGTATTTCGCCGTTGGCTCTCGCTGCCGTCGTGCGTGTCACCACCAATTTACGTACCTACCCGAAGCCTAGCTCGGTCGAGTCGGCGTTCCGCTTTTGTGACAATCTTTTGGGGCAGCCCCATTGTCAGATCGTAGAGCCTGGGGATCGGCATTTCGACATCTTCAAGCGGCTCTGCCTCGGGACCGAAACACGCGGACCGAGAGTCACCGATGCCTGGTTCGCCGCGCTCGCCATCGAGTGGGGCTGTGAGTGGATCACGCTCGACCGTGATTACGCACGCTTTCCAGGGCTTAAGTGGCGGGTCCCGGCGGTTTAACCCCTGGACTCGCCCCAGGGAAGGTTTGCCGGCTCGTAACGGCATTTTGATAGCCTCATTGCCGCCAGTTCCCGTATTCTAGGCGTGGACCGGCCGCGTCCGGGTCCCTCCCCCAAGGCTTTTGGGCCGCGATCCCCGGCGCAGCGGGGCCGGCAATGTTGACCGACAATCGTGCCGCCAATGACCAAACATGTACCGCCAATGCCAAACCAAGATTTGATCTCGCGCTGGCTCGCGTCGTTCCCTGAGCTTGCGGAGCTCGAAGAGGAGTACCGCGGCGATCTCCTCGGCAGCACGCAATTCAACCGCTTGCGCGGCGGCGACATCGCCTACCGGCAGGGCCAGAATTGCCATGCCTATGTCATGTGCATCGAGGGGCAGACGCGTGTGTTCAAGACCTCCGAATCCGGGCGCGAGATCCTGCTCTACCAGGTCGGCCCCGGGGAAACCTGCGTGCTCACCACCTCCTGCCTGATGGCCGGAAGCGCCTTCCCGGCAGAGAGCACGGCCGAGACCGACGTGCTCCTTGCCGCGCTGCCGGCATCGGCGTTCCATCGGCTCATGAGCGCCTCCCCGCGCTTCCGCAAATTCGTCCTCGACAATTACGGGGACCTGTTGTCGAGCCTCATCATGCTCGTGGACGAAGTGGCGTTCGCGAGCCTCGACTTGCGGCTCGCCCGGCGGCTCTTGGCCGAAGCCGACGAGCAAGGCGTGGTGGCGAAGACCCACCAGCAGCTCGCGCTCGATCTCGGCAGCGTGCGCGAGGTGATCAGCCGCTATCTCGCCGAATGGGAGCGCATGGGCTGGGTGCACGCCTCGCGAGGCTCGATCGAGGTCAGGAACCGTTCGGCGCTTGCCGGCTATGGCGGGGAAGAGGTGACGTAACATGGCGCGCGGTCTGATCTGGGTCAGAATGGTGACTTGGGTTACAGACGGGCGCTTGCTCCAAGCGTAAACAACGAGCAGAACTAGAAAACCCCCAAACGTCCAAGGAAATCAAGACGATGATAGACATTAAAGGGTTGGCATGCGCCGCGGCGATAGCGGCGGGCCTGTGCCTTGGCACCGCACTCCCAGCCCAAGCGGCGGAAGACAGCCAGGCGATGACGGCTGCCCCCGTCAAGGGCGAGTTCGACGATCAATGCGCCATGGGGCTGGCGTCAGGCCAGAACGTCAAGACCGACTGCTCGGTGAATTGGACCGACGAGGACGGACACGTTTATTGCTTCTCCTCCGAGGCGTCGAAGGAGTCCTTCCTCAAAGACCCGGCCGGCAACCTCAAGAAGGCGCAGGACTTCGTGGCGTCCAAAAAGGCCGCCGCCGCCATGGGCGCCAAGGACTTCACCGAGGAGGACGTGAAAAAGCGGGTCGATGAGGTGATCGCCGAACGGTCCAAGGACGGCACCTTCGTGTTCCGCGACGCCAAGCTCGACACCGACCTCAACCTCGTCTTCGAGCAGGTCAAGGGCACTCGCGGCATGGAGGGCTACGGCTGGTTCGCCAACACCATCTTCCACGATCAAAGCGAGCCCAAGAAGCAATACGCCCTCGACTTCTGGTTCAAGCCCGAGGGCGACAAGCTCACGCTGATGGATATCAGGGTGCAGAAGGGTCCGAAGCGCGATGGCGACGGCTGGATGATGGTGAGCCGGCTTCCCGTGGCGTGGTGGTGGCTGCCGGTGTCGGAGCATCCCGGCGACGCGGAGATCGTTCGCGGCTGGCATGTGATGAGCGCGATCCACAATTACATCGCCAACAACAAGGATGAGAACGGCAATTTGTCGGTCAAGGACGACAAAACCGGCGAGATGGTCCCGCTCGAATTCATCGAGATGCACCAGCCGATCCGGCATCTGAAGAAGGATGGCCAGTATTTCGCCTGCACCGACTTCCGCAAGCCCGGCAGCAAGGACGAATATTACGACATCGACTTCTGGCTGGACGACAAGACCGGCAAGCTCGAGGTCACAAATGTCAAAATGCACAAGGTCCCGGTGCAGGAGGACGGCATCTGGACGCAAGTGCCCCGCTACACCTTCGAGGGCATGGATTTCGAGGTCACCAACTAGCTTAAGCGCGGCGCGCCGCGCCCGGATCGCGCTGTCCGTCACGCCACTTCAGTTCCGGCCCGCGCCGCGAGCAGGCGCGCCAGCGTCTCGCGTGTCGATTGATCGGCGCGGCCGTCGATGCGGGCGGTCCGGAAGTGGCGCTGGAAGGCTTCGACCACTTTCTCGAGGCCGGTGCCGTAGGTGGTGGTCACCTCGACGCCGTAGCCGAATTCCAGAAGGTCGCGTTGCAGCGCGGCGACAGTTTCGCCTTCGTCGCCCGGGCCGAGGCCCGCGTCACCCTCGAGCGGGGCGGACGGGACCCAAAGTCCGATGCCTGCGCGCGCAAGAAGCTGCCAGTCGAACTTCTCGCCAGGATCGCGCTTCCTGCCCGGCGCCACGTCGGAATGGGCGAGCACGCGGGCGGGCGGGATGGCGTGGCGGCTTAGAATATCGAGACACAACGCCTCGACGGCCCGCATCTGCGCCTCGGGAAAATCCGGGTAGTCGAAATCGTGGCCGGGATTGTGGATCTCGATGCCGATCGAGCAGGAATTGAGATCGGTCTCGCCCGCCCAACGGCTCTGGCCGGCATGCCAGGCGCGCTCGGACTCGAGGACGAGCTGCGCGATGCGCCCCTCCTCGTCGACGAGGTAATGGCACGAGACCTCCGACTCTTGCCGCGTCAGCCAGTCGAGCGCGGCCTCCGCCGACTCCATGCCGGTATAATGCAAAATGAGCATGTCGGGCTTGCGGCCGTCACGGCGCGCCTCCACGTTGGGCGAAGGGCACCACAGAGTTGCAAGCGGACTGTCAGGGGCGGCGGTCATGTCTTCTGTCATGTCATTGCCCGGCCTGACCGGGCAATCCAGTAACCCCGGCTCCAGCAAATAATCCAGGGCAGTGGTTACTGGATTCCCGCTTGCGCGGGAATGACATCATACACGGCGGGCGGGCGCGGGCCGCTACATCCCGCGCTCTCTGGCGATCTGGTCGTACGCCTCGTTGATGGTGGCGACCTTCTCGGTGGCGATGGCGACGAATTCCTTCGGCACGCCGCGCGCCATCAGCTTGTCCGGATGATTCTCGGCGACGAGGCGGCGGTAGTGGCTCTTGAGCTCGTCGTTGCTGACCGAAGGCTTCACGCCGAGCACGTCGTAGGGATTGCGCTTGGCGGCGGTGACGTGACGCGCCTTGATGTAAGCGAACTCGGTGTCGGTCAGGCCGAAGCGCTTGGCAACGCCGGCCAGGAACTGCTCCTCGCCCGGATGCAGGGCGTCGTCAGCCTTGGCGATATGGAACAGGCCCTCCAGAACATCCTCGAGCAGCTTGCGGTTGCCTTTGAACATGGTGGCGAGCTGCTCGGCATAGGCCTCGTAGCCGGCCACGTCCTGCTTGGCGAGATTGAACACGCGGGCGACGTTCTTCATCTCGCCATCGGGCACCTTGAACACCTCCTTGAAGGCGTTGACCTCGTCCATGGTGACGACGCCGTCGGCCTTGGCCATCTTGGCGCCGAGCGCGATGACGCCCACGGTGAAGGCCACCTGGTTCTCCGCCGGGCCGTCCTCCTCCTTGTCGCGATCGATGACGTAATGTCCCGCCACGCCGCCGAGCAGGGCACCGATCGGGCCCCCGATCGCGAGCCCCGCGGCGGCACCTGCGAGCTTGCCCCAAATCGACATTACCGAGTCCCCCAGAGTTCGTTGCTTTGCCTAGAGCATAAGGACTTTTGGGCGTGGCCGCATGCGGAGAATCGCCCGGCTGCCCCGCGTCCTATTGCAGCGCAGATTTCGTTCAAGAACCGCGGAAATTGGCCAGGATCGAGAGCTTGGGCTCGTCCACTTCGAGGCCGGCCTTGAGGCGCCGCTCCACATGCCAGGAACGGGCGAAGGTCCACAGCGCAAGCCAGAGGGTCAGCGCGGCATTGACGGCGCTGACCACCCAAACGAACGTCGATCCAAGACCCAACCGCGCGGCGGCCGCGAGGATGCCGGCCTGGAACACGATGCCGAACCCGCCGGCGACGACGATGGCCGCGCTGAGCGAGGTGATGAAGATGCTGATGATATTGCCGCCGTGGCGCGGCGGTTCCTGGGAGACTTCGGTATCCATGCTCTTCACTTGAGACTGCAAAGCTTGGCTCTAATAGCGAGCGGGGGCCTCCGCGACAAGGGCGAGATGCGCGTCACATTAACGGGCCACCGCATGGCCTCAAACCATCTTGGCCAGGATCCCGCTCATTTCCTCGAAGGAGAAGGCGCGCAGGATCTCTGCACGGGTATTGCCGAGCGAGGAGGCACTAAAGGCAAGCGCGGTGGCGCTTTCGTCGTCAGGCGCTTCGAACACCGCAATGACATCGTAACGGCCGATCGTCCAGCACAGCACTTTGATGGTAGCGCCGCTCTTCTTGGCCATCTTCTCGAAAGCATGCGCCCGGCCGATCGTGTCCTTGATGTTGCGCATGCCCTGATCTGTGAAGTTAACGAGCAAAATGTAGGTCTGCATCTTGATGCTCCTCACCAGTCATGGTTGGGACGTCGACGACAGTTGAGTTAGCACGCCTGGTGGCAATCAGGCGAAGATCAGCTTGAGCAGGAAGGCCGCGGCGATGACGGCAACCGCGGCGTTGATCTCGCTGAAGCGCCCGGCAAGCGCCTTCAACGCCACATAGGCGATGAAGCCGAGCCCGATCCCCGTGGCGATTCCGGCGCGGCCGCATTCGGCGCCGCGCTCGGCACCTCGACCACCACGGCCTATATCGAGAGCGCGGCAGGGGTCGAGGAAGGAGGCCGCACCGGGCTTACCGCCATCTTCGCCTCAGCGGATTGCGGCCTGCTTCCTTTCCGTTTCGCGGTCGCCATCCCGGTCTCTCCCACCTTTCCCCTTGCCATACTCCGCGATTACGGAATGCTTACGCAGTCCTGGCAATGGGAAGCGTCGAGCTTATCCACACCTGTCGGGCGAGCGAGAGGTTCCCTGCCCCATGACCCCGAGCCGGCTTCTCCTCATCGGGCTCACTTTGTGGGGGCTCCTGATGATCGTCCCCGATCTCATCAGGGTCGCCCAGCCGCTCGGCTCTTTGGGCTTCTTCGCCAACAATGACGGGCTGATTTACGACGTGACCGGGCCCTTCGACGATGAAGCCTCCTCGCCGGCGTGGCGGGCCGGGATCAGGGTCGGCGACCGTCTTGATCTTCAGCGTATGCGTTGCACTCTCGGCGAGCTTGCAAAGTGCGGCAGCTCCCTCGCCATACTCGGCGGCCTGGAATATATGCTGCCGGGCCGGGCGGTCACGCTCGACCTTGCCGCTGGCGCGAACCGGCCGGCGCGAGCAGGTGACGCTAATCGCCGAGCAGCCTCCGTCGAATTTTCTCGTCCGCACGGTGAACGTTCTTTGCCAGATCGCCGGCATCCTCGTGGTGCTTGCAGCGGCGTGGCTGGTGTGGACCAGGCCTTCGGCGATGAGCTGGGGCTTCTTCCTGTACGTGAATTGGTTCAATCCCGGCCAGGTCTATGCGTTCTATGCGCTCCTGGAGCAACGGCCGCTGCTGCTGCTCGCGCAGGACGTTGCCGCGGCCTTGGCGCAGGCTGCGGGATATGCAGGACTCCTGCTCTTCGTCCTACGCGTTCCCAATAACAAGACCGAGCCGCAATGGCGCCCAGTAGAGCGGGCGCTGCCCGTTGTCGGCTGCCTCCTCGCGCTCGCGCTGCTTGCGTCCTACGGCAGCGCGTTCGGCTACCCCACCGAGACGGTGACGCGCACCGCAATTCTCGCGGGCTTCGTCGTCGACCTCGGCGCACTCGCGATCCTGGCGGTGCGGCGGCGCACGCAGACGCCTGAGGACTATCAGCGGGTGCGCTGGGTGATCTGGGGCTGCCTGATCGGGTTGCCGTCATTTCTCATCGCCGAGCTCGCCTCGATGACGACGATCTTCGAAACGCGGTGGGGAGACTTCACCCCAGCGGAGGACATTATCGGACTGCTTTATCTCGTGAATGGCATCCTTTGCCTGTTCGTGTTCGAGGCGATAAGACGTCCGCGTGTCGTGAGCGTATCGATTCCGCTCCGCCGGGTGACCATTCTCGGTCTCACGCTCAGCCTTCCCGTGCTGCTGCTCCATCATGAGGTGGAACGCATCCAGGAAAGCCTTCAGGTGCCGGGCTGGGCTTGGCTGGTGATCGGTGCGATAGCCATCTTTCTCATCACCCGTCTGCATGAAGGCGCCGTGCATCTCGCCGACCGCTTTTTCAATCGGGCGCTCGACGCGGCCGAGCTGGAGCTAGGGGCGGCCATGCTCAAAGCGAAGGAGCCGGCCGAGATCGACCGTCTTCTGGCGCAGGAGCCGTTTCAGCGGCTCAGTCTGACCTCGGCCGCCTCGTTTCGCCGGGACGGACAAAGGTTCGTAAGGGGGGAAAGCGCCAAGGGCTGGGGCGGCGGCGCGGTAAGCGCGCTCGACGCCGACGCGGCTCTGCTTCGCCCGCTTTCCGCAGGCGCGCCGTTCAGCGTTCCCGATGTGGAGGGAGATGGGCCAGATTTGCCGCAAGGGCTCGCCCGCCCGGTGCTTGCCGTGCCGGCTGTCAATCCTGTGCGCTGCTTTGCCGTCTCCCTTTACGGGCCCCATGCGTCCGGCACCGACCTCGACGCCAACGAGCGCGCCATGCTCTCAAAACTCGCCGCCAGTGCCGCGGCTATGTATGCCGAGCTTGAGAACAGCGAACTGCGCGGCACGATCGCGCGGCTCGAACGTAAGCTTGGCGCAGCGAAGCCAGCCTCGGACCGTGACGCCGCACGACGGGGGCCTCACCCTTCGAGACGGGCCTCCGGCCCTCCTCAGGGTGAGGATTAGGAGCCCTCATGCTGAGGGGCGCGTGAAGCGCGCGTCTCGAAGCATGAGGCCCGTGAGTTGATGGAAGGAGAGCCCATGGCGATCTATGAGCTTGATGGGACGAAGCCCGAGCTTCCGGCCGATGGCCTCTACTGGGTGGCGGACACGGCGGCAGTGATCGGCCGCGTGCGGCTCCATTCCGATGTGAGCATCTGGTACGGCTCGGTGCTGCGTGGCGACAATGAGTGGATCGAGATCGGCACGCGCTCTCAAGTCCAAGACAACGCGACCTTGCATACCGACCCCGGCTTCCCGCTCACCATCGGGCGCGACTGCGCCATCGGTCATAATGTCGTGCTGCATGGCTGCACCATCGGCGACGCGAGCCTGATCGGCATGGGAGCGATCGTCTTGAACGGCGCGAAGATCGGCGCGAACTCGCTGGTCGGCGCCGGCGCGCTGATCACCGAAGGCAAGGAATTCCCCGACAATTCCGTGATCGTCGGCGCGCCGGCCAAAGCGGTGCGCGAGAGCGACGAGAAAGTGCGGGCCATGATCGCGCGGGCGGCAGACGTCTATGTCAAGCGCTGGAAGCGCTACGCGGCGGGGCTCAAGCGCATCGGATGAGCAACGCCGGCAAGTGGCAGTTCTTCATCGATCGCGGCGGCACGTTCACCGACATCGTGGCGCGGGCGCCTGACGGCAGGCTCCTCACCCGCAAGCTCCTCTCGGAAAATCCGGAAAGCTACGAGGATGCCGCGCTTGCCGGCATCGCCGATCTTGCCGGCTCCCCGCGCGGGCGCCCGCTCCTGTCGCATCTGATCGCAAGCGTCAGGATGGGCACCACCGTCGCCACCAATGCGCTGCTCGAGCGCAAGGGCGATCCCGTTCTGCTCATCGTGAGCCAAGGCTTCCGCGACGCGCTCGAGATCGGCTATCAGGCGCGGCCCAAGATTTTCGCGCGCAAGATTGAGAAGCCTTCGATGCTCTATGCGCGCGTCGCTGAGGTGCCGGAGCGCGTGCATGCCGATGGCGCCATCGAGACGCCGCTCGATCTCGAAGCGACCCGAGCCGCGTTGCAAGCGGCGCACGCAGACGGCATCTCTGCCGCGGCAATCGTCTTCATGCATGCTTATGCCTACCCGGCGCATGAGCGCGCGGCGGCCGCGCTGGCGCGCGAGGCGGGCTTCGCGCAAATCTCGGCAAGCCATGAGGTGAGCCCGCTCGTGAAATTCGTCGGGCGCGGCGATACCACCGTGGTCGACGCCTATCTCTCGCCGCTGCTGCGCCGCTATGTCGACCGCGTCGCCTCCGCCCTTTCACCTCTCCCCAGCGGGGAGAGGTCGGCGCGCTTCAGCGCGCCGGGTGAGGGGTTTCAAGACAGAGTTGCGCCCCCCCTCACCCCGACCCTCTCCCCACCGGGGAGAGGGAGTTCACGCCGTGCTCACGTCGACGCACCGCGGCTGCTGTTCATGCAGTCCTCCGGCGGACTCACCTCCGCCAATCTGTTCAGAGGCAAGGACGCCATCCTGTCAGGACCGGCCGGCGGCGTGGTGGGAGCGGTGGAGACCGCGCGGATAGCAGGCTTCGCCAAGATCATCGGCTTCGACATGGGCGGCACCTCGACCGATGTCTGCCACTATGACGGCGCCTATGAGCGCAGCTTCGAGAGCGTGGTGGCCGGCGCCCGCGTGCGCGCGCCCATGATGCTGATCCACACCGTCGCCGCGGGCGGGGGCTCGATCCTCCATTATGACGAGGCGCGCTTTCGCGTCGGTCCCAACTCGGCAGGCGCCGATCCGGGACCCCTCTCCTACCGGCGCCAAGGCCCACTCACCGTGACCGACGCCAATGTCATGACGGGAAAGCTTCAGGCCGACTTCTTTCCGCGCATTTTCGGGCCAAAGCAAAACGAGAAGCTCGATGACGGCGCGGTGCATAAGGCGTTCAAGGCGCTCGCCCGCAAGCTCGGCGACGGCCGCTCCCCTGAAGAGGTCGCCGACGGCTTCATCAGGATCGCGGTCGAGAACATGGCGAACGCGATCAAGACCATCTCGGTCCAGCGCGGCTATGACGTGACGGAGTACGTGCTTAACTCGTTCGGCGGCGCCGGCGGGCAGCATGCCTGTCTTGTGGCGGATGCGCTCGGCATCAGAAGCGTCTTGATCCACCCGCTGTCGGGTGTGCTGTCGGCTTTCGGCATGGGCCTCGCCTCGCTCAGCGCCACGCGCACCCGAACTGTGCTCAAGCGCCTCGACGAGGAGAACCTTGTCACGCTCGCCAAGATCCGTGCGCCCCTCGAAATGGAGGTCAAGCAAGAGCTCATGCGTCAAGGCGTCGATGAAGGCGCGATCAGCCATCATCGCCCAGGCCCATCTCCGTTATGCCGGCACCGACAGCGCGCTTTCCATTCCGCTGGCAAGCCTGCGCGGTATGCGAGCGCTGTTCGAGATCGCGCATCAGAAGCGCTTCGGCTTCATCAGCCCGGAGAAGGACATCGAGATCGAGGCGATCGAGGTCGAGGCCAAAGGCGGCGGCGAGCCGATTGCGGAACCTGAGCTTTCAATCAAGGTCGTGACGCCCGCCAAGCCTCATGCCCTGACGCGGCTGTTCACAGGCGGGAGCTGGCACGCGGCGCCGATCTATCTGCGCGCCGATCTCGCGCCGGGACACGCCATCGCAGGGGCCGGCGCTCATCATCGAGGATCATCAGACCGTCGTGGTCGAGCCGGAATGGGAGGCGCAAGTCACGGCGCGCAATCATCTCCTGCTCGCCCGCAGCGCGAAGAGAAAGGAGGCGCGGATCGGCAAAAAGGCCGACCCGGTGATGGTCGAAGTGTTCAACAATCTCTTCGTCTCGATCGCCGAGCAGATGGGCTATGCGCTGCAAAACACCGCGCGCTCGGTCAACATCAAGGAGCGGCTCGACTTCTCCTGCGCCATCTTCGACGCGCGTGGGCGTCTCATCGCCAACGCCCCGCACATCCCGGTGCATCTCGGCTCAATGGACAAGAGCGTCGAGACGGTGCTGCGCGAGGTGGGGGAGAAGCTCAAGCCCGGCGACGCCTATATGCTGAACGCCCCCTATAACGGCGGCACGCATCTCCCCGACATTACCGTGGTTACGCCGGTGTTCGGCGAGAGCCAGCCTCGAGGCGCGCCGTCACCCTGAGGTGCGACCCCGGCTTTGGTCCGGGGGAGCCTCGAAGGGCGACGACGCGCACCTCAGGATGACGCCGAATCTCTTCTTCGTGGCGGCGCGCGGGCATCATTCCGATATTGGCGGCATCGCGCCGGGCTCGATGAGCCCCAAGGCGACGCGGATCGAGGAGGAAGGCGTCTATATCGATCCGTTCAAGCTCGTGGCAAAAGGCCGCTTTCGCGAGGAGGCGGTGCTCGAGCTCCTCACCGGAGCCCCCTACCCCGCGCGGAACCCAGCGCAGAACATCGCCGACCTCAAAGCCCAGGTCGCCGCCAACGAGAAGGGCGCGGCGGAGCTCCGCAACATGGTGCGTCATTACGGGCTTGGTACCGTGCGCGCCTATATGGGCCACGTGCAGGACAATGCGGCCGAGGCTGTGTCCCGCGTGATCGCGAAACTGAAAAGCGCGCGCTTCGCGGTCGAGACCGATCAGGGCAACATCATCAAGGTCGCCATCAGAATAGATCGCAAGGCGAGAAAGGCGACCGTCGACTTCACCGGCACCAGCGCGCAAGCCCCCGACGCGTTCAATGCGCCGGAGCCGATCACCAGGGCTTGCGTGCTCTATGTCTTCCGCACGCTGGTCGACGAGGACATCCCGCTGAACGCCGGGTGTCTCCGCCCGATCAAGATCGTCGTGCCCAAGGGCTCGATGCTGAAGCCGCGTTATCCGGCGCCGGTCGCGGCCGGCAATGTGGAGACGAGCCAGACCATCGTGAATTGCCTCTATGGCGCGCTCGGCGTGCTCGGCTCGGCGCAAGGCACGATGAACAATCTCACCTTCGGCAACGAGCGCTACCAATATTACGAGACGATCTGCTCGGGCGCGCCGGCCGGCCCAGGCTTCGACGGGGCGCCCGCGGTGCAAACGCATATGACCAATTCGCGCCTCACCGACCCCGAGGTGCTGGAGCTCAGATATCCCGTGCTGCTGGAGCGCTTCGAGATCGTGCGCGGCTCGGGCGGCAAGGGGAAATGGCGCGCCGGCGACGGCACGCTTCGCGTCATCGGTTCTTGAGCGCATGGAGTGCGCCATCCTGTCGGGCTTCCGCAAGGTCAGGCCGTTCGGCCTGGTGGGCGGCGAGGAGGGTCAGCCCGGCGAGAATTGGGTCAGGCGCAAGACCGGAGGACTCGAACGGCTCAAGAGTTCCGACCAGACGGTGCTGGAAGAGGGCGAGGCGATCATCATCAAGACGCCGACCGGCGGCGGGTTTGGCGATCCGCGCAAGTAGCGTCATCCCGACGTGCGAGGCGCGGTTTGAGGGGCCGTCATCCTGAGGAGCGCGCAAGGCGCGCCTCGAAGGATGACGCTGAAAGCGCCCTCAGCTAACGTTATCAAATGGGCTGCTACGTTTATATGCTCCTATATGCTCCGATGCGCCGACGGCTCCTTCTACATCGGTACCGCAACAGGCGACGATCTCAACCGTCGCATCATTGAACATCAAACAGGGGCACGGCCCGGGTACACATTCACGCGACGACCCGTCACCCTTGTTTGGTCAGAGCATTTCGACCGCATCACCGACGCCATCGCCGCCGAACGGCAGATCAAAGGCTGGGGCCGAGCCAAGAAGGAGGCCCTGATCCTGGGCGACTGGAATCGAATCCAGCTTCTTGCCAAACGCCGTCGAGGCCGCCCACGCTCAGAAGCGTCATCCTGAGGTGCGAGCGCAGCGAGCCTCGAAGGATGACGCGACGTCAGAGTCTTGGTGGTCATCCTTCGAGGGCCGCGCCGTCATGGTGAGGTGCCCGGCCGTCCTTCGAGGCTCGGCGCTTCGCGCCGAGCACCTCAGGATGACGACCGGGCCTCGAACCACACGCGGCCACCTCAGGATGACGAAAAGGGCGCGGGACCGAAATCCCGCGCCCTCTTCTGTCGTTGCCTCTCTAAGCGTCGCTCGTTCGCAGAGTCGCTTTCCGAGCTTATAACGTCGAGGGGACCACTCCGCTTCTACGTTCGGCCATGAACTGATCGAACTCGGCCTTGTCCTTAGCGTGGCGAAGCCGCTGCAAGAAAGACTGGAACTCGTTCGCCTCCTCTTCCAGCCGCTTCAGGGTCTCCTCGCGATACTCGTCGAAGGCGCGATTACCGGTCGAGCGGAAGCCCGTCATGCCGCCGCCAAATCTGCGCGCCTCAGTCGTCAAATAGTCCCGCCACTGCGTCTTATTTCCACAGCATCCCATGCGTCCACTCCAGATCAGATAAGCCAAAACGCCAAGGCCGATGGGCCACCAGAGAATGAAGCCGAGGATCATGGCTGTGATCCAGGCCGGCTTCCCGTACTCATCCAAGGTCGCAACCAGGTGCATCGGGGTCCTTCCTTCGGTGTGAATGTTATTCACATTTACATAGATGCGTCCGCCGGGCAAGGAGTCAAGGGCCGACACAAAATGTGATCGGGCCTCGGGTCAGGCGCGGATGGCGGGAAACTTCAGGCTCGGCGCTCCAAAAGCGGCAAGAAAAATGTTAATCCTCGGCAGGCTAGGCTCGGCGCAAGCAAGGGGGTTTGGGGGCTTACCGAATGTTTCTCAGTCGCGGGCTCGCGGTCATGGCCGTGGCGTCGGCGCTTCTCGCCGCAAGCGCCGGCGGCCGCCTGGCGCTGTCCCGCACCCTACGCGACGCAAAGCCCCATAACGGCGTCGCGGCGGCCCACACCATGCCGATCCAGGGCATCGACGTGTCCTACTGGCAGGGCGACATCGACTGGGACGCAGCGCGCGAAGCGGGCGTCAGCTTCACCTTCATCAAGGCGACCGAGGGCGGCGATCATCTCGATCCAAAGTTCCTCGACAATTGGTATGCGGCCAGGCGCGCCGGCATCGCGCGCGGCGCCTATCATTTCGTCTATTGGTGCAGGCCGGCGCACGAGCAGGCGCTGTGGTTCATGCTGAACGTGCCGGCCGACAGCGACGCGCTGCCGCCCGTGCTCGACGTGGAGTGGAACAGCCACTCCAAGACCTGCCCCGGCCGCGTGGCGCGCGACACCGCGCTCGCCAAGATCAAGATCCTGCTCGACGCCATGGAGGCGCATACCGGCAAGCGGCCGATCATCTACACCGACCCCAAGTTTCACCGCGAGATACTCGAGGGCGAGTTCACCGACTATCATTTCTGGCTGCGCTCGGTCGCCGCCGAGCCGGACGTAATCTATCGGGAGCGAAGCTGGTCCTTCTGGCAGTTCACCACGACCGGCAGCGTGCCCGGCGTCAAGGGCCGCGTCGACCGCAACAGCTTCAACGGCACGCGCGCGGATTGGGAGCGCGTGCTGCAATGGCTCCAGGCGGGAAACTGACCGCTCTGAGATGCATGGAGCCAGAGTTTCAGACGCAGCTCGCTCGTCCCTCCCCGTGGGGGAGGGATGCGGAGCGGGTCGAACTCGAAGCATGCCGCTCGGCTCACGCCCCCTCCGCGCTCCCGATGGGAGCGCGCGCTCCCCGCAAGGCGGGAGCGGAAACGAACCTGTAAGCATGACGTCTCAATACTTACGGTACCCTTCTCGTCAGGCAGAATGCCGAGTCCTTTCAAATAGATCAGCATGGCGCTTTCGAGGATCTCGTCAGGACTCATGGGCACCTTGCGCCCCTGAAGTTCGCCTTGCGCGAACAAGGTGGCGATGCCGTGGGAGATCGCCCAGACATGCAGGCTCATGAGCCTGATGGGCGGCCGCTCATTTTCGGGGAGCGAGCGGCACAGCGCGGCAGCCGCGCGCTGCAAGACATCGAAGGCTCGCTCGGCGGCCGGGATCGTCTCGCCGGCCGTGGCCGAGGCGCCCCCCGCCTCGAACATCACCGTGTAGCTTGCCGGCTCGTCGCGCGCAAAGGCGAGGTAGGCACGCCCAAGATTTTCGAAGGCGGACAGCGGGGTGGGGATGCCATTGTTCCAGGCCATGTCGAGACGCGCGGCGAAGCGCTCGAAGCCGGAGCGCGCGACCTCGGCGAGAAGCGCATCGCGGTCGCGGAAATGGCGATAGGGCGCGGCGGGGCTGACGCCGGCAAGCCGCGCCGCCTCGGTCAGGCTGAATCCGGCCGGCCCATATTGCTCGATCAGCTTGCGGGCGGCCTCGAGCAGCACCTCTTTGAGGTTGCCGTGGTGGTAGGAGCGGGGCCGCCGCCAGCCGCGATCTGAGGGGTTCATGTAAAGGGCTTTTACATCAAAGCCCTGGCGGCGGCTAGCTAGGGGAGAAGTTGGTTGTCTCACTTTTTGCTGCGGCTTGGATCGTAGCCGTAGGTGTTGCGGGTGCGGATCACGCCGTTCCGGCCATGCAGAAGCGCCTCCGAGCGCTCCTTCCGGGCGATCGACTTCGCCTTCTCCCACGCCTCGCTCTGGGTCTTGAAGGTGGCAAGCGGCTCTGAAGCCCCTTCGGCCTTAACCGCCCAGCCCTCTCCGTGGCTCAACACGTGCTGGTTCTTGCCCATGGCTCCCATGCCCCCCAAGAGCTGCCCCCAAGAGCCGTTCACCAAGGGGCACTATAGTCGAGCCCGCTGCCCCATAGAAGCAAAGCCAACGGTTTCCCGCTGTGGAGGCAGGCAAGGCATCGGCGTGGCTCTCGGCGAGACGGTGGAGCCGGCAAAGCCGGGCGGCTGCGGCATGAAACCCCTTCGCATTCCCGTTTCTTGCGGTAAAGTCGGCACGCCTTTCGGGAGGTTTGAGCAATGGTCGTAAAGTATGCCCGCAGCCGGCTTGCCATGAATCGTAATTTTCGCTTTGTAATCATAGCCTTAGTCTGTCTCGTGACCGGCACGCTGTCTGCCTCCAACGCCGAGGAGAAAAAGCCCTCGCCTTGCACCGAGGACGCCATGATCGTGTTCGACGCCTCGGGCTCCATGTCTGGTAACCAAGTCCTCGGCATCCCGAATTCGCGGGCCCGCATCGACGAGGTGCGCGCCGCGCTCGCCCAAGTCTTGCCGACCGCCGCCGCACACCGCCGCATCGGGCTCATCACCTACGGTCCCGGGCCTTACAACCAGTGCAACGTCAAGCTCGACTTCAAGCCGACGCCCGACGCCGCCAAACTCATCATGAGCGCGGTCAATGCGCTCGTGCCGGCCGGCAAGACGCCGCTCACCTCAGCCGTGGAACAGGCGGCGGACGTGCTCAACTACCGCAGCAAGCCGGGGGTGATCGTCGTGGTGACCGATGGCGAGGAGACCTGTGGAGGGTCGCCCTGCGACCTGGCCAAGCAGCTCCATCTCACGGCAGACCAGCTCACCGTTCACGTCATCGCCTTCCGCTACGAGGGCTACTCCTGGACCGGCGGAAGCAGCGTGGTCGACCTGATGTGCCTCGCCAATGAAAACAACGGTCTCTATACGAAGGCCAACTCCGAGGAGGACCTGGTCGACGCGCTGGAGAAGACGCTGGACTGTCCGATGATCTCCCAAGCGGGCCCTCCCCGTATCGCGAGGTGAGGCGACGCCTCGTTCGGCGGTTTGACTACTTGAGGGCAACGCGCGCTCCATGCGCGTGGCCAGGTGATGGGGCGGTGATGGCCATGCGTCGCGTCCTCAGTGTTGCGTTCCTCGTATTCGCCGCGGGTGGGCTCGGCATCGCTTCGGCCGAGGAGCATCGGAGTTTGCTCGACCGCTGCTGGACGCCGCAAGCGCTCGCCGGCACGGCGGGCGAGCTGAAGGCGCTCCGCGCGCATACGAAGCTCGACCTCGCGGCGCTGAAGCAAGAGCCGCTCCCCTATATTTCGCCGGTGGTCCAGGAGCTGCGCGGCTCGATCAGGAGCGTCGAGCTTCCCCCCGGTGAAATGCTCATCGCGCTCACTTTCGATCTCTGCGAGACCGACGGCGACGTCGCGGGCTATGACGGGCGCATCGTCGACCTCCTCCGCGCGCAAGGGGTGAAGGCCACGTTCTTCGCCAGCGGCAAATGGATGGAGACCCATGAGGAACGCACCGCCCAGCTGCTCGCCGATCCGAACTTCGAGATCGGCAGCCATGGCCTGCGCCATCTCGACATGGCGAGGCTGAGCGGCGACAGCTTGAAAGACGAGATCGTGCTGACCGAGGCCGCTTACATCCGCGCGCGCAAGAGCCTCCTCGCCAGACAATGCGGAGCGCCCACAGACGCTGACAAGCCGCTACCCGAGCGCACGAGCCTGCTGCGCTTTCCTTATGGAAGCTGCAACGCGGCGTCGCTGGCGGCCGCGGCCGATCATGGCCAGCTCGCCATTCAATGGGATTTGATCACCGGCGATCCCGATCCGCGCCGTTCGGCAAAGGCGATCGCCGAGACGATCCTCACCAACGTGCATCCCGGCGCCATCATCGTCGCCCACGCCAACGGCCGGGGCCGGCACACCGCGGAGGCGCTCGCGCTCGCTATCCCCAAGCTCAAAGAAGAAGGCTACGAGTTCGTGACGGTGAGCGAGCTGCTCGCGGCGGGAAAACCCGTGATCGCAGCCAATTGCTACCTCAACCGGCCCGGCGCCACGCCGCGCCTGGCACGGTCCAACCGTCGCAAGAGCCATGACATCTTCACCCTTTTCGGCCCCGTCCATTGAGCTTCCGCGGGCGCGCCTCGTCGCGCTCGAACCCGCCTCCTGCGCCAGCCTGGCCGAGGCGATCGTGGCCATGCCCCCGTGGTCGGTGGTGGACTATCCGGCCGAGGCCATGGCGCGATTTCTCGCCGCCTCGGGCGAGGGCGCTTCCCGCTATCGTGTCGAGGCCGGAGGGATGGAGGCTGGCGCGGTGTCCATCCGCTTTCCCTGGCTCAAAGGCCCCTATCTCGAGCTTCTTGCGCTCTTGCCGCGATTCCAGGGCCAGGGCCTTGGCGCCAGCATTCTTGCCTGGTTCGAGCGGGAGGCCCTAAGGCTCGGAGCGCGGAATCTCTGGGTCTGCGCCGCCTCATTCAACCCAGGCGCCTTGCGCTTCTATGGGCGCCACGGCTTTCGGCCGGCAGCGACGCTGCCCGGACTTGTGGCCGACGGCTATGACGAGATCCTGCTGCGTAAGTTCCCGATTGCAGCCGGCGATCAGCTCTGAGGCTTATTGCGCTTGCGGGGCTGCGTCGGAGGGAGCCTCGGCACTGTCCTGGGGTTCGGCATCTTCGCCGGCTTCGCCTATCGCAGCGGTATCATCATCGTCGTCGTCGTCGCTTCCCGGGACGGCGTCGACAAAGATGACGCCGCCTTCGATCGAGACCTCCTCGCCCCCTTTCATCTCATATTGCTCGCCGTTTTCGAGCTCGACGGTGCAGCCCGCCGCGCAAGGCGGCTCGACCGCCATTTGCGGCTCGACGACCAGCTCCGTGCTGTCGCTGCCGGTCTTGACCGTGACGGTATGAGGGTCGGGGTCGGTGTTGGAGATGGTAAGAGCCTGCGCCGGAAGGGTAAAAAGCATGCCCAGAACGCCAAGGCCTAAAATGGTGGCGATCTTCATCGCGAGTTCCCTCTCATGAGCGGCAACGCTTCCGGACGCAGGGCTCTTCCCCCGCAGTTCGATGCCCTAGCGCTGAACTAGCCCAGAACAGCGCCCGGATTGTGTTGCCGCAGCGGCCAAACTGTGCCGCCGCTGTTTATGGTTTCCGTTGGCCGGACCAAGGCGGCCGATTATGACGATTCGCCTATTTACCACCCTCACCATCCCCATTTGCAACAGTTTCGCTGCTCCTGAACAATGGCTCAGGTGCCGTGAACCAATCCCGCGCGGGCGCGTTTAGTGGCGTGACCTTGCGGCGCAAAGCAATTGTGCAGTGCAACAAGGAAACGTCTTGGCGATGACCGAGGGGCCTCTTACACTCAGCGAGACGGCTAGAAGGGACCCCTCCAATCGGAAAGGAGCTTCCGATGGAACTCACAGCCACTGTTACCGCCATCATGGCGATCATGTCGTTTGGCTTTCTCGCGGCCGTCATCCTCGGGATGATCTAGAGGCCCGCATATCGGGGCCGCAAGCCTGTTCTCGCATCGTCGATCCTGTCGCTGGCTTGGCACATGAAAGCCGGCATCGCCTCTTATCGGCCGCTATGCCGCCGCCTCGGCAATGCGTTTCGGATCGTAATTGAGGATGGGCGCGAGCCAGCGCTCGGCCTCCTCGATACTCCACCCCTTGCGGTTGGCATAGTCGGCGACCTGGTCGCGGCCGATCTTGCCCACGCCGAAATAGCGGGCTTCGGGGTGCGAGAAATAGAGGCCTGACACGGCGGCCGCCGGCCACATGGCATATGACTCGGTGAGCTTGAGCCCGGTCGCCTTCTCGGCGTCGAGCAGCTCGAACAGAGTGCGCTTCTCGGTGTGGTCGGGCTGGGCCGGGTATCCTGGCGCTGGCCTGATGCCGGCATAGTCCTCGGCGATCAACTGCTCGTTGGTGAGCTTCTCCTTGCGGCGCATAGGCCCAAAGCTCGCGGCGCACCTTCTCATGCAGCGCTTCGGCGAAGGCCTCCGCCAGGCGGTCGGCAAGCGCCTTGACCATGATCTTGGAGTAGTCGTCATTGGCCAGCTCGAACCGCCGCGCCACGTCCTCCTCGCCGATGCCGGCGGTCACGGCGAAGCCGCCGACATAGTCGGCGACGGCCCGTCTCCTTCGGCGCGACGAAATCGGCGAGCGCGAGATTGGCGCGCGCTCCATCCCGCGCCATCTGCTGGCGGAGCGTGTGCAGCGTGGCGAGCCGCTTTGCGCGGGTCTCGTCGCTATAGAGCTCGATGTCGTCGCCGACGCTATTGGCGGGCCAGAAGCCGACCACGCCATTGGCGGTGAGCCATTTCTCTTGGATGAGCTGTTTCAGCATGGCCTGCGCGTCGTCGAAGAGGTGGCGCGCGGCCTCGCCATATTTGTCGTCCTTGAGGATGCGGGGATAGGTGCCCTTCAGCTCCCAGGCGTGGAAGAACGGCGTCCAGTCGATATAGCGGGCAAGCTCGCCGAGATCGTAGGCCTTGAAGGTGCGCGTGCCGAGAAAACTCGGCTTCGGCGGCGTGTAGCTCGCCCAGTCGAGCTTCAGCTTGTTGGCGCGCGCGTCGGCGATCGAGGTGCGGCTCTTCTCGGCCTGCCCGCGGGCATAGGATTCGGCCATGCTCCGATACTCTTCGCGCACCCGCGCAATGGCCTTGGGCCGCTCCTCGGGCGACATCAGGCCCGACACCACGCCCACGGCGCGGCTCGCATCGGTCACGTAGATGGCTTGGCTGCGGTGGTAGTTCGGGCTGATCTTCACCGCGGTGTGCACGCGGCTCGTGGTGGCGCCGCCGATCAGCAGCGGCAGGTCGAAGCCCTCGCGCTCCATCTCGGCGGCGACATGGCACATCTCGTCCAGCGACGGCGTGATCAGGCCCGACAGCCCGATGATGTCCACCTTCTTCTCGCGCGCGGTGTCGAGGATCACTTGCGCCGGCACCATGACGCCGAGATCGGTGACCTCGTAATTGTTGCATTGGAGCACGACGCCGACGATGTTCTTGCCGATGTCATGGACGTCGCCCTTGACGGTGGCGAGCAGGATCTTGCCGGCGGGCTCCCCTTGCGCCAGCCCAAGCTCCTCCTTCTCCTTCTCCATGAAGGGCATGAGATAGGCGACGGCCTGCTTCATCACCCGCGCCGACTTCACCACCTGCGGCAGGAACATCTTGCCGGAGCCGAACAGATCGCCGACCACGTTCATCCCGGCCATCAGCGGGCCTTCGATGACGTGCAGCGGGCGCGCGGCCTTGGCGCGCGCCTCCTCGGTGTCCGCTTCGATATAGGTGCCGATGCCGTGGACCAGCGCATGGATCAGGCGCTCATCGACCGGCTTCTCGCGCCAGGAGAGATCGACCTCGCGCTGCTTTGCCTCGCCGCCTTTGTAGCGCTCGGCCGCCTCGAGCAGGCGGTCGGTGGCGTCAGGACGGCGGTTGAGGATCACGTCCTCGACAAGGGTCGCGCAGCTCAGGATCGATGTCGTCGTAGAGCGCGAGCTGGCCGGCATTGACGATGCCCATGTCCATGCCCGCCTGGATGGCGTGATAGAGGAACACCGAATGCATCGCCTCGCGCACCCGCTCATTGCCGCGGAAGGCGAAGGAGAGGTTCGACACGCCGCCCGACACATGCACGTAAGGCAGCTCAGCCTTGATGCGGCGCGTCGCCTCGATATAGGCGCGGGCATAGTCGTTGTGCTCCTCGATGCCGGTGGCGACGGCGAAGATGTTGGGATCGAAGATGATGTCTTCGGGCGGGAAGCCGACCTTCTCGGTGAGTAGCTCGTAGGCGCGCTGGCAGATGGCGAGTTTGCGCTCCGCCGTCTCGGCCTGGCCTTTCTCGTCGAAGGCCATCACCACCACGGCGGCGCCATAGCGGCGAACTTTGCGCGCATGCTCGAGGAAGGGCCCCTCGCCTTCCTTCAGGCTGATGGAGTTGACCACCGCCTTGCCTTGCACGCATTTCAGCCCCGCCTCGATCACCGACCATTTCGATGAGTCGATCATGATCGGCACGCGGGAGATGTCGGGCTCGGCGGCGATCAGGTTGAGGAAGGTGACCATGGCGGCTTCCGAGTCGAGCATGCCCTCGTCCATGTTGACGTCGAGCACGTTGGCGCCGCTCTCGACCTGCTGGCGCGCGACTTCGAGCGCCGCGGCGTAGTCGTTCGCCTCGATCAGCTTGCGGAAGCGGGCGGAGCCGGTGACGTTGGTCCGCTCGCCCACCATGACGAAGTTTTGCGCGCCGTTGGTCATTCTTCGTTCGCCAGGAAGTCGGCTCTCCTCTCCCCTTGGGGAGAGGACGGCGCGCTTTGCGCGCCGGGTGAGGGGGAACTGCGTTGCGACAGAGTCTCGGCAATTAGGGTAAGCACCCCGTCGAGATTCGCGAGGACCTCGTTATTCCAGAAGCGCAACACGGTGAGGCCGTCTCGCTCCAAGTCCGCGGACCGGCGCCGGTCCGCTTGGCTGCGCTGAGTAGCATGGTGGCTACCATCTACTTCGATCGCCAGCGCTGCTTCGACACAGAGAAAATCCACCACGTAGCGGCCACGGGGTGCTTGGCGCTTGAACTTGAAGCCCATCAAGCGTCGATCCCTGAGGCGCGACCACAGCTTTCGCTCCGCATCAGTCGAGCGGTGACGAAGCGAACGCGCCGCATCGGTGAGTTCCTATTTTCATACCCCCCTCACCCTTTCCGCCATGCGACTTGCGCAAGAGCTTCGCTCGCGCAAGATCGCGGCGAAAAGCCCTCTCCCCAAGGGGAGAGGAGAACCGGCCGCGTTTGGGGCAGTCTCTTACGCATTCGCCTCACCCATGGACGAAGGGTTCGAGGCCGGAGAGGCGCAAGGCGTGGGCCACCTCCGGCACTTGGCGCGGCTGATATTTGGACACCGCCAGGCGAATAGCGCGGATGTGGTCAGGCGTGGTGCCGCAGCAGCCGCCGACAATGTTGATGAGGCCGTCGCGCGCCCACTCCTCAAGCAGTCCCGCCATGAATTCGGGGCTCTCGTCATACTCCCCCATCTCGTTGGGAAGCCCGGCATTGGGATAGACGCTGACATGAGTGCCGGCCACGTGCGCGATCTCGTCAACGGAAGGCCGGAGCTGCTCGGCGCCGAAGGAGCAGTTGAGCCCGATGGAGAAGGGCTCAAGATGCTGCATCGAGTACCAGAACGCCTCGGGCGTCTGGCCCGACAGGTTGCGCCCGGAAAGATCGGTGATGGTGCCCGAGATCATGATGGGCAGGCGCACGCCGAGCTCATCGAATACCTGCTCGACGGCAAAGCCCGCGGCCTTGGCGTTCAGCGTGTCGAACACCGTTTCGATCAGGATCGTATCGGCGCCGCCCTCGATCAACCCGCGCGTTTGCGTGGTGTAGGCCTCGACCAGCGTATCGAAGCTGACATTGCGGAAGCCGGGATTGTTCACATCGGGCGAGATCGAGGCGGTGCGGTTGGTGGGGCCGATGGCGCCGGCGACGAAGCGCGGCTTGTCCGGCGTCTTTCTCGTCCAGGCGTCGGCCGCCTCGCGCGCAAGCTTCGCCGCGGCGACATTCATCTCATAGACGATGTCTTCGAGCCCGTAGTCGGCCTGGCTGATGGCTTGGGCGTTGAAGGTGTTGGTCTCGATGATGTCGGCACCGGCTTCGAGATAGGCGTTGTGGATCTCGCTGATGATCTGAGGCTGGCTCAGCACCAGGAGGTCGTTGTTGCCTTTGAGATCGCGCTTGTGATCCTTGAAGCGCGCGCCGCGATAGCCGGCCTCGTCAAGGCGATAGCGCTGGATCATGGTGCCCATGGCGCCATCGAGGATGAGGATGCGCTCCTTGGCTTCTCGCTTCAGCGCGGCGATGCGTTCGTCCCGGGTCATAACATTGCCCTCCTCCCACGCTCCCGCTCCCCCCTTGTGGGGGAGCAGGCTCCGCCGACGGCGGAGCCGAGGGGGGTGAACTGGAGTCCATTTACCGAACCCCCCTCCCTACCCTCCCCCACAAGGGGGGAGGGGGAGCAAGTGGCTTGGCTATCCCTGTTCTGGAGCGAGAGCGAGCTCATGACGTGGCCTCTGCCTTGGTGGTGGCGACAGGACGCAAGCCCAGCAGATAGCAGATGGCATAGACGAGATCGGCGCGGTTCAGCGTGTAGAAATGGAACTCGGTGATGCCCTGATCGACGAGACCCAGCACCTGCTCGGCGGCGACGGCGGCAGCCACCAGATGGCGCGTCTCCTGATCCTCGTCGAGGCCTTCGAAGCGATGGCCGAGCCAGTCAGGCACGCTCGCGCCGGACTTGGCAGCGAAGCCCGAGACCTGCTTGAAATTGTGAATCGGAATGAGACCCGGCACGATGGGAATGGTGATGCCGGCCGCGCGGACGCGGTCGAGGTAGCGGAAGAACACCTCGTTGTCGAAGAAGAACTGGGTGATGGCGGTCGACGCCCCGGCATCGATCTTGGCCTTCAGCATGTCGATATCGGCCTCGACGCTCGGCGATTCGGGGTGCTTCTCGGGGTAGCAGGCGACCGAGATCTCGAACGGCGCAATCTTCTTGATCCCGGCGCAGAGGTCGGCGGCGTTGACATAGCCGCCTGGCGTCGGCTGATAGCGCTCGCCCACGCCGCCCGGAGGATCGCCGCGCAACGCCACGATGTGGCGGACGCCCAGGTCCCAATAGTCGCGAATGACCTCATCGACCTCGGCGCGGGTGGCGGCAACGCAGGTCAGATGCGCGGCGGGCTTGAGCTTGGTCTCGCGCAGGATGCGCGCCACGGTCGCGTGGGTGCGCTCCCGCGTCGAGCCGCCGGCGCCATAGGTCACCGAGACGTAGCGCGGATCAAGCGGCTCGAGCCGCCTGATCGAGCGCCACAGCGTCTCCTCCATCGCCGCCGTCTTGGGCGGGAAGAACTCGAACGACACGTCGATGTCGCCGCTGCCGAGAAAGCGGCTCTTGTGTTCGGGGGATGCGAGCATCACGCGGCGACCTCCACGCTGGCGTTGGCTTTCTTCTTCTTGCCTGAGACGGCGGGCTTGTGACCAAGCCAGAGCGAGACGGTGAGCTTGCCGCCGGAAGGCTCGGGCGTGAGCTCGCGGAAGCGCTCGAGCTTGAGACCCGCGCCCTCAAACAGGCGGCCGAGCTGATCGCGCGCGAAGCCGAGCCGCCGATGGGCCGACTGCTCGCGCAGGAACTCAAGCTCGTGCGGGGCGAAATCGACCACGAGCAGTTTGCCGCCGGGGGCAAGCAGGCGCGCCGCCTCGGCGACCGCCGCCGCGGGATCATCGAGGAAATGCAGCACCTGGTGCAGCACCACCGCATCGGCAGCGCCGTCGGGCAGCGGCACGTTATAGAGATCGCCGTGGCGCACTTGCGCATGGGAGAGCCCTGCCCGCTCGAGCTTCATGCGCGCATAAGCGAGCATGGCGTGATTGAGGTCGAAGCCGAGCGACGCGCGACGCGCGGGCGCCGAACAGCTCGAGGATGCGCCCGGTGCCGGTGCCGAGATCGACGAGAAGGTTGAAAGGCCCTTCGCCCAGCGCCTCGTCCATGGCGGCCTCGACGTCCTTCTCGGCCACATGCAGCGCGCGGATCCTGTCCCATTCGCCGGCATGGGTCTTGAAGTAGGCCTGCGCCGCCTCGGCACGCGCCTTCTGCACGGCGGAGGCCCTGGCGCGATCGCGGGCGAGCGTGAGATCGGTCTGATCGAGGCTCTCGACGATGGCGCCGGCAAGCACGGCCTCTGCGCCAGAGTCGGCGAGGCGGAAGAACACCCAAGAGCCTTCGCGGAAGCGCTTGATGAGGCCGGCTTCGGCCATGAGTTTCAGATGCCGGCTGATGCGTGGCTGGCTTTGGCCCAGGATCTGGGTGAGGTCCTTGACGTTCAGTTCGCCGCCGGCAAGCAGCGCCAGGATGCGCAAGCGCGTGGCCTCGCCGGCGGCGCGCAACGCGGCAAGCGCCTGGGCGCGGGATAGGCCTGGGCTTTTCGCTCTGGCTTCGGCATCACCTGACATAAAGATATGTTTATATCTTCTAGGGCCGCGATGCAAGAGCCCCTGCTCCGTTCGTGCTGCATCGGGCAGCTTAGGCGCGGGCGAATTTCTTGTATTTGATGCGCTTCGGCAGCACGGAATCCTCGCCCAGGCGGCGCTTCTTGTCTTCCTCGTAGTCCGCGAAATTGCCCTCGAACCATTCGACATGGCTGTCGCCTTCGAACGACAGGATGTGGGTGGCGATGCGATCGAGGAAGAAGCGGTCGTGGCTGATGATGACGGCGCAGCCGGGGAAATCCTCGAGCGCCGCTTCGAGCGAGGACAGCGTCTCGACATCGAGGTCGTTGGTGGGCTCGTCGAGCAGGATGAGGTTGGCGCCGGATTTCAGCATCTTGGCGAGGTGCACGCGGTTGCGCTCGCCGCCCGAGAGCTGGCCGACCTTTTTCTGCTGGTCGGCGCCCTTGAAGTTGAACCAGCCGACATAGGCGCGGCTCGGCACTTCGCGGGTGCCCGAGCTTGATCACGTCGTTGCCGCCGGAAATTTCCTCGAACACGGTCTTCTTGCCGTCGAGCGTGTCGCGCGACTGATCGACATAGCCAAGCTTCACCGTGTCGCCGATGCGGATCGCGCCATCGTCGGGCTTGTCCTGGCCCACGATCATGCGGAACAGAGTGGTCTTGCCGGCGCCGTTCGGGCCGATCACCCCGACAATGCCGCCGGGCGGCAGCTTGAAGGAGAGGTCGTCGATGAGGAGCGTGTCGCCGAAGGCCTTCGCGAGATGCTCCGCCTCGATCACCACGTCGCCAAGACGCGGGCCCGGCGGGATGGTGATCTGCGCCTTGCCGGTCTTGTCGCGCCCGGCTTCAGCAAGCATATCGTCATAGGCGCGGATGCGCGCTTTGGACTTCGCCTGGCGCGCCTTGGGGCTCGCCCTGATCCAGTCGAGCTCGCGCGCCAAGGTCCGCTCGCGGGCCTCGTCCTGCTTGCCTTCGACTTCGAGCCGCTTCTTCTTTTGCTCGAGCCAGGACGAGTAGCTGCCCTTGTAGGGAATGCCCTGCGCCGCGATCGAGCTCGAGCGTCCAATCGGTGATGTCCTCGAGGAAGTAGCGATCATGGGTGACCATGATCACGGTGCCGGCATAGTCGCGCAAGTGATGCTCGAGCCAGGCGACGCTCTCGGCATCGAGATGGTTGGTCGGCTCGTCGAGCAGCAAAATGTCAGGCTTGGCGAGCAGCAGCTTGCAGAGCGCCACGCGACGCTTCTCGCCGCCCGAAAGCGTTTCGACCTTGGCGTCGCCCGGCGGGCAGCGAAGAGCGTCCATGGCCTGCTCGACTTGCGCGTCGAGGTCCCACAAGCCTTGGGCATCGATCGTGTCCTGAAGTTGCGCCATCTCGTCGGCGGTCTCGTCGGAATAGTTCATAGCCAGCTCGTTGTAGCGGTCGAGCTTGGCCTTCTTCTCGGCCACGCCCTCCATGACGTTGCCGGTCACGTCCTTGGTCTCGTCGAGGATCGGCTCCTGCGGCAGATAGCCGACGCTTACCCCATCGGCAGCCCAGGCCTCGCCGACGAAATCGGGCTCCTCGCCCGCCATGATGCGAAGCAGAGTCGACTTGCCCGAGCCGTTGACTCCGACCACGCCGATCTTGGCGCCGGGCAGGAAGGCGAGCGTCACGTCCTTCAACACCTGCTTGCCGCCCGGATAGGTCTTGGACAGCTTGTTCATGACATAGACATATTGGGGCGTGGCCATGCGCGCTGCTGAAGCTCCTCGATTTTTCTGCGCGGGAAGAAACGAGCCTGCTTCTAGCCAATCGCTGGTCGGGACTCAACCCAATCAGAACAGCTCAGGCAGGCGCTCTTTCAGCTTAGCGGCGAGAGCATCGAGCGGGTTCTCCTTGATCGGCTCGATCTCGGAGAGCGCGCGAGCGAACGAGGCCGGCGTCAGCTCGGCGATCGGCAGCACGCGGCACCAGTTATTGTTGACGAGGAAGCTTCGATAATTCTGCTCCTCGTCGGTGAAGCGGTGAGCGGCCGGCGCCACGCCAATCACAGGCAGGCGGGCGGAGACCGCCTCCGAGATCATGGTGCTCGAATCCTCGGTGCAGACGATGATTTCGGCCGTGGCGAAGATTTCAGGCAAGGTGCCGGGCCCCGCGGTCCGGTAGTCGATGAAGCGGGCGACGACGCTCTCGTCCTTGGCGAGCTCGGCGATCCGGTCGGCCACATGGTCGGGTGTGCGCCGCGAAGTGGAAATGAGCCAGCGCGTCCCCCACGCCTTGGCGATTTCGGCGATGAAGGTAAGCAGAAACGCCCACTCCTCCCGCCGATAGCGGAACGGACCGGCATTGCCGCCGATGAGAAGGCCGGCAAGTTTTGGGCGCCGCTCAGGCCCGTAGCGCGGCACGGATAGAGGCCGCCCCAGCGCATCGGGATCGATGGAGGACGGCTTGAGCACCACCATGTGCCGGTCGCTTCCCGCATCGCGATCATAGGAGGAAATGATCAGGCTGAAATTCTCAGGCCCTAATCCGCGCAGCAGGGAGCCGCAAAAGATGCTGGGGATACCGAGGAAGCGGGCCACGCAGATATTCGGCATGTGGGTCTCGCCGCCGGCCGAGACCACGAGGTCGGCCTTAGGCAGCGCGTAAGCATCGATGCGATAGGCCATGCGCAGCATGCGCGGCGGAAAGAAGCTCTTGGCGCTGATGCGGCGGCGGAGCCAGCGCGTGGGCACGATCCATTTGCGCTTCACCTCGATCCGCGTGACCTCGACCGGGCGAAGGCGGGCCAGCGCCGCAATCACCCCTTGCGCCAGGTGGTAGTGGCCCGGCCTGGTATCGGCGAGAAATATGACCTTGAGTGGGGTTTTTGCCATTCCAAGCCTTTATCGGAACGCGGGCGAAGGTCCCGCGTCATAGCGCACCCTTGCGGCAAGCTTCAAAGCCTCGTTTTTAGGGCCGCTTGGCAAATCCGCGTGAGCCCAGCACAATCGGCGGCATCGAGCGGAAATCGCAGGAGCAAAAGGTGGATAAACCGGCGAATAGCGGAGCTGACTGGATTCTCAAGGCCATGGTGGCTGTGGCCGCGTCGGACGGCGGACTCGATGAGCGCGAGACCGGCCTCATCCAGCAGGTCTATCAGGACCAGTCGGGCCGATCGCTGACGGCGGATGAGGTGGCACGCGCCGCCGAGGCCAACGCCAAGGGCGACCCCATCGCCGAGTTCGGCGCGGCGGCAAGGGGGCTCGACCAGGCCACCAAGGAGGAGATCATCAGAGCGGCCTATCTCGTGCTGCTCGCCGACGACCGGATCGCCGGTGAGGAGCGCAAGAAGCTGAAGGACATCGCCGCGGCGCTGCAAATCTCCGAGATCCATTTCGGCGCGATCCTCGAAGACCTCGCCATCTGGCTCGCGAAGGCCAAGAGCTAGAGGCTGCTCTTTCGAGCCGCCCGCGCCGCTATCAGCAGGTAAAGCAGCATCAGGCCAATACCGCAAACGAGCCAAACTTGCCACATGCCCCACGACGTGGAAACCGTGGCCAGAAAAACCGTGAAGGCCGCTGCCGCGAAAGGCTGAGCCTCGACCGGCAAAAGAGAAATGCGCAGCACCAAAAGAGCCCCGGCGATCGCGACGAGAATTGCTCCTACCAGCCCGAGCTCATACCAGGTCTGGAGAAAAAGATTGTGAGCGTGCGCGCCCGTGGTTCGCGGATACACGAAGCCTTCCGGCTGCTCTGCCTCTCCGCGCGGGACTCTCAGCGCGGGCGTCGAGCCGGCGCCGATGCCGAGCCAAGGACGCTCAAGCACGCGCTCCGCGGTGAACTCCCAGATGATCATCCTGGCCCGAGCCAATTCCGGTACCCACGTCGCCAGATGCAAGTCGGCTTTGTAAGCAAGAAATGCGGCGGGCAGAATGAGCACAAAGCCAAGGCACCACAGCGCCGCCAAGACGTGCACGACTGCACGACGCCAAATGTAAGCCAGCGAAAAGACTGTGAGAGAGCTGACAAGGGCGAGCTGCGACGACATGCGGTCAGAGAGAAGGATGGGAACCGAGATCGCAACGACCAAGAGGCCGATCCATGCCGCCCGGCGCGCACGGCTAGCGACTACGCTCAAGGCCAATAGGGCCGGCCACAGATGAAAAGTCAGCAGCGCGGTGCTCTGGCGGAATTCCGCTGCTTTGTATCGCGTCACTTCGCCGTTGAGCATCTTCGCGTGTTTGCTACTCTCCGGCGTGAACCAGCCGCTTGCGTTCGCGACCAGGCGCGTAATGGCGCCATCGGTGAGCAATTCGAACAGGACAAAGAGTGCGCCAATAAATGCGCCGACGGCGAAGGCGCGCGCGGCCTGGCTGAGCTGCGGCTCGTCCACGGCTGTTATCGCTCTGCTTGCGGCGAAGGCGATCAAAGTCACGGCCAAAAGGAGGGCAGACTTTTCAACCGCCGCGCTCGGTTTGACAGCCCAGAGTGCGCCGAGAAGGACGTAAGCGGCGACCAACAGAACCGCGACGACATCTGTGGTCGGCCATATCAGATGCCGCCAATCATTCCCCCGCCGCAAGTAAGGGACAATGAGCGCGACAGCCGTAAGGGGGAAGAAGAGCCAGGTGAGCCGGGAAGCTGCCGATGTTACCAGCGGACCAAGAAAGAGTGTGGGGGCCACCCATCGGCCCTTGGGGGCGCCGAGATTTTGTTCAGGCCTCTCGGGCATTTTCACCTCTTATAGTCCCTCACTCCCGGTGACGCGGAAGCGTTGTGACGCGGTCACGCCGTCCCTGCAAGTTCCATTGGGCGCACGAGATGGCTATTCTCCGTCCCGGATGCCCCCCAGGCATGCACTATCTTGGCTCATCAAGGCGGGATTGAACATTCATGATCGTGTCGCATTCGCACCGGTTCATCTTCATCAAGACCCGAAAAGTGGCCGGGACGAGTGTCGAGCTGTTCTTGTCGCAGTTCTGCGGCGAGGAGGACATCGTCACGACCTTGGGGCCGGATGAGAAGCTGCGGGAGGGTATGGGCGCGCGCAACTACTGGGTCTCGGGCACGCGTCGCGGGAACCGGCTGGTTCGCGGTTGGTGGACCCTTCTCGGTCGCCCGGCAAATGGCTATCGGGGCTTTTATCCACACATCCCGGCCTACGAGATCAGACGGCTGCTTGGGGAAGAGACTTGGAATTCGTACTTCAAATTTACGATCGAAAGAAATCCGTGGGACCGGCAGGTCTCGCTCTACCACTGGCACTATCACGATCGAGAGAGGAAGCCGAGCTTCGACCTGTTCATCCGCTCGCCATTTCACCGCAAGATATCAAGCAATTTCGACACCTACGCGATCGGCGGCAAGGTTGCCGCCGACTATGTTGCCGCTACGAGACCCTGGACAACGATCTGGCCTCCGTCCTCAAGCAGCTCGGCATCGATCAGGCGGTCAATCTGCCCAGGGCCAAAGGCAGGCTCAGAAGCGAGCGGCCCTGGCGCGATTACTACACGCCGCGAACCCGTGACATTGTCGGGCGCTGGTATGCGCGCGAGATCGCTGCCTTCGACTACAGATTTTAAGGGGAGCCCGTGCGCAGGCCTCGCCTTGCTTCCCAGGATGCCGCTGGACTAATGTGCCTTCTTTATCGAGCACGGCAAGAGAGCGAGGCGTCACGGCGGGGCGGACATGATCATCTCGCACGAGCACCAGTTCATTTTTATCAAGACCAAGAAAACGGCCGGCACGAGCATCGAGCTTGCGCTCTCGCAGCTCTGCGGGCCTGACAACATCATTGCGCCGATTACGGACAGCGACGAGGCATTGCGCGCCGTCGGAAGTGGCCCCCGGAACTGGCGCGTGCATGGTTGGTGGCAAAGTCCGCGGCCGCTGTTCAAGCGCCGCTGGCTGAAGCTCGGCCCGCAGGACTATGGCTTCTATAACCACATGCCGGCGAAGGAAGCGCGCGCGCTTCTCAACAACGACGAGGATCTGGCGGAGCTATTTCAAACTCACTTGGATCGCAATCCGTGGGACCACCTGGTTTCGGCCTATCATTTCCGCTATCGCCGCCGGGCGAGGCCGCCGTCCTTTGCCAATTTCATCGACCGCGACTGGCGGGCGCGCCTGAACAATTACGGGATCTACAGCCTCGACGGCGATGTTTGCGTGGACTTCCTCGGCCGCTTCAAGTCCCTGCAAGAGGATTTCCAACACGCGCTCGGCGAGATCGGCTCTAAACTCGATCACGAGCTGCCGCGCGCCAAGACCGGTTTACGCCAGAACGGCAAGCACTACCGGGACTACTACGACAGCCACACCCGCGATGTCGTGGGCGACTGGTATGAGCGGGAGATCAAGCTGCTCGGCTACGCGTTCTAGCCGACGCACTTTCAGTTCTTTGTGGCCGAGAC
>CAWANV010000018.1:0-5284 GCA_963783455.1 uncultured Alphaproteobacteria bacterium
GCGGACTCGCGCTGTTCAGTCCTTGCCCTTCTAACCCGCTTGTCGCGTGGGCGCGAGAGCATGCAGACGTATCAGTACTGGCGTCATTCCGGCGAACGCCGGAATCCAGCGCAAGAATCGCCGGCCCTCCCCTCTTGCGGATGTCCTTGTTGTTTTCACTGGATACCGGCTTGCGCCGGTATGACGGTGTGTGGGCATTGTCTCAGGACTCTCCCCACGTCATGGCCGGGCTTGGCCCGCCTTTGCGGGCCGAAGCCTTATGACCTGGTGTACCAACCATCGCTTCGGCGGGCGAAGGCCCGGCCATCCACGTCTTTAAGGCCTCCCGCAGCTTCAGGTTGCCGACTCGGCGCCTTCCGGGACAGTATGCGCGCCCGGGAGGAATCGGGCATGCGTCAGACGCCGAGCATCAACACGCTGTATTACGGCGACAATCTCCGCATCCTGCGCGATCACATCGCGGATGAGAGCGTCGACCTCGTCTATCTCGACCCGCCCTTCAACTCGAACGCCACCTATAACGTGCTGTTCCGCTCGCCCACCGGCGAGCAGAGTCAGGCGCAGATCGAAGCCTTCGAGGATAGTTGGCACTGGAACGAGGCGGCGGAGCTTGCCTTCGACGAGGTGATCAAGTCGGGCAACTCCGAAGCCGCCGAGATGCTCAGGGCTATGCGGTCGTTTCTTGGAACGAATGACATGATGGCCTATCTCGCCATGATGGCGGTGCGGCTCTTGGAACTTCACCGCGTGCTTAAGCCCACGGGCTCGCTCTATCTCCACTGCGATCCGACCGCGAGCCATTACTTGAAGATTCTGCTGGACGCGATTTTTGGCCCGATTCACTATCGGAATGAGATCATCTGGAAGCGTTCGAACCCCAAAAGCCTTGGCTCGATAAATTTCCCGGCCTGCACCGACACGATCCTTCGCTACGCCAAGAGCGGCAAAGCCACCTACCACCAGCCATACGAGGAACACGATCCAGACTACGTGGAGAGTGCCTACAAATATAGTGACGAGCGGGGAGTCTATCGACTGTTGCCGCTTCTGAATCCAAACGATAACCGGCCGAATTTGACCTACGAATTTCTGGGCGTCACTCGCGTCTGGCGCTGGACCAAAGAGCGAATGCAAAGGGGATACGAGGAGGGTCTCGTCGTTCAACTCAAGCCCGGCGCCGTTCCTCAATACAAGAAGTACTTGAGCGACTCAAAAGGACGGACGGTCACTAACTGCTGGACGGACATCCCGCAGGCCGCTGGAAATGAATCGCTCGGCTATCCGACGCAGAAGCCTCTGGCGCTTCTAGAGCGCATCATCTCAGCCTCGTCCAATGAGGGCGATGTCGTGCTCGATCCCTTCTGCGGCTGCGGCACCACGGTTCATGCGGCGCAGAAACTCGACCGGCGTTGGATCGGCATCGACCTTACGCATCTCGCCATCCGCCTCATCCGCCGCCGGTTGATTGACGCCTTCCCCCAGGCCGAGTTCGAGGTTCACGGCGTGCCTAAGGACGTGGACGGCGCCCGCGCGCTCGCCGACGCCGACAAGCACCAGTTCCAGCTTTGGGCGCTGTCGATGATCGAGGCGCAGCCCTATAAGAGCGGACAGAAGGGCGCGGACCGCGGCGTCGACGGCTATCTCTATTTCAAGCCCGACGGCAAAGTGACCGAGAAGGCCATCGTCTCGATCAAGGGCGGCGGCCATGTGTCCGACACGATGGTCAAGGACCTCATCACCACTGTCGAGCACGAAGGGGCGAAGATGGGTGTGTTCGTGACGCTCTCAGCGCCGACGCAGCCGATGAAGACGCGCGCCGCCGCCGCCGGCTTCTACGAGACGGAATACGGGCAGTACTCCAAGATTCAAATCCTCACCGTCGAGGATTTGTTCAAGGGCCAACGCCCGCACATGCCCTGGATCGATCCTTCGGTGTTCAAGAAGGCCAAGCGCGAGCCAACCACCAAGCAGAACGAACTCGATTTGTGAGCCTGTGCGTTGCAGTCGACGACAACTCGCCCGATAGTTCTCGCTCCGTAACGAAGGAGAAGAGGCCGTGGACACTCCGACTTGCTTGCGATGGAAGGAACTGGACGAGCGTCTTGAGGCGGCGCGCTGAGCGCGAGATATCCCTGAGATGCAGCGCATTCTCGGCGTAATGACTGACCTGTTGCACCGCGACTGTGGTCGTCCCCGGTCAGCACAATAGTCTCGTCACCCCGGCGAAAGCCGGGGTCCAGGGGCCATAAGCGCTCGTGGGTGTTGCCCTGGATTCCGGCTTACGCCGGAATGACGCCAATCGTGGATGGCCGGGACGAGCCCGGCCATGACGAGTGCATTTGGTGCTGGCTGTCCCCGCACTTATCCCCGCGTCCCAATCCTCCGTTATCATCCCCCCACCTCGTCCGCTCAAGGGTCGCTTCGCGAGGCGTTCGCAGAGGCGGGACGATGGCAGCGGCGCCTGCGCGGCTCGTTCCGCGAACGAGTCACTCGGGCGGCGCCGGGGCTCCGCCCGGGATCACTACGAGTCCCTGCCAGGAGCTGGCTGACGACTTGGGTGTTGCGCTACCGGCCTCCGGCCTACTTGAGCGCGATGTGTTGCGCTACGGCCTCCGGCCTACTTGAGCGCGATGCCCTAAGCGGAAAGCGCGGCCCGGCGTTCGCATAAACGCCGCTCATGGCGCGCCCCTAGGCGCCGCACGTCCGGCGACGGACGTGTGTTCTTGTTTATGGACCGCGCCTCCCGGGCGCGCCATGACCCTTGCTGCGAGCAGCTTGCCGCAAGCGGCGAGGGAGATTGAACCAAGCCCGGACGCCGCCACGCGTCGCGGAGGGGATGACGCATGCCTTCTTTCGTCATACCGGCGAAAGCCGGTATCCAGCGCAAGAAGCGCCGACTCTTCCCTCGCGGATGGCTTTGTTGTTGCTCACTGGATACCGGCTTGCGCCGGTATGACGCGCGCGAGAGGAACGATTGAAAAAAGCCGAAACACATGCCGCCGGGACTAGCGGGGATTTGCAACTCGCGGCACAGCTGCTCGAGCTTTGGCGCCTGTGCGGCAAGTCGCGTTGCCGGCGCGCCCGCGCCTGTTGCGGCGGCGCGCGACGTTGCTGCGAAGCCTTGGCGGACTGGTCAGAGGCTCTGTCGATGAAGAACAAGCGCGTAAGTTTTGCGGAAGCGATGGAGCGCTTGCGTGAGCAATCAAGATGAACCGCCCTTGGGCCCCTCGCTTCATCCCTTGCTAATCGATCGCGGCGCCACAAAGGCCAGTCCCTGCCAAGCAGGCGGCGAAGGCCTTTTGATCGCCGCGGCCGAGCAGGAAAGCGGGGACGCCGGTGTCCTTCAGCATGTCGGGAAAGGCGGCATCAACGATGCCGTCCTGCGCCAGCTGGGAGGCGCTCGCCTGCGTCCTTGGCCGGGCGATCGACTTGATCAGATAGCAGCGCCCGGCGCCGATCCGTCCAGCGAGCCACAGCGCGAGGCTATCGGAGGTGAGACGCCAGGATTCCTCGATGTCGGTGCGCTCGGCGATCAAGGCGTAAGGCGCCCAGACGGCCACGGACCCCTGGCCGAGCGCGGCGCGCAGCTCCCCTTCGGTCGCGCCCACGGCGAAGCCCTGGCGCAACCCCGCCACGGCCCAGGCAAGCTGATCCATGGCGAGCAGCGCCATGCGGTGGGCCGAGGCATCGCCGAAGCCGAGCTGGCTTTGGCAGGCGCGTACCTCGTCGGCCAGGGCTCCTCCCCCCGGCACCACGACGATGGGACGCGACGCCGCGGCGATGGTATCGAGCCAGGGCGTGAGCTCGGCCGAGCGGACCACGCTGCCGCCGAGCTTGACGACGATGGGCCGCGCCGCGGCGGCAAGAGGCGCAAGATTGGCGCTGGCGCGCATCGTTCGGCCCGGCATGGTCAGGCGCTTCCCTTGGAGCGCACGATCTCGACGCCGACGGCGCCGGGCTCCTTGTCGAGCTTCTCGATCATGACCTTGACGGACGCGGCGCGGGGATGAGCGAGGCAATGGCGGGCCACGTCCTCGGCCAGGGTCTCGACCAGGTTGATATGGCCCCGCGCGATGATGGTCTTGATGCCTTTGATGATGGTGTCGTAGTCGAATGCCCGGCCGATATCGTCCTCGAGCGCGCGCATGGCCGGGATCACATCGACATCGACGGAGAAACGCACCCGCTGGGTGACGCCCTTCTCGTTGGTATAGACACCGATCTCGACGTCGAGCACGAGGCCGTGCACGAAAACGCGGTCAACGATCTTCGCTGCGTCAGACTCAGGCTTAGGCGCGGCTTTGGGCACGGCTCGTCTCAGTCGCTCTTCGGCCATGACCGAGGCTCCGTTGCGGCGCGACAATCGCTCTCACGCATCCCTAGCATAACGACTGCGGAGCGAGGTTAGCCAAATTCGGCTCATGCAGAATGCGCGGCCTTTCCGGGATCAGCGCCCTGATCGCCGCGAGCCTGACGGGATCGAGATCCTGGCTGCGGTCGCCGCATTGGCAGAGCGCGCCGCGAAAGCCGAGCAGGTCGGGCGCGAGCGCAACCAGGCTCGGCACGTGCTTTGCCTTGAGCGAGCCGGCGAGACCTACGACCAGACCTTCAGCTTTGGCGGAGGCGATGTACTCGGCAAGCGCCATGAAAGACATGCGATCCGGCAAAGACCCCGCATCCTTGCCCATCGTGTCGAACATGACACCGTGTGCCCCGATCCTTGCCGCAAGCCCGATCGCGTCGAAGTCGGGCAAGGCATCGGCGAACAGGACGACGATGAGGCGGATGTGGGCAGCCTCGGTCGTAAGCAGGCTCAGGCTGCGTTCCGCATCGCCGCCCGGGAAGAGGCCGAGCTTGACGTAGTCAACGCCCGAGGCCGCCGTCGCCAGCACTGCGTTGCGAACGGTCTCCCCCTCAAGCGGCAGATCGCCGATGGTTGCGCTGACCGGCGCGCGTGCGGCGATCCGTCTCACGCAAGCGGCGATGGTGTCGGGCGCGAGAGCGCCGAGGGCGCCTTGGCCCGGGTCTTTCAGGTCGATGATGTCGGCGCCCACGCCGATTGCCATCTCGGCCTCGGCGGCATCGCGCACGCTGGCGAGGAATAGGGTCATCTATAGGCCTTGTCATGCCCGCGCAGGCGGGCATCCAGTAACCACGGGCATTTCTACATGGCTTCTGGGGTTACTGGATCGCCGGGTCAAGCCCGGCGATGACAAAAAGCAGCCTGTGTCGATCTTTACTGGAACAGCCAGTTGAAAATGCCGCCGCCGCCACCGCCGCCGCC
>CAWANV010000019.1:0-754010 GCA_963783455.1 uncultured Alphaproteobacteria bacterium
CGCGGCGGAACGCCACCCGGCGCTCGAGCTGTTGCGCGATGCCTTCGGCGACCAGCGTCGCGTCGATCTCGGGCTTGCGCACCTCGACGATGTTGAGATGCACCTCCAAGTCCGTCAGCGCCGCCAGCTCGCGGCGGAGCTTCTCGATATCGGAGCCCTTCTTGCCGATGAGAATGCCGGGCCGCGCGGTATGCACGGTGACGCGGCACTTCTTGTGCGGGCGCTCGATGACGACCTTGGAGATGCCGGCCTGCTTGCGCGATGTGAGGATGTGCTCGCGCATCTTCAAGTCTTCATGCAACAGCCGCGCATATTCGCCGCGCGACGCGAACCAGCGCAAATCCCAGGTGCGGTTGACGCCGAGCCTAAGCCCGATCGGATTGACCTTCTGTCCCATTAAGCGGGCTCCTCGACTTGACGCAGCATCACGGTGATCTGCGCGAACGGCTTCTGGATGCGCGCCGAGCGCGCCTCGCGCGCGCGGGCGCATGCGCTTCAACACCAGATTCTTGCCGACATAGGCCTCGGCGACGATCAGCGCGTCGACATCGAGGTCATGGTTGTTCTCGGCATTGGCGATGGCGGATTGAGCGTCTTCTTCACGTCCTTGGCGATACGCTTGCGCGAAAAGGTGAGATCGGCGAGCGCGCGGTCGACCTTCTTGCCGCGGATCAGCTGGGCAAGCAGGTTGAGCTTCTGCGGGCTGACGCGCATCAGCCGCGTCACGGCCCTCGCCTCGTTCTCTTTCAGCGTCCGTTCGCGCTGCGGCTTGCCCATGACTTAAGCCTTCACTCTCTTCGCCTTGCGGTCCGCGGCGTGGCCGTAGAAGGTCCGCGTCGGCGCAAACTCTCCGAATTTGTGGCCGATCATGTCCTCGGTGACGAGCACCGGGATGTGCTTTTGGCCGTTATGCACTCCGAAGGTGATGCCGACGAATTGCGGCAGGATGGTCGAGCGGCGCGACCAGATCTTGATCACGGCGTTCGAGCCGCTTCCACGCGCCTTCTCCGCCTTCTTCAGCAGATAGCCGTCGACGAACGGGCCTTTCCAGATCGAGCGTGACACCTGAGCTACCCCTTCTTCTTCTGATGGCGGCTGCGCAGGATGAACTTGTCGCTTGCCTTGTTCGAACGCGTCTTCTTGCCCTTGGTCGACTTGCCCCACGGGCGTCACCGGGTGGCGGCCGCCCGAGGTGCGGCCCTCGCCGCCGCCATGCGGGTGATCGATCGGGTTCATCGCCACGCCGCGCACGACGGGCTTGCGGCCCTTCCAGCGCATGCGTCCCGCCTTGCCGATCGAGACGTTGGAATTGTCCGGATTGGAGACGGCGCCGACGGTCGCCATGCACTCGGCCGGCACCATGCGCGTCTCGCCGGAATTGAGCCTGAGGATGGCGTAGCCCGCATCGCGGCCGACCAGCTGCACATAGGTGCCGGCGGCGCGGGCGATCTGGCCGCCTTTGCCCTGCTTCATCTCCACATTGTGGATGATGGTGCCGATCGGCATGTTGGCGAGCGGCATGGCGTTGCCGGGCTTCACGTCGGCCTTGGTATCGGAAATGACGGTGTCGCCGGGCGCAAGCCGCTGCGGCGCAAGGATATAGGAGAGCTCGCCGTCCTCATATTTGATCAGCGCGATGAAGGCGGTGCGGTTCGGATCGTATTCGAGCCGCTCGACCGTCGCCGGCATGCCGAGCTTGCCGCGCTTGAAATCCACCTTGCGATAGGTGCGCTTATGCCCGCCGCCCCGATGCCACATGGTGACGCGGCCGTGATTGTTGCGCCCGCCGGACTTGTTGAGCCCCTCGGTCAGCGCCTTGACCGGCTTGCCCTTCTACAAATGGCTGCGATCGACGAGCACGAGCTGCCGCTGCTAGGCGTGGTGGGTTTGTAGGTCTTGAGCGCCATCTCGTCAGATCCTCGTCGTCACGTCGATCTTGTCGCCTTCGGCGAGCCTGACGATCGCTTTCTTCACGTCTTGCTGCCTGCCCTTGATGCCGCGGAAGGTCTTGGTCTTGCCCTTGCGGGTCAGCGTGTTGACCGACAGCACCTTGACCTTGAACAGCTGCTCGATGGCCGCCTTGATCTCGGGCTTGGTCGCGTCGCGGCGCACCTTGAACACGACTTGATTGAATTCCGACGCCGCACTCGATTTCTCGGTGATGACCGGCGACAGGATCACGTCATAGGCGTTGAGAGCGCTCATTTGAACCGCGCCTCCAGCGCCTCGACCGCGGCCTTGGTCAGCACCAGCTTCTCATGCCGCAGGATGTCGTAGACATTGATGCCGGCCACGGGGAGCACGTCGACATTGGGCAGATTGCGCGCGGCGCGGGCGAACGCCTCTTGCACCGTGCGCGCCGTCGATGATCAGCACCGAGCCGAAGCCGAGCTTGGCGAAGCGCGATTTGAGCTCCTTGGTCTTGGCGTCCTTCATCTCGCATTTGTCGATCACGACCAGCGTCTCCGACTTGGCCTTGGACGACAGAGCGTGCTTCAGCGCCAGCGCCCGCACCTTCTTCGGCAGGTCGATGGCGAAGCTGCGCGGCTTCGGCCCGAACGACTTGCCGCCGCCTCTGAAGAGCGGGGCCTTCTTGCTGCCGTGGCGCGCGCGGCCGGTGCCCTTCTGCCGGTACATCTTGGCGGTCGTGGCGTTGACCTCGGAGCGATCCTTGACATGCGCCGTGCCGCTCCGCCGCTTGGCGAGCTGATAGCGCACCATGCGCTGCAAGATGTCCGCGCGCGGCTCGAGCCCGAACACATCGTCCGAGAGGTCGACGCTGCCCGCCTTCTTGGCGTCGAGAGTGGTGATGTCGGCCTTCATTATTCCTGGCTCCCACCCTCTTGCGGCGCGGCCTCGGCAGTCGCCGCCGGCTCCGGCTTATCGGTCTTGGACGGCTTTGGCGCCTCGCCGGCGGCCTTGCGGAAGGCGCCCGGCTTCGGCGCGGCCTCCGGCAGCGACCGCTTCACCGCGTCGCGCAACAGCACCCAGCCGCCCTTGGCGCCCGGCACCGCGCCCCTGATCATGATCAGCCCGCGCTCGGGGTCGGTCTTCACCACGCGCAGATTCTGCGTGGTGACGTTGGTATCGCCCATATGCCCGGCCATCTTCTTGCCCTTGAACACCTTGCCGGGGTCCTGGCGCTGGCCGGTCGAACCGTGGCTGCGATGGCTCACCGAGACGCCGTGGCTCGCGCGCAAGCCGCCGAAGCCGTGACGCTTCATGGCGCCGGCAAAGCCCTTGCCGATCGACGTGCCCGATACGTCGACGAACTGCCCTTCGACGAAATGGTCGGCGGTGATCTCGGCGCCCACCTCGATCAGATTGTCGGGGCTCACGCGGAACTCGACCAGCTTCCGCTTCGGCTCGACATTGGCTACGGCGAAATGCCCGCGCGCGGCGCGGGAGAGGCGCTTCACCTTGGGCCGTCCGGCGCCGAGCTGCAGCGCGGTATAGCCGTTCTTCTCCGAGGTGCGGTGGCCGACCACCTGACAATGGTCGAGCTTCAGCACCGTCACCGGGATGTGCTCCCCGGCATCGGTGAAGATCCTGGTCATGCCGACCTTTTGCGCGATGACACCTGATCGCATTGAATTCAATTCCTTGCCTCGTCTCTCGCGCGGCTCTTACAGCTTGATCTCGACGTCGACGCCCGCCGCCAGATCGAGCTTCATCAGCGCATCGACCGTCTGCGGCGTGGGATCGACGATGTCGAGCAGCCGCTTATGCGTGCGCATCTCGAACTGCTCGCGGCTCTTCTTGTCGATATGCGGCGACCGGTTCACGGTGAACTTCTCGATGCGCGTCGGCAGCGGGATCGGCCCGCGAACCTCGGCGCCCGTGCGCTTCGCCGTGTTGACGATCTCCTTGGTCGACGCATCGAGGATGCGATGGTCGAAGGCTTTGAGCCTTATTCTTATGTTCTGACTTTGCATCTCGATGGCCTCAAAGTTGAGAGCGCGCCGCTTTTGGCAGCGCGCTCGGTGTCTTCCTTACTCGATGATCGACGCCACGACGCCGGCGCCGACGGTGCGGCCGCCTTCGCGAATGGCGAAACGGAGTTTCTCCTCCATGGCGATCGGCACGATCAGCTCGACCGTCATGGCGATGTTGTCGCCCGGCATCACCATCTCGGTCCCTTCCGGCAAATGCACGACGCCGGTCACGTCGGTGGTGCGGAAGTAGAACTGCGGACGGTAGTTGCCGAAGAACGGGGTGTGACGCCCGCCCTCCTCCTTGGTGAGGATGTAGGCCTCGGCCTTGAACTTGGTGTGCGGGGTGATCGAGCCGGGCTTGGCCAGCACCTGGCCGCGCTCCACGCCCTCGCGATCCACGCCGCGCAGCAGGCAGCCGACATTGTCGCCCGCCTCGCCCTGGTCGAGCAGCTTGCGGAACATCTCGACGCCGGTGACGACGGTCTTGCTGGTCGGCTTGATGCCGACGATCTCGACCTCTTCGCCCACCTTGACGATGCCGCGCTCGATGCGGCCGGTGACCACGGTGCCGCGGCCCGAGATCGAGAACACGTCTTCGATCGGCATCAGGAACGGCTTGTCCTTGGGACGGTCGGGCTGCGGGATATAGGCATCGACCGCGTCCATCAGGGCTTCGATCGACTTCTTGCCGATCTCCTCGTCGCTTGCCTTCGAGCGCCGCCAGCGCCGAGCCCTTGACGATCGGGATCTCGTCGCCGGGGAACTCGTATTTGGAGAGCAGCTCGCGCACCTCGAGCTCGACCAGATCGAGCAGCTCGGGATCGTCGACCATGTCGACCTTGTTGAGATAGACGACCAGCGCCGGAACGCCGACCTGGCGCGCCAGCAGGATGTGCTCGCGGGTCTGCGGCATCGGCCCGTCGGCCGCCGACACCACGAGGATGCCGCCGTCCATCTGCGCGGCGCCGGTGATCATGTTCTTCACGTAGTCGGCATGGCCCGGACAGTCGACATGGGCGTAGTGCCGCTTGCCGGTCTCATACTCCACATGGGCGGTGGAGATGGTGATGCCGCGCGCCTTCTCTTCCGGCGCCTTGTCGATCTCGTCATAGGCGGTGAACTTGGCACCGCCCTTCTCGGCCAACACTTTGGTGATCGCGGCCGTCAGCGTCGTCTTGCCGTGATCGACATGACCGATCGTTCCGATATTGCAATGCGGCTTCGTCCGCTGGAATTTTTCCTTAGCCATGTTGGCTCTCCATCCTTCAACACAAGATCAAAACTTTTTTCCCGCGCGGCCTTCCGGCCTGGCGGAGCCTTAGGCGAACTTCGCCTTCACCTCCTCGGCGACGCCCTGCGGCGCCTGGGCGTAGTGATCGAACTGCATGGTGAACTGCGCGCGGCCCTGGCTCATCGAGCGCAGGTTGTTCACATAGCCGAACATATTGGCGAGCGGCACCATGGCGCTGATGATCGAGGCGTTGCCGCGCGACTCCTGGCCGCGCACCTGGCCTCTGCGGCTGGTGAGATCGCCGATGATGCCGCCGACATAATCCTCCGGGCGTCACCACCTCGACCTTCATGATCGGCTCGAGCAGCTTCGGTCCCGCCTTGAGCGCGCCTTCGCGGAAGGCGGCGCGGCCGGCGATCTCGAACGCCATCACGCGACGAATCCACGTCGTGATAGGCGCCGTCGGTGAGCGTCACCTTGACATCGAGCATGGGGAAGCCCGCGAGCACGCCGGACTCGACGACGCTCTGCACGCCCTTGGCGACGCCCGGGATATATTCCTTCGGCACGTTGCCGCCGACCACCTTGTTCTCGAACTCGAAGCCCTTGCCCGGCCTCGTTCGGCTCGATCGTCATCTTGACGCGGGCGAACTGGCCCGAGCCGCCGGTCTGCTTCTTGTGGGTGTAATCGACATCGGCGCGCTTGGAGACCGTCTCGCGGAACGCCACTTGCGGCGCGCCGACATTGGCCTCGACCTTGAACTCGCGCCGCATGCGATCGACGATGATGTCGAGATGCAGCTCGCCCATGCCCTTGATGATGGTCTGGCCCGATTCGTGGTCGACCGAGACGCGGAAGGACGGGTCCTCCTGGGCGAGCCGATGCAGCGCGACGCCGAGCTTCTCCTGATCGCCCTTGGTCTTGGGCTCGACCGCGACCTCGATGACCGGGTCGGGGAACTCCATGCGCTCGAGGATCACGGGCTTGGCCGGATCGCACAGCGTATCGCCGGTGGTCACGTCCTTGAGGCCGGCCAGCGCGACGATGTCGCCGGTATAGGCTTCCTTGATGTCCTCGCGGTGATTGGCGTGCATCAGCAGCATGCGGCCGATGCGCTCCTTCTTGTCCTTCACCGTGTTGATCAGCGTCGTGCCGGACTCGACCTTGCCCGAATAGATGCGGCAGAAGGTGAGCGAGCCGACGAACGGGTCGTTCATGATCTTGAAGGCGAGCATGGAAAGCGGCGCGTCGTCGTTGCGGCTCGCGCGTCACCTCCTCGCCGGTCTTGACGTCGATGCCCTTGACCGGGGGCACGTCGAGCGGCGACGGCAGATAATCCACCACCGCGTCGAGCATCGGCTGCACGCCCTTGTTCTTGAAGGCCGAGCCGCACAGGATCGGCACGAACAGGCTGTTGATCGTGCCCTTGCGAATCAGCGCCTTGAGCTCGGCCTCGGTCGGCTCCTTGCCTTCGAGATAGGCTTCCGTCGCGGCCTCGTCGACCTCGGAGGCCAGCTCCACGAGCTGCTCGCGATATTCCTTGGCCTGATCGACGCAGGTCGGCGGGGATCTCCTCGTCGTGGAAGCTCGGCGCCCAGGGCCTCGTCGTCCCAAACCACGGCCTTCATGCGGACGAGGTCGATGATGCCCTCGAAGCTCGAACTCGACGCCGAGCGGAAGCTGAAGCACGATCGGCTTGGCGCCGAGGCGGTCCTTCACCATCTGCACGCGAGAGGAAGAAGTCGGCGCCGATCTTGTCCATCTTGTTGACGAAGATCATGCGCGGCACGCCGTATTTGTCGGCCTGGCGCCATACCGTCTCGGTCTGCGGCTCGACGCCCTGGTTGGCGTCGAGCAGAGCAACCGCGCCGTCGAGCACGCGCAAGGCCGCTCGACCTCGATGGTGAAATCCACGTGGCCCGGCGTGTCGATGATGTTGATGCGCTTGTCGTTCCAATAGGCCGTCGTCGCGGCCGAGGTGATGGTGATGCCGCGCTCCTGCTCCTGCTCCATCCAATCCATGGTGGCAGCGCCGTCATGCACCTCGCCGATCTTGTGGCTCTTGCCGGTGTAATAGAGGACGCGCTCGGTGGTCGTGGTCTTGCCGGCGTCGATATGCGCCATGATCCCGATATTGCGGTAGTCCTCTAAGGGGGTAGCTCGCGGCATCGTCAGGGTCCTTGAACTGCGTTACCAGCGGTAATGCGAGAAGGCGCGGTTCGCCTCCGCCATGCGGTGGGTATCCTCGCGCTTCTTCACCGCAGTCCCGCGGTTGTTGGCGGCGTCGAGCAGCTCGCCCGACAGGCGCTCGACCATGGTGTTCTCGTTACGCCCGCGCGCGGCGGTGATGATCCAGCGGATGGCGAGCGCCTGGCGGCGGTCGAGTCCGCACCTCGACCGGGACCTGGTAGGTGGCCCCGCCGACGCGCCGCGACCTCACTTCGAGCGCCGGCATGACGTTGCGCAGCGCCTCATGGAACAGCTCGATCGGATTCTGCTTGGCCTTCTTCTCCATCTGGTCGAGCGCGCCATAGACGATCCGCTCGGCGGCCGACTTCTTGCCTTCCTTCATGATGGAGTTCATGAATTTGGTGAGCACGATGTCCCCGAACTTGGGATCGGGGATGACTTCGCGCTTATCTGCTCTGCGCCGCCTCGACATGTCGTCTGATCCGTTTCCTCTACGCAAAACGACCCAATTACTTGGGTCGTTTGGCTCCGTATTTGGAGCGCCGCTGCCGGCGATCGCTTACGCCTTGGGTGTCGAGCACGCCACGAATGATGTGGTAGCGTACGCCCGGAAGGTCCTTGACGCGCCCGCCCCTGATCAGCACCACCGAGTGCTCCTGAAGATTATGGCCCTCGCCGGGGATGTAGCTCGTCACTTCGAGCTGATTGGTGAGGCGAACGCGCGCCACCTTGCGAAGCGCCGAGTTGGGCTTTTTCGGCGTCGTGGTGTAGACGCGCGTACAGACCCCCCGCTTCTGCGGGCAGGATTGCATGGCCGGAACCTTGTTCCGCTTCACCGGCTTCTGGCGCGGCTTGCGGATGAGCTGTTGTATCGTCGGCATGGCTGCCTTTTTCGTCCAATCGTTCTCGCGGGCAAAAGCCCACATCATCCAGAGCCGAAGTGCGGGGCCCAGCCCCCATCGCCTTCAGCGCCTCAACACAGAGGACCTTGGAGGGCTCAAGCCCCCAAGATCATGACCCCGATGTGATCCCGGTTAGTCCGGCAGCGTCTAACCCCCGCCCGAAGGCAACCAAAACTGGGCTACCGCCTGCCGCGAAAGTGCGCGCGTTGTATCAGGCTGATTCTCGCATCGTCAAGGGTTCTGCCAGAAATCAGTGCCGGAAACCGGAGGGTGGAAGGGCGCGGGCCCTCCCCTGAATATCCGGCTTCCGGCATCCGATTTCTGATGTCTAGGCCGACGCCTCCTCCTCAGCCGCCTCTTCGTCATCCTGGGCGAGGCGCTCCGCCGCGGCGCGCTTCCGCTCCTCGAGGATCAGCTCGTCACGATGGGTGGCGATCTTGTTCAACCGGGTCAACGTACCGCCGGTGCCGGCCGGGATCAGCCGGCCGACGATCACGTTCTCCTTGAGGCCCTCCAGCGCGTCCGACTTGCCGTTGACGGCGGCATCGGTGAGCACGCGGGTGGTCTCCTGGAACGACGCCGCCGAGATGAACGAGCGGGTCTGGAGCGAGGCCTTGGTGATGCCGAGCAGCACCGGCTGCCCGGTGGCGGGCTTGCCGCCGGCCGCCACGACCACCGCATTGGCGTCCTCGAGGTCGAGCCGGTCGACCTGCTCGCCCTTGAGGAACTCGGTGGTGCCGGGGTCCTCGATCTCGATCTTCTGCAGCATCTGCCTGACGATCACCTCGATATGCTTGTCGTTGATGGTGACGCCCTGCAGCCGGTAGACCTCCTGGATCTCGTTGACGAGATAGTTGGCCAGCTCCTCGACGCCCTTGATGGCCAGGATGTCGTGGGGCGCAGGATGGCCGTCGAGCAGGAACTCGCCCTTCTCGATGCGATCGCCCTCCTGCACCGCAAGATGCCGGCCCTTGGGGATGAGATACTCGACCGGCTCGCGCGCCGTCGTCCGGCGTGATGGTGATGCGCCGCTTGTTCTTGTAGTCGCGGCCAAGCTGCACCGTGCCCGAGATTTCGGCGATGATGGCGTGATCCTTGGGACGCCGCGCCTCGAACAGCTCGGCAACCCGCGGCAGACCGCCGGTGATGTCGCGCGTCTTGGCGCTCTCCATCGGGATACGGGCGAGCACGTCGCCGCGCCTTCACCTGATGGCCGGGCTCGACCGACAGGATCGCATCGACCGGCAAGCAGATAGCGGGCCTCGCCGCCGCGGCTGACAGCTTGCCGACCTTGCCCTTCTTGTCCTTGATCACCATGGCCGGCCGCAGATCGGCGCCGCGCGGAGACGCGCGCCAATCGATGATCACGCTGTTGGTGATGCCGGTCGACTCGTCGCGCCGCTCGCTGACCGACACGCCTTCGACCAGATCCTCGAAGTCGACCGCGCCCTCGATCTCCGTCAGCACCGGGCGGGTATAGGGATCCCACTCGGCGAGCCGATCGCCGCGCTTCACCTTGACGCCGTCATCGACGCGCAGATGCGTGCCGTAAGGCAGCCGGTGCACGGCCCGCTCGGTGCCGTCCTCGTCGAGCACGACGACGGCCGTGTTGCGGCCCATGACCATGAGGCGGCCTTGCGAATCCTTGACGACGTTGCGCTGCTTGATCTTCACCGTGCCGTCGAAATTGGACTCCAAGGAACGACTGGTCGACCACCTTGGCCGACGCCACGCCGCCCAGATGGAAGGTGCGCATGGTGAGCTGCGTGCCGGGCTCGCCGATCGACTGCGCGGCGATGACGCCGACGGCCTCGCCGAGATTGACCGGCGTGCCGCGGGCGAGATCGCGCCCGTAGCATTTGGCGCAAATGCCGTTGCGGGTCTCGCAGGTCAGCGCCGAGCGGATGCGCACTTCTTGCACGCGCGCCTCCTCCAACGCCTCGACCTCTTCCTCCTCGATCAGCTCGCCGGCCTTGATGACCACCTTGCCGGTCGACGGATTCTTGACGTTCTCGGCGGTGGTGCGGCCGAGCACGCGCTGCCCGAGCGACACCGTCACCTCGCCCGCCTCGAGAATGGCGCGCGCCGTGATGCCTTCGCTCGTGCCGCAATCCTCCTCGGTCACGATGCAGTCCTGCGCCACGTCGACGAGACGCCGCGTGAGATAGCCGGAGTTGGCGGTCTTCAGCGCCGTGTCGGCCAGGCCCTTGCGGGCGCCGTGGGTCGAGTTGAAGTACTCGAGCACCGACAGCCCCTCCTTGAAGTTGGAGATGATCGGCGTCTCGATGATCTCGCCCGACGGCTTGGTCATCAGACCGCGCATGCCGGCCAGCTGCTTCATCTGGGCGGGCGAGCCGCGCGCGCCCGAATGCGACATCATATAGATGGAGTTGATCGGCTTCTCGCGGCCGGTCTTCGGCATCGCGCTCGACCGCCGAGATGCGCTTCATCATCTCCTTGGCGACCAGCTCGGTGCACTCCGTCCAGGTGTCGACCACCTTGTTGTACTTCTCGCCGCGGGTGATCAGGCCGTCATTATATTGCTGCTCGTACTCGCGCACGAGGTCGGACGTCTTCTGCACGATGGCGTCCTTGGTCTCGGGGATCACCATGTCGTCCTTGCCGAACGAAATGCCGGCGCGGCAGGCATAGGCGAAGCCCAAGTCCCATGATCTTGTCGCAGAAGATCACCGTCTCCTTCTGACCGCAGTGGCGATAGACCACGTCGATCGTGTTGGAGATGTCCTTCTTGGTGAGCAGCCGGTTGACGAGATCGAAGCTCACCTCAACGGGCTCCGCGGCAGGAGCTCGCCGAGCAGCATGCGGCCGGGCGTGGTGTCGTAGATCTGCGACACGGGCTTGCCCTTGGCGTCGACCGTGATGAAGCGGCCTTTGATCTTGGTGTGCAGGGTGACGACCTTGGCTTCGAGCGCGTGATGGATCTCGGCCACGTTGCCGAACAGCATCCCCTCGCCCGGCTCCTTGTCCATGGCGAGCGACAGATAATAGAGGCCGAGCACGATGTCCTGCGACGGCACGATGATCGGCGAGCCGTTGGCCGGATGCAGGATGTTGTTGGTCGACATCATCAGCACGCGCGCCTCGAGCTGCGCCTCGAGCGACAGCGGCACGTGCACCGCCATCTGGTCGCCGTCGAAATCGGCGTTGAAGGCGGCGCAGACGAGCGGATGCAGCTGGATCGCCTTGCCCTCGATCAGCACCGGCTCGAAGGCCTGGATGCCGAGGCGGTGCAAGCGTCGGCGCGCGGTTGAGCAGCACCGGATGCTCGCGGATCACCTCATCGAGGATGTCCCAAACCTCCGGCTTCTCCTTCTCGACCAGCTTCTTCGCCTGCTTCACCGTGGCGGCATGGCCCTTGGCGTCGAGCCGCGCATAGATGAAGGGCTTGAACAGCTCGAGCGCCATCTTCTTCGGCAGGCCGCATTGATGCAGCTTGAGCTCGGGGCCCGACCACGATCACCGAGCGGCCCGAATAGTCGACGCGCTTGCCGAGCAGGTTCTGGCGGAAGCGGCCCTGCTTGCCCTTCAGCATGTCGGCGAGCGACTTCAAGCGGACGCTTGTTGGCGCCGGTGATGACGCGGCCGCGCCGTCCGTTGTCGAACAGCGCATCGACCGCCTCTTGCAGCATGCGCTTCTCGTTGCGGATGATGATGTCGGGCGCGCGCAGCTCCATCAGCCGCTTCAGCCGGTTGTTGCGGTTGATGACGCGGCGATAGAGATCGTTCAGGTCGGAGGTGGCGAAGCGGCCGCCGTCGAGCGGAACCAGCGGCCGAAGCTCCGGCGGAATGACCGGCACCACGGTCAGGATCATCCACTCGGGCTTGTTGCCCGACTGGATGAAGGCCTCGACCACCTTCAGCCGCTTGGCGAGCTTCTTCGGCTTCAGCTCGGAGGTCGACTCGGCGATCTCGACGCGCAGATCGGCGGCGATCTTCTCGAGATCGAGGCCCTTGAGCAGCTCGCGGATCGCCTCGGCGCCGATCGCGGCGGTGAAGGAGTCCTCGCCGAACTCCTCCTGCGCCTTGAGATAATCCTCCTCGCGAAAGCAGCTGGAGCGGCTTGAGCGAGGTCAGGCCCGGCTCGAGCACGATGTAGTTCTCGAAATAGAGCACGCGCTCGAGGTCCTTGAGCGTCATGTCGAGCAGAAGGCCGATGCGCGACGGCAGCGACTTCAGGAACCAGATATGAGCGACCGGCGCGGCGAGCTCGATATGGCCCATGCGCTCGCGCCGGACCTTGGCGAGCGTCACCTCGACGCCGCACTTCTCGCAGATGACGCCCTTGTACTTCATGCGCTTGTACTTGCCGCACAAGCACTCATAGTCCTTCACCGGGCCGAAGATGCGCGCGCAGAACAGCCCGTCGCGCTCCGGCTTGAAGGTGCGATAGTTGATCGTCTCGGGCTTCTTGATCTCCCCATACGACCAGGACAGGATCTTCTCCGGACTCGCAATGCCGATGCGGATCTGGTCGAAATTCTGCTGCTGGACCTGAGGACTGAAGAGGTTGACGATTTCTTGGTTCATTCTCTTGTCTCCCAACGGGCGGTCTTGCCGCCCTTCGGTTGGTCGCATTCGCTAGTCAATTGGCCCACGCGGGCCTGGCTCATTCGGCCGCCGGGCGCGGCAGTCTCGCCCTCGTCGGCTGTTCCTCGGGCTTCGGCTGCACCAGCTCGACATTGAGGCCCAACGCCCGCATCTCCTTGACGAGGACGTTGAAGGACTCGGGAATGCCCGCCTCGAAGGTGTCGTCGCCGCGGACGATCGCCTCGTAGACCTTGGTGCGGCCGGCCACGTCGTCGGACTTCACCGTGAGCATCTCCTGCAGCGTGTAGGCCGCGCCGTAAGCCTCGAGCGCCCACACCTCCATCTCGCCGAAGCGCTGGCCGCCGAACTGCGCCTTGCCGCCCAGCGGCTGCTGGGTGACCAGGCTGTAAGGCCCGATCGAGCGGGCGTGGATCTTGTCGTCGACGAGATGGTGGAGCTTCAGCATATAGATGTAGCCCACCGTCACCTTGCGCTCGAACTCCTCGCCGGTGCGTCCGTCGAACAGGGTCACCTGGCCCGAGCTGTCGAGGCCGGCAGCCTCGAGCAGCTCGGTGACGTCGCCCTCATGCGCGCCGTCGAACACCGGCGTCGCCACCGGCACGCCGGCCTTCAAGCTCTCGCTCACCTCGATGAGCTGATCCTCTTTCAGCGCCGACACGGTCTTGTCGTCGCCGTAGATCGTCTTGAGCATCTCCTTGAGCGGCTTCGACTTGTGGGTCTGGTAATAGGCCTCGAGCGCCTCGCCGATCTTGCGGCCGAAGCCCCGGCAGGCCCAGCCGAGATGGGTCTCCAGGATCTGGCCCACATTCATGCGGCTCGGCACGCCGAGCGGATTGAGCACGATGTCGATGGTGCCGCCGTCCTCGAGATAGGGCATGTCCTCGATCGGCACGATCATGACTGATCACGCCCTTGTTGCCGTGACGGCCGGCCATCTTGTCGCCGGGCTGGATCTTGCGCTTCACCGCGACGAAGACCTTGACCATCTTCATCACGCCGGGCGGCAGCTCGTCGCCGCGCTGCAGCTTGTCGACCTTGTCGACGAAGCGCTGCTCGAGCCGCTTCTTCGCCTCTTCATATTGGCGGCGGATCGCCTCGACCTCGGCCATCGCCTTCTCGTTCTTGAGCGCGATCTCCCACCAATGGCTGCGCGCCACCTCGTCGAGCAGCGCCTCGGTGATCTTGGCGTCCTTCTTGATGCCCTTCGGGCCCCTTGGCCACGACCTTGTGCATCAAGCACGTCCTTGAGACGGCCATAGACGTTGCGGTCGAGGATGGCGAGCTCGTCGTCGCGGTCCTTGGCGAGCCGCTCGATCTCTTCCCGCTCGATGGCCATGGCGCGCTCGTCCTTCTCCACGCCGTGCCGGTTGAACACGCGCACCTCGACCACCGTGCCCGACACGCCGGGCGGCAGCTTGAGCGAGGTATCGCGCACGTCGGAGGCCTTCTCGCCGAAGATGGCGCGGAGCAGCTTCTCCTCCGGCGTCATCGGGCTCTCGCCCTTGGGCGTGATCTTGCCCACGAGGATGTCGCCGGGATTGACCTCGGCGCCGATATAGACGATGCCCGCCTCGTCGAGGTTCTTGAGCGCCTCCTCCGAGACGTTGGGGATGTCGCGGGTGATCTCCTCCGGCCCGAGCTTGGTGTCGCGGGCCATCACCTCGAACTCCTCGATATGGATCGAGGTGAACACGTCGTCGCGCACGACGCGCTCGGAGATGAGGATGGAGTCCTCGAAATTGTAGCCCATCCACGGCATGAAGGCGACGAGCACGTTGCGGCCGAGCGCCAGCTCGCCGAGATCGGTCGACGGACCGTCGGCGATGATCTCGCCCGCCTGGACCTGATCGCCCACGCGCACCAGCGGCCGCTGGTTGATGCAGGTGTTCTGGTTCGAGCGCTGGAACTTGCGCAGATTGTAGATGTCGACGCCCGACTTCGACGGATCGGTCTCCTCCGTCGCCCGGATGACGATACGCGTCGCGTCCACCTGGTCGACCACGCCGGTGCGGCGGGCGCCGATGGCGGCGCCTGAATCGCGCGCCACCACCTCTTCCATGCCGGTGCCGACGAGCGGCGCCTCGGCGGTGATCAGCGGCACTGCCTGACGCTGCATGTTGGAGCCCATCAGCGCGCGGTTGGCGTCGTCGTTCTCGAGGAACGGAATGAGCGCGGCCGCGACCGACACGAGCTGCTTCGGCGACACGTCGATGAGGTCGACCTTCTCCGGCGGCATCGAGCTCGACGTCGCCGGCATGGCGGCAGACGATCAGGTCCTCGGTGAAGGTGCCGTTCGGCGCCAGCTTGGCGTTGGCCTGGGCGATGATGTAGCGCGCCTCCTCCATGGCCGAGAGATAGACCACCTCGTCGGTCACCTTGGCCTTGACCACGCGGCGATAGGGGCTCTCGATGAAGCCGTATTTGTTCACCCGCGCATAGGTCGCGAGCGAGTTGATGAGGCCGATATTCGGACCCTCGGGCGTCTCGATCGGGCAGATGCGGCCGTAATGGGTCGGATGCACGTCGCGCACCTCGAAGCCGGCGCGCTCGCGCGTCAGGCCGCCCGGCCCAAGCGCCGACAGCCGCCGCTTATGCGTGATCTCCGACAGCGGGTTGGTCTGGTCCATGAACTGCGACAGCTGCGAGGAGCCGAAGAACTCGCGCACCGCGGCGGCCGCGGGCTTGGCGTTGATCAGATCCTGCGGCATCACCGTGTCGATATCGACCGAGCTCATGCGCTCCTTGATGGCGCGCTCCATGCGCAGCAGGCCGACGCGATACTGGTTCTCCATCAGCTCGCCGACCGAGCGCACCCGGCGGTTGCCGAGATGGTCGATGTCGTCGATCTCGCCCTTGCCGTCGCGCAAGCCGACCAGCGTCTTGATCACGGCGAGGATGTCCTCTTTGCGCAAGCGTGCGCACCGTGTCGGGAGCGTCGAGGTCGAGACGCATGTTCATCTTGACCCGGCCGACGGCCGAGAGGTCGTAGCGCTCCGGAGTCGAAGAAGATGCCGCTTGAACAGCGTCGCCGCGGCGTCCGGCGTCGGCGGCTCGCCCGGCCGCATCACCCGGTAGATGTCGAGCAGCGCCTCCTCGGGATTGGAGTTCTTGTCGACGTGCAGCGTGTTGCGGATGAACGCGCCGACATTGACGTGATCGATGTCGAGGATCGGGATCTCCTTGAGACCGAGATCCTTCAGCGTGGCCAGCAGCTTGGCGTCGAGCTCCTCGCCCGCCTCGCCATAGATCTCGCCCGTCTCCATGTTGACGATGTCCTGCGCGAGGTAGCGGCCATGAAGATCCTCGTCGCTGACCAGCAGCTCCTTCAGGCCCTCGTCGGCGAGCTTCTTGGCGAGCCGCGCGGTGACCTTGCGGCCGGCCTCGATGGCGACCTTGCCGGTCTTGGCGTCGATCAGGTCGCTGGTCGGCTTGATGCCGCGCAGGCGGTCGGGACGGAACGGCATGCGCCAGCCGTCCTTGGTCGCCTTGAGCGCGATGCGGTCGTAGAAGGTCGCGAGGATCTCCTCGTCCTCGAGCCCGAGCGCATAGAGCAGCGTCGTCACCGGCAGCTTGCGGCGCCGGTCGATGCGCACATAGACGATGTCCTTGGCGTCGAACTCGAAATCGAGCCAGGAGCCGCGATAGGGAATGATGCGCGCGGCGAACAGGAGCTTGCCGGAGGAATGGGTCTTGCCGCGGTCGTGGTCGAAGAACACGCCGGGCGAGCGGTGCATCTGCGAGACGATGACGCGCTCGGTGCCGTTGATGACGAAGGTGCCGTTCATCGTCATGAGCGGCATGTCGCCCATATAGACGTCCTGCTCCTTGATGTCCTTGACCGAGCGGGCGCCGGTCTCCTCGTTGACGTCGAACACGATCAGCCTGAGCGTGACCTTGAGCGGCGCGGCATAGGTCATGCCCCGCTGCTGGCACTCCTCGACGTCGTATTTCGGCGGCTCGAACGCGTAGCGCACGAATTCGAGCTGGGCGCGCTCGCCGAAATCCTTGATGGGGAAGACGGAGCGGAAGACGGCCTGCAAGCCCTCGTCGAGGCGCCCGCCCTCGGGCTCCTCGACCATCAGGAATTGATCGTAGGACTGCTTCTGAACCTCGATGAGGTTCGGCATCTCGGCAACTTCATGAATCTTGCCGAACATCTTCCGCAAACGCTTATGACCATTCGAAGTCTGCTGCGCCATTTGGTCCTCTTAGGCTCGTCGCGACGGCTCGCCGGAAACTCCGCTTGCGAAGCGGAGACTCTGGGGAAGCGTCACGTCACACGATGTTTGGTGGGTTTTGGCCCGGGCGAACTCCCCTATATGGGGCTCGCCCGGGCGTCATTTCAACCCACCTGGCTACTTCAACTCGACGGTCGCTCCGGCGGCCTCGAGCTGCTTCTTGATCTTCTCCGCCTCGTCCTTGTTCACGCCTTCCTTCACGGCCTTGGGCGCGCCTTCGACGAGGTCCTTGGCCTCCTTGAGGCCGAGGCTGGTGATTGCCCGTACCTCCTTGATAACATTGATCTTCTGCGCTCCGGCCGCGGTCAGAACGACGTTAAATTCCGTCTTCTCCTCGACCGGAGCGGCGGCTGCGCCACCGCCTGCGGCCATCATGGCCACGGGCGCTGCGGCCGAAACGCCCCATTTCTCCTCGAGCAACTTCGCCAGATCGGCGGCCTCAAGCACGGTCAGGCCTGAGAGCTGGTCCACTATTTTCTGCAAATCTGCCATCGACTTATCCTCGTAGGTTTGACTCTCGTATTAGGTTTCAGCTGGCGTCACGCCGCTTCCTTGTTGCCATAGGCCGCGAACACGCGCGCAAGCTGAGCGCCGGGCTCGTTCAGGGTGCGGGCGATCTTGCTCGCCGGCGCCTGAAGGAGACCGATCAGCTTGCCTCTGAGTTCGTCGAGCGACGGCAAGTCGGCAAGCGAGTTCACGCCCTTGGCATCGAGCACCGTGGTGCCCATCGCTCCGCCGAGGATCACGAACTTCTCGTTCGCCTTGGCGAATTTGACGGCAACCTTCGGCGCCGCTATCGGGTCCGCGGAATAAGCGAGGCAGGTCGGCCCCTTCAGCAAATCCGCAATGCCTTTAGCGTCGGTGCCTTCGAGCGCGAGCTTGACGAGCCTGTTCTTCGCCACTTTGACCTGGCCGCCAGCGCTTCTCATCTCGCTGCGCAGTCTGGTCATCTGGGCGACGGTCAGGCCCGCATAGTGAGCGACGACGACCACGCCGGTCTTGGCGAAGACATCGTGAAGCGCCGTCACGACTTCGCGCTTCTCTGCTCTCTCCAATGCTCACTCCGTCTGTTTGCGGGCCACGAGCAAATGCTCGCGGCCCCTTCGGCTACACCGTGCCGCAAGGAGCGCGAGGGGCAAGGCAATGAAGCCGCCCCGCTTGTCCAAGCGGCGCTCTGTTGCCTGTCCCGCCCGCGCGCGAAATTGCGCAAGAGCCACTTACGAGGTTCAAACCGATCTCCAGGTTGCGGCGTAATCCGCCACCATAGAACCGTTCGTCTCCCGTCTCATGCAGGCCCGAAAGGCTTAAGCGGTCACCCGCACCTGCAATCTCGGACAGGTTTGGACCGCCTCGATGGGAAGCGGTCCTTCGGGACTGAAATCTCAGCCCCGAAACTCTTCTCTATCCCGCCCCGCCTCCAACGAGGCTCGCGGGCTCAATCTTGACGCCGGGCCCCATGGTCGAGGTCACCGCGACGCGCTTCAGGAACGTGCCCTTGGCGCCCGACGGCTTCGCCTTCATGACCGCATCGGCGAAGGCGCGGATGTTCTCCACCAGCGCCTGCTCGGTGAAGCTCGCTTTGCCGACACCGGCATGGATCAGGCCCGCCTTCTCGACGCGGAACTCGACCGCGCCGCCTTTCGCCGCGCGCACCGCCGGGCGCGATATCGGCCGTGACCGTGCCGACCTTCGGATTCGGCATCAGCCCGCGCGGTCCCAGCACTTTTCCCAGCCGTCCGACGAGCGGCATCATGTCCGGCGTGGCAATGCAGCGGTCGAAATCGATCACGCCCTTCTGCACCTGCTCGACCAGATCCTCGGCGCCGACGACGTCGGCGCCCGCCTTCTTGGCTTCCTCGGCCTTGGCGCCCTTGGCGAACACGGCGACGCGGAGCTTGCGGCCCGAGCCGTGCGGCAGCGCGCAGACGCCGCGCACCATCTGGTCGGCAGTGGCGCGGATCGACGCCGAGATTCATCGCCACCTCGATGGTCTCGTCGAACTTCGCCTTCGCCGCGTCCTTGACGAGCTTCACCGCCTCTTCGATCGGGTAGAGCTTCTCGCGGTCGATGGTCGCGAGCGCGTTACGGAATCGTTTGCCGGGCTTGCTCATGGCTTACTCCTGCACCTGTAGGCCCATCGAGCGGGCGGAGCCGGCGATGATCTTCATCGCCTGCTCGATGGAATTGGCGTTCAGATCCTTCATCTTGATCTCGGCGATTTCGCGCAGCTGCGCCTGCGTCACCGTGCCCGCGCCGGCGCGGCCGGGCTCTTTCGATCCCTTGCCGATCTTGGCCGCCTTCTTCAGCAGATAGGACGCCGGCGGCGTCCGCATCTCGAAGGTGAAGGAGCGGTCGGCATAGACCGTGATCACCGTCGGAATCGGCGAGCCGGCTCGAGCTTCTGCGTCGCCGCGTTGAACTGCTTGCAGAACTCCGGGATGTTGACGCCGCGCTGACCGAGCGCGGGTCCGATCGGCGGCGAGGGATTGGCCTGCCCTGCCGGCACCTGGAGCTTGATGTAACCTTCGATCTTCTTCGCCATCCCTAGACTCTTCCCGCGCCTTCCCGCTTATCGCTTACAGCTTCTCGACTTGCGCATATTCGAGTTCGACCGGCGTCGCCCTGCCGAAAATCGACACCGCCACCTTGAGCCGCGCCCGCTCCTCGTCGACTTCCTCGACGAGGCCGCTGAACGAGGCGAACGGCCCGTCGGCGACGCGCACCTGCTCGCCGATCTCGAAGGTGACCGAGGGCTTCGGCCGCTCCACGCCTTCCTGCACCTGCTGCAGGATGCGCCCGGCCTCCTCGTCGGTGATCGGAATGGGCTTGTTCTCGGTGCCGAGAAAGCCCGTGACCTTCGGGCGTCGACTTGATGAGGTGATAGGTCTGGTCGTTGAGCTCCATCTTCACCAGCACGTAGCCCGGAAAGAACTTCCGCTCGGAGCTCACCTTGCGGCCGCGGCGCATCTCCACGACCTCCTCCATCGGCACCAGCACCTCCTCGAACATATCGGCAAGCCCCGCCGAGGCGGCGCGCTCCTTGATGGATTCGGCGACCTTCCGCTCGAAGTTCGAATAGGCGTGGACGATGTACCAGCGCTTTGCCATCGGACGTAAGATCTGACCTCCTAGCGGCCCAGACCCAAGACCAACGTGACCAGATGTGCTCAAGATCCAATCGGCGGCGAGAAAGAAGAGCGCAGCGGCGACCGACATGAGCAGCACCATGACCGTGGTGATCACGGTCTCACGGCGCGTCGGCCAGGTGACCTTGGCCACCTCGGTCCGCACCTGCTGCAGAAATTCGAAGGGATTAGTCCTCGCCATCTTTAGTCCTTGCCGCGGGAAACCGCCTCCCGCTTCATGCCTCCCAGCTCGCGCCTCAGTCGTGGCAGGAGTGGAGGGACTCGAACCCCCAACCCCCGGTTTTGGAGACCGGTGCTCTAGCCAGTTGAGCTACACTCCTATCGCCTGCTCCAAAGTCTGAACTCGAACCGCCATTTTCATCGCCATATCAAGAACTCGGCGGCCTAACCTGCTGGAGCGGGTGAAGGGAATCGAACCCTCGTCCTCAGCTTGGAAGGCTGCTGCTCTACCATTGAGCTACACCCGCATCCATCCCGCTTATAAAGAGAGTGGTTGGTGGAGGGGGTAGGATTCGAACCTACGTAGGCATAGCCAACGGGTTTACAGCCCGTCCCCTTTAGCCACTCGGGCACCCCTCCTTGAGCGAAGATGGATTGACTGGTGATTGTAACCAAGCAAAAACGCCCCGCCGTCGGCCGGCAGGGTCCGCCATGACTGGTTTATGGGTAGCGCTTTAGGCTCTGTCAACTGTAAATCAGGGGCTTAGCGGCAAATTCCCTGAGCTTCCCGCCGGTTTCGGCCTCCACCCTTCAGCTTTCGAGAAAGTCTCTCGTTCCATGCGGCGGCAAAGACCAAGGCCCAACAAGCCCGTAAAGCCCGCCTGGCGCGGGATGCCGAGGCACGTGCCCCGCCGCGAGAGCGCCGACCGCGTCATGCTCTTTGGCCTGCACGCGGTCGAAGCCGCGCTCGCCAATCCGAAGCGGCCGGTCGTGAAGGTCATCGCCACCGAGAATGCCGCTCACCGGCTCGGCCCGCTCCTCGCCAAGCGCGGCCTGACGCCCGAGCCGGCAAGCCCACGAGGATCTCGACCGGCTGCTTAGGCCCCGACGCCGTGCATCAGGGTGTGGCGCTCGAAGCGGAGCCCTTGCCGCCGGTCGCGCTGGACGAGGTTGACGCGCGAGGCATCCTGCTCGTGCTCGACCAGGTGACCGACCCGCAGAATGTCGGCGCCGCGTTGCGCTCGGCCGCCGCCTTTGGCGCCTCAGGCCTCGTCATGACCGAACGCCACAGCCCTCCCCTGCAAGGCGCGCTTGCCAAGGCTGCCAGCGGCGCGCTCGACATCGTGCCGGTGATCCTCGTCAAGAATCTCGCGCAGAGCTTGGCCGAGCTCGGCGAGCGCGGCGTCTTGCGGGTGGGGCTTGCCGAGGAGGCGAGCGAGACGCTGGAGACTGCTCCGTTGCACGCGTCCGCTTGCGCTCGTGCTTGGCGCCGAGGGCAAAGGCTTGCGGCAGCTCACGCGGGAGCATTGCGACCTGATCTGCCGCATCTCGACGCAAAGCGCGCTTGCCAGCCTCAACGTCTCGAATGCGGCCGCCGTCGCGTTGCATTGGGCGAGCCTCAAGACAAAGGACTGAAGACGGGCCTTATGCTTCGAGATGCGCCCTTCGGGCGCTCCTCAGCATGAGGATCACGGTGCCTCACCCTGAGGAGGGCCGAAGGCTCGTCTCGAAGGGTGAGAGACTCAAGCCGCCAGCTTAGTTGCAGAAGCGCCGCCCGAAGGAATCGTACCAGCAGTCTCTCCGCCAGTAGCAATTCCCCGGTCCGGGAAAGCAGGCGGTGTAGCCGGGCTGCTTCCAATAGGCATAGAAGCGCTTCGGAAAATAGACGAAGGCCGTGCCACCGCAGCCCCCTTGGCCGCATGGCGGGGGAGCGGCGTAGGCGGCATTGAGACAGCCTGGCCCGCACGGTGCCGGAAGGGGAGCCGGAGCGGGACGAACGACCAGGCGCCGCAATCGGGATCGGATTGGGTGCGGGCACGAGGACAGCGCCACAAGGCGAGCCGACGCACTGTGCGTTGGCTCCGTCGACCGCTGTAAGGCTAAAGCCGGCCGCCAGCGCGAGGACGGCGGCGAGACTGAACACGACTTTCATCTTGCAACTCCACTAGAGACTAACCTCCCCGCCCGAAGTCGTCGGGGAAGGCGGCTCAAAAGCTACGCCTTTCAGGTATCGGTAGGGTTAACGCTTGCTTGTCGGCCGCGACGCCCTAGGCGCGCAGCCGCGCGTTCAGCACGGTCTATTTGATAGACCGGTCGGGCTTGGCCCCGCCCCGGCCATAGGGCGTCGGGATAATGGAAGTAGGGCATGCAGCGGGCGTGGCCATCGAAGGCCGTGGTGTAGGGCCGGTAGAACCACCAGTAATTCCGCGGATAGCAATAAAGGACTGCGTGCGCCGGAAATGGCCGCTCACCACCGGGCTGCCAGCGCCGCGGCGGCCCTGACAGAGGCATCGGCGTGCATCATCGCCAGCGCGAGAGCGCCACCGGCGCCCGCTGGCTCCGGCTTCAAGGCGATGAGGAGAGTCAGAATGGCGACGACGGCCAGGCCAAGCCTGCAATAGCCCATGCTCAGTCCCCCCTCGAGCAGCCGCCTCGGCAGAGCCAAAGTCTAGAAGGCCGACCTGCCCAAGGCAAGCCTTCGGCAACCATGGCTGCGCGTAGAGCCCATCGCCTGCGCCACGGCCCTTGACAGTGGCGGTCCCCGGCCCATCAAGTTGAGCCGAGCAGAGCCGTTCCCCGCGAGCGCGACATGGAACGAAGCTCGCCCGATTAGAGTTGCCTATGTCCTCGCTACCCCCGACGATCCTCTCCATGGAAGGAACGACTGCAATGTCATCAACCGATAGCGATATCCGCACGGGTGCGCCAAGCGCGGCGCGGGCGCCCGCGACGCCGACGAGCTCGCCAATCAGATCGATGCGATCCGCGCCGACCTTCAGAACCTGACCTCGACCGTTGGCCGCATCGCCAAGGGCCAGGTGAACCGCGCGCAGGACAAGGCGATGGAGACCGCCAATGAGGCTGAGGAAGCCATCAGGCGCAATCCTCTCCAAGCCGTCGCCATCGCCGCTGGCTTGGGCTTCCTGTTTGGTGTCTTCACGCGTCGCTAGGCGAAGCGTCCATGCTCCGCTCGGCGCTCGCGCTGCTCTCATCGCTCCAGATCGGCCTGCGCATCAAGGAATCGGTCGAGCGCTCGCTCAGGCAAGCGATCGTCATTGCCGTCGCGGTGATCGTCCTGATCGCCGCCGCGGCGTTCGGCCTGCTCGCGGCCTATCACGCGCTGGTCTTGTCTTACGGCTTCACCCCGCCAGAGGCGGCAGGCATCCTTGCCGCCGCGCTTGCTCTGCTCGGCGTCCTGATCCTCGCCACGCTTCCCCTCTTTGCGCGGAAGCGGAAGCCGCAGGCGCCGAGCATGATGGCGGCGACCGGCGAAGGCGCAGGCCTGCTCGATCAGGGCGTCGGCAAGGCAATGCAGCAAGTCGGTCCTGTGACCTTGCTCGCCATCGCCTTCATCGCCGGAGTGTTGGCAAGCCGCCGCAAATAGGCGCCGCCCGCTCTGTCCTATTGCGGGACGCCTCTTAATCCTGCCTTAACCACACGCCTTGCATTGTCGGCATGAGCGAAGGGCTCATTTTCATCGACGCGCGAGGCAGGCATTCCATGCGCAAGAGCTTGGTTCTCGCGGTGTGCGCGGTCGCCTTCATGGCCACCGGCGCGCGGGCGCAGACCGTCAACGTGCCGAACGTTTACGCCATTCCCCTGCCGCCCATGCTCGAGCCCCGCTTCGAGGTCGGCGCCCGTTATTGGCAAAGCGTGGGCAAGACGCGCTTCAGCATCAATTCGAGCAAGCAGGATCCGGCTCTTGGCAACCCGACCTCCGTGCTGAAATACGAAGACATGGACGGCTATTCCGGCGAGTTCTTCTGGTACGCGCGGAACGAGACCAACACCTTCGCCAAAGGCTTCATCGGCGGCGGCGGCTTGAGCGGCGGCAGCCTCGACGACGAGGACTACTTCGCCGGCCAGATCAAATTTTCCGACACGTTCAGCAAACTCAAAGGCGACGACCTGATCTACGGCACCATCGATGTCGGCCAGCATTTCATGCTGATCGATGGCGCCACCAGGCTCTCGCTCAGTCCCTTCATCGGCTTCAATTTCTGGCAAGAGACGGCAGCAGCCTATGGCGCTCGCTGCAATCCGGACGACGTTGGCGGCGCTTTCTGCGGATCTCCGGATTCGGTCCCCGTGCCCTTCACCACCGAAGTCATCGAGAACAAGGCGGCCTGGTCGTCGCTCAGGCTCGGCGGCGAGATGAAGGTCAAGCTGTGGAATCGGCTGACGGTGATGGGCGAGGCTGCCGTGCTGCCCGTGGCTTATGTCACGAACGAGGACAGCCACTTCTTGCGCACGGATCTTGGCCGCGTCCCCAATGTCGAGGATCGCGGCATCGGCTGGGGCTACCAACTGGAGGCCGCGCTCCGTTACGACTTCACCCCGGGCTGGTCGGCCGGCGCCGGCGTCCGCTACTGGTATGCGGAGGTCGACGGCACGAGCGAGTTCGTCAACCTCGACGTCAAGGTCCCGCTGGACGACTTCACCAGCGAACGCTTCGGGGTTTATGGGGACGTAAGCTACCGGTTCTGACCCGCCGCTCTCGCTCAAGCGCGCTCCAATGGGACCCGCGCGCTCAAGCAGATCAAGCGATCGGTAGCGCGCGGGGCAAAAGTCGCACGTGCGACTTTTTCCAGTCGGACGTTCCGCTTGCGTTCCGCGCGCTTGGCGCTTAACTCGTTGGGCTCCAAGAGATGCCGGGTTAGCTCAGGCGGTAGAGCGGCTGATTTGTAATCAGTAGGTCGGGGGTTCGAATCCTCCACCCGGCACCAGCCCATCAATAGTTGCTCTGGCCGTCCGTGCCGGCGCCGAGCACCCGGTCGAAATCCCTTCGCTTCTGCTCCTGGATGGCAGACTGTTGCGCCCGCGCCCGCGCCTCGGCCAGCTCCTTGCGGCAGGCATCATAAGCCGGACTCTCCGGCGCGCCCTTCTCCTTGGCACGCTGCATCGTCCTCGCTCGCCATCGCGGCTTGCTCAGCGGCCCGGGTTGCCTGGCCTTGCGTGGCGCAACCCTGGCCGGCCGCAGCCGCCACGAGCAGGATCGAAGCGATGAGGTAAGACCGCAACCCGAGGCTCCTTTCCCGAGTCCGCTCAACGTCGCTCGTCTTTTTGGCCGTTTGGTGATGCGGAACTTTGGCGAGCAACGTTGGGCTTGACGGGCTCGGCCATCTAGAGGGACGCTCTTTCACGGCGACGCCGCCAGCGTCGAGGGGGGGACGCGAAATCGACATGACCAGATTTGTGCTCTTGGTCCTCGGGCTCTTGCTCTTCCTTGCCGCGGGGACCGTGCAGGCTCAAACGAACCAATCCGCTTCCTCCGGTCCAATCGCTCCAGCCCCCCAAATCGCCGTGCAGCGCCGGCAGTCAAAGCGTGCGCGTCTGCAACGACGATTTTCGCTCGTGCAGCAGCGTGTGCACCGCCACGGCCTTGGACCCTTCCGCCGTAATCGCCGGCTGCAGCTTACGGTGCTGCACCCAGTTCAAGGCCTGTCTCAGCATCAGGGGCTGCGCCTCACCTACGCTCCAATGCTTCTGAGGTCCTGCGCTAAGATCCCTTGGCCTCGGCTTGAATCTCGCTCAGCTGGTCCTCCAGCAGGAGCGGCGGCAAATATTGGATGAAGGATCTCCGTTTGCCCGCGACCTCATAGTGGACCTTGAGCGTCAGGCCACCAGAGGCCGTGAGCACTTCCTCCGGCGTCATGCCGCCAGTGTCCGCCGCGGCGGGGAAGAGAAAGATCAGCTTGAACGGAGCCTGCGGCGGGATCGATGCGTCTGACGGCGCGCCGGCAACCTCAGCCTCGGAAGGTTGCCCTCCGGCGGCATCGTCTCCCGGCCGTCCGACGATTACCGCGAGCTTGAGGTCTTGACCGTGAAGATCCGGCTTGATGACTCCTCCGAGCGAGCCGAGTGGTTCATCCGACATATTGACCGCGCCGATCGAGAAGCCCTTGATGCGCACGCCCTCAGGCGTCACGGCGAAGTCGAAGACCGAGCGCTCGTCGATCGGGAAATTCTTGTGCTCGAACAGCCAGGCGATAGGCTCCGAGGGCGAGGCTGCGGCGAGGGGTGACGATGGCGTGCTTGCGCGCAAGATGAGGCCACCGCCCAGCATCAGGCCGCCGCAGACCAGCAAGAGAGCTCCCGCGATAATGAGCATCTGGCTCAGATCGATCCTCCCTACGCGCTGCGGCAAGGATACCGCGTTTTCGGCGTCAACCCGAGGGGCCTTGGCGGCCAAGAGTCCCCGGGCGCGCGCGACGCCTCCCTTTGCCGTGTGCCCGGCGACCAACCCTGCCTTGGCGATCCGTTCGGAGAGCGCGGGCGCCAGCGCGTAGGCTTTTGCGGAGATAAAGGCGAAGGCCGGCGCCAGCGCCTCGCCTGCCGAGCGCGTGAGCATTTCGGCTTTGGCCGAGAGCCAGGAGAAGCCGGCCGCAAATCCTCTGCCCATTGAGCGCGAAACATCGTGGGCTCTGGCCGCAAGTCCGCCGAAGCAAATGGAAAGGAAATTGCCGACCGGGGGCGCCAGAGCGTGAAGCTTGGCTGCGACCCACGAGAAGACGGCAGAGAGCAATGTCCAGATGGAGCGCGCGAGCCAACGCGCCGCTGTTCCGGCAATGAGCAAGCCGCCCCTGACAACCCTTGCAGCCAATCCATCGATGTAGTTCAGGCCGGAGATGATCTTCGCCACCACGAGCCAAAGGGCCGAACGCACGGCCAAGACTACGGCCGACACCGCATCCCTGATCGAGCGCATGGCCGCCTGGCGCATGGCCCGGCGCCGCGTTCGCTTCTGCTCCCGCCGTTCAAGGGCCTCCTGGCGCTCCCGCTGGCGGTGCAGCCAACGGTCATGCCGTTCCCTGTCCGCCTCGACCGCCGCGGTTTGAACTTTGAGCCAGCGCTGGTGGTCGCTGAGATCCTCTTTCGCCGAGACCAGAACCTCGCCCGACCTGACCACCGTCTCCTTGACGACGGCGACGGCAGCCTCGAACGCAGCGACGGTCTCCCCGTCGGAATCCTTATCCTGCGGCGGCCATACGCGTTTCTCACGCATCGGACTGACCATGCGCAGCGGCTCCCCTAAAAACCGGGTCCATGGCGAGCCTCATGTGGCACAAAACTCATAAAACCGGCGCCTCCAAGGGGGACTGTTGCACGCCGCCGGACGAGGCTTCCGCTCCCCCGCCGTTGGAAGCCTCAAGGCCGCACAAGGCTGCCGAACGTCCTTGCCGCTACCAAGAGGCGCGGCGCGCGACCGCTCCCGGCGAGGACACGGAGACGGGGAAACGCCGGGAAACCAGGCGGCAATGAATGGCTGACAGCTCTGCGCCAGCCGTCACATTAGCGGCCAAACCCCTAACGGCCTATCATTTTATCTCTTTATCCGCCGAACGGCGAGGGACGTGGTGTCTTTGCCACGCCTGGCCGCCCCCTGGTTTCCGGCGGCCTGCGCTCCTACCTTTCTTGCGACACACCCTTTCGGCACACTCCGCAAGATCACCCTGGAGCAGATCACGTGACGGAGCCCTGGCCCTTCCTCTGCCGCGCCCTCAAGATCGGAGCGCTCGTTGCGCTTCTCGTCCTCCCCGTAGGCGCACGCGCGGAAGACGCGGCCCATGCGCCGCAAACCGGTGCGGCCGAACAGCCGGCCGCCGGCGAGCCGAGCCCGCAAGCGAAATCGAACGACGGAGCGGCCGCGGCCGACCGCCTCCCGCCAGTCTCGCTCACCCATCACAGCGTCAACCTTGCCGGTGCGGATGTCCCCTATAGCGCGAAGGCCGGCACGCTTCCGCTCCGCGACGCGCAAGGCAAGGCGCTCGCCAGCATTTTCTACGTCGCCTATGTGCGGGAGCCGCAAGAGACCAAGCGGCCAATCACGTTCGTCTTCAACGGCGGCCCGGGAGCGGCGTCGGCCTATCTTCACCTTGGCGCCATCGGGCCCAAGGCCGTCGAGGTGAGCGCCAAGGGTGAGCTGCTCGGCCCCCCTCCCCGCCTCGTCGCCAATGATGCGAGCTGGCTCGACTTCACCGATCTCGTGTTCGTCGATCCCGTCGGTACCGGCTACAGCCGGGCAAGCGACGGCAAAGCCGAGGACGATTTCTGGGGCGTGGAGCAGGACACCGAGTCGCTCGCCGATTTCATCAGGCTCTATCTCATCGATGCCGGACGCATGGCCTCGCCGGTCTTTCTGACGGGCGAAAGCTATGGCGGCTTTCGCGCCGCGACCATCACCCGGGCGCTGCAGAAGACGGGCGGCATTTCGCCGAGCGGGCTCGTGCTCATCTCGCCCGCGCTCGAATTTGCCCTTCTGCATGGCGAGGATTATGACCCGCTGCCCTGGGCGCTCGGCCTCCCCTCTTATGCTGCGGTCAATCTCGAGAGCAAAGGCGTCACCGGACGCGAGGCGCTGTCCGGCGCGCTGCAAGAGGCCGAGCGTTATGCGCTGTCGGACTACCTCGTGGCGCTGGCATCGGGCGCCGCACAGGGCTCCGAGGACAGCGAGCGACACCGTGGCGCGGCTGACGGGACTCCCGGTCGAAATCGTGCGCCGGAATTTCGCGCGCATTCCGCCCCACCTCTTCATCAAGGAGTTCGACCGCGCCCACCGCCAGGTGCTGAGCCGCTATGATGGGAGCGTCAGCGGGCCCGATCCCAATCCGGCGAGCGCCTGGCCGCACGGACCCGACCCCGTGCTCGATTCCACCGTCCCCCTCTGGACCAGCGCCTTCGTCCAATATGCGCAAGGAGAGCTTGGCTATAAGACCGATGCGACCTACCGGCTGCTCAATCGCGAAGTGCGCTCGAAATGGGATTTCGGCACGAGCCCGACGCGCCAGGGCTATGCCGGCGTGCTCGAGGACATTCAACAGGCCCGCGCTGCCAACCGGGCGCTCGAAGTGTTCATCGCCACGGGCTATACCGATCTGATCACCCCTTATCTCGGGCCGGCCTATCTCGTGAACCAGCTTAGTCCGCTGGAAGGCGCAAGCCCGATCACCATCGAGAATTACGCCGGCGGCCACATGCTCTATCTCCGCCCGGACACCCGCCGCGCGCTCAAGAAAGATGTCGAGGCCATGTACGAACGGGCTCTGAAGTCGTCCCCGCAGGGTTAAGGCAGAACAGGCGCCACTCGGGTGAACCCTTGCGCCGGATCGGCTAAGATGCCGATTCGGGCAGAACACGAAGGGGACCCGGCGATGTCACTCCGAGGCGCAACGCTAGGCTTGCTTTTGCTCGCGGCGGGCTCGACGGCGTTCGCGGAGGACCAACCCGCGACGCCAGCGGCCCCGGAAGAGCCGCAATGGGCGGAGTTCCAATCGCCTGAGCGGGGCTTCGCCATTTCCTTTCCCGGGACCCCCAAGACGACAAGCGCACCGGTCGAAGGTCAGAATCCCCTTCTTCAGTACGATTTTCAGGTGAGCCTCGGCGAGGACACCGTCTACAGCGTCGTGGTGTTCGAATATCCGGCCGGCAAAGGCCCGAGCCCCGACACCGACGCTTACCTCAAGCTCGTGAACGCCTACGCCAAGGGCAGCGAGTCCCGCCTGCGCAAGAGAGGCCCGGCGACCATCGCCGGCCGCTCCGGCTTCGAGGCGATCGCCGACGACGGCAAGAGCAAGCTCAGTCATTTGATCGATGTCGTGCCTGCCGGCGACCGCATCTACATGCTGGTCACGGCCGGCCCCAAGGGCCACGCCACCGGCGAGGATGCGGGACGCTTCCGCAATTCCTTCCGCCTGCTCGGCGATGAGGGGGACTCGCAACCGCAATCGGCGGCAAATCCGCCCGCACAGTAGGGTCCATCCCCGGTAAGGCTATGCGTAAGAAGCCTACGACGAATAAGTTTAAGTCCATTCCTCGCTTCGAGAGCGAAGCGGAGGAACGTGCATTTTGGGAAAGCCACGACTCCAATGACTTTGTCGACTGGAGCAAGGCGAAGCGGGTGCGCTTTCCCAATCTCAAACTCTCTAAGACCAAGGCTGGCTAGGCGGGCTGCTGCTTGCGCAGATCCTCGACGAAGCTTTGGACGTCCCGCGATGGGGCCGGCGTGAAGAGGCTCACGCCGAACATCGCCAGAAAGCCGATGGGCACCGCGAACACAGCGGCGAAGTCCCTTTTGATGCCGCCCCAATTGGCGACCGACCGCGCCGTCTCCTCCCACGCCGCCAAGGCCGCTTCCCGCGCCGTCTCGTCGGCGAGGTAATAGCCTTGCCTTAGCGCGCTATAGCGCGCCGCCTCGTCTGGCGTGGCGTTGGAGAGGAAGCTCGAGGTCTCGTAGAAGGCGAACGGGATATAGCGCGGCGCCAGCATGTAATAGAGACACACGGCAAGGCCTGCCAGCATGCCCGCAAGAGCGCCATCGCCGGTGGCGCGCTTCCACCAGATTCCGAGAAGAAGCGCCGGCAGAAGGGTGCTCGCCGCCAGCGAGAAGGAAGCTCCCGTCATGGCCGGAATTGTTTCGGGCGCCGTAAGCGCGGCCCAGGCGGCGAGGGCCGCGACCAGCACGATCGCTGCCCGCGCGGCGAGGAGGCGCCGCTCCGTCGAGGCGGTAAGGTGCAGGCTCTTGTAATAGATATCGTAAGAGAGCGCGTTGGCGATGGCGAGGACGAGCGCGCTCCCCACAGCAAGGCAGGCCGCGATCGCACCCGTGGCGGTGACGCCGAAGAAAAGGATCGAAGCCGCATCTGACGATACCAGCGGCGTTGCGCCGAACAGCGAAACATAGGGCGCGCCGACCAGGCAGAGCGCTCCGGCAAAGGGCAGAGCCCAGAAGAACGATGTCCGCGCTTCTTCAATTGAGGGCGTGACGAGGCCCCGCATCAACAGATGCGGCAGCGAGGCCGTCCCCGCGGCAAGACAGAACAGCAGCGCAAAGCGGTTGACGCGATCCTCGGCGGCGAAGCTGTCCAGCTTGAGCGTTGCCAATGCGGCCTCGATGCCGGTGGCATTGAGGGCGGGAAGCAAAGCTCCCTGTTGCCAGAGCAGAATCGCCAGCGCGACCAAGGAGGCGGCGAGCAGCACGGCGTATTGGACGATTTGCGTCAGACTTGCCGAGCGCATGCCGGCGGCAATGCTGCACACGAGCAACATTGCTACGCCAAGCGCGATGCCCGTTCCGGCGCCGACGGCGAAGACGCGCATGGCTATGGCGCCGAGCCCCATGAGCACCAAGGCGAGAGCGGGAAAGGAGCACAAGATCACGGCGAGCACGGCGAGCGGCCTGACGCCCGGACCGCCAAACCGCTCGCCGAGGAAATCCGGCACTGTATAGCCGCCGAACTTGCGAAGATAAGGCGCCATAAAGAGCGCAATGAGGAGGACCCCCCCTCCCCCGCCGAGGACCAGCAGGGAAGCCCCATCCCATCCCTGGCTAAGGGCGCCGGCGAGCCCGGCAAAGGCGAGCACCGGGATCAGGCAAATGGCGATCGCCATGCCGTTGAACAGAGCGGGCACGAGCCGCCCCGCGACATAGAAGTCGGAGATCGGCCGCCTGAGCGCAACAGCGCCTGCCCTGGCGTAGAGCGCCAAGGTCGCCAGGACGAGGATTGGATGTGAGCGTCCAGCGTCCCTCCCCACGCTTCGCGCTTCTTCGTGCTATTCCCGCCGGCGCAACATCGCGCAAGAGCTCCGCCAACTGAATGAAGTCCCTCTTGCGCGGCGATGTCTTGCGCCAGGCAAGCCCGATCTCGCGCTTCGGTTCCGGCGCGCGGAAGCGCAACAGGCGGATGTCGCCGCTTGTGTGCACCTCGCTGGCGATGGCCATCTCCGGCAGAAGCGTAACGCCATAGCCGTTGGCGACCATCTGCACGATGGTGGCGAGGCTGGAGGCGCCGAAGCTCTCGCGGGCCTCCGGCGTCAGCATATGGCAATAGGACAGCGCCTGGTCGCGCAAGCAATGTCCCTCCTCGAGCAAGAGGAGCCGATCATGCGGCAGCATATCGGCGTTAGCGTGGCGGAGCCGCTGATTGCGTCTTGCGTCGCCTTGGTCGCAAGAATGAACCGGTCGTCGAACAGATGGAGTGTCTCGACCTCCGGATCGTCGATGGGGAGCGCGATGAGGATGAGGTCGAGGCCTCCGGCCACGAGCTCACGGACGAGATTCGAGGTCAGGGTCTCGCGGAGCTGCAGTTTGAGCGCCGGAAAGCGCCGCTGCAGCTCCGGCAACGCCGCCGGCAGGAGATAGGGCGCGATCGAGGGAATTGCGCCGAGCTTCAGCACGCCCGACAGCACCCCTTCCTGATGCTTGGCGTAATCGAGAAGATCGCGCACCGAGGCAAGAATGGTGCGCGCGCGCTTGGCGATCTCCTCGCCCTGTTCGGTGAGCTCGATGCCCGACTTCCGCCGCTCGACGAGGCTCACTTCAAGCTCGTCCTCCAGCTCCTTGATCTGCATGCTGAGCGCCGGCTGGCTGACGGCGCAGGCTTGCGCCGCATGGCCGAAATGGCGGGTTTCGGCCAAGGACTTCCAGGTAGCGCAATTGCCTCAGCGAAACCATGGCGATAAGGACCGCTTATGCTTCCTATAAGGAAATACGATTGGAAATTATCATGAGCGGAAACCATATTCAAATGGCAGAGCCCTCGCAGCCACATCCGGGTTCGCAAAACATCTGGCTGCATCGGCCGACGCTTGGCCCTAACTCGCGGAAGGAGAGCTAGCATGCGTGAGTGGCAGAAGCCGACGATTGTGGAGACGGAGTCCGGCATGGAAGTCACGAGCTACCTGCCGGCAGAGCTGGATCGCGCTTAATCCGCTCTCTCATCTCGGAACGAATGCGAGCGGCGATCCGGCGGAAGCCCGATCGCCGTTTCGCTTTTTGGCGCTGGGTCCTATATTCCCGGAGGTAGCGCTAGCCTTGGCCTTGGACTAGCCTTTGCAACCGGGCTGCCAAATCTTCCGTTCAGGTTTTCTTAATGTGGCATCAAGGTAGTGTTCATGACGAGGCCATTCCGCTCTCACCTGCGCTTCCTATATTAAGTGCGTTGAAGTACGCCCCGAGACTGACCGCGCCGAAGGATAGCCGTTGACGTGCATCAAAGCGGCGAATTCTAGGGAGGACTATCCGGGTTCCTAGATCAGGACTGGGTAGGAAGAGGTGGAACACCGTGACCAAGATCATGAGCCCCGAGGAACTGGAGCAGGAGCTTCGCGCCATCGGCGCCGAGCGTTACCACGATAAGCATCTCTTTCATAAGCTGCTGCATGGCGGCAAGCTCAACAAGGGCCAGGTTCAGGCCTGGGCCCTCAACCGCTACTGCTATCAGTCGGCGGTGCCGCGCAAGGACGCAGCCTTGATGAGCCGGTGCCACGACCGGCAGCTCAGGCGCGATTGGATCCATCGCATCATGGACCATGACGGCTTCGGCGAAGAGGAAGGCGGTATCGAGCGCTGGCTGGTGCTGACCGACGGGCTCGGGCTCGATCGCGAATACGTCATTTCGAGGAAGGGCGCCCTGCCGGAGACCGTTTTTGCCGTCGAGGCCTATGTCAATTTCGTGCGGGAGAAGACCCTGATCGAGGCGGTCGCCTCTTCGCTCACCGAGCTGTTCGCGCCCAAGATCCACAAGGAGCGCATCTCGGGCATGCTCGAGAACTACGACTTCATCAGCGACAACGTGATGGCCTATTTCAAGCGCCGCCTGACCCAGGCGCCGGACGATGCCGATTTCGCCTTGGATTATGTGAAGCGCAATGCACGCACGCCCGAGGCGCAATTGGCCGTGCTCGATGCGCTGCGATTCAAATGTAACGTGCTTTGGGCGCAGCTCGATGCGCTTCACTACGCCTATGTCGAGCCCGGGCTGATCCCGCCCGGCGCTTTCGTGCCGGCCAAAGCATGAACGAGACCGCGTCCCCTGCACGCCTGATCGTCGGACGGGAGACGCGGCCTCATTTGCCGGCCTATCTGAAGCTCCGCCACGACGCGGGGCGAGGCCGTTGGATTTTGTTGGCGCCGGAGCGGGTGCTGACGCCCGATCAAACCGCCGTCGCCGTGCTCAAGCTCTGCGACGGCAAACGAACCGTGGAGGATATCGTCGAGGCCCTCGCCAAGGAGTATTCGGCACCGGCGGATGTGATCCGCACCGACGTGCTCGATCTGCTCCAAGGCCTGGCAGACAAGGGATATATCAAGGGATGAGCGAGGAGCTTAGGACCAACGGACATTGCCAGACACTCGTCGTCGACGACGAGCCGACCGAAGGCGCGAGCGGCGATGCCCAAGCAGCGCTCTGCGAGCGCGCTCCCGTCGGCCTGCTCGCCGAGCTGACGCATCGTTGTCCGTTGCAGTGCTCTTATTGCTCCAATCCGATCGAGCTCGAGCGCGTCAACAAGGAGCTCTCCACCGAGATGTGGTGCTCGGTGATGAAGCAGGCCGGCGAGATGGGCATCCTCCAGGTGCATCTCTCGGGCGGCGAGCCTACGGCGCGCAAGGACCTCGAGGACATCGTCTCGGCCGCCTCGGAGGCCGGCCTCTACTCGAACCTGATCACCGCCGCCGTCACGCTTAATCGCGGCCGCCTCGAAGACCTCGTCAAGCGCGGGCTCGATCACGTCCAGATCTCGTTCCAGGACGTCGACGCGGAGAACGCCGAGCGGATCGGCGCCTATCCCGGCGCCACCGCGAAGAAGCTCGACGTCGCCCGCTGGGTGACCGAGCTTGGCCTGCCGCTGACCGTCAACGCGCCGATCCACCGCCAGAACATCCACAATGTCGGCCGCTATATCGAGCTCGCCATCAAGCTCGGCGCCCAGCGGCTCGAAGTCGCCCATGTGCAATATTACGGCTGGGCCTATCTCAACCGCGCCGCGCTGATCCCGACCTATGAGGAGACGGTGAAGTCGATCGAGTTCGTCGAGCGCGAGAGGGAGCGGCTGAAGGGCGTGCTCACCATCGACATGGTCGTGCCCGATTACTACGCCAAGCGCCCGAAGCCCTGCATGGGCGGCTGGGGCAAAGGCTTTATGAATATTACCCCTGCCGGCAAGGTGCTCCCCTGCCACGCCGCCGAGACGATCAAGACGCTCTCCTTCGATAACGTGCAGGATCGTCCGCTGCTCGACATCTGGCTCAACTCCGATGCCTTCAATGCCTTCCGCGGCACGGACTGGATGAAGGAGCCCTGCCGCTCTTGCGCTTTCAAGGAGATCGACTTCGGCGGCTGCCGCTGCCAGGCCATGGCGATCACCGGAGACGCCCGCAATACCGACCCGGCTTGCGCGCTCTCGCCCTATCACGGCGAGATGGTGGCGCTTGCCCGCGCGGAAGCGGCCAAGCCGCCGGCGCCCTTCGTCTACCGCAACCCGCGCAATGCCGCCGCCGTGCAGCCCGCTTTGCGCGAACCGGCGCTGGCAGAGTCCTAAGACACCATCTTATTGGCGGCGCTTCGAGAGGCAGCGGCTTCGGCGCGCCCCGGCCCCCGCACGACCTTCACCTCAAGCGGCACGAGCCATCATTGCTGCGTCTGGCACTGTGCGGCCGGCCAGCAGGCGATAGACGTGAGCAAAAGCAAGCGATGAGACCGGGATCGACACCAGCAGGCCGACGAGGAGAGCGAGGACACCGAGCAGGTTGATGAGCACCAGCACGAGGGTGAAACCGAGGAGGTTCCATTTGTGACCGCGCGTGATGCGATGGCTTTCCTTCATCGCCTCGATGGGACCAAGTTCGCGATCGATCACGATGAAGATCGTAAACATAAACATGAGCGCGAAGATGACGCCCGGCACGATGAGCAAAACGAAACCGATCGCGATCGCGAGCACGAGCAAAATGGACGCGCCGAGAAATTTCCAGAACGGGCGCGGATGCCACAGCGAAGAGAGGTCGACCGTGTCGGGATTGTCGTGCGCGGCAAGATAGAACGCGGTTGCGCCCATGTTGATGAGCGTGCCGAGAGCGAGATTGATCACCGTGCCAATGATCGAAGGCTCCGAGGTGGAGCCGGTGAGTATGGCATCGATGCCACTGGTGAAAGCGTTGATTAAGACAGAGGCAAGCAGGATAACGACGGTCGAGCCGACAAAGAACCAGGGCCGCTTCTTGAACGTCTCCCACCCGAAGCGCAAGGCCGACCCTGTCGAGAATTCCATGGCTGCACCATATCACGCCGCCAAGATGGGCGGGGTTGACTGAGAGGATTTCCACAACCCCTGGAGCGAGCCAGCGTGACGCCGGTAACCTTGCCGAGCGGTCGCGCCCGTCTCGGATCCACAACGATCTTGGAGTGCCGAGCGCGTTGTCGAGGTACCAGAACTTCCCGGCTCCGGTTTCCACCTTGCAATGCCTATTTCTTTATCGCTACCATGAGGCCGAAACCGCTCGGCTGGCCTTAGCGAACCCTGCCAGCAAGCGCCATGTCCGGGTTCAAACCACCGATAACCGGCGCCAGTTCGCGCGTCATTGGTCCCGTCATCATGCAGCTCCTGTCCAAGTTTTTCTGCCGCTTATTCAGGCAGCCCGGATCTTTTCTTGGTCTCGCCGCTTCTCTTTCTCTTCTGGCCGGCGTGATGCTGGCCTCGCTCGCCACGGGCGCTGAGGAGGCTCCGGCCCCGGCCCCGGACAGCGCCGGGGCCGCGCCAGAGCCCGAAGGCGGCGTCATAATTCAGCTGCCTCAATCGCCGCCGCTCGCCGCGCTTCCCATCGGCTATATCCGCGAGATGGGCGAGCACCCAAGGGCCGCCTCGCGTCTCGACAAGGAGCCCAACGACGCCGGCATTGCCGGGGCCAAGATGGCCATCGAGGAGGACAATGCCGGCGGCCGGTTCACCGGCCACGCCTACAGCCTCGATGTCAGCACCGTCGCCTCGGCGGAGCAGGCGGTCGCCGCCTTGCAGAAATTCCTCGAGACCGGTCATCATTACATCGTCGTCGACGCCTCTGCCGACACGCTGCTCAAGCTCTCCGACTGGGCCAAGGACAAGGACATTCTTCTCTTCAATGTCCGCGCCACCGACGTGTCGCTGAGGCAGGAGAACTGCCGCATCAATGTCATGCACATTGTGCCCGACAGATACATGCTGGCCGACGCGCTCGCCCAATATCTCGTGACCATGAAATGGACGAACTGGCTGCTCGTGCATGGCTCGACACCAGCAGACCTGGCTTACGTCGACGCCATCAAGCGGGCGGCCGGCCGGTTCGGCGCCACCATCGTCGACGTGCGCGAGTACAAGGACACCTCGGGCGGCCGGCGCGACGATGTCGGCACCATCCCGCCCGGCAAGCAGGCGAGCGCCAACGCGGCATTTGCCGCGAACCCCGACTATCAGATCATCATCGTCGCCGACGAGGATCAGGTCTTCGGCCCGTACATGCCCTATCGCGGGGGCGCCGATGCGCGGCCCGTGGCCGGCACCACGGGGCTCACCGCCACGACCTGGAGTCCGGGCCACGAGAAATGGGGCGCGACCCAGGCCCACAACAATTTCGAGAAGGACTTCAAGCGCCTGATGCTGCCGATCGACTATCAGGCCTATGTGGCGGCGCGCGCGGTGGGCGAAGCGGTGACCCGCAATCCCGATGCAGATTTCGCCACCGTCGCCGCCTTCATCCACGGCCCCGAGCTCCAGCTCGCTCCCTTCAAGGGCATCAAGCAGCAGTTCCGACCTTGGGATGGGCAATTCCGGCAGCCCATCATCATCGCCACGGACAAGGTTCCCGTCTCCGTCTCGCCGCAGCGCGGCTTCCCGCATGCAAGCCACCCGGAGATCGAAGTCGACACGCTTGGCATCGACGAGCCTGAGAGTCTGTGCAAGATGTGACGCGCGCGCGGGGATCCCGCGCCGCTCGTGCTCCGCTCAGCGTTCCGCCGCGGCGGCCGTGATCAAATTGCCCTTATCGTCCAGCAAGGGCACGTTATAGCCTTGCAGGATCACGTTGATCTCGCCCTGGTTCTCGGCAATCAGCTTGTTGATCTTGTGCTTCCACTGGGGCTCGTTGGGGCGCACGCCCATGGTGATGCCATAGATGGTGCTCGGGCCCGCGTTCTCTTTCACCAGCGGCACGAGCCTAAGCGGCACGTCCGCGCGCTGCGCGTAGTAGCCACCGACCGGCCCCCACAGGAGCCCCGCGTCGAGTTCGCCCGAGGCGACCTCGGCGATCATTGTCATTGCGGCCTTTGAGGCGCTCTCATCGGCGTGGACCTCGAAGGGTTTGGCGTTCGCCACCAACCCATGCATGGCGAGGATGCTGGCCGGCGGCGTCCGGGCAAAGAAACCTATCCTCTTTCCCTTGAGGCGCGGGTCGGAGAGGCGCTCGATGCCGTCGAGGCTGGCATCGTCCTGGCGATAAATCAGAACGTAGGAGGCGTAGTAATATGGGTTGGTGTCCTCGATCAGCCCCGTGCCTTGGGCATAGCCCATGACGAGATCGCAAGCGTCCCTTCCCATCGTATTGGGCACATAACCGGTCGCTTCGGGAAACCAGGAATATTCGAGCCGGGCATCGAGCCGCTGGGCGATAAGCTCGGCAAGCTTGTTCTCGAAGCCCTCACCCGCCTCGTTTGAGAACGGCATGTTGTCGGGATCGGCGCACACGCGCAAGAAGGAGCTGCCTTCCGGTTCGGCGCCGTGCGCCCTCGCAGCGCCGAGAATTGCGGCCAAGCCAACGCAAGCGGCGATCACCGCCAGGGACCGGGCCGCTCTCTGGTGCAGGCTCGCTATCGCTGTTCGACCGCTCAAAGTCGCCTCTCCCGCGCCATCAGGGTGACCTCACCCTAGCACAAAGCTTGAGGAGGCCCGGGGTGCGCGCCACCTGAAGCGTAACCAAAATGCGTTCGGTCCGAGAGTCTAGACCGCACCGAAAATATGGAGATCAAAGGGAAGTGCCGCCAGCCTGCCGCAACATTAAACTTCGCTGACAAGACGCACCGCCGGGCGGTCGAAGGGCACGAGCGGGCGTCAGTCTTGCACCACGCAGTTGGCGATGTTGTCGGCCCGCTCGGTTCCGGTCGGGTAGTAGGCCCCGGTCGGGTTAGCGCCGTACTCTACCATCGTCTGCCGCGCTGCTTCGATGCTGTCGGTCTCGTGCCTGGATTTCAGCATCTTGACGGCGCAGCAGTCGGCCTCGAGCTCCATTTCCTTCAGGGCCGGCGCGATATAGAAGAAGGGCTGCGGCCCCACGTGGCCGAAGCCCTCCTGGTAGCGCCGCACATGGCCGAGCGTATGGTGGCAGCATTCATGCGCCATGAGGAACCGGCCATAAGGCGGCTTCTCGGTCAGCGTCGCGTAGCTCACCACGATCACCGGCCGGCCGTTTGAGTCGAGCATGGACATCGCCTGCTCGGGAACCTCGCGCAGCGTGTAGGTGGTGATGTCGCAGTAGGGATTGTCGGTTTTCGGCAGCCACATCTTGGCCGCTTGCGAGCTGCCGCAAAACAGCCCGAGACCTGCTATAGCCACCATCGCCACGACCGGAAGACGCATAAATTGCGCTCCGTTGTGAGTCGCTTTCCTTGGAAACACTATCCTCATAGCGGGGACGCCCAAAGCGTTTTGTGTGACTGGACCATCAACGCCATAATATGCCACAGCGTTGCCGGCGGGGATTAACTCTGCGGCAATCAGACTGATACGTTAGTTTAGCCGGAGCCTCGCAGACGCCGGTAAAGGGCTGCAAGACACATGGATGTGAAGAGCAATACGGAGAAGGTCTGCATCATCGGCGCCGGATCATCCGGACTGGCCGCCGCCAAGACTTTCCATGAGCGCGGCATCCCCTTCGATTGTCTGGAGCGGGAGCACGATATTGGCGGGTTGTGGAACGAGGCCACCAATACCGGCGTCGTCTACGACACCACCTATCTCGTCTCGTCCAGGAAATATACCGGCTTCGAGGACTACCCCTTCCCCGAGGAATACCCGATCTATCCCTCGCATCGGGAGACGCTCGCCTATTTGCGCGCCTACGCCCTCAATTTCGGCATTCTCGACAAGATCGAGTTCAACACGACGGTCGAGCGCGCCGAGCGCGCCCAAGACGGCTGGCGCGTCCAGGTCGCCGGCGAGGAACGTCCCCGTTTCTACCGCGCTCTCGTCATCGCCAACGGCCATCATCATGTGCCGCGCACGCCGAGTATCCCCGGGACCTTCACCGGCGAAATCTTGCATTCGCGCGACTATCGCACCGTGAAGCAACTCGCCGACAAGCGCGTCGTGGTGGTCGGCTCGGGCAACTCGGCTTGCGATATCGTGGTCGACGCCACCAGCGTCTCGCAGAGGACCTATCAGAGCATGCGCCGCGGCACCTATTTCGTGCCGAAATTCATGTTCGGCCGGCCGATGGATGGCATCATCAATTTCTGCGAGAAGATCCCGATGCCGCGTGGGCTGCGCAACCGGCTCTACACCCATTGGCATCGGCTCATGGTCGGGAAGAACGAGCGCTACGGTCTGCCCGAGCCCGAGCATCGCATCATGGACTCGCATCCCACCATGACCACGGTGCTGCCGCAGCTCGCCGCCCATGGCCGCATCGGGGTGAAGCCCGACATCGTCGAGTTCGCCGGGAACAAGGTGCGCTTTAGCGACGGGAGCGAGGTGGAGGCGGATCTCGTCGTGTTCGCCACCGGCTACGAGATCTCCATTCCCTTCCTCGACAACAATCTCCTCTTCGGCCCCGACCGGCGTCCCCTCCTCTATCTCAACGTCTTCCACCCCGAGTTCGACGATCTTTTCGCCGTGGGCCTCATTCAGGCCAACGGCAGCATCTGGCGCCTCGCCGATTATCAATCGCAACTCGTCGCGAGCTACTTGATCGCGCTCGCCGAACGCCATGAGCGCGCGGATTGGTTTCGCAAGCTCAAGACGCAGGGCCATGCGAGCATGGTGACGGGCTCCTATGTGCCGAGCGAACGGCACCGGCTTGAGGCCAACTATTATGCCTATCGGCGCCAGCTGAGACGGCATCTGCGCCGCTTCGGCCCCATGGCAGCCGCATCGCTGAAGTCAGGACGGCTGTTAGCAACCCCCTCCAGCCGCGCCCCGGCCACGCCGGCAAAGGCCTTACCCACGCGGGCGCCTTAACGGTCTGTACGGACAGTGAAACATGACACTGGAGTGGGCCAGCGCCATTGGCTAGGGTCTGGCATCTCGCGCCCGTCCGGCGCGCTTTCCAAGTGGCGAAGTAAAGCATCGGGATGGGTCCGCGTCTCCTCTATGCCCTCATCGTGGGGACGGTCATCGTCGCCTCGCTTGTCTTGCGTGTCTGGGATCCGAGCCCGGTCGCGAGACTGAGGTCGCTCGTCTTCGACGCCTATCAGCGGTTAAGCCCGCGCGCCTTCGATCCCTCCCTCCCGGTGCGCATCATCGATATCGACGAGGACTCGCTGAAAGAGGTGGGCCAATGGCCCTGGCCGCGCACGGTGCTTGCCGACCTCGTGGATAAGCTCGCCGCCGGTGGTGCGGCCGCCATCGGCTTCGACATGGTGTTCCCCGAGCCCGATCGCATGTCGCCCGCCAACACGCTGCGCTTCTGGCCGAAGTCGGAGGCCCTGGCCGGCTTGAGAGCGGAGGTCGAGAAGCTTCCCTCCAACGACCAGGTCTTCGCCGAGGCGATCGGCAAGGCCCCGGTCGTGCTCGGCTTCATCGCCGCGCCGCAAGGAACCTCCATCCCCGAGACCAAGGCCGGCTTCGCCCATGGCGGCGACGATCCGAAGCTGTTCGCGCCCCATTACCCCGGCGCTGCGGCGAGCCTCAAAGAATTGCAAGACAAGGCGCAAGGAGCAGGCTCGCTCAATTGGATCCCCGAGCACGACCAGATCATCCGCCGCATGCCCATGGTGGTCAGAGTCGGCGACACGCTCTATCCCTCCTTTGCCGCCGACATGCTGAGGCTCGCCCAAGGCGCTTCGACCTATGTCGTGAAGTCCTCCGGCGCGAGCGGCGAGAAGGCGTTCGGCGAGAAGACCGGCATCGTGGGCATCAAGGTCGGCGATTTCGAGGTTCCCACCGAGGCGAACGGCCAGATGTGGATCAGGTTCACCCCTGAGTCCAAGGATCGCTATCTGCCGGCCTGGAAAGTGCTCAATGGCGAGATCGGCGCTGACGCCATCGAGGGCCGCATTCTGATCATCGGCACAAGCGCGGCAGGCCTGCTCGATCTGAGAGCGACCCCGCTCGAAGCCTCGGTCCCGGGCGTTTCCCTCCACGCCCAGGCCATCGAGCAGATCCTGCAAGGCGCCTTCCTGCAACGGCCCGATTTCGCCACTCCTGCCGAACTCCTCTACATCCTCGTGCTCGGCATCCTCATCGCCTTCCTCATCTATCGCCTAGGCGCCCTTGGCAGCGCCGTGCTTGGCGGTGCCGCGGTTGCCGCGGTGATCGGGATTTCCTGGTATGCCTTCGACGCCTTCGGCTGGCTCGTCGATCCGATCTACCCGGCAATCGCGCTCACCGCGATCTATCTCGCTGGCACGCTGGTCGTCTTCCTGCGCACCGAGCGGGAGCGGAACCGGGTGCGCCACGCTTTTTCCCACTACATGGCACCGGCGCTCGTCGAGCGGCTGGCCGACGACCCGTCGCGCCTCAAGCTCGGCGGCGAGACGCGCGACATGACGCTGCTGTTCAGCGACGTGCGCGGCTTTACCGGCATTTCGGAGGGCCTCGACGCCGAAGAGCTCACCCGCTTCCTGAATTCTCTGTTCACTCCCTTGAGCAACATCATCCTCGAGGAGCAAGGCACCATCGACAAGTTCATGGGCGATGCGGTGATGGCCTTCTGGAATGCGCCGCTCGACGACAGCGCCCATCCGAGCCATGCCTGTAGCGCGGCGCTGCGCATGATGCGCGAGATGGAGAGCTTGAACGCGCGCTGGCGCGAGGAGGCGGAAGTTAAAGGCAGACCGTTCAAGCCGGTGATGCTCGGCATCGGGCTGAACACGGGCGTTTGCTGCGTCGGCAATCTCGGCTCGGAGACGCGCTTCGACTATTCGGTGATCGGCGACAACGTCAACGTGGCCTCGCGGCTCGAAGGGCAATCGAAGACCTATGACGTGGGCACGGTCGTCGGCGAATCCACCACGGCGCGGGCGCCGGACTTCGCCTTCCTCGAGCTCGACCTCCTGAAGGTGAAGGGCAAGACGGAGGCGACCCGAGCCTTCGCCCTGCTCGGCGACAGCGCGCTCAAGCAATCACAAAGCTTCATCACCCTCGCCGAGCGGCATGGGGAATTTCTCGCCCGCTACCGCGCCAAGGACTGGGACGCCGCCGAAGCCCTGAGCCATGAATGCGAGAAAATGAACACCTCGCGCCTCGATCGGCTCTACGCGCTTTATCGCGAGCGCATCGCTTTTTTCCGGATGAACCCGCCCCCGCCCCAATGGGACGGCACGGCCGAGGCCTTGTCGAAGTAGCGCCGATGCCACAACTCGTTCTCCTCGTCCTCGCTGCCGTCGCCGTCCTGATGTTCAAGCATGCGGTTGCCGATTTCTATCTGCAGACCCCGTATCAATATTTGAACAAGGGGAAATACGGCCATCCGGGCGGCTTCATCCATGCCGGCATCCATGTCGCCCTCACGCCGCTCGTCTATCTGGTGCTGCTTCCAGGCTCGCTGCTCATGGCCGGCGCCATCGCCCTTGGCGAGTTCCTCCTCCACTATCACATCGATTGGTTGAAGGAGCAGATCACCCGCCGCAACGGCTGGACGGCGCAGGACCGCGGCTTCTGGCATGCGCTCGGCACCGATCAGCTCGCGCACGGCCTGACCTATCTCGCCATCGTCGCCGTGCTTGTCGCCGCCGCATCACAATAAAAACCGTCATGCCCGCGCTTGTCGCGGGCATCCACGTTTAGCCCAATGAAAAGACGTGGATGGCCGGGACAAGCCGGCCATGACCATGAGAATGGTCGAAGGCAGCTCGCTACAATAGGGCAGAGATTTCACGATTGGCGAATTCGAGGCGGTCCGAGAGCAGCCTGATGATGAGTTTGTGCAGAGCCGCCGCCGCGGTTGGGTCCTCAGCCTGCATCTTGTCGAAGGCCGCGCGCGTCAGCCGGTAGATGACGGTAGGCCCCTCGGCGATCACGCTCGCCGCGCGCGGCACGCCGCGAAAGAAGCCCATCTCTCCCACGACCGTGTGTCCGAGCATGCGTCTCAAGCGGATCGGCCGCCCATGCTCGTCGATGATGGTAATGGCGACGGAGCCGGAAGCTTGCAGCACGACCGAATTGGAGGGCTCACCCTGATGGAACAGAAACTCCCCGTTGGTCAGCTCCTGGCGCTGCATGTAGGAGGCGATGCGCGCGAAATCGAGTTTGCCGCCGAATTCCGATTGCAACCAGCTCTCGAAGCTGTGGGTCGAGGCGGCGCCCACCTCGTGATGCATGAGCAGCATGTCCTCGCACCACTCGATCGCCTCGTTGCGGCTGCCGAACACCTGATGCGGCCGCGTGGTGCCGAAAAAGCCTGCCCTCTCGAAGCTCACCCGCATGACCTCGCTCAAGCCGGAGAATCCGAGCGTGACGCCATGCTCCTCGCAATAGTTGCGGAGCTTGACGAGACTCAACACCGCCGAGGTGTCGAGCCCGGGAACGGCGCTGAAGTCGAGCACCACATAAGCCACGGGCTTCTCCCGCTGCGCCTCGATGGTCCCCTTGATGCGTTCGAACAGGCCGTTGGACGATCCGAAGAAGATGAAGCCCGAGAGCCAGAAGACATGGACGCGCTTGCCCTCCTCGCGCAGCAGACGCGATTGCTCGGGCGAGCGCTCGACATTGCTCGAGAACTCCTGGCGCGTGAGGTGGCGCCTGATCACGCCGATGCGGCTATAGTTCAGCGCGAACATGAGGCAGGCGCCGATGACGCCAAGCACGACACCCATGAAATAACCGAAATTGATGATGACCAGCGTCATCACCCCGGTCAGCGCCCATTCCATCCAGGAGCTTTGCGCCGGCGCTTCCCACAGCTCGATGATGATCACCGCACCGAGATAGGCGAGCATCCCGCCGAGGATGGCTTTCGGCACGACGCTGCCGACGTCGGCGCCGGAAAATAGGACGATCGCGCAGACCAGGCCGACGATCGCGCCGGCCCACCGCGTCGTGGCGCCCGACTCATCGAGCAGCACGCAGGCATTCATCGACAGCGAGCCGCCAAAGCCCCCGAGCACGGATGCCAGAAGATTGGCCAGGCCGTTGGAGCGAAATTCCTGGTCGAGTTCGGCGGTTTTTTGGCGCGCCACTTCGAGGCTCGACACATCGAGCAGAAGCGCGATGGCCATCACGCCGCAAAACGAGCCGATCTCGGCGCTGCTCTGGGCGATCACGCCCCAATCGACCTGTTGGCCGATCATGGCCCTGAGGGGCCACCACAGGCTCAACTCGCCGAGGCTTGGCAGAAACCATGCGCTGCGCACGGCTTGGTCCCCGACCACGCCGAACAGACTGCCGTCCAGAAGGACAAGGAAAGCAAAGAAGGCGATCGGCAAGGCGAGGTAGTTCGGGACCCATCGCCCCAACACCGGGATGGCGATGGCGAACAGCGCCCCGATGAGGATCTGGGGTCCGTAGAGCGATGAGTAGAGGAGTTCCCAGCTCGAGGGCGAGAGCGTGAGATTGGTCTGAGTCACCACCTCCATGCCGCCCGTGATGAGCAGAAGACCCGAGGCGGCAAGGAAGCCGCCGATCACCGGGTACGGTATGAAGCGGAGCCATTGCCCCATCCTCAGCGCGCCGACGCCGTAAAGAAGGATGCCGGTGAGCAGCGTGCTGACCGAGAGCGCGACGAGCACATTGACGATGATCTGCGGGGTGCTCGCACCCTTGGCGGCGAGAGCCGTGGCGATCGAGGCTGCCAGCACGCTCATCACCGCCACGGCCGGCGAGTCCGGGCCGCCGATGACCGGCGAGAAGGTCGAGGTCACGGCGATGACCACGCAGGTGACCACCGTGCCCATGATAAGCCCCGCCAGTCCGAGCGAAAAACCGCCGGCGAGATCGCCGGTGAAGATGAGCGCGGCAAAAGAGATGCAATAGGCGATCTGCACCACCGCCGAGATGGCGCCCGCCATAGCGTCGCGCCCGAGCGTTGACGCTTCGATATTGCGCGGGCGGCGGAGCGCCAGATTCGCGAGGAGGGACAAGGGCGTTATGCGCAGGCTTGGGGTTGATGTGCGCCCGATCATGGCTGGCGCCAGCCACAATGGCAAGCCGGGGCCCTAAAGCCAATCGCAACCCGTCAGTTTTATGGCGGGGAGCGCCTCAGGCGATCGGCAAGCGCGCGCATCACGGCAATGGCGAAGAACGGCGTCTCATGCACGAGGAACAGGAAGCTTTTCTCGGTGATGGGAGCGACCTCGCAAGCCGTCTTGGCTCGCGCCGTGGCGGCCCGCGGCGATCCGTCGATGAGGGCCATCTCCCCGAAAATGCCCCCGGCCGATAAGGTCTCCACGATCTTGCCGCTGCGTTCGACCTCGACCTCGCCCGAGCGGATCACATACATCTTGTCGCCCTTGTCGCCCTCCGAAAAGATAACCTCGCCCGGCTGAAAGCTGACCGGAGGGAAACCCGCATTGGCGAGAAGTTGGAAGTCGATTGCAGCCATTGCCATGCGCGAGTCTCCTTACCCCTGTGAGGCATGCCCGGCACGGGACTCTATGACGATCTTGTGGCGGCACTATAACAGGCAAACCGTCCATCGAGTCAGGCTACGCGCGAGGGGTTCAGGCTACGCCTGTCTTCGGGTCCCATTGGGAAACGTCGATGGTCTTGTCGACGGCCCAACGGCCTTCCCTGCCCGGCTCGGCACACGCTTCCGCCAGCAGCGCATTGAACTTGGCCCTCGGCATCAAGGTGAAGCCGAGCCGGCTCAAATGGCCGCTCTCGCGCTTGCCATCGTTCAGCACGAAACCCCATTTTTGCAGGTGACAGCTGAGCGTGACGAAGCCAACTTTTGAGGCGTCCGGCTGTCGCGCAAACATGGACTCGGTAATGAACGCTTTGCCGATGGCAACTCCGTACAATCCTCCGGCGAGATTCCCCGACCGGTCCCAAACCTCGACGGAGTGAGCGAGCCCCGCGGCGTGGAGGGCCTGATAGCTTGCGATGACGTCGGGCCTGATCCAGGTCACGTGCATCCGCCCGGGGCGAGGCTCGGCGCAAGCCATCATGACGGCGGCGAACGCGGTATCGAACGTCACCTCGTATTGCTTGATGCGCAGCAGCCGGCGCGTGGTCTTCGAGATGTGGACGGTCTCCGGAAAAGAGACCATCCGCTCCGGGGGCGCCCACCATTTCTGCGGTCCGATATGAGCGAGCGGAAAGAGACCCTTCGCATAGGCCGCTCTCAGCGTGGGCACGCTCATATCGGTGCAGATGCCGGCAAGGCCGTCGGGATGGCGCAAGGCCTTTTCGGGGTCGGGCAGCGCGCCGGGCGGAAGCCCTAATCCAGCGTAATGCTTGGCGAGCATGGCAAGCATCGCCGGCACCCCGTAAAGCCGCGGCGGCTTCAGGCTCCACAGGAGGCCGAGGAACCAACGCCGCAGAGCGCCTCGCCGATGAGAGCCATCGTCGCCCTCGCGCTGCGCCGCGGGCGGGCTCAACGCTGTGCTCCGCAAAGACCGGCCGATATCATCCACCCGTTCTCTCCGGTCTCACCTGGTGGCGACCGCGTCAGGCCCCATGCCCTCGGGCCTGTTCGTCTCATGCCAGCCGGCAACCACATCGGGTCCCGCCTCGACCGACCAAATTCCGTGCCTGCCGCCATCTTCCCCGTATTCGGCGAGCAGGCGTAGGAACTCCGCCCTGGGGATTGAACGAAAGCCCATGTCGAGGATCGTTGGCGTCGCCCCTTTGCCGTCGTTCAGCACATAGCCCCAGTGCGCCAGGTGCCAATTGCGCACCGAGAAGCCGATCTTCGAGGTATTCGGCTCGTGCGAGAACTGGGATTCGGTGGAGAAGACTCGGCCGAGCGCCACCCCATAACCGCCGCCGACGAGCTTGCCTTCGGCGTTCCACACCTCGAAGGAATGCACATAGCCCGCGTCGAACAGGGCGGCATAGGCACGCATGATATGCGGGGTAATCCAGGTGAGGTGGAAGCGCTTTCCCCTGTTTCCGGCGCAGGCCTTGATTACACCCTCGAAGTCCTGGTCGAAGGTGACGGTGTAGCGCCCTTGCCGCATCAGGCGCTTGAGCCGCTTCGACATGTGGAAGTTCTCGAAGAAAAGGACACAACGTTCGGGAGGCGACATCCATTTCGGTGGGCCGCAATGGCTGTGCGGGAAAAGTCCTCTTGCATAGGCTCGAAGCAGGGTCGGCGCCGATAGATCACTGGCGATCCCGACAAGCTCGCCGGCTCCCGGCATCTTCGAAAGGTCAAGAAGCTCCAGCCCAGGCTCAAATAGAGATTGGATCCATAGGCGTGTGATTGGCAGCAGCCTGTCGATGAGTGTCGATTGCAACGACCAGGCCACGCCGAGGAGAACTCGCTCACATCTCTCGCGCAAGGTCTCTCTGAACAGCATGTCCCGGCGAACGGAACGGGCATGCTCGCGCGGGTGAGCAGGCGTCTTTGGCGCGATCTGGCTGAGCGTCCCTTCAGGCGATGGCGGATTGAGCACCGGCGCCTCCCAAGAAAATGATGATCGGGCGGCTGCAAGCGCCGTGCCGCCAGCACGCAGCCGGATGGTGCATACAGAAGAATGCACCGGGGTTAACGTCGGGCGCGCGGCTCGAGAGAGAAGGCTTCGCTTGGTTAATGCCCAGGCTGACCGACGGGCGGCCAAAGGTCAGGAAGCGCCCCGCGACCTTACCCTCGCGACCGCGTCGAGCCAGCCGCCATAGCGCGCCTCTCGCTCGGTCTCGCTCATTTTGGGCTCGAAGGCCCGCGCCGGCACCCATACCTTCTCGAGCTCTCCCGCATCCCCGAAAAAGCCGGCGGCCTGCCCGGCGTGATAGGCCGCGCCGAGCGCCGTCGTCTCAGGGTTTAGCGCGACCTCGACCCTCTGGCAAAGAATGTCGGCGAGCCGTTGCATGAACCACGCGTTCGCCGTCATGCCCCCATCGACCCGCAAAATGGACGGCGCTGGGATGCGGCTTCGCACCATGTCCCGCTGCATGGCGGTCAAGAGATCGCGGGTCTGGAAGGCGACCGCCTCGAGCCCTGCCGCCACGAGATCGGCCTTTGACGCGGCGCGGGTCAGCCCGAGTATGGCAGCTCTCGCGTTTGCGTCCCAGAAAGGGGCGCCAAGTCCCTGAAAGGCGGGAACGAGGTAAACGCCTGAATTGGGGTCCGCGTCCCGCGCCAAGGCCTCGCTCTCCGCCGCAGAGGCGATGAGGCCGAGACTGTCTCTGAGCCACTGCACCGTGGCGCCGGCCATGAAGATGGCGCCTTCCAAGGCGTAACAACGTTCCCCCGCGAGCTGATGAAAGATGGTCGAAAGCATGCGCGTGGCCGACGCCACTTTCGCCTCGCCCGTATTGGCGAGCACGAAGCAGCCGGTGCCGTAGGTCGCCTTGAGCATGCCGGGCCTGAAGCAGGCCTGACCGTAGGCCGCGGCCTGCTGATCGCCGGCAACGCCTCTGATGGGGATGGCCGCGCCGAAATGCTCATGCTCCGTGTGTCCGAAATCGCCTTGGTTGTCGCGCACCTCCGGCAGCATGGCGTGCGGCACGCCGAGCCGCTCGAGCAATCGCTCGTCCCACCGCCCCGACCTAATGTCGTAGAGCTTGGTGCGCGCGGCGTTGGTCGCGTCAGTTAAGTGCAGCTTGCCCCCGGTAAGCCTGAAGAGGAGGAAACTGTCGACCGTGCCGAAGCACACCTCTCCGGCCCGCGCTCGGGCTTCGAGGCCCGGCACATTCCTGAGAAGCCAAGCGAGCTTCGTCGCCGAGAAATAAGGGTCGATGACGAGGCCGGTCGCTTCCGCGACATGCGCGCTCCAGCCTTCTTGCGCCAGCTCGGCGCAAAGGTCCGCGGTGCGGCGGTCTTGCCAGACGATGGCGTTGGCGAGCGGCTTGCCTGTCGCCCTCTCCCACACGATTGTGGTCTCGCGCTGATTGGCGATGCCGGCCGCGGCGACCGATTTCGCTCCAACCCCGCTCAGCACTGCGCGGCCGACGTGAAGCACGGACCGCCAGATCTCCTCGGGGTCGTGCTCCACCAGCCCCGGCGCGGGATAGATCTGCGTGAGCGGCATTTGCGCCGTGGCGCGGGCACGGCCCTCGCGGTCGAACAGAATGGCGCGGGTGCTCGTCGTCCCCTGATCGATGGCCAGGACGAAAGCCTCTTCGCTCATCGGGGCTCTGGGCTTCTTGTTTGGCTCACGATCCAGCCGCAATATTCGGCGCTGCCGCCCTCCGCCGGCAGCACGAGCAGCGCCGGCAGCTCGTAAGGATGGAGGCGCTTCGTCTCTCTCAGCACGGCCTCGGTGAGGGACGCACGCGTCTTGATGATCATGGCGACCTCGTTCGCCTCTTCCCGCGCGCCCTTCCACTCGAAGATCGAGATCATGCCTGGAAACATGTTGACACAAGCCGCAAGCCGCGCCGCTACCAGCGCGTCGCCGACCCGTTTTGCCTCCTCAAGGCTCGGCAAGGTCGTATAAATCAGGACCGGCCGGTCGTCGTTCGTCATGAATTCACCATTCGCCGCCGATTCTAGGGACTTGCATTTGCGGGGCACGGTCGCGTTTATAGTGCCCGCTTCTTAGGTCCGCTCCAAGCGCCTCGACATGATCATGCCCCGCTTCGATAAAATCGCCTTCATCGCCAGCGAGACCAAGGAGGCGCAGGAGGCGCTGAAAGAGCTGACCAAGCGCTACGGCAACGCTTCGGCCGAAGAGGCCGACGCCATTGTCGCCCTTGGCGGCGACGGCCTGATGCTGCAAACCATGCACCGCCATCTCAACAGCCGCATTCCGATCTACGGCATGAACCGCGGGTCGGTCGGCTTCCTCCTCAACGACTACCGCGAGGACAGCCTCAAGGAGCGTCTCAAGCTTGCCGAGATCACCGTCATCCACCCCTTGCGCATGACGGCCCACGACAAGCACGGCGCCAAGCACGAGGCGCTTGCTATCAATGAGGCGTCGCTGTTCCGTCAGATATATCAGGCCGCCAAACTCCGGATCGCAGTCGACCGCACGGTCCGCCTCGATGAGCTCATCTGCGACGGCGTGCTGGTGTCGACGCCTGCCGGCTCGACCGCCTACAATCTCTCGGCCCATGGGCCGATCCTGCCGATCAACGCGCCGCTCTTGGCGCTTACCCCGATCAGCCCGTTCCGTCCGCGGCGCTGGCGCGGCGCCCTCCTGCCCAACGACGCTCATGTCACCATCGAGGTGCTCGAGCCCGATAAGCGTCCCGTCAGCGCCGTCGCCGACCACACCGAGTTCCGCGACGTGGTCAAGGTCGAGGTGATGGAGGAAAGCGGCATCGACATCTTCATGATGTTCGACCCGGGCCACACCCTTGCCGAGCGCATCCTCGCCGAGCAGTTCGGCTATTGATGTAGGGTGGGGCAAAGCGAAGCGTGCCCTCGGGCCCGACCCGCCTGCGGGCCGTAGCCCTACGGCGGGCGAAGGCCCGAGGGACCCGCCAGAAATTTCCGACACTCCCCTCGCCATCGTCATGGCCGGGCTTGCCCGCCTTGCCGACCTCCCTCCGCCCGCCGAAGCGGGCTTCGCGTAGGCGAGCTTGGCTTCGCGTAGGCAGGGCCCGGCCATCCACGATTGGGCGTCCTATACACCCAAGGGTTGCCGAGCCGCGCCAGGCGGGACAGTATGCGCGCCCCGGGAGGAATTGGGCATGCGTCAGACGCCGGCTGCCAACACGCTTTATTACGGCGACAACCTCCGTATCCTGCGCGATCACATCGCCAGCGAGAGCGTGGACCTCGTCTATCTCGATCCGCCGTTCAACTCGAATGCCACCTACAACGTGCTGTTCCGCTCTCCTACCGGCGAGCAGAGCCAGGCGCAGATTGAGGCCTTTGAGGACAGTTGGCACTGGAACGAGACCGCCGAGCTTGCCTTCGACGAGGTGATCAAGTCGGGCAATTCGGATGCCGCCGAGATGCTGCGCGCCATGCGGTCGTTCCTCAAAGAGAACGACATGATGGCCTATCTCGCCATGATGGCGGTGCGGCTGTTGGAGCTGCATCGCGTGCTCAAGCCGACCGGCTCGCTCTATCTGCACTGCGATCCGACGGTCAGTCATTACCTAAAGACGATGCTCGATGCCGTGTTCGGCGCAGCGCGCTTCTCAAACGAGATCATATGGAAGCGAACAAGCTCGAAGAGTGACTATTCGCAGGGCGCAAAACATTATCCGCGACTTCATGACACGATCCTCTTCTACAGGAAGAGTGATGCCTCGCCCTTCGTGCCTGTCTTTACCAAGCACGATCCAGAATACATTCGGCAAAAGTATCCACACACCGACAGCGACGGACGACGCTATGGGCTCTGGGACATGACGGGCCCCGGAGGAGAGGCAAAAGGCAATCCACTTTACGAGGTGTTTGGGGTCTCCAGGTACTGGCGCTACTCTAAAAAGCGTATGGAGCAGATGATCGCAGACGGACTTGTCATTCAACCAAGGCCGGGGGCTGTGCCGAGGGAAAAGCGTTATCTGGATGATAGCGCCGGAGTTGCAATTGGTGACGTTTGGACTGACATTCCACCGATCAACTCCCAAGCTCAAGAGCGACTGGGTTATCCGACGCAAAAACCGCTTCCTCTTCTTGAACGCATCATCTCGGCGTCATCGAACGAAGGCGACGTGGTGCTCGATCCTTTCTGCGGCTGCGGCACGACCGTCCATGCGGCGCAAAAGCTCAATCGGCGCTGGGTAGGCATCGACATCACGCATCTTGCAATTCGTCTCATCCGCCGCCGCCTAATCGACGCGTTTCCGCAGGCCGAGTTCGAGGTGCACGGCGTGCCGAAGGACGTAGAGGGCGCCCGCGCGCTCGCCGACGCCGACAAGCATCAATTCCAGCTTTGGGCGCTGTCGATGATCGAGGCGCAGCCCTACAAAAGCGGACAAAAGGGCGCCGATCGCGGCGTCGACGGGTTTCTCTATTTCAAGCCTGACGGCAAAGTGACCGAGAAGGCGATCGTCTCGATCAAGGGCGGGGACCATGTGTCCGACACGATGGTCAAAGACCTCATCACCACCGTCGAGCACGAAGGCGCCAAGATGGGGGTATTCGTGACGCTCGCCCCGCCCACGCAGCCGATGAAGACGCGCGCCGTCGCCGCTGGATTTTACGAGACCGAATACGGGCAATATCCGAAAATCCAAATCCTCACCGTCGAGGATTTGTTCAAGGGCCAGCGCCCGCACATGCCCTGGATCGACCCGTCCGTCTTCAAGAAGGCCAAGCGCGAGCAGACCACCAAGCAGAACGAGCTCGATCTGTGACTGCGCGCCATCGAGTCGGGACTAAGAGGTGGAGCGCCAAGATTGAAGGGCTGCGCGCGCTTTCCGTCCGCCAACCCTGGGCCTGGCTGATCGTCAATGGCTATAAGGATGTGGAGAACCGATCTTGGGCAACGAAGCATCGAGGGCCACTGCTGATCCACGCGGGGTCGAGCAAGGCGAATCTGGGCGACGAGATGCTTCGGGACGATGAGCGACAGTATGGGGTCAAGCTGCCCTCGCGCGGGGAATACGAGCTTGGCGGCATCGTCGGATTGGTTGAGGTCGTGGGCTGCACGGAGCGCAGCAATTCGCCATGGTACGATCCAGACTGGATCGGTTGGATTCTAGCCAATCCGCGTAGGCTCAGCTTCCGCCCGTGCAAGGGCGCTTTAAATCTTTTCAAGCCGAAGTTCGACAAGCTTAACTGAAGCATTGTAAGTCCGCCTTATGCCTGGCGACGAACTCAAACCCGACACGGAGCGTTTCGAACCGCCGCCCGACCCCGTGTTCCAGTACTTGCTCGAACAGGCGTGGCGCGGCTCCGTGATCGTCTATTGGGCCGAGGTGCCGCTAAACTCAGTGCAGCGTTTTGATCCACTCTGGAAGCCGGAGCGCTTGCCAGGAGGCGCCCCCGCCATGCAGGCAGTTATGAGAGCCATAGGTGAGGGGCATGTGCCGCGGCCGTGGGTTTATCCGAGGGGCGATCGTTTCATCATGTCGGACAACTATTTCACGCTGGCATGCTTTGAGATGCTGAAAGTCGAGACCGTTCGTGTTTGGCATCTAGGAGTTCCGCCGGATGGCCTCCCCTCGCACGGTCCATTGGCAATTGAGATCATCCGTGGGGCAATTGAGGGAAGCCCTGTCACGGTGAGGACTTGAGTTCCAGACGCCTCACGCCGGACCTCAGCTGCCGCGAAGAAGGATGGCTGTGGCTTGAAATGCGACGCCAACTGCAGCCGTAACGGCGCCCACCTTGTTTAGGGTGGACTGCCAGATCAGTGCTTGTGAGAGCTTTTGCAGAGGTTCCCCTATCTCTCCTATGACCCCGTGCAGTATCGGAACCTCCACCAACGTGGACGCAAGCCAGAATGCGGCTGAAATGAAAAGAAAGGCTGCGGACGCGTATTCGAGAGATGGCGACATGACTCTTGAGCACCTTCGTTGCTATTTCTCACCGGGAGATCACACGATCTTCGGGCTTATCTTACCAACTCGGCGTGGATGGCCGGGTCAAGCCCGGCCATGACACTCACCACGGAGGGACGCCGCTACTTGCCCTTCTTGCCGCCGCCGCTCGGTTTATTCGTCTCGTGGACGGTCGTGCTTGGATGACTTTTCCCGTACCCCGGCGTCACATAGTGTCCCGTGACTGCGCTCCGATAGGGACCGCCCGACCCTTTGCCGCCCGACCCTTTGCCTCCACCGCCTTTTCCACCTGAACCCTTAGCCATTTGGCTCTCCATCGTTGGAACGAAAGGAGAACATTGGGGATTAGTTTGGCCCTAAGTCAAGCCTTTTTCACTTTGCCCCGCTTGGGCAGCATACTTATCCCCGCCCTCCAAACCTCGCTTATCATTCCCCCGATCTCGTCCGCTAAGGGTCGCTTCGCGAGGCACACGTGAGGTGGACGAGGTTGCGGCGCCTGCGGGCCGAACAGCCAAGTTCGGCACTCGGGCGATGCCGGGGCTCCGCTCGGGACCAATAGGAGTCCCTGCCAGGAGCTGGCTGACGACGGCGGCGCGTTCGAGCGACCGCCGGGAAAATCGGAAAGCGCGGCCCGGCATCGCATAAACGCCGCTTCACGGCGCGCCGGAAGGCGCCCGCACGTCCGGCAACGGACGTGTCGCCATAGATGGACCGTGCCTTTCGGCGCGCCATGACCCTTCGCCCGCGAGCGGCAAGGGAGCGAAGCAAAGTCCGGACGCTCACGCGCCGCGGTGAGGATCGCGCACGCCTCCTACGCCGTCATTCCGGCCGAAGCCGGAATCCAGCAGAGGACTCGCGAGTTTTCCGCGGCTGTTTACTTTTCACTGGATACCGGCTTTCGCCGGTATGACGAGGACCGAGGACGAATGAACAGAACCGCGATGCGTGCCGCCGATGTGAGGAGGGATTTGCAACTCGCGGCAGAGCTGCTTGAACTCTGGCGCCTGTGCCGCAAATCGCGTTGCCTGCGCGCTCGCGCCTGTCGCGGCGATGAGCGGCGTTGCTGCGAAATGTTGGCGGACTGGTCGGAGGCTCTGTCGTTCAAAGACAAGAGGGTCAGCTTTGCAGAAGCGTTGGAGCGGCTGCATGCTCAGCGCGATCAAACGGCGGGCGCGCCTGGTCGCGGCAGAGTGAACACCTCGTCGATCACCGCATAATCGCCGTAGCCGAGCCGGGCAATGGGCTTGAGCATCTCAAGGGCGCCAGGGCGCGACGATCTCGCCAAGCGTTGGCCGCTCCCGCTCGTCGGGCTGCTCTTTGGCGGTGCCAATATAGACGAAACCGGCGACGCGCTCGTTGCCGGCAAGCGAAAGGGCCTGGCGCACGCCTTCGCTATAAGCGCACCACTCGGTGATCCATTGCGCGCCGTAGCCGAGCGCCGTGGCGGCGAGAATGAGATTCTGGCAGGCGGCGCCGGCCGAGAGGATCTGCTCCCATTCCGGCGCTGCCGGGTTCTTCACCACGCGCGAGATCACGGCGATAACCAGGGGCGCGCGCAAGAACCGCTTCGCCTCGTTCTCGAGCCGGAAGGCACCCGGGTCCGTCTCCTCCTCGCGGCAGATCTCGGCGAGGACGTTGCCGAATGTGGCCCGCGCCTCGCCCTGGAACAGGAGAAAGCGCCAGGGCACGAGTTTCTTGTGGTCGGGCACGCGCGAGGCTGCCTTAAGGATCAGCTCAATCTCTGCCGCGCTCGGACCTGGCTCTCCCAGAGCGTTGGCGGAAACCGAGCGACGGGCAAGCAGGAGGTCTATGGCCGGGTTCGTCATGTGCCGCGAGGCGAGGGGGTGGTGAAAGGTCGCGTTCCCTATCCTGAAAACGGACCTCGAACAATGCCGGAGTCCCACCCGGGCAGGAGGGGCAAATGGCCCGCCGAGTCACCCCAAATTGGCCTTATTCGCAAAGGATTTTCGCTCCGTTGTGCGCACCCGAAACGGGGTATAACAGCTTGCGGCCGACTTATCGGAGCGATCGCCATGCGGGGGAAACGCTGCGCGGGGCTTAGGCTCCTGCTCTTGCCCGCCGCTCTTCTCGGAGCGGGCGCCGCGGCAGCCGAGACCGCACCCCCTCCCGCCGCCACGTCAAGCTCTCCCGCCACGATCGTCGTGCTCGATGCCTCGAGCAGCATGAACGCGAAGATCGGGAGCACCAGCAAGATCGCGGCGGTACGGACAGAGCTTGGCCAAGCGCTGGGAAGTTACGCGGGCCGCCTATCGTTCGGGCTCGTCGCCTTCGGCCATCGCAAGGCGTCGAACTGCGCCGACAGCGAGCTCTTGGCGAAGCCTGGCGAGCTTACTTTCGCGTCGCAGAGCAAGCTCCTCGACAAGATCAAGCCGAAAGGCCAGGCCCCCATTGCCGCCGCCTTGAGCGACGCCGCCAAAGCCGCTCAAACGCAAGGCAGGCTCGATATCGTCCTCATCGCCGACGGCGGCGATACCTGCGACGCCGACATCTGCTCGACGGCCGTCGCGCTGAAGGAGAAGTCGCAAGCCCTCCGCATCCACGTGATCGGCTTCAACGACAAGCCCGATGAGCTCAAGCCCTTGAGTTGTGTCGCCGGAGCGACCGGCGGAACCTTCGTCGCCGCGACCAATGCGGCCGAGCTCAAGCAAGGCCTCGCCACCGTGCTCGACGCTATCGTGACGCCGGGGGCGCCTCCCCCTCAAATCGTCGCGGCCGAGGAGACTGCCGCTGTGCCGGCGATGGCCCCCGCCTTGCCGGCAGGGGTGGCCACCGCCCAGCCCATCGATCTCGATGCAGCGCCCGATCGAGCCGCGCCACCGGTCGCGCCGGTCCCGGCGGAAGCCGAAAGCGTAGCGTCCGAGCCGCAGCCTCAATCGGCGGCGAAGCCCTCTCAAGCAGCGCCTGCGCAAGCTCCGGAACCAGCCGGCGAGACGGCGGTGCACAAATCCGCATCGCCCCCTCCCGGCGAGACCTCGATGCTCGCCCGGCCCGCGCCCGCCGCCGCGCCGGCCGTGTCTGAAGCGCCTCCCGTCAATCTCGTCCAATCCGTGCCGATCGCTCCGCCGGCGCTCCCGCCCGCCGCCAAGGTCGCGGCGGCACCCGCCCCGCAAATTCAGCTCCCCGTCCCCGTCACCTTCAAAGCCCTCATCACCGAGGCAGGACCAAAACTGCAAACCGGGCTCACGTGGCGCGTCTATGCATCGAAGACCTCGCCCGAGGGCGGCGGCTACAAACTCCTCAGCACCCACCGCGAGGCGATGCCGACGGCAGCGCTGCTGCCCGGCGAGTATCTCGTCAATGCCGCCTATGGCCTTTCCAATCTCACCAAGAAGATCAAAGTGGACAGCGGCCGCTCGCTGGAGGAGACCTTCGTGCTCAACACCGGGGGCCTAAAGCTTGCCGCCTTGCTCCCCACCGGCGAGCCCCTGCCGGAGGGCGCCGTCAGATTCGACATCCTTTCCGACGAGGAGGATCAGTTCGGCAATCGCCAGAAGATCCTCCATAACGCCAAGCCCGGCCTGGTCGTCAGGCTCAATGCCGGGGCCTATCGCATCGAAAGCCTCTATGGCGACGCCAACGCTACCGTCGGGGCTGACGTGACGGTCGAGCCGGGCAAGGTCACCGAGGCAACCATCAAGCAAACCGGGTCCAAGACGACCTTCAAGCTCGTTCAGTCGCTCGGCGGCGAGGCGCTCGCCGACACGAAATGGACCATCCTCACCTCGGCCGGCGACGTGGTGAAGGAGAACGCGGGCGCACTGCCGACCCACATCCTGGCCCCGGGCAGCTACGCCGTGGTCGCCGACCATGCCGGCGTGAGCTATACGCGCAAGTTCAGCATCGAGTCGGGCGACGCCAAGCAGGTCGAGGTGGTCGTCGACGATGGGCCGACCTCGCCGGAGGAGCTCAAGGCGCTGACCGATCCGCCCGAGCTCCCGCCTCCACCCGCAGGGGGAGTCGTGGCGGGCGATGGGCAAGCCCCCTCGCCTAACGCGGGAGCGGCCTTCGACGGCTTCTCGCCGACGGCGCCTGCCGACCCCAATGCGCCGCTGATCAATCCTGGCGCGTTGTTCCGCCCCTCGCGCTAGGCGCATAAGAGCTTCGAAGTATCTGCCGCTGGCTCCATCCCTCCCCTTGATGGGGAGGGCGGCGCGCTTCATTAGCGCGCCGGGTGGGGTGCAGAGGCTTCGCCCCACCCCAGCGTCGCAAAAGCGACGCCGGACCTCCCCACAAGGGGGAGGTATGGAGTTTGTTGCTGCGTCACAGAAGACAAGCGAACTCCTTTCCGCGACGCGGGAAGCGTCCGGAGGCTATGAGGGGATGGCGCGCCGAAAAGCGCAAAACCTATGGTGTCGTGCCTTGCGGCACGCGGGCGCCTCTCGGCGCGCCAGTTGCGACGTTTCCGGAATCGGGCCCCGCTTTCGCCGTAAGTGTCCCGCTGCGATCCTTTGTCCTGTTGGGGTTCCTCTCTCCGCATCCACCGACAAGAGAGGCGATCGAACCAGCGTTTGGTGTAGACCTTACGGTCGTCAGCCAGCTCCTGGCAGGGCTTCATAGTGAGCCCGGGGGGAGCCCGGCACCGCCCCGGGAGCCGCTGTGCGTCAGCGGCCCGCAGGGACACCGCACCTCGTCCCGCCTTCGCAACGCCTCGCGAGAGCGCCCCTTCAGAAGGACGAGGTGACATCAGTTTAAGCGAGGTTTGAGCGCGCGGGGATAAAGCGGGGATACATTTTCATACCTCCCCCTCGCGGGGAGGTCCGGCGTCGCTTTTGGCGACGCTGGGGTGGGGGCGCGGTCTCACCCCACCCGGCGCCCCGATCAGCGGGCGCCCCCTCCCCATCAAGGGGAGGGATGGAGATAGCACGATCACACCTTCGCGACGCCTCACAATCGCCTCTGATCAAAGCGCGCTGCTCCGCGGCCCTCGTCGCGGCAGCTGCATCAGCGCGGCAGAGCGATAGGCCTCCGCCAGGCGCTCCTCGCGCGACCGGAGCAGCAAACCGGCTTCGGCGAGATTTTCGAGATGGAGCAGCCGATCTTCAGCCTGCGCATGGGTGATGATCTCGCCGGACGCAAGGATGTGACCGACATCGACTCCCGCTTCGGCCAAAGCGCGGCCGACAAGCAGGCAGCGGTGGCAATCGAGAGGGTCAGCCTCGGAGCACATCACCGCGACCCTGTGCCGCTCCGCTGCTTCCGTCAGCCGCGCCAGGCCAACGCGAAATTCCGGTGACGCAGCCATCTTCTCGTAGTCGGCCACGCCCGCCGTGAACAGACTCTGCTGCTGAGGGCGTCCGCCGAGCTCCTTGCCGAGAAAGACATAGTCGATGCCTTGCGCGGCAAGCGACGCCGCCAAGGCGCCTCTGTTGAAATGGGGCGAGAAGCGCGACATGGGGGCCGAGCGCACATCGGCGAGGGCCGTGACCTGCGCCTCTTGGAGAAGCGCAATAAACCGCTCAAGCGAATGCGAATGCCCGATGGTCAGAATGGCGGTGAACCATCATCGTCACGGTCATGCCGGCATGCCGCATCCGCTCTGCCATCTAGCGAAGCGGGCTGCCGGAGCAAGGCCGGCATGACGTTGCGTAATTACTCGCGCGGCAGCTGCGCGCAAATCCGGCGGCACGGCCTCGTCCGGTAAGCATGCGGACCGCCGCGTCGAGCGTCATCACCTGCTTGCTGCTGGCTGCCGAGCCGCCGCACCGAGACGGTGCCTCTCCTCGGCCTCGCGCTTGCCCACCACGAGCAGCACCGGCACCTTGGCGAGCGAATGCTCGCGCACCTTGTAGTTGATCTTCTCGTTGCGGAGATCGGCCTCGGCGCGCAGGCCCGCTTTGATGAGCGCCTCGAGCACCTCGCCGGCATAGGCATCGGCATCCGACACGATGGTGGCGACCACCGCCTGCACCGGCGCCAGCCACAGCGGCAGATGCCCGGCATAATGCTCGATGAGGATGCCGGTGAAACGCTCCAGCGAGCCGAACATGGCGCGGTGGATCATCACCGGCACGGTCTTCTCGCCGTCGGGCCCGATATAGAAGGCGCCGAGCCGCCCCGGCAGATTGAGATCGACCTGGATCGTGCCGCATTGCCAGTCGCGCCCGATGGCGTCGCGCAACACATATTCGAGCTTCGGCCCGTAGAAGGCGCCCTCCCCCGGGTTCAGCTCATAGGAGAGGCCCGCGGCTTCGACCGCGCGCTTGAGCGCGGCCTCCGCCTTGTCCCACACCGCGTCGGCGCCGACCCGCTTGGCGGGCCGGTCGGAGAATTTGATGCGCACATCCTCAAAGCCGAAGTCGCGATAGATCGACAGCATCTGCTCGTTGAGCCGCACGCATTCCTCGGTGATCTGGTCCTCGGTGCAGAAGATATGCGCGTCGTCTTGCGTGAAATGGCGCACGCGCAACAGCCCATGCAGCGCGCCCGACGGCTCGTAGCGATGCACCTTGCCGAACTCGGCGATGCGCAACGGCAGGTCGCGATAGCTCTTCAGGCCGTGCTTGAAGATCTGCACATGGCCCGGACAGTTCATCGGCTTGCAGGCATAGATGCGCTCGTCGGGCGTCTCGGTGACGTACATAAGGTCGCCGAACTTCTCCCAATGGCCCGACTGCTCCCACAGCTTGCGCTCCATCATGTCGGGGGAGTTGACCTCGACATAGCCCCACGCGTTCTGGCGGCGGCGCATATAGGCGATCAGCGCCGTGAACAGCGCCCAGCCCTTGGGATGCCAGAACACCGCGCCCGGCGCCTCTTCCTGGAAATGGAACAGATCCATCTCGCGGCCCAAGCGGCGGTGGTCGCGCTTCTCCGCCTCTTCGAGCTGGGTGAGATAGGCCTTGAGGTCCTCCTCGCTGGCGAAGGCCGTGCCGTAGATGCGCTGGAGCATGGGCTTGGTGGAATCCCCGCGCCAATAGGCGCCGGCGATCTTCAACAGCTTGAAGCCCTTGCCGACCTTGCCCGTCGAATTCATATGCGGCCCGCGGCAGAGATCGAGCCACTCGCGTTGCGAATAGATCTTGATCTCGTCGCCTTCGGGAATGGCGTCGATCAGCTCGAGCTTGAAGGTCTCGCCTTTCTCGGCGAACAGCTTCTTCGCCTGTCTTCCGGTCCATCGACCTCGCAGGTGAAGGGAGAGTCGCGGGCGATGATCTCGCGCATCTTGGCTTCGATCTTGGGAAGATCGTCGGGCGTGAAGGGCTCGTCGCGCGCGAAGTCGTAATAGAAGCCGTTCTCGATGACCGGGCCGATCGTGACCTGCGTGCCGGGATAAAGCTCCTGCACCGCCTCGGCCATCACATGCGCGGCGTCGTGGCGGATCAGCTCGAGCGTCTCGGGGTCCGTGCGCGCGAGGAATTTGATCGCGGCGTCGGCCGTGATGGGAGAAGCGAGGTCGGCAAGCTTGCCGTCGAGGCTCATCGCCACCGTGCGCTTGGCAAGCGACGGCGAGATCGACTTGGCGACGTCGAGGCCGGTGGTGCCGGCGGGCACCTCGCGCTTGGCGCCATCGGGAAATGTCAGGGAGATTTGCGACACAGGTTTCTGCTCCTCTCACTCCTGCGTACCAGCGCAGGTAAGAGATCGATCGGATCGTGCCGGCCTTTTAGCGGGATTTCGTGCTCAGCGTCCAGACCTTGCCAGGATTCAAGTGTCTGTAAAGCGATAGCTGGACAGTGTGTAACACGAATATATTACAATATGCGTTATGATCGCTTCGTTTCGGAGCCGAGCGTTGAAACGCTACTGGCGAAAGGAGCGAGACGAGGAGACTCCCGCCTAGCCTCTGTCGACCGGATCGAATGATCTTGGACAGGTTGAACGCGGCAATTGCGCCGGACGTATTTGACACGCGGGACTTATTTGCTTCCATGGCGTCTCGTACCATCCCGAGCGAATTACGTTTGATGCGGTTCGAAAGCGCCGACAGCCGCAAGGGCGAATTCGCCGTTCTCACTAGACGACAACTGGCGCATCTGACCTATCGCGCATGGCTAGGTACGCGATGATGCCGCATGATCGTCGACTTGTGAGGACTACCATTGAGGACGTGACACATGGCCGAAGCTAAGAACCACTCCAAAGCGCGACCCGAACCGCTGCCCAACCCATCCGGGAGCAGTCTTGCGGGAGATCGTCCTGCCGGAGTTACGGGTGAGCAAGACCGAGCTTGCCAAGGCGCTCAAGATGTCGCGCCAGCAGCTCCACGCCATACTGCGTGAAAAACAGCCGGTGACGCCGGAGACGGCCATCAAGCTTGCGGCAGCCTTTGGCGGAACGTGCGCAAGCTTGGCTCAATATGCAGACTGCCTATGATTTGTGGCACGCCGAACGCCAAGTCGACGTGTCAGACATTCCGCCGATGCGGGCCGCTTAGGCCGGCGTCTTCTCCCCCTATGCGCCAGCGGCCGTAGCGCCAGGGCGCGAAGGGATGGTGCTCGTCTCGCAAATCTGGCACCGGGTCGAAGCCGTGGCTGCCCCAGGGATGGCAGCGGCAAAGCCTGGCAAGCGCGAGCCAGCCGCCCTTCCACGCCCCGTTCTTGTCGATGGCCTCGCGCGCATAGTCCGAGCAGGACGGCAGATGCCGGCAGTTCACGCCAAGCAGCGGCGAGATGGTGAGGCGATAGAGGGCAATCGGGGCAAGCAGCAACGCCCTGGCGATCCGCGCGCCGAGCCGCACGCTCCCCTCCCCGCTCTCCCGGATCGTCTTAGACATGCTCTTCCGAGCGCGGAGCCTTGGCTTCGGCAGCCCTCTTGGCCTCGATCTGGGAGATGGCGTCCTCCACCGCGTCGAACACGAGAAGGGTCGAGGCATGGCGGGCCTTGTAGTCGCGCACCGGCTCGAGCACGGCGAGGTCGCGCCATTTGCCATGCGGCGGCGCCCCCTCCTCTTTCAGCATCCTCCGCATCGCGCTGCCCACCGCGCGCAACTCTGCCGCGGTCGAGCCGATGATCTCGCGGCCCATCACCGAAGCCGCCGACTGGCCGAGGAGGCATGCCTTCACGCTTTGGCCATAGTCGGTCACCAAATCGCCCTCCATGGCGAGATCGACCGTGACCGTGCTGCCGCAGAGCTTCGAATGGGCCCTTGCCGTGGCTTGAGGCGCGGCAAGCCTTGCCGTCCGCGGCATGGCGGCGGCAAGTTCGAGGATGCTTTGGCTATAGATGTCGTCAGGCAGTGTCATGCGTTGTCTCGGTCAGGCCGGGCTCGCCTTGCAGGCGGAAATCACGCATTATATATGCAGCCGGGCTTAAGAATGAGAGGGCGGGGAGCCAAGGGCCGCAACCGGATTGTTGACGAGCAGGCTATATTATCCCAAGTGAAGGCCCGAAACGGCCCAGGGCCGTTAGGCGTTAAGCCGGACAAGGAAAGTTTCGTATCTCATGGACGCCACGGTTAAGAAACTGCAGGACGCGGCCGCAAGCCGAGATCGGCCGCGGGCCCGGCATCCTGCGCCCGTCGCGGGAGGAGGCCGAGGAGGCCGTGCGCACCCTGATCGCCTATGCCGGCGACGATCCCGACCGCGAGGGCTTGCGTGAGACCCCGCGCCGCGTCACGTCAGCCTATGACGAGTTCTTCGCGGGCTATCGCGAGGATCCGCTCGAGGTGCTGTCGCGCACCTTCGACGAGGTGGCTGGCTATGACGACATCGTCATGCTGCGCGACATCGAGCTCCACTCCCATTGCGAGCACCACATGATCCCCTTCGTCGGCAAGGCGCATGTCGCCTATTTCCCGACCGACCGGGTGGTCGGCATCTCCAAGCTTGCCCGCGTGGTGGAGGTGTTCGCGCGCCGCTTGCAGACGCAAGAGACCATGACCGCTCAGATCGCCGAGACCATCGACAAGGCGCTGAAGCCGAAGGGCGTGGCGGTGATGATCGAGGCGGTGCATCAATGCATGTCGATCCGCGGCGTGAAGAAACCCAACGTCGCCACCATCACCACCCAGTTCACCGGCATCTTCAAAGAGGATCCGGCGCAGCAGGCGCGTTTCATGATGCTTGCGACCGAGCGCGGCCGCGGCTGACGCGAAACGGCCGCGAAGGACACATCGCGGTGAGCAACGCTGCCCGCTTCCCTGCCCCTAAGAGCAAGCCCGAGAGCGAGGAAGGGACCGTCTTCGCGCCGCGATTCGACGCCGAAGGCCTCGTGCCCGTGGTCGCCACCTCCGCCAGGACCGGCGAGGTGCTGATGCTCGCCTACATGAATGAGGAGGCGCTTGCCCGCACCATCGAAACGGGGGAAGCGCATTATTGGTCGCGGTCGCGCGGCCGCCTCTGGCGCAAGGGCGAGGAAAGCGGGAACTCTCAGCGCGTCGTCGAGATGCGCACCGACTGCGACCAGGACGCGATCTGGCTGAAGGTCGAGACGGCGGGCGTCGAGGCCGCCTGCCACACCGGGCGCCGAACCTGCTTCTATCGGGTGATCCCGCTCGGTGCCGCCCCTGGCGGCGGCGTGTCGCTCAGCTTCGTCGACGCGGAGCGACAGTTCGACCCGGAGGCCGTCTACCGTCATGCTGGTGCCGCAAAGGGAACCTTAAAGAGTTCGGAGTAATATACTCCGCGGCTAGATCGTCGCATTCGGCCACGCCGGTTGAAGTTCAAGGATGGTCGTGTGCGGCCAGGCGGCCGGACCTCTCCGGCTTGGGCCTTGACCATGGTGAGTACCGAACGACCGACGATTGGCATTGCCCTTGGCGGCGGTGCGGCCCGCGGGTGGGCCCATATCGGCGTGCTGAAAAGCCTGATCGCCGCCGGGCTCGAGCCCGACATCGTTGCCGGCACCTCGATCGGGGCGGTGGCCGGCGCCTGCTACATCACCGGCCGGCTCGATGCGCTGGAAGACTTCGCCTGCGCCCTGACCCGCCGCCGCATTTTCGGCTTTCTCGACATCAATTTCGCAGGCTCGGGTCTCATCACCGGCCAGCGCTTGAACGCGCGGCTCGAGCACCATCTGCGCGACTTCACCATCGAGCAAATGGAGCGGAAGTTCGTGGCGGTCGCCACCGAGCTCGGCACCGGGCACGAGGTGTGGCTCAACAAGGGAAGTCTGGTGAATGCGCTGCAAGCGTCCTTCGCGCTGCCCGGCATCTTCCGGCCCGTGCAGATCAACGGCCGCTGGCTGATCGACGGCGCGCTGGTCAACCCGATCCCGGTCTCGGTGTGCCGCGCGCTCGGCGCCCGCATCGTCATCGCCGTCAATCTCAGTAACGACGTCTTCAGCAAAGGCGCCGTGATCCATGATCAGGAAGCCTTAGCCGAACCCTCGTTGGCCACCGACGGGGCTGAGCTTCTCGGCAGCAACGGCCGCGCGGCCGTTCATCTATTGCATCGGCAGATTTTCGGCCGAAGCAACGGCGCGCCCGGCATGTCGGCGGTGATGATGGACGCGATCCACATCACCCAGGACCGCATCGCGCGGTCGCGGCTCGCCGGCGACCCGCCCGACATCACCATCGGGCCGAAGCTGGGCGACTTCGGATTGTTCGATTTCCACCGCGCCTGCGAGGCGATTGAGCTCGGCGAGCGAGCGGCCGAGAAGCAGATCGACGAGATCAAGGCTGCCGTTCGGGCGCTCGCCGCCTAGAGCATGATCCGGAAAAGTGGGAACCGGTTTTCCGATAAGATCATGCCCAAATAAATAGCGCGCTTAGCCCGTGGCGATGTATTCCCGCATCGCCGCGGCTTCCATCTCCGCTTCCGCGATCCGCATCCTCACCACGTCGCCGATCGAGACGAGCCCGATCAGCCGGCCCCTCTCGACCACGGGCATGTGGCGGAACCGGTGCGCCGTCATCTCGGCCATCAACCTGTCGATGGTGTCGGCTTCCCGGCAGGTCACCACGGTCTTGGTCATGCAGGTTTCGACCGGCTCCTTGAGCACCTTCGACCCGGCCCTGCGATATCTCGCGCACGATGTCGCGCTCAGACACGATGCCAATGACCTTGCCGTCTGGGCCGGTAATGACAATGCAGCCGATGCCGTGCATGCCGAGCAGCTTGGCGATTTCAAGCAGCGGCGTGTCGGGCGCGGTGGTGAAGACCTCCCTGCCCTTCTGCTTCAGAATTGCAGCGACGTTCATACGCGTCTCCTCCAGCCCGGGAACTGCGGTCCCGTTGACTGCGACATTCTGTCCCGGACCGGAATAACGCGCAAGAGACCTGGACTGCCGCGTGGCAAATCCGGCCTCTATGGCCGGCGGGGCTCGTCCTCGGCGGGCTTGCCCTCGTCGAAGGCGCCGAAGATGAGCAAACCGCAGAGAAACCCGCCGATATGGGCCTCCCAGGCGATCCCGCCTTCCTCGCCGGCGATCCTGACGGCGCTGAGGCCGAAATAGGCGTTAAGCGCCACCCAGAAGAGGAGGAAGGCGACCATGCGCTTGTCGCTCAAGGTCTGCCCGAGGCTCATCAGCGGCGCGCCGACGAAATCGGGAGTTCGCTGCCCTGGAAGCCGCTGCGCCCTGAAGATGAATCTGAGCGCGCCCGCCATCTGACCCGAGATCGCCGCCGAGGCCCCGACGACGGGCGCCATGTCGCCATAGTGGAAGAGCAGATGCGTGAACGCGCCGGCGATGCCGCACAGCACCGAGAAGGAGAGGAACTTGAGATCGCCCATGCGGCGCGCCACGGCGCTGCCGAAGGCGAGCATCCACAGCAAATTCACCACGAGGTGCACCCACCCGGCATGCACCACCATGTAGGTCACGAATGACGTGACCGCGGTGAGATATCCCCCTGGAAGCTCGAGCGCAGCGCCGCTATAGCGCGCCGGAATGAACGCCAGCGCGAGCAGAAGCGTGAGATCCAACTCGTCGGGCAAGAGGCCTCTGACGAATTGGACGCCGATCAGAAGCGCCGCGACGCCTGCCACGCTGCGGGGGACATTGAGGACCGGTTCAGTCGTTGCCATGGCTGAGAAGCTCTCGAAAAGCGCTCACATCCGCCCGCGGCAACCATAATGACCAACAAGCGCCCGCAGCGCGCGCCGCTTCCCTAGCGCTGGCACACTCCCTGCTTTGTTGGTCCATGAGCATTGGAAGCTCAGCCTTTGTGCCAAAGAGGGATGTTTACCTTGGCTTGGCGGAAGGTTGGGCGCGCGTTTGGGTGCGGTGTAGCGTTTAGGGTCGGGTGGGGTAATGCAGCAGCCAACGAGCCGGCAGCTTTACGCGTATTGGGATCGCGTACGCAATGGCCGCGTTGCGCCGCGCCGCTTCGAGATCGAGCCGGCCAAGATCGCCGCCCTCTTGCCCGAGACCTTCATTGCCGAAGGCGCAGGCCTGCTCGGCCACCGCTTCCGCCTCGCAGGCACGAGGATTTGCGAGCAGTTTGGGCGCGAGCTGCGAGGCGCGGACCTGTTGAGCTTGTGGGAAGACGCCGACCGCGACGCCGTCGCCTCCCTGCTCCGCACCGTGTTCGCCGATGCCGCCGTCGGATATGGCCGCTTCAAGGCCTATACGCACACCGACCGGCAGGCGAACTTTGAGTTCGTGCTGTTGCCGCTGATCCATACCGGCGAGGCGATCAATCGCATTCTCGGCGCCATCACCGCGATCGAACCGCCCTTTTGGCTCGGCGCCGAACCGCTGCTGCGCCAGGAGATCGTCGAGCTCAACACGCATTGGCCCGATGGGGTCCCGGCGTTTATGGCGCAAGGCGGCGCCGAGGTCATAAGCCTCGCCAGGCGGCGCTTCCGCGTCCTTGAGGGCGGCCTTGGCGAAGGCGATTAGCCGGGCAACAAGGACGCCTACGGATAAATTATCGTTTTGGAGCGAAAGCTTAGACGTTCCTTAACCGAGATCGGCCTAGCGTGGCCGTGAATTTGCCATTTTTATGCCACGCAACCCCGGCGGCAGGATGAGCGTCCCCACTATCGAGGATCAAACGTCCGCAGAGTCCCTAAAGGAACGCGGGAAGCGGCTCCTCGAGCGCAGGATGCACCGGCCGCTCGCCAAGATCGTGCCGGAACGCCGCCGGCACCGCCGGGTGCCCGTGACTGTCTTCGGCCGCTTCATGCGCGAAGACAAACAGGAATATCCTTGCCAGGTCATCAACATGTCGGCAGGCGGGATGGCCATGCTGGCGCCCGTGGCCTGCGAAACCGGCGAGCGCATTGTGGCCTATCTCGACAATCTGGGCCGCATCGAGGGCATCGTGGTGCGCGCCTTCGAGGGAGGCTTTGCCGTGCGCATCCTGGCGAGCCTCTATAAGCGAGAGCGCATTGCCAATCTTTTGACCTGGCTCATCAACCAGAAGAGCCTGGGGCTTGGCGAGGAGCGGAAGCACGAGCGCGTCGTGCCCCGCATCAACGCCTCGAAGCTGATCCTGCCGAACGGCGACGTGCATAACTGCCGGGTCATCGACGTCTCGTTGAGCGGCGCTTCGGTCGCCTGCGCCGTAAAGCCGCCGACCGGCACGGTGGTCATTCTCGGCCGCATGCGCGGCCGCGTCGTGCGCCACCACGACCAGGGCATGGCCCTTCAGTTCGTCGAGCTTCAGGATCCCGACAGCCTCGCCCGCAGCTTCGGCTAGGGCACGCCCTGCCCTCCTTACCGATCTCCAGAGAGATGATCGCCGGCGCGACATGCGCCCGCTTGGGCGCGGAAACACGATTTGTTCCCGGATTAGCTAAAATTTTAGATAATGCCAGAACGTTCAGGTTTGAGTAGTTCTCACTAAAAAACCCCTACCAATACTACTTCAAACCGATCTCTTCTTTTATCGGGATCTCAAAATCTCTCTGAGATAGTGCTCCTCAAGAATACGGGGGGTGCAATGAAACAGTTTGTCGTAGGCTCTGCCTTCTTGATGTTTATCTCGTCCATGCCGGCCGATGCCACCAATGATCATGCGATCAGCCTGGTGCCGGCGCCACACGTGCAGAAAGTCGCGTTCATGACGTCCTTCGGCGATACCTTGCCGCCGATCGGCTATGTGACATTTTGCCGGGAACATCAGGCCGAGTGCCGCCCAGGGCGCCGCTTCGCCGACCGGATCCAGCTCAACGCCGCGAAATTCCAGGAGATCGAGGAGGTGAACAGCGCCGTGAACACGGCCGTCGCTCCGATCACCGATATCGAGCTTTACGGCAAGCCGGAAGTGTGGACTTACCCGGCCGCCAACAAGGGCGATTGCGAGGATTACGTGCTGCTCAAGCGCCGCATGCTTGTCCAGCGCGGCTTTCCTGAGAGCACGCTTCTGATCACCGTCGTCCGCGACGAGAACAACGAAGGCCACGCCGTGCTGACGGTGCGCACCGATGGTGGCGATTTCGTTCTCGACAACAAGCGCCGCGACGTCGTGCGCTGGGCCGAAACGCCCTACACCTTCGTCAAGCGGCAGTCCGAGAAGAATCCGCTGGTGTGGATCTCGCTCTTGCCGCCGGACAGCGCGCCGCAAACCGCGATCTCAGCCTCTAATAGCCACTAGCAGGAGCTTTCGACACCCCAGTCCCAACTGGGACAACTTTTGAGGCCCGGTGATCATCCCCCACCCATCCCCGACCCCACCGGGCCTTTACTCGAGCCGGCCTCGCCTAGAGGCCGGCTCTCTTTTTGTGGGCGACGGCCATTGCGTTAAAGATTCAAGATCAGATCGAGCAGCAACGCCCCTGAGAACAGGCTCCAGACGGCCGCAATGGCCGCGGAAACGCCGAACCAGATCTTCGGGCGGGCCTGGAGCTGTAAGCCCCGCCACGCGTTGCGCATGAGAATGGCAGGCCCGGCAAGCACGCGCAGGAGCACGGCGCCGATCGAGGCGAGGATGGAGTTCGGCTCCATGCCGAAGCGCATCGGCTCGCCCGAGACGAGCTGAACGAAGCTCGCCAGCACGCCGGCCGCGACGAAGCCGACAGCCGTCACGTAGAGATAAATTGCCAGGGATTGCATCGGGGACCCCCCGCCGTGCTCGTCACCTGGGGAGCACTCTAGCCAGGGCGGGCAGGCCCTCTGCATGAATTCTAAAGAAGTAGTTAACGAGCGTGCCGGAACGGCACTCGGCTAGTCCCTAAGGTCGTAATCGAGGATCGCCATCTGAAACTGGTAGGCGATCTCGCCCTCCTCGTCGTCGCGGAAGAGGACGCCGATGAACTCCTCGCCGATATAGACCTCGGCGGAGTCCTCCTTGCGCGGGCGCTGCCGCACCTGGAGGTCAGGCAGGCGGAAGACCTTCTTGAGATAGCGTTCGAGCTTGAGGATTTCGTCCCGGGTCACCGCTGCCTCCCCGACGCCCGCACGAGCGGGCCTCCCAGTTGCTGCCGGCTGCTAGCTGCGGCTTGCTTCGTCATCGCCCACGAACATCTGATCCATGGCAAGCGCGGGCTCCTCGCAGCCGGCAAAGCCGATCTCGCGGGCCGGCACCCCTGCCACGGTCCGCCGCGGGGGCACGTCGTTGAGCACGACGCTTCCGGCCGCGACTCTGCGCGCAGTCGCCGACCTTGATGTTGCCGAGAATCTTGGCGCCCGCGCCCATCATCACGCCGCGCCCGATCTTGGGATGGCGGTCGCCTTTCTCGTTGCCGGTGCCGCCAAGGGTCACGCCGTGCAGCATCGAGCAATTGTCGCCGACCACGGCGGTCTCGCCGATGACGATGCCGGTGGCGTGGTCGAACATGATGCCTTTGCCGATCACGGCAGCGGGATGGATGTCGACCTGGAGGAAGCGCGAGGTCAGGCTCTGCAGATAAAGGGCGAAGTCCTTGCGGCCGGCCTTCCACAGCGCGTGCGCGATGCGATAGGTCTCAAGCGCATGAAATCCTTTGTAATAGAGCAAGGGCTCGATCAGGCGGCCGGAGGCCGGGTCGCGTTTGACGGTGGCCATGAGGTCGGCGCGGAACGCATCGCCGAGCGAGGGGTCGGCCGCGAGCACCTCGTGGAACGTCTTGTGCAGCAGGCCGGTATCGAGCGCCGAATGCTGGAGCCGGCGCGCGAGCCGATGGCAGACGGCATCCTCGAGCCGCGCATGGTCCAGCACCGTCGCATAGATGAAGCCGCCAAGAGCAGGCTCGGCCGCGCTGATCTCTTGGGCCTCGCGCCGCACCTGGCTCCAGATCGGATCGTAGCTCTTGATCTGCGGCTCTGCCGCCGCGAAGGGCTTTTGCATCGGAACCTCAATCTGCCCCCACTTTCAGGAATCCTAGGGGCTCGGCCTACTACGAGACCACTGAACTAAGCCCGGCTGGTTAAAAAGTCGAGCACGCCCTGCTTGAAACGCGCATCGCCGACCGTTTTCATATGGTCGCGCCCTGCGATATCAAGGAGTTGGGCACCGGGGATGAGACTTGCAAGCTCTCTGCCCGAGCCTGCGATCACGTCCTCGCTGCCGGCGGCAACGAGCGTGGGCACGGCGATGCGGGCAAGGTCCTGAGCGGTGATCTTCTCGCGCGGACCGCGCATGCAGGCGGCAAGCGCCTTGAGATCGCTTCCCGTCTGCTCGGCAAAGGCCCTGAAGCTGCGGGCGGTGTCGTTGGTCACGTCCTCGATGCGGGGCGCCTCGAGCGCCTTCGCGATCGGCCCGGTCCCCACCATGCCGCGCACCAGATTGATCCCGGCGCCGGCCAGTACCAAGCTCCGCACGCGCCTTGGATGGTTGAAGACGAGGAATGCGGCGATGCGCGCGCCCATGGAATAGCCCATCACGTCGGCGCGGGCGATGCCGAGATGGTCGAGCAGGCGGCGCGCGTCCTCGGCCATGATCGGCGCGCCATAAAGGCTCGGGTCGTAGAGCTTCTCGCTTCGCCCGTGCCCGCGATTGTCGTAGGCGATGACGCGGCGTCCGGCCTCAGTGAGCGCGCGCACCCAATGCGCATCGCGCCAATTGGCCGCGACATTGGAGGCAAAGCCGTGGATGAGGAGGATGGGCTCCCCTTCCCCCTCGTCGATATAGGCGATCCTCACGCCGTCCGAATCGAAGCTCTGCATTCTTGATCTACCGCTTTGGCTTAAGGGTCACTATGCTCGCCGCCATTTCCGAACGCGAGACCGAACAACGGCCATGGCTCAAACGCTCGTGCCTCATTTCGTGAACGACCAGGGCGTCGACCGGATCAAGATCGGCGTCAAGGAATTCCAGTGCATGGGGGCGACCCCGCCGCACGATCACCCCCACGTCTATCTCGACATGGGCCACGAGGCGCACATCGTCTGCCCTTATTGCTCGACCTTGTTCGTGCATGACCACGCGCTCAAGGCGACTGAAAGCGATCCGCCGTCCTGCATCTACGTCGCGACCGCCCCGCCAGGCGCACCGGCGGCTTGAGGCCGGCCTCCTCATGCCCAAGCGGGGAGAGCTTGTGCTCATTGCCGGCGGCGGCATCGGCGGACTTGCGGCAGCCATCGCCCTCGGCCGGCGCGGAATCGAGACCGAGATCCTCGAGCGCTCCCATTTCACCGAGGAGACGGGGGCCGGCATCCAGCTCGGTCCCAATGCCACACGGGCGCTTGCGGCCCTTGGCGTGCTCGATGTCATCGAGCCTCATGCCTTCAGACCCGAGGCGATCTCAATCTATGACGGGATCTCGGGCCGCAGGCTCTCATCTGTGCCGCTCGGCAAGCACGCCGAGCAGCGCTACGGCGCCCCCTACCTCACCTTGCACCGCGCCGACCTCCATGCCGGGCTTCGCGCCGTGGCGCAAAGCCTCGCCCCCGCCGTTCTGAGGCCGGGCTTCGAGCTGACAGCGGTCGACGCGCAAGGCGGCGATGTCGTGGCGCGGGCCGTGGATGGCAGCGAGGCCAAGGGCGCGAGCCTGATCGGCGCCGACGGCCTGTGGTCGACGGTGCGCCCTCTCATCATGCCCGAGGCAGGCTTGCGCTTCACCGGCGCGAGCGCCTGGCGCGCGCTCCTGCCGCGCGGACAGCCTTCCCTCCCCCTTCGATGCGCCCGTGGTCGGCCTCTGGCTCGGGCCGCGCACCCATCTCGTGCACTACCCCGTCCGCGGCGGCGGCGACCTCAATGTCGTCGCCGTCACCGAAGGCGGCGCGGAACGCCAAGGCTGGAACCAGACCGGCAGCGCCGAAACTTTGCTCGCTGGTTTCACGCGCTGGACTAAGGATTCGAAATCATTGCTGGAACGGGCGGACGGGCTGGCGCAGCTGGTCGCTCTATCGCCTCACCGCCGCTTGCGCCGCTGGAGCGAGGGCCGCATCGCGCTTCTCGGCGATGCGGCGCATCCCGTGTTGCCTTATCTGGCGCAAGGCGCCGCTCTCGCCATCGAGGACGCCGTCACCCTTGCTGCCTGCATCGAGGCACTGGCCCGGCGATCCGCCTGCCGCCTTTCGCCGCTACGAGGGACTGCGGCGTCCACGCGTTGCTCGCGTCCAACGTCTCTCGCGACGCTTCGGCTGGCTTTACCATTTGCGCGGCCCCTTGCGGCCTGCCCGCAATCTCATCCTCGAGCGGCGGAGCGAAGAGACGGCATTGCAGCGCTTCGACTGGCTCTACCGGCACGCCGAACGAGCAGGCGTGAAGACTCAGGCAGCAGCTTTGCGCCGGAAGCAGGACCGCCGCGCCGGCAAATGCCGAAATGAGAGAGCCCGCAAGCACGGCGATCTTGGTCATAGCCTCGCGTTCGGCATCAGCAAAAGCGAGCAAGCCGATGAAAAAACTCATGGTGAAGCCGATGCCGCAGAGCAGCGCCACGCCGTAGATCTCGCGCCACGAGGCGCCCGCGGGCAGCTGCGCAAGTCCCGTTCTGCTGGCGATGAATACCGAAGCCATGATGCCGATCTGCTTGCCGAACAACAGGCCGGCGGCGATGCCGAGCGACAGAGGCGCAAGCAGCGACTGTCGATGCTCGCCCCGGCCAGCGACACCCCGGCATTGGCAAAGCCGAACACGGGAAGCACGAGGAACGCGACCCACGGCGCCAGTCTGTTCTCGAGGTCGCAGAGCGGAGAGCCCTGCCTCGTCCCCTTCGCTCACCGCGCCCGAGCGGGATGGTCATGGCGAGCACAACGCCGGCGAGCGTGGCGTGGATGCCCGAGAACAACATCGCGGCCCACAGCACGACGCCGAGCAGGAGATAGGGTGCGAGACGCATGACCCCGAACCAATTGAGCCCGAACAGCGCCGCCGTGACGAGCGCGGCAACCCCAAGGGCCGCGAAGGACAGATCGGAGGCGTAGAAGATCGCGATGATGAGGATCGCGCCGAGATCATCCATGATCGCAAGCGACGTCAAGAAACACCTTGAGCGAGTTTGGAATTCTCGACCCAAACAGCGACAGCACGCCGAGCGCAAAGGCAATGTCGGTGGCGGTCGGTATCGCCCAGCCGCGCCAGTTTCCGGGCGTCTGCCAGTTGATCGCGAAGAAGATCAGCGCCGGCGCGATCATGCCGCCAAGAGCGGCAATGAAGGGCAGCGCGCGCCGCGGCCAGCTGTCGAGCTCGCCGGCAAGGATCTCGCGTTTGATCTCGAGCCCGACCAGCAAGAAGAACAGCGCCATCAGTCCGTCATTGATCCAATGCAGGACCTCGAGGCCGGCGACTTTCGTGTGCAGCAATTCGGCGTAGTCGCTGGCGAGAACGGAATTGGCGACGGCCATGCCGACGGCCGCACTCGCCATCAGCACAAGGCCGCCTGAAGCCTCGGACTCGGCGAAACGTTGGAATGTCGAACGTGCTCGCCGGATGAAGGCCATGAAGCGTGCGGGGGTGACTGCGGACCCTGTTCCTATACAGTCGCCGCGCCCAAGGCAAACGAGCCAAGGGAAGCCTATTGCAGCAGCTTCTCGGCCTGCTCGTGATGTTGCTTGATGGTCGGCAGCGTGTTCGCGGCGAACTGCTTCAACGCGGCGTTGTCGCCATCCTCGGCATATTCATCGAACAGCTCGACGGCCTTCTTGTGGGCCTTTGCCTGCTGCATGGCATAGATCTTGTCGAAATCCTCTGGCTTGGCGTTGTTCAACGCGTCGATCCGTTTCTGGCGCTTTTTATTGAGCTTGGCCGGCAGCTCGACATTGAGCTTCTCGGCTTGCACGATTCCCTTCAGCTCCTCGCTCGTCTTGCTATGCGCCTCGACCATGTGCCGGCCGAATTCCTTCACCGCCTCGGACTGGCCCTTCTCGCTCGCGATCTTGCCGGCCTCGACCTCATACAGGTCGCTCATGGCGGCTTTCTTGACGAAGTCCGGCGTGGTTGGCGCGCCGCCGCAGGAAACGAGGGCAAGCGTGGCCAGAGTGGCGAGGACGGTCAACAGGTGATTGCTCATTGTGCTGCTCCGAGTTGTGAGTTCCAGGCCTTAAGGACGAGTCGTCCCGCGCGCTCAGTGACCGGTCGGATCGCCGCGACGGGCTGCCTCGAAGAGGAACCACACGCGCCGCTCGGCCTGGTCGATCCACACCTCGATCAGGCTCGTGGTCGCCACGTCGTTCTCCTCCGCGCAGAGCTCATGCACCTCGCGCATGCTCGCGATCAGCGCCTGATTGTCGGATCTGAGCTCGGCCAGCATGTCGAGCGGATCGACGAAGTCGGCATCGTTGTCGGGAATGCGCTGGAGCCGCGCGATATTGCCGATCGAATGCAGCGTGATGCCGCCCACTTTCCGCACCCGCTCGGCGATATCGTCGGTGATGGCGAAGATCTGGTCGGCCTGCTCGTCGAACAGGAGATGATAGTCGCGGAAGTGGGGTCCGCTCACATGCCAATGGAAATTCTTGGTCTTGAGGTACAGCGCGAACACATCGGCGAGGAGCGCATTGAGCGCGCCGGTGATGTCGCGGCGGGCATTGTCGCCGAGATCGGTCGGCGTCTGAAGCGGCGCTTTACGGCGCTCCTTAACGTCCTTGTTCATGGGGGTCTCCTTAGCGGGGGGCTCTGATGCCAACATGCTTATATAGGAGCGGGTTGCCTGCCGGTTTATTGACGGCGGTCAATTGTTGCTGCGGATTGGTCCCGATCCGGCTAAACGCCTTAGAAATCCGGGCTTTCTCAGCTATCCTGGGGGAGCGTCACAGAAGGACTGCGAGCATGTTCATTGCCATGAATCGCTTCAAAGTGAGGAAGGGAGCCGAGCACGATTTCGAGCAGGTCTGGCTGACGCGCGACAGCCATCTCAAGGCCGTGCCGGGATTCATCGCCTTTCATCTCCTGAAAGGCCCTGAGCGCGACGATCACGTGCTGTACGCCTCGCACTCGCTGTGGCGCTCGGAAGCCGCGTTTCTCGATTGGACGCGGTCGGAGGCCTTTCGCAAGGCCCATGCCGGCGCCGGCGCCGGCAAGCCGCTCTATCTCGGCCATCCCGACTTCGAAGGCTTCACCGTCCTGCAAGAGGTGACGGCAAAAGGCGCCGCAAGCACGGCAGCGGGATAGCCGTTAGTTGACCCGGGCGACCTGGACGAGATTGTCGGAGAAGGTCGGTGCGCGCCCGAGGCCGCAGAACTCAGCCGATGAAATCGAGTTCACCGAGCCGTCGGAGCGGTTCAAGCTTCGCCAATAGCCGAGCGTCGCCACGATCACCCCGTCCCGCACGTCTGTCGGTGACGCGGGCGAGCCCCTCGAAATCGCCGCGGTCCGTAAAGACGCGCAAATCCGCCTCTCGACTTTCACCCTCGCGCGCATTCGCGTCGATCAGGAGGGCCGGCCTGTCGATGTCCGTCGGCCACGTCCTGACGGGCATCAGTGACGAATTGGTCGAAACGACCTGCCCTTTGTCTGACTGCTTCCGTCGCGTAACAGGAAACCGGGGCTTACTTCGGCAGGGAACTTGACGAAGAGACGAAGGGACTCAACATCGAAGGCATCGCCGTCCAGGGTGAAAACATTTTCCTGGGCCTGCGGGCCCCGTCGATCGGCGGCAGGGCTTTCATCGTCCGCGCGAATGTCGACGAATTGTTCAGGGCGGGTCGCGAGCCTGCGCCGGCGACGGCTTTGATTGAAACGATACCCATAGCGCTCGGCCCCGATGTCGGCATCCGCGACCTCGCGCCCTTGCCGGATGGCAGGCTGCTGATCCTGGCGGGCGCGGCCTATGGATCCGAAATCCCTTACAGCATCTTCGTGGTCGATCCGACGGGCGCAAATTTACAGGAACTGTTGCCGCCGCAATCCGATCGGCCGACGCGCGCCGAAGGCATGACAGTCCTGGAAGCGACCGATAAGGAAATCCGTCTGCTCATCCTTTTCGACAAGGCGGACCGTGCGCCGCAGGAAGTGCGTATTCGGCGCTAAGAGCGGCGCGAATAGACAAGCCCATACTCCCGCATACTCACGCCCTCTTGATTTCCATCAGATAGGAAATCAAACGCCTGATCTTCGCGTCCTGCATCTCGAAAACGTCGCAGAAAACGGCATTCAAATATCCCCCGTCTCGTCGCGCCGCACGAACACGCCCTTCAGCCACCACCACATCGCCCGCTTCGGTCAAGCGCGTAACCGTTATGGCCGGGCTCCCAACAAAAGCTGCGTTTTCGATCTCCCGATCGAAGGCGTCTTTCCCTTTGATATGGAAGGCTCCCGGGACCACCCATTCAACGTCGTCTGTCAGGCACGATAGGACCTGTTGGTGATCGGATCGTGCGAACGCATCCATGTACTTTTCCACAGTACGCTTATTGGGGCTCGTGCCGATGTCCTCCGCGGCACCAAACACCGATCCCGCTTGCAAAGCCGTTGGGGGCAGCTCGGCTGCATTCACTAGGCTAGGCCGAGGACTGAAAGCCCGCCTTATGCGGCGCACGAGCCGGACGAACCCATAGATGATGAGCCAGATAACAGTGATGGGCGCGAGCGCGACCACGGCCGCACCGAACCACCTCGGGACGAGCGCCTCGGCTCGCTTCGCGCGGCAGGCTTGCACATCGGATGCAGTTTGGATTTGGGTGATGCAGAGTTTGAAGTCCGCGTCGACTTTGTCATTCGCGTGCCGCCACCCCCACGCGCCGCCGATTATCATCCAGACGACGGAGAGCACGATGCCGATGCGCTGCCACCCGTTGAGACGGAACCTCCGCATGGGTCGCAATCTAGCACGGCCCCGCGTGTGCCGTGTTCTGGTGGTGCGGACGGAGGGACTCGAACCCTCACTCCCTTACGGGAACAGGATTTTAAGTCCTGTGTGTCTACCAGTTCCACCACGTCCGCTTCCAGGCGCCGAACCCTAACCGAGGAGGGTGGAGCGTTCCCTAAGCCGGGAAGAACGCCTTGCGCTCGCTCTCCTCTTGGGCGCCTCGTCCTCCTTTGCCGCCTCTTCGCTCGCCGGCGCAATCCTTTCGGCCAGTTTCTTTGGCGCTGGGACGTCTTCGGCGGGCGCTGTTTCGACAGGGGCTTTGGCGCCGCTGGCGGCAACCGCGTCTAACGGCGGCGCTATCGCGGCCCGGGTGACGGCGGCAGGTCCGCCTTCGAGGCTCGCCCTGAGCAACAGGAACAGCGCCAGCGCATTCAGCACATGCCAAGCGAAATGGGTGCCGACCTTGCGTCCTTCAATCACGACCTGGTCGCAGAGCGCCAGATCGAGCGGACCTGAGGGTGATGGAGACGGCGAAGATGGCGGCGGCCCACAGGAGATAAGGTGCGGCGCGGTGTCCTCGCTCGGACAGGACCAGACCGACCACGATCAGCGCCACGAGCGCCGGCAGATAGAAGAGGCTGCCGTTCAGGCACGGTTTGGCGCCTGGTACGTCTGGGCCGAGCAAGCCGATTGCTCCCGCCGAGCACTGCACCTGCATGGTGATCGCTATGATCGCCGCAAATCCGATCACCACCAGCACCGTCCAGGCCGGCGGTACGCCGAGGAAGCGATTGAGCGCAAAACCGAGATAGACAACCATGAACAGGCTGATCGGCACGACGTCGGCAAGCGCCGTTACCTGGTCGGCGTAGAGATGGAAGGCGAGGCTGCCTAGGCCGATGAAAAGTACCAGCACCGGGAGGAGAAAATGGTCGGGGCTCCGCTCCTCGGGGGGGCGCCACAGCACGAGCTGAAGCCCGATCAAAGCGGCCAGCAGAAAGGCGACATTGCTTATGGCGTTGATGGGCTCTGCCAGAAGCGCCTCATTGGTGCCGCGCTCGCAATAGAGGAAGACGTGCTCGCCAAATGTCATGGTCCCTGTCCTTTCGACCCGTCACTCCAGGAAAGAAACCTTCCTCGCCGGCGGTTCCACCGCCGGACATGCCGGTTCTTATCGCGTGCAGCGTCCCATCCTCTAGGCTCCGCGTATATTTAGCGCGAAACCGAGGCCCCGATGTAGAGCTTCATGAAAAATGATTGGGCTTCGCCACGCCATAATCGCCGCGCTGCGTTAGCGCCGATCGGGGCCGCAGGCTGCCGTGGACGGCTTGGCGCCGCTCCGTCGCGGCGTGACGCTGCCCTTTGTATTCGCCCTGATTATTCCGGCGGCGAGCCGTCATCCTCTGCCGGGGCTTCTCCGTCTTCCGGCGTCGCGCCCTCGTCTATGGGCTCCTCCTCGACGTCGGTGCCTTCATCCATCGGCAGGCCGAGGCTCTTCCTGCAACTGTCCTCGTAGCCTTCATTGGCGTTTAACAGGTCCTCGATCGTCGGATAGCTCTCGACGTCGGCATCGCTGATCTCCTCCTTGTGCATTTTGGTCAGCATGTCGACGTCCTTCTGGCTGAGCTTGTTCTTATCGAGCTCGCCCGCGATGCACTCGCAAAAGGCTTTCGGCGTGACCTTTCCATCCTCCAAGCCCGGATCCTCGGTGATGCTGGCATCGGCGCCGCAAGCGGCGATGAAGTCGGCGGTGTTGAGCGTGGCCGCGTCGACTCTGGCCGCACCCAGGCAGAGTGCGGCAAAGGCGCCGAGCGCGATGATGCGCATGAAAAAAGCGTTGTACATGACTGCCCCTCCCATCGCCATGATCCTATGAGCGTACTTTAGGCGACTGCCGCCAAGGGTAAGGAATGACTCGGCATTTAGGCAACAGTTGGAGTGGCCCAAGGCCCCGCTCCCTGGCCGAAGTCAGAATTAACCCTTAGAAGTCAGAATTAACCCTTAGCAGGCGGAACAACTCGAATATGCAATTCTTTCAATTGCTTAGGCGAGACCTCGGACGGCGCCCCCATGAGCAGGTCCTCGGCCTGCTGGTTCATGGGGAACATCACCACCTGCCTTAAATTCTCCTCCCCGCAGAGCAGCATCACCATGCGGTCGATGCCCGGCGCGATCCCGCCATGGGGCGGAGCGCCGTATTGCAGGGCGCGCAGCATGCCGCCGAAGCGCTTCTCGAGCTCTTCCTTGGAATAGCCGGCGATGGCGAAGGCCTTCTCCATGATCTCGGGCTTGTGGTTCCTGATGGCGCCGGACGAGAGCTCGACCCCGTTGCAGACCACATCATATTGGTAGGCGAGGATGTCCTCGGGCTCCATGCTCTCCAGCGCTTCGAGTCCGCCTTGCGGCATGGAGAAGGGATTGTGGGAGAAGTCGATCTTCCCCTCCTCCTCGTTCCACTCATACATGGGGAAGTCGACGACCCAGCAGAACTCGAAGCGGTCGGTCGCTGTCAGCCCAAGCTCGTTGCCGATCTTCACCCGCGCGCGGCCCGCGAAATCGGCGAACTCGTTCGGCAGCCCAGCCACGAAGAACACGGCATCGCCATCTGCAAGCCCGAGCTGCGCCTTGATGGCTGCGGTCCGCTCGGCGCCGATATTCTTGGCGATGGGCCCCGCCCCTTCCCCTTCGCGGAAGAAGATATAGCCGAGCCCCGGCTGCCCCTCGCTTTGCGCCCAGCCATTCATGCGGTCGCAAACGGCGCGCGACCCGCCGCCCTTGGCCGGGATCGCCCAGATGCGCGTGTTGACGTCCATATCGATCATGCCGGCGAACAGCTTGAAGCCCGAGCCGCGGAAATGCTCGGTCACGTCCTGCATCTCGATTGGGTTGCGCAGGTCCGGCTTGTCGGTGCCGTATTTGCGCATCGCCTCGGCGTAAGGGATGCGCGGGAATTTCGGCGTGACGGGCTTGCCACCGCCGAACTCCTCGAACAGGCCGCGCAAGATCGGCTCGACCGTATTGAACACATCGTCTTGCGTGACGAAGCTCATTTCGAGGTCGAGCTGGTAGAACTCGCCGGGCTGCGGTCGGCGCGGGCGTCCTCGTCGCGGAAGCAGGGCGCGATCTGGAAATAGCGGTCGAAGCCCGCGATCATGATGAGTTGCTTGAACTGCTGCGGCGCCTGCGGCAGCGCGTAGAATTTCCCCGGGTGCACCCGGCTCGGCACGAGATAGTCGCGCGCGCCCTCGGGGCTGGATGCGGTGAGGATCGGCGTCTGGAACTCGAAGAAGCCCGCCTCGCGCATGCGGTTGCGCAACGACCAGATGATCGCCTGCCGCTTCATGATGTTGGCATGCAGGCTCTCACGGCGAAGATCGAGGAAGCGGTATCTGAGCCGCGTCTCTTCCGGGTAGTCGGGCTCGCCGAACACCGGAAGCGGCAGCTCCTTGGCTTCCGACAGAACCTCGAGGGTCTTGATCCTGACCTCGACCTCGCCGGTGGGGAGATTGGGATTGACGGTCTCGGGCGTGCGGGCGACCACCTCGCCGTCGATGCGCACCACCCATTCAGGCTTAAGCTTCTCGGCCTCTTTGAAGGCCGGCGAACGCGGGTCGGCAACGGCTTGGGTGAGGCCGTAATGATCGCGGAGGTCGATGAAAAGCAGCCCGCCGTGATCGCGCAAGCGATGCACCCAGCCCGAAAGGCGGACGGTCTTGCCGACGTCCTCTTTGCGCAGCTCGCCGCAAGTATGGGTGCGATAGTCGTGCATGGCTAAGTCTGGGCGGGTGCGACGGATGGACCGGAAAACGCCGCGGAACAGCGCATGGGAGGCCGTCTCTTGTCAAGGCAAGCGCGGCTATCGGGGGAACGAAGCGTGTCGGCCCGCGTTTCACAGCAGGGCGGCAAACGAGGGAAGATTGACATGCTTAGGATCCCCGACACGCTTCCGGTGCGGACGCGCTTACCCCTTGCGGCATGGGCTGTTGCCGCCGTCGTGACGTTGTTCTCGCTCATGTCCGCTCTGCTTCATGCGTCTGCGCCCTCAGACCACGCCCTGCCCAGCGCCGAGCAGGGTACCAAACCGGACGGAGAGCCCCATCAGGCGAAAGTCTGAGCGACCGGAGGCTGATCGCCGGCCTGCCCGCCGAGCGGGAAATCCCCCCGCAGCGGTCCGAGCCAAGGCAAAATAGAACGGGATTGCCGCTTATTTGCGCCTTTGCGCCCTTGGCCTCGCGCGCGCGCTTAGGCTATACCCGCCCCCCATGAACCTCATCGCCCGCAATGACGAGCTGGCCGAAGCATGCGCGCGGCTGGGCAGTGCGCCCTTTGTCGCGGTCGACACCGAATTCATGCGCGAGCAGACCTTCTGGCCGCGGCTCTGCCTCATCCAAATCGCCGCCGACGGCACCGAGGTGCTGATCGACTCTCTCGCGCCCGGCCTCGACCTCACGCCCTTCTTCGAGCTGATGGTCAACGAGCGCGTGCTAAAGGTGTTTCACTCGGCGCGGCAAGACGTTGAAATCGTTCACCACCTGGCGCGCGTGATCCCGCACCCGATCTTCGATACCCAGGTCGCCGCCATGGTGTGCGGCTTCGGCGAGGCGGTGAGCTACTCGATGCTGGTGAAGCGGCTGTTGAACCGCAACCTCGACAAGACCTCGCGCTTCACCGATTGGAGCCGCCGCCCCCTCTCCGACCGCCAGCTCACTTATGCGCTCGGCGACGTGCAGCATCTCCGCGACCTCTATCCCAAGCTCAGAGCCCAGCTCGACAAATCGGAGCGGGCGAGCTGGCTCAACGAGGAGATGGCGGTGCTGACCGACCCCGCCACCTATGAGCTGCATCCCGAGCAGGCCTGGAGGCGGCTCAAGATGCGCATCAAGACGCCGAAGGCGCTTGCCGTGCTCATGGAGCTTGCCGCCTGGCGCGAGCGCGAGGCGCAAGCCCAAGACGTGCCCCGCGCCCGCATCCTGAAAGACGAAGCGCTCTACGACATTGCCAGCCAGGCGCCGCGCACGGTGGAGGATCTCGGCTCGTTGCGCACCTTGCATAACGGCTTTGCCCGCTCCATGCGCGGCCGCGCCGTGCTCGAAGCGGTGGTGAAAGGGCTCGACCGCGATCCTAAGACCATCCCGCCCATCGAGCGCGGCGAGCCCATGCCGCCCGAGGCTCAGGCCGTGGTCGATCTGTTGCGGGTGCTGCTGAAGGCGACCGCAGGACGGCACGGCGTGGCGCCCAAGCTCATCGCCACCAGCGACGAGCTCGAGGAGATCGCCCGCTCCGACGAGACCGACGTGCCGGTGTTGCGCGGCTGGCGCAAGAAGCTGTTCGGCGACGATGCTCTGGCGCTGAAGCGCGGGCAGCTCGCGCTCGCCATCAGGAAGGGCGAGGTCGCGGTGATCGCACCCGAGGGTCTCGGACCCGATGGGCCAGCCCCCGAGGCGCTAGCGGCGGAAAAGCCAAAAGACGAGCGACAGCAATAGGCTGATGAGCACCGCCGTGGTGATCGGCGGATAGACCACGAAGCCGCCCTGATCGACGACGATGTCGCCGGGAAGCCGCCCGAGCCCGAAGCGCACGCTCAAGAAGGTCAGGGCCGCCACCGCGACCAGGAAGAAATCGTGCCGCCGACGGCTTCATCATCGCTCTCCGCCTTCTCTGCGGCTTGTGATCCGCATCCTGACCGTGGCGCGAATGTCGGGAGGCAGGTCTTCGAGCGCGTCGAGCAGGCCCATGAGCTCGGAGCGGAGCCCGTGGATCTGGTCGATCAGGTTGAGCAGCACCGGCACGTCCTCTTCGGCGAAGCCGAGCTCGTCCTCGAGATTTGAGATCAGCGCCGCCCGCGCCAGGTCGGCCTCGGAAAAGCCTTGCGCCGCCTTATCGGCCGGCTTGATCCAGCCTTGCGCGACCCACACCCTGAGCCGTGTCACGGTGAGGTGGCGCACCCTCGCTACGATGTCGCGCTCGGAGAGCATCAGGCCTGCTCCTTGAGCTTCCGCCGCGGATCGTAGCGGTGGGCTTCCCGCCATCTCTCCGCGAAACTCTTGAGATCCTCGTCGATCCGCTCGGGCAGAACAACGCTGAGCTTGACCAACTGATCGCCGGTGCCGCTCTTCGACTTGATGCCGCGGCCTTTGAGTCTCAGTGTCTGGCCGGTATTGGAACCGGGCGGCACGGTGGCGAACACGCGGCCAGTGATGGTCGGAACCTCGACCTTGCCGCCAAGCACCGCCTCGTCGAAGGTGATCGGCACCTCGACGACGATGTCGCCGCCCTCCCGCTTGAACACCGGATGGGGCTTCACGCCGATCTCGATCAGCGCGTCGCCGGGCCCGCCCTCGCCCATGCCAGGATTGCCCTTGCCCTTCAGCCTGAGCACCTGGCCGTCAGTAACCCCAGGCGGAATGGTGACGTCGAGCGTGCCCCCATCGGGCAGCGTAAGGCGCGTCTTGGTGCCGTTCACCGCATCGAGAAAATCGACGTCGAGGCGATAATGCGCATCCTGCCCGCGCATGGAGAAGCGCCGCCCGCCGGCGCCTCCCCGCGCCCCTCCCCGCTCGCCGAACAAATCGCCGAATAGATCGCTGAAGGCGCCGATGTCCTCGAAGCCCGCGGTCGAGCGATAGCGCGCGCCCTCCTCGCCGCCGGCATATTCGCGGTAATAACGCTGCTGCGGCGTTTCCTGGCCGGATGCGTCGATCTCGCCGCGGTCGTAGCGCCCGCGCTTCTCCTCGTCGCCGACGATGCCGTAGGCGGCGGCGACCTTCTTGAATTTTTCCTCGGCCGCCTTGTCGCCCGGATTGAGGTCGGGGTGCAGCTTCTTGGCGAGCTTGCGATAGGCCTTGGTGATGGCCTCAGGCTTCGCGGTCTTCGCCACGCCAAGTACGGAATAAAGGTCTTCTGCCATCTATCGATCAAGAGTCATGAGCGGATAAGAAAGCAACTCAAAATTGGCTGGTCATGCCCGGCACTCGGGTCCGGCTCCGCCGGCCCGAGCACAAGCCTTGTGCCGGGCATCCACGCATTTCAACACGCCAATGTAAGGACGTGGATGGCCGGGACAAGCCCGGCCATGACGAGTTTGTTGTCCCGGCGACCATGCTAACTTGCCGCGAGTTGGAACGAGGAGCCGACCCTGATCTCGCCCTCGCGGTCGAGCAGCCTGGCAAGCTCCTTGAAGCGGCGCTCGACCCGCTCCCCTTCGAGATTGGAATAGGGATCCGGCAAGGTCCAAACCAGCCGGTTGCCTTCATAGGTGATCGGCGTGTTGGTGAGGACGCCGGGCATGGCGGCCGACACCATGTGGGCGGCGCGGAAGGCGGCCCCCAAGATGCGCGCCCGTTTCAGCATGTCCTTGTCGACGAGCTCGATCAGCCTTTGGCTCAGCTCGTCTTTGACCAGTCCTTCGTTGCGGTAATAGACGGTGAGCGCGAGGAAGGCGCGGCCAGGATGATCCACGCCGACAAACGTGCCGTGGGCGACGAGATTGAGGCTCTGGATGCCGCGATAATCGGGATGCGCGCGCCAGCCGATATCGGACAGGAGGCAGGCGGCATGGCGAAGCCGCCTCTGCTCCGGCGTCTCGGTGGGTCCCGGCGCCCTGAACAGGGCGTCGGTCCAGAAGCAAAGCTCGTAAGCGCTGTCGACGGAGCGGGACCACCTCCGCGCAACGTCGTCGCACGCGGCGATCAGCGGATCCTTGCGCTGCTCCTCTTCGCTGAGCAGGCTATAAAGCAGGCCCTCGCGAATGCCGAACACCGAGATCACGACGGCGCGCGGCTTCATTTGCTTGATGAGCCTTTCCAGCACCAACGCGCCATAGGGAATGGTCTCGCGCCTCGCACTCGAAATGTCGCGGATGCCGGCGAGCGAGCTCTGCGATTGGTGGTCGAGCAGAGCGGAGAATCTCAGCGCGTCGTCGGCATTGATCCGGTAGTTATGCATGACGCTCAAGGGATAGTTGGTTTGCGTCATGTGCAGGCGCGCGAGTGCCCGCCAGGTCCCGCCGATGGCGTAGAAGTCGCGGCCCCTGCCCTTCTCCAGCCAATCGACCTTGGCAAGCTCGGCATCGACGATCTCGCGCGCCTTCTTGAGGCTGCCGCCCGAGGCGTCGATCAGCCTCAAGCCCCCGAGCGGAAGGGTGGCGGCGTCGGACAGCCTGCCCCCCCTCACGTCGATCAGCTCCAGGCTGCCGCCGCCAAGGTCGCCGGCAAAACCGTCCGCCGCATGAATGCCCGACACCACGCCGAGAGCGGCAAGCTCGGCCTCCTTGGTGCCGGACAGCACGGTGACATCTTGGCCGAGGATGCGCTCGGCCTGGGCGATGAATTCGGGACCGTTGTCGGCCTCGCGCGCCGCCGCCGTGGCGATGACCTCGACATGGGCGACCCCCAACTGGTCGATCAGGGCGCGAAAGCGTCTGAGCGCACGGAGGGCGCGCTTCACGGCATCGGGAGCGAGCTTGCCGGTCGAAGCGAGGGAGCGCCCCAGCCCGCACAAGACCTTCTCATTGAAAAAAGGCGAAGGCGCGCGGCCCGAAGCTTCGTAGACGATGAGGCGGACCGAGTTCGAGCCGATATCGACCACCGCCACCGGGGTGCGATCGTTCTTCAAGACCATGGCGGTAGGCTTGAGCGCTTAGCCCGTCTCGACCAGGCGCGTGAAGCGCGGCGGCATGTTCTCAGGGAGAGACGTGCCGCGGCCGGACAGGCTCGGATTGGTCATGAAATAGTCCTGAGCACTGAAAGCTTCCTGGTCCTTTCCTGGGTGGATCCGTTCCGAGCTTCCATCGGGCCGCACCCGCCAGCTCTGGAGATTGTCCTTGAGATTGGCGACCATGATCTGGTCGAGGATCTGCTCGTGCACGGTCGGGTTCTTGATCGGCACCATGGCCTCCACGCGGCGGTCGAGGTTGCGCGGCATCATGTCGGCAGAGCTGATATAGACCACCGCCTTCCGATTCGGAAGGCCATGGCCGGCCCCGAAGCAATAGATGCGCGAATGCTCGAGGAAGCGCCCTACGATGCTCTTCACGTGGATGGTCTCGGAGAGATCGGGGACGCCGGGCCTCAAGCAGCAGATGCCGCGCACCACGAGGTCGATCTCCACCCCCGCCTGGCTCGCCTCGTAGAGCGCATCGATGATCTCGGCGTCGACGAGCGAATTCATCTTCATCCAGATGGCCGCCGGCCGGCCGGCCTTGGCGTGGTACATCTCCTCGCGGATATGGTCGAGGATGCGCGCCCTGATGCCGTGCGGCGACACCGCCATGGCCTCGAGCTCGGCCGGCTCGGCATAGCCCGTGACATAGTTGAAGATGCGCGTCAGGTCGTGGCCGATGGTGCGGTCGGCGGTGAAGAACGACAGGTCGGTATAGATCTTGGCAGTGACCGGGTGGTAATTGCCGGTGCCCACATGGCAATAGGTGACGAGCTCGCCCCGCTCACGCCGCACGATCTGGCTGAGCTTGGCGTGGGTTTTGAGCTCGATGAAGCCGTACACCACCTGGACGCCCGCGCTTTCCAGATCGCGCGCCCATTTGATGTTGGCCTCCTCGTCGAAGCGGGCCTTCAGCTCGACCACGACGGTCACCGACTTGCCGGCCTCGGCCGCGTCCTTCAGCGGTTCGATAATGGGCGAGCTCTTGCTCGTGCGGTAGAGCGTCCATTTGATCGCCACCACGTCGGGATCGGCCGCCGCCTGCTTCAGGAACTGCAGCACGACGTCGAAGGATTCGTAGGGGTGATGGACGACAATGTCCTTCTTGCGGATGGCGGCGAAGCAATCGCCCTGAGCCTCGCGGATGCGTTCCGGGAAGCGGCTGACAAAGGGTTGGAATTTGAGGTCTGGCCGGTCGGCGACGATGAGCTGATTGGTGTCGGTAAGCCCAATCAGGCCCTTCTGCACGAAGCTCTCGCGCTCGGTGACCTTGAGCTCCTGCATGACGAAGCGCTGTAGCCGCGACGGCATCGAGGCCTCGATCTCGAGCCTGATGACCGAGCCGCGGCGCCTCCGTTTCAGCGCCGATTCGAACAGCCGCACCAGGTCCTCGGCCTCCTCCTGGACCTCGATGTCACTGTCGCGCAGCACGCGGAAGGAGCCCTGGCTTCTCACCCGGTAGCCCGGAAAGAGGCGGGAGACGAAGATGCCGACCACCGTCTCGAGCCTGATGAAGCGGATCGGCTCCTTGGCCTCGCTCGTGCTCGGCAGGCGGATGAAGCGGGCAAGCTGGGGCGGGATCGGCATGAGCGCGTGCATGGTGCGGAGCGAGCCTTCGCGCACCAGCTCAAGTCCAAGGGTGAAGCCGAAATTGGGGATGAACGGAAAGGGATGGGCGGGATCGACCGCGATCGGCGTCAGCACCGGGAAGATGTGGCCGAGGAAATGCTCCTCGAGCCAGGCGCGCTCCGCATCCGAAAGCTGATCGGCGCTCAAGACATGGATGCCGGATTCGGCCAGAAGCGCTTCGAGCGTAACCCAGTTCTCCTGCTGCTCCGCGGTAAGCTCGGCGACGGAGCGGTTGATGCGGTCGAGCTGCTCGGCCGGGGTGAGCCCGTCCACGCTCGGCGTCTCGATGCCGGCCACGACCTGGCCGCGCAGGCCCGCCACGCGCACCATGTAGAACTCGTCGAGGTTCGAGGCGGAGATCGAGAGGAAACGCAGGCGCTCGAGCAGCGGATGGCGCTCGTTCTCGGCTTCCTCGAGCACTCTTCGGTTGAAATGGAGCCAAGACAGCTCGCGGTTGAAAAAACGGCTCGGTCCGAAGGCGGCGATGCCCGGGCTCGGTTCGAGCCGCTCGACCTTCTCTGGCAAACTCATCGATAACCTCTTATGAACTCAGCGTTTTTCCGCCGCCCTGCGCGGTGGAGGTGCCCGCCTCCCCGGAATGTTACCCCAAGAACTGTATCACTTGCGTTACGGCCAAGGCCAACAGGGGCGCCCGCCTCTAGTCGGTCGGGGCGCTGGCCTGAAGCGTCTCGATGACGAGCTGGCGGCTGATCTTGCGCCCCGTGGCGAGCGCCGCCCGGTCGACCGCTGCCACGGCGGCTTCAGCCGCGGCCAGCGAGCGGTCCACGTGCAGCGCAAGATATGTAAGCACTTTGGGATCGATATCGAGCTGCCGGTCGGCGAAATGCTTAAGCATCACGGTCCGAATGAGCGCTTCGTCGGGGGGCCCGATCTCGACGGCGGGGACCGCGTTCAGCCGCGATAGCAGGTCCGGCAGCGAGAAGGGCCAGCGGCTTGGGGCGCTGCGGGCCGTGAGGAGCACAAAGAGCCGCTTCTCCCGCGCGAGGTTCAAGAGGTGGAACAGGGTCTTCTCGTCGTAAGCGACGCGATCGGCATCCTCCACCACGAGCGGGGTGCCAGCGCTCATGGAATCGACGAAATCCATGGCGAGATGCTCTGGCTCGAGCGCCTTGAGCCCCCGACAGCGCCTGCCAGACTCTGGCCAGATGCGTCTTGCCGCTTGCCGGCGGCCCGATCAGAAGCTGGACATGGTCCTGCCAATTGGGCCAGGCGTCGATCAGCCTGACCGCCGCGAGATTGCAGTCGCTGACGAGGAAATCCTCGGCGCCAAGCGCCGCGCGATGGGGCAGGTCGAGAGTGAGTTGGGCGAGCGTCACGAAGTCCTGACCCGCGAGCGCTGCGGCTGGTCCAGTCCGGCCGCCTTCCTCTGGCGGGGAGGGAGCGGCGCGGGCGCGGGCTCGTAGCTCGCCATATGCCGGAGCCACGACCAGAAATAGGCTGCGGCCGAAAGGATGGTGAGCGTGCCGGTCACCCAGACCAGAATGTTTATGAGCTCATGGAGCCCGAGTCCGAGCCCAAGCTCGGCCAGCACGAGTCCCGCGAGCACGATCTGCGAGAGCGTGTTCGCCTTGCTGATGAGCAGCGGCTGCATGCTGAGCGGCCGCGACAGCATCCATGACAACACCACGGCCCCGACGATGAGGATGTCGCGGCTCACCACCGCGATCACCAGCCACACCGGCAAATGGCCCGCGAAACCCAAAGTGACATAGATGCTGACGAGGAGCGCCTTGTCGGCGATGGGGTCGAGATAGGCGCCGAGCTCGCTGTGCCAGCCATAGCGCTTGGCCAGGAAGCCGTCGGCTGCATCCGACAGTCCTGCCAGCAGGAACAGCAGGAAGGCCGCAAGCATCTCGTGGGTGATGATCAGCCACACCACCAGCGGAACGAGCACGATCCGCCCGAGCGTGAGGCTATTGGGAATATTCACGAACGCTCCTCCCGGAGGCCGTTCGCGCCTTTCGGCGTGGCCGGGTCTCCAAGCCCGGAGTTTAGCAGATTCGAGGACAGGGCGTGACTGCGCCTAATATCCACCCTAGCGCGAGCGGAGCACAAAGGTCCCCTCTCTCTCGTCGAAGACGAACCCGTTTTGATCGAGTTCCTTCTGTAGGCGGCCGAGCGAGCCGGCATAGTCGAAGGTGATCGACGCTGCCCGCGCCGAGAGCGAATTGACCTCGAGCGCCTGGATTCCGGCCACATTCATCAGCCTCCCGCGAATGTCCTGCCAATCCTTGAGGCCCGAGAACTCGACCTCGGCCACGACATTGCGCGGGACCTCGCCCTTGGGCGGGCTGCCCCGGCACCGGGAGGCCCCTCCGTGCCTTCCTCATATTTGACCGCGGTGGTTGGCGCCTCCCCGGATTGGGTGACCTTCCAGCGGTTCTCGATGATCGCAAAGGCGGTTGCGGCCGCACTCCGCGCGGCAGCCTTGGCATCGCCGCCAAGCGTGTCGCTCCGCCCGAAATTGATGGCGCCCACGCTGTCGGCACCGGCCAGCCGGGTGACGAACTCCCCGTCCGCGGTCTCGCCCACGGCGATGACCAGCGGCCCATAGCCGTAATCCGCCTTGCATCGACTCCAACGCCTGGGCGTCGCCGGCGAGCACGGCCTTGACGGTCTCGAGGCCGAGGTCCGGGCGGGGCCTCAGGATCGTGGCCGGCGTCATGCTGTGAGAGAGATCGAGATCCTCCCAGGCCTGCCGCCAGACGTCCCCTCCTTCGCCCGTCACGCTTCCTCCCGCGATCACGAGGGGAAGGATGGAGATCGGCGGCGCGCGCTCTTCGCCATAGGGAATGCCCTGGTCTTGCAGAAGCTGCTTGATCCCCTGCTCGTTGACGCTCACATCGAGGGTCGCGATGTAGCGGGTCGTGGAGTTCTCCTCCTTGCGGATCGAGACTCCATTGACCATGGCTTCGACATCCTCCTGGCTGAGCTCGGGCAGCAGCTCCTGGGCGCTTAGAGGCACGAGACGTTGCAGCACGATCTTGACGGCGCGCATCTCGGCCTCGGCCATCCCCATCGCCCGCGCGGCGACGGCATCCTCGGCGGTGGTATCGACCGAAAGCTTGGCGACCTCATAAAGGCTGTCGGCAGCCTGGGCCGCGCCGCCGAAGAGGCTCGCGAAGGAAAAAAGGGGCAGCAGGATGAGGAGGCTCGCCGCCCGCGCCGAACGCTTCAGTCGCCACAACGCCATGTCTAATTCTGCCGCCACGGGTTTGGGGCCGAGGACGCCCTAACCTTCACCTTCGGTAAACCTTGCGAATGTGGCGGACCCACGGCCTTTCCGCCTTGACGGGCCTCGTCCGGCACGATTGTTATGCCAAATCGCCTGCTTCTGCACCCCGAGTGGTCCGGTGCCCGCAACTCCCACGGACAAGGCTAAACTGACCTATCGCGACGCGGGCGTCGATATCGACGCAGGGAACGCGCTGGTTGAGGCCATCGGCCCTCTCGCGGCAAAGACCAAACGCCCTGGCGTGCTCGGCGGGATCGGCGGGTTCGGCGGCCTCTTCGATCTCACGGCGTGCGGCTTTAAGGACCCCGTGCTGGTCGCCGCTACCGACGGCGTGGGCACCAAGCTCAAGCTTGCCATCGAGACCGGCCTCCATGACGGGATCGGCATCGATCTCGTCGCCATGAACGTCAACGACATCGTGGTGCAGGGCGCCGAGCCCCTGTTCTTCCTCGACTACTTCGCGTGCGGCAAGCTCGACCTCGGCGTGGCCAAGACGGTCATCGGCAGCATCGCCAAGGGCTGCAAGGAAGCAGGCTGCGCCCTGATTGGCGGCGAGACGGCCGAGATGCCGGGACTTTATGCGCCGGGCGACTACGATCTCGCCGGTTTTGCCGTAGGCGCGGCCGAGCGTTCGTCATTGCTGCCGCGGAAGGACATTGCCGAAGGCGACGTCATCCTCGCGCTGCCGTCCTCCGGCGTGCATGCCAATGGGTTCTCTCTGGTGCGCCGCGTCGTCGCAGAGACCGGCTTGAGCTGGAACGACCCCGCACCGTTTGCGCCGGGCCTGACGCTGGGCGAGGCGTTGCTCACACCGACCCGCATCTATGTCCGGCAGATCCTTGAAACAATTCGCGGAAGCGGCGCCGTCAAGGCGCTCGCCCATATCACCGGCGGCGGGCTCACCGACAACATTCCGCGCGTGCTCCCTGAGGGCCTTGCCGCCGAGATCGATCTTGGCGCCTTCGCCCTTCCGGCCGTGTTCGCGTGGCTGCAAGTGGAAGCACGGCTCGACCAGAAGGAGATGCTGCGGACCTTCAATTGCGGCATCGGCATGATCCTCATCGTGAGCCCTCAGGAGGTGGAGCGCGTGCTCAAACATCTCGACGACGAGACGAGAGTGATCGGCGCGATCGCCAAGCGCGGCCGCGGCGAGGCGGTTCGTTACAAGGGCGAGCGTGCATGGGGCGACCGGTGAGGAGGAAACATGTCGGCGTCCTCATTTCGGGCCGGGGTAGCAATTTGCAGGCGCTGATCGAAGCCTGCCGGGCTCCCACCTATCCCGCCAAGATCGTCCTCGTGGTGTCGAACGTGCCGAGCGCGCAAGGACTCCTGCGCGCCGAGGCAGGCCTCATTCCAACGGCTGACCGTCAACCACAAGGATTTCGCCTCCCGCGAGGACTTCGACGCCGCCCTCGACGAGGCGCTGCGAGAGGCAGGCGTGGAGCTTCTCTGCAATGCCGGGTTCATGCGGCTCCATACGGAAGGCTTCGTGCGGCGCTGGTGGAACCATCACCTCAACATCCACCCCTCCCTCCTGCCTGCGTTCAAAGGTCTGCACACCCACGCTCGCGTTCTGGATGAAGGCGTCACGATCACCGGCTGCACCGTGCATTTCGTGCGGCCCGAGATGGACTGTGGGCCTATCGTGGCGCAGGCCGCCGTCCCGGTGCTCCCGGGCGACACGCCTGACAGCCTCGCCGCCCGCGTGCTCCAGGCGGAGCATCGCCTCTACCCTCAGGCGCTCGGCCTCGTCGCCTCGGGCGCGGTCCACGTGGAAGGCGAGATTGTGGTCGGAATGACACAGGTCAGGGATCAAGCCCCGTTCTTTTCGCCGCCCCTCGACGAAGCGCTTTGATTGAAATTGTTAACGGCCGTAAGATGGGGTCCTGGACGGGACGGCATGTCGCACCACAAGATGTCCGGCGTGCTATGATGGACAATGCTGACGGCCGGATGCTAGAGACTGGCCTAATTCGAGGCAATTCTGCGCCTGCTTGCCGACACCGTAACGGCGACGCAAGCGCGCGGAAGGCCGCTTCCTTGTCAGGCGGCCGGGCGCGGGGGAAACACCCGTGGCCCTCAAGCCCAAACCAAGGGAGCTAGGGGGAAGGCGTAAATGGCGGATATGACAGTCGCCTATTCTCCATCGCATGGACTCGGCGAAGAGCAGAGCATCTGGTTCAAGCTCACGCCCTTGCTGAACCAGGAGAACCCCATGCAGGTTCTCATGGCGCTCAGCGACAAATATGGCGGCGTGGTTCCCATCAACCTCAAGAACCAGCGCATCATGCTCCTGTCCGAGCCGGCGCATGCCGAGCGCGTGCTCGTGAGCAACGCCGACAACTACGTCAAATATTTCGACGGGCTCCGTCCGGTTTTCGGCCGGAGCATGATCACCATCGACGGCGCGCTCTGGCAGAAGATCAGGGCGCCACAACAGGCCGCCTTCCACCCCAACATGTTCGAGGTCTATTTCCCCTATCTGATGGATGCCATCAAATCCAAGATGGCGCGCTGGGCGAAGTTCGCCGCGACTGGCGAGACTATCGAGATGGTGGAGGAGACCTGGACGCTTGCCGCCGAGATGGTGTGCAAGGCCCTATTCGACCGCGAGATGCCGTTCAATCCGCACTTCGTTTTCAAGCAGGTGAAGACCTACACCGACGTGGTGAACCACAAATCCATTCGCCTGAAGAACGTGCGCGGCGAGCTCGAGGAGATGACGCAGGAGGACGCGGCCAAGGCCATGGAGATTTGGGCCTCGATCCCCGACACCGTGATCGGCGCGAACGTCATCGACCATCGCGAGAAGACGCTGCTGCGCATGATCCAGAGCGGCCGAGGCCGACCCGAACTTCCCGGAATTCGATCACCAGCAGGTGATCGACGAGATGAAGCAATATCTGTGGGCGGGCACCGAGACGACGGCGCTCACGCTCGCCTGGTCGCTCTATCTCTTGTCGATGCATCCCGAGGCGCTGGAGCGCATCAGAGCGGAAGCCCGCGCCGTGTGCGGCGAGCGCGATCCGCAATGGAACGAGGTGCAGCAGCTCTCCTATACGCGCATGGTGATCCAGGAGACCATGCGGCTCTTCCCGCCGATCTGGGCGCTGATCAGGATCGCCGCCGGCGATGACGAGATCGGAGGCCACAAGATCAAGGCCGGCGACAAGGTGGTGATCCTCACCTATATCGCCCATCACAGCCCGAAATATTGGGACGAGCCGGAGAAGTTCGATCCTGAGCGGTTCGCGCCTGAGCGCGCCAAGAAGCGGGTGAAATACAGCTACCTGCCCTTCGCCGCCGGCAAGCGCGCCTGCATCGGCGGGGCGCTGTCGCAGATCGAGAACACGCTCGCTCTGGTGCAGCTGCTGCGCCGCTTCACCCCGGAATATGCCGGGCCGGTGCCGGCGAAGATCCACGCCACCGTCACCCTCTGCCCCAAAGGCGGCCTCCCCTTCCGCATCCGCGCCCTCAGCTAGGGCTTCGCATCGGGGCTCGGCTCGTCGGTCTTGGCGGGCGGCGGCGTGCCGCTTGCCTTAGGCGCGCTATCGTCTTCGATGGCCGGAAAGCCCGCGCGCAAATAGGCGACGATCTGCCAGATCTGTTCCTGGGTGAGGTCCTTCTTGAAGGCCGGCATCGCCGTGCCGAACGGTTTGCCGCCCTCCGAGATGCTCCACAGCAGATATTGGTCGATCGCGATCGGCTGCTGGACCATGGAGGCAAGGAGCGCCGGGGAAGGCGTCAGCGCATGGGCGAGCTGGCCATTGCCCAGTCCGGTTTCGCCGTGGCACCGGCTGCAATGGGCGGCATAGAGCGGACCGCCGACGGCAATCGCCTTGGTCGTATAGCCCACGCTGTTCTCCGCCTTAAGATATTCCTCGGGGAGCCTTTGGTTCACGAAGCTCGAGAAGCGGATCATGCGCTGCTGCTGCTCCGGGCTCAGATTCTTGAAGTTCCAGCCCATCGCCGCGCCGGGTTCCCACTCCTCGGGCCCCTCCTGCGCCAGGGCGGAAGGCGCAAGCGGCCAGAGGCATGCGCCGAGCATCAGAGCAGCGACAGATGCAAGGCGCAGGATTCGCGGGGTCTGCATGGGCAACCCTCCAATCTCAGCCAGCGTGGCATGGCCATGGGCTTCAGGGCCTTGTCGCAGATCAAAGGCGCTTGCGGGGTGAGTCTCGCTCAGAAGCTCGTCTCGAAGGCCTGAAAGCGCCGTTCAAGCTCCCATTGCTGCGCCGCCTTTTCGCTGCGTGGCGAGAAAGGACGCGCACTTCGCGGAAGGCTCATCGGGGCCTGCAACGTCGCTCAGGCAATCGGGGACGATGCGCACGTAGCCGCCTTTGTCGTCCCACAGGCTAGGCCCCGGCAGGAAGCTATATTCCAGGCTGTTGCGCACGATCTCCTTGAGGTCGGGGTAGGTGAGACCATAGGTCTCGACGGCGGTGACATATTCATGGGTGAGGTCGATGCGCGAGACGCCTTCGTCATCCGTCGAGAGCGCCACCGGCACGCCCAAGTTGCGATAGGTCGAGAACGGGTGCTGCTTGCCCTCGATGCCGAGAATGACCTTGTTGCTCGTCAGGTTGATTTCAACGAGCACACCCTTGTCCGCCATGTTCTTCAAGAGCTCGTGGGGACGGTCTTCGTACATGACGTCCACGCCGTGGCCGACGCGGTCGGTCCTCGCCTGCTCCACGGCAAGCCTGACATGGCAGCAGAGACCTTCCGGCGGCACGAGCCCCGGCGCAAGCTCGCCGGCATGCAGGCTGACCCGAACCTTGGGATAGAACTCGCGTAGGAAGCCGACCATGCGCATATGCTCCGCATAGTCCGCCATGGACGTATAGTCGTCCTCACCCCCCACGAAATTGATGGCCACCACGCGCGGATCGGCCGACGCTAGCTCGAACCCAAACACGGTCTGGGCAAAGACCAGCTCCTTCGGCGTGTTGCGGAACACCTGATAGATGTAACGCGTCTTCACCTTGCAGCCGGGAGCGGCATCGGCCGCGCCGCAACGCTGCCTCTGATTGCGGGTGGATTCCGCCTGGTCCCAGAAGGCGCGCGCCAGCGGAATATCCTCGGCCAATCCCTTGGCGAGCAGCTCGTCGCGCAGCGCGCCCAAGTCCTCGCGCCAAACCACATCCTTGGTGATGGTGTTCAGCCTGTTCCAGGTAGGCGTCTCCATCAACTCGAGATATTGCTCGTTCTGCGCCGCGGCGCGGGCCGAGACCTCATCGAGAAACTCGCCGGTGTGGCGAGGATCGGTGCCGCCGAATTTCGCGAATGTTCCGAAGAAATGGTCGTGCGCCGTCACGCCCTTCGAGGGGACGAAACCGCGCATGGAAAATGAGTCGACCAGTTCGTCATAAAGACGTTGGTTCTTCGGGACCTCGGCGGCAGGAACGTCGCCGGCCTCGCACACGGGTGCCGGCTCGGCGCCCGACTTGATCGGCTGCGATTTGGAGAAGCCCTTGGCCACCGGATCGACGCAGAGACCGTCTTCGCCTCCGACGCGGATGAAGGTTTCGGCATAGACCGCGCCGTCGAGATGATTGTGCAGATCGGCGCCCTTCGGCATGCGCCTGAGAAAGACGCGCAGGGCGAGCGGGTCTCCGCGAATGGCATCGAGCTCCTGCGCCGCGCGCAGGCCGGCATCCTTTGGTTCCTTCTGCGCGACCGCAAGCATCGGCACGGACAGGGCCGCGAGAAGCACGGCAATGGCGGCTATGGCCCGTGCGATGCTCATGACGGGTTCTCTAATAGCACACCGTCGGAGATCGGGCCCCTAGCCCACGATTTCGCTTTTCTTGAAGCAAAGCGCGATCTCGCGCTTGGCCGTCTCGGGGCTATCCGAGCCGTGCACCGAATTTCGCTGCAAATTGACGCCGAAATCCTTGCGGATCGAGCCGGGCGCCGCATCGACGGGATTGGTTGCGCCCATCACTTCGCGGTTCTTGGCGATGGCATCCTCGCCTTCCAGCACCTGCAGCACGATCGGTCCCGAGGTCACGAAGGCGATGAGATCCTTGAAGAAGGGCTGGTCCTTGTGGATATCGTAGAACTTCCTGGCATCCTTCTTCTTCCACCACACGCGCTTCTGCGCGATCACGCGAAGCCCGGCAGCCTCGAGCCGCCCGATAATCAGCCCGGTGAGGTTCCGCTCCGTGGCGTCGGGCTTGATAATCGAAAGCGTGCGTTCACTGGCCATTGCCAAAAGTCCCTCTAATGCAAATGAATCTGCGGCTTATAGCGACCGCACATGACAGTCACAAGGCGAATGACGTGAAGATGGAATTAACCTCAAGCCTTCTGCTGCCAGCGCCCGTCGGCATCCTGCTGCCAATAGCTGACGGCGTCTCCTCTCGCTTTGGCGTCCTGCCACGCCGCACGCGCTCGCGCGACCGCGTCCTGATCGCGGCCGTCGAACACGTAAGCGACCCGGACGTAAGGCGACGCATCGGCGAGGATCGCCCCATCGACCAGGAAGCGCACATGCGCCTCGTTGGGATTGTCGTCGCCCGCGGTGAGATAGATGGGATGGGACGACGCCCGCCCGTCACGCACCGTTCCATGCGGCAGGAAGCTCTCGTCGCGATAGGTCCATAGCAGCGTGTTGATCGCCTCGACGCGCTCCTCGCTCGCGGCCTGCACGGCGGCGCGCCAGCCGCGCTTGAGCGAGAGCTCGAGCAAGGTCGGCAGCACATCGTCGAGCGACCGCCGCTCCAGGTGATAGAAATAGACTTCCGTGACGCTTCCCTCGCCCATCCTGCAAACCCTCACGCAAACGGGTTGGCGCCTTTGCGCAAGTTTAGCCTGATCGGCACCCCCGGCATGTCGAAGCTCTCCCGCAAAGAATTCACCAGATAGCGCGAATAGGAGTCCGGCAGCGCCTTTGGCCGCGAGCAGAACAGCACGAAGGTCGGCGGCCGCGCATTGGCCTGGGTGATGTATCTGAGCTTGATGCGCCGGCCCGATACCGCGGGAGGCGGATGCGCCTCGACCGCTGCCTGCAGCCACTGATTGAGCGCATGCGTCGGCAGCCTCCGGTTCCACAGCTCGTCGGCGGCGAGGACCGCACTCATCAGCTTGTCGAGCCCCTTCCCGCCGAGCGCGGAGACCGGCACCAGCGGGACGCCTTTGATTTGCGCCAACAGCCGCTGGCAGGTCTCGCGGAGTTCGTTGAGGCGCTTTTCGCGTTCGCGGACGAGGTCCCATTTGTTCACGGCAATGACCAGCGCGCGGCCCTCCTGCTCGATCAGGTCGGCAATCTGCAAGTCCTGCTTCTCGAAGGGCTGCTCCACATCGAGCAGCAGCACCACGACCTCGGCAAAGCGGATCGCTTTCAGCGCGTCGCCGACGGAGATCTCCTCGGCGTGTCCCTCGACCCGCATCTTGCGCCTGAGGCCCGCGGTGTCGAACAGCAGCAAGGGACGGCCGTCCCATTGAAGCTCGGAGGCGATCGCATCGCGGGTAATGCCGGCCTCTGGCCCCGTGATCATGCGCTCCTCGCCGAGCAGCGCGTTGACGAGGGTCGATTTGCCGACATTCGGCCTGCCGACGATGGCGATGCGCAAAGGATGCGGGCCCATCTCCTCGACAACGTCGCCTTGGTCTGGCGCGGCGCCGCCACGATCCCGGCAAACCCGCTGAATGGCCTCGCTCAGCTCGCCGACGCCGGTGCCATGCTCGGCCGAGATCGGCAGCGGCTCGCCGAGCCCGAGCGAATAGGCTTCATAGACGCCAGGCTCCGCCGCGCGGCCCTCGCATTTGTTCGCCGCCAGAATGACCGGCTTGCCCGAGCCCCGCACGAGATCGGCGAAGATCTCGTCGGCGCTCACCACCCCTGTCCGCGCATCGACGAGGAACAACACGAGGTCGGCCTGAGCGATGGCGGCTTCGGTTTGTTGGCGCATGCGCGGCGTAAGCCCCTTATCCCCGGGCTCCAGGCCTGCGGTATCGATCAGCGTGACGGCGCAGGAGCCAAGGCTCGTTTCGGCCTCGCGCCGGTCGCGCGTCAAACCCGGCTGATCGTCGACGAGCGCAAGCCGCTTGCCTGCCAGCCGGTTGAACAGGGTGGACTTGCCGACATTCGGCCGTCCGACGATGGCGACGGTGAACGACATTGGTCCCTTCGGGGGCGGAACTTGCGGCGGTCTCCTCGGGTTCGCTCCCCGCAAGGGGCTCCTAGTTGAGAGCGATCAGCGAGGCATTGTCAGCCAAGATATACATGCGGCCGCCGGCCACAACGGGCGAAACGAAGACCTTGGTGTCGAGATCGAGCTGGGTTGCGATCTGCCCTGTCCGCGCATCGGCCCCGACCAAAAGCCCATCCCCCGATACCACCCACAACCTGCCGCCGGCGAGCACCGGCCCGCTCCAGCGCGTGCTGCTGGGAAGGTCGGCCGTCCACCGCACTTTGCCGTCGGTGCGGGCAAGCGCGATAAGCTTGCCGGCGAGGTCGACGACATAGACGGTGTCGCCGGCAACCCACGGCATCTGCGTGCTGGCGAGATTTCGCGTCCACAGCCGCTCGCCCGAGGATTCCGTCGTGGCAATCATTTTGCCGCCGTGGCTGACCGCAAACACCACACCATGGTCGATCACAGGCCGCGCGGGATCGCCAAGGATGCCGGCAGCCGTGGTCTCGCTCGAGCGCGCCAAGGAATCGTTCCAGGCCGCCTTGCCGCTACTCGCGTCAAAAGCGGTAACGTCGCCCGCCGGAAACGGCGCGATGACCATGCTGCCGCTGACCGCAGGGCTCACATTGCTGAGCAGCGTGGCCGGTTGCGGCAAGCCTCGCGACGTCCACAGCTGCTGGCCATCGTCGTCGCTGAGCGCATAGAGGATATTGTCGGCCGAGACGAAATAGATCTTGCCGCCGGCGGCCGTGGGCGAACTCCGAATGGGCTTGCCGACCCGCTTCGTCCACACAATGGCGCCGTTGCCGGGATCGATGCTGACAACGGTGCCATAGCCGGTTGCGGCATAGAGGCGGCCGCCGTCCAAAGCGAGCCCTCCTCCGAAGCCTTCCCTGCTCTTCTCATTGTCGGGGGTCACGCTCGCCGTCCACAGCTTCGCGCCGCTCGCCGAGGAGAACGCCGACACCCTGCCGCCGGCATCGAGGGTAAAGACCTTGCCGTCGGCGACCAGCGGCACCGCGCTCAGGCGTCCGCTGGACGACGAACCGGTTCCGGCGTCGGCCGCCCACACCTTCCGCACCTGTTCGCTCAGGGCGAGATGACCGAGATTGTTGGAAGGAGAGCCGCCGGGCTGCGACCAGGAGGCATTGGCCTGAGCCGGCGGGAGCTGAACCGGCCTTCCCGCCTCGGCGGGATCGACATCGGTCATGGTCGGATCGGTGATGACGGCGATGCGCTCGCCCGCCAGAGGCTTTTCCTTCGGGGCGAAAGGATTCTTGAGGGTGCTCTGAAGCGAGTCGAGCGACGTCCCGCAGCCGGCAAGGCTCACGGCGAGGGCTCCCGAGAGACCCACGCTGAGGAGGCAGATACCAATTCCCCGTTTACCACCCGGGCGCAACTTCGAGCCACCCTTCGCTTCGCCGCGCTATTTCGACGTGGAGCTCAACGCCTGCGGCGTCCCCACGATCAGCGCCAGCATCATATCGGCGCGCTCCCGCAAATTCGGCGGGGTTCCCTGGTCCCCGATCAGCGCGCTGAACTGCTTCTCGGCCTCGCGCATGTTGTTCAGCCTGTAGGCCGAAAGCCCGAGCAGCTCGCGCGCAGAAAATCTCCAGGCACTGTTGGAATCGACGAGCCCTTGGAGACGGCGTTCCATCTCCGCATAGTCCGCCTTGTCGAGCCGGAGCGCCGCCGCCTGAAGCGTCGCGTGGCCTTGCAGGATGGGATCGACGCCTGGGTCAATGGCGAGCGCGTCGTAATCGGCGACGGCCTTGTCGATGTCGCCGGCTTTCGCCTCGGCCGCGGCGAGCTGGAAGCGCGCTAGCACGCTGTAGCCTTCCGGCCCCTTCTCCGCCAAGGCCGTCAGCATCTCGCGCGCCTTCGCCGCGTCGGCGCCATCCTCCATGAGCAAGGCTTGGGTGAACTTTGCGCCGGCGTCCTGCGCTCTCTTCTCCTGCCAGTAGGACCAGCCCTTGTAGCCGGCAACGCCGACCACAATGAGCGCGGCGGCGCCGAGCGCCAAGACGCCGTATTTGTCCCACAGCTTTTTGTATTGATCTTGGCGGACGGCCTCGTCCACCTCGCGGAGAAAGGAATCACGTTCGGGCATCGGCAGCGGACTCTTTTGACTTTGCGGTTACGACGAGACCCGGGCGCACGGTCCTTGCAGGACCTTACGCCGTCCTCCCTGCCCGCCGTATAGTGAAGGCGTCTTGCGCGCGCAAGGTAAAGAGACCTAAGGCAGGCTAACTGCCTGTCATTTTGGTCTTTTTCGTGACTTCCGCGCCCTCCTCGAACATCGGGTAGGTGTACTCGGCGGAAGGGAAGGCACGGGTGCGGACCTCGCTGGCGAAGGCCTTGACGGCTCCCTCGATGCCCGCGCCGATCTGCGCATATTCCTTGACGAATTTCGGCACGCGCGGGGACAGCCCGAGCATGTCCTCCAGCACCAGGATCTGCCCGTCGCATTCCGCCGAGGCGCCGATGCCGATGGTCGGGATGTCGATCTGCTTGGTGATGCGCGCGGCCAAAAGCTCGGCCAGGGCTTCGAGCACGACGGCGAACGCGCCAGAGTCGGCGACGGCCTTGGCGTCGGCCTCGAACGCCGCCCACTCGGAGCGCAAGCGCCCGCGCGGGGAGAAGCTGCCGATCGTGTTGATGGATTGCGGCGTCATGCCGATATGGCTCATCACCGGGATGCCGCGCTCGGAGAGATAGCGGATAGTCTCGGCCATATGCACGCCGCCTTCGAGCTTGATCGCGCCGCAGCCCGTCTCCTTCAGCACGCGGGCGGCGTTGCGGAAGGCAACGGCCGGGCTTTCCTCATACGAGCCGAACGGCATATCGACCACGACCAGCGCACGCGTCGAGCCGCGCACCACGGCCTGCGCATGCATGATCATCAGCTCGAGCGGAACCGGCACCGTCGTCTCGTAGCCGTGCATCACCATGCCGAGGGAATCGCCGACCAGCAGCATATCGACATGAGGGTCGATGATGCGCGCGGTATGGGCGTGATAGGCGGTGAGCGCCACGATCGGCGCGCCCCCTTTGCGGCTGCGAATGTCCGGCGCGGTCACCCGCTTCAAGGCAAATTCCTGCGACACTTCTTCCAGGCTCCTCAGGCAAGGCTAGACCCTTGGGTCTAGGCCCTTTGCTCTTATGGCAGAAATATAAGACGTTTTGCAGTGCAAAAAACGGGCCGCGACCCTCGGTTTTCTCAAGTCGGCAGAGGCGCGGTCCCAATCAGGAGCGGATGCAGCCACACCAGAAAGACGGCGTAAAGCACCGTGCCGAGGACCACGGCGATGAGATCGTTGCGCGGCGGCCCGGTCGCCGCGAACGCCGATCAGGCTCGTCGGCTCGCGCCGCTTGAGCGTGATGCGGTCGAAGACGGCATAGGCGAGGAACGAGCCAAACAGGATGATCGAGGCAAGGTCGCCATTGGCGATCAGATGGGCGAGCGCCCAGGTCTTGATGGCGACGAGGAAGGGATGCTTGAGCGTCGCCTTGATCCGCCCCGGGACATAGGCCGCGACGAGGAAGATGAAGGCGGGCAGCATCAGCACGATTGCCACAAAGCGCGTCCAGTCGGGCGGCGACCAGATTTGGACGACGGGCGCCTTGGCGAAGCCATAGACGAGCAGGACGAAGCCCGCGACCGAGAGCAGCGAGAACAGAGCCTTATAGCCGGTCTCGCCCAAGCTTCCGGCGAGCTTCGCCCGCAAGCCTGGGACGGTCGGCAAGAGATGCAGGCCGAGAAAGACGATGATGCCGATGATGAGGAGCGTCATGGGTGCCCACCCGTTAGCCAGAATCGCTGAAATGATAACAGTGCATCATTTCTCCGTCATTGCCCCCATCCCCTACATCGAATCCCCCTCACCCGGCGAGCGGCGAGCCGCTCGCCGTCCTCTCCCCACAGGGGAGAGGAGTTGGAGCTTGCCGCGCCGCCTTTCACTCCATCCCTCCCCTTGATGGGGAGGGGGGCGCGCTCTCTTGAGCGCGCCGGGTGGGGTGAGCACCAGCCCCCACCCCAGCGTCGCAAGAGCGACGCCGGACCTCCCCACGAGGGGGAGGTATGGGAGTTCGTGCTTTCACTGCGATCAGACATGCGGGCTCCTTGCCGCGGCGCGGAAAGCGTCCGGCTTATGTCGATTGTCCCCTCTTCTTCTGAGGGGATGGCGCGCCGAAAGACGCAAATCCTATGGCTCCGTATCCGTCGCCGGACACGGCGGGCGCCTCTCGGCGCGCCAGAAGCGGCGATTTAGCGGCGCCGGTCCGCGCTTTCGCCGTAAGTGTCCCGCTTCCCGTTTTTAGCCTCATGGGAGGGGTCCGGGTCGCGTTTGGTATAGACCTTACGGTCGTCAGCCAGCTCCTGGCAGGGCCTCGTAATGGGCACGGGCGGAGCTCCGGCGCCGCCCGGGTGCTCGGCTTGCGTAGCCAAACCCGCGGGCACCGCACCTCGTCCCGCCTCACGACGCCTCGAGAAACGCCCCTCAGAGGACGAGGTGGGAGCAGGATACGCGGGGTTTGGAGGGCGGGGATAAGGTTCAGACGTAGGGCGTCACACCACCGCTATTCAGCGGCTTCGACCTTGGGCTGAAACCGAGGCTCCGGGATCGGAAGGTTGTTCTCGCGGGCGACTTCGAGCCAACCTTCCATGGCAACGCGCAGCTCAGCAACCGCCTCTTCGGGCGTGCCGCCGAAGGCCGAGCAGGACTTCAGGTCGGGGGCATCGGCGACCCAGCCTCCGTCCTCCTCAGACCACACGACCGTGATGGCGTAATGGGGCTGACTCATTCGTCCTCAAAACTCAGACCGAACTCCGAGATCATATCCCTCAGCTGACGCACTTGAAACGGCTTTGCTTCATTGCCAACGGGCTGGATGCTCAAAGCACGCGTCACCCTCGGGTGGGTATAAATGTGGTGGCTGCCACGAATCCGGTCGAGATGGAATCCAAGCTTCACTAAAAGTCTTTGAAAATCGCGGAACTTCACGCGGCCTCGGCCGCTCATGACCTTTTCGATGGTCGTGTCTTGTTTCGCCATTTTGGGCCCCCTGAGGTGAGCTAATCGCCCAGACTAAGGGACCACCAAAGGCGTTAAACGCGGGCATGGTTTCATAAGGTCACTCCCACTCGATCGTGCCGGGCGGCTTGGAGGTGATGTCGTAGACCACGCGGTTGATGCCGCGCACCTCGTTGATGATGCGCCGCGCCACGGCCCCCAGGAAATCGTGGGAGAAGTCGTAATAGTCGGCGGTCATGCCGTCGGTCGAGGTCACCGCGCGGAGCGCTAAAGCATAGTCGTAAGTGCGCGCGTCGCCCATCACGCCCACGGTCCGCACCGGGAGCAGCACGGCGAAGGCCTGCCAGATCTTGTCGTAGAGCCCGCGCTTTTTGATTTCGTCGAGATAGATGGCGTCGGCTTTTCGCAAGATCGCGAGCTTCTCCTCGGTCACTTCGCCGGGGATGCGGATGGCGAGGCCCGGGCCCGGAAAGGGGTGCCGGTCGACGAAGGCTGACGGCAGCCCAAGCTCGCGCCCCAAGCGCGCGCACCTCGTCCTTGAACAACTCGCGCAACGGCTCGATCAGCTTGAACCGCATATGCTCGGGCAGGCCGCCGACATTGTGGTGCGACTTGATCGTGGCGGACGGGCCGCCGGTGGCCGACACGCTCTCGATCACGTCGGGATAGAGCGTGCCCTGGGCGAGGAAATCGATCTCGCCGAGCTTCTCGGCCTCCGCATCGAACACGTCGACGAACAGCTTGCCGATCATCTTGCGCTTCACCTCGGGGTCGGTGACGCCGGTGAGCGCGTCGAGGAAGCGCGCGGATGCGTCGACCGCGACCAGCGGGATGTTGTAATGGCCGCGAAAGAGCTCGACAACCTCCCGCGCCTCGCCCTCGCGCAACAGCCCGTGATCGACGAAGATGCAGGTGAGCTGGTCGCCGATCGCCTCATGGATGAGGAGCGCGGCGACGGCCGAATCGACCCCGCCCGAGAGCCCGCAAATCACCTGCCCATCGCGTACCTGCGCGCGGATGCGGGCGACCGCGCTGTCGCGGAAATGGGCCATGGTCCAGTCGCCGGCGCAACCGGCGATGGTGCGGACGAAATTGGCGAGGAGCGCGGCACCATTCGGCGTGTGCATCACTTCGGGGTGGAACTGGACGCCATAGAGACGCCGCGAATCGTCGGCGATCGCCGCGAACGGCGCGCCGGTCGAGATGCCGACGGCGCGGAAGCCCGGCGGGAGCCGCGTCACGCGGTCGCCATGGCTCATCCACACCGGGGCCCGCTCGCCCACCTGGAACACGCCCTCGAACAGCGGCGTGTCGTCGATGATCTGAAGTTCGGCGCGGCCGAACTCGCGTGCGTGGCCGCCTTCGACCTGGCCGCCCAGGGCAGCCACCATGGCCTGCTCGCCATAGCAGATGCCGAGCACCGGCACGCCGGCATTGAAGATGGTCTGCGGCACTTGCGGCGTGCCCGTCTCGGTCACGCTGGCCGGCCCGCCCGAGAGGATGATGGCCTTGGGCAGGACCGGGCCGAGCGCGTCTTCGGCCTTGTCGCAGGGCACGATCTCCGAGTAGACGCCGGCCTCGCGCACCCGCCTGGCGATGAGCTGCGTCACCTGGCTGCCGAAATCGACGATCAGCACGCGGTCCTGCGCCGGGTCGGGCGCCGCTTCTGGCGCCTCGTCCGTGCCATCTTGCGTCCGGTCCTGAACTTCGCTCGTCATGGCCGGTGGTTATAGCAGCGTCTTCGAGTCCGCAATGACTCTCCGTCTCGTCTTTCCCGATTTAAACAAATACCCTCACCCTGAGGAGGCTGCGGAACGCGGCCGTCTCGAAGGGTGAGTGAGTTGGGCCTCATGCTTCGAGACGCGCCCTCCGGGCGCTCCTCGGCATGAGGAGATCGGGCTTGTGACCGAGAGCGAACAAGACGCCTTCGAGCAGCGGCTGCGCCGTCAGATCGAGGCTTACCATGAGTCCGCGCTGCTCTATGCCGCGGTAAAACTCGGCCTGCCTGACAGGATGGGAAAGCGGCGCTGGGCGCCCGAGCAATTGGCGCACGAGCTCCGCTTGTCGGCTCCTCATCTCCACCGCGTCTTGCGCGGCCTTTGCACCATCGGCCTGTGCGAGGAGCGGTCCGATCAGACCTTCGCCTTGACGCCCTTCGGGCAGTCTCTCGCTTCGGGCTCACACTCCCGCCTCGCCGAGAAGGTTCAGATCGTGGTCGGGCAATATTGGCAGCCCTGGGCCAATCTCGTCGCCAGCCTCGAGACGGGCAAGCCCGCCTTCGAGCACGTGTTCGGCATGAGCGTCGGGAACTGGCGCCGCGCGCACGCCGAGCAGGGCGCGCTGTTCGAACTCTTATGTGGCGAAGGAGACCCTCGCCCAGGCGGTCCCCATCATCGAAGCGCTCGATTTTTCCGGCGCCGGAACTGTCGCCGATATCGGCGGCGGATATGGCGGGCTGCTCGCCGCGATCCTGCAAGCCCATCCCCATCTTGCCGGCATCCTGTTCGATCGGCCACAGACCATTGCTGCCGCCAGGCCCTTCCTGCAATCGCAGGGCGTGGCAGAGCGCATGAGGCTCGAAGCTGGAGATTTCCTGGCCGAGATACCGGTGCGGGCTGATCTCTATCTGCTGAAGGGCGTGCTCCAGCAATGGGACGACGCGGAGGCGCGCGCGATCCTGAGGAATTGCCGCGCCGCCATGCCGGACGGAGCGAAGCTCGTCATCGTCGAGCTTCTGCTGCCCGATCGCGCTGCCGACGACCCGGCCGCGATCATGCTCGACCTGCATATGATGACCATCACCGGCGGCCGCGCCCGCAGCCTCGCTCAGTTCGAGACGCTGCTCTCCCAAGCCGGCCTCGCGCTCTTAAGCGTAACCCGCACAAGTTCAGGGCTGTCCATCATGCAATGCGCCTGAACCTAATCCTCGTCATGGCCGGGCTTGTCCCGCCTACGCGGGCCGAAGCCTAATGGCCTGACCTACCAGCCATCGCTTCGGCGGGCGAAGGCCCGGCCATCCACGTTTTCATTTGTGGATTCAAATTCGTGGATGCCCGGCACTTCGGCCGGGCATGACGATTCTGAATTTAGGTTGGAGACCTTGACTCTGGGTCCCGGCTTCCGCCGGGATGACGACTCGCCTGGGGCTCAGCCCCAAGGTCCTTCATATAGATGATCTTGCCGTCGCCCGGGCCATAGAAATCGGCCAGCCGCGCCTCCTCATGGAAGCCCATGCGCTGGTAGAAGCCGCGCGTGCCGGCATAGCGGTCCGACGAGGAGGTATCGGCATAGACGTGCTTGGCGCCCGCTTTGCGCATGGCCGCTTCGGCGCGGGCATAGACTTGGGCGCCGAGCCCTCGCCTCTGCTCCTCGGGCGACACGGCGATCCAATAAAGGTCGAACGAGCCCTGCGTGCCTTCGATCGGCCCGTAGCACGCATAGGCCACGAGGCTCGAACCGCGCTCGGCCAGCACGAAATGATAGCCCGAGCGGATGCCTTTGGTGAGGCGCTCGGTCACCAGGTCTGCCGCGACCTCGACCTCGGCCGCGTTGAAGAAGCCGGTGCCCGCCACCAGCGAGCGCACGCGCCCCACATCGTCGGCCATCGCCGCGCTTCGCCACTCGAGCCCGTTACGGTGGCCGCTTTTGGCAAGCCCGGCGCTCCGGTTGAGCGCCGGCGCCACCTGCCGCGCCGATCCCTGCCCGATCACGAGCCCGTTGAAGAAGCTCCGCACATTGGTTCCGAGCGTCCGCACCCGATAGCCCCCCTCCTGCACCACGAGCGTTGAGTAGCCCTGCTCGCCGATCATGCGGCCGAGCTGCTCGAAATCGCGCGCCCGGTTCGGCCAGGTGCCGGTGGGATCGCCGCGCGCGGTATCGAAGCCTGCGCACACCACCAGGAAGGCCGGCGCGAAGCGCCTGATACGCCGCAACCCTTCCGCCACGGCGTTGCGATGCTGCTCGGGCGTGATGTGCTCGGGTAACGGGATGTTGAGATTGTAGCCGGCGCCGGCGCCGGTGCCGGTCTCGTCGCGGAAGCCGGAAAAATAGGGATAGGCGAAGCTCGGATGGCCGTGGATCGAGACGGTGAGCACGTCGGCGCGGTTATAGAAGATCTCCTGCTGGCCGTTGCCGTGGTGGTAGTCGATGTCGAGCATGGCGACCTTGCCGTAGCGCGACAGCAGGTTCGCGGCGATGGCGCCGTTGTTGAAATAGCAGAAGCCGCCGAAGGTGCGCGTCTCGGCGTGATGGCCGGGAGGCCGCACCAAAGCGTAAGCGAGATCGGTGCCTTCGAGCACCTTCTCGGCGGCGGTCAGCGCGCAGTCGACCGCCGAGCGTGCCGCCAAATAGGCGTTCTGATTGAGCGGCGTGAAGGTGTCGATGCAGTAATAGCCGGCGAGCACCGTCTCGTCCTTGGGCGGCCGCGCCGGATTGCGCGTCGGGAAGACGTAAGGGTAGATCGACTTCTTCGGGCCCGCCAGCAGGCAGGCCTTGCGGATGTAATCGACGAGCCGCCCGTCGTGCACGGCGCGGATATGCCGGTCGGAGAAGCGCTTCGCCGGGATCTTCTCGAACAGGCCCGAGGCGTCGAGCTCTGACAGGATGGAGCGGATGCGCACCGGCGCCTCCACATAGCCCCTCTCCTGCACATGGTGGATGGTGTGGTCGTCATTGAGCACGAGCGCGATGCCGGGCTCGGCCGAGCGCCGCACCTCGCCCTTCAGCGCTCGTCGCGATTTGGTGTAGCGGGGCTCACGCAGGCGAACGGGATCGTCCCTGATAGAGTCGACCACCTTCTGCACATATTCCGCCGGGCAGCCGTATTTTCGCTCCAGGATGGCGCGCACGACCTTTTTCACCTGGTCGCGGCTTGGCAAATCGTTCGAGCCGAGCGGATCGAGCAGGAGATAAGGCGGGTCCGTTGTTCCGGGCTTCACCGGCGTTTCATAGGCGGTATTGACGATCGGCCGCGCGCCGTAGCGCTCGTAGAATTTGAGACGCACGGCGTTGCCGGCCCTGATCTCGGCATTGGGGCTGAGCAGGGGTTCGTCCGGCAGGCTTTCGAAATAGAGCTGGGTGCCGAGCGCGCGCGCCTCCTCGCGCACCCGCTCATAGAGCGTGGCGCCGATGCCCCTCCCGGTGCGGCCAAGCGCGGTCGAGATGAGCTCCAGATAGGAGAAGCCGATATCCGGCGCGTGCAACAGCAGCGCCACGCCGAGCGTCTGGTCGCGCGCATTCTCGGCCACGAACAGCCGCGACACGAAGCGATGCTTGAGCGGGTTGGCGAGCTGCTCCGGGAGCTTGGCGATGTCGTAATCGGGCATCGCCGGAAACTGCTCGCGCATGATCTTCTGCGCCGCTTCGATGGCAGCGCGGTTCACCGCCGTCGTGGCGTCGGCCACTTTGCGGATGCGGAGCATGGTCCAGATGCGAAGCACGTCAGGCGGTGGCTTGCAAGCGCCCAAGCGAGGCCTCGACGATGCGCCCGATCAGGTCTTCGTAGGAGAGTCCGGCCTCAAGCGCCGAAGCGGCAAAGCCCGCGTCGAGGCCAAGACAAGGATTCATGTTGACCTCGAGGATGAACGGCGCGCCCGTTTCATCGACGCGGAAGTCGACACGCGCATAGCCGTCAAGCCCGAACAAGTCCCAGCACGCCAATGCGAGGCGCGTCAGTTCAGCCGCGAGCGCAGGCTCCTCCCGCTCGATGCCGAAGCGGCGCGGCGTGCCGTTATAGGCCTGGCTGCCAGGCGTCCATTTGGCGTCGTAATCGGTGATCAGCGGCTGGCCTTCAGCGAAGCCCTGGAAGATCGTTTCGCGGAGCGGCAGCACCTCGACCCCGTTTGGCCCCTCCATCATGGCGGCGGCAAATTCCCGGCCGTCGATATAGGCTTCCGCAAAATGCTCGGTGTTCCAGCGGAGCGTGCGTTCGACGATGGCGCGCGCTGCATCGGACCCAAGCATCACCGAGGCGGGGTCGATGCCGAGCGAGCCATGCTCCCATATCGGCTTGACGATGACCTTTGCCTCCGGATCGAGGCCCGTCCCGTCCTCCGACCAGTCCGGCGTGGGCAAGCCGGCATGCGCGAGCTTCAGCTTGGTGCCGATCTTGGAGAGCGTGTCGAGCCAGGCGCTCGTCCCGGCCCCAGTGTAGGCAAGTCCAAGCGCATCGAGCCGCGCTGGCACCATCGGCGCGAGCCGGCAGTTGCCTCCCACGGCATCGACCAGGTTGAAGACGAGAAGCGGCCGGCGCGGGGGCAGCGCATCGATGCCTCTGAGGTCGGGAGCGAGCCCGATGATCTCGGTGGCGAAGCCGAGGCGCGAAAGCGCCCCCGCCACAGCCTCGGCGGTAACGATCGTATCGATTTCGTCGGGGCGGCTTTCCGTGGCCGCATGCAGGACGGGGATGAAGCCTGCCGTCCCTGCCATCAGGCACTTTTCCGCCGGAGATCGGCATCGAGCGGGGGAAGCCCGTAACGGGCGAGACCGGCATCGAGGATCATGCCGATCAGCGTCACGAATTCGATTCCGTTCTGCGCGGCGAGGATCGGCAGGTCGGAGTGCCACGGATTGAGGCCGGCGAGAGGATTGGCCTCGAGGAAATACGGCTCGCCATGCGCGTCGGAGCGGAAATCGATGCGTGCCGTGTCCCGGCACTCAAGCGCCCGATAGACTTGCAGCGCGCGCGTTCCCGCCAGGCGCGCCTCGCCGTCAGAGGCCGGCGCGTAAGTGACCAGGTCCTCGCACAGCTCCTTGTTGTGCAGCGAGTAGACATTGGCCTCGGCATTGGGCCTGAGCAGGATCTCGCAGACCCCGAGCACGCGGGCGTCATTGCCATTGCCGACTAGCCCCACGGTGAATTCGCGGCCCGGAAGGTAGCGCTCGACCAGCGCCGGCTGGCGGTAGCGCGCGATGACGCGGGAGACCGCTTCTTGAAGCCCGGCTTGAGAGTGCACCAGCGAAGCAGCCCCGCAGCCTTTGCCCGTGCCCTCGGCGAGCGGCTTGACGAAGGCCGGGAAGTCCGCCCAGTCGAGAAGTTCGTTCGCATTTCGCTCTGCCACCGCGAAGGATGGCGTCGGCACCCCGGCATCGCGCACGAGGCGCTTGGCCACCGCCTTGTCGAGACAGGCGGCCAGCGTGAGCGGGTCGGAGAAGAGATAAGGCTGGTCGAACAGCTCGCACAGCGCCGGCACTTGCGCCTCGCGCGACCGGCCCTTCACCCCTTCGGCAATGGAGAACACGAGATCGAAGCGTATCCCTGCGACCAGCCGCGCCGCCAGCGCCTGGCCGCGGCCGACGCGCGCGACCTCGCAGCCCAGTGCCTCAAGCGCGGCAGCAAGCTGGTCGATGGTCTCGACCGAATCGAACTCGGCGATCTCCTCCTCGGAGAGCCCTAGCGCGCGATAGTCGTCGCGGAGGTCGTAGACGAGAGCGACGCGCATCAGAGCGCCCCGGAATCAAGCGACCGGTCCGCGCCGACCGTCCCGTCCGGGTCGGCATAGCGGTAGGTCTTACCCTCGAAATTCCTGAGAATGAGGTCGTCGCCTTCCCGGCCCACGACATAGTCGGGAATGAGCGGGATTTTGCCGCCGCCGCCCGGCGCATCGATCACATAGGTCGGCACGGCATAGCCGGTGGTATGGCCGCGCAGGCCTTGCATGATCTCGAGCCCCTTGTCGACGCTCGTGCGGAAGTGGGACGAGCCCGAGATCGGGTCGCATTGATAGAGATAATAGGGCCTGACGCGCCGCATCAGCAGCCCGTGGAAGAGGCTTTTGAGCGTTTCGACCTCGTCGTTGATATCCTTGAGCAGCACCGTTTGGCTGCCGAGCGGGATGCCGGCGTCGGCCAAGCGGGCCGTCGCCTCGGTGACTTCGGGCGTCAGTTCCGTGGGATGGGTGAAGTGGAGGCTCATCCACAAGGGATGGTGCTTCTTGAGCACGCGGATCAGCGCCCGCGTCACCCGCATCGGCAGCACCACCGGCACCTTGGTGCCGAGCCGCACGAACTCGACATGCTTGATGGCCCTGAGCCGCCCGAGCAGATAATCGAGCCGCTCGTCGGAGAGCGTCAGCGGGTCGCCGCCCGAGATCAGAACGTCGCGGATTTCGGGATGAGCGGCGATGTAATCGAGCGCCTCCTCCCATTGCGGCCGGCTGAAGGAATAGTCGCCGCCGGGCTCGCCCACCATGCGCGAGCGGGTGCAATAGCGGCAATAGGTCGAGCAGAAGCCCGTGGCGAGGAACAGCACGCGGTCGGGGTAGCGGTGCACCAGCCCCGGCACCACGCTATGGCCATCCTCGCCGAGCGGGTCGTCGGCCTCTCCGGGCGTCTTGAGATACTCGGTGCCGACCGGAATATGGGTGCGGCGGAGCGGCTCGGCCGCATCCTCGCGGGACATGAGGCTCGCATAATAAGGGGTGATGCCGAGCGGCAGGGACCCCTGATGGCGGGTCACCGCATCGCGCTCGTCCTCCGACAGGGCGAAGATGCGCTCGAGCTCGGCCAGCGTCCGGATGCGCGAGCGCGCCTGCCAGCGCCAGTCGTTCCACTGGGCGGCATCCACCTCGGGGTAGTAGCGCCTACGGAAGGCGCGGGCGAGCGGCCCGACCGGGAACCGCTCCAGGCGCACCACGACGGCGTCGAGCCGCGGCGCGGTCCCGGGCGAGGTCTTCGCGGGCAAGTGAGCGTTGATCGGAGAATGTGGTTTGGAGAAACGTTGGGATGTCGCCTGCGGGCGACTGGGTGGCTCTTCGGCCTCAACCTGAAGCAACTTCATGGGATATGCGTCCCCTCCGGGCTTTCGAGGGATCGTTGACGGCGCCGACCGCCGCTCTTACTTCCGTCAAAAGCGCAAGTCATTTCATCGACCTCTTCATTAATTTCAAGTGTTAATGGGGTCGCGCTTCAATTTTTTTGGGGACCGTTACCGGACCGCCGCGTGGGTGTGACCGCGGGCGCAGCGGGACGGCGCTGAACGGGCGCTTACGAGATGACAGTCGATGCCATGAGACGAGCAATGGCAGCTCTGGTCCTCGGTTGCTGCTCCCTCCTTGCAGGGACGGTCCTGGCCGGCAGCGACGGCCCCGATTACGTCAAGCTCAAGGCCCTCCTCCCGCCTGGCCCCGACGCGCAAGCCTGCTACGCCAGGACCTATGACCCCGACCACCTGAAGCGACACCCGAAGCAGAAGGTCACCGAGATGGTCTTCTCCCTGCGCTATGTCACCCTCGGCGAGGATGAGGCGGTCATCGTGGCGACCGAGGGCGGCGGCACTGAGAAGCAGTATTTCCGCTACGACTTCACTCTGGCGGCCAAGACCAAGGAGCATGACCGGACGCTCTATGCGAGCGGCGACTGCGCCTCGGCGGAGGGCATCGGCTGCGGGGTGGAGTGCGACGGCGGCGGCATCGAGCTTGAGCCGGTCTCCGGAAAGGCGGACGAGATTCTGGTGCGCCTCGAGCGCATCCGCATGACACAGGGCTGCGGCGAGGGAGCCGATGAGGTGGAGCTTGAGGGCGGCGAGGACGACAAGGTGTTCAAGCTCACCAAGTCGCCCGTCGCGATCTGCACGCTCAATGGAAGCAAACTCGGCAAGCGATTCAACGATTCGCTGATCCTGGCTCTTACCGCTTCAGCTGTGCCGCTCCAGCACCGCGACGAAGAAGCCGTCGGTGCCGTGGCTCAAGGGCGTCATCTGCAGCGTCTCGGTGGAGCCGTCGGCGGAGGGGGCGGCCGGCGCCCCCGGCAACGCCTTCTCCCAGAGCTCCGGCCAGGGAATGAGCTTGAACTCAGCATGGCGGGCAAGAAAGGCGTCGACCTGGTCGCGGTTCTCTGACGGCAGCACCGAGCAGGTGATATAGGCGAGCCGGCCGCCTGGCTTGACCAGCTCGGCGCCCTCATCGAGCACGGCCCTCTGCTCGGCCAGCCGGGCCTCGAGCATCTGGGGCGAGAGCCGCCATTTGGCGTCGGGGCGCCGCCGCCACACGCCGGAGCCGGTGCAGGGCGCATCGATGAGAACGAGGTCCATCTTGCCGTCGAGCTTCGCCAAGCGCTTCCCGGTCGCCCGCCGCCAGCACCTGGGCGTTCCTCACCCCGGCCCGCTTCAGCCGCTCGAAGATGGGCCGTAAGCGCAGGCGGTCGGAATCATAGGCATAGAGCTGGCCGGTATTCTCCATCAGCGCCGCGAGCGCCAAGGTCTTGCCGCCCGAGCCGGCGCAGAGGTCGATGATTTGCTGGCGGGGGCGCGCGCCCGACAGGAGCGCCGCGAGTTGCGAGCCCTCGTCCTGCACCTCGTACCAGCCCTTGCCGTGACCTGGCTCGGCCTCGACATGAGGGCTGCGGCCAGGCCCCGGCGCCTGCTCGATGCGGATGCCCACGGGCGAGTACGGCGTAGGCTTCAGCCTCGAAGCGGCGCAGCGCCTTCAGCACCTTGTCGCGATCGGCCTTCAGCGTGTTCACCCTGAGATTGATGGGAGCGCGGCGGGAGAGCGCCGCCCCCTCCTCGCCCGCGCGCGCGCCGAAGGCTCGGCTGAACTCAGGCTCGAGCCATTCCGGATAGTCGCCCCTCACATAAGCGGGCGCGTCGGCGGGAATTTCTCGCCTGAGCCCGGCAAGCTCGGCTCCGACAAAGGCTCAGGCGCATGGGGGCCGGCGCCGGCAAGGGCAGCAACCTCCTCAGGGCTCAAGCGCCAGCTGGTGACGAGCGTGCGCAGCACGAGCGCGCGCGGACTGGCTTCGCCCATGGCGTAGGCCGCCGAGGCGCGGCTGCGCAAGCAATCGAAGACGAGATTGCCGATCGCCGCCCTGTCGCCGGAGCCCGCGAAGCGGTGGGAGACCCCCCAGTCCTTCAAGGCCTCGGCCGCGGGGCGCTTGCGCCCCTCGATATCGGCGAGAACCTCGATGGCCGCAGCCACCCGCGCCCCTGGCGTCATCAGGAGGCGGCTTGCAGCAGGAAGCGGGCGATGACGATCACCCACATGAGCAGGAGCGCAATGGCGCCCACGCCGAACACGCCGGTGCGGCGGTCGAGCCGGTTAGAGGTCACATGGACATAGGCGTGGACGAGCCGCGATAGCACGAACATCCAGCTCAACACGAGAAGCACAACGTCGAGGGTCTCGGTGATGAGCGCGAGCAGCACCACGACGTAAAACAGCATCGGCAATTCCAGCTGATTGTGGAAGGCATTGGCGATCTGGGTCACGCGCGGCGGCCAATGGGGCTCGCGCAGCCTTACTTTTTCCGGTTCGACTTGGCCGAGGCGGATGGCGCGTATGCGAAGCGCCCCCATCCAGAACAGGAGCACGAAGGTGAGCCCCACCTGGACGAACATCGGCATCAGAATAGCCTGAATCGACATGGCGCCCCCTCCGCTTGCCTCAGTTGGCGGGTCAGCGACACGCCGGCCCGTCGCTCTTATACAGGCTCGCTGGCCCTATAGGGCTTGGCAAATATGGACGGAAGTTCAATTGACGAGGGCCCGAAGCCCCCTCTAAACCTAGCCCCCAAGAGGACAGGTTCCGGAGTTCCCCAAGGAGGTTTTCATGCGCTTTCGCGCCCCCCACCGTATTTCTGCCCGCGCCGCCCTTGCCGGTGCGCTCGTCTTCGCCGCGCTCGTGAGCCAAGCGCAGGCGGAAGAGACCAATCCTTGCTTCACCGGCGACGGCACCGTCAAGGAGGTGCTCGACGGCTGCGCCGCCTTCATCGCCTCGGGCTCGACCGACAGCGATCAGCTGGTAAGGGCCCATAGCGTGAGTGCCATGGCGTTCTCGGCCATCGGCAACCTCGATGCGGCCATCGCCGAGTTGGATGAGGCCGTGAAGGTCGACGCGACCAAGCCCCACAGCTATTTCATGCGGGCGGCGGCTTACGAGGCCAAGAAGGAGTACGACAAGGCCATCGCCGATCTCGACGAGGCCATTCGCCTCGATGCCAAGTTCGGCGACTACTTCCTGCTGCGCGGCATCGTTTACCAGGACAAGGGCAATCTCGACCAGGCGCTCGTCGAGTTCAACGAGAAGATCAAGCTCGATCCCGACGCGACCAGCGGCTATTCCAAGCGCGGCGATCTCTACCGGCAGCGCAAGGAGTACGACCTTTCGGTCGCCGACTACGATCAGGTGATCAAGCGCGAGCCTGACGGCGCCAAGGGCTATATCGACCGCGGCTGGATCTTCGTGCTGAAGAACGACCTCGACAAGGCCGGGGCCGACTTCGACAAGGCGCTCGAGCTGCACCAGAACGATCCGTCCGCGCTGGTCGGCCGCGGCGTGGTGAAGAGCCGCAAAGGAAAGCCCACCGACGGCAATGCCGACCTCGCGCTCGCCAAGCAGATCGAGCCCGGCATCTTCGATCAGATCAAGAAACTCGGCATCGAGTAGCGGACCTCACCCTTCGAGACGGGCCTTCGGCCCTCCTCGGGGTGAGGACTCTCTTCCTCGATGGTGAGGAGCGGCGAAGCCGCGTCTCGAACCAAGAGGCCCCAGACGGAGGTAGGGTCAGCCCTCGCGCGGGTAGTTGGGGGATTCGCGCGTGATGGTCACGTCGTGGACGTGGCTCTCGCGGAAGCTCGCCGTCGAGATGCGGATGAACTCGGCACGCTCGTGGAATTCGGCGAGGGTGCGGGCGCCGGTATAGCCCATCGAGGCGCGCAAGCCGCCGATCAGCTGGTGCAGCACGCTTGAGACCGGGCCCTTATAGGGCACCTGCCCTTCGATCCCTTCCGGCACCAGCTTCAGCGCGTCCTTGATCTCCTGCTGGAAATAACGGTCGGCCGAGCCGCGCGCCATGGCGCCGATCGAGCCCATGCCGCGATAGGCCTTGTAGGAGCGGCCCTGATAGAGAAAGACCTCGCCCGGGCTCTCGTCGGTGCCGGCCAGCAGCGAGCCGAGCATCACGCAATCGGCGCCCGCGGCGAGCGCCTTGGCGAGGTCGCCGGAATATCTGATGCCGCCGTCCGAGATCACCGGGATATCGCTTTTCTTCGCCACCTCGACCGCATCGAGCAGCGCCGTGAATTGCGGCACGCCGACGCCGGCGACGATGCGGGTGGTGCAGATCGAGCCCGGGCCAATGCCGACCTTGATCGCGTCGGCGCCCGCGTCGATCAGCGCCTTGGTGCCTTCCGCCGTCGCCACATTGCCGGCGGCGACCTGCACCGCATTGGACCGAAGCTTGATGCGGCGGACCGCATCGAGCACCAGCTGAGAGTGGCCGTGGGCGGTGTCGACCACGATCAGGTCGGCGCCGGCATCGATCAGACGCTCGGCGCGGGCGAGCCCGGCATCGCCCACGCTGGTCGCCGCCGCCACGCGCAAGCGCCCCTGCTCGTCCTTGCAGGCATTGGGATGCAGTCGCGCCTTCTCGATGTCCTTCACCGTGATCAGCCCGATGCAGCGATACTCGTCGTCGACGACGAGGAGCTTCTCGATGCGGTGCTGTGTGGAGAAGGCGCTTGGCCTCCTCCATAATCACGCTCTCCGTGACGGTGATGAGCCCGTCCTTGGTCATCAGCTCCGCCACCCGCTGGTTCGGATTGGTGGCGAAGCGCACGTCGCGATTGGTGAGGATGCCGACGAGCCTGCCCTCGCGCCGGCCGTTGCCGCCGGGCTCGACCACGGGGATGCCGGAGATCTGATGGTCGGCCATCAGCTTCAGCGCGTCGGCGAGGCTGGCCTCGGGATGGATGGTCACCGGGTTCACCACCATGCCCGACTCGAACTTCTTCACCTGGGCGACTTGGGCGGCTTGCATCTCGGGATCGAGATTGCGGTGGATCACGCCGATGCCGCCCGCCTGCGCCATGGCAATGGCGAGCTTGGCCTCGGTGACCGTGTCCATGGCCGAGGAGATGACCGGGATATGCAGAGAGATCGAGCGGGTGAGGCGAGAGGAAACATCGGCCTCGTTCGGCAGCACATTGGAGGCCGCGGGCCTGATCAGGACGTCGTCGAAGGTGAGCGCAATGGCGCTGTCGGGAAATTGCTTCTTGTTATCAGGGGTCTGCCCTTCGGGCATCGGCCAACCTCTCGCTCGCGGGCGGCCCTCAGCGTCTGCGCCGCAACACGGGGCCTCCGGTTGGCGGCCTCCTTTAGCAGTTTGTGGCGGGTTTGGGAAGGCGGGCGAGCCCGATCACTTAACTTTCTCCGCCGCAGGCGCCGCGGCGGCGGGGGCGAACAGCCAGCCGAACAAATAAGCGGCGGCGAGCGCGCCGAGAAGCTCGGCCACGATGAAGCCCGGCGCGTCGCCAGGGGCAATTCCCGCAAACGTGTCGCTCAAGCTGCGGGCGATGGTCACGGCCGGATTGGCGAAAGAGGTGGATGACGTGAACCAATAGGCCGAGCCGATATAGAGACCGACCGCCGCCGCAAGCGCGCCGGGCCTGAACCGGACGCAGCCAAGGATCGTCGCGATCAAGCCGAACGTGGCGATGAACTCGCCGAGCCATTGGCCGAACCCTGTCCGCGCGGTCGAGCCGAGCTGAACGGGGTCGAGGCCGAACATGAGATGCGCCGCCACTGCGCCGAGGCACCCGCCCACGATCTGCACCGCCACATAGGCAAGCGCCGCGCCGCGTTCGATGTTGCCGCGCAACAGCATCACCAAGGTCACGGCCGGGTTGAAATGCGCACCGGAGATGGAAACGAAAATGGTGATGATGACGACGAGGACGGCGCCGGTGGCGAGCGTATTGCAGAGAAGCGCGATCGCCTCGTTTCCGCCGGCGAGCTTCGCCGCCATGATGCCCGAGCCGACCACCGCCATCACCAGAAAGAAGGTGCCGAGCGCCTCAGCCGCCAAGCGGCGGCTCATATCGAAGTTCATCAGTCCCCCTCCCCTCCGCTGTCATCGCGCTGCACTGCTAAGCACATCGAGCACGGAATTCTCCTCTCCCCTGTGGGGAGAGGGCTTTCGCCGCGATCTTGCGCGGGCGACAGCTCTGCGCAAGTCGCATGGCGGAAAGGGTGAGGGGGTGCGGTTCGCGACTCGATGCAAGTTGATCCCCCCCTCACCCGCGCGAAGCTAAGCGTCGCGCGACCTCTCCCCGAGGGGAGAGGGTAGTTCTGTCGCTATCCTCTAGCAACAGCCGCTGCTCGATTTTGCCGGCGACGAAGTCGTCGCGAACGGAATGGACGTCCCGCAGCCGGGGAAGATGCCGTAATGGGTTCCGAAGTCGCCGAGAAAATCGAAATGCGGCGCAAAGCGCGTGTCGGCCAGCATGCGCCAGGTATTGCCGCACACCGGGAAGACCTTGCCGCGTTCGATGAGATGATGCCCGTCGAGCTCGAACGCGTCAGGCTGCTCCGCCACGCTTCCTTTGTAGACGACCGCCTGGCCGTAATCCTCGCACGCCGTCTCGAGCCCGTCGAGCTTGAACAGCCGATAGGTCGCCGAGAAGAACTTCGCTTGGCCGAGCTTCGCCCGCATCGCCTCGTTCTCGACATTGATCGGCCGGCTGGTCACCAGCCTCGGATCGAGGAAGCCCGCCTGTTTCGCCATGGGGATAAAGTCGTTCCAATAGAGCGCGCCGCCGAGGCACTCGCCATAAAGCAAGGGATCGGACTTGATCTCATCGGAGAGGCGCCGGTCGCAATAGACATCGGCGAAATAGAGCTCGCCGCCGGGCTTCAAGAGATCGAAAGCGCCGCGCAACACCGCAGGCTTGTCGACGGAGAGGTTGATCACGCAGTTCGACACGATCACGTCGAAGCTTGCGGGGGCTAGCCCAAGCTCGCCGAGCTTCTCGATATAGCCTTTGAGGAATTGCACATTGCGGCTTCCATAACCGAACGCGCGCATATGCCAATCCGCATGCGCCTCGGCGGTGTCGAGCTGCTCGTCGGTCATGTCGACGCCGGCCACTTCTCCCGCGGGCCCCACCAGCTGGGAGATGAGATAAACGTCGCGCCCCGATCCTGAGCCGAGATCGAGCACGCGGCGGCCTTCAAGCGCGGCCGGCACGACGATGCCGCAGCCATAATATTTGGCCCTCACCTCCTCATGCACATTGGCAAGCAGGGCTTCGAGATGGGCCGGCACCGAGCCCCCGTCGCAGCAGGCCGAGGTCTTCAGATCCTTCGAGCTTTTGAGGACCTTGCCGTAATAGTCCTTCACCACTTCGAGATTCATGACGCTGCTCCGCTGATTGTCAGGACTAGGAATTGGCCGGAAGCTTAGCAGCAGTCACGCCCATGTGAGCAAATGTGAAAGCGTGAGTTCTGAAGTTAGTAGGTCTCTTGAGATTGCGACTGCGACGCCTTGCCTCCTCGGCTCGATCCCAATTTTCGTGTGAGCGCGACGCCATAGGATCACCTCTGTTTTAGTCTTGCGTTTCGAGGAGAGTGTAGGCGGAGCGTAGATCCTTGTAATGCGGCTCTTCGATGCGAAGCGCCGGTTTCTTTGACCTCGTCCCAGGCGCTGGGGCCCATAGTGATGCGATTGCAAGTCCGTCCTGACAGCAAGCTAATCTCGATCTCGTTATGGGCGGCGTGGGCGGCGGCGTCCTCGCCGGTGCCGGTATCAGTGGTGCATGGGAGTGTCGCTGGCGGTTTGAGATTCCGCCGGAGCCGGCGGACATAGCTCGGAGCACAGTTGTGTGAACGCCTCATATCGGGGTCTCGGCGCCGCGGAAGCCGGTGGCCAGCACATACATCTCGGCGGACTCGGCGCGCGACGCTTTCGGCTTCACGTGACGCACCTTGGCAAAGGAGCGGTTGAGGCGCGCCACCAGCTCCTTGCTCGCGCCGCCCTGAAGCGCCTTGGCCAGGAACGTGCCGCCAGGCGCCAGAATGTCTTCGGCGAGATCGAGCGCGGCCTCGACCAGGCCCATGATGCGCAAATGGTCGGTGGCCTTATGCCCCGTCGCCGGCGCATGCATATCCGACAGCACCACATCGGCCGGCCCGCCACCCAAGGCCTCGCGGATGCGCACCGCGGCATCAGGGTCGGTCATGTCGAGCCTGAGCTGGACCACGCCCGAGATCGGCTCCATCTCGACCAGGTCGACGGCGATCACCCGCCCCTTCCCGGCGATCAGCTTGACCCGCTGCGCGGCGATCTGGCTCCAGCCGCCGGGCGCGGCGCCAAGATCGACCACGATCATGCCGGGCCGCAAGAATCGATGCTTGTCGTCGATCTCGGCGAGCTTGAACGCCGCGCGGGAGCGATAGCCCCTGCGCTTCGCCTCCTCGACATAAGGGTCGTTGAGCTGACGCTGGAGCCAGCGGGTCGAGGCAATCTTCCGCCCCTTGGCGGTGCGGAGCCTGACCGCAAGCTTGCGGCCTCCGCCTGGACCCTCCCCTCCGCGACCTTTCGTCGGCCTTACCATGTGTTAATCACCCGAGAAGCTGCCTGCCCTTGACGCTTGCGGGCCGCTTCGCCCCATCTCACGCCTTGTCCTCCCGCTAACACCTGCCACATGCCCCGCTATTTCGTCACCCTCATCGTCGCCGTCGCCCTCTTCATGGAGACGATGGATTCGACCGTGATCGCCACGTCTCTGCCGGCCATTGCCGCCGATCTCCACGAGGACCCGATCGCGCTCAAGCTTGCGCTCACCTCATACCTTTTGTCGCTCGCCGTCTTCATCCCGTTAAGCGGCTGGGTCGCCGACCGTTTCGGCGCCCGCACCGTGTTCCGCGCCGCCATCGTCGTGTTCACGCTCGGCTCGGCGGCCTGCGGCTTCGCCCAATCGCTTCCCGATTTCATTTTGTTCCGCATCATCCAGGGCATGGGCGGCGCCATGATGGTGCCGGTCGGGCGCCTCGTCATCTTGCGCTCGGTGCCCAAGGCCGAGCTGATCTCGGCGCTCGCCTGGCTCACCATTCCGGCGCTGATGGGACCGGTGATCGGCCCTCCGCTCGGCGGCTTCATCACCACCGTCTTTTCCTGGCGCTGGATCTTCTGGATCAACATTCCCGTCGGGCTGATCGGCGTCATTCTCGCCACGCGCTATATCGCCGACATTCGCGAAGAGGGGCTGCCGCCGCTCGACGTCAAAGGCTTCTTTCTGTCCGGCATCGGGCTTGCCGGGCTCGCCTTCGGCATCACCACCATCGGCCAGGGCTTGTTTCCCACCGAGATCGTGCTCGCGCTGCTGGCAGTGGGGGTCGTCGGCATTTGGCTCTATGTCCGTCACGCGCGCGTAACGCAAGCCCCGCTGCTCGATCTCGACCTGCTCAAGGTCGATACTTTCTACGCCAGCGTCGTGGGCGGCTTTCTCTACCGCATCGGCGTGGGCGCGCTGCCTTTCCTACTGCCGCTGTTCTTCCAGCTCGGCTTCGGCTTGAACGCGCTGCAATCCGGGCTGCTGACCTTTGCCAGCGCTGTCGGCGCCATCGCCATGAAGACCACGGCGGCGCCGATCATTCGCCGCTTCGGCTTCAAGCGCGTGCTGGTCACGAATGCCGTGGTGAGCAGTTTCTTCCTCGCCGCCATCGCGCTGTTCACCGCCGGCACGCCCCACGGCGTCATCCTCGCCGTGCTCTTGGTCGGCGGCTTCTTCAAGTCGCTGGAATTCACCAGCATCAACTCGATCGCCTACGCCGACATCGACACCAAAGCCATGAGCCGGGCGACGAGCTTCGCCAGCGTGGCGCAGCAGCTCTCGCTCTCGGCCGGCGTCGCCGTGGGCGCGCTGGTGCTCGAAGTTCAACGCATCGGGCGTCCTGACGCGAGCGTCGTCGCGGGCGATTTTCCGCTGGCCTTTGTCCTGGTGGCGGCGATCGCGGCAAGCTCGGCGTTCGTCTTCGCGCGATTGCCCAAGGGGGCCGGCGCCAACCTCTCCGCCCGCGCCCGCCCGGTTGGGGTTGCGCAGGAGCCCGCCTCCCAAGCCTGAGCATGATCCGGAAAAGTGGGAACCGGTTTTCCGAAAAGATCATGCTCAAACAAGAAGCTAGAGCGAAATCATGCCTGAAGGGATTTCGCTCTGGACGCGCTAGCGCGACCCCGCCGCGCGCGCCTTCCTCCTGGCCTGCCGCGCGGCGCGCTGGTCGTGGCCGTCCTCGGCCATGAGCGTGGCGAGGATGCCTTCGCGCAAGCCCCGGTCGGCCACGCGCAGGCGCTGGCAGGGCCAGATCCTGAGCAGCGCCTCGAGGATGGCGCAGCCCGCCAGCACGAGATCGGCGCGCTCATGCCCGATACAAGGCTGGGCCACGCGCTCGGCGTAAGACATGGCGATCAGATCGGCGGAAACGGTGCGCACGTCGCGGGCGCTGAGCCAGCATCCATCGACGCGCGAGCGCTCGTAGACCGGAAGCTTGAGATGAATGCCGGAGATCGTGGTGACCGTTCCCGAGGTGCCGAGGAAATGGGCGCGCTTGTTGGCGATCCTCTCGCCGAAGCGGTGCTTCTTCTCGAAGTCGGCGATGCTCGCCATCACGTCGGCCACCATGGCCTCGTAGCTTTGCGGGTGACGTCGCGCCCGCCATGGCGCTCGGCGAGATTGACCACGCCGATCGGCAAGGAGGTCCAGGCGGCGATGCAGGCCTGCACATCGAGACGATCGTGGAGGGTGCGGCGCCAAGGGCGTCCCAGCCGCGCGAGGTCGAGCCAGATCAGCTCGGAGCTGCCGCCGCCGATATCGAACACGAGCGCCCAGTCGCAATTGCGGTCGATCAGCGAGGCGCAGCCCGACACCGCGAGCTTGGCCTCGGTCTCCTGCGTCACGATCTCGATGGAGAGGCCGGCCTCGCGGCGCGCGCGCTCGATGAACTCGCCGCTATTGGCGGCGATGCGGCAGGCCTCCGTGGCGATCAGCCGCGAGCGCGTTACCGCGCGCCGCCGCATCTTCTCGGCGCAGACCTTGAGCGCTTCGATGGTGCGGCTCATGGCGGCCTCCGAGAGCCGGCCCGAGCTCAGCACGCCTTCGCCGAGGCGGATGATGCGGGAGAAGGCGTCGATGACGAGAAAGCCTCGGCGCGAGGGCTTGGCGATGAGGAGCCGGCAATTATTGGTGCCGAGGTCGAGAGCGCCGTAAATAGCGAGGTGCGCAGGGCCCGCGCTGGCGCGCCCGTGTCATTCTTGCCCTCGGCTGCCACCAAGAGGCCATCGGCCGGCGCCTTCGAGCGCGCGCGGGCTGCGACTTGCGTCGGGCCGCCACCTCCCCCGCAGTCGCCGGTCTCGTTTCGCGTGGTCTTGAGGTCACGCGAAGCTGCGGCAGCCGGGCGGGCATCGCCGCTCGGCCCATTCACGGTGTTCAACCTCTAACCCCCGGAACCGCTGTCACATCGTCGCTTGGTCAGCGTCCGGAGCGTTGGTCCTATGTGCGCTAATCTATCAAGCTATTGTTTGAGGTAAAGCAGCTTTTCCGGAAGGCTTGAGATGGCAGGGGAACGAAGCCCGTGACGTGGCGAAGCCGTAGAATATTTGCCTTTGGCTTGCCCTGGCGTTTATGGAGAGCAGGCAAGGCGCCCGTAGCTCAATGGATAGAGCACCAGACTTCAAATCTGGGGGTTAGGGGTTCAAAGCCCTCCGGGCGCACCATTTTTGAATGCGGCTAATGGGCGGGCTAATTAACGCCAGCGGACTTTAGGCGTAACGCGTATTGCTACGGCAATGAGAAGCGGGCCACACTGACATTGCCAAGACGCTACGCTAGAGGAGGCGCGCCGGATCGCGGCGAATATGGCCGACTGCCCGACTCCTAAAGCGATAGGTCTTTTCGCTTGTCGCGCAACGCGATCAGGTCTTCTGTGCTAAGACGAATAGGAGGCTTCGCAAGCGGCCACCAGCGATTGCATCGAGCGCAGCCATACAGCGTCTCGCCGTGATAGACGACGTCCTCAGCGGCGTCGCAAGCGCAAAACTGCTGGCCGCTTCTAGCCGACCGCATCGGCATACTGTTTGAGGCCGTGCTTTCTGAAGAAGGCGTCCCAAAACTCGATGATCCTCGATGAACTCCTCGGCGCGCTGCTTTTTGCCGTCTCGGTCGAGCAAAGGTGAGAAACATCGAAGGCATTGGCTTGGAATATGCGACGGTCGAATGCGCCCTCGCGTTTTCCGGTCCTGATCTTTTTGGTGAAGTGCTTCGTGCCATCGGCGACCAATCCCGCGTCCTCGATGAGCGAACCACAAATGGCTTTAGGGATGATCGAGATTTATGGCTTTTGTGCTCGAACCGGGGCGCCGGCATTCTAGCAAAGACCACTCGCACAGGTGATAGCCGGTCATCACCGCGTTGATTGCATGGCGCGGATCGAGGCAATTGCTGACAACGAAGTCCCGCCGCTCGTCCCGCAGCTTTTGCAGGAAGCGGCAGCCGTCGTTAATAAAACTCGACATGCCTGAAATATAGTCGGCTTCGCGTCCGGCGGGCTAAAATGCTTCGGTTGCAGGTCAGGCAAAAGGGGGAACATGGCGACCATGACGGTGGAGAAAAGAAGCGAGATAAATCGATCGATTAATTCGAGGGCGATTCAAATCGCCGTCATGATGTCGGCATCCTTCTCGGTCTGCTGTTCGCCGCCGACAAGTCTCAGGGCATCCTTCCGGGATATCAGTCGCTAATCCAAGCCGCAGCCTTTGGCATGTGGGGAGGTTCATCTTCCAAGATACACAGACTGGAGGTCGATGAAGCACGCGGAAGAACGCATTACCAAAGAGGACATTGAACGGATTTATAAAACTAGCCGCCGCTCATTGCGCCGGCGCTCGCTTCGGCGGGCGCCTGTTGCTATGCTGCCGCGAATGGAAAACATCGTACAGATGGTTGATGAGGTGGTCAACCAATGTCGCGGCAAGGGCAGGCCGCTCCCTTACTTTATCATTGTCACGTCGGCAAACGGCGGCTATGTTCGTCGCTTGACTGATGACGGAGCCGAACCTCTGCTAAACATCGCACCCCCCCGTAACGTTGCAGAGTCCCCTATCGCCGTCCTTATCGTGGACGCGCGAGGGCGGCAAGTGGCCGTTTAAGCTTACAGAAGGCGAGCTAACGTTTCACTGATGCCCCGCCGCTTCCCGCCGCTTCAATACCTGTTGCGGTCATAACTCCTGCGGCCCTGGGGTGGCGGCGTTCCAGCCGTCCAGTCGGCTATGCAATTGGCAATATAGGCTTCCCTTTCCCTGGCACTGAGCGCCGGGAGAACTCGATTGGCGGCTCGCCAACAGGCAGTCTCAACCCATTGGGGGGCGGCAAATGCCGGGGTCGCGAAAGCCAGAGCCAGACAGATTATCGGAACGAACTTCATGGGGGTTGCCTCCTCGTAATTCTCGAAGCGTGGCACGGCCTAGTTTAGCAGGTTCCCGGGCTGCTATCCTGTCGCCGGCCATTGCGGGGGGAGGCTCTCAGAGGCGCGATTGATCGCCGTTGATCACCATCCTCATCTATCAAGCCCTTCGCTCCAGACGCCGATAAACTTGAACAGCACCTCGGGCTGCGGCGAAGCCAGAAAGCGGGCTATTTCCTGACGAACAAGTGCGATGGACATTTGCGGCCTTGACGATGGTTCCCCTTTTGTTCTCTCATGCGGACCATACCCGGTCAAGAGCACGATCTGCCGTTTCGCATAGAGATGTGGGACGACAGTGACTCCCGCGTAGAGGAGCTGATTGCGCGGGTGGGAAATCTGGGGGTTGCACGTTCGAGCCGTGCCGGGCGCACCAATAAATCGGAATGACGTGCTTTCTGCCTGCGGTGCAGGCCGACATGGACTCTCATGCCGCGCCCTGGTTAAATCGCTTGGGGCCATGAACTTGGGGCCGTAAACACTGTTGTCAGGGGGTTCACGTGATCAGAGCGATTTTGGCTGGTTCAGTCCTAGCGGCCGCACTTCTCTTCACGGGTCAGCCGGCGAAGGCCGAATGGCTGTGCGGACCGGATCGATGTGTGTGGGTAACTTATGATGTTGACGAGCCAGTCTTTGCCTTGGCTTGGGGCCCACCGATCTATCCCACCTGTTATTGGAAGCAAGGCATCTTAGGCCGCTGGAAAATGATCTGCCCGCGGTAATCGCGCCGCCCGGGCGCACCAACTGCCCGTTTCCCTAAGCTGATGGCGCGCCGTCCCAACCGGCTGCGGCGGCCAAGCGTTGAGTGCTATGATGGAGGCGCTGACGCTGGTTCGTTCAGAGGGGGGAGCAGCCATGACGGACGAGGTCTATACGCATGAGCGGCAGGGCTTGACGGCGAGGCTGAGCGACTGGACCGGCGGAGCGAGGGATATGACCCGCGCGGCCTTGAAAGAGGCGATGAATTGGGACGCCTACAAATGGACCGTGCTTGCCCTTTTGACCGCCACCTTCCTTCTGGTCGCGCTCTCTTACGGCGGCATCAGGGCCGAGCTTGCCGCCCTGAAGCAGGACCGCGCCGTGTCAGGCAACAACGCCGAGATCGGCAAGCAGATGGCGGATATGAAGGCCGGCCTCACGCAAGACATTTCCGACTTGAAGTCGGGCCTTGGCGGCGACCTCGCGAAGATCAGCGCCAAGCTCGACGCCCGTAACCAGCCGAAGGCGGCGGCGCCTGCGCCCAAGCCGGTTGTTAAGCCAAAGCCTCAATAGGCGGATTGCGCGTCTTCGATTATCTCGGCTTGCGCCTGCGGTCCCAGAGCTGATCGTCGAGCACGCGTTTCACCCGCTCATTGGCGGGGATGGCGTCGATCTCGCGCCCAAAGTCCCGATATTCGAGCTGCGCCTCGTCGGAGACGAGCCCATGGCTAAGCTCGGTCCGCCATTCGAGGAGGCGCTTCCAGCCCCTTGCATCGCCGCCTTTCTGCGGCGGCGGGACCCCTGCGGCCACGAGCCGGCGCATGACGATCTGGGCCGCCTCGCTCTCATCGTGGCCGGCCTTGATCAGAAGGTCGATCACGGCGGCGCCACGGGCGAGCAAGTTCTCGCTCGGCGGGCGCCGCTTGCGGCGGTTGGCGACGCCCTCGCCTTGCGTCTGCACCATGAGTTGACGGAGGCTCGCCTCAAGATCGATGAGGGGTTGCAGATCCTCTTGCGGAACCCCCTCCTCGGTGAGCTGGGCGACGATCACATGAAGGCACTTGGCGCCGAGCGAGATCGTGTCCGCGCTCTGAGCATCGTGCCCATGGGTCTGCCTTAGCGCTTTTAGCGCTGCACCGATGCGGTCGATTGATGGCGAAAGCGTCTGCATGCCGGCATTCTAGGTAAGGAGGACCGACCGACTTTTCTAAGGTCGAACTCAAGGCATCTTGCCCGAATAGGGTAAAGAACTCGCTAGGTTTGACGGAACAGGAAGGTTGCCGGCCTCACCCGGGGAGCCTTGCCAAGCCCGCTTGGCTACGGCTAGAACGGCAAAAGTCCGGGCAGCCTGCGTCTTGCAAGGCCGAAGCTCAAGATCCACATTCCGCGCTGGTGGGGGATCGTCTAACGGTAGGACAGCGGACTCTGACTCCGCCAGTCTTGGTTCGAATCCAAGTCCCCCAGCCACTTAGCTTCTCTTATGAGCGAAGCGAATTAGAGAAGCTCGTGTCCCCGCGAAGGCGGGGACCCAGCCAATCTCAAGTCCCCAGAGCCGCAAAGGCTAGAGCCCTCGCCCGGTTACACCGACCACGGTCCAAGCCGGTCAGCTTAGGTCCCACTGGAGTTCATGGGTCGCCCCATGACCCATCCGCCATCTGACTGGAAGCCACCGGCGCAACGTCAATTCGATGCGCCTGGTCAGTGTGGACGTCTTCTGCATGACCCTCGCTCGGGATCACGATCGCTCCCGACTGTCCGGCATGCTTCTCAAGCCATTTTGGTCCAGGCCCGCGCATATAGTGCAACTCGGGCCGATAACGATCTGACAAATACCTCATAGCCCACGTACCTCATAGCCTATGTCCCCTCGACGGCTGGTCTTCAGCCAGTCTTCACGTCCAGGGTCGGCTCAAGGTAGTTGCAAATGCGTTTAATCTCCTCGGCCGGCGCGCCACTTCCCCTCTCTAGGGTTAATCGATACTTGGCTCGCCGTGCCGCCGCGAGAAGCGAACGGCGCGGCGAGGCCGTGATCGTTTGCGCTCGCCAACGATTATGGGCTAGGCAGGTTACGCCTCTGAAACGCGATGGGTGAGTGATGGTTTTGAACACGCGCCGCCGGGCGCTCGGCCTTCTTCTTGCTGCTTCCGCGGCGGTTTTGCGTCTCCCGTCCGTGCCGCGCGCGCTTGCCGCCAAGAAGGACTGCTTCGAGTTCGAAAGCCTTCGGTCCCTGGAAGGCGCAAGCCAGCGACACCCTGGCCGGCGCGCGCATCAATGAGGTGAGCTTCACCAGCCCCAAATCTTGCGACCTGCGCGTGGAAATCCAGGTTGCCGCGAGTTTCGAAGGGAAGCTTGTGGTCTATGGCGATCCCGATAAGACGCCGCTGCCCAAGAAATTCCTCGATCAAGCCCGAGAACCGGCTGATCGTGCGGACCGAGGACGGCAAGGAGGCGATCGACGAGCCGTTATGCGGCAACTGCACCGACATTTTCGACGACAAGGTGAGCCTCGTGCTGCCCTTGGCTTGCGCGCCCCTCTTCCGCGAAAGCAAGTCGATCGAGATGGCGGTCAAGCTCGGCGACAAGGAGGATTGCCGCTTTAAGCTCGATTGCGAGACCTTGCGCGCCGGCCTCGCTTGGGCGTCCGAGCGCCAGACGGCGCTCGCAGCCCTCGCCGCCGAGGAGAAATGCGTCCCGCCTGAGGGCTGCTTCATCACCACCGCCTGTTGCGAAACGCTCGGGCTTGACGACGATTGCTTCGAGCTTCGCACTTTGCGCCGCTACCGCGACGACGTGCTCGCTAACAAGCCGGGCGGCGTGGCCGACATCGCCGCCTATTATGAGCTCGCGCCGCTGATCTTGGCGCGGCTCCCGCGCGAGGCACGCACCGAAACGCTCCGCTCCGTCTATGCCCGTTACATTCTGCCCGCCGCGCTCGCCGCGCGGCTCGGCCTCAACACGCTCGCCTACAAACTTTATGTGCGAATGCTTGACGAGCTTGCCGGCGCGTTCGCGCTCAAAGAAGAGGGCGGCGGGTGAGCCCACGCCCTCTCGACTGAACCAGACTCTATGAAAGCTGGATGGCCGGGGCGCGAACCCCGGCCATCCCGCGCGTAGTGCCCTAGCTCACCTGCTCTGGGAACGTCAGCGGCTCACCGATCGGCTCGAACGCCCAGATCATCGCGTCGCCCGTCGCGTTGCAGAGATGGAAGTTGCCGGCCGTGTCCTGGACGAAGATGACGAAGCCGGGATCGGACTCAAACCCGTCCGGCGAGCTGGCCAGTACCTTGCCGCCATCGGTCAGATAGGCGGCGCAGACCTTCTCGGCGATCTGCTGCGGCTCGCCTTCGTAGGTGCCGTCGGAGGCAAGCTGCAGGCCGATCATCTCGGCGCCCGCCCCTGCCAACAGATCCTTCGTCACGATCGAGTAGGAATAGACGTTGCCGTTGGCATCGGCGTCGCACAGCCAAAGATTGTTGTCCTTGTCGTTCAGCCAGACCAGGCTGAAACCGATCCCGCTGCCGTCGTCCACGGCGTTCACGACCTTGACCGGCTGCGCAGGATTGACCGTCGAGCAGGCCTTGATCGCGGCCTCATGGCCGGTCTCGGCCGGCGCGGCGTTGGCCGAGGCCAGAAGGAGCCCGGCCGCAGCCATAACGGCGACGCCGGCGCCCGTAATCAGGGAATTGCGTTTCATTGTTGTCTCCTATGAAACATTTGCCGTGGCGGAATTGCCAGCGGCGTGACCCTGAAATGGCGTGGGCCCGAGAGTGCCTTTGTGAGCCCCCTCACACTGGGCCACTGGCGCCGAGGGGCTCTTCGGCCCCGGCTTCGCCGCATTGAGGCCGACATGACGCCCCAGTCGAAGGTTAACGTCTGATCTAACAACAAAAAACGTTCTGCCCCCGGACCCGGGGCTTACGCAAAACACACACGAACGCTTGCCAGGAGTTTTGGGCTCCCGGGCTTCGAGAATGGAGGGTCTCGCCATGCCGTGCCCATCCTTGTCTCCGAAGCTCCGGGCAAACGGCGCGCCGCGACGGGAACTTTTTCCTGTCGCGAGCGTAGAGCGGGGATACGGGGTGTTGCGTTGCGTCGAGTTCTATCGCTAGTTTGTCTCGTTCTGATCGGTCTCTCTGCGGGCGAAAGCGCGCGAGCAGGCGAAAGCGTTGCGGCTCAAGGGAAGGCCACGAACGCTTGGCTTGGCCTGATCGCTGGTTCGGCGGCCGCCTCGGAAACCGTGCTCGCGGCCGACATGGCTAGCCTCTTCCCCCAAGGCGCGGACTTGCGCGTCCTGCCCATGCTCGGCGACGCCGGCGCCGGCAATCTCGCGCTCCTGCTCGAGGATCCTCATGCCGACATTGCCTTCGTCTCGACCGACGCTCTTGCCGAAGCCTCGGTCAGGGAGAAGGACCTCGCCGACAAGCTCGAGCTCGTCGCCAGGCTCGCCCCGCAAGAGGTCCATATCCTGGCCCGCGCAGATATTGGCAGCGTGTCGGACCTGTCCGGCCGAAAGGTGAGTATCGGCCCTGCCGGGTCGGCCTCTGCCGCCACCGCCGTCTCGCTGTTCAAGGCGCTCGGGCTCAAGGTCGAGCCTCTGAGCCTCGATGCCGCTTCCGCCATCGAGCAGCTGAAGCAGGGCGCGATTTCGGCCGCAATGATCGTTGGCGGCAAACCGTCGCCGCTGGTGAGCGCCATTCCGGTCAATGCCGGCATCCGCCTTTTGCCGATCCCCTTCGGCGTCCCTCTTGAAGCGACCTATCTGCCGACGCGGCTTGAGCCTAAGGACTATCCCAATCTGATCCGGGCGGGCGGCGAGGTGGCGACGATCGCGACCGGCATGGTGCTGCTGGCGGCAAAGTCGAAGACCGACCCTGGCTCTCAACAGCGCGTCGACCGCTTCGTCGCTGCGGTCTTCCCGCGCTTCGCGGAGCTTCAGGCGCAAGGCCGCCACCCCAAATGGCGCGAGGTCAATCTCGCGGCGAGCCTGCCGGGCTTCAAACGGACCCGCGCCGCCGAGGCTTGGCTCGCCGCGCGTCCGGCTCGAGCCGGCGAGGCCGATGGCGGCAAGCGCGGGCCAAGCCCCAGCCTTGCCGGAAGGCCTCATGAGCAAGGAGCAGCAGGAGGCGTTATTCACGCGATTCATCGAGTGGCAACGCGGCAAGGAACGCTAAGCGCGGCTTAAGAGGGAAAGACGGAACGGAAGGAGGTCTTGGTCAGTTCATCATAGCTGCGCGCTCAGGGGCACGAGCGCGCATTGGTGGGGGAAATGGGGCGTGACCTGCGCGCGGGCACTCGCGCGGGCAACGAGGGAGCATGATCATGATCGGTTCCAGTACGCCCTTGGCCGAGCAGCCCGATTGGCACCCGGTACATCGGGCCAACGCGATGCTGCGCGCAGCCTTGCTGAGCTCTGCTCACCCCTCCGAACCAGCGGAGGATTTGCCCAGCGTTGAATCGCTGTCACGCGCCATCGAAAGCGTGATGGAAGGGCCGGTGAGCATCACCTATCCGACGTCGCTGGCGGCGCGTCTCGATGCCTTGGCGGTCGAGGATGCATTCCCCGCCTTTGAGGGTCTCATGAGCGGCGCGCCCCGGCGCGGTCGGCGCAAGCGAGACGCTGCTCGCGCAAGCCGACGCCCCGCCGGCGAGGCCTCTCCGGAGGCGTGGGACGAGGCCGATGACGGCTTCGGCGAAACCGGCGAGCTTATGGTCGGCGTCCCACTCGATCCCGAGATGCGCATCCTTCCCTCGCAAGTTCATGTGCAGAGCCTGTTGCGCGAATTTCGCCGGCGGCAGCGCCACGCCAGCCTGCTGGTCGCAGGCTCCATCGCCACGGCGGTTCTGCTCACCGTGGGGGGCCTTGTGCTTGTCGCCAGCATGACCGCGCCTCGGCCGGCTAACAGCGACAACCGCCCTCCAACGCGCTCCACCTCCGTCGCCTGGCAAAGACCGGCCAACAGCACCTCAGACCCCGGACTACAGCGCGCCGCGGTATCGGCCAATCGCGCCGCAAAAGGCGAGCCGCTGCTCGTCCCGGCGCCTGCCGGCGCGGGGCCCCTCCTCTCGGGCGCGGCCCCATCCCAGCCGCAAACGATCCTTGCCGCCAGCGGGCGGCAAATCGCTTTTGCACCGCTCTTGCCGCCGAGCCACGCCGGCTACCTCCTCATCCGCGGGCTTCCCGCCGAGGCCAAGCTTTCCGCCGGACGGCAGAGCGAAAGCGGGACGTGGCTCGTCAAAGGCGAGCATGTTCACGATCTCACGCTCTCGATCGGTGAAGCCGCCGAAGGCGACTACCCGATCGAAGTCTATGTGCTTCAGTCCGGCGACGGGCCGCAGGCACGCCGCAGCCTCGTGTTGCGGGTCGAGGCGCCGGCGCGGACCTACCCTGTGGTGGGCCCCGACATGGACTGGGCCTCGGCCCTTCTCGACGTGGTGCCCAGCGCCCATGCCGCCGAGGAGACAGCCGTCCCGGCCGAAGCCGCCGTCCTGCGTGAGAGGGCGAAGCGGCTTCTCGACGAAGGCGATATCGCCGCGGCGCGGCTCCTCCTCCTCCACCTTGCCGAGCGAGGGGAAGGCGAAGCGGCCTACGAGCTTGCCCGCACCTTCGATCGCGAGATGCTCGCCGCCCTTGGCGCCATCGGCGTGGACGGCGATCCCGCCCGCGCCCGCGGCTGGTACGAGCGGGCGTCGCAAGTCGGGAACGTCAAAGCCGCGGAACGTTTGAAAATCCTCGCTAGTCTTTCTGGAACAGGTCCGTCCGACTAGCGCGAGGAAGGCCGCAGCCGTTCATCCGAGGGAAACCAATCGGGGGGAAATGGCGGCTGCGGCCACGACTTTCAGATGCGGTGACGGCGCCTCAGCTCGCCGAGCACCGTCTCGGCGAGGGACTCTGGGCTGGCCTTGCTCGTGTCGAGCTTGAGCTCTGCCCGCTCCGGCGGCTCGTAGAGAGAATCGATGCCGGTGAAATTGGTGATCAGCCCGGCGCGCGCCTTGACGTAAAGCCCCTTGGGATCGCGCGCCTCGCAGACCTCGAGCGGCGTATCCACGAAAATCTCGATGAATTCCCCTTCCTCGAACAGATCGCGCGCCATGCGCCGCTCCGAGCGGAAGGGCGAGATGAACGACACCATGACGATAAGGCCGGCGTCGACGAACAGCCGCGCCGCCTCGGCCACGCGGCGGATGTTCTCCACCCGGTCGGCGTCGGTGAAGCCGAGATCCTTGTTGAGGCCGTGGCGGATGTTGTCGCCGTCGAGCAGGTAGGTGTGGCGGCCCATGGCGTGCAGCCGCTTCTCGAGCGCATTGGCGATGGTCGATTTGCCGGCGCCCGAAAGGCCGGTGAACCACAAGATGCAAGGCTTCTGCTCCTTGAGGCCGGCCCGTGCCGCCTTGTCGATGGATAGCTCCTGCCACTGGATATTGGTGGCGCGGCGCAAGCCGAACTCGATCATGCCGGCCGCGACGGTGGCGTTGGTGAAGCGGTCGATCAGGATGAACGAGCCGGTGTCGGCGTTCTCGGCGTAGGAATCGAAGACCAGCGCCTTGGCTGTGGTCAGATTGCACAGTCCGACCTCGTTGAGCTCGAGCGTCTTGCCCGCCACGTGATCGAGATTGTCGACATTGAGCTTGTATTTGAGGCTCGAGACGGTCGCCGTCGTGGTCTGGCCGCCGCATTTCAGCGTATAGGCGCGGCCGGGCAGCATCGGCTCCTCGTCGAACCAGATGAGCCGCGCCGCTATCTGATCGGCGATCGACGGCGCGGCCTCGGGAAGGGCGATGATGTCGCCGCGGCTCACATCGACCTCCTCGGCGAAGGTCAAGCGTCACCGCATCGCCTTCTTGCGCCGCCTCGAGATCGCCGCCGGCGGTGACGATCCGCGCCACATGCGCGCGCTTGCCCGAAGGATGGATCACCACCTCCGCGCCGCGGGCGATCTTGCCGCTGGCCACCGTCCCCGCATAGCCGCGAAAATCGAGATGCGGCCGGTTCACCCACTGCACCGGAAAACGGAACGGCCGCTCCCTTTCGCCGCGGCTCGCATCCACCGTCTCCAAATGTCCGAGCAGCGTCGGACCGCGATACCAGTGCATATGCGCGCTTGGTGCGATCACATTGTCGCCCTTGAGCGCCGAGACCGGGATGGCGGTCACGAGCTCGAAGCCGAGCTCGGCCGGCGAAGCCTGCAAACTCCTCGGCAATCGCCTCGAACCGCGCCTGATCGAAATCGACGAGATCCATCTTGTTGACGGCCAGCGCGATCTTGCCGATGCCGAGCAACGATAGGATGCAGGCGTGGCGGCGGGTCTGGGTCAAGACGCCGCTCCGCGCATCGACCAGCAGCACCGCGAAGTCGCAATTCGACGCGCCGGTCGCCATGTTGCGCGTGTACTGCACGTGGCCGGGCGTGTCGGCGACGATGAACTTCCGCCGCGGCGTCGAGAAATAGCGATAGGCGACGTCGATGGTGATCTTCTGCTCGCGCTCGGCCTCGAGCCCGTCGACCAGGAGCGCAAGATCGAGCGGCCCTCCCCTGCTCCCGCCCGGACGCCGCGAGTCATGCTCGGCGCTACGCACCTGATCGTCGTAGACCAGCGCCGAATCGTAGAGCAGGCGGCCGATCAGGGTGCTCTTGCCGTCATCCACGCTGCCGCAGGTGAGAAAGCGCAACAGGCCGCGGTTCTCCTCCGCCGCGATCCGGGCGTCGACCCGCTCGCTGGCGCCGGTCCGTCCGCTTTCGACAACGCTCAAGCGCGGCATCAGAAATAACCCTCCTGCTTCTTCTTCTCCATCGAGCCTGACTGGTCGTGGTCGATGACGCGGCCCTGGCGTTCCGAGTAACGCGTGGCGACCAGCTCCTCGATGATCTCCGGCACCGTCGCCGCCTCGGAGCGGATGGCGCCGGTGAGAGGATAGCAGCCGAGCGTGCGGAAACGCACTCTCGCCATCTCGGGCTTCTCGCGCGCGTCGATGGGGAGCCTCTCGTCGTCGACCATGATCAGCATGCCGCCCCGCTCGACCACCGGCCGGTCGGCCGCGAAATAGAGCGGCACCACGGGAATGTTCTCGAGATAGATGTAGGTCCACACGTCGAGCTCGGTCCAATTCGACAGCGGGAACACCCGCATGCTTTCCCCCGGCCCGATTCTGGTATTGGCGAGATGCCACAGCTCGGGCCGCTGCCGCTTCGGGTCCCAGTTATGGGCAACGTTGCGGAACGAGAACACCCGCTCCTTGGCGCGCGATTTCTCCTCGTCGCGGCGCGCGCCGCCGAAGGCCGCATCGAAGCCGTGCGCGGCGAGCGCCTGCTTGAGCGCTTCCGTCTTCATGATGTCGGTATAGAGCGCGCTGCCGTGGGTGATGGGCGAGATGCCGGCCTTGATCCCCTGCTCGTTGATATGGACGATGAGATCGAGGCCGAGCCGCCGCATCTCCTTGATCGCGAAAGGCGATCATCTCGCGGAACTTCCAGGTGGTGTCGACATGGAGCAGCGGGAACGGCGGCTTGCCCGGATAGAAGGCCTTGAGCGCGAGATGCAGCATCACCGAGGAGTCCTTGCCGATCGAGTAGAGCATCACCGGATTGCGGAATTCGGCGGCAACCTCGCGCATGATGTGGATGCTCTCGGCCTCGAGCTGGCGGAGATAGGTGGACAGACGCTGCTTCATGGCTTGGCCCTGAAGCTCGGGCGAATGACCGGGTCCTCCGGCCGTTCCGCATGGTCTTCGGCCGCGCTGCTCTTGGCGCTCTGCGCCTTGGCCGCCTTTGCCGCTTTGCGCTCCTCGGCGAGATAGCGGTAAGCGGAGACCGGGATCAGCGCGAGATAGAGCAAAGAGCCCACCGCCAGCGTGAGCGAGGGAAAGGTCAAGAGCAGCGCCATGAACAGCGCCGCCAGCACGAACACCGGCGGCACGTACTCGCGCGCGATCTTCTGCCCGATCAGCTTGCCCGAGAAGGTCGGCACGTTGCTCACCATCAGCAGCGCGATGCCGAGCGTATAGAACAGCACGAGCGGGGTGAGGATCGGCACATGCAGGCCGAGATCCTGGGCGTAGATCGGCAAGAGCAGGATGATGGCGCCGGCCGGCGCCGGCACGCCGACGAAATAATTGCTCTTCCAGGCCGGCAGGTCGGTCCGGTCGAGCGACACATTGAAGCGCGCCAGACGAAGCGCCGAGCACACCGCGAACACCAGCACGGCGATCCAGCCGAAGCTACGCAGGTCGTCGAGCGCCCAGGTGAACATGATGATGGCCGGCGCCACGCCGAAATTGACGAAGTCGGCGAGGCTGTCGAGCTCGGCGCCGAAACGCGAGGAGGCCTTGAGCAGGCGCGCGACGCGGCCGTCGATCCCATCGAGAACGGCCGCGAACACGAGCGCCGCCACCGCCAGGTCCCAGCGATGCTCGATTCCCATGCGGATCGCGGTAAGCCCGGCGCAGAGCCCGACCAGAGTGAAGATATTGGGGATGAGCACCCTGACCGGCACCTGGCCGCGGGCGAACACGTTCGGCCGCCGCTTGCGCTCGTCTCGGTCGGGATCGAAGGGAGGAAACATGCCGCTATTCCTCCGCCACGTCGGAGCCTGTCACCGAACTCAACTCACGCGCCTCCTCGCTGCGCACGAACTCCGCCAGCACCGTCTCGCCGCCGATCGCCGTTTGGCCGGCCTCGGCGAGAACGCGGGCGCCGGCAGGCAGGTAAACGTCGACGCGGCTGCCGAAGCGGATGAGCCCGATGCGCTCGCCACGGGCCACGCTAGTCCCCTCGCCGACGAAAGTCACGATCCGCCGCGCGATGAACCCGGCGATCAGCACGAGCCCGATCTTCTCGCCCGTCTCCGTCTCGATGACAAGGGCGCGGCGCTCGTTCTCCTCGCTCGCCTTGTCGAGCTCGGCGTTGAGGAAGGCCCCGGGCACGTAGGTGCTGCTTATGATGCGGCCCGCCACCGGAGCGCGGACGATATGCACGTCGAAAATGGAGAGGAACACGGAGATGCGCGTAAGCGGTTCGGTCCCGAGTTGAAGCTCGCGCGGCGGCGCGACCTTGGCAATGGCGACGACCTTGCCGTCGGCGGCGCTCACGACCAGCCCGGCGCGCGCCGGCGTCACGCGCTCGGGATCGCGGAAGAAATATGCGCACCACGCCGTGGCGATCGCCGCCAGCCAGCCGAGCGGCGGGGCGAGCGCGAACAGAATGAGCGTGGCGAGCGCCGCGCCGGCGACGAATTTATAGCCATCGGGGTGGATGGGGACGAACGCGCCCAAGATGCTGTCGAGAAGGCTGTGACGGTCGTTCATGCGTCCCGCGATGCTTAACTCAAGTTGAGGCCAGCGCTTCGTCTTCGAGGCGCTCGGCCGCGCGCGATTGCGGCAAGCGCGTCCTCTTCGAGCGCGTGCGCGAGCCGCTCGCGCGCCTCGTCGGCCTCCCGCTGGCGCGCCCAGAGGCTCGCATAGAGGCCGCCTTTGGCCAGCAGCTCAAGATGCGTGCCCTGCTCGACGATCTCGCCATGATCGAGCACGATGATGTTGTCGGCGTGGACCACGGTGGAGAGGCGGTGGGCGATGACGAGGCTCGTGCGCTCGCGCGCCACCCGTTCGAGCGCGTCCTGGATCTCACGTTCGGTATGGCTGTCGAGCGCCGACGTCGCCTCGTCGAGCATCAGGATCGGCGGCGCCTTCAGGATGGTGCGGGCGATCGCCACCCGCTGCTTCTCGCCGCCGGAAAGCTTCAAGCCCCGTTCGCCGACCAGCGCGTGGTAGCCTTGCGGCAAGCGTCATGATGAAGTCGTCGATCTGGGCGAGCCGCGCCGCCTCGCGCACCTCGGCTTGGCTCGCATCGGGTTTGCCGTAGCGGATATTGTATTCGATGGTGTCGTTGAACAGCACGGTATCCTGCGGGACCATGCCGATCGCCGCGCGCAGCGAGGCTTGCGTCACGTCCCTGATGTCCTGGCCGTCGATCAGCACCCGCCCGCCGGAAAGCTCGTAGAAGCGGAACAGGATGCGCGAGATGGTGGATTTGCCGGCGCCGGACGGTCCGACGATGGCCACCATCTTGCCCGCCGGCACCGTCGAAGCTCACATTTTTCAGGATCGTGCGCTCAGGATCGTAGGCGAAGGAGACGTTCTCGAACTTGATCTCGCCCTTGGTCACGCGGAGCGGCTTGGCGCCTTTCCGGTCGACGATCTCCGCCGGCTCGTGCAGCAGCGCGAACATGGTCTCGATGTCGATCAGGCCCTGCTTGATCTCGCGATAGACCATGCCCATGAAGTTGAGCGGCAGGTAAAGCTGCATGAGGATGGCGTTGATCATCACGAAGCCGCCCACGGTGAGCACGCCGCGCGTCACGTCGCGCGCCGCCAGCAGCATGCAGACGACCGTGCCGATGGTGAAGATCACCGCCTGGCCGGTATTGAGCACGCCGAGCGAGGTATAGGTGCGGATCGCCGCCTTCTCGTAGCGCGCCATGGAGGAATCGAAGCGCCGCGCCTCGAGCTCCTCGTTGCCGAAATATTTGACCGTCTCGTAATTGAGCAGGCTGTCGACCGCCTTGGAATGCGCCTCGGTGTCGGACTCGTTCATGTCGCGGCGGATGGCGATGCGCCGCTCGCTCGCCCAGAAGGTGAACCACACATAGAGCGCGACGGTGAGCAGCACGACCAGGACGTAGATCAAGCCGAAATAATAGGCGATGAGGCCGGCGATCATGACAAGCTCGACCGCGGTCGGGATCGAGTTCAACACCGCCATGCGCACGATGGTGTCGACGCCAGAGACGCCGCGCTCGATGACGCGGTTCAAGCCTCCGGTGCGGCGCTCCAGGTGGAAGCGCAAGGACAGCGCATGGAGATGCCGGAAGGTGCGGTTGGCGAGCTCGCGCACGGCATGCTGGGCGACCACGGTGAACCACACGTCGCGGAATTGCGCGAACAGCACCATCAGCACGCGGCCGACGCCATAGGCGACGATGAGCATGGCCGGAACGGCGGCAAGTCCGAGCGCCGAAAGGCCCGGCGATCTCGCCTGGCGCTCGCCTCCCCGGTGAGGAGGTCCACCACCGCCTTGTAGGCGATGGGCACGGCAAGGGTGATGACCTTGGCGACCACGAGCGCCGCCAGCGCAAACACCACGCGCCAGCGCAAGTCGGGCCGGTTGGCCGGCCAGACATAGGGGAGCAGCTCGCGCAGGACGCTCAAATGCCCCGTCCGCGCCTGAAGCACGGCGTCGCTTCTCGTTTGCGGCAGCCGGTCTTGCATGAGAAATCGCTTCTATTGGCGCGGCGCCCGCGCGGCAAAAGGGGCAGCGTCCAAGCGCTGCCCCGGCCAATCTATATAGGCTCCCCGCCGCCCCCGCGCCAAGCGCATCAGGGGTTGGGTACCGTCACCTGCTGCTTGGGATGGATCAGGTTGGGATTGTTGATCACCTGGCGGTTATCCTCGAAAATCGTGGTGTAGCGCAAACCGCTGCCGAGATAGCGCTTGGCGATGGCCCACAAGGTGTCGCCGCGGCGGATGACATAGACGTGGCGGCACTCGTCGTTTGCGATGCCTGCCCTGGCGTCGCCCTCTGGCCCGCCTCCACGCCCGCCACCTGAGATGCGGTGCTCCTTGGCTGCGACCTCAGGCTTCGGCTCCGCGCGCTCGATGGTGACGAGCGCCGTGCCCTGCCAGTGCCCGCCGCGTCGGCTCGCTCGGCGCGGAAGCTGTGTTGTCCCATGCCGAGCTTCTTCGCCACCGCGACGCGCCACTTGCCGTCGCGGTCGGCGCGCACTTCGGCGAGAGGCTTATCGTCGTAATAGATGGAGATCTTCGCTCCCGGATCGCTCGTGCCGGTGATCGTCACGGTGCCTGTGCCGGACCCGGTATCCGCATAGTCCACGGTCTTGAACACGAGCGTCGGCTTACGCGGCGCAGGCTTGCTCTCCTCGGTGCCGGTGGAAGGCGCGCTCGATGCTCCTTGTTCCGCCCGCGCCAGCGCCTGAGTCTCCGGCTCAGCGCGAGCGGTCTCAGGCTGCGCCGGTGCGGGCGCTGCTGAAGCATCGGTTTGCGGCGCCGTCGCTTGCGGCAGGGACTGCGGCTTCGCCGCCTCCATTGCGGCGGCGGGCGAGGTCCCCTTCTTCTCGGCCGTCCCGACCGCGACGCGCACCGACTCTTGCGAGGTGAGCGCGCGCGTGCCATCGGGCGAGGTGATCTTCAAGGAGAGCGCATGATCGCCGGCGGGAAGCGGCTTCTCCAAGACGACGCTCCACTCGCCCTGCACGTCGGCGGTGGCCTCGGCCACCTTCGTGCCGCCGCTTTGGACGCTGACCTGCCAGCCCGGCGCGGCACGGCCTGCGATCACACCCTCGCCGCTCGGCTCGATGACGACGACGTCGAACGTCGGCACGGAGGTCGGCTCGGCCGGGGGCGTGAGCGGCGCCGGTCGCCTCGGCTTGCGGCTTCGGCAGGTTCCGCGCCAGGGGTGGCGGCTTCCGGCTCGGCCGGCGCGAGCTTGCACCGTCCGCGCCGGCCACCGGCCCCTGCTCGACTGCCGGGGGCGCGAACATCCCTGCCGGTAGAGATAGAGTCCCGCCACCGCCAGCGCGGCACCGATCGCCACCATGGCCGCAATGATCGCGATGAACTTACTGCCGATCATCCGTCATTCCTTGGCCGACGCGTTTCGCGTCCTCCGCCGCTTAAGGCGTCGCTGCCTTAGGCGTCGGAGGCTCCGCTGGCGCGGCGTGCTCCTCCGGAGCGGGCTGCTTGGCGCGCTCGATCGAGACTGTCGCGCGAGCGGCCACCATTTGTGTGTCCGCGTCGTATTGATCCGCGCGAAATGTGTGCCGGCCGTCGTCAAGCTTCATCTCTTTTTCGATGCTCCAATTGCCGGCGTCATCGGGCTGCACTTTGGCAAAAGGCTGATCGTCCAAAAAGAGATAGAGCTCTTTCCCGGGCAGGGCGATGCCGGCAAGCGTCAACTTGCCGGACCCGTCGGCAGTGTCTTGATAGTCGACCGTGCTCAGCCTGAGCGGCGACCTCGGTACTGCGGACTCTGCCTCGCTTCCCTGCGCCGCATCCGATGGAGTTCCCTGCTTCTCGGTAAGGCTCTGGTCTCCAGGCACAGCCTTCCGCGGCTTGCGCAGACTTCGCATAGAGTCCGGACGCGCCCACAGCCACAAGAACTGCCATGATGCCGATATATTTGCTGCCGATCATTCCGCGTATTCCTTCGCCGACGCTCACTTCATCTTTACGCGGCGCGCAAGGCAAAAAAACGTCAAACCGGGCCGAATTTGGCGGAAACCTAGCGGATTGATCGATTCCCCGCCACCCGATTGACCAGGCGGCCCGCTTTCTTGACGCGCGCCGGAGCCGGATGGCAGATGAAGCCCATGAACGACACGCACATCACCTCCAGGCCTCCAAAGCATCTGCGTCTATTGCGGCTCCGGCGCGGGCGAGAACCCGGCCCATGCCGAAGCCGCGCGCGCCTTCGGCCGCATCCTGGCGGCATCGCGCATCGGGCTCGTCTATGGCGGCGGCAGCCTCGGGCTCATGGGCGAGATCGCCCGCTCGGTGCTCCACCATGGCGGCCATGTCACCGGCATCATTCCGGGCTTCCTGAGCGAGCGGGAGCACATGCTGATCGAGGCCCAGGAGCTCATCGTCGTCGACGACATGCATCAGCGGAAGCAGCTGATGTTTGCCAAGTCGGACGCCTTCGTGGCGCTGCCCGGCGGGCTCGGCACGCTCGAGGAGTTCGTCGAGCAGCTCACCTGGTCGCAGCTCGGCCGGCACGCAAAGCCGATCGTGCTCGTGAATATCGAGGGCTTCTGGGACCCGCTCCTCGTCCTGTTCGAGAGGATGGGCGCCGAGGCCTTCATCCGCCCCGGCCTTGAGCTCAACCTGCTCGTGGTCGATCGCGTCGAGGACATCATTCCCGCGATCGACAAGGCGCTCGCCCCCTACCCCGCAGTGAGCGAGGCGCAAGCCGAGGCAGAAGTCTCCGCGAAGTTCTAGATGCAGAGCCGGATCGCTTTAGGAAGATGGCGTGGTGCCAAGCCCTCGCCCGCCGCGATCTTGCGCCGGAGCATGCGCAAGTCGCATGGCGGGAAGGGTGACGGGTGTCGAAGCCGGCAATGCAAATCTCAATCGTATCCATTCCACGCGGGATGGCCGGCATAGGCTGCCTTGCCGTCGCGCGCGACGCCGACACAGAACCGCGTCGTGTGCGAATGCCGAAACACGTCGTCATAGAGCGATGTAGCCCACGATGAAGAACGGCGCGGCGATTTCCGATCTGAAGACCATCGGCGGGGAAAACAGCTTGTACGGGCTCCAGGATCTCGTTGGTGACTGTCCGCTTCGACTCGTCGTAAGCCGGGCTTCCGCCCGCGCGGCTCTTGGGCCACGAACTCGACCAGCCACCCGCGGATCACGGCCGGCGTCCTTGCCGTAATTTTGCATGGCGAGCCGCACGCTGGCCTGGTCGTGCAGGAGAAAGAGGTCCGTCGGTCCGCCGAAAATATAGGCCCGTTCGACCGCGGGAAGATGCTCGGCGGCGATCTTGGCGGCATTGGCCGACCCGCCTGGTATAGACCCACAGCAAGAGCGTGGAGAGCGCGAGCAGCGCGGTGAAGGTGACGATGGCGCGCTCGACCGAGCCGAAGGCCAGCGCTCGCGCCCGGCAGGCGTAGTAGCCGAGGGTTCCGGCCGAGCCCGCCGCTTGAGTGCATTGACCGCCCTCGCCGGCCTCTTCCTCCGGGCGCGATCTCGCCAGAGCCGATCGCATGCCCGCCGCCTATCGGTGTCGGCTAGGTCTGAATTGCCGTGCTGGGCGTAGCGGACCGCCTCCCCCGCAGTGACCAGCGGGAGCGCGGGCGAGGACCAGAACAGCAGCAGAAAAGCGACAGCAAGCCCCCGCATCGCGCAATCGCGGCTCCCCAACATCCTTCGTGGCGGCAATTCTTATATCTGAAATTGAACTCGGCAACCTAAAGCGGAAGGCCGCCGGGCTTATTCTTGCGGTAGGTCTGACCGGGCTAAGGCGCCGGGGCGCCGTCGCGGATCAGCTTGTAATTGATGGAATCGAGCAGCGCCTCGAACGAGGCGTCGACGATGTTGGGCGACACGCCCACGGTGAACCAGCGGTTCCCCACCCCGTCGCGGCTCTCGATCAGGACGCGGGTGACGGCGTCGGTGCCGCCGGTCAGGATGCGCACCTTGTAATCGACGAGGTCGAGGTCCTCGATGAAGCTCTGATAGGGGCCGAGATCTTTCCGCAGCGCATTGTCGAGCGCATTCACCGGGCCGTTGCCCTCGCCGACCGACATCACCGTCTCCCCGTCGATGCGCACCTTGACCGTCGCCTCCGACACGGTGACGAGCTCGCCGAGCGCGTTGTGCCGCCGCTCGACCAGGACGCGGAACGAATCCACCTCGAAGAATTGCGGCACGTTGCCGAGCATGCGGCGGGCGAGCAGCTCGAAGGAGGCGTCCGCCGCCTCATAGGCATAGCCCACCGCCTCGCGCTCCTTCACCTCGTCGAGCAGGCGCCCGATGCGCGGATCGTCCTTCGGGATGGCGATGCCGATGCGCTCGAGCTCGGCGAGGATATTGGAGCGGCCGGCCTGGTCCGAGACGAGCAGCTTGCGCCGGTTGCCGACGGCCTCGGGCGGCACATGCTCATAGGTGCGCGGGTCCTTCTGCACGGCGGAGACATGGATGCCGCCTTTATGGGCGAAGGCCGACTCGCCGACATAAGGCGCGTGCCGGTTGGGCGCGCGGTTCAAGCACCTCGTCGAGGATGCGCGAGGCATGGGTCAGCGTCCGGAGCTTCTCCGGCGTGACGCCGGTCTCGAAGCGCTCGGCATAATCCGACTTCAGCATCAGCGTCGGGATGATCGAGGTGAGGTTGGCGTTGCCGCAGCGCTCGCCGAGCCCGTTCAGCGTGCCTTGGATCTGGCGCGCGCCGGCGCGCACCGCGGCGAGCGAATTGGCCACGCCGTTATCGGTGTCGTTATGCACATGGATGCCGAGATGGTCGCCGGGGATGTGCTTGACCACCTCGCTCACGATCGCCTCGATCTCCTCCGGCAGCGTGCCGCCATTGGTGTCGCACAGCACCACCCAGCGCGCGCCGGCCTCGTAGGCGGTCTTGGCGCAAGCGAAGCGCGTAATCGGGATTGGCCTTGTAGCCGTCGAAGAAATGCTCGCAGTCGAGCAGCGCCTCGCGCCCGCTGGCGACGACGGCCGCGACCGACTCTTTGATGCCGTCGAGATTCTCCTCAAGGCTGATGCCGAGCGCGACATCGACATGGAAGTCCCAGGACTTGGCGACGAGGCAGATCGGCGTCGACCTTGGCGGCGAGCAGCGCCTGGAAGCCCGGATCGTTGGCGATCGAGCGGCCCGGCCGCTTGGTCATGCCGAACGCCGTGAGCTTGGCGTGGCCGAGCGGGCGCGCTTCGGCGAAGAGCCGCGTGTCGGTCGGGTTGGCGCCGGGATAGCCCGCCTCGATATAGTCGAGGCCGAGCACGTCGAGCTGCTGGGCGATCAGCCATTTGTCCTCGACCGAGAAGTCGACGCCATGGGTCTGCGCGCCGTCGCGCAGCGTCGTGTCGTAGAGCGAGAGGCGTTCGCGGGTCATGGTCTTCTCTACACCACGCCGAAGAGGAAATGCAGCGCAAGCAGCACGGCGAGCGCGAGCACGCGAGCTTGATGGCGAGATAGACGCGCGCGAGCCCTTGAACGGCAGTCCTGAGAACGGTTCATGATGTGACCGAGCCTCACCCTGAGGAGCGCGGAACGCCCGTCTCGAAGGGTGAGCCAACTGGGCCCATGCTTCGAGACGCGTCCTGCGGACGCTCCTCAGCATGAGGCGTAAGCTGTTGAAACGATTCATCGCGCGACCTCCCAGGTGGTGACCAGCTCGCCGGTCTTCGGGTCCTTGGCGTCTTTCAGCGTGATGCCCATGGCGGCAAGCTCGTCGCGGATGCGGTCGGCCTCCTTGAAGTCCTTCGCCGCGCGCGCGGCATTGCGCGCGGCGATCAGTGTCATCGACGTCATCTCGACTGTCGGCCATCGACGACGCTACGATCGTGAGCGCCTGTATCCTACGTCTGCGGACGCCGCTCTGACCATGTTCGCTCGATTCGCCCGAGAAGCCGAGAAAGCTCGAGCGCGCGCGCGAAGGCTCGACCCCAATGGCCGGCGCTATGCAGCTCTGTGCAGCTCGGTGATCGCCTTCGGCGTGTTCAGATCGTCGCATCAGCGCATCGAGCACCGGGCCCGGAAACGCCGGTCGCGGCCGCGCCTTGCCTTCGAGATCGCCATACCACTCCCACAGCGTCTTATGCGCTTCGTCGAGCCCGACCAACGTCCAATCGAGCGGCTGGCGGTAATGCGTCCGCAGCATGTTGAAGCGGAGCACCTCGCCGGGCCACGCATAGCCCTGCCAATCCGTCCAGCAGCTCATGCACGGTGACGAAGTTGCCGAGCGCACTTCGCCATCTTCTCCCCCTCGACCTGGAGGAAGCCGTTATGCATCCAGACCTGCGCCATGATCGTGCGTGCTGGTAGGCGCAGCGCGACTGCGCGATCTCGTTCTCATGATGCGGAAAGACGAGGTCGATGCCGCCGCCATGGATGTCGAAGGTCTCGCCGAGATGCGCCGCCGCCATGGCCGAGCATTCGATATGCCAGCCGGGGCGCCCCGGCGCCTCGATGCCGGCAGGGCGACGGCCATGACGGCTCGCCCGGCTTCGACGGCTTCCACAGCACGAAATCCATCGGGTCGCGCTTATAGGGCGCGACCTCGACGCGCGCGCCGGCGATCATCTCGTCGAGCGAGCGGCCCGACAGCTTGCCGTAGTCGGGCATCGGCGGCGACATCGAACAGCACATGGTCCTCGGCCACATAGGCGCAGCCGTTCTCGACCAGCGCTCGATCATCGCCTTCATCTGCGCGATATGCTCGGTCGCCCGCGGCTCGACGCGTCGGTCGAGCGCGCCGAGCGCCGCCATGTCGGCGTGGAACTGCGCCTCGGTCTTCTCGGTGACGCGCCGGATCGCCTCGTTCAGCGGCAGGTCGGGATAATCCTGCGCCGCGCGCGCGTTGATCTTGTCGTCGACGTCGGTGATGTTGCGGACATAGGTGACGTGCTCTGGCCCGTAGAGGTGCCGCAGCAGGCGGAACAGCACGTCGAACACGATGACCGGCCGCGCATTGCCGATATGGGCGAAGTCGTAGACCGTGGGCCCGCACACATACATGCGCACATTCGCCGGCATCGAGCGGCTGGAAGTCCTCCTTCTTGCGGGTGAGCGTGTTGTAGAGCCTAAGCGCCACTGACCAAGCCCCTTCGGCTTGAGGCCCGCCCTGGCGTTCGCGTAACTTTTGAGTGATGGTAAAGGGAGAACGACCCGGGCGAGCTTCTTTGCTAGCCCGGAATGATGCCGCAGAAAATCATAAGGATCGGTTGCTTTTGCATCATCTTGGGACTGCTTATGGCGGCAATTGCTGAAAGCGTCAAGCAAGCCATCTTATTGATGCCGCATTGACCCCGAATCTTGAGCGGCGCATAATGCGTCTGGGCTGGCTCCTCGGGGATCGGAACCAATCGTGAGCGTCTGTCGCGAGTCTTTGGCGCGTGCTGGCGTCGTCTGGCGCGTCCGATCGGCCGGTCCTCGCCTTGCCGTGCTCGCTCTGTGCGGCGTCGGCATCGTGGGCGGCGCCGGCATCGGCCTGGCGCAAGGCGTGAGCGAGCAGCAGATCCGCTGCATGCAGCTGCAGCAGGAGCTCGCCTCCGCGCAAGGCGGCGGCGGCCGGCCGCGACGAACTGCCCGGCATCGAGCAGCAGATCGCCCAGAGCCGACCGCGTGTTCCAAGGCACCCAGGCGGCCATGGAGGATGCCGGCTGCTTCGAGAGCTTCTTCATCTTCGGCCGCGGGCTCGTCCGCAGCCCGAAATGCCTCAAGATGAATGACCGCGTCGAGGATGCGCGGCGCCAGCTCACCCAGCTCAGCAGCAGCGCGACGCGATCCGGGCGGCGGCGGCAATAAGCGCCGTCAGGCCGACTGCAGGACGCGCTTGCCCGCAACGGCTGCGGCGGGCAGGCGCCGCAGCAGCCCGCGCGACAGCGGCGGCGGATTGTTCGACTTGTTCGGCGGCGGCCGGGAGGAGGAAGAGCCGAGCAGCCGAGACGCCGATCTATCGCAGCATCGATCCCAACGGCCGCTACCGGTCGGTTTGCGTGCGGCTGTGCGACGGCTTCTTCTATCCCGATCAGCTATTCGACCTATGCCAGCCGCTTGGCGCAGGACGCGACGCAGTGCCAGTCGAACTGCGCGGCGCCGGCCGAGCTCTACGTCTATCGCAATCCGGGTCAGGAGATCGAGCAGGCCATCTCGCTGAACGGCTCGGCCTACATGGACCTTCCGGTCGCCTTCAAATATCCGCAAGGAATACGTGAAGGGCTGCTCCTGCAAGCAGGCCGAATACAATCCGACCGAGATCGAGGCGGCCAACAAGCAGGCCGAAGCCGACGCCGGCGCCCGGCCAAGCCAAGGGCAAAGGCAAGAAGGCCGCAAGCCCCTGCGCCGCCGCAAGCCGCCGGCCCCCAAGCCGCTGCGCCGGCGGCAACGGGCGATCCAGCCGCAGCTCGATCTCGACATCACCGGCAGCAACGGCCGGCGGCGCCTGCGCCGCGCCGAGCCGGTGCCGCGGCGCAGCAGCCCCCGCGCCGCCCGCCGCCGCCGCCGCAGCCGCCGCCGCCACCGCGCCGCCGCCTCAGCCGCGGCGGCCTCACCGCCGCAGGGCAGTCGACCATCATCAAGAGCAAGCGCGCCGCCGCCGATAGCTCCGCTCGGCCGCAATAGACGTTCACGCTTAGGCGGTCTTGCCTTCGAGCCGCGCCAGCGCACGCGCGCGCCCGATCAGCGGCAAGAGAGTGCTTGAGCTCGGGCCCATGCTCGCGGCCGGTGAGCGCAAGCCGCAAGCGGCCGAAACAGCGCCTTGCCCTTGGCGCCGGTCGCCTGCTTGACCGCGCTGCGACCACGCCGACCAGGTCTCGCCGTCCCAGGGCTCGGGCGGCAGCAGCCCCGCCGCCGCGCGCAAAGCGACGCGGTCGGCGATCACCGGCTCGAGCGGCCCTTGCACCACCCGCCACCAGGCTTCGCGTCGGCGAGCACGGCGAGATTGGCCGCGCACCGCCTGCCAAAACGCCTCGCCGCCGCCGACGCCCATGGCGCGGAGCCGCTCCGCCACGGCCTCGATAGGGCAGCATGTGCAAGCAGCTTGGCGTTGAGCAGCGCGAAGCTCGTGCGGATCGAACCGCGCCGGCGCCCGCGACAGCTTGCCGAAATCGAAAGCTCGGCCACGAGCTCATCGAGGCTCGCATGCGGCGCGACCGGATCGGAGGTGCCGATCGTCGCGGCGTAGCTCGCCACCGCGAGCGGCTCGATCCCCTCCTCGCGCAAGCCCTCGATGGAGAGCGCGCGGTCGCGCTTGGAGAGCGCCTGTCCGTCGGCGCCGACCAGCAGATTGTGATGGCCGAAGGCCGGCGGCGCAGCGCCGAGCGCCTCGAACAGCTGGATCTGCGGCGCGGTATTGGCGACATGGTCCTCGCCGCGGATCACATGGGTGATGCCGAGGTCGATATCGTCGACCACGCTCGGCAGCGTGTAGAGATAGGTGCCGTCGGCCCGGACCAGCACGGGATCGGACAGCGAGGCGGCATCGACATGCTGCCGCCCGCGCACGAGATCGTCCCACACCACGTCGCGCGGTCTCGAGCATGAAGCGCCAATGGGGCTTGCGCCCTTCGGCTTCGAGCTTGGCCCGCTCCTCCTCGGTCAGCTTCAAGCGCGGCGCGGTCGTAGACCGGGGGCTTGCCGCGCGCGAGCTGGCGCTTGCGCTTCAGCTCGAGCTCCTCCGGCGTCTCGTAGGCGGGATAGAGCCGGCCGCTCGCCTTCAGCTTCTCGACGGCCGCGGCATAAGCGGCGAAGCGGTCCGACTGGCGGACCTCTGCCGCCCAGTCGAGGCCGAGCCAGGCGAGATCCTCGCGGATGCCGCGCGCGAATTCTTCCGTCGACCGCTCGGCGTCGGTGTCGTCGAGACGGAGCATGAAGCGCCCGCCCGTCTTCCGCGCGAACAGACAGTTGAGCAGCGCCGTGCGGATATTGCCGGCATGAAGCCGTCCCGTCGGGCTCGGCGCGAAGCGGACGGTGACGCTCATGTCGAGAGCTTCTCGCGGAATTTGTTGGTGATGGGATAGCGGCGGTCGCGGCCGAAATTCTTGGCGGTGATCTTCACCCCCGGCGCCGCCTGCCGCCGCTTATACTCGGCGAGATAGAGCATGCGCTCGACCTTCTTCACCGTCTCCGGCGCATGCCCGCGCGCCACGATCTCCGGCAGCGGCATCTCGAGCTCGACCAGGCAATTGAGAATGTCGTCGAGCACGTCGTAAGGCGGCAGCGTGTCCTGATCGCGCTGGCTGGGCTTGAGCTCCGCGGTCGGCGCCTTGGTCAGCACGTTCTCCGGGATGACGATGCCCTCGGGCCCGAGGCAGCCCTTGGGCCGCGCCGCGATTGCGGTAGCGCGCCAGCGCATAGACTTGCGTCTTGTAGAGGTCCTTGATCGGATTGAAGCCGCCATTCATGTCGCCATAGAGCGTGGCATAGCCGACCGAGACCTCGGATTTGTTGCCGGTGGTGATCACCATCGGCCCGAACTTGTTGGAGATGCGCCATGAGCAGCGTGCCGCGCGCGCGCGACTGCAAATTTTCCTCGGTGGCGTCCGGCGTCGGTGCCGGCGAACAGCGTCGCCAGGCCTTTGGTCAGGCCCTCCACCGCCGGCGTGGATCGGCATGATGTCGTAGCGGATGCCGAGCGCCTCGGCGGTCGCCGCCGCATCGTTCAGGCTCTCATTGCTGGTGAAGATGTAAGGCAGCATGACGCCATGCACGCGGTCGGCGCCAAGCGCATCGACCGCCATCGCCGCGCACAGCGCCGAGTCGATGCCGCCGGAGAGCCCGAGCACCACGCCGGGAAAGCCGTTCTTCTCCACATAGTCGCGCAAGCCCGTGACGCAGGCGAGGTAGTTCGCGGCGTCGCCCTCCTCGATCTCGGCGATGCGGCCCGGCAGGCAGCGCCAGCGTCCGCCTCGCGCCGCCACTCGGTGATCGCCGAGCGCCTCCTCCCAGGCCGGCATCTGCACCGCGAGCGTGCCATCGTCGTTGAGCACGAACGAGGCGCCGTCGAAGACCAGCTCGTCCTGGCCGCCGACCTGATTGACGTAAGCGAGCGGCAGCCGCGTCTCGGCCACGCGCGTCTCGGCGACGCCGTAGCGCAGGTCCTGCTTGTCCATCCAATAGGGCGAGCCGTTGGGCACGATCAGAAGCTCCGCGCCCGCCTTGGCGAGCGCCTCGCAGACCTCCTCGCTCCAGATATCCTCGCAGACCGGCACGCCGATCTTCACGCCCCGGAAGTCGATCGGCTCCGGCAGCGGACCCGGCGCGAACACGCGCTTCTCGTCGAACACGCCGTAATTCGGGAGATTGTTCTTGAAGCGCACCGCCTCGATGCGGCCTCGATCGAGGAGCGCCACGGCGTTGTAGACGAACGGGCCCTCGGCCCAGGGCAGGCCCGATCGAGCATGGCCGGGCCGCCGTCCTCGCGTGTCGCGGGCAAGCGCCTCGCAGGCCTCGCGCGCCGCCTGCTGCAAGGCAGGCTTCAGCACCAGATCCTCGATCGGGTAGCCGGTGAGGTAAAGCTCGGTGAAGGCGATGAGGTCGGCGCCCGCCGCGCCGCGCCGCGCGCGCGGCATCGCGGGCTCTTGCAGATTGCCGTCGATATCGCCCACGACCGCGTTGAGCTGCGCCAGCGCGAGCTTGAAGTTGTCCTTGATCGCATGCGGCCATGACGGGAATTAATCCTCGTATGCCAGCATTCGAATCCGGCTTCGTCATGGCCAGGCTTGTCCCGGCCATCCACGTCTTCATTGCCCGGCTCGACCGCGAATGAACCGAGCGCTGGTTGGCAGCCTATGCCCGGGCTGTCAAGCCCGGCCAGTCCGAGCATCCACTGAGGTTCAGTAGGCAATACGTGGATGCCCGGCTTACGCGGGCATGACAGCTGAATCCGGGAGGACGCCTACTCTCCGGCGGCGATCGAGATCTCGGGCTCCGGCCGCCCTTCGCGCTCGCGCTTCAGCCTCTCGGCCACGATGAAGGCAAGCTCGAGCGACTGGTCGGCGTTGAGCCTTGGATCGCAATGGGTGTGGTAGCGGTCCGACAGATCGGTCTCGGTGACGGCCTTGGCGCCGCCCACGCATTCGGTCACGTTCTGGCCGGTCATCTCGACATGGATGCCGCCGGCATGGGTCCCTTCGCTCGCGGTGGATGTCGAAGAACGTCTCGACCTCGGACAGGATGAGATCGAAGGGCCGCGTCTTGTAGCCGCTGCCCGCCTTGATGGTGTTGCCGTGCATCGGATCGCACGCCCACACGACGCTCTTGCCCTCGCGCTCCACGGCGCGGATCAGCGCCGGCAGATGCTTGGCGACCTTGTCGGCGCCGAAGCGGCAGATCAGCGTGAGCCGTCCCGGCTCGTTCTGCGGGTTGAGCACGTCGATCAGCGTCAGCAGCGCGTCCGGCGCCAGGCTCGGGCCGATCTTGGCGCCGATCGGATTCTTGATGCCGCGCAGATATTCGATATGGGCATGGTCGAGCTGGCGGGTGCGGTCGCCGACCCAGAGCATATGCCCCGAGGTCGCATACCAGTCGCCGGAGGTGGAATCGACGCGCGTCAACGCCTGCTCGTAGCCGAGCAGCAGCGCCTCGTGGCTGGTGTAGAAGCTCGTGGTGCGGAGCTGCGGCGCATTGTCGGGCGTGAGCCCGCAGGCGCGCATGAAGCGCAAGCGTCTCGGCGATATGCTCGGCGACCTCCTCGTAGCGGTGCCCGGCGGGGCTGTCCTTGACGAAGCCGAGATTCCAGCGATGCACATGCTCGAGATTGGCGTAGCCGCCTTGGGCGAAGGCCCGGAGCAGATTGAGCGTGGCGGCGGACTGCCGATAGGCCATCAGCATGCGCTGCGGGTCGGGCACGCGCGCGGCCTCGGTGAACTCGATGCCGTTGACGATGTCGCCGCGATAGCTCGGCAGCTCCTTGCCGTTCTGCGTCTCGGTGGCGGACGAGCGCGGCTTGGCGAACTGGCCGGCGATGCGTCCGACCTTCACCACCGGCGAGCCGCCGGCATAGGTGAGCACCACCGCCATCTGCAGGAACACGCGGAAGAAGTCGCGGATGGCGTCGGCGCGGTGCTCGGCGAAGCTCTCGGCGCAATCGCCGCCCTGCAACAGGAAGGCCTCGCCCGCGGCCACGCGGGCGAGCTTCGCCTTGAGCTCGCGCGCCTCGCCCGCGAACACCAGCGGCGGGAAGGTCGCAAGCTGCTGCTCGACCTGGTCGAGCTGGGCCAGGTCGGGATAGACCGGGACCTGCTCGATCGGCCTTGAGCGCCAGCTGTCTGGGCTCCAACGCGGTGCCATCGAGGCTCTCCTTGAAAAGTCAACGCTATATAGGCGATTGGCGGAACCCTGGCTAGGCGTCCGGCTTCATTGCCTGCCCGCTTCGAGCATGCCACATATCCCTTAACGCACGGCAAGGAGCCGACATGGACCCCCGACATCTCGAGCACGGCCATCACCCGCGCGACATCGCCAAGCGCCTCAAGGAAGGGCCGCGCGTCAGCTATCTGCGCGATTGGGTCTATGGCGGCATCGACGGCACGGTGACCACCTTCGCCATCATGGCCGGCGTGGTCGGCGCCGATCTTTCCACCAAGGCGCGTGCTGATCCTCGGCGTCGCCAATCTGTTCGCCGACGGCTTCTCCATGGCCGCCGCCAATTATTCCGGCACCAAGGCGGAGATCGAAGAATATGAGCAGGTGCGCCGCATGGAGGAGCGGCACGTCGACATTGGCGCCCGAGGGCGAGCGCGAGGAGATCCGCCAGATCTTTCAGGCCAAGGGCTTCGAGGGCGAGGCGCTCGACAGCGCCGTCGATGTGATCACCGGCAAGCGCGAACGCTGGATCGAGACCATGATGACCGAGGAGCACGGCCTGCCGCCGATCAGCCGCTCGCCGCGGCAGGGCGGCGCTGACGACCTTCCTCGCCTTTGTCCTCTGCGGCTCCGTTCCCCTCCTGCCCTTCGTCGCTGGTGCTTGCCGAGCCCGATCTGGGCCGCGACCATGATGACCGGCCTCACCTTCTTCGCCATCGGCTCGCTGCGCAGCTACTGGTCGCCGACGCCCTGGTGGCGCGCCGGGACTCGAGACCTTCGCGATCGGCATGCCGCGGCCGGCCGTGGCCTATCTCGTCGGCGTGCTCCTCGGGGGCCTCGTCTAACCTGGCCAGGCCCTACCGTGAGCCTCGCCGTTTGTGCCACATTGCGCGCCATGGCGATCAAGGAACCAAGCTTCACCATCGGCATCGAGGAGGAATATCTCCTCGTCGACAAGGACAGCCGCGACCTCGCCCCGGAGCCGCCGCCGGCGCTGCTCGCCAAATGCGAGGAGGCGCTGCGCGGCCAGGTCAGCCCGGAGTTCCTGCGCTCGCAGATCGAGGTCGGCACCAGGGTGTGCAAGTCGATGCAGGAGGCGCGCGACCAGCTGGTCCATCTGCGCGGCACGGTCGGCCGCATCGCCGATGAGTTCGGGCTGGCCCCGATCGCCGCATCGACCCATCCCTTCGCCGAATGGTCGAGCCAGCAGCACACCGACAAGGAGCGCTACAACGTGCTCGCCCAGGATCTCCAGCACGTGGCGCGGCGGCTGGTGATCTGCGGCATGCACGTCCATGTCGGCATCGAGGACGACGAGCTCAGGATCGATCTGCTCAGTCAGGCCGCCTATTTCCTGCCGCATCTCCTGGCGCTCTCGACCTCCTCGCCGTTCTGGCAGGGCGCGCAGACCGGCCTCAAATCCTACCGGCTGTCGGTGTTCGACGAGCTGCCCCGCACCGGCATCCCGCATCAGTTCTCGAGCTGGAGCGAGTATGCAGCGCACCGTCGAGCTTCTGGTCAGCGCCGGGCTGATCGAGGACGCCACCAAGCTGTGGTGGGACTTGCGGCCCTCGGCGCGCTTTCCCGACGCTCGAAATGCGCATCACCGATGTCTGCCCGCTGATCGACGACGGCATCGCCATCGCCTCGCTCTATCTCTGCATCTTGCGCATGCTTTACCGCCTGCGCCGGCAGAACCAGCGCTGGCGCCATTACCCGCCCTTCCTCGTGCGCGAGAACCGCTGGCGCGCGCAGCGCTACGGCATCGAGCAGGGCATGGTCGATTTCGGCAAGGGCGAGGTCGTGCCCTTCGCCATCTGCTCGAGGAATTGTTCGATCTCGTTGCCGAGGATGCCGCCTATTTCGGCTGCGTCGCCGAGGTGCTCACGCGCGGACCATCGTGGAGCGCGGCACCAGCGCCGACCGGCAGCTTGCCCGCTATGACGCGGTGAAGAAGCTCGGCGGCAGCGAACAGGCGGCGCTCGTGGCCGTGGTCGACGGCATCATCGAGGAGACCATGATGCTGCCATCGCCCGCCTCCGCGCCGCCCGTCATTCCGTGCGACAAGCCGCCGAATTCGGCGTCTCAAGCATGCAGCTCGCAGTGCCTTCTTCTGGATGCCCGAGCGGTTCGCCGGGATCGACGGACGCACGTCCGGCTAAAGCGTGGTCGCCCATGCCGCCGTCGACATTGAGGCTCGCGCCGGTGATGTAGGCCGCCTCGTCGGAAGCGAGGAACAGCGCCGCATTGGCGATGTCTTGCGGCGTGCCGAAGCGCCTGAGCGGCGTCTGCGTGAGCAGCGCCTTGGCGATCATGGGATTGGAAATATAGCGGCCGATCAGCGCCGTCTCGACATAGCCCGGCAGCAGCGCTGTTCACGCGGATGCCGTAAGGCGCGTATTCGACCGCCAGGCTCCGCGACAGCGCCGACACGGCGCCCTTGGTCGCCGAATAGACCGCCATCTGGCGGGTGTGCTTGGTCGCCATGATCGAGGAAAGATTGATCACCGACGCTTTGCCCGAGGCCTTGAGCAGATCGAAGGCCTCCCGCGCGCAGCGCACCGTGCCGTCGAGATTGGTCCTCCACACCCGGTCCCAGGCCTCGTCGGAGAGATGGCGGAAGTCCGAACGCTCGCCCACGCCCGCATTGTTGACCAGCACGTCGAGCCGGCCATGGGCGTCGCCGATCGCCGCCATCAGCGCCTTCACCTGAGGCGTGTCGGTGACGTCGACTTCATGCGGCGTGGCGGCGCCATTGCTCTTGACGATGGCGTCGGCGACCTCCTTGGCCGCCGCGCCGTCGCGATCGGCCACGACCACGACCGCGCCCTCGCGCGCGAAGGTCTCGGCGACGGCGCGGCCGATCCCCGCCGCCGCCCCGGTGACGAGCGCGATCCTGTCCTCAAGCCGCCGCATCGGATCCCGCCACCGGCGCCGGCGCCTCCCATTTGTGACGCAGCGTCACGAGTTCTTCGGCCGCGCTCGGATGCAGCGCCATGGTGGCGTCCAATTGCGCCTTGGTCACGCCGAGCCTGAGCGCGATGGCCGCCATCTGCACGATCTCGGCGGCATCGGACCCGAGAATATGGCAGCCGAGCACCTTGTCGGTCTCCATGTCGACCACGAGCTTCATCAGCATCTTCTCGTCGCGGCCGCTGACCATCGAGCGCAGCGGCCGGAAATGGGCCTTGTAGATGTCGACGCTGCGATACATCTCGCGCGCCTTCTCCTCCGCGAGCCCGACCGTGCCGATCTCGGGTTGCGAAAACACCGCCGTCGGGATGAAGGTATGATCGACCGGCGTCGGCCTCTCGTTGAACACCGTCTCGACGAAGGCGGTCGCCTCATGGATGGCGACGGGCGTGAGGTTCTTCCGGTCGGTCACGTCGCCCACGGCATAGATGCTGTCGACCGAGGATTTGGAGAATTCATCCACCACGATGCGTCCGTTCCGGCCGAGCTCGACGCCCAACTGCTGCAGGCCGAAGCCCGACGTGTTCGGCGCCCGGCCCGTGGCCGCCATCACCAGATCGGCGGCGATGGAGTCGCCGCGCTTGAGATGGACGCGATAGCCACCCCCCTCCTTCTCGATCGAGGCGATATCGGTATCCATGCGGAGGTCGACGCCACGATTGCGCATGGCTTCGGCTACGCCGTCGCGGAGATCCATGTCGAAGTCGCGCAACACCTGGTCGCCGCGATAGAGCACGGTCACCGCGACGCCGAGCCCTCTGAAGATCGAGGCGAACTCCATGCCGATATAGCCCGCCCCGATGATCACGATGCTTTCGGGCAGCTGCTCCAGCTCGAAACATTCGTTGGAGCTGATCAGATGCTCCTTGCCGGGAAGGTCCGGGATGACCGGATGGGAGCCGGTGGCGACCAGGATCGTCTTGGCTGACAGCGCGCCGTCGCGATCGGCGAGCTTGACCTCATGTGGGCCTTCGAGCGCGGCGTGGGTGAGGAAGCGGTCGACGCCTGCGGTCTCCAAGGTGCGGGTATAGACGCCGTTCAGCCGGTCGACCTCGCGCCTGACATTATGGATCAGCGTCGGCCAGTCGAAGCGCAGGCCCTCGCAGGTCCAGCCGAACCCTTGGCGTCGGCGAAGCTCGCTGCCATAGCGGCTGCCATAGACCAGCAGCTTCTTCGGCACGCAGCCGCGGATCACGCAGGTGCCGCCGATGCGATATTCCTCGGCGATGCCGACGCGCGCGCCGAGCTCGGCGGCAAGCCGCGCCGCGCGGACCCCGCCGGAGCCCGCGCCGATGACGAACAGATCGTAGTCGTACTGAGCCACCTGGCGTCAGGCTCCTGCGCGGCGCAACGCTCGGACACCGCCTCTGCCCGCCACGATAGCCAAATCGGCGAGCCCAAGAAACAGGCCGTGCTCCACCACGCCGGGCACCCGCTTCAGGGAAAAGGCGAGCACCTCCGGCTCGGGGATGCTGCCGAAGGCGCAATCGAGGATGAGATTGCCCTGATCGGTGACGAAGGGCGCATCGCCTGGCCCCGGCCGGAGCGTGATGGCGCCGTGACATCCGGTCTCGGCGGCGATGGCCTCGATCAGCCGCATCGTCGCCATGAGCCCGAAACGCACCACCTCGACGGGCAGCGGGAACAGGCCAAGCGCCGCGACCAGCTTGCTCTCGTCGGCGATGACCACCATCCGGTCCGACGCCGTCGCCACGATCTTCTCGCGCAGCAGAGCGCCGCCGCCGCCCTTGATCATGCGGAGCTGATCGTCGATCTCGTCGGCGCCGTCGACCGTCAGATCGAGCTGCGGCGTTTGGTCGAGCGTGGTGAGCGGGATGCCGAGCCGCTCGGCTTGCGCCCGGGTGGCCTCCGAGGTCGGCACGCAGAGCACGTTCAAGCCCGCCGCCACCCGTTCTCCCAGCGCAGCGACGAAGCGGGCGGCCGTCGATCCGGTGCCGAGGCCAAGCCGCATGCCGTCCGTGACGAGATCGAGCGCGGCGCGGGCGGCGCTTTCCTTGAGCTCTTCCGTGGTGACCAAGCGCCCCCTCCCGCGGTCAGCCCTTGAGGCCGCCCATCATGCGATGCATCCGCCGCTCTCTACGCCGCCGCTTGCCAGGCTGCAAGGCGCGTGTGAGAGAGTGCCGCCATGTTCAAGGACGCCACCATCGTGTTCGACCTCGACGGCACCCTGGTCGATACCGCGCCGGATTTGACCAACGCGCTCAACGACGTGCTCACCCGGCGCGGGCATGCGCCCGTCTCGGCTGAGACCATCCGCGCCTGCGTCGGCCACGGGGCCCGGATCATGATCGAGGAGGGCTTGCGCCGGGCGGGCGCGGACGACGACGTCGACCAGATGCTGGCCGAGTTCCTCGTCCACTACGAGGCGAACATCGCCGACGAAAGCCGGCCCTTTCCCGGCGCCGTGGCGGCGCTTGAAAGCCTTGCCGCGCAAGGCGCCACGCTCGCCGTCTGCACCAACAAGCGCGAGCACCTCAGCCGGCGGCTGCTCCAAGCGCTTCAGCTTGAAGGCTATTTCCTGCGATCGCCGGGCGCGACACCTTCGCCGTGTCGAAGCCCGACCCCGGCCACCTGACGGGAGTGATCGCGCTTGCCGGCGGCAAGCCGTCCCGCGCCCTCATGGTCGGCGACAGCGAGATCGACATCAGGACCGCAAGAGCGGCTTCCGTGCCCGTGATCCTCGTGAGCTTCGGCTACGCCGCCTCCCCCCTCGACGGCTTCGCTCCGGAGGCGGTGATCGATCATTTCGATGAGCTGGAGGCGCGCGCCGCCGCCCTCCTGAACGGCCTCGCCGCCAGCCGCTCGCGCGCCTAAGACGCCTCAATCCCGCCGCAGATCGGGCTTAATTCCACCCGGCCGTTCTCAACGAAGAGCCATAGTCAAAGCACACCTTCGCATGCCCTCCTGGGGGGATCGGTCAAAACTCATTCAAGGAGAGACAGATGCTTAGACGTGTCGTGATCGGCGTCGCGATGGCGTGCCTCATGGGTGGGGCCGCTTACGCCGTTGACGAGGAGGCGGGGGACAACAAGTGCACCGCGCAGCTCACCGCGGTCGAGGAAGCCGTGCAAAACAAGATCGACGCCAATGCCTTGAGCGAGGCCGAGGCCGAGAAGGTCAACGAGATGCTCGACGAGGCCGACGCGCTTTGCACCGAGGGAAAATTCACCGAAGCAAGCGCCACCCTCGCCACCATCAGCGGATGGTCGCCAAGACGAAATAGGTTTGGCCTAAGGCAGGGACGGCGCGGCGCGGATCGCGCCACCCATCTATTCGGGGCCGGCGCGTCTTCCCGGTTTGCTTGGGCCTAAGCCCTGCCGTCCGTTTCGGCGGTTCCTTGACTTACCGGGGACCCAATCGCTAAATCCAGCTGGAGCCTCATCCGGAAAAGCGGGAACCGGTTTTCCGCAAGGATGATGCTCAGATAGAACGCGAGGCGGGCGGTTAGCTCAGCTGGTAGAGCACTGTGTTCACATCGCAGGGGTCGCTGGTTCGAGTCCAGTACCGCCCACCATTTTACTACTGGACGCAATCATTGCAGGGGGATGCAGAATGATAGGCCGCCGGCCGAAGCCGGCGCCCGATGTTAGTCGCTTTATCGTGCGGGAGAAGCTAAACTGACTTTCAGCCCGCCGCAGGGCTCTAAGGGGGGACACATGCCGCTAGAACTCTCTGCACCCAAGACTGTCACGTTCATTGTCTCGGTTGTTATCGCCGTCATCGCCGCGGTCATTCACTATGCTCGTCTCGACATTCCGTTCGTCCACAGCGGATTTACGCTCCTATTAGTAGGCTTTTTGGTGCTTGCTGCGGGCAACGTGCTTCGTGGAGTTTAGGCCCCGGCCATAGCTCGAGGGGCTACAGCGGTCTGACTGAAATTGGCCTTGCGCCTAGAGCGCGGCGTCGATGCGCGCGATCGGCTTGTCGGGGTTGAGGCCTTCGGCGATCGCTCGGGCCTCCTCCAGATAGCCGCGCGCGGCTTTAGGCCCGCGCCGTCTTCAGCGTGACGAGAGAAGGCTCCTCGGCGCTCGTATACATCGAGAGCATGGGCTCGTCGGTGAGAATCACCTCATCATATTCGCCGAACCCATTGAAACGATTCGCCAACACCCGGCCGTAGGCGCCGATCTGGCCGATCTCGATATAGTCGCCCTCGCGCACGCAAGCCGGCAGGACGAAGGGACCGGGCAGATAGTCGGAGCTGTCGCAGGTCGGACCATAAAGGGCGAACTCGGCGACCGGGCTTCGCCTTGCGGCGCGAGGTGGCGACCAGCCGCGCCGGGAAGCGGAAGCCTGAATAGGCGGCATCGAACAGCGTGCCGAACGCCCCGTCATTGACGTAGAGCGCGTTGCCGCGGCGCGCATCGACGCGCACGATCACCGACTCGGCCTCCGCCACGAGCGCGCGCCCCGGCTCGCACAGAAGCTCGCAGGAATGCTTGACGGCAAGCTCGTCGGCGGCCCGCACGATCTCCTCCATGAAGCTCGCAAGCTCGGGCGGGTCGGAATGGGGATAGCGGCTCGGAAAGCCGCCGCCGATATCGATGGCATCGACCATGACGCCGGACGCCACGATCAATTGGCCGATCTGCCGGAGCGCCTCGCCGAAGGCGGCAGGGACGACCGCCTGTGATCCCACATGGAAGGTGATCCCGAGCCGGTGCGCGATCTGGCGCGCGCGCAGCAGGAGCGCAGGGGCCTCCTCGCTCGACACCCCGAACTTACCTTCGAGCGGAATGAGGCTGTGGGTATTGGGACAGGCCACGCGGAGGAAGAGAGTGAGGTCTCCCGCTCCGCCGGTTTCCGCCACGATCTTGTCGAGCTCCTCGTCGCTGTCGAAGGCAAAGCTCCTGACGCCGAAATCGCGATAAGCGCGCACGATCGCCGTCGCGCGACTTTACCGGATTCATAAAGTAGAGCTCAGCGCCGGGGACCGCCGCCAAGCGCTCAATCTCGACAAGCGAGGCGACGTCGAAGGAGCGGATGCCGGCCTCCACCAGGGCCTCGATAATCGGGGGCGCGTCGTTCGCCTTGGCGGCGTAGAGCACGCGGCCAGGGAAGTTGGCGAGAAACCAGTTCGCCGCGCGGAGCGCGGCGTGCGGCCTCAAAGCTAGGACTGGCCGCTCCGGGCGGCGATGACGCAGAAGCTCCGCGGCAGAAGTGAAAACGTCCATCCCATGTCTACTCCCACACGAGATTGCCGATGTCAGTTGCTGCCCTCGAGCGAAATCGCCTCCGAGCCCGCGTGGTCCCGTATGAAATCCTAGACCCCTTGTAAAGCGCTTTTCGCCTGCTCCCCCAATATTCTGTCACGCGGGCAGGCGAAGACGGGCAGCTCAGCGCCGAGGGCCTGCCGATCTCGCTCTCGCCTCAGTCGGGCCCGGCAGGGACGGTCCGAGCGCTCGTGAGCACGCTCGTGGCGGCGCCGGAATAGACGGGATGCTGCAACAATCCGAAGGTCTTGCGCGCCGCGAGATCGACCAACGCGGCGGTAAAGACGTAGATCTCGGCGCTGTCGAGCTCGCCGTCGCCATTGCCGACCGGAGCAAGATCGGCGCCGCCGGCAAGTCCCTCGATCAGATATCGCGTGAAGAGGCCGATATCATAGGTCACGTCGATGAGGGTGCGCTGCCCGCGGTCCGAGGCGGCAAGCACGGTGAGCGCCGGCACGGGGGCCCGCGGGAGCGCGGTGTTCATCGTCTCGGGCAGGTTGGGCGGCAGCACAAGGGCGCCGTGATCCGGCCCGTATTCGGTCTCGAGCAGAACGAGCACCGACTTGGCGTCTAGCCTCGCGAGATTGGCATAGAGCGTCGACAGCTTGTAGCCGCCGAGCTCGTCCCGATAAGGCTCGGTGTCGACAGGGAGGAGATAGGTCTCGTTCTGGGCGCCGTCGGTGGCGCCGTGCCCCGAATAATAGACGAGCACCTTGGCGTTGGGTTGGGATTGCACGAGACGCGCAAGATCTCCCTCTAAGCCGGGCTCCGCCCCGAACAGTTTTTCGAGATCGGCCTTTTTGGCGTCCCGTACGTCGATGATGTTGTCCGGGCGGTAGCCGAGATGCTCGGTGAGGAAGGAATAGATGGCATCCGCGTCGTTGTACGAGGTCACGCTCCGCGGCAGCTTGTCATAGCTGCGATTGCCGATGACGACGGCGACCGCCTCGGGGTCTTCGGCTGCCGGCGGCAATGCCCGGTAAAGCTCGCGCACCCGCGTATAGGACCTTAGGCCGTCGACGGCGCCCTCTCCATGCCGTGCAAGCTGTCGCGGCGGCGTCGCGCAAAGCTGGACATTGCCCGCCCGCTCGATGCGCCGCACATCGTCGAGCGCAAGATGGCCGTCGATGGCAACGCAGGCGCGGCACCACACCACGCCGTTCTTCGCTTGCAGCTCATCGAGCTGGGCCTGGGCGAGCCCTTTCGGCGAGGGCAGGCAAGCTCGTTCGCAGCTTTTGACCGAAACGCCGAGGCCATGGGCGCGGCGGAGCAGAGCGATGAGATCCTCCGGCAGGCAATCGATATCGAGAGGGACTTTCGGCTCCAGCGCCACGCTCTCCTCGCTGCCAGACTCAGGGGAGGCCAGCGCCACGCTCTCCTCGCTATCAGACTCAGGAGAGTCCAGCGCCCCTTCGACCTCGGGCTGATCGGAGGGTTGCGCCGTCGGCTCAAGCCCCGCGGTTTCCTCAGGGCGCTTGCACAGCGACGGCGAGCTTCTGCTGCACCGGCTCGGCCAGGAGGTCGCTGTAGCCGCCAAGCCCATGGTCGTGCTTGAAGTGCCAATAGGCCGTCCACGTCTCGCGGCCCCTCTTGCCGTCGATCGCGCCTTTATAATAGCCGAGCTCGGCAAGGCAGCTTTGCGCGCGCGCGATCGCTTCAACCTGCTCGGGCGTTGGTGCATCCGCTGCCGGAGGCGCCGGGACGGCATCGGGTTCCGTGACGGCATTGACCGGCTCGTCGGTGATGCAAATCCCCCCTTCCCGCTTAAGCCCCTTGGCGCAAACGCACGCGGCGCGCTTCGCCGACCAGCGCTCTTTGTCGCGGCACGAGGCAGACGCCCCGTCGCGCACGCAATTCCCGCTTTGCAGGCTATAGCCGTCGCGGATGCAGACGCAGCGCCGTGCGCCGCGCGCATAACTCCAGGGGAAGCCGCAGGCGCTTTCCTGCTCGCGCGCGGGCCGTGCCTGAAGGCGCGGCTGCGCCTGGGGAAGGAGGACGGGCGGCGCGCCTTGCGCCGTCTTTGCCCGGCGCTCGCCCCAGGGCTCGGCGTTGGACGCCTCCGAGAGGGCGACCAAGCCTAAAGCGACCACGACGAGCCCCAATACCAGGCCCTGTACGGTTCCCAATCTCCCCGCCATGGGATCCCTCAACGCTCCGCCGCGAGCGCGCTACGCCAGCGGGGCACATACTAGCATTCACTTCGCGCGCGGGAGCAAAGGCTGGGCCTGGGCCTTCGCTGACTCTCAGGTTTGCCACTGCCTTCGAAGCGTCTTAGCATGCGCCGAAGTGGCAGCCTGACGATGTCGGCATCGATCGGCGCATGAGCAGGCCGCCGACGCCGGTACTGGCCGGCATCGTCAGCAGGTAGAGCCGCCTGCGTCGCAGCAAGCAGCACCAGCACGTTCCGCAACGCCTTCTCCTCGATATGCCAGCTAGCCAGCCGCTGACTGCTCAAGGCATGGGAATGGCGCGCCCTTCATGAAGGACATCCCAGCCCCGCTTCACCGCCGGCCGGGCCGCAATCGCCAAGTACCAGCGCTTCACATTGGGATAGTCGGCGAAGTCCACCGTCTGCCAGGCGAAGCGCGAGATCCAGGGCCAGATGGCGATATCGGCGATGGAATAATCGCCGGCGACATAGTCGACCTCGGCCAGGCGCCGGTCGAGCACTCCCCATAGCCGCTTCGCCTCCTTGGCGTAGCGCTCCTCGGCGTAGGCGCTCTTGCCCGGATTGAACTTCACGAAATGGTGGACTTGGCCGAGAAAGGGCCCAGGACCACCCATCTGCCACATCAGCCACTCGACCACGCGCCATTTGGTCGGGAAGTCCTGCGGCCACAGCTGGCCGGTCTTCTCGGCGAGATAGAGCAGGATCGCGCCCGACTCCATGAGATGGAGTCCGTTGTCGGTGTCGACGATGGCGGGGATCCTGTTGTTGGGGGCGATCTTGAGGAAGGCGGGCGCGAACTGCTCGCCCTTGGTGATGTCGATTGCGTGGACGCGGTAAGGGAGCCCGACCTCCTCCAGCATGATCGACACCTTCTGCCCGTTCGGCGTCATCCAGGTGTAAAGCTCGATCATGGTCCCCCGTCAGCCGTGTTCGCAGACGCAACAACGCATGCCCGTGAAACGCCGCCCTGTCAAAGGCGTGCGCGCGAGCGCTTTCGCAGTTGCGGCAAATTTGATTCACCAAGTGTTCATTCCTCGGCCTCCCTATCGCCCAGAACCCGTCGCGCCCGCGCCACAGGACGGGTGTTAGCCATTAGCGTATGAGCGCCGCCCGTCAACGCGAGCGCCTAGGGAGGATTCGATGCTCAATTGTGCCCATCTCGATCATCAACTGAAGGGCGCCGCTTCGTCCCGATCGAGCTTCACCCGTTATGCGATCTACTACACGCCGCAACCCGGGACCGCGCTTGCGGCATTCGGACGCTCGTGGTTCGGCCGTGCCAATGACGGCGTCACCTTGCAGGCCTTTTCCGACGCAGGCCTGTCCGGCACGAGCTTCGCCAAGCTCGCTGTCGCGCCCGGCCGCTATACGGGCCTGCATGCCCTCTTCAGGGCGCCCTTCGCGCCTCGCGAGGGCATCGGCCCCGATGCCATCAAGACGCGGCTCATCAACTTTGCCGCCCGCCGCAAACCCGTCGAGACCGGCCCTTTGACATTATCGCGCGCCGGCCGCTTTCTCGTGCTGCGCCCGGTCGAGGCGACGCCTGCGCTCGACTGGCTTGCCGCTCAGTGCGTCGCGACCTTCGAGGATTTCGCCGCGCCGCCTGCCGACACCGAGCGCGAGGAACATGCCAGCCCCAACCTCAGCGACTATCAGCGCCTGCTGTTGGAGAGCTTCGGCGATCCCTATGTGCTGAGCGAGTATCGCTTTTCGATCACGCTCACCGGCCCGCTCGACGCCGCTCATCTCGAGCGGGTGGCGCAGGCGCTCTGGCCCGTGCTCGAGGAGATCTGCGCGTCCGGCGTCACCGTCGACGGCCTGTCGCTGTTCGGCGACGGAGGCGGCCGCTCGCCGATGCGCCTCGTCGGCCGCTATCGCCTCGGAGCGTAAGCCTTAGAGGCCGTGCGCCGGCGCCCTGCCCCGCCTGGGCCTTGGTGCCCAAGGGGCCAAAGTTTTGACACACAGGCTCGTCACCCTCCTTCGGCTGGGAAAAACGGGGTTGCCGATGCCTGATTATGGGGAAATCCTCGCGTTCCTCGCCGCGAACCCGCCCCAGCTTGCCGCCGAGCGTGAGCTGCATGCTTCGCTGCTCGAACTGATCGCGAAATGCTTACGCTCCGAGGCGATGACGGCGGAGGAGGACGAGGCCTCGCCCGAGGAGTTGCAGACGCGCCGCATCCGCTGGGTGGATCTCAACTGATCGAGATCAGCTGCACGCGGCTCGATGCCGCGAGGCGAACGACCCATGGCATTTGCGCGCGGGGGCCAATGGGTGCTAATGGAGCCTGAGATGAGGGCCGCCTGGGCGCTGGATGGCCAGTATTTTCGCGCATTTAGAGGGAGTTGACCGGCATGAGGGACAGCGTCGCGGTCAAGCATTCGGCCGAGCCCCGGGGGAAGAGTGGGGCGGACGATATCGTTCGCAACTTCATCAAAAGCATCGATAGCGCCAAGCGCTCCGAACAGCCTTATCGCAATTGGTCGCTCAAGGCCTGTTTTCCCGGCGATACCGTCGACGACATGCTGGCGCTCCCCTTCGACGCGCCGTCCCTCGACGGCGTCTCGGGCAAGCGCGAGCTGCACAACAATACGCGCAGATATTTCGACGTCGACAACCGCAAGCACTTCCCCGTCTGCGAGGCCGTGGCGCAAGCGTTTCAAGACAAGCGGGTGACGAGCCACATCGAGAAGGTATTCGGCACCAACCTCGAAGGCACCTATCTCCGCATCGAGTTCGCCCAAGACATCGACGGCTTCTGGCTTGAGCCGCATACCGATCTCGGCGTCAAGGCTTTCACCTGCTGCTCTATCTGTCGAAGGACCCGAGCCATCAAGATCTCGGCACCGACATCTACGACGCCAACAAGAACCGCGTCGGCCGCTCGCCCTTCGCGCCCAATGCGGCCTTGATCTTCGTGCCCGCGGACAATACCTTCCACGGTTTCGAGAAGCGCCCGATCAACGGCGTGCGCACGTCGCTGATCATCAACTACGTCACTAATGAGTGGCGCGCGCGCGAGCAGCTCGCTTTCCCTGAAGCGCCCATCGCTTAGCCTCTATCCTCTTACTCTCAGACTTGTCATGGCCGGGCTTGTCCCGCCAACGCGGGCCGAAGCCTAATGGCCTGACCTACCAGCCATCGCTTCGGCGGGCGAAGGCCCGGCCATCCACGTTTTTGCGTTCCGAAGACGTGGATGCCCGGCACAAGGCCGGGCATGACGAGCGGAGGGGTATGAGTTACAAGCCTGGCCTCTGAAGCAGGCAGGTGTGCCAATGAGCAAAGTCGCCTGGATCGGGCTCGGCGTCATGGGCTTTCCCATGGCCGGCCACCTCAAGACCCGCGGGGGCCACGACGTCGTTGTGTTCAACCGCACGCACGCCAAGGCGGACGCCTTTCTCGCGCAGTTTGGCGGCCGGCTGGCGGCGACCCCTGCCGAGGCGGCGGAAGGCGCCGACTTCGTCTTCGCCTGCGTCGGCAATGACGACGATCTCCGCGCGGTGACGCTCGGGCGACACGGCGCGTTCGGCGCGCTCGGCAGCGGCGCCATCTTCGTCGACCACACCACCGCCTCGGCCAGAATCGCCCGCGAGCTTCATGCCGCCGCCAAGGAACGCGGCGCGAGCGCGCTCGATGCGCCGGTGTCGGGCGGCCAGTCGGGCGCCGAGAACGGGACGCTCACCGTGATGGTCGGCGGCGACGAGGAGGCTTTTCGCAAGGCCGCGCCCGTGATCGCTGCCTACGCGCGGGCGGTCAATCTGATCGGGCCAACGGGCTCCGGCCAGCTTACCAAGATGGTCAACCAGATTTGCATCGCCGGCCTCATCGAGGGACTTGCCGAGGCGCTCCACTTCGCGCGCCTTGCCGGCCTCGACATCGGACGCGTGATCGACACCATCTCCAAGGGCGCCGCCCAGTCCTGGCAGATGGACAACCGCTGGAAGACCATGATCGAGGGCAAGTTCGATTTCGGCTTCGCCGTCGACTGGGTGCGCAAGGATTTCGCGCTTGTTTTCGAGGAAGCGCGCACGAACGGCGCTGAGCTTCCCGTGACCGCTTTGGTCGACCGGTTCTATGCCGAGATTCAGGAGATGGGCGGTGGGCGGTGGGACACGTCGAGCCTGATCGCGCGGCTCGAACGCAAACGGCTGACCCTTTGCAGAATGGATAGGTAGGAGAATGACCGCACGCATGATCGACGGCAAAGCCATCGCGGCCGAGCTGAGCCAAAACATCGCCGACGCCGCCAAGCGCGTGATCACGGAGCACGGCGTCGAGCCGGGACTGGCAGTGGTGCTCGTGGGCGACAACCCGGCGAGCGAAATCTATGTGCGCAGCAAGACCGCCAAGACCGCCGCGACCAATATGCGCTCGTCGTTCTATAAATTGCCGGCGACGGCCCCCCAAGCCGAGCTGCTGGAGCTGGTCGAGCGGTTGAACCATGACCCGACCGTGCATGGCATCCTGGTGCAGCTGCCGCTGCCGCCGCAGATCGACTCGCGCAAGGTGATCGAGGCCATCGCGCCGGCCAAGGATGTCGACGGGTTCCACCCCTTGACGGCGGGCCTGCTGTCGACCGGCCTGCCGGGCATCGTGCCGTGCACGCCGCTTGCCTGCATCATGCTCGCCAAGAAGGTGCATGGATCGCTCGCCGGGCTCGAGGCCGTCGTGATCGGCCGCTCCAACATCGTCGGCAAGCCGTTGGCGCAGCTGCTCCTGATGGAGAACGCGACCGTGACCATTGCGCATTCGAAGACCCGCGACCTGCCTTCCGTATGCCGGCGCGGGGATATCGTCTTCGCCGCTGTCGGCCAGCCTGAGATGGTGCGCCGCGACTGGATCAAGCCCGGCGCCACCGTCATCGACGTCGGGATCAATCGCGTTCCGGCCGAGGACGGCAAGTCGAAAATCGTCGGCGATGTGGCGTTCGCGGAGGTGGCTGAAATCGCCGGCGCCATCACGCCGGTGCCGGGCGGCGTTGGCCCGATGACCATCGCCTGCCTCATGCTCAACACTTTGAAGGCGGCCTGCGCGCAGAACGGGCTGCCGCCGCCGCCCATCGCCTAGTCCCAGAGAGTTCAGCAAAAAGCGCTGAAGCTGAGCCCCTACGCCTTCTTCTCTTCCACGGCGTAATCGAGCGGGAGCGCCGTCGTATACTTGATCTGCTCCATGGCGAAGGCCGAGCTCACGTCGGAGAGCTCGATTCTGCCGATGAGCTTCTTGTAGAAGGCGTCGTAGCGCTCGATGTCGGGCACCACCACGCGCAAGAGATAATCGACCTGCCCGCTCATGCGGTAGAACTCGACCACCTCGGGAAAGTCCTTGAGCGCTTCATGGAAGCGGTCGAGCCAGTCTTGGGTATGATGGCTGGTGGTGATGGAGACGAACACGGTCACCCCGACATTGACCTTCTTGGGGTCGAGCAAGCGCGACGCGCCGCTGGATCACGCCCAGCTCCTCGAGCTTCTGGATACGGCGCCAGCACGGCGTGGTGGAGAGCCCGATCTGCTTGCCGATCTCGGCTACCGGCAGGGTGCAATCCCTCTGCAGGATGTCGAGGATCTTGCGGTCCATTCTGTCGAGCATGGCGACCACCGACAATATCTTTGCGCAATTCCTGCATGATCTGGAACTATATTCCACGCTGGCCCTAATCTCTACCTGATTAGTAGATTATTATTCTACTGCGCGCAAGAGGGTATTTTCACAAGAGCCGCCGCACCTCGCGGCGGAGCACGGGCAGAAGCTCCTTCTCGAACCAGGGATTGTCTCTGAGCCAAGCATTGTTGCGCCAGGACGGGTGCGGCAGCGGCAGCACGCGCGGGACGCCGCTTGCGCTTGAGATGCTCGCCGCCAGCCGAGCATCGTCTCCTGCAAATTCGTCCCCGCCGCTTCTCCGAGATGCCACTCTTGCGCGTAAGAGCCGACCGCCAGCACGAGCTCGAGCTGCGGCAATGCCGCAAACAGCTTGCCATGCCAGAGCTTCGCGCATTCACGCCGCGGCGGAAGATCGGCGCCCTTTGCGTCCTGCCCGGGAAAGCAAAACCCCATGGGCACGATGGCGATGCGCGCCTCGTCGTAGAACTCTTGCGCCGTGACCCCCATCCAGTCCCGCAAGCGGTCGCCTGAGCGGTCGGTGAAGGGCGTGCCCGTGGCGTGCACCTTCGTGCCCGGCGCCTGGCTGCACACGGCGAGCCGCGCGGTGCTGCTTGCCCTCAAGACCGGGCGCGGCTCATGCGGCAAAGGCTTGCCGTGCGGCGCCTCGACGCAATGACGGCAGGCACGGATGGCGGCGAGCACGCTGTCAAGCTCGGCCGGGAGCGCCGTCATAGATCGAGCGTCATGCCGTCATGCGCGATGACATAGCGCGAGGCATCGACATTTCCGGTGTTCGACAACATGGCCTCTCCCATATGGGTGAGGAGCACGCGCTTCGCACCGAGCCTTTGGTAATTGGCATCGATGGTGGCGTAATCGAGGTGGATGGGAAGAACGACGTCGTATTGAAAGCACTCCGAGATGAAGAGGTCTGCGCCACGCGCTACCGCGCAGAGCACCTCGACCCAACCGGTGTCGCCGGTAAACGCGAGCACCTTCCCGTCGAGCTCGAATCTGAGGGCGTAAGGCGGCGCTCCGGACGGATGCTTCACCTCGAACGGGACGACGGTGACGCCGCCGACCGCGAGCGGCTTTTGCTCCTGATATTCGATGAAGGTGAGGTCGAAGTCCCGTTTCGCCGTGGTGATGCCGGGATAGAGCGCCTCCGCCGCCGTGACGAAGCGCGCCGCAATGCTTTTCGGCCCGGTCACGACCAGGGGCCGCTTTCGGTTGCTCACATAGAGGGCGTCGACCAAGAGCCAAGGCAGCCCGCCGAAATGATCTCCGTGCAGATGGGTGACGAACACGGTGTCGATGTCGTTAGGCTGAATCCCGAGCCGGCGCATGCCGATAAGCGTGGAGGCCCCGCAATCGATCAGAAAGGTCGAGGAGGCGCCGCGTACATGGAACGAGGTCTGGAGGTTGCCCCCCGGCCCCGAACGCATCGCCGCAGCCGATGATGGTCAGTCGCATCGGGGCGAGATCTTAGCCTCGTATCAGCACGGAGCGAGAGTAAACGCACCGTTAGGGATTTCCGCAGATAGTTTAAGGCTGGCCTTCAGGGGGTTAGCGAAGGCTTCCCAAAGGCTTATGCCTTTGGACATTCTCGCTTTTTTGTCAGTCAGGTCGTTGCGGGTCGAGCACAGCATGTCAGCGAGCGCGTCAGCGGAGGCGGAACGAGCCGCTCCGGCAGCTGCCAGTCACAAGCGGCGCGCGTCCCGCAGCGTGCAAGAGGCGCGCGAGAAGCTCACCTACAAATCCGGCGGCAAGCCGGAGTTCGAATACGAGCTCCTGCTTGATGTTCGTGCGGAACGAGCTGTCGGCCGCCGTCACCACACCGCTCCTTGCCATCATCGTCGCCATGGGCGCCATGTTCTGGGCGCCCCCGCGCGATCTCTTGATCTGGCTCGGCACCGTGTTCGTGGCCAAGGGCATCTTAATCAGCCTTTGCCGGCAGTTCATCAAGGCGCCGCGCGACGACGCGCAGACCCCCATGTGGCGCGCCAAGATCACCGCCGCCGAGTTCTTCTATGGCGTCACTTGGGCCGGGGTCGCTTTCATCAGCCCCGACACGCAAAGCGAGGCGGCCCACACCTTCATCTTCGCCTCGCTCCTCGTCGTCATCTCGATGCGCATGCTGTTCGCCTCGACGGTCATGCCGATCGTCTACGCCGGCACCTTGCCGATGACGGTGGCCATCGTCATCCGCTTCGCCCTGCTCGATAACCCGTTCTATTGGGCCATGGCGGCGATGGCGGTCGGCGTCCACATCTACTTCATCTGGCTGATGAACGGGCTCAACTCGACCGTCGTCTCCATGCTCGAGTTTCGCGCCGAGAAGGACGCGCTGATCGCCGAGCTCGAACAATCGAAGTCGATCTCCGACGAGGCGCGGCGCGAGAGCCGAGGAAGCGAACCTCGCCAAGTCGCGCTTTCTCGCCACCATGAGCCACGAGCTGCGCACGCCGCTGAACGCCATTCTCGGCTTCTCCGAAATCATGCGCTCGGAGATCCTGGGTCCGCATAACAACCCGACCTACAAGGAATACGCCGCCGACATCCATCAGAGCGGCCAGCATCTGCTCAATCTCATCAACGAGATTCTCGATATCAGCCGCATCGAGGCCGGCCGCTACGAGCTGCACGAAGTGCCGCTCGACCTCGCCGACGTGGTCGAGGACTGTCACCGGCTGATGCGGCTGCGCGCCGAAAACAAGGGTCTTAAGATCGTCGAGGCCTTCGAGCCGAGACCTGCCGCAGCTCTGGGCCGACGAGCGTGCCATCCGCCAGATCTGCCTCAACCTCCTGTCCAACGCCATCAAGTTCACCCCGACCGGGGGGACCGTCACGCTTGAAGATCGGGCGCACCGCGACCGGCGGCCAATTCTTAAGCGTGAAGGACACCGGCCCCGGCATCGCCGAGAACGAGATCCCGCGGGTGTTGAAGAGCTTCGGCCAGGGCTCGCTCGCCCATCAGACGGCCGAAGGCGGCACCGGGCTCGGCCTTCCCATCACCAAGGGCTTGACCGAGCTGCATGACGGATCCTTCGAGCTGAAGAGCAAGCTCCGCTACGGCACCGAGGTCATCATCACCTTCCCGCGCAAGCGGGTGATGGAGGCCTTGCCCCGGGTCCCCGAGCCCGGCGAGATCCAGCCTGAGAGGGCGCGCGCCGCCTGGCGCGCCAGAGCCTGGCGCGTCCGAGATTGCGCGAAGGCGCATAGGAGCACGACCCAGTCCAGACAATCGGGATGGTCGGAGCTGAGCGCCGTTCTGATTTTCTGGTTTCCGGCTGCTGCGTTGCTCGTAGTCGCAACACCGCCTACAATAGGTCTCAGGGACCATCAGCCGGCAAAGACCCCCTTTGGAAACGCCGTGCGTCAATATCTGCCTGCTCGACAGCGAGACGGGCCTGTGCGTCGGCTGCGGGCGCACCATCGACGAGATCGCCCGCTGGGCGGCGATGAGCGAGTCCGAGCGGCGTGCCATCATGGCTGCGCTCCAGGCACGCAAGGAGCGTCTCGAGGAGGCGAAAGGCTAAACGCGTGACGACTTGGGTTGCCCTGTTCATTCTGGCGCTTGCCGCCATGCTCCTCGTCTCGCAACGAGTCCGGCATGATCGCCGGGCTCGACAGCGATACCTTCGGCTATGTGGCGCTTCTCCTCGCGCTTGCCGTCTTTGTCGGCGGCGGCATGTTGGGGAGCTATCGCGGCCGCGTCGGCGCCATGACTGCGCGACGCGGTGACCTGGCTCGCGCTCGGTCTCGGCCTCGTCACGCTCTATGCCTACAAAGAAGAGCTGATGCCGATCGCGGCGCGCGTCGTGGGCGAGCTTCTGCCCGGCAGCGCCATGACCGTCGAGCAGAGCACGGGCGGCGTGACGGAGGTGCGCATCAGGAAGCGGCTCGACGGCCATTTCACCGCCGCCGTGAAGATCAACGGGAAGTCGATCTCGATGATCGTCGATACCGGCGCCTCGACCATCGTGCTTAGGCCCGAGGATGCGGAGAAGGCCGGCATCGATGTGAGCCGCCTCACCTATCAGGGTGCCGGTGATCACCGCCAATGGCCGCACCATAGCGGCGCGGGTGCGCCTCGATGAGGTCGCCATCGGCCCGCTCGACCGGAAAAAGGTGGATGCGCTCGTCGCCCAGCCGGGCGCGCTGACCCAGAGCCTGCTCGGTATGAGTTTCTTAAGCCGCCTGCGCTCCTATGAATTTTCCGGCGATTTCCTGACGCTGCGCGGCTAAAGCATGATCCGGAAAAGTGGGAACCAGTTTTCCGAAAAGATCATGCTTAAACTAGGTCGCGCAATCCCGCTGTTTTCCGGAGCGCGAAATTGATGAGTTCGGCCGCCAAACATGTGCTGCACGAGGCGCTCGTCTGGGGCGCCGTGGCGCTCGCCGGCTTCGCCTTGTTCTATTTCTTCGACGATCTCAAGCAAGCCTTCGGCCCCGGCGCCGGAAGCGCTGCCGTCGATCGCCGAGCTGCGCGCCGAGGCGACCGGCAGGGGCGAACGTCCGCGGGCTTCGGCGGCGAGGTGCGGCTCAAGGCCGACCAGCGCGGGCATTTCGTGTTCGACGCCGCCATCAACGATCGTCCGGCGACCTTCATGGCCGATACCGGCGCCACGCTCGTGGTTCTCACCTATGAGGATGCCGCACGGCTCGGCCTGTCGCCGCAGGGGCTCGATTTCTCGGGACGCGTCGAGACGGCCAACGGCGTCTCCCGCGTGGCGCCCGTCACGCTCGACCGCGTGCGCGTGGAGGACATCACGGTCCGCGACGTTCCCGCCCTCGTCGCCGAGAAGGGCGCGCTTGCCACCAACCTCCTCGGCATGAGCTTCTTGGGCCGGCTAAAAAGCTTCCAGATGCAAGGAAGCGAGCTCATCCTCGTCCAATAGAGGTCTTGCGGGGAACCTCGCCGCGCCACTCGCTGTTGGTCCGCAGACGAAAATCGCCTAGAGAGGACAGCATGTTTCCCAAGCCGCGCCAAGACCTCGTTCCCAATACCGCCGAATTCGAGCGCCTGCCCTTCGTCAAGGCCACCGGATTTCGCGAGTACGATGCGCGCTGGCGCTATCCCGATGAGATCAACCTGCTCGGGCTCGAAGCCGTCGGCCTTGGCCTTGCCACCCTGATGCGCGCGCGCGGCGTGCCGGTGCGTGTCGTGGTCGGCCACGACTACCGCTCCTATTCGGCGGCGATCAAAGCGGCGCTGATGACCGGCCTGCTCGCCGGCGGCGCCGAGGTGCATGACATCGGGCTCGCGCTCTCGCCCACGGCCTATTTCGCTCAGTTCGCGCTCGAGGTCGAAGGCGTCGCCATGGTCACCGCGAGCCATAACGACAATGGCTGGACCGGCATCAAGATGGGGATGGAGCGGCCGCTGACCTTCGCCCCCGACGACATGACCGCGCTGAAAGAGATCGTGCTGAAGGCGGACGTTCGCTCCGCAGAACGAGGGCGGGCGCTACATCTTCGTGCCCGACATGGCCGAGCGCTACATGGCCGATCTTCTGGCGCGGCCGAAATTGCTGCGCCCCTTGAAGGTGGTCGTCTCCTGCGGCAACGGCACGGCGGGGGCTTTCGCGCCGCGCGTCCTCGCCGAGCTCGGCTGCACCGTCGTTCCGCTCAATTGCGAGCTCGACTACACCTTCCCCGCGCACAATCCGAATCCCGAAGACCTCGCCATGCTGAACGCCACGCGCGATGCCGTGCTTGAGCACGGGGCCGATCTCGGGCTCGCCTTCGACGGCGACGGCGACCGCTGCGGGGTGGTCGACAACGAGGGCGAGGCGATCTTCGCCGACAAGGTCGGCGTGATGCTCGCCCGCGACATCGCCGCCCGCAACAAGGGCGCGCTGTTCGTCGCCGACGTGAAGTCCACCGGCCTCTTCCTCACCGATCCGGTGCTCAAGCAGCACGGCGCCAAGACGCTCTACTGGAAGACCGGCCATTCCTACATCAAGCGCTACAGCCACGAGACCGGCGCGCTGGTCGGCTTCGAGAAGTCCGGACATTTCTTCTTCAATCCGCCGCTAGGCCGGGGCTATGACGACGGCCTTGTGGCGGCGCTCGCGGTGCTCGACATGCTCGACCGCAACCCCGACAAATCACTGGCCGATTTGCAGCGGGCGCTGCCGCGCACTTGGCAGTCGCCCACCATGTCGCCGCATTGCGACGACGAGCTGAAATACGCGCGTCGTTGACCGCGTGGTCGACCATTTCAAGAAAGTCGCTGCCAATGGCGGGAAGCTCGCCGGGCAGAAAATCCGCGAGCTCATCACCGTCAACGGCATCAGGATCGTGCTCGAGGACGGCACCTGGGGCCTGGTGCGCGCCTCCTCCAACAAGCCCGAGCTCGTCGTCGTGGTGGAGAGCCCGACCTCCGAGGCGAATATGCGGGCGATCTTCGCCGAGATCGACGCCGAGCTCGCCAAGCAGCCCGAGGTGGGCGAGTACAATCAGAAGATCTAGGAGGCCACAGCGCTAGCGCCACAGAACCGTCAGCTCACTGTCGCAAATCTGCAAAACGAATCTGCTTTTTTGCCCGCGCGCCATGATCGATTTGTCCTTCACCAGTTTGGTCTTCGCAGCAGGTCTCGCCGCCGGCGTCACGCTCGATCTTCTCCTGCTGCGCACTCTGCTCGCTCCGCCCTTCCGCATCTGGCCGACGCCCGAGCCCGGCAGCTGGCAGAGCCTGACCTTTTGGGGATTGTTTCGCGGCGGCATGGTTCTGACCTTCGTCGTCGCCGCGCTCGACTGGAACAGCACGCCCTTGCTCGATTGGACCCGCTTCATTCCCGGCGTGCCGCTCGGCCTGATCGGCCTCTTCATCACCGTCTGCGGCTATTTCAATCTCGGCCTCGGCAACACCTATTGCGGAGCCGACGGCCTGGTGACGGGCGGCCTCTACCGCTTCAGCCGCAACCCGCAATATACGGCGTCGATCGTCGGGCTTGTCGGCCTGTCCATCGGCGCCAACTCGCTGCTGACCATTGCCATGTCCACGGTGATGATCGGAGCCTATGTCATGATGGCGCTGGTCGAAGAGGATTGGCTGAAGCGGCTCTATGGCGCGCCCTATCGCGACTATTGCAGGCAGACTGCACGCTTCCTCGACCTTCAAGGCCTGCTCGCTCTCGTCGAGCGGAGAAAGCCGTCACGCCAAACCAGCTGACATCGGAGCCACCCCTTGAACCTCCTCTCCCCTGTGGGGAGAGGGCTTTCCGCCGCCACCTTGCGCGAGCGAAGCTCTGCGCAAGTCGCATGGCGGGAAGGGTGAGGGGGCTAGGCTCGTCAAATTCACACCGTTGGCTCCCCCTCACCCGGCCGCGTTGCGGCCGACCTCTCCCCGATGGGGAGAGGCGAGGAGCTTGCTGAACTCGCGTCACTCCTAACGATGACCTACTCGGCGGCCACCGCGACGCGGCCCTCACCTGCAACGATGCGCCGCGCCGCTTCCAGCACCTCGATCCCCGCGCCGTCGAGATGGGCGTTCTCCGCCAGATGGCGGCGAAAGGCGCGCGCCTGGGGCTGTCCGTGGAACAGCCCGAGAATGTGACGCGTCATTTGATTGAGGCGCGCGCCTCCTGACAGCTCGGCCTCGACGTAAGGCACGAAGGCGTCGAGCACCTCGAGCCGCGATGGCGGCCTCTCGTTCGATCCGAATAGCGCGCCATCGACCTCGGCCAGGAGATAGGGATCGGCATAGGCTGCGCGGCCGAGCATGACGCCATCGACATGGGGCAGATGCATGCACGCCTCGGCCAAAGACCCGATCCCGCCATTGAGCACGATCTCGAGATCGGCCCGGCGCTGCTTCAGCCTAAAGACGCGCTCGCAATCGAGCGGCGGCACGTCGCGGTTCTCCTTGGGGCTAAGCCCCTTGAGCCAGGCTTTGCGCGCATGGACGATGAAGGTCCGGCACCCGGCTTGCGCCACGCGGTCGATGAACCGGTCAAGGCTTTCCTCCGCGTCCTGGTCGTCGATGCCGATGCGGCATTTCACGGTAATAGGGAGAGCAGCCGCTTCGCCCATCGCGGCGACGCAACTGGCGACGAGATCGGGCTCGGCCATGAGGCAGGCGCCGAACCGCCCCGACTGCACGCGGTCCGAGGGACAGCCGATATTGAGATTGATCTCGTCGTAACCGTACTCGGCGCCGATCTTCGACGCCGCGGCGAGCTTCTCAGGATCGCTGCCGCCGAGCTGAAGCCCGACCGGATGCTCTTCGCGGGAGAAGCCGAGCACGCGTTCGCGATTGCCGTAGAGCACCGCCTCGGCCGTCACCATCTCGGTATAGAGGAACATCCGCCGCGAGATCAGCCGCAGAAAATAGCGGCAGTGGCGGTCGGTCCACTCCATCATCGGCGCCACGCAGAAGCGATGGGAGCGTCGGTTCGGAAGGCCGTTGTCGAAAACTCGCTCATGCGAATCACATGGCGCGGACAAAGCCCGGAGGCAAGCCGTAAGAAGGTGGCCTGGAGGGTGGACGGTGGCCTCGTCCCCTTGCCGAGAGCGCGACACGACGATACCCTCAAACGTTAGTAAACGCCCACTCCTCGCGTATTGGGCGAGTTTGAAGTCGGGCTTACGGGAGGATCGTCCGATGGCAAGCGTGACGGAAAAGTATCCCGAAATAGCGGAATATCTAGACGACACCGACAAGTACGAGAACACGGCGACTGAGCTCAAGCAGGGGAACGACCGGTTCTTGCTCGTCACCCAGAGGGGAATTGACGGCCAGCAACTCTTATTCAAATGGGACGGCGAGCATTTCGAATTTTGGGACAACGAGACCATTCTCGATGCAACGACCGCGTCTTCCGGGTGGCGCGGCGCGGCCTCAGTTCGAGTTCGAGGCCACTGTCATGCAATGCGGGCCAGTTCAGGTCCCGATCATCAGAAAGTGCACGATTACGTCGTCTCCGAAGTGAACAAGTTCAGTTCGAAGACTGGCCCGGACCACGGCAACCTGGCCTGCGTGTGGACGGTTCGTAACCTTGTCTACAATGCGCTTAACCGGTGGATCACGAAGTCCGATGGAACGGCGGTGTTTGAGCCCGAGCTTCGGGCCTGCTTCGGACAGGGTTCGAACGCATCCGATATCCTCCCCGGCGGGATCGTTATCTCTCCCACGAGGAACATCAAAGGCAGCAAGAAGAGAAATATCGGTCACGTGGGGATCCTGGGGGCCGGGAAAGGCGACGCGAGGCTGATCTATTCCAATTCGAGCAGGCACGCACGCCTCGAGCAGAACTTCACGGTTTCCAGCTGGAATGCCCGATATCGGAAGACGAAAGGATTGAGCGTTCTGTTCTATCCGCTCCCGCTGAAGTCCGTGCCCCTGATCAGCTGAGAAGACGGCAGCCTGCACACGGCTCGTTATCGGTAGCGCTCGCCCCAATTGTAGAGCGCCTTCAGCACCGGGCCGAGCGCCTTGCCCTTGTCGGTGAGGAAATATTCGTAGCGGGGCGGATGGGTCTCGTACAGCCGCGTGGCGATCACGCCTTGCAATTCGAGCGTCTTGAGCCGCGCTGAGAGGGTATTGGGCGCGACGCCGGGAAGGCCCGCTTCCAGCGCCTGAAACCGCAACGGTCCTTTGCGGAACAGGTCGCGCAGGATCAGCAGCGACCATTTCTCGCCGATCACGTCGAGCGCCCGCGCCACCGGGCAATCCTCCTGGCCATATCCGTTTGCCATGGGTCCGTAGATAGCCAGAATGGCTAAATCTTCAAGTGACTAGTTATTGACAAGTCGCTCTTTATATCATAGCTACTAGTGACATGGAACCCCTTACGGTTCTCCCCTGTTACGTGCTTGCCGCCACGGCACGCATCATTTTTGAGGGGCCCCAAGGATGCAGCTCGAAGATCATCCGACAGTGAAGCGCACGGGGTTTCGGGCGCACGAGAAGCCGGGCGCGCTCTCCGCTCAGGAAATGGACGCAGCCGCGCTGCGCCAACTCGCCCTTGACTGCGGCGCCCATGATGCCGGTCTGGTCGAGATCGCCCGCCCCGGCCTCGATCCGCAGCGCGACGAGATCCTGCACAATTATCCATGGACCAAGACGCTGCTCAGCTTTGTCGTACGCATGGCCCGTGAGCCGCTGCGCGGTGCTCCGCGGTCGGTCGCCAATCTCGAATTTCATCGTGCCGGTCACGAGGTTACCGAGATCGGGGCGGACATCGTCGCCAAGCTCGAGGCGCGAGGCATTCGCGCGGTCAATCCCTCCATGGGCTTTCCCATGGAGATGCACCAGACACGTACCCTGGGTCGTCTCGCACAAGCCCATCGCGGTCGAGGCCGGGCTCGGCCATATGGGCATTCACCGCAATCTGATCCACCCGAAATTCGGAAACTTCGTGATCTTGGGCACCGTGCTCGTCGAGCTCGAAGTCGACGCGTACGGCCATCCCATCGAGTACAACCCCTGCCTCGAATGCAAGCTCTGCGTTGCGGCCTGCCCCGTGGGAGCGATCGGGCCGGACGGCTCGTTCAATTTCTCCTCCTGCTTCACGCACAATTATCGCGAGTTCCTCGGCGGCTTTTCCGATTGGGTCGAGCAGGTCGCCGACGCGCGCGATGCCATCGACTATCGCGGCCGCATCAACGAGACTGAAACCGCGTCGATGTGGCAGAGCCTCAGCTACGGCGCCAATTACAAGTCGGCCTATTGCATGGCCGTATGTCCGGCCGGCGAGGACGTCATCGGGCCCTACCTGCACGATAAGCAGCGTCATCTCAAGGAGGTCGTGAGGCCGCTGCAAGAGCGCGCCGAGCCGGTCTATGTCGTGGAAGGCTCGGATGCCGAGATGGTCGCCCGACGGAAATTCAAGAACAAGACGGTGAAGCAAGTCGGTAACGGCCTCAGGCCGCGGTCGATCGCTGGGCTTTTGCAGTTCATGCCCTACGTCTTTCAGCCGAACCAGTCGCGCAACCTCGACGCCATTTTCCACTTCACATTCACCGGCGCGGAGGAGCGCGAGGCCACGATCACGATCGAGAACCGCACCATCGACATCAAGGACGGCCTGGTCGGCAAGGCGGAGCTCAAGGTCACCGCCGACGCCAAGACCTGGCTTGGCTTCCTTGCCGGCGAAAAGAACCTGCCGCTCGCCCTGATCAGACGAAAGATTCGCATCAAGGGCGACCCGCGGCTGCTTCTTGCCTTCGGCAAATGCTTTCCGTCGGCGCGCGTACGCCACAAGAAAGTGGAAATCATCCCCGAGACGTCCATGCTGAGAGCGCGAGCCGGCGCGCTATCTGAGGAACGATCAAGCGACCGGAAAGATCAGGTGGTTGGGCAAGCTCGTCCTCGCCGAGAAGGAGGATGTGACCCACAACGTCAAGACCTTCCGCTTTAAGTCCACGCATGGGGCGGAGGTCCCGTTCGACTACCTGCCCGGGCAATTCCTGACCTTGCATATCGTGCCAGGAGGGCGTTCCCACCAAGCGCTCCTACACCATCGCCTCGACCCCGACCTGGCGCGACCGTATCGAAATCACGGTCAAGCGCGAGGAGCACGGCCTGGTCTCACGTTGGCTGCATGACGAGTTGGAGCCCGGCGATGAAGTCGAGGTCGAGGCCCCCAGCGGGACGTTCCATTTCACCGGGAAGGACGCCGAGAGCATCCTGCTGATCGGTGGTGGGGTCGGCATTACGCCGATGATGAGTGTGGCCCGCTATCTGACCGAGACCAACTGGCCCGGCCTGGTGCACTTGATTCTCGGATTCCGCACGCCCGGCGATTTCATTTTCCGCGACGAGATTGCCGCGCTCGAGGCTCGCAATCCCAACCTTCGTGTCACGGTGACGATGAGCCGACCGGACGATGAGCCCTGGGCTGGTCGCACGGGGCAAATCGACGCCGCGCTTCTTTCCGAACTGGTTCCTGACCTCGCATCCCAGCGCGCTCACATTTGCGGACCGCCGCCGATGATGGAAGCGGTAAAGGCTGCGCTGATCGGACTTGGCCTACCCGAAGGGCAAGTTCGGACGGAAGCCTTCGGCACGATCAAGCGCGACCCGACGGCAAGAGGCTCTGCTGCTACCGAGGTTGCCGGAAGCGTTTTCTTTCAGGCGTCGGACGTGTCGGCGCCCGTGCTCGCGGGATCGACCATCCTCGATGCCGCCGACGAGGCCGGGATTTTCATCGATAACGCCTGCCGCTCGGGAACATGCGGCTCGTGCCGCGTGAAGCTAAGCTCGGGTTCCGTGCGGATGCCCGTCGAGGACGCGCTCACCGGCGAGGAGAAGGCGGAGGGGTACATCCTGGCTTGCCAGGCCGAGATCAGCGGCGATGTCGCCGTCGATGCCTAGGAGGATGCTTCTATGGATTCAATTCTATCGGCTTTGATCGTTTTCGCGGCGGTTGGAATCGGCGTGTGGCTCGCCTCATTCGTGGTTGAGGCCCTCAGGCCGAAGCCGCAGGGCGCCGGCAAAATTGCGGTGGGCGCCGAATATCCCGATCGACACCATAGAGGTCGGCGGCCACAAGCTCCGCTACATCAAGACGGGTAAAGGTCCGGCGCTCGTCCTGCTCCACACGCTCAGAACGCAACTGGACCTGTTCGAGAAGGTGGTGCCGGAACTCTCCAAGCACTTCACCGTCTACGCCTTGGACTATCCGGGCCACGGCTATTCGGACATTCCGAAGGCTAGTTATGACGCGGCCTTCTTTACCGATGCGGTTGAAGGCTTTCTCGACCGGCTCGATCTGCGCGACGTCACCCTCGCCGGGGTCTCGATCGGGGGCTCAATCGCCCTCATCATCGCCGCCCGGCGTAACCCGCGTGTCGCGCGGGTCATCGCCATCAATCCCTACGACTATGCCAAAGGCCGCGGAATGGCGCGGAGCTCATTGTTCGGCTGGATCGTCACTTACGCATCGCTCATCCCTTTCATCGGCGAGACGGTGATGCGGCTCAGGAATTTCCTCATTATGAGAGCGGTCCTGCAAGGCGGCGTTGCCGACGCGAACAGCATTCCGCCGGCGCTGCTGAAGGAAATGTATCTGGTCGGCAATCGCCCGGGCCATTATCGCGCCTTCCTCAGCCTGCTCCGCAACGCGGCAAGCTGGGAGACCGCGACCAAGGATTACGGCCGCATCGATGTGCCGGTTCTGCTCATCTGGGGGGATCGGGATTGGGCAAGGCCGTCCGAGCGCGAGCATGATCGCGAGCTTGATCACCAGGCGTCCAAATGACGACGCTAGAGCCGCGGCGGGCATTTCTTGGCGCTCGATCGGCCGCAGGAATTGAGCAAGGCGATCATCCGCTTTGCGGACCGCGCGCATCCTCGAGCGGCCGTGCGCCTGATCGCGTCTATTGCAGCTCCGACGCAGTCTCGGGCGGCGCCGGCGGATGCGGCTTCGAGATCATATAGGCCGCCACGTCCCAAGCCTGCTGCACGGTGAGCACCGGCGTCTGGTAATCGATGCCGAAGGGCATGTTGTCGTGGATGTAGGAGGCGGCATAGGCGGTCTTGGCCATGCCGGCACCGGCGTTGAAGCTCGCCTCCCCCCAGAGCGGCGGGATGGTATAGCCGACGCCGGGGCTCGGGCTAGGCTCCCCCTGGCCGTCCTCCTTGTGACAATTGACGCAAAGCTTGGCGTAGACCGTCTCTCCGCGTCTTGCATCCGGCGGCTCAGCCGGCGGCGCTGAAGGGCCTGAGCCCCATGCCGGCGATGCGCACGCCCTCAGGCGTGCCTTTGCCCACGAATTTGAAGTAGGCGATGATCGCCTCCATCTCACGACCTTCGTCGGGCAGCTCCTTGCCGTTCATGCTCCTCCTCATGCAGCCATTGATGCGGTCGATCAGGGTCAGCACCCGGTCGTCGACCACCATGGGAAAGGTCGCGAAGGTGGAGACGAAGGGCGCCGCGAAGGGCTGGAGCCCCGCATTCAGATGGCAGCTCTGGCAGGCGAGATCGTTGCCGGCGTAGCGCATGGCTGGATCGGTCGCGCTTCTTGCCGATATGGCGCGGGGTGTTGACGATCAGCTCCCTGCCGTAGCGGATGAGGTCGTTCTCGGCGCCTTTGCCCAGCTTGGCGACATCGACCGCGTACCAATCGGGTCGGACAGCCCCACAGGACATAGCCAGCGCCGAGACCGGCAGCGCCTGCGGCCACGAGCAGGGTAGCGATAAGGAAACCTTTCAGCATGCTGTGGAATCCTATGGCGGCGGCGAGACGCGGAACCCATATAGTCGAGGCGTAACCGAGCTTGGGCTGAGACGAGGTAGGGACACTCTTCACGACTCGGCCGTGCCTAGATTTTCACCGCAAGCCCCCAATGACAATGGGATTGGACCGCGCTCCTGTTGATTATTGGTGCCTCAACGCAGTTAAGCGTCGCCAAGGTCTTGCTCCATGAACCGCGCAGAAACAGCTATGGCGATCGATCCCGTTTGCGGGATGACGGTGGATCCCCATGCCGGCAAGCCCACCTACGATCATCACGGCCACACCTATTATTTCTGCTCCGAAGGCTGCCGCATCAAATTCGCCGCCGACCCCGAGCGCTATCTCGATAAGAGCGGGCGAGCCGGAGCCTCTTCCGCGCGGCACCCTCTACACCTGCCCGATGCATCCTGAGATCGTGCAGGAGGGGCCTGGGCACTGCCCGATCTGCGGCATGGCGCTCGAGCCCATGGGCGTGCCGCCCGAGCAGATACGGTGAATCCCGAGCTGGTCGATTTCACGCCGGCGGCTCTCTGTCGCTGTGCCGCTCTCGCTCGCGCTCGTCATCCTCGACATGGGCGCTCATGTCTTCGGCGTCGATCTCCTCCCCTTCCTCTCACCGAAGGCCGAGCAATGGCTCGCAGCTCGTCATTGCTGTCCCGGCCGTCCTGTGGTGCGGCTGGCCGTTCTTCGTGCGCGGGTTCGCCTCGATCCGCTCAGGCTGGCTCAACATGTTCACCCTGATCGCGCTCGGCACGGGGGCCGCGTTCCTCTACAGCCTGGTCGCCACCGTGGCCCCGGGTCTCTTCCCCGCCGGCATGCGGGACGCCCACGGCCTGATCCCGGTCTATTTCGAGGCTGCCGCCGTCATCGTGGCGCTGGTGCTGCTCGGCCAGGTGCTCGAGCTCAGGGCCCGCGAGAAGACCGGCGGCGCCATCCGCGCCCTGCTCGACCTTGCGCCCAAGACCGCTTTGCTTGTGCTGAAGGACGGCAAGACCGAGACGGTGCCGCTCGCCTCGGTCAAGGTGGGCGACGTCTTGCGGGTCAGGCCCGGCGACAAGATCCCCATTGACGGCACGGTCATCGAAGGCAGGAGCGCGGTCGATGAGTCCATGCTGACCGGCGAGCCCATTCCGGTGGAGAAGACCTTGAGGCGACCGCGTCACCGGCGGCACGCTGAACGGCAGGGGCAGCTTCGACATGCGCGTCGATCGCACCGGCGCCGAGACCACGCTCGCCCAGGTGGTTGACATGGTCGCGGAGGCGCAGCGCTCACGTGCGCCCATTCAGGCCCTCGCCGATACGGTCTCGGGCTATTTCGTGCCGGCCGTGATCGCCGTTGCCGTGCTCGCCTTCGTCGCCTGGTTCGTCTTCGGACCGGCGCCCCAGCTTGCTTACGCGCTCGTCGCTGCTGTCACCGTGCTCATCATCGCCTGTCCCTGCGCGCTCGGCCTTGCCACGCCGATCTCCATCATGGTGGCCACGGGTCGCGGCGCTCAAGGCCGGCGTGCTGGTGCGCAATGCCGCTTCGCTCGAGCGGCTGGCTTCGGTCAACACCCTTATCGCCGACAAGACCGGAACCTTGACCGAAGGCAAGCCCGCGCTGACCGGCGTCGAGATCGCGCCAGGCTTTAAGCCCGACGAGGTGCTGCTTCTTGCCGCTTCGCTCGAGGCTGGCAGCGAGCACCCCCTTGCGGCGGCGATCCTTCGCGGCGCCGAGCAGCGCGGTCTCAAGCCCGCCAAGGTCGAGGGCTTCGAGGCCGTAACCGGCCAGGGGGTAAAGGGAGGCGTCGGCGGGCGCATGGCCGCGCTCGGCAACGCACGGCTCATGGAGAGTTTCGGCGTCGACGTGACGCCGCTTGCCCAAGCTGCGGAGGCGAGGCGCAAGCAGGGCGAGACGGTGATGTTTTTGGGCGCCGACGGCAAGCTTGCCGGCCTCGTCGCCGTGGCCGATCCGATCAAGCCAACCGCCGCGGAGGCCATCGCCAAGCTCCATCGTCTCGGCTTGAAGATCGTGATGGCCACCGGCGACAACGAGACCACCGCCAAGGCGGTGGCGGCGCGGCTCGGCATCGACGAGGTGCATGCAGGCCTCCGGCCCGAGGACAAGCTCACGCTCATCGAGAGCTTGCAGCGGAAGGGCCAGGTCGTCGCCATGGCCGGCGACGGCATCAACGACGCGCCGGCGCTGGCCAAGGCCGATGTCGGCATCGCCATGGGCACCGGCGCCGATGTGGCCATGGAGAGCGCAGGGCTCACCTTGCTCAAGGGCGATCTCCGCGGCGTGGTGCGCGGCGTCAAGCTCGCCCGCGCCACCATGCGCAACATCAAGCAGAATCTGTTCTTCGCCTTCGTCTATAACGCGCTCGGCGTGCCGATCGCCGCGGGCGTGCTCTACCCCTTCTTCGGCATCCTGCTGTCGCCGATCATCGCCGCTGCCGCCATGAGCCTCTCCTCCGTCTCGGTGGTGGGCAACGCGCTCCGCTTGCGCAACGCCGATCTGGACTAGCGGCGGGGCGGTCGCTGCAGCCTCCTGGTCGGCGTGAGGTATACCACCGATTTGCGTGGCGGAATCAAATCCCTTATTGATCTCTCCGAAGCGGGCCTTCAGCACCGCCAGGCCGGAGCGAGGCCAATTTTAACTTTTGTCGTTTAACCCTTCTCGTGGAGCTTCGGCTCCCAAGCAGGGCGTCACTATGGCAAAAGCCAAGTACCACAAGTCGCAGCGCGTGTTCGTGAAGCCGGTCGGCACCTGGGCCCATGTCGAGGCCGTGGTGCCGAAATGGGTGAAGGGCTGCGAAGAGCCGATCAAGATCGCTTACGACTGCGGCATGGGGCGCGAGTTCGCGCAAGACGAGCTGGAAGAGGAGTCGGTCGCGCTCCAGGTCAACGCCGCGAATGGCCTCGGCGGAACCTGGCGCATCCTGCGCGGCCACAACCGCTGGAAAAGCGCCGAGCAGTGCGGGCATCACCCTCACCCCGGCACCCATCCCATGATTGTGACGACCGAGCGCGATTGGGGCGGCTGGCGGGTCCCCGGCGCCGAATACGACCTCGATCCCTATCGCATCGAGCGCCAGGCCGAAGTCATCGTGCGGGCGCCGATGCTCATGAAGCTGCTCGAAGAGTTCCTCGAGCACGCCGAGCAGGAGCCCGAGAATCTGAGCGACGACTTGACCAAGCTCGCCCAGATCGCCCGGCGCATCATCAGCGAAGTCTCCGGCTAGCACGTCACGTCCGGTCAAAGTACCGGACCTCCATCCAGCTGTCATAGCCGCGAAAGCGGGTATCCGGTACCCACCGTGCTTCGTCATGGGCTGTTGCAGGGGTTACTGGATTGCCCGGTCAAGCCGGGCAATGACAAGAGAGTGGTGTTTCCCCGCAACGACACTGCACAAGCTTCGGGCTTGGCATTCTGCGCCTTGCCCTCTAAGAGCCACGGTGAAGGGATTGTTTCAGGTCCATGCACCAGTCCGGCCGCAAGCCCAAACTCCTCAAAGACTACGCCCCTCCCGATTATCTCATCGAGGAGGTCGAGCTCGACGTCGCCCTCGACCCGAAGGCGGCGCGCGTCGCCGCAAAGCTCAGATTGCGGCCCAACCCCAAGGTGGCGACGGGCGGGCGCCCCCTCGTGCTCGATGGCGAAAGCCTGACGCTTCAGAGTCTTGCGCTCAACGGCAAACCCCTGTCGCCCCAGGACTATGAGCTCAAGGAAGCCTCGCTCAGCATCGCCGCCGTTCCGGCGCAGCCTTTCACCCTTGAAGTCGTCACCTTGTGCGACCCGGACGCGAACACCGCGCTCTCCGGCCTCTACCGCTCGCGCGGAACCTATTGCACCCAGTGCGAGCCGGAGGGCTTCCGCCGCATCACCTATTTCATCGACCGGCCTGACGTGCTCGCCGTCTATACGGTGCGCATCGAGGCCGACCGCGCCACCACGCCGGTGCTGCTGTCGAACGGCAATCCCGTAGCGCACGGCGACATCCCCGGCACCGGGCGGCACTTCGCCATCTGGCACGATCCCTTCCCCAAGCCGTCTTATCTCTTTGCCCTGGTCGGCGGCGATCTTGCTTCGTGCCCGACAGCTTCGTCACCGCCTCGGGCCGCAAGGTCGCCCTTGCCATCTATGTCGAGCCCGGCAAGGAGGACCGCTGCGCCTGGGCCATGGAGTCCCTGAAGCGCGCCATGCGCTGGGACGAGGAGCGTTTCGGCCGCGAATACGATCTCGATGTCTTCAATATCGTCGCGGTCAGCGACTTCAACATGGGGGCGATGGAGAACAAGGGCCTCAACATCTTCAACGACAAGCTCGTGCTCGCGCGGCCGGACACCGCCAGCGACGCCGATTACGCCTCGATCGAAGGGGTGATCGCGCACGAATATTTCCACAACTGGACGGGCGACCGCGTCACCTGCCGCGACTGGTTCCAGCTCTGCCTGAAGGAAGGTCTCACGGTCTTCCGCGATCAGGAGTTCACCGGCGACACCCGCGCCGGGCCGGTCGAGCGCATCGCCGCCGTGCGCATGCTGAAGACCCATCAATTTCCCGAGGATGCCGGGCCTCTCGCTCATCCCGTGCGGCCCGCCTCCTATATCGAGATCAACAACTTCTATACGGCGACCGTCTACGAGAAGGGCGCCGAGGTCTGCCGCATGTTGCAGACCCTGCTCGGCCGCGAGGGTTTCCGCAAAGGCCTCGACCTCTATTTCGAGCGCCATGACGGCGAGGCCGTGACGGTCGAGGACTTCGTCGAGGCCATGGCCGACGTCTCGGGCCGCGATCTCTCTCAATTCATGCTCTGGTATACCCAAAGCGGGACGCCCGAGCTTGCCTGCTCGCTCGACTATGATCCGCATGCCAAGACCGCGCGGCTCGCCGTGAGCCAGGTCGTGCCCCCCACCCCCGGCCAGACCAAGAAGGAGCCGATGCTGATCCCCCTCAAGGTCGGCCTCATCGGTTCTAACGGCGATGAGCTTCCCTTGCGGCTCGACGGCGGAGGGCCCTTGTCCGACGGCTTGCTCGAAGTGACGGCACGCGAGCAAGTCTTCGAGTTCCGCGACATTCCCTCGCCGCCCACCGCCTCCCTGCTGCGCGGCTTCTCGGCGCCGGTCCGTCTCACCACGAGTCTCGATGCTGACCAGATCGAGTTCCTGATGATGCATGACAGCGACCCGTTCAACCGCTGGCAGGCGGCGCAGACCTACGCCGTCAACCTCCTCACCGCCGCTGCGCGCGGCGGTAGTCTTCAGCTGGTGAGGGGAAAAGAGGCCGCGCGGCTCGCGCACGCGCTTGGCGCCACGGCGAGCGACGCGAGCCTGCTGCCGGCCTATCGCGCCGAGTTCCTCAAGCTTCCGAGCGAATCGGACATCGCGCGGGAGCTTGCCCGCAAAGTCGATACCGATGCCGTGCACAAGGCCCGCGAGACCTTGCGCGCCATGATCGGCAACGAGACACGGGAAAGTTTAGCCGAGCTTTACGAGCGTGCCGCGCCGAGCGGGCCTTATTCGCCCGATCCCGAGAGCGCAGGCCGGCGCGCGCTACGCAGCGCCGCCCTCGACCTTCTGGTGGCGACCGGCGAGGTCTCCGAGATCGGACGCGCCGAACGGCACTACCGCAAGGCTTCCAACATGACCGACGCCATCGCGGCGCTGTCCATCCTCTCCCATTTGCAGGGCCCGGCGCGCGACGGCCTCCTCGCTCATTTCTATGCGCGTTGGCAGGACGAACCCCTCGTTCTCGACAAATGGTTCGCCGTGCAGGCGCGGGCCGCCAGGCCCGACTCGGTCGAGACCGTGCGGGCGCTCCTCTCCCACCCCAAGTTCTCGCTGAAGAATCCGAACCGCATCCGTGCGCTGATCGGAAGCTTCGCCCACGCCAACCCCACCGGCTTCAACCGGCCCGACGGCGCGGGCTATCAACTCCTCGCCGGCCAGGCGCTCGAGATCGACCGTTTCAACCCGCACGTGGCCGCGCGCCTGCTCGGCGCCTTTGAAAGCTGGCGCATTCTCGAGCCCACAAGACAGGCTCGCGCCAAGGCCGTCCTCGAGGATCTGGCCGCCAAACCGCTCTCGACCGACAGCTACGAGATCGTGACCAAGACCCTGGACGCCGCTTAGAGTCGGGCGTCGTCAACGGGTTATTAACCGAATTTCCACAGGTTTCTTCTGGACAGCCGCCGCCTTCATCGATTCCAATGATGACCAGGCGATTCGGAGATGCGGCACTTCTCCGGCTCGAAGCAGGAGAACGTCAGAGGGGGACCGAATGGCGCGGGCGCATTCTGCGCGTGAGGGATTTGCTTTCGCGGGGCCGCACTGGCAGGATCTCCGCGCGATCGTCGGCCGCCATCTTCCCAATGCCGAGCTGCTGCGCCGGCTCGTGCCTCTTCTACTCGCGGGCTTTGCCACCGTTGCCCTGATTGGCTTCACCTTCCAACTGATCCATGGCAAGCGCGCGAGCCTCGACGCGGCGCGCCACCAGCTTGCCCTGATCGCCGATAATGCCTCGTTGAGCCTCAAGGACAAGACGCTCAGCTCGAGCACGAATTGGCAGAGCGCTCTCGCCGAGAGCCTGCCGAAGGGCGCGACCGCCGAAGGCCGGACTGCCCTCCTGGCCGACGCCGAGGGCCAGATCCAAGGCCGCGCCCCGCTCGACGGCTCGCGCTCGGGCAATCTTCTCACCATCCTGGGGCCGCAACAGCCCCTCACCACGTTCGGGGCCGAAGCCGGCGTGCTGCGCATGACCTTGCTCGACGGCACCGACGCCATCGTCACGGTTCGCGACGTGGCGCAAACCGATGCGCAACTGGCCTTCGTCCAGCCGGTCGGAGCGGCGCTCGCCGATTGGCGGCGCGCGGCACGCCTCGAGATCACTCTCCTCGTCTTGACGGGCTTCGTGCTCGCGCTGCTCGCGGGCGGCCTCTGGTACCTCGCTCCGACCGCTTCGCGCGAGGACGGCGGCGCCCTAGCCAAGGAGCTGACCGAGGCGTTGCCGGGCTGCGGCGTCTGGCGCTGGAACCTCGCCCGCGGCCACGTGCAGTGGTCGGCGCCCATGTACCGGCTGCTCGGTTTGGCGCCGCAGGATAAGGCCATGGCCTTTCGCGTCATCTCCCAGGCGCTGCATCCCAATGACGATTTGCGCGGCGAGATCGACCGGCATCTCCGGGAGGGCGCGTCCCTATTCGACGGATGTTTCCGGCTGCGCCATGCCGACGGACATTGGGTCGGCTTGAGGCTGCGCGGCCACATCACCCGCAGCCTGCATGATCGGGAGCCGTGCCTCACCGGCATCGCCGTGATCGCCGACCACGACGTCACCCCCGGCTCCGCCGACGAAAATGCGAGACTCCGCGATGCGGTGGAGACGATCTCCGAGGCCTTCGTGCTGTGGGACAAAGACAATCAGCTGGTGATGTGCAACAGCAAATATCAGCAGTTCCATGGCCTCCCCGACGATATGGTCCGTCCGGGCAGCCCCTATGACGAGGTCATCGCCGCGGCCTCCGAGCCGATCGTCTCTAAGCGCGTAGCCGTCGCCGGCACCGACGACGACGATAGCCGCACCTACGAGGCGCAGATCGAGGACGGCCGCTGGCTTCACATCAACGAGCGCCGCACGCGCGACGGGGGCTATGTCAGCGTCGGCACCGACATCACCGTGCTGAAGGAGAGCCAGCAGCGCCTCGCCGACAGCGAGCAGCAGCTCCGGGCGAGCGTCGCCGAACTCAGGCTCTCGCGCCGCGAGCTTGAGCAGCAGAAGCAGCAGCTCGTCGATCTCGCCGAGAAATATGCGCTGGAGAAGAACCGCGCCGAGGCTGCCAACCGCGCCAAGTCGGAGTTCCTGGCCAATATCAGCCACGAGCTGCGCACGCCCTTGAATGCCGTGATCGGCTTCTCGGAGGTGATGCAGCAGGCTCTATTCGGCCCGCTCGGCCACCCCAAATATCAGGAATATGCCCGCGACATCTTCGCCAGCGGCGCCTATCTGCTCGAAGTGATCAACGACATCCTCGACATGTCGAAGATCGAGGCCGGCCGCATGTCCCTCGACGCCGGCAGCATCGATCTGGCCGATATCGTCGAGGACAGCATGAAGGTGGTGAGCCAGGCCGCCGCCGAGCGCAACATCACGCTCGACCGCCACGGGCCGCAGCATCTGATGCTCGAGGCCGACCGGCGCGCGCTCAAGCAGGTGTTCCTCAACCTGCTCTCCAACGCCGTCAAATTCACCCGCGACGGCGGCAGCGTGGACGTGCACCTGTCGCGCTCGCGCGGCCACGTGAAGATCGCCATCAAGGATACCGGCATCGGCATTCCCGAGACCGACATCGCCAAGCTCGGCAAGCCCTTCGAGCAGGTCGAGAACCAGTTCTCCAAGAGCCATCAAGGGAGCGGGCTTGGCCTTGCCATCTCCCGCGCTCTGGTCGAGCTGCATGGCGGGACCTTGCGCATTACGAGCCGCGAGGGTCAGGGCACGACCGTCACCTGCACGCTGCCGACGCAGCCGGCGATCGCCGAGGAAGAGCGCAACCTCGCCGCCACCGCCTGATCGCTACCTCCCTGCTCCTTCGGTTCGTCATGGCCGCGCTTGAACCGGCCATCCACACCGTTTTCCCGTCGCGACGCAACTTGCAGATTTTGTGTAATTGTCTTATATTGTGTAGAGTATCCGAGGAGCCAACCCATGGATTCAAAGACCTACTCCGCCGCCGTGCCCGCTTCCGAGTTCGTCCGCAATTTCGGCCGCTACCGCGTACAAGCACAGCGTGGCGCGGTCCCAGTCACCAGTCATGGCGAGATCACGGGCTATTTCATCGCTCCGCATGAATATGAGGAATATGAGAGCGCATGCGGGCCGCGCGGCGAAGCTTCGCCACGGCAGAGCTGAACGACGAGAAAGTCGAGGCGATCGCAAAGGCACGCATGCATCCGCGCCACAAGCATCTCGATGCTCTACTGAAGACGAAGTAGCCCTTTCGCATGGCGGTTCCCACCCCGGAGCCCGGCCTTGTTGTCAACTACGCCTATCTGTGGCATTACGAGCACGCGGAGGGCAAAGAAGAAGGCCGCAAAGACCGGCCAAGCGTCATCGTGCTTTGCGTCGAAGACGAGCAGAAGGGCGCGAGCATCGTCACTGTCCTGCCCATTACTCATCGCAAGCCGGAAAACGAAGGTTGGGTGATCGAGATTCCCGCAGGCGTTAGGGGTCATCTCGGTCTCGACGACGAGCCATCCTGGATTGTCGTTGCCGAAGGAAACGAATTCCTGCGGCCCGGATATGATCTCAGGCAGCGCGCGGACGGAAGCTATGCCTACGGCTTTCTACCGCCACGCTTGTTCAAGCAGGTTCAAGCAGCCTTCGTCGCGTTGAGTAGAGCAATGAAGGCGCGCACGACACCACGCGATTGAGCCGCTGGCTCCCCAATCAACCGACGATGCGGTCGAAGGCCTCGTGTACGGCGGCAAGCGTGTCTGTCAGCGAGGATTCGAGCGTGGCGAAGTCCGGCATGTCCGATGCCCGCGCCAGCAGGTCTTTCAGCGCGCGTGGGGCCTCGCCGGCCACGAACGGCTTGTCGAGACAAAGCCTGAGCACCTGGGTCAGCGTGTGATAGAGCCGCGCCGCCGGCACCAGGATCTCGGCGTCGCCGGGGATGAGCACGCCGGCCGCCGAAAGCTTGGTCAGCGCCAGCTCGGTGTTCTGGTCGAGGACCTCCGGATGCTCCGCTGCGCTCACGATCTGCAAGAACTGGGCGATGAATTCGAGATCGATCAGGCCCCCGCGCGCCTGCTTCAAGTCCCAGATATCCGCGCTGCCCTTGTCGTCGGCGATCTTGGCCCGCATGGTCCTGACCTCGGCCGCCACCGCGGCCCGGTCGCGCGGCCGGGACAGCACCTCCCTGATCGTCGTGTTGATCTGCCGCCGCAGGGAGGCGGGGCCCGTAACCAAGCGCGCGCGGGCGAGCGCAAGATGCTCCCAGGTCCAGGCCGAGCCCTTCTGATAGGCGATGAAGCTTGAAAGCTTGGTCGCGACCGGGCCCTGACTGCCCGAGGGTCTGAGCCGCATGTCCACCTGATAGAGGGAGCCCTCCGCGGTCTCGGCCGAGAGCGCCGCGATCAGGCGTTGGGTGAAGCGCGTGTAGTATTGAGTGCCGGGAAGGCTCCGCGGCCCATCGGACTGGGCGCCGTCGCCCTCATAATCATAGACGATGATCAGATCGAGGTCCGAGCCCGCCGTCATCTCCCGACCCCCGAGCTTGCCCATGGCGAGCACGGCCGCCTGCCCTCCCGGCATCCGCCCATGGGTGCGGACAAGCTCGTCCTCGACCCTCTCGGCAAGCGCCTCGATCAGCGTCTCGGCGAGGCCGGCATAAGCGGCTCCCGCCTGCCGTGCCGAGAGCGTGCCCGAGATCACCCGGACACCGATGAGGAAGGCCTGCTCGCGGCCGACCATGCGCGCACGGTCGAGCGCGTCCTGATAGTCGGATGCCTCGGCGAGCGCGGCTCCGACCAGCTCCTTCAGCTTGGCGGGGGTCGGCACCGCGCCGAAGAAGCCGGGGTCGAGCACGGCGTCGAGCAGGCGCGGCCTTCGCCCGATGATGCGGGCGAGCCGCGGCGCCGTCCCCATGATGTCGGCGACCAGCCTCAGCAGGCTGGGATTGGCGGCAAGCAGGGAGAAGAGCTGTAGCCCTGCGGGCATCTCGGCGATCACCCTGTCGAAGGTGGCAAGCGCGAGATCGGGCTCGGCGGTGCGGCCGAAGGCATCGAGCAGGGAGGGCAGAAACTCGGTCAGCCGCTCCCGCGTCCGCTCGCTTCGGGTCGCGGCATAGCGGCCCGACTGCCAGGCGCGGATGGCGGCGATTGCAGCCTGCGGATTGTGGAAGCCGAGGCGCTCGAGGCTGGCCAAGGCGGCGGGGTCTCCCTCGTCGGCTGCAACGACCAGGCTCGGGGCTGAGCTCGGCATCTCGGGCAGCTTCTCGAACAGAGCCCCGTAATGCGTTTCGACCCGCTTGAACTGGGCAAGCAGCGCGTCACCGAATTCATTCGTATCGGCAAATCCCGAAAGCCTGGCGACGCGGTCGAGCTCCTCCCGCTCGTCCGGAATGATATGGGTCTGCTGGTCGCCGACCATTTGCAGCCGGTTCTCGATGCGGCGCAGGAAAAGATAGGCCTCGGTAAGCTCGCTTGCCGACTCCTCCGTAATCCAGCCGCCCCCGGCGAGGCGCTTGAGCGTCTCGATCGTACCGCGGGTCCTCGAGCTCGGGATGACGGCCGCCGGCGATGAGCTGCTGGGTCTGGGCGAAGAACTCGATGTCGCGGATACCGCCCCGCCCGAGCTTGATGTCGTGCCCTTCCACCGCGATGGCGCCGTGGCCCTTGAAGGCATGCACGCGCCGCTTCATGGCATGGATGTCGGCGACGGCCGCGAAGTCGAGATATTTCCGCCAGACGAAGGGAGCGAGCTGACGCAGGAACTCCTCGCCCGCCTCGACATCGCCGGCAACGACCCGCGCCTTGATCAGGGCGGCCCGTTCCCAGTTCTGGCCGAAGCTCTCGTAATAGGTGAGTCCCGCTTCGATCGAGAGCGCGATCTGGGTCGCACCCGGGTCGGGCCGGAGCCTGAGATCGGTGCGGAACACATAGCCGTCGGCGGTGTGCTCCTGGAGGAGACGCACGAGATCGCGGGTCAGCCGCACGAAGAAGGTTGACGGCTCGATGTCCGGCTTAAGCCCCGCGCGCTCGGCGTCGTAGAAGACGATGATGTCGATGTCGCTCGAATAATTCAGCTCGAAGGCGCCGAGCTTGCCCATGGCGATGATGAAATAGCCCGGCGCGGGCGACGCGGCGTCCGCTTGCGGCGTGAGCTGACCGGACTCGCGCGCCTTGCGGAAGAGAAACGCCGTCGCCTGCTCCAGCACCGCATCGGCGGCGGCGCTCATGGCCTCTAGCGTCGCCTCCGTCGGCCACACGCCGCCAAGATCGGCAAGCCCCGTGAGGAGCGCCATGCGGCGCTTGAACCGCCGCAACAGCGCCATGACCTCCGGCGCGGTGGGGGCTTTGGCAACCGCTGCGGCGAGCGCAGCACGCGCCTCCGCCAGATGCGCGTCGGGATCGCGCAACAGGCATTCGGCGAGACTTGCGGGATCGCGCAACGCCAGCGACGTCAAGATAGGGGGAGCCGGAAAAGGAGGCCGCGAGCAGCTCCCTGACCTTCGGCGTCTCGGCAAGGAGCTTGGCGGCAGCGGCGAGATCGGAAGCATCGCCAAACGCCTTGGTCAGGCTTTCAAGCACGTCGGCGCCCCGCGCCGCATCGTAGACGCGCGGGCATTCGGTGATGCGCTCGAAGAACGCCGTCACGCCGGCCTGATCTCTGCTCCCGCGGGCGCCTGGTGAGGCGCCCCGTTGACAAGCGCCTCGCCCTCTATCGGCAAAGCGAGGATGACTCTGAGCCCGGGCTCATTGTCCTCGAGTCTCAGGCTGCCACCATGCAGCCGCGCCACGGCCGCGACAAGACTCAAACCCAATCCGCTGCCCGGCTCCGACCGGCTCGCTTCGAGCCGGACGAAGCGGTCGAGCACCCGCTCGCGGTCGGAAACCGGCACGCCTGGCCCCCGGTCGGTGACCATGATCTCGGCAATTGGTCCCTTGGCCTTGGCGCTTACTTCAACCTCAGGCTTCGCGCCAGTGCCGCCCGGTGCCACCTCTGTCGTCCCATATTTGATGGCGTTGTCGATGAGATTGGCGATGGCCTGGCCGAGCAGCTGGCGATCGGCGCGGATGAAGATAGGGGCTTCTGCCTCAGCCTTCAGCACCAGCCCGCGTTCCTCTGCGACCGGCTCGTAAAGCTCGGCTACGTCGCGCAACAGCGCCGACACATCGAGCGTCTCCCGGTTGTCTCCGCCGGCGCCGGCTTCGATCCGCGCGATCGAGAGGAGCGCATTGAACGTCTTGATCAGCCCGTCTGCCTCCTCGATGGTCCGCTCCAGAGCTTCGCGATAGACCGGCTCGCCGTAAGGCTCGCGCAACGCCGCCTCGACGCGATTGCGCAGGCGGTTGAGCGGCGTCTTGAGGTCGTGGGCGATATTGTCGGAGACCTCGCGCAAGCCCGCCATGAGCTGCTCGATGCGCGCGAGCATCAGATTGAGGCTCTCGGAGAGACGGTCGAGCTCGTCGCCCGAGCCGTTGACCGCAAGGCGTCCCGTAAGATCGCCCTCCATGATGGTGCGGGTGGTGGCGGACAAAGCATCGATGCGGGCGAGCAGCTTGCGGCTCACCCAATAGCCGCCGCCGATGCCGAACACGGCCATCACCCCGAGCCCCCACAGCATGGCCGAGCGGACCATGCGCGCAAGCTCGCGGCGGTCCTCGATGTCGCGGCCGACGATCAGCCGGTACCCGCTCGGCAGCCGGAACACATTGGCGAAGGCGAGCCTGTTCTCGACGCCCCCCGGCGCCGGGCGCCGATAGACGAATTCGACCGGACCGAGGCTGTTCCACAGATCGGGCGACACGGCGCTGAGATTGCCGGCGAGCCTGCGGCCTTCGCTATCGGCCACGAGATAGAGGCTGTTGCCGGGGGTGCCGCTGCGCTCGGCGACGGTGCGGACGAGTTGTTCCAGCCCCCCTGCCCGGTACTGCTCGGCGAGCCCCTTGAGTTCGGCGTCGATGGTCTGGTTGAGCTGCCGCGAGAGCAGAACCGTGGTGTTCCAATAGATGTAGGCGATGGCGACAATCGCGGCGGCGCTGAACAGCGCAAGATAGGTCAGCGATAGGCGAAAGGTGGTGGTCCGGAAGAGCTTAGTGAGCGCTGTCACGGATGGTATAGCCGGCGCCGCGGACCGTGTGCAGGAGGGGGTTTCCGAAGTTTTTGTCGATCTTGGACCGAAGCCGGGAAATGTGGACGTCGATGACATTCGTCTGCGGGTCGAAATGATAATCCCATACATTCTCGAGCAACATGGTGCGCGTCACCACCTGACCTGCATGTTTCATCAGATATTCGAGCAGGCGAAACTCGCGCGGCTGCAACATAATAGCTTCGCCCGCGCGCGTCACCTTGTGCGAGAGGCGGTCGAGCACGAGGTCGCCCACCATGAAGCGCGTGCTCCCCTCCTCGGGAGACGTGCGCCGCGCCAGAGCCTCGATGCGGGCGAGCAGCTCGCTGAATGCGTAGGGCTTGGTGAGATAGTCGTCGCCGCCGGCGCGCAAGCCCTTGACCCGGTCGTCGACCTCGCCAAGCGCGCTCAGGATCAGCGCCGGGGTCCTGATCTCCTCGGCGCGCAGCGCTCCGATCACCGTCAGCCCGTCGCATTTGGGCAGCATGCGGTCGACGATGAGCACGTCATAGGCGTTTGCTCTGGCAAGCTCGAGCCCGGTCTGGCCGTCGCCCGCATATTCGGCGACATGGCCTGACTCCTTCAGCGCCCGCTTGAGGAAAGTTGCGGTCTCCTGATCGTCCTCGATAACCAGCACACGCATGTTTGGAGATCTTCCTGGCGACGCTGCCTCAAACAAGACACGGAGACTAAGCCCTGACGAGAAAGGGGCGGGCGGCGCGGTGGGGGGAAACCGCGCCGCCCTCCGGCGTAGAAGGCGTCTTTAAGCCTTCTTCAGGGAAAGCGCCACGAAGCGCGTCTGATCGCCGGTTTTGACCTGCATCAGGACTTTGACCGTGTCCTTGTCCGATTTGGCGCCGGCCATCGCCTTCTTGACGCCAGCGGCGACATCGGAAGGTTCGGACACGGTGACGCCGGCGACCTGGAGGATGACGTCGCCGGGCTTAAGGCCCTTGTCGGCGGCGTCGCTCTGCTGGATCGACCTCGGTGATCACCACGCCCTCGTCACCGGCGCCGGGGAACTTGACGGCCGGAGCCAGCGACAGGCCGAGATCTTTCATTTGCTCGCCGGTGCTAGGCTTATCCTCTTCGAGAGCGGCAAGCTTCTTGCTGCTCGGGAAGGTGCCGAGCTTCATGGTGACCTGACGCTGCTCGCCATAGCGGGCGATGGACAGCTTCACGTCCGTATCGGGGTTGCAGCTCGGCGATCTTGCGGGCGAGGTCGCGCGAGTCGTTGATCTTCTCGCCGTTCACCTCGACGATGACATCGCCGGGCTTGAGGTCCTCTTTGGCCGCAGGTCCGTCCTCGGTCACCTTGGTGATCATGGCTCCCTTGGCCTCTGGCAGTCCGATCGAATCGGCGATGTCGTCGCTCACATTCTGGATGACGACGCCGAGCCATCCGCGATCGACAGTGCCATGGCTCTGGAGCTCGGTGACCACCTCCTTGAGGAGGGCAGCCGGCACGGCAAAGGCGATTCCGACATTGCCGCCGGAGGGTGAGAAGATGGCCGTGTTCATGCCGACCACCTTGCCGTCGAGATCGAAGCTCGGACCGCCCGAATTGCCGCGGTTCACCGCCGCATCGATCTGCAGGTAGTCGTAGGGGCCGGAGCCGATGTCGCGGTTATGGGCCGAGATGATGCCGGCCGTCACCGTGCCGCCGAGGCCGAACGGATTGCCGACGGCAAGCACCCAATCGCCGACGCGGGGATCTTTGGACGTGAACTCGACGAACGGAAAGGTCTTGCCCTCGGCATTGACCTTGACCAGCGCCACATCGGTGCGCGGATCGGTGCCGATGAGCTTGGCCGGATATTTGTCGCCGCTTTCGAGCGTCACCGTGATGTCCTCGGCGTCCTCGACCACGTGGTTGTTGGTCACGACCAAGCCGTCGGCCGAGATGAAGAAGCCGGACCCTTGCGCCAAGCTCGGGGTCGGCTTGGTCGGGGCCTGCGGCATGCCTTTGCGGAACTGCTTGAAGAAGTCGTAGAGCGGGTTGTCCTCCGGAAGGTCGGGCATACCCGGAATCTGCATGTCGTTGTCGGCGACCTTGACGTCGCCCTTGACGTTGATGCTCACCACGGCCGGGCTCACCTTGGCGACAAGGTCGGCGAAGCTCAACGGCGCGCGGCCATAAGGCGTTTCGATGGTCGGCTGGGTAGCGGTCTCGGCGGCGGCAAAGGGCACGCTATTGCCGAGCGCCAGCCCTAATGCGCTCGTGGCGATCAGGGCGGCAGCCGCGAGGAGCGCGGGCTTGCGGGTCAGTCTCCGCGAGCTTGGGCTCTCAGTCGCAGCAGAGCTCTGGTCAAGTTTCATGAGTCACCTCTCTCCTGAGATAGGAATTCCCGTAAGATAGCCTTGCATCGACGAAGGAGCGAGGCCTCTGGGATCAACATATAAGCGTTCGCCGATTACGCCGCCGTTTCGGCGGCATTAAATTTCAGTAAGGTTCCTGGCGAAAAACGGCCCTCGGCAAGGGCGTTTCGCCCCCGTCCCTTAACCCAAGCCTCAGCGCTCGTCCAGCAGGCGCTTCAGCCGGCGCTCCTCGTTGGCGCTAAGCGGCGCAAGGCCCTGAGCGGCCGCTTTTCGCCGCCGATAGGCGAGCCAGATGAGGAAAAGCGCCGTGGCGAAAACGGCGGGCGTCGCGAACCACAGCAGCATGGTATGCGGCGAAAGCCGTGGGCGGAGGAGCACAAACTCGCCATAGCGCGCCACGATGAAGTCGGCGATCTCTTGATCGCTGTCGCCGGCTTTGAGCCTCTCGCGCACAAGGAGCCTAAGGTCCTTGGCCAAGGGCGCGTCGGAATCGTCGATCGATTGGTTCTGGCAGACGAGGCAGCGCAAGCCTTCGGAGATGGCCCGGGCGCGCGCCTCGAGCGCGGGGTCCGGCAGCACTTCATCGGGCTGCACGGCATAAGCCGGAAGCGCCGCGAGGAAGGAGATCGCAACCGCCAGAACGAGGGCGAAGAGGGATTGGCGCGACTTCATGGCTACTCGCCGGCGGGGACAGCCGCCGCCTTAGCTTGCGCGCGCTTCGGCGCGCCGACCCGCAAGCGCCGGTCAGAGAGGGATACGGCGCCGCCAAAGAACATCACGAGCGCTCCGAGCCAGATGAGACGCACCAGCGGATTGAAATAGAGGCGGATGCTGTAGGCGCCGTCCTTCAGCTGATCGCCGAGCACCGCGTAGAGATCGCCGCGAAGCTCACGTAAATCCCGGCCTCGGTCGTGCCGCTCCGCTCAACGGTGAACTCGCGCTTTGACGGCGTAAGCTCGGTCACCGCCTGGCCGTTGCGCGCGACAGTGAAAACCGCCACCCGCTCCTGATAGTTAGGCCCCTGGCGGGGAGCGACGCCCTTGAAGGTGAGCGTGTAGCCCGCGATGTCGGCCGTATCGCCAGGCTTGAGCGCAAGGATCTGCTCCGACCGCCATGCCGTGGTGGCGACGATGCCGATGACCGCGAGCCCAAGGCCCGCATGAGCGAGCGCCGACCCATAGGCCGCGCGCGGCAGATTGCGCAAGCGCCGCCAGGCCTCCGACGGGGAGGCGTGGACGAGCTTCACCCGGTAGGCGATCTCGGTGAGCGCGCCCATGACGAGCCAGACGCCAAGGCCGATGCCGAACGGCGCAAGCCATGGGCCCCGCTCGTGGAAGGCCAGCAGCACGACGCTAACCGCGAGCGCCAGGCACGCAGCCGCCATCAGACGCTGCGCCGCCGCCGCGAGGTCTCCCCGCTTCCACGCGAGCAGCGGTCCGAACGGCACGGCGATGAGGAGAGGAACGATGAGGGGCGCGAAGGTGAGATTGAAGAAGGGCGGCTCCGACCGAGATTTTGTCGCCGGTCAGCGCCTCGAGCGCGAGCGGATAGAGCGTGCCGACGAACACCGCGGCGCAGGCCGTGGTGAGCAGGAGATTGTTGAGCACGAGCGCGCCCTCGCGGCTGATCGGGGCGAACAGTCCGCCTTGCGCGAGAAGCGGAGCGCGCCAGGCGAACAGGGTGAGCGCCCCGCCGATAAAGACGCCCATGATGGCGAGGATGAAGATGCCGCGCGCCGGGATCGACGGCGAAGGCGTGCACGCTCGTGAGCACGCCGGAGCGGACGAGGAAGGTCCCCATCAGGCTCAAGGAGAAGGTGATGATGGCGAGCAGGATGGTCCACACCTTCAGCGCGTCGCGCTTCTCCATGACCAGCGCCGAGTGGAGCAGCGCCGTGCCGGCGAGCCAGGGCATGAAGGAGGCGTTCTCGACCGGGTCCCAGAACCAGAACCCGCCCCAGCCGAGCTCGTAATAGGCCCACCATGAGCCCATGGCGATGCCGAGCGTGAGGCACATCCAGGCGGCGAGCGTCCAGGGCCTGACCCAGCGCGCCCAGGCGGCGTCGATGCGGCCTTCGATCAGCGCGGCGACGGCAAAGGAGAAGGCCATGGAGAAGCCGACATAGCCGGCATAGAGGAAGGGTGGATGGAAGGCGAGCGCCGGGTCTTGCAACACCGGGTTCAGCCCCTGCCCGTCGAAGGGCGCGGGGTCGAAAGGCGGGTGAAGGGATTTGACGTGGTGACGATGAAGAGGAGGAAGGCCGCGGCGATCGAGCCCTGCACCGCGAGCACATTGGCCTTGAGCTGCCGCGGCAGATTGGTGCCGTAGGTCGCGACGCTCGCGCCGAACAGCGCGAGGATCAGCACCCACAGGACCATCGAGCCTTCATGGTTCCCCCACACGCCCGAGATCTTGTAGAGCAGCGGCTTTGCCGAATGGGAGTTGCGCCAGACATTCTCGACCGAGAAGTCAGAGGTGACATAGGCAGTCGTCAGCGCGATGAAGGCGATCGCTACCAAAATGAATTGCATCTGCGCGGCGGGAGCGGCGACGGCGGCAAGTTGCGGATCGCGCAGGCGCGCGCCGAGGAGCGGCAGCATCGTCTGCACGATGGCGACGCCGAGCGCGAGGATCAGCGCGTAGTGGCCGGTCTCTGCAATCATCTCCCGCTCGACCGCTCTCCTTTCAGTTCACCTTGCCCCGAGACATAGCCCCGCCCGCCTCGGCGTCTCCGCGCCACACCCCTTGCGCTTTCAGCTTCTTGGCCACCTCCGGCGGCATATAGTTCTCGTCATGCTTGGCGAGCACGTTGTCGGCATGAAAGACGCCGTCCGGCTCGAGCGTGCCCTCCGCCACGACGCCCTGCCCTTCGCGGAAGAGATCGGGCAGCACGCCGGTATAGGTCACGGGAAGCGTCTTGGCCCGATCGGTGACGACGAAGCGAACCGTGGTCCCCTCGCCCCGCACCACGCTGCCCGTCTCGACCAGCCCGCCCAGCCTGAAGCGCTGGCCCGGAGCGATCTGCATCGCGGCGACCTCGCTCGGGCTATAGAAGAACACGATCGAGTCGCGCATGGCGAACAGCACGAGCCCTATCGCCAAGCCAAGCACGGCAAGGCAGGTGCCGATCAGAACGCCTCTTCGCTGCTTGCGGGTCATGACTTCAATCCAAGCTCGGCCGCCAGCGCGATCGAGCTGCTCGATGGCTTGCGTATTGCCGCTGAACTGGCTCTTGGCGCGCTGTAGCGCCTTCAGCGCATCGTCTTTCCGGTCGAGCACGCTATAGGCGCGCACGAGCTTGAGCCAGCCGGCAAGATCGCTGCCATCTTGGTCAAGCCGGGCGGCGAGACCCTGCACCATCTGCTCGACCATCGCCTGACGTTCGGCCGGGCTCATGTTTTGGGCTGCGGCGATGTCTGAAGCGCTCGGGCCATTCTGGCTTTGCGCTCCGGCTTGCGGCGTTGGAGTCTCGGCCTCATTCATTGGCTTACCGGCAAGATGCGCTTCGGCGGCGGCGATCCGCTTCTCCACCATCTCGCGCCACGGCGCGTCGCCGTCGGCCTTGCTCAAGCAGCGCCCGCCAATCCTCGATGGCCGCCTGCAAATTGCCCGTCCTGCTCCTTGGCGATGGCCAGCAGGATACGCGGCTCGATCAGCGTTGGATCGAGCGTCGAGCGCGCGCTCGAGCGCGCTGCGGGCGTCCTCCGTCACCACGCCGTTATTGGCAAGCACGAGGGCCTGCCCCTGGCCAGAGAGCCGCTTGGCCGAAGGGCCGAGAAGTCTGATCGCCTGGGCGTAGGCTTGCGCCGCGTCGCCATAGCGGCGCCAGCCCATATAGACGGGAGCGATCACCTCCCACCCCTCGCCCTCTTCGGGATGCTCCCTGAGCCGCGCCTCGACTCGAGCGACGAGCGCTTCGAGATTCCGATCGCTGGCAGGATCTTGGAGACGCGCGGCGAGCGGCTGGTCGGGCAAGCGGGGAGAGCCGTAGATGAGATAAAGTCCGAGCGCGAGGAGCGGAAGCGCTGCGCCACGCCGATCATCGCCGCCCTGGCCCTGGCGCCGTCGCTCTTGGCGCGGTCGGACGCGACGTGCCTTGCTGTCGGCGGCGAGGAGCCGCCGCGCGATCTCGACGCGCGCGGCCTCAGCCTCCTCTTCGCCGATCAGCCCGCGCGCGCGATCGCTCTCGATCTCGCTGAGCTGATCGCGGTAGACGGCGGCGTCGAAGGCCTCGGGCGCGCGATCGGCCGCCCCCGCGCCGGCAAGCGGCCGCAACAGGACGAGGAGCACGATCGCCGTGAGACAGGCAAGGACAACCCAAAGCAGCACGGGGGGCGTAGGCCTCCGAAAGTCGACAGAGGGCTAGGCATAGGGAAAGGCGTGCGGAGGGGCAAGGTCCGGCAGGAGCGCGAAGATTAATTCCGGGCAATCTGCGAAGGCTCCGGGAGCACAAGCCCTTAGGCGGTGCTTGGGGGAGCCTTAGCCCACGGTCTGCCAGGTGCCGTCAGACTGACGGCAGGCCGTGCCGCGCGCCGTCTGCGGCTCGCCGCCAATATAGATGGTGTGGGTATAGGGCCGGCAAAATTGGCTGCCTTGCTGGTAGGGCTTGCCCGGCACGATCTGGCCGCGATGCTGGGTTTGCGGATTGTCCCAGGACGTCGGCGCGCCAGCCTGCCCATATTCGAGGGCCTGATATTCGGCCGCGGCCGCCATTTGGCGGTCCTCCTCGTCCAAGCTCCTGCCGATCTCGTTGCCGACGATGCCGCCGACCACGGCGCCGATCGCCAATCCGGGGATACGGTTCTTGGGGCCGCCAATGGCCGCGCCCGCGGCACCGCCGGCCACGGCGCCCACAATGGTTCCGGTGCCCTGCTTATTGCCTGGCCCGCAAGCGGCGAGCAGCGCCGGCAGCATGAACATCGCAATGATGGGTGACCGTCTCATCGCTACCCCCTTCGGCCAAAAACGGCGCGGTCGGCCCCGGCAAGAGACTGAGGTAAGTTTAATCGTGCCACTCTGCCCTTAACAAATAACAATTCTGGCCAAATTAGGTTGCGCTCGGAAAAATGGCGGAATTAGGCGGCGGGAAGCTCAAGCCGGGCGCGCAAGCCGCCCTCGGGCGAAGGTTCGAGCTCGAAGCGGCCCTTATAAAGATGCGCGAGGTCGGCAACGATCGAGAGCCCAAGCCCTGAGCCCGGCTTGCTCTCGTCGAGACGCTGGCCCCGCGTCACGGCCTTCGCCCGCTCGGCCTCGGTCAGCCCCGGTCCGTCGTCATCGACGGTCACCGTGAAACGCGCCGCACCTTTTCCCGGCTGGGCCTCCGCCCTCACCCGCGACCGGGCCCATTTGCAGGCATTGTCGAGCAGGTTTCCGACCATCTCCTCGAAGTCCTGCTTCTCGCCTTGGAACTTCAGGCCGGGGATCGACGCCACCTCGACATCGAGGCCGCGCTCCTCGTAGAGACGGTCGACCGTCCGCTTCAGCGCCTGGAGCACGCCGTCGACGTCGGTGATATCTCCGATCACGCTCGACCGCGCCGCCACCCGCGCCCGGTCGAGATGGTGCGTGATCTGCGTACGCATGATCTGCGCCTGCTCGATGACCTTGGAGGATAACGGCCCCTCATGCGCCCGCGCCTCGTTGGAGATGACGCTGAGCGGCGTCTTGAGCGCATGCGCGAGATTGCCGACATGGGTGCGCGCGCGGTCGACGATCTCGCGATTGGACTGGATCAGCGCATTCAATTCCTGTTGCAGCGGCCTGATCTCCTCGGGCAGCTCGCCTTCGAGCTGCTCGGCTTCGCCCGAGCGGATCTCTGCCAAGTTCTGGCGGATGGCGCGCAACGGTGAGAGTCCGAAGCGCACTTGGAAGAATGTCGCCACCAGGAGCCCGAGCCCGAGCACGGCAAGGGCCGCGATGAGCATGGTGGTGAACGCGGCGAGATCGCGGTCGATCTCGCGGGCGTCTCCCGCTACGGCATAGGAATAGGGCGTGGAGCGCGGGCCTGCCGGCTTGATCTCGCGCTCGACAACGCGCAAGCGCTGCTGCTCGGGACCGGCGGCATAAGCGCGCCGTGTCAGGCTTTTGTCGGGGGGGACTTCATTCTGGCTCGGCAGCTTGAGCTGCTGATCAAGCAGGGAATCGGAGACGAAATCGGGACGCGTGGCCCCGTCCAGCGGCTTGATCTGCCAGTACCAGCCGGAGAAGGGAATGCCGAAAACGGGCTCACCGAGATTGGTGGGCTCCTTCGGCGTGATGGCGCCGCCTTGCGTGGATCGAAGCGACGAGGCTGGTCAGATAGACATTGAGACGCGCGTCGAAGTTTCGTTCGACGGCTTGGCGGTAGAGGGAGACGAGGAGGATGGCGGTGACGGGAAGGACGACGAGGGTCCACGCCGCGGCCGAGGCGAACAGCCGTAAAGCGAGGGAATTAAGCCTCATCGCTTACGTCCGAGAGGCAGTAGCCGAGCCCGCGGACAGTCTTGATGAGATCTATGGGAAGCTTCTTGCGTAAGCGCCCGATAAACACCTCGACAGTGTTGGAGTCGCGGTCGAAATCCTGCTCGTAGAGATGCTCGACCAGCTCGGTGCGGGAGACCACGCGGCCCCCGATGCAGCATGAGATATGCGAGCACGCGATATTCATGGGAGGTGAGCTTCACTGCCTGGCCGTCGACGGTGACGCGCGAGGTCTTGGTGTCGACGCGGAGCGGCCCGCATTCCATCTCATTGCTGGCATGCCCCGCCGAACGCCTCAGCAGCGCGCGAAGCCGCGCCAGCACCTCCTCCATATGGAAGGGCTTGGCGACATAATCGTCGGCGCCGGCATCCATGCCCGCCACCTTATCGCTCCACCGCTCCCGCGCGGTGAGGATGAGCACCGGCATCTTGCGCTCATCGCGCCGCCATTGCTCGAGCACGCTCAAGCCGTCCTTCTTGGGAAGACCGAGATCGAGCACCACGGCGTCGTACGGTTCGGTATCGCCGAGATAATGTCCCTCCTCGCCGTCGAATGCGGCGTCGACGGCGTAGCCCGCATCGCTAAGAGCGGTGACAAGCTGACGGTTGAGGTCTGGATCGTCCTCGACGACGAGAAGCCGCAAAACGCTATTCCTCCCGATCCGACATGGGGTCGTTCCTCCTAAAACTGCCCGGTCCGAGCGTCAACGGTGACGTTGGTGACCTCACCCGTCGGCCCGAGCACGACGAGCTTGTAGACGAAGCGTCCGCCCGCGTCGCACAGCGTCTGGCTGACCACTTTACCGCCCATGCGCTTCTGCACCATCTGGTAAATGACGTTGGCGGGAAGGAGCGAGTTCTGCGCGATGATCGGGCCTGCCTTGCTCCATTCGACGCAGCCGGGCTCGGCGGCCCGCCCCGCAGCCATGAACACCGCAGCGGCAAAGCAGATGATGGTTATTGGTTTCAGCAAACGCCACATGGTCCGGTCCCGATTATCCTTGTTGGGCCGGACCCTAAGGGAGGGCGCATGAACGACGCATGAACGCTTAAGCCTCGGACGTCATTTAGCCTTTGCGGGCTTGGTCCCTGCGGTCTTGGTCGCCTTGACGTCGTCGACCTTGACGCCGAGCGCGGCGAGACCGAGGCCACCGAAGATGACCGGGGCCTTGGTGACGAGGTCGGCGAGGGTTGCGTCGCCGACCGCCCAGCTCGCCACCGCCGAGAGCGCCGTGATCAGTCCAAGGACTTGGGTGCGGTAGCCTTTGGCGAAGCCACCGGTGAAAAGCCAAGCAACGCTGTTCATAGACTATCTCCTTCTGAAAATGGTGGGTTACGAGGATGAATTGGATGCCGCCTCACTGCCTGTTCAGCGGCGCAAGGCTTCGTCGGCGATTTCTTGCACGGTCTTGTCCCTGGCCCGCTCGATCTTGACGGCAATTGTTGCCAGACCGAAGCCGCCGGCGATGAGCGCCCAGTTTTCTCCGATCGCACGGCAGAGTGAGAACAGCGATCGGTCGCCAACGGCCCACTGCGCGAGCGCGTTGATGAGCCCGCCAAGTCCGGTCGCGATGCCGATCGTCTGCGAGCGGTATCCTTTCAGGAATCCGCCCTGAAGGAGCCAAAGCAATTTGAGCATGTCCATCGCCTTGGATCAGTTGTCGGCCGGCCAGCGAAGTCCAAGCACAACGGACTTGCGGTACGCGGCGAAACAGACCTTGTCTGACTGGTTGCCGCCGAGGCAGACGAGAAGCCCGTTTTCCTCGCGGTCGAAAAACGTGACGTGGCCTTGCCAGCCCTTCCCGCGCTTCAGCACCACGATGCAGCCGCGGCGCGGGGCTGCGAGCTTGACGCCCCAGTCGAGATAGGAGCGCGCCGCGAGCGACCCTGACGGCTTGATTCCGGAACGCGCCAGCATGGCGCCGACAAAGGCCGCGCACCACGGCACGCTGTCGTGCTTCACTTCAGGGTGGCCGGCATCCTTGTAATAGGCCTGCACGACCGGGTTGTCGGCCTCGCCCGGCACCTCCTTCACCCCGCGCTCGCCGAGCGCAAGCTCATGCCATCGCGGCACCGTCATTCTCGTCTCCAACAAAAAAAGGGCCGCCTCTCGGGCGGCCCTCGCGGGTTCTCGCGTGTTGCTTGGATGTCTAATCTGGGCGCATGGCGCGGTGCTGCTGCACGAGCTTCATCACCACGAGCGTCAGCGAGCCGACGCCGGTAAGAAGGCCAATGCTCAAGGTCGCGACCTGAAGCCAAGGCGTCCAGGCGGCGGGATCGACCGACATCACGGTTGCGATCGAGATGCCGGCGCCGGCCCCGCCCGCGGCAGCGGCTTGTCCCGCGCTCAGTTTCTCGACCGCGTGGTACATCGCTGCAAAGGGTTCCATCGGCTGCCCCACGTCAGTGCTCATGGCGGGGAAACCATCATCCGGGCCGAGCTAAATGCCGAACAGCGTGCGTGTAGCTTGATAGAAGCTAAACAATTGCGTGCCGGAAAGAGCGGCGCTCCAGACCACGATAACGTAAAACACGCTGCCCGTGGTGGTGGGACTACGGTTCGCCCCCCGCGCGCCGATCTGTAGCGCCGTTCCTGCGTCCGATGCCGAGGGCGACGAATAGGTGCTGGTGAAGCTGTCGGTGACGAGGTTGCGCAGGAAGAACCCGGTGCCCGCCGCTTCATCGATGACTACGGCATAGAAAGCATTCGTGGACGCCAGCGGACCAACCGAAGTTGCCGAAGTGACGGCTAGCGGTTGCGCTGAGCCGTTTCCGACGCGGAACGCTTGGGTGGTTGAACTGGAGCGCCAGCCGAACCCAACGGAATTGTCGTTGGTCACTTGATCGCCGAAGAAGGCCATCGAGGTGGCGATGTTGGCCCAGATGCCTAATGTGACGGCGGCATTGTCTTTGCTGACGTTCTTCACCCAGGTCGGATTGGCCACCGTCAGGGTGAAATAATCGCCGCCATCGCAAGAGAAATTTTTGGGTGGCGTGCTGTTGAAGGTCGGATCGTCGGTTGTCGCGGTGTTGCCAGCGCCAAGATAGAAATCGTTTCCCTGGCCGGACATGTCCGACCACGTTTGCCCCGATCCCGGATAGCTCGCCGCATCGGTGGCATCGAGGCACAGCACAAGGTTGCTGGTGAGGTTGAGCCGCCTCAAGATGTTGATGGCCGTGCCGCCTTGATTGCCAACGACAGGAACCGTACCGGGCACTGTCACCGCAATAGGTAGAGGCGCTTTCTCGATCCGTGACGCCCGAATGATGGCGGGCTTAGGCGGCGCCCAGAGCGGTGGCGTGCCGAGGTCGATCATGTTGCCGGCCTCTGTAGGGTGGGCAAAGCGAAGCGTGCCCACCGTTCATCGTTGCGCGTGGGCAACGGGACGTTGCCCACCCTACGCATTGAGCGCCTCTTTGAGATCGGCCAGGCTCAGTCCGCGCTCGCCGAGCAGCGCGGCGATCTTTTCGTCCTTGGTCGGCTCGGGCGGCGGCGGCGGAGCGGCCTCCAGGTCGAACTCCTCATGGATCTTGCCCTTCTTCTCCACATAGCGGGCCTCGCCCACTGCGACCTTGCCTTCCGGCACGATGAAGGGTGCGGCGCGGGCGAGGCCAACCTCGGCAAGCTCCTCGTTGGTCCAAACCTCGAGCGCTTCATTGGCCGAGAGTTGCACCTCGACCGGATAGGGTTCGCAAGCGCGGTCCCGCTCGATCCGCCCGTCGTGGTAGTGGATGTCGCAGACCGCGATCATCTTCTGAAACGGCTTATTGACGCCGTTCCAGCGCGCCCATTCGCCCTTGTCGTTCTTGCGCACATACATCGCTTATCTCCTGAGAACAGCCGTGACCCAGATCGCGCTCGAGCTCTCGACGTGATAGGCGAGGTAGACCGTCTCGCTTGTCGTGACCGAAATGGCAAAGCTCTCCACGCCGTTCGCGGGCTTGTAGTTGCCGCCGATCGCGAGCGTCCTGGTCGAGGTTGTCGCCGTGATCTTGATGACTCCGGTCTGTCCGTTCTTGGTGTTGCTCGGATTGGACAGCGTGCGGTTGCCGCCAAGGGCCACCGCGAAATTGAGCCCGGTGGCAAGATCGACCGCGATATTGGTGCCGTCCGTCAGGGAGACGAAATCCGCCGCCGCCCAAATCTGGTCGATGGCAGGCACGCGGCCCGTATCGGTGCCCGTCCGGTATTCAGCCGCCGTCGCCAGCTCGACCACGCCGGTCGCCGACTGCGAGGCGGCCTGCTTGATGTTGCCGAAGGCCGTCGCGGCGCTGTTCAGATCGGAGAGATTGCTGGCCTTGGCGAGCTTGGTGTCGGCGTAGGCCTTGGTTGCCTTTTGGCTTGCAACCTTGGTGTCGCTGTTGGCGGCAAGCGCCGTGTCCGTGTCCAGATAGGAGGCGGGCAGCTGCGGCACATTATCGACGCTGCCGAGGCCGACCTGCGCCTTGGTCACGCTGTGCGGGTTGGCGGTGTCGGAGATGTGGGCATCGAGCGCCGCGTCATGATCCTCAATCGCCTCCTGAACGTCGGCCGCGTCGGTGTGGCTGAGACCGGCGGAGACGAAGGGGATGTCATCGGCGTCGAGTGCGACCACCCCCGTCTGCCCGTTGACGCTATCGACCGCGCCGGCGCCAGGCTCGCCGCGTGAGGCGAGCAGCATCCACTCGGTCGTGCTCGTGTCGGGCTGGTTGCCGGTATTGCTGTCGATGCGGCTCACATAAGATGAGCCTTCATAGGAAACGACGTCGAGCTTGGCGTAGGTCGTCCCATTGTCCCATTCGCCCTCGGGCTCGAGCGTGACCGGATCGCCGCCGGCCGGCGCGGCAGAGACCCATTCCCCCGCGCCATCGTCCCAGGTGAGCACGTGGCCGTCGCCTGGCGAAGGCGCCGCGATATCGTCGAGATCGTCGAGCGTAAGGGTGACGTCGCCGGCCTCGCCGTTGACGCTCGATACCCCGCTATGCCCTTCGGCGACAAAGAGCTGCTCCCAGGCGGTACCGGTGAAGACGTAGAGGGTGGACTCATCGATCACGTAAGCGAGCCAGCCCGCGCCGTCGCCCTCGCCGGGCAGATAGGACCGCCAGGTGCCGTCGATGAAGCGGGCGATGCGCTTGTCCCAGCCGATCCAGGCCCCGGTGCCGCTGGCGGCGACGATATAGGTGTCGCCTTCCGCGGGGCTGCCGGGCGGCGTGGCGAGATCCTTGTCGATAACGCTGAGCTGCACCAGCGTGTCGAGCAAGGTCATCCCCTCGTTATGGGTGACGTGCTTCTGCGCCTGCGCCGCGGCGATATAGGGGATGCGTAGCTTCGCGCTCTCTTCAGCCATGTCTTGAGTCCAATGATCGGAAATCAGTGATCAGAATTCAGCGGTGACGCCTGCTCCCATCCCTCCCCCAACGTGGGGAGGGCGGAGCGCCCCGATCTTGGCGAAGCCAAGTCGGCATGGCGCGCCGGGTGGGGGGGCACCTCAGAGACCAGCGTCACCCCACCCGGCTCCGACCCCGGAAGTCCGGGCTCGGAGCCACCCTCCCCATCAAGGGGAGGGATGAAATGCGCGGGGCAGAAAAACTAGTGTTGGTAGTCGTAAGTCAGCGCCGCGGAGGCGATGCCAGGGCCGTAGACGGGCGAGATCTGGGCGACGCGGATCGGCACATTCCATTGCGTCGCACCGAAATCGGCGGTCTGCATCGACGCCGTGTAGAGAAATGTCGGCGCGTCCAGCTCGAGGCTGCGGAGCACCTCGCCATCCGGAGAATCGAGGATCTCGAGCTGATAAAGCTCACGCTCCTCGGCCAGCGGAATCTCGAGGCCGGCCCAGCTGTCGCCGCCGATCCTGGTCCGCCGCGTCCACACCAAGGTCCAGTCGCCGTTGGCAGGATTGCGCTTGCCTTGCAGATGCACCGGCGAGAGCGGCCTTAAGCCCAGACCGAGAAAGGCGTGCGCCGCGCTGCCATAGGACGGCTCGTCGATGCCCTCGCCCGTCGGCCCATATTTGTAGTTGAGCGCCAGGCCCACCTCGTCCGGGCGCAGGTTCACGGAGGCGACCGCGCTGTTCACCAGGATGAAGCGCGTGCCTGCCGCCACCGGATTGCGCATCGCGCGCTCGGTGCCGTTCAGGCCGCGCAGCAAGACCGAGAGGTCGTAGGTGAGAGGCGCAACCAGCGTTGCGGCCTGGAACTGGATCAGCTCCCATTCGCCATCCCCGTTCTCGACCGCGGCGTAGTTGGCGCCATTCAGAAGCGCCTCCTCGGTCACCGATGCGAGCTCACCGAAATCGAGCGTCACGCGGAGCACATTGCTCTTGTCATAACGATGGAGCGGCCCCGACCAGAAGCCGAACGCCGTCTTTCCCAATGTCGGCCGCGCCGCCACGATGGCGTTGAGCTCATAACCCGATGTCGAGGGCGAGCGGAAGAAGGCGACGGCACCCGGCCAGGGATCGGCATTCGCCGTGACGTAGCCAGTCTGCGGCGCCTCGTCGCCGCGCAAGAGCGGCAGGTCGAGAAAGAAGGCGGATGTCGGACCATAGACCGTGACGATGTCGAACTCGCGCCGCTGCCGCTCCGGCGCCGGCAACGCGTCGAAGTTGAAAGGTTCGATCGAGCGCGCTTCGATGGCCTTGAACGCGCTGTCGCGCGTCTCGGTGAGGCGAAAGGGATAGAGCCTGCCCCCCGCATCGAGGGTGATGACATCGGACGGCTCGAGCGCAAGGAGAGAAGGCGGCAGACCAAAGCTTGCGCGCTCGCGCGCGGCCCAGACGTCCTGCAACCAGGTCTCGGCAATAGCTTGCGCCCGTCCCTGGCCGGTGACGATGGGAAGCTCCGCCGCCGACACCCTGTCGCTCCTGACGGAAAGCCTCCGCGCCTCGACCGCGGCCTGGGCGTAGTCCTCGGTGCCGTCGATATAGGTGATCTTGGCCGAAAGCGGCAGCTCGGTCTCCTGGCCGCGCGTCAGCGTATAGAGCGGCGCCTCGGCGTCCGTCTCCACGAGATCCTCCGGCGTCACCGTTGCGACCGAGCCGATCAGGCCGCGATGGGCGAACTGAATCAGGCCCCCCGACTCGTAGGCGTCGAATAGATAAGCGAGCCCGAGCGGCTGGAGCGCCTCGCGCGCCGACATGATGCGGTCGATGACGAAGCCGTCGAGGAAGCCGTAAAGGCGGCTCACCTCGTAGCGGGTGAAGCCATAATCCTCGAGCATCTGCCGGACGATGGCCGCAAGCGGGCCTCCGCCGACCCGGCCCGTGAGCCAATGGCCGAGTTCCCAGTTCCCGCCATCGGCCCAGACCGACAAAGCGTAAGGAAAGGCGGGATAGGGCCGTGCATCCCAGGTGTAGACGTGGATGCGCCCGATATCGACCATGCGCCCGGCATAGACCGACGAGATCGGGTTCGAGCCCGCGACATAGGCCTCGTGATCCGGATCGAAGAAACTCAGGAGCGCGAGCAGGTAGCGGCGCTGGATGAGATCGTCCCTGACGCTTGCGCGAGAAGTAGGGCGCAAGCGACTCGGAGCTTTTTGGATCGATGAAGACGTTCGGCTGGTTAGAGCCCTTGTCGACCGCCGGGCAGCCGATTTCGGTGAACCAGATCGGCTTCGATTCGGGCACCCAGGCCGTGGCGCTGGCCGAACTCGACGCCGCCAGGGCGATCGTAGTGGTCGTTCTGCCACCACTCCAGAAGCGCCTTCGGCTGGTAGATCCACGGCTTGCCGTAGGCGCCGTCAGTAATGGGGAGCCGGTCTTGCGCGATGCGCTCGGGCGAGGCTTCGTTGCCCGAGGCCCCCGCGGCCGGGTAGTACCAGTCGAAGCCCTCCCCTCCCCTGATATTGCTGCGCAGGTAGTCGAGATCGTAGATCGACCGGAAGCCCGCTTGATGATCGAGATGGGCCTCGCCGTCGCGCCAGTCCGACAGCGGCCAATAGACGTCGATGCCGACGGCGTCGATCGCGCTCGAGGCCCATAGCGGATCGAGATGGAAATAGACGTCGCCCGTGCCGTCTTGCGGCTGATGCCCGCGATGCTCGGTCCAGTCCGCGCCGTAGGTGATCTTGGTGCCGGGGCCGAGCACGCTCTTCACGTCTTCGGCCAAATCGACGAGCGCGGTGACGAAGGGAAATGCTGAAGCGCTCGACCGCAAGGTCGTGGCGCCCCGCATCTCGGAGCCGATGAGGAAGGCGTCGACCCCTCCGGCCGCCTCGCAAAGATGCGCATAATGCAGGATGAACCTGCGGAACGACCATTCCGCAGGACCGGAATAGAGCACCGTACTCGCCCGCGATCCGTGAAATCCTCGGGCGCGGCCTCGCCGACAAACGCTGCGACTTGGGTGGCGCAAGCGCCGGTCTTGTCGACGCTTCCCGGCTGCCCAGGGGCCGGGGTCGCACGTGATGCGCCCGCGCCAAGGATAGGCCGGCTGCCCGCTCTCCCCCGAATAGGGGTCCGGCAGCGCATTCCCTTGCGCCACGTCCATGGAGATGAAGGGATAGAACGTGACGCCGAAGCCGCGCGCCTTGAGGTCCTGTATCGCGGAGATGACCGCCTTGTCGGACGGCGTGCCGCCGTAGGCGGGTCGCCCATCCACGCGTGACACGACATAGGCCGCATCCCGCGTCATCCCCCCTACCGACCAGACATGCGGCTCCGTCTCCTTGTCGTCGACCTCGACTCCGGGCTTCAACTCGCACTCTCCGATGCGAAGATCGCGTGCCGAACCAGCTCACCACCAATGACACATGGCCGGCATTGGGAAGCTGATCTTGCAGCTGGTCGAGCGCGACCTTCCAATCGGTGCCGCCAAGCGCGGTATGCAGATTCTCGGCGAACGTCGTTCCGCCCTCGATCCGGATGACGCGGTCGTCCTCGTAGACGAACTCCCCTGCCGAGGGGATCAAGGTCACCGCGCGCACGCGGGTCTCGAAATCGTCGACCGCACGGAACACTTCGAAATTGAGCTGGGGCAGCCGGTTGCCGAAGCTCGTCAAGCGGCATATTGTCGAATACGACATAGGCCGTGCCGCGATAGGGCGGCGCCTTGTCGCTTCCGCCCTCTTTCGCAGCAATCAGTCCGTCGGCGTTCTGCTCCTCGTTGCCGCGATTGACCCTGATCGTGAATTTCGACTGGTTGAGCTCCTTGCCGTCGGCCCAGATGCGTCCGACCCGCGTGATCGGCCCCTCGCAGATCGCATAGGCCGCATTGGCAAAGTAGTGATACTCCTCGATTTCGACCTTGTTGCCCTGCGCCGAGCGTTGCGAGCCGAGCACGTTCTTGCCGCCTCCCGCCTGGCCGCCGCCGGTGGTCTGCGTCGAGGTCTTCACCTCTTCCTTGAAACGGGTCGCCCAGATGAGCTGTCCCGGCAGACGCGCCCGTCCATAGACGCGGGGAAGGACCGCGCCCTCGCTTGAGGCGCCAAGCTTGAGGTCGAACAGCCGTGGCCCTTGCGCGATGCCGGTTTGCCCGGAAGCGCCGGCGAGCGGCCCGAGCAGCGCCTGATCGACGAAGCCGCCGGCGATCGAGCCGACCGCGCTGCCTATTGCCGCGCCCGTGATGGTTGCGCCGAACAGGCTCAAGCCGCCGGGAAGCAGCGCGCCGCCGATGGCCGACCCAACCGCCCCTAGAACCAGAGTCGCCATAAGAGTGCTCCTCGGCGACGCCGCTTGTTCTCCCCTCCCCCCTTGTGGGGGAGGGATAGGGAGGGGGGTGAGCCACGATCTGCGGCTTCTGCCGTCACCCCCCTCGGCGCCAAAGGCGGCGCCTGCTCCCCCTCAAGGGGGGAGCGGGGAGCATGCTGCAAGGCTAGAATCATCAACTCACTCCCGGAAAGCTGAAGGCGGCGGCGGCGCGGCGGCGCCACCAGCGGCCAAGCTCGATCTCGATCACCCCGAGCCCTTCTTGGGCATGCACGAGCCGCAACCCTTGGTGCGCGTCATGGTGAGGCGCCCGGCCGTCCTTCGAGGCTCGCTGCGCTCGCGCCTCAGGATGACGGCCGGGCCTCGAACCACGCACACTCACCAGAATGCCGGCATGCTTAGCCACGCCCTCGTCGCGCATGCGAAACACCAGAACATCTCCCGGCCTTGCCGTGCTCACATCGTCAAGCTTGACGAGGTGCCGGCAGGCGGCGGCGAGCAGTGTTTCCGACCCGGTAGCGCTGCCCCAGTCCGGCGTATAGGGCGGCATGGCTTCTGGCTCAGGGCCGTACAGCTCGCGCCAGATGCCCCTGATCAGCCCCAGGCAATCAGAGCCCACGCCCTTAACGCTGGCCTGGTGGTGATAGGGCGTGCCGAGCCAGCCGCGCGCCGCGGTAACGATGGCCTCGCGTGTAACCATGTCGCGTAGTTGTCATAGTTCCCGGGTTGACCCGCGCCTTGGGCTAAGGCGACACTCCCGGCCGCAAACCGAATCGGCCCCCGCCGAACGCGAGTGGAGGACTCAAGACCATCGTCGAGCGCCCACCGAAGCGGAACCTGATTGGCCGCCGCAACTTTCTCACGCGGGCGACGCTTGCCGGCGCCGTCACGCTCGCGCCTTCGCTTGCCAATGCCGGGTCTTCGGACCCCGTGTCGGATGCGCAACTGCCTCTGGTCAATCCAGAGAAGCCGATGCCCGAGACCGTGACGGCCGACGAAATCAAGAACCTGCTCAAGCTCGAGCCGAACCGGACCTGCGGCTTCGTGCGCGAGACCTATAAGAGCGACCTCACGATCGCGCCGGGCGGCCTGCCGGCGCCGTTCCAAGACGGGCGCCCGCTAGGCTCGGCGCTCTATTTCATGGTGACGCCGGAAGCGCCGGTGAAGCTTCACCGCATCGATAACGATCAGCTCTATCACTATTATCTCGGCGACCCGATCGAGGTGCTGCTTCTGCGCGAGAATGGCGACAGCGAGCTGGTCGTGGTCGGCCCGAACCTCATCGGCGGACATTTGGTCCAGCTCTTCATCCCCGGCAACACCTTCCACACCGCGCGCATCACCGGCAAGAGCCGCTGGTTCCTGGGCGCGAGCACCGAATGGCCGGGCGTGGTCGTGCGGGACAGAGACGTCGAGCTCGGCGACGCCGATCAGCTCGCGGCCAAATATCCGGAAGCCGCCGCCGACATCCGCAAATTCCCCGTGCCTGCCGAGAAGTAGGCAAGCTGTTTTGCGTCACTTGAAGCGGCTTTTGCCGTCGTTCTTGTCCTTGCGGCTCGCCACGGAGAGCATGAAGTCGTTGCCCGGCACATGCGGGAAGCCGCGGAAGTTCGGCACATTGTTGAACTTGGCCCGGCAGGTCGAGAGCTGCTTGTCGCAGCCCGCCACGATGCGGAAACTGTCGCCCTCGGCGATCGGCTCCGACATGCGCTGCCACAGCTCGATCGAGACACCGCTTCCGGCTTTGCTGTGCAGCTTGACCTCCGCCTTGCGGCCTTCATTGGCGCCTGAGAGCCAGGTGATGAGCCCGCGCGTGAACCAGTTATTGTCGTAGCCGTCGAGGCCCGAAGCGTCGAACATCCGGGGCGATGCGCCGAGACTAGCCACCACCCCGTCATCGCTGCGATAGGCCGGCTGGTCGAGATCGACCGTGCAGCGCTGATCGCCGAGATCGGCGTCGCAGCCGAATTGGACGATGCGTCCCTTGGGCTGCTGCAGCTCATGCGCGAGCCCCCTGATTTCGCCCCTGAAATGATGGCGCCCGCGGGCGACCTCGCCGAGATTGCCGTAGCGCATCAAGACCCGCTCGCCGGTGTCCTGCCAGTTCACCCGGTAGATCTCGATCAGCGCGTTGTCGTAGAGGCCGGCGGCAAGGTCCGCCTCGTTCAGCCGCTCCGACTTGAGCGCGCCCTCGACGTCGAGACTATCCACATTGAGGCCCACGGCGCCCGCGATCTCCGTGCCGGTGAAGCCGGTCGAAGCCTCGAAGCTCGTGCCGTCGAAGGCAAGATCGCGGTCGTGGTCGGTGAAGCCGAACGCCACGCCGTCATTGCGGGTGACGCGCCAGCACCAGCAGAGCGTCGTGGCGCCGGTAGTAGAGATGATCCTGTAGGCTCGCTGAGAGCACCCTCATGGCAGCCTGATCTCCACGATGGGGATATGCGGGATCGATCCCGCCTCGATCTGGCCGAGATTGATCTCGAGCTGATCGGTATCGAAGCGCACCGGCACGTCGAACTCGAAGCCCGCGGTCACCACCGCGTCCTCGCCGGGAATGTGCTCGGCGACAAACGTGACAACACCGGTCGTGGTGTTCACGGCGAAGCGGTCCGGCTCCTGCGCGACGCCGTCAACCGCGATCGACACCGAGCCGGCGACCGGCTGGGTGATGGCGCGCGCTCCACGGCGCGAAGGAAGAGCCATAAATCTTGGTGAGCTGGAAGGCGGCGGTGGCGCCGTCGCCTACCCCGATTTCCTGGTCGAGCGCCGACGGCGTTGCCGCCGGCGCGCAGGATTTGTAATCGGACCAGTCCTTCCAGCGGAATCCGTGCAGCCGTCCCCGCCGCTCCTCGAAAAAGGCGATCACCGCGTGCAGATCGTCGACGCTCTTGATGCCGTAGCCGGCATTGTAGCTCCGCTTGGAATCAGCCCAGCGGCTGTTCCGCTCCTCGGCGCCCGAGCCGAGCACCACGATCTCGGTGCGCCGCTCGGGCCCACCTGAAGCGCCGAGCGAGATCCCGGCGGGAAAGCGCACCGCGTGAAATGCCATGGTCTCGATTCGCCGATATTTATGTCTTCGTCATCGCCGGGCTTGACCCGGCGATCCATTCCATTGGCGCTTCAGTTTGCTGAGACGTAACGGCATGGATGCCCGGATCAAGTCCGGGCATGACGAGACTAGAGATTGCGATTGCCGCGCCCGACCACGCGGTTGAGCATGGCCGCGATCTGCCCTTCCGAGCGGCGGAAGCTCTGCGCGTCTTGCGCGGTGACGTTGAAGGTGACGTTGAGCGCATTCCCTCCGCCTTCAGCCCTGACCCCGAGCCGCCCGTCGCGCCCGCGCGCTAAGGGAAGGATCGCCTCGGGCCCCGCCTCGCCGGCAATGCCGAGCCGGCGCCCGCCCAAGGGAAAGGTAATGGGCGAGGCGATCACACCTCCGCTCGCGAAAGGGAGCACCGACGAAAGGCCGCCGCCCACGAGCTTCGCCAGGCCCCCGCCAAGCGCTTGCGTCAGCGGCGCAAGTGCTGCTTCGAGCGCGTGGCTCGACAGCGAAAAGGCGAGCTGCCGCAGCACGTCCGACAGCGAGCGGCCCTTCAGCGCTGCATCCTCGAAGGCGCGGGTGAGGTCGTTGGCGAACCTGCCGCTCAAGCGGCTCGCCTCGCTGAGCGCGCTGCGCAAGGGGGCGATGTCGCCGCCGATGACGACGAACAACCCGTCATTTGGCTCCATTGCTCTCTCCTATCGTCATCGCCCGGCTTGACCGGGCGATCCAGTAAACGCCCGTCTTCGTTATCGCGAAGGTCGGTGTTTACTGGATGCCGCCTTCGCGGGCATGACATGTGGCAGATCAATCAGGATAGGCGCCTATCAGCGCCGACAGATCGGCGCGCGACATGGGGCCCGCCTGGCGCGTCACGCCGAATGCGCCTCTAAGCGCCGCCTCGAGCTCGCGCGGCGTCATCGCCCAGAAAACATGCAGGCGGAAGCCGCAAAGTTCCGAGACCCGCTTCCATCGCCTCATCCCAGGGGAAAGGCTCCGCGCGCGCGGACCTACTATTGCGGGTTTCGCTCAGCCTGCCGGCGCCCCTTCGCCGAAAGGGTCGCTCCCCTCCGTAGCCCGCGCGGCGGTGAAGGTGGCGGCGAGCAGCCGCGCCACGATGTCGACGAAGCCGGCGGCGCCCCCTTCGGCGCGCATCGCAGCGACCGCCTCGTCGCCGATGTCGTAGCCGGCGCCCCGAGGCCCGCGCCGATCATCCTGATGGCGTCGCGCGCGGCGATGCGTCCCGCCTCGAAGCGCTCGGCGACCGCGAGCATGTCGTCCTCGCCGAAAGCGTGCTCGAGCTCGGCGAGCGAGCCGAGCGTGAGGCAGAGCCGGTAGCTCTTGCCGTCGAGCGTGGCCTCGATCTCGCCCCTGTGGCGGTTGACCATTTTATTCGTCTCCTGCAAGTCGATACCCGATGCGTCATGGTGAGGCGCCCGGCCGTCCTTCGAGGCTCGCTCCGCTCGCACCTCAGGATTACGGCCGGGCCTCGAACCATGCGCTTTGCTGACGGCACGACAAACCCCTAGGCGGCGGCGGCGAAGGACAGCGCGCCGGCCGACTCGAGGCTGAGATCGAACGTCACCTCGCCGTCATGCTGGCCGCCATATTCGAGCGTGGCGATCTGGAACAGGCCCTCGACCGTGCCGAGATCGGGCACGATCACCTGCCACTCGCGCACCGTGCCCGCGAAGAAATATTGGCGAAGCGTCTCGTCGGAGGCCGCATCCTTGAAGATGCCGCTGCCGGTGATGCGCGCCGTCTTGATGCCGGCGCCTTCCAAGAGCTCGCGCCAGCGGCCGGCCGATTCCTGGTCGGTGATGTCGACCGGGGCGGCGTTGAAGGCGAGCGTGCGGGCCCTAAGCCCGGCGACCGTCGTGAAGCTCCCCGCCCCGTCGGTGTCGACCTTCAGCAGGAGGTCCTTACCCTTCTGCGCCGTCATGCCTGATCCTCATGTTGAAAAGCGCGCGAAACAAAAAGGGCGGCCGAAGCCGCCCTTGTTTACTCAGACTCGTCATCGCCGGGCTTGACCCGGCGATCCATTCCATTTGCCTCTCCGCGTGTGCGGAGGCGTAACGGTATGGATGCCCGGGTCAAGCCCGGGCATGACGGAGGTTGGTCCAGTTCTGTTTGAGAAAAATCTTAAGCCGCCACGGCCTGCGCCGGCTCGGTCACGGCGCGATAGCGCACGATGCCGTGGAAGGTGTCGCCGTCCGGATCGAGCCGCGCCTCGGAAAATTCGTGGCGCAGGTTGACGAGATGGTGGTCCGCGAGCAGGAGCGGCCGATCGTGCAGCACGGCCCTGATCGCCTCGATGATCTCAAGCACCTGCTTCTTGCCGCCTGAGCGCGACCAGACATGCAGCGTGAGATTATGCTCGGCGCCGTCCTCGGTGCCCGTGCTCCAGTCGCGGATCACGCTCTGGCCGAGGGTGATGAAGGGATAAGGCGCTGCCTGCGGCGCGTCGTCATAGACTCGGACGCCGCCGAGCAGCGTGGTCAGATCTAACGAGCCCGCGAGCGCCTGATAGACGCCGCGCTGAAGGGCCCAACTCGCAACTTCCGCCATAGCAGGTCTCCGACGAAGCGATTGTTAACCAAATATATGGGGTGCCGCCTCGCGCCATGCAAATAGCGGCCAGATCACCAATCCGCGATCAGAACGCGGCGCGCGGCATCTTTAAAGCCGCGGCCAGTACTTTTCTGAGCTTATGCTTAACGCCCGGTGAACGGGCGCGGAAAACCGGCCAAAGCCAAGGCGTCGCGGGGCGGCGCACTTGTGCCGAACTCGATGAACCGGCCGGCCGGCTGTGCCGTGCCTATGGCGTAGGCAGGCTTCATCCCGCGGCTCTGGTCGATGATTTCGACCGTTCCGCCGAGTTCGCCTGGGGCCCTCGCCCTCGCCTCCTCGGCAATCGCCTCCGCCTCGTCCCGCAAGCGTCGCCTTGACGGCCTCGCGGCGCCGAAGCGGCGGCGAGCCGCCGGCGCAAGGCCTCGAGCCCCTTGACTCTCGACCGCATTCATAGCTCCCGCTCCTCGCACAAGCATTTGAGCCAGCGGTTGCGCTCCTCGACATTGATCACCGTCAAAATGTGGAACAGCCGCGCGCCCTTGCGGAAGCGCATGGCGGGCGTGACGCCGGCGCGATAGCGCAGCGACACTTCATGGGTGACGCGCCCGGCGAGCCGGTCGGCCTCGACGCCTTCGCTGCCGCCTGTGGGGCGAAGGTCGGCGGAAAGCTCGCCACCTCGACCCAGGTCTCGGAGAAGCCGCCGCCTTCGTCCTCCTCGCGCTGAAGCTCCTCCAGCGTCAGGCGATGGCGCAGATCGCTCGGCAGGAACTCGGTCACAGCCTCACCCGGCGATAAGGCAACAGGAGCCCCGCGACGGTCGAAGGCACCTCCTGCGCGCCCACGCCGAGCACGACAGGCTCGCGCCGCTCGAACCAATGGGCGACGAGAAGGCTCAGCGCCTGGCGGATCGGCGCCGGCACATCGGACGCCTCCTCGCCATAGCCGGCCGTGAAGGCGATCTCGAAAGCGTTGAGGGCGCGCGCCACGACCGGGGGCGTTGCGCCGTTGAGAACGAGCCGCGCCGGCTGCGACAACACATCGACAGCGTAGTCATCTGCATCGAGCGTGGTGGAGCCGCCGGCCCCGTCATGCAACATGACGGCGCTGACAGCTTGCACCGGTGCAATCGGCAGAGTGACGCAAGAGCTGCGCGGCCAGAAATCGAGGAAATAGGACCAGCCTTGCGTGATGAGGGCTAGGCCGAGGTTTCGCTCGACGAACATCCTTGCCGCCACGATGAGCGCGTCGATGAGCGCGTCCTCGTCGTCGGCGTCGATCCTGAGATGCGCCTTGGCCTCCGCCAGACTGATCGGCTCGGCGGCAGGCGCCGTGGTCATCACAAGAGCCATTGGTTTTCAGTCCTTGAGTGGTCGAGCGTATTCGATAAGACCCCCCACCCGGCGCGCCGAGCGCGCCGACCTCCCCACCAGGGGGAGGTATGGGAGCCCGCTGAGCCGCCACACGCTCCATCCCTCCCCTTGATGGGGAGGGTGGCTCGACCGCAGGACGAGCCGGGTGGGGTGATAACCCTGAAGCGAATTGCTCGATCTGAGGTGACTTCGCTCCGGAGGAGAGAGTGGCGGCCGCGCGCGTGGGAGGGGCGCGTCGCGGCCGCCGGCCCGGCCGGGCTTTTGCATGCAGAGAACGGCAGTGTTTCTTTTCTCCTCTCCCCGTGGGGGAGAGGTCGCGCCGAAGCTCAGCTTCGGCGCGGGTGAGGGGGACGCAGAACGACCGAGGCTAAACCCCCTCACCCCGACCCTCTCCCCGTTGGGGAGAGGGGGAGTTAAGGCCAGCTAGGACGTGCCGAACTTCATGAGCTTGATCGCGTCGAAATCCTGCACCCCGCCGCCGACCCGCTTGGTGGTGTAGAACAAGACGTAGGGCTTGGCGGAGTAAGGATCGCGCAGCACCCTGATGCCGGCGCGGTCCACCACGAGATAGCCGCGATTGAAATCGCCGAAGGCGACCGAGTAGCTGTTAGAGGCGATGGCCGGCATGTCCTCGGACTCGGCGATCGGATAGTTCATCAGCGTGGGCGAGAGGTCGGCCCGCTCCGGCGGCGCCCAGATATAGTTGCCGTCGGCATCCTTGAACTTGCGGATCGCGGCCTGGGTCGCGCGGTTCATCACCCAATGGGCGTTGGCGCGATATTCCGACTTCAGCGTATAGATGAAGTCGATGAGATCGTCGGAGGGGTCGGCCGCATCGAAGCCGCCGTCGGTGCCGGTGGCGACATAACCGATATTGCCCCACGACCAGGAGCCGTTGGCGACCTTGGTGTAATCCAGAAAGCCCTTCGGCTTGTTGCTGCCGTTGCCCGAGACGAAGGCGGTGCCTTCCTGCTGGGCGAAGGCGACCTGGATCTCCTCGGCGAGCCATTCGTCGATATTGACCACCGAATTGTCGAGCAGCGCTTGCGTCGCCGACGGCATGGCGTAGAGCTCCATGGTCGGGAAGGTGAGCTCGGCCAGCGTCGGCGAGTTGGTCTCCGGCCGCGTGGCGGTCTCGGCCACCCACCCGGTCGCCGGCCCGGTGATGGCGAAGGGCTTCTTGTACACGCTCGCGCTCACCGTGCGGTTGCCGGCGATGGCGCGGATCGGCGAGATGTTCTTGACGCCCCTGATCACCGCGGCCTCGGTCTCGGGCGGCACGAGATAGCCGCCATCGGCGCCGGAGCCGACCGACAGCGCCTTCTGCTCGAGGAGGTGCAGGCCGTTGGCCTCGCCATGGCGGACATAGGCCTCGAACGCCGCCTTATGCTGGAGCAGCGCGCCTGACGAGCGGACGGCCGAGCCGCCGAGCTGCGGGCGCGCCGCCTTCAAGGTCAGCTGATCGACCAGCGCCTTGTGCTGGTCCATGGCGCGATTGATGCGGTCGAGCTTCTCGGTGGTGACCACGTCCTCCGATATGCTCTGCTCGATCTGGGCGAGCCGCTCGTCATTGGCGGCCTTGAACGCCTCGAAGGCGCGCATGAATTCGTCGAAGGCGAGCGCCACGTCCTCGCTCGAGCCGCTCGCGGCCTTGGTGGCGAAGCTCCTGGCCTTGGTCTCGATGTCTTCAGTCTCTTGCGTCTCTTGCAGTTCGCTCATGTCAATCCTCTTCTGGGGCAATCACTGCCCCATGCGGCGAGAGCGTCATGGCCAAGCGCGAGCTTGGCCATCCGCGTCTTGATCGGGGCTCGCTTCAAAACGCGAATGCCCGCGGGCGAGGCCCACGGGCATGACGATTTCACGGTAACTAAAGTGGTACGCTGAACGACGTTCAGCTCTGGGTGATAGTCAGCAGCCTTGCGGCGACTTGTTGGGCGCGAGCAGGATCGCCCTTTAGCCCGAGCGCGTCCGTCTCGATCTCAAGCAAGTAGCGCGACAGCTCCGCGACGGATGTTCCGTCAGACAACATCTTCGCAATTCGCGGCACGTACTCATCGTATTCGTCGGCGGCTTGAGGGATGTCACGAATACCGATGGGGTCCCAATCGACAAGGAGAATTTCCCTGGCTGCATTCGTTAAGTGGTTGAGCCTTGTCATTTTCGTCTCGAACCCCAAGTCACACCGAGACTCACTGCCCCCAGACAGTTATGACCCTGCCAAGCGGGTCGAGAACGACTACCGCACCAGCGTCAACATACCTTGTCGAACCGTCCGCTTGCGGCAGAATTTGAATCGGGTTCACGACTGCGCCATGAATCGCCGATGGCGAAATTCCGCGGCTGATGGCTCGATTTATCCCATGCTTCGTGAACCCGGTAATATCTGCGGCCAATTGTATCGAATCATCTGCGGACCAGGCGCGAGGAATTCCGAATTCGGTGCTTTCTCCGGTTCCGGTCCACTGGCCGCCATCGGGATTGCCCGCCGGCACGCGCGGCTGGTTGGGATCGAACTTGGCTTTGGCCGCGCGTTCGAGCGCGCGAAGCTTGGTCTCGACGAGACTTGCATGCAGAAACCAGCCAACGCGACGAAGCTGGGCGCTGGCATGCCTGCCCGCTTCAACTGAGTCCACGAGACGGCTCCCGTTGCTCAGCGGGAGCGCATCAGACGCGCGGCGCGACGGAACTTGCTGGCGAGGCTTCGCTCGCTTCGATGTGACAAAGAATGCGCAACCGACTGCCGGCGCTTCACCGCGCTCACCCGCGCTTCGGGCAGCATGGGGAAGGTGACGACGGAGATTTCCCAGAGATCGATCTTGTCGAGACGGCGCACGCCGGTCGCCGGATCGGTGCGCCCTTGCACGGTGCGGAAGCCGATGGAGAGCCCGTCGAGCGCGCCGGCGCGCATCAGGCTCAAGACTTCGCGGGCGCGCGTCACCTCAGGCATCAACCGCCCCCGCGCGAACAGCCCGCGCGCGTCCTCATGCAGATCGAGCCACACCCCGATCGGCTCGTTAGGGTCGTGCTGAAAGAGCAGCTTCACGCCTTGCGGCCCGCGCGCGGCGAGGCTGTCGCGGAAGGCGCCCGGCATGACCAAGTCCTGGCCGAGATCGACCTCGCCGAACAGGCTGGCATAGCCGGAGAAGGTTCCGTCGGCCTCGACCTGTTTAAGGTCGACCGGCGCGAACTTCACCTCGCGCTCGGGCAGATTCTCGCCGAAGCGTTGCAGCATTGGTTTTGATCTCGCTTATCCGACACCCGTCATCGCCGGGCTTGACCCGGCGATCCATTCCACTTGCCTCTCCGCACCTGCGGCGGCGCAACGGCATGGATGCCCGGATCAAGTCCGGGCATGACGGAGATTATTGTTGAGGAGCGGGCACGAGCGCGTCCCCGCCCTCGACGGCGCCGTAGCCGACCGCGGCACGCTTCTCGTTGATGGTGAGGAAATCGCTCTTCCGTACCCGCTCCCACAGCGCCTCGCGATCGGTGCTCAAGGCCTCGACCGCATCGAGATCGGGACGCAGCTCGAGCGCCGTGGCGCCTGCTGACGCAGCCGCGCCCGCATCGGCGAAAGCCGGCGCCAGCCAAACCGACAGCGCCTTGGCGGTACGGTTGACCAGCGGCAGCACGGTCTGCCGCCAGAAGCTGCGATTGGCCTCGGCGTAATTGGAATAGGTATTGTCGCCGGGAATGCCGAGCAGCATCGGCGGTACGCCGAGCGCCAGCGCCACTTCGCGCGCGGCGACATGTTTCGCCGCGATGAAATCCATGTCCTTCGGCGAGAAGGCCATCGCCTTCCAGTCGAGCCCACCCTCGAGCAGCAGCGGGCGGCCGGCATTCTTGGCGCCCTGGAAGCTCTCTTCGAGCTCGGATTTGAGGCGCTCATATTGCTCCGGCGTGAGCTGACCGTCCTTTGCCGTGTACACGAGCGCGCCGGAAGGACAGGCGGAATTGTCGAGCAGCGCCTTGTTCCAGGACCCCGCCGCATTATGCAGGTCGATACCCGTCGCCGCCGGCTCGAGCGGGCTCAAGCCGTAATGGTCGTTGAGCGGATGGAACAGCGCCATGTGCAGGATGGGCCGCACGCCCCCGCCCACATCCTGCTCGAAGCGCACGGTCTGCCCGCCCACCGAATAGTCGTAAGCTTCGGGCCAGCCGTCCGCGCCGGGCACGACCTTCATGCGGTCGGGGCGAAGGGCATGCAGCTCGCGCGGCTCGCTCCCCACCGACACCGCTTCGAGATAGGAATTGCCGGCGACCATCAGATACCCGTACCAGGCCTCCAGTAGGTCAGGCCCGCATTGCATCGGGTTGGGCTGCGCGATGAGCTTGAGCAGGGGGTGATCGTCAACCTCGCGCTCGCCGTCGAACAGGAACAGCGGCACGCTCGCCGCCGCCTCGGCGATCATCCGCACCGAGCGGTAGACCACGGCGTTCTTGGCGAAGCCCTCGCGGGCGAGGCCTGCGAAGTCGCGCGGCGTCCACACCGGCTGGCCGGCGCTCGTCCAAGCGATGAATTTTGCCGTCTTGCTCGCCTTCGCCTCGGGCGCGAGCCATCGCGCGAGCATGCTGCGGAGATTACTTGCCATCACATCCCCAAAAAAATTCCGCGTCATGCCCGGCCTTGTGCCGGGCATCCACGAATTTTCTGACCACACGTGAAGACGTGGATGGCCGGGCCTTCGCCCGCCGAAGCGATGCTGGTAGGCCCGGTCACAAGGCTTCGGCCCGCGTAGGCGGGACAAGCCCGGCCATGACGAGCGTGTTTTAGAGCGTCACTAAATAAAACGGACGCGAGGCTCGGGCCGCTCCTGCAAGATGAGCTCGGTGAGCGCCCAGACCAGCGCATCGACCCGGTCGGGACTTCGTCCTCCGGACAGGCCGTCAGGCCCGAAATCGCTCATCTCGTCCTCGAGCTCAGGCAAGGCGCCCACATGGGCGATGCGGCCCTGCTCATAGAGTGCGGCCACCGGCTCGGCACGCAGCCATTTCCCGCGCATGGCGCGCACGGCGCGTACGGGGACCGTCGCGTCAACCTGGCGAATGACCGCCTCGACGAGATCGCCGCCCTGGTTGACCTCGACTACGATGCGGTCGGCCTCGTGAGCGCGATAGGCGCCAATGACGGCCTTCGCCCAATCGAGTGGGCGGGCGCGCTCGACCGTCCGGTCGGCAAGCACATAGGCGCGGCCACAGATCCCCACCCCCGCGACGATAATGCCGCAGGCGTTCGACTGCGGCCCCGACGAGGCCGGCGGATCGACGGCGACCACGACGCGGCCAAGCTCAGGCGCCGACCGCACGCGTGCGGCTTCGATCAGCGCCCGCGGAAACAGCGCGTCAGGCCGGTCTTCGAGCAGCTCGGCGTCGAGCTCCTGGCGACCGAGCCGCGTGCCGCGATAGCGCCCGACGATGGCGTCGAGAAAGGACGGCGCGAGATTCGCCGCATTCGCCGCGGTCGCAACCCGGCTCACCGCGCTTTGCGGATCGGCGAGCAGCGCCTTGATCAGCTTAATCGGCCGCGGCGTGGTGGTCACCACCTGACGCGGCGCGTCGCCCAAGCGTAATCCAAATTGCAGCATGGCCCAGGTCTCGTCGGGCCGCCGCCACTTGCACAATTCGTCGCACCAGGCGGCGGAGAATTGCGGGCCCCGCAGAGACTCAGGGTCTTCCGCCGAGAAGAGCTGCGCCACCGCGCCGTTGGCCCAAGTGACCTGCCGCTTCGACGGCTCGTAGAGAGGCCGCGCGTCGGAGGGATGCACGGCAAGCAGACCCGAGACGCCCTCCACCATCACGCTACGCACATCGGCAAGCGTCTCCCCCACCAGCGCGATGCGGGGTGTTGCCGCCGTTACGGTTGCTGCATCGGCGGCATGAGCGGTGGCGATGCGCCGCACCCATTCGGCCCCGGTGCGCGTCTTGCCGGCGCCGCGCCCGCCGAGCATGAGCCAGATGGTCCAGGCGCCGCCCCCTTGCGCCGCTTCAGGCGGCAGTTGGTCGTCGCGCGCCCACAGCTCGAAATCGTAATGGAGCCGCGTCAGCTCCTCGGCGGTAAGCCCGGCGAGAAACGCATCAAGCGTCCCTCTCGCGATCGAGTCGCTCAAGGCGGAGCGCAAGATCGCGGCGGAGTTGGTCCGCATCGTCGTCGGTCCTTCTCGCTCCGTCTCGATCGCTCCCCACTTCTGTCGGTGGTTTCGCCGCATCGTCGAGCGCGACGAGCTTGGCATAGACCTGCATAAGCGAGTTCAACGAGCGCACGTCGCGCTCGGTGTCCGCCGCGCTCTGCGGCACAGCGCCTTCTGCTTGCGCTTCAGCCATGCGCTCCTCCAGGAGTTTCAGCTTGGTGTCGAGCACTTCGAATAGACGCCGCACCATCTCGCTACGGCGGCGCTGAGCTTGCGTCTTGGGCTTTGGCCTCGGCGCGCCGGGCAGACGGGGCTTAGGTCCGGAGCGCAGCCTCTTGGTCCCGATCAGGCGGACCCAACCCTCCCGCTTGGCGCGCTTGCTGATGGTCGTCGCGCTCGAGCCACGAGCCTCGGCGATGCGCTCGAGCGACATGTCGCCATGCACATAAGCGTGCTTGATGCCCTCCCAGTCGATCAGGTCATGGTCCTCGGCGCGAATCTCTTCGTCGCCCTCCCGGCCGAGAGGGTCGTTACCGTCCATGTCATTGCTGATCCGAGAGGATGTCCTGAAACAGAAACGCCGCCCCATCCTGGAGCGGCGCGGAAGGCTTGGGTGGGCTCGACACTGCATTACTGGAGTGTCCCGCGCACCTGTCGCGTTGTAGCTGAACCCTACGCCAGGAGCGTCACGCTGTCAAGGACTTTTTTCCTACCTTGTACAGATGAATGGTCACAGTGCTGCTCACAGGACCTTGGCGATGGATTCAAGCGCCAGAAAAAGCGTCCACGTCCCAGACGGGAATTCAACAAAGCCGTAGGCCGCGTAAAAGGCCTTCGCATTCTCGTCGATGGCGTGGACCAGAATCGCACGCACGCCAACCTGAGCGGAGACCTGCAACGTGCGCAGCAGCGCATCCTTGAGTAGGCCACCGCCAATGCCGCCATGCTGATACTGCATATCGACGGCGAGTCGCCCGAGTACCATCACCGGCACCGGATCGGGCAGGCCATGCCTCATTCGGCGTGGCACGTTCGACCTGGCGACAGCGCCTGTTGCGAGGCAATAGTACCCGGCAACGCGTCGCCGATCTTTAACCACATACGTACGCGCAGACCGCCCTTCGCTCCTAAGTGCCTGCCGGCGCAGCCAATCGTTCAGGGTCTCGACGCCGCAGTCGAACTGGCTGAGATCGTCGGCAGCACTAATTGGGATGGGAGATGAGAGCGGCAAGAAGCGCCTCGCGGAAGCCCTATCGCTCCCAGGGAGCCTTCGTCGCGAGCAACGCCTTTAGTTTTCGGTTGGGAGCCGGAGGCCGATCCAGCATTGCTGTAAACTCGTTGAAACGCTTAGGATCGAGCGCGAAGAACCTCTGATCCAAGAGCACGTCCATGGCGCTCTGGCGGGCGCTTTCAATAATGAACTCGCTGCGCGATTTTCCCGCCGCCTGCGCGGCGTCGTCGATCAGCTCTCTGGTTCGTCGGGCAAGACGCACATTGATCACCGCATCCCGCTTAGAGCGAGCGGAAGAGTCCTTACGGCGTGCTGATGTGGTCATTAGAAGTCCTCGAGGCAGAGCTAATCCGAATAACTAATAAAGGTGGTGTGTATACAATGTCAATACAAGCATCAACGCGCCAAAAACAGCACGCGAAAGGCTCGGTTGGAGGCTCAAGAGGTTTGCTGCCTTCACATCCCGCCCGGCTCCGGCGCGCAGGCCGGCCCATAGCTCCACTGGCCCGCTCACCTCTTCCGGCTTGCAGGGCGACGCGGCCTCTAGCGGCAGCGGCTCGACGGCTGCGCCGAGCGGGTCGATGCACAAGACGTGACCCGTGACCGGGATTGATCTCCGCCTTCAGGCATTTCGGCTGCGCCGCCGGCTCGGAATTTTCGGCCGCCGCCGCACCGGCAATCAATGCCATCCCGAGCAGAACGCCAATCACCACTCGCCACATGCTGTTCTCCCTGTGAAATCCTGTCTGCCTTGAGCATAGAGCGGCAACTGCAAAATGCCAAAGTCGCGCCATTGCCCAAGAAAATCCGCTGTGGCGTGTCGTTTTGAATCGCGAAGCTGCGATACCGGCCGCTACTGCGCGCGAAACTCAAGATAGCTGGTGGAACTCTCGATCCGTTGAGTTCTTCGGTCCAAGTCGGTCATCGTATGATCCAGTTTTCCGAGTATATCGAGGATGCCATCAAGCGCGACGTGCAGGTTGTACGTTGCAGGCTCCTGACGGGCATTCACATGGTTCTGAAGAGTGTCCTCTACAGCCTTCTTGGCTTGATAATGAGTCGTCATCTCTTATTCCTCCACCGCAGAAAGCGGCGGGTCTCTTGCTTGAACGAGAGCGGCTTCACGAGGTCGGCAAGTGCCCCCTTGAACCGCTTTGGCTTCCCGCTCGCTGTCCCTCACCACCGAGGGCTGACCGGTTATTGTAGCGGAAATCAGGCCCGGGCGCTCAGCCGCCTCGTCCAAGAAACTATCGCTCGACGGAGCGGAGGAAAGAGCGCACGGTCGCCTAAGTGCGTGGGCGACCCTCCGGTGAGTATGGCCGTCCTCTTGACGGCGTTCCCTGTGACGCGGAGCTCACGCACACTCATCCAAATCAGCACGTCATGCCCGGACTTGATCCGGGCATCCATGCCGTAACGTCTCAGCAAGCCAAATCGTCAGTGGAATGGATTGCCGGGTCAAGCCCGGCAATGACGAGGACCAGCGTGAGCGGCCGAGCGTCATTCAATCTTCGGGTGGCAGGGAAAGCCCGTGGCGAAGCACTTGCTGTAGAGACCCTGCTTAACGCACTGCATGAAGGCATCCTTGGCCGCGTTCCAATCCGCGTCAGCATAGATGGCTTTCGCCTTTTCGAGCCAATCCACCTTCGCCGCTTCCTCCGATTCTTCCTGAGAGCTCTTAAACCCGGCCCCGCTACCGGTAAGCGCCTTGTCGTGACACTCGAACCCCTTGGGTGTCGCGGACTGGGCGGCCGGAGCGGGCTGCCCCGCAGGGGGCGGCTCCGCGGCCGGAGCGGGCGCGACCATCACCGCCAAGGCAGCTACGCCGAGCATGACTTGAAACATCGCAGCGATTTTCGGCATTGGTCCTCCACCCAAGGCTGGCAACACATGACCCCGCTCGCGGCGGGAACATTAGCATAGAGAGTGGTGAGCGCCCCATCCGCCAAGGGCCCGCTCGATCGCGGGCCCTTGCGATGCCGTCCCTTGGGGCGTCCTAAACTGGACCCTGGCTTTCCTGCCTTCGCCGACCTTCCTTCGCCCGCCGAAGCGGGCTTCGAGCGAAGCTCCGGCTTCGCGCAGGCAGGCGCCGGGGTGACGCAACCGCGGAGAGAGGTCCCTACTGATAGGGCTTGCGGATCATCCAGGCCTGCGCCGGGGTTTTGGCGCAGGAGGTGGCGTAGACGTCGGTCAACTGCGGGGTGTTGGGGCCGGGGTTATCGAGGCACCGCGGAAAGATGCGCATGTCTTCGTTGAGCAGCGAGATGCGGTCGTTCCATTTGAGCGTTTCCTTCACCAGCTCGGCCGTCTTCGCCTCGAGCGCGGCGACCTTCCGGTTGAGGCAAGCGACCTGCTCCTCCATGGCGCCTTGACCGCAATCGGCGGCTTGGGCCTCCTCCGCCGCCACCTTCTGTGGGTTCGCCAAAACCGCCAAACCCATGACCAGCATCGAGAGAAAAGCGATGCGATATCTCATCTCGAGCGCCTCCTTCCAGCAACGTCCTCACCCAGTCTATGCGATGCTAGAGGCGCGGGGACAACTTGGCGATGGGCAAGCCCCGGCTTCACGCCATCGTGAAACCACATCGCGCGGCTAGGCACGCTGCCCATGAACGCCTCCCTCACCGCCTCCCGGAACCTCATGCGCAAGTTCCTGCGCCGCACCCTGGTCTCGCTTGTCTTTTTGGGCGTCGTCCTGTTCGGCGCGGCCGGGACCCTCAACTGGCCGCAAGCCTGGGTCTATCTTGCGTTCACCGCCGCCATGAGTTTCGCCGGGGGATTTTGGCTCGCCCGCCACGACCCTGACCTGCTCAACGAGCGCCTAGGCGCCCTGATCCAGCGGGAGCAGAAAACCTGGGACAAGCTCTTCATGGTGGCCATGCTCGCGCTATGGACGGGCTGGCTCATCCTGATCGGGCTCGATGCCGGGCGCTATCGCTGGTCCCACATTCCCCTCGCCCTTCAAGGCGCAGGCTTCGTGCTGCTCTGCCTCGGGTCTTACCTCGTCTGGCTCACGCTCAAGGCGAACAGCTATGCGGCGCCGGTGGTCAAGATCCAGAAAGAGCGTGGGCACCTGGTGGTGACGACCGGGCCTTACGCCTATGTGCGTCACCCCATGTATGCGGGCGCTCTCCTGTTCATCGCGGGCGCGCCGCTCCTGCTCGGCTCATGGTGGGGTCTTGCCGCCGGGGCGGGTCTCGTCCTCGTCATCGCGATGAGAGCCGTGCTCGAGGAGCGAACCCTCATGGCCGAGCTCGCCGGCTACGCGGATTATGCGGCCCGCGTCCGCTACCGCCTCGTTCCGCATCTTTGGTAGCCCGCGAAGCGCGCCGCTCTTCATTATTCGGCCTCAACTTCCGCGCAATTGGTTCGTCGATCGAGATGGCTAGGCCACGGGCGCGCGCTACTGGCTCGCCTCGCCGGCCTCGAATTGCGATACTGGGCGGTGAAGGGGGTCGGGTTTCGGCCATGTCGAGGGTCAGACCAGCGATGCTCGTGGCGTGCCTGCTCGGGACGCTGGCGTCCGCTTGCAGCCAGGCCGAGCCCACGCCCAAAGACTTCACCCTGATCCAGCGCCCCGCCAAGGCCGAAGAGGCCGGCAATACGCTCGCAGCGGCGGAGCTGGCCTGCAAGGCCGAGACCAAGAAAAAGGGCATCGGCTCGGTCGTCGCCATCTTTTCGCGCTTCCGCAAGGGATCGGCCGACGAGGACTATGTCGCCTGCATGAAGGCGCGCGGTTACGAAGTCAAACCATGAGCAATAGCCTCGCGCCGGTCGCCCAGAACGGGCCTAAGCGCTTTGGATAGCGCTTGTTAAGCAAGTTGCGCGAGCATGGCCTTGCGGCCGGTTTTGACGAGGCCTCGCAAACCAAGGCGTGATGGCTCCATGGATAGGCCCGATCTCCCGCCGCTTGTGCTGATCGAGTGGCTCGACAGCGGCCAGCCCGTACCGGCTTGGCAGTGGCTCGACACCATCAGGGACCGCCGCCCGCACCGCTGCGTTTCGGTCGGCTTTCTGGTGCAAGACGACGCCCAAGCGAAGGTGCTCGCGCCCAATCTTGGCGCCAGCGACGGCAACGGCCAGTTCGATCAAGCCTCGGGCCTGACCACAATCCCGACCGCTTCGGTCCAGCGCATCTTGCGGGTCAGCGGAAGCGCGGCTTTGCTTTGCTCGCCGTCTTCGGTTTGTCCGGACGCTGCGTCAGCACCGATGCGGCAAGCGTCTTGATTTCGGCCTCCGTGAGCGAGCCCGGATCACGCAACGCCCTTGACGCGATCTTCCCCGTGGCGTCTCCCGACCTTTCATTTTTGGTCATGGTGTCCTCCCTCTGCCAGTGGCGGGAAGTATATGCCGGTTCCGCGAGGCGCCCAAAGTGCCGATCCCCCGAACGACGGCTCGGCCTTGCGGCCCATCGCAGATTCTCTATAAAAGGCCTCAATCCCGGTGTAATTTGCGCCTCCAATCAGCCCGTCCAGGCGGTAGATTGGGGGATGCCAATCTGCCGGGGCGGATTCGCATGCGAGAGGTCGGGGCAAATTGCGGGACATTCTCCAAGGTAATCGCCGGGCCAAGCTGATCGATTGGCTGAAGATCGATTCTTGGATCGATTCCGGCCTCTATAACGCCTGGATCGGCTTCCGCGACTGGTGGAGCGGCTATTCCTCCTTCTTCGGCCGCTTCGAGGTCAAAGGCTTTGTCCGCGCTCTCAACGAGCTTGCTTGCGAAGGGATGACGCTTAGCGTGGGCGGGCTTCTCGTTCTCGCCACCTTCGCGCTTCCTGCCTTCGAGATCGCGCAAGGCAAGATGAACCTCTCCGACGAGTACAGCGTCACCTTCCTCGATCGCTTTGGCAACGAGATCGGCAAGCGCGGCCTGCTGCGCGACGACTCGGTGCCGCTCGAAGAAATCCCGGACGTCATGATCAAAGCGACCTTGGCGACCGAGGACCGGCGCTTCTTCGAGCATTTCGGCGTCGACGTCATGGGCACGTTCCGGGCCCTTGCCGCGAACGCCCGTCATGAACAGGTCGTGCAAGGCGGCAGCTCGCTCACCCAGCAGCTCGCCAAGAATATGTTCCTGTCGCCGGAGCGGTCTCTCAGCAGAAAAATCAAAGAGGCGATCATCGCCATCTATCTGGAGAACCATTACTCGAAGCCCGAAATCCTGAAGCTCTATTTTGATCGTGCTTATCTCGGCGGCGGCTCATACGGGGTCGAGGCAGCGGCCCAATACTATTTCAACAAATCGATCCGTGAGGTGAACCTAGCCGAAGCGGCCATGCTCGCCGGCATGTTCAAGGCGCCCACGCGTTATGCGCCTCACGTCAACCTTGCCGCCTCGCGCGCCCGGGCCAACGAGGTGCTGAGCAACATGGTTGAAGCCGGCTTCATGAGCGAAGGCCAAGTCTATGGCGCCCGCATGAACCCCGCCAAGATCGTCGAGCGCGGCGACGGCAACACGCCCGACTATTTTCTCGACTGGGCCTTCGAAGAGGTGCAGCGGCTGATGCGAGGCAAGGAGGACCACATCCTTGTCGCCCGCACCACCGTGGATCTTGGTCTGCAAAAGATCGGCCGAGCAGGCCCTCGACCAGACCATCAAGCAAACTGGTCGATCAAGAAACTTCGATAATGGCGCCTTCGTCTCCATGGAGACCGACGGGGCGGTGCGCGCCATGGTCGGCGGCAAGGACTACGGCGAAAGCCAGTTCAACCGCGCGAGCCACGCCTACCGCCAGCCAGGCTCCTCGTTCAAAGGCTACGTCTATCTGACCGCACTTGAGAACGGCTTCACTCCCGAATCGTCGGTCAGCGACGGTCCGGTCAGCTGCGGCCGCTGGGCGCCGAAGAACTATTCCGGCGGCTATCGAGGCCGCATGACGCTGCGGATGGCGCTGGCAAAGTCGATCAACACCATTGCCGTGAAGCTCTCGCTACAGGTCGGGCGCGAAAAGGTGCTCGCGAACCTGGCCAAGATGGGCATCAACCACCTCAAGAAGACCTGCTCGCTCGCGCTCGGCGACAACGGCATGACGCCGCTTGAGCACACCGGCGGCTACGCCGTCTTCGCCGCCGGCGGCCTCGAGGTGCGCCCCTACGGCATCGAGGAGATCCGGACGCTCTCAGGCGGTGAGGTCGTTTACAATCACGACCGCGATGAGCCTCCCCGCAAGCAGATTTTCGACCCCAAGGTGATCGAAGAGCTGAACACGATGCTGCAGGCGGTGGTTCTGGAGGGAACCGGCAAGGCTGCCCAGCTCGACTACACCTACTCTGCCGGTAAGACCGGAACGAGCTCGGCCTATCGCGACGCCTGGTTCATAGGTTACACCGGGCAATACGTCACCGGAGTGTGGCTCGGCAATGACGACTTCACGCCCATGGCGCGGGTGACCGGCGGTAGTTTCCCGGCACAGACTTGGAAGGCTTACATGGTGGCGGCGCACGATACCGACAACATTCCGCAGATCGCGGGCCTACCCGTGCATCCTGTCCAGGCCGCCGAGCAGGCGCGGATCGCTGCTGCCATGGCGCAGAATGCCGCTGCCAATACGGAGATTGCGGCGCCGGCGCCCGAGAGCGTCAAGGACATGTCCTCGACAACGCGGCAGGTGCTCGAAAAGCTCAGCTCCATGCTCAAGGACGCTCGCCCGCTTACGCCCGAGCGATGCGCGACCGGATCGCGCCGAGGCGCCGGTTACTCCGGCGGCAGCATCGCCGAAGCCGAGCCTAGCCTCGGCCGCTAATGCCGATGATGCACCGCGACCTGCGCCCGACAATTCCTCAGCTCCGGCCGAGCCGCAGACCGCTCTTTCGGCGGAGAGAGACGACGGTGCGGCAACCCCGCATTAGGCGCCTCCAGCGCCCCGCTCCCTATCGATGGACACCAATCGCTTGACCAGCGTGCTGCCAACCAACTCCCCGCTTGTGCTCGCCCCTTCGCAGGCAACGCCTTGGCGCGAAGAAGAAGCCAGCCATTCCATGCGGTCCCTGGCCTACTTCATCGGGACGTTCGTGGTGGCTCTGATGCTCGGCATCGGCTCGGCCTGGTACATGATCGAACGCGGCTCCCTTCTGACGACGACCAAGGTGGGGCCTTGGAGCGGCTGGATCAGCGAGGGGAACCCCAATGCCGACCCCTACACCAAGGCGCATGTCGCGCGGAGCGGCAGACTTCCCCTCACCTCGACGGTCGCCCGCTATTTCGTGGCCCGTACTGACAGCGCAGGGCGCACCCTCACTTCGGCCTGCGAATATTCAGATCGAGGGCTCGCCGCTCAACGCTCGCTGGTGGTCGCTCGCCGTCTATGACGAATATGGCGGGCTGATCGAAAATCCCTCGGCGCGCTACAGCTTCAACAGCGAGGAGGCGCTTCGTCATTCCGACGGCACGTTTCGCATCAACCTTTCAAGCAAAGCGCGCCCCGAGAACTGGCTTCCGAGCGGGACTGCGGATCAGCACCTCGTGCTGCTCTTGCGCATTTACAGCCCGCGCGAAACCGACGCCTCGGGCATCGGGCTAATTCCCGGCGACCGGCTGCCCAAGATCGAGCGCAAAGAATGCGAGTAAGGATCCCCGGACTTTATATCGTGCTTGGACTCGTGCTTGCGGGCCTCATCCACATCGTGGCCGTGCTCACGCTGCCTATGCTTGCTCCCAAGAATGCGCATGCACGATTGGCGGCGCTCGGGCCGGCCAACACGATGATCGAGCTCCCTGCGGCAGCCCCCGGCCGGCAGGTCATGCCGATGATGGCGCCCGACGTTCGCTACGCCTTCTGCCGCTTCGATCTTGCCAATGGCCCCGTGCGGCTCAAGGCAACGGTTGCCGATGAACTTTGGCTGATCGCGCTCTACACGCCGGAGGGAGAAAACTTCTATTCGGTTGCCGGCGCCGACATGAAGCGGGCGGAGATCGATCTCGTCATCGCCGCCGCCGATCAGACCGTCGAGGAGGCCGGCGTCGACGCTCCCGAATCGTCCGACGATGTCATCGTCGTCAACTCGCCGGTCACTGAAGGGATCGCGCTCATCCGCGCGCCGCTGGCGGGGCCAAGCCGTGCGAGCCGCGCGGAGCGAGCTCTCAGGTCCACCTCCTGCGGCCCGTACACGAAGTCAGGCTGAAGGCTGCCTGTGCTATTTTTTTCGGCTGCGCTGGACGCGCCCGCGCGACGCTGCGCCGGTCTGCTCCGGCATAGTCGCTCGAGGCACGGCGATCGATCCTCACCCCCGGAAAGATGATGATCTCGCCGAGCGAACCCTCGACGGGCCTTGCGATCCGGACTGCCGCCTCTTCGCTGCGGCGAAATTCAAGGATGATCCCCATTCTCGGTCTCCACGGGTGGCTCGCGCTTCGCCTAGATCGCGGGCGCCATATCGCCTGACCAGCATTAAGACGCCGGTAAGGTTAACGAACCCCTAACCGCCCGCCCCGCTAACGCTCCCGTCAATCCTTGACGCGCGTCATCGCCGAGAAAATGCCGTCCCGCTTTGTCCTCGATCTCGATGATCCAAAGGTCGGGGTCGAACTCGCGCTGGCGCGCGAGATAGCCGTCTGCCTCGGCTTCGCTCACCGGCCGAGACCCGAAGCAGCTCACCCACCGCCGATCGGTCTCGCTTTCCATCAGGCCTGCCGGCGCCGGGCTATAGAGCGACACCGTGCCGTCGAGCCTGATCGACGCAAATGAAAATGGCGCCAGCAGCCTCATCCCCGCGCTGCACGATCACGACGGGAACGCCCTCGGCGTGACAGCGGCGCAGATACGCCCTGACCCAGATCTCGCTCTTGATGCGCATAGGAACTCGGGCTTTCGCGCGAGAGCTCAGTGTCCCGCGGCCGTCTTGGTCAGGTCGCGTCCCGTGACGCGTTTGAGCTCGCGCAACAGCTCGGGCGTGATACGCCCAGTCTCGGCCATCTTGCGGTCGCGTTGAAAGGCACTGATGGCACGCGTCGTGGCGTCGCCCAACGCGCCATCGACCGGTCCCGGCGCATAGCCGAGATCGGCGAGGACTTGCTGCACGGCCTTCACGTTAAGGCCGTCCTTGGCCTTGCCGGCGACGGTGTCCCCCTCGACCGATCCGGTCGCGCCAGCCGGCTGCCCGCTGCCGCCAAGCAGAGATGTGGCGCAAGAGCTCATCCGTGGCGACGCCGGTGACCGGGAGGCCGTGGCCCTTTTCATAGGCCGAGATCGCCGCGCGTGTCTTGTCGCTCGGCTTGCCGTCCGCAGGCCCGACATCGAAGCCGCGCGCCGCAAGCTCGCGTTGCACGGCTCTGACGAGAAGCTGCGGGCTCCGCCCTCCTCCGCCTCCAAGGGAGGCAGATCCGTGCTGACCGGCGGGAGCTTCACGACCTCGACGGGCGGAGGGCTCGCAGGCGTGGAGAATCCCTGCCGCGAAGCCGCCGTGACGGCCGCGGTGCCATGCAGCTCCTGCAAATAGAGCGCGTTGTAAATGATGCTTCCCGTCAGGCCAACGAAAGGCCAGGAACACGAGCCGCGCTGCCACTACGCCCATCGCTCACGGTGAACTCAAAGGGTGCCCAGGGGGTCGAGAGGTGCCTGCCCCTCCCCTTGGCCATCTTGGCGTCCGAAACTAAAGAGATGCTAAACGGCCCTTAGGCACAGCAGTCCTGCACGCTTATGCTGCGGAGACCGCAGGCCGTTCCAGCGGCGCCTCGACCGATTCGCCTGCGCCCTCGAGCGGCAGGACGATGGTGGCGTGGTCCCCTCTCCGAGGGTGCTCGCCAGCTCGAGGCGGCCGCCATGGAGCCGTGCCAATCCCTTCACCACGGACAATCCGAGACCCGCACCGTCATAGCTGCGATCGTAGGAGTTGTTCGCCTGCACGAATGGCTTGCCGAGCTTGGGCAGATCCTGCTCGGCGATGCCGATGCCGTTATCGGCGACGCTGAACTCGACATTCCCGTCGGCGAGCCGGGCCGAGACGCGCACCCAACCGCCGGGATCGGTGAACTTGATGGCGTTTGAGATCACATTGAGCAGCATCTGCTTGCAGGCGCGCTTGTCGGCCGGAAGCTCGGGGATGCCGGGCGCCACATCCATGATGAGCGACAACGACCGCTGCTCGGCCGTATGCCGCATGATGTCGCAGCAGGACTTGACCAGGGGAGCAACGTCGAATGGCTCCTTGACGATCTTGAACTTGCCTGCCTCGATCTTCGACATATCGAGGATGTCGTTGACGACGTTCAACAGGTGCTCGCCGCTTTCATGGATGAGCCGCGCATAGTCGCGGTAGCGCGCTTCGCCGAGCGTGCCAAACAGCTCGCGGTTGAGGATCTCGGAGAAGCCGATCACGGCGTTGAGCGGGGTGCGCAGCTCATGGCTCATATTGGCGAGGAACTGCGTCTTGGCGCGGCTGGCGCTCTCGGCCTCGTCGCGGGTGCGCAGGATCTCGGCCTCCTGCGCCTTGCGATCGGAGATGTCTCGCGTGACGGCGACAATGCCGGGCTCGATCGAGCGACGCCGCTCTCCGAGGCCTGCATCGGCCGGCACCGCATCTCGACCCAGACATAGCGCGCCGTTTCGGCTGGGCCGGCCCGGCGTATTCTGAACTCGACCGCAATAGGCTCGTTGTTGGCAAGTGAGCGCGACAACGCCGTCATGTAAGCTGGCCGGTCGGCGACATGCACGCGCTCGAAGAGCCCGTCGCCGGCGATCTTTTGCGCCGGCTCGCCGAAGAGCTGCTGTGCGGCGAGCGAGGCGAAGATAACGCGGCCCTTCTCGTCATGGCGGGTGATCATGTCGGTCGCGTTCTCGGCCAGCAGGCGGTAACGCTCTTCGCCGGCCCGGACCGCATTCTCCGATCGCCGATGCACGAGCTGAACCATCACCGCCAGCGCCGCGGCATAGGCCATGGCGCTCATGGCGCCGATCAAGGCGAGCAGCATGGGCGACAGCGGCATCGCTTGCGGCGCCTGCATCTGACCCAGCCATTGGGCCGCGGCGAGAACGATGAGACCGAGCCCGGCAACGCCCGCCGCCCAGGCGACGATACGCCGGTCCGTGGCGAGCGCCGCCTCCAACGGCACGGCCACCATCCACGGGATGAGCCAGGAGCCGAGGCCCCCCGTGAGCCAGGCGCAGTAGGTGACGAGGCCCGCGAAATTCGCCGCCGAGGCGAGATGGGCGGCAGCGAATTTGCCGGTTCGCGACAGAAAGATGGCGATGGCGATGGGGGACAGAAGCCAGAGAAAGGCGGCAGCCGCGAGGAGCGACGGCTTGCCGCTGACCACGAGATAAACGGGAAAGACGCAGAGCGCGATGAGGCCGCCGAGCAGATGCGAAGCAATGAAGGATTGATGGCGGGCGGCGGTCAGCGCGTCGCCCCGAGCGGAATGGTGCACGAGCGAGCTGAAATAGGCTGAGAGCCCGCGCACACTTTCACGACCAAACACGCGCATCTCGGAGCGGGCCAAGCACCGCTGCGTCCCCGATTGTCTTGGCTTCGGATTATTGTCGTGCGCGCTTAAGGAAGCTTAAAGCGCGCTGCGCAAGCCCCTCCGCCCTGCTGACCGAGGCGGTTATCGTGCCGAGAAGCCGGCCCGAAGCCGCGAATTCTCTAAAATTTGAGACAATTCTCCAATGAATTGGTAATCAAGTATTAGGAAAATGCTAATCTTGCACTCTACAAAATCGATCGGAATTTTCGATTCAAACTTTATTGATTGCAGTGAAACTCCCTTATTTTCTCTGCGCTATATTGCGCGTCTTAAGGGGAATGATAGCGGCGACAAAGCCGCAAGTTTAAACAGGAGAGGGCAAGGCAATGCTGTTCCTCATTAGGACGGCCTTCTGGCTGATGATCATCGTTCTGCTGCTTCCGACCGACGCAGCAGCAGCGCAGCGAGGTCTACGGGACGGCGCAGGCGGCGGTGAACGACGTTGCGACGTTCTGCGACCGTAATCCGGAGACCTGCGCCAGGGGCAAGGATGCGTTCAGTGTGTTCGTGCAGAAGGCGCAGTTTGGCGCGCGCATGCTGATGGATCTCATCAACGACCGGACCGGGGCCGGCGACAGGATGCGACCGAGTCAGGATACGCCCGGCCCTGAGGCCAGCGCCCTGTTCGAGCCGGCGAGCTTCGACATGAGCGGCTCGCAGGACACGCTCGATCCCGAGGATCGCGAGGAGGCCTGGTCGGGCCCTCGCCGGGACTTAAGCGGCACTCTTTCGGAACTGTTCCGCCAGCAAAGGCTCTGTGGCTAAGGTTTTGGCAGCCCCCCGCCTGCCAAGGGCGCGCAATTGGGATGGTTTCTGCCCTTTCCCTCCCAATCTGCGCGCCCCAACTTTACGCGTGGAAGCCGGTCGCAGCCGCCGTCATTCCTGCCTATATTGATCTCATGGACACGCTGAATGAGACGCGCGGGGCCTCGGGCTTCGAGGAGATCCTCGCCGATTTCGAGCTCCTCGACGACTGGGAGGACCGCTACCGCTACGTGATCGAGCTTGGCCGGAGGCTGGAGCCTTTGCCCGAGGAGGAGCGCTCCCCCGCCAACAAGGTGCAAGGCTGCGTCAGCCAGGTCTGGCTTTCGACGCGTGTCGACCGGAGCGGAGGCGTCCCGCGCCTGAGCTTTATCGGCGACAGCGACGCCCATATTGTCCGCGGGCTGATCGCGATCCTCTTCGCCCTCTACTCGGGCAAGACCGCCGAGGAGATCGCGAGCATCGATGCCGGCCAAAGGCTCGGGCTGTTGCATCTCAACGAGCATCTGACGCCGCAGCGATCGAACGGCCTCATGGCCATGGTGAAGCGGATCAGAGCCGACGCCGAGACCGCCCTTGGCCAGCGCACTTTGCACTAAGCAATCACCTGCTCACGTCTCGCGCTCATCGCTCGCGGTCCTTCTTCCACGCGTCGAGCGTGGGCCGATAGTCCTCGCTTCCCCAATGACGAAGGCCGCGCCTGCGCCGGCTTCTGCTTGTCGTCTGCTGATCAGCCCGTAATGCCTGGCGAGCCGCGTCAAGGCGATCTGCAGAACGACCTTGCCCGCCCGCTGCGGCCAGCCGTTCTCTTTCTCGGCCTCTTCGAGGCCCTTCAGCTCGCAACAGATATCGACCAGCACGCCGGCGACTTCCGGACCCACGGCCATGAGCGCCCGCATGACCCTTTCCTTCGCGGCGATGACCTCGTCGCGGAGCGCCGCGGCATTTGACGGCGCCGCTCGGCGAGAACGCTCCGAGGGTGCGAGCGCCGACCAGTTCGAGGTCACGCGCGGACTGAGATGGGCGAACCAGTAGTCGGCGCGCAAGCGTTCGCCTGCCTGGTATTGATGATCGGTGATCAAAGGCCTGCCGTTCCGATCCTTCCGGCTCTTGAGCCAGCCGAGCGGACTTTCCGCTTCATTCACGAGGACGGACGCCTGTGCCGTCGACCTCCTGTCGCCCAGTCCGCAGCTGATGCTGCGCTCTGAAGCTCGCATCTCCGCCGAACGGCGGAGCCAAGCCCGTCCGGCCTCGGACGACGAGTCGCCCTGCCATTCGAGCCATCCGCCAAGCAGCCTCGACCACCCTCGGCAGCCCTTCCCTGCGCACCGCGCGCACCGTCTGCCAGATGGAAGCGCCTCCGTCGCGTTATGGCGCTTCCGCTCTCGAGCTCTGAGCAGCGCCGCGCTCGCGCCGATCGTCGCGCGCCTTTGCGGGTCTTGATCCGCCTCATCGTCTAGCCTCGCCGCGAGAACAGCGCATCGATGAGCGAAGCGACCGCGCGCTCCAAATGCTCGAGCCTTCCGTCGAGCTCAGGATCGTCGCGCCGGTCCTCGACCACGCTGCAGGCATGCGCCACTGTCGTCCGGTCGCGGGCGAACAGCGTGCCGACCTCGGTAAGGCTGAGGCCGCAGACGACATGGGCGAGATACATCGCCACTTGGCGGGCGAAGGCCGTCCGTGGCGAGCCTCGCGTCGACGTCCGCAAATCGTGGATGTCCACCTCGAACACCGCCGCCACGGCGGGATCGATGGCCTGCCGTACGGCTACGTCAGTGTGACCCCTGGTCTTCCAACACTTCCCCGGTGCTTGGCGACTCTCTGCAACCCGTGCCGAACCCATCGCGACGCGCTCCTTTCAATGGAGGAATATATTCACGATTATATGGTTGACAAAGCAGGTCTGAGACCCCACATTGTCAGGTGACAGAAGGGGCAGACCGATGAACCTCACCGATCCTCGTTTTCAGAATGTCGAGAAGGCCCGTGAGTGGCTTGAGATGCAGCGCTGGCCCCAAGGCCCCTACTGCACTCATTGCGGCTCGTTCTCAGTGACGGGCTTAAGTGGTCGCGCTCACCGCCCTGGCGTCTATCAGTGCAACGATTGCCGTCAGCAATTCACCGTCACCACCGGCTCGGTGATGGAGCGCTCGAAAATCCCGCTCAATAAGTGGCTAATGGCCATGCACCTGATGGCGTCGAGCAAGAAGGGCTATTCAGCCCATCAATTGCATCGCACGCTCGGCATTACCTATCAGTCGGCTTGGTTCCTCGCGCATCGCATCCGTGAGGCGATGGCCAATGACAAGTCAGGCCCGCTCGGTGGCGAAGGCAAAACCGTCGAGGTTGATGAAACCTATTTCGGCAAGCTTGAGAACCGAAGGCCGTCAAAGCAACGCAGGGGCCGTCCGTTCACCAAGGGCGGCAATGTCGGCGTTGGCGGTAAGCGTGCCGTTGTCTCTTTGGTCGAGCGTGGCGGCAAGTCCCGCACGTTCCATGTTGACCACGCGACGGCTAAGAACGTCCGCGAGGTCATCGTGCGCAACGTCTCTCGCAAGAGCAAACTGCACACTGATGAAAGCAATCTCTACATCGAGGTCGGCAAAGAATTCGCTTCGCACGAGACGGTGAAGCACTCTGCCAAAGAGTATGTTCGTGGCGACGTGCACACCAACACCGTCGAAGGCTTCTTCTCCATCTTTAAGCGTGGAATGAAAGGCGTCTATCAGCACTGCGGCGAAGCTCACCTTCACCGCTACGTTGCCGAATTCGATTTCCGCTACAGCAATCGCTCTGGCCTAGGCGTCGAGGATACCGAGCGCGCTGCCAAGATCATCTTCCAGGCAAGTGGCAAGCGCTTGACCTATCGGCGGATTGGTGAGGCCAAAAACGCCTAAGCAGAAAGCTAGGCGCTTCATGCGCTGGAGGAAAAACAGATGAATGGGGCTCAGCAGTATCCAGCTAATCGCGTCCTTACATTCTACGGCCCGATCAATCTCCCCTTCACCAACGGATTGCGCGCCGCGCTATGCAGTTTAGTCAATGAGGGTGCCAAGAAGGTTACTTTGCTTTTTTCTAGCGGAGGCGGATCGGCTGACAACGCGATCGCTCTCTACAGCTATCTGAGCGCGCTTCCATTTGAGCTAACAATGCATGCCATTGGTCCCGTCAGTAGCGTGGCCGTTCCTGTGTTTCTTGCTGGTAAGGAGCGCTTTGCATCTCAAAACGCGCGGTTCTACTTTCATGACTACACGTGGACTTTTGGCGCTCAAACCGTCGCTCGACCGTCGCTGGCAGAAGCCGCCCTAAACCTTGGAAATGCGCTCGACTGGACGCGAGATATTCTGAAGCAGAAAACAAAGCTCACCGATGCGAAGCTCCAAACGATGAAGCTGTTCGAGGAGCCTCACCTCATGGACCCCGCCAGCGCCGCTGAGATGGGGTTGATAAGCGCGGTCAGGGAACCTGCTATCCCCGCCGATTGCCAGCCAAGGATCGTCGCGTAAATTCATTTTGAATTTCCTTTGCGCTTCGCGACCGTCTTGGTCTGTGCCGGCCGATTTTTCTTACCTAGAACTGACTCCTCACGCGGCTTATGAGGCATGGACAAGAGGCGCTTGGCCAGCTTCTCTAGCTCTTTCTCGTCTTGATCCTTGCGGGGTCGTGTCATGCGCGTGGTCTACTCAACCCTTCCCATTCCACCACACACCGATGAATGGCTGGAGAAGATGCGTGCCTCCAGGCTGTCCACCGATGACAATAACATCTACTTGCTGATCGGCTACTTCTATAGCTGGTTCTCCGCCGTCGAGATGGTGCTTACGATGATGCTCGCTCAAGTTGGCGGATTTACCAGAAGCGGCCGCGACCTGGAGGCTTTCGAACTCATCTCCTCTGGATTGCAGCCCCGCCAAAAGATCGACCGCCTGCGGCAACTCGCCAAAAAGTCCGGTTGCAAAATCGGGCCGAACCTCGATCACTTTCTCAAAGAACTGCTTGGCGTCATCGACCTTCGCAATCAACTTTCCCATGCCAAACTAACGGCTGCCCGTAAACCCGGTCACTTCCAAATCCGCACGCTTAGCAAACAGGAAGGCAAAGGCGCCCGCGTTATTCGGGAACTCGATCTTTTCGCGCAAGGCTTATGGCTTCACGAGCTAGCGTCTGACCTGCTTACCGCGCTTCCTGCGGACATTCGATCTCAGCCAAAAACTCTCGAAATAGCCCATCCCCATATCCCGGTGGATAAGGTGTCAAGTCCCAAGCCTCCTCGACCAAAGCGGCCCTCCAGCGCTGGTAAGCCCGCTCAAAAGCGGGCTCGCAAAGCCTCAACTCAGAAGCCGAAATAAATACCCCATCGGGCGCGCCAGCCCCGCTCTGCGGGGCCTTCCCTTCCTGGCGACCGGAAGCTGCTTTGTCAACCATATAATTGAGAATATATTCCTATCGCACTTTAGCCGGGAACAACGTGGCGGGGATAAGTCCGAAGCAGATGCGCTATAGAAGGCCGCCGCTTTCCCCTCTCCCTTGTGGGAGAGGGCTTCCCGCCCGACTTGCGAAGCAAGTCGCTGGCGGGAAGGGTGAGGGGTGATTTTCTGTCTTTCGACGCGGCCTCGCCGCTTACCCCTCACCACGCGCCAAGTGGCGCGTGTGCTCTCCCACAAGGGGAGAGCGGGAAAGAAGCGCCCAGCACAAAACTTCTCGCCGGGCTTAGCCCGCGAGGCATGAGGGGAATGGCGCGCCGAAAGACGCAAACCTATGGCTCCGCGATCCTTGCGGACCACGGCGGGCGCCTCTCGGCGCGCCAATCGCGGCGATTTAACAGCGCCGGACCGCGCTTTCGCCGTAAGTGTCCCGCCGCCGTCCTTTGCCCCGTTTGGGTTCCTCTCTCCGCATCCACCGACAAGAGAGGCGACAGTTGGCGTTTGGTGTAGACCTTACGGTCGTCAGCCAGCTCCTGGCAGGGCCTCGTAGTGGACCCGGGCGGAGTGTCCTGCGCCGCCCGGGTGACTCGTCAAGCGAACGAGCCCCGCGGGCGCCGCACCTCGTCCCGCCATTCGCGCGCTTCGCGAGAGCGCCCCTCAAGCGAACGAGGTGGGAGCAGGATAAGCGAGGCTGGAGAGGCGGGGATAAGTTTCGCCCCGTCATGGCCGGGCTTGACCCGGCCATCCACGTCATTTCGAGGAGGACTGAAGTTCGGAATTCTTCTTGGCAGCACGACGGCCGCGGCGCCCACGTTTGGGCTCCGCCATCGGTAGTCGCGCAATTAGCTTCTCATAAAGACCGAACAAATGCTCGACCCGCTCGCGGTCGTCAGTAAAGCCAGAGCGTTTGTACAGGCGCTCGACGGCGGCATCGAGCGCGCGATGAGCCTGACGTAAGTCGGGAGGCATGGCGTCAGGGTCATAAAGATCGGCAAGCGTGGCGCCTGGATGTGCTGCGCGGGCGTCGAGGACAGCCTGCGCGAGTGCGCGTATCGTGTCCTTTTGGGCACCGGATGCCTCGGGCCAGGGGAAGGTGTTGTAGACGATACCGATACTGTAGCGATATCGGCTCTCCAACCTGCCGCCGATCTGGGTGAGCCACGCCATGTGCATGCGCGAGGTGAGCACACCGAAGTGCCACCGATCATCGCTAAGAAGAACGCGGAGTAGATTGCTGGGAACTGTGGGGGATTCCATCCAACCAATGGGCACGTAATCCCGGCGTTCTGAGCTGACTTCGGGTATCGCTAAAAACGACCGCTCCGGTAAGACGTTGACATGGTAGCGCGTCGGGGTGTCGGCTAGTTGTCGTGTAGGGCCGCTGTCGCTTTCGAGCCGGTAATCCCGGACCGCCTGAACACGTTCCCGAACACGCGGCATCGCCCGCAACTCGTCGGGTGGAACGTGTTGCAGCGCAAGGATCCAGCGTCCACCGCCGTTGATGAATTCCTGACCACCGATATACGGACGAAGGTGAGGTTCCGCGCGAGGCTCAGTGGCCAAGAAGGCCAGCCGCTCTGCATCGGTGAAAATGTAGTGACCGCCGTCGATAGGCTTGGAGCCAATGATCATAGCAGGCGCGTCGCATAACGGCGTCGATCGTTCCTCGACAACAAGATGGCGATCCTTCACGGTCTCCGCGCCGAAGAGGTATGCAGTCAGGGCCGGGTGCTGACTCTCATCGGGGTCACCCTTAACGTCATCGTAGGTAAACAGGCGTTTGACGGGCCGTTCATGCGAGCGATGCGATAGGCCGATGATGACCACATGGACATGGGCCATGCCGCGCGCGTCCGAGCCCCAGGCGAAAGTCCGGTGAGCGTAGTCGATCTCGAGCTGGAGCCGATGAAACAGAATGGGCCAAAGCTGTGCCACCTGCTCGCCTTGCGTAATGGAATTAGTGGCGACGAAACCAATGCGGCAGACGGGGTTACGGCGAACGTAGCTGCCAGCTTTGATGAACCAAGCGGTCACATAATCAAGCGTGCCGCCGCTGCCGCCAAGCTGCGCAATGTTTCGCACCTGCGCGCGTTGCCCATCAGTTTGGTATTTGGAGCCGCCGAACGGGGGATTGCCGAGAACTGCCGTGCAGTTGCCCGGGTCGAGCAGCCCAGCCCAATCGAATTCAAGAGCATCGGCATTGCGAATATGGGGTGATGTCGTGAGCGGTATGCGTGTGTAGACCTGCCCGAATTCCAACGACAGCCGATTATTCATGATGTGGTCCATCATCCACAGCGCTGTCTCGGCAATACGGGCCGGAAACTCCTCGATTTCGATCCCGTAGAACCGATCCACATCGATCTTTGAAAGGCGCTCAGGAATGATCTCAAGCTGGCCGCTTGTGCGCAGCTCGCGCAGCACCTCTAATTCAAGCTGGCGGAGTTCCCGATAGGTGATGATGAGAAAATTGCCGCAACCACAGGCCGGGTCGAGGAAGCGCATACCGGCCAGCTTCTCATGGAATTGGTAAAGCAGCTGCGCCTTGTCACGCTTGCGCACCTTCAAACCCTCGAACTCTTCCCTTAGCTCGTCGAGAAAGAGCGGCCCTATCAATTTCAAGATGTTCTTTTCAGTCGTGTAATGGCCGCCTCTTTGGCGGCGCTCCTTCGGTTCCATTACGGACTGAAACAGTGCGCCAAAAATCGCTGGTGAAATTGCTTCCCAATTGAAGTTGCACGCATTGATGAGGAGCTGCCGCATCCGCGTGTCGAAGGCCGGCATCGGGAGGCGCTCCGTGAACAAATCGCCGTTTACGTAAGGGAACTGGGCCAAGTCCTCGTCCAACGTGAGGAGGCGCCTGTCCTCCGGCGTGTTCGACACCTCGAAGAGATTGTGCAGCCATTGGCCGGTGTCGCTGCCGTCCTCCGCCGTGCGCTGCTCGATCAAGTCGAGCATGATATCGCGCGGCTCGAAAATGCCGGTGTCGTCGGCGAACAGACAAAAAAGCAAACGGACAAGGTAGCGCTCGAGATCGTGGCCGATATAGCCGCTTTCCTTCAAAGCGTCGTGAAGCTCTCCCATAAGGTAGGAGGCATCGACGTTGACCTGCTCCTGGTCGCGGAAGGTGCGCTTCTGGACGCCAAGGACAAAGCTAAAGCTTTCGACGTTCTCAGGCAGCTCGTGCAGCCTAAAGGCCACACTTCGGTCCTCATCGAGATCGTAGAGCTCAAAAGTCTGGAAGTCGCTCAACAGGACGTGGCGGGGAAGTTCGTAATCCTTGAGCCCAGGGAAGTAGTCGAGCGCCTGCTGCTTCGCTGGCTTGAGGTCGCGTCCCGCGCTTTTTTGCTCGACGAGCAGAGTGCCCTTCCAAAAGAGATCGATGAAGCCGCGCTTGTCGCCGAGCAGCTTTACCGGCTCCTCGAAGCTGGCGACTTTCCGGCGTTTGACGCCAAAGACTTGAAAGAAATCGTTGTAGAAGCTCTGCGTCTCGCCACTCTCGTAATGGGCATCCTGCCATTCGCGAGCGAAGTCGGCCGCACGGACGCGAATTTCGTTCCAGCTGAGCCTCATGAGATCCAATTCCTCCCGGGGCGCATAGTGTCCCGCCCCGCGCGGATCGGCAACCCTTGGGTCAAGCCCGAGGGCAGGCTCTGAAGATGTGGATTCAAAGTCGTGGATGGCCGGGACGAGCCCGGCCATGACAAGCCCCTATCCCCTCTCAATCCTCGGGCCTCCCAGCGCGTGCATGCTCAAGCCTCGATGAGAGGAGACGGCACGTGCAGGAACGACCGCGTTGGAGCCCGAGGGGAACCCCGAGCCGGAGCGAGAGAGACACACGCCGAGCGCGCCAACGCTCCGCGGCGGAGCGCATCTTCGGCCCGATGGCCGAGGCGGGCGCTGCCGCCTACAAGAGAGCGCGCGACCTGCCGAAGCTGATCGCACTTTGGCCGCACGAGCTCGATGACCATGAGCCCCGAAGGGCGCCGCCACATGCTGGCGAAACTTCGTAGCGCACTTAGAGCCGAACGCCGGCGCGCGCTGTCAGGCCATTGGAGCTATGACCTGAACCGGCATCTCGGTTTGTTGAGTGCCTATAAGGGAGAGCTCGCCGGCCTCAACCGGCTCGAGGCTCAGCCGAATTGCACCCGCCGCGGCAGCGACTTCGATTGCGGGTGAAGGCGGGGATAGCAGAGGAGCGCACGCTCGGTGAGCGCGCGACCGCTCTCCGTGGGACCGGCCACATCGTAACAGAGGATTCTGATCGACCCGGCCGCCATCCTCCGAGAGGGGCAACCTCAACCAGAACAACACGACATGGTCCCGGTCCTTGGCGGGCCCCCGCACCACGCCATGAAGCGGGAATCCATTCTCCACCACGCGGGCATGAATGCGGCGCCAATAGTCGGCTTGCTCGCCGGAAAACACCTCGCCCGCGCGCTTGCCGGTGATCTCCTGCCCATAGATATCGCGGAGCTGAGTTCCTGCCAGCCTGAAGGAGGCGTCGTCCAAGCCGTCCCGGACATCGATCAGGCCGATACGAGGGAAGGAGTCTGCGGGACCTTGAGAGGATCGAGATCGGATCTGGCGGGCATGCGCCGCGCGCCCGCCGACCGGAGCCAATAATCGAATAACTCACGCTGTCCCTGCATCACGAGCTGGGCTCGAAAGGCGCGTCCGAACAGCATTTTTATCCCCCTGTCGCAAGCTCCTGCGGGGCCCGCAAATCGCTCGTCTTTGTTCGACTATGTGGAGTTCGACCGCGACATGCAAGCGGGGAAAGCCAGATTCATCAAGAATCACAAAGGCTTGTGGTAACACTTAAGGCAGCTACCCGATCTTGGGGACGGCGATCAGGCTGGAGCGTAGCGTGCGCTCGCCGCGCCGCTTGCCGGCAACCTCCCGCCGATTCGGAAGCGTTTATCGGCGCCGCTGTCCGAGACCCATGCGTTTGGCGAGGTCGGAACGGGCCGCCGCGTAGTTCGGCGCAACCATCGGATAGTCGTGCGGGAGACCCCATTTCTCCCGGTAATCCTCGGGCGACAGGTCGTAATGCGTGCGCAAATGGCGCTTCAGCGACTTGAACTTCTTCCCGTCCTCGAGGCAGATGATGTACTCGGGCGTGACCGATTTCTTCACCGGAACGGCCGGCTTCAACTCCTCCCTGGCAGGTTGGCCCGAGGCGCTCGAGGCTTTGCTCAGCGCGTCAAACACATTGTGGATGACACCAGGAAGGTCTGTCGCGACGACCGGGTTGTTGCTGACATAAGCCGAGACGATCTCAGCGGTGAGTTCAACGAGTTCGTTCTTCTCCAAATTCGCTTCCATGAAGTGGCTCCTTGATCCTGGCTAAACCCCGGTCCTACCAAGCACGGCCGTGACATTTGCGGGTGCTCACGCATCTCCCGGGCCCACGTGACTCTTGAGTCACCAGATTACGCCGTTTTTGTGACGTGAAGTTACAATGTTTCGCAACTAGAGAATGTGATGGACGCTGACGAGCTAAGCTGATTTCCCCTCTATAAGTACTTTTCCATGAAACCGCAATGCGCCTCTTCTAATGAAGACTGGACGCTTAGGGAATATGATAAATGAAGGGGAGACTTTCGTTTACCCAACCCGGCTCCCACCGCTGCTTAAGTTTGACTGGTAGCGGTTTATGTCATTTCGGAGACTCTCCCCAACTCAACCGTCGCGATCTAAGAAATGCAACTTTGTCGGGAATCAAGCCTGCGTGAGTAGACGGCCAAAACTCTTCGGCAGGACATTGCTGATGCTTATATTGCGGTCGAATAAATGCACACGAGCCCGAAAGTGTTCCATCGATGAGCAAAGCTGACAAAATCGACAAAAGTGGTCAGGCCAAGAGCGCGGTCTCGGAGGCGGAGTGGCGCAAAAAGCTTACGCCTGAGCAGTTCCATGTTACGCGCGAGCACGGCACCGAGCGCGCCTTTAGCCATCCTTATTACCAAGAGAAGCGCGCTGGGATGTACCGGTGCGTCTGCTGTGGAGCGCCCCTCTTCAGCTCCGACACGAAATACGACTCAGGCACAGGCTGGCCGAGCTTCTACGCCCCGGCAGGGAAAGAGGCGGTGAGCGAGCATGAAGACCGCAAGTTCTTCATGCGCCGCACTGAAGTCCGTTGCGCCAAATGCGAGGCTCATCTCGGCCATGTGTTCCCCGACGGACCTGAGCCGACCGGTGCGCGCTATTGCATTAATGGTGTAGCCTTAGAGCTCGATCCCGACGAGCACGGCGGCAAGAGCGGCGCATAAGCCTTAAAGCATGAATGAGAAGCCTTCTCGCGCGCGGTCTCCCCGCGCCGCCCGCCGTCCCTTGACCTCGCGCCACCACGGCATCGCGCGCGTGGACGACTACGCTTGGCTCCGCTCTTCCAACTGGCAGGCGGTGATGCGCGATCCCGCTCTGCTCGAGCCCGAGATCAGGTCCTATCTCGAAGCCGAAAACGCTTACACCAAGGCGATCATGGCCGGCACCGAGCCGCTCCAAGAAGCGCTCTTCGCCGAGATGAAGGGCCGCATCAAGGAGGACGATGTCGGCGTCCCTGCTCCCGATGGGGCCTTCGCCTACTACACGCGCTTCGTCATCGGCGGCCAGCATCCGCTCTTCTGCCGGAAGGCCAGGGACGGCGGGGAGGAGCAGATTCTCCTCGACGGCAATGCGCTGGCCAAGCCCCATGCCTATTTCCGCATCGCCAGCGTCACCCACAGCCCCGACCACAGCCTGGTCGCCTATGCTGTCGATACCAAGGGCTCGGAGCTCTACACGGTCAAAATCATCGAGGCCGGCACCGGCGCCCTGGTCGATTCCCGCATCGCCGACAGTAACGGCGCGCTCGAATGGGCCGCCGACAGCCGGAACCTGCTCTATATCTGGCTCGACAATGAGCACCGCCCGCGCCGCGTGCTGCGCCACGCGATCGGCGCGGAGACTGCCGACGCCCTGATCCACGAGCAAGACGACCCGGGCTATTTCCTCGGCCTCGACGCGACCCAGGATCGGCGCTTCCTCCTGCTCAGCGTCCACGACCATGAGACGGCCGAGATCAGCCTGATCGATGCCGCCGATCCTTCCGCGGCTCCCCGTCTGATCGCGCCGCGCGAGGCCGAGCACGACTATTCCGTGGACCATCACGACGGCCAGCTCATCATCCTGACCAATTCCGATGGCGCCGAGGATTACCGCATCGTCGAGGCGCCGGCCGACAATCCTGGCCGCGAGCATTGGCGCGAAATCGAGCCGCACAGGCCGGGCCGGCTCATTCTCGATGTCGTGGCCTACAAGGATTTTCTGGTGCGGCTCGAGCGCGAGAATGGACTGCCGCGCATCGTGGTGCGCCGCTTCGCCGATGGTGAGGAGCATGCCATTGCCTTCGACGAGGAGGCCTATGCGCTCGGCATCTCGCCCGGCTACGAATACGACACGCCGGCCTTGCGCTTCACCTACTCCTCGATGACGACGCCGGCGCAGGTGTTCGACTACGATATGAAGACGCGCGCGCGGGAACTTCGCAAGACTCAGGAAATTCCGAGCGGCCACGATCCTTCTCTTTACGTCACGCGCCGCGTCATGGCGCCCGCGAAGGACGGCGAGACAGTGCCGGTGTCCCTGCTCTACCGCAAGGAAACGCCGCTCGACGGCAGCGCCCCCCTCCTCCTTTACGGCTACGGCGCCTATGGCTTGTCGATTCCGGCCGGCTTCTCCACCAACGCGCTCAGCCTCGTCGATCGGGGCTTCGTCTACGCCATCGCCCATGTGCGCGGCGGCAAGGACAAGGGTTATCGCTGGTACAAGGATGGCAAGCGCGAGAAGAAGATGAACAGCTTCAGCGACTTCGTCGCCGCTGGTGAATTCCTCGCCGAGCAAGGGTTCACCTCACGCGGCCGCATTATTGCCCATGGCGGCAGCGCCGGCGGCATGCTGATGGGCGCCGTCGCCAATATGGCGCCCGACCTGTTCCTCGGCATCATCGCCGAAGTGCCGTTCGTCGACGTGCTCACCACCATGCTCGACGTGAGCCTGCCGCTCACCCCGCCCGAATGGCCCGAATGGGGAAACCCGATCGAGAGCGAAGCGGACTATCGGACCATCGCCGCCTATTCCCCCTACGACAATGTGCGCGCGATGAACTATCCGCATATTCTCGCGCTGGCCGGCCTCACCGACCCCCGCGTCACCTATTGGGAGCCGGCCAAATGGGTGGCGAAGCTCCGCGAGCTCGCCACCGGCGAGGAGCTCATTCTGCTGCGCACCAATATGGAGGCCGGCCATGCCGGCGCGTCTGGCCGCTTCGAGCGGCTGAAAGAGGTCGCCCTCGCCTATGCCTTTGCGCTCAAGATCGCCGGACCATCGCCGTCATCTTAGTTGAGAGCTTATGAAATGACGCGTTGTCGCCTCCTCCTCGTCATACCGGCGTAAGCCGGTATCCAGGTTGAACCTGGATTTCATCCTGGATTCCGGCTTACGCCGGAATGACGGGATGCGGCAGCTATGCCACAGCGGCGAATCTCGTCATATTGCAGCCGCCATGCTGATTGCCCGCGACAAGTCCCAGCTCCTGATCGTCGACGTCCAGGACAAGCTGCTGGACGCGATCTCCGGCAAGGATCGCGTCGTCGAGCGTTGCGTCCGGCTGGTACGCGCGGCCCGCATGCTCGGCGTGCCCATCACTCTCTCGGAGCAATATCCGCAAGGCTTAGGGCCCGACGGTCGATCCGATCCGCGAAGCCTTCGCCAATGCCGGCTTCGTCGTCGACAAGGTCGAGTTCTCCTGCTTGCGGAGCGAGCCTTTGCGCGAGAGGTTGCATGAGCTTCGCCGGCAAGGCCGTCCCCAGGTCGTGATCGGAGGCATTGAGGCCCATGTTTGCGTGCTTCAGACCGCGATCGATCTTGAGGCGCAGGGCTTCGAGGCCTTCGTCGTCGCCGACGCCATCGGCTCGCGCTCCAAGGTGAGCCGCAAGCTCGCCATGACCCGCCTGTTGAAGGCGGGCGCCGACGTTGTCGACAGCGAGATGGTCCTGTTCGAATGGCTGGAGCGCGCCGGCACGCCAGAATTCAAGGAGCTGCAGGCTCTGATCAAGTGACGGAAGTCTCCGGGACCGCTTCCTGAAGCAATGCTGCATGCATCGGTTCATCCACGGTTCAGGTGACCTGACGCAAAGTCGAAAGCGTCAGATCCCTGTACTGATGTAAGCGAACCTTCCTCGGCACCGGGCGCGGAGTTCAGGGGCTCCGCGCCCACCTTATCTCCAATATGAATCTGGTTTCAGAGGCTTGGCTTGCCTCCCTTCAAGGGAACCTTTAGCTTTCGGCAGACTTTTCCCACCTCTGATCTGGCGGAGTACTGCCGTGGCCTTCGAACTCCCTCCCCTCCCTTACGACTATGAAGCGCTTCAGCCCTATATGTCGGCCGAGACGCTCCACTATCACCATGACAAGCACCACAAGGCCTATGTGGACAATTTGAACAAGCTGCTGCCGGGCTCCGGCTTCGAAGGCAAGAGCCTGGAGGAGATCGTCAAGGCAAGCTTCGGCAAGAATGCCGGGGTCTTCAACAATGCCGCCCAGGACTTCAACCACATCCAGTTCTGGCCGTGGATGAAGAAGGGCGGCGGCGGCAAGAAGGTGCCGGGCTCGGTGCTCGCCCTGATCGACCGCGATCTCGGCGGCTTCGACAAGTTCCGCAACGACTTCATCGAAGCGGGCAAGACCCAGTTCGGCTCGGGCTGGGCCTGGCTCGCCCTGAAAGACGGCAAGCTCGCAAGTGACCAAGACCCCGAACGGCGAGAACCCGCTCGTCCATGGCGGCTGGCCGCTGCTCGGCTGCGATGTGTGGGAGCACTCCTATTACATCGACTATCGCAACGAGCGGCCGAAATATCTCGAAGCCTGGTTCGACAATCTCATCAACTGGGACCACGTCGAGGAGATGTTCGCGCTCGCGCCGAAATAGCGCGGGAATTGCGATTTTATTGCGCAAATTTGACCGGGAATTGCAGCCCGCATCTTACGCTTGGCGCTCTTAGCCGAGATGAGGCGGCGGTCGCTTTATCCCCGCTGCTATCCTCGCGCTGCACCCTCACCCGCGAGCGCGGTCCGCGGCTTCGCTCGCTTCGAGCCAGCGATGCTCGGCTGTGGCGAGGTTGCGCTCGACCTCGGCGCGCGTCTTCATCAGCTCGCTCACCGATGGGCCGCCATTGGATTGCGGCGCTGACAGCATCTCGTCGATCTCCGCGCGCCGCTTCGAGAGCCGGTCCACCTCGGCCTCGGCCTGCGTGAGCGTCTTGCGCAAGGCCTGATTGCGCTCGCGCAGCTCGGCTGACAGGCGCCGCTCGACCTTGCGGTTCTCGCGCTTGGCTGGTTTGTCGCCGTTCGCCCCGCGGCCCTGCGCGGACGCGAGGATCATGTCGCGATAATCGTCGAGATTGCCATCGAACTCCTTGGCCGTCCCGTCGTCGACCAGTAGGAGCCGATCGGCGATCAGCCCCAAAAGATGCCGGTCATGGCTGACCACGACCACCGCTCCGCCAAAATCGGTCAAGGCTTGCACCAGCGCATCGCGCGCATCCACGTCGAGATGGTTGGTCGGCTCGTCCAGGATCAGAATATGCGGCGCGTCTCGTGTGATGAGCGCGAGCGACAGCCTCGCCCGCTCGCCGCCTGAGAGCTGACGCACCTCGACATTCGCCTTGTCGCCCGAAAATCCAAAGCGGCCGAGCTGCGCGCGGACCTCGCCCGGCTTGGCCGCCGGCAACAGCCGCTCCATGTGTTGTAGCGGGGTCTCGTCCGCGACTAGTTCCTCGATTTGATGCTGGGCGAAATAGCCGACCCGCAATTTCCCGGATGCGACGAAAGAGCCGCCCATCGGCCGCAACTGACCTGCCAGCAGGCGTGCCAAGGTCGTCTTGCCATTGCCGTTGCGGCCCAACAGCGCGAGGCGGTCGTCGGGATCGATGCGCAAATCGAGCCGCGACAGCACCGGCGCACCGGGAACATACCCGACCGCAACGTTGTCCAGCACGACCAGCGGCGGGCGCAGCTCCTTGGGACTTGGAAAGTCGAACACCACGGAGGAGTCCTGGACCGAAAGCGGCGATCGGCTCCATCGCCGCCAGCGCCTTTAGGCGGCTTTGCGCCTGGCGCGCGGTGTGCGCCTTGTAACGCCAGCGATCGACATAGGCTTGGAGCTTCTTGGCTTTCGCCTCCTGCTGGCTCCGTTGCGCCTCGATCTGCACCTGACGCTCGCGCCGCTGCCGCGCGAACTGATCGTAGTTGCCGGGATAGAGCGTCGACCCCGCCGCGCTCCAGATGGAGAATGTAATCGGCGACATCGTTCAGGAAGATCGCGTTCGTGACTAACCACGATGAGACTGCCGCGATAGGACTTGAGGAAGGATTCAAGCCAAACCGCCGCTTCGAGATCGAGATGGTTTGAGGGCTCGTCGAGCAGCAACAGATCGGGTTCCGAGAATAGAAGCGCGGCAAGCGCGACCCGCATGCGCCAACCGCCTGAGAAGCTGTCGAGCGCCTGATGTTGCGCCTCCTCGGAGAAGCCGAGACCGGCGAGAATGCGCGACGCTCGCGCCGGCGCGCCATGGGCGTCGATCGCATTGAGCCGCTCGTGAATTTCGCCGATGCGGTGCGGATCGTGAGCGTGCTCGGCTTCGGCGAGCAGCTCCGCGCGCTCGGTCGCAGCTGCGAGCACGGTCTCGAACGGCGTCGCGGCGCCTCCCGGAGCTTCCTGGGCGAGATAGCCGATGCGCGTGCCGGACGGCACCTCGACGGCGCCAGCGTCGGCCTCATAGAGCCCGGCGATGACCTTCAGCAGCGTTGATTTTCCGGCGCCGTTGCGGCCGACCAGCCCCACATGAGCCTTCGGCGGCAGCGATGCCGAGGCCCGGTCGAGGACGAGGTGGCCGCCTAAGCGCAGCGTGATGTCTTGAAGAGTGAGCATGGGGCAGACCTGATAGCACGCTGGCCCGCTCAGTCCTTAGGCTTGTTCGGCTTGCTGTCTTGGTCGGACTCGGAGGTGAGGCCATAGCCGGTGAAGCCGCCGCCACCCCTCTTGGTGCGGCTCTTCAGCGCGTTCTCCAGCACGCGGGTCGCCAATGGCACGCCTGTTTTGATCAGAGTTTTGCCGAGCGTCGTCCAGAAACTATCGCTCCGCGAGCCGCCGCCGGCTTTCTTCGCTCCGCCTTCTCCTCGGCCTGGGCCGCTTCGGCCTCGGCCGCGCTCGTCGGTGCGCTTCTGCAAGGTCTCGTAGGCCGACTCGCGCTCCGCCCGCTCGTCATATTCGCCCTTCACCGGGCTCGCATTGATCACCGCCTTGCGCTCGGCGTCGGTGATCGGCCCGACCCGCGAATTCGGCGGCTTCACCAAAGTGCGCTCGACCATGGTCGGCTGGCCCTTCTGGTCGAGCGTCGAGACCAGCGCCTCGCCGATGCCGAGCTGCATGATGGCCTGCTCGGTATCGATCTTCGGATTTTTGCGAAAGGTCTGCGCCGCCGATCTCACTGCTTTCTGCTCCGCCGGCGTGAAGGCGCGTAAGGCATGCTGGACGCGATTGCCGAGCTGGCGCGACACGGTGTCGGGAATGTCGAGCGGGTTCTGCGTCACGAAATAGACGCCGACGCCCTTCGAGCGGATCAGCCGCACCACCTGCTCGACCTTCTCCAGCAGCGCCTTGGGCGCGTCCTTGAACAGGAGATGCGCCTCGTCGAAGAAGAACACGAGCTTCGGCTTGTCCGGGTCGCCCACCTCGGGCATCTCCTCGAACAGCTCCGACAGCAGGAACAGGAGGAAGGTCGCGTAGAGGCGCGGCGACTCCATCAGCCTCTCGGCGGCGAGCACGCTGATATAGCCGCGTCCGTCGCGCGCCGTGCGCATCAGGTCGTTGAATCTTCAGTGCCGGCTCGCCGAAGAAATGACTGGCGCCCTGCTGCTCGAGCACGAGCAGCGACCGCTGGATCGAGCCGACCGACGCCTTGGTGATGTTGCCGTATTTGGTGGTGAGCGTGTCGGCGCGCGCGGCCAGATCCTCAAGCAGCGCCTGCAAGTCCTTGAGATCGAGGAGCGGCAGCTTCTCATCGTCGGCGATCTTGAAGGCGATGTTGAGCACGCCTTCTTGCGCCTCGCTGAGGTCCATAAGCCGCGACAAGAGCAGCGGTCCAAGCTGCGAGATCGTCGCTCTGATCGGGTGGCCCTGCTTGCCGAACAGATCCCAGAAGATCACCGGGTAGGCGCGATACTCGACCTTGTAGCCGATCTCTTTGGCGCGCGCCTCGATCCAGGGCTTGGGCTCCCCCTCCTCGGCCACCCCGGACAGATCGCCCTTCACGTCGGCGCAGAACACCGGCACGCCCTGGTCGGAGAACCCTTCCGCCAAGCCTTGCAGGGTGACGGTCTTGCCGGTGCCCGTGGCGCCGGTGATGAGGCCGTGGCGGTTGGCCAGCCGGAGATAGATGAATTCCGGTTTGACGCTCTGCCCGATATAGACGCTGTCGTCGGGGGCCTTGGCTGGCGCCTCGCTCCGGCCTATGTCCTCTTTCGGCGCTGCCTTGCGCTTCGCCATCGCCTCTCCTCCTCGATTCTGCCCCGCACTTTAGCTTCTCCCATGATTGGCCGCAAAGACGGCCTGGGCACGTGCCCGAGGTTCTTGACCCCGCACGGCTTCCGCGCCGCTTCTCCTTCATGCTAGGAGGGGCTCAGCCCCGCTTAGAGCTTTGACGACAATGATGGAACGCTCCTTGGCCCGTGACTTCCCGCCCTCCGACGAGGAGGCGTGGAAGGCGCTCGTTGAAGAGGCGCTGAAGGGCGCGCCCTTTGCCTCGCTCAGGTCCAAGACCTATGACGGCATCGCCATCGAGCCGCTCTATCCGCGCGCGCAAGAGGCAAGCCGCATCGAGGGCCGCGTCCCGGGGACGCCATGGGCCGTCATGCAGCGGATCGATCTTCCCGATCCTAAGGCCGCGAACGCGCAAATCCTCGACGATCTGAACAATGGCGCGGGCGGCCTCGTGCTCGTGTTCCAAGGCGCCATCGGCGATTACGGCTATGCCCTTCCGGCCACCGGGGCCGCGATCAGCGAGGCGCTGGACAACGTCCATCTCGATGCCGGCATCGCCATCGATCTCGACCTCAGCGTTCAGTCGAAGGATGCCGCGGGCTTGATCGCCACTCTGGTCAAGGCGCGGGGGATCGATCCCAAGGACGTGACGATCCGCTTCGGCTTCGGTCCTCTCGGCGGCATGGCCATGACCGGACAGAGCCCGCTTCCCTGGAAGGACATCGCGCCGATCTTTGCCGGGCTCGTCGTCCGATCTCGCCGGCCAAGGCTTCACCGGCCCCTTCGCCGTGGCCGACGGCAGGTCGGTCCATGCGGCCGGCGGCTCCGAGGCGCAGGAGCTGGCCTTCGCGCTCGCCTCCGCCGTCGCTTATCTGCGCGCGATGGAGCAAGGCGGCATCACGCTCGACGACGCGCGCCGCTACATCTACTTCCGTCTTGCCGCCGACCAGGATCAGTTCCTGACCATCGCCAAGTTCCGCGCGCTTCGAAGCTCTGGGCGCGCATCGAGGAGGCTTGCGGGCTTGACGCCTCGTCCGGCCTTCGTCGCCGCCGAGACCGCGTGGCGCATGATGACGAAGCGCGACCCGCACGGGAACATCGTGCGCGGCACCATTGCGGCGCTCGGCGCGGCGGTCGGCGGCGCCGATGCGGTGACGGTGCTGCCGTTCAGCGCAGCGCTCGGGCTGCCTGACGCGTTTGCCCGCCGCATCGCCCGCAACACGCAGACCATCCTCATCGAGGAAGCCAACATCCATCGCGTCGCCGATCCTGCCGCAGGCTCCGGCGCCATCGAAGCGCTCACCGATGCGCTCTGCGCCACGGCCTGGAAGCTGTTTCAGGAGATCGAGCAGACGGGCGGCGCTGCCAAAGCCCTCGAAGCGGGATCGATCCAGCGGGCCGTGGCCAAGGTCAGGGCCGAACGCGAGGCCAATGTCGCGCGCCGTAAAGAGTTCGGTGATCGGCACCAGCGACTTCCCCGATCTCGCCGAGGATCAGGTGGCCGTGCTGGCGCAACCGCGACTGGCAGCTCTCTCCACGAGCAGAGAAGGCGCTGACCCCGATCAGGCTGGCCGAGCCGTTCGAGCGCCTGCGCGACCGGAGCGACGCTCATCTGGCCCAACATGGGATGCGGCCCAAAGATCTTCCTTGCCTGCCTCGGGCGCGCGTCCGATTTCAACGCGCGGGCGAGTTTCGCCAAGAGCCTGTTCGAGGCGGGCGGCATCGAAGCGGTGCAAGGAAACGGCGACAATCTGGTGAAACGATTCAAAGATTCAGGCGCGAAGCTCGCCTGCCTCTGCTCCTCCGACAAAGTCTATGAGCGCGAGGCCGCCGACGCCGCGAAGGCGCTGACTGAAGCCGGCGCACTTTGCGTTTACCTCGCAGGCAAGCCCGGCGCCAACCAGGCCGCGCTGGAAAAGGCGGGCGTTAGCACCTTCCTTCACCAGGGCTGTGATACGCTGACCGTTCTGAACGAGGCATATGATTTTGTTGACTAAGATGGCCGCAACACTCACGTCATTGCCGGGCTTGACCCGGCAATCCAGAGCCTCTCGCTTGGAGTCTGCTGCCCTGGATGCCCGGGTCTAGCCCGGGCATGACGAAGGAATGAAATGACGCGCATACCCTCATTCGCCGAGGTGAAGTTCGACAAACGGAACGGCGGCAGCGCCGCGCCCGCGGCGGCGCCCGCCTGGCAGACGCCGGAAGGCATCGCGGTCAAGCCGGCCTACGGGCCGAGCGATCTTGCGGGCCTCGACTTCCTCGACGGCCTGCCGGGGGTCGCGCCTTATCTCCGCGGCCCCTACCCCACCATGTATGTGCAGCGGCCCTGGACGGTCCGGCAATATTCCGGCTTCTCCACCGCCGAGGACTCCAACGCCTTCTACCGGCGGAACCTCGCCGCCGGCCAGCAGGGCGTCTCCATCGCCTTCGATCTCGCCACCCATCGCGGCTACGATTCGGATCATCCGCGCGTGACCGGCGACGTCGGCATGGCGGGCGTCGCCATCGATTCGATCTACGACATGCGCACTTTGTTCGACGGCATCCCGCTCGACCACGTCTCCGTCTCGATGACCATGAACGGCGCGGTGCTGCCCGTGCTCGCGCTCTTCATCGTCGCGGGCGAGGAGCAGGGCGTGCCGCCGGAAGAGCTCTCAGGGACGATCCAGAACGACATCCTGAAAGAGTTCATGGTGCGCAACACCTATATCTATCCGCCCGCACCCTCGATGCGCATCGTCTCCGACATCTTCGCCTACACCTCGAAGAAGATGCCGAAATTCAATTCGATCTCGATCTCCGGCTATCACATGCAGGAGGCGGGAGCGACCGCCGATCTCGAGCTCGCCTACACGCTTGCCGACGGCATCGAATACGTGCGCGCGGGCGTGGCCGCCGGGCTCGATATCGATGCGTTTGCGCCGCGGCTCTCCTTCTTCTGGGCGATCGGCATGAACTTCTTCATGGAGATCGCCAAGATGCGCGCCGCGCGCCTGCTCTGGGCGAAGCTGATCAAGGAGGAGTTCAACCCGAAGGATCCGCGCTCGCTCGCGCTCAGGACCCATTGCCAGACGAGCGGTTGGAGCCTCGCCGCGCAGGACGTGTTCAACAACGTCGTGCGCACTTGCGTCGAGGCCATGGCGGCGACCCAAGGCCATACCCAGTCGCTGCACACCAACGCGCTCGACGAGGCGCTGGCGCTGCCGACCGATTTCTCGGCGCGCATCGCCCGCAACACCCAGCTCATGCTGCAACAGGAATGCGGCACCACCCGCATCATCGACCCCTGGGGCGGCAGCTTCTATGTCGAGCGTCTCACCTACGATCTCGCCGCCCGCGCGCTGAAGCATATCGAGGAGGTCGAGAAGTTCGGCGGCATGGCAAGCGCCATCGAGGCCGGCATCCCCAAGCGCATGATCGAGCAGGCCGCGACCGCCACGCAAGGCCGCATCGATTCAGGCCGGCAAACCATCGTCGGCGTGAACAAATATCGCCCCGATAGCGAGGCCGACATCGCCATCCTGAAAGTGGACAACCGGGCGGTCAGGCGCCAGCAGCTCGACAAGCTCGCCCGCCTCAAGGCGGAGCGCAACGAGGCGGAGGTCCAACAGGCCCTTGACGCGCTCACCCGTTTTGCCGAGACAGGGACCGGCAATCTCCTTGAAGGCGCCGTCCAGGCTGCGCGCGTTAAGGCAACGGTCGGCGAAATCTCTTATGCTCTGGAGAAGGTGTATGGCCGCCACCGGGCGGAGGTTTCGGCGATCACCGGGGTCTACCGGGCGGAGATGGGTCGCATGGACGGAAGCATGAACCGCATCAAAGAGCTCATCGACATCTTTCGAGACCGAGCATGGGCGGAGGCCCCGCATTCTGGTCGCCAAGATGGGCCAGGATGGGCACGACCGCGGGCAGAAGGTGATCGCTAGCGCGTTCGCCGATCTCGGCTTCGACGTGGATATCGGCCCGCTGTTCCAGACGCCGGAGGAAGCCGCCCGCCAGGCGGTCGAGAACGACGTGCATATCGTCGGCGTGTCGTCGCTTGCCGCCGGTCACCTGACCTTGGTGCCAGCTTTGCGCGAGGCGCTCGAGGCGGAAGGCCGCGGCGATATCATGATCGTGGTCGGCGGCGTGATCCCGCCGCAAGATTACCCCGCGCTGCACGAGGCCGGCGCCAAGGCCATCTTCGGACCGGGCACGCCCATCGCCGAAGCCGCCATCGACCTCCTCAAGAAGCTCGGGGCCGACGCAAAGTCGCAACAGGCCGCGGAGTAGCTCAACCGCTCGCGCGCACGCGAATTGGCTCGATGCGCGAGAGGTCTTTGAGTTCGTCGCGCGCGCAATCGAGGTCGTATTGCTTTTGCAGATTGAGCCAAAAATCGGGTGTCGTGCCCAATGCCTTGGCCAGCCGCAAAGCGGTGTCGGCGGTTATCCCCCTGTCGGCATTGACGATGGCCGAGATGCGGTTTGCCGGAACCCGGAGCGAGCGCGCAAGCGCATTCGCGCTCAATCCAAGCGGCTTCATGAACTCCTCTTTGAGGACCTCACCTGGATGAACTGGAGCCAGCAACTTGGTCATGCACCGTCCTCTTGCTCAGTGATAATCCACAATTTCGACCTCAAAGGCGTCTCCGTCCTCCCAGCGGAAGCAAATGCGCCACTGGTCGTTGATACGAATGCTCCATTGACCTTCTCGGTCGCCCTTCAATTTTTCCAGCCGATTCCCGGTGGCGTTCTGAGATCAGCCATACGCTTTCCGCCGCATCGAGCATGCCGAAGCTTGCGCAAGGCAATCCGCTCGAAAGAGCGGAAGCGGCCTATCCGCTCGCGTCTGTAGAGCCGCTCCGTGTCCCCGTCAGGCGAAAGAGCGGATCACAGCTCGCGCCGTTCCGTATTTTGATACGCAATACGTAACACGTAGCGGTCAAGCATGTCATCACATCTATCTTGCGCTCGATCGGGTTTGCCCCTACGCCGCATCCCATGCCCGGCAAGGACACATCGAAGAAAGACAACGAGCGCACCGCCAAGGCCATCCGCGCCGGCGACCGGGTGGCGCTCGCCCGCGCCATCACCCTTGTCGAAAGCGCCAAGCCGGAGGATCAGGCGCGCGCGCAAGCTCTGCTCGATCGGCTGCTGCCCCATACCGGCAAATCCATCAGGGTCGGCATCAGCGGCGTTCCCGGGGCCGGCAAATCGACCCTGATCGACCAGCTTGGGCTGAACCTCGTCTCCCAAGGTCACAAGGTCGCCGTCCTTGCCGTGGACCCGACCTCGTCAAGAAGCGGAGGATCCATCCTCGGCGACAAGACGCGGATGGGCAGGCTCGCCGCCGATACGCGCGCCTTCATCCGCCCTTCGCCTTCCGGTGAGAGCCTCGGCGGCGTCACCAAGTCCACGCGGGAGACCATCGCGCTCGCCGAGGCCGCCGGCCACGACGTGGTTCTGGTCGAGACGGTTGGCGTCGGGCAATCGGAGACCGCCGTCGCCCACATGGTCGATGTCTTCGTGGTGGTGGCGATCCCGGGCGCAGGCGACGAGCTGCAAGGCATCAAGCGCGGCCTGCTCGAGCTCGCCGACATCGTCGCCGTCAACAAGGCCGACGGCGATCAGGTCGAGCGCGCCAACCGCGCGGCGATGGAATATCGCACGGCGCTCCACATCCTTGCCGCCGGCCATCCGAACTGGGAGCCCGTGGTCCTTACCCTCTCGGCGCGAGACAACGCGGGGTTGGACGAACTGTGGGCGAAGATCAAGGAACGGCATGCGGCGCTCGCAGCCTCGGGCGCGCTGAATGAACGCCGCAGCGACCAAGCCGCGTCCTGGATGCGGGAGATCTTCGAGCAACGCCTGCTGGCCGCCTTCAAAGGCGGGAGGCGCGCGGCCCGCCACTTCCAGGAATTGGAGGACAAGGTGCGCTCAGGCCGAATGACGCCGGCCGCCGCGGCCCATGAGCTTGGCCGCCTTGCGGGCATCAAGGACGCCGACTAGAAGCGCCCAAAATCGCTTCCCTCTCGCGCGCCCCCCTTGTAAGTCCAAGAGAATGGCAAGGCCGCGCGTCCTTCTTACGGGCTTTGGCCCATTTCCGGGTGTCGCCGAGAACCCTTCGGCCTGGCTTGCCGAAACTCTGGCGGAGCAAAGCCCGTCGCCTGAATTCGATGGCGAGCTCCATGCCAGAGTCTTGCCCACCGAATGGGAGGCCACCGCGCTCATGCCGCGCCTCTACGAGGCGCTGCAACCGCATGTAATGATTCATTTTGGTCTCAGCGAGCGCGCCAAAGCGTTCCGCATCGAGCGTTCGGCGCACAACCGCGCTGCCCTCCGCGCCGATGCAAGGGGTGCCATGCCCTCCGGCCCCGTGATCCGTCCCGAAGGACCTGACCGTTTCGATACCGCGCTGCCAGCCGGCGCGCTTGCCGCGCATCTCAAAACCTGCGGCCTCCCCGCCATGGCGTCCCGCTCCGCCGGCCGCTATCTCTGCAATTTCCTTTATTATCACTCGCTCGACTGGGCGCGCCGGCAAGAGGGCGCTCGTCTCGTCCTCTTCGTGCATATCCCGCCCGCGTCGCGAAGGAGCGGCTCTTTCAGCGAAGAGGCCCTCCTTCACGGCGCGCACGAGACCCTGCGCTTTGTGCTGACCTTCGCCAGCGCCCATAAACCGTTGCAAACAACGATTGGCCCGGCATTTGCTCGGAGCGAGGCCATCTTGAGCGCAAAGGAAGCTTAAGCGATGAGCGTTGGGCGCCGGCAGTTGTTGATGGGCGGTTTGGGTTTGGGACTCGCCGCGGCGGCCGGACCGCGGCTGGCCGCTGCCCGCGAGGAGACGGACGCCCCACAGGCCTTCAGCACTTACGGGATCGTGCCTGGCGGCGGCGAGATCGACCAGACGGCAACCTTGCAACTTGCTGCCGACGACGCGGCAGAGACCGGTACGCCGCTATTTCTCCCCGCCGGCATCTATTCGACGAGCCGGCTCACCCTCAAATCGGGCACCCAGATCACGGGCGTGCCGGGACGATCGATCCTCCACTATCGCGACGGTGGCGCGATCTTGAGTCTGGAAAACGTGGAGAACGTGCGGCTGGCCGGGCTTGTGCTCGATGGCGAAGGCAAGCCGCTTGGGGAGCGTGGCGCGCTGCTCGCCGCGACCGAGACAAAACATCTCGACCTCTCGGACTGCCGCTTCGTCGGCAGCGCCGAGGATGGGGTCGTGCTGCGCAAGGTGTCGGGCTGGATCAAGGATTGCGAGATCGGCGACATCCGCAAGGCGGGTCTCTTCAGCGAGGACGCCGGCGGTCTTCAGATCGCGCATAACCATGTGCGCGACTGCGGCGACAACGGCATCATGGTGTGGCGGTCGGAGCAAGGCGAGGACGCCACCATCGTCGCCGCGAACCGGATCGAGCGCATCGCCGCCAAGAGCGGCGGCAGCGGCCAGAACGGCAACGCCATCAATGTGTTTCGCGCGGGCTCCGTGCTGATCAGCGGAAACCGCATCGCCGACTGCGCCTTCTCGGCGATCCGCTCCAATTCCGGCTCCAATTGTCAGATGATCGGGAATTCTTGCGCGCGGCTCGGCGAGGTCGCGCTCTATGCCGAGTTCTCCTTCGAGGGCGCGGTGATCGCCAACAATCTCGTCGACAAGGCGGCGATCGGCGTCTCGGTCACCAACTTCAATGAGGGAGGCAGACTCGCGGTCGTGCAAGGCAATCTGCTCCGCAACCTGTTCCTCCGCAAAGATGTCGAATCCCGCGGCGATCGGCATTGCGGTCGAAGCCGATAGCGTGGTGACCGGCAACGTGATCGAAGGCTCGCCCGCCTATGGCATCCTGATCGGCTGGGGCCGCTATCTCCGCGACGTGAGCGTCACCGACAATCTGATCCGCAACGCCCATATCGGCATCGGCGTGTCGACCGATCCATCAGCAGGCACCGCGCTCATCACCAACAATTTGATCACTGGGGCGAAGGATGGCGCCATCCGCGCCATGAACGGGCCGACGGCAATCGGCCCCGACCTCGCCCAGGCCAGCGCCGAGGCCTACCGCAACCTCGCGGTTTACGCCAACGTCGCCCGCTAGCTAGGCCGCCGACGGATCAGCGGGCGCCCTCGGCCTTACGGCGCGGCGTGGCATCGAGCGCGGCGAGGGCGCGCAGAAGAGCGGCGCTGGCAACGATCCGTCCCACGCTTATGCCGCGCCAATTGAGGAGCTCGCCTTCAAGCTGATCGGCCAGAGCAGCTCTGGCCTCCGGCAGGAGCGCGGCGAGCACTTCGCTAAGCGCCCGCTCCACACCGCGTTTTGCGCCGTCGTCGACCTTGAGTGCCACCCCAAGCCCAAGCCCCGGCAGCGCCGCGCAATGCACGCCCTCGGCGCCGCCCTTGACGAAGATCGCGGGCGCCAGCGCGCGCATGGCGATGGTATCGAAACGCCCTTCCCCTGCCACCAGAACCGGCGACGCAAAGCACGCCCGGAGAAGCCTCTGCGCGGCCTGTGCCCGCGTGGGGCTGAGGCCCTCTCCTGTCCCGAGCCGCGCGAAGCCCTGCGCCAAAGCGCTGAGCGGAAGCGACCAGGTCGGCACCGAGCAGCCGTCGACTCCCATGCTGTCCTGGTCCAACCGAACACCGCAAGTCTCTGAAATGATTCCGGCGATCATGACTTGCAGTCTGTGGTCCGGCCGCTCATAGCCACGCGGATCGAGCCCGAGATGGACCGAAGCGGCGAGCATCCCGGCATGTTTGCCCGAGCAATTATTGTGGATGGCTTGAGGCCGACGCCCCGCACGCATCAGCTCGCGCGTCGCCCTTTCGCTGACCGGCCAATGGGCGCCGCAGGCGAGGTCGCTCTCGTCGAGCCCCGCCTTGGCAAGCAGGCTTCTCACCGCCTCGATGTGCACATGATCGCCGCTATGGGAGGCGCAAGCGACCGCCAGCTCGTCCTCGCCAAGCCCGAAAGCATCGGCAGCCCCGCTCTCCACGAGCGGAATGGCTTGCAGCGCCTTGACGGCAGAGCGCGGGAATATCGGACGCTCCACATCGCCGAGCGCGAGCAAGAGACGACCTCTTGCGTCGGCAATGGCGATGGCGCCCGCGTGTCGGCTCTCGACGATGGTCCCTCTGACGACCTCGACGAGCACGGGATTGCTTGCAAGCGGGTCCGCTCATGCCGCGGCAATGATGAGGGGAGCGCGCCTGGCGCCCCAGCTTCCCGGCAATGACTCGAACAGACCGGGACATGGCTCGCCGCAGGCGGCACAACGGCCGTGCGCATCGAGACCCCAGTCGGTGATGACGTACCAATCACGCCCGATCAGCCGCTCGCCGCATGACGCGCAATAGGTGCTCTGACCCGCCTCGTCGTGGACATTGCCGGTATAGACGTAGCGAAGGCCGGCATCGCGCGCGATCTCGCGTGCGCGCTTGAGCGTCGAAGGCGGTGTCGGCGCGATATCGCGCATCTTCCAGTCGGGATGGAACGCCGTGAAGTGGAGCGGCACCTCGGGGCCGAGCTTTTCCATCACCCATTCGCTGAGAGCGCTAACCTCTTGAGACGAATCGTTTTCGCCTGGGATGAGCAGGGTCGTGATCTCGAGCCAGGTCTTGGTCTCGTGCTTGACGTAGTGGAGCGTGTCGAGCACGGCGTCGAGCGAGCCGGTGCAGAGCTTGCGGTAGAAACCCTCGGTGAAGCCCTTGAGGTCGATATTGGCGGCATCCATCGCGGCGAAGAACTCAGGCCGCGCCGCCTCGCCGATATAGCCTGCCGTCACCGCCACCGTCTTCACGCCGGCTTCCCGGCACGCCGCAGCGACGTCCACGGCATATTCGAGGAAGATGACAGGGTCGTTGTAGGTGAAGGCGACCGAGCGCGCGCCGCTTTCGACCGCCGCGCGCGCGATGGCCTCTGGCGAGGCTTGGCTCTGGAGCCGGTCATCGGCGCGGGCCTTGGAGATGTCCCAGTTCTGGCAGAACTTGCAGGTGAGATTGCAGCCCGCGGTGCCGAAGGAGAGCACCGCCGTCCCCGGCAGGAAATGATTGAGCGGCTTCTTCTCGATGGGATCGAGGCAGAACCCAGAGGACCGTCCATAGGTCGTGAGCACGATCTGATCGCCTTCGCGCGCCCTGACGAAACAGAGCCCGCGCTGTCCCTCATGGAGCTTGCACTCGCGCGGGCAGAGGTCGCATTGCAGGCGGCCGTCGGCGAGCCTGTGCCAGTAGCGGCCAGGCACCGAGGCGCCAATATCGATGTTTTCCATGCTATCAACATGGGTAGGTTCTCATTGGAGTCAACGGCTTCGATGTTCGCGCGAGAGCCAAGCTTGACTGTACGGCCGCCGGCCGTGGCGGGGAGCTTCTATCCGCGCGGGCCTAAGGAGCTAAAGGCCACGGTCGACGCCCTTCTCTCCCAAGCCAAGCCCTCCCGCGAAGCGGGCCTCCTTGGCATCATCGCCCCGCACGCAGGCTATATGTATTCCGGACCGGTTGCGGCGAGTGCCTTTGCGCCGGTCGCGGCATCGGGCAGCGTCTTCGAGCGGGTGTTGCTGATCGGCCCACCCCATTACGTCCCGGTGAGCGGCGTTGCCGCCCCGTCCTCGGCCGCTTTCGCCACGCCCCTTGGTGAGGTTGAGATCGATCAAGACGCCATCGCCGCGCTCATCGACGCAGGGCTCGTCACCATTGACGATCGGGCCCACGCGCCGGAGCATTCGCTCGAGGTCGAGCTGCCGTTCCTGCAAGCGGCGCTCGGAGGTTTCACCCTCATACCGCTGCTCGTGGGCGACGCCTCGCCTGAACATGTTGCGGCTCATCATTGGCGCCGTGCAGGATGAGCGCACGCTCCTCGTGGTCAGCACCGACCTGTCCCATTATCTCGACGATGCGTCGGCGCGGGCGCGCGACCTTGCCAGCGCCAAGACCATCGAGCGGCTCGACTTTGCCAAGCTTGGGCCGCAAGACGCTTGCGGGTTCGCAGCGCTCAATGGCGCGCTTTGCGCAGAGCCCAGGAGCGCGGCTGGAGCATCAAGCGGCTCGATCTGCGCAACTCCGGCGACACGAGCGGCGACCGAAGTCGCGTGGTCGGCTATGGCGCCTGGGCGCTTGTCTGCCGCGCCACCGGCAGCGGCCCGAAGGTGAGCGTCGCTCAACTCTCTGCGCGCGATGCCGCTCGCGGCGGAAGGCTTCCCTCCGCGGCAAGCTCCATGGGCACACCTGCCGCGTGCTTCGAGGCGCGGATGACGAGCGATGTCTTCACGCTCGCCACATTGGGCGCCGCGGTCAGCTCGTGGATGATGAAATCCTGGAAGGCGCTCAAGTCGGGCGCGACGCACTTCAACAGGAAATCGATCTCGCCCGAGAGCATGTAGCAATCGCGCACGATCGCCGAGCTGCGCGCCCGCTCCTCGAAGGCGATGAGGTCGGCCTCCGCCTGACTGTGCAGCCTGATCATGGCGAAGGCGGTGACGTCGAAGCCGAGCGCCTTGTCGTTGAGGAGCGCGGTGAAGCCTTTGATGATCCCGGCCTCTTCCAGCGCGCGCACGCGGCGTAAGCAGGGCGGCGCCGAGATCCCCACCTTGCGGGCGAGATCGACATTGGTGATGCGCCCGTCGGCCTGCAGCTCGCGCAGGATCCGCCAGTCGGTTGCATCAAGCCGGGCTGAACGCATGCGTCTGCTCCCTGGACGATTGGGGGACCGCGGGCTAGAAGGCGCCGAGACACCCTGCCTCGGCTCGCTTCGCGCAATTTTAAGTCCTCCAGCCAAAAGAATCGAAAAGAAATTGGGCGTTGTTCGTTCCGGAAATTTTGGCAGGCCAGGAGCCCCGCCCCCCGGGCCCCAGGCCCAAAGCCCTGCGCCGGAGGACGCCGCGGCGCTCATTGCCACCAGCCGGAAGGCGAGAGCTGCGAAGACCTGGATCATCACCGACGGCTCGGTCGGCATGGAGGCCCAAGGCATCGCCGTGGCCGAGGCGGTCGGCCTGCCCTTTAGCCTGAAACGCGTGCGCGTGACCGGCGCCATGCGGCTTCTTCCGGCGCGGCTGCAAATCCATGTGCCGCCGGGACGCCTCCTTCGTTCCGTCGCCTCCAACGAGCCGCTCGAAGCGCCCTGGCCACGGCTCGTCATCTCCATCGGCCGGCGAAGCGTGCCCATCGCCCTTGCCATAAAGCGGCTCTCGGACCCTCCCGCCTTCGCGCTCCATATCCAGAACCCGAAGGTGCCGCCTAAGCTCTTCGATCTCATCGCCGCGCCGGTCCACGACGATTTTGAAGCGCCGAACGTCATCGCCACCTTCGGCGCGGTGCATAGCGTCACGCCTGCGCGTCTCGCCGAAGCGGCGAAGCGCTTCGCCTCTCAAGTCGACCCCCTGCCCCATCCCCGCATCACCGTGCTGCTCGGCGGCGAGAGCCAGGCCTTCAGCTTCCCGCCCGAGGACGCCGCGACCTTCGGCGCCAAGCTTGCCGCGCTCGCGAAGGCGAGCGGTGGCACGCTGCTCGTCACCCCCTCGCGCCGCACCCGCCCGACGCGCTCGCCGCGCTCTCTGCCGCCATCAAGGACGTCCCCCACATCGTCTGGGACGGCACCGGCGACAATCCTTACTTCGCCTTCCTTGGGCTCGCCGACGCCATCGTCGTCACCGCGGACTCGGTCAACATGGTCACCGAGGCCGCAGGCACCGGCAAGCCGGTCTATGTGCAGGCGCTTCCGGGCCGCTCGCGGCGCCTCTCCCGCTTCCACCGCCTCATGCAGGAGCGCGGCGCGACTCGCCCCTTCGCCGGCAGGCTCGAGACCTGGAGCTACGCGCCGATCAACGACACCGAAATTGTGGCCTCTGCCATCAGGCGCGCGCTCGGCCTTGAAACCAAAGGCTAAATCGCGTCCAGCGGTACCGCGGCTTGCGGATCAACCGCCTTGTGCTTACCTGTTCCCTCCTTTCCGCTTCGAGAGGCGAAATCCATGGCCGCCACCCGCCACGCCAAAATGATCATCATCGGCTCAGGCCCCGCCGGCTACACCGCAGGCATCTACGCCGCGCGCGCCATGCTGAAGCCGCTCCTCATCGAGGGCATCGTGCCGGGCGGGCAGATGACCACCACCACCGACGTCGAGAACTATCCGGGCTTCGCCGACGTGATCCAAGGCCCCTGGCTCATGGACCAGATGCGCGCGCAGGCCGAGCATGTCGGCACCGAGATCATCCGCGACCACATCCTCGAGGCCGATCTCAAGCGCCGGCCCTTCTGGCTCAAGGGCGACAGCCATACCGAATACACCGCCGACACCCTCATCATCGCCACCGGCGCCAAGGCGCGCTGGCTCGGGCTTCCCTCCGAGGAGCGCTTCAGAGGCTACGGCGTCTCGGCCTGCGCCACCTGCGACGGCTTCTTCTTCCGCGGCAAGAAGGTGATCGTGGTCGGCGGCGGCAACACCGCGGTCGAGGAGGCGATCTACCTCGCCAATATCGCAAGCCAAGTGCTGCTCGTGCATCGGAGAGGCGTGCTGCGCGCCGAGAAGATCCTGCAAGAGCGCCTGTTCGCCAACAAGAAGATCGAAATGATGTGGAACAACGAGCTCGACGAGGTCACCGGCCATCGCCGATCCGCTTTCCGTCACCGGCGCCAATCTCAAGAGCACGCTCACCGGCGAGATCGTCAAGGTTCCGGTCGAGGGCGTCTTCATCGCCATCGGCCACGAGCCGCAAAGCGAGCTGTTCAAGGGCCAGCTCGACATGAAGCCGTCCGGCTACATCATCACCAAGCCGCACTCGACCGCGACCAGCGTGCCCGGCGTCTATGCCGCCGGCGACGTGGCCGACGACGTCTATCGCCAGGCGGTGACCGCGGCGGGGCTCGGCTGCATGGCCGCGCTCGAGGCGGAGAAGCATCTCGCCGGCATCGAGCATGTCGCCCAAGCCGCCGAGTAGGTGGCTCGCCCTCCTCTCCTTTCGCGTCATTGCCGGGCTTGACCCGGCAATCCATTCCACTGGCCTCTCCACCCGCTGAGACGCAACGGCGTGGTTGATCGGATCAACTCCGGGCATGACGTGTGAAAGCGCACGCCAAAACCTCTCGCCGGGCTAAAGCCCGCGAGTTGTGAGGGGATGGCGCGCCGAAAAGCGCAAACCTAAGGCTCCGCATCCGTTGCCGGACACGGCGGGCGCCTCTCGGCGCGCCAGAAGCGGCGATTATTCGGCGGCGGGCCGCGCTTTCGCCGTAAGTGCCCCGCTTCCCGTTGCTCGCAGGAGGTAGACGGGTCGCGTTTAGAATAGACCTTACGGTCGTCAGCCAGCTCCTGGCAGGGCCTCGTAATGGGCACGGGCGGAGCCCCGACGCCGCCCGGGTGCCTGACTAAGCGTAAGCCAGACCCGCGGGCACCGCACCCCGTCCCGCTATCACGACGCCTCATGAGAACGCCCCTCGGCGAACGAGGTGAGAAGCATAACGGAGGTTTGGATGCGGGGATAAGTCGGGCGGAGGCGGAGGCGCTTCGCGGCGTTGTACGACAGGAACGGCTTCGCGTTACCCAACCCTTGAATAGCGGTAGGCTTTTCGGATCACCGCATTTAGAAACTTGCCCACGGATGGAGCAGTCCTAAACTGCTCAAAAACGGAGGCAGGCACGCTGTAATACTGATAGATGCTTCCATTTACGAACTCGACCTCAACAATCTCGCTCGCCTCATCGTACCCGATTGAGGCGACAGTTGATGAGCTTACCCGCTCGCGCCGCATGATCAACGATCAACCCGCTTTTTCTGGTACCGATCCTCGTTGGACCGCGCCATCATTGTGGCGAACTCCAAACGGACTTCTGGCTCTAGGCAGTCCAGAACTGCTCCAATTTGGCGGTACATTTCTCTAGGCATGGGAAAGACTGATCCTCGGAAAGTAACTCTGTTAGAGCGCGCTCAAGTAGCATTGGATCCTTCTCCATTCGGGAGTAAACCCAACCCCAATCTTGGGCTACAGCTGCGCACTTGGCGCGCCAGTCCGGAACCTGCGCTGAAATCGAGTCCTGAATATTATTCTGCCAACAGGCGAACCCATCTTCCGCAGTGTCCGTCTCGATTGCATCCGGGAAATCTGGTTTGATGTCCCGTATCAAAGCAAGAAGGGTTTTGTTCTGTCGCTTGTCGGCGTCTTTATCCAAATCAAAGTCGAAAACAAAAAAGCAGGGGATACGAAATCCGCGAGCGATACAGATGAGCGCCGCCATACTGCCTTTGCCATTGCAGGAGATGAAATGGCCACCGCTTCTCAGGAAGTCCAGATACCGGTTAGTTTGCACGAGATACGTTCTCAGAAGCGCGACATCCTCTAAGCCCTCGCACAAGATCGCCTTCCCGCAAAAAAATATCTCATTGGTTTCCGGCTGAAGCAGGCGGTCCAAGGCCGAAAGAGCCGCGTCGGCACCAATTGGATGATCACCCTTTCTGGCGGAATAGTAATTGCGCTGCTCGTCGACGGACCAGAAGCCACATTTTGATGAGCCAGCCGCCTTTCGAATGACTCTGATTTGATCCAACTTTCTCGCGTCCACGAATAAGGGGCTATGGGTCGAAACAATAACCTGCGCGCCCTGTTCGGTAAGTTTGCAGATCGAATCCGCGAGAAACCTTGCTTGAGGTGGATGCTGATATAGTTCTGGCTCCTCGATACCCAGCAAGAGCCGAGGAGAGGTACCTCCAGCAGCGCCTAGCCGGGCGACGACGGCAAGCAGGGCCACGAGATACGTCCGCTGCAAGCCGTGCCCAAAGCGATCGGGTGCCCCAATCACTTCCCCGTCTTTGATAACACTCCGTATCGTCGGCTCTGCGAGATCTACGACTGACGTGGTATCGTCCCAGTCTAGGGCGACATCCGTCGAAGACGACGAGAGGTCCCGAAACTGCTTGTTCAGATACCTCCCCGACCTCATTGAGAGCCGCGCGAGCATTCTTCAGTATTTCACCGACAGCTGAATCGGCCTCAATGCCGACCTTTGCTAAATCAGCCTCAATATCAATTTTCGTCCGAACAGCGCGAAGGATGAGACGGGAGAATGCTGAGTTCTTGGCTTCACGAGTTCTCATCACTTACGTCTTTCACAGCCGGTACGTACATCCAGTCCAAATGCGAGCGCAGCTTTGAAGCAGGACCAGCTACTCCATAAGCGCTCTCTTCGCTCTCTATCTCCGAGAGTCTTTCCGTGTGCTCGTTCTCGTACTGGTGAAGAGCGTGGCTGGCGGCCTCTTGATTCGTCCACGCTGGTAAATTCAGGCCGCCATTTCGCAGCGCTTCGTATATTGGCCTTTTCTCGCCAGCTTTCGTAGCCGCAAAGAACGGCGCAAAATCCTTCAGTCCGTGGCGAATCCCGTGGCTCTCAACGTGCAAACTTCCGTCTTCGCTTTTGCTTGCCCTAATAACGAATTTTAGAAGCCCGCTCCGGGCGTAGTGCCCAAACGTTTTGACTTCTTCCTCCGACAGCCCTTCAAACGTGTAGATGAGCTCCAGAGGATCCTTCCCCGAATGCACAAACACGTCTGTCTCGCTTAGGGCGGACCGAGTTCCGGTGCTGTCGTACAACACGCTAATGGCGTGAAGAATGCTGGATTTCCCAGAGTTGTTTTGCCCAACTAGCGCAGTAAAATTTTGGAATTCTATAACTTCCTCCGCAAAACACCGGAAGTTGCGCAAATTTAGGCAAGCCAATCTCACTGCCGCCTCCCGCCTAGCCCTAGCGTTAAAGTTGCAACACAATAGCGCACAAGCGCTTATGAAGCGATCCTTCGTCTCAATCGCCAATTGACTCATTGAGGGTGACGTTCTCGTCGCTTTGGGGAGACCCGATAATGTGGAGATGGAGCATCGCGGCCGTGGGGCGCTAGTGTGACTCCGCCTTCGTCTGCTCAATCGGCTCCGATTGCCGGTCGCGACCAGAGAACTCCGAGGACCATCGCCGCCCCATTAGTGGTCGATACGGCGTAGCCGGACGCTCGGATATAGGCCCGGCACGCTTGCAGTTTTCGCTTTCGACTTGTGCGCTTCCGATTGCGTCGATGCACGTCTTGAGACTTTTGCGGCCGAGACTCGGTGACTTTTGGGCCGCAAGACATTAAGGTTACAGGGTCAGCAAAGGCTGATCCCCCCGCGTAGCACCAAGAGGCCATACCATGACAGAGTCCACCCCTGCGAAAGTGGCCGCCGACACGGCGCGCGCATATCGCAAGACGACCCAGGAATTCGAGCAGTTCGCGAAAGACGCGCAAATGCCTGAAGCGGTGCGGGTATTCGCCGAGAAGAACATCGCTCAAAGCCGGGAACTCTATGAGCGTTCGAAGGACGCCTTCGAAAAGGTTCTCGAGAGTTGGGAAAAGACGTTTGATGCGGCAGGCCAGGGTGCCGTCGCGTTCAATCGGAAAATGGTCGATATCACGCAGCGGAACATCAATTCCGGCTTCGATTTCGCGAAGAGCCTGATCGGCGCCAAGAGTGTCGCTGAGGCTATGCAATTGCATTCGACCTACTGGCAAAAGCAACTCAGCACGCTAAAGGCTCAAGCCGATGAGATGCGCGACCTTTCTACGCGCGTCACAGCCGACGTCGTTGAGCCGGCTAAGACGCAACTCAAGCGCGGCATCGACTAGCTCGCGAAAGCGAAAACTCAACTCGGGCGAAGGCGCGCATCACGATACTTGAAAAGAAAGGGTCGGCGTAAGCCGGCCCTTTTCTCATTTGACGGGCGTGCTCCCCGCTAGGCGGCGGTGTCGGTTCGGAATACGGCTCCGGCCACGGAACGCGCCCGCTCCCTTACCCTTCCGCCGTCATTGCCCGAAATGGCGCAGCCTGGGCCATTCGAGGGCGACAGACGGCGACTTCGCGGCGGGCGTAGCTTGCATCGCGTGTGGGATCGCCCGGCCTGCAACCCCGAAAGCGGGATAAATCCCACCATTCCTATCAATCGGCGGTTAGCTCGGCCCCGACGACAATTGGGCGGTCAGTTGTACGGGGAGAAAACGATCATGACCGAGCATCCCGACCAATGGGAATTGGACGTCATCCCGCCCCTCTGCCCGATCACCATCATTTTGGACGTCAGCCCGCCCGAACTCGAGCTGGCCGTCGCGACCAGTGGCGCTTCCCTTTGTCCCGCCATGATGAGAGCCATCGTCGCCGCCATGGTGGTCGACGCGACATCGCAGCCCGCGCAGTCTTAAGTTCTTGCCTCGACGCTATCGGCACGAAAGTCTCCGCTTGTTGGCCCTGACATGGCTGCGATAGCGGCGCATCACCCGCTCGACCGGGACGCCCGCGGCTAGACTGCCGGCGGCCTCGGCGAAGGCGAAGCCCTTCTCGGCGACCATGCGCTGCGCCTCGAGATGGCCTTGCGGTCCGCCGAGCGCGAGCTTCATCAACCGCAAGCCCATGACTTCCTGCGTCTCCTGACAAAGACGCAACGTATCGGCGGCAAAATTCATCCAGGCTGTGAACATGCGATCCCTCCCCCCCAGGCAAAGACGGCATAACGCAATGATGAGACAGCGATTGTACTAGCGGCGCACGCCCAAAATGGGCTCTTGCCCTTTTTTAGGGAACAACACCAATCAAAATGAGCGGCACAGCGGGAACTCCCCGGCCCTCTCTGATTAGGTCGTATAGGGCGCCCTCGTAGTACGGCACACCCGAGGACATGTTATGTTGCAGCGCCTTCATCGGCAGAATCTCAACTCCCACGTCGATGACATCGCCGACATAGAAGGCCATGTGCTTCACAAAGAGGTCATAGGCAACAAACGAATACTTACCGAATTGCACCTCCACTGCCACACGCTCCTTAACAAAATCCGTTTGGTTGAAGGAAAAGATCGGCAGGCGTCCCGTCGCTTTGATCTCCGCTTTTTGCTGCGCGGGCGGCAGGCTCATCGTCTTTCGAATGAGTTGGGCGTCGTCTGTAACCCAATAGCTAGTCCGACTCTGGCCCCACTTATGCTTGGCAAATCGCCGGCGCATGCACGCGTTCATCTCGATTGGAGAGTAGAATGTTTGTCCGGCGGTCCGCTTCTCCTTTGAGACCTTCGTGCGGCACTTACCCGCGTTCACGGATGCAATGGTGTCTCGGATTTCGTCCCAGAGCTGGGGTTTGTGAACGAGTAGAAACTCAAGGCCATTGAGATGCGAGTATTGCGCTTCGATCTTCACCTGTGTCCCCCGTTGGGCAGGCTCGGATCATAGACTGGGCGATTCATAGGCCTGGTTTTCAGAGTTCCCGCTCGAAGGCCTTTCAGCCGCTCCTTGGCAATCCGAATGTAAGCTTGAACTGTATCGCAACCATAGCCTGCTCGCCCGTGCTTGACGGCTGCGATGACCGTCGTGCCTACACCCACGTATGGATCCAATACGCTGTCGCTTTCGTCGGTGAGTGAAAGCACCAAGCGCTCGACTAGTTCGACGGGAAACTGGCAGGGGTGAGTTGTCTTTTCGACGTGGTTGTTTTTCACGTTCGGAAAAATCCAAACATCACTGGGATTCTTCCCCAGTGGATTACACGAAAGCTGACCTCTTTTGGTGCCCTTGAAATGCTTTTTGTTAGGGTATTTTGGCGGCACTCGAATGGGATCGAGATGAAAGGTGTAGTTGTCGGCGTTTGTGAACCAAAGGATCGTTTCATAGCGCCCCGACAATCGACGCTTGCAATGCAAGCCGTGTCCGAAATGCCAGATGATCCGATTGCGCAGTTTCAGTCCATGGCCTTTGAAGATCGGATAGAGGACGCTATCAAGCGGGAAGATTTCCCGACCATCGACGTGGTTGCCTACCTGCCAACAAATTGAGCCCTGCGGATGCAGCAAACGCACGCACTCGGCAATGACAGCAGTCTGCTCCAATACATAGCGCGCGAGCGACTTCCGGCGTTCGTACTCCTTACCATTGTTGTAGGGAGGCGACGTCACGATCAGCTTCATACTGCCGTCTGCAAGCTTGCTCATGAACGAGAGATTGTCTTCGCGAGCGAGTACAGCTCTAGCTTTGGCTAACTCAGGTTTGCGATCCTTCTTTGGGTCGTGCAGCACTCGCTCTCCCTCCCTGGTGCTCGTACTCAGGACAGAACATGTGGCGATTCTCTGCCGTTTGCCGATATCCCAATGGTCGGCAGTCCCCAGCTTCTGGCTGGAACAAATATAGAACACTACCGACGCTTTAATCAAGATTGGGTTCCAAACGCTCCCCTTCTGCCCATGAATGCAATGGGTTAGTGCCCTTGACAGGAGCGGGCTTCGCCGCGCGTTCCGAGCAGGCAGGCCCAAGAGGAACACGCGGGAGACAATTCTTCCTTCGAGATACCGCCTGAGCTGCGCGATCAGGCCTAGGCTTCACCGGCAGTCCGCGCCAACATCAATTCAGCGCTGGGCCGAGCCGAGGCACCGGCTCGCCGTCTTGCTCCAGAACAGGCTGCCTTGGCCCTGATAGTCGACGATGGTCTGACTGTTCACGTCTCGCGAGACGATATAGGTCCTGAGCGCCGCCAAGCCGCTCGCCGACAATCCCATCCGTCTCAAGGCGCAGCAATTGGCCTCGATCTCGTCCTTATGCCCGCTGTGATGGCAGCATTCGTGATTCTCTGATGAAGCTTTTGAAGTAGCCCGGAGCGGTGCCGTATCGGCTGTAATAGATGATCTGGGGCCGCCCCGTCGCGCCGTCATGCGTCGCCTCGGCAAAGAACCGCCTCGGGTGGCTCATGCCCGTCCGGTATACCTCCTGGACGGACTGACTTTGCCCGCTCTGGCTGTTGACGCCGAGGCATGCGCCCGCAACGGCCGGCGTGCACGCGCATATAGATAGGATCGAGGCGGCGAAACAGAGCCTCATCGCCCCGTTGTACTGCCGGCGTTGCCGAGCACGGGTTAACGCCGGCCGTGCGCGATGAGCGAGGGCTGCGCTGCCGTTTTACGTGGCTTAGAAGGCGCGCGGCGCGCGCTTGTTAATCAGTTTCGCTCGGAAAGCCAAGGAACCGCGCCGCCTGGTGGCGCGAATCTCACCGCGCGCGCGTCACTGCTTCGGCGGGTTCGCGTCGTCCCAAGCTTGGATCGCATCGGTCAGCATCTTGTCGAAGCGGCCATCGGTCGTCATCGCCGTTATGCCTTGCCCGAACTCCGGAGCCAAAGAGCGGCAGGGCGACTTCTTCGAGAAGGCGACGAACATTTCGGCGGTGAGCAGCGCCTGGTTTCAGCGCCTCGACTTTGTCCTTGATCCCCTCTTTGTCCGCTTCGGCGAGACCTGGATAATAGCCGGCGATCAAATAGTCGGCCTTGCCGGCCAAGCAGGTCTTTGAAGGCGTCGTCGATGCCGTCAGCGCGGGCGACGTCGAGCTTGTCCTTGATGAAGGCGTCGAACTCGGTGCCGTAGCTCTCGCCTTGGTTGGTGACGCCCTTCTTGCCGATCAGGTCGTCCTGGCCGTTGAAGGGGAAGTCCTTGCCTTTGGCCACAAACACCGCCACGTCGTCGTACATGAAGGCCGGCTGGACATAATCGAGATAGGTGGCCCGCTCGTCGTTGTAGTAGATGCCGAAGATCATGTCGGCCTTGCCGTCGCGCGCCGCGGCCTGGGCATCCGCCCAAGTCCCCATGAATTTCGACTTCGACGCGGGATCTTGAGGTCCTTGGCGATGGCCTCGACCAGCGTCGGCGCCGCGCCGGCGATGTTGTCGCCGTCCTTGAAAGCGATCACCGGATATTGCGGATGGCCCGTCGACCGTGATCTTGGTGCAATCATCGGCGGCGAAGGCGGCATGGCCCGTCAGCGCCAGGGCCACGAACACGCTCAAGCCGAGAAGTCTTTTCATGATCAGGTGTTCCTTGTTCCTGTCGAGTAGAGCGCAGATTGGCGAATGTGGCCTGCGACAGGATTGTGACGGCTCGTGCCAAGGCCAGATCATCAGCAGTCAATCTCTAGTTCTGCCCGCCCTTTCATCTGTGCCTTGATGCGATCCACGTCGGCTTGCGAGACCTTTCCGGCCTGGACCAGCGCCTGCACGCAGGCCGGCGACAGGCCCGGGCCCGCCTTGTTCATGCAAAGATTCAGGGCCGCGGTTTGCAGCCCGTAGTCGCCGCAGAATTTCTTGTAATCGTTGACGCAATTGTTCTGCATGTCCTTGGTGATGGTCCCTGCCTGCGCCCAGGCCGCCGACGGCGCCGAGCAGAGGAAAGGCAGGGCCGAAACAAAGAAGATGGTCGCTGCTGCGCGATAGCATGTCATCCAGGAATCCCTCTTAATTCGGACATAGGTTCTAGCACGCTTCTTGCGCCTCGCCAGCCGCCTTCAGCCAGGGGCGTGAAACCGCCGCCAAACACCCCCCCTTCCGGCCCAAAAATGCAGTAGGTTAGGCGCATTAGAGGAGCGGGCTTGGCTCGCGTTCCAACAGCAGGCCTGAGAGGACCCCATGGCAGAGACCCCTTCCTTCGAGATACCGCCTGAGCTGCGCGAGATGGCCGAGAAGAATGTCGAGCAGGCGCGCGCGGCCTACGGCCAGTTCATGGATTTCCTGACCCAAGCCATGGGCGCCTGGGCGACCTCGCCGGGAGGCGCGGAGATGGGCGGCTTCAGGGCCGTGCAGGAGCGGGCCATCGCCTTCGCCAAGGAGAACGCCGAGCGCTCCTTCGCTCTGGCGAGCGAGACTCGCCCGCGCCAAGGACGTGCAGGAGGTGCTGACCTTGCAGAGCCGCTACGCGCAAACGCAGATGCAGACCTTCGGCATTCAGGCCCAGCAGCTCTCCTGGCTGATGGCCGACGCCGTGCGCAGCATGCAGCAGCCCAAAGCCTGATGACTTTCCATACCTCCCCCTTGTGGGGAGGTCCGACGACGCCGCTATCGCGCTCAGTAGCGGCAAGCGGTAGCGCACATTGAAAAGCGGCGGCGTCGGGGTGGGGGTTGTTGCGCTCAAGCAGCGAAGCGATAGCGCGCAAATAAGGTTCACCCCACCCGGCAAGGGGAGGCATGGGAGTTCGTTGCACCGCTCAAGGAAGACAAGCTCCTTCCTCGCCGCGACGCATCTCAGCGTCCGGGGTTTGTGAAAGTTCCCCTCACGCGCGAGGGGAATGGCGCGCCGAAAGACGCAAAACCAATGGTGTCCGCGATCCTCTCGGATCACGGCGGGCGCCTCTCGACGCGCCATATGCGGCGTCAACCAGCGCCGGGCCGCGCTTTCCAGTTAGGGCATCGCGCCAGAACTAGGCCAAGGGCCGGTAGCGCAAAGCGCTCAAGATGGCCAGAGGCCGGCCTTCCCTCGCCCGCCGAAGCGGGCTTCGCGAAGGCGGGTAGCGCAAAGCCCAAGTCGTAAGCCAGCTCCTGGCAGGGACTCGATTGGTCCCGGGCGGAGCCCCGGCGCCGCCCGAGTGAATGATCTGCGTGATCAAACCCGCGGGCGCCGCGCCTCACCCCGCCTCTCGTACGCCTCGCGAAGCGCCCTTCAGTTGGATGAGGTGATGCGGATGATAAGGGAGGTTCGGAGCGCGGGGATAAGATTGCCCGCAACCTTGACGAAGCCGCTCTCGATAGTTAGATATTCACCAAGTCTAAGAATTTGGAATAAGTGACTATGACCAAGGCACACATTGTAACCAAGGGCGGCACTAAGCTGACGATCGAGGGCACGGCGGACGAGGTAGCCCTCTTGTGGCTCGATTTGAGGCCGTGTCACCCGCACCCTCGGAAGGGCGAACCAAATCCCGTGCTCGCAGGACTGCTGAAAAAGTTGGTCCGGTAAGCCTCATTTCGGAACTTATCGACGGCGGCTTTTTCAAGAAGCCGAAGGAGCTGGGCTCAATAAAACTCGCGCTTGAGGAGCAAGGCCATTTCTATCCGGTCACTACCCTTTCTCCGCTGCTGCTGCGTCTCGTTAGAAAACGCGAGCTTCGGCGGATCAAGGATAAGAACCGCTGGCTCTATGTTGGATAGACAAAATGACCAAGGACCTAAGCGATCTCGCGCGCCGCGTTGAAAAATTGGAGCAGGCAGTCTTTGGAGGCGGCAAGCCTAAAGCTGTGAAGCAATCATTTGAAGGCGCCACCGGCGGTCTTCGGCTGCTGGTGACAGATGGGTTCTTCAACAGGGCTAGGTACTTTTCTGAAATCGAGACTGAACTTCGCAAGCGCGGCTACCTCTACAGCAAGCAGGCAATTCAGACGCCACTGAATTGGCTGTCCGCTTCGCGTGGACCGTTAGTCAGCATAAGGGACAAAGGGAGGAAGGTTTATGCCAAGAGAAAGTAGTGGCGGTTCCTCCGAACTGATCCGGCTCGTCGAGCAGGCGCGTGGTCTTCTCGATCAAGCCCTCGCCCTAGCCAAGAAGGGCGACCCGGGTAAAGCTCCCAGGAAGACGCCAACTCAGAAGCCTTCGGCGCATAAGCGGACCGACGTGGACTTCACGACGCCAATACGTGCGTTCGTCAAAAAGTTCAGCCCTGGCATGAATGGCGCAAGAAAGTTCACGCTGCTGGTTGCCTACATGGCTCAAGGTGACAACACCAAGCGAATTGCATTGGGCGACGTCGAAAAGAAGTGGAATTCAATGAAGGCAAGCAATCTCTTAGGAATGAAATTCAACAGGCGATACTCCTCTCAGGCGAAGGAGAACGATTGGGTTAACACCGAGAAGACGGGCGTCTACTACCTGCGACCAAGTTGGAAAGAAATACTTGAATGAGTGGAGAGTCAGGTCAAAGCCGTTCTCGTTAAGGAATTTGAGGCCCGGCACATCGAGGCTGCACTAAGACACTTTCTGGCGGCTAGGGAAAATACATCGCCGAGGATTGGGATGGCGTCGCACTAAAGGCCAGCAAAATTGTCGAGGCAGTAACCAAGGCTTTGATATTCGCTGCGGCAAGACCGTGCCGTCCGGCAGGCATTTCAAGGCGGGAAGTGAGCTCCGACAGCTCAGAGTCTCCCTCCACGAATCCTGACGTGCTGCGCATCGTGATCCCCAAGGCATGCATGTTTGTGTATGAAGTCGTAAATAATCACGGCGGCCGGCACGATCCAACGGATATCGATGCGAACGCCATGGATATGACTGCCATAATCCCAATGATGTCTTGGATTTTGGCGGAAATGGTGCGCTTCTGTAGCTCGGGCGCCGACACGGTCGAAGCAATGGCTTTGATCGAAGAGCTTACGGACAAGCTCTATCCCCTCTTTGAGCACATCGACGGAAGGACCTATGTGAGCACCAGCAAACTGAAGCCTGGTCAGCTTGCGCTGCTGCTCCTATACGACGCGTATCCAAAGCGACTTAAACGTCAGAATCTCGTCCTGGCTGTACAAAGGCATGGGACAAAGGCAAGCACTGCGCAGGTGGCTGTTCATCGTCTCAAGGACATGGTCGATGATCGAGACGGCGAGTGGAAATTGAGGGGAACTGGCCGAGAAGCGGCTGAAGAAATCCTACGGCAACATCGCGGCCGAGAATAGGATCGCAGCAAAAAGCCCGGGGCGATCGCCCGGGCCTTCCGCATTTCGAATGACTTGATGTGATGCGAGCCCTAGGCCGCCTTGGCGTAGTAGGACTTGAGCCCGCTCATCACCTTCTGCTTGTCGAACTCGGCGCCCATGGCGAGCATGGCGTCGGCGAAGCGGCTGGTGATCTCGCCGATCTGCTCGGGGCTCAGCTGGTTCAGAATGCCGATACGCACCTGCACCGGCTCCGACAGCGTGGGCCAGATGCCGAAGCCTTGCGCGCGCGCCCCCTGCACCAGCTCCTTCTCCTTGCCCTTCAGCTTGCCCGGCAGATTGAGCACGACGAGGCTGGTCATGTTCGAGGTGACGTCGCAGCCCATGGCCTCGACCGCCTGGTGGAGAGCCTTCTCGTGATAGGCGTAGTCGGACGCCTTGCGGCGCCTTCCGTAGCCGAGAATGATGCGCAAGGCCTCGTGGAACGCCGCCACCGCATAACAGGAATGGGTTTGGTGATAGGCGGGCGCCGCGTCCTTGCCGTCGATGATGCCCCAATGGCGCGCGTCGAGGATCGGGTGGTGCACATAGGTGCGGCAGCCGCGCTTCTTGACCATCTCGATCGCCTTGTCGGTGAAGCTCACCGGCGCATAGGTGAGCGGCAGCGATAGCACGCCCTTCTGCGGACACGACGCCCAAGCGACGACGCCCGGATAGTCGTCGATATTGAAGTCGGCGACGCCGAGGCTCGACACCGCATCGACGATGCCCATCACGCCATGCTTCACGCACGCGTCGCTGAAGCCCTTGAGGTCGTTGATACGTCCCGATCCCGTCTCCCAATGGGCCATGAACGCCCACATCGGCTTGTGCTCGGCCAGCGCCTTCTCCACGATCTCGCCGGTGACCGACTGGCCGTGCGGCGTTTCCACGGTGATCACGCTTTTCGGCTTCGGGTTGAGCGAATCAGCCGCAAGCTCCTCGGCGGTCGAGGCCTTCATGCGGATGGTGAGGCTGTCAATGCCGGAGAAGGTGCCGTTGGGGAACGACCACGACCTTGTCGCCCGGCAGGATCAGGGAAAGCACGCAGTCGAGCCCCGAGAAGCCCGTGCCGGCGACGCCATAGGTATAGACGTTCTTGGTGCCCCACAGCTCGCGCAGCATCTCCTTGGCTTCGAGCATGCCGCGCAGCACGTCCTTCTGCATGTGATCGGCGACGCCCGTCTTGGCGAAGCGCTCCAGCACGCGCGGGTCGGTGTTCCCGGGCCCGGGGCCGGCGGCAAGCGTCTCGGGGATATCAAGCTGCGCATAGATTTTCGTCATGGAACACCCTCTCGCTCGTAACGGTCATCGCACAAAGAAGCGGCACAATCGAATAACCGGCCAGACGCCCCAAAGGCAAGACCGGCGCGACCCTGAGTTTAGCCAAACCGGCCCGGAATCGAGGGCCGAGGCTGCAGAACCCTAGGTTGAAGGGTGCCACAAAAGAAGAAGCCCCGTACGGGGGGGTCGGGGCTTCTTCCGGAAAGTTCCCTGCGGGGCGGTGATGGGAGGGAAAACCATCACCGTTGCCAACTCTACGCCCATTGGGGATAAGTGTCGGGACATTTTTACGAAAATGGTTAAGGTTAACGATCTCAAGCAAACGGGCCGGCCCCAAAGGCCCTAGAGGGAACGCGGAAGACTCAATGGTGGACAAGCATTTCGGCTGCGCCGCGTTGTTGGCCGCAGTCTTCGGACTGATGGCCGGTTCGGTCGAGGCGGCCCCTTGCGGCAAGACGGGTGCCGGCTTCGAAGCCTGGAAAAGGGTCTTCGCCGGCGAAGCCCAAGGCAACGGCATAGGACCGGCGGCGATCGCCGCGCTGATGGCCACCAACTATTCGGTGGGGACGATCAGGGCCGACCGCGGCCAGAAGAGCTTCAAACTGTCGCTCGATCAATTCATGGCCAAGCGCGGCGGCCCCGCCATCGCGTCCAGGGGCAAATCCATGAGAGCCTCCAATGCCGCGCTTCTCGCCTCCATCGAGAAGCGCTACGGCGTACCGGCCGGGCCGTTGATCGCCATCTGGGGGATGGAGACGGCGTTCGGCAGTTTCATGGGCAATCAGCCCACCGTCTCGGCCGTCGCCACGCTCGCTTATGACTGCCGCCGGCCCGAATATTTCACCGAGCAGCTCTATGCGGCGCTCCAGCTCGTCGATCGCGGCGTCCTCAGCGGCGCAACGCGCGGCGCCATGCATGGCGAAGTCGGGCAGACGCAGTTCCTGCCCAAGTCCATCCTGCTCTATGGCATCGACGGCGACGGCAACGGCGTCGTGAATCTCAACGCGAAGGCCGACGCGCTCGCCTCCACCGCCAATTTTTTGAAAGGCCACGGCTGGGTCAGGGGCGCGGGCTATCAACCCGGCGAGCCCAACTTCGCCGCCATCCAGGGCTGGAACGCCGCCGGCGTCTATCAGCAGGCCATCGCCATCATCGGCCGGCGGATCGATGGGCAATAAGGGCAGCTTCCGTCCAAGCTAGGTCTCGTCGCGGCGCCAGGCCCATCCCGAGAAACGAACTAGGTCTCCCCGGTTCCGGCGTGTCGCCAGTCGGCTTGCATGGTAGTCTCGGCCATGTCCGGATTCGATCTCGCACTGTCGATTGCTCTCGGCATCGGTCTCGCCGCGGCGACCGGCCTTCGGCTGTTCTTGCCGATGCTCGTCGTGAGTGCCGCGGCCTATACCGGGCACCTCCCTTTGAGCGAAAACTTCACCTGGCTCGCGACGCCGGCGGCCCTGATCTTGCTCAGCGTGGCGGCACTCGCGGAAATCATCGCCTACTACATTCCCGGAGTGGACAATCTGCTCGATACGTTGGCGACGCCCGCCGCCTTCGTTGCGGGCACGATTGTCTCGGCGGCGGTCATCACCGATCTGCCGCCGATGGTCAAATGGGCGGCCGCGATCATCGCCGGTGGCGGCATCGCCGGCTTGACCCAAACCGTGACGACAGTGCTCAGGGCGAAATCCACCGTGATGACCGGCACACTCGGCAATCCAGCCGTAGCGACGGCTGAGCTCGGCGGCTCGCTGATCGTCTCGCTGCTCGCGCTTGTGGCGCCGCTGCTCACGCTGCTGGTCATCGTCGTGCTCTTGTGGCTCGCGATCCGTTGGCTCCGGCAGATCTCGCGCCGGCCAAGCTCAGCCCGAACCCTGCAAGTCCACCGTCATCGCTCTAGCGCGCTTGCAATCTCTGATCGCAGCTCGCATAATCCGCGTTGATTGGCGACCTGCTTGCCATGGCCTTGGAAGAGATCGGATCGCTCCTGATCCGGGTGACGATCGGCTTGCTGTTCCTGATCAGCGCGTTCGTTTGCGTCAAGGACGCGGGCGCGCGGAAGGCCGCCACGGCCGACACGGCGCTGGTGTTTCCATGGCATTCCGAACTATTCATGCTCGCTGGCGTTGCCCTCATGGCGGCGGGAGGCTTATCGGTGCTGCTTGGGATCTTCCCCCGTCTCGGCGCGCTCGCCCTCACGCTCTTCCTCATTCCGGCGGCGATGATCCATTTCCGCAAAGCGCGCGAGGCTGCCGCCTTGAAGGACAGGATACTCGCCGGACCCGCCGGCAAGTCGAGCGACGGACGCCAAGCGGTGGCCGCTCTCGGCGATAGCGCGGTGATCGGCAATTTCACCTCGGCGCTGAAGAACCTGAACTTGATGGCGCTGACCCTCTATGTCGCGCTCGCGGGAACCGAGCCGATGCTGATCGGGTTCGGCCCCGATGGGCAGTTGCAAGGGCTCCTGACCCGGCTCTAGACAGGACCCGAAGCTAAGCCGCCTTGGCGCCCCGGCTTGCCAGCACCTGGTCGGCCACCTTGCCGGTAAGCTCCGCCAGATGATCGAACTTGGCGTTGAACGTGCCGACCCCCGCCGTCGCCGACCTGAGCTCCACGATCAGGTTCTGGATCTCCGACTCAGGCAGATGCGCCTCGACCACGTCCCAGCCCGGCCAACCGGGGCGCGCGTCGAAGCCGAGAATCTGCCCGCGCCGCGACGAGACGATCGAGTTGATTTTCGCCGTGGCCTCGGACGGCACGGCGATCTCCACCGCCATGATCGGCTCGAGCAGCACGGGCGAGCATTGCGGCATGCCCTCGCTCATGGCGATGCGCCCTGCCTGGCGGAACGCCATGTCGGAGGAATCGACCGAGTGGTACGAGCCGTCGATGAGGCAGACCGAAACGTCGACCACGGGGAAGCCGAGCGGTCCCGTATGCAGATAGTCGCGCACCCCGATCTCGACCGAGGGGATGTAGTTCTTCGGCACCACGCCGCCGGTGATCTCGTCGGAGAACTCGAAGCCCGCGCCGCGCGGCTGCGGCTTGATCGTCACCACCACGTCGCCGAACTGGCCGTGGCCGCCCGACTGTTTCTTGTGGCGGCCGCGCACCTCGGCGGTCTTGCGGATGGTCTCCTTGTAGGGGATCTGGCGCGGGCGCGTCGAAGCATCGATGCCGTATTTGCGCACGAGCTTCTCGAGCGCCACGCGCAAATGCATCTCGCCCTGGCCCCACAGCACCATCTCGCCCATGTCCTGGCTGTGGGTGAGCGAGATCGAGGGGTCCTCCTCGATGATCTTGGCGATGGCCGCGGTGAGCTTCACCTCGTCCTTCTTCTCCTTGGCGGCGATGGCGAGCCCGAACACGGGCTTGGCGACGGCGGCCGTCTCGATCTTGACCGCTTTGCCCTTCTCCTCGGTCAAGCGTATCGCCGGTCTTGACGCTGTCGAGGCGGCCGAAGGCGACAGTATCGCCGGCCTGTCGCCTCGCCGCGCTTGATCGGCTCCTGGCCCATGACGCTGAAAACGCCTGAGATGCGCTCCTCGTCGGCTCCGCCATAGACGGTGGTGCCGTCGGCGAAAGTTCCGGTCAGCACGCGCGCGAGCGAGAGCTTGCCGCCATGCGCGGTGTGGAAGGTCTTTTCCACAAAGGCGCATGACGGCGCCTTATCGACGCCAAGCCGCTTGGCTGTGGTCTCGACAAAAGGGGCTTCGTGCCTCAGCGCCTTGAGCAGGCGCAAAATGCCGTGGCCGTTCTCCGCCGAGCCGATCAGCACCGGGCAGATCGCCCCCTCGCGCAGCTCCTTGGAGAGATCGTCGAACACCTTGTCGCGCGGCGGCGGCACGTCCTCGAGCAGCTGCTCCATCAGCTCGTCGTCATAGTCGGCGAGCTTCTCCAGCATGGAGAAGCGGGCTTCCTTCTCGCGCTCGGCAAGCGCCTCGGGAATGTCGATCACCTCGCTCGGGGCGTGCTCGCGATAGACATGGGCGCGCTCGAGCGCGAGATCGATGAAGCCGGTGACGATGTCGTTCTCCCAGATGGGGATCTGGCGCAGCACGAGCGGCTTGGTCGAGGCCGGCTGGAGCATCGGCACGATGTCGCGCACGCGCAGCCTCGGCCTTGTCGATCTTGTTGATGAAGAGGAAATGCGGGATGCCGCGATCTTCGAGCTGCTTGAGGATCAGTTGCAGCGCCGGAACCTTCTTCTCGTCCGGCTCGCACACCACCACGGCGGCGTCGCAGGCCGTGAGCGCGTGTGCCGCGTCGGCCTGGAACTCGATCGAGCCGGGGCAATCGAGGAAGGTGAAGCTATCGCCGAGGAAATCGACAGTGGCCACGTTGAGCTCGACGCTCATGCCGTGATGGCGGGCCTCCTCGGAGGCGTCGCCCACCGTGTTGCCGCCTGACAGTCGAGCCCTGGCGGGTGATGGCGCCGGTGCGCGCCAGAATGGCTTCGAGAAGCGTCGTCTTGCCGCTGAGATAGGGGCCAACCAGTGCGATGCAGCGGGCGCTGCGGGCTGGTTGGCCCTGCGCTTGGCCCATGATCTCCTCCCTTAGCGGTTATCAGCCGCACGGGAAGGCTCCTGACGCACCCACCCGCGCAAGCCTTAATGACGCTATCGTGTCAAGAGGAGCGGCCTCTGGCAAGAGCCGCGATGCGTCCCCTCCGGCCCTCATTGGCAGGGCGCCCAATTCGGGCCTGTTTGCTCGCCCCTGCTAGAGGTCGCCTCTTCTGATCCGGTTCCCATGGCATTATGTTGGTGGGCTTCGCCTGAGGGAGTTTCCATGCGCCTGCTTTGCGCCTCTGTGCTGGCGGCTTTTCTTTCCGTGCTGCCGTTACCCCTCGGCGGCGACGGACTTCTCCAAGCCAAGATCGTCTGCGGAATGTTCGATGGAAAGTTCGGATGCAAGACTGCTCCCGGAGGAGCGCAGTATGGGAAAAATGCCGCCCCGGGAGCCAAGACGGAGACTCCCGACGAGTCGCCCGAAGGCATCACGGGCGAACAAAACCCGACAGATCCTGCGGCAGGTCCCGGGAGTACCGGTCAAGGCACCTCGGGAGGCAACGCCCGATGCGGCTACGGCCTGCCAACACGGCATGGTCGGCACGCCACCCAATTGCCAGTGCCCGAAGAACTCGGAATTATTGGGCGGCAATTGCGTGCATTACACCGCGTCGGCATGCAGCAGCGGGCTAGCCTCCGACGCCCTCCCCCAAGCCTGCGGGGGGGCGGAAGAGAAGCTGTCCTGCACAATGAGGCAGGATGGATTGAAGGACTGCTGCTGTTTGACCTACGACAAATTCTAAGCAGCGAACTGTCAGTCAGTCGTCGCGGATCACCACGAGCCGGTCGGTGCCGGACTCCGCGCCCCACATCTCGCCGGGGCGCCCGAGCATCTGGCGCACGGCGGCGTCAGGCTTGTCGCTCGGGAAACTGTCGAAGGTCTCCGTCTCGGGATCGAATTTGAGGATGGCGTTGGCGGCAAAGTCGCTCACCCACACCTTGTCCTTGCCGTCGACAAAAACGGCGTAAGCATGCGGCGCCGCGCCCGGCAGCCTGAAGACCCGCCAGTCCTTCACTGCCGGATCGTAGATGCTGAGATTGCCGGCGTTCCATTCGCTGACCCACAGCCGCCCTTTGGAGTCCGACCAGACCCGGCGCGTGCCGGCGTCTGCCGTCTTGGGCTCGATCATTGTCGTCTCGCCCGTTTCGAGGTCGGGCTTGCCGAGGAAGGAGCCCGCCAGCGAGACGTAGTAGATCTCTCCCTCCGGCGTCGCGTCGATGCCGTAAGGTCCCCTGCCCTTCGGCGCGTCCCACACGTCCATCGCGCCGGTCCCCGGATCGAGGCGCCCATAGATGCCGGCCTGCCCGGTGAACCAGATGCGGCCCTTGCCGTCGAAGGCCGGAGTGTTGAGGTTGGCGTTGGCGCGCTCCTTGGGCAGCGGCCAAGTCTTCACCGCTTTGGTCGCGGGATCGACGCGCACGATGGCATTGAGCCCGCTGTCGGTGACATAAGGAGCGCCGTCAGGCCCGACCACGACGCCATGCGGCGCCGAGCCTTCGCCCAGCGGAATGCGCTCGACCTGACCTGTCTTGGGATCGAGCCGCCCGAGCACACCGGCGCGCTGGCCCGTGTACCAGACGGTACCGTCGGGCGCCGGCGCCACGTCGTGCGGGTGGTCGCCTTCCGGCACGGGGAAATATTGGACCTCTGCCGCTCCTGCCGGCTGCGCCAGCAGCAGGAACGGCGCACAGAGAAGCGCGAGTGAGATGAGCGTCTGTCGCATGACGCTAAAACTAGTGACTCATTATGAAGAGACCAAGGCTCACCGTAGGGTGGGCAAAGCGAAGCGTGCCCACCCTACAGAGCTCAGAGCAGATAGGCGGCGCCAAGCCCTGCGAGCAAGGTCGCCGCCGTAGCGATGAGGAGCGGCTTGCCGAAGGCGGGGCCGGCAATCACGAAGGCCATGCCGCATTTCACGATGGTATTGGTGAGCGCCGCGATCACGATGGCGATCACGGCGACGCGCGTCGCGCCGCCCTTGGCGAATTCCGACATTGAGAGCGTAATGGCATCGACATCGGTGAGACCCGCGGCGGCCGCCACCGCATAGAGCCCGCTTGGCGGAAAATGCTCCTGCACGATCTTCACCGCGAGCAGGACCACGGCGAACAGCGCCGCGAACTTCGCCGCCTCGGTCAGGCTGAACGGGTTCTCGACTTTCAGACTCCCTCTGGCGGCGGTACCGTCAACAGAGCCGCCGCGAAAATAAAGAAACACCGCGAAGCCGCCCACGACCACGGCCATCACCGCGAACGGCACGAGCACATGCGTCAGCAGCCCGCGATTCACCACCGCCACGATGACAATGACGCGCACGAACATAACCGCCCAGGCGAGCAGGATGCCGCAAGCAAGCGCCGGCGTGTCTTGCGGGTTGTCGCGTCCCTCCTTGGCGAAGGACAACGTCACCGCCGTCGACGAGACGAGACCGCCCGTCAATCCGGTGAGCGCCGTGCCCCTGGCGGGTCCGAGCAGCCGCGTCAGCACATAGCCGACCAGCGACAGGCTCGAGATCAGGATCACGAGCAGCCACAGCGAATAGGGATTGAGCGCGCCCCACGGATCGATCGGCTGATTGGGAAGCAGCGGCAGCGCGATAAAGGTCGCGATCAGCAGCCGCAAACCCGCATAGACGTCGTCCCAACCAAGCTTGTCGACGAAGCCATGCAGCGGCTGTTTATAGGCGAGCACGGCCGCGGTGACGACGCCCAGCCCGATGGCGAGCTCGGAATGACCGAGCATGACCATGGCGCCGAGCAGGAAGACGACAACGGCCGCGACCTCGGTGGTGAGGCCGGTCGACTCGGGATTGGACCGGGCGGCGATGAAATAGCCCGCGACCACGAAGGCGCCGACGATGAGGAGAGCCGCCGCCAAGATCCAGGGAGAAGACGTGCTGCGCGAAATGTAGGCCGCGGCGGCGCCGAACAGAGCGAGCAAAGTAAAGGTGCGCAAGCCCGCGATGCCGCTGGTCTCTCCTTCTTCTGCTTTGCGCTTCTCGCGCTCGATGCCGACCAGCGCGCCAAGCAGAATTGCTGTGGCGAAGTTGAGCGCGACGTTGAGCAGCTCCTGATATTCCATCGCATCGTTCTCCCGCGCGGCGTAGGGTGGGCAAAGCGAAGCGTGCCCACCTAAGAATTCGCTTCGCGTGGGCAACGGCCAGAACCGTTGCCCACCCTACGAATGCATTACGCCGCCTCCCCCTTGCGGTGCTCGGGGTAGAGCGTGGCAAGGGCGTTCGGTGTCGCCGGCGCAACGCCGCGCTCGGTGATGAAGCCGGTGACGAGCCGCATCGGCGTCACGTCGAAGCCGTAATTGGCGGCAGCGGTCCCTCGTGGCGCGATCTCGACGGTGGCCACGCTTCCATCCGGCAAGCGGCCCGTCATGTGGGTGACTTCCTCAGCATTCCGCTCCTCGATGGGGATCGTGCTGCCGTCGGTGAGGCTCCAATCGATCGTCGTGCCCGGCAACGCCACGAAGAACGGGATATTGTTGTCGCGCGCGGCGAGCGCCTTCAAATAGGTGCCGATCTTGTTGGCGACGTCGCCGGTCGCCGTAGTGCGGTCGGTGCCGACGATGCAGAGATCGACGAGCTTCTTCTGCATGAGATGCCCGCCGGCATTGTCGGCGATCAGCGTATGCGGCACGCCGTGCGCCTTAAGCTCGAAGGCGGTGAGCGAGGCGCCCTGATTGCGCGGCCTGGTCTCGTCAACCCACACATGCACTTTGATGCCTTCGTCATGAGGCGCGGTAGATGGGGGCGAGCGCCGTCCCCCAATCGACGGTCGCGAGCCATCCGGCATTGCAATGGGTGAGGATGTTGATCGTCGCCGCGCCTTTCTTCTCGGCATGCGCGCGGATCAGCCCGAGCCCATGCTCGCCGATCTTACGGTTGGTCTCGACATCCTCGTCGCAGATTTGCGCCGGCGCGGGCGAAAGCGGCGGCGACCCGCTTGTCACGCGGCTGGTTGCGCACAGCATCCTGCATCTCATCGAGCGCCCAGCGGAGATTGATGGCCGTGGGACGGGTGGCGGCGAGGATCGCGCAAGCCCGCTCCAGCGCCTCGTCGGACGCGTCGTTGCGGAGTGCGAGCGCCACCCCATAGGCGGCGGTCGCCCCGATCAAGGGCGCCCCCCTCACCTGCATGGTGGAGATGGCGCGCGCCGCGTCCTCCAAGCGTGCGCAAGCGTCACCGTCTCGAATTTATGCGGGAGCTTGGTCTGGTCGATGATCTCGACCGACCGGCCGTCTGCATTGAGCCAGATGGTGCGGTAAGGCTTGCCGTCGATATTCACTCTTTAATCGCCCTCGAAGGAGATCAGCGTGTGGCATTCCACGCCGAGCTTGGCGAGGCGCGCGGCAGCCGCCGAGATCGGGCAGGTCGATGACGAAGGTGGCGCCCACCACGTCGGCATTGAGCTTGCGCAGGAGCTTGACCGCGGCTTCCGCCGTGCCGCCCGTGGCGATCAGATCGTCGACCAGCAGCACGGGCTCTCCGGAACTGATGGCGTCCTCATGGATCTCGATGACGTCGATGCCGTATTCGAGCTCGTAGTCCTGGCCGATCGCCTTCCCCGGCAGCTTGCCCTTCTTGCGGATCGGCACGAAGCCGCAGCGCAAGCGGTCGGCCACCGCGCCGCCCAGGATGAAGCCGCGCGCCTCGATCCCCGCCACGGCCTGGACCCTGCGATCCAAGAAGGGCCGTGCGAGCTGCTCGACGCAGGCCCTGAACCCGTTGGCGTGGCCGAGCAAGCGTGGTGATGTCGCGGAACATGATGCCCGGCTTGGGATAGTCGGGTATGGTGCGCACGAGGTCCTTGAGATCGAAGTCGGCAGTCAAGTTCATGACAGGACTCTCCAAATTGAGGGCTTGAGCCCCGCGCGAAGCGGGCTTCGCGGCTTGAGCCTATAGTCGAACCAGGAGCGGCTGGCTAGAAGAAGGGCAGCCGCTCAATCGAAGGGGGCAATTCTATGACAGACGGCTCCAACCTGGTCACCATTCGCGACATTGACGTTCCGTTCTGGCGGATCGTCATGATCTTGGTGAAATGGAGCATCGCCTCGATACCGGCGATGATCATTCTTATGCTGCTTGTCACTTTGGTCGGCGCCATCGTGGCGGGCGTGCTTGGCATAATTGGCCTCGAAATTCCGGAAGTGCCGACGCCGCCCTCGCCCTAGCCGGAACGCCGCGTTCCCACCTTTCAGCACGCGGCCGGCGACCGCGTCGAGCTTCTTGAGGAGCTCGGGATCGCGCGCTTCCGGCGCGGTGATGATCGCCGTGTCGAGCGCGCGGTCCGAGCCGATCGGACAGGGCTCGTGCTGCCGCGGGAAATCGCGCGCTAAGCGCGCCACCAACCGCGCGCCCTTCTCGGCATTGGCCATCAGCACCTTGATGATGTCCTGCACCGTGACGGCGTCATGGTCGGGATGCCAGCAATCGAAGTCGGTGACCATGGCGACCGTCGCGTAGCAGATCTCGGCCTCGCGGGCGAGCTTGGCCTCGGGCAGATTGGTCATGCCGATCACCGAATAGCCGAGGCCCTTATAGGTGAGGCTCTCGGCGAGCGTCGAGAATTGCGGGCCCTCGATGCAGACATAGGTGCCGCTCCTGGCCACCGCGATGTCTTCCGCCTCGGCGGCCTCGGCGAGATGAAGGCGCAGGCGCGGGCTGACGGGATGCGCCATCGACACATGCGCCACGCAGCCTGTGCCGAAGAAGGAGTTGGCGCGATGATAGGTGCGGTCGACGAACTGATCGACCAGCACGAAGGTGCCGGGCGGCAGCTCCTCCTTGAAGGAGCCGCAGGCCGACAGCGAGACGAGGTCGGTGACCCCCGCCCGCTTCAGCACGTCGATATTGGCGCGGTAGTTGATGTCGGTGGGCGAGAGCCTGTGGCCCTTGTCGTGGCGCGACAGGAACACGATGGGGAGCCCGTCGATGTCGCCCATGCGGAGCGCCGCCGAGGGCTCGCCCCATGGGCTTTCGATGCGCTTCTCGCGCACGTTCTGGAGGCCCGGCAGATCGTAAATGCCCGAGCCGCCGATGATCCCCAGCACCGCTTTCGTCATGTCGTCCCCTCGCTGCCAGAGATCAATCGCCGATGCGCATATAGAACATCGCCCAGACCCAATGGCCATGATGTATGTCGTCAGGCTTGAAGTCCGGGGCGCGCGTGTTGAGCAGCCAAATCGGCCCCTGCTGCCCAATGCCCAGAGGCACGCCGTCGGCTGAGAGCGCGAGGATCCAATCGGATGCGTCGATGTCCTCAGGGCTGAGCCAGCCGACATAGCCGTTGACCGCCACGACCGTCACTTTGACCTTTGCCGCCTCGATGAACCCCAGCACGTCTCTGAGCAGCGGCCCGGAAAAAGTGGCGGGGGCCTCGAACTCGGGCGGCTGGACCGTGACGGTCCCCTGCTCAAGCGCGAGCAGCATCGCCCGGTCGAAGGCAAAAGCCTTGGCGAAGTCGATCTTTTGCCGAGCGAGCAGACTGTCGCGCTTCTGATCGAGCGGCCCGCGATTGGTCTTGCCGATCAACCCGCTGACCGTGAGCACGACCATGTCGCGCGGGGGCTGCGCCTCATCGCCGGCAAAGGCGGGGAGAGCGCCGGCCACAACGAGAAGAGCGAGGAGCGCGCGTTTCATGGCTGCTCCTTGTATACCCTATCGGGAGAGGAGGGACCTACGCGCCGTGAGTCGCGTTGGAATGCTTTAGTCGCGCCCAGACCGTGCGCTTGGCGAGATACATGATCACCACGAAGACGATGAGGAAGATCATCACCCGCGCCCCCGTCTTGTGGCGCTCCTCGAGCTTGGGCTCCGCCGCCCACATCAGATAAGCCGAGACATCCCTGGCATAGTTGTCGACGGTGGGCTTGGTGCCGTCGGTATAGGCGATGACGCCGTCGCTCAACAGGCGGCGGCATGGCGATCTGGTGGCCCGGGAAGGCCTCGTTGTAATGCATGCCCTGAGCCAGCTCGAAGCCTTGCGGCGCCGGGTGATAGCCGGTCAGCAGAGCGTAGATGTAGTCGGGGCCGCCCGGCCGCGCCTTGGCCATCACCGACAGATCGGGCGGCAGCGCGCCGTTATTGGCGAGGCGCGCCAACTGATCGTTGGCGAAGGGCGACCGGAAACGGTCCGACGGCCGCGCCGGCCGCTGAAACATCTCGCCCTTCTCGTTCGGCCCGTCGCTGACCTGAACTTGCGACGCAAGAACCTCGACGGCCTTGGGTGAGAATTCTGGCCCGCCCGGCTCGCCGAGATTGCGGTAGGACAGGAGCCGCATCGAATGGCAGCTCGCACAGACCTCCTTATAGACCTGGAAGCCACGCTGCAGCTGCGCGTTGTCGAAAGTCCCGAATGGCGGCGTGAAGCTCCAGCTCTGCCGCGCGATCTCAGGTGCATGATTGCCGTTGGCTTGCGTGCCGGTCGCCTCCTCGGCAAGGCTTGCGCCTGGCAGCGCGAGGAGAACAGCGAACGCTCCGGCGAGGGAGAAGCCAGAGGGCTGCATCAGGCGACCTCCTCCGGTTTCCGCTTGGCGGGCGCCCGCGCCGGCCGGCCCTTCACGTGCTCGGGCCCGAGCACGGGCTCGGTGATGCTGCCGGGGAGCCCGCGCGGCTTCTCGATCAAGCCGACCACGGGCATGACCACCAGGAAGAAGGCAAAATAATACAGCGTGAAGATGCGCCCGAAGACGAGATACCAGCCTTCCGGCGGCTGCGAGCCGAGATAGCCGAGCGCGAGGCAGGTCAGCACGAAGGCCCAGAAGAACCATTTGTAGATCGGCCGGTAGCTGGTCGAACGAACCTTTGAGGTGTCGAGCCAGGGCACGAAGAAGAGAATCGAGATCGAGGCCAACAGCGCGGCGACGCCGAGCAGCTTGTTCGGGATCGCGCGCAAGATCGCGTAGAAGGGCAGGAAATACCATTCCGGCACGATATGCGGCGGCGTCTGCAGCGGGTTGGCCGGAATGTAGTTGTCGGGGTGGCCGACGAAGTTCGGCGCATAGAACACGACTGCCGCGAACACGAGGATGAAGACCACGAGCGCGAAGCCGTCCTTCATCGTGTAGTAGGGGTGAAACGGCACTGTCTCCTTAGGCGATTTCACGTCGATGCCGGTGGGATTGTTGTTGCCGGGGATATGCAGCGCCCAGATATGCAGGGCCACGACGCCGGCGATCAGGAAGGGGAAGAGATAGTGCAAGGAGTAGAGCCGGTTCAGCGTGGGCCCGCCCACCGCGAAGCCGCCCCAGATCCACTCCACCAGCCGCGTGCCGAGCCCGGGGATCACCGCATCGAGCGATGAGAACAGATTGGTGATCACGGTGACCGCCCAGAAGCTCATCTGCCCCCAGCGAAGCGAGTACCCCATAAAGGCGGTGGCGATCATCAGCATGAGGATGAGCACGCCCAGGATCCACAACACCTCGCGCGGCGCCTTGTAGGAGCCGTAATAGAGGCCGCGGAACGTGTGGATGTAGACGGCGACGAAGAACATCGAGGCGCCGACGGCATGGGTATAGCGGAGCAGCCACCCCCAATTCACGTCGCGCATGATCGTCTCGACCGAGTCGAAGGCCCCGTCCTCGGTCGGCACATAGTGCATGGCGAGCACCACGCCGGTGGCGATCTGGGCCACCAGCATGAAGGTGAGGATGCCGCCGAAGGTCCACCAGTAATTGAGGTTGCGCGGCGTGGGGAAGACCATGAACTGGTCGTGCATCACGCGCATGATCGGGAGCCGCGCGTCGAGCCAGCGCTCGATGCCGGTGCTCGGCTGGTAGCTGGAGGGATGCGCCATCGTCCGGCTCTACCCGATCTTGATCTTCTGGTCGGAGAGAAAGCTGTAGGGCGGGATCGCCATGTTCTGCGGCGCGGGCCCGATGCGCACGCGGCCGGCGGTGTCGTATTGCGAGCCGTGACAGGGACAGAACCAGCCGCCGAACTCGCCCTTGTAGTCGCCGACCGCCTGTCCCTTCGGAATGCAGCCGAGATGGGTGCAGATGCCGATCATCACCAGCCAGGGCTCGCGGTCCTTCGCCGCGCGGTTATCGTCGCTCGCCGGCGCGTCTTCGGGAAGATTGGCGTTGCGCGCGAGCGGATCGGGCAGATCGTCGACGGCAAAGTCCTTCGCCTTGGCGATCTCCTGATCGGTGCGGTGGCGGATGAAGATCGGCTTGCCGCGCCACATCACGGTGATGGCCTGGCCCACCTCGACATGGGAAATATCGACCTCGGTGGTGGCAAGCGACAGCGCCGAGGCATCGGGATTCATCTGGTCGAGCAGTGGCCAAAGCGCCGCCGCGGCGCCGATCGCGGCAAAGCCGCCGGCCGCGATCAGGATCACGTCGCGCCGCGTCGGCTCGCCGTCGTCGGGTGAAAGCGTGGGATCGAAGGGAGTCTCGTGGGTTGCCACCGCGCCAGGGCTCCTCGCCAAAGCCAATCGTCGTTTCGGTCGCGGGCTAGAGAGGCAAACCACTGCCCCCGGCGCCTGCGACCGCTCTCAAATGCGTCGCCTTCGAGCGCTTGCCTCTCAGTGCCGGACGTGGCTCGTGCGACCGGCCGATTTTGGTGGTTTCTTGCATCAGGGCTCATGGTTGTCCAGGGGCCGCAACTTGGGCAAATTGGCGCACAACGCTTAGCGTCGAGCATATGAGACATAGGCAATGATCGCGGGAGATGTGTTGATCCCGGTCAAAGCCGCGCGGCCAAATGCCGTTGACCTTGGAGCTTGCCAAGCCGTAAGGCCAAGGACGATGGACCAGAAAGCACCGAAAGAGGCAAATCTGCCGGAGACCTTCAGCCCGGCGCGGAAAGAACGTGCCCGCCTCTGGTTCGAGCATTTGCGCGACGAGATTTGCGCGGCGCTCGAGCGGGTCGAGGACGAGGCCGAAGGCCTTCCCGGCTGCGCGGGCAAAGCCCCCGGCCGCTTCGTGAAGACCCCTTGGACCCGCGCCGAGAAGGACGGGACTGAGGGCGGCGGCGGCGTCATGGCGCTGATGGCCGGCCGCGTGTTCGAGAAGGTCGGCTGCCACACCTCGACCGTGCACGGCACCTTTCCCCCGGAATTCGCCAAGCAGATTCCGGGCGCCGAGGAGGACCCGCGCTTCTGGGCGAGCGGCATCTCCTTCATCGCCCATCCCGTAAATCCGAATGTGCCCACCGCGCATATGAACACGCGCATGGTGGTGACCTCGAAAGGCTGGTTCGGCGGCGGCGCCGATCTCACTCCCGTGCTCACACGCCGCCGCACGCAAGAGGACAGAGATGCGCGAGACTTCCATGCGGCGATGAAGGCGGCCTGCGAAGGCGAGCCTTCAGCCGACTACGACCGCTTCAAGGAATGGTGCGACGAATATTTCTACTCTGCCGCACCGGGGCGAGATGCGCGGGATCGGCGGCATCTTCTACGACTATCTCGACACCGGCGACTGGAAGGCCGATTTCGACTTCACGCAGAAGGTCGGCCGCGCCTTCCTTGGCATCTATCCGGAGATCGTCCGCCGCAATATGGGAACGCCGTGGACCGAGGCCGACCGCGAGGAGCAGCTCGTCAGGCGCGGGCGCTATGTGGAGTTCAACCTGCTCTACGACCGCGGCACCATTTTCGGGCTGAAGACCGGCGGCAATGTCGAGGCGATCCTCTCCTCCCTGCCGCCTCTGGTGCGCTGGCCTTAGCCAAGACTGTCCTCATCCTGAGGTGCTCGCGAAGCGAGCCTCGAAGGATGAGGCCCAGGCTTCGAGACGCGCCTTTCGGGCGCTCCTCAGCATGAGGCTACATGGGGCGCCTACCCCCTGATCCCGGCATACATGAGGGGTGGCGCGAGCGGGGCCGGCGCCGCGGTCCCGATCGGCCTGGCCGACCCGGGTCTGGACCATCGGCGCTTCATAGGCGAGCCGCGCCAATAAAATGGCCAGAGCCGTCAGCAGCAGGACCACCACGATCTTCCACATTTTGCGAGCCCTCCAGAGCACCCTCTGACGCGCTTCCGCGCCGTTCGGTTCAAAGCTCTAGGGCTTCGCGGCTGAACCTTTCTGAGGCGTCCGTTCATCTGCGGTTTAGAATTCCGAAGCAGATTGTGATGGCGGTAGAGCCACTTCGGGCTTGCCAATTGGCTCCCTTTCGCCCATCTTTATGGCACCGGGCGCCCAAGGCTTTGGGCGCGGACTTGGACGACGGCAAGTGACTATCGCGCCTCAAAAGAGCACGACCCTTTCCTGACATCTCAAGACGCCGAAGGACCACCCTTTGGGGGGCCCATGGCCCGTTTGTGTGAAACTTCTACGGGAAAGGAAATTCCCCTATGGCTCGTGTCAATGGCACAGTGAAATTCTTCAATCATGCGCGCGGCTTCGGCTTCATTCAGCCGGAGGACGGCGGCAAGGACGTCTTCGTACACGCCTCCGCTCTCGAGCGGAGCGGCGTGCCCGCCCTCAACGAGGGCGACAAGGTCTCCTTCGAGATCGAGGACGATCGCCGCGGCCGCGGCAAGCAGGCCGCCAACGTCCAGCTCGCCTAACTAAGCGCGCTGCAACTGATTGAGACCGCCGGGCCTCGTGCCCGGCGGTTTTTTATTGCGCTGACCAAATCGCAGCGTCATCCCTCCCCCAACGTGGGGAGGGCGGCGCGCCCCGATCTTGGCGAAGCCAAGTCGGCGTGGCGCGCCGGGTGGGGGGAATTTTTCGCGCCATCACCGGATCGCCCCACCCGGCCGACAGCAAGCTGCCGGCCACCCTCCCCATCGAGGGGAGGGACACTTAACGGGCGATTCATTCTGGCGGCTCTATTTTGCCAAAAATCGAGTGCTAACTCGGCTGATCCCAATCCCTGGGGAACCTCCCGCCCGCTTAGGGGCACTTTAGCGGGCACCACGCTAACGAACTCGGACACGACCAATGACCAATCGAACCTTGAAAGCCATCGCCGCTGCGGCGCTGATCGGCTTAGGCGCGCTGACTCTGCCGGCCCGGCCGAGGCCGGTCGCGGCTATTAGCCGGCCAGGCGGCAATGCCTGGGGCGCCGGCCTTCTCGGCTTCGGCATCGGCGCCATCGTCGGCAGCGCGCTTGCGCCGCGCGAGGTCTATGTGGTGCCGCCGACTATGATTATGAGCCCGCCTATTACGGCCCCGCCGCCTACGGCCCGCCGCCCTGGACGCCTGAGTGGTACACCTACTGCGCCCAGCGCTACCGGAGCTTCAACGCGCGCACCGGCTACTTCATGGGCTATGACGGCCTGCCCTATTTCTGCCAGTAGCTGACGCGGATCTTTGGTTTGCCAGCCTGCCGGACCCGGCCGAATCGTGCCGGGCGGCAGGCTTTGCTTTCACCAGGGCCTATCGTCGGGGCGCTCGCCGCGCTCCGCGCCAATCCGCCGCGAGAGCGTAACCTCCCAGAAACCCTAAGGTTTTTGACGCGCCGTTTACCCCTGCGGCAACTCGTGCCGCATTTGGCCCCATTGTGTCTTGAATGAGGCGGCGACGCGGCGCAAAATTGCGTCGTTCCGGGATGAGTCCAAATAGAGCGCCGGCCCGGGATATTCGGGCCGGGCAAACGCCGTTTAGGGGGACTGAAGAAGGACTCTGGACCATGAGCTTCGCCACCGCCGTTGGCCCCGAAATCGAGAGGCCGCGCGACGCCCCTAATGCGCCCGCCGACCGGCAGGCGCTTACTCTGGTCAAGCCCTATCAGGGCATGGTGGCCTGGCCCACGGTGCTGCTCGCAGCTGGCATCGTTGCCGCCTTCGCCCTCGTCACCACCTTGGCGACGATGCAGATCATCCCGCTCTGGCTCGGGCTCATCCTCAACACGCTGATCCTCTACGCCGACCAGACGCCGCTGCACGAGGCCTGCCACGGCAATATCGCCGGCAAGGACTCACGCTTGCTCTGGCTCAACCATCTCGTCGGCTATGTCTGCGGCACGCTCCTGCTGCATGAGTACAAAGCCTTCCGCTACATGCATCTCGCCCATCACCGCGACACCAACAACCCGGAGATCGATCCCGACCATTGGGTCGCCGTCAAGAATCCGTTCCTGGTGTTCTTCCGCTGCCTCACCATCGTGTTCTGGTATCACCAGTATTTCTGGAAGCACATCGCCTTCCATGCGCACATCCCGGGCATGCGGCCGCTCACCCTCCACATCGTGGCCATGCACGCGATCTTCTACGGGGTCGCCTTGGCGCTGTCGGTGTACGGCTATTGGCGCGAGGTGCTGATGCTGTGGATCTTCCCGCACATCCTCGCCTCGGCGCTGATCATCTATTTCTTCGCCTATCTCACCCATAAGCCGCACGAGGTGCATGAGCGCTATCGCGACACCAATGTGTTCTGGGTGAAGGGCAAGATCCTCGAGCCCATCGTGAACTGGCTCTACATGTTCCAGAACTTCCACCTGATCCATCACCTGTTCCCGCGCGTGCCCTTCTATCTCTATCCGAAGGCGTTCCGCTCGCTGAAGCCGGTGCTGGAGCGCGAGAAGGCGCATATCTACGAGTTCGGGCATGAGGCTGGCAGCGGCGTCGTCGTCATCCCGGCGCAAGCCGGCGATCCAATTCACACCTCCTGAGTAAGCTGCTCTGGATTCCGGCTAGCCTGCCTTCGCCGGAGCGAAGCTCGGCTTCGCGCAGGCAGGCGCCGGAATGACGCACGCGTCCGCCTTCGCGGACGATGCCAACAGAATGGGAATTTGCCGGGCTCCTAGTGCAGCCTGAGCTCGCCCTCGATGAAGCTGAACTCGGCCGGCGCGATCAGCCTCCGGTGCGCCACGCGAATGCGGTACAGCGCGCCGTCGAGATTGGCGTCCCAGAAATCGAGGAAGTCGAGTGAGCTTGGGGAAGCGCGGGGCGAGGTCGTAGTCCTGCCAGATATAGCTTTGCAGCAGCTTCGGATGATCCGGCAGGCGGTAGAGGATTTCCGCCGTGGTCAGCGAGAACCCCTCGATCTGGCGAAGGAAGGCAGTGTCCATGGCTTCGTGCCCTGCTGGTCAGTCTTTTTCAGTTTTCTAAGTCTTAACTCGCCGAGCCTGGTTGCGTCCAGAGCATTTCCCGAATTGAATCAGCCGCTTGGCAGCAAGCGACGGACAATTGCTAGCGGCTTTGGCACTCGCCCCTTGAAAGTGCTAAAACGCCCATCTACATAGCGCGCGGGCGCGCCCGACGCGGACGCCCATTCCAATCACAATCTGCCTGGAGGAGGTCCCAAGATGAAGTTTCGTCCATTGCATGATCGCGTCGTCGTGCGCCGGATCGAGGAGGACGAAAGGACGAGAGGCGGCATCATCATTCCCGACACCGCCAAGGAGAAGCCGCAGCAGGGCGAGATCGTCGCCGTCGGCCCCGGCGCTCCGGACGAGAAGGGCAAGGTTCAGCCCCTCGACGTGAAGCCCGGCGACCGCGTGCTGTTCGGCAAATGGTCGGGCACCGAGGTCAAGCTCGACGGCGAGGAGCTCCTCATCATGAAGGAGAGCGACATCCTCGGCGTGCTCGAAGGCGCCGCCGCCAAGAAGAAGAAGGCTGCGTAAAAGGCATCGTTCCTCATCCTGAGGAGCGCCCAATGGGCGCGTCTCGAAGGATGAGACCCACGAATTCGAAGCTCACCCTTCGAGACGCCGGCTTCGCCGGCTCCTCAGGGTGAGGCCCCCAGTGGAGAAAAAGACAATGGCTGCCAAGGAAGTGAAATTTGGACAAGACGCCCGCGAGCGCATGCTGCACGGCGTCGACATCTTGGCCAATGCGGTCAAGGTGACGCTCGGCCCCAAGGGCCGCAACGTCGTGCTCGAGAAGTCCTTCGGCGCGCCGCGCATCACCAAGGACGGTGTGACGGTGGCGAAGGAGATCGAGCTCGAGGATAGGTTCGAGAACATGGGCGCGCAGATGGTGCGCGAGGTCGCCTCGAAGACCTCCGACACCGCCGGCGACGGCACCACTACCGCGACCCTTCTCGCTCAGGCCATCGTCAAGGAAGGCGCGAAATCGGTCGCCGCCGGCTCCAATCCCATGGACCTGAAGCGCGGCGTCGATCTTGCGGTCAACGCTATCGTCAACGAGCTGAAGTCGAAGGCCAAGAAGGTCACCTCCAGCGAGGAGATCGCCCAGGTCGGCACCATCTCTGCCAATGGCGACAAGGAGATCGGGCGACATCATCGCCGAGGCCATGCAGAAGGTCGGCAATGACGGCGTGATCACCGTGGAGGAGGCCAAGGCGCTCGAGACCGAGCTCGAAGTGGTCGAGGGCATGCAGTTCGACCGCGGCTACATCTCCCCCTATTTCATCACCGACGCCGACAAGATGCGCGTCGAGCTGGAGAGCCCCTACATCCTCATCTACGAGAAGAAGCTCTCCAACCTTCAGTCGATCCTGCCGCTGCTCGAGGCCGTCGTGCAGTCGGGCAAGCCGCTGCTCGTCATCGCCGAGGATGTCGAGGGCGAGGCGCTTGCCACGCTCGTGGTCAACAAGCTGCGCGGCGGGCTGAAGGTCGCCGCCGTCAAGGCGCCCGGCTTCGGCGACCGCCGCAAGGCCATGCTGCAGGACATCGCCGTGCTCACCGGCGGCCAGGTGATCTCCGAGGATCTCGGCATCAAGCTCGAGAACGTCACTCTCGACATGCTCGGCCGCGCCAAGAAGGTGGTCATCACCAAGGACGACACCACCATCGTCGACGGTGCCGGCAAGAAGGCCGACATCGAGGCGCGCGTCGCCCAGATCAAGCAGCAGATCGAGGACACCACCTCCGACTACGACAAGGAGAAGCTGCAAGAGCGGCTTGCCAAGCTCGCCGGCGGCGTCGCCGTGATCAAGGTCGGCGGCGCGACCGAGATGGAGGTGAAGGAGAGGAAGGACCGCGTCGACGATGCGTTGAACGCGACCCGCGCGGCCGTCGAGGAGGGCATCCTGCCGGGCGGCGGCGTGGCCCTGATCCGCAGCTCAGAAGGTGCTCGACAGGCTGAATGCCGCCAATGAGGACCAGAAGGTCGGCATCAACATCGTGCGCCGCGCCCTTCAGGCCCCGGCGCGCCAGATCGCCGAGAATGCCGGCGAGGACGGCGCCGTGGTCGTGGGCAAGATCGTCGACAAGGACGACTATGCCTTCGGCTTCAATGCCGCGACCGGCGAATACGGCAATCTCGTCAAGCAGGGCGTGATCGACCCCGCCAAGGTGGTGCGCACCGCGCTCCAGGATGCCGCCTCCGTGGCCGGCCTCCTCATCACCACCGAGGCCATGGTGGCCGAGAAGCCGAAGAAGAAGGGGCCTGCCATGCCTCCGGGAGGCGGCGGCATGGGCGACATGGACTTCTAAGCATGATCCGGAAAAGTGGGAACCGGTTTTCCGAGAAGATCATGCGCAAGCAAAGTCCGGTTGCGTAAGCGTCTGTAACGATTCGCGTAAAATCGAGCCGCGTCCTACGGGCGCGGCTCTTTTTTGCCGTTGCCTTCCCGCTCAGGTTGTATCTATCTTGTCTGTTCTAATTTGATGTGAGTTGGGAGGGGACCATGCTCAACGAGATCGTCCGCTATTTTGATCTTCAATCACCGCCGCGTCCTTCGACTCCTAAGGGCGTCGCCGCCGAGCCCGCAAAACGTGCAGCTAAGCCAAGTGCGAAGCATGCATCCGTGTTACCGCAATACGGGGCCGTCGCGCTGGGTGTGCTGGTGGACCCGCTCCTCCGCGGTTACATCACCTCAGGCATCTTCAATTTCGATTTCGCAGGCGTTCTGGGACGGACGGCGTTCGCCCTGCTGATGGCGATCGTGTTGTTGCCGGCGGTGTACAAGAATGCCTTCGACCCGGACAAACCCATCCTCGTGCAGCTTTGCGCGCTGTTCGTGTCGGGACTTGGTTGGCAATCCTTGTTCCAGACCGCGGTGACGGCAGCCGGCGGCTAAAGAGAATTTTCTTGAGTGGAGCGCGCCCTCAGGCACTCTGCGCCGATGGCGCGCAGGAAAGAGTCAGGGCGCATACGCGTCGGCATCGGCGGCTGGACCTATGCGCCCTGGCGCGGGGTGTTCTATCCCAAGGGCTTGAAGCAGGCCGAGGAGCTTGCCTACGCCGCGTCGCATCTCACCTCGATCGAGATCAACGCCACCCATTACCGGCTGCAAAGTCCCAACGAGCTTCCGCAAATGGGCCGCGGCCGCGCCGGACGGCTTCGTCTTCTCCGTCAAGGGCCCGCGCCTCGTCACGCAGCAGAAGGTTCTCGCCGAGACGGGCAACTTCATCCGCCGCTTCTTCGACTTCGGGCTGGCCGAGCTTGGCGACAAGCTCGGGCCCGTGCTCTGGCAATTCGCGCCCTTCAAGAGATTCGATCGAGCCGGACTTCGCCAAGTTCCTCGAGCATTTGCCGCGAGAGCTTGACGGGTTGAAGCTCAACCACGTGGTCGAGGCACGCCACGCGAGCTTCCGGACGCCTCGAGTTCATCAAGCTCCTGCGCGACGCCGGCGTGACCGCGGCCTTCGCCGAGGCCGAGGACTATCCTTCCATCGCCGACCTCACCGGCGAGTCGTCTATGCGCGGCTGCAGAAGGGCAGCGACGCTCTTCCCGACGGCCTATCCGCCAGCAGAGCTGGACGCCTGGGCCGAGCGCGCCAAGGTCTGGGCGAAGGGCGGCGGCGCCGCCGGACCTTCCGCTTGTCGATGCCGCGCACCAGCACGACGCCAAGCCGCGCGACGTGTTCATCTACTTCATCCATGAAGGCAAGCTGCGCGCTCCTGCCGCAGCCATGGCGCTCATCGAGCGGTCTCGACTAAGCGGCGCGAGCTGTTTTGCCTTGAGCAAGAAGCTGCTCACGATCCTCGGCGAAGCCGGCCGCGATCCAATCCGCTTCGAGCCGGCGCAGGATGTCGCCGATCTCAGGCCCTTTGACATCGCCAAGCGCCATGATGTCGGTGCCGCGCAACGGGAAGGACGGCGCCTGCCAGCGCTCGGCAAGGCTCAGCGCCTCGCGCCAGCTTGGATCGTTAGGCGATGCGCCTGAGTCCGCCCAGGCGATCAGCACGTGGGCCGTAAAGGCGCTCGGCCCGAGCCGGTAGAGCGCCCGCTTGGCCGCGCCGTCGTCAGGGAGCCCGCTCTTGGCATGGTCTGCCGCACCGAGCGCAAGCACCGCCTGCTCGGCATTGGAGAGGCGCAAGCGCGCGGCAAGCCGCTCGGCGTCTTCCGCGACGAAGACGGCAAGGGCGGCCAACCTCAGCGTGGCGTCGGGGGCGAGTCCGAGCGCCTCTTCGATCGCGATCAGCCGCGCGAGCCGCTCAAGCCGCGGCACGCCGCCAAGCAGGTCCGGCAACAGCCCGTAATCGAACAGCGCCTCGATGGCCCGCATCGCTTGCGGCGCCACGAGCAGGCGCCTGAGCTCGGCCCCGACCCGTTCCGCCGAGAGCTGATCCAGGCCAGCGCGCAGCCTGACACAGGCGCCGCAGTCCCTCCGGATCGAGCGGGCCTTTGCCGTAATAGGCGTTGAAGCGGAAGAAGCGCAGGATGCGCAAATAGTCTTCTTTGATGCGGGCTTCGGCGTCGCCGATGAAGCGCACCCGGCCCGCGGCGAGATCGGCATAGCCGCCAAGCGGATCGAACACGGTTCCGTCGCTTCCGGCATAAAGGGCGTTGAGCGTGAAATCGCGGCGGCGCGCGTCCTCCTCCCAGTCCTCGGTGAAGGCGACCGTCGCATGCCGCCCAAAGGTCTCGACGTCGCGCCGGAGCGTCGTCACCTCGAAGGGAACGCCGTCGGCAACGACGGTGACCGTGCCATGCTCGATCCCGGTGGGCACCGCCTTGAGGCCGGCCTTCCGCGCGAGCGCCATCACCTGCTCCGGGAGCGCGGTGGTGGCAAGATCGATCTCGGTCACGGGACAGTCCGAGCAAGGCGTCGCGCACCGCGCCGCCGACCGCGCGCGTCTCGACGCCGGAGGCGCGTGAGCGCGGCGAAGACGCGCTCCGTCTCAGGGCGCTTCAGCCACGCGGCGTCTTTAAGCGAAGGGGGCGCGGAGGGTCGCGTCAACGCGTGCTCGGGCATGGGACCCTGCCGTCAGTCGATCTCGCCGGGCTTGATGACGCCGTTCTCCGAGGTCGGCGGGTGATAGATGCCGCCGGGCTGGCCGCCGGAGAATTGGATCAGTGTCGCCATGGTGACAAGCAGAAGCCCGCATCCTGCGGCCAAGAGCCAGAAAACCGGCGCACCCTGCCAAAGATTCGCCGGCGCCACCCCTTTCACCAGGATCATATAGGCTCCGTAAACTAGAAAGGGCAGCGAGAACAGAAGAATGTCGATCAGCGCGATGCGCAACATCGAAGGTCACGGACCTCTTTCCGGGAGCAACGCGCCCGCACCATAGCGGCGCTTGCCCCACAAAGCGAGTGGCGAGGCGCCCGCTCAGCCGCCGCTTCTTTCCGCCGGGGGGAACGGGAAGAACACCCCGCCGCTCCAGACCCCGGGCGCCTCGGATCCGGGAGGCTCGACCGCCAAGGCGGCAAGCTCGTAATAGACGGGACGGGCGAGCCGCGCCTTCAAGCCGTCGCGCACGAGAATGAAGGGGGTGAAGCTCCCTTTTGGGCCGGCCTGAAAGCCGAGAGGATGCTCAGGCCCAGCCGTCACCACATCGTCCACATTGCTGCGGAAGCTGAGGCTCTGGGCCTCGCCGCTCCCCTCCCGCCACATCTCCACGGCGACGAAGGGCAGCGGCCTCGACCTCGATGGGCACCTTCTCGACCGGCGTCACGAGGTAGTATCGGCCGTCGTCCTCGAGGCGGAGCACCGAGGCGAAGAGCTTGACGAGCCCCTTTCTCTCGATCGGGCCTCCCTGGTAATACCAGGTCCCGTCGCGGCCGATCTTGAGCCCGATATCCCCGCAAAGATTAAGCTTTGGCAATGAGGCTGAAGGCCGTTTGCCGCGGGACCTTTGCAGATGCTACCACAGCGTCTCTTTCGTCTTGGTCAGGCATCTCTATGCCGCTTCTGACCCGCTACCTTTGCTCCGCCGGCGAGCGCTGGCGCAAGGAGCCCGGAACCAACACGATTGTGACCGAATTGCCGCTCAAAGTGTTTCTACCTTCCGAGGCCTTTGGCCCTATAGTTCCCCTAAGACCCAGGATCGAGCCAAACTGAAGCCATGACAACACTTGCCCAAACCGAGGCCCAGCTCGTCGATCGTATCGAGGAGGTTGGCGCCAAGATCAAGAAAGTGCGCGAGACGACGGCCTCCGTCATTTTCGGCCAGGAGCGCGTCATCGACCTTGCGCTGATCACGGTGCTTTCCGGCGGCCACGCGCTTCTGATCGGCGTGCCGGGCCTCGCCAAGACGAGCCTGGTCGAGACGCTCGGCACCGTGCTTGGGCTCGAGAACAAGCGCATCCAGTTCACCCCCGACCTGATGCCGTCCGACATCGTCGGCTCGGAGGTGCTGGAAGAGGGCACGGCGGGCCGGCGCGGCTTCCGTTTCGTCAAGGGCCCGATCTTCACCCAGCTGCTCATGGCCGACGAGATCAACCGCGCGAGCCCCAAGACGCAGTCGGCGCTGCTCCAGGCGATGCAGGAGCATCATGTCACCGTGGCGGGCGTCCGCCACGACGTGCCGCGCCCCTTCCACGTGCTCGCCACCCAGAACCCGCTCGAGCAGGAAGGCACCTATCCCCTGCCCGAGGCCCAGCTCGACCGCTTCCTCTTGCAGATCGACGTCTCCTATCCGGACGCCGCCGCCGAGCGCCGCATGCTGTTCGCCACCACCGGCGTCGAGGAGCGCTCGCTGAAGACCATCCTCTCCGCCGAGGAGCTGATGGTAGCGCAGCGCCTCGTGCGCCAGTTGCCGGTCGGCGACCAGGTGGTGGACGCGATTTTGAAGCTCGTCCGCTCGGCAAGGCCCGGCACCGGCATCGATCAGGAGCTTGACGACATGATCGCCTGGGGCCCCGGCCCCCGCGCGAGCCAGGCGCTGATGCTTGCCGTCCGCGCCAAGGCCATGATCGAAGGACGGCTGGCGCCCTCCGTCGACGACGTAATCGAGCTTGCCGAGCCCGTGCTCAAGCACCGCATGGCGCTCACCTTCGCCGCCCGCGCCGAAGGCATCGACATGAGCGACATGGTGGCGAGGCTCATTGAGCCGCTAGGGTGATCTGAGCTTGGCGGACGCGCGGGAGAAAACGCTTCAGCCTTTTCGGGCGAGGAAGCCGAGGCCCATGGGTTGGCGGCGCGCATGCCTGCGCTCCTCATCGAGTCGCAGCGCGTCGCTCACACCGTCGCCCATGGGACGCATGGCCGGCGCCGCGCGGGTCCCGGTGAGACGTTCTGGCAGTTCCGTCATTTCGATCAGAACGACGCGCGGACTGGCATCGATTGGCGCCGCTCGGCAAGCTCCGACCATTTGTTCGTGCGCGAGCGCGAATGGGAGGCCGCCCATACGGTGTGGCTGTGGGTCGATCTCTCGCCGTCGATGCGTTTCCGCTCCTCGCTCGCCAATGTCACGAAGGAAAGCCGGGCCGTGGTGCTTGCGCTTGCCCTCGCCGAGCTCCTCGCCCGCGGCGGCGAGCGCGTCGGGGTCTTTGGCCGGCCGCCCTTCACCGGACGCGCCGCCGCCCGCCGGGTTGCCGAGGTCCTCATGGGCGACACCGAGCGAGGCGAGCCTGCCGCCCAACGCCAAGCTGAGCCGATTCTCCGAATGTCTTCTGTTCAGCGACTTCCTCGAGCCGGTTGCCGACATGGCCGAGCGGTTCGAGGAGATCGCGGCGCAAGGGGTGCGCGGCCATCTCATCGAGGTGCTCGATCCCGCCGAGGAGACGCTCCCTTACGCGGGCCGAACCGAGTTCGCGGCGAGCGAAGGCAGGGACAGGGTGATCGCCGGCCGCGCCGAGACCTTGCGCGAGCGCTACCAGGAGCGGCTCAAGCGCCATCGCACCGATCTTGCCGAGATGACGCGGCGGCTCGGCTGGTCCTTCCTCGTGCATCACACCGACCGCCCGCCCGAGGAGGCGGTGCTTTCCATCCATAGCCGCCTCGCAGGCCTGGAGCGGGATTACCGCTATCGACCGCCCCGGCCCGTCGCGGGCAGCGAGAAAGAAGCAGGCCGGCAGCCATGATGACCATCGGCACGATCGGCTTCCTTCAGCCTTGGGTGCTGGCGGCACTTGCGGCGCTTCCCGCGATCTGGTGGCTGCTGAGATTGACCCCGCCAAGCCCGCAGCTCGTGGTGTTCCCGCCGACGCGGCTGTTGAAGGACCTCAAGACCACCGAGGAGACGCCGGCCCACAGCCCGTGGTGGCTGACGGCCTTGCGCATGCTGCTTGCCGCCTTGATCATCCTCGCTCTGGCGCGGCCGGTGCTGAACCCCGACCGGCAGAGCTTCACCGGCTCAGGCCCGCTTCTCATCGTCATCGACAATGGCTGGGCGTCGGCGGCCCATTGGGCCGAGCGGCGGGAGGCGATCGAGGCGGCAATCGACCGCGCCGGACGCGACGGCCGCACCATCGTGCTTGCGCCCACGGCACCAGGCCAGCCGGTCAGCGACCCCTTGAGCCCCGATCAGGCGCGCGAACGCGTGGGCGGTCTCAGCCCAGAGCCTTACGCGCCTGACCGCACCGAGCTCGCCGCGACGCTCGAGAAAGAGCTCGGCGGCAAGACCGACTACAGCGTGCTGTGGCTCTCCGACGGACTCGACTATGGCGAAGGCGAAGCCTTCGCTGCCGTCCTTGCCAAGCTTGCCGGGGAAACCGGCAGCGTCGCCGTGCTTCGCCCTGAGAAAGACGACGCCGCGCTCGCCCTCGGTCAGGCCGCAGGCGATGGCGGCGAGCTTGCCGCCCGTGTCCTGAGCGGCGCCGAGGGGCCGCGCTCAGGCGCGGTCAAGGCGCTCACCGGCCGCGGCGAGCCTCTCGGCGAAGCCGCGTTCGTCATCGGCGCGGGGCGCGCGCGCGGCCACCGCCCAATTCGAGCTGCCGCTCGAAATCCGCAATCAGGTGGCCCGCATCGAGATCGCCGGCGAGCCGTCGGCGGGCGCCGTCTATCTTCTCGACGCCCGCTCGCAGTGGCATCGCGTCGGCATCGTCTCGGGCGAATCGCGGGAAGCCGCTCAGCCGCTGCTCTCGCCTCTCTATTACGTGCAGCGCGCGCTTTCTCCTTACGCCGACATCATCACGCCGAGCGAGGGCAACGTCGCCAACGCCGTGCACGACCTCGTCCAGCAGAAGGTCTCGACCATCGTGCTCGCCGATATCGGCAAGCTCGTCGCCGGCACCCAGGAAGAGCTCGAAGCCTGGCTCAAATCGGGCGGCGTGCTCATCCGCTTTGCCGGCCCACGGCTCGAGCAAGGCGGCGACGAATTGCTTCCCGCGGCCTTGCGCCGCGGCGGCCGCTCGCTCGGCGGCTCGCTCTCCTGGAGCACGCCGCAGCCGCTTGCGCCGTTCGAGGAGAAGAGTCCCTTCCGCGGTCTTGCCGTACCCGAAGACGTGAGGGTCAACCGGCAAGTTCTTGCCGATCCCACCGTGGCCAGCGAAGCCGAGGTCTGGGCGACGCTCGCCGACGGCACGCCGCTGGTTACCGCCTCGAAGCAAGGGCAAGGCTTCATCGTGCTCTTCCACGTTACGGCGAACTCCGACTGGTCGAATCTGCCGCTGTCGGGACTGTTCGTGGAGATGCTGCGCCGCGTCGTGACGCTCGGTTCAAGCCAGGTCGGACTTGAGACGGGTGGAGACGCCTCCTCGGTCGAAGCCTCGCCGGCCGTTCAGCGCGCCGCCTCCTCGTCGGGCGCGCTTCCCCCGCTTCAGACCCTTGACGGCTTCGGCCATCTCACCTCGCCGCCGCTCCGCGCGGCTCCGATCGCGCCCGACAAGCTCGACTTGCACCGTGCCCGGGCCTGATCATCCGCCCGGCTATTACGGTCCGTCCGGCGCCGCCCGCGCCTTCAACCTCATCACCGCAAGGACGGTGCTCAAGCCGCTGCGCACGATCGAAGGGAGTGCGGTGAGCGGCTACACCCTCAAGAAGCCCATGGCGCTCGAGCCTTGGCTCTATCTTGCGGCCATCGCGCTTTTTGCCGCCGACATTCTCGCTTTGCTGGTGCTGAGCGGGGGCTTCCGGTTGCGGCGCCGTGCTGCGGCGACAAGCGCCGCCATCCTGCTGGCGCTTGCGCTTCTTCCCGGGCCATCCGATTCCGCAAGCGCACAAGACACACCGGCGCCGGCGGCAGCGCCCCAGACCACAGCCGCGCCCGCCTCCGCCGACGATTTCGCGCTGAAGGCCTCGTTACAGACCCACCTCGCCTACGTCGTCACCGGCGACCCGGAGATCGATCGCACCAGCGAGGAAGGCCTGTCGGGATTGAGCAAGGTCTTGCGCGCGCGCACCGCGCTCGAGCCCGCCGAACCCATGGGCGTCGATATCGACAAGGACGAGCTTGCCTTCTTCCCCATTCTCTATTGGCCGGTGCGCGAGGATGCGAGCCCCCTTTCCGACGCCACGCTCGCCAAGGTCGACGCCTTCATGAAGCAGGGCGGCCTCATCGTCTTCGACACGCGCGACCATGAAACGGGCTTCTCCGGCACGGGCACGCAAGCCAAGGCGCTCAACCGCCTGATCGGCCAGCTCGACATTCCGCCGCTCGAGCCGGTGCCCGAGAGCCACGTCCTCACCAAATCGTTCTACCTGATGCGCAGCTTCCCCGGCCGCTGGGATGGCGGCGCGCTGTGGGTCGAGGCCGAGCCCGTCGACGAGACCGAGCGCAGCGAGCGCTCCCGCCGCACCGACGGGGTGAGCTCGATCGTGATCACCTCCAACGACTTTGCCGGCGCCTGGGCGCTCGACGAGTCGAACCGGCCGATCTATCCGACGGTGCCCGGCGGCGAGGTGCAGCGCGAGATGGCGTTCCGCGCCGGCGTCAACCTCGTGATGTACGCGCTCACCGGCAACTACAAGGCCGATCAGGTGCACGTCCCTGCCCTGCTCGAGCGTCTGGGACAATGAGGCCATGAGCTGGTCGGTCGAGTTCCTACCCTTCGTGCCCTGGTCCGTGCTGTGGGCGCTGGCCGCAGCGGGCGCCGTGTTGCTCGCGCTCCTTTTCTGGCGCTCGCGCCGGGGCGCGATCTTGCGCCTCTTGAGCTACGCGCTGCTGCTCTTGGCCATCGCCAACCCGCAACTGAAGCAGGAGGACCGCGAGCCGCTCAGCGACGTCCTCGCCGTCGTCATCGACGACAGCCAGAGCCAGGCGATCGCGGGCCGCACGGCGCGGACCGATGAGATCCGCAAAGAATTGGAGGAGCGCCTCAAGGCCTTCCCCAATCTCGACGTGCGCTGGGTGCATTCCACCTCGACCTCCGCCGACAGCGAGCGCGACGGCACTATGCTCTTCACCGACCTCGCTCAGTCGCTTGCCGACGTGCCGCCCGACCGGCTCGCCGGCGTGGTCATGATTACGGAAGGCGAGGTGCATGATGTTCCGGCTTCCGCCGCGGGCCTTGGCTTCGATGCGCCGGTGCATGCGCTTCTGACCGGCAAGCCCGGGGAGTTCGACCGCAGGCTCCAGGTCTTGAGCGCGCCCCGCTTCGGCATCGTCGGCAGCGCCCAAGCGATCGAGGTCAAGGTGACCGACACGACCGCGGCGGGGACCGAGAGCCCGGTCAAGCTCACCATCACCCATCAGGGCCAAGCGCCTGTGACACGGACCGCCCGCACCGGCGAGAAGGTCGAGATCCTGGTCAATATCGACCACGCCGGCCCCAACATCGTCGAGATCGAAGCCGAGCCTGCCCCTGGCGAGCTCACCACGGTCAACAATCGCGCCGTGCTGACGGTCGAGGGTGTGCGCGAGAACTTGCGCGTGCTGCTCGTCTCCGGCGAGCCGCATGCGGGCGAGCGCACCTGGCGCAACATGCTGAAGTCGGACGCCTCCGTCGACCTCGTGCACTTCACTATTCTGAGGCCGCCGGAGAAGCAGGACGGCACGCCCATCAATCAGCTGTCGCTGATCGCCTTTCCCACGCGTGAGCTGTTCCAGGAGAAGCTCGATCAGTTCGACCTGATCATCTTCGACCGCTACCAGCGCCGCGGCGTGCTGCCCCTGCTCTATCTGGAGAATGTCGCCCGCTACGTGGAGAAGGGCGGCGCCGTGCTGGTCTCGGCGGGCGACGATTACGCCTCGCCGCTCAGTCTCTATCGGACGCCGCTTGGCCAGGTCCTCCCGGCCGTACCCTCAGGCCGCGTGGTCGACGAGCCGTTCAAGCCGAAGCTCACCGAACTCGGCGAGAAGCATCCCGTCACCAGCGACCTGCCGGGCGCGACCGGTGACGAGCCCTCCTGGGGACGCTGGTTCCGCGTCGTCGAAGCCGATCCGCGCGACGCCGAGGTGCTCATGAAGGGAGCGCAAGGCAAGCCGCTGCTCGTGATCGGCCAGCGCGGCGAGGGCCGGGTCGCGCTCCTCCTGTCCGACCATGCCTGGCTGTGGGCGCGCGGCTATGAAGGCGGCGGACCTTATACCGACCTCCTGCGCAGGCTCGCCCATTGGCTGATGAAGGAGCCCGACCTCGAGGAGGAGACGCTGAAGGCGACGAGCCGTGGCCAGACGCTCTCCATCGAACGGCGATCGGTCAAGGACGAGGTCGATCAAGTCACGGTGACCGCGCCGTCCGGCAAGGAGGAGACCGTCACCCTCGACAAGGGGGAGCGGGGTCTGTGGCGCAAGGCCATGACAGCGAGCGAGCAGGGCGTCTACCGCGTGTCCTCGGGACAACTTGCCAGCGTGGTCACGGTCGGCAACGCCAATGCGCGGGAACTCTCCGCCGTGACCGCCACCGACGAGGCGCTCTCGCCGGTCATCGATGAGACCGGCGGCGGCAGCTTCTGGCTGGGGCGAGACGATGCGGAAGCGGCGAAGCTGCCTCGGCTCGTGATGCTTCGCGGCGGCCATGTCATGCACGGCGACGATTGGCTCGGCCTGCATAAGCGCGACGCCTATCACGTCAAGGGCGTGCGCCTGTTCCCGCTCTTCACCGGCTTTCTTGCGCTCGGTCTTCTGCTTGGCTTCCTGGCCGCCACCTGGTTCCGCGAAGGCCACTAGCGCGCGTAGCCCTTTGACCTACCCGGCCGGCGCCTTGCAAGCGCGCCGGGGACAAGCTCGACCGCGCAGAGCGCGCGGGATCGACCGGCCCCGGCAGAGTAATCTGCCCGGGCGGGACAGGCTGAAAGCCGAACCGCCCGTAATAGGGCATGTCGCCGACGAGCAGCACGAGGCCGAAGCCTTCGGCGCGCGGCCCGCGCCAATCCTTCCTCGACAAGCGCCCTGCCGAAGCCCTTGCCTTTCTCGACCGGGTCGACGACGAGCGGCCCGAGCAGCGCCGCCCCCTCCTCTCCCCCGATCCGGATCGCCGTGAAACGGATGCCTCCCACCAATCTCTCGTCGAGAAGCCCGCAGAGGCAAAGCGCGCTGACCGGCGGAACGCCTTCGCGCACCCGGTAGGCGCTCCGGGTAAAGCGGCCAGGACCGAAAGCCTGGGCGGAGAGCTCCGACAGCACTTGCGCGTCGCCATCGGTTTCGAGGCGGATCTTAAAGCTTGAGGAGGACATGAGGTCGAGGGTCCCAAAGAGGCTGATCGAGAGGGAATCCCTCAGCCGCGACGGGGGCACCATAGGAAATGCAACAAGAGGTGTCGGCGGCGAGGGGCTAGGCGGCGCGCGTAAGAAGCGCGCGCCCTCGTCGTCGGGGAAGCGTCTTGGGGCCGATCCTCGTCCACATGGCGGCGCTGCATTATCATGGAAGGGGACGCCGGTCTAGCGGATCGAGGGCAAGTTGCCTCACGCCGCTTCAAGCTTCCCGAAACCGTCCACGTTCACCAAGCGTTTATCGCCTCTCCTCATATATTTGAATCTGCTACACTTATGAGCTGGCGAGGAGGGGCCGTTGAGCCGCGCCCCTTGGTGAGGTAAGCGGGGGCGACGATGGCCGACACAGCGCGACTGCTCGTTCTTTATCATTCGTCCTACGGGCATACCGAGACCCTGGCTTATGCCGTGGCCCATGGTGCGCGCGCGGTCGAAGGCATGCATGTAAGCGTCAAGCGCGTGCCCGAGCTGATGCCGGAGGAGATCATGAGCGCCGCCGGCATGAAGGTGGATCAGCCGGCCCCCATCGCCGACCCGCAGGAGCTCGCCGATTACGACGGCATCATTTTCGGCACGCCGACTCGCTTCGGCAACATGACCTCGCAGATGCGGAACTTCCTCGATCAGACCGGACCGCTTTGGGTGGCCGGGTCGCTGATCGGCAAGGTGGGCAGCGTGTTCACCTCGACCTCGACCGGCGGCGGCAACGAGACGACCATCGTCTCCTTCCATTGGACCTTGCTGCATCACGGCATGGTCGTGGTCGGGCTCCCCTACTCCGCCCCCGACCTTCCCGACATCAGCGAGGTCAAGGGCGGCTCGCCTTATGGCGCCGGCACCATCGCCGCCCCGGACGGCTCCCGCCTGCCGTCGCAAAAGGAGCTGAACCTCGCGAGCTTCCAGGGCCACCACGTGGCCAAGATCACCAAGAAGCTCGCCGGCGACCAGTAGCGTAGACTGAAACCTCTCCCCTGTGGGGAGAGGTCGGCGCGCTAGGCGCGCCGGGTGAGGGGGAACAAGCCAATCAAGTCATTTTCCCCTCACCCCACCGGGGAGAGGGGGAATTCAAGCTCACCACAGGGCGCTGAGCGGGGCCTTGTCGAAGATCTCGGCGAGCCGCGCGCGCGTTCCGGGATCGACGCGCTCGGGCAGAGTCTGCCAAGCGAACATGCGTGCCTCGGCGATCTCTCCAGATTTCCGGTAATCGCCGCGGCGCTGCCAGTGGCGCACCACGAACACGGCGATGTGGTCGCCTGGGAAGTTGCCGAAATTGGAGAAGACGCCGTGCAGCGCGGCTGGCGCGGTCAGCGTCACGCCGACTTCCTCCTCGAGCTCGCGGGCAAGCGCCGTCTCTATGGTCTCGCCCCATTCCACGCCGCCGCCCGGGAACCACCACCCGGACCGGTAGCCATGACGCACAAGGAGCACGCGCCCCTCCCCGTCAATGACGACCCCTTGCGCGCCGAGCGTCAGCCCCCGCCGCATGCGCCAGAAGGGGCGAAACATCGCGGTCAGCATGCGGTTCGGCCTGAGGCGTCCCAGTAAGGTGGGTTTCAGTCTTGCCTCCTCGCGTGCCACGGCTTTTGTCGTCTACTTTTTTTCCGCGGCGGCGCCCGCAGGTGCGCTTTGCGCTTAGCGGCGGTGGCGTAGGCGGTCCAGGCTGTACGGAAAGCCCGAACAGCCGCCGCAGGTACCGGCCCGGCAAGTACCTTGAGGGCCACGCCGCCTCAACCCTGGGATAATCTTGGTTAACGTTCAGTTAACGGATGGATTGCCGCTTCGCCCATCTGGGGGCGCCCGGGGCCGGCCACGCCCCCCACGGCGGGTGCTCTTACAGGAATTGACGAAGTAGCTCCCGGTAGCTACATTGCCGGCCATGCGATCGGTCGGACTCAAGGTCCTGAAGAACAAGCTCAGCGAATATGTACGCCTCGCCGCGGGCGGCGAAACCGTGCTTATCACCGACCGCGACCGGGTGGTCGCAGAAATCGCGCCGCCGCGGGCGGACCGCCGCCCCTTGCTTGCCGACGCCATGCTTGAAGATGCGTACCGTAAAGGTCTCATCACGCCCGCGGTAAATCCATCTGAGGCTATTCCTCCCAGCGATCCCGTCATGACCTTCCAAGAGCTGATGCGGGAACTCGAGGAAAGCCGCCAAGACCGGTGATCTATCTCGACAGCTCGGTCGTGCTTGCACGCATCCTGGTGGAGGACCGTAGGCCGGCTCCCTCGCTCTGGCAGGAATCCTTGTTTTCAAGCCGCTTGCTTGAATACGAAGTGTGGGTGAGGCTCAACGCGCGAGAGTTAAATCGTTCCCACGGCCACGTGGCGAGTACCCTGATCAATCGCGTGACGCTGATCGAACTGGCGCCGAAGGTCCTAGAGCGCGCGCTCGAACCCTTTCCTCTGCCGGTGCGCACGCTCGATGCATTACATCTGGCTTCGATTGAGTTCCTGCGCGACCGCGAGCAAAGCGTGGAGTTGGCAAGCTACGACAGCCGGCTCACGACCGCTGCACGGGCTCTCGGCATCCCGGTCATGGCGTTGTGAAAGGGGTACCTTGTCATTCCCGCGAAGGCGGAAATCCAGTAACAACTGGCGTCGCGAGCAAATCGAAGGCGGTCGTTACTGGATTGCCCGGTCAAGCCGGGCAATGACAAACTGGAGGGTCAGCAGCACAAGATTCAACGCCCCGTGTTCACCCTCGCCCATCTCTCCGACATTCATTTGAGCCCGATGCCGCGCGCCAAGCGCCGCGACCTCATGAGCAAGCGCATGCTCGGCTACGTCAATTGGCATCGTGGGCGCAAGTTCGTGCACCGGCGCGAGATCCTCGACCTCATCACCCGCGACATCGTCGAGCAGAAGCCCGACCACATCGCCGTGACCGGCGATCTCGTCAATCTCGGGCTGCCCGAGGAATTCCGGCGCGCCGCGGAATGGCTGCATCATCTCGGACCGCCGAGCAAGGTCACCGCCATCCCCGGCAATCACGACGCCTATGTGCGGCTCCATCCCGAGGCGGGGACAGGACGCTGGCGGCCCTACATGGAGTCTAACGCGGCGGGAGAGAAGCTCTTTCCGACGCCGCCCGCGCGCTTCCCTTTCGTGCGCCGTTACGGCGACGTGGCGCTCATCGCGCTGTCCTCAGCCATCCCGACCATGCCCTTCATCGCGGCGGGAAAAATCGGAACGGCCCAGCGTATTCTCCTGGCCAATGCGCTGGACAGACTTAAGCAGGCGGACCTGTTTCGCGTGGTGCTGATCCACCACCCTCCCCTGCGCGACCAGGCAGGCTGGCACCGCGGACTGCGCGACGCCGTCAGCTTCACGAAGATTCTGAAGCAGCACGGCGCCGAGCTTGTGCTGCATGGCCACAATCACGCGCAGACGGTGCACGAGCTAGAGACCGTTACCGGGCCTGCCATCGTCGTCGGCGTGCCGTCGGCCTCGGAGGCCGTCGAGGGACGCATCCCCGCCGCGCGCTACAACGAATATTCCATTGCGCGGGCTGATGGCGGCTGGCGCGTGGAGATGGTCGGGCGCTCGGTGGCAGCGTCACCTGAGCATGTCTGGGAGAGCGAGCGCCGCGTGCTCAGGGAGGCGTAGCCTCAAGAAACGCTGAGCCACGCCGCTGCGAGCAGCCCCGCCGCGCCGGTGAGAAGGCCGATGGCGAAGGCCGCGATCACCACGCCCATTCCGGTCGACGAGGAGGCAGGCTCTCCCCCGATCCTGTCCGTGCGTCCCGGCTCGGCGAATGCCCCCTCGAGACGCTCCCGGCGCACGATCTCCTGCGCCATGTAGCGCGTGATGCGGTCGGCGATGTCGGCGACGTTGGTGGAGCTGAACAAGGTCCGCCTGCCGTTCTCGCTGTTGCGCACGAAGAGATAGGCGCCCGACGCATCGTCTATTGCGGCATAAGTGAAGAGATCGATCCACAGCCGCGCCGGACGGCTCGGCACGAGCGCGAGATTGAAGCGGTCGTCATGAGCCGGGAGCTCGGCGAAGACCGCCTCGAGCTCGGCCTTGAGCAGCTCGAGCCGCGCGATCTCGCCGTCGCGCTGATCGGCGGACAGATCGAGCCGCTCGGCCTCTTCGAGGCGCGCCTGGCGGATGGCCTCGCGCAACGAGCGGGAGGCGGCCGGCCGCGCTATGGTTTTGACGCTCTCTTCCATCCCCGTAGCCTTTTGGCCTTGGGGCTCAGCATAGCGCCCTAAGAGGCGGAAATGCGACCGAAATCCGCCAGCCTACTTCGCGGCGAGCACGACGGAGGCCCGCGCATCGTCGAACCATTTGTCGACGGCCGTGTCGATATTGGCCTCCAGGCTCGACTTCCAGGTGGCGATGGTGGCGTCAAGCGCCTCGTCGTTCGCGGCAACGAAGCTCTCGCGGTTGATGGCCTCGTTCGCTGCGTTCGACAGATAATCGACCGCCGCGCCGATCATCACGCCGATTGCGGCGCCGACCACCTGCCCGCCCATAGGCTGGACAACCGTGCCGGCGACGGCTCCTTGCTGCGCAAACGCAAGCCGCGTGCCGAGCGAGGTGGCGACCCGGCGCGACAATTGCCCGAAGCTCTGCGCGAGCACGCCGTTGATGGCGGGCCCGAGCGCCAGCGCGCCAACCGTGCCGCCGGCCGCCGCCGCGCCGACGCCCGCAATGCCGTCGAAGGCGCGATCCTCCATCAGATAGGTGGGCGCCTTCCATTTCTGCGCGTCCCAATCGAGCTTCACATCGGTCATGGGCGTCGCGGGGGGAATGTCCTCGAGATGGCTTGTATGCTGGGCGAGGAAGAGCTGGAGCCGCATGTCGCCATTGGCGATCACCCGCCGGTAGCTATCATGGGCATGGCGCACCGCCTGCTCGACGCCCTTGGTGACGGTCTGATCGCGCAGCTCCGGCTTCAGCACCTGGTCCTTGTAGTTCGTCAGGAAATAGTCCTTCACGTCGGCCTCGATGGCCTCGTTGAGCGACTCGTATTTTCCCGCCTCGAAGAAGCGGGTGATGGCGGAGCTGATGGTCTCTTTCAGCACCACATAGGACCGCTTCCACTCGAAGAACCAATCGGCATAAGACGAGATCGCCGTCTCACGATCCTGGAAGGCGAGCGCGAAGGTGCGGTCGAGATCCTCATGCGCCGCCTGCTTGATGCGCGCCCGCTCCTCGTCGAGCATCAGGATCGTGTCGTTGACGAATTTGTCGGCTTCCGACTTGCTCGCCACGACCTTGTGCAGGCTGCCGTCGACGTCCTTGATGACGAGATCGACCGCGTCCGGCGGCAGGCTCTTGTCGCCGAAGAAGATGTCGAACACACTTTTGTCGGCGTGCACCGGGGTGGTGTGATCGAGATGCCGGTAATAGCTGCGGTAGAAGGTCGTGCCGAGCGAGACGATGCGCATAGACGCAAAGCACGATGCCGACGGCAATGCCGATGGGCTTCAGCAACATGCCGAGCGCGCTTGGGCGCACCACGGTCTCGCGGCCGCGGCCGCGTCCGAGCCGCGTTCCCCGGCGCTTGGCGGGCGGCTGGATCATCGTGGCGATTGAATCTTCGGGATGGGCGGCAAGGGCAACGCTTTGGGATTTGGGCATGTCGTCCAGCATGTCTTTTGACACCTCTGAGCTGATCTCTCAGCTCCCTGCCCCCGGTCTGATATAGGGCCAATTGGCCTTTCATGTAAGCATCGATCGTTGGTTTCTCACGGGAACAACCACGGGAAGCTCTTGGTTCCCGCGCGGGCGGCCATGCTAGGCTTGCCCCGCGATTGACCGGACAGGTGCTGCACCAAATGGCGGCGAGAGGACCGGAAGCTGATCTTCCCCTCTTCAGAGAGAAGAGGATCAACGATCCCGCGCGGGCGCTTCCAGCCCTTGCCGCCGAGGCGGCGAGTTGCACGCGTTGCCCGCTCTATAAGAATGCGACCCAGACCGTGTTCGGCGAAGGCCCGGCCGATGCGGCGATGATGCTGATCGGCGAGCAGCCGGGCGACCAGGAGGATCTGACCGGCCGCCCCTTCGTGGGACCCGCCGGTAGAGTGCTCGACAGTGCGCTGGAAGCCGCCGGCCTCGAGCGCGGCGAGATCTACATCACCAACGCGGTGAAGCATTTCAAGAACGAGCCGCGCGGCAAGCGGCGCATCCACAAAAAGCCCGACACGAGCGAGATCGACGCCTGCCGGTGGTGGCTCGACAACGAGCTCGAAATCGTTCAGCCGGCAGTGGCTGTGGCGCTCGGCGTAACGGCGGCACGCGCCCTCCTGCGCAAGGCGCTGTCCATCAATGCCAACCGCGGACGCCTCATCGCTCTTCCGGGCGGCACCAAGGGCCTCATCACCGTGCATCCCTCCTATCTGCTCAGGCTCCAGGAAGAGCGCGACAAGCGGCGCGAGTTCGATCTTCTGGTCAAGGATCTGCGCTTGGCCGCCGAGGCGGCGGGGCACGCGCGGCGCTAGGCCCTTACACCTGGGCGTGGGAAATCTCGGCCACGATGACCGAAGCGCCCCAGCGGATCACCAAGAACAGCGCGGCAGCGAGGCCGAAATTGAAGGCCCGGTTGAGCCAGTGAGCAAGCCGCTTGTCTTCCAGAAAGCCAAACAGGTTGAGGTACCATTGGTCGGCATAAGAGAGACAATAGAAGAAGATGACGACCAGCGCGAACTCGTGGAGATAGAACAGGACCGGGCTGCCCGACTTCTCGTAGAAATATTTCAAACCCCCGACCAAGACGAAATTGCGCAGCAGGTCGAAGAACCACTGCGAGAAATTGCGCACCAATTGCCAGAGCGCGATTTCCCCCTCACGCCGCTGAAGCAGCTGGTTCCGGTAGAGGGTGAAATCCACGGAAGCTCAGATCACAACGCGTCTGAGCCCATCTCGCCGGTGCGCACGCGCATCGCCCCTTCGAGATCGAGCACGAACACTTTGCCGTCTCCGATCCGGCCGGTCCTTGCGCCGTTGCCGACGGCCTCGACCACGCGATCCGCAATCTCGTCGTCGACGGCGATCTCGAGCTTCACCTTCGGCACATATTGCATAATGTATTCGGCGCCGCGATAGATCTCGGTCTGTCCCTTCTGCCGCCCGAAGCCACGCACCTCGCTCACCGTCAGCCCTTGCACGCCGATGCCCGCGAGAGCGTCACGCACGGCCTCGAGCCGGTGCGGCTGTATCACTGCAATGATGTATTTCATGGTGCTCGTCCCCGATCACATGTTGTAGCCGCGTTCGCCGTGAAGCCTGAGGTCGAGGCCTTGCTCCTCGGTCTCAGCGTTGACGCGCAATTCTGTGACCGCATTGACCACCTTGGCGATGACGAAGCTTACCACGAGCGACCATAGCAAAACGGCGGCGATCCCGGTGAGTTGAATTACGGCCTGTCCACTCATGCTGCGGCCCTCTGCCAGACCTGCCCCGCCAAGCGCCGCATCGACGAACACCGCCGTGAGCAGAACGCCGGTCGCGCCGCCCACGCCGTGGACTGCAAAGACGTCGAGAGAGTCGTCGATCCTGAAGCGCCGTTTCACCACGCCCACCATGACATAGCAAATGGTGCCCCCCGCAATGCCAATGACCAGCGCCGCGCCCGGACCCACAAAGCCGGAGGCGGGCGTGATCGAGGCAAGTCCGGCAACTGCGCCGGTGACGGCGCCGACCATGCTCGGCTTGCCGAATTTCGCCCATTCGATGACGATCCACACCAGCGCCGCCGTGGCTGCCGAGATATGGGTCACGGTCATGGCCATGCCGGCGTCGCCGCCAGCTGTCAGCGCGCTCCCCGCATTGAAGCCGAACCACCCCACCCACAGCATGCAGGCTCCCGCCATGGTCATCCACGGCGCGTGCGGCGGCTTGACATCGTCGGGGAAGCCCAGGCGGGGACCAAGCAGGACGGCAAGCACCAGGGCCGAGACACCGGCGGTGAGATGCACCACGAGGCCGCCGGCGAAGTCGAGCACGCCTCTCTGGGCAAGCCAGCCGCCGCCCCAGATCCAATGGGCGACTGGAACATAGACGAGGAGGAGCCAGAGGACTGTGAACAGGAGCACGGCGCCAAAGCGCATGCGCTCGACGAAGGCGCCGACGATGAGCGCCGGCGTGATAATGGCGAAGGTCATCTGGAACATGAAGAACACGGTCTCGGGGATGGTGGTGTTGGCAGCCGCCGCGTCGCGCGGCACGCCAAGCAGGAGCACCTTGCTCAGGTCCCCGATCAAGGCCCCTCCGCCGCTGAAGGCGAGGCTGTAGGCGCACGCCAGCCAAGCGACCGAGACGAGACAGGCAATGGCGAAGCATTGCATCAGAACCGAGAGCAGGTTCTCGGCGCGCACCAGGCCGCCATAAAACAGAGCGAGCCCCGGCAACGTCATGAACAGAACCAGCGCCGTGGCTGTGATGAGCCAGGCGGTATTCCCCGCGTCGATCATTGAATGGTCCCCCCCAACGCTTCTGCACAAAATCGTGCTTTTGCCTAAAACCTTAGCATGAGAGGAGGGACCGAGGCAGAGGGTGCGTGCCTAATTCGGCCTCACTGCCTAAACATGCGGCTGTGGCAGATGCACCACAATCCAAGGACGAGGCATGGTATAGTGCCCTCATGAGCAAGGCTTTTACCAAGGAGGCCGAAGGTGGGGAGGTCTATGACGACCTGCCCGACCGCCCGGTTTCCCCTCACAACCTCGTCACCCCAAAGGGGCTGGAGTTGATCGAGGCCGAGCTCGCGCGCCTGCACGGCGAGCATGCCGCGGCGCAAGAGGCCGACGACAGGCCGCGCCTTGCCAAGATCAACCGCGACTTACGCTATTGGACCTCACGCCGGGCCACTGCCCAAGTGGTCGAGCCTCCGCGCGACGCCACTGAGGTGCATTTCGGCTCGACCGTGACCATCGAGCGCGAGGACGGGCGGCGCCAAACCTACCGTATTATCGGCGAGGACGAGGCGGACCCCTCCCTCGGCACGTTGTCTTATGTGTCCCCTGTGGCGCAGGCCTTGATGGGGAAGCAGGTGGGCGACGTCGTGCAAGCCGGCACCGCCGAAGCCACCATCATCGGCATTTCGTAGCTGCTTCGTTCACCTTGCACGGTGCTCGATATTCCCCTCTCCCCTTGTGGGAGAGGGCTTTCCGCCGCGACCTTGCGAAGCAAGTCGCATGGCGGAAAGGGTGAGGGGTGATCTAGTTCTGACGCGGCTTCGCCGCTTATCCCTCACCGCGAGCGCGATGCGCTCGCGTGCTCTCCCACAAGGGGAGAGCGGGAGCGAGAGGCATGTTCTTAGCTAGGAACTCGTCGGCTTGGTCGGCTTTTCCAGCATCAGCTTACCCTGTCGCTGCACCAAGGCCTTCGCCTTGTTGGCGAGAAGCGAGAGTATCCACGGGAGCTGCACCTCAAGGCGCACATGATCCTCGGCAACGTCCACCGTGCCGGTCGTGGTCTGCCCAAGCAGGCTTGCGCGGAAATCGAGATGATCCCCCGCCCATTCGTCCTTCAGCACCACGAATTTCTCGCCGAAGGTCGAGCGCACATTGCCGAAGCCGGCCTTCAGGCGGCGCGCGGCCTCCTGCTTGCCGAGTTTGTGGGGGATGGTGACGACGACCGGCTGAGACATCTTGACAGGAACCTCTCTCATGAGGGCGTTGATCTCGTCCCTCATGCGGGGAGTCCGCGCCCGAGGTCCAGAAGTCTCGCGCAAAAATGCCAACGGGCGCAAGAGCTTGATGCCCTTGCGCCCGCGTATGCAACGATCTCTCGTTGGAAAGCCCTAGCCCACCGGATTGCCGAAGCCGAGCGGATCGCCGATCTCGGCAAAAGCCCAGACTTGGGCGTCTCCGGTGGCGTCGCAGAGAAACAGGTGGCCGCCTGCCTCGAGGAAGAAATAATAGCCCGGGACCCAATCTCCCTCGAGCCCGTCGGGCCCTGCGCCGACGACCTTGCCGGGACCGTCTGGCAGATAGACCTGGCAGGCGCGCTCGGCCACGGTGAGGGGATTTTGCTCGGGCGGCTCGATTTCGCCGGGGTTCGTCACCGGGTCGATAGCGACGAGATTTGCGCCTGCCCCTTGCAAGAGGTCGCCGGTCATCTTGGTATAGGCGAAGACATGCCCCTCGGCGTCGGCGTTGCAGAGCCAAAGATTGGCGTCGGCGTCGGTGAGCCACACAAGGCTCCCGCCGCGGCCGTCGTCGACGGAGGCGACAAAGGCAGCCGGCTGAGCGGCGCTGGCGGTCGTGCAGGCCTTGACCGCAGACGCGTGCGGTTCGGTCCCGGCGCCAGCCGGCACGCTGAGGTTCACGCCAAGGACGAGCGCGGCAAGGATCGCGGCAAGCGAGAAATACGCGAATTTCATGGTTTGCTTCCTTTTGACGCCTCCAAAGGCAGAATTGCCTTAGAGGCTTGACGCCTCAGATGGAGTGCCGTGTCATTGTCCTTTGTGAGCCTGCTCACAAAGACCTGGCCCGGAAGCGGGGCCCCTAGGGCTTATCCTCTTTCTTATCGAGATGGCCGAGGTCGCGCTCGGGCGCCACCTCGTCCCGCACCAACTGCTTCAATTCCTTGATTTCGGGGAAGCGCCCCTTCTCTTTGCGCGACCAGATCAGCTTGCCGTCGATCCTGACCTCGAACACGCCGCCCGTGTCGTCGGGAATGAGCGTGACCGAGCCGAGCTCTTCGGCGAAGGTGGAAAGGAGCTCCTGGCCCATCCAGCCAGCCCTGAGCAGCCAGTTGCAGAGCCGGCAATAGGTGATGGCGATGTTGGGTCCGGGCGGGATGGCGGAAGCTCCGATAAGGGCGGGCGGAGGGAGCCTTGCCAATCTAGCCCGCGAGCACCCGCCCCTCAAGAATTCTTGAGCCTGATCAAGGCAGGGGCGCCTTAAATAGGTGTCATAATGTCCTTGGGGGCGATGACGGTTCATCAGACGGAGGCGATCATGCAAGAGTCCGTTCGTACCGGCGGTGACGAGCAGCCCCGCCTGTCCAATCCCCTCCTCGACCTTGCCGTTGCAGGTTTGGAAGCGCAGCTGAAGGCTTGGCAGGCCTATCAGGTTGAAGGCACGCGCTTCGTCGCCAAACGGATGCGCGCCAATCTTGAGCATTTGCGGGCGCTCGGTCATTGCTGCGACGTCCCGTCGATGGGCGAATGTCAGCGGGCGTGGCTCCGCGATGTCCAAAAGGACTATGCGGAGGAGTGCGGCCGAGTCGCCGCGACCACGTTGGCTCTCGGCTTTACCGATCTTGCGGGCTTGGGATGGCTTTTCGGCCAGCGCACGGCGGCGGGGTCTTCTCCACCCCAGTCAGAGCCGCAACCCGGACCCCAGCCAAAGTCCCGGTCGAGCCTTCAGGCGGCGGCTTGAGGCGCGGCCATTCGGCCGAACTCGCGAAATTGTGAATTTCGTCCCGCGCTTTGAGGGCGCGTTCGAGCGCAAATGCCCGCGGCACGTTGTCGATTGCCCTCATGTCATCACTCTGTAATCGCAATCTTGGCTTGTTCCCGGACGCAAACTGCGGGAAAGAGAGGGCCTATGCAATTCGCAATCCCCCGCACCCCCGCCCCTCGCCTCTTGGCTGCCTTGGCCTTGACGGCGTCTTTCATGCTTGTCCCGTGGCCCCACACTCTGGCTGCCGCCGGCAATCCCTTCGACGTTCTGCTCGGCTCGTGGCGGGGAAGCGGGCAAATCGTGCTGAGCGACGGCAAAGCCGAGCGCCTCAAATGCAACGCCTATTACACCGGCGGCGGGTCGCAGCTCGGCATGGCCATCCGTTGCCAGAGCGAGAGCTCCAACGTTGAGATCAGGAGCAAGCTCAGCCAAAGCGGCGGCCGCATCACCGGCACGTGGGAAGAGCGCACCTTCAATGCGACAGGAACAGCCGCCGGACAGGCCTCAAGCGACAAGATCAGCCTCCAGATCAGCGGCGGCGTGACCGGGACCATGTCGGTCTCTTACAGCGGCTCGCGCCAAAGCGTCGCGATTTCGACGCAAGGAATTGCTCTGAAAAGCGTGAAGATCAACCTCAGCCGCAGCTAATCCGCCAGTCTCGGGCTGGCATATTGGCCGCCTCTGAGGCAATTTCTTTGGCAGAGCCTTTGAACGCGGCCGGAGGAGCCATGCCCATGGCTGAGTCTTTGCTCACAAGTCAGTTGAAAGGCGAGCGGCTCGAGCTTGCCGCGAGCGGTTCGTGGACCGCCTCGCATGCACGGGAGCTGGAGACGCTCGTCGACAGCGTGGCCGGCGAGGCCTCCAAGGCGAAGAATGTATCGATCGACATGACGGGGGTGCGCGAGTTCGATACCTTCGGCGCCTGGTTGCTGGAGCGCCTGACTCGCGCGTGGACCTCGGCCGGACGACAGCCGAAGATCGTCGGGCTGCCTCAGCACGACCGCGGCTTGCTCGAGGAGATGCACGGCGTCAACCGCGAGCCTTCTCGCGCGCCCGCGCGCGAGAACAGGATCGTCGGCGCGCTGGCTTCCGTCGGCCGGGCCGGCGCCGGGCTTGGCCGCGATCTCATGCTCTTCGCCGACATGCTCGGCGCCGTCGGCGTGGCGACGACGCGCGTGCTCGTACGTCCGCGCGAATTCAGGTTCACCTCGACCGTCAATCAGCTCGACCGCGTCGCCTGGCAGGCCGTCCCCATCATTCTCCTCATTACCTTTCTGATCGGCGGGATCATCGCCCAGCAAGGGATCTTTCATTTCCGCAAATTCGGCGCCGAGCTTTACGCCGTCGACCTCGTCGGCATTCTGATCTTGCGCGAGATCGGCGTCTTGATCGTCGCCATCATGGTCGCAGGCCGCTCGGGCAGCTCCTACACGGCCGAGCTTGGCTCCATGAAAATGCGTGAGGAGATCGACGCCCTTCGCACCATGGGGTTCGACCCTGTCGAGGTCCTCATTCTGCCCAGGATCCTCGTCCTCATCATCGCCCTTCCCGTGCTCACCTTCCTGGGCTGCATGGCCGCGCTTTACGGCGGCGGCCTGGTGGCGTGGCTCTATGGCGGCATGAGCCCCGACATCTACATCTCGCGCCTGACCGAGGCGATCTCGCTCACGCATTTCAAAGTCGGGATGCTGAAAGCGCCCTTCATGGGGCTGGTCATCGGCATCGTGGCCTGCGCCGAGGGGCTGCAGGTGAAGGGCAGCGCCGAGTCGCTCGGACTTAAGACCACGGCCTCGGTGGTGAAATCGATTTTCCTCGTCATCGTTCTCGACGGCCTGTTCGCCATTTTCTTTGCCTCGATCGGAATGTGACGCCGATGCCGCAAGAGCCCGTGATCAAGGTGCGCGACCTTGTCGTCGGCTTCGGCGACCAGATCGTGCTCGACCATCTGACGCTCGACGTGAGAGGGGGCGAGATCCTTGGCGTGGTCGGTGCCTCCGGCAGCGGCAAATCGGTCCTCTTGCGCACCATCATCGGGCTCTTGCCCAAGCGCCATGGCTCGATCGAGGTGCTGGGCGTCGATCTTGAGAAGGCGAACGAGGCCGAGCGGCGCGCGCTCGAACGCCGTTGGGGCATTCTGTTCCAGCAAGGCGCACTGTTCTCCTCGCTCACCGTGCGCGAGAACGTGCAATTCCCGATGCGCGAAAATCTCGACCTGTCGCCAAGGCTGATGGACGAAATGGCGCTCGCCAAACTCGAAATGGTGGGTCTCTCGCGCGACGACGCGAATAAATTTCCCGCCGAGCTTTCTGGTGGCATGACCAAGCGCGTGGCGCTCGCCCGCGCCTTGGCGCTCGATCCGGAGATCGTCTTTCTCGACGAGCCCACCTCCGGCCTCGATCCCATCTCTGCTGGCGATTTCGACGAGCTGATCCGCACCTTGCAACAGACGCTGGGGCTGACCGTGTTCATGGTGACCCACGACCTCGAGAGCCTCTATACCGCTTGCGACCGCGTGGCGGTTCTCGCCGACGGCAAGGTTGTCGCCGATGGCACCATTGAAGATATGCTCAAATGCGAGCATCCCTGGGTTAAGACTTATTTTCAGGGGAAGCGCGGCGGCATGCTGGTGGACCGGCGGCTGAGCGCTTGAGACCTAAGGAACCTGAGCGATGGAAACGCGTGCCCGCTACGCCCTGATCGGACTTTTCATGCTTGCGGTGATCGTCGCGAGCTTCGGTTTCGTTTATTGGCTCGAGAACAAGGGCGGATTTGCGCAGCGGGAAACCTATCAAGTCCGCTTCCAGGGCTCGGTGTCGGGGCTGCTTATAGGCTCGGCGGTCCTCTTCAACGGCATTCACGTCGGCGAGGTGACCGGGCTTTCGCTCAGCGCCGATCGGCCCCAAGACGTGGTCGCCACGATCGCTGTCGCCCGCGGGACGCCCATCCGTGACGACACGGAAGTCGTTATCGAGACCCAAGGTCTCACAGGAGGCGCTGCCGTGGCGCTTAAGGGCGGCACATCGTCAGAGCTGCTTCCCGCGACTGAGGGAGGCGCGCCGCCGACCTTGATCGCTGCGCCGCAAGCCGGGCAGGATTGGACCCAGTCAGCGCGCGATGCCTTCCAGCGCGTCGATAGCGTGCTGGCCGAGAATTCCGAGGCGCTGCACAGCGCCATCACCAATATCGACACGTTCTCTGACGCCCTTGCGCGGAACTCCGACAAGGTCGACGGCATCCTGGCGGGCCTCGAGCGCATGACCGGCGGGGGCACGAGCCAAGCCGATATCCCGATCTACGATCTCGTCGCGGCGAGCACGCTTCCGCCAAAGCCCGAAGCGGCGCCGGCGTGGCTGCTCGTCGTCCCGGAGCCGACCACCCTCATGGGGTTCAACACCGACAAGATCCTGCTCCAGCCGGCCGAAGGCGAGAGCGTGCCGCTGGCTAATGCGCGGTGGGGCGACAACCTGCCCGTCTTGTTCCAGGAGAAGGTGATTCAGAGCTTCGAGAATGCGGGCTATGCGCGCTCGGTCATCCGGACGCGCGAAGGGGTCAGCGGAGACTATCAGCTCCTCGTCGATATTAGGCGGTTCCACATCTCCACGGCGTCAGAGTCTGCGGCAGAGATCGAATTTGTCGCCAAGATCCTCGACAGAGACGGGAAGATCGTCAACGCGAGCACCTTTCAAGGCAACGCACCGGTCAAAGGCACCGACGCGCAAGCCTATGTGAGCGCCCTCGACGAGGTCTTTGGCAAGCTCATGAGCGAGCTTCTGGAATGGACCACGGGCGTGCTCGACAAAGTGCCACTACCTCCGGTTACTGTCGCACCGCCCCCCGCTCCCGACCAGCCGATGCCTTAGGCTCAGCCGCTCCGCTGCTTGATCTGGCTCAACGTATTGCGGTACCCCTTAAGGGAATCTGGGAAGCCATGGAGCTTCTCGAGGCCATCAACGCACGGAGGTCCGTGCGCGAATATACCGACGAGCCTGTCAGCGACGCAGTGTTGCGCGAGCTGATCGATGCCGCGATTCAGGCGCCGAGCGCTATCAATCAGCAACCCTGGTGCTTTGTCGTCATCAAGGATCCGCCGCTGCTTGCGCATATCTCGGACCAGGCCAAGGCCCACCTGCTCAAGGCTTCGCTTGGCGCGCCCGCGCACCCCTTCCGCGACATGCTGAACGATCCGCAGTTCCATATTTTCTACCACGCGCCCGTGCTCGTCGTGATCGCCGCCTGCCAACCTACCGACTGGGCGGTGGAGGATTGCGCCCTTGCTGCCGAGAACCTGATGCTCGCCGCCTGTGGCGCGGGGCTCGGCACCTGCTGGATCGGCTTCGCCCAGCATTGGCTCGGCACAGCCGACGGGAAAGCGGCACTCGGCCTGCCCTTGTCCCATACGCCGATCGCTCCGGTCATCGTCGGCCACCCGCTGCGCAGGCCCGCGCCCGTGCCGCGCAAGGCGCCGAGCATCCGTTGGCTCGACTCATCGGGCGCGGCCTGACCTTCGCTTTTCCAGAGTGAGACTGAGGCCGTCATAGGCGACGCTTGCCTCGACGCCATGCTCCCTTCCGAGATCGCTGATGCGCGCCTCGATACGTCTTGTGTCGCTCTTCACGATTAAGCTGCCGCAATGGGTGAAGATGGCGCGGTCGACCCCCTCCGCCTCGCACCAGCCAAGCTGAGCTGAAATCGGCGCGTGCCCGATCAGCACGCGGTCACGGGCGCGCACCATCGACCGCACGATGGTGGCGCCGTCTCCCACATAAAGGCGATACCGCGCAAGGCCGCGTGCTGCTCGGGGAGCGCGGCAAGGTCGGGAACATAGAAAAAGGCTGACCCGCCGCCGCTCACGCGGTAGCCCACGGCAGGCGCCCTGATCGAGTGTTGCACCGGGAAAGCCTCGAATGTCACGCCGCCGATGGCGAACAACGCGCGCGCCTCGACAATGCGTCGGTCTTCGACGGGATAACGGTCAATCAGAGACCAGGTCTCCTCGGTGGCGTAGACCGGGCATGGCGCGCCGCTGGCAAGCCCAAAGGCGTGGTCTGGGTGGGCGTGGGTGAGGACGATGGCGGTGGGCGAGACCGATCTCAGCGCCTTGAGCCAATCGGCGCCGCAATCGATCATGATGCGGGCGCGGCCTCGCCGCACGAGAAGCGCACTATGACGGCGGTGGCGGCGAGTCCTCGCCTCGATCTCGCCGCGTGTGCCGAGAAAGGTCAGTTCGATCTTCGCTGTCCTTAAGCTCGCAAGCCTCTGCCAGAAGCTCAAGGCTTCTTGATCGCGATCTTCTTCTCTTTCTTCTGGGCTTCCGGCGACTTGGGCAAGGTCACAGTGAGTACGCCGTTCTTGAAGCATGCCTCGATCTTGTCGGCATCCACGCCGTCGGGAAGCTGGAAGGAGCGCTGGAAGGAGCCGAAGCGGCGCTCCGACAGATAATAGTCCTTCTTTCTCTCCTCCTTCTCCTCCCGTTTCTCGCCCTTGATGGTCAGGAGGCCGTCGGCGAACTTCACCTCGACATTGTTCTCATCGAGGCCAGGCAGCTCTGCCGTGATCTCGTATTCCTTCTCCTTCTCGACGATGTCGACGGCAGGGGCCTTGCCGAAGGAGAACTCGCCGCGCCAGAACGGCTCGACGTCGAACGGGGTGCGGCTGGCCGGCCGGCGCGCGATGCCCCAGCCGAAATCGTCGAACAGGTGGTCGATCTCGCGCCTGAGATTGGCCAAGGGACGCCACTCGCCGGCGCTTCGCTCGGACGTCTCACCTTGCGTCTTGATGGGCAACTTGGTTACTGCTTCAGCCATCTCGATGCCTCCTTTATGAGGTGGATTTTGAGGAGGCTCATAGGCCAACACAAATTTGCTTGAGGGTCTTTGACCGGCGTCAAATGCGCACGCTGCCGGCCTGGTCTAAATAGATGCCGATGAACGCCTCGTTGTTGTAGAGGGTGCATTGTCACAAAGCGCCAAAGCCCTGGATTTGCGCGAAAAGGCGCTTGCCGCCATCCGCAGCGAGCCGCGGATCGGGCCGCATTTCAAGCCGACGGTCCTTAAGATCGAAGCTGACGGCACGGCCACTATTCAGGCCGAGGTCGACAATGTCTCAATCAAGCGCCTGGCGCTTGAGCGGCTTGCCGCGACCAAAGGCGTCAGCGCCATTGTCGACCGCTTGCGCGTCAAGCCGGCGTTTGCCATGAGCGACGATGGCATTCTGGACCATTTGCGCAAGGCCTTTTACGACGAGCCGGCTTTTCGCCAGCTTAAGCTCAAGGAGCGCGAAGGCGGCAAGGTTAAGCTCGTGCGCAATGCGTTCGAGGAGGCGCGCGGCGAAATCGAGTTCGAGGTCAAGAAGGGTGTCGTCATCCTGAACGGGCGCGTGCCGGGCCTTGCCTCCAAACGGCTTGCCGGCGTGCTCGCCTGGTGGGTTCCTGGAAGCCGCGATGTGGTCAACGGCATCGCCGTGGAGCCGCCCGAGGAGGACGCTCCCATCCAGATCGAGGAAGCGGTACGGATCGCCCTCGATAAGGACCCGTTCGTCGATGCCTCCCAAGTCCGTGTCGGTGTCCGCCATAGAACCGTGCGCCTGACCGGGTCGGTCCATTCCCGCGAGGCACGCGATGCCGCCGAATGGGACGCCTGGTACGTGTTCGGCGTCGACGATGTCATCAACGAGCTCGAAATCATTCCCTGACCCCTGAAGGAGCCGACGGTGGAACCTTATCCAGTCGATGTGGAGGCGAAGCAGATCGTGCGCTGGCTGATGGACGAAGCGCGTCGTCCCGCTTTCGACCTTCTCGTCACGGCGACGCGGTCCTATCAACGCAGCGCGTTGGGGGCGGGAGAGGATTCAAGACTTGGCGAAGCCGAGCGCGAGGATTTGAGCGAGATTACCGAGGTTGGACTTCTGGAAGTCACGCCGCGGGAAAAACCGAGCGGATGGACTTTGCGCGTTCGCGTCGAGGACGACATCGGCCCAGGTCTGCCGGAGGAGGAGCCCGTTCCAGCAGGCGATGAGGAGATCGATCTCGCGACCTTCTATGAAGAGTTCATTGCGGCCGACAGAGGCCTTGCCGAGGTGAGCGCCGAGGCCGAAGGTACGGACGCCAAGGCGAGCCTAGTCCGCGTGCTCGACGCAATCCTGAAGGACCGTCACCAACGCTAGGCCTGGCCGCCGGACGCTAGAGGCGATTTTTCTCGAAGTCCTCGAGCGAATAGCCGAGCTGGGCAAGCCCTTCCTCCACATAGTCGCCGAGCTTGGGCGTCCCCATTAAGTAGCTCGCGATATGTTTGTCGCGCATGTCGTCAGCCTCCTTTCGCGCCTCGGCGAAAGAGGTAAAGTCGCCACGGCCAAGCCACGTCAGAGCCAGGAGGTCGAGCTGCTCGTCGATGTTGAGCGCGCCGAGCGCCGCTTCGAGTTCCTGCTCGACGGTATCCTCGACCTCCTCTTCGAGAACGTCCACCTCGCGGTCGTCAGCCGGATTCGAGCCCGAATCCGGGTCCGTTGGAGGGACCTTCTCGTCGAACTCCCGCGCCTTGACGATGATGTAGAATGCCGTCTCCGGAGAGATCGTCAGCTGGTCTGAGTTATCATTGGGTTCCATGGCAGCACCAATAACCGGCCGTGCGCCGCATTGACCTTGACCTGGCTCAAGGGAGGGCGCGTTGGCCGCCCTAGTCTGCTTTGTTATTTATGCTGGCCATGCTGCCCGAAATGACCCTCAACCGAGGCGGGGGGACGCGATGACCGCAGAAATCCCACAAGACGCTATTGAGCTTCGCGTCGATAAGATTGCTCAGCTCTTTCATAGCCTCGATCCATTTCCTTTCCGGGAGCGCGATCTCGACAAGGAGGCCGAGGACTATATCGTTGGTTGGGCGCGCGAGCTTCCTGCCGACCGGCCGATCGCGATCGTCGTTCACGTCCCTGACAGCGAGGCGCAATCCAAAGCGGCGCGGGAGCTGCGCGAGGCCTTTGCCCGATATTTCTCCTACCGGGCCGACACCCTTCAGAGCGAGCTGAACGAGCTGTTCCGGGTGGGCCGCCGCTCGCTCGCCATCGGCATGGCAGTTTTGGCTGCCTGCCTCCTCTCGGCCCATTTCCTGGCGGGGTATTTTTTCCAGCCTCCGTACCGACGCATGGTCGAGGAGAGCCTGCTCATCCTCGGCTGGGTTGCCAATTGGCGCCCCATCGAAATTTTCTTCTACGATTGGTGGCCGATCGCGCGCCGTCGCGATCTGTACCGCCGCCTTGCTGCTGCGACGGTAGAGGTCAGGGCCTATCCCGCCAAACAGGCGCCGACGCCGGTGTAACGAAGTCGGCGCGAGCTTAAGCGGCCTGCTTCTCGAGATCGGGCGACCATTTGCCCTTTGAGGCGAGACCGTTCATCGCGGCGCGATGGGTGAAGGCTGCTTGCGCGGCGCCCACATTATCGGGTTTCCCCGACCACGCCTTCTGCGGCGCGGCCTGGAGCGCGCGGCTATAGGAGAAGGTGAGCTTCCACGGTACGCCGCCCATACGGTTCATGGCGTTAAGCCGCGCCGTGGCATCGAGGTCCGATTGACCGCCCGATAGAAAGGCGATCCCCGGCACGGAAGCCGGCACGCATTCTTTCAGCACGCGCAAGGTCTTCTCGGCGACCTCATCGACCGAGGCCTGCTTCGCCGATTTCTTGCCGGGCACGACCATATTGGGCTTGAGCACCGTGCCTTCGAGCTTCACCCGCGCATAATAGAGTTCCTGATAGAGCGCCTTCAGCGCCAACTCGGTGACCTCGGCGCAGCGGTCGATATCGTGGTCGCCGTCCATGAGCACCTCAGGCTCGACGATCGGCACCAGATTTTCGTCCTGGCACAGCGCCGCATAGCGGGCGAGCGCGTGCGTATTGGCGTGAATGCAGTTATAGCTCGGAATGCCCGGTCCGATCTCGATCACCGCGCGCCATTTGCAGAACTTGGCACCCAGGCCGCGATACTCGATCAGGCGCTCGCGCAAGCCGTCCAACCCCTCGGTGACCACCTCGCCCGGAGAGAACGGCAAGGGCTTCACGCCCTTGTCCACCTTGATGCCGGGCAGCGCGCCCGCCTGCTCGATGATCTTGACGAGCGGCGTGCCGTCCTTGGCGTTCTGCCTGATCGTCTCGTCGAACAGGATGACGCCGGAGATGTTGGCCATGCCCTTGGAGCGGAACAGGAGCTCGCGATAGTCGCGCCGGTTCTCCTCGGTGCATTCGACGCCGATCACCTCGAAGCGCTTCTTGACCGTGGCCGCCGATTCGTCGGCGGCGAGAACGCCCCTGCCCGGCGCCACCATGGCGTTTGCCACCCTGTTCAACTCAGCGAGATCCATGATCCTCTCCATTCCTGCCGGGACTGTTTCTCTCGGCCTTGTGTAGGCCAGCCATGGCCCAAGCTCAACGCCCAAGCGCGAGGGACGAGCTCGCCACCTTTGAGGGATCAGATCGTCAATGTCCCGCCATGCGCGGCGGGACCTTCTTCCACGGATAGCCGGCTTGGGCCATGCGGAAGCCGAGATCGTAGAGCTTGGTCATATAGACGGGGTCGAAGGCCTGCGTGCTGGTGTCGTGAAAATCGCCCGGTATGTAAGCGAGGTTGTAATCCATGCCGTTCTTCTTGGCGAACACGTAGAGCTCGTAGAGATCGCCGACGCCTTGGCTCTTGATGAGGCTCGAGACCGCGCGCCCCGCGATCGACAATGTCTTCGCCTTGACCGCCTTGTATTCGGGAGCGACGCGCCCGTTGCGGATGATATAGGCGCGTCTGATCGGGCTTATGCCGAGCCGGCCGTCCACCGTCTTGGCCATGAACTGTGTCGGCACCAGGAACACCTCGCGGGTGGCCCCGCCATCCACATGCATCTCGTCATACACCGCGCCGTCGGCGGCAACCTTGACGAAGCCGGGCGGGAAGACTGCCGGTATCGCCGCCGAGGCGAGCAGCACTTTGCGGAAAAGTTCGAGCGCTTCCGGACGCCCGCTGATCGCGATCTGGCCCATGTCCCAGATCACCGGACGCTCGGCGTCGAGATTGGTGGTGCCGATCAGGAGCCGGCGTCCCTTTCGGTGCTCATCGGCCACCTGCTGCAGGAAGCCCTCATCGACATAGAAGGCGACCACCCCCGCCAAGGGCGCATTGCTCGCAAGCGAGTCTCCGCCGAGCAGGCCTCTGATGGGCTGCGCAATGGCGATGTCCTTGGTGGTGGATTGGGTGAAGACCTTCTTCAGGGCCTCATCGTAGCGGGGCCCGAGAAAGGCGAAGGGCGCGGTCAGCGCGCCGGTCGAGACGCCGGTGACGACGTCGAATTCCGGGCGCCGGCCTGAAGCGGTCCAGCCGGCAAGCACCCCTGCCCCGAAAGCGCCGTCGGAGCCGCCCCCTGACAGCGCAAGAAAATTGACGACCGGCCGCCTTCCCTTGCTGAGAAGCTCGGGCCGGCTCGCGCGGACTTGCGCCCACTTCTCCTTGACGAGCGCGTCGGAATTGGGCGGGAGCTGGTCACCCCAGAAGCGGATCGGGGCCGCGCCCATGCCCACCACCTCGGCCTCGCCCTCGAGCGAGGCGGGTACTGGATTGCGGGCAATGGCCGCGGCACAGCCTGCCAACGCTCCGGCCAGCAGCAGAGCCCACAACACCCGCCCCAACGCATCCCCCATCGACGCCAAACAGTCTTACGGAGAGCCTCGTGCCGCCCGTAGGTTTCTCTTGAGAGACAGTACACTAGCGCAAAATTATGGCCGTGGGAGACATTCGCCGGAGGCCACAATCGGCCATAAACAGCCATAAACAGGCAGTCTATAATCGGTCCCACCACCATCGGAGGACACATGCGAAACATGATGGTTGCTTTGATTGCCGTAGCCTTGGCGCTAAGCCTGGGCACCTATGCGAGTGCCGCGCCGGAAAATTGCATGATCGGCGATTCCGCGCTTTGCCTGGCTGACCCTAACTGCCACTGGGACGGTCGCGAAGCGCGGTTGCTTCCCGGGCCCTCTTCAGGCTCAGGACGTCTGCGCCGCGCACGAGGACAAGACCGTTTGCGACACGGATACCTCCTTGGGCTGCAAGTGGTCCGCCGAAACGAATAAATGCGAGTTGAAGGCCGACTAGAGAAAAGAGCAGCCCGTCATTCGGCCTCTGTGGCAAGCGCATAGACGAACAGCACGCCGATCAAGGCATGGAAGAGGCCGGCGCCCCAGAGCGCCGCGCCGCCAAGGCCAGCGACCGCCGCAGTCCAGAGGATGAGGCCAGCCGCGAGCACATTATAAAGCGCAAGTCCGTAGGCAGCGGCGAGGCCGCCTTTGGTCTCCAAATGATCGCGGGCAAGAAGCGCGGCTATGCCAAGCGCCAAGGTCGCGGCGCCGAGGACCCTCGCGAAAAACACCGCGGACGCGCCCCCCTCCGTCCCGAGCGCTCCGATCAACGTATGCGTCGCAAGGATGGCGGATGCGCCGAAGGCCGCCTCGAACCCGCCCGATACGATCATCAGGAGCCTAAGCATTCCCCTCGCCTCCGATAGGCGCGCCGCCCGTCGACTCAGCCAGACACTTTCTCGATCTCGCTTGGACGCCAGCTCTTGTCGAAGAAGGGCTCGAGCGGGCTGTAAAGCCGCAAGATCACGAACCAGCCTTTGCCGGGCAGTGTCTGAATCCAATTGCCGTCCTTCACGCCATCGGGCTTCTTCGGGCCGAAATAGACCGTGGTCGAGCCGTCTTCGTTCGCGCTCGGCCGCGGGGCTCGGAAAGCTCTGGCTCCCGGCCCGCGGAAAGCGCTGCGCGGTCTGTAGCATCGAACGGGTCTGGTTGTCGTAGAGCGTGAACGACCAGAACTTCGCCGCGGGGATGTTCGGCGGCAGCGTCACCTTGTAGGTCTTGGCCCCATCGAACGGCTCGCCGCTGGAATCCAGAATGCCGAACAGATATTGCGAGCCGACATCGGGCAGCCGCATGACCATCGCCGGCGTGACGCCGGTTGCGGCATAGAAGAAGGCGGCGCGCGCATCAAGCGTATGGGCCCCCGTGTAAGGATATGGCTTCACTCCCTCTTTGGTGATCTCAGGCGGCGGCCGCATGAAGTCGTAGCCGCCGACGAAGAGCGGGTTCAGCCATTTCGAGGTTGGGCTGTAATAACCGAAGCCCTCGGACTCGCGCGGCATGAAGGCGACCGTGCGCCCGGCGCCATTGGCGATGGCGATGGCGTCGGTGAGGATTTTGCGCATGCGCGCGTCGGGCGCGAACTTCTTGCCCTTGACGATGCCGATCGCCGCGAACTGCCCGCCGATCTCTGGCTCGAGCGCTTCGGCCGGCTGCTCCTGCACGAGCGCGTCGAGCATTTCGTAATAGGAAAAATCGTTGGGCGGGATCGTGTTCATGGAGAGCCCGGTGCCCTCGATGAATTCAAGCGTGCCGGGCTTGCTCAACGGGGCGAGCGGGGCCTTGCCGGTCACGAAGGAGCCAATGCTGGTGCCATAGGATCCCGGCACGTAAGGATAGATCTTGAGCGTGTTCTTGATCGTCTCTACGGCCGGCTTCGGGTCGTTGTTGACCAGGAAGGCGCGGCCGAGCAGCGCGACCGAGGTCGTGGTCGGCCGGCCGATGAAATAGCCGCCTTCGGGCAACGGACCGTCATAGCCGGGCGGCAGGAGCAAATATCTGCCGCCTAGCCCGCGATCCGGACCCGGAGCGCCGAAGTCGATCACCCAGCGGAACCACAGATCGTCGAACAGCCCGAGCGTGTCGGGCGGCGTTTCGACCACCATCGGCCCTTTGGAGAGGTCGATATTGCCAAGGAAATAAACCGTGTCGGCGTTGGCGGTGAGGAACAGCGATTGCGCGTCCATGAGGCCGGAAAAAATCAGAATGCCCTCATTGTCCTTGGCGCCGGCAGCGCGCATGCCCTGGCGTGCAGCATAGATCGAAACACCACGCAGGCCGTTGAGGAAGGCCGAGACGCCGCGCTGGAGGTCGAGCTGATCGTAAAGCTTGTCGGCGGTCGCCTGATCCGGAATACCGTCGCGGAATTTCAGCGTGCCGATCGAGGTCTCGACCTGATCTGGCGTCGTCAGAGAGGGCGGGATCGGCGGATAGGTCTCAGCCCGGGCCGGGAGCGACAGCGGCAAGGCCACACAGGCTCGCAAGCAATTAAGACAGCAAGCTTCACGCCGCTAATGCTTGTTGCCGAAATCATCGCTCACTGGTCCTTTCGCGTTTGATGCAGCGGAAGCTGAGATGGCAGGTCGAGGTGTCGATCGGCTCGGCGTGACGCGCCGCCGGACGGTAGCGGCGGCAGTAGCTCGGCGCGCAGAGGAACGAGCCGCCCTTGATCACCTTGCGCGGGATCTTGATGTTGGGCTGGCAAGGATCGTAGCTGTCCTGTTCGCGTGGCCCGCGAGGATTCTCGGGCATGCAGCACGATTTCTGCTGCACGTGACTGGCGGCATACCAGTCCGTGGTCCATTCCCAGGTATTGCCGATCATGTCGTAAAGCCCGTAGCCGTTCGGCGCGTAGCTGCCGACCGGCGAGGTGGTCTCGTAGCCGTCGCTGAGCAGGTTCTGCCAGGGAAACTCGCCCTGCCAGGTGTTGGCCATGTACTGGCCGCCCGGCACAAGCTCACTCCCCCAGGCAAACTCCGCGCCGTCGAGCCCGCCGCGCGCGGCGAACTCCCATTCGGCCTCCGTCGGCAGTTCCTTGCCGGCCCATTTGGCGTAGGCTTCGGCGTCCCGATAAGGAGATATGCACCACGGGATGGTCGTCGAGCCCTTTGTTTGAGCTTCCGGGACCGTAAGGATGGCGCCAATCCGCGCCGAAGCCGAAGGTCCACCAATTCGACCAGTTCTTGAGATCGACCGGGCCCTTCGACTTCACGAAGACGAGCGAGCCCGCGCGGAGCATATGCGGCAGCGCGCCGGGATAGTCCTTAGGGTCTGGCGCGATCTCGGCGAAGGTGACGTGGCCGGTCTCTCTGACGAAGCGCCGGAACTCGGCATTCGTCACCGGCGTCGTGTCGATCCAGAAACTATCGACCTTGACGCGATGGGCCGGCTTTTCCTCGGCATAGTGATGGTCCGAGCCCATGGTGAACTCGCCGCCCGGGAATGAAAACCATCTCACCGCCGGGCTTGGCCTTGGACTTGGGACCGCCGCCCCGCTTGACCTTGCGCGCGATGCTCATGCAGCTTTGCCGCCTAAGGGCCCGCTTTTGCCGCGGGGAAGATCGTTTTCCAGTCGTTCTTCATGTCTACCACGGTCCAGCCTTTGGCCGTCGCCTCGTCGAGCGCCTTGTCGAGCTTGCCCACGTCGGAATTGCGGTCATAGGCATATTCCCGCGCCGCGTCGGTGTGATGCACGAGGCCCATGAAGCAGAGGCGCTGGCAGAACGCCGTCCATTCCAGCATCTCCTTGTCGCCGTCGGAATTGCCGAAGGCGAAGATGGGTTGCCGCCCGATGAAATGATTGATGCCTTCCGGCTTGCCGGGCCCGTCGTCGACGAACAGCACCTTGGGCTGCTTCACCAGCACCGGGCTTGCGTCCCACATTTGATACTGGGTCACGCCGGATGAGCCGATCACCCGCTCGGGCGGAATTCCGTAGGTCTTGTCGGCGAAGTTCCGCATGAACTCGACCCCGCCGCCGGAGACGATGAAGACCTTGAAGTCGTTGGCGCGGAGATAGTCGAGCAGCTCCAGCATCGGCTGGTAGACGAGGTCGGTATAGAGCACCTTGAAGCGCGGGTGCTTGGCCGTGGCGAGCCATTGCTCCACGGTCTGGTCGAAATCGGCCGTGGTCATGCCGGCATGGGTCGCGGCCACGATCTCCACCATGCCCTTCTCGCCCATGGCGGCGACAGCTTTCATATCGCCCGCGATGACCGACTTGAACGGCTCCTGGGTCGCCCACTCCGGGTGCTGGTTCGCCGTTGCCTTCACCCGGTCGATGGCGAAGGCGAATTGGGTGTAGATCGGTTGCTCCACCCACAGCGTGCCGTCATTGTCGATCGTGGCGACGCGGTCTTGCGGCGCCACAAAGTCGGGACCGCCTTCCTTCGTGACGCGCGTGACGAAGTCGATGACGCTCTGCTTCGTAGCGCCATCGTTCCATGACGGCAGCGGATCGGACGCTTCAGCTCCTGCCGGCGCTAATCCGCCAATGGAGAGAGCAAGACCGAGCAGCACGGTGCAGAGACGGCGCCAGCTGAAGGCGCTGGCAATTTCGAGACGCGCACGGTTTAGCGGCATGAGCTGATCACCTCAGAGTCCAGCCAAATACAAAATGTAGAGCAATGAGAAGGTGGCATCGGAAGCTGCTACGACATAGGCGCCGGAGCGCAGTTGCAACGGCAAGAGAAGGAGACCCACCACGAGAACAATCTTCTCGATTATGGTGACGATGAGCACCGGTTGGCGAGCCTCACGACGGTAGGCGGCATAGACGAGGAGCGCGCCGAAGCAGAAGACGAGTACCCCCCAATGCCGCGTGACGGCGAGACTGACCGCGTCCGTGGGCGGCTCAACGAAGAGCTGGCCCAAGACCATCGACGGGGCGAAGAAGGCCGCAATCATGCTCGCCGTGGCGATGCCGGTGACGAGCAGGATGGGCTTGATATAGCGGCCGATCACGGCCTTCCCCTACTTGCCCTGCCGCGCCTGGATGGCCTTCAGGATCTGCTCCTTGACGGCCTCGAGGTTGAACGAGGCGGGCGTCTGCATCGGCGGGAAGTCGATGAAGCTCTGGCCGAATTTCGCCACCTCCTGCTGCACGAAGACGAACCGCCAGAACTCGTAGGTGTACCATTCCGCCTGGAACATCGACTGCTCGGGCGTGCTGGTGCGCTCGAAGGGATCGAGCTTGAGATTGGTCAGGATCGGCCAGTCGAGATGAATGGTATTGCCGAGCCAGCCGCCGGGCTGGTCGGTGAAGCGGTATTTGTAGTCGCCGATGCGCACCGCGCCCAGCGTGGTCTCGGTGAAGTAGAAGATTTCGTTCCGCTTCGACGGACCTTTGCCGCTGAGGAAGTCGAGCTGGTTGTAGCCGTCAAGATGCACCTTGATAGGTCGTGCCGCCGAGGTCTTTCCCGGCAAGCAGCTCCTCGACGATGTTGGGATTGCCCGCGGCCGCGACGAAGGTCGGGAACCAGTCGAGCCCCGAGATGACGCCGTTCTCGATCTTCCCGGCCGGAACCTTGCCGGGCCAGCGCATGATGCAAGGCACGCGGAAGCCGCCTTCAAGCGCGGTGCCCTTGGCACGCCGGCGAACGGCGTCTGCCCTCCATCGGGCCAGGTGAAGTTCTCCGCGCCGTTGTCGGTCGAGAACACGAGGATGGTGTTGTCGTCGACCCCCATGTCCTTGAGATGCTGCATGACGGCGCCGACCACGTCGTCGAGCTGCGCCATGCCGGCTTCCTCGATCGACCAGCCGTTCTGGGCGTTGCGCATGCTCTCGTATTTCTCGGAGAGATGCGTGACGATGTGCATGCGCGTGGGGTTGAGATAGAGGAAGAACGGCTTGCCGTCGGCCTTCGCCTTGTCGATGAAGGCCAGCGCCTTTTCGCGGATGACCTCGTCCACCGTCTCCATATTGTATTTGATGCCGTGGATCGGGTTGGGCGGCAGCGGACCTTCGTCGGTGATCTTCTGCTTGCCGACCTTGCCCCAGCGCGGATCGACGGTCGGGTCGTCCTCGTCGCTCGCGAGGCAATGCAGCAGATTGCGCGGGCCGACCTTGTCGCGAAGGTCTTGCGGGTAGTTGCGGTGGAACGGGTCCTCCATCGCGTCGAGGTGGTAGAGATAGCCCCAGAACTCGTCGAAGCCGTGCACGGTCGGCAGATACTCGTTGCGGTCGCCGAGATGATTCTTGCCGAACTGGCCGGTGGCATAGCCCATGGCCTTCAGCGCGGTGGCGATGGTCGGCGCTTGCGCCGGCATGCCGACGGTGGCGCCCGCTTGGCCCACGGTGGTGAGCCCGGTGCGGATCGGCAGCTCCCCGGTGATGAAATTGGCGCGGCCCGCGGTGCAGCTGGCCTCGGCATAATAGTCGGTGAACAGCATGCCTTCGGTGGCGAGCTTGTCGAGATTGGGCGTCTTGCCCGCCATCATGCCGCGGTGATAGGCGCCGATATTGAACCAGCCGATATCGTCGGCCATGATGAAGACGATGTTCGGCTGCGCTCCTGACGGCTGCGAAACTGGCGGCTTTGGCTGATCCTCCGCTTGTGCCGGAACTGCGCCGACGGCCGAGAGCGCGAACAGCGAGGCTCCGCTCAGCAGGATGGTTCGGCGATCGAGGCCGTTTCCGGCTTCTTGTTTGGCGCGAGAGTCGCGTGAGTCCTGATCCATGATCTCCTCCCTGTTTCACAGCGCCTAAATCGGGCGCCGCTACATTGCCCTTTTTTTGTGACGCTAGGAGGTTCAAGCGCCATTTGGCAAGCCTCGACACCCGGACATTTCGAATAAAAGCATCGAGACACACGGCGGCCTGCCACACTGTTGCAAATCGGCATCCGCGCCATAGCAACTCGTCGGGAGCGGAGGCTATCGCGTGGAAATGCGCCGGCAGACAGCGTAAGCTTGGATGTTGCGCTGATCATTGAGCGGGGGCCATGTCGGGGGGTAAGGCAACAGTTCTCATCAGCGCCGCGGCGCTGCTGGGCCTGATCGGGACCGGGAGCGTCAAGGCGGCCGAATTCGGCACTGGCCCCTGGGTCAAGGGCTATACCGATATTTTCGGGGGCGTCGTCCCTTCGCAGCCTGGCTTCTATTTCCGCGCCGACGCCTATCATTACGAAGGCGATGTCAACGCGACGATCTTGAACGGCTTCGTTCAGATCGGCGTGGAAGAGGATTACACCGCCACCCTCGCCGCGCTGACCTACGTGACTCCCTGGAAGATCCTCGGTGGAACTTATGCAGTTGCGGTTGTTCCGAGCGTCGTCGCCATGAACGTCGATGTCGGCATCGGGATTCCTCAATTCACCGGCCCGTTCGGCTTCAGGACCTTCGGGCCGTTCGACTTCAGGACAGGCGACACCGAGCTTGCTCCAGGCGACACCGCCTTCGCCCCTCTCGTGCTCGGCTGGAACGCCGGCAACTTCCACTGGAACGTCGGCGTATTCGGCTTCGCGCCGACAGGTGAATACAGCAAGAAGCAGCTCGCCAATACGAGCCTGAACCATTGGGCAGTGATGAATCGCATCGCGGCCACCTATTTCGATCCGAAGACAGGGTGGCAGGTGAACGGCGCCGCGATCTATTCGGTGAACTGGGAGAATCCGGCGACCGACTACGAAACCGGCAACATCCTCAATCTCGAGGGTGCCATCACCAAGAATTTCGGGCCGCTCGGCTTGGGCGTGGTCGGTTACGCCATGATCCAGACCACCGGCGACAGCGGCGCCGGCGCGCGACTCGGCTCCTTCGAGTCCCGTGTTTACGGCGCCGGACCTATTGTGACCTACATGGTCGGCGATCCGAGAAATCCGCTCACCTTCATCGCCAAGTACTATCAAGAGTTCGACGCCGAGAACACGTTCGAGGGCCACATGCTGGACGTGGCCGTGACCGCTAAATTCTAAGTCCTGCTGCCCGCGTAGGCCGCCGCAAAAAAACTTCGTTTGCGGCGCAAAGTTCTCAATCAGCAATCAACTCTTGCCTATCGAGTGCCTATCGAGCGAGCGCGAGCGGGCTTGCTAAGGCCCCAATGCGGTTGTGAACTGATGCTGCAAGTGGTCGGGCCCGCGGGCTAGCGGGCTCGGCGCAGGAGCAGCATGAGCCAAACGGCGGGAAGCGATCGTAAGCCGGCGCGGAAGCCCCTGGTCGCGCTGACCGGCGCCACGGGCTTTATCGGCCAATATCTGCTCAACGAGCTGCCGAAGCGGGGCTATCGCCTGCGGGTGCTGCTCCGGCGCCCGACCAATTTGCCGAAAGGCTGCGCCAGCGCCGTGATCGGCGATCTGGCGCGCCCCTACAACATGGCCGAGGCGCTTGCCGAGGTCGATGCGGTGATCCACACCGCCGGTCTTGCCAGCACGATGTCCGGCGTGCCGGAGGATGACTATCGCCTGCTCAACACCGAGGCCACGGTCGGATTCGCCAAGGCGGCGCAGCGCGCGAGGATCAGGCGCTTCGTCTTCTTGTCGTCGATCAGGGCGCAGTCCGGTCCGACCGCCGAAGGCGTGCTGACCGAGGACCGGGAGCCCCAGCCCACCGACGCCTACGGCCGCTCAAAGCTCGCTGCCGAGCAGGGTCTCGCCGCGACCGATCTCGACTGGGTGGCGCTCCGGCTCGCCCTTGTCTACGGGCCTGGCGTCGAGGGAAACATGGCAAGGCTGATCAAGCTCGCCCGCTCTCCCTATCCCCTCCCCCTTGCCGGGCTGAAAACCGAGCACTCATTGCTTGGCCTCGACAATCTGGTGGAGGCCGTCGACAAGGTGCTGGCGGCGGAAGCGCCGCTGAAGCGCCCGCTCATCGTCGCCGACCCGAAGCCCCTCACCATCGCCGCGATGATCGCAGCCATGCGCCAAGGCCTCGGGCGGCGGGCGGCGCTGTTCTACGTGCCGAAGCCCTTGCTCAGAGGCGCGCTTCGTGCCGCAGGGCAGGCCGAGACCTGCGCGCCTCTGTTCGGCTCACTCGTCGCCGATCCCTCGGCGCTTTCCCGGCTCAATTGGGTCCCTCCCATCGAAACCGCGGCGGGACTTGCCGCGCTCCTCCGCAACGAGGCGTCCCCCTAATGCTGCATCGCAGTACAAGCCTGACGACTTTGTGCACTGCCGAAGCGCGCAACGAAATTGCCGCAAATTGAATCCGAAAATTCCGTCCTCTCGCGCTTCCAGTCTTACCATCGTCGCATTTCCTTGCTATGGTTATCGTGGCTGACGTGGGGGTCGCCGTTTGAGCGCTTGCCTTGAAGGCGCGACTCTGAACCCCCCGAGGCCTTTCAGAGCACATCTTCCGGGCAGGTCGAGGAGGTGGGATGGCACTCCCGAAGATTGTTATGCGCGGCAGGAAGATCATTCTCCTGAGCGGCTTCAAGGACGGGCCCAAGGACAAGAGCACCAAACATCGCGCCCTCGTTGTCGACGCCGAGGACAAGCTGCGGCTGGCCGCCAAGCGTGACCCCGATGCGGTCGCCTTCGGCTACGTGGCGGGCGAATGGATTGCGGCGGCGTAGGCTCCGCCAACGCTGTCGATAAGGCAATCCGCTAAGTGACAATCATCTGCGCGTAAGGCTCGCGCCTCACTGCCGCGAGACGGTAATCCCCCATGGCGCGGTGCCGACCGGGATCGACTTGACGACTTTCAGGTTGGGAACGTCGATTACCGAGACATCGTTGCTGTTGCCGTTGGTCACGAACAGCAGCGCCTCGTCAGGGGTGAAGGCAAGTTGCCAGACCCGCTGACCGACGAGCAGATAGTCCTCCACCTCGAGCGTCTTGGCGTCGATCACCGCCACGCGATTGGCCGGCCCCAGCGCCACGAAGGCCTTGGCGCCATCCTTGGTGATGCGGACGCCGACCGGCTGAATGTGCTCGGGCTGAACGCCCGGAATCGCGAAGCCGATCGTCTTGATGGTCTTGCGCGTCTTGGCGTCGATCACCGTCACCACTCCGGCCACCTCGGAAGTGACCCAGAGCCGGCTTCCGTCGGCGGTAAACTCGGCAAAGCGCGGCCTCGACCCGACCAGGACGTTGTCGGTGATCTCGTAGCTCCCGGCGTCGATGAAATGGGCCATATTCGTGGTCTCGGAGGTCACCACCACGGTCTTGCCGTCGGGGCTGACCCCGACGCCTTCCGGCTCGACGCCGACCTCCACCTCCGCCACCACCTTCTTGTCGGCGAGGTCGATCACCGTAAGCAGATTGTCGTCCTCATTGGCGATATAGACCGGGCTACCCGAGGGATGAAGGTCAAGCAGCTCGGGATCGGGACCCGATGGCAGGTCGCCAACGAGCTCCCGGCTCGTCACGTCGAGCATCTGCACTGCGTCCTCGTCGCTCGCGCAAATGAGGAGATATTTGTCGTCGTTGGTCAAAATGATGCCGCGCGGGCGCTGACCGACGGGGATCGTCTCCTTCACCTCCAGCGTCACGCTGTCGAGCACGGTGATTGAGTTTCCCTTCTCGTTGGAGATGTAGACGGTATAAGCCGCGGCCGGATGCGCGGCGAAGATAACACCCATCGTAGCGGCGATCACGATCGCAGCTCGTTCTGCGCTTAACGCCATCCTCAGTCGTCCTCCCGACCAACGCCGCCATTCAGGCGTGCGATTTCTGCTCAATCTTCATTGAAATTTGCATTTGCTCTCCGGCTCATCGATGCCGAGCGTATCGACCTCGGCACGCTCGTGCAGGAAGCCTTCTTGCGGCGACATCGACACTGGCAGATCGGGACCGGCGACGATGATCGGCTGCCTGAGCTGCCCGTCCCATGTGCGGAACGTGACCTTCTGGCCTTTGAACGCCGCAAGCCCGAACTCATCGCCGCGGAGATAGGCGTTGATCGGGGCGAAGTCGGAGCCCGCGCGCGAGGCGCTCTCGCCTACGGCGCGCACCGCCACCCAGGCCTGATAATCGAGCGGCAGCATGAAGCGCTTGGCAAAGCGCTGGAAGCGGTTCTGCATTTGCGTCGCTCCCCATTGCTCGTGCGCCGGGTGCCAGCTCATGGCCGTAAGACCTGCGGTGCCGGCCACCGGTCGGGGGTCCCAGGTGCGATACGGCAGATAGGGGCCGAAGACTTCTTTCTCATCGGCCACGACAACCACGTCATAGCTCGGCGCTCCTTGCGTGAAGACCGGCATTTGCCGTTGGATCTGTAGTTGACCGGAGTCCGAGCGGCGCGCGCCCGGCGTCTCCTTGTATTCGCGCTCCTCGACGATCGTGCCGCCGAAGCGTTTCGCCGCACGGCGCAGCGCGTCGAGATAGGCAAGGTCCTCGGGGAAAACGCCCTTCACCACGAACCAGCGCGGCCATTTTTTCCACACGAGATATTGGGCGAGCGCATCGGCGAGCATGGCGCGGTCCGGCGCCGTGTGCAGCACGTTTGCCCGGCAATTTTCTTCGCGGAGGCTCACGTCGGGCGCGCGGATGTTGAACAGGAGCACGTCCTTGTCTTTGACCGCGTCCGACAGGCGCAACAGGGTCTCGGCCGGCGCATCCACCAGCACGAAATGGTGGCCGCTCTCGACGAGCGTCTCGAGGGCTTGGACGGCATCGCCCCCGGCCGGCACGCGCTCGATCTCGAGGGTAAATTGCTGCTTGGTGAAGCGCCCCGTGGTGTTGTTGTCCTTGAGCGCGATCTCCGCACCGGCGATACCCAAATCTTCCGGCTCCACGTTCAGTCGCGACAACGGGATAAATCGCTTCACCTCCTGCTTGAGATAGCCGATCGGCACGGTGGTGAGCTCGCCGGCGGGCGGAACCGGCGCCGCCTCATCCTCGCCTTCCGTCTCGGCGAGAAGAGGCAGCGGCGCAAACAGCAGAAAGAGCAAGGGCAAGATTAGCGACCAGGAATGACACCGGGATTTGCGGGCGTGCCGGGGCCGGGAACTGCGCGGTTCCCGCAACTGATAACATTGTCGGAATTGCATTCGGAAAATAGCCTGTACGCTCGTCACAAATCTTCGCGCCGGTAAACGCTGCGCTTCGCTTCAAATCTACCCGCTTGCTTGCGGGCAAAACAGCAACAAACGCAGCCAAGGGTGGCAAATCTCGCTGCCTACTCGCCGACCAGATTGGACTCCTGAGCAAGCGCTGCATTGACAAATGGCAGGGCCGCGCGCAGTCTTTTTCCCGTGCGAACCCGACTGGAGCGGCCGATCTGCTCGGCCAAATCGGGACCACACCCAAGGGAGGATCAGATGGTGAGTTGATAAGGTTGGCGCGCTTACCGGCGCGCTGGTGTTAGGCTTGGTCGGGGCGATCAGCAGCCAGGCATGGTCAGCGGATCCGGGGGCGCCAGCCGCTCCCGTTTCGCAGGAGCAACTCAACGCTGCGGCAGGCGATGAAAACAACTTCCTTCACACCAACGGCAATTACAACCAGACCCGCTACTATCCCGGCAAGCAAATCAACACGTCGAATGTGGGCAAGCTTCATCCCGCCTGGATCTTCCAGACCGAGGTGAAGGAATCCCAGGAGACGACGCCGATCGTCGTCAACGGCGTGATGTACATCACCACGTCGTTCAACCACGTTTATGCGCTCAACGCTAAGACCGGCGAGCAATACTGGCACTACAAGCACGCCATGGGTCCGGTCACGACCTATTGCTGCGGCCCGAACAATCGCGGCGTGGCCGTCTATGACGACAAGGTTTATATGGCAACCCTCGACTCCAAGCTCGTCGCCCTCGATGCCAAGACGGGCAGCGTCGTTTGGCAGACCGATATCGCCGATCCCGAGAAGGGTTACAGCGAGACCATGGCGCCGACTGCCGTCAACGGCAAGATCTTGATCGGCACGAATGGCGGCGAATACGGCATCCGCGGCTTCGTCCGCGCTTATGACGCCAAGACCGGCAAGCTCATCTGGAATTTCGACACAACTCCCGAGAACTCCGTTGGCGTGTGGGCGACCACGGACGCCACGGGCAAAGACATGCATCGCGACATCGCGGCCGAGAAGGCCCAGTTGGCCAAGACGGGCGATCCTTACAAGACAGTCGGCGGTGGCGTGTGGCAGAATCCGTCGGTCGATCTCAAGACCAATCGCATCTACTTCGTGGTCGGCAATCCTTCGCCTGACCTCGACGGCTCGATCCGGCCCGGCGACAATCTCTACACGGAGTCGCTCGTATCGGTCGATCTCGACACCGGCAAATATGTCTGCCACTTCCAATACATCGCCCATGACGTCTGGGATCTGGATGCTGTCAGCCCTACGATCCTGGTGGATGTGAAGGACAAGGACGGCAACGTCATCCCTGGCGTCATTCACGGTGGCAAGACCGGCCATGTCTATGTGCACAACCGCAAGGATTGCAGCCTCATTCGCTTCTCAGAAGCGATGGTGTCGCAAGAGGGCATGTGGACCTTGCCGACCAAGGAAGGCGCCCGCATGCTGCCCGGCGCCAATGGCGGTGTCGAGTGGTCGCCGATGGCGGTCAACCCCGAGCTCGGGCTGACCTATGCGGTCAACCTGCATCAGCCGATGACCTATGCCGTCGAGAGCTCGCCCTATCCGGGCGGCAAGCTCTGGCTCGGCGGCGCGTTCAAAGTGATCGCCACCGAGGCGTCGTTCGGCAACGTCACCGCCGTCGACTACAACACCGGCAAGATCGCCTGGCAGGTGAAGACGCCGTTGCCGATGATGGGCGGCGCGCTCACCACCGCCGGCGGTCTCATGTTCACCGGCGAAGGCGATGGCTGGTTCAGGGCCTATGATGCCAAGACCGGCAAGGTGCTGTGGTCGTTCTTTGCAGGGGCTGGCGTCAATGCGCCGCCGGCGTCCTACTCGGTCGACGGCAAGCAATACATCGTCGTCGGTGCGGGCGGTAACACCCAGATCGACTTCAAGCGCGGCAACAACATCATCGCCTTCACGGTCGACTGATCGTTGCCTTTTGCGTCCGCGACAAGCGGACGCAGCTGGACTAAAAGAAGGACGGGGCATCAAACGCCCCGTCCTTTTCATGACGAGGAACAGTTGCGCGATGTTGCGAGTTGCCGCCGCCATGAGCGTCAAACTCACACTTCTGCTCGCGTTGCCGCCGCCATGAGCGTCGAACTCACACTTCTGCTCGCGTTGCTCTTGGCCATGAGTGGGAGCGCGCTCGCCGCCGATGCCGTCGCTGACAAGGCGAAGCTCTGCGCCACCTGCCATGGCGAGCAAGGCATTCCCGTCAACAAGACGACGCCGGTGATCTGGGGTCAGAACGAAGGCTATCTCTATTTGCAGCTTCGCGACTTCAAGAGCGGGACGCGCAAGAACGAGTTGATGTCGCCCATGGCCGCGACCCTGGAAAAGGATGACCTGCTCGCGCTGGCTGCGCACTTCACGAAACTGAAATGGCCCAATCTGCAGCAACCGGAAGCGCCGAAGGACGTCGCCACCAAAGCTCTAACCGCCAGTGCGTCCGTCGGTTGCCCAGGTTGCCACCTCGCCCACTATCAGGGTGACGGCACCACCGCCCGGCTTGCCGGGCAGCAGCGCGACTATCTCGCCAAGACCATGGCGGACTTTCGCGACGGCAAACGGGGCAACAATCCCGGCATGTCTGACCTCATGAAGGCGACATCACCCGAGGACTTGACCGCGCTCGCCGAATATCTCGCGGGCCTTCAGATCGACCAATATCTCGGCAGCGGGCGTTAAGGCTTAGCGGCCTGCGAGCTTCGCGCGGAGCGCGGTCAGCGAGGTGAGATCGCTCGCCGTCTTGCCCTGCTTGTCCTTGAGGCTCTTGTCGGCCCCATGCGCAAGCAACAGATCGACGGCTGACGCATGGCCAAGCTCGGCCGCGATCATCAGCGCGGTACGCCCGCGATTATCCTGGTCGTCGAGGCGCGCGCCGCGTTCGATAAACAGCGTCATGACCTGCTCCACGTCTTTCACGCCGGCCTCTGCCGAGTGCCCCGCCGCCCACATCAGTACGGTCAGATCGTTGCCGTATTTGGCGTTGATATCGACGCCATGGTCGAGCAGGAGGCGCGCGACGGCGGAGAAGCCCCGGCCTGCGGCATAGACGATTGCCGCCTTTTGCGTGTCGTCGATCACCTTCGGATCGGCGCCCTTGCTCGATCAAGAAACTCCACGATGGGCGCGCTGCCCATATAGGCCGCGGCGGACAACGGCGTGATGCCGTTACGTCCGGGCAGGTTGATATCGGCGCCGCGCTCCATCAGGAGCCGCACCATCGGCAGCCGGCCCGTCTCCGCCGCCTTATAGAGCGCGGTCGAGCCATCGAGATCGCGCGCATCGATCGGCGCGCCGTGCTCCAGCAACAGCGTGACGATCTCGGCCTGACCGGCTGCAGCCGCTCGCGCCAGCGGCTTGGCACCGAGACGATCGCGCGCCTCGACCGAGGCGCCCTCGCTGAGAAGGAGTTTGGCCAGGTCGAGGCAGCCTTTGTCGGCTGCGGAAAACAGCATGGCGTTGATTTCGAGGGTGCTCGCGCCGCGCTCGATCTGCTCGTAGCGCTGCTCGAGGCTGCGGCACACTTTCACGTTGGCGAGCGTGGCCGCCGGGAAGGACGCAAGTGAGGGGAGTAAGGCCGCGAGGCCTGCGGCAACGCGAAGGGGGGACTTGGACATAACCGTTTTCTTAGTGGCTTATTTTTGCGGCGTCGAGCCCGCAAGTGGAGGCTCAGCGGGTCAGAGGTCCTTGAGCCTGCTGCCAGGCTTGCATTCCGCCATGAATGTGGCGCGAGGTGGCAAGCCCCGCAGCCTGCGCCGCCTGTACCGCCATGGCCGACCGCTCGCCAAAGGCGCAATAGAAAACGAGGCGTTTTCCCGCGGCTCTCGCCAGCTGCTGCAAGAGGCCGTCCGCTTTCAGACTCCCTTCCACGTCCTGATAGGGAACATGCAGAGATCCGGGAATGATCCCGTGCTTCCGCCTCTCCTGGTCCTCTCTGAGGTCGATCAAAGCGACCTCAGGTTGGCTCAAGAGAATTTTCGCCTCGTCGGCGCTGATCGCCCAGCCTTTGCCCGCGACAATCTGCTGGGCGAGCCCGATGCGCATATTGGCGGGGACGGCGACGTCCATCATTTTGGGGTTAGGCAGGTTGAGATTATTCATGAGGTCGACATACTCATCGACCGACTTCACCTGGAGCCGCGGATTGAAGGCCTTCTCCTCGCCGATGGTCGAGACGGTGTCGCCTTTATAGTCGTGCGCCGGATAGACCATCGTCTCGTCGGGAAGCTTGAGCAGGCGCCCGAACAGCGAGTCGTATTGCGCCCGCGGGTCGCCGTTCTGGAAGTCGGTGCGGCCGGTGCCCCTGATCAGGAGGGTGTCGCCGGTGAACACCCGGTCGGCCATGATGTAGCTGTAAGAATCGTCGGTGTGACCCGGCGTATAGAGCGCCTCGAGGCTAAGCCCCTCGATGCCGACGCGGTCGCCGTCGCCGACCCTTATGGAGACCACGTCAGCCTTGGTCTGCTCGCCCATCACCGTGATGCAACGCGTGCGCTCGCGCAGCGCTTCGAGGCCCGTGATGTGGTCGGCGTGGAGATGCGTGTCGATCGCCTTCACCAGCCGCAAGTCGAGCTCCTTCAGAAGCTGAATGTAGCGGTCGACCCGTTCGAGGACGGGGTCGATGATGAGCGCCTCCCCGCCATGGCGGCTGGCGAGAAGATAGGTATAGGTGCTCGAAGTCGAGTCGAACAGCTGCCGGAAAATCATGTCGCGTCCTTATCCAGCCATGGGGGTCCGCCACACCTTAAGCCGAGATGTGAGGGGCAAGATGCGGGGAATGGTAGCGGAAGGCCTCGCCCATCTATAGGTAGATTTCATGGAAATTGCCGTGACCGAAAGAACGATCTCCGTTCCCGCGGAATGGGCGCCGCAAAAGGCCATCTGGACCGCTTGGCCCGCCGATCCTGACCAATGGAACGGCGACTTGGCGAGCCCGCGCCGCGACGTGGCGGCGCTGGTGCGCGCGCTTGGCCGATCGAACCGCGTGCGCTTGCTGGTGGCGGGCGTTGAAGCCGAGGCGTCGGCTCGCGCGGAAACGGGCGGCGTAGCCGAGATCGTTCCCGCACGCTACGGCGATATCTGGCTCCGCGACACCGGCCCGATTTTTGCGCGAATGGAGGACGGCGCGGTCGCGCTCAGATTCAGGACCAATGGCTGGGGCGGCAAGTTCGACCTTCCCGACGACGCCACCGTCGGCGACGACATCGCGCGCCTTGCCGGCGCGCCGATCCGCAAATTCGACTTCGTGCTGGAAGGAGGCGCCGTCGAGCAGGACGGTGAGGGCACGATCCTCACCACGCGGCAGACGCTGCTCAATGAAAATCGCAACGGCTGGACGGAAACGCAGGCGGAAGCGGCGCTGCGCGACGCTTTCGGCGCGAAGAAAGTCATCTGGCTCGACCGAGGCCTCGTCAACGATCATACCGACGGCCATATCGACGCCATCGCCCGCTTCGTCGGCCCAGGCCGCGTCGTCTGCCAATCCCCTGCCGGCGCCGATGATCCTAATGCGGAGAACCTGGACGAGATCGCACGTACACTCGAAGCGGCGACCGACGCACTGGGGCGCAAACTCGAAGTGATCCGTATTCCGAGCCCCGGCTTGGTCATCGACGACACTGGAGAGCTCGCCCCGGCCTCGCATGTGAACTTCGTCATCGCCAACGGCGTGGTGGTCGTGCCGGTCTACGGCACGGCTTCGGCGGAGCGCGCGGTCGAGGCCTTGCAGGCGGTCTTCTCCGACCGCAAGGTCATAGGCCTCCCCTCGAGAGAGCCTTCTCGGCTCAGGGATTGCGGGCGGCGGGTCGTTTCATTGCATCACTCAGCAGGAGCCGCGCGTAGATGACGAAACGCATGATCACGGTGGCGGCCATCCAGTCGTCCTTCGGCCACGACATGAAGGCCAATATCGCCAAGACCGAGGGCTTCGTCCGCGAGGCCGCGCGGCGAGGCGCGCAAGTCATCCTGCCGCCCGAGCTGTTCCAGAGCATCTATTTCCCCACGCGGCAGAATCCGAAATGGTTCGAATTCGCCCACGCCCGCGCAGGAGCACCCTTCCGTGCTGGCGCTGCAAGAGCTGGCGAGAGAGCTGCGCGTGGTTATTCCCATCTCCTTCTTCGAGAAGGACGGTCCGCGCTATTACAACAGCGTGGCGGTGGCCGACGCCGACGGCGAGATCCTTGGCGTCTATCGCAAGAGCCACATCCCTGACGGTCCGGGCTATCAGGAGAAATATTACTTCCGCCCGGGCGACACCGGCTTCAAGGCCTGGAAGACGCAGGCTGGGGTGATCGGCATCGGCATTTGCTGGGATCAGTGGTACCCGGAGGCGGCGCGCGCCATGGTTCTGGAAGGCGCCGAGATCCTGTTCTACCCCACGGCCATCGGCTCAGAGCCGCAAGACCTCACGATCGATACCCACCTTCAGTGGCAGCGCGCGATGCAGGGCCATGCGGTGGCAAACGCCGTGCCCATTGTGGCAGCAAACCGCGTCGGGATCGAAGAGAACGACGGCGCCACGCAGAGCTATTACGGCCATTCCTTCATCGCCGACCATAAGGGGGAGCTGGTCGAGAGCTTCGGCGACTCATGACGAGGGCGTGCTCGTGCATAGCTTCGATCTTGCCGAGATCGCGCGCTACCGCGCCGATTGGGGCTTCTTCCGCGACCGCCGCACCGACCTCTACGCCAAGAGCATGCTGTGAGAAGCTGCGCGATGACGATCGCACCAAAGCGCCGATTTGTGGACCTATCGACCGACCCCGGGCTTCTTTGCCTTGCTGACGGACAGCTACGCGCGCTTGGTGGGAGCGCCTCTCGTTCCGCCTGCAACGGATGCCGACTGGTTGTATCGCGAGGCGCCGTTCGTCGTCGTCGCGCACGGCACCGACCACGACCCAAAATTCATCTACGCCAACAAGGCGGCGCAAACATGTTTCGAATATTCCTGGGAGGAGTTCATGTCGCTGCCGTCGCGGCTATCGGCCGAAGCGCCCGATCGGGCCCAACGGCAGGCGCTGTTGCAGGAAGTTGCACGCAACGGCTTCCTGTCCGGCTATCAGGGGCTGCGCGTTGCGAGGTCCGGTCGGCGCTTTATCATCGAGGACGGGGTCGTCTGGGAGCTCCTCGACCGGGACGGTATGAGGCATGGCCAGGCCGCAACTTTCCTGTCATGGCGGGATGTTTGAATTAGGCCCCACGGCAATTTGACGGCTCCCCGCCTCATTCGGCGGCGCGCGGGCTTAGGTGTGGAGTTGGCATGGACAGACGGGAGAAGCTGATCTTTATCGTCTCAGGCGAGGCGTCCGGAGACAATCTCGCCGGCCGGCTGATGGGCGCGCTCAAGCGCGAGACGGGCGGCCGCATCCGTTTTGCCGGCGTCGGCGGCCCGCAAAGCGCAAGCCAAGGGCTCGTCAGCCTCTTTCCCATGAGCGACCTCTCCGTGATGGGGCTCGCCGAGGTCTTGCCTCATCTGCCGCGTCTCGTCAGGCGTCTCAACGAGACGACCGCGGCGGCGCGGCGGCTCAAGCCCGATGCCGTCGTGACCGTCGATTCGCCGGGCTTTTGTCTCAGGCTTGCTCACCATCTCCGTGGCTCCGGCATCCCGGTCATCCATTACGTCGCGCCCCAGCTTTGGGCCTGGGGGCCGTTCCGGGCGCGAAAGCTGAGGAAGCGGGTCGATCACATCATGGCGCTTCTGCCCTTCGAGGTTCCCTTCTTCGCGGAGTACGGCATCCCCTGCACTTATGTCGGCCATCCGGCCATCGACGCCGGGGCGGAGCGCGGCGACGGTCCGGCCTTCAGGACGCGACACGGGCTTTCGCCTGACGCCCCTGTCCTTTGCGTCCTCCCCGGCAGCAGGGCCGGCGAAGTGCGCCGCATGCTTCCCGTCTTCGGCGACGCGCTCATGCTTCTCAAAGAGAAATATCCTGGCCTTCGCATCGTCATTCCGGTGGTCGATTCCGTGGCCCAAGTGGTGAGGGACATCACGCAGGCTTGGCCCTTGCCGGCAGTCCTGATCATCGACAGGGCGGAACGCTTCGACGCCTTTGCCGCAGCAAATGCCGCCATGGCCAAATCGGGAACCGTGACGCTCGAACTTGCCCTCGCCGATGTGCCGATGGTAGTCGCCTATCGCATCAGCCCGACATCTGCCTTTCTAGTCCGCCGGATGGGGGTCAGCGTCGAGCACGCTTCGCTGGTGAACTTGCTCGCCGGACGGCAGGTGGTGCCGGAGTGCCTTCAGGAAGATTGCACCGGCCCGAAGATCGCGGAGGCTGTGATTGACATTCTGAGCTCAAAGCAGGTTCGGAAGTCGCAGCAGAAGGCGTTCAAGGAGGTGGTGAGAGCTCTCGGCGACCGCATACCCTCGCCCAGCGAGCGCGCCGCCAAAGTTGTGCTCGATGTCGTTCGCGGCGTCGTTCCGGCGAGCCAAGCACTCATCTCCAGCGCGGACTAGTGCTTACGGCCGGCCTGTCCCAACCGCCGAAGGGCTTGGCGGGCTCTGCACTCTTTTGAGGTGATGCTCGATGCTCTCGTTGATCATGCTGGCGACGCGCAGAGCTTCGCACCCGGCCCGCCCATCGACCAAGGGCTTGCGGCCCGTGGCGATGCAGTCGAGGAAGGCGTCGATCTCGTTGGCAAGACTATCCTGCTTCTCGATCTCGTAGGTCTCGGTGGCGATTGCCGCGAGCCCGTCGGTCATCGGATCGCCGCGCAGACGGTAGCCGGAGATACGTCCCTCGCCGAGATCGCAGCTCAAATAGTGGTTGCGCGCGAACACGCGCATGCGCCGCTCGGTCTTGTAGCTGACCCGGCTTGCGGTGACGTTGGCGATGCAGCCCGACTCGAAAGTGATGCGGGCATTGGCGAGGTCGATCCTCTTGCCGAGCACCGGCGTACCGACGGCGTCCACTTGGGCAACCGGCGAGTTGACGAGGCCGATGATCATATCGATGTCATGGATCATCAGGTCGAGAATCACGTCGACCTCCACCCCGCGTTTCTTCCATGGCGCGATACGGTAGCTCTCGAAATAGAGGGGATCGGCGATGATCTTGGCGAGGGTGCGATAGGCGCTGGAGAAGCGCTCGATATGGCCAACCTGCAGCACCGCCTTTCGCTCCTCGGCAAGGCTTGCGAGCATGTGCCCGGTTTCGAAACTGTCGGTGATCGGCTTCTCCACCAGAACGTGGATACCGGCCTCGATGAACTCGCGCGCGACCTCGTAGTGGAGCGGCGTCGGCACGGCAACGCTCACCGCATCGACCCGGCCGAGGATGCTGCGATAGTCAAACGCCGCCTCGGCGCCGAACTCTTTAGCGACCGCTCGGGCACGGTCCTCGTCAGTGTCGACGACGGCGACAAGCTCTGCGCGTGGGTTGCGAGCATAGTGTTCGGCGTGAAAGCGGCCAAAATAGCCGGAGCCAACCACGGCGACACGAACTTGATCTGCCATGGCCGTTACCGGTGCCCCCTACTCGGCCGCATGGGCAACGCCTGCCTTACGTGAGGTCAGCGCCCGGCGCACCGTGCCGATGATCAGGTCTTGCGTCTCGTCGCTGAGATAGGGATGCATGGGAAGGCTGATCACGCGCTCTGCCAGCCACTCAGCCTGACAAAGCCCAGCCGGTGCTGCGAGAACCTGGCGGTATGGCGGGAGACTATTGAGCGCGTTCGCATAGTGGATGGCGGTGGGAACGCCGGCCTCGCGGCAGGCTTTGGCAAGCTCGTCGCGCCGCTCGGTGATGATCGTGTATTGGGCCCAGACCGATGTCGCTCCCGCCATCAGCTCGGGCACCTTGACGACCGAGCCGAGACCTTCGGCGTAGCGCTCAGCGCGCTCCTGGCGGGCCACGATCTCCCGCGGGAACAGCCGGAGCTTCTCAAGGAGGACCGCGGCCTGGATCGAGTTCGAGCCGGCTATTCAGGCCGACAAGCTCCGTTTCCGGCTGGTCGGGCCCCTTGCCGTGGTTACGGAGCGCGCGGAGCCGCCCCGCTCTGTCATCGTCGTCGGTGAACACGGCCCCGCCATCGCCGTAGCCGCCGAGCGGCTTCGACGGATAGAAGCTCGTCGCCGTGTAGGGCGCAAGCGTGCCGACCTTTCGCCCGTCGCGGCTTGCACCGAAGCTCTGCGCGGCATCGGCGACCACCAAGAGCCCGTGCGCCGCGGCGACCTCGCCAATGGCTTTATAGTCGGCCGGCTGGCCGTAGAGGTCGACCGGGATGACACAACGGGGCTTCAGCCCGCGCCGCTTGGCTTCGCCGATTGCGGCCTCAAGACTCTCCACGTCCAGGTTGAAGCTGTCTTGACGCACGTCGACGAAGACCGGCGTGGCGCCTGCCAGGACCGCCACCTCGACGGTGGCGACAAAGGTGAAAGCGGGCACGAACACGGCATCGCCTTTGCCGATGGCCTCGGCCATCAGGGCCAGCAGCAGCGCGTCGGTCCCGTTGGCGCAAGTGATGCAATGTCGCGCGCCGCAGAACGAAGCAAGCTGCCGCTCGAGCTCGGCGACCTCAGGCCCCAAGATGAATTGACCGTGCTTCAGCACCGCGGAGATCGCCCGCTCGACGCTGTCGCCAAGCTGTTCGCGCTGCGCAGCGAGGTCAATGAAGGCCGGAACGGCTTGCGTACGCTCTTTGCTCATGCGATCTCCACCGAGGCTCTTTACCGCATTCTACCAGCAGAAGCGGCCAAATCGGGCATAGAGGTCTGGACGCGCCAGGCCTCGATTTTTGTAGGTTTGGGGAAGTCCCCTCAGGCTTCCTGTCGGCCCCGTCGCCGACTACCATAGCGTGATCCAAGTTTCAAACCCGCGGGACCAGGCGTGATGCCTCAAACTGTCGCTAGCCGGGGAGGCCCCTATGAAGCAGGTTGATTGCGTGGGCCTACGGCCCCCCTCCCCCTTGCCTCGTCCCTCGTGACATCATGTTGCTCGGGTCCGAACGCCTGATCGCCTCGCCGCGCCTCAATGGCTTGCGGGTCGGCGTGCTTGCCAATCCCGCCTCGATCGACCACGGCTTTCGCCATATCGTCGATCGCCTCGGCACCTCGCCCGACTACAAGCTCGCCGCGATCTTTGGCCCGCAGCACGGTTTCCGGTCGGACCTTCAGGACAATATGATCGAGAGTCCTCACGCCAAGGATCCGCGGCGCAATGTGCCGATCTTCTCGCTCTACAGCGAGACGCGCGAGCCGACGCAAGAGATGCTCGACCTGATCGATGTGCTCGTCATCGATCTCCAGGACGTGGGCGCGCGCATCTACACCTTCATCTACACCATGGCCAATTGTTTGCGCGCCGCCGCGCGGAAAGGACTCCCCGTCATCGTCTGCGACCGGCCCAATCCGATCGGCGGCATGGCGATCGAAGGACCTATGCTGGAAGGGGGCTACGAATCCTTCGTGGGACAGTTTCCCATGCCCATGCGGCACGGCATGACCGTCGCCGAGCTTGCCCGCCTGTTCAACGAGCATCACGGCATCGGCGCCGAGCTCGAAATCGTGCCCATGGAAGGCTGGTCGCGCGACATGTATTGGGATGAGACCGGGCTGTCCTGGGTGATGCCCTCGCCCAACATGCCGACGCTGGACACGGCCATCGTCTATCCGGGGACGGTGCTGTTCGAAGGCACCATGGTATCGGAAGGCCGCGGCACGACGCGTCCCTTCGAGCTGATCGGCGCCCCTTGGCTCGACGGCGAGCAGCTTGCAGCACGCATGAACGGTATTGGACTGGAGGGGGTCCACTTCCGCGCGGTGATGTTCGAGCCCACCTTCCAGAAACATGCGCGGGCGACATGCGGCGGCTGCCAGATCCACGTGACCTCGAGGCAAGAGTTCGAGCCGGTGAAGGCCGGCGTGTCGCTCATGCGTGAGTGCTGCGGCTAGGCGCCCGATCGATTCAAATGGCGCGACCCTCCGTACGAATACGAGCATGACAAGATGCCCATCGACATCCTGGCGGGCTCGCCGACGCTGCGAAAGCAGATCGAGCGACAGGTCCCGCTCGAAGAGATCGCGGAGAGCTGGCGGCCGGGCGTGGCGGAATTCGCGCAGGCCATCAGGCCATACCTGCTGTATTGAGCACTACCGCCCAATGCGCTGCGACAACATCGGGCAGCCGAGCGTCTTCTCCAGAGCGTCGATCAGATCCTGCTTTGCCTCGGCATCGATGTAGAGGCCGCCATTTTGCTCGGCGAGACACTTGACGTCGAGGATGCTTTGCTCGCCCGTCCAGGAGAAATTCTTCATGCGGAAGCCGATGACGTGGACGGTGAGCTGCACCGCCTCGGCATGGAGCTCTTTGCCGAGGCCGCAAGGCGACCCCCCGCAGGTTTCCTCGCCGTCGGTCAAGACGACAATCAGGCCCGGCTTCGCTTGGTAGTCGAGCACTTCGGCGGCCTGCTCTACGGCCGCCGCCAGCGGCGTCTTGCCCGCCGGGTTCAAAGCGTTCACCTCCTGCATGATGAGCCCCGCCGCATCCGGCGTCGGTTTGAAAACGAGCTCGACGTTACATTGCTGGTAGGGCCCCGGACCATAGGTAATGAGCCCCACGCGGCGGAAGCGGGTAATGGCCGGGAGCACCTCGGCGAGCGCGGACCGCACCTCGTCGATGCGAGGTATGATCGTTGAGATGCCTTGGTTGAGATTGCCGGCCATGGAACCGGAGGCATCGAACACGAGCATGGCGTCCTCGGTGCAAGGACTGCGCTCCTTGTCCTCTGCGGCCCCGGCCCCGGTCTTGCCGGCAAGAAGTGCCGCCAGAGCGAGCGCAGCGATCAGTGTTGAGCGAAAAAGCAACGGCATGCCGTAGGCTCCCTCCAGAGGTCCGGCTGACTTCTAGACGAAAACAGCGGCAAACGCGTCATAGCAGCGTAGCGCCGCCGTGCGAGCGCTTGTAACCCCAAGGGCAACGGACTAGCTTTCAGCCGATCAAGCTCGACGGAGCAGCCCTTGCCACGGCCTGTCGTTCGCGTTTCCCGCTCCATCTGGCGCGCCTCGGGCGGCGCCGAAGGCGAGCGCGCCATCCCTGAGGAAACGGCGGTCGCCTTCACCTACAACACTGCCTCCTATGCGGTGATGATGGCCACGCCCCAGGACCTCGAGGATTTCGCCATAGGCTTCAGCCTGACGGAAGGCGTCATCCCCTCGATCGATGCGATCGACAGCATCGACATCGTCGAGGAGGAGATTGGCGTCGAGCTGCGCATCTGGTTGAAGGCGCCTGACGCCGCGAAATTCTTGGGGCGGCGAAGGAAGATGGCGGGTCCCACGGGCTGCGGGCTCTGTGGCGTGGAAAGCCTCGTCGAGGCGATGCGGCCGCCGCCCGCCGTCGGCGAAGGCCGCGCGTTCACGCCAGATCAGATCATGACTGCCGTCGACTCCCTCCTCCCGCTGCAGGTCCTAAATCGCGAGACACGGGCAGTGCATGCCGCGGGCTTTTGGGAGCCTGAGCGCGGCCTCGTCGCGATACGAGAGGATGTCGGACGCCACAACGCGCTCGACAAACTCGCCGGGGCGCTCGCGCGCGAGGGCGCGACGGCGCGATCGGGTCTCGTGGTCCTGACCAGCCGCGTGTCCATCGAGATGGTGCAGAAATCTGCCGCAATCGGTGCGCCGGTCATTGTCGCCGTATCGGCGCCGACGGCCTTGGCGGTGCGCATGGCCGAGGCCTGCGGCATGACGCTGGTGGCGATCGCACGCAAGGACGGGTTCGAGGTCTTCACCCATCCCCGCCGGGTCAAGGGCGATCTGGCGACCCACGTCGCCTAGAGCCTGATCCGGAAAAGTGGGAACCGGTTTTCCGATAAGATCATGCTCAAACCAAAAGCCACATTGCGGCCATCTATGGGCTGCCCATATGGCGGTGTTAGGCTGAGACTTAAGCGATTCCTCGGGAGGCTTTGTCCATGAACACCCTGCTCAAAGCACTATGCGTCGTTCTCCTGATGGTGACGGCATTCGTCGCCGGCCCGCGCATGAGCGAAGCCGCTTCGGCCGCCGCGATCGAAGCGGACGCTAATGAGACCCTTCACAGTTTTGTCCGCCAGGTTCCAGGTGCGCGCGAGCTCGCCAACAAAGCTGCGGGGATCCTGGTATTTCCCTCCGTCATCAAGGCGGGGTTCGGAATTGGCGGCGAATATGGCGAGGGCATTCTGCTCAATCAGCAAAGAGTCGAGGGCTACTACAACCTGATCTCTGCTTCGTTCGGCTTTCAGCTTGGCGTGCAGCAGCGGTCCGTCATCATCATGTTCATGACCCGGGACGCACTTGCCGGGTTCGAGGAGCGGGCTGGGTGGAAGATCGGCGTCGACGGCTCGGTGACGATCATCACCGTCGGTGTCGGCGGCGCCATCGACACCGAGCAGGTCGTGAGTCCGGTGATCGGCTTCATCCTCGATCAGAAGGGCCTCATGTACAATTTGACCCTCGAAGGCTCGAAGATCAGCCGTATCGACCCTTAGAGCCTTCGTTTGCCGACTGGGAAGCACTGAGCGTCAAGCGCTGAGGACCGATGCAAGGTGGGCAAATGGTAGCGGAGGAGGGACTCGAACCCCCGACACGCGGATTATGATTCCGCTGCTCTAACCAGCTGAGCTACTCCGCCAATTGGCTTTGCAATCGGCGATATAGGGATCGCCAATAATTGCTGTCAAGCAAGCGCCGGCAATGTACCAGCGCGCGCGCGACCTGCCATTTGATCCTCACCCTGATGGGCTCGGGCAGCCTCGCACTTACCGCCATCCGCGTCCTTGACCTTGCGGGGAGCCTTGCGCTCTGAGCCAGTTGCGGCGCAAGCCCAAAGCCAGGCTCCTTGACGAAGCGCAGCATGGTGAAGAGGCCTAATGGCCGGAGCGCCCGACGTTCGGCGAGGCGGAGGTCCTCGCAGACGAGCACCTGGTCGAGCCCGAACACCGGACGCCAGCCGATGAGATCGGCGAACGGCGCGAGCTTCCGCTCGAGCCACCCGCGAAACCCCTCGTCCTGGCTGAAATGGTTGACGAGGATGACCTCGCCCCCTGCCGCGCAGACCCGCTCAAGCTCCCGCATCACGCGCTCGGGCTCGGGCACCACGGTCATGACATACATGGCGACGACCGTGTCGAAGCTCTCGTCGGGAAAGGCGAGCGCGCCGGCATCCATCTCGTGCAGGGCAACGACGTTGCCGAGCTTCTTGCGCTCCACCTTGTGTGTCGCCTTGGCCAGCATCTCGGGGGAGAGATCGATGCCGGTGATGGCGAGATGGTCACCATAGCAGGGGAGCGAGAGCCCGGTGCCGACGCCCACCTCCAGCACCCGGCCCTTCCGCCGATTGATGATGCGGACGGCATGCTTGCGCCCCGCCTCGGCGATCAAGCCGAAAGTGAAGTCATAGACTGGTGCCCAGCGGCGATAGGCATGACGAACGGAAGCCGCGTCCATGACGGGTGCCTTGTGTGCCACGTTTCCTCTCCGACCTCGAAGCGCCGCCTTAATCGGCGGGCTTACCGCGATACGGCCGCCAACGCCTTTTCGGTTCCGCTTTTTGCCGCGGATGCCGCAAAGCCGTCTTTCGCCAACCCAGCTCCTCCTGTCGCGGACTTGATCCATCCGCCGCCGAGAAGCCGCTCCCCGCCGCCACTCGCGGCATAGAAAACGCAAGCCTGACCGGGCGAAACGCCGTCCTCGCCACGGGCGAACTCGACCGTGAAGCCGTCCTCCTCGAGGCTCAATCTTGCCGGCTGCAAGGGCCCGCTCGACCTGATCCTGGCGAGGATCTCCTCGCCCGCCGCCGCAAACGCCTCCAAGGGCTCATCGCCCAGCCAATTCACGTCGCGAAGCTTGATGACGCGCGTGCGCAAAGCTTCGCGCGGCCCGACCACCACCTCGCGGGCCGAGGCATCGAGCCTCAGCACATAGAGAGGCTCCTGCGCCGGCACGCCGATCCCCTTCCGCTGCCCGATGGTGTAGTTGATGATTCCGCTGTGGCGGCCGAGCACCCGGCCATCGACATGGACGATGTTGCCGGCCTCGGCGGCACCGGGACGCAAGCGCTCGATAACCTGCGTGTAACGCCCGGTCGGCACGAAACAGATGTCCTGGCTGTCGGATTTTTCCGCCACTTCGAGCCCGAAGTCTCGCGCCAGTCTGCGCGTCTCGTCCTTATCAAGCCTCCCGAGCGGGAAGCGAAGGAAAGAAAGCTGCTCGCGCGTGGTGGCGAAGAGAAAATAGCTCTGGTCGCGCTCCTTGTCGGCGGCGCGGTAAAGCTCCCATCCAGTCGCGCCCGGCTTGCTCCTCACATAATGGCCGGTCGCGAGCGCCGCGGCACCGAGCCCTGCGGCCGTCTCCAACAGATCGTGGAACTTGATCTTCTGGTTGCAGGCGACGCACGGGACCGGCGTCTCGCCCTGAAGATAGCTGTCGGCGAATTCGCCCATCACGGCCTTGGCGAAGCGCGCCTCGTAGTCGAGCACGTAGTGGGGAATCTGCAACCTGTCCGCCACGCGGCGAGCGTCCTGAATGTCCTGGCCCGCGCAACAGGCGCCCTTGCGGCCGACCGCCTCCCCATGGTCGTAGAGCTGGAGCGTGACGCCCACGACATCGTAGCCTTCGGCCTTCATGACCGCCGCGACAACGGAGGAATCGACCCCGCCCGACATGGCGACGACCACGCGCGTGTCGGCCGGACGGCCTTCGACCTGAAGACTGTTAAGCACTGGGGCCTGCAACGAAACCACTGAATCCCCGCTCGAAGCCACGAAAACGATGTATCGGCAATATTTTGGGTACGCGGCAGTATAGACGGTCCGGTTCGGACCCGTGCCGGTTTTCTTGCTGCCAAACCTGGACCGAAGATAGGCATCGCCCCCTTGTTAAGCAAGGCAAGGAGGCACCCCGGATGCCCCCCCGCCGACGCCCCTGGGAAGCCGGGGGTTCCGCTGTGAATTCAGCAACTTTTGGCTATTTCCTTGCCGGTTCCTTTACCTGCCAGCTTAGGCAAATCTTAAACGCGGCTTGCTAGCTTGCGCCTAGAAGTTGCTCATCGAGCGTGTGGTGGTTGTGTGAGTACGATGACCGAAAATTACAGGCCGCGTGTCAGATATGTGATTGGGCCCGACGGCAGCCCTCTGACCGTTGCCGATCTCCCGCCCAGGGACACCAAGCGTTGGGTGATCCGCCGCAAGGCCGAGGTCGTGGCCGCCGTGCGTGGCGGCTTGATCAGCCTCGAAGAGGCCTGCGAGCGCTATACGCTGACCGTCGACGAGTTCCTGAGCTGGCAGCGGTCGATCGACAAGCACGGCCTTCCCGGCCTGCGCGCGACCCGCATCCAGGAATATCGCGGCAGCTAATCTCTGCTTCTATCGGGCGGTTTGGAGCGGCCACTCACCGCGCGGCGGCGGGCTGCGCCGCGACGGCCTTCGGCATTTCCTTGCTGCAATTTGACTCCCCGCGCTTCCAGCGGTCGATGTCGTATTGCATCTTGGCGGCAAGGTCGGGCGGCATCTTGCGGTTCTCGGTGGTCACCACCGTCGAAGGCCCTTCCTGCTTGAAATCGATCGCGTAGGTGGAGAGGCCTGGACGCCCCAAAGCCAGCTTCTGGTGGATGGTGATCTGCACCGTGTTGCCATTGGGGCTGACATTGGCGCGATAGACGTGGTTGGGCAGAAGCGGGGCGTCGGCATTGAACCAGCAGCTCTTAATGCGCCCGCCGAGCAGCACATAGGCGTCGACCGGCTTTGCGGCGGCGATCGACATCCGGCTCGTGGTCGCTACCGGCACCGCGCCCGTGCTTTCGCTCGACACCTCACTCGTGCCGCCGCCGGCTGAACCGCCGCCGAGCCATCCGCCGCCGAAGCCGCTGGTACGCAATCCGCAGCCCGCGACGGACGCGAGCGTCAGAGCCAAGACAAAACCTGATAGCACCACCCGTGACACCGCACCCGGCCCCCGCCGCTTCAATCCCGGAAATTCACATATTGCAGGGGCTGCTCGATCGACAGCCCCTTGATGTGCTGGATCACCGCCTGCAAATCGTCGCGCTTCTTGCCCGATACCCTGAGTTCGTCGCCCTGGACGGTGACTTGCACCTTGAACTTCCCGTCCTTGACCTCCTTCACCAGGCGTTTGGCCAGTTCCCGATCGATGCCTTGGCGAATGAGCGCCTTCTGCCGCACCGCTTGGCCGGCGGCCTTTTCCAACGGCTTATAGTCGATGACCCCTACGTCGATTTTGCGGCGGGCGAAATGCCCCTGTAGCAGCTCGTGCATCTGCTTGAGCTTGAGCTCATCGTCGGCGTTGAGGGTGATCTCGGCGCCGTTCCGCTCGATGCGCGATGTCGAGTTCTTGAAGTCGTAGCGCTGGCTCATCTCGCGCGTCATGTTGGCGAGCGCATTGTCGACCTCGGCGAGATCAGTCTTCGAGACAACGTCAAAAGACGGCATTTGGGCCTCCACCCGACCTCTTGCTGTCGCAACGATGATAGCATGGACCGGGTTCGTGCCCCCTCCCCGACCTGTCCGACGGCGGGAACCGGGGCCAAGGAGAGTTGATCGGAAAACCGCTTGCCTCGATCAGCTTGCGACGCGATGGACTCCGACCTCGTCGAGATCCGACGGGGTGGTGCGGGCTTGCTCGAGCCGTAGCCGTTCGGCGTCCCGCTCCTCCAGCAGCTCGATTTTCTTCAAGTCCTCGCAAGCCCCATCGAATTCCTCGCGGGCGGCCGCGAGCTTGGCCGCGAGGTCTGCGGCCGAGGCCGCCAAATTGTTGCGCCTTTGCATCGCCGCCTTGGCGAAGGTTGGGTAGGCGTAATGATTGACATCGGAGACACCGGCGCGCTCCTGCTCGATGGCGATCTGCCGGTCGAGATCCACAGCCATATGGTTAAAGTCGCCGATCATGGCCTCGATGTCGGCGACCTTGCGGCGCTTCTCCTCGACATCGAAGCGTTTCAAGCGGATCAGTGCGTCGCGTGACTTCATGACTCATTACCCTCAAGCGTCTCAGACCCCGTACGGTGAAATTCAATAATCATGCCAGCGCCGCGCGGCCCCTGGCATCGCCCGCCGTCCCGCTCCTGGCCAAAAGCGGCCTAGCTTGGGACGGCCATGGCCGACGGCACAAAGGGCGCGGTCGGGGGCGCGGATCGCAGCCCATGTCTTTCAAAAGAATCGGCAATTCGCGCCTCGAAGCGATCCAAAGCCTTCGTCAGGACCGGAGCCCCCTGCCCTCGAAACCGATCATCCGCCAACAGGGCTTAAGAGCCGGTAAACCATATGGGTGGCATTTAACCGATGGCAGAGACCCATCCGTGAAGGGATGGTTAGCGCTCGCTATCGGCTTAGCTTTTGTTAACTATTGGCCGTTAATTTGTTGATTCGAATTAATTAACCATCGGCGTGGCGTTTAGGGTCAGGGGATAAGCCGGGACTGCGAGGAGACGGGGGATTTTGACATGCGGGTTCTTCTGATCGAGGACGACAGCGCGACCGCGCAAAGCATCGAGCTGATGCTGCAGTCGGAAGGCTTTAACGTTTATAAGACCGACCTCGGTGAAGAGGGCGTCGACCTCGGCAAAATTTACGACTACGACATCATCCTGCTCGACCTGAACCTCCCCGACATGAGCGGGTACGAGGTGCTCAAGACGCTCAGGGTGAGCAAGGTGCAGACACCGATTCTGATCCTGTCAGGCCTTGCCGGCATCGAGGACAAGGTCAGGGGCCTCGGCTTCGGCGCCGACGACTATATGACCAAGCCCTTCCACAAGGACGAGCTGGTCGCCCGCATCCACGCCATCGTGCGGCGATCAAAGGGCCATGCCCAATCGGTGATCCAGACCGGCGGCCTCAAGGTCAATCTCGACACCAAGACAGTCGACGTTAACGGCCAACGCGTGCATCTGACCGGCAAGGAATATCAGATGCTCGAGCTGCTCTCGCTGCGCAAGGGCACGACCCTGACCAAGGAGATGTTCCTGAACCACCTCTATGGCGGCATGGACGAGCCGGAGCTCAAGATCATCGACGTGTTCATCTGCAAGCTGCGCAAGAAGCTCGCGGCGGCGACCGGCGGCAAGCACTATATCGAGACGGTCTGGGGCCGTGGCTACGTGCTGCGCAACCCGGAAGACGAGTCCGAGGCCGCCTAAGCGGCGACAATTTCTTCAATTCAGACGCTGAAGACGTGGATGGCCGGGGCACTCCCCGGCCATTTTACGATGCAGAGCCCGAAGCGCAGGCGCGCGGCATAACCGGCCCTGCATTCGACTCGGAGGCGCCCAACCCTGCCTTGCGGCGCCGAGCCGCGGCGGCAGCCTGAGACGTGAAGCAGAACACGCCGTGATGGTGCTCGGGCACCGCCATGAACTCGTTGCTGAGACCCGTGGTGGTTTCCGCCGCGCCAAGCACGAGATAGCCGTCGGCGGCAAGCCGCGACGCAAGGCGGGCGAGGACCGCGCGCTTGGTGGCGTCCTCGAAATAGATCAGCACATTCCGGCAGAAGATCACGTCGAACACCCCGAGCGCCTGGCAATCGTCGAGGAGATTATGCGCGCGGAACTCGACCTTGCCGCGAATGTCGGGGCTGATCTCCCAAGCGGTTCCGACCTTGTTGAAATGTTTGACGAGCAGCGAGACGGGCAGGCCCCTCTGCACCTCGAATTGGCTATAGAGCCCTTTGCGCGCCTTCTCGAGCGCATCCTCGACGAAATCCGTGGCCACGATCTCGACGGTCCAGCCGGCAAGCTTGCTGTCCCGCTCGGCAAGCTCCATGACCAGCGAATAGGGTTCCTGTCCGGTCGCTGCCGCGGCGCACCAGACCCTGATGCGGCGCTGACCCTCCCGCTTCGCCATGAGCTTCGGCAGCATCACGTCGATGAAATAATGGAACGGCACTTTATCGCGGAAGAAGTAGGACTCCTGTACCGTCACGGCCTGAGCAACACGGGAGCGCAAATGATGAGCGTCAGGCTTCATCATGGCGAGCACGAGATGCGATAGGGAGGGAAGCGCGAACTCCCTCAACAGGGGCCTGAGCTTTCCCTCGAGCAGGTCCTGCTTGTCCTCGCCGAGATTGAGGCCGGAGTGCTCCTTCAAGATCCGGCGCACCAGGCCGAACTCGTGCGCCATCATGGCCGCTCACCCTTGATCAGCTTTGCCACGGTCTCGGCGATCTCGCCCGGCGGCAGAACCGCCGCGCAGGCCCCGACAGAGGCAGCGGCCCCCGGCATGCCCCACACCACGCTCGAGGCCTCGTCTTGGGCGATCACGCTGCCGCCCGCCTCGGCGATGGCGCGAGAACCGGCGGCGCCGTCATGGCCCATGCCGGTCAGCACGATGCCAAGCGCCGCAGGCCCGAACGTCGCGGCGACGCTTGCGAACAAGGGGTCGACCGCGGGCCGGCAGAAATGAACCGGCGGCTCGCTGCCGATGCACAAAACTGGCTGAGCGGCACGATCCACCGTCATATGATGGTTCCCTGGCGCCACATAGATTCGGCCCGGCCTGAGCGCCTCACCTTGAACCCCTTCCCGCGTCTCGCGTCCCGTGGCTCGCGCCAGACGCTCGGCGAGGATCCCGGTGAACACCGGCGGCATATGCTGCGCCACGAGGACGGGAACGCGGGAAAGCGCGGGCGAAGCCGCGCCAAGAAGACTTGCCAGCGCCTGCGGGCCGCCGGTCGAGCTACCGATCGCAATGATGCGTGGCGGCACGAGGGAAAACGGGCGTTGCCTGAAAGCGACCGGCCTCGTGCGGATTTCGCCAAGAGCGGCATCGCCCGCGACGACGCCGTCGCTTACAGGCGCGCGCCACGTGCGCACCCGGCCAAGCGACTTGATCTTGCGGATCACCTCGCGGCGGAAATCGAGGGAGGTGGTGATCTCGCGATTTGAATCGGGCTTGGGGACATAGTCCAGGGCGCCGAGCGCCAAGGCTTTGAAGCTGATCTCGGCGTTCCGCCTGGTCAGGGTCGAAACCATCAGTACCCGCAACTCGGGCCGCTCGTGAAGCAGGAGCGGCAGCGCTTCGAGGCCGTCCATCACCGGCATCTCGATGTCGAGCAGGACGATGTCGGGAGCGCTTTGCGCCACGTCCTCGACGGCCAGCCTGCCATTGGCGTGGCGCGCCACGACTTCAAGGCCGGGCTCTTCCTCGACCCAGCGCGAGACGAGACCCCGCACCACCGCCGAATCGTCGACGATCATCACTCTGATGGGCTTTGCGGGAAGCGTCGGCAGGCCGGGCGCTTGGACCGGAGCATGCATGCTCGCCCCCTGACAGAGCATGGTCATGTCGGGCTTAGATCAGCCCGACCTCATGAAACTTGGCTTCGATGATGTCGCGGTCGAAGGGTTTCATGATGTATTCATTGGCCCCGGCCGTGATGGCGCGGGTGATGTGCTCGACATCGTTCTCGGTCGTGCAGAAGATCACCTTAGGGGCATTGCCGCCCTGCTCCTTGCGCAGCGCGACGAGAAAGGCGATGCCGTCCATGACCGGCATGTTCCAATCGAGCAGCACCACGTCGGGCATCGACATGCGGCATTGGTCCAGCGCATCGCGCCCGTTCTCGGCCTCCGAAGCCGAGAACCGCAGCTCCTCCAGGATGCGCTTCGCCACCTTGCGGATGACGGCACTGTCATCCACCACCAAGCAATGTTTCATACGTTCCTTCCTCCGCTTGCCGTCACCCTCGACGGCGATTAGGCAGCGACGCCGAACTTACTGAGATCGAGCACCTTGTCGACATCGAGCACGACCATGAGACCGTGATCGAGCCGGTGCACGCCGGCGCAGACCTTCGCCCAGCGCTGATCGAGATTGACGGGATTGGCCTCATAGCTTGAGGGCTTGAGTCGCAACACATCACCCACCCGATCGACGATGAGACCGTATAGCTCGCCGCGTTCCTCGATACCGACCGCCACCGGCGTGCCCCCATCGGCGCGCGGCGGAAGTCCCAGGCGGCGGCGAAGATCGATGGCGGTGACGATGCGGCCGCGCAGATTGAGCAGACCTGCCACTTCCGGCGGTGCGAGCGGCACCCGCGACAAACCGCGCGGCACGAACACGTCACGCACCCGCTCGAGCCTAAAGCCGAAAAGTTGGCCCCCCGTCACCACGGTAACGAAGCCTTCGGTCGCTTGTTCGAGCTCGTTCGCCTCGGCGCTCATGCCGCCACTCCCCATTGCCGGCAACACTCCTGAAGCGTGCTCATCAGCGTTTGCCGGTCGAACTTGCCGACATAGCTCACGAACCCCGCAGCGCGGCTCTTCTCCACCAGAAGCGGGCTGGTATGGGAGGACAGCGCGATCAGCGGAATCCTCTCCCACCTTGGATCGGACTTGATCTGCTCGGCGAGCGCGATGCCGTCCATTCCCGGCATGTCGAGATCCGAGACGATGAGGTCGAACATGGCGCCCCCGTCCTTGAGCACGAGGACCTCGCCGGCCGAAGCGGCGAGCGTGACGTCGTAACCGCTCGCCTTGAGCAGCGGCGCGAGCATGTTGCGGAAGAACTGGCTGTCATCGACGAGGAGCAGCCTCACCTCGCGATCGGCCTGTCCGGCCCTGGCGGCGAGGCCTTGGCCGAGGCCTCGCCCGAGATAGTGCGAGACATCGACAATCTCGGCGGCCTTCCCCTTGATGATGGCGGCGCCGATCACGCCCGGCGCCTCGGTCTTCAGCTCAATGTCGAGCCGCTCCTCGACGATGTCGACGATCTCGTCGATGGCGAGCCCCACGGGACGACCGCCTTCGGTGAACACCAGCACCGGCTGCACGCCGTCGTCGCGCGTGCCGGGCTCAGCCTGCATATAAACGAGCGGCATCAAGGCGCCGCGATACTGCACGACGTCCTCGTCGTTGCAGCGCTCGATAACGCCGAGGTCAATCTCCTCGAGCCGGGTGATCAGCGATAGCGGCACCGCTTTCATCGTGTTGGAGCCTGCACGGAACAGGAGCAGCGCCGTCTTGTCTTCCTCCGCCACCATTGCCGCGGCCGCTACTTTATCAGCCGCCTCGGCTTGCCCATCGACCGAGCCGACCACCGAGCCGAGCGTATTCGGGTCGATGATCATGATGACGCTGCCATCGCCGAGAATCGTGTTGCCCGAGAACATGCCGACATCGCGCAACAGGCTCGACATCGGCTTCACCACGATTTCCTCGGTGCGGAACACGCTATCGACGAGCACGCCGAAGAGCCGCGCGCCAACCTGGATGACCACCACGGTGAGAATGCTGTCCGCGAGCCGCTCAAGCATCGCCTGAGCGCCTTCGAGATCGAGCAGTTGGGCAAGGTCGAGAAGCGGCAGGAGCCTATCGCGCAAGCGCAGCACCGCCGTGTCGTTGATCAGCTCGACCTGATGGCCCGAGGCCTTGCCGGTGCGGACGAGCTCGATGACGCTATATTGCGGGATGGCGAAGCGGTGGCCCGAGGCCTCGACGATCAGGGCCGCCATGATCGCCAGCGTCAAGGGAATCTTGATGGTGAAAATGGTGCCCGCCGGCGAGGTCGATTTGAGATCGACAGTGCCTCCGATCAACTCGATATTGGTGCGCACGACGTCCATGCCGACGCCGCGGCCCGACACGCCGCTGACGGCCTGGGCGGTGGAGAACCCGGCCCTGAAGATGAACTTATAGATGTCAGCATCGCTCAGGCGGTCAAGCTCGGCCGGTGTGGCAAGGCCATTCTCGATGGCTTTGGCCCGGATCGTCTGCGCGTCGAGCCCGCGACCGTCATCGGCCACTTCGACGACGATATAACCCCCTTGCTGATAGGCGCTGAGCCTGATCCGCCCTGTCTCCGGCTTGCCGCTCTTGACCCGTTCGGACGGCGGCTCGAGCCCATGGTCGGCCGAGTTGCGGATCATATGGGTGAGCGGGTCCTTGATCATCTCAAGCACCTGCCGGTCGAGCTCGGTCTCGCCTCCGGTCATGTCGAGTTCGATCTTCTTGTCGAGCTCGAGCGAAAGCTCGCGCACCAGCCGCGGCAGCTTCTGCCAGGCATTGGCGATCGGCTGCATGCGGGCCTTCATGATGCCCTCCTGCAGCTCGGCGGTGACGGTGGACAGGCGCTGGAGGGGAGATTTGAATTCGCTTTCGCCGGTACGGCGCACAAGGTCGAGCAGCTGATTGCGGGTGAGCACCAGCTCGCTCACCGTGGTCATCAGATGCTCCAGGGTGTCGACGCTGACGCGCACGGTCTGGGCGCGGGCTTGCGCTTCCCGCGTGTTGACCTCGACAACGCTCGCGCCATTGCTCTGAAGCCCCTTCGCGGACTCCGCTGGATCGGGCCCGGGCGCCGCACGCCAGGCGCGCTCGAGCTCATCGAGTGCGGCCTGGACGGGCGGCAGGTCTCTGCGCGCGTCCTGCGCGCCAAGGCCGGTTCCGGAAGCCTCATAGCCGACCGCCTGCACAGCATCAGGTTCGCCCAGAGCGAGCATTTGCAGTCTGCCGATGAGATCGGCATCGGACCCGGGCGGCTCGGCGCCGTCGCGATCGAGTCCGGCCAGGATCTCCTTGATCCGGTCGATGCTGGCGAGAATGACGCTGACGCCTTCGACCGTGACGGGAGCGCCGTCGCGATACTGGCCCATGAGCGTCTCGGCCGCGTGAGCGAGCTTGGCGAGCCGGTTAAGGCCAAGAAATCCGCACGTCCCTTTGACGGTGTGGACCAGCCGGAAGATGGTGTTGAGCATCTCGGCATTGTTGGGCTCCTGTTCGAAGCGCACGAGCTCAACGTCGAGCTGATCGAGCCCCTCGCCGGTTTCGGTCAGGAATTCAGCCAAGAGCTCGTCCATAACCCCCACCCCAGGCGCGCGTCGACAAGGCCCGCGCCGCAGCCCCCGCGCCTTTGCCGGGGATTGTCGGTGAACTCTGGTTTACGCTTCGTTGACCACCGCAACGATTTTGGCCTGGCAGGGCAGTTTTGCAGGTCAGGCCGCCTTGAACTCGACCTCCCCCTCGCGGGCCTCAGCGGTGACCGTCATGCCGGCGGCCGCCGCCACGCGCCTGGCATAATAGGGCTGGATCGAATGGGCATCGACGGCCACGCCATTGGTCCCCGCGAGCAGGCTCTTCACCTGGTCGGCAAGTCGCGCCGAATCGCCCCTGGCGCGGACGACAAAGCTGACCGAGGGGGGTGTGCCGGCAATCTCGACGTTAACCGTTCCCCCGCGCGGAAGGGCGACGATCCCGAGCGCCACGAGGTTGAGCAGGAGCTTGACCCTATTCTTCGGCAAGGTCACGGCCGGCCCTTGCCAGTTGACCTGATGCTTGCCGCTCCCTCCCACGAAGTCGCGGGCGACCTTCTCGGCGTCGCGGAGGTCGATCTCCGCGCCCGCCGATCCCGCCGCGCCGAAGGCAAGCCGCGCGAACTGAAGCTTGGCGGAGGCTTGTGCCGTGCTCTTGCGGATGAGGTCCATGGCGGCCTCGCGCATGGCCTGGTCGGGCTCCTCGCCCAGCATCTCCAGGCCGTTGGCGATGGCCGCTACGGGATTGATCACGTCGTGACAAATGCGGCTTGAGACCAGCGCCGCAAGCTCAAGATCGCCGAGTGCCGTCGGCTCGGTCATGGCCTCCTCCTTCGCTTCCGCTCCTAAGCGGAGATGACGTGGCCCATACCCGAATTTCTGTTACATGAGGGTCGCGCCACCGCTCCCTAAAGCCGCATCGAGGGGCGCGAAACGAATCAACGTTGCAGGGAAGCATACTGCCTTGTCAGCCCCAAGACAGACAACAACCTCGGCAAGCGAGAGATCGGGCGGCTTCGACTTCGCCCGCGCCGCATCGCAGCTCACCGATGCCGCGTCCCGTGCCGGCGCCGCCATCATGGGGCATTTCCGCGAGGCGCCCGAAATTGAGATCAAGGGCGACAAAAGCCCGGTGACGCGCGCCGACCGGGACTCCGAAGCGATCATCCTCGAGGCGCTCGCTCAGCTCGCACCCGATGTGAGGGTGGTGTCGGAGGAGGCTTGCGACGGGACGATAGGCCCACTTCCCGCCCGCTTCTTCCTCGTCGATCCGCTGGACGGCACCAAGGAATTCATCAAGAAACGGAGCGACTTCACCGTCAATATCGCGCTAATCGAGGATGGCGCTCCTCGCTTCGGGCTCGTCTATGCGCCGGCGCGCGCGCTCCTGGCGGTGACCACTGCTCAGGGCCAGGCGGTGGAGGCCGAGCTTCTCCCCAACGCGTCAGGCGCCGATCTCAGTCGCCTCGACCAGAAGGTGCTGCACGCCCGCCCCGCGAACAAGGAAGGTCTGATCGCCCTTGTCAGCCTTTCCCATCTCGATCCCGAGACCGAAGCATTCCTGGCGAAGCTCAAGATTGCCGAGCGATCGGGCGTTGGCTCGTCGGTCAAGTTCCTTGCCATCGCCAAAGGAGAGGCCGATGTCTATCCGCGCTTCGCTCCCACCATGGAATGGGACACCGCCGCGGGCCAAGCCGTGCTCGAGGCCGCGGGCGGCGCCGTTCTCGACACCAATGGCGCACCGCTCCGCTACGGCAAGACCGAGCTGGGCTTACGCAATCCGAGCTTCATCGCCTGGGGCCTGAAGGATGCGAGCGACCGGCGTTAACCGCCCGGCAACCGAGCCACGGTTTGGTAACAGTTTAGGCAAATTATAGCGGTCGCAAGCTTAGCTCCGGAATCGGCACGGCACGCCGGTCTTCGGCCCCAGAGGCAAGGTCATGCATATCAGAGCTTCTGCGACTCTAGCGCTCGCTGCGATTCTCTTCGTCTTGGCATCTGTCGCGGCCCATGCGGCCGACAACTTGACGTCTCAGGGCTCCACCGTTCGTCTCGCGCAAGCCGATGGACCGATGGTCATAACGCCGCAGCCGGATCCGAACCGCCCGCATGGGATCAATCCCAGCTACCCCCCGCCCTCAGGTCAGGGCACCTATGACGCCGGCGGTCCAGGCAGGCCCTATGAGCCCGCGCCTGGTGATGGGGCCTATGTGCCGCCGGAGGCCGCAGACCAAGGCACCTTCTCGGCGAACGAAATCATGGAGGCCGGACACCGCTTCTTCGGCCGCGTGTCGATGGGATTTGCCCGGGTTGTGGAGTACGCCTTCCAGCGCGCCGGCAGGCCGAATGGTTACATCCTCGGCGAGGAGGCCGGTGGCGCCTTCATTGCGGGCTTACGCTATGGCGAAGGCACGCTCTACACCAAAGACGCCGGCGACCACCGGGTTTATTGGCAGGGTCCCTCCATCGGCTACGACTTCGGCGCCGAGGGTTCGAAAACCATGGTGCTCGTATACGATCTTCGCAGCCCGGGAGAAATCTTCGCGACCTATCCTGGCGTGGACGGCTCGGCCTATTTCATCGGCGGGGTGGGCATTACTTTCCTGGCCCGCGACCATGTGGCGCTGGCTCCGATTCGCTCAGGGATAGGGTTGAGGCTGGGGGCCAATGTCGGCTATTTGAAATATACCCGCGAACCCACCTGGAATCCGTTCTAAATTGGCGCTAAGGAAGCCGGGCGGAGGCTTTTCAGCGGTTTGCGCCGAATTGGCGCCAAGTTTCCGCCTGAGTTTGCCCGAGGAGCCGGCTTTGGTGACGCGCGTGGGCGCTGAACCAGGGAGCGCTGATTTCGATGATCAACGCGTTGATGTTTGGAGCGCTTGGCTTCCTTTTGGGATGCCTGCTTGCGCTCATGCTCGCCCCGCCCTTGTGGAACCGCGCGGTGAAGCTCACCACGCGCAAGCTGGAAGCGACCATGCCGATGTCGCTCAACGACATCCAGGCCGACAAGGATCAGCTCCGCGCCGAATTCGCCATCGAGTTGCGCAAAGTCGAGGTCGCGCTCGAGAAGGCGAAGGAAAAGGCCGCGCGCGAGCTGATCGAGGCGAACAAGCGCCGCGTCGAGATCGCCGTGCTCAACACCGACCTGGCCTCAGTCAAGGGCCAGCTGCAGGAGAACGAGAGCGCGAACCGGGTGCTGCAGCAGACCATCAAGCGGCGTCTGCCCGATCTCGACAGCCGGCTCAAGGCTGCCAAGAAGGCGCTTGCGGAGCTTGAGTCCGTCAATGCCGAGCTGCGCGCCACGGTTGCTTCCCAGTCCGAGGCGCTCAAGACCGCGCGCACGACCTTGCACAATCAGCGCGCCGACATCGAGCGCTTGCGCATGGCCTTGGAAAGCGGTGGAGGCGCTGCCTTGCGCGGATCGGGGAAGGCGGACGCCCGTACCCTCGCGGAGAGCCAGCGCTTGAGCGCTGAGCTGTCCAAGGCCCAGGAGGAGCTTGAGCGCGCGAAGACGAGCGCCGAAGAGAACCGGCTTCTCCGCCGTGAGCTGAGTAGGCTCGCCTCGCAGATTCTTGCCGTGGCGCGGGCGCAAGGGGCGCCGCAAGTGCAGCAGCGCATGGTCGTCGAGGTCGCCCAGACCTATACTGAGATTAACGCGATTGAGGAGCTTGAAGCCCCGCAACCGACCGAAGAGGCTTGGCAACAGGAGCATGCCGGGAACGGCGCTGCCCGCGAACCGGAGGATATCGAGCCCGGTCTTGAGGTCGACACCGTGGCGGCCGGGATGACCCGTGCGGCGTACGGCGAGGAGCCCGACGGTGCGGCCGAGGAGGAGGCGGACAGCGAGACCGAAGAGTCGAAAGGCTCATTTGCGCGTCGATTCGTCGCCCGCAGAGAGGCGCGGCGCTCCCGCAAGACTGGGGGCACCAGCTTGAGCGACCGGTTGAGGGGCCTCGTCGCCGAGCGGCACGATACCTGACCCCGTCCAATTCAGGTCTGAAGGAATTCCCGCGAGCCGTCTTGAAGCCGGAGCGCCGTCAGCCGGCCGGTGAAGACCGCACCCGTATCGATGCCGATGCGGTTCGGTCGCGTCACGGGCTGTTTCCCTGGCGTGTGCCCGTGCACCACGATCTTGTCGAAGGGTCCGGCATGATCGAGGAACGGGTCCCTGATCCAAATGAGATCGGCTTCGGTCTGCGCCCCGAGCGGCACGCCCGGCCTCACGCCCGCATGCACGAAGAGATAGTCGCCGAACGACACGCTGAGCTTCAAGCTCTTGAAGAAGCGAAGATGCGCCTCGGGCAGCGCCGCCGCGAAGGCTTGGCGCCAAGCCTCGGAAGGGGCGCGGAGCCGGGCAAGCCGCTTGGTGTCGACGCCATAGGATAGCATTGTCGCCTCGCCGCCATTCAGCAGCCAATTATCGAGCGACCACGCATCGTCGAGGAAATTGAGCAGAATGGCCTCATGATTGCCTTTGAGGAAATGCGTGTCGAAGCCTTGCGGCAACCCACTGATCACTCGATCGACCACGCCCCGGCTGTCGGGGCCGCGATCCACGTAATCGCCGAGAAAGACGAGCGTCCGCCGCTCGACATGCCCGCTCGCGCGCGCATCAGCCTCGATCAGCTCGAGGATCGCCTCGAGCAAGTCGAGCCGGCCGTGGATATCGCCGACCGCATAGAGGAGGTGACCCTCTGGCAGTGTCGGACGGCCTGGCGAGACTGAGAGCGACATCGACGCCGCACTCTAATGCAAAGCGGATGGCTTCGGCGTCCAAATTGGACGCTGGTTTTGGAATTCAGACGCGACTTTCGCATTCGGAGGAGCATCCCTTGACGCCCTGTGGCGTGATGATCCTCCTCATAGCGCGTCTACGCGCTGTCGGACTTCCCCGTCAGTTCGCGGTAAAGCTTCGTCGGCAGGCCGAACACCGTGGTCACGCAGTTGACCCTGAGCCCGATGAACAGAACCATCTCCCCGTCGCGGAGCTGGTCGTCCTCGGTGATGACATAGAGCTTTTCGACGTTGAGCGGCGGCAGTCCTTTGAGCTCAGCCGCGCGCTGCTCGAAAACCTCGAGATCGGCGCCTTCGAAGTAGTCGTATTTGGCGTGCACTTGGCCGATCGCGGCGACGATCTCGCTCTCGGGCTTGCACGCGAGGGGCGCGGAGATCGGGCCGTCGCCGTTATAGTAGGTCGTGCCGTGCGCCTGAACGAAAGGCCCGAGCTTCTCGGAATAGGCCTTGAACGCGGCAAAGCCGATCAGCGCGCCGGCAAGCACGAGCCCTGCGGCAATCCTCAACCGGACAGACATCACGTCCTCCGCTCTAAATCACGGAATCCGTCTCGCAGATCACTGTATCACGATGGCCGCACTCTGGCAGCTTATAGCCAATGACGGTTCCTGTCCTGAGATCCACGATGGGGGATGGGCAACCAACGCGCCAGACCCGCCAACGGGTGTTTCTGTGGCTGTCGTCCCAATCGGTCGCCAGACGAATCCCGGCTCTCGCGCATTGCGACGCAACGGCGAAATTTGGATTGAGCGGCCGAACGGGATCGTCCGCCGGACTGAGCTTCATGCCTTCCGCCGGATCGTAAAGCTGAATCTCGTTGCGGCGGCACACCATCATCGAATGCTCGGTCGCCCATTCGAGATTTTCCCAATGGGTGAAAGCTGAGTTCTGGTCGGGCGCCCCGGCAAGAATGGTCTTGCAGACGATGAGCACCAGCACGGGAGGGATTTGAACGCCCATGGCTAGGCCCCCCGCTCAAGCAAGCTGTTGACGTTTTGAGGTGGTGCCGTTGGCGGCTGCCTAATGGCTTGAGCAGAGACGAGCCGGCGCGCCGCCGCGGCCAGGGTGAGGTTGGTCAGCATCGATAGGGCCTCCTCCTATTGGAGTTGATCGGTAAGCACCGCTCACGATCCAGTCCTTCCTCTGAACTGGAACTTCGCCCTTGACACTTCCTCCATGTTGCAACGCGAAATAAGCTGCCTTGGTTGCATGAGGTTTGGACTATTCAATCCGGGCTAACAGGGTTGACACCCCAACGCGGACTGACCCTTAAGTCCATCTACCTGCGACTCATTTTCCGTTACAATCACCAATTGCGTGGCTGGCTGACCATTAATGCTCGTGCCAGCCATTTCGCAACTGCAATGTTGCACCGCAATAACTGATTCGCAAGTCCTACTTAGGGTATGCCTAACTAGGCCGCCCGGATAGAGCAGGGAGGCAACACCCCGCAGACTTTTGGCAACATGGAAGCCACGCTGCGCAGGTTTTGCTCAATTTGCGGGCGAGCGCGCGGAACCAACAGAAAGGGCGGCCGAGGGGCGCCCTTTCATTTCGCTGAGTGAGGCTGCCGCCTACCGGTATTCCGGCGGGATATCTTCGTAGGCGCCGGCGCCGAACGGCTGATAAGGGATGTTCGGGTGGGTCTTCAACTCGTCCCAGAACTGAGTCTGGATGGGGGTGATGTAAATACCGATCCAGCCATTATCCTGACCCGAATATCTCCCGGGCGACGTCTTCAAGTCTCCACGCGTCGGCGCGGCGCCGTTGAAGACGATGTCGTATTGCTCGCCCGGATCCCACCACAGATCGTAAACCGCCGGGATCTTCAAGGGCTGGTCCTGTCCGAGCCAGGTATCCTTGGCGGTATACAGCGTCTTGTAATTCTTGACGCGCAAGCCCCCGAAAGTCTGGTCGTTGAAGTAGATGAAATAGTCGCGCTTGCCGGGACCGGCGCCCAGCAATGACTCGCTGAGGTCGATGCCGTCGAAGATGATCGGCTTGCCGTCATTGTCCTTCCAGTCATGCGGCGGCGGCTCCAGCCCCGCCAGCTTGCCGAAGGTCGGCCACCAATCCATGTGGGACCACATATCCATATTGACGGTGCCGGGCTTGATGTGGCCCGGCCACCAGGCAATGGCCGGCACGCGGAAGCCGCCTTCGAAGGACGAGCCCTTCATGCCGCGGAATGGGGTATAGCCGGCGTCGGGCCAGGCATCGATCCAGGCGCCGTTGTCGGTGGTCCAGATCACGAGTGTGTTCTCGGCGATCCCAAGATCGCGGATCGCCTGCACCACCTGGCCCGAATTGTCGTCGAGCTCCATCAGGGAGTCGAGATAGTTGCCGCCAGCGGGAGACTTGCCCTTCCAGCGCGGGGACGGGTTGTTCGGGTTGTGCACCTTGAGGAAGCACAGATACATAAAGAAGGGATTGTCATCCTTGGCGTGGGTCGTGAGCCAGTCGATGGCCTTGGCCCGCATTTCGTCATCGCCGGTAGCGAGGTCGGCGTAGGTGAATTCCTTCTTCACCGCCGTGGGCGCTTCGCCCGCCTTACCGTCCCATTGCGACAGGTCGACCTGGCTCCACAGCGCCATGAAGGTCTTGTCGTTCCTGGGAAAGTTCGGGTGCAGCGTCGGGTCGTCGTAGGCATAGACGCCCGCGTAATAGGGCAGCATGTCGTACATCTCGTCGAACCCGTTCGACGTCGGGAAGTTGTCCAGCTTGTCGCCGACGTGCCACTTGCCGAGCTGCACCGAGGTGTAGCCCGCCTGCTTCAGATATTGGGCGATGGTCGGCGTCTGCTTGGTGAGGCCGTTGGGATCGCCGGGCGCCAGCACGGCGGAGAGCGAGGTCCTGATCGGGATGCGCCCGGTGATGAACGAGGCGCGGCCCGCCGTGCAGCTTGCCTGGCCGTAATAATTGACGAAGCGCATGCCTTCTGCCGCCAGGCGATCGAGATTCGGCGTCGGCGCGCCGCGCATGGCGCCGCCGCCATACGAGCCGAGATCGCCCCAGCCGACATCGTCGGTCATGATCACGACGATATTGGGTTTCCGTGGCGGCTCCGCGAGCGCCGCATCGCTTCCTAGCGCGACGGCGGCGGTAAGCACACCGGCCGCGACCACATCGAACGGCTTCATGGTTTAGCCTCCTCCCAGGTCGTTCAACCCCGTACCCCCCAGAAGGGCTGAGGCTCAAAACCCATCAAGAAGACTGGAGCGGACTGTCACGCGCAAGGTCGAGTTCCGGTTTTGAACAAGAACTGATGCAAGAAGAGGCTAGGCTTTTAGCGGATTTGCGAGCCCACCGGACTGACCTATGCCTGTCGCCGACATGCGTCTAGTATCCGAAGGGGAAGAAAATCGGGCGGCTCTGAAGGTGCCGGCGATGACAAAGGCTTGGAAACAGGGGCTAAGATATCAATCGGCCATGTTTAGAAATTTAAGCACCAGCACGAAGCTGTTCATTCTGTGCAGCACCTTCATCGTCGCGATCGCCGTGGCAATCTACGGCCTTGTGGCCGAAAAACAGATCGCTATCGAATTCGCCCGCAAAGAACTCGTTGGCGTGCGTTATTTTGAGAGTCTTCGAGGCGTCTATGCTGCGATTCTCACCGAACCACTGGGCGTTAACGCCGCCGGGCAGACGCCGTCCCCAGAGGAAGCGCTGAAGTCGCTCGATGCAGCCGAAAAAGAGGCTGCCGGCACTCTGCAAACCGCCGCGCTTGAACAATCGCTGGTGGCAACGCTTCGCAAGCTTTGGTCCAAAGAGGCGGAGGGCGACGACCAGAGCTCTCTTGTCGTAGATGCGCTTGCCAAGGCCCGGGATTTGGCCTCGCGCATTGGTGACGATTCCAATCTCGCGCTCGATCCTGATCTTGACAGCTACTACCTGCAAGACACCGTGGTCAGGCAAATGCCGCGTTTGCTCGGTCAAATCGGAGAGACACAGGCTTCGTTGGGAGCGCCCTCCGATGCCTCAATTTCAAGTGACGATAAGGCGCGTCTCCTCGCTCTGGACGCAATGACTCGATCGACGACCGAGGAGATTGAAAGAAATTTGACGTCCGCCTACCGCGGAAATGCCGATGGACAGTTGCGGCAAAAAATCGAAGGCGACATTACGGAAATGCTGTCCAGCATAACGTCATACTTTCATGCGCTGAACGAGAGCGTCAGCGAGCCGACTGGACTTGAATCTCGCGATCGCCTTTACCAGGCGACTGTGAACAGTGCGGTCGCAGCTTGGACGATCACCCAGTCTGAGTTGAAACGCCTTCTCAACGAACGCATAGACAATCTGCTCGGCAAGTTACATCGCAGCCTTTGGCTAACGGGCGCGCTTGCGGTCCTAAGCATCCTCCTCGCTCTTCTGACGCATCACCACATTGTACGGCCGCTCGCGCGGCTCGAAGGGCTCGCAAGGACAGTCCGCGGGACAAAGGATTACCGCAACCGTATTGATTACAGCAGCGAGGACGAGATCGGGCGCCTCGCGGTTGCTTTTAACGAGATGTTGGCCGAGCTTGAAGGAGCGCATGAGCGGGAGATTGCTGAGCAGGAAAAAAGGGGTCTCCAACGTATTGCCGATGTGCAAGCTTCGGCGCATGCCCATATGTCGCGTTTGCTCAACGCCTCGCCGGCAGTGATCTACTGCCGAATGGCCAGCGGCGATTTCGAGCCCACCTTCGTGAGCGAGAGCGTCACCCGGCTGTTTGGCTGCACCCCGCGAGAGTATCTCGACAACCCTTACCTTTGGCGGGATCGCGTTCACCCTGACGATATCCCTCGCATCAATGCCTGGGTCGATAAGATGTTCGAGAGCGACAAGCGCTCGATCGAGTATCGCGTCCGCCGCCCGGACGGCACCTATTTCTGGGTGAATGACGAGCAGCATGTGGTGCGGGACGCCAAGGGGGAGCCCGTCGAGATCGTCGGCTCGTGGACCGACATCACGGCCCGCAAGGAGGCGGAAGCGGCTAAGGACAGCGCCCGTGCGCGGCTCGACCTGTTGCTTAGCGCAGCGCCTGTGGTGGTCTACAGCTTCGTGGCGAGCGGCGATTTCGCACCCACCTTCGTCAGCGCCAGCATTCAGCAGATGCTGGGATTCCGTCCCGAGGAATACCTAAGAGACGCGGATTTTTGGCGTGGCCATGTTCATCCCGAGGACCTCCCCGAGGTCGAAGCCAAGCAGGCCGAGCTGTTCAGGGCCGGCGAGCACTTGTCCGAATACCGCTTCCGCAAGAAAGACGGCACCTATTGCTGGGTCAGCGACGAGCAGCACCTTATACGCGACAAGGACGGGCGCCCTGTCGAAGTGGTCGGCTCATGGAGCGATATTGACGCCCGCAAAGCCGCCGAGCAGGCATTTCAGGCGGCGCAGCAAGAGCTCGAGAAGGCGACCGCGGCGGCGCTGGAAGCCAGCGAAGCCAAGAGTATCTTTCTCGCCAATATGAGCCACGAGATCAGGACGCCGATGAACGCCGTCATCGGTCTCTCCCACCTCGCGCTGAAGACCGATCTCACGCCGCGCCAGCGGGACTATGTGCTCAAGATCAAGAGCTCCGGCCAGCACCTTCTCGGCATCATCAATGACATCCTCGATTTCTCGAAGATCGAGGCCGGCAAGCTGTCGATCGAAAATATCGACTTCGATCTCGACAAGGTGCTGGAGAATGTCGGGAACCTGATGTCGGAAAAGGCCTCGGCCAAGGGACTGGAACTGATCTTCGAGGTCGAGCCCACGGTCTCGACCCATTTCCGGGGAGACCCCCTGAGACTGGGCCAGATCCTGATCAACTTCTGCAACAACGCGGTCAAGTTCACCGAGACCGGCGAGGTCTCCGTTCAGGTTCGCGTTCTGGAGGACAGTGCCGACAGCCAGCTCGTGGAGTTTTCGGTGAGCGACACCGGTATCGGCATGACCGAGCCTCAAATCGAGCGTCTGTTCCAGGCGTTCGAGCAGGCCGACGCCTCCACCACCCGCAAATATGGCGGCACCGGCCTTGGACTGGCGATTTCCAAGCAGCTGACCGAGCTCATGGGCGGTCATGTCTCCGTCAAGAGCGAGATGGGCAAGGGCAGCACGTTCCGGTTTACCGCCCGCCTTGGCCGGGGGACGGCAACGCAGCGACCGCGCCTCCTCCAGTCCGATTTGCGGGGCCGGCGCGTCTTGATCATCGACGACAATCCCCATGCGCGCGCCGTATTGGCGAACATGCTGACCAACATGACCCTCGTCGCCGACGAGGCGGCCTCAGGCGAAGAGGCGATCGGAATGGTGCGCCAGGCTTCCGAGGCCGGCGAACGCTACGAGATCGCTTTCATCGACTGGCAGATGCCTGGCCTGAACGGCATCGAAACCGGCAAGCGCATTCTCGCTTTGCCCGATCTTCGCTCCCCGCCCCACCTGGTCATGGTGACCGCCTACGGCCGCGAGGAAGTGCTGAAACAGGCCGAGGACACCGGCTTCGAAAACGTCCTCATCAAGCCGGTCACGTCGTCGATTCTGTTCGACACGGCCGTCGTTGCCTTGGGTGCCGACGGCGAGAGGACGGAGACCGTGCAGGCCGGCCCCTCCTTCGACATCGACCGCATGCGCGGCGCGCGAATCCTGCTCGTGGAGGATAACGAGATCAACCAGGAAGTCGCCATCGGTCAGCTCGAAGATGCCGAAGCTTTCGTCGACCTGGCGGAGAACGGCGAGGTCGCGCTCGGCATGATCCGCGACAACGACTACGACGCCGTGCTGATGGACATGCAGATGCCGGTCATGGACGGCATCGACGCCACGCGCATCATCAGGTCCAATCCGCGCTTCCAGACCTTGCCCATCATCGCCATGACCGCCAACGCGATGGCGTCCGATCGTATCTTGTGCCTCGAGGCGGGCATGAACGATCACATCGCCAAGCCCATCGATCCCGACCAGCTGTTCGGCGTTCTGCTCCGATGGATCCGGCGCGCCGACGGCGACGGCAAAGCGGCGCGAGGCGCCGCCGCAGCGCGCTCTCCGGAGAGCCGCGCGAGCGATAGCGAGCTTGCTATTCCCGGGATTGACGTGCGCTCGGGCCTGAAGCGGACGGGCGGCAATCGCAGGCGCTACGAGACGCTGTTGCGCAAATTCGCCGAGCAGCAGGCCGGAGCCATCGAGGCCATGCACGCCGCGCTTTCCAAGGGCGACGCCGCCACCGCCGAACGCGCCGCGCATTCCCTGAAGGGGGCCGCCGGCACTCTCGGCGCCAATCCGTTGTCGGAGGCGGCGGCTCAGGCGGAAACCGCGATCAAGAGTGGGCGGGGCGAGGAAGAGGCCGTCCGATTCCTTTCGCTTGCCCTTGACGCGGTGCTTGCCGACCTTCGGGCCGCCCTCCCGGAAGACACTGGCGGCAACGGCGCCGGGCGCGCCTCGGGCGATCGCGCTAACGTCCAGGAACCGCTGGCCCGGCTGAAACAGCTGCTCGAAGCCGACGACGGCGAAGCCGCCGACTTCATCGTCGATGCGAAGCCGCGGCTTGCGGGCGTGCTGACGCCTGCGGAAATCAAGACGCTTGCCGATCGCGTCGGCAATTTCGATTTCGAGGCGGCGCTTAAGTGCCTCTCGGGCATCGCCTCGCGGCTTTCCCTCAACCTCGAAGGCAAATGATGTCGGGCCCCGACCGGAAGCTCGTGTTGATCGTCGACGACACTCCGACCAACGTCGCCGTCGTTTCTGGGCTGCTGAAGGACGGGTTCCGGACCAAGGTTGCGACCAACGGCGAGAAGGCGCTTGCCATCGCCACGGCTGCCGAGAAGCCCGATCTCATTCTGCTCGACGTCATGATGCCCGGGATGGACGGCTATGAGGTCTGCCGCAGACTCAAGGACAATCCCGCCACGCGCGACATTCCCATCATCTTCCTGACGGCCAAGACCGAGGAAGTGGACGAGGAAAAGGGCTTCGAGGTCGGCGCGGTCGACTACATCCACAAGCCGTTCTCCGGTCCCATCGTCCTTGCCAGGGTCAAGACGCAACTGGCGCTACAGGAAGCGCTCAGCGAAGCGCAGGAGGCGCGCAATCAGGCCGACCAGCTGCTCCACGCGCTCCTCCCCAAAAAAGCCGCCGACGAGATCCGCAGCATCGGCACCGTGATCCCGCGGCGCTACGAGAACGTCGCCGTCCTGTTCTGCGACGTGACCAACTTCACCGCCTATTGCGACAAGCATGAGCCTGAGGACGTGGTGTCGCGGCTCGACGCGCTGTTCGTCATTTTCGAGCGCATCGCCGCCAAGCATGGGCTGGAGAAGATCAAGACCATCGGCGACGGCTTCATGGCGGCCGCCGGGCTGCTGCAAAAGATCAATGACCCGGTGGGCTCTGCCGTTCGCTGCGGGCTCGAGATGACCTCGACCCTGATCGATGCCCATCTCGGCTGGGAGGTGAGGGTCGGCGTCCATACCGGTCCCGTCGTCGCCGGCGTGGTCGGCCAGGAGCGCTATCAGTTCGACATCTGGGGCGACACGGTCAATGTCGCGGCCCGCATGGTCGGCATGAGCGCGCCGGGAAGCGTCGCCGCCACCAAGGAGACCTTCGATCTGATCGCCTCGGCTTTCGACGGCGAGGCCTTGGGCGAGCTCGACATCAAAGGCAAAGGCACGATCTCGGTCTTCGGCCTCCGCCTCCGCCGCGCTTGATAGATGTCACGTGAGTCGGGGCGGGGCGACCGCGCTACTCGCCCAGCGACAACAGAAAGGCCCGCATCTTCTCCCACGCGCCGTGATCAAACAGATCATTGTGGCCGCCTGCGGGAAACAGTTCGATCCGCTTCGGGTCGTTGGCGGCGCTGTAGATGCGCCGGCCCATTTCCATAGGGATCACCTCATCCTGCTCCCCGTGCAGGATGAGAAGCGGGGTCGTGACAGAACCGATGTCGCGCTCGACATTGTATTGGTCGGTAATCAATAGGCTGAGCGGCAGCCAAAAATAGACCGAGCGCGCCACGTCGATGGTCGAAGTGAGCGGCGCCTCCAGCACGACCCCGGCGACCGGCCTTTCCACCGCGAGCCGCACCGCCGGTCCTGAGCCCAGCGACTCTCCATAGGCAACGATGCTGCTAGCCGGTACGCCGAGCCCGGTGAGGCGATCGTAAGCCGCAATCGCATCGGCGGCATTGTTCGCCTCGGTCGGATTTCCCGCCGAGCCGCCATAGCCGCGATTGTTGAGGTAGAAGACGCCGAAGCCGCTCTCGAGCATCTTTTCGATTTTGGTTGCGCGATTGGCGGCGTTGGCCGCGTTGCCGTGGAAGTAAAGGAGGGTCGGCTTGCCGTCCTTCGCAGGCGCATACCAAGCAATGAGTGCGGTGCCGTCAGCCGCCGCGAATTCAATTTCCTTGACGCCGTCAAGGCCGGCCTCAACCGGCGTGGTGCGAGTCGGATCGGGGAAATACATGTATTGGCGGTTGCCGAAATAGGCTGCCGCGCAAATCACGAGATAGGCCGCGATGAGCCAGGGGATGAAGTCCATGAGTTCCCGCGAAAGGCCTTTCCGCACCGTCTGCTCCCATTCCGGGGATTAGATGCCGATCGAAGTAAACACAGCCCAGTTGGCCGCACTAGCTCTGAGAGATGGGAGAAGTCCCTGCCCGGCAGGAGATAGAAATGGCGCCCCGTAGGGGGATCGAACCCCTGTTTCCGGCGTGAGAGGCCAGCGTCCTAGGCCACTAGACGAACGGGGCGTTGCTCCGGGCCAAGATCGAGAGAAAGCTATAACTTGGCGCGGCGAAACGGATCAAGGCTTATTGCGGCGTGAGCCTGATGCGGGCGATGACCTTCCCGCTCTTGAGATCGACCACGGCGATTTCAGGGCCCGCAGCAGAATTCAAATGGAGGGCGAGCCGGTCGCCATCAAGGGAGAGCGAGGTGACGGTCGCATCCTTGGGGATGGGAAGCTCGGCCTCGACCCCGGCGACCCCCGCCCCCACAGCACTCCCTTGCCCTCCCTGCGAGGCCTGATAGACAATAGCCGCCAGCACGAAGGCGAAGCCGCCGACCAGCAAGATCCCCATCACGATCACGGCAATTTTCAGCACTCGCACCTGACGCGGGGTGAACACCGTGCCGGGCAACGGGGTATTGTCGGGCTCGCTAATGACCGCCATCGTTTGAGACCTCATGCCTCAGCCAAGTAAAGCACATCCCCTCAAGCGGCTTCACGCCGAAGCCGATGCGAGCCATGCAGGCGTTAGGCTCGACCGCTTCCTCTCCGAGCGCCTGCCGGAGTTGAGCCGCACCCGCGTGCAAAGCCTGATCAAAGAGGGCCATGTCTCCTCAGGCCGCGCGACCATAGTGGACGTGAAATACCGGGTCAAACCGGGCGACCGCTTCGCGCTCAGCCTCCCACACGCCGCCCCGCCCGAGCCGAGCGGCGAGGCCATCCCCTTGAACGTCGTCTATGAGGACGACGCGCTCATCGTCATCGACAAGCCGGCGGGGCTCGTGGTCCATCCGGGCGCGGGCCACGCCGCCGGCACGCTCGTCAACGCGCTCATCGCCCATTGCGGCGCGAGTCTCTCAGGGATTGGCGGGGTAGCGCGGCCGGGCATCGTCCATCGCCTCGACAAGGACACGAGCGGGCTGATGGTCGTGGCCAAGACCGACCAGGCGCATCGCGCTCTCGCCGGGCAGTTCGCCGACCATGGAAGGTCAGGCGAGCTGGAGCGGGGCTATCTCGCCCTTGTGTGGGGCGCGCCGTCCCGGCCTCACGGCACGATTGACGCGAGCATAGGCCGGCATCCCGCCAGCCGCACCAAGATGGCGGTGCTCCCGGGCAAGGGCCGCAAGGCCGTGACTCATTGGCGCGTGGTCGAGACCTTCGGTCGCGGCAAAGAGCCCATCGCCTCCCTCATCGAATGCACGCTCGAGACGGGACGCACCCACCAGGTGCGCGTGCATCTGGCCCACATCGGTCACCCGCTGATCGGCGATCCGCTCTATGGCCAGGGCTTCAAGTCGAAGCTGCGCAAGCTGCCTGAGCCTTTGCAGAGCAAGCTTGGGGCGCTCGATCGCCAGGCGCTGCACGCGGCGCATCTCGCCTTCGAGCACCCGACGACCGGCACATTACTCAAATTTAATAGTCCGCTCCCTGCCGATCTCGCCGAGATCGTGGCAGCCTTCAAGGAACTGTGAACGGGGGGCAGGCTTTAATCCCGGTGGCAAAGGCTCTATAGAGAAGGTCGCCGGGGGGCGGTTAGTTTGGGAAGTACATTGCGGCCGTCTATAGGCCGCTGGAGACGGGCTCTCATGGCTGCGAGAAGTTTGCCGAGTGTCGGCGCGCATGGTGGACTGACGCGCTACCTCGAAGAAATCAGACAATTTCCGATGCTCGAGCCGCAGCAGGAGTACATGCTCGCCAAGAGCTGGCGCGAGCATGGCGACCGCGATGCGGCGCATCAGCTCGTCACCTCGCATCTCAGGCTCGTCGCCCGCATCGCCATGGGATATCGCGGCTATGGCCTCCCCATCGGCGAGGTGATCTCCGAAGGCAATGTCGGCCTGATGCAGGCGGTGAAGCGTTTCGATCCCGACAAAGGCTTCCGGCTTGCGACCTATGCCATGTGGTGGATCAGGGCGGCGATCCAGGAATATATCCTGCGCTCCTGGAGCCTGGTGAAGATGGGCACCACCGCCGCGCAGAAGAAGCTCTTCTTCAATTTGCGCAAGATCAAGGGCCAGCTCAAGGCCCTCGAGGAAGGCGACTTGCGCCCCGACCAGGTGAAGCTCATCGCCACCCGGCTCGGCGTGACCGAGGAGGACGTCGTCTCCATGAACCGGCGGCTTGCCGGCGATAGCTCGCTCAACGCGCCGGTCAGGAACGATGCCGAGAGCGGCGAGTGGCAAGACTGGCTGGTCGACGAGACCATCGACCAGGAGACGGCGCTCGCCGAGTCCGAGGAACGCGACAACCGCCGCGGGATGCTGAACGACGCGCTCAAAGGCTTGAACGCGCGGGAGCGCCGCGTCTTCGAGGCGCGCAGGCTCGCCGAGGACCCGCTCACCCTTGAGGAGCTTTCCGCCGAGTTCGGCGTGAGCCGCGAACGCATCCGGCAGATTGAGGTGCGCGCCTTCGAGAAGGTGCAGAAAGCGGTGACGAAGGCCGCCTCGGCGGCATCGCAGCCCGTGCCCGCCCCTGCCGGCTAATTCCCCTCTCCCTTCTCGGCTGAGGGTGGCTCGACATAAAGTGGCGAGCCGGGTGCGGGGGAAATAATCACTTGAAGCAACTCACCGTCAGAGGCGTCGAAATCGCCTATCTCGACGAGGGCAAAGGTCCTGTCGTCGTCATCGGTCATTGCTCGAGCGCATCGCACAAGGAATGGCTGCCTCTGATCGAGACGCTCAAATCCGATTGGCGCGTGCTTGCCCCCGATTTCATCGGCTATGGACAGTCTGAACCTTGGCCCGCCGAGGAGCCGTTTTTCATCGATGCCGATGTGAATGTCCTCCTCGCCCTCGCCAAAAAGACGAAAGGGCCGCTTCATCTCGTGGGCCATTCTTACGGCGCGGCCTTGGCGCTCGAGGCCGCGCGCACGCTAGGGCCTCGCGTGAAAAGCCTCACGCTCGTGGAGCCGGTCTCCTTCCATCTGCTGAGGCAGGAGGGCCGGCCCGAATGGGCGGAGGTCGAGATGCTCGGCCATGCGGTGCTCGGCGCCGTGGCAGAGGGCGACGACCGCGCCGCAGCCAAGGCCTTCATGACCTATTGGCTAGGCCGCTGGCGCTGGTGGTTGTCGCCCGAGCGCTTCAAATCGGCGATTGCCGCGACGATCCCCAAGGTCGCGCTGGAATTCGCCATCGCCATCGACGCGCCGACCACGCTGCAGGATTACGCCGAGATCGCCGCGCCCACCTTGCTGATCGCCGGCGGCTCGACACGCGCGCCGACCCGCGCCGTCGTCGACCTCCTGGCGGCAACGCTGCCCAACGCCAAACTCGCGATTCTCAAAGGCGCAGGGCATATGAGCCCCTTCACCCATCCCGCCGAGCTCAACCGGCTGATCCTCGACCGTCTCGCTCTTGAGCGCTGACCCGGCGGCGGCGGCAAGAAATACCGCCACCTGAATCAATTGCGCCGTCACCATTTTGTCGTCCCCGTTCCCTTGGCTTCCGGCATAACATGCAGTCCTTCGGCTCGCCTAACGCATCGTCGGACCCTCTACAACCGCCCCATCTTATGAGCACCAGATCGGCGATGAATAAGGAAGCCGTGCCCTCCCCGTCGCCCTCCTTCCGCGAGGCGCTCGGCGTCTGGGCCAAGATCGGCGTGACATCCTTCGGCGGACCGGCGGGTCAAATCGCGCTCATGCATCGCGTTCTCGTCGATGAGCGCCGCTGGATCGGGCAGGATCCATTTCTGCATGCTCTGAATTTCTGCATGCTTCTTCCGGGTCCGGAGGCCATGCAGCTTGCCACCTATGTCGGCTGGCGGCTTCACGGTACGCTTGGCGGACTCGCTGCCGGCATCCTCTTCGTGCTGCCGGGCGCCCTGGTCGTGCTCGGGCTCAGCATCGCTTACGCTCTTTATGGTCAAGTACCGGTGGTCGAGGCGGCCTTTCTCGGCATCAAGGCCGCGGTCCTCGTGATCGTCATCGAGGCGCTCGTCAGGGTCGCGCGGCGGGCGCTGCGCGGCCCCTATGATGTCGCCATCGCCGCCGCGGCCTTCGTCGCCATCTTCTTCCTTGCCGCGCCCTTTCCGCTCATCATCGCCGGCGCTGCCTTGATCGGCTTCGTGCTGGCGCTCGCCTCGCCTGCTCCGGCGCCCGCCACCCTCCCGCAACCGTCGCCCGTGCCGCTGTCCCGAACGCTGAAGACGGCGGCGCTTTGGCTGGCGATTTGGATCGCCCCCCTCCTCCTCGTGGCGGCGCTATTCGGCCGCGTCCATGTCACGACCGACGCCGCGTTGTTCTTCTCCAAGCTTGCCGTGGTGACTTTCGGCGGCGCCTATTCGGTGCTCGCCTACATGGCGCAGCAGGCGGTGGAGACCTATGGCTGGCTGAGCGCAGGCGAGATGCTCGACGGGCTCGGCCTCGCCGAGACGACGCCAGGCCCCCTCATTCTCGTGACCGAATTCGTCGGCTTCCTGGCCGGCTATCGCCACGGTGGCGAGCCGCAGCTCGCCTTTGGCCTGCTCGGCGCGGCGATCGCGCTATGGGCGACGTTTGCGCCCTGCTTCCTCTGGATTTTCACCGGCGCACCCTATGTCGACCGGCTCAGCGCAAGTCCTCGCCTCGCCGGAGCCCTCGCCGGCGTCACGGCGGCCGTCGTCGGCGTCATTCTGAACTTGAGCCTTTGGTTCGCGCTGCACGTCCTTTTCGGCCGCGTCGACGCGGAGTGGCACGGTCCGTTGCGGCTCTGGACTCCCGATCCTTCCAGCCTCAACGTTGAGGTCGTGCTGCTTACGGCTCTGGCGGCGGTGCTCCTGCTTGTGTCTCCGCCTCGGCATTGTGAGCACGCTCGCGATTGCCGCGGCGGCTTCGCTTGCATGGTCCTTCGTAGTAAGCGGAAGCTAGCGCCCAAATTCCGCCTGCAGTCGGCGAGGCGGACGGCCTCTAGCGCGGAATCCACAGGTTGACGAAGGGCGCCCTCACCCAGGTGCCGCGACGGCCGCTATAGACCCTGGCGAATGGCGCCCGCACCCACGTGTCACCGTCTTCGTCGTCGACTGATGTCAAGGGTGCCCGCACATGCGTCCCGTTGCGGTACCGCCAGCGGCGCTTGCCGTCATAGCCGGCCGGCTGCGAGAGCTCGGCCGCGTCCGAAGTCGCGAGCACCGGGCCAGGTGCCGCCGAGGCGGGCGCCGGTAGGCCGGCGAAAAGCGCGAAGCCAGCCGCAGCGAGGCAAAGGTAAAGGGATCGATCGGTCATGCTGACTGTCTCCTTAACCACGCTCCCCTCGCCCATCCGCTTATTGGCGTTTCAATCGCAGGCGAAGTGTGGCGAGACCCTGCCGATGTGGCAAGCCTAAATTACAGCCAGCCTCTGCGCTTGAAATAGAGATAGGGCAGTATCGCGGCCAGTACCATCAGGACGAGCGCAAGCGGATAGCCGAACCACCAATCGAGCTCCGGCATGTGTCGGAAGTTCATGCCATAGATCGAGGCGATCAGCGTCGGCGGCAGGAACACGACGGCGGCAACCGAGAAGATCTTGATGATGTCGTTTTGCTGGATGCTGACCATGCCGAGCGTGGCATCGAGCAGAAAGATGATCTTGCCGGAGAGAAAGGTGGAGTGATCGGTCAGCGAGACGACGTCGCGCGCGGCGGTGCGGATGCGGGCCTGGAGCGGCTTGACTTCCTTCCGCTCATTGGCGGCATGAACGAGAAAGGTGAGAAGCCGACCGAACGAGTGGGCGCTTTCGCGGGCCTTCGAGGTGATCTCACCCTCGCGCCCGATCGCTCGCAACAGCACGTCGAAGCGGCGTTGCCGCGACGCGACCCCACCTTTGATCTCGAAGATCGAATGGGACAGCCCTTCGACCTCCGCCTGGATGCGCTCGATGAAATCCGCGAGCCGGTCGATGATCGTTTCCAGGAGGCCGATCAGGACCGCGGCCCCGCTCTTGAGCTCCGACTCCGATCGGTTGCATCGCGCGATGTAGATGGAGAAGGCCCGGGGCTCGGCATAGCGCAGTGTGATGAGCCTTTGTCCGGTAAGAATGAAGGTGACCGGCGTCGTTCTGGGCTCGCCCTGCTCGGGCTGGTACAGCAGCGTGGCGGTCATATAGTAGGCGCCGTTCTCCTGATAGAGGCGGCTCGAGGCCTCGATCTCCTGCTGCTCCTCGCGCGTGGGGACCTCGAGCTTAAGCGCCCGCTCGATCTGCCCCTCCTCCTCCGTGCGTGGGATTGAGGAGATCGATCCAGACCGCAGCCTCGGTGATCCTTGGCTTGCCCTTCTGGCGCTCAAGCGCACCGGAGCGGTTCTCATAGATGGTGAGCATCGGACCTCCCTACGCCCGATCACGCGGAACGGCTTCTCCTGCCTTCGCCGGAGGCGACCTTATACCAGCGCCGGGCCGGTGCCAGTGAGACAATGCGGCCCAGGGTAGGCTGAAATCGGAAGCCAGAAACCAGAAGGGCACGCCCCAGTTCTGACTTTCTGATTTCTGACGTCAATTCTTTTGCACGATGCAGGCGCCGCCGTCTGAGCGCAAGCTAGCGCAGAGCTTGGTGGCATCGTCCCGGCTGTCGGCGCCGATCTGAACCATGTACATATAGCGGCGCCCGCGGCTCAAATTGCGCTCCGGCAGCACGAAGGGCTCGCGGCCGCCGAGCAGCGAGGCGTGCTGCCGCTGAAGCCTGCCGAACTGGGCGAGCGCCTTGGCCTTGGAAAAAGAGGTCGAGACATGGACGCCCCAAGGGCGCCAGGCCCCGCTCACCGTGAGCGGCTCGGTCTCGTACACGGCCCGCACCACGAGCGGCGCGAGCTTGCGGCAGGAGTCCTGAACCTCAACGCCCGCGGTTCTGAGCAGCTCAGGCAGCTCGGTCTCTTGCAAGCTTCCATTCCTCCGCCGCGCGCCCGGTGACGAACTGGACATAGTTTTGCGTCTCCCACGGCAGCCCGCCCGATCCCGATAGCCACGCGCGCACGCGCTCGGCGCCCGCGTTATAGGCGGCGGCCGCTAGCCCGAAATTGCCGAACTCTTGGCGAAGATCGGCAAGCAAGCTCGCCGAGTGGACGATCGCCGACTTGGGCTCGAAGGGATCGTCGAGACCGCGCTTCTCCGCCGTGCCCGGCATGAACTGGGCGATCCCTTGCGCGCCCTTGGGGCTCACGGCTTGAGGGTTGAAGCGGCTCTCCTTCCAGATCAGGCGCACGAAGGGCATGGGCGGCAGGCCCCGCGCCTCAGCCTGCTGCTGCATGATCGGACAGACGATATCGACGAAGGGCTTGGGCCCGGCAAGAGCGAGCCCCGCTTCCTTCGCGCCCGCCTCAACGCGTGTGACGGCGATGCCCTCTCCGGCATGTGATGGAGCCGCCAGAAGGATGAGCCCCGCCGCAAGTGAAACCGTCCGCAAGACCCGCATCATGCCGCCAGTCTCGGACATGTCGGCGCGGAGGTCCATCCGGCCTCTCAACGTCTCATTAGAACTTCACGTTGAGCTGCGCCTGGGGAAAGGCGGTGAACCCGTTCCAATCGAGGTCTGACTGCGTGGAGAGCTGCTGGGTGAACTTGACGCCAGCGCCCAGCGTCACATTCGCCGCGGGGTTCCAGCTGAGGCTGCCGCTGCCGACAAAGACGAGATCCTGGCGGCCGCCTGGATAGTCGGAGAAATAGACCCCTTGCAGGCTGCCGGTCGCCGACAGCGACAGGTTCTTGACCGGCGGCCGCCAGCCGAGCGTCGCCGCGATGAAAGCGTTGCTGCTGATCTGGCTCGTGATGTCGGCGACGTTCTCGGACAGCGAAACCGAGATATCGGCGTAATAGCAATAGGCCTCGCTGCCCTTGTCGCCGCATAGCCTGTTGCCAAGGCCGATATTCGAGCGCGACCAGCCGATCGACGGCGTGGCGACGACGATCTGGTTTGCGCCAAAGCCCGGCTCGTAGACGGAGATTCCATCGAGGCCGATGGTGAGCAGGTCCGTCCTCGCCGTGCCGCCGGTCGAGAGCCCGCTGGCCGTCTGCCGCCTGCCGAGCAGCCGGGTATAGGTAATGCTGCCGTTCAGCGCATCGAAGGAGCTCGAATCGAGCGTGGCGTAACGAACCGCCGACGGACCGAGCAAGAAGGAGACCGTGTCCTCTTCGCGGCCGGCCGGCACCAGGATCAGCAAATTGCCGTTCTGGCTGCCGATCGAATCGGGAATGATGTCGACATCGGCTTGATTGGCGTTGGTCGCGTAGGTGTAGCCCGTCGACGCGATGCCTCTGACGACGGTCTTGCGCGGCACTTTCTTCTCGACGATCTCGGTGACCACGCGCGTTTTCTGCTTGCGCACCTTGATCAACCGGTAGGTCGGGACATTGCGCAGATTGAGATAGGCCTTGCGCGCCGTGGTCGACCGCAGCCCAAGCGGTACCACCACGCCCATCTCCTTCGCCTTTGCCTCGCGCTCGGCGATGGAGAGCTCTTTCTTCTCCTCGACAGTGACCGAGAATTGTTCGGTGCGCTTGACCGGCACCTTCTTGGTCTTGGTGGGGAGAACTGTTTCCGGGCTGGGGGGAATGAAACTTTCGATCCGGCTCACTATATTGGCGTCGAAGCTTTGCGCGGCGGCCTCGTTTGCGCCTAAACCGGCGGCCGCCGCGACAAAGGCAAGAACAGACCGTCGTAACAACGCTCGAAACATGCGATCATCGCGACTAAAGACGGCGTCATAAAAACAATCGGAGAGTACAGTTCAAATGTCCCCCCGCAACGCGAAATTTCAGCTTCAAGCTTTGGCGGCCGGCGCCCTGATCTTTATCCTGGGCACTGTTGCTTTTTTGCCGCGGGCCGAAGCGCGTGACCTTGCGACCGACCCCAATGCGCTGCAGAAGATCCAGCAGTTCATCTACAAGCCGGCGCCAAGCGAACTCCTGCTGAAGCCCCAGGACGAAACCGGCAAGCCTCCCAAGAAACCGGCCAAGGGCGCCAAGAACTAGCTTCTCATTCGGGAAAGGCGCGGAGCGCCGTTTTTCGGCGACGGTGAAAGCCGTTGCCCGCCCCTACGCCCAGGGCGCAGCCTGGATGCCGAGCTCGTCGAGGAGCTGAAACCAGATGGCGAAATAGAGAATGGCGGCAAGTCCGGCCAAGAAGGCCGCGACCACGAGGTGCCGCCCTTCCCTTGCAAGGATGAAAGCCGGTAGGCTGAGCGGCAGGAAGATGAACATGAAGGCTGCGCCAACCCCCACCATCTCCATCCCGTCGCCCTTCGGATTGGCGTGGTTGAACAGAAACACGGTGAGGAAGACGAGGAAGAGACTCTGAGCGCCGACGGCCAACAGGACGCTGGCGCGCAGCCGTCTGTCGCCCGGTCCTGCTGAATAGCCCTTTTGCAGTGCCACCGGACCGGACGCACTCATCGCACCAACTCGCCGAACAAGGTGCCGTCGCCCTTCGCGCCCTCCGTCACGAGCGTCCGTCGTCCTCGACCGCGGTCTGGGGGCGATCGCTACCGGGATCGACCTCCCGATGCCAAATGCCGTCTTCGGTCTCATATTCGATGCCGACCGTCTCGCCCGGCACCTTCTGCTCGCCGGCGGCGATCCTGGCGGCGGCAAGGGCGGCGGCGTGGGTGGGGAAGGTCTCCGAGAACACGTCGCCGACCTTGTAGGCCCAGCCATCCTCATGTTTGACGATTCTGTAGACGAGTTTCGCCATCGTCCTCTCCTGACCTCGCGCCTTAAGAGCAGCCTGGCATAACCGGCCCCGATCCGCCAATGGTTCCTAGGCCGCCAATTCCTTCATGAGCGAAAATGGTCGGCCGGTGCCCCTCACCCGGCGAGCGGCAAGCCGCTCGCCGTCCTCTCCCCATTGGGGAGAAGATTGGGACTCGCGGCACCGCCACGAATCCTCCTCGCCCCTGTGGGGAGAGGGCTTTCCGCCGCGGCCTTGCGCGAGTGCAGCTCTGCGCAAGTCGCATGGCGGGAAGGGTGAGGGATCATTGATCATCGAGTAGGCACGCGTCTCCGTTGCCGCGACGCGGGGCGCGTCCGGAATTTGCTCATTCTTCCCCCTCAAGCATGAGGGGGGTGGCGCGCCGAAAAGACGCAGTCCATGATGGTGGCCCGGGGATAAGTCTCAGGCGATGCCGATCGAGACCGCAAGCTCAGGCCCCGCAGCGTCAAACGACATTCACGCCATAGGCCTCGGTGAAGGCGGCACCCGCATAGGCGTTCGACGCGTAGCCGAACCCCTTGTCGCCCCAAAGCGTCGTGCCCCAGCTGTTGCGGACGATGAACTGGTTAGGGTCATAGCCCACCAAGGCGACTGCATGTCCACCCTGTGCGGACATGGCATCGTAAACATCGAGCTTACCATTCGTGTTCTTTGCATTCATCCAGGTGTTGTCGCAGTCGAGCCGGGTGAGGATCGGCCCCTTGGTTGCGAGCCAACGGCGCCAACTCATCAAGTTGCGGCCGAGATTGATGTAGCTCGCGATCTTGAGCTGCGCGGCGGTGGCATAAAAGGTCGCGGCCTTCTCGGGATAGAGCTTGCCGGAGGCAAAGGGCAGGACATTGTCCTCCACACATCCATAGCCTCGTGCGATGTCGAGAGCGGCCTTGAGGCTCGTGCCGTCGGTCTCGATGAAGGTCGTCGGCCGGCTGTTGAACTCGTCCGTCTCCTTAGCCGCCATCCAGATGAAGCGCGGCGACAGAAACTGCTGCGTTGTCAGGCGTCCCGTCTTCACGAAGTGCCAGCGCAGCACCGAATCGGCAGTCGCCCAGCCGACGCAAGAGCCGGTTGAGGCCTGATCGTTGATGGCCCACCATTTTTCTCTGAGGTCCTTGGATTGCGGAATAGGCACCGCCTCCACAATCCCGGCGGCCAGGGCACTGTCGAAACCCCAGTCGGTTTCGGTGTCCCGTGACGGGATACAGTTGAGGATACGGACCCCGGCGGCCGTGGCGGCCTTGGTCTCTTGGCCTTTCGCTGGCTGTGCCGCTTGCGGCGCTGGCCGGCGCGGTGCTCGCTTCGTTGCCTTGCGTGCCATGGACTTCCCCCTAGCTTCGCCCTTTTTAGGGGAAAACAGGATTGAACGCAACTATAGCGTGTAAGCGATCGGATTGGGCTCTCTACGGGCGAGAGCCCGCCCATGGCTGTTGCGGCCGCTACAGACAGTAACGAACGCTCCCATCGAGGGGATGAAGTTTGTTGCATCGCTCAGGCCGAGCCGAGGCGCTTCGCCGCGCCTCACGCGCGAAGAGATGTCAAACAGCGAAAGGACTGCGGGGCACCGATCGGCCGCGTCCGTTGCGCAAATTGGGCAGCCTCTCGGCGCCCCGCTTATGCGGCGATATTGCAGCCCCGTCCACACGCTTACCGCTCAAAGCCCGCGAAGCGAGGGACTCGCAACGTGGGCCGAAGACCGGGCTAAAAAACCCGGCGTGCGGCTAGGACCCCTGAGGCTGGTCCGTTACCCTGCCGTGGGCGGCGAGCCAGGGACACACGTACAACCCGCCGCTCGTTCCACTAAGCACCTCAGGCGCCGCGACCCTCATCCGCAAGAAGCAGACGGTCTGCGAGCTCGCGTCCTCATGGACGGGGGACGGGTGGAGTTTAATGCCGCCGCGCGGGCCGGGGATAAAGTCGTGCCCGCCTTGGTCCGCTGAGTGCCAAAAACAGAACATATGGTCGCCGCGGAAATCAGACTACTCTTCTGATCTACGCTTTCGCTGTCGAAACAAATGGCTCGAAACAGAGGATTTTGCGCGTGCGATATCGCATGTTATCGACTCTTACGGGACTTCTCCTGGCCGCTTCCTTGGCCACGCCAGCCAGTGCGGCCACCCCGGCAGCCAATCCCTTCGATCAGCTAAGCGGCGATTGGAAAGGTGGCGGCACGGTCATCCTGAAGGATGGTGAGAGCAAGAAGGTGACCTGCCAGGCGACGTACAAGACTGCCGGCAGCAAGATCACTCAGACCCTGCGTTGCACCGGCAATGACTACGAGATCAACACCGACCTGAAGTTGACCGACAAGGGCGGCAAGATCAAAGGCTCTTGGAATGAGACCGTCTATGATGCGAGTGGCCGCGTGACCGGCACGGCGAAGGACAACCTTGTTCATGCCGTCATCACCGGCGACAAGTTCCGCGGCCGCATGAGCATCAAACTCTCTGATGCGGGTCACACGATCAACATGGTGCAGTTCAACGAGACATCCGGCACCTATCGTCTCGCTACAAGCTTGTCCTTGCAACGCTAGCAACAGCCGGTAGCCCTGCTCTGCGCCGAGAAGCGGGGATAAGTTCGGAGCCTAGCCTCTGCTCACATAAAGGAAGAGGGTGGTTTGCCGGTTTCGGTCCTGAGCGTGTAATTAAGATCGCCTGGAGTCGCCATGTGGTCTCGCCTGCTCGCCGTCGCCCTGCTCTTGCTGCCCGCCCCGGCGCTCGCCGGCGCCAAGGAGCAGGTAGAGGCGCTTGCTCCGTCGGGGCTGGTGCTCGTGATGGACGAAGAGGGCAACGAGCTGGTCGCCCAGAACGCGGACAAGTCCTTCGTCCCGGCCTCCGTCGCCAAGATCGTGACGGCGTGGCTCGCGATGGAGGTCCTCGGCGGCGACTACCGCTTCGAGACCAAGTTCTACCTGGACGGCAACCGGAAGCTCTACGTGCGCGGGGGCGGCGATCCCTTTTTGATCTCCGAGGAGCTGGCGCCGCTCGCGACGCGAGCTCGTCGCCGCAATCGGCAAGGAGCCGATCACCGGCATCGTGCTCGACGCGAGCTACTACCCCTCCGACCTCCGCATCCCGGGCATCGAGAACACCAGCGAGGCCTACGACGCGCTGAACTCGGCGCTCGCGGTGAACTTCAACACGATCGCCGCCGTGCGCAAGGGCAAGACGGTCCGCTCCGCCGAGGAGCAGACGCCGATCACGCCGCTGGCGATCAGCCAGTTCCGGGCGCGGGGGCCCCAGGGCCGCGGCCGCATCAGCCTGAGCAAGAACCCGGCGGTGAGCCTGAAATATGCCGGCGAGCTGATCGCCGCGTTCATCGAGCCGCGCCGGCGGCAGCGTCAAGGGCGAGATCTCGACCGGAACCGTGCCCGAGGGCCTGAAGCCGGTCTATGTTCACCGCCAGTCCCGCACCCTTTCGCAGATCCTCACCCAACTGCTCATCGCCTCGAACAACTACATCGCCAACCAGGTCTTCCTGGAGATCGGCGGGACCCTGGGCGGACCCGTCAGCCTGGAGAAGTCGCTCAAGGTCGCGAACGGGATGCTTGCCGCCAACGGGCTCGCCGACGCCATCCATCTCGAGGAGGGCTCGGGCATCAGCCGCGACAACCGCTTCACCGCTCGCGGCCTCGCCAAGGTGCTCGAGCTGTTCGCGCCCCACGCCGGCCTGCTGCACGGCCACGACGGCGGCATGAACAAGACCGGCACCTTTTCCGGCGTCCGCACGCTGGCGGGCTACGCCGACACCTCCAAGCATGGGCGGGTGCGCTTCGTGATCGCGCTGGGGGGCAATAGCGGCGCGATGCGCTTCCAGCTGCTCAAGGCCATCAAGGCTGGGCTGTAGGCGGAAGACTCGCCCCGCCGGGTCGAGACAATGCCATCAGGCAGGCGGTGGACGGTAGCGGCCATGTCAAGGCGCCGCACGCGGATGGCGCGACGAATGGCCGGAGCCATCAGTGGCTAGCGCTCATTTTCCTCCTCGCGCCCCATTTCTTGGGGCCCCTGCTCCTTATCAGACGGGGCCTCTTCTTTACCCTCTCATTGATGCGCTGGTTGAGGTCCTTCGGAGGGGGCGTGAAGACCTGGATGCTCCACTTCGCCTTGTCGAACGACAGGGGCTTGCCGCAATGCTCGCAGGGAAACCTGTCCGTCGCCATTACCTCGGCGTAAGTCTTGCGCGTCGTCTTGCCGCAGGCGCGGCAGTGCATGACCTGCACTCTCTGCTGGAACTGCCTTATCTGCTTCTGGGTCGGCATCACGACGCCTTCTCCATGGCCTCAAGCTCGTCCAGGATATTGAAGCGCTGCGACCCGATCTGGCGCTTGCCCACCAGCATGTTGCGCGCGTGTGGACGCCAACCGCTGACGCTCCCCCACACATCGTTTGGTCCGAAGGTGAGCTCGAGGCTCGGCCGCCGGGACTCAGACACCCTCGCTCGCCCGACACGGAGATAACCGGCCATCTGCGCCATGCCAGAGAGAAATGCGCCTTGGATGTCTGTCGATTTCGGCGAGATCACCCAACTCGGTGCAGGCCAAACGAACACTGCCATCACGCGCTTTCCCGCGTGAGGTCGGACATCGGGACGGTCTGGCTCGACCGTGGCCAGCACGTAGTCCGACGCCTGCTTCAGCGCCTTCGCCCAGATTGGCTCGTCCCACTCCGCGTGACCTTTCACCTCGAAGCCCAGGGCTATCCGCCTGTAGGGCTCCTCGCGCGGCACCGCGAGCAGGTCGATCCTGAGCTGGCGCCGCCGAAACAGCCCGTGGCGCAGCCGCACCTCGCGCCAGGTCTCAAACGCGGGCGCTAGCCAGGATTCTAGTTCTATACACTTCTGCCCTTCCGGGCTCATGTCGGGCATGCGACAAGCGTGCCCAATTCGGCCCCTCCCATCGAGCGATCAATCCACCATTTTCCGACCCCGACAAGCTCCACTAGCTCGTAAGGCCGGTGGGGCCCGGGACCGCTTTATGTTATAGGGGCCTATAGACAGCGGTCGGTTGTGCTATCATTTTCCTTCCCCCACCTCCAAATCACCGTGACCGCCATGACGAATTCCAAGCTCCGCATCGACCTGTCCAACGGGCTGCTCGAAGTCGAAGGCGATGAGGCCTTTGTCCGCGACGTCTACAAGGACTTCAAGGATCAGTTGGCCAAGGCTGCCACCCCACCTCATAAGCCCCAACAACATTCGAGCCCGCCCAAGGCGCCGGCGCCGGCTGCCCAGCCCCCAGCCGCAAAGTCGCCGCGTGGAAAGGGCAAGCCCAGGAGCGACTACAACGGCAAGCTCGACAAGAACCTCGACCTTTCCGGAGGCAAAGGTGTCCCTTCATTGAAGGACTATCTGAAGCGCTTCGACGCGCGGTCCCTCACCAAGAAGGACGCCGTCTTCATTAAATACCTGCAGGAGTTCGTCGGGATTGAGAAGGTCAACGTGGACCACATCTACACCTGCTACGACGATGTAGGGAAAATCCCCGGAGCCCTGCGACAGAGCCTGCGCGATGCCAGCGGTGAGGGGCTGATAGAGTTCTCCGATCCAGACAACATCACGCTCGCCATCAAGGGCATCAACTGGCTCAAGGAGCAGGAGGCCGCCAAAGCCAAAGAGGCGGCGGAGTAGGTGTTCTCTGACGAGCAGCTAGAGGTCCTCCTGAAGGGGAAGCTTTCGCAGCGCCTGAAGGTGCTGATGCTGCTTGCCGCCTTAGACGGCCCGAGCAAGCCGTCAGAGATCACCCGCAAGGGTGTCTCGGCAGGACTCAGGGCCATCAAGAACTGGAACGTGCCTCAGATACTCAAGAATGCCGACAACGCCGGTCAGGTTACACGCGTCGAGGCCGGTTGGAAGTTGCTGCCGTCCGGGGTGGACGCACTTAATGAAGCAGGGCTTCCGACGGCAAAGCCGAAGCCGAAGTTGGTGGCCGACACACTGCACGACCTCAAGAAGCACGTTGACGCGGTGACGGACGATGACCGCCGTCGCTTCATACAAGAGGCGGTGGACTGCTTCGAGCAGAACATCAACCGCGCGGCCGTAGTCTTCTCGTGGGTCGGCGCAGCCTGGATATTGCAGAGCCATGTCGTCACGAACCACCTCAAGGCGTTCAACGCCGCTGGCAAGGCACGGTTCAAGGCCGATTATAGGCCCATCAGGAACATGAAGGGCTTCGCGCGCCTGAAGGAGGCAGACTTCCTGCAGCTATGCGAGGACGCCGCTGTTCTCGACAAGACGGAGAAGAACCAGCTCACTACGCGGCTAGACCTGCGGAACGCCTGCGGCCATCCCAACAACTTCGTCGTGGAGCAGCTCACGGCCGCGAGCCACATCGAGATACTCCTGCTCAACGTGTACGAGAAGTACTAGCCACGCCGCCCGGCATCCAGAACTTGCGGTGATTTACGGCCTCCCACAACCATCACCCCTCCTCCACATACACCTCGGCGCCGCTCGCGATGAATTTCTCGCTCATCTCGGCCATGCCCTGTTTCCTTGCCAGGTCTATCGCTTCGCTGCTTGAGACCTTTTCCTTCTCGGCGAGCTTGGCGGCGTAGTCGCGCACCTGCTGCGTGATCTCCATCGAGCAGAATTTCGGCCCGCACATCGAGCAGAAATGCGCGAGCTTGTGCGCCTCCTTGGGCAGCGTCTCGTCGTGATAGCTCCGCGCCGTCTCCGGATCGAGCGAGAGGTTGAACTGGTCCTCCCAGCGGAACTCGAACCGCGCCTGTGACAGCGCGTTGTCGCGCGCGATCGCCGCCGGGTGTCCCTTGGCGAGGTCGGCGGCATGCGCCGCGATCTTGTAGGCGATCACGCCCGCCTTCACGTCGTCGCGGTTGGGCAAGCCCGAGATGCTCCTTCGGCGTCACGTAGCAAAGCATGGCGGTGCCGAACCAGCCGATCATGGCGGCGCCGATCGCGCTCGTGATGTGGTCGTAGGCCGGCGCGATGTCGGTGACGAGCGGGCCCAGCGTATAGAACGGCGCCTCGCCGCACAGCGCGAGCTGCTTCTCCACATTGACCTTGATCTTGTGCATGGGCACATGGCCCGGCCCTTCGATCATCACCTGGCAGCCGCGGTCCCAGGCGATCTTGGTCAGCTCGCCGAGCGTCTCGAGCTCGGCGAATTGCGCGCGGTCGTTGGCGTCGGCAATCGAGCCCGGCCGCAGGCCGTCGCCGAGCGAGAAGGACACGTCGTAGCGCCGCATGATCTCGCAGATCTCCTCGAAGCGCTCATAGAGGAAGCTCTCGCGGTGATGGGCTAGGCACCATTTGGCCATGATCGAGCCGCCGCGCGACACGATGCCGGTGACGCGGTCGGCGGTGAGGTGGATGTAGCCGAGCCGCACCCCGGCATGGATGGTGAAATAGTCCACCCCCTGCTCGCATTGCTCGATCAGCGTGTCCTTGTAGACCTCCCAGTCGAGCTTGACCGGATCGCCGTCCACCTTCTCCAGCGCCTGATAGATCGGCACCGTGCCGATCGGCACCGGCGCATTGCGGATGATCCATTCGCGCGTGGTGTGAATGTTGCGGCCGGTGGAAAGGTCCATCACCGTGTCGGCGCCCCAGCGGATCGCCCACACCATCTTCTCCACCTCCTCCTCCACCGACGAGGTCACCGCCGAGTTGCCGATATTGGCGTTGATCTTGGTGAGGAAGTTCCGCCCGATGATCATCGGCTCCGAATTCGGGGTGGTTGATATTGGCGGGGATGATGGCGCGGCCGCGGGCGACCTCGCTGCGCACGAACTCGGGCGTCACGAATGGAGGCAACGCGGCGCCGAAGCTCTCCCCGTCTGCGAGGCGAGCTTGCGCCTCCTCGGCCGCGCGCTCGCGTCCGATATTCTCGCGATGGGCGATATAGACCATTTCCTTGGTGACGATTCCGGCGCGCGCCAGCTCGAGCTGGGTGACGAGACCACCAACGCGCGTTTCGATCCAAGGCGTCCGCAACGGCGGAAGGCCGCGGAGCACGTCATTGGTAGTGACGGGGTCCGTGTAAGACCCCGAATTGTCATAAACGCGGAATGTATTTTTTCGGCCTACCGCTTCGCTACTTGAGGCCGACTGGGGCTCTCCGCTGAGCGCGATCTCGCGGAACGGCACGCGCAAATCCGCGTGGCCCTCAGGCGAGGAATAGATCTTGCGGCTTCCCGGCAACGGGCCGGTGGTCACCTTGGGCGCAGTCACGTCTTTTGGGGCGAGCGGCTTGTTCATCGGCATGCTCCCTATGAGCAGGCCCTCATGCTGAGGAGGGCCGCAAGGCCCGTCTCGAAGCGGAGGGCTTCATCCTTCGAGACGGCCGCGTTCCGCGGCCTCCTCAGGATGAGGCAGTCGGCCGGGCGCTCGGCTTCAGGGATTTCAGGCAAGTTTCCGTCCCTTCGCCGGCATGACCCGGATCAGGTTCAAAGGGTCTCCGCCGGGCCCTCATTTGAAGGCAGCGGACTCTCAGCCCCTTCCCTGGGGCTCCCCTCGGAACACTCATAATCTAGACCGCGGCGCGCGCCTTTCAAAGGGGCGCGTCGATCAATTCCTGGCGGCGGTCAAGTCTGCCGTCTTGGGTTCATTTCCGCCGCGGCCGTTTCGCGCTGCGCTTTCGGGAGGACGACGCCCTCGCGGCGCTGTGCCGGCGCGCTTCCTGTGTTCCACAAATCCTCATAGCCCATGATCGAGAGAATGGCGCCGAGCACGATGGTGACGGCAGCACCGGCGAGGACGCCGGCATGGCTCGCGATCATGCGGTCGCCGAGGGTCTGCACCGTGGTGGGGAAAACGAGATTCATGATGCCGCGCAGGATGAGCAGCCAGCCGAGAACGGTCACGATCACCCGCCAGTCCGGCACCCAAAGATTATGCGCGTTGACCACCGCCAATCCCGCGGTAAGCGCGAGCACGCCGGTGACGAAGATGAGCGCCCGCGAGCCGATGAACTCCTTCAACAGGCTGGAATAGGCGTCTCCCTCGGTAAGCATGCCCATGATCATGCCGATGCCGATGATGAGCATCACCGGTCCCATCAGTCGTGCGATATATCTCGATGTGGTCATTTGCGCCCCTTCCTCCCGGTTCAAGCTTTATCCCCAAGAAACTCCAAGGCACGAGTAAGCCATGCGAGCCGCTTGCAAGCCTTCTACTCCGGGCCCTCCAGCCGGCCTTGTCGCCAAGGCTCGAAGCCAGAGTTGAGACCGTTCGTCCTCAACGCCGCATCACCAGGATCGACTTTTGACGAAGCAAGGGCGCCACTTATTGATTTTGCCAGGTAATGCCCCCGGCGCCCTCGAACTTCGCGCATGTTAAGCCGAACCCGTTGGAACGCAAGTCGCACGCGACAGGCGAGGAGCATCATGCTGGAAAGACTGGCCGACGACTGCCTACCAGGCCTTTTTCAGCACCAGCGGAGACAAGTGGAAATTTGGCTTAATCCCTCAAGGAGAAGGGAAATCTTGCCCCTGACGCGCATCCAGTTTAAGCCTCGTCATCATTCTGCCGTGCTTCACCTTGAATTGCGGGCCTCGAGGCCTGAAGAGGCCGGTCACCCCCCGCCGCAACCGAGGTAAAGAAAGTCGTGAATCAGGAAGTTTCGACCGACACGCCGACGCGCGCGAAAGGCAGAGCCGCAGCCTATCGCTGGATCGCGCTTCTCGTTCTTCTGCTCGCGACCATCGGGGGCGTGCTCGCTTATTGGCGCTATATCGAGATCTACCCGTCCACCGACAATTCCTATACCGGCGCCAACGTCGTGCGCGTGGCCTCGCAAGTCTCGGGCCCCGTCATCCGCGTCTATGTCCGAGACGACGACAAGGTCGCGACCGGCGATCCCCTGTTCGATATCGACCCCACGCTCTACGACGCGGCGCTCCGCAATGCGCGCGCGCAATTCGACGCGGCGGCTTACGCCGCCGGCACCGCCGCCGACGATCTCAAAGCGGCCGCCGCCAAGCTCGAGGAGAAGCGCGTGGCGCTCGAAGATGCGCTGGCCAAATATCGCGAGGCCAAGGACGCGCAAAGGGAGGGCGAGGCGCCATCCAGCGACCTCACCGACTGCGTTGACGGCGTGGCATGACGCCGTGCAGGCGTTCGAGGACGCCCAGGCCGAATTCGACAAGGCGCAAGACGCCAAGTTGACGGTGACCACGCCCACGGTGCAGCTGCGCGCCGCTTCCGCCCAGCTCGACAAGGCGACTCACGACCGGGTGAGGACTCACGTCACCGCACCCGCCAACGGCTGGGTGTCCAATGTCACGCTCCGCCCGGGCACGGTGGTCCAGGCCGGAACGCCGGTTTTTGCCGTCATCGAGGATGGGCGATGGTGGGTCGACGCCAACTTCAAGGAGACCGACCTCGCCCGCATCAAGCCGGGACAGAAGGCGACCATCCGCCTCGACATGTATCCCGGCACGACCCTCGACGGGGTGGTCGAAATCATCAGCGCGGGCTCCGGCGCGAGCTTCTCCGTGCTCCCGCCGGAGAACGCCACCGGCAACTGGGTGAAAGTGACCCAGCGTTTCCCGGTGCGAATCAAGATCACAAGCTCGCCTGCCCCGGACAAGCCGTTGCGCATGGGCGCCAGCGCGACCGTGACGATCGACACCACTGAAGGGCAGCAATGAGCCCTAGGCCGGGTGCGGGCGGCAAAGGCCGGGGGCGCAAGCCCCCTTCCGAGCGGCGCGGGCCTGTGCCTGTCGACCCGGAATTCGTACGGCCGCCGATCCCGCTGGTCATAGCCGTGGTTCTCACCGCGGTCCTCGAGGTTCTCGACATGACCATCGTCAATGTCGCGATCCCGCACATGCTCGGCGCCTTTGCCGCGACGGCCGACCAGATCACCTGGATTCTGACGTCTTACATCGTCGCCGCCGCCGTGGTGATGCCGCTCACCGGCTATCTCTCCACCTGGCTGGGGCGGAGACGGCTCCTGCTCACCGCCATTACCGGCTTCGTGGTGTCGTCCGCCTTGTGCGGCATGGCGTGGAACCTGGAGAGCATGGTGCTGTTCCGCCTGGCGCAGGGCGTGTTCGGCGCGCCGCTCGTCCCCTTGAGCCAGGCCATCCTGCTCGATGCCTTTCCGCGGAACCGGGCCGGGCAGGCGCTGGCCATTTTCGGTATGGGCATCATGGTGGCCCCGGTGATCGGACCGGCGCTCGGCGGCTACCTGACCGAGACCTATTCCTGGCGGATGGTGTTCTACATCAATGTCCCGATCGGCCTCCTCGCCCTTCTGCTCTCCGTCGGCTATCTGCCTAAGAGAGACATCCGGGACATCAAGACCGACTGGATCGGCATGGGTCTTTTGGTGCTCGCCGTCGGCGCGCTCCAATTCGTCCTCGATCAGGGCCAGATGCGCGACTGGTTCAACTCGCGCCTCATCGTCGTCGGCACCATCATCGCCGTGTTCGCGACCGCCGCCTTCTTCCTCAGGGGCTGGAACAAGACGGACAACATCATCGACCTGTCGCTGCTCAGGGACCGCAATTTCGTCCTGGGTACGCTCGCCATCACCGCCTACGGCGTCAGCCTGTTCGGCTGGATGGCGATGATGCCCTTGTTCAGTCAGCGGCTGCTCGGGTATGCGCCGGACGTCGCCGGAACCCTCTTCATTCCCCGCGCAATCGTCAGCGCCATCACCTTGGCGATCACCGGCAGCATCCTCATTCGCCTGTTCGACGCCCGCTGGCTGGTCGCCTCCGGCCTCGTCATGACGGCGCTCGGTACGTTCCCGATGGCGTACTTCTCCTTGTATGTCGACTTTTGGGGCATCGCCACGCCCGGCATCCTGGCGGGCATCGGCTCAGGTCTGTTCTTCGTGCCGCTGACCGCGGTCGCTTTCGCGAGCATTCCCAACGCCAAATATGACGAGGCTTCCGGCGTCTATGCGCTGATGCGAGGCATCGGCGGCTCAGCCGGTATCGCCGTGGTGAGCTGGCTGCTCGTGCGGCAGGCGCAGATTCACTTCAACGAGCTCACGGCTCACATCACCCCCTACAATCGCGATCTCATTCCTTATCTCGCGGAGCGCGGGCTCACTCCCTACTCTCCGCAGGCGGCGCCGGCCGTCATCCATGAGATCGCCCGTCAGGCCCAGATGCTCGCCTTCAACGACATCTTCTGGTTCATCGCCGTCGTCACCCTTGCCATCATTCCGCTCCTCTTCTTGATGAAGCGGCCGGAGAGGGTGCAGCTCGTGCCGGCCCGCTAGGAGGCGTTGGTCAAATCGCAAGACGTGAAGAGGGATCGGCCCCGGGGAGGCCGCCCCGGGGCGCGATGCAGGGTCTTTCAAATTACCAGCAGACTTTGGCGCCCGAAGTGCAGACATAAGGCGAGACCACGCCGCGACCAGCACACGGTGTAGGAATTCGATTTAACGATGTCCGGCTTGTAGAAGAGGTTCGCGCTCACGCTGTCGCGCCAATAAGGCTGCGGCTTGGCGCGCATGGCGCTGACGCTGACGGCGCCGAGCCTCTTTTGCGCCTTGTACTCGGTGATCGCGTGGCCAGAGCGGCCTGCGCGCGGGTGACGGCCGTCTCTTGGTCGAACCCGTCGGCGGTGCCGGAGAATCCGAGACAGACTGCATTGGCCGGCGCGCCTTGGAGCCACGCATAGGCCCGCCGCGATTAGCGCCAACCCAAAGACGCGCTTATACGACCTCATCGGAACGCCTCCTTCAGCAACGACAGAGAGGCGCTAAGATATCGCGGGCGAGCGCGCTTGCCAGTATCTTTGCTGCCGTAGCCAAAGGGTTCCCCGCGCCCTGTAGCCTTTGTGCCACAGTCTCGCGCCAAATTGGAACGGGCCGGAATATGGCGGTGCTCTAAGGACTTAGCAGCCCGGCGGGCAAAGGCGGAAGGGAGTTCCCATGGGGTCCAGGCTTGTCCTCATAACCGGCGCATCGAGCGGGATCGGCGAGGCCACGGCCAAGCGCTATGGCGCAAGCGGCGCTCAAGTTCTCCTGCTCGCCCGCAACCCGGAGACGCTCGATGACGTGGCCGAGGCCATCCGTCGCGCTGGCGGCGCGGCCACCCCCTACCCGGTCGACCTTTCCGATGCGAGCGCCATCGCCGAGACGAGCGCCCGGATCAAACGCGAGGCCGGCACGCCCGATATTCTGATCAACAATGCCGGCTCAGGCCGCTGGCGCCCCTTAGTCGAGACCACGGCGGAAGAAGCGCTTGCCATGATCGAGGTGCCTTATCTTGCCGCCTTCAACCTCACCCGCGCCTTTCTCCCCGAGATGCTTGCGCGCCGGAGCGGCGCCATCGCCTGCGTCACCTCGCCGGCCTCCTATCTCGTCTGGCCGAATGCGTCCGCCTATATCGCCGCGCGGCATGCGCTTTTGGGCTTCACCGAGGCGCTCCGGGCCGATGTGAAGGGAACGGGAATCGACGTCACTCTCGTCGTGCTGGGTACGGTCGAGACCCCTTATTGGGAGCACAATCCAGGGAGCCGCGAGCGCGTGCCGGTCGGCAATCCGATTCTCGCGCCGATCCTCTCGCCGGAAGAGGCCGCCGAGGCGATCTTTCGCGGTGTGGAAGGGCGCAAGCGAAGGGTGGTGAAGCCTGCCGCCTTGCGCGCCCTCTTCCTGCTCAACGCGTTCGCGCCCCGCCTCGTCGCGCGCCAGCTCCGCCGCTCCGTCCCCAAGCAATCCTGAGGGAGAGTCCATTGCGTGAAACTCAAGCCGCGAAGGTGCTTGCCTGTGTCGTCGCCGCGTTACTCTTGGGATGCATTTCACCCGCTTTTGCCGAAGGATCGCAGGCGGACCCCGCGCATCCCGTGGGCTTCAGGCAGATCGAATTTGTCGACGGCCCCCGGCATCTCGCTCTGGCGATGTTCTATCCGGCGCAGCTCCCCGACAATCCGCCACGCCCTTTGCCATGCCCTTCTTCACCAATCTCCACCTCTACAAGGACGCTCCACTGGCAGCCGGCCGGTACAAGCTGGTGATGTTCTCCCACGGGCGCGGCTCCAACCCGCTGTCTTACGCCTGGTTCGCCGAGACGCTGGCCTCGCACGGCTATATCGTCGCCGGGCTCTATCACTATCCGCGCCAACACCTACGACCAGACCATCGCCTATCTAGCCAACAAGCTCTGGCAACGGCCCCGCGACGTCTCCCTCGCGGTCAGCTTCCTGCTGAGCGATCCCCTGTGGGGGAGCTATATCGATACCGACCGGATCGGCGTCGCCGGCCATTCGCAAGGCGGCTTCACCTCGCTCTGGATCGGCGGCGCCAAGGTCGATCCGGACAAATATCTCGCCTTCCAGAAGGGCTGGAAGAACAACCAGATGGTGCCCGCCCATCTCCGCGACGAGTTGCCGCTCGACGCCCGCCCTGCGCTCGACGTGCATGATGCGCGCATCAAGGCCATATTCGCCATGGCGCCCGGCATCATCAAGGCCTTCGGCATGGACGAGGCTGGGCTCGGCCAACTGACCCTGCCCACCTACATCACGGTCGGCGCGCGCGACACGCAGACGCCGCCCGAGGAGAATGGCGCCTTCGCCGCCAAGAACATTCCGCAACGCCGAGCTCGTCATCCTCCCCGGCCTGGTGGATCACGAGATCTTCGTCAATGAATGCGACGAGGAGGGCAAGGACGAGTTCCCCGAGGCCTGCATCGATGCACAAGGCGTCGATCGTGCCGCGATCCACAGAATGTCGGCGCCGCGGCGCTCAAGTTTTTCGATAAGAGCTTGCAGAGGCGAACTCGGGACGCTGACTGCTCGGTCAGGACGCAAGCTTGAGCTTGGCCGGCGTGCTTTAGCGGCGCCTTCGATCTGCATGAGCTGCGGCTGCGATAGGACTCGTCCGCCGCAGGGCGCCGAATTTCCTCAACAGCCGCTTCATATACATGCGGAAGCGGTAGTGCTGGATCTCGAATTTGTGCCAGGGCGTGTCCTTCCACCTGATGCCGTGGCCGATATCGGGATGCGCGCGCGCTTTCAGCGCCCGGAACCACGCGGCCCGCTTCGGATCGTTCTCGCTCAGCCTTGATGAAGCCGCGATCAGCCGCGCCTGATAATCGGCGATCTGCCACACGCCCCCTTCCGCCGGCTCGAACAGCCCCACCACGAAGAGATCGTCGAGCTCGCGGTGGAAGGTATGGATGAAAAGCTTCGAGCGGCCCTGCTCGTCGAGAATGTAAGACGGAGTCGATGAAGGGGAAGCTCGGCTTGAAGCCCGTGGCCTAGACGAGGAGGTCGATCTCCTCCTCGCTGCCATCGGTGAAGCACGACGCGCTTGCCGTCGAGCCTCTCGATGCCGGGCTTCACCGTGATGCGCCCATGGATGATGTGGTCGAGATAGGTGTTGCAGGCGGTGGGATGCGCCTCGAACAGATCGTGGTCGGGCCGCTCCAAGCCGAAGCGATGATGCGGCCCGACCACGACCCGCATGCCGAAGCGGTAGAACAGGCGCATCAATGAGCGCGGCAGGGGAATGCGGCTGGTGTAGTCGATGAACACATCGGTCGGCTTGCCGAACACCGTCTTGGGGAAGAAATAATAGGTGCGGCGCATCGAATGCACGGCGCGCGCGCTTTCGTCGAGCGCGGCGTCGGAGAGAATGTCCACGGCGGAGTTGCCCGCGCCCACCACGAGCACGCGCTTGCCCTTGAGCTGCTCCTTCGACTTCACGTCGTGGGAGTGCAGCACCTCGCCGTCGAAATGGCCGGGATAAGAGGGGACGTTCGGCTCCCAATGGTGGCCGTTGGCGACGATGAGGCCGGCATAGAGGCGGGGCGCGCTCTCCCCCTCGATCGTCACGCGCCAGCCTTGCTCGGTGCGCTCGGCCGAGGTCACGCGGCTTGTTGAAGCTGATCAGCGGATAAAGACCGAACTCTGTGGCATAGGCGCGCAGATAGCTCTTGCGCCTGCGCCCGGCTCACATAATGCGACCACTCCTCGGGAAAATGGAAATCGGGGTAGCGCGAGAGCCGCTTCGAGGAATTGAGATAGGTCGAGCCATAGACGACGTGGGGGCTCTCCGGGTTCCAGATGCCGCCGACATCGGCAAGCGCCTCGAAACAATCGAAGGGAATGCCGCGCTCGGCGAAAGTCTTGGCCACCGCAAGTCCGCACGCGCCTGCGCCGATGATACAGAAACGCATGCCGCCCCATAACCTCTTGTGCTTTGCCAGGCCCCGGCGGGCTTGCCCGGCCGACTTGCGTCAGACCTAAGCATCCCCGGAAAGAGGGTTCAACCCCGCATGGTCCTTCCTTCTTCTCTTTGATCTGTGTCAAATCCTTCCTGCCCAACGCACATCTCTATGGGCTTACCGCCGCGACGCTTCGAGCCTGGATTCGCCGGCGGTTTGCTTTATGGTCTGACGCCCGAAAGGCGCTCGGGGGAATTTATGCAAATCAAGCAAGACGTCACGATCAAGACCTGGGACGGCACCTGGACCTACCATCCCAAGGTGCTGGTGACGCCGAAGAGCGTCGAAGACCTGGTCGAGATCTTGACCGACGAGGTGCGCTTTCCCTCGCCCGTGCGGCCGGCGGGCTCCATGCATTCCACCGCGCGCATGAACGGCGACGACGGCGGCACCATGGTCGACATGATGGCCATGAACCGCATTCTGCACTTCACCGACGACACGGTGACGGTCGAGGCGGGCGTGACCCACATCGTGCTCGCCCAAGCCCTCAAGGAGAGGGGGCTGCAGCCCTATGTCACCACCGAGATCGGCAACGTCACCTTGGGCGCCATGGCGACCGCCGCCACCAAGGACAGCTCCTTCCCCGGCGGCTTCGGCCAAGTCAGCTCCTATGTGACCGGCGTGCGGCTGGTCACGCCCGACGGCAAGCTGCGCGAGATCACCGAGCGCGACAATCCGGAGGAGATGCAGATCATCCGCTCGAGCTACGGGCTGTTCGGCATCGTCTACGAGGTGACCATCAAGGTGCAGGCCCACTACCGCGCTCGCTGTGCGCCACTACTCGCTGAGCCTCGACAATTTCCGGAGGTACTTGCCGATCTACAAGGCGCGCGGCTACGCCGTGATGTACTACATCTTCCCCTATGTGAAGCGGGTGCTGGTGGAGCTGCGCAAGGACAATCCCGAGGTCGCGCCCACCTCGCGCCGGCGCTGGACCTACCGCAACCGCTTCTGGCGCAAATACGGGCCTGCCGTCACGCTTATGGATTCAGCGCAGCACGACCAACCACACGCTGCGTGCGCTCGCCGACAAACTGCATTTCTTCGTGCTGCGCCAAGCGCTGGTGCTCATCGTGCGCAGCGACCGCACCTGGCCGCACGCCCAGATCATCAACTATCACCGCGATCCCGGCGTCCAACAAATATCTGTTCAGCATGTGGGCGTTCCGCGAGGGCGGCTTCTTCGACATCCTCGAGGAGTATTGCAACTTCTGCATCGCTTACGAGAAAGCGACCGGATATCGCTGCAACCTTCCGAGCGTCGGCTACTCCATCGCCCGCGACGTCGAGGCGCTGCTCTCCTATAGCTGGGAAGGGGCGACCTTGAGCATCGACCCGGCTTCGACCGGAGGGCCGGAGTGGGAGGAGTTCTTGCACCATTACAATGACTTTTGCAGCGCGCGGCGCGGCGTGCCGCTCTTCAACCAGACGCCGTTCCTCACCCGCGAGCAGGTGCGCAAGGCCTTTCGGCGTGCGCATTCAGCAATTCGGCGCGCGCCGCAAGGCGGCCGATCCCAAGGACCGCATGCTCGATTCCTATTTCCGCGAGCTGCTGTCGTAGGTGGAATCCACGCTCGTTCATCCTTCGCGGGCTGCCTCCGGCAGCCACACTTCAGCGATGACGGCTTACAGTGGCTAGGTCGCGGTCATCCTGAGCGTGCGAGCATAGCGAGCCTGCGAAGGATGCAATCCGCGCATTACCTGCCCATCCTCTTGGTGAACCAGCGGATCAGCGGGAAGGAGACGCGGCGCGGCAGAGAGCGCACGCTCTTCAAGAAGCCTGCGACCTGCGGCGGAAAGGCGATCTCGTAGGGCCTCCCCCCGAGCTTCTCGAGAATTTTCCGCGCGCATCGCTCCTTGCTCATCGCATAGAGCTTCTTCTTCGGGTCGTAGGAGGCATTGAGCGGCGTATCGACGAAGCCCGGATTGATGATGGTCACGTCGACGCCCGTCCCCTCCAGTTCGAGCTTGAGGCTCTCGGCGAGATTGATCACCGCCGCCTTGCTTGCGCCATAGCTGCCGTTCTCCGGCCAGCCCGCATAGCCGAACAGACGAGCCCATGATGGCGATGTGGCCCGATTTCCGCGCGAGCATCGACGGCAGCACCGCGGCGACGCCGTTGATCACGCCGTCGACATTGAGCGCCATGGTGCGGTGGAAGCCATCGAGGTCGATGTTGCGGATGTCGAAGGGCACATACATGCCGGCGCCGAGCAGCGCGAGGTCGATGGGGCCGAGCGTGCTCTCGATCTTCGCCACAGCGTCCTTCAGCTCCTCCGGCTTGAGCACGTCGGCAGGGAAGGCCTTGATGCGCTCGCTTGTCAGCGGCAAGCGCGTCAGCTTCTCGCTCGGCCGCGCCGTCGCCGCCACGGTCACGCCGGCAGCAGCAAGCCGCCGCGCGATCTCGCCGCAGATCGCGCCCGACGCGCCGGTGATCCACGCGAGCTTCCAGGGATAATGTTGCGCCACGGCTTACCTCTGGAGCAAACCCAAGTGACTCGTCATGCCCGGGCGCAGTCCCGGGCATCCACGAATTTCCGTCCAAGCATCAAGACGTGGATGGCCGGGACAAGCCCGGCCATGACGGGAAACCATTGTTGGACCTCATTCTAATCCACGAAAGGATCGTGCACGAGGATGGTGTCCTCGCGCTTCGGGCTGGTCGAGAGCAGCGCCACCGGCGCGCCGATCAGCTCCTCGAGCCGCCGCACATATTTGATGCATTGGGCCGGAAGCTCGGCCCAGGAGCGGGCGCCGCGCGTCGATTCCGTCCAGCCTTCCATGGTCTCGTAAATGGGCTCGACGCGGGCTTGCGCCCCTTGCGCCGCCGGCAGATGGTCGAGCACTTGGCCATCGAGCCTGTAGCCGACGCAAATCTTGAGCTCGGGCAGCTGGTCGAGCACGTCGAGCTTGGTCAGAGCGATGCCGTTGATGCCGGCCACTTTGCGGGTCTGGCGCACCAGACAGGCATCGAACCAGCCGCAGCGGCGCGGCCGCCCCGTCACCGTGCCGAACTCCGCCCCGCGCTCGCCGAGGAGCTTGCCCGTCTCGTCCTTGAGCTCGGTGGGGAACGGCCCCTCCCCCACCCGCGTGGTGTAGGCCTTGGTGATGCCGAGCACATAGTTGATGGCGCCGGGACCGATGCCCGACCCGGTCGCGGCCTGGGCCGCCACGGTGTTGGACGAGGTGACGAACGGATAGGTGCCGTGGTCGATGTCGAGCAGCGCCCCTTGCGCGCCTTCGAACAGGATGCGCTTGCCCTGGCGGCGCTTGGCGTCGAGCAGCGCCCACACCGTGTCCACGTAAGGCAGAATCTTGGGCGCGATCTCGCTCAGCTGAGCGCACAGCTCGTCGGCGGAAATCTCGGGCTCGCTTAAGCCCCGGCGGAGCGCATTGTGGTGGCTCGAGGATGCGCTCGATCTTGGGCTTGAGCGAAGGCAGGTCCTGGAGGTCCATGACCCTGATGGCGCGCCTGCCGACCTTGTCCTCATAGGCCGGCCCGATGCCGCGCTTGGTGGTGCCGATGCGGCCGTCGCCCGCGCGAGCCTCACGAAGCGAGTCGAGCTCGCGGTGGAGCGGCAGGATCAGCGTCGCGTTCTCGGCGATACGCAGATTGTCGCGGGAGATACTCACGCCAAGCTTCTCGATCTTGGCGATCTCCTCGGCAAGCGCCCAGGGGTCGATCACCACGCCGTTGCCGATCACCGAGAGCTTGCCCTTGCGCACCACGCCGGAGGGGAGCAGCGACAGCTTATAGGTGGTGCCGTCGATCACCAGCGTGTGGCCGGCATTATGGCCGCCCTGGAAGCGCACCACGATGTCGGCGCGCTCGGACAGCCAATCGACGATCTTGCCCTTGCCTTCGTCGCCCCATTGGGAGCCGATGACCACGACATTGGCCACTTGGAAAGTCCTTCGAAATCCTGGCCGGGACGCACAAACGGCCCCGCTTGGCTGCGGGGCCGTGTCACCTTATAGCGCGTCGCTCCGCACGAAGCCACTGCAACAACGCGGTTATTCCCCGCGCCACGGCTCGCGTGCCACATGCCGGATATGGATAATCCAGACCTCATCTCCCACAATGCGATAGTAGATGATGTAGGGATAGCGACCGAGCCAGTGCGCGTGCACTCCGAGTTCCTTGAGCATGGGACTTCGGCGTGGGCTATCGACCAAACTTGCGATCCGTTGCTTGACGAATCGCTTTACCTCCCGCGCCGCGCGTGGATTACGACGGTCAAGATAGTCAAAGATTTCTTCGCGATCCGCGAAGGCACGAGGCGTATAGCGGACCCTCATATACCGTGGCGCTTATCCGAACTCAGCCACGACATCATCTGGGACGAACTCGCCCCGCTCAGCCTGTGCAAGGCCCTCGCGAATAGCTGCCCGCGTCTCATCGTCAAGCGGAACCACGGTCCCATCGGCATTGGTCACCGACAGCAACAGGGCCGCTAGCGCATCCTGATCCTCCTCGGGGAGCGCCTGCACCTTGGCGATTGCCTGTTCGAGTAGTTTAGTCATGGCTGGAGTATAGCGCAGTACCAGACAGTTGCCAGCTATCCGGGTTAAGCGGCTTTGGCGAGGGCCCGTTTCACTTCGGCGAAAGCCCAATCGAGCCACGGCAACAGCGCCTCGAGATCGCTCCGTCTCGACCGTCGCGCCCGTCCAGATGCGCAAGCCCGGAGGGGCGGCGCGGTGGGAGGCGATGTCCTTGGCGGCGTTCTCCACATCGAGCAGCGCCGCGATGCGCCCTGGAAACCCATCGCGCATGTCGGGCGGAAGCGCCAGGACCTCGGGGTCCACGATCTTCAGACAGACCGAAGTGTTCGAGCGCGTCTCCGGGACGCGCGCGAGAAAATCGACCCACGCCGTTCGCGCCACCCACTCGGCGATGACGGCAGCATTGGCGTCCGAGCGGGCGATGGTCCCCTCCACGCCGCCCACGCTTTCGACCCAGTCGAGCGCATCGAGATAGTCCTGCAAGCACAGCATGGAGGGGGTGTTGATGGTCGAGCCCTCGAACAGCGCGGCGTCGAGCTTGCCGTCGCGTGTCATGCGGAAGAGCTTGGGCAGAGGCCAGGGCGGCCGGTAGCTTTCCAGCCGCTCCACGGCGCGCGGCGAGAGGATCAGTATGCCGTGCTGCGCCTCGCCGCCGAGCACCTTCTGCCAGGAGAAGGTCGCCGCATCGAGCTTCGACCAATCGATCTCTTGCGCGAACACGGCAGAGGTCGCGTCGCAAATGGTGAGCCCCTTGCGGCCAGCGTCGATCCAATCGGCATTGGGAACGCGCACGCCGGAGGTCGTGCCGTTCCAGGCGAACACCACGTCGCGGTCGCAATCGACCTCTGACAGGTCGGGCAGCTCGCCATAGGGTGCGAGCAAGGCGCGGACGTCCTTGAGCTTGAGTTGCTCGACGATGTCGGTGACCCAATCCCGGCTGAAAGCCTCCCAAGCGAGCACATCGACGCCGCGCGGACCCAACAGCGACCACAGCGCCATCTCCACGGCGCCCGTGTCGGAAGCGGGCACGATGGCCGCGCGATAACCGGCCGGAAGCTTGAGCAGCGCGCGGGTCCGCCTAAGCGCAAGCTCGAGCCTCGCCTTGGTCTCGGGCTGGCGATGGTAGCGGCCGAGGAGCGCTCCCTTGAGCCCGTCCACGGACCAGCCGGGATGCTTGGTGCAGGGTCCCGAAGAGAAGCGCGGATTTTTGGGTCGCAGGGCCGGCTTTTTGATCGTGGTCACCAGTGTCTTCTCCTTGCCGGCGGTGCCCTTTGGGGCTGGCCTTACTGACAGGCAGGAGGAGCGTCAAGTATCACTCCTATCCTCTCCCCCTTGGGGAGAGGGCTTTCTGCCGCGATCTCGCGCGAGCGTAGCTCTGCGCAAGTCGCATGGCGGAAAGGGTGAGGGGGCAGAGGCTTCTGAAGATCGCACCCTTCGGCCCCCCTCACCCGGCCGCTCGCGGCCGACCTCTCCCCATCGGGGAGAGGTAAAAAAAGCCGCCCGTCGAAGAGACGGGCGGTAAGTCGGCTAGCAGTATGGTTGAGGGGCTTTATTTGAAAGCGACCGGCATCGGCGCTGGCTGTGAGCCGAGCGCCCAGCGCACGCCGAGCATGACGTCGTTGGAGGTGATGTCCTCGATCCCGACCCCGCTGGCGGTAGATGAAAGGTCGTAGGCGGTACGGATGCCGCTCTTCGCGTCGCCGAGATCGGTGTAGCGATAGGAGAGATCGATGGTGAGGCCGGGCGTCACTTTATAGGCAAGGCCGGCATAAAGCGGCCCAGGCGAAGTTGGTCTCCGTGTTGTCCTTGGCATATGCGACGCCCGCCGTTACGGAACGTTGACATCCGTCAAGCCGATGACGTCGATCGAGGCGAAGCCGACGCCGCCGCCGACATAGGGCGTGACGCAATGCCAGGTGCCGAGATCGATATAGGCATTGGCAAGTCCGACCCAGCTCTCGATGTCCGCCTTGTATTCGTCCGTGCCAGCGCCATCATTAAATCCAAAGCCGCCGTTAGGGCCAGCGTATTTGAGGTTGGCGAGGAACACGGCGCTGCCACGATATTCGCCGGTGATGTCGAACCGGAACCAGTGGCCGGTATCGTAACCGAAGCCAACGCCAAATAGAGGCGAGCTCTTGATGTCGTGGTCGTAAAGGACAAAGGCTGGGGCGGTGCCCAGCAGCGCGTCAAAGATGTCGTCGACATGAGGATTGGCGGCGCCGACAAAGCCCTTGAGGTACCAAGGACCGGCGCAGCCGACGCAAGCCTCTGGTGGCGGAGGCGGCGGAAGGCCGAGATCTGCGGCGTAAGCAGCTGCCGTCTGGCCTAAAACCAGGGCAAGTCCAATGATGATTGAGCGAGTCTGTCCCATCTCTATCCCCTCTCGTCTGCAGCCTGAGCGGCCAAGCCTTTTGTGGCTCTAACCGCGGGGCTGTCTCATTTCGGGACTATGGGTGGGAAATGGTTAACGGAATCCTAACTGCGGTGCCTCGCGGGGACAGGCCGTGGCAAGGGCGCCACAGCAGCGGACAACGTCTTGATAATTTTGGTGTTTAAGTCCGGCAGGCCTGCCGGTCCGGCTTAGGCCGCGGCGTCGGTCAGCGCGTGGACGATATCGGAGACCACGGTCTTAACGAGCTTCTCGTCGTCGCCCTCGGCCATGACTCGAATCACGGGCTCCGTGCCCGACGGGCGGATGACCAGGCGCCCCGATTTGCCGAGCTTCGACTTGCCGGTGTCGATGGCCCTCCGCACCGCCACATTGTCGAGCGGCTGGCCGCCGTTCTTGTAACGGACGTTCTTCAGGATTTGCGGCAGGGGCTCGAAACGATTGCAGATTTCGCTCACCGGCTTGCCGCTCTGGGCCACCACGGAGAGGAGCTGGAGCGCCGTGACGAGGCCGTCCCCCGTGGTCGAGAAATCTGACAGCACGATATGGCCCGACTGCTCGCCGCCGACATTGTAGCCATGCTGGCGCATATGCTCGACCACGTAGCGGTCGCCCACCGGGGTGCGGGCAAGGCCGAGATCGAGGCTTTCCAGATAACGCTCGAGCCCGAGATTCGACATGACCGTGGCGACGATGCCGCCGCCGGCGAGCCGCCCGCGCTTCAGCCAGGATTCGGCGATGACCGCCATGAGCTGGTCGCCGTCGATGATGGCGCCCTTCTCGTCGACGATGACCACCCGGTCGGCGTCGCCGTCGAGCGCGATGCCGATATCGGCGCGCACCTCGTTGACCTTGCGGATCAGGTCCTCGGGCGAGGTCGAGCCGCAATCCTTGTTGATATTCAAGCCGTTAGGATCGACGCCGATCTTGATGACCTCGGCGCCCAAGCTCCCACAGGGCCTCCGGCGCCACCTTGTAGGCCGCGCCGTTGGCGCAATCGATCACCACCCTGATGCCGTCGAAGCGGATGTTCTTCGGCAGCGTGCGCTTGGCGAATTCGATATAGCGCTCGCGCGCGCTGTCGATGCGGGTCGCGCGGCCGATCATCTCCGAGGGCGGCGAGCAGCTCCGAGGAGTCGCCTTCCATCAGCTGCTCGATCTCCTCCTCCTTCTCGTCGGAGAGCTTGTAGCCGTCGGGTCCGAACAGCTTGATGCCGTTATCGACGAAGGGATTGTGCGACGCCGAGATCATCACGCCGAGATCGGCGCGGAGCGAGCGGGTCAACATGGCGACCGCCGGCGTCGGCATCGGGCCGAGCTGGAACACGTCCATGCCCACGGCGGTGAAGCCCGAGACGAGCGCCAACTCGATCATGTAGCCGGAGAGCCGCGTATCCTTGCCGATCACCACGCGATGGCGGTAGGAGCCGTTGGTGAAGAGCTTGCCGGCGGCCATCCCCACCTTGAGCGCCACCTCAGAGGTCATGGGATAGGTATTCGCGCTGCCACGGATGCCATCCGTGCCAAAATACTTGCGAGGCATAGTGAGGCCCCCCCGTATGTTCCCCGTCGGTGCCTGTCGCTTGTTATGTTCTGACCGGCGCCTCATCGGGATTATGCTCCTGGTGTACCACCCTTCGAGTTCAAAAAATGTAAGCAAAAGTTACACCAGATCGGCTCCTCTAGGGTGAATTTGCCTTAATTTTCAGTGCCGAAGACGACGGCCCGCCAGACCGCAAGCGCTTGGCGGCTCCCGGCCACGTCATGGACCCGCAAAATTTGTGCCCCTTGCCCCGCAGCCGCTATCGCCGCGGCGTGGGAGCCCGGCTCGCGGGCCGGGGGCTTCTCGCCGCCGGAGACCCCCTGGATGAAGCGTTTGCGCGAGGCGCCGACGAGAAGCGGCACGCCAAGACCGTGGAACAGGGTTATGTGGGACAGCAGCGCGAGGTTATGCGCGAGCGTCTTGCCGAAGCCTAGGCCTGGGTCGGCAGCGATGCGGGAGCGGTCGATCCCTGCCGCCATGGCCGCCTTTATGCGCGCTTCGAGATAGTCGAACACTTCGAGCACGACGTCGCCGTAGCGCGGATTGTCCTGCATGGTCTTGGGCTCGCCCTGCGCGTGCATGAGAACCACGCCGAGCCCGGTCTCAGCCGCGGCCTGCAAGCTCTTGGGATCATAGGTGAGCGCCGACACGTCGTTCAGGATCTTGGCGCCGGCCTTGGCGGCGGCGCGCGCCACGCGAGGCTTTGCGCGTATCGACCGAAATGACGGCCGGGAGGCCTGCGAGCCCTTCGATGACCGGCACCACGCGGCGCAAGCTCCTCCGCCTCGTCCACTTGCGTCTGACCCCGGCCGGGTCGACTCGCCACCAATATCGATAATGTCGGCGCCCGCGGCGGCAAGCTCTGCGGCATGGACGATCGCCGCCTCTTTGCTGTCGTAGAGGCCGCCGTCGGAGAACGAGTCCGGCGTGACGTTGACGATGCCCATGAGGACGGGGCGGTCGAGCGCGATCCCCGCGAAGGGCGGCCGCGGCGCGGTGACGCGCTTAAGCAGGGCGCTGAGATCGGCGTCGCGCGAGTCTGCCAAGCGCGCGCGCGGTGAAGAGTCGCCTTCTGGATGTGCCGGGTTCGCCTTCGATCAGCTCGGCGGCCGTGAAGGCGATTCCGCCGCCTGCGAGCGGCAGCGCCAAGCCTTCGGCGATCGCCGCCTCGGCGACCGCGCCATAGAGCAACCCGACCGGTCTGAGATAGAGCTTCGCGTTTGCCATGCGCGAGCCTTAGCACGAAGCTTTTATGGAGGACTTGCCGAAAACGAAAATGCCCGGCGCAGGGCCGGGCATCTGATGATGTGTGACGAGCAGCCTCAAGTCTGGGGCTGGGGCTCCATGCCGCCGGTATCGGGCTCAGGCTCGGGCGGCTTCTTGGCACGGCCTGCCGCGGGAACGGCGGAGGCCGGACCCTGGCCGTGGCGCGACCTCGGCTGCGAACTCGCGCACCGGCGGCTTGCCTTTGATCAGGTTCTTGATCTCCTCGCCCGACAGCGTCTCGTATTCGAGCAAGCCCCGCGCGACCGTGTGCAGATCGTCGATATTCTCGGAGATGATCTTGCGCGCGGCCTCGAAGCCCTCGTCCACGATGCGGTGGATCTCCTCGTCGACGATGGTCTGGGTCTCGTCGGAGAGGTTCTGCGTCCGCGCGATGGAATGGCCGAGGAACACCTCTTCCTCGTTGTCGCCATAGGCGAGCGGCCCGAGCTTGTCGCTCATGCCGTATTGCGTGACCATGGCGCGCGCGAGCAGCGTCGCCATCTTGATGTCGGAGGCGGCGCCGGAGGTGACCTTGTCGTAGCCGAACACGATCTCCTCGGCGACGCGGCCGCCCATGGCGACGGTGATGTCGGCCTTGAGCTTGGCGCGGGTGTAGGAGAGCAGATCGCGCTCGGGGAGGCGCATGACCATGCCAAGCGCGCGGCCGCGCGGGATGATGGTCGCCTTGTGCACCGGGTCGGACGCCGGCTGATGCAGCGCGACGAGCGCATGGCCGCCCTCGTGATAGGCGGTCAGCGTCTTCTCCTCCTCGTTCATCACCATGGAGCGGCGCTCGGCGCCCATCATGACCTTGTCCTTGGCGTCCTCGAACTCGACCTGCATGACGAGCCGCTTGGAGCGGCGCGCGGCGAGCAGCGCCGCCTCGTTGACGAGATTGGCGAGGTCGGCGCCGGAGAAGCCGGGCGTGCCGCGGGCGATGACGCGCAAGTCGACGTCGGGCGCAAGCGGCACCTTCCGCACATGCACCTTCAGGATCTTCTCGCGCCCGATAATGTCGGGACGCGGCACCACCACCTGGCGGTCGAAGCGGCCGGGGCGGAGCAGCGCAGGATCGAGCACGTCGGGGCGGTTGGTCGCCGCGATCAGGATGATGCCTTCATTGGCCTCGAAGCCGTCCATCTCGACCAGCAGCTGATTCAAGCGTCTGCTCGCGCTCGTCATTGCCGCCGCCGAGGCCCGCGCCTCTATGGCGGCCGACCGCGTCGATCTCGTCGATGAAGATGATGCAGGGCGCGTTCTTCTTCGCCTGATCGAACATGTCGCGCACGCGGCGACGCGCCCACGCCCACGAACATCTCGACGAAGTCCGAGCCCGAGATGGTGAAGAAGGGAACGTTGGCTTCGCCGGCGATGGCGCGCGCCAAGCAGCGTCTTGCCGGTGCCGGGAGGCCCGACCAGCAGCGCGCCGCGCGGGATGCGCCCGCCGAGCTTCTGGAATTTCTGCGGGTCGCGCAGGAACTCGACGATCTCCTGCAAGTCCTCCTTGGCCTCGTCGACGCCGGCGACATCGTCGAAGGTCACGCGGCCATGACGCTCGGTCAGGAGCTTCGCCTTGGACTTGCCGAAGCCCATGGCGCGCCCGCCGCCCGACTGCATCTGGCGCATGAAGAAGATCCACACCGCGATCAGGAGCAGCATGGGGAACCACGACACGAGCACGCCGAGCAGCGACGGCACGTCGTCCTCGGACGGCTTGGCGGTGATCTTCACGCCCTTCTGGTTCAGCTTGTCGACCAGGTTCGGATCGTTCGGCGCGTAGGTCTGGAAGTTGCGGCCGTCGGTGAAGTGGCCGGTGATGGTGCTGCCGGCGATGGTCACATCCTGGACGTTGCCGCCCTCGACCTCGCTTAGGAGCTGAGAGAAGCTGATCTCGTTGCCGCGGACATGCACGCCCGGGCTCTGGAACAGGTTGAACAGCGCGACCAGAAGGAGGCCGATGAACACCCAGATGGCGAAGTTACGAAAATTCGAGTTCATGAACTGACCTGACGGCTCGATCTGTCGCGCGGGCTACCGGCGCCCGGCAGCCTCGTATCTCAGTTTTAGGCGCGGATTGAGGCTAAGCCTTGGTAACATAGGAACATGCATCCTTTTTGCCAAGTTAGGCTAACGCAAAGAGGTGCATGCTTTCTCAACGGCTTAGACGGTCGGCCGTTCCCCCGCCATCTCCAGCCCTTGCGGCGCTGACAAAGATGGCCCGGCAATCGAGGCCGAAAGCCTCGCGGTCGTACCCTCCGCCGAGCATGGGGAGTCCCAAGAGGACCTCCCCCCGCCAGCAGGAGGGCAGCGTCCGCCCCGCAAGGCGCGGCAGCGATGACGGCAGAGCCGAGCGGTCGCGCAGCGCGCGCAAGCCGGACTCGCCAAGCGCCCTGACCGTGATGGGCTCGGGCTCTTTCACGCCAAGCTCGATCCTGAAGCGGTTGTCCCACAGCGTTCGTTCCCCCGGAAGAAGCCGGGCGACGGGCAGTCCCCTCCCCCTCACCTCGCGGAAGATGCCGAGGCGCCCTGCAATGGGCTCGAGCCGGCAGCGCCCGAGCGTGTGGACCTTGCCTGGGTCCTCCATCAAAGCGGCAAGCAAGGCCTCGAGCTTGGCGAGCCGCAACGGCGTCTCGCCGCCGCCCACTGCGCCGATCAGCTGCGACAGCACGCGGAGCGCGATCTCTTGCGGCGCCGAGGCGAGCGCTTCCCGGTCGATCAGGGCGTAGCCCGCTTCGTTCGTCTCGCTATTCGCCGCGAGGAAATCTTGCGCGGCATGGTCGAGTGCCTCGCGTGCGCGCCGCAAGCGACGCGCCGAAAGCGCCAGCGCCTCCGGCGTGAGCCCCAGCCTTTCGAGCGCCTCGGCGCTTCCCCGCACCCGCGCGCGCTCGAAGCGCGGATCGACATTGCTCGGGTCGGAGACAAAGGCGATACCTGCCTCATCGAGCGTGGCGACAAGCCGTGCCTTCGGCACATCGAGCAAGGGCCTGAGGACGGCAATTCCCGCCCAGGCGCCTCTTTCCGGGATCGCCGCCAAGCCATCGAGACCGCTGCCGCGCTTGAGCCGCATCAGGAAGGTCTCGGCCTGGTCGTCGAGATGATGGGCGGTGACGAGCGCCGGAATGTCGTGGGCATGGCAGTAGGCCGCCATGAGATCGTAGCGCGCGGCGCGCGCTCTTGCCTGAAGGCTTCTGGTATGAGGCTCCCGTCCCTCCCAGGTCAGGATGGCATGGGGAAGGCCAAGCTCGGCAGCGAGGCGCCCGACCAGTTCGGCTTCCTCACGCGAGGACGGGCGAAGCCCGTGGTCGACCGTGAGCACGCTGAGCTCGAGGGCCAAGCCCCGCTCGGCACGCCAGCGCGCGGCAAGACGCATGAGCGCGAGACTGTCGGGCCCGCCGGAGACGGCGAGCGCAACATGCGGAAAGCGCGCTCAAGGGCGCGAGCAGCTCTTGCGCCTCGGAGAGAGTGATCGGCAAAGCGTTCATGTCAGCAGCCGGCCTTCTTGCGCTCGGCCTTGGCCTCGTCAGCGATATGGTCCGGCGCTCCCGGATACTTGGCCTTGAGCTCGTTGAATGTCGAGCAGGCCGCATCCTTCTGGCCGAGCGCGGCGAGCGCCATGCCGAGCTTGAGGAGGGTGTCGGGCGCCTTCTGGCCCGACTTGTATGTCTTGTAGCCTTTGAGGAAGGCGTCGGCCGCGTTCTTGTACTGCCCGCGCACGTAATAGGTCTCGCCGATCCAGTATTGCGCGTCACCTGCCAGCGGATCCTTCGGATAGGTATCGAGCAGCTGGCGGAAGGCGCCTTCGGCGCCCGCATAGTCCTTCTGCAACAGCGCGCCATAGCCCTGCTGATAGAGCGACTGTGCATCGCCGCCGGGCAGTGCCGCCACGAGGCTTTGCGGCTTGTCGTCGGCGCCGGGGCCCTCCGCCGGGAGCGGGTCTGATGCGGCCTGGCCTTCCAGCAAAGCGGCCACCTCGTCGGTGCCGGGCTTGGCGCCATACCACCGCGGCTTCGAGGTGTCGCCGTCGTCGCCGTCGCCGGCAGCCGAGGCCAAAGCCGTATCTGGTGGCGGCGCCGGCGCCTCGACCTTGCCGCTCGGGCGGCGGCTCGGCACTCGGCGGAAGCGGCGCAGGAAGCGCCGGGGCGGCGGAAAGCTTCGCCTCGAGCGCGCTCATCTGCCGGCCGATCTGCTCGATATGGCTCGTCAGAGCGGTGATCTGGGTCTCGAGCGCTTCGATGCGAGGACCAAGGTCGCCTTGGGCGGATTGACCTTGCGCGGCTGGCGGCGGAGCCTCTTGCGGCAGCACGGCGCCGGGCTTTGCCCGGACGAAGGATTCGAGCGTGCCGACCATCACTTGCAGGTCCTTGATCTTCTCCTCGAGCCGGCCGAGGCGGGCGCCAATCGAATCGCCGCCTTGCGGCTTCACGATCTGTGCGGGCTGAGGCTCAGGTGCCTCCTCGGCTGGGGGCGGGTCTCTTGGGCAAGGCTCGGCAGCGCCGGAAAGGCTCGCAGAAGAAGCCCCGCCATCAAAGCGTAAGCCGGGCGCGATCGCCTGCGCCATGTGGAAGCCAATAGAGACACGATGAGACCTTGCCGTTACGGGTCGCGCCGGCGCCGCTCCCTCTTGGAGGAGGAGCGCCAAGCGCGCGAACCATAACGCATTTGCGGGGGTTTTTGGGGCCAAACTGTGATGTCAGGACTAGGCGGCCTCGCGGTTCGAGACGCGCGCTAAATCGCGCGCTCCTCAGCGTGAGGAGCAACTCCCTCATGCTGAGGAGCCGCCGCAGGCGGCGTCTCGAAGCATGAGGCCCCAACCTTGAGCGCGCGAGGCTAGTTCCTGGCGACGGCGGCGTTGTTCAGCACCGTCTGGGCGCGGCGATTCTGCGTCCAACAGGATGGCGCATCACAGACCGCAATCGGGCGTTCCTTGCCGTAGGAAATCGTGCGCATCCGTGCCGCGTTGACCCCGACCTGGGCGAGGAAGGTCCTCACCGACATGGCCCGCCGCGCGCCGAGCGCAAGGTTGTACTCGCGGGTGCCGCGCTCGTCGGCATGACCCTGGATGGTGATCGTGTATTGCGAGTATTGGTTGAGCCACCTTGCCTGGTTGCGCAGGATGCCTTGCGCCTCGCCCGAAAGTGCCGCGCTGTCTTCCTGGAAATGCACCAGGTCCCCGACATTGACGGCAAATTCCTGTGGCGAGCCCGGCGAGGCCACGGAATCCGTTGCGCCGAGCCCATATTCTCTTGGCTGCCCGTGGCGCGAGCAGGCCGCCAGCACCAAAGCAAATGCGACGACGCCCGCAAATTTGCAGGCGTGGCCGATCCCACCACTCCAACGCATTACTGGTTACTCCCGCTAGCCAAATTTTAGGAAATCGTAGAAGGGAATTCCTTAACGATCTCCTAGTTCCCTCAAAATCGGGCAGGCTGGCAGCCGGGAGTCTAGAAGAATGGGGTGCTTAAAAAAGGAAGGGATGCCTGGGACGCCGCCGCATCACGCTACGGCGTCCCGGCATCCATATCCCATAACGCGGAAGGCGAAGCGCTTCCGCAATTCCTCGGCCGCAGCTTAGACGCGAACAACCTGCTCGACCACGACATCGGCTGAGCTGAGCTTCAGGGGCTCGGCTGACACGGCCTTCTCGTGGTGGCCGACGCAGCCACTAAGCGCAATGGCGGCGGCCGCGATCGTGGCGACGATGATAACGCCCTTCAAACCCTGCATGGTCTTCTCTCCTTTGGTTAAAGCGGCAGTAGCCGTCTTTGCATGTACCGGCGCGGCGTTTTCAGATCAAGATCGGACTAGCGTCCCTGGACCGTTTTCTCGGTCATTGATGCCAAAATGCCACGCCGAATCTCATCCTCCAGCCCGGTCACGCTATCCCCCTCGGAGACGCCGATCAAGCTTGGTTAACAGGCTGAAGGCTCGTGATTAAAAAAGGGTAATCCGATCGTTGCGTTTGGGACACAGGGCCCCGGCAAATGGCCGGATTTAGCCAAAAAACCGGCCTTCGCAGCCCTAATTGATGAGGGGCGACCAAGCCGGATCGGAGCCGAAGGCAGGCGTGGCAACCTGGCGCTCGTTATAGCCCGTGAGGTCGATGGTGTAGAGCTTGGGACCCCCCGATGCGCCCGGCGATTCCCGGAAGAACATCAGCACCCTCCCGTTGGGCGCCCAGGTCGGGCCCTCGTTGTGGAAGCCTTCGGTCAGAACGCGCTCGCCGGACCCGTCAGGCTTCATGACCCCGATCAGAAACTGCCCGCCGACCATCTTGGTGAAGGCGATGAGATCGCCGCGCGGGGACCAGACCGGGGTCGAGTAGCTGCCCTGCCCCCGGCTGATGCGGCGCGGGTTCGCACCGTCGGCGTCCATGACGTAGATCTGCCGGGAGCCGTCGCGGTCGGTCTCGAACACGATCTGCCTCCCGTCGGGCGAATAGCAGGGCGCCGTGTCGATGGCGCTGGTATTGGTGAGCTGGAGCGTCCGCCGGCTGCGCAAATCCATGGCGAAAAGGTTGGAATTGCCCTCCCGCTCCAAACTCATGACGATGCGCTGCCCGTCGGGGGAGAAGCGCGGCGCAAAGGTCATGCCCGGGAAGGCGCCCGACGATCTCCTTCTGCCCGGTCTCGATGTTGAGCAGATAGACCTTAGGCGTCTCTCCCTCGAAGGACGTATAGGTGATCTCCTGCGTCGAGGGGCTGAAGCGGGGGGTGAGCACGAGATTCTGCCCCGTCGTGAGCAGCCTGACGTTGAAGCCGTCCTGATCCATGATGGCGAGGCGCTTCATCCGCTTGTCCTTGGGGCCCGATTCGTCGACGAACACGATGCGGGTGTCGAAATAGCCCTTCTCGCCGGTGATCCGCTCATAGATCGCATCGGCGATGATGTGGCCGATGCGGCGGGCGTCTTTCGGACGGGCGAAGAACTGTTCGCCTGCGAGCTGCTTGCCGGCGAACACGTCCCACAGCCGGAACTCCGCCCTGAGCTTGCCGTCGCTTGACGCCGATGCGGCCGACCACGAGCGCCTGCGCGTTGACCACCCGCCAATCGTCGAAGCGCGGCACGCTGTCCGTGCCGACGCCCTTCTCGATGAAGGCGGCTTGGTCGATAGGGATGAACAGGCCTGAGGCGCGCAGGTCGTTCGCCACCACGTCGGAGATTTCGCGCGCGGTTTGCGAGTCCACCGAGCCGTCGCCGGCAAAGTCGGCAATGGCGATGGGCAGCGGCTGGATGGTGCCTTGGGTGATGTTGAGCTCGACCACCGCGCGGGCCGGAGTCGACGCCGACAGCGCGCCGAGCACGAGGAGCACGAGCGCCACGCGCCACCGGCGGCGGTCCATGATCGGATTGGCGGAAAGGGTCATGGCGGTTCTTCGCTCAGGAGCGGCGGCGCGGACTTAGCCGGCGCGATACATCTCGCTTGGGTCGAAATTGAGGATCATGTCGCGCCACAGCGCATATTTGTCGCTTGGCAGCGCATAGGGCTGGCACTGGTAGACGGCGCTCACCGCGCTGTCGGCGGCCGCCTGGAAGAAGGGCGAGGCGCCGCTATTGGCCACGGTCGGATAGCCGACCAGCGTCCCATCCTCGTTGAGCTTCAGTCTCAGCTTCACCACGATCTGGCCGGCGCCAAGGCCCCCCGGCGGCGGGCTCCAGCACTGGGCGATGCGGGAGCGAAGCGCATCGATCTCATTGACCGACATGGTCATTTGCGTGCCGTTCGACTGCCCGCGCACCTTCTTGCTTGGCGTCTCGTCGGAAGGCACGACGGGGCTCGGCTCGTTCGCCGCATCGGGAATCTTGTTGAGCAGCGCGGCGATCCTATCGGTATTGAAGTCGCGTTTTTTCGCCGTCGCCGGAGGTTTGGCCTTCTTCGGCGGGGCCGCGGCGGCCTCCTTAGGCTTGGCCGGCTTCTCCTCGGCCTTCTTTTCCTCAGGCTCCTTGGCCTCAGGCTTAGGCGCAGCCTCTTTCGGCGTCTCGGCTTTAGGCTTTTCCTCGGGCTTCAGCTCAGTCTCGGGCTTCTCGGCCACGGCCGCGCTCTGCTCTGGGGGCGTCTTGGCTTCCTTCACCGCTTCCGGCTTCTCCTCCTTAGGCTTCCCGGCAAGCGGCGCCTCGTCCTTGGCGTCGGCCGTGCCCGCCTTGATCTTGGTGAGCTCCGATGGCGTGGCGAGATCGACCGGAATGGCAAGAAGCGGCGCCTTGTCCATCTTGGCAGCCGGGAAGGCGACGAGCGCCCAGAGCAGGATCGCCGAATGCAGCGCGGCCGAGATGAAGGTGCTCTTGCGCATCATGCCCTTGCTTGGGGCTTCCCTTACGGTTGGTCCGCCTGATCGGTGACGATGGTCACGGGGAAGCCCGCTTGGCCGATCCTTGCCAGCACTTTCGCAACGTTCCCATAAGGCGTGCCTTTGTCGCCGCGCACCCAGACCTTGCTGCCTCCGCCCGCGTCCCGGATAGCAGTGAGCTTGGGCACAAGTTCGTCAAAGCCGATCTCCGTGTTCTGCAGAAAAATCTTCCCTTGCGGATCGACCGTGATGCTGAGGGGTGCCTTTTCCGGCTCGACCGCACCGGCCTCGGTCTTTGGCAGCTCGACTTTGGGCAACGCTCCCTTCGACTCAACGTCGACGCCCGACAGTGAGAAGCGGCGCCGTCACCATGAAGATGATGAGGAGCACGAGCATGACGTCGACCATGGGGGTGACGTTGATCTCGCTCATCGGCGCGGCCGAGCGGCGCCGGGCCCGCCGGTTCGAAAGTCCGCCGCCTGGTTGTAGACCTGCTCCCATGACCTAAAGCCTCACGCCGTCTTGTCGATCTGCCGCGACAGGATGGCCCCGAACTCGTCGGCAAAGCCTTCGAGACGCGCCGCGTGGCGGGCCACTTCGCTGTTGAACTTATTGTAGAAAATTACGGCAGGAATGGCGGCGAGCAGGCCGAGCGCGGTGGCGAACAGAGCTTCCGCGATGCCGGGCGCCACCACTGCGAGGCTCGTATTCTTGCTCACGGCAATCGCCTGAAAGCTCGTCATGATGCCCCACACGGTGCCGAACAGGCCGATAAAGGGAGCGGTCGAGCCGACGGTTGCGAGGAAGGTCAATCTGCGCTCGAGCCGTTCCACCTCGCGGGAGATGGTCACGTCCATGACCTTCTCGACCCTGAGCTGGACACCCGGCATGGGCCTCGTGCCCCGCTCTCCTCCTTCGCGCTCGGTCGAGCGCTTCCATTCGCGCATCGCCGCCACGAACAGCGCCGCCATGCCCGTGTTCCGGCGCTGGGCCAAGGCCTGGTAGAGCTCCTCGAGCGACTGTCCCGACCAGAACACCTGCTCGAACTTGTCGGTCTCTTTCCGCGTCTTGGCGTAGAGGAAGAGCTTTTCGAGGATGATCGCCCAACTCCACACCGAGGCGAGCAGCAGCCCGATGATCACCAGCTTGACGACGATATGGGCGTTCTTGAAAAGCTCGAGGATCGAGAGATCGACGACGACATCCGGCGGATTCATGATGGCCTCGTGGCATGAGCTCCAAGATCGCCGCCTCTAGCGTGTGCCATGAGACGGCAGCTTGGCCCCGCGGCCTTGGCCGCAGGCCTTGACGACATCGCCGGAGAGAGTGCGCTTCCGCTCGCGAACCGACCTTTCGCCAGCGAATGTGACTAAACTTGGGCTCGTTTACCCCAAAGCTTGGCGCGCGCGGCTCTTCCGGCAGAGCGACACTTTACCGGCATTAGCTACGTTTCACGCGCTTGGTTAACGAATCGTTGAAGCGCCCCGCGAACGAGCGCGCCCAATCGTTGCGGCTTGCCCGCGCGCGAGACGAGAACGACGGTCACTTTGGCGCGAACGAGCACCGTCCCGTCCCTGCATATGTCCTGCTGGAGCACGAGGCTCGCGCTGCCGATCTCGGCGCAAGTGGTGACGATCTCGAGCACGTCGTCCATGCGGCCAGGCTTCAGATAATCGATCTCGACGCGGCGCACGACGAACACGGCAGGTTCGCCTTGCTCGGGACTGGCCAGGCTCCTTGCGTCGATGCCGAGCAGCCTGATGAAGTCCGAGCGCCCGCGCTCGCAGAATTTGAGGAAGTTGGCGTGATAGACGACGCCGGCGCAGTCCGTGTCCTCGAAATAGACGCGGATGGGCAGGACATGGGTCTCGCCCTCGATCCGGCCCGCCAGATCCGGCCAACGCTCCCTCTCCCCTTTGGGGAGAGGGCTGGGGTGAGGGGCTTTAGCCATCGCAGAAGAATCGCAGCGTCTGAGCCCCCTCACCCGGCGCGCGAGGCGCGCCGACCTCTCCCCAGCTGGGGAGAGGTTTTTGGGAGTTCGCTGTTGTCGCTCGTCATTCTTCGGAACCGTTGAAGAGCGGAAATTGCGTGGTGGACTGAGCCGGGATGGCAAGCCCGAGATGAGCGAAGGCTTGCGCCGTCAGCACCCGCCCGCGCGGGGTTCGCGCGATGAAGCCCTGCTGCAACAGATATGGCTCGATGATCTCCTCGATGGCGTCGCGCGGCTCAGACAGACCTGCGGCGATCGTCTCGACGCCCACCGGTCCGCCCCCATAGTTCACCGCGATCAAGCGCAAATAGCGGTGATCGAGCGCATCGAGCCCTTTACCGTCGACCTCGAGCTGCGACAGCGCACCGTCGGCGATCTTGGCATCGACGGCGGCAGCCCCCTCGACGGATGCGAAGTCGCGCACCCGCCGGAGCAGCCGTCCCGCGACCCGCGGCGTGCCGCGGGCGCGCCGCGCGATCTCATGCGCGCCTTCGCTCGTGAGCGAGAGACCGAGCAGCCGCGCCCCTCGCCGCACGATCTCCTCAAGCTCCTCGACGCCATAGAACTCGAGCCTGATGGGAATGCCGAACCGCTCTCTGAGCGGCGTGGTGAGAAGGCCGGTGCGCGTGGTGGCGCCGATCAGCGTGAAGCGCGACAAGTCGATGCGAACCGAGCGCGCCGCGGGCCCCTCGCCGATGATGAGGTCGAGCTGGAAGTCCTCGAGGGCCGGATAGAGGATCTCCTCGACCGCCGGATTGAGCCTGTGGATCTCGTCGATGAAGAGGACGTCGCGATCCTCGAGATTGGTCAGCAGCGCGGCGAGATCGCCGGCCTTGGCGATCACCGGGCCCGAGGTGGCGCGGAAATTGACGCCGAGCTCGCGCGCCACGATCTGGGCGAGCGTGGTCTTGCCGAGGCCCGGGGGTCCGGCGAACAGCACGTGGTCGAGCGCCTCGCGGCGGCCGCGCGCCGCCTCGATGAAGACTTTGAGATTGGCGCAGACCTTGGCCTGGCCGATGAACTCGGAGAGCGTTTGCGGCCTGAGCGAGGTCTCCGCCTGGTCCTCGTCCCGTCTCACCGCCTGGCAGCATCCTCTCAGCCATGCGCCAGCTCCTTGAGGCCAAGGCGGATCAGCTCCTCGGCGCGCGCCTCGCGCCCCGCTCTGGCGATGGCCGCGGAGATGGCGGCCGCGGCCTCCCCATGGGCATAGCCGAGATTGGTCAGCGCCGAAACCGCGTCGCGCGCGGCAAGTCCCTCAGGCAGGGCGGCGACAGGGGCAAGCCCTCCGCCCGGCCTGATGGCCGGTGCGAGCGACGGCATCTTGTCTCTCAGCTCGGTCACGATGCGGGCGGCGACCTTGGGGCCTACGCCGGGGGCACGCGCGACCTGCCCTTTATCCTGAAGCGCCACGGCATTGGCGAGGTCGGCCGCGCTGAGCGTGCCGAGCACCGCAAGCGCCACCTTGGCGCCAACGCCTTGCACCGTCTGAAGCGCCCTGAACCAGGCGCGCTCATGCTCGCTGGCAAAGCCGTAGAGCCTGATCTCGTCCTCGCGCACATGGGTGTCGATGGCGAGCGTCACGGTCTCGCCCACCGGCGGCAGGCTGGTGAGCGTGCGGGCGCCGACCGTCACCTCGTAACCCACCCCGCCGACATCGACGATCACGGCATGAAGCGAGACGGAATCGAGCGTGCCGGTGAGCTTGCCGATCATGGCGCGGCCCTCTCTGCAGGCGACGAGGGCTTCGAGCCGCCGCCATGAGCGCGAATGAGCATGGGTGATGGCGATGGCGAGCGCGTCGGCGGCGTCCGCGCTGTCGAAGACCGCGCGCGGCAAGAGGCACTTCACCATGGCGCGGATCTGGCCTTTATCGCCGTGCCCAGCGCCGATCACCGTCTTCTTCACGGCGTTCGGCGCATATTCGGCGATTGTGAGCCCGAGCAGCGCCGGCACCAGCATCGCGATCCCCCGCGCCTGGCCGAGCTTCAGCGTGGCGGCGGCGTCGCGATTGACGAAGGTCTGCTCGATGGCTGCCTCCATGGGCGCAAGCCGCGCGAGCACCTCCTGCAACCCATCGAAGATCTGGCGGAGCCTCGCGCCCAGGCTCTCGGCGTCATCGGAGACGACGGAGCCGCAGGCCACGAAGCCGAGCCTGACCCCGTCGGTGTCGATGACCCCCCAGCCGGTGCGCCTGAGCCCCGGGTCGATGCCGACGATGCGGACTGGGCCTGGTCTCTCTGTGAAAGCCCCTGTCAGCGCGCTCTCCCACGGATGCCCTACTCAGGACGAATCACTCGGGGATTTTGCCACGCAACAGGGTCGCACAGATAGCGGAGGAACGGACGAGCAAGACTTGGCGTTAGGTATTTGGGTGTAGGCTAGAATGGTGCGGCGTTTCGACGGGGAAACGCCGGGTCGCATACGCCCGCGAGTAAAGGCGCCGGGCAACGATACGAGTATCGCCTGCGCCTCAGTTGAGGGAGCACCATTCGTGACTGGTGCAAGCGATACGCTCGACCCCATCGCGGCCGCCGAGGCCGGGATTGCCGGGTCGAAAAACCTTATTGCGGCTCGGTCGCCGACGACCTCAGCCAGCACCAGCGCTGGCTTGCGCATTATCGCGTCGCCGAAAAGCGGCATGCGCGCCGGCTCATGTTTCAGAAATTGATGTATCAGCTCGAGCTCAGGCGCCGGCGCCTGGTGCGATTGTCGAAGCGGCTTGCTTTGACCTCTCTGCGCTGGGCGCGTGCGGGCGCCGCCTTCTTATGGCGGACGACCGTTACCCTCGTCGTCATTCTCCGCCGCGTCACGACCGCTTGCCTCGCTTGGCTCCGCCCACGGGCTTACGCGCTCGCGCTCACTCTGCGAAGATGGCTGGCCGCGTTCTGGGCTTGGGCCCAGGTGAAGTCCGGCATGCTCGCCCGCGCTTTGCTCAAGGCAGCTTCGCTTAGTTTGGCGTGGCTCGCCATGCAATCACGGGCGCTTGCCATCGCTTTGCAGCGATGGGTCTCTGCCGCTTGGACGTGGACTCGCATTGATGCGGCCATTCTCGCGCGCGTCTCTCTCAAGCGTGCTTCGATTGCGCTCGTCATGGATTGGCGCGAAGTCGCGGGCAGCCAATGGCACGCTGCAACGCAGCCTTTCCGCCGGCGCGGCTTGGACAGGCGCCAAGGCCCGGGCCTCGCGCGCGCATCTCAGTCGCGGCAGCTTCAGCTGGCTTTTCCTGGACCGCCCTCAACATGAGGGCGATGTCGCACGGCGTGCGGCGTACCAAGCCACAAGCTGACACTGACCACCGGGCCCTTGTGGCCAGGCGATGCACGGCGCTGGTTTGCCTCGAGCCCCGGCGCGCCCGACTGCCCGCTATTCGCGCCGGCTGAGCGGCGCCTGCGTCCGATCAGCTCGCGTTCGGGCCGCGCATCTCCTTGATCGCAGCCTGAATTCGGCGCCAATCTCCCGCTTGATCCTTCTGGCCTTGCCGCTCGCATTCAGCGGCCCTCTGGGCGGCCTCCAATTCGGCCTTGTCACCATGCGCGCCGACAAAGCGCCGCGCGTAGTCATGGATTGCGTTGCTGTCCATGGACCGTCCTCCTTGCCGATCGAACATTCAGTCTGTTGGCTGGGCTCTTCCACGCCATGAGATAGATCAAGGCGCACGAAGCGATGAAGGTTCCGCTCCCAGTTCGGCCCTTGCGCGCCTAAGAGTTTTCAGCCTTCGGCAGCTCGACGACTTGCCTTATTGCGGACCTACATCGGGACGGCGTTGGCGAAGAGCCGCTCGCCCCATTCATAGAGCGGCCGCTTGAAGTCCGACTCGGTGTGGATCGCCTGGCCTTTGCGCTCGGTCCATTTGCGGCCGTAGGTGTCGAACGGGAAGTGCCGGATGTAGTAGTCGCAGGTCTCCTCCCAATGCTCGACCGAGAGCGATTTGCCGTAATGCTGGCAGTAGAGATCGGTCTTGACGCGGGCCATGCCCCTTGGCGTGCGTCCATCGCCTTCGGCGAAGACGATCCCGGGCCGGTTGCGCCAGAGCATCAGAATGTCCCGCTGCTCGGGGCCATAGAACCGCCTGAAGTCCAGCAATTCGCGGTCGGAGGTATAGGGCGCGTGGTCCTCGGGAGTCATGTAGGCGTCGAACAGCTTGACCCTTATGGCATCGCACTCCTCCGGGCCGAGGCCCTGGACGAAACCGCGCAGGTCTCCCGTGACGCGCTCGTCGGGGTCGAAGCACAGCATCCAGTCATGCGGCAGCTCTTCGCGGGCCATCTCGAGCAGCAAACCGCGATGCCGTCCCTCGGCGAGCTTGCGCGCCGCAATGTCCTCTTCCCAGGACTGATTGGCCACGATCAGCGCGACCTTGGGATGCGCGCGCAGGATTTCCACCGTCGCGTCGGTGCTCGCATCGTCATAGGCGAGGATCGCATCGACGTGGCGGCCGAGGTAATCGAGCGTATCGGGCAGGAGGAGAGACTCGTTGCGGACGCGCGTCATGCCGACCAGGAGATGCTTCCGGCCGAGCAGCCCTTTATTGCCGGTGATGATCCGCTCGCTATCGCGCAGCTGCCAATTGCCTCTCGGGGTTGCGATCACCTATAAACCTCGGATGCGGCGCAGACTGCGCCAGATAGAGCTTGCGCGGTTGTGTACCGGTGCCCATAGTGATCGGGCACCTGCACGCCTAGTGATAGGCGCGGACTTAGATCGACGGCAAGACTATCGCGCCGACGACGGGCACGACGTCTCGTTCCCGAAATCTCAAGGCGCCGAGCGGCTCCTGAGGGGCCGAAAGGCCCGCCGCCACGACCTTGACGATCCGCTTTGCACAGGGGGGCCATCATCCCCCGCCTCTGGCCTGCCCCATCGCGCCGCTGGGTCAACCCACGGATCGCGCCACCTCGGAGACAACATGCAGCACCCGGGTTTTTTCCAGCGCGGAGGTCCCTATCCCTTGAAGGTGATAGCGGAAGCGATCGGCGCCGAACTCGGCGATGGCTGCGACGGGGAAAGAAAGATCGACGACTTGCGTCCCCTCCATCAGGCAACGCGAACCCATCTCACCTTTTGTGCCAGCCGCAAATATGCCGGCCAGCTCGCGGAAACGCATGCAGCCGCTTGTCTCATCAAGCGCCGGGACGCCAGTCTCGTGCCTGAGGGGGCAGCGGCGGTCATGACTGACGCACCGCATCGCGCGTTCGCCATGGCCGTCGGGCTGCTTTACCCCGAAGCCCTTAAGCCGACGGCCACGGCAGCGGAGGCGAACGCGCAAGGACAGCTCGTCCATCCGACCGCAGAGATTGCCGAAGGGGTTACTCTCGAGCCCGGGGCCATCGTCGGCCGGGAGGCACGGATCGGCGCCGGCACGACGATCGCCGCAGGCGCCGTCGTCGGCTATCGCGTCTTCGTGGGACGGAACTGCTATATCGGCCCAGGCGCGACCGTGACCCATGCCCTGATCGGCGAGCGCGTGATCATTCATCCTGGCGTGCGCATCGGGCAGGACGGATTTGGCTATGCCATGAGTGTCGCGGGACACTTCAAGGTTCCGCAGGTCGGCCGGGTCATTATCGGGGACGACGTCGAGATCGGAGCCAATTCGACCATCGATCGCGGCTTTCTCGTGGACACCGTGATCGGCGAAGGAACCAAGATCGACAACCTGGTGCAGATCGCTCACAACGTCGTCATCGGCCGCCATTGCGTCATCGTCTCCCAGTCGGGAATCGCCGGGTCGGCGCAGCTCGGTGATTTTGTCATCATGGGCGCTCACTCCGGCGTGGTGGAACACGTCAAGATTGGCGACGGTGCGCAGATTGCCGGCATGGCCCATGTGAAAGATGACGTCGTGGCTGGCGCCCGCATGGGCGGAACGCCGGCCCGCCCCTTCAAGGAGTGGGCCCGCGAGGTTGCGGCGATCAAACAGTTAGGTAAGAACCGTCGCTCGCCTCAAGCTCAGCCGAGCGACCTCAAGCGCTGAGGCGCTCGAGCACCTCGTCGGCGATCTCGAAATTGGCGTAGACGTTCTGCACGTCGTCTGAATCTTCCAGCGTCTCGATCATGCGCAAGAGGCGCTGCCCGGTCTCCTCGTCGGCCGGCACGGTATTCTTCGGCCGCCAGAAAATATGCACGGCTCGTGGGTCGCCGAAGCGCGCCTCGAGTGCCTTGGCGACATGGTGCAGCTCGTCGGGATGGCAGTAGACCACATGGCCCTCGGCGCTCGATTCGCAATCCTCGGCGCCGGCGTCGATCGCCGCCTCGAGCATCGCCTCAGCCGTCGCCTTGCCGGCGTCGAACTCGATGGCACCGAGCTTGTCGAAATTGAACGACACGGCGCCGGTCTCGCCGAGATTGCCGCCGAATTTGGTGAAGATCGAGCGCACCTCGCTCGCCGTGCGGTTGCGATTGTCGGTGAGCGCCTCGACGATCACGCCGACCCCGCCCGCGCCGAACCCCTCGTAGCGCACCTCCTCGTAATTGGCGCCGCCGGCCTCCTGGCTCTTCTTGATGGCGCGCTCGATATTGTCCTTGGGCATGTTTTGGGCCCGCGCCGCCACGACCGCGGTCCTGAGCCGCGCGTTCATGGCGGGGTCGGGCATGCCCATCTTCGCCGCCGCGGTGATCTCGCGGGCGAGCTTGGAGAAAAGCTTCGAGCGCTTCTTGTCCTGGGCCCCTTTGCGGAACTGGATGTTCTTGAATTTCGAATGGCCGGCCATGGCCCCGCATCCTTCTTGGTTAGCGGCCTTATAGGCGGGCGCTCCCGCAAAATCCAGAGCAGGCGCCCCGTGCATGGGAGCGCAAGCTGCCCTTAGCGAAGCCTTAACCCTAATAGCTCGAACCTGAGAGTTGGAGACTCGCGGGACCGCGCGCCTCGCGTGAACCTAAAGGGGGCCACCATGAAACAGACCGAAAAGCCGATCGCCGCCAAAGCTGAGGACAAGGTGATGCCGGCGCTGACCCTGGCGGAGCTCTGCTCCGAGGCTGCCGATCATGTCGCCAAGGCGAGGCTGTCGCTGTTCGATGAAAATGCCGACGCAAATCACGCGTTGCTCCATCTCGACGAGGCCATTTTCTGCCTGAAACGCCTCCTGGCCCATGGCCGGTCCGGCGCCAACGGCGCGCGCACGAGGCTCCCCTCGGCTTAACTTTATGCATATGGGCTCATGCTTCGAGACGCGCCCTTCGGGCGCTCCTCAGCATGAGGCCTCACCCTGAGGAGCGGACAAAGTCCGCATCTCGAAGGGTGAGCCCCTAGCTCTCGGATAGCCAGAAGGCCGGCTCCGTCTGCGACAGCCTGCCGCCCAGCCTGAGCGGCGCGATGGCGCGCGCTAACCCCGTCTGATCGTCCACCTCGATGGCGACCCCGCACAATGTGGCTTCGCCGAGCGACGGCGCAAACCGCCCGCTTGGAATCTTGGTGAGGAAGCGTTGCAGCGGCTCCTCCTTGTCCATGCCGAGCACTGAATCGAAATCCCCGCACATGCCGGCGTCGCTGATATAGGCGGTGCCGCCGGTAAGGATCTGCTCGTCGGCCGTCGGCACATGGGTGTGGGTGCCGATCAACGCGCTGATGCGCCCGTCGACAAAATAACCCATGGCTTCTTTCTCGGAGGTCGCCTCGGCGTGGAAGTCGACGAGAATGGCGTCGGCGCGTGCTTTCAGCCCGCAAGCATCGAGCTCCCGCTCCACCGCGCGGAAGGGGCAGTCGATATCGGCCATGAACACGCGCCCTTGCGCGTTGATCACCAGCACATCGGCGCCGCTCTTGGCCTTGAACAGGCCGGCGCCTTTGCCCGGCGTGCCAGGAGGGAAATTGATGGGCCGGAGCAGACGGTCCTGGCGTTCGATGAAGACCAGCGCCTCGCGCTGGTCGAAGACGTGGTTGCCCATCGTCACCACATCGGCGCCGGCGTCGAGAAGCTCGATGAGGATCGGTTCGGTGATGCCGAAGCCGCCGGCGGCGTTCTCCCCGTTCACCACCACGAAGTCGAGGGCGATAACGCTCGCGCAGGCCCGGCAACTGCTCGATGACCGCCACGCGCCCGGACCGGCCGACCACGTCCCCCAGAAACAGAATACGCATACCTGCCGCCGATCCGCCTCGCCCGCCAGGGGCCAATTCCAGAGGCGTCAATACAGAATGGCGGCACGCGCCGCCAGCGTCCTTGGCTAAAGGCGGAGGAGAGGGTTAGCGGCAGGCTTAGAATAATGGCAAGGCCACGATGGCCGTCGGAGCGTAGACCCCGGATTTCCCTACATATGTAGGTGGGCGCCAAATGACGGAGACCACGGTCCCCGCCAGGGTCGGCTCCCTTAGGATCTTATAGGGCCCTGGGATTGTGCTCCTAACGCACCTCGCAGCCTGCCGTCTCGAATATAGCGAGGGAAATGGATTAATGCGACTGCCCGAAACCTAGGACCGCTTCGCGGCGCCGACCGGCATCTGGATTTCGCTCCCGAATCGCTCGTTCAGCATTTCCAGCCGCTCCGCCACGGCGCTGACCCGCTGGGCGAGGTCGGCCTGCACGGACTTCGTCGATTCGTCGGCGACCGACCTGTCGCGGCGGGCCTCGGCGAGAGACGTCTTCAGCTCCTGCATCTGGCGCCTCAGCTCCCACAATTCGTCGGTGACGAGAAGCGACGCCATCAGGATCAGCCGGTCGTCGCCGACCTGGCCGAATTTCCGCTTCATGGTGTCGACATGGGAGCCAAGATATTCGGCCAGCGCGATGAGATGAGTCTCCTCGCCCTCACCGCATTCGAGCCGATAGGTGCGGCCGTTCAAGGTTACGCTGACTTGACCCATGACCAACCCCCGCTTGGCAGGCTTATCCCGGCACTGCCGGCATGATCTACCCCGGCACTGCCGGCATCAAGTCCTTGAGTGTCTCCATCACGGCCTCGAGCCGGTCGGAGACCTCCTCGTTGGCGGTTTTGAGGCGGCGCACGCGGTTCTTCTCGGCATCGAGATCGCGGAGAAGCCTGTCGCGCTCCTCGCTCAGGAAGCGGACCTGCTCCCTGAGTTCCGCGACGGAAACGCCGTCCTCTGCTTTGGCAAAGACCTGCCGCAAGAAGGTCTCGAGCTGGTCGACCGCAGAATCGAGCCGCTCGGTGGCCTGTTCCAGAGCGTCAGGTTGACTCATCGCGCTGAACCTCCCCGCGCGCCGCTCTTTTTCCAGCTGGTTATCAAGCTGCTGGACCCACGGCTTAATGTCAATGTGGTGACGGCGCGGCCGATCTTCAACAACTGTGGACCTCCCTTATCGGTTCCAGCCCACGGAGATTGACAGTGCCGCGAGCCGTGTGATTTGAGACAGACGCTGTTAACGTCTGGTCAACGCGAGCGACGCGGCGGGAGCCCGTGATCATGGCCGAAGTCAAGCATCGGTGCCGGCTCTATTTGCAGTTTCCGGCGCAACCTTCGGCATTGATCGAAGCTCAACTCGCGCAAGCCGTCGCGGGCGCCGATGTAGCTTGCGTTTTGATTTGCCCTGACGAATCGCCAATCGACGAAATTCATGCCGGACGCCTGGTGGACCTGGTGCAGGGTCGTGGCCTCGCCTGTCTGATCGAGAACGATATTGAGCTTGCCGAGCGCCTGGGCGCCGACGGCGTGCACATCGAAGCCGACCCTGCCGCCTACACCGAGGCACGCAAGCGTCTCGGCGAGAGTGCGAGCATCGGTGCGGGATGCGGCCTGAGGCGCCATGACGCCATGCTGCTTGCCGAGATGGGCGCCGACTACGTCGCCTTCGGTCCTGACGCCGGGAGCGATATCGACGCGATCGATCAGTGTGCTGAGCTTATTGCCTGGTGGGCCGGGATTTTCGTTGTGCCTTGCGTCGCCTGGAACCTCGACAGTGCCGCGGAAGCGGCACGACTTGCCGCACTCGGCGCGGATTTCGTTGCGCCCTCCCGCAAGATTTGGCGCGGCGATGAAGCGCCAAGGCTTATCGCCGAGATCGATAGTGCCATCCGTCAGGCCAGGAGGGCTGCGTGAACTCTTTCAGGGTGCGCGTCGCCATCATGGCCGCGGTGCTGGCGCATGCGCTTGCCGCCACGCCCGCCGGCGCGACGGAAAGCCCCTCTTATGCCGCCTATTTCCAAGGCCGCTACCTGACGGCGCTCAAGCTCGCCGAGGAAGAGGCCGCGCAAGGGCTCCAAGGAAGCCTTCACGCTGATGGGCGAGATCTATGCGGAGGGGCTCGGCGTGGCCCAGGACTTCAGCAAGGCGGCCGACGCCTATGCCAAGGCCGCCGATCTCGGCGACGCCAATGCCCAGTTCTCGCTCGGGCTTATGGTCGCCGAAGGCGTCGGCGTTAAGAAGGACCTGCGCATTGCCGCCGATCTTTTCGAGAGGTCGGCACAAAGCGGCAATCCTGCGGCGCAGTACAACCTGGCCCTCATCTATGTGCAGGGCAAAGGGCGCCCCACGGACGAAGCGAAAGCCGCCGAATGGATGCAAAAGGCCGCCGAGCAGGGAAACCCTCAAGCCCAATACGATCTCGGCGCCTTCTACCAGTTCGGCCGCGGCGTACCCATCGACAAGGCCAAGGCGGCGGAATGGACGGGGCGCGCGGCGGATGGCGGCTTGCCGGAAGCCCAGGTCGAATACGGCGTGATGCTGTTCAAGGGCCAGGGCGTCGCCGTGGACGAGGGCCGCGCCGCCAAGCTGTTCCGCCTCGCCGCCGAGCAAGGCAATCCCGTCGGCCAGAACCGGCTCGCCCGTCTCTACGCCAACGGCGTGGTGGTGAAGGCCGACCCCGTTCAAGCCGCGAAATGGCATTTGCTGTCGCGCGCCGCGGGCGTGAGCGACTTCTCTCTCGATATCGTGCTGTCCAAGCTCACCAAGGAAGAACGGGCTCAAGCCGAGAAGGCGGCCGAGGACTGGCGCAACGGGCGGCTGAGCGAATAGACAGGTCTGCCGCCCTTGACAGCGGCAAGGCCGCACGTCTAAAGGCGGCCACCCGGATTTCTTTAAGGCATTCCATGAAAATCAACGGCAACGAGATCAGGCCTGGCAACGTCATCGAGCACAAAGGCGGCCTTTGGATCGCGGTGAAGACGCAAGCCGTGAAGCCCGGCAAGGGGCCGGCCTACGCGCAAGTCGAGCTGAAGAACGCGATCGACGGCACCAAGCTCAACGAGCGCTTCCGCTCCTCCGAGACGGTCGAGCGCGTGAGGTTGGAGCAGAAGGACTATCAGTTCCTCTACGCCGAAGGCGACATGCTCACCTTCATGGACATGGACACCTACGACCAGATCGAGATCCCCAGAGACTTCCTGGAGGAGCGCGCGGCCTTTCTGCAAGACGGCATGAAGGTGACGGTCGAGAGCCATGAGGGAAGACCGATCGGCATATCGCTGCCCGACCAGGTGACGCTCAAAGTGGTCGAGGCCGAGCCGGTGGTGAAGGGACAGACCGCGGCCTCGTCCTACAAGCCGGCGATGCTCGAGAACGGCGTGCGCGTCCTGGTGCCGCCCTTCGTCGGGGTCGGCGAGCGCGTGGTGGTCGATACCAACGAGCTCACCTACGTGCGCCGCGCCGACTAGCGCCCTAGCCCAAACCGGCGACAGTCGGTTCCAAAATGGCCTCTCGCTCTCCCCTCCCCCCTTGCGGGGGAGGGATAGGGAGGGGGGTCGAGACGAAAACTCGCATTCACCCCCCTCCGTTCGCGGTAAAGCGCGGACGTGCTCCGCCGCAAGGGCGGAGCAAGGAGCAACCTGCCAGACTCGGTGCCCTAACCGGAATCTCCGACATGCCCGCCTCGGCCCTGATCACCGTCATGCTCGCCGCCGCCCGCAAAGCGGGCCGTAGCCTTGCGCGCGATTTCGGCGAGGTGGAGCAGCTCCAGGTCTCGCTCAAAGGCCCTGCCAATTTCGTCAGCGCCGCCGACACCCGCGCCGAGGAGATCCTCTACACCGAGCTCGTCCGCGCGCGGCCAGGCTACGGTTTCCTCATGGAGGAACGCGGGGAGGTAGAAGGCGCCGACCGCACTCATCGTTGGATCGTCGATCCTCTCGACGGCACCACCAATTTCCTGCATGGCATCCCCCACTTCGCCATCTCCATCGCGCTCGAGCGCGAGGGCGATTTGGTGGCGGGACTGATCTTCAATCCGGCCAATCAAGAAACCTTCACCGCGGAGAGGGGCAAGGGCGCCTATCTCAACGACCGCCGCCGCCTCAGGGTCGCGGCGCGGACGGAGCTTTCAACGTCGGTCATCGGCACCGGCATCCCCCATAGCGGCAGGCCCGAGCACGATCTCTTTCTCGAGGAGCTCCGCGCCGTCATGGCGGCATCCGCCGGGGTGCGGCGCATGGGCGCCGCTTCGCTCGACCTGGCCTGGACCGCGGCCGGCAGGCTCGACGGCTTCTGGGAGCGCAATCTGCGGCCCTGGGATCTCGCCGCCGGCATCGTCATCCTGCGCGAGGCAGGCGGCTATGTCAGCGACGCCGAGGGCAAGGATGGCATATTGGAGAAGGGGAACATCGTCGCCGGCAACGAGGCGATCCACAGGCATCTGCTCAAGCTTCTCAAGACGGCGGGCGCCCACCGCGACATCGCCGCAACGCCCCAAGCCTGAGGGACCGGCCTTGTAGCCCTACCCCCGCCAAGGGCCAAGGGGGGCTCGTCCGCCCTGAGGTTGCCGTTTTGCCTGTCATAGTATTCGGTTAATCTCGGAACCGCTTCGTGCGCCCGACTCACAGAGACGGCATCTGATGGCACCCGTCACTTACAAGATCAAACTCACGCGCCCCCAGGTCTTTCTCTGGCGCATGACCCTGTTCCTCGTCCTTGCCGCGCTGCTTGCGATCATCCTCGACGGCCAGACGCAGCAGCTTCGGCACAGCTTCATGGCCAACCCCGGTCTGAACGCGCTCATCATCGGCGTGCTGCTGGTCGGTATCGTCTATTCGTTCCGCCAGGTGCTGAGGCTCTATCCCGAGATCAACTGGGTCAATAATTTCCGCATCTCCGATCCCGGCATCACCTCGGACAAGACCACGCCGGTGCTGCTCGCGCCCATGGCCACCATGCTCCGGGACCGCACCGGCCATCTGTCGCTCGCCACGGGAGCGATGCGCTCGCTGCTCAACTCGGTCGCCTCCCGTCTCGAAGAGCAGCGCGAGACGACGCGCTACCTGGTCGGGCTTCTCATCTTTCTCGGCCTGCTCGGCACCTTCTGGGGATTGCTGCAAACGGTGAGCACGGTCGGCACCACCATCGGCGCGCTCGACACCAATGCTGGCGACAACGTGATGCTGTTCGATCAATTGAAGGAAGGTCTGGCCGGCCCGCTCAAGGGCATGGGCACCGCCTTCTCCGCCTCGATGTTCGGGCTCTCGGGCTCCCTGATCCTAGGCTTTCTCGACCTGCAGGCCGGCCACGCGCAAGGACGCTTCTATAACGAGCTCGAGGATTGGCTGTCCGGCATCACCGAGCTGCAATTTGCCGACGCGCCGGGCACCGCCGGTTTGGCGCCGCAAGTCCGCTTCGCCCTGCTCGACATGCAGCGCTCGCTCTCCGACCTCAACGACAAGGTCGAGCTCAGATTGCTCAACGACAATACCGGCGACGCGGTCAAGGATCTCGCCGCCGGCGTGGACAAGCTGATCCGGCAGATGCGCGCCGAGCAGAAGGTCGTGCGCGAATGGGCCGACGAGCAGGCCCAGCAGCAGCATGAGCTTGCCGCGGTGCTCCGTCAGATCACCGACAAGGCGAAGCTGCCGGCGCGCGAGGAGCGCAAATAAATGTCTTTGGCGCGCGCCCGCCGCGGACGTTACCAGGCCAATTATTGGCCGGGCTTCGTCGACATGCTCTCCACCCTGCTGCTGGTGGTGACCTTCCTCATGGCGCTGTTCATGCTCGCCAACTTCGTCGTCACCCAGGCCGTGAGCGGCAAGGACACGATGTTGTCGCGGCTGAACCGTCAGCTGGCCGAGCTCACCGAGCTGCTCGCGCTCGAGCGCTCGAAGAAGGAATCGGTCGAGGACAGCCTCGCGGCGCTCCAGGCGACCTTGGGTGACAAGGACAAGGAGAATGAGCGCCTGACCGGACTGCTCGGCACGGCAGGCGGCCAGACGCAAGGCGCCGAGGACCGCGCCCGCGCGCTGGGCGCCTCCCTCGACGAGCAGAAGAAGATCACCAACGACGCCCTTGCCAAGGTCGAGATGCTGAACCAGCAGCTCGCGGCGCTAAGGCTGCAGCTGAGCTCGATCCAGGAGGCGCTCGACGCGTCGGAGGCCAAGGACAAGGAGAGCCAGGCCAAGATCGCCGATCTCGGCCAGCGGCTGAACGTGGCCCTCGCCAAGAAAGTGCAGGAGCTTACCCGCTACCGCTCGGATTTCTTCGGCAAGCTGAAGGAAGCGCTTGGCGCCCGGTCCGACTTCCAGATCGTCGGCGACCGTTTCCTGTTCCCCTCCGACGTGCTGTTCGATTCAGGCTCGGCCGGGGTGAGGCCGGAAGCCGGGGAGCAGCTCGACAAGCTCGCCGCGGCGCTGAGAGAGCTCGAGACCCAGATCCCCCCTGACATCGCCTGGGTGATGCGGGTTGACGGCCATACCGATATCAAGCCGATCGCCACGCCGGAATTCCCCTCGAACTGGGAGCTGTCGAGCGCCCGCGCGATCTCCGTGGTGCGCTATCTGATGCAGCAAGGAGTCCCGGCTAACCGCCTGGTCGCCGCGGGATTCGCCGAGTTCCAGCCGATCGATACCGCCGACAGCGACGAGGCGCTGCGCAAGAACCGCCGCATCGAGCTGAAGCTGACCGAACGGTAGCAGCCCTCGTCCTCGAGCCTCATACCTCCCCCTCGTGGGGAGGTCGGCGCGCATCGCGCGCCGGGTGGGGGCTTGACTAGCTCGGAGCGTTCCACCCCACCCGGCTCGCCGCAAGCGGCGAGCCTCCCTCCCCATCAAGGGGAGGGAGGGTGCCTGTTGCAGCGCTCGGGCGAAACTCACTCCGCGGCGTCGGGGGCGAATTGCAGCTCGGCAAGCCGCGCATAGACGCCGCCTTTGCCGATGAGGCTCTGATGCGTGCCTTCCTCGACCAGGCGCCCGCGATCGAACACGAGGATGCGGTCGGCCCGCATGACGGTGGCAAGCCGGTGCGCGATCACGAGCGTGGTGCGGCCTTCCATGATCTTGTCGAGCGCCTTCTGCACCAGCGTCTCGCTCTCCGCATCGAGCGCGCTCGTCGCCTCGTCGAGGAGCAGGATGGGCGCATTGCGCAACACCGCGCGCGCGATGGCGATCCTCTGGCGCTGCCCGGCCGAGAGCGTCACCCCGCCCTCCCCGAGCGGAGTGTCGTAGCCCTGCGGCAACGCCATGATAAAGTCGTGGGCGAAGGCGGCCTTGGCGGCAGCCTCGATCTCGCTCATGGTCGCGTCTCTCGCGCCATAGGCGATATTGGCGGCGACCGTGTCGGCGAACAGCGCCGTCTCTTGCGGCACGAGCGCGAAGCGGGCGCGAAGATCGGCTAGCGCAGCCTCGTTCACGGCAATGCCGTCGACCTCGACCGTGCCTCGGTCAGGATCGTAGAAGCGAAGCAGAAGCGCGAAGATCGTGGTCTTGCCCGCGCCCGACGGCCCAACCAGCGCGACCCGCTCTCCCGGCGCCACCTTGAAGCTCACGCGATCGAGCGCGCTCGTCTCCGGCCGCAACGGATAGGAGAAGGAGACGTCGCGGAAGGCGATCTCCCCGCGCGGCGGCTCCGGCAGCGCCTTCGGATGGCGCGGGGACTTGATCTTGGACTGGACCTGAAGCAGCTCGCTCAAGCGCTCGGCCGCGCCCATGCATTGGGCCACTTCGCCCCACACCTCGCTAAGACCGCCGACGGCACTGGCGGCAAGGACGGCATAGAGCACGAACTGGGAGAGCCTGCCCCCGGTCATGGCGCCGGACAGCACATCCTGGGCGCCATACCACAGCACGCCGACGACGCTCGCAAAGGTGAGAAAGATGGCGATTGCCGTGAGTCCGGCGCGCGCCTTCGCCCGCGCATTGGCCGCCAGGAAGGAGCGCTCGACCGCTTCGCCGAAGCGCCTTGCCGCGGCCTCCTCATGGGTGAAGGCTTGCAGCACCCTGACCTGGGCGAGGCTCTCGCTGGCATAGGCTGAAGCCTGCGCCAGCGTGTCCTGCGCCTGGCGGGAGAGCGCCCTGACCGAGCGGCCGTAAGCGACCAGCGGCAGCATGATGACGGGAATGGCGATAAGCACGGCGAGCGACAGCTTAGGGCTCGTCACCGCCATCATCACGGCGGCGCCGGCCAACAGAAGGATGTTGCGCAAGGTCTGCGAGATCGCCGTGCTTGCCGCCGCCTTGACCTGGGTCGTGTCGGCCGTGAGCCGCGACATCACCTCGCCCGAATGCGACACCTCGTAGAAGGCGGGGCTCAAGCCCGTCAGATGCTTGAACACGTCGCTGCGGATGTCGGCGACCACCCGCTCGCCAAGCCAATTCACCGCGTAGAAGCGCGCCGCGCTCGCCAGGGCGAGGACGATGCCGATGCCGATAAGCGTGGCGAAATATTTGTCGATGAGATCAGGCTCGATGCCGGAGAAGCCGAGATCGATCATGCGCCTGACGGCGAGCGGCACGGCAAGCGTGGCCCCGGCCGAGACGATCAGCGCGACAAGCGCGGCCGCGAGCATCCCCTTGTGGCGGAGGAGATAAGGCGTGAGCGCCATGAGCGGGCGCAAGCGAGGCGCGACCCGGTGCCCTCCCCTCCGCGCCTGGCGTAGGGGTTTCATCGTGGCGATCGCGATCGTCAGGCTGTCGGGTTACGAGTTGCACAAAGAATGGGCCCAGCTTCGGTTTTGCGGGCAGACTTTAAGGGCCGGAGCGGCCTAAAGGGAAGGGTTAGCTGGCGCGCCCTTACGGCGCAGCCTTGCAGCGCCTAGCAAGTTCCGTTATAGGCTCCGCTCAACGAATATCGCGGATTTGCGAAGGCCAAAGCCATGAAGAAAGACATCCATCCCGATTACCATCGTATCAAGGTGGTGATGACCGACGGCACCGAGTTCGAAACCTATTCGACCTACGGGGCCGAGGGCGACGCGCTCAAGCTCGATATCGATTCGAAGACCCACCCGGCCTGGACCGGCGGCGGCCAGCATCTCACCGATCGCGGCGGAAGGCTCTCCCGCTTCAAGCGGAAATACGAAGGCTTTCTCAAGGAGTAAGCCTACCCGGCGAGAAAGCCTACTCCGCTTCCTTGCCGAAGGCCGCCCGCAAGCGCGAAAGCTGCGTCTTGAGCGGGTGGTCGAGATCCCCTCCGGACGAACCCGTCTCGTGGCCGAGCATCTGATCGAGCCGGATCACCCGCTCCTGGAGCTTGACGCTTTGCTCGATCAGCTCGCGTAAGCGTGCCGGCAAGTGGTTGAGCTCGCGGGCATGCTGCTCGCTCCCCGTCACCGGAAGCTTGATCTTGCGCTGCTCCTCGACCGCCTGCTCCTGCGTGAGCTCGCCCTCGCTGACCGCGCGCCGGATCAAGAGCCACGAGGCAAGCTGCATCAGCCGCGTGGTGAGCCGCATGCTCTCGGTGGCATAGGCGAGCGAATGCGGCGGCCGGAGCTTGCGCGCCTCCTTGCGGCCGTCGCCGTCGAGATAGGTTGCCGCCGCCTCGACCAGCGCCATGCCTTCGCGAAATACTGCCTTGAACTGATCGGAGCGCGCGAACTTCGCGCCGAATGAAACCGTGACGCCATCGTCACGATCGCCGCTCCTGGATTTCCCCGCCATCGGCCACTCCCGTCTACGCCCGTGCCCGGCGGCATAGTATGCCATGCGGAAGCCACGTCGTCGCCTTCCGACCGCAAAGGTTAAAACCCCTGAATCAGGCAAAAAAAGAGCCGCCATGCGGCGGCTCAGGAAGTTAACAGGGAGGCGTCAAACAGAGTGGACAGGCCACTCAGATCCAGAGGACTGGATGACTGAGACCCTAACGCGAAATTCCTAAGAACGAGTTAACGCTAAGCGCCGGTTTACCTAAAGGAAGCGTGTGCGGCGCTGTTGTCAGCGCTTGAAAACGGCCTCCGCCGAGCTTTTCGAGGAGTGCTTGGCTGAAAGCGCTTGCTCGACGCGCGCGATCTCGGCCTTGAGCTCATCGATGAGCGCCCGAAGCTCGCCGACCGAGTGCTTGCTCAGATCGGTGCCGATTTCGTGGCGCTTCGCCTTTTTCGGTTCCAGGTCTTCGAGGCTCATGATCCACATTCTATCATCGCGCCGCGCTCTTCTCTAACGTCGTTGCCGGGCTTGACGTGGCCAGACCTGGCAATCCAGTAACTGCTTCCGAGCTTATTAAGGGACAGAGCCGCCTCTCGCGCGTCATACCGGCGAAAGCCGGTATCCAGACGAGCTTTCGATTTTTGCGCTGGATTCCGGCTTCCGCCGGAATGACGAAACCGTGGCGACCCAAGCGGACAATGCTGAGGAAACTGTGATGCCGCCAAAGACCATGACCGTGATCGAAGCGACGGCGAGCCGGCGGGCCCGAGGTGCTCGTGCCGGCGACGCGGAAGGTGCCCGAGCCAGGTCCGGGAGAGGTCCTGATCGAGGTCGCGGCGGCCGGCATCAACCGTCCCGACGTGCTCCAGCGTCAGGGCCTCTACCCTCCGCCCAAGGGCGCCTCCGACCTTCTCGGGCTGGAGGTCGCGGGCCAAGTCGTGGCGCGCGGACCCGGCGCGACCCGCTTCAAGGACGGCGATCTCGTCGCGCGCTCGTCAATGGCGGCGGCTATGCGGAATACTGCGTGGCGCCTGAAGCCACCACCCTGCCGGTGCCGCAAGGCCTCACTCTCGTCGAGGCGGCGGCCCTGCCCGAGACGGTGTTCACCGTCTGGCACAACGTGTTCGAGCGGGCGGCGCTCCAGCCCGGCGAATGGCTGCTCGTCCATGGCGGCACGAGCGGCATCGGCACGACCGCGATCCAGATCGGAACGGCGCTGGGCGCCAAGGTCATGGTGACGGTGGGAAGCGCCGAGAAGGCACGCGCCGCCGAGGCGCTCGGCGCCGTCGCGCGCCGTCAACTACGCGCAAGAGGATTTCGTCGAGGCGGTGCGCGAGGAGACCGGCGGCCACGGCGCCAACGTCATTCTCGACATGGTGGGCGGCGACTATGTCGAGCGCAATTTGCGCGCCGCGGCGCTTGACGGACGCATCGTGCAGATCGCCTTCCTCAAAGGCTCGAAGGTCGAGATCGATCTGATGCGGCTGATGCTGCGGCGGCTCACGCTCACCGGCTCGACCCTCCGCGCCCAGAGCCTCGAGGCCAAGGCCCGCATGGCTAAGGCGATCGAGGAGCGCGTCTGGCCGCTCATCGCCGAAGGCAAGCTCAAGCCCGTGATCGACTCGACCTTCAAGCTCGAACAGGCGGCCGATGCCCACCGCCGCATCGACCATCCCGAGCCATATCGGCAAGATCGTGCTCGTGGTGAAGTGAGAGGCCTCATGGTTCGAGACGCGTGGTTCGAAGGCCCATCAGGACGCCCATCGTCTCGAAGGATAAGGCCCCAATCAAGCAATTGCCTAAGGAGGCGGCAGCCCCTATATAGAGGCCATTCCCCTTCCTGTGATTTCGCATTTGCTCTTTCGCCGAAGGGGCGGAAGACGCCCCGCTACCCTCTTAAGGTTTGAAGCCCATGGACCGCGCCCCCCTGATGCCGAAAGCGACCGCCGTATGGCTGGTCGACAATACCTCGCTCACCTTCGAGCAGATCGCCGAGTTCTGCGGGCTGCATGTGCTCGAGGTGAAAGGCATCGCCGACGGCGACGTGGCCCATGGCATCAAGGGCATGGACCCGATCTCCTCAGGCCAGCTCTCCCGCGAGGAGATCGCCAAGGCCGAGATGAACCCCTCGCATCGCTTGAAGCTCTCGGAGCCCAAGGTCGAGGTGCCCGAGGTGAAGACCAAGCGGGGCCCTCGCTACACGCCGGTGTCGCGCCGCCAGGACCGGCCGAACGCCATCCTGTGGCTGTTGAAGAATCATCCCGAGCTCAAGGACTCGCAGATCATGCGGCTGGTCGGCACCACCAAGCCGACCATCATCGCCATCCGCGAGCGCAGCCATTGGAACTCGCCGAACCTCCTGGCCCAGGACCCCGTGACCCTCGGGCTCTGCTCGCAGATCGACCTCGATGCCGAGGTGAAGAAGGCCGCGGGCCGGCTCGAGCGCGAGCGGAAGGAGGCGGGTATCGCCGAGCCGCCGAAAGCCGGAACGTTGCTCCCCGCCGAGGAGACGATTGCTGCCGCTCCCCCGCCGCCCGAGCCCGAGCGGCCAATGGCCACCGCGCTTGCGCAAGAGGCGCGCGACCGTCGTGCCGCCCCCGACGAGGTTGAGGAGACGCCCGACATCGACTCCGTCTTCGCCAGGCTGAAAGACCTGAAGCGCACCGACGCCCCGTCGGAGTAGGCCTTCGTCATGCCCGGACTTGATCCGGGCATCCATGCCGTTACGCCTCCGCAGCTGCGGAGAAGCAAATGGAGTGGATTGCCGGGTCAAGCCCGGCAATGACAGGATTTTGACCCTGATCAAAGCGGGGCGCGTCTCGCGCCCCATGCTTCCCACCTCAATTCATCCGCGAGGTGTCGCATGAGCTCGGTCGATCTGTTCTATCTAGGCTTGGTGCTGGCCGCGTTTTTCGGTTTCGCCGTGGCGCTCGCCTATTACTCCCACCGCTGCAGAACTCGGCGCTGCCGATGTCTCGTTCTGATGTTCTGGTTTCTGATTGCCGATGGGCTCTTGCCTTCGCTAGGGTGCGACAAGGAAACGCGCCTAAGGCGAGGGGCATGGCCAACCCTTACGACACCGGCCTCGACAAGAACCCGGCTAATTACCAGCCGCTGACCCCGCTTGTGTTCCTGGAGCGCGCGGCGAGCGTCCATCCCGGCCACACCGCCATCATCCACGGCAAGACGCGCACGTCCTATGCGGAGTTCTACGCGCGGAGCCGCAAGCTCGCCTCGGCGCTCGCCTCGCGCGGGATCGGCGTGGGCGACACCGTCTCGGTGATGCTCGCCAACACCCCTGCCATGCTCGAGGCCCATTACGGCGTGCCCATGACCGGCGCCGTGCTCCACTCCATCAACACCCGCCTCGATGCGCCGGCCGTCGCCTTCATGCTCGACCACGCCGGCACCAAAGTCCTGATCGCCGACACCGAGTTCGGGGCCGTCCTCAAAGAGGCGCTGAAGCAGAGCCAAGGTGAAGCCGCTCCTCGTCGATTACCGGGACCTCGAATGCGGGGTCGAGGGGACGAGGCTCGGCAATCTCGACTACGAGGACTTCATCGCCGAGGGCGACCCGGAATTTCCCTGGGCCATGCCGTCGGACGAATGGAACGCGATCTCCCTCAACTATACCAGCGGCACCACCGGCAACCCCAAGGGCGTCGTCTATCATCACCGCGGCGCGGCGCTCATGTGCTACTCGAACGCGGTGGCCACCGGCATGGGCCAGCACCCGGTCTATCTGTGGACCTTGCCGATGTTCCATTGCAACGGCTGGTGCTTTCCCTGGTCGATCTCGCTCCTCGCCGGCACCCATGTCTGCCTCCGCGCGGTGCGCGCCAAGCCCATGTATGACGCCATCGCCGAGCACAAGGTGAGCCATCTCTCCGGCGCGCCCTTCGTCATGGCGGCTCTGCTCAACGCGACGGAGGACGAGCGGCGCCTCTTTCCCCAGCGCGTCGCCTTCAGCCACGCCGCGGCCCCGCCGCCGGCTGCCGTGCTCGCCAAGATGGACGACGCCGGCTTCGAGCTCACCCATCTCTACGGGCTGACCGAGACCTATGGCCCCGCGACCTGAATGAATGGCACGCTGCCTGGGACGAGCTTCCGCCCGAGGAGCGGCTCCTAAAGCGCATCCGCCAGGGCGTGCGCTATCACGCGCTCGAGGATCTGACGGTGATGGACCCCGCCACCATGGAGAAGGTCGCCGGCCGACGGCGAGACCCTCGGCGAGGTCATGTTCCGCGGCAATATCGTGATGAAGGGCTATCTCAAGAACAAAAAGGCCACCGAGGATGCCTTCGCCGGCGGCTGGTTCCATTCCGGCGATCTCGGCGTGATGCACCCCGACGGCTATATCCAGCTGAAAGATCGCTCCAAGGACATCATCATCTCGGGCGGGGAGAACATCTCCTCCATCGAGGTGGAGGACGTGCTTTACAAGCATCCGGCGGTCGCGGCTGCCGCCGTCGTGGCCAAGCCCGACACGAAATGGGGCGAGACGCCTTGCGCCTTTGTCGAGACGCGGCCGGGCGCTCAAGTGTCGGCGGAGGAGATCATCGCCTGGTGCCGCGAGAAGCTCGCCCGCTACAAATGCCCGCGCCACGTGGTGTTCATCGAGCTGCCCAAGACCTCGACCGGCAAGATCCAGAAATTCAAGCTGCGCGACATGGCGAAGGACGTATAAGCCGCCTATCACGCGGCATCGGCGGGGCGCACGCGCCTTACGATCTCATCGCCACGCTCCGATTCGATCATGGCGATGTCGTATTGGCTTTGCAGGTCGAGCCAAAACTGCGCCCGGTTGCCGAAATAGCGGCCGAGGCGCACGGCCGTGTCGGCTGTGATCGAGCGGCGTCCGTTGAGAATGTCGGTGATGCGACCCGAGGGCACAGCGAGGTCAAGCGCCAGCCGGTTTGCGCTCAGGCCACGCGCCTCCAGCTCTCGCTTCAGCAAGCGACCGGGATGTATAACTAGCGTCATTGAACGCTACTTACGTTTGAGTGCCACCACAGATATCGGCAGAGCCGCATAAGCGTAGATAGCCGCCGCCTTACTGCACGTTCGGCTGTCTTCGCTGATCAAGATATCGCAGAACCCTGCGTGAGCGATATGAACGCCGTCGCTCAGTATCCTGGAGGTATCCTCGGGACGGGCAATACGCTTGTCGGTTCTATAGCCAATAAAGTTCAAAATGGTATGACAGGCTGCGATTGCGAGGAATTTTGGCCTCTGCTTGCCGTCGAGCGTTTCAAGACCGAAGAATTGTCCAATTGTGAGGTCGCCGCATTTCTCTTTGATGAGGTCCCAAATTTCCGGAATGGGGTTACTCGATTTGACGTTCCCCACAACGCCGCGATCAATTCCCAGCGGTTTACGAAGCTCTTCCAAAGAGCGCGCCTCTCGCAGATGCCCGATCAGTTGTGTTAATGCGGAATCAATCGTCTTCTTTGCCGAGCCGGTAAGCAACGTTGAATGCCCATCAAACATCAATAGCCTCTCCAGCTGCGCTTGAACGCGCTTGGTCAGAGTCAGTACGTCGGAAAAATTGTCTGCACCCGCCAGTCGCGCAATCAAGGCTGTTAATAACGTTTCGTCGAATGGCACTCTGTCAACGGTGGCAATGAAGTCCATATAACGCTCTAGTGGACACGAATAATCGTGCAGACAGGCCTCGTCAGTGATCTGCCACTGATCATCAAGAACCACTTCGATCTCCCGCGCTCTCAGGTTTTGTAGCACGGACAAGAACGATGCATCGGCGCCGCGAGAAATTTCCTTGAAGTGCTCGTTGGAGTACACCCAAACAACATCATCGCGAGCGCTTATTGGAAGCGCACCGTCGCGGACATAGCCCAATACATTTTGATCGAGGTAGGCCAGAAGCATCTCAGATAGCGCACTGCCCCGAGTTGTTCCTGATTTTGGGCACCAACGCATATCACCGAGCGAGTGAAGGTCAACCGCCCTTCGCGATTCCGGCTTGCGCCGAACCGAGGCTTCGCGCCAATCTGGTCTTGGGGGGATCAGGCTATAGCACTCGAAGTCCTGTTCAAGGAGATCGCGGGGTTTGTCGCCCTCGCCATCGAGGCCGCAGCCGTTCTCGTCGTGAGTTACGGCGCCGTCCAGGCGCTCACCGGCGTGCTGACATCGGCTTTCAGCCGCACAGCCGGCGAGATGCGCGGCCGGGAGATTTGGCTGCGCTTCGCCACCTGGATCCTGCTCGCGCTCGAATTCGCGCTGGCCGCGGACCTCGTGCGCACGGCCGTGGCGCCCACCTGGGACGACATCTCGAAGCTCGCCGTGATCGCCACTATCCGCACCATGCTCAATTATTTCCTGGCCAAGGATATCGCCGAGTTCGACCAGGCCCGCCAATCCGCTGGAAATCCGCCCTCGGGGCAGACTTCGCCCTAATAGGTTGGACCCCAATGTCATAATGTGTTTGAGTCGGTCGAAGCCTAGTGGTGCAGCGCAAAAATGGGCACGGGGCTGCGCCATCCCGGCATAAATACGGGGTCAGGGCGCGAGAAACCGGGGTGCCCATTTCAGAGGTAAAGCGCATTAGGACGGCCTAGGCCGATCCTTTCGCGCGGGGTACCGCCTCTCTTTGGGATTGAGGGATGCTCAAGCGAACACCGACGACCAAGGCGCGCTTTCAGCTCATCCTGATCAAGCCGTCGCATTATGACAACGACGGCTATGTCGTGCAGTGGATCCGCTCGACCATGCCGTCGAACTCGCTCGCCGCGGTCTACAGTCTCGCCAAGGGCGCCGCGGAGCGGGAGCTGCTTGGCCCCGATCTGCCGATCGACGTCATGGCCATGGACGAGACCAATACCCGGGTCAAGACGAAGGAGATCGCGCGCCGCATCGCCGAGAACGGCGGCCTCGGCCTGGTCGGGATCGTCGGCGTGCAGTCGAACGAATTCCCCCGTGCCGTCGACATCGCGCGCCCGTTACGCGAGGCGGGCGTGCAGGTCTTGATCGGCGGCTTCCATGTGTCGGGCTGCCTCGCCATGCTCAAGGAGCTTCCCGGCGACATCAAGGAGGCGCAAGAGCCTCGGCATCTCGATCTACGCCGGCGAGGCCGAGGAAGGCCTCGACGAAGTCGATCTTGGACGCCGCGCGCGGCGAGCTTCGTCCCCTCTACGATCATATGAAACACCTGCCGGACATCGGCAACATTGCCTCGCCGCCCTTCCTGCCGAACGACTTCATCGAGCGGACGATCGGCAACGTGACGAGCTTCGATGCCGGCCGCGGCTGCCCCTTCCAGTGCTCCTTCTGCACCATCATCAACGTGCAGGGCCGGAAGTCGCGCTACCGCTCCCCCGACAGCGTCGAGCAGATCCTCCGCATGAATTACGAGCAGGGCATCAACCGCTTCTTCATCACCGACGACAATTTCGCCCGCAACAAGGACTGGGAGGCGATCTTCGACCGGATCATCAAGCTGCGCGAAGAGGACGGCATGGACGTCCGCTTCTGCATCCAGGTCGACACGCTCTGCCACAAGATCCCGGACTTTATCGACAAATCGCGCCGCGCCGGCGTCACCCGCGTGTTCATCGGGCTCGAGAACATCAACCCCGCGAATCTGATCGCCGCCAAGAAGCGGCAGAACAAGATCACCGAGTACCGCAAGATGCTGCTCGAATGGAAGCGGGTCGGCATCATCACCTACGCCGGCTACATCCTCGGCTTCGAGAACGACACGCCGGAGTCGATCCGCCACGACCTGGAGATCATCAAGAAAGAGCTGCCGCTCGACATGCTCGAGTTCTTCGTTCTCACGCCGCTGCCGGGGTCTGAGGACCACAAGGTGCTGCACGAGAAGGGGGTCTGGATGGACCCCGACATGAACAAATACGACGTCGAGCACGTCGTCACCGCCCATCCCAAGATGACGGAGGCGGAGTGGACGGAGGCCTATCGCACGGCCTGGGGCATCTACTATACCGACGAGCATTTCGAGACGATCATCCGCCGCGCCTATGCGAGCGGCATCAACCTCCGCTCTCTGATGCCGGTGCTGTTCTGGTTCTCCAGCGCCGTGCCGATCGAGGGCGTGCATCCCCTGCAATGGGGCATCTTCCGCATCAAGTACCGCCACGACCGCCGCGCCGGTCTGCCGCTGGAATCGCCGTTCGTGTTCTACGGCCGCTACGCCGCCGACATCGCGCGGAAACTGGTGCTGGTGGCGAAGCGCTGGCGGCACCTGAAGCGCATCGTGCGCAAGGTCGAGGCCGATCCGCACGCCAAGCTCTACAAGGATGAGGCCTTGACGCCGGTGGCCGAGGAAGACTCCGACCATATGGAGCTTTACACCCAGAACGAGGCCGCCCGCACGGCCGTCGAGCGCGAGCGTCGCGTGGCCGCCAAGACCGGCAATGGCCATGGCGGCAAGGCCCCCGCCCCGGCGGGTCTCCGCACCAACGGGCATCAGGGCAACGGGCATGATGCCGGGCTGCATGACGCCGAGCATCACATCAACGAGCAAAACGAGCCCGCCTCGCCTCTGGTCTGAGAGTCTAGGTTCAGAAGCCTCTGAACGCCCGATCGACCATTGCGGCAAGGCCCGTGTTCCTCCCGCCCAAGGCAACACGCTGAATCCGGTCGCGCTTCTTCTTGAATAGGCCGCGATCCCCGGTCTCGCCGACCGCTACCGCCTCCTTCTTGGCCCTGGCGGCGATGGCGTCGATACGGGGTTGCTCGACCTTCTTGGCGGCCGCCGCGTAGGTCCTAGGCTTCGCGACTGCCACCAGTGGCTTCGCGACCGTCGCTTGAGGCTCCGCGGCCGCCACCTGCGGCTCCGCCACTTGCTGCTCGCGCTGCCGGTAGCCGCCAACAAAGGGAACGAGCGAAGACTCCTCGATCCACCCCAGCTGACCGCTGCCGAGGTCCTGGACCCGAACGAAGCCCGCTTCGCGCGCGATCACCCGGAACGGCCGGCCGACCGAATAGGCCAAGAGCGGCGGCGCCGCGGAGGAGGGTCGCGAGCGCACGACGGTGGTATAGCCCGCGACCTGGACCCATTCGTTGCGGCGCTCGATCTTGGGCTCAGGCGCCACCGCCGCCAGGACCAGAAGGCCCTCCCCTGGCGCGGCCGGTTGCGGCGCCATGGCGAGGGCCTGCTTGACCACCACCGTCTCATTGGCGGGGGGCGGCGCCGGCCAAGCCTCGTCGCCGGAGTAGGGCTGGATCAGACAGAGGAGGGAGGCGGCATAAAGGGCAGCCGCTAAGAGCCACACCGACGGTAACAGGCCACGCATGCCAACTCCGCATCGGCCCCACCGTCAAATGCGAGACTACACCCGTCGCCATGCCTTTCTCAAGCGCGGTGATGATTGGAGATTGACCAAGAGTAAAGTTTGGATGGCGCGGGGCGTCTATCGGTCGTCAGTAACCGCCGCCGAGAGCCCGATTGAGCATGTCGCCGAAGCCGCCGCCGTGCCGGCGCAACCAGCCCCGGCGCCGTCTTGGCGGCTCGTCGCCATATTCGTCATCGTCATACATGGCCTCGGTCTCTTCGGGCGACCGCGGGGCAGCGACGGGCGCAAGATACTGAGCCTTCATCCAGCCGGTGGCGGCGCTCTGGGGATCGGTCACCTCGACCCAGCCCTCATAGCGCGATACCACCCTGAGCGTGCGGCCGTAGGGAAAGGAGAACAGCGCGGGCGCATCCTCGGAGGCGGTCCCGTGCATGCCGGCGCCGGACACAAGAACCTGCACCCAGTCCTGAGGCTCCTCTTGCGGCTCGCCGGGCCAGGCGTTGGGGTCGGCGTCCTCTCCCGGTACCGCCGCCATGGTCGGATGGATTGCCATCCTCTCCCGCCGCCATGGGATCGGACGAATCGGCGCCCTCTCCGGGCGCCGCTTGATGGGGTCTACCGGCCTGCTGCCAGGGGAGCGCGTTTGGATCGGCGGCTTCAGCGCCCTCGTCAGGTGGCAACCCCGCCATATCGGAGCTTCCATCCTCTGAAGCGGACGCGTCATCTTCCGCCGGGGCGGCCGCTTGCGCGTCGTGCGCCGGCGCGGGCTTAGCCGGGGCGGTCTCGGCCGGAACGGCGTCGGCCGGAGCCATCGCGTGTTTCTGCGACGTGCCCTCTCCCGGCGCGGCTCCCGTGTCGTCGGGCCGCACAATCTGCTGCTCATAGGCGAGCGACCGCGCGGGAGGCGCGCTCGCCGTCCGCTTGATGGTGGGCGGCGGGCTCAGGACCACGTAGATCGCGCCACAGGCGACGGCGCCGATGACCAGCAGCGAGATGATGAGGCGTTTGATGGCAGAATCTCCCCGTCTCCGCCGCCATTAGCAGCGAAAAAGGCGGCAACAGCGTGTCATTCGCCCACCTTTATCGGTGCATTAAGTTTAATTTCCGGTGAACCGTTACGGCGAGCCGCGTTGAGGTTCGAAAAGGCCAAATCCGGCAAGGACTAAGGCTGGCCGCCCAGCCCCAAGGCGGCGGCTAGGCTGAGCTGGACCTCATGCATTAGGATGCGCGCGAGCCCGCTTCCGTTCCCGCCCGCTGCCGGATAGCCCATGCTCTCCTACAAGGAATACGACAACGCCCAAGCGGTCGAGATCGTGCTCAAGGGCCGCGTGTCGACGGAGGAGTTCGATCGGGTCGCCGCCAGCTCGAAGCCTTCATCGCGCGCCACGGCCACGTGCGGGTGCTCGAGATCGTCAAGGATTTCGAGGGCATGGATGCGAGCGCCTTCTGGCACGACATCAAATTCAGCCTGCGGCACCTCAAGGATTTCAGCCGTGTCGCCATCGTCGCCAATCCCGACACGCATCACCTCTGGTCGAGCCTGGTTGCGCCCTTCATGGCTTGCGAGGTGGAGCATTTCGCCCCCGGCGAGGAGGAAGCTGCCCGCGACTGGCTGATGTGGCCCGAAGGCGCCGCCGACGTCTGACGTGCCTCCCGCTCCCCCCTTGTGGGGGAGCACGCGGCACCTGCGCTCAAGTAGCGCGAAGCGCGGTAGCGCAAAAGATAGAGGCGCGCGGTGAGGGGTAAGCCTGCCTGCGCGAAGCCGAATCGCCCTTCGCCCTTCGCGCGGAGGCAGGCTCGCGCGGAGCTTCGCTTGCGCAAGATCGCGGCGGAAAGCCCTCTCCCACAAGGGGAGAGGGGAAGCGCTCTCAAAGCGGTGGAAAACTAGTCGGGCTCTTCGACGGGCGCCGGCTGGTCCTGAATCGACTGGAGATATTCGATGATCGCCTCGACGTCGTGCGGGCTGAACACGAAGATCGGCATGTCCGGGTGGCCCGAGACGATGCCCTCGGCAAGCGATTCGGCGAGATCCTCGACCGGGATATTTGCTGGAGAGGGTGCGGAACGGCGGTGCGTCGGGGTGGGGGCTATCGCCCTCCTTGCCGATGGCGTGGCAGCGCGAGCAATTCTCCCTGACAAGGACCTCGCCCTTTGCGGTCAGGTCCTTCTCGACCGCCCAGGCCAGCGGTGCCCCAAGCAAAAGGAGCAGGAAAGCGGCGATGCGCGCCAGAATCCCCCTCCCCCGATCAATTTGAGTTCCGGCCGGCATGCCCTCGTTCCCCTATGGTCATTGACGACGCGCCGCACCTGATTCGCCGAAAACCTATAGCGCGGCCAGCGCGAAATTGCGGTCAAAAATCAAAATGAAAGGCCGCGGGGCGCGAACGATTACGCCCCCACGGCCTTGTCAAAATCACTTCACTCTGGATGAGCCTAGTGGCTCATCTCGTGCTTGAGACGCTCCATCTCATCCTTGAGACGCAATTTTTGACGCTTCCACTCCTTGATTTTGAGTGGGTCGGCCATCGGTCTCGCCTGCTCCTCTTCGATCTTGCGATCTAATGCGCGGTGCTTCTCCGATAGCTCTACGAGGTGTGCGTCAAGCGCCATATCGGACCTCCAATCAGTTGGTCTCGGGCTATCCATTGTGTCAAATCGACGACGATTTGTCTAATGCCGGACTGCGGTCTGCTGTCGCTCTTGCGCTTTCGTCCAAGATCGACACCCCTTTGCAAACCGCGCCCAAGCCCTTGCGCGGCCCCCGGTTCGCCGCGATACTTTCGGCCGTCCCAGGAGGCAGGCAAGGAGCAGGGGACGTCCGATGGAGAGCGAGGAGATTCGCGAGCTCCGGGCGACGCTGCTCAGGCTCAAGCAGGAGCACCGCGACCTCGACAGCGCCATCAATGCGCTGGAGGAATCGGGCCGCGCCGACGCGCTTCAGCTCAAGCGCCTGAAGAAGAAGAAGCTCTCCCTCAAGGACGAGATCGCCCGCATCGAGGATCAGCTCCTCCCCGACATCATCGCCTGAACGCATTGCGCTTAATGGACCCTCCTCAAGGCCGCCCTATCGCGCCGCGGAAGACCCTGAGACTTTGCCTTGCCAAGCAAGGGCGCGCCCCTATAATCCCGCGCTTTCCGCCGCCCGGCCTTCACTTCCCGATGAGCGCAAAATGAGCGAGCCTAAGCCCGTCGTCGGCATCATCATGGGCAGTCGCTCCGACTGGCCGACCTTGAAGGCTGCGGCCTCCGTCCTCGACGCCCTCAAAGTGCCTTACGAGACCAAAGTCGTCTCGGCGCACCGCACGCCCAAGCGGCTTTATGCCTATGCCACGAGCGCGCGCAAGCGCGGGCTCAAGGTGATCATCGCCGGCGCCGGCGGCGCCGCCCACCTTCCCGGCATGACCGCCTCGATGACCGAGCTGCCGGTGCTCGGCGTGCCCATCGAGAGCCGCGCGCTGAAAGGCCTCGACAGCCTTCTCTCCATCGCCCAAATGCCGGCCGGCGTGCCGGTCGGCACGCTGGCAATCGGCGAAGCGGGCGCCGCCAATGCCGGACTGCTCGCGGCGCAGATCCTCGCGCTTGGCGATGCCCGCCTTGCCGCCCGCGTCGTGGCCTGGCGAGCGGCACAGACGGAGGGCGTAGCCGAGGCGCTCGAGGATAATGCCTGAGAGCCCGCTGCCCCCCGGCAGCACCATCGGCATTCTCGGCGGCGGCCAGCTCGGACGCATGCTCGCCATGGCCGCCGCGCGGCTCGGACTGAAGACCCACATCTATTCCGACGAGCAGGCGGCGCCGGCCTTCGATGTCGCCGCCGCGAACACGGTGGGGAGCTACGCCGACAGGGACGCGCTCGCGCGCTTTGCCGCGTCTTGCGCCGTGGTGACCTGCGAGTTCGAGAACGTGCCGGCCGAGACGCTCGAAGCCGCCGCGCGCGTGGTACCGGTCTTTCCTCCGGCAAAGTCGTTCGCCGTCGCGCAAGACCGACTCATCGAGAAGGATTTCCTGACCGGGCTCGGCATCCCCGTCGCCCCCTATGCCAGGGTCGACACCTCCGAGGATTTCCGCGCCGCGCTTTCGCGCGTGAGGGTCCCGGCGCTGCTCAAGACCAGGCGGTTCGGTTATGACGGCAAGGGCCAGATCATCATCCGCGCCGAGGACGAAATTCCCGCCGCGCTTGAAGCCATCGGCCAGGCGCCGGCATTGATCGAAGGGGTGGTCCTGTTCGAGCGGGAGATCTCGGTCATCGTGGTGCGCGGGCAGGACGGCGCGCTGCAATTCTACGACGCGGTCGAGAACGTGCATCAGGGCGGCATCCTCGCCATCAGCCGCGCGCCGGCGCGCATCTCGCAAAGCTCGTCGGTCGCGGCGAGGACGATCGCCGGCAAAGTCGCCGAGGCGCTCGTCCCATGTGGGCGTGCTCTGCGTCGAGATGTTCGAGCGCGCGGGCGAAAGGCCGGAGCTTGTCGTCAACGAGTTCGCGCCGCGCGTGCACAATTCAGGTCATTGGACGCTCGATGCCTGCCTCGTGAGCCAGTTCGAGAACCATGTCAGGGCGATTTGCGGCTGGCCGCTCGGCGAGACCGCCCGCCATAGCGACGCGGTGATGACCAATCTGATCGGCTCCGACGTCGAGAAATGGCGCGAGTTTGCCGCCGAGCCCGGCACTGCCGTCCACCTCTACGGCAAGACCGAGGCCCGTCAGGGCCGCAAGATGGGCCATTTCACGCGGCTCTATCCGAAGAGCTGAAGTTGGGCCTCATCCTTCGAGACGGGCCCGTCATCCTGAGCCGAGCGCCCATCCTTCGAGACGCAACCCCGGACCGGGTCCGGGGTCGCCCTCAGGATGAGGGCGCCTGGTCGAAGGACAGCCCTCCTCAGGATGAGGAACTGCCTCCCTCATGGTGAGGAGCAGGCGAAGCCTGCGTCTCGAACCATGAGGCCCCATCTGGACAACGGACGCCCCTTCTGTTAGAGCAAATCCGGATGCGGGACCCCGACCGGTTCGGTTCGGGGTTATATTTGGCCCCCGTTCCACTCCCAAAACCAGCGGCCAAACGGAGAGCAAGGCGCGTGCAAGTCGTCGTTCGCGATAACAATGTCGATCAGGCCCTCAGGGCGCTGAAGAAGAAAATGCAGCGCGAAGGCATCTTCCGCGAGATGAAGCTCCGTAATTATTACGAGAAGCCGTCGGAGAAGCGCGCCCGCGAGAAGGCCGAGGCCATCCGCCGCGCCCGCAAGCTCGCCCGCAAAAAGGCGCAGCGCGAAGGTGGTGGTGGGGTCGGCGCTGCCGCTGCTGCCGCCAAGCCGCGCGGCCCGCGCCGGTCGTTCTAACCAGATTTCCGAATCTTGATCGTGGCTTGGCTTGACCTGCCTGCTTTTCGCGGGAATGCCGCGTCATTGCGAAGTTGACGAAGCTGCTCGGCGTTACCTGGCCTCGCCGCTCGCCGCCGCCGCAATCTCGATCTGACGTCCCGCCTTGGCCACCACCGGCACGGGTCTGAGGCTTTCGAGAAAGCCGCGCACCTTTTCCCAAGCGCCACGCTCGAACAGGTCGTTGTGGCCTGCCTGCGGCACGACCGCCAGGCTCTTCGGCTCATTGGCGGCATGAAGGACATGGCGTGCCTGGTCGAGAGGGATGATCGCGTCCCGGCCACCGTGGATGATAAAGAGCGGGGCCTTCACCGCGCCGATGCGATCGATGGTGCGATACTGATCGACCATGATCAGGCTGAGCGGAAAGAGCGGCCAGAGCAAGCGGCCGACATCGAGCGTCGAGGTGAACGGCGCCTCGAGCACGAGCGCCTCCACGTGGCGCTGCAGCGCGAGCCGCGCGGCGACAGCGGTGCCGAGGGATTCGCCGTAAGCGATGATATCGTGGGGTGTCACGCCGAGCCCGCGCAGATAGTCATAGGTGCTGACGGCATCGGCGGCGATTCTGGATTCGCTCGGGCGCCCGCCCGAGCCGCCATAGCGGCGATAATTGAGCATGAAGACGCCATAGCCGTCCGCGGCGATCGTCCTGATCTTGCCGGCGCGATTGGCCACGTTGCCGCTATTGCCCGTGAAGTAGAGGAGCGTCGGCTTCGGCCCGCGCGCCGGCAGATGCCAGGCGATGAGCTTGGTGCCGTCGGCGGCCTTGAAGACCACCTCCTCCACACCTGCAAGACCCGCATCCTCAGGGGCAACCCGCGTGCGGTCGGGGATGTAGATGAAATAGCGGTGAAGCAGGCGCCCGACGATAACGATCAGCGCGAAAATGCCCGCAAGCGAAAGCAGAAGGTTCAGCATGGTTCAAGCAATACCTTTCAACTCATTTCGTTCAAGCCGACTCCACTATCCTAGCTTTCATGAACGCAACTTGAATGACGCTTCAGGCAAGCTGCCAACATGAGGTTGATTTCAAGCATGGGCTTCTGCGGAGCGTTGCAGAGAAGCCCTTGCGCCAAGCTTGGCGCTGTCATGACCAAGAGGGCGCAAGCTCCCGCCCCCCACACAAGAAGACTGCGCTGTTCAGAAAGCCCAGGCTCCACACCGGCGCTTATCCCCTGCAAAGGCCTGAAAGGCAACCCTGCATGGACCGCAAGCTCCGTGCCGCCGTTAAGCGAAGCGCGGGGTAGTCTCTTGATTCAGCGGAAGTTTGGCCGTTTTCCGACGGTATTACGGCAAGCGGCGCGTTAACGTTATAACTCACAGCGCCTTGGCGATTTCCTCGGTCATCTTCTTGGCGTCGCCGAGCACCATCATGGTGTTGTCGCGATAGAACAGCGGGTTGTCGATGCCCGCATAGCCGGACGCCAGCGACCGCTTATTGAACAGCACCGTGCCCGCCTTCCACACCTGCAACACCGGCATGCCGTAGATGGGCGATTTCGGATCGTCCTCGGCCGCCGGATTGGTCACGTCGTTGGCGCCGATCACATAGGCCACGTCGGCCTGCGCGAATTCGTTGTTGATGTCCTCGAGCTCGAACACCTCGTCGTAAGGGACATTGGCCTCGGCGAGCAGCACGTTCATGTGGCCCGGCATGCGCCCCGCCACCGGGTGGATCGCATATTTGACCTCGACGCCCGCCGCCTTCAGCTTGTCCGCCATCTCGCGCAAGGCGTGCTGGGCCTGCGCCACCGCCATGCCGTAGCCCGGCACCACGATCACCTTGCTCGCGTTCTTCATGAGGAAGGCCGCGTCCTCCGCCGAGCCGAGCTTCACCGGCTTCTGCTCGGCGCCCGCGGCCGGGCCCGCCACCTCGCCGCCGAACCCGCCGAGGATGACGCTGATGAAGGAGCGGTTCATCCCCTTGCACATGATGTAGGACAGGATGGCGCCCGACGAGCCGACCAAGGCGCCGGTGATGATGAGCGCAGTGTTGCCGAGGGTGAAGCCGATGCCGGCTGCCGCCCATCCCGAATAGGAGTTCAGCATCGAGATGACCACCGGCATGTCGGCGCCGCCGATGGGGACGATGATGAGAATGCCGAGCAGGAACGACAGCCCCGCGATCGCCCAGAAATAAATGGCGCTTTGCTCCTGGCAAAACAGCACGATGCAAGCGACGAGCGTGAGCGCGAGCCCGATATTGAGAATGTGGCGCGCCGGCAGGATGATCGGCTTGCCCGACATGCGGCCCGAAAGCTTCAAGAAGGCGATGACCGAGCCGGTGAAAGTGATGGCGCCGATGGCCGCGCCGAGCGACATCTCGATCAGGCTCGACGTGTGGATGGCGCCGGGCGCCCCGATGCCGAACGCCTCGGGCGCGTAGAAGGCGGCCGCCGCGACGAGCACCGCCGCCATGCCGACCAGCGAATGGAAGGCCGCGACCAGCTCCGGCATCGCCGTCATCGGAATGCGGCGCGCGATCACGGCGCCGGCCCCGCCGCCGACGGCGACGCCGCCCACGATCATCGCCCAGGTGATGGCCTCTTCCGGCCGCGCCACGGCAAGCGTGGTGACGACGGCGATGGCCATGCCGGCCATGCCGAGATAGTTCCCGCGCCGCGAGGTCTCGGGCGAGGAGAGCCCGCGCAGGGCGAGGATGAAGAGAACGCCCGCGACGAGATAGAGCAGCGCGACGAGGTCCGAGCTCATTTCTTTTTCTTCTGATACATGGCGAGCATGCGCTGGGTGACGAGGAAGCCGCCGAAAATATTGACGCTCGCCATGACGAGCGCGGCAAGACCGAGCAGCTTGGCAAGGAAATGGCCCGACGAGCCGGCCGCGTCGGCGGCCTCGACGGCGACGGCGAGCAGCGCGCCGACCACGATCACCGAGGAGATGGCATTGGTCACCGACATCAGCGGCGTGTGCAGCGCCGGCGTCACGCTCCACACCACGTAATAGCCGACGAAGATCGCGAGCACGAAGATGGAGAACTGGAACAGAAAGTCATGCCCGCCCTCGGGCGGAGCCGCTTCCTGCGCGTAGGCCGTGCCCGTGAGTGCCCATGCGGCAAAGAGAGCGAGCGCGAGGAGGGCGAGCGCGAGGCATGGCTTGCGTCCCGTCATGACTTGCCTCCCTTTGTCTGGCGCTTCGGACCGTTCTTCTTCCCATTGCCTTTGGCAGTGCCATTGGCCGCCATTTTTGCCGGCGACGTATTGCCGGGCTTTGCGGGCTTGCCGCCGAGCCGCTCGGCGATCATCGCATTCACGATGGCGCCGTCCCGCGCAATCAGCGTGCCCTTGACCAGCTCGTCGTCCCAATTGATGGCGAGCGTCTTCTTCTCCTTGTCGATCAACGGCTCGACGAAGGCCTGGAGGTTGCGGGCGTAGAGGCTCGAAGCATTCACCGGCACCGAACCCGGCAGATTGAGCTTGCCCATGATGCGCACGCCCTTATGCGCGACGATCTCGCCGGGCTTGGCGAGCTCGGCATTGCCGCCGCGCTCGACCGCGAGATCGACGATGATGGAGCCCGGCCGCATGCTCTCGATCATCTCCTTGGAGATGAGCTTCGGCGCCGGCCGCCCCGGGATCAGCGCCGTGGTGATGACGATGTCCTGGTTCTTGACGTGCTCGGCGACGAGCGCCGCTTGCTTCTTCTTGTAGGCGTCCGACATTTCCTTGGCGTAGCCGCCGGCGGTCTCGGCCTGCTTGAACTCCTCGTCCTCGACGGCGATGAATTTCGCGCCGAGCGAGGCCACCTGCTCCTTGACCGCCGGACGCACGTCGGTCGCCGTGACGATGGCGCCGAGCCGGCGCGCCGTGGCGATGGCTTGCAAGCCGGCAACGCCCACGCCCATGACGAAGACGCGCGCGGCGGGCACCGTGCCGGCCGCCGTCATCATCATCGGCAGAGCGCGCTCGAAGGCGGCGGCCGCATCGACCACGGCCTTGTAGCCGGCGAGGTTCGATTGCGAGGACAGCACGTCCATGCTCTGCGCGCGGCTGATGCGCGGCATCAGCTCCATGGCGAACAGCGCGACACCCGTCTTGGCGAGCGCATCGAGGCCTTCGGCGTCGGAGAAGGGATCGAGCATGCCGATCAGCGCCGCGCCCTTTTTCATGTTTTTGACGATGTCCGGGCTTGGCCGCCTGACCGTGAGCACGATGTCGGCATCGGCGACCGCGTCTTCATCGGTCTTGGCGATCTCCGCGCCCGCTTCCCTGTAGTCCTCGTCGGAGAAATGGGACCTTAGCCCCGCGCCTGAGCGAACCGTGACTTTCGCTCCCGCTTTGACGAGCTTCTTGACCGTCTCGGGCGTCAGCCCGATGCGCGGCTCGTCCTTATCTTCGGCGGGCACGCCAATCGCGATCATCGTGGTTCCGAGGCTCAAGGAATGCGCCGGGCGAGAAGGCTAGCGCCCGTACGAACTGATGTCGAAGGCCAAAGGGGGCGGCGTAGTGACGCCGCCGTCAGGCGGGGACTCTGAGGCGGCTCAAACCACGAAGATGTAGAGAAACGCCATGAGCGCGACCACGCTGACGACGGTCAGACCGTCAGCTTGGTGAACAGCTTGTAGGTCCTCTCGTGCTCGGCGTAGTCCATGGCCGGGTGGCCTTCTTTCGGATCGATATGCATTCCACTCCCCTCTGACGCTCGCTTTATTGCTCTCTCCCGCGCAAATACCACAAAGCCTGGCGGGCGGGCAATACGGCCTCTGGGCCTCTGACGGCTCAGTGACTGCGTCATACCGGCGAAAGCCGGTATCCAGAGATGAAGCTCCGAGCGTGCCGCACTGGATTCCGGCTTTCGCCGGAATCGACACTTTGTGGCATGACCATATCCCCGCACTCCAAATCTCGCATTATACTGATGCTCCACCTCGTCCTCTGAGGGGCGCGTCATGAGGCGTCGTGAGGCGGGACGAGGTGCGGCGCCCCTGAGGGTTCTTGCTCGCAGCAAGCGCACCCGGGGCGGCGTCGGGGCTCCGCCCGGGCCCACTACGAGGCCCTGCCAGGAGCTGGCTGACGACCGTGAGGTCTATTCAAACGCTGGCGATCGCCTCTCTGACTGCGGATCTGGGGCGAACTCCAACAGGACGAAGATGCGCGGGACACTTACGGCGAAAGCGCGGCCTGCGAAACGCGCTGTCACTGCGCATCGCTTCGCTCATGAGCGCATATGGCGCGCCGAGAGGCGCCCGCCGCGGTCCTCGCAAGGATCGCGTCAGCCATAGGATTTGCGCTTTTCGGCGCGCCATCCCCTCCATGCGAGGGCCGATTACGACGTCGAAGCGCCCGGACGTCTTGAATCGCGTCGCGGCAATGGAGACTGCATGTCTGCGTTGGATGGCGCTAACAGATTTCGCGCTCTCCCCGTTGTGGGGAGCACGCGCACGCTGGCGATCGCTGAAGGATAAGCGGCGAACCATACTCCGCTTGCTCGAAGCGGGCTTTGGGAAGCGGGACCGCGTCGAAATGGGCCTACCCCTCACCCTTCCAGACATGCGCTCCGGACTTGATCCGGTGGATCGCGGCGGCAAAGCCCTCTCCCACAAGGGGAGAGGTATCGGAGCTGCCAGACGATCTCCAATGCCCTCTCGACTGTTCACCGAGCCTTCAGGCAGCGGCACGCCGGCTTCGCTGAAGGCCTCGCGCTGGCGCTCCGCCACATCGGCCAGATCGGCGCCGGCGATCGTGTCGTCGAACAGGCGGTGATAGTTGAGCTCGGCGTTGAGATGCAGGAACACCCCGCCAAGCCCGATCGCCGCCCGGTCCATGAACACGAATTCGCGCGGCACCTTGACCGGTCCCTTTTCCTGCAAGCCCTGATGCACCTTGAACGCCTCCCGCCGCCCATACATGCCGGGGCTCACCTGATCGGCGATGGTGCGCACCCGATCCTCGAGCATCGGGCCATAGATGAAATTCGCCCAGATATTGAGGATGTCGATCAGCTCGTTGGAGAGGCCGCCGAAGCCCCAGGTCTCATAGGCGTGGACGATGAGCGCGCGGTCGCTCCTGAGCAGCCCGTGATAGAGATCGACCACCCCTTGAACGAATTTCGGGGCGAAGGTGCGCATGCAGCCATAGTCGAGAAGGTTGATCCCTGCCGCCCTCCCCTCGCCGTCTTCGAACACGGTGTAATTGCCGAGATGAGGATCGCCATGGATCACGCCGTACTGGCTGAACGGGTACCACCAGGCGCGGAACATGGCCCGCGCGATCTGGTTGCGCTCCTCGAGCGGCCGGCTCGTGTAATCGAGGAGCCGCCGGCCTTCGAGCCAGGTCATGGTCAGCAGCCGCTCGGTGGAAAGCGGCAGGCACGACCTCCGGCACGCGGATGAGCGGATCGTCCTTGAAGATGAGGCCGTAGAGCCGCATGTGGCGGGCTTCGAGATCGTAGTCGAGCTCCTCGCGCAAGCCGCGCGGCGATCTCCTTCAGCATCTCGGAGGTCTCGATCGCCGGCCGCATGCGGGCGTGGATGGAGAAAAGAACGGAGAGCTGGGCGAGATCGGCTTCGACGGCGGACTGCATGTCGGGATATTGCAGCTTGGCGGCGAGCGCCCGCCCGTCATGGCTCTCGCGCTCGATGCACCTGGCCGAGCGAGGCGGACGCCGCCGCCTCATGCTCGAAACTCGCGAATTTCGCCTCCCAATCAGGCCCAAGCTCGGCCGCCATGCGCCGCCGCACGAAGGGCCAGCCCATGGGCGGGGCCTGGCTCTGGAGCTGCCCAAGCTCAGCGGCATATTCCGCCGGCAGCGCCTCGGGGATGGTGGCAAGGAGCTGCGCCACCTTCATGATCGGGCCTTTGAGCCCGCCAAGCGCAGCCGCAAGCGAAGCGGCATCCTTCTCGCGCTCCGGCTCGAGCCCGAACAGGCGCCTGCCGGCGATGCGGGCCGCCACGCCTCCGACATTGGCGCCGACTTTGCCATAACGGAGCGCGCGGGCGCTGAACCGGTTCTTCTCCTTGTCGGATTGGCGGTCGTTCATGGGCGGCTTCGCGGCTTCACGCGCGAGTAAGGTCTCCCCTCATATAGGAGCCCCAATCCCGGTATACGCGCTCGCCGCGACACCAGAATTCGCCGCAGACGAGGAATGCATGATCGCTTGGCTGAAGGTGCTGATCGTGGCGGGCTCGCCTTGGGCGCGTCTTTGACCGGGCTCGGCTGGCTCGCCCAATGGTGGCCAGCGCTCGACATCGTCAATAACGGTCTTCCCTTCTTGGCGGCGGGCGCCATCTTGTCCTTGGTCTTGCCGCGCTTCGCGCGCGATTGGCGGCTCGTCCTGCCGGCTGCTCTGCTCGCGGCGATCAATGTCATGCTCGTCATTGCGCGCTTGCAGGGAGCTGCCGCCGAAGCCGCGCCCGGCAGCCAGCGCTTCCTGCGCGTCGTGACGTTCAATCTGTGGCGCGGCAACGACCGGATGGACGACGTCGCCAAATTTCTCGCCGAGGCCGACGCCGACGCCGTGGTGCTGCAGGAGGTGACGCAAGGAGCACGGGCCCGCGCTCCGCCAGGCGCTCCAGTCGCGCTATCCCCACAGCCTCGGCGAGAGCGGCCTCGTCATTCTCTCCAAGCACCCCATCCTCGCCGAGGGCCGCATCGACCGGCCAGGTTATCCCGCCCTGGATCTCGCTGATGCTGCGCTGGGCCGGGCTCGATGTGAACGGCACCACCTTCGAGCTGGCCGGCGTCCATCTCGCCCGGCCCTTCTATCCCGAGCTGCAGCAACAGGACATTGACGGCGCTGACGCAATTCGTGCGGGCCGGACCACTGCCGCTCATCGTTGCCGGCGATTTCAACATGAGCCCATGGACCGAGAAGCTGCCGCGCTTCACGCGAGCGACGGGCCTTGGGCGCTACAATACGTTTCACCTCACCTGGCCGATGCGTGCGCGGGAATGTCCGCTCGTGCCGCTGGTCGCGATCGACAATGTGTTCGCCTCGCATGAATTCGCGAGCGATGGCGACGACAGTGCGGGGCCGCGGCTCGGCTCCGATCACAGGGCGGTCATCGCCGATATCGCGCTTGCCGCGCCGGTCGCTATCGGGGGAAATCGATGCCCGGCCCTGAGCGTCGATCCGAGCCGCGGCGATCTCACTCGCTTGCCGAGTTCGCTTAAGGCGTCGCGATAGTCGCGCATGGCTTTGCGGGCGACCTCCAGCTCGGCCTCGAGCGCGAGCGTCGCCGGCGATTTCGGTCTCAACTTTCCGCTCGCGAAGCACGAGAAGCACGAGAATGACGATGGGGGTGAGAAAGTCGGTGACCATGATCGGCCCCGCATTGCCCGGCGCGAGATTGCCCTGCGCGACGATATCCACGATATGGCCGATGCCGGCGCCGATCAGAAAGCAGGCGGCGGCGATCGCCACGGCGAGCCGCGCTTCGAAGCCCCTGAAGGCGGCATAGAGCGAGGCGAGCCCGAGCCCGAGATTGGCGACCCCCACTTCATATTGGAACGGGCTCGTCGCCCAGCCGATCGAGGCGGCCGCCTGCTCCGGAAAGAACACGTGACCGAAAAAGGCCCAGAGGCCCTGGAGCCCGAGCGGGAAAAGGAACAGATAGCGCAGCAGCCGGTCGATGACGAAGCCGCGCAGGATCGGCCGCGGCTCCCGCCAGATCGCGACGCCGGCGCATAGCAGTGCCGCGACCCAGAGCAGAATGGGGACGAGCGAGACCTGCGACATCTACTCGCTTGCCCGCAGGCTTCCTCGTCCATGGCCTCGAGCTCGTCGATCAGGCCTTCGATCACCTTGAGCCCCATCGACCAGAAATTCGGGTCGGAGGCATCGAGGCCGAACGGCGCGAGCAGCTCCTTGTGGTGCTTGGTGCCGCCCGCCGCGAGCATGTCGAGATAGCGCTCGGCAAAGCCCTTGTCGGCCTTCTCGTAGACGGCATAGAGCGAGTTCACGAGGCAATCGCCGAAGGCATAGGCATAGACGTAGAACGGCGCGTGGATGAAATGCGGGATGTAGCACCAGAAGGTCTCGTAGCCCGGCTTGAGCTCGATGGCCGGTCCTAGGCTCTCGCGCTGCACCTCGAGCCAGATCTCGCCGAGCCTGCTCGCTGGTCAGCTCGCCTTCGCGCCGCTCGGTGTGCACCTTGCGCTCGAAACTGTAGAAGGCGATCTGGCGGACCACGGTGTTGATCATGTCCTCGACCTTGGACGGCGAGCAGCGCCTTGCGCTCGCGCGGGCGTCGGCGCCTGCTCGAGCAGCGCGCGGAACGTCAGCATCTCCCCGAACACGCTCGCGGTCTCGGCGAGCGTGAGCGGCGTCGGCGCCATCAGCGGGCCTTGCACATTGGCGAGCACCTGATGCACGCCGTGGCCAAGCTCATGCGCGAGCGTCATCACGTCGCGCGGCTTGCCCTGATAGTTGAGCAGGATATAGGGGTGCGCGCTCGGCACCGTGGGATGAGAGAAGGCGCCCGGCGACTTTCCTTCCCTCACCGGCGCATCGATCCAGCCCTTGGCGAAGAACTCTCCGGCGATCTCGGCCATGCGCGGCGAGAAATCGCCGTAAGCGGTGAGCACCGTCTTTTGCGCATCGTCCCAGCCGATCACCTGCCTGGGCTCTTCCGGCAGAGGCGCGTTGCGGTCCCAATGGGCAAGCGTCTTCTTGCCGAGCCACCTCGCCTTCATCGCGTAGTAGCGGTGGGAGATGCGGGGGTAAGCCTCGCGCACGGCGGCGACCAGCGCATCGACCACCTCCTTCTCGACCCGGTTGGCGAGATGGCGGGAATCGGCGACGTCGACGAAGCCCCGCCAGCGGTCGGAGATCTCCTTGTCCTTGGCGAGCGTGTTGGTGATGAGCGTGAACAGCCGCACATTCTCCTTGAAGACCTTCGCCAAGGCTTCGGCGGCGCCGCGGCGCTTGTCTCCGTCCTGATCGAGCAGGCGGTTCAGCGTGGGCTCGAGGCTGAGCTTCTCCCCGTCGGCGTCGAACCGAAGCGACGTCATCGTCTCGTTGAACAGCCGGTCCCAGGCGCCCCGTGCCGTCACCGCTTTCTCGTGGAACAGCTGCTCGAGCTTGTCGTCGAGCTGATAGGGCTTCTCCTTGCGCAAATCCTCGAGCCAGGGGCGGTAATGGCCGAGCTCGGAATTGGACATCGCCGTCTCGAGCATCGCGTCGTCGAGCCGGTTGAGCTCGAGCGGGAAGAACAGGAGCTTCGAAGAGATGGCGGTGATCTTCTCCTGGATGTCGCCGAAGAATTTCTGCCGCTTGGGGTCTGAGGTGTCGGCGGCGTAAAGCAGGCTCGCATAGGAGACGATGCGGCCCATGATGTCGTTGAGCGCCTCGAACTCACGCACGGCTTGCGCGAGCGCCGCTCCGCCCTTTGCCGCCGTCCAGGAGCGTGGCGAGCTTGCCGGCATAGCGCTCCTGCATGGCGTCGGCAGCGCGCTCGGAGGTCTCGAGGTCGGCCTTGAGCTTGGGCGAATCCGGCCCCGCGTAGAGGTCGGTGAGGTTCCATTCGGGCAACTTCCCGAGCTTCGCCTTTCCCTCCGCCTCGGCGACCGGGCGGCGTTTCGCTTTGCCCTTGGCGGAGGCGGTCGCGGCATAGACTGGGTGCTCGGGCCAATTGCTCAGTTTGGACAGCATCGGATTGCTTGAACCTCGTTAGCGGGTGAATCGCTCTCTAGTGTGGGAGGGGCGGCGCGCGCCGCAAGGGGCCATAGACCACGCTGTTTAGGTCCTTTTGGCAGGACCCCGAAGCCACACCCTCACCAAAATCGAACCGCGATAAAGGGGATATTTACCCTTCCACTGCACAATTTTGGCACAGGAGCAGCCTGCCTCGGCCGCGTGCATGGCCACAGGCGCTGTCCTCCTGCCGTGTAGGTCTTTTGCGTAACGTAGCGAGTTTTGCGTCATGCCCAAACGCGTCCTGGTCGTCGACGACGACCCTGCTCAACGTCGTATTCTCGAAGAGGCCATCAAGCGGTTCGGCTATCACGTCTCAACGGCCGAGAGCGGCGACAAGGCGCTTGCCGCGCTCAAGGCCGACACCTCAGGAGATATCTGCCTTGTCCTGCTCGACCTCGTCATGCCGGGACCGATGGCTTGGCGGTTCTTTCCGCCATGCGCTCCCTGCCGCGCAAGCCTCCCGCCATCGTGCAGACGGCCCATGGCAGCATCGACGCCGCCATCACGGCCATGCGGGCGGGCGCCGTCGACTTCGTGGTCAAGCCGGTGAGCCCGGAGCGGCTCGAAGTCTCCATCAAGAACGCGCTCAAGATCGAGGCGCTGGCGGACGAGCTTGTCCGCATCAAGGCCTCGGCCACGAGGCGAGCTCGGCTTCGCCGACCTGATTGCGGCGAGCGAGGCCATGACCAGGGTGCTGGAGCTTGGCAAGAGAGCCGCCAATTCGACAATTCCCGTTCTGATCGAGGGCGAGTCGGGCGTCGGCAAGGAGCTGATCGCCCGCGCCATTCAGGGCGAAAGCGGCCGCAAATCCGGACCCTTCGTCACCGTCAATTGCGGCGCCATCCCCGAGAATCTGGTCGAAAGCATCCTCTTCGGCCACGAGAAGGGCTCCTTCACCGGCGCCTCGGAGAAGCGCACCGGCAAGTTCCTCGAGGCCGACCAGGGCACGCTCTTCCTCGACGAGATCGGCGAGCTGCCGCTTGACGCCCAGGTGAAGCTGTTGCGCGCCCTGCAAGACGGCGAGATCGACCCCGTGGGCGCAAAGCACAAGGTCAAGGTCGACTTCCGGCTGATCTCGGCGACCAATCAGAACCTGATCGCTCTCGTCAACGACGGCCGCTTCCGCGAGGATCTCTATTACCGGCTCAACGTCTTCCCCATCTGGGTGCCTCCTTTGCGGGAGCGCCTCGAGGACGTGCCCGAGCTCGTCCGCCACTTCATCGCGCGATTCGCCGCCGAGGAGGGCAAGCGCATCGACGGCATCGACGACGAGGCGATCGCCATGCTCGAGCGCTATTCCTGGCCCGGCAATATCCGCCAGCTCGAGAACGCCGTGTTCCGCGCCGTGGTCCTCGCCGACACGCCCATGCTCACGGTGAACGAATTCCCGCAGATCGCGGCCCATGTGGAGGGCTATGCCGTTACGGTGCCGCCCGCGCCCGCGCCGAAGGACAGGACCCCGCGCATCGAGGGGCCGGTCATGCTGGGCGAGTCCGCCGGTACGCCCGGCCACCATCCACGTGCCGCAGGCCAACGGCAAGGACGCCATCGGCATCCCGGCCTTCAGCGACAGCGGCGACATCCGCTCGCTCGAAGCTGTTGAAGCCGACATGATCAGGCTTGCCTTTGGCCGCTACCGGGGGAGGATGACGGAGATCGCCCGTAGGCTCGGGATCGGCCGGTCGACCCTCTACCGCAAGATGCGCGAAATCGGGCTTGAGGCGAGAGCCAACTAATTGAGTAGCAAGGGGTTTGGCAGGAATGCCACACCGAGCGAAAAAGCCGAGTTGGGGACGGTTAAGTTGGCGGCGTAGACTGGCCGGGGGCGGGGTCTAAAGGCTAGGGTCTTGGCCCTGCGTGGATTGCGGCCAATTCGGCCTGAGGGAGCACATCATGAGGCCCGTTTGTCGTCTTGCGTTGACCTTGTTATTGGCGGTCCCTTTGAGCGTGCCGGCGCTGGCCGCCGAGCCCGATGCGCCGCAGGCGCTGATTACCCGGACCGAGGCCATCCGCATCGCCGTTCAGAATCGCCTCTCCGGCGAAATTCACCGCCACCACCGACGCACAAGAAAAACGAGCAAGGCGCGCTCGTTGAGTATTACGCGGTTCCCGACCAGCACCTGCTCTGGGTCGATGAGAACGGGCTCACCGAGCGCGGCAAGACCGTCATGGCCGAGATCGAGAAGGCCGACGACTATGGCCTTCGCGCATCCGACTACGCGCTGCCCAAGTCCGATGGCTTCAACGCCTCCGATGACAAGGCCGCCGACTGGCTCGCCGACACCGAGATCAAGATCAGCTTTGCCGTCCTCGATTATGCCAACGATGCGCGCGGCGGCAGGATCGACCCCGAGCGCCTCTCTCCCAATCTCGATCCCGCGCTCGCGCTGCCCAATCCTTCGGAGGTGATCGAGTTCGATCGCCATCCGTTCCGACCCGGCGCCTATTTGCGGAGCTTCCAGCCCGATCAGCCTCAATTCGAGGTTCTCAGGCAAAAACTGATCGAGCTACGCGGCGGCAAGGTCGAGACCGCCGAGCCCGTCGTCACCATCCCTGACGGTCCCGTGCTCAAGCTCGGCATCGAGCACGAGCAGGTGGCGCTTCTCAGGAAGCGGCTCGACATGCCGTCGGAGAACGCGGACGGCACGCCTCTCGATGAGATGAAGTTCGACGAGACGGTGCTCGAGGCCGTGCGCCACTTCCAGCTTGCCCATGGCGCCGTTCCCGACGGCATGGTCGGCGCCGGCACGCGGCGGATGCTCAACCAGCGGCAGCAGCCGCACGAGGCCGGAAGCCCGGCGAGGATCAGGGCCGTTCTCATCAACATGGAGCGCTGGCGCTGGCTGCCGCACGATCTCGGCGCGTTCTATGTGACCGTCAACATCCCTGAGTTCATGCTGCGCGTGGTCGAGGACAGCAAGCGCGCTCTTCACCACGCGCGTGGTGGTGGGGAAACCCGACAAGCAGACGCCGATCTTCTCCAACGAGATGCAGACAGTCGTGTTCGGCCCTTATTGGAACGTGCCGACCTCGATCAAGGTCGAGGAGATCAGGCCCTATCTCAGGGAAGAGGCTGCCTGGTTCTTCGGCGGCGGGGGCTGGAACACCTCGGTCTTCCAGCGGCACGGCCTACGCGTCAGATATGGCGGCCGGGAAGTCGATCCGGCCGCGGTCGACTGGAACCGGGTCGACATCCGCAATACTGGAGCTCTATCAGCCCCCCGGCCCCGGCAACGTGCTCGGCAGGGTAAAATTCGTGTTCCCCAACAAGCACGACGTCTACATGCACGATACTCCGCAGAAATTCCTGTTCGCCAAGCCCGTCCGGGCCGAGAGCCATGGCTGCATGCGGGTGCAAAACCCCGATCAGCTTGCCGCAGTCCTCCTGAAGCAGGACCAGGGCTGGAGCCAGGCGCGGACGATGTCAGCCATCGAGACCGGCTACGACCAGCAGGTCCCGCTGCAGCAGAGGATTCCCGTCTACATCACCTATTTCACGCTTAAAGTTAACGATGACGGGTCGATCTCAACCTACGGGGATCTTTACGGTCACGACGCCCGCATGGCGGCCGCGCTCAGGCTCTAGCCCCTGTGAATAACTTGGGGAAATCCTGTTAACTCTGCTTGGAGATTCCGGGCACGGTTAACTCGTTTGCCTTGTTTTTCCCGCAATTTGGCTAATACTCAACCTTAACGGACGGCATGTGAAGGATGCCGCCCGCCGGTGTGTGGCCTGACGGGTCCGCACGACTGACGGGGAGCCGGCATGGGGAATGCCGGCGAGGGAAAGGCTTACGACGGGGATGCGAATTCGGGGGAGTGTCGCACGTCGCGCCGTGTTGGGCGCAAGCCTCGTGCTTTTTTTCGCGGTAGCGTGGTGCTCGGCGACCGCCTATCGGGCGAGCGCGCTCGGCGAGACGCGCACCCTCTCCCTCTACAACATCCACACCAAGGAAAATCTGACCGTCACCTTCAAGCGGGACGGCAAGTACGACCAAGCCGCGCTCAAGCAGCTCAACACCTTCATGCGCGATTGGCGCCGCGATGAAGAGACCAAGATGGATCCCGCGCTCATCGACCTGATCTGGACCCTGCATAAGCAGCTTGGCTCCCAGCAGCCGATCCATCTGATTTCGGGCTACCGCAGCGCGGCGACCAATGCTTCGCTCCGAAGCAAGGGCGGCGGTCAGGCCAAGAAGAGCCAGCACATTCAGGGCAAGGCCGCCGATATCCACTTCCCCGATGTCGCCGTGAAGACGCTCAGGAACTCCGCCCTCGTGCAGGAGAGCGGCGGCGTCGGCTATTACCCGACCTCAGGCATTCCTTTCGTCCATGTCGATACCGGCCATGTGCGCATGTGGCCGCGCATCCCGCGGCTTGAGCTTGCGGCCCTCTTCCCCGACGGCACGACCCGATATCTGCCGAGCGACGGCAAGCCGATCACGGTTCAGGACTATAAGCTCGCGCTGGCCAAAGGCATGGTTGGCAAGACCATGATCGCATCGGCGGCGCCCTTGCTGAAAGCCAAGCCTGAGCCTGCCCTCGACGTAGTCGCCGAGGCCGAGCTCGACGCCGAGACCGAGGTCGACACGCCGCAGCCGGTTCTTGCATCCTATGCCCCCGCCGCCGCGGCCGTCATCGCCGACGATCCGCATCAGCCGGGTTCGCCCCCTCCGCCGTCGCGGCTGTTCACCTATGCGAGCGCGGGTGGCATGTCGCTGCCGATGCCGAGCTTCCGGCACAAGGCGCCCGAGGCCGCCGCCCCGCTGCCGGCCTATGAGGACGCGGAGGTCGTGAGCGGGCCTGAGGCTGACGACGACCATCCCGAAGCGTTGAGCTACGTTCCTTTCGAGATCGCCGGCCTCATGACCGACGCCTCGGTCACCTATAGCCGCACGGTGGCGCCGCTCAGCCATCCCGAACAGGACAATCTCGACTATCTGTTCGAGGATATGGACCAGCCGACCGCCTTCACGCTGCGCAAGAGCTCAGGCTATGTCAGCCTCGCGGCGGCCCAGCCTTCTCCGGCGATGCGGTGAGAAGCCTCTATGCTGAGCTCGAGCCGGCCACGCCCGCTCCGACGCAGCTCGCCCAAAGCACCCGCTAGAACGGACTAGGCTGCCTCAGCCTCCGCCATGCCCAGCGCGTGGAGATAGGTCGAGAGCACGGCCTCTTCCTCCCGCCTCTTGGTCTCGTCCTGCTTGCGCAGGCGGACCACCGCTCGGAGCGCCTTCACGTCGAAGCCGCTTCCCTTGGCCTCGGCATAGGTTTCGCGCAAATCGGCGGCGAGCGCCGCCTTCTCCTCCTCGAGCCGCTCGATGCGGGCGACGAAGGCACGAAGCTGGTCTTTGGCTGATGTCTGGAGCTGCACTTTTCTGTCCCTCGGGCTTTTTTGATTCGACGTGGCGCAAGCTTAGGTCGCGCGGATTTGCTGCGGCAAGACGGTAAGCCAGGCTTATCCCGCTTATCCAGAGCGACCCGTTGTCATTCCCGCGAAAGCGGGAATCCAGTAACCCCGACCTTCGTTGGCTATGAGCACCGGGGTTACTGGATTGCGCAATGGAGAGTGAAGCTCACCCCGTGCGCTGGCGTGGCTTCGCCGGGGCTTCCGTCTGGAACTTCGCCTTCCACTCTTCGTAAGCCATGCCGTAGACGATCTCCCGCGCCTCTTCCTTGCTGAGGGAAATCCCTTTTGCGGCGGCGGCCTCCTGATACCAGGTGGCGAGGCAATTCCGGCAAAAGCCGGCAAGCTCCATGAGATCGATGTTCTGCACGTCGCTCCGCGCGCGCAGATGCTCGACCAGGCGCCGGAAGGCTGCCGCCTCGAGCTCGATCCTAGTCTTCTCATCCATGACCGCCGGTCCTTTCCTGTTAGGTCGTTGGGCGATGCTTGCGCGACGGGCCGCGTCGGTGAGGGAGCCATGCAGCTCGATCGCATGCAGCGCGCTGCCGGCATCGCTCAACACCTTGCGCAGGACGTGAGCCAGCCGCATCGCCCATTCGGCCTGCCCTTCGGGCCCAAGGATCAGATCCTGCCGGACCTCGACCAGGGCATGCGCCAGCCCCCGCGCCGTGCCGTGACGGTAGAGCGTATCGCCCTTGAGCTGCCCGGAATAGGGAACGTTGTCGCCGACCTCGATACCGGGGATGGCCCTCAAGGCGGCAAGCAGTGGGAGCGCCAGCCGCGGGTCCTTGTCCCACAGCACGCCGACCTCCCAGGGGCGAACCACGCCCTTCCAGGCCTGGGTGAAGCTGTGGATCGAGACGATGACCGGCGGCTTTCCCAAAGCGACGGCCGCCTCGACGGCACGCTCGATCGCCTGGTGGTAAGGCTGGTAATAGCGCTCGATCCGGGCTTCGACCTCCGTCAGGCGCGAGGCCGGCATTGCCCGGCACGATGAGCCCGTCGGAGATCTGCATGACGAGCGTCGGGTCGTCGAGGCCGCGATTGGGATCGATCAGGAGCCGCGAGAAGCGGGACAGGATCGCCGGCGCACCGAGCGCCTCGGCCAGACGCTCGGCCACCGCGGCGGCGCCGAGATCGTAGGCGATATGGCGGTGAAGGTCCGGCGCCTTTAGGCCCAGCGTGCCATAGGCCTCAGGGATCGTGTTCTCGGCGTGGTCGCAGAGGATGAGGAGGCCTGTGCTCGCGTCCCCTTCGATGCTGCGGTAGGGCTTGGCGCCCAAGTCGTCTTGTCGAAGAGTATCCAGACTTCGCTCCACGCGACCCGTCCCTCGCGTCTCCCTTTCTTGCGCTCCCCCTCCCCCGCGGCAAGAAAAAAGCTTGATCGCGGCCCAGGTTGCGACGCAATTACCCACGATTTTCGGCTTGTCTTTTGCGGGCGCCAATAGGCTCTATAATCGGGTCCGCTGGTCAGAGAAACGCAACCAATTCGGTGCTATCCTTCGACATTCTTTAACCGTGATTGCAGGCTCTTAGAGGGATGATGCTTGGTTTCCACTTGATCCGGACCAGGGGCAAGGCCCCGGTGGCCGCTCCGTTTGGGTGGAAGCGGAGCATCGGCACCTCGCTTGCCCTCGTCCTCCTCGCCGGCCTTGGCGCCACTCCGGCTTACGCCGATCTCAAGCTCTGCAACACGACGGCGAGCCGGGTCGGCGTCGCCATCGGCTATAAGGATGCCGAAGGATGGGCCACCGAAGGCTGGTGGAACATCGCCTCCCATACCTGCGAGACCCTGCTCAAGGGCGTGCTGATCGGCCGGTTCTACTACATCCACGCCATCGACTATGACCGCGGCGGGGAGTGGGCCGGCACTCTCTATATGTGCACCGACGACAAGTCCTTCACCGTCCGCGACACCAAGGAGTGCCTGAAGCGCGGCTATAAGCGCACCGGCTTCTTCGAGGTCGACACCGGCGAGGAGCGGGACTGGACCGTCCGTCTTACCGACCCAGAGGGCGAAGCGAAGTCCCAATGAGGCGAAATCGCCGGGTCAAGATCGTCGCCACGCTCGGTCCTGCCTCCAACAACGAAGAGACGATGCGCCGCCTATTCGAGGCGGGAGCCGACGTATTCCGCGTCAACATGAGCCATGCCACGCATGACGGCCTGCGCGACATCCATGCCGTGGTCCGCAAGCTCGAGGTCGAGTTCTCCCGTCCCATCGGCATCCTGGTCGATCTACAGGGACCGAAGCTCCGCATCGGCAAGTTCGAGTCGGGCGCGATCAGGCTGACCGAAGGCGACGTGCTGAGCTTCGTCCGCCGTGAATCGGTGGCGGGCTTGGGGCGCGTGCACCTGCCGCATCCCGAAATCTTTCAGGCCGTGCAGCCCGGCCACACGCTCCTGTTCGACGACGGCAAGTTCAAGCTGCGCGTCATCGAAGCAAGCGACGTCCGCATCGATGCCGAGGTGATGACGAGCGGCGTGCTCGGCAGCCGCAAGGGCATCAGCCTCCCCGACACCGTGCTTCCCTTTGGGCGCCATGACCGAGAAGGACCGCGCCGACGTGGACTTCGCCCTGTCGCTCGGCGTCGCCTGGATCGCGCTGTCCTTCGTGCAGCGCGGCGAGGATGTCGCCGAGGCGCGCAAGCTCGCGCGCGGCCGCGCCTCGGTGATGGCCAAGATCGAGAAACCGTCGGCGCTCAATCATCTCAAGGAGATCATCGATCTCGCCGACGCCATCATGGTGGCGCGCGGCGATCTCGGCGTGGAGATGCCGGTGGAGAAGGTCCCCGGCCTGCAAAAGCAGATCACCCGCGCGGCGCGCAATGCCGGCAAGCCGGTGGTGGTCGCCACGCAGATGCTGGAATCGATGATCTACGCGCCGGCGCCGACCAGGGCCGAGGTCTCCGACGTCGCCACCGCCGTGTTCGAAGGCGCCGACGCCGTGATGCTGTCGGCCGAATCGGCGGTCGGCAAATACCCGGTCGAAGCCGTGGCCACCATGGACCGCGTCGCCATGGAGGTCGAGCGCGATCCTCTTTACGAGGCGATCATCCACGCTCAGCGGATCGGCCCGGAGGCCACCGGCGCCGACGCGATCTCGGCCGCGGCCCGCACCGTGGCCGAGACGCTCAACCTCGCCGCCATCGTCTGCTACACGGCCTCCGGCGCGACGAGCTTGCGCGCCGCCCGCGAGCGGCCGGCCCAGCCGATCTTGGCGCTCACCCCCATCCCCGCCACCGGGCGCAAGCTCGCGCTGGTGTGGGGGCTGCATTGCGTCTGACCGACGACCCCCGCGACCTCGACGACATGGTCGCCAAGGCTTGCCGCATCGCCTATCAGGAAGGCTTCGCGCTTCCCGGCCAGCGCGTCATCATCTCCGCCGGCGTGCCGCTCGGCACGCCTGGCGCCACCAATATGCTGCGCATCGCTTTCGTCGGGGACGACACGGAAGATCTATAGTGACCCCGAGTACGCGTCATGGCCGGGCTTGACCGGCGATCAGGGCCACCTGCTCCGGGCTCGTCGCCCCTGGATGCCCGGCTCAGGGCCGGGCATGACGGTTCAAATCACCGCTAGATGTCCTGGCCTTCGACCTCGCGGCGAAGCTCCTCGACCGCGCGCTTGGTCTCGCCGAGAAACGGGTTCACCGCGATCGCCTTGCGATAGGCTTGAAGCGCCTCTTTCTTGGCGCCGATCGCCTCTAACGCGACGCCAAGGTCGTTGTTCGCCCCGTAGTGCAGGGGGTCGCGGTCGAGCGCGCGCCTGAGATCGGCGATGGCAAGCTCATAGTCTTTCCTGAGGTAATGCACCTTCGCCCGGAGATGCCAGGCTTCGGCCTCCTCGGGCGCGATGTCGACGGTCGCGTCGATGATCTTGAGCGCGAGATCGAGATCCTGCTCCTTGGCGAGGCGCTCGGCGCGGCTCATCAGGAGGTCGACGGTGGGGCTGCCCGAAAGGCGCCAGAGATCCTCGATGGCCTCGATGATCGGCGCCGCCGCCTGGGCGTCACGGGCCTTGCCGAAGCTGCTCGTAGAGCTGGCCGAGCATCTTGGGCCTTTCCAGCGGCGTCGGGAGCGGCAGATCGTCGGTCGACCGATCGAGCTTGTCTTGCTTGCTTTCCTCAGCCGAATGCGGCGGCGGCGCGTCCTCGCCGCCTTCCTTGATGTCGGGCCGCATGAGGCCGTCGGGATCGAGCTCGTCCGGCGCGGCCAGGTCATCCTCGGACGGCGCTTCGATGCCCCCCGGGAGCGCCTCGGCGGGCTCCTCGATATCGGTCGGCGCTTCCGAGCGCGTCGTCCAAGGCTTGAGCGGGCGCGCCCAAACCTGTCATGAACGCAAAGACAAGGGCTGCGATAAGGAGCGGCGTTGCGCCTTGAGGCTTCAGGCAGAAGCTCGGGCCGGCCCGCATCTTGGATTTAGCCTTGGCGGGCTTTGTAGCGGCGGTTGGTCTTGTTGATGACGTAAAGCCGTCCCGCGCCGCCTAACCACGCGATTGTTGCGATGGCGCTTGCGCAGGGCTCTGAGCGAATTCTTGATCTTCATGGCAAAGCATCCATCGTTTCCGGAAAAGGGCCGGGGCGCGCCCTGGTAACAGGCCGCCATCTACAGCCGGGCGGACCATAAAAAGGTGAGCCGCCTCTGTCAACGACCGTGGGCCTGCCGGCCCCCGAATAGGATTGCTTGCTGCCGGAAAGAGGGCGGTTGACAGCGGCACCGCTACGTCCCTACACTTAACCATATGGTTAAGTATCAAGAGACCCTCGACCGCACCTTTGCCGCCCTTGCCGACCCGACGCGCCGCGCGCTGCTCGCGCAACTCGATCGCCGCGAGAACGTTTCGGTGAGTGAGCTCGCCCGGCCGTTTCCCGTGTCGCTTCCGGCGATCATGAAGCATCTCGACGTGTTGTCGGATGCGGGCCTGATCACCCGCACGGAAGACCGGCCGCACCGTCTCCTGCCAGCTTGGCCGCGGCGCCCATGGAGGAAGCGATGACTGGCTCAACCATTACCAGCGCTTCTGGTCGGAGCGGCTCGATCGGCTTGCCGCTTTTGTGGAGGAAGAAGCATGCCCGCCCAAGCCCAGCGTCGCCACCAAGCCCAGCCTCACCCTCAAACGTCGTCTCAATGCCGCGCCGGAGAAAGTCTACGCCGCCTGGACGGAGCCCGAAAAAATCGTGAAGTGGTTCGGTCCGGATGCTGGCCCGGTGACGCAGGCCGAGGCCGATGTCAGGGTCGGCGGCCGCTACGCGCGTCATCTTCCACACCGAGGACGGCGAGCAGCATCACGTGAGCGGCGTCTACGCGAGGTCGTGCCGAACGAGAAGCTGGTGTTCACCTGGGCGTGGCGCACGATGCCCGAGCGCGAGTCGCTGGTGACCATCCTGATCAAGCCGGACGGCGACGGGCTCGCTCCTGACCCTGATCCACGAGCAATTCTTCGACGAGCCGCGCGCGACCGGCACCAGGAGGGCTGGACCGGCTGCCTCGACAAGCTCGAACGCTATCTCGCGTAACCCCAAGAGGAGAGTGACATGGCACAGACCGCAGCCCATCAATGCGACGACGACCATGCGGAGACGTCGGGCCAAGGGTCGCATGGCAAGTTCTGCTGGAACGAGTTGATGACGCGCGATGCCGAGCGCGCGCAAGCAGATTCTACGAGGACACCATCGGCTGGACGCTTCGAGCCGATGCCCATGGAGGGTGGCGGGACCTATTGGATGCGCCAAGCTGGGCGACGAAGCCGGTCGCCGGCATCTTCGAGCTCGAACGGGCCTGAGTTCGACGGCGTGCCCGAGAGCTGGATGTCGTATCTCGCCGTCGATGACGTGGACAAGCGCGTCGAGAAGGCGGTCAAGGCCGGGCGCCAAGCTCATGAAGCCGATCTTCGATGTGCCCGGGCGTGGGCCGCATCGCGATCCTGATGCAGCCCGGCGGCGCCGGCGTCGCCTGGATGACGCCGGCGAATGGCTGAGCGCCGAGCAGCCGGCACTCGCGGCATCAAAGATCAATCCGTGTCTGTGGTTCGACACCGAAGCCGAGGACGCGGCGAAGTTCTACTGCTCCGTCTTCAAGAATTCCCGGATGGGAAGGATCAGCCGCTATGTGAACGAGGGGCAAGAGATCCACGGCAAAGAGGCGGGCTCGGTCATGGCCGTGGAGTTCGAGCTCGACGGGCAAAAATTCGCGGCCCTCAACGGCGGCCCGCATTTCAAGTTCACTGAGGCCGTCTCGTTCCAGAGTGCATTGCCAAGACCAGGAAGAGGTCGACTATTTCTGGAAGAAGCTCTCCGCAGGGCGGCACCGAGGGTCCATGCGGCTGGCTGAAGGACAAGTACGGCCTCTCCTGGCAGGTCGTTCCCGAGGTGCTCTTCGAAATGTTGCTGGACCCCGACCACGACGAAAGTCGGAGCGGGTCACGAAAGCCTTTCTACAGATGAAGAAGTTCGACGTTGCAGCGCTGAAGCGCGCCTACGTCGGCAAGAACTGATGAGCGAAGGAGTAGCAACGTGAGCGACAGCCAAGACAAGACCGGCGCGAGCAATCGGCGGAATTCGAATTCGTCATCATCCGCATCTTCGACGCGCCGCGCGAACGCGTGTGGAAGGCGTGGACCGAGGCCGAGCGCCTCGGCAAATGGTGGGGGCCGAAAGGCTTCGACATCGTTTCGGTGAAGCTCGACCTCCGGCCGGGCGGCACCTTCCACTACTGCCTGCAAATCCCCCGAAGGCCAGGAGATGTGGGGCAAATTCATCTTTCGCGAGATCGTGCCCCAGGAGCGGCTCGTTTTCGTCGTCGCCTTCTCCGATGCGGAGGGAGGGCTGACGCGGCACCCCATGAGCCCCGACTGGCCGCTGACGATGCTGTCGACGGTGACCTTCGCCGAGACGGGCACCGGCAAGACCATCGTCACGGTTCAAATGGGTGCCCTACGAGGCGACCGAGCGCGGAGCGCAAGACCTTCGAGGCCGGCAAGGACTCGATGAAGGCGGGCTGGACCGGAACGTTCGACCGGCTCGACGACTATCTGGGGAAGCGCTGAGGTTATTCGCCTCGGCGAGGAATGCAAGCAAACCAAGGAGTGCGGTATGTACGTGAACCCCTATTTGACGTTCGACGGCGATTGCGAGCAGGCCTTCAAAGTTTATGAGAAGGTGCTTGGCGGCAAGATCGTCGCCATGATGCCCCATGAGGGCACGCCGGCGGAGACGCACGTGCCGGCGGAATGGCGCAAGAAGATCCTGCATGCGCGCCTCGTCTTCGGCGACAACGTGTTGATGGCCTCGGACGCGCCGCCCGGGCGCCGCGAGAAGATGCAAGGTTTCTCCGTCTCGCTGGTTACGAAGGACCCGGCCGAGGCCGAGCGCATCTTCAATGCCTTCGCCGACGGAGGGACGGTGATCATGCCGCTTGGGGAGACCTTCTGGGCGCTCAAGTTCGGCATGCTGACGGACCGCTTCGGCACGCCGTGGATGGTCAATTGCGAGAAAGCCGCCTGATCTCACAGCTTAAGAACTTCGACGGAGAACTCACATGGCCTATGTCGATGGATTTATCGTGCCGGTCCCAAAAAAGAACCTCGCCGCTTACCGGCGCATGGCCCGAAAGGCGGGCAAGGTCTGGCGCGAGCACGGCGCGCTCGAGTTCCGGGAATGCGTCGCCGACGACGTGAAGAAGGGCAAGTGGACGTCCTTTCCGCGCAGCGTCAAGCTCAAGCCCAACGAAACGGTGGTCTTCTCCTGGATCGCCTACAAGTCCCGCACTCATCGCGACCGCGTCAACGCCAAGGTGATGAAGGACAAGCGCCTCGCCAAGATGATGGACGTCAAGGCGATACCGTTCGACGCCAAGCGCATGATCTATGGCGGCTTCAAGGTCCTGGTCGAGGCCTGAAGCCTGCTTCGTCGAGCGAGACATTGGGACCATCGCCGGAAGCCTTGCTCTTTTTGCGAGAAAATGCCTTATTTTCCGCCGTCGGGCGGCATTCACCGCCTCTACCGCGAGTTTGAGGCCGAAACCGGCTTGATGCCCATGACGCACAAGGATTTGCTGACGGGCTTCGGCCGGCGCGCCTGTTCTTTTCGATTCAAGCGTGTCCCAAGTGTCACAGCTTTCTCCGGGAGAAGGCTTTATAGTTGCTTGGAAACGAGGGGAAACGGGGAAAGCCATGCGTGTACTTCATAGCTTGCGCCATCATCATCACAGCGACGCTGAGCCTTGGAGGCTGCGTCGGTCACCACGAGAAGGCCGTCTCGGCTGAGCCGTTGAAGCTCAGCTAAATGACGACGAGATAGCCCTACTAGCTATCTCTCCGGCAGATGCCAGCCCCGGTCGGGTATCCCCCGGCCGGGGTTTTCGTTGCGTCTCTCTAGCGCCGCCCCCCCGAGGGCGTCGGCCGGGGAGGTCGACGCCCTAACGCTTAGGCGCCCGTCTTCCAGGGTGTCATGCAGGGTGTCATGGCCCTCGGACCTGCCGTTTTAAGAGATGAAGCGCGCGGAGGTCCTCTTCGGATAGCCTCCTCCAACGCGTGCGCCCTCAGCCATTGCCCAAAGGTTGCACGTCAAGCAGCCGGTTAGACGCTCGCCGCGGTTGTCGATCTCAGTCAGAGGCTGCTTGCACTGGTTGCAACGCGCGATCTTGTCATCGTCCGTCATTTGCGCTCGCTCGGCCGGCGCCCTTTTCCTCAGATCAATGGCCGGACGCGTTCCCACTGACGACAGGGCGTTCTAAAATGCTTAAGGTTTTGATTTAAGTCACTGATGTTGTGTGAGATAAAATGGTGGGCGCGACTGGGATCGAACCAGTGACCCCTGCGATGTCAACGCAGTGCTCGTACCGCTGAGCTACGCGCCCGGTTCCGAATGGAACGGGGAGGCTTCTATATCGGGTGCGGCGCCATCAAGGCAACCGGGCTCAAGGATCACGCCGCCAGCATCCGCTCCACCTGGTCGACCAGGTCGCGCAAGTGGAAGGGCTTCGACAGGATCTTGGCATCCTTCGGCGCGTGACTGTCGGGATTGAGCGCCACCGCGGCGAAGCCGGTGATGAACATGATCTTGAGATCGGGATCGAGCTCGCTCGCTTTCCGCGCCAGCTCGATGCCGTCCATCTCCGGCATCACGATGTCGGTGAGGAGGAGCGTGAAGGGCTCTTCCTTCAACCGCTCATAGGCCTCAAGGCCGTTCCCGAACGATACGACGTCGTAACCTGCCTTCTCGAGCGCCTTCACCAGGAAGCGGCGCATATCCTCGTCGTCCTCGGCAAGGAGAATGCGCTGCACGCTGCGTGCCCGCGGGTCGTTCGCCTCCATCCCTCGTCCCCCTACTCTCGCCTTTCGGCGTACACGAACTTGGTAAATGACTTGGTAAATAACGATTGCCTGGGCTCTAGGCCGGCAATGGCCCTGCCCCCCCTGCAACCCCAAATCATTGCGTCTAATTCGTCCGGGCACAAGGCAGAAGACGCCTAGACAGGTTCAACTCTCATTGGCAGAGTTTACAGGCGATTCCCTGCTTGCGCGGGATTCGGCTGAACCAGGGAGCGGCAGCTAGGGATTGGCCATGAGCCCAAACGAGGCTGAGGCGATCAAGACCGACCTTGCGCCACCCTTCACGGTGGCGCGGCCTGAGACGTTGAAAGTGCCTCTCGTCTTCAACTCTCCCCATAGCGGCCGCATCTATCCGAGGGCCTTTCTCGCCGCCTCCAGGCTCGATTCCCTTGCGCTTAGGCGCTCCGAGGACGCCTATGTCGAGGAGCTGTTCGCCTTCGTGACCGAGCTCGGCGCGCCCCTCCTCTATGCCCATTTCCCGCGCGCTTATCTCGACGTCAACCGGGAGCCCTACGAGCTTGATCCGGTTCTGTTCCGCGATGGGCTGCCGCATTACGCCAATACTCAATCGGTGCGGGTGGTCGGCGGTCTCGGCACCATCGCCAGGATCGTATCGGAGTCCGACGAGATCTACCGCGAGCCGCTCTCCGTGGGAGCCGCGCTCGAGCGGATCAACCGCCTCTACACCCCCTACCATGACACGCTGAGCAGCCTGCTGGCGGAGGCGCAGCGCGAATTCGGCTTGGCCGTGCTCATCGACTGCCATTCGATGCCGTCCAACCCCATCGCCGACCAGGGCGGCGGCCGCCCGGATTTCGTCCTCGGCGACCGCTTCGGCACCTCATGCAGCGGCGAGCTCACCCGGCTTGCGGCAAGCCAGCTCAAGGCGCAGGGCTACGCGGTAGCCCTCAACAAGCCTTATGCCGGCGGCTACATCACCGAGCATTACGGGCGCCCCCACAAGGCCCAGCACGTGTTGCAGATCGAGATCAACCGCGCCCTCTACATGGACGAGACCAGCTTCGACAAATCGTCGGGATTTGAACGCCTGCGCGGCGACCTCGAAGCCATGGTGCGGGCGCTCGTCGCGGGCATCCCAGGGCTTGCCATCCCCCGCGCGGCAGCCGAATAGCCAATCAGCGCAAAAAAAGGGCCGCTCGATTGAACGAACGGCCCAAGTCTAGGGAGGAAACGCCCAAGGAGGGCAGCGGAATGGCCTGGAGAGCCATGCCGCGTTGCAACAATATGTCATTGCGCCGCACAAAAAGCAAGGTTCCAATGACGTTCCGAAGGCATTTCAGAAACACTGATGCATAACTGTCACCAGCGTTTTGGCCTGCGCCTGGCGCGTCTGCGGGGATTCGGACCTGTAAGCCTTGACTCCCAAGGCAAAACGGCCTCAAGGCTCTCTCCGTGCCTAATCCCAAAGAGCTTGAATTCCAGGCCTTCCTGGCCACCGCCCACGCCCTGGCCGACAAGGCCGGCGCGGTCATTTTGCCGCATTTCCGGACAGGCTGTGCCGTTGACCATAAAGGAGGCGATCTTTTCGACCCGGTCACCGCGGCCGACCGCGGCGCCGAACAGGCGATCCGCGCCGGTCTTGCCGAAGCCTACCCGTCGCACGGCATTCTGGGAGAGGAGTTCGGGGCCCTCCGGAGCGATGCGGAATATTGCTGGGTCATCGATCCGATCGACGGCACCCGCGCCTTCATCCTCGGCCTGCCCCTGTGGGGGACCTTGATCGGGCTGACCCGCGGCGGCTCACCGCTGCTCGGCCTGATGGACCAGCCCTTCACCCGCGAGCGCTTCTGGAGCGGCGAGACCGAGGCCTTCTTCCGTCATGACGGCACGACCAAGCCCATGCGCACGCGTCCCTGCGCTTCCCTTGGCGAGGCGCTTCTTGCCACTACGAGCACGGATTTCTTCACGAGCGAAGAGGAGCACCGGCGCTTCGCGGACTTGAGCCGTGCCGTGCGTCTGCGGCGCTTCGGCGGGGACTGCTACAACTACTGCCTGCTCGCGCTCGGCCATATCGACCTCGTGGTCGAAGCCGGCCTGAAGCCGTTCGATATCCTCCCCTTGATCCCCATCATCGAGCGGGCAGGGGGCGTCGTCACCACCTGGGAGGGCGGCGATCCGCGAAGCGGCGGGCGCATCCTTGCCGCCGGCGATGCGCGCATCCATGCAGCCGCGGTCAGGGTGCTGTCGGGCTAGCTCGCCTTGCTCATGGCGACGCCAGGCACGAAGGCGTCGAACGCCGCCCAGAACTGCTCGCGAATGGTGTCCCGCTCTTGCAGGATCTCGTGGCGCGCGCCCCTGAGCACGATCTGCGAGCCGGCCCGCAGGCGAATGGCAAGCTCCTCAACCGCCTTGCTCGACACGATCTGGTCGTCGCTGGCGGCAAGCATCAGGACCGGCACGCGGATGCGGGGCGCAAACTGCTCGCTGCCAACCCTCTGCGATGGCGTCGAGCGCCGCCTTCAGCCAGCCGATGGTCGGGGCCTCGATCGCGAGCTCTGGCGCCGCCTGGAGCACCGACAGGTTGCGGATGAAGCGCTCGCGGTCCGAGGTGAGAGGATTGCCCTCGAACGCCTGATCCTGCCGGTATTTCGTCTTGTCCCCCGGCACCGGGCGCTTGCCGAAGCCGAACATCGTAAGCCCGTCCGCGAGCTGCCCGCACAGCCGGTGCGACATGGGCAGGCCCACGATCCTCACCATGGGCGCGGTCAAGACCATGCGCGTGAACCAGCAGCCGCGCTTGGTGGCCGCCCTGAACAGCACCATTGACGCCATGGAATGGCCAAGCGCGAAATAAGGGGCGGGACAATCCGGCAGGACCACCGCTTTCATGAAGTGGGAGAGGTCCTCCTCATACTCGGCGAAGTCGTTGATGTGACCTTTGAGCGGATTCCTGGTCAGCCGGCTCGATCCCCCCTGCCCCCGCCAATCGAGCACGGCCACGGCAAAGCCGCGCCGGCGAAGCTCGCCCACCACCTCGAAATATTTCTCGATGAACTCGGCACGCCCGGGAAAGATGCAGACCGTGCCGCGCCGCTCGCGCAGCACCGGTTGCCAGCTGGCGAAGCGCAAGCGCAAGCCCTTGCGCACCTCGATATATCCGGTCGACACGCCGAGCGGGATCGGGTTCTTGGGAGTGCTGACGAGATCCATCGAAGGGAGCGGCCCCTTTAGTCCCGGCGCGAATCTGCGGCGCCTGAGCGAGCGCCCCTTATAGCAGCGACGAACCGCATCGCCACACCGTTCCGGCGTGACCATGACAGGAGCCGGCCGCGCGCCGAAGCCGCGCCGCAAATATTGCGATTCTTCCTTTATATTCAGCACTCTAGCCCTCTTGAACGACGCCGGTTGCCGCATCCCATATCTTCCGGCGGCGCAAGGCCATCAGGCTTGCGCCATCACGCCCGGCTCAGAGGAACGAGCGGGCAACCACCATATCGCTTCTCAAGGAGGATGTGTCATGAGGCACTTTGATCTTACCCCACTTTACCGCTCCACCATCGGCTTCGACCGGCTCGGCTCGTTGCTCGATACGCTCACCTCGCTCGAGGGCGAGGCTCCGAGCTACCCGCCCTACAATATCGAGCGGGTCGGCGAGAACGAGTATCGCATCAGCATGGCCGTCGCCGGTTTCGGTGAGAGCGACCTCTCCATCGAGGTGAAGGAGAACACCCTGTCCATTCGCGGCGAGAAGAGGACCGAGCAGGAGGACACCACCTTCCTCCATCGCGGCATCGCTTCGCGGAGCTTCGAGCGCAGGTTCCAGCTCGCCGATCATGTCGTGGTGAAGGGCGCGGTGCTGGAGAACGGCTTGCTGCATGTCGATCTCGTGCGCGAGCTGCCCGAGGCCATGAAGCCGCGCACCATCCCGATCGCGACCAAGACCGACAAGGCCGAGAAGCCGAAGGTCATCGACAGCAAGGCCGCCTAATCGCCGACTTTGCGCCGATTTGGCGCGCTTTGCGCGAATTTAGGCGGATCAACAAGAAGGGCGCTCTCGTGAGGGCGCCCTTCTCTGTTAGCAGGTGCTATGGGAGAGAACCTGCCGCCCCCGGCACGCGAGACACTCGTAGGGGGCAACGACAGAATCCTACCAGCCGCAACTTGCGCGAGCCTTAACGCCCAGGCCGCGTGATAACGCCTCGTTAATCTCTAGGCTGCACGCGTGACGCCGACCGCAAATCCGGGAGCCGCGAGACGGCTCGAAATCCTGCTTGTGCGCGTGTTGGAAATCTGTCATTTTGAGGGCGAATAGGACAGGCTTGCTGACCTTTGTACTGGAGGCTGCGGCGCCGCTCCAAGCTTCCGTCTCCCCTTAGGGAAACTCGGTTCCGGCCCCGCGTTTACTCAAGCGAAGGAGCTAGCCGCCTAAGGAGCCGGTTCTTCGCTTTCAGCCGGTCGACGCTCTTAGCTGGTGAAGGTCCGGCCGCTGGCCAACGCTTTTTGGCCGCTCGCGCTAGGGGCGCGAGGCGTTGCCGAGGTTTCATGTGACGATGGCATCCCGTGGGTTCTCGCGTTCTTCGACTTCGGCGTGGCCTTCGCCTCCGCCCGCGCAAGGACTCTATGATCCTAAGCGCGAGCACGACGCGTGTGGCGTCGGCTTTGTCGCCGATCTCAAAGGTCGTCCGAGCCACAAGATCGTCGAGCATGGCTTGCAGATTTTGGAGAACCTCACCCATCGCGGCGCGGCCGGGGCCGATCCGCTGGCCGGCGACGGCGCGGGCATCCTGGTGCAGATCCCGCATGAATTTCTGCAAGAGGTTTGCGCGCCGCTCAAGATCAAGCTGCCGGAGCCCGGCCACTACGCCGTCGGCCACATGTTCATGCCGCGCAATCGCGCGCAGCGCATCTATTGCGAATCCGTGGTCGCGCGCGTCGTCGAGGCCGAAGGGCTGAAGCTCCTAGGCTGGCGCGACGTGCCGACCGACAGTTCGTGCCTCTCCGCGTCGGTGCTCGAGACCGAGCCGACGCATCGGCAGGTGTTCATCGGGCATGCGGGACGACGTCGAGGACGAGAACGAGTTCGAGCGCCGGCTCTATATCCTGCGCAAGGTCATCTCGAACACCATTCAACGGCGAGACCGGCGGGCGCGACATCGGCTTCTATACCGTGTCGCTCTCCTGCCGCACGCTCGTCTACAAGGGCATGTTCCTCGCCTACCAGCTCGGCGCCTATTACGCCGACCTGCATCACCCTCTCTTTGCCTCGGCGCTGGCGCTCGTGCATCAGCGCTTCTCGACCAACACCTTCCCCTCCTGGAAGCTCGCCCATCCCTACCGCATGGTCGCCCATAACGGCGAGATCAATACGCTCAGAGGCAATCTGAACTGGATGGCGGCGCGCCAGGCGAGCGTGTCGTCGCCCTTGTTCGGCCCGGACATCGAGAAGCTCTGGCCGATCTCCTATGAAGGCCAGTCCGACACCGCCTGCTTCGACAACGCGCTCGAATTCCTGGTGCAGGGCGGCTACAGCCTCGCGCACGCGGCGATGATGCTGATCCCCGAAGCCTGGGCCGGCAATCCGCTCATGGATGCCAAGCGCCGCGCCTTTTACGAGTATCACGCCTGCCTGATGGAGCCGTGGGACGGCCCGGCCGCCATGGCCTTCACCGATGGACGGCAGATCGGCGCCACGCTCGACCGCAACGGCTTGCGGCCTGCCCGCTACCTCGTCACCGACGACGGCCTCGTCATCATGGCGTCGGAGGCCGGCGTGCTGCCGATCGCCGAGAAGTCCATCGTCGAGAAGTGGCGGCTCCAGCCCGGCAAGATGCTGCTCATCGATCTCGAGAAGGGACGCATCGTCTCCGACGAGGAGATCAAGGCCGAGCTGTCCTCCGCGCATCCCTATCAGCAATGGCTCGACCGTACCCAGATCCGGGTGCATGAACTGCCGGGCGCGCCTCTCCCCTCGCCCCGCACCAATGTGAGCCTGCTCGACCGCCAGCAGGCCTTTGGCTACACGCAAGAGAGCATCAAGTTCCTGATGGCGCCGATGGCCGAAGTCCGGCCAGGAGGCGGTCGGCTCCATGGGCAACGACACGCCGGTGTCGGTGCTATCCAACAAGCCGAAGCTGCTGCACACCTATTTCAAGCAGAACTTCGCGCAAGTGACGAACCCGCCGATCGACCCGATCCGCGAGGAGCTCGTCATGTCGCTGGTCACCTTTATCGGGCCGCGGCCGAACCTGCTCGACCTCGAGGGCACCTCGCGGCAGAAGCGGCTCGAGGCGGCGCATCCGATCCTCACCAACGACAATCTGGAGCGCATTCGCGGCATCGGCGAGGTCGCCGACAACCAGTTCCGCACCGTCACGCTCGACATCACCTATGGCGCCGATCACGGCGCCGCCGGCATGAGCAAGGCCTTGGATAGGCTTTGCCGGCGCGCCGAAGAGGCGGTCCGCGCAGGCGAGAACATCATCATCCTGTCCGACCGCGCCACCGGCCCCGACCGCGTGCCGATCCCATCGCTGCTCGCGACCAGCGCCGTGCATCATCATTTGATCCGCTGCGGCCTTAGGACCTCGGTCGGTCTCGTGGTCGAGACCGGCGAGGCGCATGAGGTGCATCAGTTCGCAACGCTGGCGGGCTACGGCGCCGAGGCGATCAATCCCTACCTCGCCTTCGAGGCCATCGAGGCCATGCTGCCAGAGCTCGACGAGGAGCTGACCGCCGAGGAAGCGGTCAAGCGCTACATCAAGGCGACCGACAAGGGCATCCTCAAAGTGATGTCGAAGATGGGCATCTCGACCTATCAGTCCTATTGCGGCGCCCAGATCTTCGACGCCGTGGGGCTCAGGTCCGACTTCGTCGCCAAATATTTCACCGGCACCAACAGCCAGGTGGAGGGCGTGGGCTTGGACGAGATCGCGCGCGAGACGGTCGAGCGCCACCAGCTCGCCTTCTCCGATGCGCCGGTGCTGCGCGACGCGCTCGAGGTCGGCGGCGAGTATGCCTACCGCGTGCGCGGCGAGGCGCATATGTGGCGCCCGCAGGTGGTTGCCGATCTGCAGCATGCCGTGCGCGGGCAGCTGCCCGAGAAGTACCGCTCCTACGCCAAGCAGATCAACGAGCAGACGGAGCAGCTCCTCAACTTACGCGGCATGTTCCGCATCAAGACCGCGGAGGAGATTGGCCGCACGCCCATCCCGCTTGACGAGGTCGAGCCGGCCAAGGAGATCGTCAAGCGCTTCTCTACCGGCGCCATGTCCTTCGGCTCGATCAGCCGCGAGGCGCATACCACGCTCGCCATCGCCATGAACCGCATCGGCGGCAAGTCCAATACCGGCGAAGGCGGCGAAGAGTCCGACCGCTACAAGCCGCTGCCGAACGGCAACTCCATGCGCTCCAAGATCAAGCAGGTGGCGTCGGGCCGCTTCGGCGTGACCACGGAATATCTCATCAATGCCGACATGATGCAGATCAAGATGGCCCAAGGCGCTAAGCCCGGAGAGGGCGGCCAGCTCCCCGGCCATAAGGTCGACGCCATCATCGCCAAGGTGCGCCACTCGATGCCTGGCGTCGGCCTGATCTCGCCGCCGCCGCACCACGACATCTATTCGATCGAGGACCTGAAGCAGCTGATCTTCGACCTCAAGAACGTCAACCCGAAAGGCGACGTGTCGGTGAAGCTCGTCGCCGAAGTGGGCGTCGGCACGGTGGCCGCGGGCGTGGCCAAGGCCATGGCCGACCACGTCACCATCGCCGGCTTCGAGGGCGGCACCGGCGCCTCGCCATTGACCTCGATCAAGCATGCCGGATCGCCTTGGGAGATCGGCCTTGCCGAGACCCAGCAGACGCTGGTGCTCAATCGCTTGCGCGGCCGCATCGCCATCCAGGTCGACGGCGGCGTCCGTACCGGGCGCGACGTGGTGGTCGGCGCGCTTCTCGGCGCCGACGAGTTCGGCTTCTCCACCGCGCCTTTGATCGCGGCGGGCTGCATCATGATGCGCAAATGCCACCTGAATACCTGCCCGGTGGGCGTCGCCACCCAAGACCCGGTGCTGCGCGCGAGATTCCAGGGCAAGCCCGAGCACGTCATCAACTTCTTCTTCTTCGTCGCCGAGGAGGTGCGCGAATATATGGCCGCGCTCGGCTTCCGCACCTTCGCCGAGATGATCGGTCAGACCGAAATCCTCGATAAGAGCCAGGCGATCGACCATTGGAAAGCTAAGGGCCTCGATTTCAGCCGCATCTTCCATAAGCCTGAGGTGCCGCCCGAGGTCGCCATCTACAATTCGGAGCGGCAGGACCACGGCCTCGACAAGGTCCTCGACGTGAAGCTGATCGCGCTTTGCCGCGAGGCCATCGAGGAGAAGAAGCCGGTCAAGCTCGACCTGCCGATCAAGAACATCGACCGCACCACCGGCGCCATGCTGTCGGGCGAGATCGCCACGCGCTATGGCCATGCGGGACTGCCCGAGGACACCATCTGGGTGAGCCTCACGGGTTCGGCCGGGCAAAGCTTCGGCGCCTGGCTCGCCCACGGCGTCACCCTCGATCTCGTCGGCGAAGGCAACGACTATGTCGGCAAGGGCCTGTCCGGCGGCCGCATCATCGTCCGCCCGCCCGCGGATTCGAGCATCGTCCCGGAGAAGTCGATCATCGTCGGCAACACCGTGCTCTATGGCGCCATCGCCGGCGAATGCTATTTCCGCGGCATCGCCGGCGAGCGCTTCGCCGTGCGCAACTCCGGCGCCATCGCCGTGGTCGAGGGCACCGGCGATCATGGCTGCGAGTACATGACCGGCGGCGTGGTGGTGGTGATCGGGCCCACGGGCCGCAATTTCGCCGCCGGCATGTCGGGCGGCATCGCCTACGTTCTCGACGAGGAAGGCGATTTCGAGCGCCGCTGCAATCTCGCCATGGTCGATCTCGAGCCTGTCCCGAGCGAGAACCACGTGATGGAGCGAAGCCGCCACCAGACCGGCGACCTCGAAAGCCATGGGCTTGTCGACGTGACCGACATGACCCGCTTCGACGAGGAGCGCCTCTATCAGCTCATCGAGAACCACCTCCACTACACGGGTTCGGCGCGCGCGAAGTCGATCCTCGACGATTGGGCGGCTTACCTGCCGAAATTCGTCAAGGTGATGCCGGTCGAATATCGCCGGGCGCTGGAGGAGATGGCGCGCCGGCAAATGGCCGATAAGACCGGTCTTGGCGAGATCGAGATCGGCTTGCGCGGCAACGGCAAGTAATCTTCAAGGCGAAGGAGCTAAGATGTCCTGGAGAGGAGCGCCAGGCGGCGACTTTGCCACGCGACAGTGGTGCGCGCTTGACGGAGCCGGGAAGACGGTGACTGACTGTCGTTGGCTGAGAATTTGCGTGGCCGCGGGCCAAAGAGCATGACCTTGATGGGCAAGATCACGGGCTTTCTCGAGATCGAACGCGAGGACCGGAGCCTACGAGCCGGCGGCCGACCGCATTCGCCATTACCGCGAGTTCATCATCGCGCCGGACGACGCCGAGATCGTGCGCCAAGCCGCCCGCTGCATGGATTGCGGCATCCCCTATTGCCATACCGGCTGTCCGGTGAACAACCAGATCCCCGACTGGAACGACCTCGTCTACCATTCGGATTGGGCCGTCGCCGCCGCGAACCTGCACTCGACCAACAACTTCCCCGAAGTGACCGGCCGCATCTGCCCGGCGCCCTGCGAGGCCGCCTGCACGCTGAACATCATCGACGTGCCCGTCACCATCAAGTCCATCGAATGCGCCATCGCCGACAAGGCCTTCGACGAGGGTTGGGTGCGGCCTTTGCCGCCGGAGACGAAGACCGGCAAGCGCGTGGCCATCGTGGGCTCCGGTCCCGCCGGGCTGGCCGCGGCGCAGCAACTCGCCCGCGCCGGCCACGACGTGCATGTCTATGAGAAGCACGCTTATCCCGGCGGCCTGCTCCGCTACGGCATTCCCGACTTCAAGATGGAGAAATATATCGTCGAGCGCCGCGTGGCGCAGATGGAGGCGGAGGGCGTCACCTTCCATTGCAACGTCCAGGTCGGCCGCGACCTGCGCGTGGCCAAGCTTGAGCGGGACTATGACGCCGTGCTGCTCGCCGGCGGCGCCGAGCACCCCCGCGACCTCACCGTCCCGGGCCGCGACCTTAAGGGCGTCCATTTCGCCATGAACTATCTGCCGCAGCAGAACCGCCGCGTTTCCGGCGAGCCGCTCGGCGACATCGAGCCGATCCTGGCAGAAGGCAAGCAAGTCGTGGTGATCGGCGGCGGCGACACGGGCTCCGACTGCATCGGCACATCGTTCCGGCAGGGCGCCGTCTCGGTCACGCAGCTCGAGATCCTTCCTCAGCCGCCGGACCAGGAGAACAAGGCGCTCACCTGGCCCAACTGGCCGCTCAAGCTCCGCACCTCCTCGAGCCAGGCCGAAGGCGCGGCGCGCGATTTTGCCGTCGCGACCAGCAGGTTCGTCGGCTCAAACGGCAAGGTGGAGCAGCTCGAATGCATCCGCCTCGACGGCCAGATGAAGCCGGTGCCGGGCACCGAATTTCAGATCCCCGCCGACCTCGTGCTGCTGGCCATGGGCTTCCTCCATCCGGTGCAGGAGGGCATGGTCAAGGATCTGAGGGTCGAGCTGGACGCCCGCGGCAACGTGAAGGCGAACGAACTCGACTACCGCACGTCGCGGGCCAAATTGTTCGCCGCCGGCGACATGCGGCGCGGCCAGTCGCTCGTGGTGTGGGCGATCAGGGAAGGGCGCCAGGCGGCGCACGCCATCGACAAATTTCTGATGGGTAAGACCGACCTGCCGCGCTAACGGGCCTTAACCTGGCGGCCAGGCGAAGTCGTCGGCCCTGCCGGCCTTGGGCTTGAGCTGCTCGCCCTTGATGAGAACCTTGTAGTATGGCCGCTGCGAGAGCGGCAGCCGCGGCCTCGAGGAGGCGAGCGACAGGTCGGTGACCGACGAGATGGTGGCGACCGCGGTCAAGCCGTTGCTGAGCTCGCTCGTGATCATCTCGGCTTCCGGCGTCGCCGCGGCGGGCCCTTGTGGCGTGAGGCCTTGTGCCGCCTGTAGCGTCTGGTCGATCGCCGGCCTGACGACGCTGACATCTCCGACGCTGCTTTCCTGAAGCTGAGGCGCTTGCTCTGCTTGCGCCTGCTCCGGCGCGGCCGCTGCGTCGCCTGTTTCAGGTGCCGCGCCGTCCTGATCGGGCGTCGGCGTGACAGGCTGCGCGGGCTCCGACCGTCCCGGAACGACGTCGCGGCCCATGACCTTGGCCTGCTCGTCCTCGTTGCCGGCGAGCGGGATGTTCCGCTCGATCTTGGCGAGGTTCAAATCGCGGCGAAGCTCCTTCTCCACGAAGTGGGCGAGCTTGAGATAGCCCCGCATGGTGAAGTGGACGCCGTCATCGGCCCTGAGCCGCTTGACCTGTCCTGTCATGTCGGGGCCGTAGGCGCTGTACCGCCCGGCCTCGTCGGTAAAGCCGTTCCACGTTTCGATGAACTTGGCGCCGTTGATGAAGGCCTTCTCGCGAAACACCTCGTTCATCGCCTCGGCGTCGGTACTCTGAGCGGGGCTGCGCATGATGGGGAGACCCACCCAATAGACGGCGACGTTCTCCGCGCGGAGCTTCTTGATAAAGGCCTCGACCCGCTGACCGTAGATCTCGTCGCCACCCCTCGCTGCCCACCTTCAGCCAGTCTTTGCCGCTCCGGATCGCCTGGGCGTCGTTGCCGCCGAACATGATGACGGCGATCTGATAGGTTTCCTTCTTGAGGAGGTCCGCCAATTCGGCGTTCCAGTCGTAGGCGTCGGTGCGCGCGAACCCGGTCGACGGTTTGGCGCGCTGCATGAACTCGAGCGTGGCGTCTTCCTCGAAGGCGCGGTAGAGGCCGGACCACAGTCCGTCGCCGAGCGAATCGCCGAGCACGACGACGCGGTAGCGGTCGCCGTTGGGGAAGGGATTGATGTAGCTGCGCTGCACGGGGGTCGTGCCCTGCTGCGCCATGGCCGGTGCGAGCCAAACGACGATAACAGGCAAGAAGGACCGCGAGCCCGACCGCCATATCGGCAAGCCTGCGCCGTGCGGGGCAGCTTGAGCTAAGGCAAGACGCGCTACGAAACATGATCGTCCGGACCCTTTGCCGGGTCCGCCCTCAGTTCACCTTCTCAGGACCACTGGTAGTCCCTTCCGGCGGAGGCGCCAAGCCCCCCGCGTCGTCCTGCCCGACATTGGCAGGTTGCCCCTCGGCGTTGGCCGGCTGAGCCTCGCTAGCAGTTGGCTGGGCCTCGACATTTGCCGGCGGCGCTTCGCTCTGCAAGAGCCTTAAGAAGAGTGAGGCTTGGGAATCCGTCCACCCCAAGGCTCTTGGAGCGCTGATAGGTCTTGACCGCCTCGAGCGTCGCCGGGCCGATCACCCCGTCCGGCTCGCCGGTCATGAGCCCTTGCGCGATCAGAAGCCGCTGAAATTCCGTGCGCTGCTCGAGCGAAAGATGGTTCTCGTCGGTGGGCCACGGATGCACAAAGCGTCCCCCGCCCCTAATCCGATCGGCGAGATGCCCCACGGCGAGCGCGTAGGACTTCGCCACGTTGTAGCGGAGGATCGAGCGGAAATTGTTGAGCAGGAGGAAGGCCGGCCCCCTCGTTCCCTCCGGCGCGAACAGCGAGGCCTTGTCGGAAGAGCGCGGGAAGGGTTGGCCGTCCGCCCGCACGATGCCGAGCTTCTGCCAGTCGCCGAGCGGCTTCAGCGTGTTCTCGCTGACCCGTTTGGGATCGAAGCCCTTGGGCAGCGAGACCTCATAGCCCCACGTCTCGCCCGCGCGCCAATTGGAGACCTTGAGATAGCTCGCGGTCGAGGCGAGCGCGTCGGGCACATTGCCCCAGATGTCGCGCTTGCCGTCGCCGTCCTGGTCGACGGCGTAAGCGCTGTAGGTGGTGGGGATGAATTGGGTATGCCCCATGGCGCCCGCCCATGAGCCGTTCATCGCCTCGAAGCTGATATCGCCGCGCTGTAGGATCTTGAGCGCCGAAACGAGCTGGGGCTTGGCGAACTTGGCCTTGGTGCCGGTACAAATCAGCGTACCGAGCGAACGGATCACGTTCTTGTCGCCGGGCTGCACGCCGTAATTCAACTCCACCCCCCAGATGGCGACGATGATATGCCGGTCGACTCCATAGCGGGTCTCGAGCGAGCCAAGCAGCGCCTGATTCTCGGCAAGCTTCAGCTTGCCCGTCTCGACGCGCTTATCGGAAACGGCCCGGTCGATATATTCGCCGATCGGCTTCACATATTCGGGCTGGAAGTTGGCGGCCTCGACCACTTCGGGGTCGGGCGTGAACCCCTGGAAGGCGCGATCGAACGTGGCGCGCGTGACGCCGGCGCCCTTGGCGGCAGGCCAGAGGCCTTCGACGCAGGCCTGGGTGTTGCCGGCAGCGGCCGCGGAGGGAAGCGCCAAGACGAGCAAAAGCGCCAATCCTGCGCCGAGGATCAAGGACTTAGGGTTTGGCATGATTCGCATGCGCGGAACCTAGCAAGCATGCCTGGCAAAACCTAGGCAATAGCCACTCTTAATCTGCGGGCTATTGGGCCGAAGCGGCGCTCGCTTGCTTGAGCACAGCGTCGACGACCGTTTTGTTCGGATAGCAGGTGAGCGGCAGGCCGAGCTTCTGCTCCTCAAGCCCAATGGTCCGCCTTGTCTTGAAGCCGGCAAGTCCATCGACCTTGCCTACATCATGGCCCTTCGCCACCAGCACCTCTTGGAAACGCTGGATGCGGTCGCGGGGCAAGCGCTCGACCGGCTGCCATGCGCCGGCGAACGCGACCGGTGCATTGGCGCCGATCATGTCGGCCACATGACCCACGAAAATCGCGTAGACGTCGGAGTTGTTGTAGAGCTTCAACACCGAGAAATTGTTGGTGGCGAGGAAGGCGGGGCCTTTGAGGCCGGCGGGCAGCACAAGAAAGGCCGGGTCTCCAAGCTTATCCTCCGGGAAGGGACGACCCTTGGCCCGCGCCACGCCGAGCTTCACCCATTCGGCGATCGGGTGCGCTTTATCGGGACCCTGCTCAGTGCAGTCGAAGCCCTTAGGCAAGCGTGACCTCATAGCCCCAGGGCTGTCCGCCGTCCCAGCCTTGGCTGTGCAGCGAGTTGCCGGCCGAGGCGAGCGCGTCGGGTACAGAGTTCCAGATGTCGCGCCTGCCGTCGCCGTCGAAATCGATCGCGTATTTATCGAAATCCGAAGGTAGGAACTGGGTATAGCCCATGGCGCCGGCCCACGAGCTGCGCATCTCGGCACGCGTCGCGTGCCCTTCCTCGAGGATTTTCAGCGCCACGATGAGCTCTTGGCGGAACTCATCGGGACGGCGCCCCATGAAGCCTTGCGTGGCGATGGCCGAGAGCGCGTCATATGGCAAGTCGGCCTTGCCGAACCCCGTCTCGCGTCCCCAGATGGCGACGACGATGCTCGCCGGCACGCCGTATTGCTCTTGGATTGCCGCAAGCGTCGGACCCAGTTGCTTGAACTTGCCGCGTCCCGTGGCGGCGAGCGAACTGAGCGCGCCTTTGCTGAAATAGAGTTCCGGCACGTCGAATTCGGCCTGATGGCGTGGTTTCGGCTTCAAGGCCGCGGGCAGTGCCGGACCGTCGGGCATAAGCGGGATCGGGCAGGACGTAATTTGCGGCAAGGACCAGTCGAGCTTCAGGCCCTTGAGATTGGCCTCGAAGGTTTTGCGCGACACGCCTGACGCTTCGACGTCAGGCCACAAAGCTTGCAGCCAAGCGGCGAAGCCTTTCTCCACTTCACGCTTATAGACCGTCACCTCGTCCTCCGCCGACTGAGCCTCAAACGGCACCAGCGCGGCAAGCGCGAGCATGACGGCTAGACCGAGCTTCCCGAGCTTGCGTGTCGGCATCCCATCCGCCGTCCCGTGAGCGGCCCGAACGATTCGAGGCTCTCGACCCTGATTTTGGGGGAGGCTTAAGGCGCCGCAAAGGCAAAATAGTCAGGAGTTTAGGAGGCGGCGCGGTATTCGATCAGCCGCTTTTCCCAGGCCAGCGCATGGCCGACGATGGTGTCGAGGTCATTCAGCCTGGGCTTCCAGCCGAGAACCTCGCCGATGCGATCGGCCTTGGCGACGATCGCAGCGGGATCGCCTGCCCGGCGCGGCCCCATGCGGACGGCGAAATCGCTTTGCGCGGCCTGCTTGACCGAACCGATCACGTCGAGCACGGAGAACCCGCTGCCATAGCCGCAATTCAGCACTTCGCTCTTGCCGCCGGCGCGAAGGTAACGGAGCGCATCGAGATGGGCGCGGACGAGATCGCTCACGTGGATATAGTCGCGGATGCAGGTGCCGTCCGGCGTGGGATAGTCCGTGCCGAACACTTCGAGATAGGGCCGCTCCCCCAGCGCGGTTTCACAGGCCACCTTGATGAGATGGGTGGCGCGCGCCGTGGATTGCCCGCTGCGGCCGCGCGGATCGGCGCCGGCGACGTTGAAATAGCGCAAGGCCACATAGCGCAGATCGTGCGCCCTTGCCGTGTCGCGCAGCATGAGCTCGGTCATGAGCTTCGAGGTGCCGTAAGGCGAGATCGGCTCGAGCAGCACACCCTCGGCAACGGGATTCTCCTTCGGCATGCCGTAGACCGCCGCGGTCGATGAGAAGATGAAATGCGGCACCTTGATCTCGACCGCCGAGGCGATCAGCGAGCGCGACTTGCAGGTGTTGTTGAGGTAATAGCCGAGCGGATTGGCGACCGATTCCGGCACCACGACCGATCCGGCGAAATGAATGATGGCGTCGATGGAATTGCTTAAGAACAGCCGGCTCACGAGGTCATGGTCGCCGACATCGCCTTCGACGAACTTCGCCTCGCCCGGCACCGCCCAGCGGAACCCGGTCGACAGATTGTCGAGAACGACAACGTCCTCGCCGGCGTCGAGCAGCTCGAGCACCATATGGCTGCCGATGAAGCCAGCTCCACCCGTGACCAGAACACCCATTGAACAACCTTACCATGCGGCCGTTTGCAATTCGCCGCGTGTTATCGGATAGAGATTGAGGGACTTCTAACTTGGGGGTCTGGCCCGCCCGCGCCTGGCTGAGCTTAACCATAAAGAGGACCTGAATGGCTGCTCGCGTCCGCAAGGCCGTGTTCCCCGTGGCAGGGCTTGGCACCCGCTTCCTGCCGGCGACCAAGGCGATGCCGAAGGAGATGCTGACGGTGGTCGACCGGCCGCTGATTCAGCACGTGGTGGATGAGGCCATGGAAGCCGGCATCGAGCACTTCATCTTCGTCACCGGCCGCAACAAGTCCGTGATCGAGGACCATTTCGACCGGCAATTCGAGCTCGAGCAGGCGCTGGCAGCGCGCGGCAAGACGAGCGAGCTTGAAGTCCTCAACAACGATCTCCCAGGGCCGGGAAGCACGAGCTTCACCCGCCAGCAAGAGCCGCTCGGGCTTGGCCACGCCGTCTGGTGCGCGCGCGAGCTGGTCGGCAACGAGCCGTTCGCGCTGCTCCTTCCCGACGTGCTGGTGCAGACCCAAGGCAAGGGATGTCTCGCCCAGATGCTCGATGCCTATGGCGAGCACGGCGGCAATATCGTCGCGGTCGAGCCCGTGCCCGACGACCAGGTGAAGAATTACGGCGTGGTCAGCATCGGCGGCGAGGTTGACGGCCGCGTCCTTCCCATCGACGGCATGGTGGAGAAGCCTAAGCCGGGAACCGCGCCATCCAACCTCACCATTCTCGGCCGCTACATTCTCCAGCCCGAGATCTTCGGGCTGCTCTCGGCGCAGGAAGAGGGCGCCGGCGGCGAGATCCAACTGACCGACGCGATGCTCGCGCTGCTCAAGCGCCAGCCCTTCTACGCGCTGAAATATGAGGGAAGGACCTTCGACTGCGGCTCCAAGGTGGGCTTCCTCACCGCCAATGTCGCTTACGCGCTCGCCCGGCCCGATCTCCGCGACGCCATCACCGCCGAGATCAAGAAGCTGATTTGACCGACCTCACCGCCTGAGCTTCAGGCCTATCTTTATCTCGTCCTCCACAAAGTCGCTTCCCGAATCCGGAGTGCTGGTGAAGTCGGTATGCTCATAGCGGGCGTAAGCCGACAACACCGGGTTGAAATAGTACTCGCCGGTGGCACCCAATTTGACGCGGCGGTCGATCTCGGGGTCGTCGGAAAAGTCGGCGACCTCGTAGGAGGCGGAGACTCCGAGCACGAGATAGCGCCAGAAGGCTTGTTGCAGCGACAGCTCGAAGAAATGGTCGATGGCGCCGGCCGAATCCTCCAACGTCGTCTCGCTGATGTCCGTGCTCGCCAGGAATTCGAGCTTGGTCGAGGCCGTCGGCATCCAGATCAAATCGCCATTGAGAAGCGGCCCTGAGATCGTGCTGAGACTGTTGTCGATCGGCTGCTGCTCCCCCCAACCCGCGGCGATTTCGCCGAACAGCGTGCCGGCGAGGCGCAAATTGACCCCGGCCAGCGCCGTGAAGCCCAAGGAACCGCGCCTAATCCCGGCCACGTTGATCGGCTCCCGATAATCCCGGTCGTTGATCGAAGTCTCGATGAACCCTGCCCAGCTCGGCTGGAACTCATAGGTGCTTCGCAAGGTGCCCACCACTTCGCGATAGTCCCTGATGTCGGCGAAGGGAACAGGGCCAACCAGGCCTGGGTCGGTGGTATCGGAGTAATTATAGTCAGCGACGATGCCGGTGAGCTTCAGGGTGAGCCGGTTGAAGGTGTGCTCGATACCCGCCGTTGCATGCTCCTCGATCAGCTTGGAATTGGCGGCGTTGGAAATATCCGTGATACTGATCGAGCTCGCGCCTTCCTGAACTTGCGATTTTTCGATCTCGCCTGAGAGGCGCGTGCGCGAGGTCACGTCGAGCCGGCCCCGCATCAGCAATTGATAGTTCTTCACATCCGCGATCGGGAACTCGCTGTACCAAATGCGGTCGGCATTGGCCTCGAAGCCGAGCGAATGCCGGCTCCAATCGGAATCGAGGCGGACCTTCGGCGTGACCTCCGGTCCGATGTCGGAACGCGCGTCGAAGCGCGTGGCAAAAACATTGTTGGTCATATCCGCGCCGATTTCCGCCTCCGGAAACAGCAAGAAGCTCCCAATTCTGAAGCCGATCGGCACGAAGGGGTCGAGATCGTGAGGCTCGGGCAAGAGCGCGCTGTGGATCTGGCGCGCCTCGGACACGGCCCTTGCCGGCGGAGCAAGCCCGAGCTCCTGCTCGAGCGTCGAGCACTTCCTGCGGGGTGGTTTCGCGCGGCTCGTCGCCGAGCCCGCCAAGAGGCGGCGTGGCGGGCTGAGGCGGCGCCTCGTCGCCCGTGCCGCCGAGGCCTCCGGCCGAATCCTCTCCTCCCATAGACTCCGGAGTGTCGGCTGCTTGGTTCTGTCCGGACCCTGGTGCCGCCGGCGCGCGCGGCGCATCGGGCTCGTCTTGCAAGCCGAGACTGCCCCGCAAAAGCTGGCCAGTCGCATCTTGTGCGTCGGCCGGCCCCTGGACGGCAAGAAGCAGGGCTGCAGCGAGAGCGCCCGCTGCGCTTGAAATGTGGCGACGCGGCAAGGACGCACCTCGATCGACACCGGGAGGCGGGAATCCCCTCAAACCGGGGGCCGCTTCCATCGGACCGTTGATCGGCCAAGCCTAGGGGCAATAGAGTTAACGGGGCGTTTAGCCCTGCCCCAAAACGGCGCAAGTCTTGGCCCTGACGGGGCCCTAATCCGTGCTAAAGTCGGGCGGAGAACAACGGGGGAAGCACGATCATGTCGATCGGCCTGAAGCGGGATCGCTTGCTGCACGACGACCGCGGCGCGGCGATTGCGTCCGCGACGCGCACCCTGCAACTCGAAGCCGAGGGCTTGAGCGCGCTCAAGGCGGCGCTGGCCGGCGATCTCATCGACGGCTTCGCCGAAGCGGTTGAGATCTTACGCGCCTGCCGCGGCCGGATCATCGTCACCGGCATGGGCAAGAGCGGCCATGTCGGGCTGAAAGTGGCGGCCACGCTCTCCTCCACCGGTACCCCCGCTTATTTCGTGCATCCGAGCGAAGCCAGCCACGGCGACCTCGGCATGATCACGCGCGACGACATCATCGTGGCCTTCTCCTGGTCGGGCGAGACCGTCGAGCTCGGCAATATCGTGTCCTATTCGCGCCGCTTCGCCGTGCCGCTGATCGCGGTCACTTCGAATCCCGGCTCGACCTTGGCGGAAGCGGCAGAGCTCGTGCTTGCGCTGCCGCAGGCCAAGGAGGCCTGCCCGCATGGGCTTGCTCCCACCACCTCGACGGTCATGCAGCTTGCGCTCGGCGACTGCCTCGCCATCGCTCTGCTTGAGAGCAAGGGCTTCACCGCGCGCGATTTCAAGGCGCTGCACCCCGGCGGCCAGCTCGGCGCCCGGCTGAAATTCGTGGGCGATCTGATGCACAAGGGCGAGCGCCTGCCGCTCGCCAGCGCCGACGTGGTCATGGCCGAGGCCATCGTGGTCATGACCGAGAAGGCTCTGGGCTGCCTCGGCGTCGTCGACGAGAACGGTTTTCTCAGAGGCATCATCACCGACGGCGATTTGCGCCGTCACATGGGCGACGGTCTGCTCGCCCGGCGCGCCCAGGAGATCATGACGCCGGCGCCCAAGACCGTGTCGCCCGACCTTCTGGCGAGTGCCGCGCTCGAGATGATCAACGCGTCGGCCATCACCACGCTGTTCGTGGTCGAGGACGGCCGCCCGGTCGGCATCATCCACATCCACGATCTGCTGCGCGCCGGCGTCGCCTGACCGCCTCCACTTCTGCCCGATTCCGCATTAGAATGACGCCTATGGACAAGCAGCCCAAAAAACCGGGTCCCCGCCTCACCAGCGAGGACTCCTTCGATCTCAAAGAGGCCAAGGCGAGCTACGTCGCCATGCCGACTTGGGAGCGCCTTGCGATTTGGTTCGCGCTCGGCGTGATCCTGCTCGGCATCATCGGCGACCTGATATGGTGATGCCGGCGGCCTCGCTGGGCAGGTGCGCTCCCTCCCCATTGCGGGAAGGGATAATTGACCACCCAATCCTTCGATCTCTGCGTCATTGGCGGCGGCATCCATGGCGCGGCGGTCGCTCGCGACGCGGCGGGACGCGGGCTGAAAGTGATGCTGGCCGAGAAGGGCGACTATGCCTGCGCCACATCCTCGACCTCCTCCAAGCTGATCCATGGCGGCTTGCGCTATCTGGAGCATTTCGAGCTCGGCCTCGTGCGCGAATCCCTTGTCGAGCGGGCGCAATTGCTCAAGACCGCGCCCCATCTCGTCGCGCCGCTGCGATTTCTTTTGCCGATCTATCGCTGGCAGAAGCGGCAAGCCTTGACGCTCAGGGCAGGTCTTGCCCTGTACGACGCTCTGTCCTTCGGGGATGGATTGCCGGCAAGCGGCAGGCTGGATGACGACGACATCTCGCAACTTCCCAGGCTGCGCCAAGAGGAGCTGACCTCGGTCCTCCACTATTGGGACTGCGTCACCGACGATGCCAGGCTGACGCTTGCCGTCCTGCTCGATGCCCGCGCCCGCGGCGCCGATATTCGCAATCGCCGCGCCGTCACCGCCATTGCGCCGCTCGCCAATGGCTATGGCGTGGAGCTTGACGAGCGTGGGCGAAAGCGCCGCATCGAGGCGCGCTTCATCGTCAATGCGGCAGGCCCGTGGATCGCAAGCGTCGATGCCATGACGGAAGTGGCGCCGCCCGCGCGACCCTTACAGCTCGTGCGCGGCAGCCACATCGTGCTGAAGATGCCCGCGCCAGCGCAAACCGACGCCTATACGATGCAGGACCAAGAGGAGCGTGTCGTCTTCGTCATCCCCTGGCTCGGCGAGCGCTTCCTGATCGTCGGCACGACCGACGTGCCGCATCAGGGCGATCCCGGCGAGGCACGCTGTTCGACCGAAGAGCAGACTTATCTCCTCGCGGCCTATAACCGCTACTTCGCCCATCCGCGCGGACCCGCAAACGAAGCCGATGTGGTGTTCACCTGGTCCGGCGTCCGTGCCCTTGAGGGCGACACCGTCACCAGACCGAGCCGCCTCAGCCGGAGCCCGGCGCTCTCTGCGGTTGCCAACGGCACTGGCGGCTTCGTCACCCTTTACGGCGGCAAGCTCACCACGCACCGGGCTTTGGCCGACGAGGTGCTCGATACGCTGCGTAACCTCGGGGCCGAGACGCGCGGGACTTGGACCAGGGATGTTCCCCTTTACGGCGGAAACCTCTCCCGGCCCGAGCTTCTCGCCCGCGCCGAGCAAGGCCCCGAACTCCCTTCCGCCGGACCTCCGCCGCCGCTGGGCGCTCACCTATGGCGACAGGATCGAGACGCTGTTCCAGCGCATCGAAGCTGAGCCTGAATCAGCCGAAGAGATCGCTCCCGGCGTGACCCGCGCCGAGCTTGACTATGCGGCGGAGGTCGAGGACGCCATGACGGCAGAGGACTTCCTCCTCCGCCGCACCAAGCTTCATCTCACCCTCGATCGAGCGGGCCGCGACGCTGTGGAGCAATGGTTCCTGACAAGGCTTGGCTGAGCCCTCCAAGCCCAGCTTGCGCAAAGGCTCTGCTTGCATTTTGCCCAACACAACATATCACATTATTCTTGACGAAACCTATTACGGTGACATCCCCGAAGCCTCGCGCCGCAGGTTTAAGACCACTGGGACGCAAGTTCCAGAACAGCCGCCAGAGGCGTAGGACACAAGCGCGCCATCGTGGCGCTGGTCGAGCGCGGCGGTTCGTGTTCGCACGTTCCATGTTGGCGTGGCTGACAAGGCATACAGTGACCAAGATCGTGCACGAGAACGTGTCACGCGAGAGCCGTTTACACACCGACGAAAGCAAACTCTATTTCGGCTCCGATAAGAGTGTTCGCTTCGCATGAGACGGTGAAGCACAGCGCCAAGGAATACGTGCGCGGAGACGTGCATGTGAATTCAGCGGAAGGCTATTTCTCGATCTTCAAGCGCGGCATGCGCGGCATCTATCAGCATTGTGCCGAGAAACATCTACACCGCTACCTCGCGGAGTATGACTTCCGGTTACAATCACCGCGTTGCGCTTGGCTTCGATGATGGGGCACGTGCGGCAATGGCCCTCAAGGGTGCTGAGGCACCTATCAGTTGTGTCTCGCCTGAGAGAGGGAGGGTGGCATGGCGAAATTCACCGTCCGCAAGGGAAGACGATATCGCGCGACCATCAGGCTCACCGGGCTCAAGCGGCTTGCCTCCAACGAGACGGTCGCCGGCGTGCTTCGAAGCGCGGGATTCGCAGAGGTCCGCGTCGAGGGCAGCGGCGGAACGCGTTACGCCGAAGCGCTTTGGCCAAAGGCGGATGCGTCCGCAGACATCCCGCCCGAGGTCGTGAAGGTCGAGGAGATCGCGGCGGCAATCGCCGCGGGAGCGCGGATGATGCGTGCCAAACGCAAGCCGAAAGCCCCCGCCAAGCGCCGGCGAAAAACCTCAACCACCCGGCGGAAGGCTCGCGGCTAAGCCACCCCCCGCAATGTCGGGCGCCACCTTGAGCAGCATGCCGTCGGCGCCGACTACCGTGATGCGCGCACCCTTCGGCAGCTCAGGCCCCTGCACGCGCCAGATCGAGTCGCCGATATGGATGCTGCCGCTAGCGCGGGATGAGCTTCACGATATCCTCGGCTGCCGCTGCGGCGGCTGCGTCGGCGGCGGCGCCCCATTTCTTGTCGAGCGAGCCTTTGCGCACGTCCTTGGTCTGGCGCGTGACGCCGAGCTGATTGCCGTCGGGACCGAGCACCACCCAGACGATGGTGACGCTCTGTTTGCCTCTGGCGGCGGGCGCCACCCGGACCGTCCCTTGCACCTCATAGACATTGGCTTGAAAGGCGGTTGCGGGTTTAAGGCCGCGCCCGGCAAGCTGCCGGCTAAGCGCTGCGGCAAGCGCCTCTTCCCCATCGCCAGGTGCACCCGCAACGGAGACATAGGCGAAGCGGCCCCGCTGTCTTCCGTTGCGCTCTCAGGCTCGGCCGCGAGAGTGGAAAAGGCGAAGAGGCCGACGAGCCCGCACAAAGCTGCGACCAAGGCGGAACGCATGGCTCTAGCACTTCTTCTTGGCGCGCCTGAGCTCGACCAGCTTGCGGTCGATGGAAGCCGCCCACTCGCCGGTGGCGATGGCGACGTTCCTGCCATAGGTGCCGGCAACGATGTTGATGGCGGCAAGCGCCGGCGCGACCGACTGGATGCCGGCGAGAAGCCTCTGGTTGTTCTCGGCCTTCTCTTTTTCCAAGGCCGCGATCTGCCTGTCGATCTTGGCGCAGTTCGGCTTGACCGCATTGATGTCGCGCATGGCCATGGGGGTGGCGCAGCCCGCAAGGACGAGGCTCATGCCGAAGACAGCAGCAAGCCCCCTGCTCATGATCCCCCCATGCCCGGGCCTCACCCTTCGAGACGCGGCTTTGCCGCTCCTCAGGGTGAGGAATTAGCTCCTCATGCTGAGGAGCGCCCGAAAGGCGCGTCTCGAAGCATGAGGCCCCCACTACACCCAGCCTGCAAGCTCGCGCTCGATCAGATGGACGAGCACGCCGATGCCGCCCTCGCTGTCGTTGAGGCAGGGAATGTAGCTGAACCTCTCACCGCCATGTTCGAGGAAGATCTCCTTGTTCTCCTCGGCGATCTCCTCGAGCGTCTCGATGCAATCGGCGGCAAAGCCCGGTGAGACGATGGCGAGCCGCTTCACGCCCTCGCGCGCGAGCGCCTCGACCGTCTTGTCGGTGTAGGGCTTGATCCACTCGGCGCGGCCGAAGCGCGACTGAAACGTGAGCTTGAGCTTGGCGCCAAGCGGCCCGAGCGCCGCGCGCAACGCCTCCGCGGTCTCGATGCACTGCTTCTGGTAGGGGTCGCCTTTGTCGACGTAAGCCTGCGGCACGCCGTGGAACGAGGCGAGGATCGCCTCCGGCTCGAAGTCGAGCTTGCCGAGATGGGACCTGATGGAGTCGGCGAGTGCCGCGATGTAGACGGGGTCTTGCGGGTAAGGCGGCACCGTGCGGAGAGCTGGCTGCGCGCGCAGCGTCTTCAGCGCGTCGAACACCTTGTCGTTGGCGGTCGCCGTGCTCGCCGCGGCATATTGCGGATAGAGCGGAAAGGCGAGGAGCCGGTCGCAGCCTTGGGCGGTAAGGGCCTCAATACGGGCGGCGATGCTCGGGTTGCCATAACGCATGGCCCAGTCGACCACGATCTTCTTAGGGGCGAGGGCTTGGCCGACTTTCTCTGCCTGACTCCGCGTGACGGTGCGAAGCGGAGACTCGTCGAGCTCCTTGTTCCAGATCGAGCGATATTTGGCCCCGCTGGCGAAGGGCCGCTTCACCAGCACGACGAAGTTCAAGATCAGCCACCACAACGCCCGGTTCGTCTCGATCACGCGCCGGTCGGAGAGGAACTCCTTGAGGTAGCGGCGCATCGGCCAGTAGGTGGTTGCGTCCGGCGTGCCGAGATTGATGAGAAGGACGCCGATCCTGCCCTGCCGGCCTGACGCGCGGGGGGCTCGCCCGCCCCGCGGCGAGCAGCGAAATCCTTGGCGCGCGGGCTTTTATTCATGGGCTGGCTCCATGAGGGCCTAGATAGAACATCAACCCCCCAACGCCTAGGGCAGGATTCCTCCCAATTAAATCGTCATGTCCGGCCTTGACCCGGGCATCCAGGGCAACGAGCCGTAGGGTGGGCAAAGCGAAGCGTGCCCACCGTCGCTCCGCGTGGGCAACGGCAAGCCGTTGCCCACCCTACTGACGTCCGGCCAACTTCTCGGCATCGGCGATGATCTCAGCGTGATCGAAGGCAAGCTTGAGCTTTCGCCAGTCCGCGATCCATTCCGCTTCCTCCGCGTCCGACCCGGCCTTCGGGCTCGGCGCCTGTGGCAAGAGGGTCATATAGGCAATGCTGACGGTATGTCCGCGCGGGTCGCGCGAAGGGTCGGAATAGACGCCGACGAGACGAAGCTCGCCCACCGCGATACCGGCCTCCTCGAGGACTTCGCGCCGGCAGGCCGCCTCCACCGTCTCACCGATATCGACGAACCCGCCGGGAAGCGCGTAAGCGCCTTTGAACGGCTCGTTCTTGCGGCGAATGAGGAGCACGCGCCCCTCGTTGTCGCGAATGACGCAATCGGTGGTGAGGAGAGGCGTCTTCGGCATTCCCATGGCGGCCAGCCTCCATGTTAGCAACCATAAAAACGGCGTCATACCGGCGAAAGCCGGTATCCAGAGTCACAGGTTGAGATTCGCTGCCCCGGATTCCGGCTTACGCCGGAATGACGGGCTTGCCCTGATGCTCTCCAGCAGGCCTTGTCGCCCCCCTCACTCCCCCGAGAGGCGCCGCAATTCCTTGAGCGCCATGGCAAGCAAATAGGCGAGGAAGTCAAATCCCTTGGCGCGCGCGCGCCGGATCAGCGGCGAGATCTCGTCGGCAATGCGCTTGGCGGCGTCACGCGCGTTGTCTCCGGTCCCGGACGGGTCCGAGCCGCTTGGATCAGACATAAGCCCCTGCCCGGCGTTTCTGGCCGGCCGATAGCAGCCGAACCAGCGCCCTTCTGTTCACGGACCGATATGATCCGTGTACAGTATTTCTAACATGAGGGGCAGTGGAACCGCCACCCAATTTTGCTTGCAACTTTGTGACAGTAGGCGGCCGACCCAAGTCAGAGGATGAAGCAGGCAGGCCCGGTCAGCTGCGCGGCTGCGGCACGATGCGGATATAGGGCCGCGGCGCCTTCCACCCATCGGGATAGATCTTCTTTGCCTCCTCGTCGGAGACGGAGCCGGCGATGATCACGTCGTCGCCTTGCTTCCAGTTCACCGGCGTCGCCACCCGGTGCTTGGCGGTGAGTTGCATCGAGTTCGATCACGCGCAGCACCTCGTCGAAATTGCGACCGGTGGTCATGGGATAGACCAGGATCAGCTTGATCTTCTTGTCGGGGCCGATGACGAACACATTGCGGACCGTCTGATTGTCGGCGGGCGTCCGCCCCTCCGAGCTGCCCGACGCGCTCGCCGGCAGCATGCCGTAAAGCTTGGAGATCGTGAGGTCGGGATCGCCGATCATGGGGAAGTTCGGCGCAACGCCTTGCGTGTCCTTGATGTCCTCCGCCCACTTTGCGTGCCGGTCCACGGGATCGACGCTCAGACCGATGATCTTGACCCCGCGCTTGTCGAACTCGGGCTTGATCCTTGCCATATAGCCGAGCTCGGTGGTGCAGACCGGCGTGAAGTCCTTGGGATGAGAGAACAAAACGCCCCAGGAATCGCCGAGCCATTCATGGAAGCGGATACGACCTTGCGTCGTATCGGCTTCGAAATCCGGTGCGGTTTCGCCAAGTTGGAGTGCCATCACAATTCTCCGTCGCCAGTAGGAGGCTCTGCCAGCCTTGAGCTACGCTCCCCCCGCAATCCGTAGAAATAGGATGCTTTGCCCAGCCGCCGCAATCAACCCCGCCAGAAAGAAATTTCATTCTCGCCTTGGCCGGCAAGCGCAGCATGAACGTTGCGCAGTGAGGGGCTGAACGAGAAACGCCGCACACAGTTGTGGCCCCGGGGTTCGAAGCAGCCACGGAAGGATCAGAACGGTCTTGCCGGCCCCAACGAGGCGATAAAGAGAAGGGTCCCGAACAGGAAGATGATCACGGCGCCGCCGATGGCGCATGTGGTCCACACCGCTTCGGCCCACACGGCGTTCGCGCCTCCGAGCCTGAGCGCCAGCTCGCGCGAGCCGAGCGCGAGGCTCGCCAGCACCGCGACGGTGATGGCGGTGCCGAGCGCCATGGCGAAGGTCGCTGCCACGCCCGCCCAGAACAGGCCCTGGGTCAGCGCAAAGCCTACAGAGATCGCTGCGGCTAGAGAAATCCCGAGAAGACGCTGGCGCCCCAGCAGGCCCCGCAGCGGCAAGGCTGAGCTCCTTTGAAAGTGAGCTTTTCCTAGGCGCGAATTATGGAGGATTGGGGGCTGTAGCCTGAGGCAAAACCGCGAGACTCATGCCGCAGAGTGCGCAAAGCGGAGCGGCGATAGCCGCAAGAAAACGAAGCCGGGTCCAGCTCCTTAGCATTGAGCTGGACCCGGCATCGTTAGGGCTAGCGCTTCGACTTGAGACCCGTCGGAGACCTTCTCGAACAGGCCGGTGAGATCAGTGCCGACGGCCTGGACAGCAGTCAGGATGGCCACCGCGATGCCGGCAGCAATCAGGCCATACTCGATGGCCGTGGCGCCCGACTCGTCCTTGACGAAACGTGCAAATGAAGTCCTCATTTTCGACACTCCCTTTGATTGGGTTATTCGCTGGCCCCCCGCCGCTTTTCTTGCCGGTCGGTGGAACCTGACGCGCAAGCTAGCAGCGTCGCGTTAGATACACGTTAAATCAATCCAACAGAGACGAGGGACTTATGGTGAATAAAGCGTAAACAACTCGAAGGTACCGCAGACCTAAATGAAGGAAAAATTTGGAAAATCTTACTGAAAACTGTGTGTTGTATTTACTGAATCTTCACCCCATCGCAAAGACGGGGCTCGGCAATCGTAAAGATCGACGCGGCGGCGTCGTGGAAAAGGGCCTCCTCGGGTGACCTTGACTCTCGTTCCGACTCTCATCTAGAACAAAACAGGAACGAGAGTTGAGGTCAGTAGCGTGCGTAACGACGTTCCAGGCGGCGATAATGGTCTCCTCGTTCCGCCGCCTGGCGTTGCAAAAGCAGGCGGGGCAAGGGCGAGGGTCCTGATTGAGCATCTACGCGCGCAAATCCGCGCGCTCGAGCAGGTTCCCGTGTCTCTGGCCATCCCCCCCGCACCGGGCGCGGCCCCTCCCCGCCCCGCCTGCTCTCTTCCTTCTTGTCTGGCGAGCTGTCATCGCCCGGCTTGACCGGGCGATCCAGTAACCACCGATCTCTCGGGTAACGAAGGCCCGGGGTTACTGGATGCCCGCCTACGCGGGCATGACCAGAACGGCGTGAGCCCCGCGCCCCTGCACCAGCTCAAGCAAGGGGGGCTGCACGAGATCAGGCCTGAGGCCTACCGCGACGGACCTGCCGCGCTCGGTTTCGCTCTTGCCGTGATCGCCGCAGAGGCAGCTGAGCGCGTTGCGCGCCGGGATCTCGTGCTGTGGTGCTTTACCAAACATGCCGCGCGGGAATGGGGGCGCCCTTATGGGCCTGGCCTCCTCGCGCTCGGCCTCGACCCTGCGCTTTTTCTCATCGTCGAGGCGAGGAATGCGGAAGAAGCCGCCTGGGCTCTGGAAGAAGGACTGAAGAGCCGCGCGCTGATCGCGGCACTGGCGGAAATCGAGATCAAGGCGCCTCTCATAGCCCGCCGTCTCAGCCTTGCCGCGCAGGCCTCGCGCACGCCCTGCCTCTTGCTCTCAAGCCATCGGCAATCGGGGCTGCCCGGAACCCTCACACGCTGGCGCATCGCGGCAAGGAGAAGCGGGCCCGCCCCCTTCGACGCGACGGCGCCCGGCGCCCCTTCCTGGCAGCTCACCCTCGAGCGCTGCCGGGGCGAGGCACCGGGGCGGAGCTTTATCGTGGAGTTCAGTCATGAGTTGTTTCGTTTCCGTCTTTCTGCCGCATCTTCCGATCGAGCGGCTGAAGCGGGAGAGAGCCGCGAGCGGCGCCGCGCCTTTAGCCGATGACCGGCCTTTGGCCCTTGTCGGCAACGAGGAGCGCGGACTCCTGCTCACTGCGGTCAATGCGGCAAGTCTCGGCGAAGGTCTCTTCCCCGGCCTCGGCCTCGCCGATGCCCGCGCCATCTGTCCCCATCTTCTCACCCTGCCTGCCGCGCCCAAGAAGGATGAAGACGCCCTTCTCGACCTCGCCCGCTGGGCGTCCTGCCGCTATAGCCCGACCCTGAATGCCGACGGCGATGACGGGCTGTGGCTCGAGGTCACCGGCATCCCCCATCTCTTCGGCGGCGAGAGGGCGCTCCTTGCCGACATGGCGGCACGGCTCGCACGCGCCGGCTTCACCGCGCGGCTTGCTCTGGCCGAGACCCTGGGCGGGGCGCACGCGCTTTCCCGCTACGCGCGCCCTTCTCTCATCGTCCCTGACGGAGAGATCAAGGCCGCGCTTGCGCCCCTCCCCGTCGAGGCCTTGCGCCTTGAGCCTGAGATCGTGGCTCTGTTGAAGCGGCTTGGGCTCAAGCGCATCGGCCAGCTCTACGATCTGCCGCGGGCGAGCCTCGAGCGGCGGTTCCACGCCAAGGACACGGCCGAAGCCGTCCTGCTCTCGCCTCGATCAGGCGCTTGGGCGCACGCAGGAGCCACGCGTCCCGCTCTTGCCTTCGCCCGACTTCGTGGCGAGGCTTCCCTTTCCAGAGCCCCTCATCACCCATGACGGCGTCTTGAGCGCCCTCGACCATCTCGCGAGCGCGCTTTGCGCGAAGCTTGCGCAGCGCCGGGCGCGGGTGCCGGCGCCTTGCGCTTTGGGTCGCCCGCACCGACGGCTCCTCGACCCTGATCGAGGCGGGACTAAGCGCCCCCTCGCGCGAGCCGAAGCATCTCTTGCGCCTGGTAGAGGACAAGGTCGAGGCCATCGACATGGGCTTCGGCGTCGACCTGATGGCGCTTGCCGCTCTCGTGACCGAGCCGCTTCCCCTCGCCCAAACAAGTCTCACTGAGACTAACGGGAAAATAGGGCCTGAGGCCCTGATCGACCGCCTGGTCAATCGCTTGGGCGCGCGCGCCGTGCGCCGCCTCGTCCCGCGGGCAAGTCACATCCCGGAATTGGCGCAAAGTCTGAGAAGCGCCTTTGCCGGCCCTTCTCTCTGGCCCGCGCAACCTGAGAAGCCGCCGCGGCCGCCGCTTCTCTTCGCCAGTCCTGAGCCTTTGACGGTGCTTGCCGAGATTCCGGAAGGTCCGCCGGCACGCTTCACCTGGCGGCACGTGACGCGCCGCGTGGTCAAGGCCGAAGGTCCCGAGCGCATCGCCCCGGAATGGTGGCGCGCACTAACGCGAGTTTCGCATGGGCCAGAGGATTTTGCGTCTTCCCTTCCCACACACTCCCCGCTCCCCCCTTGTGGGGGAGCACGCGCTCACTTGCACTCAAGCAGCGCAGAGCGCGGTAGCGAACAAGCGAGCGCGGAGGGGGGTGCATCGCAAACTCAGAATGTGTTGCTTACCCCCCTCCCCACCCTCCCCCACAAGGGGGAGGGGGAGCAAGTGGCAAGCGATCACCAAGACCCCGCGACTATTACCGCGTCGAGGACGAGGACGGGCACCGCTACTGGATGTTCCGCGAAGGCCTTTATCAGGAGAGCGAGCATGGGGTGCCCTCTTGGTATCTGCACGGTGTCTTCGGATGATGGCGTTCGCCATGCCGCTACGCCGAGCTCGAGGTCACCACCAACTTCACCTTCCTCAACGGCGGCTCCCATCCCGAGGAGCTGGTGGCGACGGCACGCGCGCTTGGATTAGAGGCCATCGCCGTCACCGATCGGAACACGCTTGCCGGCGTCGTTCGCGCCCATCTCGCCGCCAAGGAGGTTGGCATCAAGTTCATCGTCGGCGTTCGCCTCGATCTGCAAGATGCTCCGAGCCTGCTTGTCTATCCTACCGACCGCGCCGCCTACGGCCGGCTCTGCCGGTTGCTGACGCTCGGCCAGCGCCGCGCCGAGAAGGGGCAGTGCACGCTCTTTCTCGATGACGTTGCGGCCCACGCCGAAGGCCTGATCTTCATCGCCCTCCCTCCCGAGGATTTTCCTCCGAGTCAGCGTTGTCATCGCTTCGAGGGCTCGCCTACGGCGGCCACCTCAGGATGACGGTGCATCAACAGTTTCGGAGCGTCATCCTGAGGTGCGAGCGCAGCGAGCCTCGAAGGATGAGCCCGATTTCGAAACAGAGCTGAGACGCATCAAAGAGGCGCTCGGAGCGCGAACGCGGCTCTATCTCGCGGCGCGGCACTCTTATCGCGGCGACGACAAAGCCCGCATCGCAGGCCTCGCCGAGCTCGCCGCGCGGACCGGCACGCCCCTCGTCGCCACCAATGCGGTGCTCTATCACGCCCCCCACCGGCGCCCCTTGCAGGACGTGCTCACCTGCCATCCGCGAGAAATGCACCGTCCAGGAAGCGGGCCTCCGCCTCGAAGCCAATGCAGAGCGGCACGTGAAATCCGCAAAGGACATGGCGCGCCTGTTCGCCGGCCATGAGGACGCGCTTCGCCGCAGCATCGAGATCGCGCAAAGCCTGCACCTTCTCTCTCGACGAGCTGAAATACGAATATCCCGACGAGCCGGTGCCGGAAGGCAAGACTCCGCAATCGCACTTGGAGGACTTGACCTGGGAGGGCGCCGCCTGGCGTTTCCCCGGCGGCGTCCCCGAGAAGGTGCGCGACACGCTTCTGAAGGAGCTCGCGCTGATCGCCGAGCTCAACTACGCGCCCTATTTCCTCACCGTCCACGACATCGTCCATTACGCGCGCAGCCAAAACATCCTCTGCCAGGGCAGAGGCTCCGCCGCCAACTCCGCCGTCTGCTACTGCCTCGCCATCACCAATGTCGATCCCACCGAGATCGATCTTCTGTTCGAGCGCTTCGTCTCGCCCGAGCGGAAAGAGCCGCCCGACATCGACGTCGATTTCGAGCATGAGCGGCGCGAGGAGGTGATCCAATATATCTATGCCCGCTACGGCCGCGACCGCGCCGGGCTCGCCGCCACCGTCATCTGCTATCGCGGGCGGCTTGCCGTGCGCGAGGTGGGCAAGGCGCTGGGCTTGAGCGCGGACACCGTCGCCGCTCTCGCCACCACCATCTGGGGCCTGAGCAATTCAAGCCTGCCGCAAGAATATGTCCGCCAGGCCGGGCTCGATCCTTCCGACCCGCTGCTCGCCCGCGTGCTCGAGCTCACCCAAGAGCTGATCGGCTTCCCCCGCCATCTCTCCCAGCATGTCGGCGGCTTCGTGCTGACGCGGGGGCCGCTGTCGGAGGTCGTCCCCATCGGCAACGCCGCCATGGAGGATCGCACCTTCATCGAATGGGACAAGGACGATCTCGATGCGCTCGGCCTCCTCAAGGTCGATGTGCTCGGCCTCGGCATGCTCACCTGCATCCGCAAGGCCTTCGCTCTGCTGAAGGCCCATTACGGCAAGGAGGTCACCCTCGGCACGGTGCCGCGCGACGATCGCCAAGTTTACGACATGCTGTGCCGCGCCGATTCGATCGGCGTGTTCCAGGTCGAGAGCCGGGCGCAGATGAACATGCTGCCGCGGCTCAAGCCCCGTTGCTTCTACGACCTCGTCATCGAGGTCGCCATCGTGCGGCCCGGTCCCATCCAGGGCGACATGGTGCACCCCTATCTTCGCCGCCGCTGCGGCGACGAGCCGGTCGAGTTCCCCTCGCCCCATCCGGACCACGGAGATGCAGACGAGCTCCGCCAGGTGCTCGGCAAAACCATGGGCGTGCCGCTGTTCCAGGAGCAGGCGATGCGGCTCGCCATGGTGGCGGCGAAATTCTCCGGGCCCGAGGCGAACGAGCTGCGCCGCGCCATGGCCACCTTCCGCCGCCGCGGCACCATCGACCGCCTCAAGGAGAAGATGGTCGGCCGCATGACGGCGCGCGGCTATCCGGCCGAGTTCGCCGAGCGCTGCTTCAACCAGATCAAGGGCTTCGGCGAATATGGCTTTCCCGAGAGCCACGCCGCGAGCTTCGCGCATCTCGTCTATGTCTCGGCCTGGCTCAAATGCCATTACCCGGCGGCGTTTGCCGCGGCGCTGCTCAACTCCCAGCCCATGGGCTTCTACGCGCCGGCCCAGATCGTGCGTTGCGCCCGCGAGCATGGGGTCGAGGCGCGCGAGGCCGACGTCAATCTGAGCCTGTGGGACTGCACCTTGGAGCCGGCCTCTATCCCTCACTCCCCGCTCCCCCCTTGTGGGGGAGCACGATCGGCCCTTGGCCGATCGGAGGGGGGTGAATTTCAGACTCAGTCTCTGTGTCTTACCCCCCTCCCTGCCCTCCCCCACAAGGGGGAAGGGGAAAGCGCCTTCGCGCTCCGTCTCGGCATGCGCCAGATCGACGGACTGCGCGAGGATGATGTGCAGCGCCTCGTCTCCATCCGCGACCGCCTACCCGCCGATCTCAACCCTCATCTCTTTGCTCCTCCAATCGCCGCAATCTCCCCGCTCCCCCCTTGTGGGGGAGCACGACCGCGCTTCGCGCGGTCGGAGGGGGGTGAGCCGCAGACTCAGAGCTTGTTGCTTACCCCCCTCCCTACCCTCCCCCACAAGGGGGAGGGGGAGCAAGTGGCGATGCCCTGATCCCACTTCCCTCCCCTTACAGGGGGAGGGAGTTCTTCAGCGACGTGCGCGATCTGTGGCGGCGGAGCGGGCTCAAGCGCGCAAGCCTGGAGAAGCTTGCCGCGGCAGACGCCTTCCGCTCCTTCGGCTCGACCGCCGGCAGGCTCTATGGGAGGTGCGCGGCCTGCCCAAGGAAATTCCGCTGCCGCTGTTCGACCACGCCGACGCCGCCGAAGCCGGCGCCGAGCAAGAGGTGACGCTCCCCATGATGCCGCTCTCCGAGCATGTGGTGAACGACTACCGCACGCTCCGACTCTCCCTCAAAGCCCATCCCATGAGCTTCCTGCGCGCCCGCGTCGCCGCGGCACGCATCGCCTCTTGCGCCGATCTCAGAGCCTTGCGCGACGGCGCCCAGGTAAGCGTCGCCGGCGTCGTGCTGGTGCGCCAGCGCCCCGGCTCGGCGCAAGGCGTGGTGTTCATGACCATCGAGGACGAGACCGGCGTCGCCAATTCGGTGATCTGGCCCAAGGTGCTCGAGCGCGAGCGGAAGATAGTGATGGGCGCGCGTCTCGTCGTGGTGCATGGCCGCATCCAGCGCCACGAGGACATCATCCATGTGGTGGCAGCAAAGCTCGAGGACCGCAGCGATTGGCTCCGCCTCCTCACCGAGGACGGCGAAGCGTTAAGCGTAGCGCTCGCCCATGCCGATCACGTCAAGCATCCGGGCGGCGAGGATTCCCGTGAGCGGGTACGCGAGCGCGGCCATCCCCGCTGGCATCCGCGCTGCCATCCGCGCGACGAGCGCATCATCCCCAAATCCCGCGACTTCCATTAACGGGGAGAGGGAGTGGTCAGCTAGGCGAAACCAGCTATGCTGCCGCCCATGACGACGCCGGCGCATTATTGCTGCTTGCACTCCTACTGCTCGCTCTCAGCGCAAGCGGGCTTGCGCCGCGCGCTTACGCCTTCGAGCAGCCGGAAAGCGAAAGCGGATTTCCGCCGAAGCCGCTCGTCAAGGCGAAGCGGCACATGGTCGTCGCCGCCCACCCGCTCGCCGCCGAAGCCGGGCTCGCCATCTTGCGCAAAGGCGGGAGCGCGGTCGATGCCGGCATCGCCACCCAGATGGTGCTCAATCTCGTCGAGCCGCAATCCTCGGGCATCGGCGGCGGCGGCTTCATCCTTTATTGGGACGCGGGCGCCAAGCAGCTCGAAAAGCATCGACGGCCGCGAGACGGCGCCATCCGCCGCCACACCCGAGCTCTTTCTCGATGAACAGGGAAATCCGCTGCCGCGCGACGCCGCCATGGCGAGCGGACTTTCGGTCGGCGTCCCCGGCGTGCTTGCGGCGCTGAAGCTCGCCCATGACAAATACGGCAAGCTTCCCTGGGCAGAGCTGTTCCAGCCTGCCATCGCGCTTGCCCGCGACGGCTTCCCCGTCTCGCCCCGCCTCGCCAAGCTGCTCGCCGAGCAGGACCCGGCAAGCTTCGCGCCGGAAGCGCGCGCTTATTTCTTCGATCCCCAAGGAAGGCCTTGGCCCTCCGGCTACAAGCTCGCCAATCCGGCCCTCGCCGAGACCTTCGCGACGATTGCCCGCGACGGACCCGAGGCCTTTTACGAGGGCGAGATCGCCCGCGACATCGCCGACGCGGTGCAAAGCGATCCGCGCAAGCCGGGCAAGCTGACGGCTGCGGATTTCACCTCGTATCGCGCCAAGGAGCGGGAGCCTGTCTGCGTTCCCTATCGCATCCATCGCGTGTGCGGCATGGGCCCACCCTCCTCAGGCGGCGTCGCCGTGGGCCAGGTGCTCGCTCTAATCGAGCCCTTCGACCTCGGTCCGGCGCCGCTCGGCGCGCGTCCCGCCCATTTCATCGCCGAGGCCGAACGGCTCGCCCTCGCCGACCGCGCGCGCTACCTCGCCGACTCCGATTTCGTCCCTGTCCCCCTGGCGGGGCTGCTCGATCCCATTTATCTCGCCGAGCGCCGCGCCCTGATCGATCCCGAACGCGCGCTCGGCCCACGTCGCGGCCGGCTCTCCGCCGAATACCAAGCAAGGCGCTTTCGGCATCGACCGCACGCGCGAGAGGGGCGGCACCAGCCAGATCTCCATCGTCGACGATTCCGGCAACGCCTTCTCCATGACCACGAGCATCGAATATGCCTTCGGTGCGCGCACCATGGTGCGCGGCTTCCTGCTCAACAATCAGCTCACCGACTTCTCCTTTGTTCCCGTCGACGAAGAGGGGCGCGCGATCGCCAATCGCGTCGAGGGCGGCAAGCGCCCGCGCAGCGCCATGGACCCGACCATCGTGTTCGGCGAGGATGGCGCGCTTCGTTATGTGCTCGGCAGCCCCGGCGGTCCGGCCATCATTCTCTACAACGTCAAGGCGATCGTCGCGCTCGTCGATTGGGGGCTCGACGCCGCGGAGGCCAGCGCGCTGGTCAATTTCGGCGGCACCGAGCAAGCCGTCCTGCTCGAGCCTGGCGCCGCCTGGGACCCTCTCGCCGCGTCGCTCGGACGCCATGGGCCATGACGTCCGGCGCGTCACCTTGACGAGCGGTGAGCACATCATCGCCGTGACGCCGGAGGGGCTTGAAGGCGGCGCCGACCCGCGCCGCGAAGGCGTGGCGCTGGGGGATTGATGACGCGCCGGACCCACTCGATTGCCGTGCGCGGGGCGGGCGTGGTTGGGCTGTGGCAGGCGCTTGTGCTCGCCCGTCGCGGTCATGCCGTCACCCTTTACGAGCGCTCGCCGCAACCCTTCGCCGACGCGTGCAGCCTTTATGCCGGCGCCATGCTCGCGCCCCGCTGCGAGGAGGAAAGCGCCGAGCCCGTCATTCGAGACCTCGGCAAGCGCGGCATCGCGCTTTGGCGCGAGATGTATTCCGGCACGGTCGCCAACGGCACGCTGGTCGTGGCTCTCGCATCGCGACCGTGCCGAGCTCGACCGCTTCGCCCGCATGACGGGAGGGCACCGGCGCCTGTCGCCGGCAGAGCTTGCGGGGTTCGAGCCGGGCCTCGCCGACCGCTTCGCCGGCGCGCTCTATTACGCCGAGGAGGCACACCTCGCGCCCGAGGGCGCCTTACGCTTCCTGCTCGACGCGGTCTTGGCCGAAGGCGTGGCTTTGCGTCTCGGCGACGGCGAAATGCCGAGGGGCGCCGACCTCGTCATCGATTGCCGCGGCCTCGCCGCCAAGGACAAGCTGCCTACGCTTCGCGGCGTGCGCGGCGAGAGGATCGTGGTCAAGAGCCGCGAGGTCAACCTCGCGCGGCCCGTGCGACTCTTGCATCCGCGCTTTCCCCTTTATGTCGTCCCCTGGGGCGACGGTCTTTATATGATCGGCGCCACGGTGATCGAGAGCGAGGAGACCGGCGCCATCACGCTGCGCTCCGCGCTCGATCTGCTGTCGGCGGCCTATGCGCTCGACCCCGCCTTCGCCGAGGCTGAGATCGTGCGGCAGGGAGCGGGTGCAAGGCCCGCCTTCCCCGACAATCGGCCTAGGATTATCGTGGCGAAGGGCTATATCTACGTCAACGGTCTCTACCGGCACGGATTTCTGCTTGCGCCGGTGCTGGCGGAATTGGTCGCCGCCTATCTCGAGACGGGCGCGACGCACCCGGAGGTGTTTCTTGAAGATCCTGCTCAACGGTGAGGCTTTCGCCACCGACGCCAAGACACTCGATGAGCTTTGCGCGCGGCTCGGCTTTGCCGAGGCGAAGATCGCCACGGCCGTGAACGGCAGCTTCGTTGCCGCCCTCAAGCGGACGACCACCAAATTGGCGCCGGCCGACGAGATCGAGATCGTGGCGCCGAGGCAGGGCGGCTGATGCTCACCCTTTACGGCACAGACTTCACCTCGAGGCTCCTGCTCGGCACGGCGCAATATCCATCGCCGGAGAGCCTGAAGCAGGCCGTCGAGGCCTCGGGCGCCGAGATCGTCACCGTCTCGCTCAGGCGGGAATCGGCGCGGGCGCGCACGGGTCAGGGCTTCTGGGGGCTGATCGAAGAGCTCGGTTGCCGCGTATTGCCGAACACCGCCGGCTGCCGCACGGCGAAAGAGGCGATCGCCACCGCGCAACATGGCGCGCGAGCTGTTCGGCACGAACTGGATCAAGCTCGAAGTGATCGCCAACGACGATACCTTGCAGCCGGATTTGTTCGGCCTGGTCGAGGCCGCCGCCACCCTCTCGGCCGAAGGCTTCGAGGTTCTGCCCTATACCACCGAGGATTTGAGCGCCGCCGAGCGCCTGGTCGCCGCCGGTTGCACCGTGCTGATGCCCTGGGCCGCCCCCATCGGTTCGGCGCGCGGGCTCAGCAACAGGGAGGCGCTGAAGACGCTGCGCGCCTATTTCCCCGACATTCCGCTCGTCATCGACGCCGGGATCGGCACGCCCTCGCACGCGGCCGAGGCCATGGAGATGGGCTACGACGCCGTGCTGCTCAATACTGCCGTGGCCAAAGCGGGCGATCCCGTGAAGATGGCGGCGGCCTTTGCCAAGGCGGTCGAAGCCGGCAGGCTCGCCTTCGAGGCGGGCCTGATCGAGCCGCGCGACATGGCCTCGCCCTCTACGCCCGTCGCAGGCACGCCCTTCTTCAAGATCGATCACGCGTCCTGATCGATCCTGATCCTCGTCCGGCCTTGGTCAGCCTCGATCCCTTCTACCCCATCGTCCCCGACACGAACTGGCTCGCCCGCCTTCTGCCTCGCGGCATCAAGCTGGTGCAGCTGCGCATCAAGGACCAGCCGGAGAGCGTCGTCCGCGCCGAGATCGAGAAGGCAATCGCGCTCTGCGCTGCTTTTCACTGCGAGCTCGTCATCAACGACTATTGGCGCGAAGCGATCGAAGCCGGCGCCGGCTTCGTGCATCTCGGCCAGGAGGACTTGGCGGCCGCCGACCTCTCCGCCATCAGGGCCGCGAGGGTGAAGATCGGCGTCAGCACGCATAGCATCGAGGAGCTGGAGGCGGCGCTTGCCGCCAAGGCCGATTACGTCGCGCTCGGTCCCATCTACGCCACCACGCTGAAAGCGATGCCCTGGCCCCCGCAAGGCCTTCCCCGCATCGCCGAATGGCGTTCCCGAGCTCGCCTGCCCGCTTGTGGCCATTGGCGGCATCACGCTCAACCGCGCCCCCTTGGTGCTTGCCTCGGGGGCCGACTCCGTCGCCGTCATCACCGACATTGTGACAAGCCAAGACCCTGAAGCGCGTGTGGAAAATTGGATCGCCGCGACCGCGCCGTGGCGCAATTTGTCCACAGGCCTTCCACAGGGCTGAGTCTGCGCGGTTTGGAGCTTGACCTGAAACCCCTCCCCCGGGGATCATCTGGTCTGGGGTTGGTTCAAGGAAGTCCAGGGGGCTTGATGAGCTATCGTCTCGATCCGGCGATGCCGATGAGCGAGGCATTGCGGCGCGTGGCCTTCGCCGAGCTTGAGATCGCCCATGGCGCGCTGGCGACCCCGCCGGAGCGCCATAGCGGCGTGCACAGCGCCCGTAAATGCTTGAAGCGGCTCCGCTCGCTGCTTCTGCTCGTCCGGCCCGGCATGCCCGAGCCCGCCTTCGCCACTTTGACCGATAGGCTCGCCGTCATCGCCCGGGGGCTTGCGCCTGCGCGCGACGCCGCTGCCCTGATCGACGCCGTCGATAAGCTCGAACGGGAGACCGGAGCGGGACCGGGCCTAGGCCCCATCCAATCCTTGCGCGCCTGGCTCCATAAGCGGCGGCACGCGGCGGAGCAGAATCTGGAGCGAAGCGCCGCGTCGGACGCCATGCGCGGCCTTGCTCGAGATCAGGCCAACCTTCGCCGGCCTCGCCGTCTATCCCGACGACTTCCGCTCGCTCGCCAAGGGCCTCAGGCGCTGCTATCGCACGACCCGCGAGTCGTTCCAGCACGCCTTCGCCGCCGAGCCGCGACGAGGATGTGCACGAATGGCGCAAAGGCGTGCAGCATCATTGGCGGCAGATGCAACTGCTCGCCCCGTGCTGGCCGTCGGAGCTTACGGCGCGGGCTGAGGCCGCCCGGTCGCTGTCGCAGGTCCTCGGCGACGACCACGACATCTCCTTGCTCTGCCGGCTCGTGTCCACGCCGACCATGATGTTCGGCAGCCCCGAGGAGACAGCGGCGTTTTTGAAGCGCTGCCGCCGACGCCACAGAGCGCTGCGGAAGGAGGCACGGACCCAAGGTGAGAGGCTGTTCACCGAGCGGTCGCGGCCGTTCGCCGAGCGCATCGAAGCCTATTGGCTGATCGCTGCCGGCGACGCAGCCAAGGCGGTCGCTGAAAAGCGGCCCGACAATGTCGTGGCCTTCGGCGATTTGCGCACGCCCCGCGCGAGCTAGAGTCGGCGCTCTACCTCAAGAAAGCCGGCGACGCTGCGCGTGCTGTCACACCCGCACTCCCATCCCATCATAGGAGACCTCCCATCCGGCAGCCTCAACCGCCGCCCGCTCGGGCGAATCTTCGCGCAAGGCCGGATTGGAGTTGTTGATGTGGATGAAGATCTTGCGGCCGATGTTCAGGGGGGCCAATGCTCGATGCTGCCCGCGCTTCCCGACATGTTCATATGCCCGATGCGCTCGCCCGTCTTGTTGAGCAGCCCTTGGGCGATCATCTCGTCATTGGTGTAGAGCGTGCCGTCGAAGAAGAGCAGGGGCGCCCCCTTGAGCCGCGCGCGGAGCGCATCGTCGAGCTTGGCGCATCCCGGGACGAAGAAGAAGTGGCGCCCGCTTGCCGTCTCGGTCACTTTCAGGCCGGCCGTGTCGCCTTCCTGCGTGCCGAAACCGGTCCCCGCTTCGGCGTCTTCGAGATAAAGCGGGACCTTGCCCGGCACCGGGAAGGCCTCGATGGTGATGCCCACCGGACCTGAGGGGCCCTCGACCGCGAATGGCCGCCCGAACTCCATGGCGATCCGCTTGACCAGACGAGGGTCGAGCACGTCGAAAATGTTGTTGGAGGCGAGCACGCCGAGCACGCGGGCGGTGCCATAAACGGTGAAGGGCTGGCCTTCGCGCAAGCACAGCAGTCCTGCCACGGCATCGACGTCGCCATTGGTCAGCACCACCGCCTTGATCGGGCTGTTGCGCGGGCCGCCGTCCGGCGCCGGATGGAGCTCCGGCGTGTCGTTGATTTGCTGACGCAGATCAGGGGCGGCGTTGAGCAGGACCCATTGGCCCCCATCGGCGCTCACGGCGACCGAAGCCTGGGTGCGCGGCGCGAGCCCCGCCGCACCCTTACGCACGTCGGCCGAGTTGCGGCCGTTGCAATTCCACTGCGGGAAGCCGCCGCCTGCCGCTGAACCGAGGACCTTGATCATCATGGCGAAGGATCAGATGGCGATGGATGCCCGGCTTCGTCAAGGCAAAAGCGAGCGGCCTCCGCTTCCCCGCGAAGGCCGCGTCTCGAATCAGGCCGGGCCTTTTAGAACTCGAGCGTGCCCTGGAATTTCAGCGCCGTGTCGGAGGTGACGTCGGTCAGGCCGAACTGAACGCCGACATTCAAGGAGAACTCCATCTCGGGCGGGCCGCCGACTTTCATTTTGTCGTCGTCGCCGCCATTGCCCCCGCCCTCGTCGTCATCGTCGTCGCCGGGTTTGTAGAACAAGGTTGGGCCGATGCTGTGGTTCTGGTCGTCGAAGGAGCCGGCATTGGCGAGATCCTCGATCTCGCCGAACATCTCGGCGCCGACCCCCCAATGCTTGGCGAAGTCGTATTCGGCGCGCCAGCCATATTGGAAGCCGAGGCCATCAGTCTCCGCGTTGTCGCCGACTTGGGCGGTGAAGAGAGGATTGAGCGTCAGCACAAGCTGTCCGCTTAGCCAGCTCGACGATGGGACCGAACTCGATCTCGTTGGCCTCGCCAGAGATCGTCGCTTGCGTGTAACTCCCCTGGAAGGCAAAGCCGATGCCATTGCCCTTACGCTCGATGAATTCGACCTGAGTTTCGAATTCGACCGAAGTCAAATTGAATTCCTCGCCTAAGGGCTGCTCGGCGCCAAGTGTGACCGTAACCAGCCACCACTCAGTGACACCATACTCGACCTCAAGTTCGTGGCTCTGGCGCAGCGGGATTTCAGCTGCTTCTTCCTGCGCCGCGCCAGCCTCATCGCCCTCTCCGGCCTCTTCCTTTTCAGCCTTGGGAAAGCCCCAATGAACGGCGCCGCGATATTCGAGCTCGACCCTCCCCTTCTCGATGTTGGATTCCTGGATCTCGAATTCGGCGAGAGCAACTTTCGTGGTGATAATGGTCAGCCCTGAGCGCTGCCAGCGCCGAAACCGCAGCCGTCAGCGCCAAGCGCTGCGCATGGCGCAGTAGGTTCAGATCGTGTCGCAAGAGCCGTCCCCCAGATTGAGCCCTGCTAAGCTCGATTCTTATCGCCCGAGACTAGCAAATCTCTTCTGGGCAACCTTGGCAAAAAAAATGCCTGTGTTTCCAATAAGGAGGGAGCGCCATTGAGGACCCCCGACCCAAACATGAAAGGAACCTGACGCAAACATGAAAAATTCATGATGTGGGCTGCAAGACACCCTCAAGTATCAGGGGAATTGCGCTATAGAGAATTTGGATATTCTTCAGCGGCGCGGCAGGGCTCTTCCATCGCGCCTGAGCAAATGACGCCTCCCCCTAGCCCCGCGCGGCAAGGGAGGCCTTGAGATCTACGATGCGTTACCAGACGAAGCTCCTCGTCACCGCAGGATTGCTTCTTGCCATGTCGCTTTCGGCGGCCGCGCTCGCCTTTTGGGGCGTGACCCGGTCGAACAGCTATCTGACCCGCTCGCGCCTCGCCCACGAGCAGCTTGAGCGGCAGCTGCAGCTCTCGCGTCATAGCCAGCAGCTGTTCAAGGCCTGGACGGATACGCTTCTGACCGGGATTAGCGACCGGCCTTTGGGCGCCGCCTATCTGCACAAGGTCATCGATTCCGATCTCGCGGCCCTGCAGGAGCTGAGCGAGAAAGAGCTCGCCATCGTCGCGCCGGAGGAGCGCAAGGCCGAATCCGCCGAGCTTGAGCGCTTGGCTCAGATCAGGCAGGAGTTCCAGCACACTTTGGATCAGCTCGGCGAGGTCGAGCAGTTGCGCAGCCGCGGCCGTCCTGACGTCGCCTGGCAAAGGCTGATCGATCTCCTCAAAGGGGGCATCGACCAGAAGCTCAACGAGCTGATCGAGGTCGGTGTCGCCGACGAGACCGCCGAAGTGATCAGGATCGATGCCGACGCCGCCCAGCTCTTGGGCCGGCTCGAGCGGGTAAGCCAAATCCATGCCGTGCTCGCCGTGCTCGCCACGCTTGCGCTTGTGCTGCTCCTGTTGCGCGGCTTGCGCGCCCCGCTTGCCGAACTCTTGCGCGGCACCGCCAAGCTCGCCGAAGGCGATCTCTCCCATCGCATCGCCGTTTCCGGCCGCGACGAGTTCGCCGATCTCGGCCGGAGCTTCAATCGCATGGCGGGGGATCTCCAGGCCCACCAGAAGGCCTTGCAGGACGCCCATGCCAACCTTGAAACGGAAGTGGAAGAGCGCACCGAGGAGCTTCGCCAGGCCAACGAGTCCTTGCGCCAGATCGACGAGACCCGCCGCGGCTTCTTCGCCGATATCAGCCACGAGCTCCGCACCCCGCTGACCGTCATCCGCGGCGAGGGCGAGATCGCGCTGCGCGGAGCGAATAAGCCGGTTCCCGAATATAAGCGCTCGATCGAGCGCATCGTCGAGCAGGCCAAGCACCTTTCCGTTCTCGTTAACGACCTTCTGTTCATTGCCCGTCAGGGTGCCGGCGCCGCACGCCTCAACTTGCAGCCCATCGATCTCGGCGACCTGCTCAAGAAGGTGTGCGGCGATGCCAACGTGATCGCCCACGGGAAGGGCGTGGATGTCGCCTTTGTCAACGGCACCGCGCATGACATGGTGCGAGGCGACCCGGCGAGGCTCAGGCAGCTTTTCCTCGTGCTTCTTGATAATGCGGTGCGGTACTCCAAATCCAAGGGGGCCGTGAAGGTCGAGATCGGCAGCGCCGACGGCGAAGTCAGGGTACGCGTTTCCGACCGCGGCATCGGCATTCCGCCGGAGGAGCTGGAAGGGGTGTTCGAGCGCTTCCGCCGGGGCGGCAGCGCCGCGGCGATGAACGAAGAGGGCCTCGGGCTCGGCCTGCCGGTCGCCAAGGCCATCGTCGAGGCCCATAAAGGAAGGATCGAAATGGCGAGTCGCCCAGGCGAAGGAACCACGGTCACGGTCGCATTGCCGGCCGACACCACGGAGGCAAACGCGTGAACGTGCTCTTGGTCGAAGATGAGCCGCGCGTCGCCGACTTCATCGACCGCGGACTTCGGGCGGAGAATCATGGGGTTACCGTCGCCTCCTCCGGCAGCGAAGGGGTCGACCTCGCCAAGACCGGCGAGTTCGACGTCATCGTGCTCGATCTGATGCTGCCCGACATGCACGGCTATGACGTTTGCCAGCGCCTGCGGCTCGAGGGCGACCATACGCCGATCCTGATGCTGACCGCCATGGATGCGCTGGAGGACAAGATCAAGGGCCTCAAGATCGGCGCCGACGACTACCTCACCAAGCCCTTCGATTTCGATGAGCTGCTGGCCCGCATCGAGGCGCTGGTGCGCCGCTCGCACAACTTCGCGCCGAGCTCCAACATCCTGCAAGTTGCCGATCTCGTTCTCGATCGGGAGCTGCTCGAAGTAAGGCGCGGCAGCGATACCATCAAGCTCACGGCCAAGGAGCTCGCCATCCTCGAGCTGCTGATGAGTGCGCCCGGCCGGGTGTTCTCCCGCACCCGTATCCTCAACCAGGTCTGGGGCTACAGCGAAGACCCTCTCACCAATGTCGTCGACGTCTATATCGCGCGGCTCCGGCGCAAGATCGATACGCCCGGGCGCGAGCCCTTGCTCGAGACTGTGCGCGGTCATGGCTACCGTCTGAAGGCGCCGTCGTGATGCCAATGGGGAGTCCTGGACGCTGCACTGCGGGAAGATTTGCCCATCCGGCAATGGAACCTTGCCAACCGCGCCGGGATCGGTAGAGTATGCGCCGCCACTCTCGCCGACGACGCGCCATATCTCTTCCGGGCCTCGCCCAAGGACCACGGCCGCGTTTGCCGCGCCTGCGGCGGAAGGGCCCGCGTGCCCTCGTCGCCTGGCTAGCCCCCAACGCAATTGGATTGGAGCCATAACAACGTGGAGGAGCGCCCGTTGCGGTCAGGACTGTTAGCTTTTCTGCTCTGCGCCATCGCCAGCCTTGCCCTCGGGCAGCCCGCGAGCGCGTCGAACAAGGTCACCATCGGCGTACTGAAATTCGGCACGGTCAGCTGGTTGCTCGACACCATCCATGCCAACGGCCTCGACAAGGCCGAAGGCATCGATCTCGACATCGTGCCGCTGGCAAGCACCCAGGCGACCACCGTGGGCTTGCAGGGCGGCTCGGTCGACATCATCGCCACCGATTGGCTGTGGGTCTCGCGGGAGCGGAGCGGCGGCGGCGATTTCACCTTCTCGCCGTTCACCACCGCGCTCGGCGCCATCATGGTGCCCCCCAACTCGCCCATCAAGACGCTCGGCGATCTCAAGGGCAAGAGGCTCGGCGTGGCGGGAGGCCCGCTCGACAAGAGCTGGCTCTTGCTCGTGGCCTATGCGCTGCGCACCGCCAATCTCGACCTGAGGACGGAGACCAAGCCGGAATACGGCGCGCCTCCCCTCCTCGCCGAACGGGCGAAGCAGGGCGAGCTCGATGCCGTGCTCAATTTCTGGCCCTATGCGGCAAGGCTTGAGGCCGAAGGCTTCACCCAGCTGATCGGGGTCGAGGACGTGGTGCGCGAGCTTGGCGCCAAGGGCGAGGTCGCCATGGTCGGCTATGTCTTCAGCGAGAGCTGGGCGAAGCAAAATCTTGAAGCAATTCAAGCATTTCTGCGCGCGGCGGCCAAGGCCGACGAGCTGCTCGCGACCTCTAACGAAGAATGGGACCGGCTGAAGCCGATGATGGGCGAGAACGATCCGACCTTCACCGACGCGACCTTCGAGGCGCTTGAGACGCCGCTACCGCGAGGGCATTCCCGAGCGCTCCAGCCGCCGAGAACGAGGCCGACGCCAAGGTCCTGTACCAGTTCCTGCGCGAGCTTGGCGGCGAGAAGCTCGTCGGCCCCGGCACCGACCTCGCACCCGGCACGTTCTGGCACGGTGGCAAGCCATGAGCGTCACCTTTGCCCGCACCGACGCCGCGCGAGGGGCGAGCATCTTCCGCGGCCCTCTCGTTTCGGTCCTCTCCGTCGCAGGCTTCTTGCTCATTTGGTTCATTGCCGCGGAGATCGCGCAGAGCCGGCTCCTGCCGGGACCCGGGCAAAGTGCTCGAATATATCTACCAGGAGACCGTGCATGGCGACCTCCTGACCGAGCTCGGCATCACCTTGTGGCGGGTCGTGGCGTCCTTCGTGGTGGCGATGGCGATCGGCAGCGTCATCGGCCTCGCCATGGGGCAGATGCCGGCGCTCGACCGCGCGCTCGATCCCTGGCTGATCGTGCTGCTCAATCTCCCCGCCCTCGTCATCATCATCCTCGCTTATGTGTGGTTCGGGCTGAACGAGGCCGCGGCCATCGGCGCCGTCGCCCTCAACAAGATCCCCAACGTCGTCGTCACCTTGCGCGAAGGCGCCCGCGCGCTCGACCCCGGTCTCGACGAGATGGCGCGCGCCTACCGGCTGTCGCCGCTGAGCAAGCTGCGCAACGTCACCCTGCCGCAGCTACAGCCCTATTTCGCGGCGGCGTCGCGAACCGGCATCTCGCTGATCTGGAAGATCGTGCTCGTCGTGGAGCTGCTCGGGCGTCCGAACGGCGTCGGCTTCGAGCTTCATCTCAACTTTCAGCTTTTCAACGTGACGGCGATCCTCGGCTATACCCTGGCCTTCGTCGCCGTCATGCTGGCAATCGAATATCTACTGGTGCAGCCCATTGAACGACACTCAACACGCTGGCGTAACAAGCCGGTTTGAAATCCGCATCGAGGAGAAGACCTATGTCGGGGCCGACGGCACGCTCGTGCCGGCCATCCGCGACTTTGTCCTCGAGGTCAAATCCGAGAGCATGACGGTGCTGATGGGCCCGTCCGGCTGCGGCAAGACCACGCTGTTGCGCATCGTCGCCGGCCTGGACGACCGCTTCACCGGCGAGGTCGATGTCCCCGAGGGCGCGCGCATCGGGGTCATGTTCCAGGAGCCGCGTCTTCTGCCCTGGCGGACGGTGCGGCAGAATATCGAGCTGGTCGCCGCGCCCGACTTCTCGGAGGCCGATCTCGAGTGGCTGGCCCAGGCCGTCGGCATCGCCGACATGCTGCCGCGCTACCCGCAAGAGCTGTCGCTGGGCTTGGCGAGACGGGTGGCTCTCGCCCGCGCCTTCGCCACCAAGCCCGATCTTCTCTTGCTGGACGAGCCCTTCGTGTCCCTCGACGAGCGCACCGCCGACCGGCTCAGGCGTCTCTTGCTCGAGGTCTGGCAGGCCAGGCCTACCACCGCCATCCTCGTCACCCACAATGCCCGCGAGGCGATCCTGCTCGCCGATCAGCTCGTGCTGCTCGCGCCGCGGCCGACGCGCGTCGTCGCGGTCGAGACCATCGAGGTGCCGCGAGCCGAGCGTGACGCGCACGCGATCGAGGCGATCCACGCCGATCTCTTGCGGCGCCATCCCGCCAATTTCATCGGCGGCTGAGCCCTATCCCGCGACCGGGACGGCCACCTTGCGCTGCTGAATGCCGCGCGCCGGGTCGTAGGCCCACACCGACAGCGCCAGGAACAAGAGCGTGCACCCGCCCACGATGCCGAGCGCCTGCCAGTTGACCTCGAGATAGAAGGCAAAGCGGATCAGCTCGACGGCCCAGGTGAACGGGTTATAGAGGCAGATGTAATAGAGCCACAGGCTCCCCTCCCGCATCTTCCACAGCGGATAGAGCGCCGAGGAGGCGAAGAACATCGGGAAGATCACGAAGTTCATGATGCCGGCGAAGTTCTCGAGCTGCTTGATGGTCGAGGACAGCAGCATGCCGAGCGAGCCGAACATCATGCCCGTCAGGATCAGCGCCGGCAGCGCCGCGAGGTAGCCCCAAGGCGGCAGCTCCACGCCGCACAACCAGGCGACGAGGACAAAGGCGTAGACCTGGAACAGCGAGACGAGCACGCCGGCGAACAGGCGCGAGAGCAAGAGGAACCAGCGCGGGAGCGGCGTGGTGAGCAGCACCCGCATCGAGCCCATTTCGCGGTCGTAGACCATCGACAGCGAGCTCTGCATGCCCTGGAACAGTTGGATCATCGCGAGCAGGCCCGGCGTGATGTACACGTCGTAGGTGATGTAGGTCTGGTACGGCGGGATGATCGAGATGCCGAGCGCGGCGCGGAAGCCCGCGGCAAAAATAATGAGCCAAATCAGTGGCCTAACCAAGGCCGCGAAAAACCGCTCGCGCTGCTGGAGGAAGCGCAGCAGCTCGCGCCAGACGATGCCGAAGAAGGCGCGGACGTAATGCATGACGCTCATGCGGCGACGTCCTCCTCGGTGTCGCCGCCGATGAGCAGCGTGAAGGCGCCGCCGAGATCCTTCGCCCCCGTCTCGGCCACCACGTCCTTGGCCTTGCCCCGCGCCACGATCTTCCCGCGGCTGATCACGAGCAGGTCGTCGTCGGGTTCCACCTCGTCGAACAGATGCGTGGCCCACAGCACGCCGATATTGTCGGTTCGCGCCAGATCATGCACGTGGCGCACGATGGCTCGCCGCGTCGGATCGTCGAGCCCGATGGTCGGCTCGTCGAGGAGGAGAAGCTTGGGGCTGTGCAGCAGGCTGCGGGCGATCTCGACCCGGCGGCGATGGCCGCCATTGAGCGAGCGCACGCGCTCGCCGATCCGCTCCTCCATGTCGAGGGCCTTGAGCGCACGGAGCATCCGCTCATCGGCGTCCTTGCGCTTCAGGCCTCTGAGCGCCGCGAAATAGCGCAAATTCTGCTTGACCGTGAGGTCGAGATCGAGCGTCGGCTGCTGGAACACGACGCCGAGCGGTCCGAGCGCCTTGGCGCCCCACTCCGACGCCGAGCGGCCGCAAATCTCGATGCGGCCGGTAGGCGCATCGAACAGCCGCGTGATGAGCGAAAACAGCGTGGTCTTGCCGGCGCCGTTGGGACCGAGCAGCGCCGTGACCCTGCCGGGATAGACCTCGAAGCTCACGTCGTCGAGGGCCTGCTTGGCCCCGTACCAGTAGGAGACGTTCTTGACGGTGAGAACGGGGGTGCGGGAGGTCGGTCGCCGGAACTTCTTTCTGCATGGGCGTTCTCGTCGAAAGGCGGGCTTGGCGTTCTCCGAGGGTCCGCATCCTTTCACAGATAGCGCCGTTTACCGGCCTTTCACAACCCTCTGCGCCCGGCGGGCCCGTCGCAGCCAAAGCCAGGTTTCGGGGTTGGCCGTGCGCAGTGTTATGCCGCTTCGCGGTAAGGTGACAAGAGGAGCGTGCTTACCTTAAGTCCTCCCTCTCCATGCCAGAGGAAGGTTGCGGTGCAGTGTGACCGGCCCGCATTTGCTTCAGCAGCGCAGCGAATTGCGGCCTGTTTTTGAGCCTTAAGAGGAGATTGCGGCCCGCGCGAAAAGGGGGTAAAGCCCGCGGGCTAGGCTTTCTCGCCCCAGAACCGCGGCGGCAAGCCGATTGGCAAGATCGACGGGTGTGGTCAGGAGGGCGAGGAGGTGCACAGCATCGCTCCCCACATACAGGCGGCCCTGGTAGTACACCGCCATACCCGCATCGAGATTCACGCCGCTTTCCGCCAGAGCCTTGACGAGCTCCGGGCGCTCGCGTGCGTTCACCAGGGTTGGGCGCCCCACCGCCTTGCGCAGGCGTGTCATGCGGATATAGCTGCTGCAAAGCGGGCAATCGCCGTCATAGACCACGACGATGCGGCTGTCCGGCTTGAGCTCGCGATCGAGATTCACGTTCCCAACACCCAGTCGCGCCACGGCACTTGATAGAAGCAGAACCGCGGCCATGGAGACGAGATAGGCCGCGCTGAGAGATTGCGAGCGCTCTTTCACCAGGGCAAAGCCGAGGACCGCCAGCGTAAAACCGAAGCCAAAAACAGGCGCCGGCAGGTAGGTCGTAAAAATGAAAAACAGGATAAGCAGATGGGCGATGCACGTCGGTGATTGTACGGCGGAACAGCAAGAGCGCTCCGATGGCGACCTGCACGTAAAAATCGTAAAGCGTGATGAGATTGGCTACGAAATGCACGCGATCGTCCGACATGAGCAGGACCTTGTCGTTGAGCACCTGAACGTACGGAGTTCGACAACAGGAGAGCCCGCCTCAAGCTCTCCTGCGCCAGGTTTGCGTCGATGCCGACAAGATGGGCGAAGGCCTGGAACCGCGGGTCCAGCAGCAGCTCCAGCTCGAACATGGCGCCGGACATATAGCTCGACGACAGGAATTTCTGCAGCGCCGCTCCGAAGAAGATGAACACCAGGAAAAACCGGGCGTTGAACCGGATGATCCGGTCCCTTAGCTCGCGCCCGTCCGGGATGTGCGCGACGCACATGACCCACAGCCAGTAGCAGAGCAGATATTTATGATTGTCGGCCAGGTCGCGTTCGAGCACGACCGTGATCGACGCCACGATCGCCAAAAGACCCCAAAGCGCCGGTCTTTTGGCCAGGGCCGGCACCAGCAGGACGATGAGCAGGGCAAGCTGCGCCGAAAACTGGTAGTACCATGAGGTGAAACCGAACACGACGGCGAGGAACAAGGTGAGGTACGCAACCGAGTCTCGCCTTGCGGATGTCCTTCAAAACCTGACTGAGCCGCTCAACGAGCGGAGTCCGGCCAGCGAATCTCGGCGACGCTAGTCATGTCACGTCATTCCTCGAATTTGAACGTGCGCACGAGCGCACCGACATACTCCTTCGTCTGGGGATCATAGGTCGCCTTCCAATATTCGATCTCGACGCTCGCACTCAGCCAGCTCCGAGCTGGTCCGTGGGTGCGCCGGATAAAGATCGTAGAGCTGGTCGGTGCCGTCTTGGACCTTCTGCCCGTCCTCGTCGAACACATTGAGCGGTATGCGAGTGGTGCTGGCCCACCAGGTGGTGGCCTTGATGGCCTGAGCGAGCGTCCGCATATTCCGTTCGCTCGGATAATTGAGAGCTTGTGGCTTGAGCTCTTCTTGTGACTGGGTGAGCCGCAGCAGCGGCTGGCGGCTGCCATCGGGAACTACGCAGATAGATTTTGGCGTAGCGGGTGTTGATCTCGGCACCGGCGAACATGCCCATGCCGCCGCCCTTCCAGGTCGACAAGTCGTCCGTCGTGCTGAGATAGAGCTGGCGCGCGGCGACGGCGAGCGCAACCGCAGGGACTACGCAAAGCATGACCCAGCGGTCAGCCCCCGCTTGGCCCTCACGCCGTTTCCCCCGCCATTCTGGACGGTCGAGCCTCCATCATAGCCAAGTCCGCGCCAAACCGGAACTTCATTCCGGCGAAGCCGAATCGTAAGGCAACCCGCACGTCGCTGGGCCTGACCCCGGCTTTCGCCGGGATGACGGCATCTGGTTTCGTGCGCCCGATTAACAAAAAAAGAAGCCGCCCCGAAGGGCGGCTTCCGTTGGATGTGAGTTCCGGATGTGTGGCTTAGAAGAAGATGATGCCACCAACCTGGAACAGATCCCAGTCGTCGAAGCTCTGGTTGATCTTGCAGCCGCGCCGTCGCCATTGCACCGCCGATACCGACCGTCAAAGCCAGCAAGATCGACGTCGAGCTCCTGGTGCTGCCATCTGGCGAAGAGATGCATGGCGGCCGAGTTGATCTCCTGCACCACGCCGAGGCCCAGCGCTGCACTTCTGAGCCGGTCACGAGCACGTCCACGGCACTGGGCAGCCAGCATTGGCGCAGAACGGCCCCGACATTCGATCCGAGCCGAGCCCGAAGTTCAGCAGATTGCCGAGCCGGCAGAGAACTGGTCGTTATACTGGCCATATTCGCCGTAGAGCACCGTGGCGCCGATCGGGCTCCAGGCCTTCCGCCAGAAGGGCTTCACATACCAGACATCGGTGTCGGGATTGCCCTGATGCTGACGGAGTTGACATCGCGTGCGAAGCATCGGTTATCGAAACGCTGAATCGTCCCGTCGATCTCCTCGTGTCTGATACAAGCCGTAGATGCCGAGGCCGGACGGCTTGTGCATGATGCTGGCGCCGACCTGGAACAGGTCAACCTCGTTGCCGGTGAAGGCACCAGTAACAAAGTTGAAAGTCGTTGGTGAGCCTGCCGTTCTCCTGCCAGGTGTAGGCAGAAGCCGCCGACAGCTTGATGCTGTTCCAATCCGCCGTGTAGAACACCGCGACGTCCCAGAAATTGGACGTCCGTGCGTCGACACGGACGGTGCCCGCCGGATGGTCGTCAGAGTGTTCGTACCGTAAGAGGTCTCGAACCGGAAGCCGCCCCAAGTCGGCGAATCGTAGCGAACCGCCGGCTCTGGCAGCGCCGAAGCAGTCCGCGCCGATGCCAGCCGCCGAGCCCTGGCAGGCAGGAAGTCTGTGCCACGTCAGCGCTGGTAAGGCCGCTGATAACTGTTGCCTGCGTGCCCTTAGGCCGCAGGAAGAAGCTCGGCGCCCTCGAAGAACACCGCGTTCGACTCGATCACCGTGCCGGAAATGTCGGCGAGAACCGCCGGGTTGTCCGACGCCGGGCTCAGATGACCCCAGTTCAGGGTGCCGCACGTGTCGCTCTTGATGTAGATATACGAGTAGAGCGTGTTGATGCCGCCGAACGTGCCGTCGAACTCGTCGAACTGATTGGACGCGTGCCGAACGCGTTCGCGCCGGCTGGCGAACAGGTCCGACGCTGCCGGCGCACGTCACGGTCATGTTGTAACCCGCCGACCAGCCGGGCGCGATCGTCGCCGACGCCGGTGATGGCGAAGCGGCGAGCCAAGGTCGTAGTCCTTGTCGCCGACGACGAAGCTGTCGATTGTCGCCGTCGTCCCACCAGTTGATGGTCTTGACGACCCAACCGGAGAGGGTCACCGAGACCTTCTTGTTGCCCTTGCGGACGGTCGTCGCTTCAAGCTCGGCCACCCGCTCCTCGAGATCCGCGCAGCAATCGCCGCCGAGGTCCGCTGCTTTAGCGGGGGTCGCCTTGAACGCGAACCCGCCAAGCATCAAGCCAAATGCGGCTGCGATGGCGATGCGGCTGGATGTTTTTGTCAGTCCCCCAAACATGTCCATCTCCACCTTCCCTGATAAATTGCCTAAACCCAAACTCTCGCTTCGAATTCGCCTCTCGGCACCGTTCGGACGAAACCCCGCCATGATTTAGGCAGAAATCCCCCCGAATGAGAGTTCTGAAATCTGCTTATACGCGTTCCGTCGGGAAGGTAAATTGCTAACGAAGCGGGCGCGGACGTTTTTGGTCTTCTTGTGACATTTCCGCCACGAAACCGGCCGCCAAGTCAGGGCCGGTAGACGCCCGATCCTGCCAGAAAGCTAAGCGTTGTCAATTCCTTGGACTAACCTCGGCAGGGAGGTCGAAGTCTCGCCGGCGAGACTTCGGCTGAGCGCTCGCATCGCGCAGGCAGGGAGCGGCCATTGCCTAATCCATGCGCAGTTTCGGCACAGGATCGAGGCATCTTTGATTCTCCTTGTTGGCAAGCCTCTTGAGCGCGATTCATTGCGCCAAATTTGGCTCGCGACCGCCAACATCCTGGGCTAGGAATCACGTCATACCGGCGAAAACCACGAACTCCTGTCATACCGGCGCAAGCCGGGACTAACGTCACCCCGGCGCGAGCCGGGTTCCAGAAGCCGCATGCGCCGTGCCGATGCCCTGGATACCGGCTTGCGCCGGTAAGACGTATGCGCCGGAATCCGCGAAGAAGTGATCTCCGCCTCCCTAGGGCCGAGGGGCTAGCCGAGCGCCCCGTCACGCCGCTTGAGCGGGACCGTACCCAATGAGAGCTGAGGCGGGGGCAGACGATAATGGCCGGAGTCGCCTGAGGCCGCGCCCCGCACCCCGGCGACGCCACCCGAAAGCATGAGACCTGCGCCGGTGATGGTCACCACGACGAGCGCCGCTGCGACGGCGCCAAGCAAAAAGCCTGCGCCTCTTGGCAGCTTCGGGTAGAGAATTCCTGCCCGCTTTAAGGATTGACTTCCGATCATGGTTGAGGACGCCCCGTTTTTCCCTGACCTTGGGTCGACTCACGCGACCGTTGCCGCGTGCTTAGCAGGAAGTCCTTGGCGTTCGGTAAAGCCGCCTCCGCGATGGCAAGCTTGAGGCAGATCAAGACGCGCCAGCCGGAGCGCCGCTAAGACGAGGATGCGGCAAAAATGCCGCTCCACCATGGGCTTGGGGGCGCTTGTGACGGCGCTGCGATTGATGCTACTTAACCCTTGAACGCCGCCCCTGACGCCGGCGTTAATATGAGAGGCGTGGATTAAAGAGCTTGCCGTTTGCGGCCGAGCAACGATATCCACGGCTCCCCGGCCTGGGCAGAGGCCGGTTAGGGTTGAGATGATCGAGGCTTGAGACATGGATTACGAGTCCCGTTTCCGCCAATATCTCGATGCGCTGCACGAGGAAGGCCGCTATCGCGTCTTCGCCGACCTCAAGCGCCGCTGCGGGGCCTATCCTGCCGCCGACCATTTCGCCGAGGGCGGCACTCGCGGCGTAACGGTGTGGTGCTCCAACGACTATCTCGGCATGAGCCAGCACCCTGTCGGTGCGCGCCGCCATGCACGCGGCGATCGAGGAAGTGGGCGCAGGCTCCGGCGGCACCCGCAACATCGCCGGCACCACTCATTATCACGTGGAGCTCGAGGCCGAGCTCGCCGACCTTCACGGCAAGGAGTCGGCACTCCTCTTCACGAGCGCCTATATCGCCAACGACTCGACCCTTTCCACCTTGCAGCGGCTGATGCCGGGGCTCGTGATCTTCTCCGACGAGAAGAACCATGCCTCGATGATCGAGGGCATCCGCCGGGGCGGCGGCGAGAAGCACATCTTCCGCCATAACGACCTCGAGCATCTCGAGGAGAAGCTCAAAGCCGTGCCGCTCGGAACGCCGAAGATCATCGTGTTCGAGAGCGTCTATTCGATGGACGGTCATATCGCGCCGGTCGCCGCGATCTGCGATCTCGCGGAAAGATACGGAGCGCTCACCTATATCGACGAGGTGCATGCCGTCGGCCTTTACGGCCCGCGCGGCGGCGGCATCGCCGAGCGCGACGGCGTCATGCATCGCGTCGACATCATCAACGGCACGCTCGCCAAGGGCTTCGGCGTCATGGGCGGCTATATCGCGGCAAGCGCTGCCTGCTGCGACGCCATCCGCTCCTATGCGCCAGGCTTCATCTTCACCACCTCGCTGGCGCCGGCCATCGCCGCCGGCGCGCTTGCCTCGATCCGGCACCTGAAACGGAGCGAGATCGAGCGCGCGCGGCTGACAGAGCGGGTGCGGAAGGTGAAAAATCTGATGGCCGAGGCCCGCCTGCCGGTGATGGAGAATCCGAGCCACATCGTGCCGGTGATGGTCGGCGATCCGGTGCACTGCAAGGCGGTGACCGACACGCTCCTCACCCACTACCGGATCTACGTGCAGCCGATCAATTATCCCACCGTGAAGCGCGGCACCGAGCGCATGCGCTTCACCCCGTCGCCGGTGCACACCGACGCCGAGATCGCCACGCTCATCGCCGCGCTCGAAGAGCTGTGGGCCGCCTGCCCGGTCGGCAAAGGCGAGTATGTGAGGCTCGCCGCCGAGTAAGCGCGCGCCATTCGCACGACGTGACCATCACCCGCGAATCCCCGAACTACCCGCGCGAGGGTTAAGCCTTTCATCTTATCCTTTGCATCGCTCGGCTTCCTAGCAGTCGTAGCGGTAGATGCGGTAGAAGCCGGTCGGGTCGCAGAAGATTTCGCGCGCGTCCGCGAACCCTGCCTTGCGGCCAAGATCGAGCCAGGTGGCGGCCGTCTCGGGATAGTCGCAGGTGGTGACGTGATGGTCGATCTGCGCCCACTCGTCATCCGAGAGGAAGGTCCAGGCCGGACGGTTCACGCGCCGGAAGCGCTCCAAATATCCCTCGCGGGTCTCGCCGTCGGCCAAGGTCGGCTCGTAGATCATGAGAAAGCCGCTGGTCGAGCCGCGGATCGCCTTCAGCAGGCGCGAGCTTGCCCTCGGTCGAGAGGTGATGGATCGAGAGCCCGCACCAGGCCGCGTCGGCAGGCTCTGGCCTGCGCGTCAGGGCCGTCACGAAGTCGCGGTGGTCGAGCTCGACTTCGAACGGAACCCCCGCAAGATTCTTGGCGGCAAGCTCGAGCGCGGGCTCGGACAGATCGATGCCGTGATAGTGGCTGACCTTGGTGCCGGCGAGCGCCCGCCTCATCTGGCCCGCATCGCCGCAGGCAATGTCGAGAAAGGCGAATGGCTTCGGCGATCGCCTTCAGCGCGCCGTGGAGGATCGTCCCCACCTCCTTATGGGCGAGCGCGTCGGTATCCACCAATTTCTGATAGGTCGCCCATTGCTTCTGGAACTGCTCGAGCGCGGCTTGGTCGGCGACCGCGCCCTTGGAGTGGAAGTGATGAATGTGGATGTTCATTCCCGTGTCGCCTCCCGGCCGCCAGACCAAGCGTTCTAACGCAAGCCTGGTTGTTCAAAGGTTAGCAATCGCGAGGGGCGCCAAGCCGCATCGCCCCCGGGCGCTTGGAAAGCATGTTCGACGTAACCCTCGCAGACCACCTCCCTTTCGGCCATGATATTTCTATGACGGCCGCGGCGGGTCGCTCCCGCAAGGAATGGGCTCATGCTATTGTTGCTGTTCAAGAACTTTTTGTGGGCCGCGTGGTGGCCCTATTGCACGATGCTGTTGGCCATGGAGAAGGCCGCGCGCCAAAGGACCGCAGGCTCCAAGCCGCCGCCGCCGGAGCCACCGCCGCAGGACAGAGGGCAAGTACCGCAACAGGAGAGTAGCATGGCCAATGACGCATTCATGAAGCCGGAGATTCCGGAAGCGCTGCGCGAGCTCATGAAGATGAGCATCGAGCAAGCCAGAGCGGGCCTTCGAGACCTTCGTCTCGACCAGCGAGAAGACGTGGAAGTCGCTCGAGAACAGCTCGCCATCGGGGCGGGCGAGCCTCTATGCGCTCAACGCCAAGATCGCCGAGATCACCCGCCTCAATGCCGAGGCGAATTTCGCTCTGGCGATGCGGCTCGCCGAATAGCAAGGACCTCAACCAGGCCATGGAGCTGCAGAGCCAGCACGTGCGGAAGCAGATGGAGACCTTCGTGCATCAACTGGAGGAGATGCGCGACTTGACCGCGCAGATCATCCAGGAAGCGAGCCCCGCGAAACGGACCGACGTCGGCTTGAGCAGCGTAAGAAGCACTCCGGCGGGACCGAGCGGCGGCGCGAGCTCTTCCCCTTATGCGCCCTCGAGCAGTTTCACGCCGGGCGGAGGCCCCAACCGCGGCTATTAGGCTATTGCGGAGACGGCGTTGCCGGTCAGAACGTCCAGCCGGGATCGTGGCTGATGGCGTGGAAGGCCTTGTGGATGGCGCCGCCCCAGCCCTCGCGGATGGCCTGGAGATAAGGATCGTCATCCTCGAGCCGGGTCACGAAGTCTTTCTTCAGCGAGTTGCGCCGGTAGATCAGAAGATCGATGGGCGGTCCCACCGAAACGTTCGAGCGCATCGTCGAGTTCGAACGAGATCAGCGCGCATTTGGCGGCGTCGCTCAAGCTCGTGCCGGGTTGAATGATGCGGTCGAGGATGGGCTTGCCGTATTTCACCTCGCCGATCTGGAAATACATCGTGTCGCCCATCGCCTCGATGAAGTTGCCGGCATCGTAGACCATGAACAGCCTGAGCTGGCCGCCTTTGAGCTGCCCGGCAAGAATGAAGGAGCCGGTGTAGTCCACCTCGCGCTGCTGTAGATAGCCGCCGTCGATCTTGTGGACCTCGCGCAGCGCCGTGCCGACGACGCGGGCCGCCCCGAACATCGAGCTCACCGCGAACAGGTCCTGCTCGGGATCCTCGGTGTTGAGCCATTCGCCGAGCAGACTGATCACCCCTTGCGTGAGGGAGAGATTGCCCGCGGTCACAAGCGCGAAGAAGCGGTCGCCCGGCTTCTCGAAAGTGAACATCTTGCGGAACGTGGAGACCCGGTCGATGCCCGCGTTGGTGCGCGAGTCCGAGGCGAGCACCACGCCCTCATCGAGCAGGATGCCGACGCAATAAGTCACGTGTCCTCCCTATTGGCTTTGCTGTTGTTGGTTGGCTTGGAAAACTGACCCTCACCCTCATGGTCTCGACCCCGCCGCCGCTGCGGACGCCGCGGATCGGCAGGCCTCAGCATAGTCGAGGCCGATGGCGGTGCGAATATACGCATCTGTCGCACAGGCGCGGTTGGTCGGATCGAAGCCGACCCAGCCGAGATGATCGACGAAGGCTTCGGCCCAGGCATGGCTCGCGGCGTGCGCCTCGTGGCCCTCGCCATGGGTCAGATAGCCGCTCACATAGCGGGCCGGCACGCCGAGCGCGCGGCAGACGGCGCAGAAGATATGGGCATAGTCCTGGCAGACGCCGCTCCCCTGCTCGAGAGCCTCGGCGCCGGTGGTGTGCACATGGGTCTCGCCCGCGGCTATAGGCGACGGCATCGGCGATGGCGATCATGATCTCGTGCAGCGTCTCGACGGCATCGCGCTTCAGCTTCGGGCTCGAAGCGCTGCGGCGAAGTCGCTGATCGAGGGCGAGACGACGGTATAGGGCGTCTCCCTGAGATAGATGCCGGCGGGAAGCTCCGCCGGCGCCATCCCCACCACGCCATTGGTGTCGCGCGTGCGCACCAGCCCGCACACCTTGATCTCGAGCTCGTTGACCGGCTCCGCCACCGTCAAGGTATGGCAGCAGATTGCCATATTGATCCTGCCACGGGGTGGTGGCGGCGCCGGGACAGGAGAGCTTCCAGCTCTCCACGGCCTGGGTCGGGCCCGAGAGCGGCGTCATGCGGAGATATTGCGTGCTCGCCACGAGCGGCTCGGAGTAGCTGTAGGCCGTGGCGTGCTCGACCCGGATCAGCATGTCATGCGGCTCCGGCTATGGCTGCTTGCGTCATCAGGAAATCGTCCTGGATCTGGACGCCGAGCGCGTTGTTGGAAGCGACGAAGTCGGTCAGGAACTCGTGCAGCCCCGCCTGGAAGATCTTGTCGATGCGCCCATATCGGAGCCGCGCATAGGTCTGGCCTGCCAGCCTCCGGCATTCGAGCTGTTTCTTGCCGGCTAGCTCGTCGAGCGTGCCGATCAGGATCTCATAGCAGTGATGCAGCGAGCGCGGCATGTCGGCGCGCAGGATGAGCAGCTCGGCGATGCGCCACGGATAGACGGTGTCGTGATAGACGCGGCGATAGGCGCGGAAGGCGCCGACCGAGCGCAGCAGCGCGCCCCATTGGTAATAGTCGACATAGCCGCCGACCTGCTCGGTCTCGGGCAGGAGGACGTGATATTTCACGTCGAGGATGCGCGCGGTGTTGTCGGCGCGCTCGATGAAGGTGCCGAGCCTGATGAAGCGGAAGGCGTCGTCATGCAGCATGGTGCCGAACACCACGCCGCGGAAGAGATGGGAGCGCTCCTTCACCCAGTCGAAGAAGTCGCGGTAGCCCCAGCGCGTGAGCCCCTCGAAGTCGAGATTTTGCACTTGCAGCCAGGTCGAGTTGAGGCTCTCCCAGGCTTCGCTCGAAATGGCCGAGCGCTGGGCGCGGGCGTTCTCCCGCGCCAGTTTGATCAGCGACCAGATGCGAGGCGGGATTGGCGGGTTCGAGCGCCACATAGCGGATGATCGTCTCGTGCGTCATCTCGCCGAACAGCTCGTGGAAGCGGCCGTCGCCGGGAGCGATGGCGAGGATCGGCTCGAAATGCAGCGCCTGCTTGTTGAGCGTCGACGGCAGCAGCGCCATGCGGAAGCTCACATCGAGCATGCGCGCGGTGTTCTCGGCCCGCTCCATGTTGCGCGCCATCCAGAACAGGTTCTCGGCGGTGCGGCTCAGCATGACTGTCGGAAAACCGGTTCCCACTTTTCCGGATCATGCTCGCTCAGCACCCAGGTGTCCTTGGTGCCGCCTCCCTGGCTCGAATTGACGACGAGCGAGCCCTTGCGCAGCGCCACGCGGGTGAGCCCGCCGGGAATGACGCTCGTCTCCTGGCCTGACAGCACGAAGGGCCGCAAGTCCACGTGGCGCGGCACGATCTCGCCGTCGATGAGGGTGGGCGCGGTTGACAGCGCCAAGGTCGGTTGGGCGATGTAGTTTTCGGGATTGCGCATGACGCGTAGCTTGTAGGCCTCGCGCTCCTCGGCGGTCGAAGCGGGGCCGATCAGCATGCCGTAGCCGCCCGAGCCCTGCACTTCCTTGACCACGAGATTGTGCAGATTGTCGAACACGTGCTGCCGCTGCTTGGGATCGCGCAGCATATAGGTGTGCACATTATTCAAAATGGCGTGCTCGCCGAGATAGAACTCGATCATGCGCGGCACGTAGACATACATGGCCTTGTCGTCGGCGACGCCGGTGCCGAGCGCGTTGGCGAGCGCGACCCGCCCTGAGCGGATCACGCCGAGGAGACCCGGAACGCCGAGGGTCGAGTCGGAACGGAAGGCGAGCGGGTCCATGAAGTCGTCGTCGACGCGGCGATAGATGACGTCGACCTTGACCGGGCCTTCGGTGGTGCGCATCCACACATAGCCGTCGCGCACGAAGAGATCGCCGCCCTCGACCAGCTCGATGCCCATCTGCTCGGCGAGGAACACATGCTCGAAATAGGCGCTGTTGTAGCGGCCGGGGGTGAGCAGCACGACGACCGGGTCCTCGGCGCCAGACGGCGCCACCGCGCGCAAATTCTCCAAGAGCCGCTCGGGGTAATTCCCGACCGGCGAGATGCTCTGGCCGACGAAGGCGTCGGGAAAGAGCCGCATCATGATCTCGCGGTTCTCGAGCACATAGGACACGCCCGAAGGCGTGCGCACATTGTCCTCGAGCACGAAGAAGTCGCGCTCGCCGGTGCGGATGAGGTCGATGCCGGCGATATGGGCGTAGACGTTCTTGGGCGGCTCGATGCCGAGCATCTCCGGCCGGAAGGCCGGGTTGAGCAGGACGAGCTCGGGCGGCACGAGCCCCGCCTTGATGATCTCCTGGTCGTGATAGATGTCGTAGAGGAAGATGTTGATCGCCTTGACCCGCTGGAGGCAGCCCCGCTCCACGAGGTCCCATTCGGAGCGGTCGAGGATGCGCGGGATGAGGTCGAAGGGGATCAGCCGCTCGGTCGAGCCTCCTTCGGCATAGACGGCAAAGGTGATGCCGAGCCGGCGGAACAGCTCTTCCGCCGCGTTCTGCTTGGTGACGAGCGAGTCGATGGAGAGATTGTCGAGCAGGCCCGCAAGCGCAGCGTAAGCGTGCCTGACCGTGCCGTCAGGCTCGCGCATCTCGTCGAAAAATTTGCGGGAAAGCAGGGAGGGCTCATCGGCCCCCGCCTCGACACTCACCCTCTCAAGCGTTTGCGGCAAGCGCGCCCGTCCTGGTTCTCAAAAGCGACCCACTCCCAGCCTGGCGCGCTTCCTCTGTTATATTTTCAGGCATCTTAATCCGATGCTTGTGTTTTGGGCAACGCCCTTGGTTCTTGGCGCCCGCGTCGTGCTTGACCTGCGAAAAATGTTAGAAGCCTCGGGCGCCCTCAAACCCGCGAGCCTGCCTTATGCTCGAGACCGCGCTTACCGCGTTCACCACCTTCTTTGCCGTCATCGGCCCGATCGATACGGCCGTGCTGCTCGCTTCGCTCACCCCCAACATGACGGGCGCCGAGCGGCGGGCGATCTGCGGTCAAGGCCGTGTTCATCGCCACGGTGATCATCCTCCTGTTCGCGCTGGTCGGGCAGCCGGTCCTGACCCAGCTCGGCGTCTCGCTCGCCGCGCTTCAGACCGCGGGCGGCATCATCCTGTTCATGATCGCTCTTGAAATGACGCTTGGCCAAGCGGCCCGGGCCGGCCACGCTTACGGTCAAGGAGAGCGAGGAGGCCGAGACCAAGGCCGAGCGCCATGCCGAGATCGCGGTGTTTCCGCTCGCAACACCTCTGCTTGCGGGGCCAGGGGCCATGACATCCGCCATCGTGCTTGCCGCCGGCACCAAAGGCGATCTCAGTCTGCTTGGCGCCGTCATCGCGGCGATCCTCGCGGTGATGGCGGTGACCCTCGTTGCTGCTCCTGCATCGCCCAGGAGATCCACCAGCTGATCGGGGTGACGGCGCGCAAGGTGATCGTGCGGGTGTTCGGCGTGCTGCTTGCCGCGCTCGCGGTGCAATCGATCTTCAACGGCCTCGCCGAGGCGCATATCTTCGGTTGAGCGGAACGAATTCCGGAGGAGACCCCCATGCGAGTCGTGCAAGTCGCCAAGCCCAATGCGCCGTTCGAGCTCGTGGAGCGGCCGATGCCCGAGCCGGGCCCGCGCCAGGTGCGCATCAAGGTCGAGGCCTGCGGCATCTGCCACAGCGATTCCTACGTCGTGACCGGCACATTTCCCGGCGTCCGCTATCCGGCGGTGCCGGGTCACGAGATCGCCGGCCGCATCGATGCGATCGGCCCCGACGTCACCACCTGGCGCGTTGGCCAGCGGGTCGGGCGTCGGCTGGTTCGGCGGCGTTTGCTTTGTCTGCGATCGCTGCCGGCGCGGCGACTTCATCACCTGCCGCAACCTCAAAGTGCCGGGCATCCATTATGACGGCGGCTATGCCGATTACATGATCGCGCCGATCGAGGCCTTGGCGTCGATCCCCGACGAGCTCGGCGCCGCGTCGGCCGCGCCGCTGCTCTGCGCCGGCATCACCACCTTCAACGCGCTGCGCAATTCGGGCGCGCGGCCCGGCGACCTCGTGGCCATTCACGGCATTGGCGGGCTCGGCCATCTCGGCGTGCAGTTCGCGGCGAAGATGGGGTTCCACACCGTCGCCATCGCGCGCGGCAAGGACAAGGAGCAGCTCGCGCTCGATCTCGGCGCGCATCTCTACATCGACAGCGAGACGCAGGATGCGGCCAAGGCGCTGATGGCGCTTGGCGGCGCCAAAGCGATCCTCGCCACGGTGACGAGCGGCAAGGCCATGACGCCTTTGATCGACGGGCTCGGCATCGACGGCACGCTCATCGTGGTCGGCGCATCGCCCGAGCCCATCGAGGTGAACCCGTTCCATATTATCGGCGCGCGGCGCGGCGGTCAGGGGCTGGCCGTCAGGGACATCGGTCGACTCCGAAGACACGATGCGCTTCAGCGCGCTCACCGGCGTCGCGGCGATGATCGAGACCTATCCGCTGGCGCGCGCGGCGGAAGCCTATGAGCGCATGCTGAGCGGCAAGGCCCGCTTCCGCGTGGTCATCGTGCCGCTGACAAATGCGTCAGCTTGCTATTCGCAGCTCGGGCGGGATCGCGCCGGAGGTGAATTCGCGAGAAATCCGACCCCGGGCCGCCAAACGGCAATCATGGCGACGCGATGACGATCCAGCCGGTCCTGCGCAGGACCTCGGCCTCGTCGATCTCGGCAGCAGCACATTTCTGGCCGCCGAAATCGAGCGGGGAAAAGACGAGAGCACGGATGCCGCGATAATCGGGCACGATATAAGCGCCGCTCTTGCCTTAGTCCGTCGCGCACCGATGCGTTCTCGACCTTCGTCGCGAGCAGCGTCGGCTCGTCGCTGAAGCGCGATTGGCTGCGCATCAGCCCATCAGAGCCGACAAGATAGGTCTCCCCGCTCTCGCCGATGCCTGGCGTGAAGTGCATGAGCGCGTTGAGCGGCTCCGCGGGAATCTGCACGGCGAAGACGCCGATGCAGCTGCCGCTTTCCGACGGCGTGAGCCGGCGAAGGCGGCAGGAGCGTTGTTGCTCGGGCATAGAGCGCGAAATCGGAGAAGGTCGACTCGTCGGCGGGATTGGCGATGGCGCGGCGAAAGACTCGGCAGCGGGCTCGATGCGGTAGGGACCGGTCTTGAGATTGGTGGCGAAGTCGCTCTCCTTGGCGACGGTGTAGAGAATGTCGCCCCGGGACTGATGAGAAAGACGTCGTAATAGCCGAAATGCTCGCGGAAGCGCTTGGCCCATCGTGGAAGGCCCGATGGTAGCGAGCGTAGTAGGAGTCGTCGACGGCGTGACGAGCTTGTAGGCTCGCCTCGGGATATGCGCATTCTCGGCGATATATAGGCGGCTGAAGCGTCTGCGAGCGTCGGTGCTGAAGGTCGACCAGGCAAAGATGAGCTTCTCGTCGCGTCGATGACGCGTTCGATTCTCGCTCGCAGCCCTCACGTCCGAGGCCATGGATTTCAGATATCTTAGAGCGAGGCGCGTCGCAGCTCGTGGAAACAGACGCAGCCGGGTGAATGCGTCGGCGAGCGCCCTGTGCGGAGATACCAGTGGGTGGCAAGCCCGACGCAGCGCCAACTGCCAGCGCAAGCGCAGCAGCGCCGCGCAGTAGCGATACGACCTAGCCATGGCTTCTGCTCCTCACGCTTGACGGCTGCAGGCCTGAGCCTAGGCTCGGGCGATGGCGGCGCCGCCGTTCTGCCGCTCAGCGCGCTCGAGCTGCTACAGGCGATCCTTGATGGCGTCTTCGACGGATCTAAGTGAAGTTGAACAGAGAGAACTCGGCCGCGTTGATGTGGCCGCTGCTCGGCTGACACTGCACGATGCGGCCGACGAAGGCCGCAAGCTGCGCATTGCATTGATCGAGCGTCTCGAAATCAGCTCGCGGCCGCGCCGCGCTAGCGGGAAAGCTCGATAGAGATCGGCGTTGTAGGCGTCCAAGACGCGCTTGCGGCGCTGCGAGGCCCAGTTGGAGATAGATCGAGGTGATGACGACGGCGAGCGAGATCATCAGCGCGATGGACTCGGCGTTCTCTTGAAGGAAGGACGGCTTGTCGCGGTCCCAGAAGGCGCGCACGCCTGGCATGGATCGGCAGGAAGGTTTCGCTGCTCCGGGGCGCGGTGATAGACGCCGGCCAGCGGGACGAGATCATCAACTCGCGACGTGCTCGAACAGCACAGAGGTGATCTTGGCGATCGACCTCGGCAGGACGTCTCTCTTCGCGACGAGCAATGCTTCACGGAGATGGTCGGCTGGTCGCCTCGGGTATGGCGGGACGGCCGTTGTATGAGCCTTGCGGAATGACGCCTGGCATCGCAGGCCGGATGCTTAAGCCTGAGCGCCGGCGGCCTGCGGTATCGGGATGACCTTGCCGTCGACGCGGCTGGATGAGGTTGAGGATCGACGGCATCGCCGGGAGCGCGCACGCGGAACAGCGGCGTCGACGTCGCTGTTGATGAGCAGCCATCGGTGGTTCGCTCGGTGCCGGTGTAGACCTTTGAGCGTTGCCGGCGGCGAGCGCGTATGCTTGGCGAGGAGCCAGAACGGACTTAAATTCGCCGCTCCGCTCGGGAGGCAGCGCGATACGCTTGCCGACGAGGTCGCTGATCGTTCGATACCGCTGTCGCGGCCGGACCACGATCTGGAAGGTGTCGGGATAGAGCTCGGCGACGAGCCGCGCCTTGCGTCCCAGGGCTTGATCGGCTTGCACCGTGCGCAAGCTGCGCGACGCCCTGGTCGAGCAGCTTGCTTGTGCAGCGAGCCGCGCGTCTCGTAGACTTCGAGCGTGAGGTCCGGGTAATGGCGCTGGGTGACCTGCTGCAGCGCCGTTGGCGATGTGGAAGGCCTGGCCGGAGCGCTGGCCCGCGGCGATCGCCAAACGATGCTCGCGCGTGCTGTCGCGGTACCACAGGCCGAGCCAGCTCGAGGCAGAGGGCTGCAGCCATGAGAGCGAGGAAAGCTGCGCGTGCTCATGTCCCGCGCCTTATGTACGCCCCTCGTCGAATGAAGGACGCGGGAGCTTACCCTAGAGGCTCGGTGGATAAAAGATGCGTGTTAACTCAGTTGGTTAGATGCTCGCTCTGGCAGACGCGACTACTCCGCGGGCGCGCGGCTCGGGCTTGCCGTGCGCGCGGGGCTTGCGCGCGAATTTCCGCACCACGACGTAGAACACCGGCGTGAAGATCAGGCCGAACAAGGTCACGCCGAGCATGCCGAAGAACACCGCCGTGCCGAGCGACTGGCGCATCTCGGCGCCGGCGCCGGTGGCGATCACCAGCGGCACCACGCCGAGGATGAAGGCGAACGAGGTCATCAGGATCGGGCGCAAGCCGCATGCGCGCGGCTTCGGTCGCGGCCTGGAAGCGGTCCTCGCCATGCTCCTCGTCCTGCCTGGCGAACTCGACGATCAGGATCGCGTTCTTGGCGGCGAGGCCGACCAGCACGACGAAGCCGATCTGGGCCAGGATGTTGACGTCCATGCCGCGCAGGAGCAGCCCGCTCACGGCGGCCAGCAGGCACATCGGCACGATCAGGATGACCGCGAGCGGCAGCGTCCAGCTCTCGTATTGCGCCGCCAGCAGCAGGAACACGAACACCACCGAGGCGAGCGAAGACGAAGATGCGCCGTGTTGCCGGCGAGCTTCTCCTGGAAGGCGAGCTCGGTCCATTCGAAGCCGAAGCCGTCGGGCAGCGCTCGCGCCGCGAGCTTCTCCATGGCGGCGAGGCCTGGCCGGTCGAGTAGCCGGGCACGTGCCGCCTTGCACTTCGGCGGCCGGGAACAGGTTGTAGCGCGTCACGCGATAGGGCCCGGTGATGTCGCGGAAGGTGGCGACCGAGCCGAGCGGCACCATCTCGCCCGTTGGCGTTGCGCGTCTTCAGTTGCGCGATGTCGCGCAGGTCCTGGCGGAAGTCGCCGTCGGCCTGCGCGGTGACCCGGTAGGTGCGGCCCAGAATATTGAAGTCGTTGACATAGGCCGAGCCGAGATAGACCTCCAGCGTCTCGAACACGTCGTCGGTCGTGACGCCCAGCATCTCGGCCCTGACGCGGTCGATGTCGGCATAGATCTTCGGCGTCGCGCGTGTTGAAGAGGGTGAAGACGCCGGCGAGGCCCGGCGTCTGGTTGGCCGGCGCCGACGATGCTCTGGGCCACGGCCTCGAGCTGCGGCAGGCCGCCGCCGTGGCTGTCCTGCACCATCCATCTTGAAGCCGCCGCCGGTGCCGATGCCGCGCACCGGCGGCGGCGACACGCTGATGACGAACGCTTCCTGGATCGGCAGCGAATTGCTTGTTGAGCGCGCCGATGAGGGCTTGCGCGCTCAGGCCCTTCTCGGCGCGCTCCTCGAACGGCTTCGAGCGGCGCGAAGACACGCCGGCGTTGGGCGCGTTGGTGAAGGTGGCGCCGTCGAAGCCGACGAACGGCACGGCATGGGCGACGCCCGGCGTGTCGAGCACGATCTTGCGTCACCTTGCGCACCACCTCGTCGGTGCGGGCGAGCGAGGCGCCGGGCGGCAGCTGGACGATGGTGATCAGGTAGCCCTGGTCCTGCTGCGGGATGAAGCCGGTCGGCGCCTGGACGAACTGACAGCCGGTCAGACCGATCAGGCCGGCATAGACGACGAGCATGAGCAGCCGAGACGCGCACGAGCCGCCCGGTCAGCGCGCCGTAGCGCGACGACAGCCACTCGAAGCCCCGGTTGAAGCCGCGGAAGAAGGCCCTGATCGGCCGCGTGAAGATGCTTTGCCGCTTGGGCTCGGCCTCGTGCGGCTTGAACAGGAGCGCGCACAGCGCCGGGCTCAGGGTCAGCGAGACGATGCAGCGAGATCACCGTCGCGGCGGCGATGGTGACGGCGAACTGGCGGAAGAACTGGCCGGAGATGCCGGTGATGAAGGCGGTCGGGATGAACACGGCCGACAGCACCAGCGCGATGGCGATCAGCGCGCCGCCGACCTCGTCCATGGTCTTGTGCGCGGCCTCGCGCGGGCACAAGCCCTCGCGGATGTTGCGCTCGACGTTCTCCACCACGACGATGGCGTCGTCGACGACGATGCCGATGGCGAGCACGAGGCCGAACAGCGAGAGGTTGTTGAGCGAGAAGCCGAGCGCCGCCATCATGGCGAAGGTGCCGATCAGCGACACCGGGATGGCGACGATCGGGATGATCGACGCGCGCCAGGTCTGCAGGAACAGGATGATCACGACGACGACGAGGATCACGGCCTCGAACATGGTCTTGATCACCGCGTCGACCGATTGCGCGATGAAGTCCGTCGGGTTGTAGACGATGTCGTAGCGCAGCCCGTGCGGGAAGTCCTTCGACAGCTCGGCCATCGCCTTCTGCACCAGCGCCGCGGTGGCCAGCGCGTTGGAGCCCGGGCCGCTGGAAGATGCCCATGGGGATCGCCGACCCGCTCGTCGAGATAGCCGTTGCGGTGTAGTCCGCGGCGCCGAGCTCGACGCGGCGCGACGTCGCGGACGCGGGTGACGCGCCCGTCGGCATCGGACTTGACGATGATGTTGCCGAACTGCCTCGGGGTCGGTGAGGCGGCCCAGCGTCTCGACGTTGAGCTGGAAGGCGCCGGGCTTCGGCACCGGCGGCTGGTTGATCGCGCCGGCGGCGACCTGCACGTTCTGGCCGCGCAGCGCGGTGACGACGTCGCCGGCGGTCAGGTTGCGGATGGCGAGCTTCTCGGGGTCGAGCCAGATGCGCATCGAGTAGTCGCGCGCGCCGAAGATGGTGACGTCGCCGACGCCGTCGATGCGGGCCAGCACGTCCTTCACGTGCAGGGTCGCGTAGTTGGAGATGTAGAGCTGGTCGCGCGAGCCGTCGGGCGAGCTGAGGTGGACGACCATCATCAGGTCGGGCGAGTGCTTGGTCACCGTGACGCCGATGCGGCGCACCTCCTCCGGCAGGCGCGGCAGCGCCGTCGACACGCGGTTCTGCACCAGCACCTGCGCCGTATCGAGATTGGTGCCGAGCTTGAAGGTGACGGTGAGCGACATGCTGCCGTCGCTGGTCGACTGCGAGGTCATGTAGAGCATGTTGTCGACGCCGTTGATCTCCTGCTCGAGCGGCGTGGCGACGGTCTCGGCGACGATCTCGGCGGAGGCGCCGGGATAGCTGGCGGTGACCGAGATCGTCGGCGGCGCGATCTCCGGATATTGCGCGACCGGCAGGCTGAAATAGGCGACGCCGCCGATCAGCGTGATGATGATCGAGAGGACCGCCGCGAAGATCGGCCGGTCGATGAAGAAATGCGAAAGGTTCATGTGGCCGCCGGCGCCGGGCGGCGGCGGCCGACGCTTCGATCTTGCCCTCCTCCGGCGTGACCTTGGCGCCCGGCCGCGCGCGCAGCAGCCCATTGATGATGACCTGGTCGTCGGCGGTGAGCCGCTGCGGATGACGCGCAGATTGTCGTCGGTGACCGGACCGAGCTCGACCGGCTTCGGCACCACCGTGCCGTCGGGGCCGACCGTGAACAGCATCTTGACCGACTGGTCGGTCACCACCGCCGCGTCGGGCACCAGGATGGTCGGACGAAGCTGCGACATCGGCACGCGCACCCGGCCGAACTGGCCGGGCGTGATGAACAGGTTGGGGTTGGCGAAGGCGGCGCGGACGCGGATCGTTCCCGACGAGCGGTCATACTGGTTGTCGACGAAGTCGATGGTGCCCTTCAGCGTCCACGTCTTCTCGTCCATGAGCTGGCCCTGCACCTCGACCGCGATTGTCGCGCGGCGACTTGATTTCGCCTTTCTGCACCAGGCGCTTATAGGTCATGCCGTCGCCTTCGCTGACATTGAAGCTGAGCCAGATCGGGTCGAGCGAGACGATGGTGGTGAGCAGCGTCGGTGCTGCCGCTGGTGCCGCCCATCACCAGATTGCCGACGCTCACTTCATGCCGGCCCATGCGGCCGGAGACCGGCGCGGTCACCCGCGTGTAATCGAGATTGAGCTGCGCCTGATTGACCGCGGCGATGGCCGCGTCCCGCGACGCGGTGGCGATGGCCACCTGCGAGACCCGCTCGTCATAGGTCTCTTGCGTGGCGTAGTCGTTCTTGCGGAGCTGGGCGGTGCGCTCGAGCTGTGCTTGGGCAAGCTGAAGCTGCGCCTCGGCCTGCGCTTGTTGGGCCTTGGCGGTCTCCAGAGCGATCTCGAACGGCCGCGGCTCGATGACGAACAGCAGGTCGCCCTTCTTGACGAGCTGGCCGTCGGCGAAGTTGACGGACTCGAGGTAGCCGCTGACCCGCGCGCGCACCTCGACCGATTCCCGCGCCTCGAACTGGCCGGTGAAATCGCTCCATTCCTCCATCTCCTTGACCAGAGGCTTGGACACGGTGACGGCGGGCGGAGGAGGTGCAGGCGCGCGGCCTGCTCTCCCTGCCAGAAGCCCCAATAGCGATAGAGGAGGGCGGCCACGGCGATCACCAGCAGCAGCAGAAATAGGCGCGTGCCGCCGCCACGCGCAGGCGGGCGTGCTTTTTCGGCCGGTGCCGGCTTGATCGAAGGTGTGCGTGTGGGCGCCTCCGGCACCTTAAGCGCCGTGGTCTCGTCCGATGCCGCCGAGGAGTCCGCGTCCTCTTCGGGCTCTTCGCCTCTCGCGGCTTCTGCCGCCGTTGCGGTTTCGCTTCTCAATCATGGCCGCATCTCTTGCGGGCACGCTTATGCGCATCTGTGGCGGGGGCCCGCGCGTTGCAAGACCCGCTCCCCAAACGCTACCCAAAGACGCCGGGGAACGCGAGTGGCAATGACCGATAGCCCCAAGGATTTGCCAACGATCCTGCGGCAAGGCGCGGCAATTGGCCCATTTCGCGGCAATTTCGCTCCGCGCACCCCCGCCGCCGCGCTAACAATCCTGGCGACTGAATATGCCTCCATGGCATATCGTGGCTGCGGCCGGACGCTCACGTTCAGCCGAACCAGGGAGGGGAGGCTCCGCGCGCGCCATGGTCTTTCAGGCCGAAGCATTGACCCGGAGGACTGTCTTCACTGGCTGCTCGCCGGAGCGCTCATGCTTCTGCTCGGCGTCCCGGCCGCCCGCGCCGGAGACGGCGATGTCGCCAAGGCCGCAGCCTGGCGGATCGGCGACCAACTCAGCCTCGCCGGCATGCTCTACGCCCAAGGCGGCCAGGAGGACAATGTCGAGCAGCTGCTGTCCAGCATCAAGCCGCTCGCCGACGCGATGCAGATCGAGATCAAGCCCTTCCCGCCCCGCGCCGCCACGCAGGCGGACACCTATGCCGAAATGATCCAGTATCTCATCAAGGGCGACGGCGCGGAGATCGGCCAGGAGATCGCCAGCAAATTCGGCAACGACGCCGGCACGCTTTACGAGGTCTCGATCAAATCCAATCTGCTGCTGCTGCTCTATGAGCCGGGCGAGGACCAGGGCATCGGCGGGGTGATTCAGGCCCGCTGGGCGAGATCGGCTCCCGGAGAATTTGTGGATCGGTGTGGTCAATGCCGTCAACGACAAGGCGCCGCAAGGACGAGGTGAAGGACGCCATATTCAAGATGCATGACGACGTGGCGGCTTATCTCGGCGAGCAGGCCCAGTAGTCCAGCTCCGCGGGGGGATACTGGCTCCACTCTGTCGCCGGGGAGTGCTTTCCCCGGAAAACGGTGACGAGCCGTATGATGTCCACCACATCAATATTCGTCTTGATATAAGAAACAGTATGTATTAGACATTAAGAATCACGCTTCGGCTCGCAAGGGACCCCGGCATCATCGGCGCGCATTCGCGTTTCACGGGCTCTGTTAGGGATTGGCCCGCGCAAGTTGGCCGAGTGGCCGGGCTGTCTCTGCCCACCATTCAGCGGATGGAAGCGAGCGACGGGGTGATCCGCGGCAATGTCGACTCGCTCATGAAGTTGATCGAGGCGCTTGAGGCCGCCGGCATCGAACTGATCGGCGAGGGGACGGCAAGCCGAGGCGAGGCCGCGGCGTGCGGCTGAAGGCTTGACCGAGCGATGGCGCTCACCGTCATTCTCGCCTGTGTCGCCGTCCTGCTCGTCGTCTCGCGCGCTTGCGCTGGCGCTGCACCGGAGCTCGCTCGGCCGCATCCTCGTCTACGGCGCGTCGCTGATCGTCTCGCTGGCGGGCCTCGCCGCCGCGCTCGCGCATCTGCTCGGGCCAGGCGCCGGACGAGACTGACGCTGCCCCTCGGCCTGCCCTGGCTCGGCGCGCATTTCCGCCTCGACGCGCTCTCGGCGTTCTTTCTCGTCGTGGTCAATCTCGGCGCCGCCGCCGCGAGCCTCTACGCGCTCGGCTACGGCCGGCACGAGCAGGCGCCGCAGCGCGTGCTGCCGTTCTATCCGCTCTTTCTGGCCGGCATGAACCTGGTCGTGCTCGCCGACGACGCCTTCACCTTCCTCGTTCACCTGGGAGTTCATGTCGCTGTCCTCCTGGGCGCTGGTCATGGCGCACCACCGCGAGCGCGACAACGCGCGCGCCGGCTACATCTATCTCGTCATGGCGAGCTTCGGCACGCTCGCTCTGCTGCTCGCTTTCGGCCTGCTGGCCGGACCCGACGGCGGCTACGCCTTCGCCGCGATGCGCGCCAGCCATCCGTCGCCGCGCCTCGCCGCGCTCGTTCTGGTCCTGGTCCTGATCGGCGCCGGCTCGAAGGCCGGCCTGGTGCCGCTGCATGTCTGGCTGCCGCTCGCCCATCCGGCGGCGCCGAGCCACGTCTCGGCGCTGATGAGCGGCGTCATGACCAAGGTCGCGGTCTACGGCTTCATCCGCATCGTCTTCGATCTGCTCGGCGCGCCGGCCTGGTGGTGGAGCATGCTCGTGCTGGCGCTCGGCGGCATCACCGCGTCCTGGGCGTGCTCTACGCGCTGATGCAGCACGATCTGAAGCGGCTGCTCGCCTATCACACGGTCGAGAATATCGGCATCATCTTCATCGGCCTCGGCCTCGCGCTCGCCTTCCAGGCCAACGGCATGCCTGGCGCGGCGGCGCTCGCCCTCACCGCGGCGCTGTTCCATGTCCTCAATCATTCGCTGTTCAAGAGCCTGCTGTTCTTCGGCGCCGGCGCCGTGCTGACGCGACCGGCGAGCGCGACATGGAGCATCTCGGCGGCCTCATCCACCGCATGCCGCTGACCGCCTTCACCTTCCTCGTCGGCTGCGTCGCCATCTCGGCGCTGCCGCCGCTCAACGGCTTCGTCTCCGAATGGCTGACCTTCCAGGCGATCCTGCTCAGCCCGCAACTGCCGCCATGGGGCCTGAAACTCCTCGTGCCGGCGGTCGGCGCGCTGCTGGCGCTGTCGGCCGCGCTCGCCGCGGCCTGCTTCGTCAAGGCCTTCGGCGTCACGTTCCTCGGCCGGCCGCGCACCGCGGCCGCCGCGCAGCGCGCACGAGACCGACCGCTTCTCGCTCGCCGCGATGTTCGTGCTTGCCGGCCTCTGTCTCCTCGCCGGCATCTTGCCCGGCTTCGTCATCGATGCGCTGGCGCCGGTCGCCAAGGCCTGGTCGGCGCGCAGCATGCCGCGTGCAGAGCGGCGTGCCCTGGCTCTCGATCGTGCCGATCGCCGAGAGCCGCAGCTCCTATAACGGCCTGCTCGTCTTCGTCTTCATCGCTGCTCTCGGCGCTCGGCCGCCGCTGTCGCCATCCATCGCTTCGCCTCGCGACGCGCTGCGGCGCGGCGCCGGCCTGGGACTGCGGCTATCCCGACCCAAGCCCGGCGACGCAATACACCGCCGGCAGCTTCGCCCAGCCGATCCGCCGCGTGTTCGGCACGCTGGTCTTCCGCGCGCGCGAGCACGTCGAGATGCCGCCGCCCGGCGACACGCGCCCGGCGCGCTTCACCGTCGCGCTTGCGCGACCTCATCTGGGACGCGCTCTACGCGCCCGATCGCCGCGCGCGCGTCGAGTCATCCGCCGACCGGCTCAACCAGCTGCAGTTCCTGACCATCCGCCGCTATCTCAGCCTCGTCTTCGTCGCCTCGTCGTCCTGCTGCTGGTGCTCGCGATATGGCCCTGATCCTCGATCTCGTCGGCGCAGGGCGCGCAGATGCTGCTGGTGCTGCTGCTGGCGCCGCTGCTCACTCGGCTTCGTGCGCAAGGTGAAGGCGCGGCTGCTGCGCCGCCAGGGTCCGCCGCTCATCCAGCCCTATCGCGATCTCCTGCGGCTCATGCGCAAGGAGGTGGTGCTCGCGGACAACGCCTCCTGGCTGTTCCGCGCCGCGCCCTATCTGATCTTCGCCGCCACCTGGGTCGCCGCCGCGCTGGTGCCGACCTTCGCCACCGGCCTGCATGTTCAGCTGGTCGGCCGACCTCATCGCCATCGTCGCGCTGCTCGGCAGCGCGCGCTTCTTCCTCGCGCTGGCCGGCATGGACGTCGGCACCAGCTTCGGCGGCATCGGCTCGAGCCGCGAGGTGATGATCGCCTCGCTCGCCGAGCCGGCGATGATGCATGATCGTGTTCACCCTGGCGCTGGTCGCCGGCTCGACCCAGCTCTCGACCATCGCCGACTTCATGGCCTCGCCGGAGGTCGGCCTGCGCGTGTCGCTCGGGCTGGCGCTGATCGCCCTCATCATGGTGGCGCATCGCCGAGAACGCGCGCATCCCGGTCGACAATCCGGCGACCCATCTCGAACTCACCATGGTGCACGAGGCGATGGTGCTCGAATATTCCGGGCGCCATCTCGCGCTGATCGAGCTCGCCGCCGCGCTCAAGCTCCTGCTCTATATCTCGCTGATCGCCTGCCTGTTCGTGCCCTGGGGCATCGCGCCGCCGGGCGCGGCGCCGCGGCGCTATGCTGATCGGCGTCGTCGCCTATGTCGCCAAGCTCGCCGTCGGCGGCTTCCTGCTCGCCGTGTTCGAGACCTCGATCGCCAAGATGCGCGTGTTCCGCGTGCCGGAATTCCTCGGCGCCGCGCTGATGCTGGGCCTGCTCGCCACGCTGCTGCTGTTCGTCTCGCGGAGCCTCTAGATGACACGGCCTCGCCTTCGACATCGCGCATCTGCTGGCCGGCGGCCTCGTGCTGGTCAGCTTCATGCTGCTCTACCAGGACCGCCTCTATGCGCTGCTCAACGTCTTTGCGCTGCACGCCGTCGTGCTGGCGCTGTCGGTCGCCTGGCAGGCCTACATCCAGGATGCGCCGCATCTCTACGTCACCGCGGCGATCGCGCTCGTCTTCAAGGCGCATCGTCATCCCGGTCGCGCTGCACCGCATCGATCGTCCGGCTCGGCATCCACCGCGAGATCGAGACCGTGGTCGGCATCGGCCCGACCATGCTGCTCGGCATCGGCCTCGTCGCGCTGTCCATGGTCGTCATGCTGCGGGTCACCGCCGAGGCCGATCCGCTGGCGCGCGAGGACTCGCCTTCGCGCTGTCGGTCGTGCTGCTCGGCCTGCTGATGATGGTGACGCGGCGCAACGCCGTCAGCCAGGTCGTCGGCTTCATGTCGCTCGAGAACGGCCTGATGCTGGCCGCGACCGGCGCCAAGGGCATGCCGCTGGTGGTCGAGATCAGCGTCGCCTTCTCGATCCTGATCGCCTTCATCGTGATCGGCATCTTCCTGTTCCGCATCCGCGAGCGCTTCGACACCGTCGACGTCGCAGGCGCTCGACCGGTTCCGCGGAGAGCGGCGTGAACGATGTCTTCGACGCGGTCGACGCGCCGTCCTGGTCATTCCCGCCGTCGGCGGCGGCGCTGCTGGCGCTGCTGCCGGGCTACCGGCTCGCCGCGCGGCTCAATGTGCTCGCGACGCTCGCTCACCTTCGCTCGCGGCGCTGTCGCTGTTCTTCGAGCGGCCGCCGCCGGGCCACTATCTCCTCGTCGACGATCTCAACATCGTCTTCATCGTGCTCAACACCTTCGTCGGCTTCACCACCAGCGTGTTCAGCGCCAGCTACATCGGCCACGAGCTCGAGATCGGCCGGCTGACGCCCGGCCTATCTGCGCTTCTATCACGCGATGTACCAGGTGCTGATGTTCGCGATGAACCTCGCGCTGCGTCGCCAACAATATCGGCCTGATGTGGGTGGCGATCGAGCTCGCGACGCTGACCACCGTGCTGATGGTCGGCATCTACCGCACGCACGAGGCGCTCGAGGCGGCGTGGAAATATTTCATCCTCGGCAGCGTCGGCATCGCGCTCGCGCTGTTCGGCACCATCCTCGTCTACATGGCGGCGCAGCCGGTGGTCGGCGAAGGCCTCGATGCCATGGTGTGGACCGTGCTGATCGCAGCGCGCCGCCGACTTCGATCCGGCGCTGCTCAACGTCGCCTTCGTGTTCCTGCTGCTCGGCTACGGCACCAAGGTCGGCCTCGCGCCGCTGCACGCCTGGCTGCCCGACGCCCATGCCGAGGGCCCGACGCCGATCTCGGCGGTGCTGTCGGGCCTGCTGCTCAACGTCGCGCTCTACGCCGTGCTGCGCTTCAAGATGCTGCTCGCGGCCAATCCCGACGCGCTCGCGCCCGGCCCGCTGATGGTCGACGCATGGGGCTCGTCTCGCTGATCTTCGCGGCCTTCATGCTCTACCGCCGGCGCGACATCAAACGCATGTTCGCCTATTCCTCGATCGAGCATATGGGGATCATCACCTTCGCCTTCGGCATGGGCGGGCCGCTCGCCAATTTCGCCGGGCTGCTGCACATGACCATGCACAGCCTGACCAAGTCGGCGATCTTCTTCGCCGTCGGCCACATCGCCCAGGTCAAGGGCACGCAGAAGATCGCCGACATCGGCGGCCTGACCGAGACCCATCCGGTGCTCGGCTGGGGCCTGGTGCTCGGCGTCGTGGCCATCGCCGGGCTGCCGCCGCTCGGCATCTTCATGAGCGAGTTCCTGATCGTGAGCTCGACCTTCGCGCGCGCAGCCGCTGCTCGCGCATCCTGCTGGTCTTCGGCCTGCTGGTCGCCTTCGGCGCGCTGTTCCTGCGGCTGCAACGGCGTCGCCTTCGGCGAGCCGCGCGGCCGCACCGCGCCGGTCAAGGCCTCCTACGTGCCGATGTTCGCCCATCTTGCGCCTGGTGCTGGTCGCCGGCATCTATCTGCCGCCGCCGCTGGTCGCCTGGTTCCAGCACGTCGCCAGGCTGCTCGGCTGAGGAGCGCATGGCGGCAGCTCGATCGACATCGCCGAGAACGGCCGCACAGGTCGACGCCACCGGCCGTGGCCGCGCGTCGTCGTCGACGCACGACGGCTGGCAGCGCTGCCGTCGACAGCTCGGCGACGGGCGCTGCGACGCTGCTCGGCCTGTGGGGCGAAGCCGACGCCGTCCACATGGCGCTGCTCGACGAGCCGCGGCGCGAGATCGCCGTGCTCACCCTCGACTGCCCCGACGGCAGCTTTCCCTCGGTCGGCGCGCTGCATCCGCCGGCGATCCGGCTCGAGCGCGCGATCCGCGACCTCTTCGGCCTCGAGCCCGATGGGCTGCCCGACCCGCGGCCCTGGCTCGACCACGGCCGCTGGGGCGTGCAGCCATCCGCTCGGCGACGCCGCAAGCCGGCGCCGGCCGCGCGCCGCCTACGCCTTCCTGCCGGCCGAAGGCGAGAGCCTGCATCAGATCCCGGTCGGGCCCGGTCCATGCCGGCATCATCGAGCCCGGGCATTTCCGCTTCACCGCCAACGGCGAGACGGTGGTGCGGCTGGAGGAGCGGCTCGGCTACGTCCACAAGGGCATCGAGGCGCTGATGGCGGGCGCCGAGCTCGAGCGCGGCGCGCAGCTCGCCGGCCGCATCTCGGGCGACAGCACCGTCGCCTATGCCCTCGCCTTCGCCCGCGCGGTCGAGGCGGCGCTCGGCGTCGAGGCGCCGCCGCGCGCGCATCTGGCTGCGCGCGCTGATGGCCGAGCTCGAGCGCCTCGCCAATCATTTCGGCGACATCGGCGCGATCTGCAACGACGCCGCCTTCGCGCTGATGCATGCCCATTGCGGCATGCTGCGCGAGCGGGTGCTGCGCGCCGCCGACGCCTGCTTCGGCCATCGCCTGATGATGGACCGCATCGTGCCGGGCGGCGTCGCGCGCGATCTCGCGCCGCGACGGCGTCGGCGCGCTCCGCGCGCTGCTCGCCGAGATCCGCGCGGCGCTTTCCCGCAGCTGGTCGAGCTCTACGACAACACCGCCTCGCTGCAGGACCGCACCGTCGGCACCGGCGATGCTCGACGCCGACGCTCGCCCGCGCAATTCGGCGCCGGCGGCTATGTCGGCCGCGCCTCCGGGCCGCGCTTTCGATGCGCGCCGGGCGCATCGCCTATCCGCCCTACGACGAGCTCGACTTCGACGTGCCGGTGCTCGAGGAGGGCGACGTCAATGCGCGCGTCTGGATCCGCATCCGCGAGGTCGAGCAGAGCCTCGCGCTGATCGAGCAGATCCTCGCGCGGCTGCCGCGACGGGCCGATCGCGCGCCGAGCTGCCGCATCGCCGGCGAGGTGCGCGAAGGGCATGGCGCTGGTCGAGGGCTTCCGCGGCGACATCCTCGTCTGGCTGCGCCTCGACGCGGACGGCCGCGATCGAGCGCTGCCATCTGCGCGATCCGTCCTGGTTCCAGTGGCCGCTGCTCGAAGCGGCGATCGAGGGCAACATCGTCGCCGACTTCCCGCTCTGCAACAAATCCTTCAACTGCTCCTATTCGGGCCACGATCTCTAGAGGCACGCCATGCGCAAGCTTGCTCTTCAAAAGCCTGTTCGCGCCGCCGCTGACCGAGCCGGCGCCCGCGCGCCGACGACGCCGGCGCTCGCCGAGCTCGCCGCGAGCGCTCGACCGCGCCGCGCGCCGGCGGCTCGGCCGCAGCCTGTCGATCCGCGAGGTCGATGCCGGCTCCTGCAACGGCTGCGAGCTCGAGATCCACGCGCTCAACAACGCCTTCTACGATCTCGAGCGCTTCGGCCTGCGCTTCGTCGCCTCGCCGCGCCATGCCGACGTGCTGCTGGTGACCGGGCCGGTGACCAAGAACATGCGCGAGGCGCTGGAGCGCACCTACGACGCGACGCCCGATCCCAAATGGGTGGTGGCGGTCGGCGACTGCGCCGTCGACGGCGGCATGTTCGCCGGCAGCTATGCGGTCGTCGGCGGCGTCGCCGAGGTCGTGCCGGTCGATCTGCACATCCGCGGCTGCCCGCCGACGCCCGATCGAGCTGCTCAAGGGCCTGCTCGCGCTGCTCGAACCCGACCCAGCGATAGCGCCGGCGAAATGATGGTGCCCAGGGGCGGATTTGAACCACCGACACGCGGATTTTCAGCTGGCTCCCAACACTGAAGATCCTGTTTCGACGCGGCACATTCAGTGCTGCTAATGCGTTGGCTGAAAAGCGACGTAGCTCTCAATGGGTTTCAGCGTTTCACACTCCGTATCATTCAATCGCGAGGTCACGTGTTACCCATTAGTGACCCGCACCTCAAGACCAAGGGCCTAACGACTATCCTTAGAGCGGAGGTACGCTTCCACATTTCTTGCCAACGCTCCCGCCGCTCGCACCGCTTCACTGAGTTCTTTTTCCGAGACGCCAAAACGCTCCTTCCAGTAAGCGACTTGGTAAGACTGGGTCATGTCAATACGGGTCTTACCGCCATAGTCTCGCTTCTTCGGAGGGTTGACACTGCCCATCTCAGCTTCTCCTCTGGTGTTGTCCTTTCGATCGGTCCTGTGCGTTCCTTGAGGTAGGGCATAAGCCCATCCGGCTCGCTTATGCTCTGCTTCAACACCCCCGGCATGCCCCAACAAATCCCCGTCTGCCACAGTTTTTGAGCGGCCGCCTGATTGTGGAGCCTGCCCAAACGGGGCTCTTGAGATGGATTTCCGTGGCTGTGTAATCGTCCGCTTAAGGCGAGAAGCGGACCCACCCAAGCTAACTCCTGACTTCGGCTTCTGACCCGAAGCGGACATGCCCGGGTCTCTAGGGGTTGGGGAGACGGCTGCCAGCTTTGGATTGGCTCCGGCTTTGGCAATTCTGAGGGCAAGAAGGGCTACGGCTGTGTGTCTGTAGTCCCGCTTGTAATGACTTGCTTTAGGAGGTCCGGTCCGACGGAAATTTCACCGGTAAATGGCCGACTGTAAGCGGCGATCAGCAATAGCGACAGAGCAATGCCTGTCGCAAAGAGGGTCATTGCTATAGCGCAGGTAAGCCGGTTGTCGCTGTGAACCATGGCGATGGCGACCAAGGTGCAGAGTCCCTGAAGCAGAATCCCCGCCCATTTAACCGTGCCGACGGCAGATTGGCTGACAACAATGCGCTGGCGCCTCGCATCCAGCGCCGTATGGAGCGCCTTCACCATCTCAGGCTGTGCGATTCGCTGGCTATCATCGGCAGGCTTTAGGGTCAGCGTGTCATGCAATGCCTCGATCAGAGCGTGGTGCAAGGTCGAGAGGGTCGCTCGCTGTCGCGCCATCGCCGGCCATTCTTCGTTCACGGCTTCCTCTATGTGGCGGTCGATCAGCGCATAAATGCGCGTCTTCTGTTCTTCGGGGAAAGTTCCGGCGAGGAGAACGACAGCACGAAGTGCGCTGGCCTCGGACGCAACCGCGACCTTTGCTTTATCGAAATTATTCCAGACCTCGACGGCGATGAAGCCAACCAGCAGGGCGAAAAGGATGCCCAATGGCGGTAGCATTCCGGGCGAGACCGCCTTAAAGGCCCGCGCTCGATCATTCACCGCGAGCCTGGTCACTACCCAATAAATGCTGGCGGCAAGGAGATAAGTGGCCGCAAAGACAACGACGGCCATCCACAGCACAGGAAGATTGAGCAACCAGTCGCTCATTGCGGACCCGCGGGTAGTTCCTTCGCTGAGGATGCTAGTCGACGGGACACTAAGCTGCTAGTGGCAAATTGAAGTTCTCGAAGATGCCCGACACGCCACGTCACTCTGGGCCCCACCAACTTCGCTGGCGAACTTCCGGTTCATTGATCAGGCTTGGTGGCGCGCGCGTCTATTACCGAATGTGGACTTAAGGGCACCGCTCGCGTGGGCCGAACAAGTCGAGGTAACGCGCGCCGCGAAGAGAAGCGACCCCCAAGCTCGAGAGGCGTCAAAACCGCTCGGACGTGGTACACTGGTAAGCCGTGATGAATTGTCATGCTCAGGCATACGTAAAGCATTTTCTGCGGTGAGACACCGGGGTTAACATTGTTCTCGGTGCTCTCGGCGAGAGTCCGAAAGGGGAGAACCGTTCATGTACAAAAATATACTAGTCGCCGTTGACGGGCAGGAGCTCTCGAACAAGGCCCTACGCAGGCGATCGGGCTTGCAAAAGCCATTGGAGCGAAGATCACGATTCTCGCCGTCACGCCGCGCTGGTCGGCTGCCGCTGCCGGGGGGGACGTCGCGGTCATGTTCCCGCCCGAGGCGCATGAGACCAATATCGCGGAAGCCGCGAAGCTGCTCCTGAGCAAATCGGCGGCCATCGCCGAATCGGCAGGAGTTCTCTGCGACACAGCGCATGCAAGCGATGCTCATCCCTACAAGGCCATTCTCGACACGGCCTCTGCGAAGGGCTGCGATCTCATCGTCATGGGCTCGCACGGCCGGCGCGGCATAGCCGGCCTGCTGCTCGGCAGCGAGACACAGAAGACCCTGACCCACGGGAAGATTCCGGTTCTGGTTTATCGGGAATAGACAGCGAAAGCTTCCGGCAGGCTCTCCGAGTTCCAACAGCTGCGATTGCTTAAGTCGCCGAGCGGGTGGGCGACCCAAGCGCACCCCAGCGCTAGCAAGAGCATCGAAAGATCCAAGGGGGTAGCGGAGGGAGGGTCTTCGCAACCCCCCATGCGGATTATAGAGTTCTCCGCACAGCAAGGTGACGTCATGCCGGTGCCGCTGTTACCCAATTTGTTACCCGCACGCAGTTCGGCCGCCATTGGAGCGAGCGCTCTGCGCCATCAAGCCATTGAATTTAGGTCTTAATAATGGTGCCCAGGGGCGGATTTGAACCACCGACACGCGGATTTTCAGTCCGCTGCTCTACCAACTGAGCTACCTGGGCCCTTTGAGGCAATTTGGTGAGGCGCGGCCCTCCTGCAAACAGGAGGGCCGGGGCCCCACGCAAGGCCTTGGCTTATAGAAAATCGCCCCTCCCCTGTCGAGACGCGATGCGGGCACCTCGCTCTTCTCCTCGTCGTCCTGCCTCGCCCTCATCCTTGGCCACCGGCTCGCCGGGCACGGCGTAGCGGCCTTCGAGCCAGCGGCCAAGATCGATATCGGCGCAATGCTTCGAGCAGAAGGGCCGGTAGTCGCGGCGACGAGGCTTGCCGCAGATGGGGCATTTCGGGCGCTTGGCCGGTCCCTTCGCCGCTCTTGCCGGGCGGCGTGCTGCTCGCGCGGCGCTCACTCGGTCTCGACCTCGGCCTTGGAGAGCCAGAGATGGCTCACGGGGAAGCCTTCGCCCTGGAGCAGGCTCACCACCTCGGTGAGCGGCAGCCCCACGACATTGGTATAGGAGCCGACCATCTTCACCACGAACGAGCCGGCGATGCCCTGGATGGCATAGCCGCCCGCCTTCCCCTTCCACTCGCCGCTGGCGAGATAGTTGCCGATCTCCTCGTTGGAGAGATTGCGGAACCTGACGCGCGTCTCGACCACCCGCTCGCGCCAGCGGTCGTCGGGGGTGAGCAGGCAGATGGCGGTATGGACGCGATGGGCGCGGCCGCGCAAGCATGCGGAGCGCGTCGCCGGCCTCATGCTCGAGCTCGGCCTTGCCGAGCACGCGGCGGCCGACCGCAACCACGGTATCGGCGGCCAGCACGAAGGCCTTGGCATAGTCCTTCTCGGCGCGGATCAGCTTCTTGGCCGCTTCGGCCTTGGCGCGGGCGAGCCGGCGCACGATGTGGCGCGGCACCTCGCCCTTGGCCACGCTCTCATCGATGGTGGCGGGGCGGAGCGCGTCGGGCGTGATGCCCACCTGCTCGAGCAGCGCCAGACGCCGCGGCGAGGCCGAGGCCAGCACGAGCTTCGGCCGGAAGGCGCTCGGCGCCGCGCCGGTGCGCTGGCGCGCGCGCAGGCGGCGGCAGAGCCCTGGCCTTCCTCGGCTCCGGCTTTGCGTCGGCTTTTTGAGGATCGGCGCGCCGGAGCCCGAGCCTACTTAAAGCGGTAAGTGATCCGTCCTTTAGTGAGATCATAGGGGGTCATCTCGACCAGAACCTTGTCGCCCGCAAGCACCCTGATGCGGTTCTTGCGCATTCGTCCCGCCGTATGGGCGATGATCTCGTGTTCGTTCTCGAGTTTCACCCTGAAGGTGGCGTTGGGGAGCAGCTCCGTCACCACTCCCGGAAATTCGAGCATCTCTTCCTTCGCCATAAGGCTCCTTCCGCATCGAAGTTCGGCGGAGAATGGTCGGGGTGCGCGGCAAAATCAAGCCATTTTCTCCGCACGCCTCCCCTTGCCGCCCTGCGACTTGCCAGGCTTCGCCGGCAAGATAGCGGCGGGAAAGCCCTCTCCCACAAGGGGCGAGGGAAGCTGTGGCGCCGCCGCAAACTCCATCCCCTCCCCCCTCGTGGGAGCGGGTGGCGTCGGCCAATATTCGATCAGAAACGGCCACTCACGGGTTCCCTTCGCACGGAACCGCACGGCTCTGGCCGAGTTACCTTGGACGACGGGGCATCATGAAGGTTACCGTCATGTCCACGGTTCTCATTGTCGAAGACGATTTCGCGATTATGTTCGTGGCCGAATCCACCTTGCGGATTGAAGGCTATGAAACGGTCGCGGCGGCCACCCGGAAACACGCCCTTGCCATCCTACGCAGCGACCAAGAGGTCGATGTGCTCTTCACCGACATCAAACTGCGAGGCGAGAAACGCGCCGGTCTGGAGCTTGCCGAAAAGGCCGTCGAGCTAAGGCCTGAATTTGGTGTTCGTGTATACGACCGGCGGGGAGGTCCGCTCGCCCAGGGTTGCCGGCAGCGACTTTCTCCCGAAGCCGTATACGTCGAGCCAATTGATCAACGCCGTGGGCCTATCTCTTAGAGGCGGCTTAGCGCCTAAGGTTTGGCCCACGCCTCGACGGCCGAAATGGGCCGGTGGCAACCTATTCACTAAAAGGAGGAACTTATGCCTGAAGAAATTAGGAAGACCGATGAGGAATACCAGAAGCTGAGTAAGGATGGCCTCGATGCCGCTGTCCACTCGTTTGGTGAGGTGAACAAGGTGTTCCAGTCGATCGCTGCCGAGGTGACCGACTACCCGAAAAAAGACGTTCGAGGAGGGCTTCCGCGCTCTGGAGCAAGTCCTCGGAGCGAAGTCAGTCGGGCAGGCAATCGAAATCCAATCCCAATACGCCAAGAAGGCATATGACACCTACATAGCCGAAATGTCGAAGCTCGGTGAGATGTATGTCAGCCTGGCGCGCAACGTGTACCAGCCGGTCCAACAAGCCACTGCTAAGAAGCTCGCTTCAGGATAAAGCCGGAGCTGGCTTCGATTGGAATGACCCTCGGGTCAAGCCCGAGGGCAGGCCAGTTACACGCTCGGGGCGCCCGTCAGCGGGAAGCGCTGCCTTGATCTTGCGAACAGCCCGTCGCGCACGGCGCGGTAGGCGTCGAGGATCTGCTCGCGGCTGCCGCTCGGTCAGCGTCGGGTCGTGCGTCGGCCAATATTCGACCTCGACGGCGAAGCCGCGCGTCAGCTCCAGCGCCTTGTGGTGGGCCTCCGGCGACAGCGTCACGATGAGATCGAAGGAGGTGTCGTGCACGCTCGGCGAGCGACATCGGCTTGTGCATGCGACAGGTCGATGCCGAGCTCCTCCATCACCGCGATGGCGAAGGGATCCGGCTCGCCCGCGCCGCACGCCGGCCGAGTCCGACATAGACGCGGTTGCCGGCCAGATGGCATGAGGATCGCGGCCGCCATCGGCGAGCGCATGGCGTTGCGGTGCAGGCGAAGAGGACCGCGCCCGGCAGATCGCCCCCTCGCCCAAGTCATCAGCCCTTCCAGTGCAGCGCGCAGATCAGCGTGAACAGGCGTCGCGCGGTGGCGATATCGACGGCGATCTTGCCCTTGAGCCGCTCCATGCAGCAGGCGGCTGCCTTCGTCGTGCAGGCCGCGCCGGCCCATGTCGATGGCCTCGATCTGCGAGGCGGGCTGCGGTCTTGATCGCCTGGTAGTAGCTCTCGCAGATCAGGAAATAGTCCTTCACGATGCGGCGGAAGGGCGACAGCGAGAGCATCACATGCTGGATCGGCGCGCGCGTCGGCATCGCCCACGGTGAACACGAGGCGGTTGTCGGCGAGCGACAGGCGCAGCGTATAGGGGCCGCCGTCGTGGCCTTCGAGCGCGAAGTGGTTGCCTCGAGGAGATCGAAGATGGCGACCTCGCGCTCGTGCTCGACCTCGGCGTTGTTGCGGCCGATCGAGGCCTCGTCGAGCGTCACCTCGACGAGGCGCGCCTGCTCCGGCCATGTCGCAGCTCGTCGGCTGCGTCCTCCTCGGTCATGGCCTAGTCTCGCGGTTCAGCCGGATGGCGACGGAGCGGCGATGGGCGTCGAGCCCTTCGGCCTCGGCCAGCGTCATGGCGGCGGGGCCGAGCGCGGCGAGGCTGTCGGCGTCGAGCTTCAGGATCGAGGTGCGCTTCATGAAATCGAGCACGCCAAGGCCCGAGGCGAAGCGCGCGCTGCGCGCCGTGGGCAGCACGTGGTTGGTGCCGGCGACATAGTCGCCGATCGCCTCCGGCGTATAGCGGCCGAGGAAGATGGCGCCGGCGTTGCGGATGCGCGCGGCGAGCGCTCGGGGTCGCGCGTCGCGATCTCCAGATGCTCCGGCGCGAGGCGGTCGGCGAGCGCGCGGCGCCTCGTCGAGGCTCTGCGACCAGGATGATGGCGCCGAAATCCTGCCAGCTCGCGCGCGCGATCTCGGCGCGCGGCAGCACGGCAAGCTGCGGCCTCGACCGCCGCCGCGACGGCGCGGGCGAAGGCCGCGTCGTCGGTGATGAGGATCGACTTGCGCCGCGGCGTCGTGCTCGGCCTGGGCGAGCAGGTCGGCGGCGATCCAGGCCGGGTCGTTGTCGCCGTCGGCGATCACCACGACCTCGGACGGGCCGGCCACCATGTCGATGCCGACCTGGCCGAACACCTGGCGCTTGGCCGCGGCGACATAGGCGTTGCCGGGGCCGACGATCTTGTCGACGGGCGTGATGCGTCTCGGTGCCGTAGGCGAGCGCGGCGATCGCCTGCGCCCCGCCGACGCGATAGATCTCGCTGCACGCCGGCAAGCTCCGCCGCCGCGAGCACGAGCGGGTTGAGCTCGCCGTTCGGCGCCGGCACCACCATGACGATGCGCGGCGACGCCGGCGACCTTGGCCGGCACCGCGTTCATCAGCACCGAGCTCGGATAGCTCGCGGTGCCGCCCGGCACATAGAGCCCGACCGAGTCGACCGGCGTCCAGCGCGTGCCGAGCTCGACGCCTGGCGTCTCGTATAGAGATCGTCCTTCGGCAGCTGGCGGCTGGTGATGGGCGAGGATGCGGTCATGGGCGAGCTTGAGCGCTGCGAGCGTCTTCGCGTCGACCTTGGCCCGCGCCGCCTCGATCTCGGCCTCGCGTCACCCTGATGCCCGACCTTGCGCAGGTCGAGCCCGTCATAAGCGCAGGGTGAGCTCGATCAGCGCGCGCATCGCCCTCGGCGCGCACGCGCGCGATGATGGCGGCGACCGCTGTCGTTGACGTCGGCGGCCTCTCGCGCTTCGGCGCCAGCAGAGCCTTGAAGCGGTCCTCGAAATCGGGGTCGGCGGTCTTGAGCCACGCGGCCATGGCGCGGCGCTTAGGAGCCGCTCGCGCCGGGCTCGCTGCCCGCGCCGGGCTCGCCGCCCGGATGCTCAGGTTTGGAGCGCGTGCGCCACGCGGGCCCAGATCCTTGAGCTCGGCCTCGATGCATTCGACCTGGAGCTGGATGGAGGCGTCGCCCGAGAAGGTGAGCGTCACATAGCCGCCCGGAGCCTCCGCCGGCTCGAAGCTGGACGGCAAGCAGCGACAGGACCCGTTCGCTCGGCCGCGGGCTTCACGTTCTTGAGCTGCGCGCCGAACACGCGGTCGAATCGGAGCGCCGTCCGCCGCCGCCGATAGTCCTTGCCGCCCTGCTTGCGCCGCCTTCTCCCAATCGAAGCGGTTGAGCACGGCGGCGAAGCGCTTCTGCGCCGGCACATAGGTCATGTCGGCGACGCGCATCACCGCGTCCTGCAGAAGGGAGGACACGACGGCGAGATCTTCCTCGTCGAGGGCGATGAGTTTCAGCTGGTTCCATGGCAACAGGGGCACGGCTCTCTCGCATGGGCTAGCACGCTCCGGCATGACATGAAACTGTCAACTTCGGCAAGGGCCTCAGCTCGATAGCCGCTCGATCTGGGCGCCGCATCGGCCGAGCTTCTCCTCGATGCGCTCGAAGCCGCGGTCGAGATGATAGACGCGGCCGATCATCGTCTCGCCCTGCGCGGCAAGCCCGGCGATGATCAGCGAGACCGAGGCCCGCAAATCGGTCGCCATGACTTGCGCGCCGCGCAAGCCGCTCACGCCGGTGACGAGGGCGGTGTCGCCCTTGAGATCGATGCGGGCGCCGAGCCGCGCCAGCTCCTGCACATGCATGAAGCGGTTCTCGAAGATGGTCTCGCGCACCTGCGAGGTGCCGTTGGCCATGCACATCAGCGCGATGAACTGCGCCTGCAGATCGGTCGGGAAGCCCGGGAAGGGCTGCGGTCTCCACCGAGACCGGGCTCAAGCCGCCGCCGTTCCGCGCCACTCTGATGCCGGTCGGCCTCTCCTCGATCTCGACCCCGGTCGAGCGCAAGGTCTGAAGCGCCTCTTGCAGAAGATCGCCGCGGGCGCCGTCCAAGCAGCACGTCGCCGCCGGTGATGGCCGCCGCCATGGCATAGGTCCCGGTCTCGATGCGGTCGGGCAGGACGGTATGCTCGGCGCCGTGCAGGCGTCTCACGCCCTGGATCCACAGGGTCGCGGTGCCGATGCCCTCGATCCTGGCGCCCATCTTGACGAGGCAGTTGGCGAGATCGACGACCTCAGGCTCGCGCGCGGCGTTCTCGATCAAGCTCTCGCCGCGGGCGAGCACCGCCGCCATCAGGGCATTGTGGGTCGCGCCGACCGAGACCTTGGAGAGCGCGATCCGGTTGCCGGTCAAGCCTCTGGGCGCCCGCGCGATGACGTAGCCGCCCTCGAGCTCGATCTCGGCGCCCAGCGCCTCGAGCGTCGTCAGGTGCAAATCGACGGGGCGCGTGCCGATGGCGCAGCCGCCGGGCAGCGAGACCTTCGCCTCGGCCGCAGCGCGCGAGCGAGCGGCGCCAGCACCCAGAAGCTCGCCCGCATGCGCGCCACCATCTCGTAAGGCGCCGTGGTGTCGACGATCTCCGGCGCGGTGAGCCTGAAGGTCTGGCCGTCGCTCGTGCGCTGGCCCGCCTTCTTGCCGGCGATGGTGACGTCGACGCCGTGATTGCCGAGGATGCGGGCAAGCAGGTTGACGTCGGCAAGGCGCGGAACATTGTTCAGCGTCAGCGTCTCGCGGGTGAGAAGGCTGGCGATCATCAAAGGCAGCGCAGCGTTCTTGGCGCCACTGATAGGTATGGTGCCGTTCAAGCGCTGGCCGCCGACAATGCGGATGCGGTCCATGGCGTCGTTACTCCCTCGCGCCCCTGCCCCCTTCGCGCTTCTATGAAGACCCCCGTTTCGTCGCCGGCCCCAGCCCCCGTCAGGCCTGGGCCAACAGATCCAAGCTACTCCCGCTAGGCTTAGCTCTGTCTTCCCTCATCGCCAGCGCTTGCGGAGGCCTTGCGCTGGCCCTGGCCTTGCGCCTTGCGTTTCAAGAGGTTGGCGCGAAGCTCCTGCCCGAGCCGGGCGCGGCGCTCATCGCTCTCGGCCCGCTTGGCCTGGCTTGTCCTTTGGCTGTCCGGTCATTCGATCGCTCACGTCCGGCCGGTCGCGGGGCCTGGCGCACGACGCTGCTCGCCCACACCTACTCCGACTTTCTTTATATCATGCCTACATCTCGGCGACGATCCGGCGAAGCCGGGCCTCGCCTTGCATGCGCTTCCCCGCTATGGCAGGGTCGCGCCCGGAAAAGCGAGGCTTCTCGGGAGCGGGCTTCCGCCTTCGAGACCTCGGCCGGTTCTCTAAGCCGCCGTAGCTCAGTGGTAGAGCACGTCATTGGTAATGACGGGGTCGGTAGTTCAATCCTACCCGACGGCACCATTCTCCATGACTTAGCGAGCGTACGGGCAGGCGCCGTCTCAAGGCGGCTAACGCGTCGCTGGCAAACGCCTGGCCTTCTGCGAGCGCACGGCGACGTTGCAGTGCGTGGGTCAAGCGAAATCCTCGGCGCCTTCGGCGAACGCCTGAGCATGAGCCGGCTTGACACTGTAATGCGCATGGGCAACCGCCTGAGGCAGGCATTGAGCCGGTCGCACTCGGCGCGCGCTCTTTCCTCATTCTCGAAACAAAGAAACGCTCCGTTTCGGATGACCGGCTTGGACGCGGCGCCCAAAGATGCTCTCGGCGCTGCGGTGAGCCCAAACCATGAAGAAGTGTGTGTCGTTTTTCATTGTGGAGATCCCCCTTCCGCGGATGCGATCTCCAAAAGAAACGCTCGCTCATCGCGGCGGGTTCCACATGTCGCTCGATTTGCGGGCCGGGCAGCGCCGCGCCGGCCCATTTCCTTTGCCGAACGAATGCCCATCGCAGGGTTCTTAGGGACGACCGCCTCGTGAGCGGGACAAGCGACCACGATACAAGGAACGATCGTGAACGCTGATCAACCTTAACGGGTATTGGCTGTTAGAAACTCACCGTTATGCGCGTATTCATGCTTGCCATCGACTTTGGCGGCCCTGACGGCAGGCTGCCCGCGCTTGCAGGGGACACCATGTCGCGCCGACGATCATTTCGCATGCTGAAGGTGATCGATGGCGACACCGACTTCATCAACGGCGATGAGCATTTCGCACTTCTTGGCATCGACGACGCCAGATTCACATGAATGCGACGAAGGCGTTCGGGGCCAACCACGCAATTCGACGCGCTCTCCGACCAGCCGGCCGAATTGCCCATCCCCAACCGAGCCGCCGATCAGAACTGCTCATCCTCATGGTCAATGGCAGGACGTCGCTGCATTCTGATCAGGGAAGGCTATGCCCGCCGCGTGGCGGGGGCACCGCGAGGATTGGTGCAACGAGAGTTCCCTCACCAAGCCTACGGACCAAGCAGCCGGTCGACTGCACCGCGACGCGTCCATCGATACCCGATAGTCCGCCGGCGGTTTACCCTCAGAGCGAAATCCCGAACTTGCCGAGCGCCCACGCCATCGCGGCGTAAAGCGATAGCGTCACCAGACACGACAGCCCGAGCAGACGTCCAGAAGGCTCACGCCGCCGCGGAGCAGCGCGGGCAGCACCAGGAACATCGGAAGCGACGGCAAGATGAACCAGAACGTCGATTGCGACAGGGCCGCGATCCCCTCCTTGTCGGAGGTATCTCGCCACAGCCAAATGAAAGCGAGGATGGATATCAGGGGCAACGATAAGATGACTGCGCCCATGGCGGGGCTGCGCTTGGCAATTTCCGAGACGGCCGCAATGATGACACCCGACAGGTGAGGGCCTTGATGGCGACGTACAGCATGGGGTCGCTATCCAATGCGCGAGGTTGCAATAAAGTCCCGCTCCGGATTGCCTAGACTAGCTGATGCAGACGCTCGTCACCATTCAGCACTGGCTCTATGGCGGCATGGGCAAGGGGCTCGGCGACGTCGCGGGCGGCGACCCGAGCGCCATCCTCTTCGCCATGGCTGCCGCCGATCCTGTTCGGCGCGGTTCACGCGCTGATGCCGGGCCACGGCAAGACGATCCTCGTCTCCTATCATCTCGGCCAACCCACGCGGCCGATCGATGGCTTCGCCAATGGCGCCATCCTTGCTCGTGACCCATGTCGGTCTCGCTGTTGTGCTGGTGCTTGCCGGCTTCGCGGTCATCAGCCGCGCCTTCGCCTATGGCGGCAGGACGCCTCAGTTCGAGGCCGCCAGCGGGGCACTGATCGCCTCGATCGGTGCTTTCCTGCTCTGGCGCTCGCTCCGGACTCCCCACGACGATACGACCACCGAAACGGCAGGACGCTCGCATTCGTGACGGGCATGATCCCTTGCCCGCTGACGACCTTCGTCATGAGCTACGCGCTGGCACGCGGGGTGTTGGTGGCAGGATTATTGGTAACTGCGGCGATGACCGTCGGAATGATCGGCGACCATCGGCGGGATTGCCCTTGCAGCCTCCTTCGCCAGAAACCGCTTTGTCAATCTGATGTCCCGAACCGAACGCTTGAGACATCGGCTTGGCCAAGCGCTTGAGATCGGCGGCTCGCTTGCCGTGCTTGGCTTCGGCATCTGGACGCTTCTTCGGCTAGCGCCGCGTTCGGGATTGCAGCGCTACCCCTTATTGAACAGCGCGTAGGCCGCGTAGCACAGCGTGACCGCCAGGATCGGCCTCAGCAGCCATTCGGGAACGACGCCCGGCGAGCCGCGCGCCGACCAGGATGCCGGGGATCGACCCGCCGAGCAGCGCGAGCAACAGGCCGGTGTCGACATTGCCGAGGCCAAGATGGCCGAGGCCGCCGAGCAGCGTGAGCGGCACGGCGTGGGCAATGTCGGTGCCCACCAGCCGCTTGGCCGGCAGCATGGGATAGAGCGCCGCGAGCACCGTGACGCCGATCGCGCCGGCGCCGACCGAGGTCAGCGTGACGAGGAGACCCAAGGCACACGCCGAACAGCACCGTGGGCAGCGTGCGGGGCGGGACGTCGCCCTCGTCGTTGCGCGGCGAGGTGCGCGTGAACAAAGGGATAGAGCACGATGGCGAGGCCGCTTATGGGCAGCGCCACGACAAGGCCCATCCTGATCCAATGGGCGAGCGCCACGGTATCGACGGGAAGGAAGGCCATGACGGCAAGCAGATGCCGCCGCGGCGGGCAGGCTGCCCGCGGCGAGCCTGAGCACGATCGGCCAATCGACATGAGTCGGACGACGATGGTGGCGCCAGCTGCCGGCCGTCTTGGTGATGGAGGCATAGAGCAGGTCGGTGCCGACCGCCACTTGCGGGCGGGACGCCGAAACTCGAGATGAGCAAGGGCGTCATCAGCGCGCCGCCGCCGACGCCGGTCAGGCCGACCAGCAGGCCAACGGCGAAGCCAGCCGCCACGAGCGGCAGCAAATGGGCTGCCCAGCTGAAATCAACCATGGCTGAAGAAGCCCCCTCCCCTTGCTCGCGGCGAGCTCGCGCCCTGACCGGGCGTCTTCATTATAGCCGGCTTAGAATCTCGATCAGCACCGGAACCCCGACCGAGCGTAGCAGAACCGCCACCTCTTGCGCACGCCGGTTGAACTCGGCGAGGTCGGCCGGAGAATCGCCGAGATCGGAGCACAGCCCGCGGGCGAGCAGCGCCCGATCGAGAACGAGCACATTGTCGCCGACCGCAGGCGCGCCGGCTTGCGCCCAGGTGATGACGCCGCCGGCCACCGTGGCGCCGTCGATGGCGCTGACCAGCACGAAGTTTCCGGTGAGCGGCAGGTCGCGGAACAGGTCGATGCGCGGCAGCCCGCCCGAGCAGGATGCGGCAATCGGCGATGTCGTTGACGCCGCAAGCATGCGCCGGCTGCGACGCGAGCGTCTCGAAATCGACCAGCGCCGAGACGCTCATGCTCGTCACCGGGGTCAAGATCGGTGGCGGTGCGGAGCAGATAGCCGGCTTCCGGATCGAACGGCGTCTCCGAGAGCCAGACCAGGCGCGCCTCGATCACGTCGGCATTGGTGGGACGGCGGGCGACCTCCGACAAGCACCGCGCCGCGGGAGATATCGAGATCGGTGTCGAGCACGAGCGTGACCGCGTCGCCCTTGCGCGCGAAGGCGACGGTCGCCGTCCATGGTGGCGATGCGGCGCGAGCGTGGCGCCGAGCCCGCTTCGCGCATCGACGATCCGCTCGCCGACGCCGATCCGCCCCGAGGTGACCGTGCCGGCATAGCCGCGGAAATCGCCCGCGGCGCGCAGCACGAGCTGCACCGGCATGCGGAAGGGCGCATCGACGGGCGCCGCCTCGGGGTCGACGGCTTCGAGATAATCGAGCAGGGTCGGCCCGGCATACCAGGGCATCGTGCGTCGAGCGGTGGACCACATTGTCGCCGGTGAGCGCGGCCACCGGAATGGTGGTGACCTGCGCGAAATTGAAGCTCCCGGCCATGGCGCGGAAGTCCGCCTCGATCTCCCGGTAGCGCGCCTCCGACCAGTCGACGGCGTCCATCTTGTTGACCGCGAGCACCACCTTCTTGATGCCGACCAGATCGCAGATGGCGGCGTGGCGGCGGGTCTGGCGCTTGGCGCCGTGGCGGGCATCGACCAGCAGGATGGCGATATCGGCATGCGACGCGCCGGTCGCCATGTTGCGGGTATATTGCTCGTGCCCCGGGGAATCGATGATGATGAAGCGCCGGTCGGGCGTCTCGAAATAGCGCCAGGCGATGTCGATGGTGATGCCCTGCTCGCGCTCGGCCTGGAGGCCGTCGAGCAGCAGGCTGAAATCGATCTTCTCGCCGTTGACGGCGCGGTTATGCGAGGCGAGCGTGATGGCCGCGCGCTGGTCCTCGGTGACGCCCGCCGCGTCCCACAACAGCCGGCCGATCAGGGTCGACTTGCCGTCGTCGACCGAGCCGCAGGTCAAGAGCCGCACCAACGCCCCTCTTTCCCGACGCGGGAGCGGTCGTGGTCTCAGCCGAGACGTCCTCTTGGAGCGCAGCCAGATTCATCAGAAGTAACCCTCACGCTTCTTCATCTCCATGGCGCCGGCCTGATCGTGATCGATCAGCCGCCCGGCCCGCTCGGAATACTTTCGCGGCAAGCGTCTCCTCCACCACGGCATCGATGTCGGCGGCGTCGGACTCGATGGCCGCGGTGAGCGGCCAGCAGCCGAGCGTGCGGAAGCGCACCTTGCGCATCACCGGCTTCTCGCCGGGCTCGAGCCGCATGCGCTCGTCGTCCACCACGATGAGCTGGCCGTTCCGCGTGACCACCGGACGCTCCGCGGCGAAATAGAGCGGGACCACGTCGAGCTTCTCGAGCGCGATGTAGCGCCACACGTCGCCTTCGGTCCAATTCGACAGCGGGAACACGCGCACGGTCTCGCCCTTGCCGAGCCGCCCGTTGAGCAGCTGCCACATCTCGGGCCGCTGGCGGCGCGGCTCCCAGCGGTGCCCTGCGGCGCGGAACGAGAACACGCGCTCCTTGGCGCGGGAGGCCTCCTCGTCGCGGCGCGCGCCGCCGAAGGCCGCATCGAAGCCGCCGGCATCGAGCGCCTGGCGCAGCGCCACCGTCTTCATCACGTCGGTATAGACCGACGGCGGGTGGTCGAAGGGATTGATGTTGCGGGCCAGCCCGTCATGGTTGGTATGCACGATGAGGTCGAGGCCAAGCTCGCGCACGGTCTTGTCGCGGAAGGCGATCATGTCGCGGAACTTCCACGTGGTGTCGACGTGCAGCAGCGGGAACGGCGGCTTGGCCGGCCAGAACGCTTTGCGCGCCAGGTGCAGGAGCACGGTCGAATCCTTGCCGATCGAATAGAGCAGCACGGGCGCTGCGGAACTGCGCCGCGGCCTCGCGGAAGATATGGATGCTCTCGGCTTCGAGCAGCTTGAGATGCGAGGTGAGCTGGGTCATGCGGCCCTCCCCTCGCGGTTCGGGTTCTGGTGCAGCCCGCACTCCTTCTTCTCCTCGTTCTCCCACCACCAGCGGCCGGCGCGCGGGTTCTCGCCGGGCTGCACGGCGCGGGTGCAGGGCGCGCAGCCGATCGAGACGAAGCCGCGCGCATGGAGCGGATTGACCGGAATATTGTTGGCGGCGATATAGGCGGTGAGGTCCTGGGTCGACCAGTCGGCGACCGGATTGACCTTGACCAGGCCGCGCGCCTCGTCCCAGGCGGCGAGCGGCACGCCCGCCCGCTCCTCGGAATGCTCGCGCCTGAGCCCGCTGATCCAGCCTTGCGCGCCGTTGAAGCTCGCGGTTGAGCGGCCGCACTTTGCGTATCTCGCAGCAGGTCTTGCGGTTCTCGACCGAGTGGCGGAAGCCGAACACCCCGTCGCGGGCGACGAGCTGCTCTACCTCGCTCGCCTCGGGCGCGACGAGGCGGATGCGCGACGCCATAGCGAAGCTCCGACAGCTCGACCGTCTCCAGCACCTCGGGGAACAGGCGCCCGGTGTCGAGGGTGAAGACATCGATCTCGGCGCCGGACTCGGCGATGGCATGCAGGATCGCCTGGTCCTCAAGCCCGAGGCTGGTGGAGAAGACGATGCGCCCCTCGATCCGCCGCCGCATCTCCCTGATGCGGTCGGCGAGGCTCTTGACCCGTGCCAGGCGCTGATCGAGCGCCTCGGCCTCTTTGCGCGAGGCATCGCGGCGCAGCGGCAGAAGATTGCGGTAGCCCCGCTGGTAGTTGTGCTGGATGCGCGACACGGAAGCCTTCCAGACGCTCGCCTGCTCGGGGTCGGCGATCTCGGCGGTGTCGAATCCGGAGCGCAGCAGGAACTGCGCGAGGTCGGGGATCAGATGGCCGACCGCCCTGATCTCGCCCTTGAAGCCGTGCCGCTCGCGCAACAGCACGGCGAGGCTGATGCCGCGCCCGTCGTTGAACACGGGGAAGCGGATGGCGATGGGGCCGGCATTTCCTCCCGCCGCAGCCGCGAGCGCGTTCCCGTCGGCGTTCGGCTCGAGCACCGTCGCCACCTCGGCCGCATCGGCCACCAGCGAGCCTGTGGCAAGATCAACCAGCGCCATAGAGAGCCTCCTTGAAGGGCTGAGCCCCCACGCGCCGCCAGGTATCGAGGAAACTCTCTCCGTCGCTGCGCTTGGCGAGGTAGGTGTCGATGATGGTGTCGATCGCTTGCGGCACCGCCTCGGCACGGAAGCCAGGGCCGATGATGGTGCCGATGGCGGCGTCGTCCTTGGGGTTGCCGCCGAGCGAGATCTGGTAAAGCTCGGTGCCTTTCTTGTCGACGCCCAAGATGCCGATATTGCCGGAATGGTGATGGCCGCAGGCGTTGATGCAGCCCGACATATTGAGCCGGAGCGGGCCGATCAGCTCCTGCCGCTCAGGATCTTCGAAGCGCTTGGCGATCTCCTTGGCGATGGGGATCGAGCGGGCATTGGCGAGATTGCAATAGTCGAGCCCCGGGCAGCAGATCATGTCGCCCAAAAGGTCGTAATTGCCGGTGGCGAGACCCTTGGCATGGAGGATGTCGTAGAGCGCGGTCACGTCCGAGGTGGCGACATGCGGCAGCATCAGATTCTGCGTGTAGTTGACGCGCGCCTCGTGTCTGGCTGAAGCGCTCGGCGAGATCGGCGACGAGGTCCATGGCATCTGAGCTGGCATCGCCCGGCGTGCGGCCCGGCTCTTTCAGCGAGACCACCACGGTGGAATAGCCCGGCACGCGGTGCGGCCGCACATTGTGCTTGAGCCAATTGGCGAACACCGGATCGGTGATGCGGCGCTGGTCGAGGCCTTCGTCGCGGATCGGACGGGGGCTGAAGATCGGGCGGGGCGAAATAGGACATGATGCGCTTCCGCTCGTCGTCGGGCAGATCGATGGCGTCCTTGTGGGTCGCTTCCCAATCGGCCTCGACATCCTCGCGGAATTTGTCGATGCCGAGCTGATTGACCAGGATCTTGATGCGCGCCTTGTGGATGTTGTCGCGGCGCCCATGCAGATTGTACACGCGCAGGATCGACTCGATGTAGGAGAGGAGGTGCTCCTTCTCCAGGTAGGCGCGGATCTCCTGCCCGACATAGGGCGTGCGGCCCATGCCGCCGCCGACCAGCACGCGGAAGCCGTTCTGGCCGTTAGGCCCGCGCACGATCTTCAAGCCGATATCGTGGAAGGCGATGGCCGCGCGATCCTCGGCGGCGCCGGAGATGGCGATCTTGAACTTGCGCGGCAGCCAGCTGAACTCGGGATGCAAGGTCGACCATTGGCGCAAGATCTCGCACCACGGGCGCGGGTCCTCCAGCTCGTCATTGGCGGCGCCGGCAAAGGGATCGGCGGTGACGTTGCGCACGCAATTGCCGCTCGTCTGGATGCAATGCATCTCCACATCGGCAAGCGCTGACAGCACGTCGGGAATATCGACCAGCTTCACCCAGTTGAATTGCAAATTCTGGCGCGTGGTGAAATGGCCGTAGCCGCGATCCCAGCGCCGCCCGATCATGGCGAGCTGGCGGAGTTGCGCGGGCGAGAGCACGCCATAGGGAATGGCGATGCGCAGCATATAAGCGTGGAGCTGAAGATAGAGTCCGTTCCTGAGCCGCAAGGGCCTGAACTCGTCCTCGGTCAGCTTGCCGGCAAGCCGGCGCTCGACCTGATCTTTGAACTCCGCCACGCGTTCGCGCACGAAAGCGTGGTCGAACTCGTCATAGCGGTACATCGTACCAATCCTTGGTCAGTGTGGTGCGGTGCGCGGCGCGGATGCGTTCGCGCACGGAGAGCGGATCGACCGCGCCTTCCTTGATCTCGACCGGCATGGGGTAGACGGCGACCACCGTACGCGCCTTCACAGCCTTGTCGGCCTCAGCTTCGAGCGCCTTGGTCTCCTCCTCGGTCTCGGCCAGGCGCGCGCGGTCGATCTCCTCGGTCCAGCTTCCGTCGGGAGCGAGATAGACGACGATGCCGTCGACGAGACGGTTGGCGGTGACGACGTTAGGCACGCTTGAGCTCCTCCAATGCGAGGATGTCCTCGACGATGCCGTGAGCCGGCAGTCCCGCCACCTCGCCGAAGATCAGCACGGCGGGGCTCTTGAGTCCGAGGCGCTCAGGGTGACCGGCGAGCTCGGCGATGGTCGCGAGAACGCGGCGCTCATCGTCGCGGCTGGCATTCTCGACCGCGAGCACCGGGAGATCGGGCCTGAAACCCGCCTCGAGCAATTTCGTGGCGATGAGGCCCGCCGTGGTCACGCCCATATAGACGAGAAGCGTGTTCTTGCCGGAGGAAAGCGCGGCAAGATCGAGATGCTCGAAGCTAGGCTCCTCGCCGCCGGCCTCGTGGCCCGACAGGAAGGTCACGGTGTGCGAGACGTCGCGATGGGTGAGCGGAATTTGTAAGCTCGCAGCGGCGGCGATGCCGGCGGTGACGCCGGGGACGATCTCGATGGCGATGCCGGCCGCGCGCAGCGCGTCAAGCTCCTCGCCGCCCCTGCCGAAGATGAACGGGTCGCCGCCTTTAAGCCTGACCACGGTCTGGCCGGCTTGCGCCCGCGCGATGAGGAGCGCGTTGATCTCCTCTTGCGGAACGCTGTGGGCGCCCTTGGCCTTGCCGACAGGGATCAGCTCGGCCTCGCGGCGCGCGTGATCGAGCACGCCCTCGCCGACCAGGCGGTCATAGAGAATGACGTCGGCGGCTTTCAGCGCGCGCACCGCCTTCATGGTGAGAAGCTCGGGATCGCCGGGACCGGCGCCGACCAGAAGCACGCGGCCGCGCGCGGCAGGCTTTTCCGCCGCCTCCTCGATCGCCACCCCGATCAGCGCCCGCGCCTTGTCCTCATCGCCTTCGAGCATCGCCTCGGCGGCGGCGCCTTCGAACACGGCCTCCCAGAATTTGCGCCGCGGCGGACCTGAGGGGAGCCTCTCGGCGACGGGCCCGCGGAACTCCGCCGCGAGCTTGGCGAGTGCATCGAGCCGCGGATGCAGCTCCTGCTCGAGCCAGGCGCGCAAGCGCTGCGCCAGCACCGGCGAGGCCCCTGAGGTGCCGATCGCCACGGTCACCTCGCCGCGATCGACGATGGCCGGAAGCGCAAAGGTGCAAAGCTCGGGCCGGTCGGGAACGTTCACCGGCACGCCGAGCGCACGCGCAATGGCCGAGACGCGGGAATCCTCTTCGTCGTTCTCGGTGGCGGCAATGACGAGAGGCCGCCCGCGCAATTGATCGATGCCGGGCCGCGCCGCGATGAGCGACACAAGCCCGGCTTCCGCGAGCGCGGCAAGCTCGGGCGTGACCTCATCGGCGGCGATGTCGACGGACGGCGCGCGCTTCAGAAGGAGCCGCGTCTTGACGGCCGCAAGCTCGCCCCCGCCCGTCACGAGCGGAGGCTTGCCGTCGAAGCTCACCAGGATGGGGAAGGTCCGCATTTAGCTCATCCTCCCACCGCCAGCCGCTCGGCCGGAGTATCGGCGAGGCTCTCGGGCGCAAGCTCGACCTCGAGTCCGTCGAGCTCCTTCGACATGATGATCTGGCAGCACAGGCGCGAGCGCTCGTCGACGTTGAAGGCGCCGTCCAGCATTTCCAGCTCTTCGCCGCTGGGCGGCACGAGCTTGGCCACCCACTGCTCTCCCACCCACACATGGCAGGTGGCGCAGGCGCACGCCCCGCCGCATTCAGCCTTGATGGGCAGGCCCCAATCGCGGATCACCTCCATGACGCGCCAGCCCTCCAGCGCTTCAAGGCGATGGGTCGCGCCGTCGGGCATGTGCACGATGAGGAACATGTCAGGCGACCTTCAGGAGACGTTGCAGCTCGGACGAGGAGGTCGTGTACTGGAAACGGAGCGTCTTGTCAGGATGCACGTAGCGATGAGCGGCTTGCGCCATCAGCGCCGCCTCGTGGAAGCCGGACAGGATGAGCTTCAGCTTGCCGGGATAGGTATTGATGTCGCCGATGGCGAAGATCGCAGGCGTGCTCGTTTCGAATTTCTCGGTATCCACTGGGATCAGGTTCTCGTTGAGATTGAGGCCGAAATTGGCGATCGGCCCGAGCTTCATGGTGAGTCCGAAGAACGGCAGAAGCGCATCGGTTTCAATGTCGAAGGTCGTGCCGTCAGACCGCTTGACGACAACTGCTGCGAGCTTGCCGTCGTTCCCCTTAAGATCTGATGGCTGGCCGATCTCGAATTTGACCAGGCCTTGGGCCTCGAGCGCGCGCATCTTGCCGACCGTATCGGGCGCGGCGCGGAACTCCGGCCGCCGATGGACGAGCGTCACGCTTTGCGCGATGGGCGCAAGATTGATCGTCCAGTCGAGTGCCGAGTCGCCGCCGCCGGCAATGACGATGTGCCTGCCGCGGAATTGATCGATCTTGCGCACGGCATAGAACACGCCGCTCCCCTCATAGGCCTCGATGCCGGGGATGGGAGGACGCTTCGGCACGAAGCTGCCGCCGCCGGCGGCGATGACGATGACGGGCGCCATGAGGACCCGGCCGGTGTCGGTGGTGAGACGCCATCTGCCGTCGACCGTCTTGTCGAGGGAGGCGGCCATCTCGCCGAAATGAAAGACGGGCTCGAACGGGGCGATCTGCTCGAGCAGCCGGTCGGTCAGCTCCTGGCCGGTGCAGACCGGGACGCTTGGGATGTCATAGATCGGCTTCTCGGGGTAAAGCTCGGCGCATTGCCCGCCCGGCCGGTCGAGAATGTCCACGACCTGGGCTTTGAGCTTGGCCAGGCCGAGCTGGAAGATGGCGAACAGGCCCACGGGGCCCGCGCCAACAATAATAACGTCGGTAGAGGCCTCGCTCGCCGGCATCGTCACATCGCCCGTTAGTTAAAAGTGCCGCTGTTAATATGGCGAGTGTAACGAAAAACCATTCCTCCAGATAGCTATACCGTGGCAAAAAGCAGCAAAATCGTTTCTATGGGGCGCAAGAAGTAGAAATTTTTTCCGATAAGGGCGGAGCGCGCAATGGTGCAGTCGTGGCTGCCTGCGCCGGCGCAAAATCCTTGCTCTGCCTTAGGCTCCCGGCGAGGGACTCGAGGGCCTGCCCCGGGTCGTACCGCCCTTGACCAGAGCGTCCCTGATCTCCTCGAGGAGCTGCACCTCGCGCGAGGGCGGCGGCTCGGTCTGCGGCTCTTCCTCCTGCTTGCGGCGCAGCCGGTTCATGGCCTTGATCACCATGAACAGCACGAAAGCCACGATCAGGAAGCTGATCAAATTATTGATGAACACCCCGAAATTGATGGTCGGCGCTCCTGCCTGCTTGGCCTGCGCTAGAGAATCGTAATGCTCGCCATTGAGCGCGATGAACATGTTGGAGAAATCGACCCCGCCGGTCACCACGCCCATGGGCGGCATGACGATGTCATCGACCAGCGACCGCACGATGGTGGAGAAGGCGGCGCCGATGACGATGCCGACCGCCATGTCGACCACATTGCCTCGCAGCGCAAATTCCTTGAACTCCTGCAGCATCGCCGCTTCTCCTTGCCCTCCGGCCAAGTCCAGTCACCACCCTGCCACGTTTGAACGCCAATGGTGCCTAGCTGGTTTGCAACCCGGCGGCTAGCTGGTACCTGACTGGCGGGCCACAAGGGATGCGAACAGTGACCAGGGAGTGCGCGACGTGGCGACAGAGGTTCCCGTAGACGAGCATCCGGCGCGCGACCGCCATCAGATCCAGACGCTCATCCTCGCCGTCGCGATCCTGTCTACGGTCCTTCTGGCCGTCTTTTTCGCCGTCACCGCTGCCTCCTCGCTCAATCGCTTCGGCTTCCTGCACTTCCCCCTCGGCTTCTACCTTCTGGCGCAAGGGCTCCTCATCTTCATCGTCGCGGTGGCCTTCTGGTTCATCCGCCTGCAGGAGCGCATCGACCTGGCGCGCAGCGAGAGCGGGGAGATCGGTTAGGCGATGAACGTTCCTTCGCGCCTGCGCACGCCGAACCCGCATCTGGGCGCCTATTACGGCATCGTCACCAGCGCCTTCGTGTCGCTCATCGTCATGCTCGCCATGTTCGAGCAGCTCGGCTGGGGGCGCCCGCTTCTGGCGCAGACCATGATGATCGTGCCGTTGGCGCTCTATCTCGTCATCGCCATCGGCTCGAGGACGCTTCAGACGGACGACTTCTTCGCCTCGGGACGGCGGGTGCCGCCGGTGTATAACGGCTTCGTGCTCGCGGCCATTGCCGTCGGCGGGGTGGGCTTCCTCGCCTATACCGGAACGGTGTTCTTTCTCGGCTTCGACGCACTCGCCATCGGTCTTGGCTGGGCCTTCGGCATGTTCGCCGCCGGAGTCCTGTTCGTGCCTTACCTGCGCAAGGCCGGCTCCTACACGCTGCCGAGCTTTCTCGGCCACCGCTTCCGCTCGCGCAGCTTGCGCGCGGCGGCGAGCGTCATGCAGCTCCCGCCCACGGCGCTCCTTCTTGTCGCCGAGATCAAGATCGCGGCGCTGATCGCCTCGTTGTTCCTGCCGGTCTCGTTCTCCCTTGGGGTGATCATGATCGCGGCGCTCATCGCCGCGTTCGCCATCCTCGGCGGCATGCGCTCGTTGACCTGGACGGGAAGTGCGCAGTTCCTCGTCGGCGCGGTCGGCTTGGCAATCGTCGTGACCACCGTGTCGATCCTCCTCACCAACGTGCCCGCGCCGCAACTGACCTACGGCGAGACCTTCTCCGCCTTGCAGAACGCCGAGATCACGGCGGGTATCACGCCGGTACAGCCCGGCCAGCTCGCGACTGCGTTGCCGGGTACGGCGCCGTTGCCGGCCATTAAGCCGTTCCTGCAGCCCTTCGGCGTTCTCGGGCCGGTCGATTTCGTGACGCTGTTTCTCTGTCTTGCTCTCGGGACCGCCTCCCTTCCGAGCCTGCTGTCGCGAAGCGGCGTGACGGGCTCGATCGCCGAGCAGCGCCGCGCGAGCGCCTGGGGACTCTTGTTCGTCGCCTTGTTCGTGATGACGGCGCCGGCCATGGCCGCCTTCGCCAAGCTCATCGTCTTCCGCGACATCGCGCTTGCGCCGGCGTCTTCCCTGCCGGCATGGCTCACCGAGCTCGGCGCAAAAGCACCTGCTCCAGGCCGGCGATGCCAATGGCGATGGGGCGATCGGGGCGGCGGAGCTTCTCATCGGGCGCGACGGCATCGCGCTTGCGCTTCCTGCGGCCGCGGGGCTGCCTTACGTACTCACCGTGCTCATGGCGACGGCGGCGATGGCGGTCGCGCTCGCTGCCTCAGCCTCTCATCTCTTCACCCTTGCGGCGAGCCTTGCCGATGATCTCTACCGCGTGCTCGACCGCCGCCAGACGCTGCCGCGGCTCATCGCCGCTTGGGCGGCGATTGCCGCGTCGGCGCTTGCCGCCGCCGTCTTCCTGCTCATTGCCGACCTCGATCCGCTCAGGGCGGCGCTGATGGCGTTCGCCTTCGCCGCCTCGACCTTCTTCCCTCCGCTCCTCCTTGCCATTTGGTGGCGGCGATGCACCAAGTGGGGAGCCATGGCGGCGATGACCACCGGGTTTACCGTCATGCTCGCCGAAGCCGTCCTCGGCGGGGCGTTCGGCATCGGCCCAGCCGGCTTCACCACGTCGCTTACCAGCCTGATCGGCATCGTTCTCGCGCTGGCGGCAGGCGTTGCGGTAAGTCTTTATTTGCGGCAGCCGTCCAAGGCCGAGGATACCTATCGCGAGGAGATGCGCGATCCGGGCGGCGAGACGATCTACGATCGCGCGCAGATGCGCGCCGCGGCAGCAGCAGCAGCCGCGTCTGCGGCGGCGGACGCGTCAGGCCAGTGATCTTTCGGGGGAGAGCGGGAGCCCGATGAACGAGCAGTTAGCGCCCAAGGAGAAGCGCCTCACGCTTTATCCCGAGATCGTCCCCTACCGCACGGGAAGGCTCAAGGTCTCGGGCCTGCATGAGCTTTATTTCGAGGAATGCGGCTCGCCGGCCGGAAAGCCCGTTGTGCTGCTGCATGGCGGCCCTGGCGGCGGCATCAATCCTATCATGCGCCGCTATCACGACCCCAGAGCCTACCGCATCGTTCTCTTCGACCAGCGGGGTTGCGGGCGCTCGACGCCCCACGCCTCGCTGGAGGAGAACACCACCTGGCACCTCGTGGACGACATCGAGCGCCTGCGCGCGCATCTCGGCGTCGAGCGCTGGCAGGCGTTCGGCGGCTCATGGGGCTCGACCTTGGCGCTCGCTTACGCCGAGACCTATCCGGAGCGGGTGACCGAGCTCGTGCTCAGGGGCATCTTCACCTTGCGACGCTCCGAGCTTGAGTGGTTTTACCAGGAAGGATGCAGCTGGATCTTCCCCGATGCGTTCGAGGACTATGTGCGCGTTATCCCCGAGACCGAGCGCGGCGATCATGATCCAAGCCTATCACCGGCGCCTCACCCATGAAGACCCCGCCGTGCAGCTCGAAGCGGCGCGGGCCTGGAGCGCCTGGGAGGGCAAGACCTTATCGCTTCTGCCCGACGCCGACCGGGTGCGCCGCTTCTCCGAGGACCACTACGCGCTCGCCTTTGCGCGCATCGAGTGCCACTACTTCGTCAATGGCGGTTTCTTCCACAGCGACGATCAGCTGATCAGGGACGCCCAGCGCTTGAGCTCCGTTCCGGGCGTGATCGTGCATGGCCGCTACGACGTGGTGACGCCGGTTAAGATCGCCCACGATCTTTCCCGCGCGTGGCCGGAAGCGAGTTTGCGCATCGTCGCCGATGCCGGCCACGCCATGACCGAGACCGGCATCGTGCATGAGCTGGTCGCCGCGACCGCTGCCTTCGCCCGCTAGCGCCGCAATTGCTTCAGGAGGAACAGCCACTTGCTCTCCCCTCCCCCCTTGTGGGGGAGGGATAGGGAGGGGGGTCCAACTCGAAAACTCGCTGAGAGGCTCACCCCCCTCCGCTCGCGCAAAATGCGCGAGCGTGCTCCCCCGCAAGGGGGGAGCGGGAACAAGTTGCATCTCGGCAAAACCCACGGCTTGTTTCGCTGAGGGTCAGGCTTCGGCCGAATGGCCGATGAAGCTGAGCGCGATGCTCCGCCGGTGCGGGCTCGCGCGATGCTCGATGAGATAGACCCCCTGCCAGGTGCCGAGCGTCATCCTGCCGTCCTTGACCGGAATGCCGAGGCTGACGAGGTGAGCATCGCCTTGATATGGCTCGGCATGTCGTCGGGGCCTTCTTCTTGATGGGCGTAGTTGCGATGCTCCGGCGCGAGGAGATCGAGCGCGTCGAGCAGATCCAGCCGCACATTCGGGTCGGCATTCTCCTGGATCGTCAGCGATGCCGAGGTATGGCGCACGAACACGGTGAGGAGCCCGTTCTCGCCGGCGATGCTTTCGAGCCAGCGGGCAAGCTCGCCGGTGATCTCGATGAAGCCCTTGCCCGCGCGTCGTCACCTCAAGCGCATGGCTCGCTTGCACCATCTCAGCCATGGCTGACGATCACCTTCCGCGGCCTGCCGCGCGAGGCCATGGTCGCCGCCCCGCGGCTGCTTGACAAGGCCTGCGCCGCGCCTTGCCGCAAGAGCCGCCGCCCCGAAGGGTTTCCCGGGCTCTCACGTCCCACAATAGGGCGGCGCTTAACGCAAAATTTACTCGGGCTTGCCACCGTGGTTTCGACCGCTTCTTCGCGTGTCTTCTCGGACCGGTCCCTCGACCATTCTGACGCGAACACTCGGGCGGCTACTCGCCAAGGGGAACGGGATGGTTTCGGAAGCAAGTTGGCAAACCGGCGGGCTCGGCCGCTACGGCGACGCGCCCTCTGCCGAGGGCCCCATGGATCAGCAATCGGTCGAAAGCCTTCTTCGCCGCCTCGTGGAACGGGTGGAGGAGAGCGAGCGCCGCTATAGCGAGGCGCTTGACGATTTGCATGCGCGGCTCGACCAGCTCGCCGCACACGACCGGCGCTGCGCGGGCGACCGGCACGCCGGAGGATGCCGAGACCTTCGACCGGCTGCACGATCAGGTGAGCAGCCTGGCCCACCGGCTCGAACTGGAAGCGTCCACACCGCTTGACGATTTCGAGCGCCTCGGCCGGGCCCTGGCGGGTGATTTGGACTACGCCGCCGGCGCTGGCGGGCGTCTCTCGCAATAAACCCGATCTGCTGAGTGAGCTTGCCGCCTCCTCGATCCCACCGAGCGAGCCGCCATTTGGGGGCAACGACCCCTTCAGCTTCCCTCTCCCGGAACCGAACTATTCCGCCCCGCCGCTCGCCTCTTCTTTCCCCGGCGAGGAGCACGATTTCGACAACCGTCTCGTGGAGATGGCGCACCGGCTCGAGCATTCGATCGGCACGGCGATGCCGCCTCAAGCGCTCGAGGCCCTGAATGCACGGCTCGACGAGATCGGCCACCAGATCGCCAAGGCGATCGATGAGGCCCCGAAGGGCCTGTCTCTCGACTCATGTCGAGCACCAGATTTCCGATATGGCTCAACAACTTGGCCGAGCCGAGGCGCAGCTTGCCAAGATCGCCGAAATCGAAAGCGCCCTGCACAAGCTGATCGAGCGCGTGGATGCGTCGCCCGCCCGCTGAAGAGGTGGCGAGCAAGGCTGCCGAGCGAGGCCGCCCGCCTCGTCGCCGCTGAAGCGAAGCTCAGCAGCGGCACCGCCGAGCGCCTCGATGCCATGCATCGCGACCTCATGGCGATGAACGACAGAACCCGCGCGAGCGACGACCGTCTCGCCGGCACCATCGAGGCCGTGCATGAGTCCCTGAAGCAGCTCGTGCAGCAGGTCGAGCGGAGCGCGCCTCAGCCCTCAGCGCCAAAGCCTCGCGCTCCCTTTGCCGAGCGCATGCGCGATCTTGCGCCGCTGCCGGGCGTGGCCGCGCAGCAGCCTCTTGCCGAGGGGCGCCCCGAGAAGGGCCAGCGGCCCCAGACCGGCGAGACCAGCGTCGCCGCCAAGCGCAAAGGACACCTCGCCCAGGAACAGGCTTGCTTCTGCCATGTCCGATTTCGCAGAGGCTGAAGCTGCGCCTCCTTCGGGCGCGCCAAGCGCGGCCAGTCTGACGAGAAGGCGTTCGATCTCGACGCGCCAGATCCGCGTCGCGCCCTTGGCAAGACAGAGGCCGATGCAGATTACGAGACCCCCGACGATCTCGTGGCGGCGGCGCGGCGCGCGGCTCAGGCGGCGGCGCTCAGGGCTGAAGAAAGGTCGAGCGGCTCTCGCCTGCGGCGGGTGTCGTCCGACTACCGAGGCTTCGGCCGGCGCCGAGCTCCCGTCGCGGCGCAAGCGGTCGTTTCTCATCATTTGCGCGGCCGTCCTGCTCGCCATCAGCGCGCTACTGCTTTATGGGCGCTTGCGGTCTAAGCCCGAGCCCGAAATCACTCCGTCCGGCGGCCGAGCAAAGCGTTCCCCTTCCCTCGGCACCGAGCGAAGCCACGCCAACGCCCGGCGCTGAAGAGAACGCCCCCGCCCCGGTCGAGCCCAAGGCCGAGACGCCGCCACCCGACAGGTCAGGCGCCTATGAGTCTCTACCCGGATCGGAGGAGAGCCCGCCAGACAGCGCGGCAAGCGAAGCGGGCGAAAAAGGCAATTTCACCGAGGTCGCCAAGTCGTCCTACCGTCAGACGGCGGCGAGCGAGACGCTTCCTCAGCCCCAGCCCGCCTCCTTGAAGCCCACGGAGGCAGCCGCGCTTCCGCCCGGCGTCGTCTTCTCCATCGAGGACCCGGCCCTCGGCGCGCAGGGGCAAGCACCTGCCGCTCCGGCTGCGATGCCGGCGAGCCTCCCTTTGCCGCCCCCTGATCTCGGGCCGCTTCCCTTGCGCCAAGCCGCCGCCGAAGGCGATGCCCGCGCGCAATACGCGATCGCGCTCCGCTACGCTGCAGGGCCAAGGGACGCCGCAGAACCTCACCGAGGCCGCGCGCTGGCTCGAACGCGCCGCAAGCGCAGGCCTGGCGCCGGCCCAGTACCGTCTCGGCGCCATGTACGAGCGCGGCCAGGGTGTCGCCAAAGACCTCGGCCGGGCGCGGTCGTGGTACCAAGCCGCGGCGGAGAAGGGCAACGTCAAGGCCATGCACAACCTCGCCGTCAACTCAAGCGGCCGCGAGGACGGTGGCGCCGACTACGCGCTTGCCTCCAAATGGTATGGCGAAGCCGCCGCTTACGGTCTCGCCGACAGCCAATTCAATCTCGGCATCCTTGCCGAGCATGGCCTCGGCATGCCCAAGAACCTCGCCGAGGCCTATAAATGGTTCGCGCTCGCCGCCGACGGCGGCGACGAAGAGGCCGCCAAACGGCGCGAGCTGATCAAGCCCCAGCTCGATCCCGCCGGCCTCGCCGACGCCGAGCGGAGCGTGGGCGCCTGGACCGCCAAGGAAGCGCCGCCCGAAGCCAATGAGGTGCTGGAGCCTCAGGAATGGGCCGACGCTTCGGCTCAGACCAACGCCTCTCTCGTCACCCGCGCGCAGGGTCTCCTCAATAGGCTCGGCTATGATGTGGGCGTGCCCGACGGCCTCATGGGCGCCCGGACGCGCGAGGCGATCAAGAGCTTCGAGCGCAAGAACGGCCTCGAGGAGACCGGCAAGGTTACCATTCCCCTCGTCACCAAGCTCGAGCGCCTGACCAGCTAGCCGGAATTCGGAAATTGGCAGTCAGAAGCCAGAAGGGGTGGTCAGAGCCAGCGAATTCTGGTTTCTGATTTCTGGTTGTCTGGACTTCTGACCCCTGGTGGCGCCGGCCGATGTTCCAGGTCTATCTGCCCATTGCCGAGATCTCGGTGAACCTGGTGGTCATGCTGGGACTCGGCGCGGCGGTAGGCTTCCTTTCGGGCATGTTCGGGGTGGGGGGCGGCTTCCTGCTCACCCCCTTCCTGATGCTTTCGGGCATTCCCGCCGCCGATTGCCGTCGCCACCGGCGCCAACCAGATCGTCGCCACCTCGGTGTCCGGCGCGCTCGCTCAGTGGCGCCGCAACAATATCGATTTCCGCATGGGGGCCGTGTTGATCGCCGGCGGCGTGGCGGGCGCCTTGATCGGCGTGTTCCTCCTCAAGGCGGTGCGCGAGGCGGGGCAAGCCGGCCTCATTGTCTCCCTCACCTATGTGGCGCTGCTCGGCGTCGTCGGCGCCCTGATGCTCGCCGAAAGCATCCGCGCCATCCGGAGAGCGCGCGCCGGCAAGCCGGCCTCGGGGCGGAAGCCAGGACAGCATAATTGGATTCACGGGCTGCCGCTGAAGCTCCGCTTTCCGCGCTCGCGCCTCTATATCAGCGCCATCCCCCCGCTCGTGATCGGCTGGGTGGTCGGGCTGCTCACCGCGTTCCTCGGCGTCGGCGGCGGGTTCATCATGGTGCCGGCGATGATCTATCTGCTGCGCATGCCGACCAATATCGTGATCGGCACCTCGATCTTCCAAATCATCTTCGTCACTGCCGTCGTCACCGTGCTGCACGCGAGCTTCACTCACACGCTCGACGTCGTGCTCGCCCTCATCCTCGCGGCCGGCGGCGTCATCGGCGGGCAGTTCGGGGTCAGGGCCGGGCAGAGATTGAGGGGCGAGCAGCTCAGGGCGTTGCTGGCGGTGATGGTGCTCGCGGTCGCCATCCGTCTCCTGCTCGATCTCGTGCTGAAGCCGTCCGAGCTTTTCAGTATCGCTCCACTCGCGGCAGGCGCCTGATGAGAGCCGCGCTTAGCCTCGCCGCCCTGCTCGCGATCGCCTCGGCGCCGGCCTGGGCGGCCGAACCTGCCGCCGGTCAGCCCACCCCGCAGTGAAGAACTGCAATCGGAGCTCTCCACGCGCGAGATCTCCATCCAGTCGAACTTCACCGGCATCGAGATCCTCATCTATGGCAGCATCGACTTCAGCCAGACCAAGGCGCCCGACACGGGGGTCTATGACGTGGTCATCGTCATTCGCGCCCCGAGTCACCCGGTCGTCGCCAGGCGGAAGGAGCGGGTGGCCGGCATCTGGGTCAACGGCACGGGCAAAGTCTACCCTTCGGTTCCGGGCTTCTATGCCGCGCTGTCGACGCGACCCTTCAGGGCCATCACCTCCGACGAGACGCTCAAGACAGCTTGGCATCGGCCTTAGCCAATCTCGATTTGGGCAGGGTCAGCAAAGACGATCCCGACGAGGAGACGTTTCGCTCGGCCGTGATCAGGCTGAAAGAGAAGCAAGACCTGTTTCAGGAGCACGACGACGCGGTCGCCTTTATCGGCCGCAGCCTGTTCAGGGCAACCGTCGCCCTGCCGGTGAACGTCCCCATCGGCCGCTATACCGCCGACATCTACTTGTTTCGCGACGGCCAGGCTCATCAGCAAGAACCAGAGCACGCTCGAAGTGAACAAGGCCGGCTTCGAGCGCACGATCTACCTGCTCGCCTTCAGGCACCCCTTCATCTACGGGCTGCTCGCGGTCTTGGTCGCGGTGCTCGCGGGTCTCGCCGGCTGGTACGCCTTCCGGCGCGAGTGAGACTTCAGTCCGGCAGGAGCAGGCTGCCGAGCACGGGATAGACGTCGGCCCGTCCCATCATCCAGGCTTCGAGCTGGTGGCGCAGGAACAAGGGTCCGAAGGCCTCATCGAGCACGTTAAGCCCTCCCGCATAGGCGCCGAAGGCCGGCATCACCAGGCGGTTGCCGTCGGCGGCGAAGCAGCGGCGGCGGATCACCGCGCCGCGGCGCGCAATGCGCGCGACAGGATGGAGGTGGCCCGCGATCTCCCGGGCCGACTGAGCGGCGGAGGGCTCGTGCCTGAGCGTGACGCCGCAAATGGTGAGCGTGGCGCACACCGTGCCGCCGATCGAGGCGGGCAGATGCGGATCGTGATTGCCGCAGATCCAATACCATTCGCGGCCCTGTTGCAGCTTGAGGAGAAACTTGAGGTCTTCGGGGGCCAGACGGTTCGGCGGAGTCGCTGCGGTGAAAGCTGTCGCCGAGCGCCACCACCCGCGAGGGATCGACGGCGCGGATCACCTTGCGCCAAACGCTCGAGCGTGGTGCGCGTGTCATAAGGCGGAAGCAGCATGCCGAGCGCGGCGAAGGCGGCGCCCTTCTCGAGATGGAGATCGGCCACCAGCAGCGTGTCCTCGGCCTCCCAATAGAGCGCGCCGGCGGCAAGCGGCCTCATCTTGTGGCCCGAGACGCCGATATGGGCGCGAAGCGGTCGGCGCGCTTTCCGGCATGAGATCAGGCATTGGCGCGCAGCATGTCCGCTTAAGGCCTCCGCGATGAGCTCCTCGACCGTCTCACGCAACAAGACCTCGCTCGCCTCCCCAGGAACGCTCTCGCGACCGATCTCGAGCATGACGGGCACGGCGAGCGGCGAAACCTGCCGCAAAGCAATATGCCTGATTCGGCCTTTGATTCGTCTCAAGAAATAACCGAGGCGCCCGACATCGATCAGACCCGTCGCCGCATCGGCGAAGGCGGCTTTGAGCAGGATGTGGCCGGGCTCGTGCTGGCGGAGCACGTCATAGATCAGATCGGAGGAGACCGTCATCTGGCGCCCGGTCTTCTCCTGTCCCGGGTGGCGGCGCTCGATCAGGCCCGAGATGATGGCGCACACCCTGAAGGAGCGCTTCATCAGGCTCGACTCGGCGAGCCAGGCGTCGAGATCGTCGCCGAGCATGTCCTCGTCGAAGAGTTGCGCCAGATCGAGCCGCCCGTGAGCGCACCATCTCGCCCATGTCGTTGAGCGCCCAGATGGCGAGCGCATATTCGTTGGCGACGAAGCCGAGCGGCGCGGCGCGCGCCCGCTCCAGCCTCCGCGTCAGCAGCATGCCGAGGCTCTGATGCGCGAGCCGCCCTTCGAAGGGATAGCAGACGAGGTAATGCCTCTGGCCGCGCGGGAAAGGTCTCGACCAGGATCTCGTCGGGGCCGGGCACCACGGAGAATTCGGCTTGCAGGCGGAGCCAATCGGAGACCTGGTCTGGGAGCCGCGACCAGTGTCCCGGCTCGGCGAGCAGAAGGCGGACGCGCTCGGCGAGATAGGTCGAGAGCGGGAACTTGCCGCCTTCATAGGCGGGAACCTTGGGCTCGGTCGCATGCGCCCGGGTGACGATGGCGTCGGTCTCGCGCAAACCCTCGAAGCGCAGCACCTCGCCGGCGAACACGAAGGTATCGCCGGGGGCGAGCTGCTCGATGAAATATTCCTCGACCTCGCCGAGGATGCGCCCCGCCGCGAGCATGCTGGCCGGCTTGAGCGCCCCTCCCTTCAGGCGCGCCAGGCGGACCCGCAGCATCGGCGCCTCGACGATGGTGCCGACATTGAGCCGGTATTGCTGCGCGATGCGGGGATGGGCGACGCGGTAGCGCCCCTCCGGCGTCAGCTTCAGCTTGGCGTAGCGCTCGTAATTGGCGAGCGCATAGCCGCCGGTCGCCACGAACTGGACGACCTGGTCGAAGCCCTCGCGCGTCAGCCCCTGATAGGGAGCGGCGCTCGTCACCTCGCCATAGAGCCGGTCGGGATCGAAGGGCGCGGCGCAGGCCGTGCCCAGCACGTGCTGGGCGAGCACGTCGAGCGCGCCGGGGCGCGTGGGCGGCGTATCCTGCGCGCCCTCGGCCGCCGCCTCCAGCGCCGCCTGGCACTCGATCACCTCGAAGCGGTTGGCCGGCACCAGCAGCGCCTTGCTCGGCTCGTCGAGCCGGTGATTGGCGCGGCCGATGCGCTGGGCGAGCCTGCTTGCGCCCTTGGGCGCGCCGACATTGATGACGAGATCGACCTCGCCCCAGTCGATGCCGAGATCGAGCGTCGAGGTGCAGACCACGGCGCGGAGCTTGCCGGCCACCATCGCCGCCTCGACCTTTCGCCGCTGCGCCACGTCGAGCGAGCCGTGATGGAGCGCGATCGGCAGATTGTCGTCGTTGTAGCGCCACAGCTCGTGGAACAGCATCTCGGCCTGCGAGCGCGTGTTGACGAAGATGAGCGACATGCGGTGGGCCTTGATCGCCTCGTAGATCTCAGGCAGCGCATAGCGCGCCGAGTGTCCGGCCCAGGGCAGCTCGGCATCGGATCTGAGGATGGCGATGTCGGCGCGTGCCCCCTCTCCCGCCACCACGATCTCGGCCAGCCGCGTGGCGGACTGGCCCTGATGCGGCACGAGAAAGGCCGCAAGCTCGTAAGGCCGCGCCACCGTCGCCGACAGGCCTATGGCGGTCAGCTCGGGCGACGAGCGTGCGGAGCCGCGCCAGGTCGAGCGCCAGGAGATCGCCGCGCTTGCTCGAAGCGAGCGCATGCAGCTCATCGAGGATGACATATTTGAGCTGCGCCGAACAGCTCGGGCGCGCCTTTATGCGACAGCATGAGCGCGATCTGCTCCGGCGTGGTCAGCAAAATGTCGGGCGGAAGGATGCGCTGGCGGGCGCGGCGGGAGGCCGGCGTGTCGCCGGTGCGGGTCTCGAGCCTGATGGGCAATCCCATCTCGGCCACGGGCAGGCGCCAGGTTCCGCGCGATGTCCACGGCCAGCGCCTTGAGCGGCGAGACATAAAGGGTGTGGATGGCCGCCTGCGGCTTTCGCTTCGGCGGGCGGCGCGGCAAGATCGACCAGGCTCGGCAGAAAGCCCGCCAGCGTCTTGCCGCCGCCGGTCGGCGCAATGAGGAGCGTGTCGCGGCCCGCACCGGCGTGCTCGAGCAGCGCGAGCTGATGGGCGTGCGGGCGCCAGCCGCGCGCCCTGAACCAGCCGGCAAATGGCTCCGGCAGCGCCGCCTGCGGCGCGTCCAACTATCAGGCTCTCGCTTGCGCTCATGCTCTTCTGCTTGACCTTCGCATCCCTTGGCACCAATTCTGCTGCAATTCGAGTCGAAGCTCTTGGGTCTTTTATGGCGGCCCTCGCTGAGGCAAGGAGAGCGGACAGATGGAACGGTTTTTTGGCGGCAATCCGGCACTCGTTCTGATCAGGCTGGCGATTCTCTCGCTGATCGTGGGCGTCGTGCTCGCGGCGCTCGGCTTCAGCCCCTTCGAGATCCTCGACAGCTTGCAGAAGGCTCGCCGAGCGCATCTACGACATGGGCTTCGCCGCGATCGAGAAGGCGTTCCGCTACTTCCTGCTCGGCGCCGTCATCGTCTTCCCGGTGTGGCTGGTGATGCGCGTGCTCAAAATTGCCGGGCGCACGAGCGGCGATCTGGTCGACCCAAGCTCGCGCAACCGCGAGGCTTAAACTAAGCCTGAGCGGCGCATCTTGCTCCCGCTCTCCCCTTGCGGGGAGCACGCGCGCCATTTGGGCGCGCGGAGGGGGTCAGCAGCGCCGCGAAGTCTTGCCTTGAACCCCCCTCCCTAGCCCTCCCCCACAAGGGGGGAGGGGAGAGCAAGTGGCGAGTTCCGGGATAGCTTAAGCGTTATGGCAGTTTCCGCTCGGCCCAATGATCGGCGCGGGTGCCGATCAGTGGCTTGAGGCTTTGGGCGCCGCGCTGTTCCATCGCCGCAAGCAGGGCCTGCTTGATGCGGCCGATCAGCGAGGGCCCTTCGAACACGAGCCCGGTATAGAGCTGGATGAGAGAGGCGCCGGCCTCGATCTTGGCCAGCGCCGTCTCGGGCGAGTCGATGCCGCCGACGCCGATCAGCGGCAGCTTCCCTTCCGTGAGCTTGTAGATTCGCGCGAGCATGCGCGTCGCGCGGGCGAAGAGCGGCCGCCCCGACAGGCCGCCAGCCTCCTTGGCAAAGCCCTGGTCGCGCAGGCCCTCGCGGGAGAGCGTCGTGTTCGACACCACGATGCCGTCGACGCCGTGGGAGACGATCACGCGCACCACCTCGGGCAGATCCTCGTCGGCAATATCGGGCGCGAGCTTGACCAGAAGCGGCGGGCTTGCGCCGGCAGTCGCCGCGCGCGCGTCCTGCACGCGCTTGAGCAAGCGCATCGAGCGCCTCGGGCGCCTGGAGATCGCGCAAGCCCGGCGTGTTGGGCGAGGAGATGTTGATGGTGAAATAGCTCGCCACCTCGCGCCATGCGCGCGATGCCCTGACACATAATCGCCGATGCGGTCCTTGCTGTCGCGCCCTGCCCCGAGATTGACGCCGACAATCCCTGCCGCGCGCAGCTTGAGCCGTGCAGCGCCGCCTCCTGGCCCTCATTGTTGAAGCCGAGCCGGTTGATGATGGCGCGGTCGGCGATCGAGCGGAACATGCGGGGGCTCGCATTGCCGCTTTGCGGGCGCGGCGTCAGCGTGCCCACTTCGACGAAGCCGAAGCCCATGGCGAGAAGCTCGCGCGGCACGCGCGCATTCTTGTCGAAGCCCGCCGCCATGCCGACCGGATTGGGAAAGTCGAGGCCGAACAGATGTCTGGGCAAGCCGCTTGTCGTCAGGCTGGCTCGCCCGCGGATAGAGCCCAAGCTCGAGGCTTTTGATGGCAAGGTCGTGCGCCCGCTCGGGGCGGAAGCGCGAGCAGCAGGCTCTGGCCCAAGCCGAACAGACGGCCATCTCACGCCTCGAGAGGCCGCCTCCTTGCGCGCGGCAAGGGTAGGATGGACGCGCTCGATCACTGCGCCGTCCGAGCGGCAAGCGGCCCATGCCGAGCCCAAAGCACGGCGGCAAGATCGAGCGGCGCGTAAAGATGCGGAAACAGCGCCCCGCCGCGCGAAGGCTCCCATTTCAGGTCCGGCCCAAGACGCCCCGCATCGACGGCGAGGAGGACGAGCCCGGCCTGGCCGGCGAAATGGGTGGCGAGCGTGCCCTCAAGCTGATGGGCGGCGGAAAGATGGATGAAGCCGTCGCGGACATCGTCGGCGGAGCCTGCGAAGCGCCCTTGGCTCCAGGCCTCGGTGAAGGCCGGCTCGGTCAAGACTTTATAGATAGGCTCTGCCATGGCTCGTGGCGGCGAGAGTAGCCGCAACCCCCATGCCCCAACAAGGAAAGGGCGTGTGCCCCCTTCGACTTCGCGCGCATCGCTCCTCTATGCTTGGCAGCTGGCAGGTGGGAGGACAATCCATGCGGATGCTGCTCAAGATCAAGATACCGACGGAACAGGGCAATCGCGCCATCAAAGACGGCTCGCTCGGCAAGATCCTGGAGGCCACGGTCAGCAAGCTGAAAGCGGAGGCCGCTTATTTCATCGCCGACGACGGCTGCCGCTGCGCGCATGATCTTTTTCGACATGAAGGATTCGGTCGGAGATTCCGGCCATTGTCGAGCCTTTGTTCATCGGGCTCGGGGCGGAGCTCGAGCTCATCCCGGTCATGAACGCCGACGATCTGCGCAAGGGCCTCGGCGCCGCCATGCAGGCGATGTGAGCCAGGACTGGCGAGCCGGCAAGCGCTTCGGCAACCGGAATGCGGTGGACAAGCGGCCGAAATAAGCCATAATTCCTATTGTTAGGTATAAATTCCGATTCGCTGTTTCGGGGCCGCTTCCCGTGAACAGGCTCACCCATACCAGGGTATGGACCGCCATCGACGCGCTTGCGCGCCGCTATGGCCTCTCCGCCGTCTGGGCTCGCCAAGCGCGCCGGCCTCGACCCCACGTCCTTCAACAAGTCGAAGCGCGTCACCGGCGAAGGCCGCCCCCGCTGGCCGACCACCGAAAGCATCGCCAAGGTGCTCCAGGCGACCGGCGCCAGCTTCGACGACTTCACCGCGCTCATCACCGCCGAGCCGCGGCGCCGCGCGCGCGCCAGCCCATCCCGCTGATCGGTCTCACCCAGGCGGGAGCCGGCGGCTTCTTCGACGATGGCGGCTTCCCCGTCGGCCAGAGGCTGGGACCAGATCCGCTTCCCCAAGGTCGACGACGAGAACGCCTATGCGCTCGAAGTGACCGGCGACAGCATGCAGCCGCTCTATCGCGACGGGGATATCCTCATCGTCTCGCCGAATTCGGCGCCGCGCAAAGGCGACCGCGTGGTGCTGCGCACCACCGACGGCGAGGTGATGGCGAAGATCCTGGTGCGGCGCACGGCGAAGACGGTCGAGCTTGCCTCCTTCAACCCCGCCCACCCCAATCTCGTCTTTCCCGTGGACCGCATCGACTGGATGGCGCGCATCGTCTGGGCGAGCCAGTAGCCAGAAGTCAGAAGCCAGAAATCGGAAATCAGAAGGGCGAGCCTCAGAATGGCCCGATCTCTGACGTCTGATTTCTGATCTTCTGATTTCTGACTTCTGATGTCTGGTTTCCGACATGGAGCTTGCCTCGCGCATCGTTTCGGTCCTGCTCGGCGCTCGCCGTGATGGTCTTCGTGCTGTGGCCGGTCACGATCCCGGTCGGCTTCAGCGAAGTCTGGTGGGCGAGCCGCCAGGCGCAATCGCGATCGGAGACGCCGCCACCGGCTCAGCCCGAGCCCTCCGCCAGCAAGCGAAGCCGCCCGCAGCTCCGCCCGAAGCCGCCGCTCCCGCGCCCTCGCCGCATGCCGTGCTGCCGAGCGCCGCCGATGGCAAGCCGGCCCCGACTGGCGCAGCGAGAAGGCTGAGGCAGAGCGGCTTGCCGCGCTCAAGGCGAAGGACGCGACCGGCGCCGTCGCTCCCCAAGCGACGACCAAGCGCTATTACCGGGTCACGGTGCGCGACGGCGGCAAGCTTCAATCGGGCGGCGTCGTCATCAGGCTCGCCGGCATCGCCGCGCGCGACGCCGATGCGACCTGCAAGGACGAGAAGGGCAAACCATGGCCTTGCGGGGCTGCCGCCAAGGCCGCGCTGACGCGGCTGATCCGCTCCCGCGCCGTCACCTGCGAGCTGCCCAAGGGCGGGGAGCATAACATCTTCATCGCGCGCTGCGCGGTGGCGGGGACCGATCTCTCGACCTGGCTCGTGCGCCAAGGCTGGGCCAGAGCCGAAAGACCCTAAAGAGCCCGCGCTGGCCAAGGCGGCGGAGGCGGCCAAGGCGGAGCGCATCGGCCTGTGGCGCGGCGCGGAGTGAGTCCTCGATTACCCGCTCAGAGAAACGCCGGGCGGCGTTACTCCAGGAGTTCTTCTCCCGCTCCGGTATCGGTAGCGTTAGCTCTTGCTCCGCTATCGCGTAGCGTTGTCATCGCCGGTATCGTCTCCCGCTCCGGTATCGGTAGCGTTGTCATCGCCGTATCGTCTTCGAGGCGCCGCCCTTCGCCGATCCTCGGCATTCTCGATCGGCCGGCGCGCTGTCGTCGGCCGCGATCACCAGGGTCTCTTGAGCGACAGCGGCCCCTTGCTCGTTGGCGCAGCCACGGCTCCCGTACCGCCAAACAGCAGAGCGGCCACGAGCAGCACGTCAGCACCAGCCTCGATTGCGTCATTTTGGGTCTCCTTCCCTAAGCGACTAGCAACCCAGTCTAGGTGGAAGTTCGTTCCCTCGACCTCGCGGCCCCGCTTCGGCCAGGCGAGACAAAAAGACGCGGACCAGGCGAAGCCTGATCCGCGTCTCGGCAATATCGAAATGAGGAGCGCCGCTCGGGGTGGCGCTTGGCGTTAGGTTACGACGAGATCGCCGGCCAGCGCCTTGGCGATCAGGGCGCGGGTCTCGGCGATGCCGTAAAGCTCGACGAAGGAGCCGAAGCGCGGGCCTTGGGTCTGGCCGAGCAGCACCTCGTAGAGCGCCGCGAACCAGTCGCGCAACGGCTCGAAGCCGTGCTCCTTGCCGACCGCGTAGACCTCGGCCTGGATCTCCTCGGCGAGCACGCCTTGCGGCAGCTTGGCGAGGCGCGCATCGAGATCGAGCAAGCGCCGCCCGCTCCTTCTCGGTCGGCGCGCGGTAACGCTTCGCCGGCTTCACGAAATCATGGAAGTAGCGGATGGCGTAGCCGACGAGCTGATCGAGCAGCGGATGCGTCTCCGGCGTGGCGTCGGGCGCATAGCGGCGGATGAAGCCCCACAGCACCTCGCGGTCCTCCGAGTTCGAGGCGCGAGGCAAGATTGAGCAGAAGCGCGAAGCTGATCGGAAGCTCGGCCTGCGGCGGCGCGCCTTGATGGATGTGCCAGACCGGGTTCATCAGCTTCGCCGCCGGCTCCTCCTTCGGATAGGCGGCGAGATGCCCGACATATTCGTCGACCGCGCGCGGGATCACGTCGAAATAGAGCCGCTTCGCCTTGCGCGGGCTCTGGAACATGTAGAGCGACGAGGCTCTCGGGCGTCGCGTAGGTGAGCCACTCCTCGATGGTGAGCCCGTTGCCGCGCGACTTCGAGATCTTCTCGCCCTTCTCGTCGAGGAACAGCTCGTAGATGAAGCCTTCCGGCTGCTGCGCGCCGAGGATGCGGCAGATCTGGCCGGAGAGGCGGACCGAGTCGATCAGGTCCTTGCCCGCCATCTCGTAATCGACGCCGAGCGCCGCCCAGCGCATCGCCCAGTCGGCCTTCCATTGCAGCTTGCAATGGCCGCGCGTGACCGGGACTTGCGTGAGCTTGCCGGTGTCGGGGTCCTTGTAGACGATCGTGCCCGGCGGCGAGATCGCGGTCGATGACCGGCACCTGCAGCACGCGGCCCGTGGTGGGCGAGATCGGCAGGAAGGGGCTGTAGGTGGCGCGGCGCTCGGGCCCCAGCGTCGGCAGGATCACGTCGCGGATCGCGTCGTAATGCTCGCAGCACCTTGAGCAGCGTCGCGTCGAAGCGGCCGCTCGTGTAGCACTCGGTCGCCGAGAGGAACTCGTAGTCGAAGCCGAAGGTGTCGAGAAAGGCCTTGAGCCGCGCATTGTTGTGGTGGCCGAAGCTCGGATGGTCGCCGAACGGATCGGGCACCTGGGTCAGCGGCTTGCCGAGATGCTCGGCCACCATCTCCTTGTTGGGGACGTTGTCGGGCACTTTGCGCAGGCCGTCCATGTCGTCGGAGAAGCAGATGAGCCGCGTCGGCACCTTGTCCTCGGTGAGCACGCGGAAGGCGTGGCGCACCATGGTGGTGCGGGCCACCTCGCCGAAGGTGCCGATATGGGGCAGGCCCGACGGCCCGTAGCCCGTCTCGAAGATGATGGCGCCGGTCGGCTTCGGGATGCGCTTCAGCCGGCTCAAGACTTTGCGCGCCTCCTCGAAGGGCCAGGCCTTGCTCACATGGGCGTGGGCCAGGAGCTCGGAGCTCACCTCGATCTTGGGGCTGGGCTTGGCCTTGGCTCGGCGCCGTTCGGCGCCTTGGCGTGCGGCATGCTCGCCTGCGCCTGCGGCTCGGCCTTGCGCTTCTTGGCGCTTGCGGCTTGGCGACTGGGCTTGGCGGCCATGGTCGGGTTCGGTGGGCGGTCGGTTGCGTTCAATTGTGGCCGACAAATTTCACAGTTTTCTACACCGCGCCAGTCATTTCCATGCCACGCGGGAGGGCTTGCCCGCCTTGCCGGCGCAATTGCCTACGGTCGCGCCGCTTTGAGCTTCAGGGAACGAAGAGGGACGCCCGCGCCATGACCGAGCCGTTGAACCATCACGCCGCGCTGATCTATGTGATGGTCACCATGTCGGCCGTGGACCGGACCATGACCGACGCCGAGCTCGCCCGCATCGGCGAGATCGTGTCGAATTTGCCGATCTTCGCCGATTTCGACCAGGAGAACCTGGTCAAGACCGCTGAGGGCTGCGGCGAGGTCTTGAGCGAGGACGGCGGGCTCGACCACGTGCTCCTCCTGGTCCGGAGCGACGCTGCCGAAGAAGCTGCGCGAGACGGCTTATGCCGTGGCGCTGGAAATGGCCGCCGCCGACCTCGACGTGAAGCCCGAGGAGATGCGCTTCCTCGAAATGCTGCGCGACAGCCTCGAGCTCGACAAGCTCACCACCGCCGGCATCGAGCGGGGCATCAGGGCGCGCAACATCGTGCTGTGAGGCGCTAGGGCGCCGCGTAACCGACATTTCACGCGCCGATGCTCCTTCCTGCGCGGGCGCGTGGCGAGCCCATGCTCGGTCTTCTCCCACTCGAAGCGCGCGGTCATGAACTGCCAGAGCGCCCGGTAGGCCGCCGCCGAGATCAGGAGCCAATAGAGCGGCATCAGCGGAATTTGCTTGAGGAGTGCGCGATAGCCGCGGCGCCGCACGGCCAAGAGCCCAAGCCCCATCGAGGCGAGATAGCCGGCGACAAGATCGAACCAGGCGATCAGCCAGAATGGCCAGCCGAACAGGCTCTCGGGCCGCGCCAGCAACCCGCCGTCGGCAAGCTCGAAGCCGGCCAGCACATAGAACCAGGGATGCACCAGCGCCGACAGCACCGTGCCGCCGACCATGATCTGGAAGGCGAGGAAGCCGCGCGGCCCGAGCTCGCGCCACAGCGCGCGCGGCGACGCGCATATGCACGAGCCAGGTCTGCACATAGCCCTTGAGCCAGCGCGTGCGCTGGCGGAGCCAGCACATGAAGCGTGCGCGGCGCCTCCTCGTAGGTCGTGGAGCGCGAGCACCTGGCAGCGATAGCCGTTGCGCGCGAGCCTCATGCCGAGATCGGCGTCCTCGGTGACGTTGAACGGGTCCCAGGCCATGAGCCAGTTCAGCGCCGACGCGCGGAAATGGTTGGAGGTGCCGCCGAGCGGAATGGGCAGCTTGAGCCGGTCGAGCGCCGGCAACAGCCCGTCGAACAGCGCGCAATATTCGATCGTGAACTGCCGCGTGAGCCAGTTGTCGGAGGCGTTGTAGAGATTGAGCCGCGCCTGCAGGCAGGCGAGGTTGGGCGGACCGGCGCGGAAGGCGTGCGAGCGCCTGGCGAAGCTGATCGCGGCTCGGGCCGGTCCTCGGCGTCGTAGATCACGACATATTCGCCGCGGGCGAGCGGCAGCGCGTAGTTCAGCGCCTTCGGCTTGGTGCGCGGGTGAAGCTCCGGCACCACGACGATCTCGACATTGCCGGGGAGATCGAGCGCGCGCGCCGCCGCGATGGTCTCGCGGTCGACCGCTTCGAGGATGAGCTTGATGTCGAGCTTCGCCGCCGGATAGTCGAGCCGCGTCAGCGCCGCGATGAGCGCGGGCAGCATATGGGCCTCGCGGTAAAGCGGCACGAGGAGGGTGTAGATGGGAAGCTCGTGCGTCGGGCACGCGCGGGAACGCGGCGTGCTCGCCGTCGCTCGCTCCGCGCCGCGCAGAAGGCCATAGGCGGCGACGAGGCGAAAGCGCGATCAGCGGCACGAACAGCAGCGCGAGCGCGAGCGTCAGCGGCCCATATGGTCTCGACCGGCGCGAGCGCGACCGCAGCCAGGATCGCGAGTCGCGCCGAGCATGAAGCACGAGACGCTGCCACCAGGCCGGCCGCGCCCGTGCGCTCTTGCTCGGGATGGCGCGCGGCCAAGCCTTCGACCGCATGCCGCGCGAAGGTCGCGCGCGAAGTGGCGGCAGATCGCGCCTCTGACCGCTTGCGGCGAGGCAAGCGAGAAGGCGTGAGGCGAGAGCCGCGCCAGCATTTCGCGTAAGCCGTTCGGCCGGAGACGGTCGGGCGCGAGGACGAAGCGCCCGCGCCGCGCGCGCTCCTTCAGCAGGCCGCTCGCAAGACACTGGCGCGGGCTTGCATTCGCGGTGGGCGCCACATCGGCGGCTGGAAGCTCTGCCTTGAATGGCGCGCCGCAAGTTCCGCGAGCGCGCGGTAATAGTCCTCCGCATCGAGCCAGCCATTGGCGATCATCACCTCGTGCGGATGCACGCCCCAGCGCACGGCGATCGCGTTCGCGCGCGCAAGCGTGGCGGCATCGATGAAGCGGCCGAGGAGAAAGTCGTATTCGGATTGCAGGCAGCGCGCGCTGGCGCGCGCCCAAGCGCGCAAGCCGCCCTCTCGAGCCCGGCGCGACTCCGCCACAAGCAACACGGGAACGCCCCCAGCATTCTCCCGTCGAGTATTTGCACTTTTAAGAAGAGACGCAATATTTGATCGCGCCACTTCGAGTTGTACCGCAGTTGTGCAATGTAGAGTTGGAAATATATCTACTACAATCATATGCGTGCCTATCTCCCTTGGCACGCAAGGCCGAGCCGCGTTAAGAGAAGCGCGTGAGCCGACGCGCGCAGTCATTCCTTTAGGCCGAGACGCTTCCGGCGCGGCGCCGTTCTGGCTTGCCGCGCTGCGCGCTCGCGCTTGTCTGGCTTCGGCCCGCGCCCGGCCTGGCGCAGGTCAGGAACGAGATCGTCCCCGACGTCTGGCAAGGCGACGTGCTCCGGCCCAAGCCCGACATGCACGGGCTGGAGAAGCTCCGCTTCGTCACCGACAGCGACTATCCGCCCTTCCATTATTTCGACGAGGAGGGCGCTGCTCACCGGCTTCAATGTCGATCTCGCCAAGGCCATTTGCGAGGCGCTCGAGGTCGAGTGCGAGGTCAAGGCCGTCGACTGGGACGAGATCTTCCCCAGTCTCGACAAGGGCGAGGCCGACGCCGCCATCGCCTCGATCCGCATCAGCGCCGGAGTCGCTGGAGAAGGCGGACTTCACCTCCCGCTATTACGCGACGCCCGCCCGCTTCATCGCGCAGAAGGACGAGCGAGCTCAAGGACATCCGCCCCGAGACGCTTGACGGGCAAGAAGATCGGCGTGGCCAAGGGCACCGGCCACGAGGCCTATCTGAAGCAGTTCTTCCCCGACGCGGCGATCGCCTCGTTCGACAGCGCCGACGACGCGCAGAAGGCGCTGAAGGAAGGCGCGATCGATCTCGTGTTCGGCGACGGCATCGGGCTCACCTTCTGGCTCAACGGGGTGACCAGCGACGGCTGCTGCGAGTTCCGCGGCGGTCCCTATCTCGACGCCAAATTTTTCGGCGAGGGCGTCGGCATCGCCGTGAAGAAGGGCAACCGCCAGCTCGCCGAGATTCTGAACTACGCGCTCGAGCAGGTGCACGCGTCCGGGCGCTACGAGGAGCTGTTCCTGCGCTACTTCCCCATGAGCTTCTTCTAGCCAGTCGCCGCTCGCCGATTCCGGTTCCGGCTTCCGGCTCTGACGCCCGAAGGGCAGCCACAGCGACCAGCCGAAACGCGTCGGCGCTTCGGTCTGGTAGGGGGTGAGCCCGATGGTCATGCCCTGATGCCCGGCTTCCGGCTGCGCCGTATAGGTCCGGAACAGCCGGTCCCAGAGCGACAGATTGAAGCCGTAATTGGAGTCGTGCTCGCGCCGGAGCACCGAATGATGCACCCGGTGCATGTCGGGCGTGACGATGAACGAGGCGCAAGACCCGGTCGAGCCAAGCGGGCAGCGCGATATTGGCGTGGTTGAACATGGCGCAGGCGTTGAGGATCACCTCGAACAGGAACACCGCGAAGGGCGAAGCGCCGAGCGGCACCACCACCACGATCTTCCACAGCATCGAGAGCCCGATCTCGATCGGGGTGAAAGCGCACCGCCGTGGTCACGTCGATGTCGCGGTCGGCGTGATGCACCTGGTGCAGGCGCCAGAAGAGCGGCACCTTGTGCGAGGCCAAATGCTGCGCCCAGATGGCGAGGTCGAGCACGAGCAGCGCGATCACGAGCTTGAGCCAGTCGGGCCAGGCGACCTGGTTGAGCAGCCCGATCCGGTGCTCTCGGCATAGAACGCGGCGGCGACCGCCGCGACCGGCACCGCGAGCATCGCCATCAGCCGGAGCAGCGACGCGTGCCCGCCACGCCGATGCCGAGATTGGTGAGCCAGCGCCGCGCCTTGGAGACGATGAGCTTGCGCTTGGGCCAGCAGCAGCTCGACCAGCGCCATCAGCACGAAGACGCCGGCGAAGACGGCGAGGCGGATGAGCGCCGTCGCTCTGGCCGATGAGACCGTCCATGGGGCGATGTTAGCAGGTGAAGGCGCTGCCCGTCAGTTCGTCTGCTTGCCCGCGAGCGACAAGCCGACCACGCCGAGGACCACAAGGGCCAGCGAGGCGATCTTGAACAGGGTGAGCGGCTCGCGGAAATAGGCGATGCCGATCAGCGGCGGCGAGCGCCGTGCCGACGCCCGACCAGATGGCGTAGGCGACCGAAAGCTCGAGCCGCTTCAGCGCCAGGATCACGGCCGCCGCCGAGCAGACATAGAACACCGGACACGGCGAGGGAGGGGAGCAAGCTCGGCGAAGCCGCGCGACAGCTTCATCGAGGTGATGCCGGCGACCTCGAGCAGGATGGCGGCGGAGAGAAGGATCCAGGGCATCGGGCTAACGTCTCGCCTCGCGGAATTCTGCGACTCAGAGCGCGAAGCGCGCTTGCCGCACTTCAACAGCGAAATTGCGTGACGCCCTGATGACAGCGGTACTCCTCACCCTGAGGGGGCGGACGCGCCTCTCGAAGGGTGAGGCAGTCTCACAGCAACTCGAGCGGGCGGGGGCCCTTGGGCGGCGGGAAGGCGCGGTCGAGCTCGGCGAGATCGGCCTCGGTCAGCGCGATGTCGAGCGCCGCGCGGTTCTCCCGCACATGCGCCTCGTTCGAGGCCTTGGGGATCACCATCATGTCGCTCTGCCGGAGCACCCAGGCGAGCGCGATCTGCGCCGGCGTCGCGCGATGGCGGGCCGCGACGGCGGTCAGCGTCGCGGTCGCGCAACAGCCGCCCCTGCTCGATCGGCGAATAGGCCATGATCGGGATGCCGCGGTCGCGGCACCAGGGCAGGAGACCGGCCTCGATGCCGCGGCGCCGCAGATTGTAGAGCACCTGGTTGGTGGCGCACTGCGTCGCCGCCTGGAAGCGCGGCCAGCTCCTCCATGTCGTCGATGTCGAAATTGCTGACGCCCCAGGAGCGGATCGCGCCCGCGTCGATCAGCGCCTGCGAAGCCGGCAAGCGTCTCTTCGAGCGGGATGCCGCCCGCGCCAATGCAGCAGATAGAGGTCGATGCGGTCGGTGCCGAGCCGCTTCAGGCTGCGCTCGCAGGCGGCGATGGTGCCGGCGCGCGTGGCATTCTCCGGCAGCACCTTGCTGACGATGAAGACTTCGTCGCGGCGCCCGTCGATCGCCTCGGCGACGATCTCCTCGGCGCCGCCATCGCCATACATCTCGGCGGTGTCGATCAGCGTCATGCCGAGATCGAGGCCGAGCTTGAGCGCCGCCACCTCCTCGTCTGCGCTTGCGCGCGCTCTCGCCCATGCGCCAGGTGCCTTGGCCGAGCTGCGGCACGGTCTCGCCGGAGGGGAGCTTCACGGTGGGGAGGTTGAACGCTGTCATGGAGGCTGGACACTCAGAGCATCACAAGCAGGGCGCGGCGTCCGTCGCGGAGCGGCCGCGCCCACGAGCATAACGCTCCGAAGCATGCGAGGGCTTACGCCTTCTTTGCCCCCGCGGGCGCCTTTGCGCGTCGCCGCTCCTCCTTGCTTCGAATGGAGCTGGAAGGCGAGCACGAGCAGGAAGACGCCGAACACGAGCGCATAGGCGCCGATCCACAGGGTCAGCACCACCGCGCCGATCAACGGCTCGATGACCAGCAGGACGCCGAAGATGATCGAGGCGATGCCGCCAAGGGCGAGCCACCAGCGGCCATGATCGAGATTGAGGGTGAAGGCGGCGGCGAGCATCAGCGCGCCGGAGATGATCGCCCAGATGGCGATGATCCAGATCAGCGCCACAAGCGTGATCGCCGGCCAGAGAAAGGCGACGACGCCGGCCGCGATGTCGACGATGCCTTCAAGGAGGAGCAGGCCCCAGCGCTCGCCGTTCCGCGCCGCCTTGATGCCCGAGGCGATGGCGAACACGCCGTCGACCAGCATATAGGCCGCGAACAGGATGACGAACACCTCGACCGCGATGCCCGGCGTGAGCAGGCAGATCAGGCCGAAGATGATGCCCAAGATGCCGCGCAAGCCTACCGCCCACCAACTCTCCGCCAAGACCTCGCTCAACGCGTCGCAGCGCGCTTTGCGACGCGACATGCTTCCCTTCCCGGATGCTGTGCTCGCAGCCATGGGACGACCTCCTTGGATCAGCCAGGTTGATCAATAAGTCTCGTCAAAACAAGCTATGGCGAATCGATTAGGCGGCAATCATGAAGCCAATATAAACGTGAAGGCGCCGCCAAATCGAAGTTGTCCACATCGGAAGCGGGGCGTCGTTCAGAGCTCCAAGCCCACCTCGGAGGCAAGGCCCGACACGGTTTGGCGGAGCCACACATGGCCCGGGTCGTGGTCGAAGCTCGCATGCCAGAGCAGCGAGATGGTGAAGGTCGGCAGCTCGATGGGAGCGGGGCTGGTCGCAAGCCCGAAGGCTTCGGCGAAATAGCGCGCAAGCCTTGACGGCATGGTGGTGATGACCGGCGCCCGGCGCACCACGAAGGGCACGGCGAGAAAGCCGGGCGTGGTCAACGCGATGGTGCGCTTCAGCTTGAGCTTGGCGAGCGCCTCGTCGACCGCGCCATGGGCGTCGTCGGTGAGGCTCGTCAGCACGTGCGGCACCCTCAAATAGTCCTCGAGCGAGATCGGCGGGGAGAGATTGAGCTGCGCGGGATTGAACAGGCAGAGGAAGCTTTCGGTGTAGAGCGGGCGGCGCTTGTGATGGATCTGCCCGTGGTCGAACACGCCGATGCCGAGATCGAGCTTGCCCGTGTCGAGCTCCTCCAGGATGCTGATGCGATTGATCGAGCGGAGACGCAAGGAGACGGCTGGCGCCGACGGCGCGCAGCCGCGCGACCAATCCCGGAATCACCGCGACCTCGATGGAGTCGGCAAGGCCGATCCTGAACGCCCGGTCGGCGGTCGAGGGATCGAAGGCTTCGCGCTGAAGCACCGCCGCCTGAATCTGGGCGAGGGTCACGCGCACGGGATCGGCAAGCGCCAGCGCCCGAGGGGTCGGCCGCATGCCCTCGGCGCCGCGGGTGAGAAGCTCATCGCCGAACAGCGTCCTGAGCCGCGCCAGATTGTGGCTCATGGCCGACTGGCCAAGCCCAATGCGGGCCGCGGCGCGCGTGACGCTGCGCTCCGTCAGCAGCGCGTCGAACGCGACCAGAAGGTTGAGGTCGAGCCTGCTTAGATTAGCGTGGTCGATACTTGTCATTGATATCATCGATTGGAATGATGATACGAGAGCACCCATGTTCGGAGCAAGAACAAAACAGCCACTGAGAAGCGGGACTTCGCCGGCGCCTGAGCGAAGCAAGCGAGGAGGGGCAATGAAGATCGCCATTATCGGCGCGGGCAAGGTCGGAAAGACCTTAGGAACCGCCCTTCGCGCCAAGGGCCACACGGTTCGTCTACGGCGTCGCGCGACCCGGACGAGTCCGACGAGCGGAACGCCAGGACCGTCGCCGAGGCGCTGCCGGCAGCCGAGGCGGTGATCCTCGCCACGCCCTGGACCGCAACCGAGGCTCTCGTCTGCGAGCATGCGGACGCCCTTGCCGGCAAGATCGTCATCGACGCGACGAACCCGATCAATCCGAGCCTGACGCGGCTCGCGGTCGGCTTCGACACCTCCGGCGCCGAGCTGCTCCAGAGCCAAGCGCCGCAAGGCCAAGTTCTTATAAGGCCTTCAACAGCACGGGCGTCAGCGTCATGGCGAAACCGCACTTTCCCCGAAGGCGAAGGCCGTGATGTTTGTCGCCGGGCCCGACGGCCCCGATAAGAAGACCGTGCTGCGCATTGTCGCAGATGTGGGCTTCGAGGCCGTCGATGCCGGCGAGCTCAAGGCCGCCCGCCTGCTCGAGCCGCTCGCGATGCTTTGGATTCCAGCTTGCGCTGACCAAGGGTCATGGCCGCGACTTCGCCTTCGTCATGGCGCGCCGCGATGCCGCAAACCGGAATGCCGATCCGCGCGTTAGGATGGTCCACCCCCATCCCCAAGAAGCGGAGTAGTCATGGATACCCTCGTTAAGTCTAAGGCCACACTCAAAACCCCGGCCTATGCCGCCAAGGCCGCCAAGGCACCGCTCGCGCCCTGGTCGATCGAGCGCCGCGAGCCCGCGCCCGCACGACGTTCTGATCGACATTCTCTATTGCGGCGTCTGCCACTCGGACATCCATCAGGTGACGCGACGAATGGGGCAACTCGATCTTCCCCATGGTGCCCGGCCACGAGATCGTGGGCCAGGTCGTCAAGGTCGGCGACCACGTGAAGAAATGGAAGCCGGGCGACATCGTCGGCGTCGGCTGCTTCGTCGATTCCTGCCGCACGCTGCGAGGCCTGCCGCGCCGGCGAGGAGCAATATTGCGAGCCGCGGCATGACGCTCACCTACAACGGCTACGAGCGCGACGGCAAGACGCCGACCTATGGCGGCTACTCGACCCGCATCACCGTCGACGAGAATTACGTGCTGTCGCATCCCCAAGGGCATACCGCTCGAGCGCGCGGCGCCGCTCTTGTGCGCCGGCATCACCACCTATTCGCCGCTCAAGCATTTCGGCGTCGAGGCGGGCGACAAGCTCGCGCGTGGTCGGCCTGGGCGGCCTCGGCCACATGGCGGTGAAGTTCGGCCACGCCATGGGCGCCCATGTCACCGTGCTCAGCCACTCGCCGGGCAAGCGCGAGGACGCGCTCGCGCTCGGCGCCGACGACTTCCTCGTCACGCAGCGACGAGGCGGTGTTCAAGGAGAATGCCGGCCGCTTCGATTTCATCCTCGACACGGTCTCGGCGCACGCACGACTACAACGCCTATCTCGACCTGCTCCGCCGCGACGGCATCATGGTCCTGGTCGGGCGTTCCGCGAGTCCGACGCCACTCGCGGCCTTCCCGCTCATCATGAAGCGGCGGAGCCTTGCCGGTTCGCTGATCGGCGGCATTCGCGAGACCCAGGAGATGCTGGACTTCTGCGCGCGAGCACGGCGTTGCCGCGGATGTCGAGGTGATCCCGATCCAGGAGATCAACGAGGCTTACGAGCGCATGCTCAAGAACGACGTGCGCTACCGTTTCGTGATCGACCTCGCCAGCCTGAAATCAGGCGCTCCCTAGCGGCGCAAGCGCGAGGCCACCGGCCGTCCTTCTGCACCGCGAGTCGGAAGGGCGGCCGGACTCTGGAGTCGTCGCGCATGCACGTGGCTGATTTGCGGCCGAAGCGGGTGATCGCTTCCAAGCGACGCAGCGTGCGCCTCGTTCATTGCGCTTCCGCCTTTGATAGAATGTGCGACTTAAGCGCGCTTCATGGGCGACGGGGCTTCATTACCCGCAAACTTGTGTATGAGTGCGGGCTCACGGGAATCGGACTGGAATGGATGCGCAACGCACTTCACTGTGTGCGTGGTCGGCGGCGGACTTCACGGGCGCGGCGGCGGCGATCGCTTGCCTTGCGCGCCTCGATCAGCCCGTTCCGCCTGCGTCGTGGTCGGAGCCAAGCTCTTCGCTCGGACGAGGCGTCGCCTATGGCAGCGCATCATCCCTCTGCATCTTCTCAATGTGCGCACGCCGCGACCTCTCGATCCGCGCCGGCCAGCCGGGCGACTTTCTCAACTGGGCCTTTCGCCAGCTCGATCAGGGCGAGAACCATGCGGGCCTGCATGACGGCCTCGGCCCACACCTTTCTGCCGCGGCAGCTCTTTGGCGAATATGTGCGGCAGCGCTTCTTCGAGGCGGCCGAGGCGCAGAGCCGGATGTGGAGCTCAAGCGTCGTCAATGCCGTGGCCACGCGCCTGCAGTCGCCGAGGGCGGCCGCTATCGGCTTCGATTTCGACCGGGCCGAGCCGGTCGCCGCCGACATCGTGCTGCTCGGCCACGGCCTATGGACTCTCAGCCTGCCTCCGGCGATGGCGCGCTCGCGCCGTTCGAAGCTCTTGCCCCGCGAGCGGCTCGACAAGCGCCAAGTCGATCGCGCTGATCGGGTCGGGCCTCACCATGGTCGACGTGCTGTTGAGCGCGCGCCGCGACGGCTTCCAGGGCAAGGTCACGGTGATCTCGCGGCGCGGACAATTGCCGCGGCCGCATGCGCCGAAGGGCGTGGTGCCGCAACAGATCGGGCTGCCGCGCTCGAAGCGCGTGTCGGTGCTGACGTCGGCGATCGCGCATCGCCTGCGAGGTGGCGGAGGAGAACGGCACGCCGTGGCAGGCCATCATGAACGGGCTGCGTTCCTCGCTGCAGGATATTTGGCAGGGTCTGGCGGTGGAGGAGCAAGCCCGCTTCCTGCGCCATGTCCGCCCCTTCTGGGACGCGCACCGCCACCGCCTGCCCATGGAGGTGCATGGGCGCCTGCATGGCCGAGTTCAGCGAGGGCCGCGCCGTGCTCCTGCGCGGCCAGGTGACCGAGGTCGCGCGCGGACGGCGAACGGCTTCAGGCTGAGCCTTGCGGCGCGGGTGCGGAGAGAGCGGACGAGATCGACGGCCGACCTCGCCTTCGATTGCACCGGGCTTCAGGCCCGATCTCGACCAGCCGCTGATCGAGAGCCTGTTCGAGCGGGGCCTTGCACGCCCCGATCCCCACCGCCTCGGCCTCGTGGTCGAGCGCGAACGGCCAGAGTCCTCGGCAAGGCGGCAAGCCGCCACGAGCGGCCTGTTCGCGCATCGGGCCGCTCTGCCAGGGGTCGCTGTGGGAGATCACGGCGGTGCCCGAGATCGTGAGCCAAGGCGACTCACGCGGCGCAAAGCCTCGCCGCTGCGGAGGCGAAGCCGGCCGAGCGCATGGCCGCGCTGCCGCTCAGCTCCTAAGTGAAGCGGGAGGGACCGGATTAATCTTTCGTTATGGTTAACGCTCCGGCCCTCAAAAAGCCACGAAGCGACTGAAAATCAATGTGTTTCCCACGGCCGCGAGGCCCGCGGGCGTTAACTATGTCTGTGTAATCGTCAGCACTTCTGGGGCCGGGGGAAGGAAGCTGATGACATGCGTATCCTACGCCATCATTGCGCTCGCCTCCTTCGGCGTGCTCGGATTAACCGTTCCGTGCGCCGCGCAAACCGCGAGCCGAGCCGAGCCGCGCAACCGTCTCCGTGGCGAAGCAGGCCCGCGCCCCAGCTTCTGGCGCCGCCGCAACCGCAGAGCCGCGCAGCCCCGCGACAGGCTCAACCGGCGCCCTCCCCGCCTCCGCCGCAGCGCCGCTGCCTCCGCCCGCCGAGGTGCAGGTCCGCGACTATGCCACCATGCGTCCGCCGATCCCCAGCTCCGCGACCCCGTGCAGGCAGCGCCTGAGCCGCAAGGCGCCTTCTCATCGCCCGAGCGGCTGATGGATTGGATCTCCTCCTACCGCAAGCATCCCGAGCCCATCGCGCGTGCCCGCCGCGGTCCACGCCATGCAGGATTCGGTCTCTTCGCCGACGAGGAGAAGGCGTGGTTCTGCACCGGCTTCATCGCCGGCGTGCTCGGCGACAATCCCAAGGACGGCCCGAGCCTCGTCGCCAAGATGTTCCCCATGCCCGACAAGGAGCAGGCGGTGATCATCAGGGCCATCGCCTATTCCGGCCGCCCCGACTGGCGCGAGCTGCTCGAGAAGTTCTCGCCCGCGATGCCGCTGCGGCCGCCCGCTGATCGACGACTTTCTCTGCCGGCAAGCGCCAAGCCGCTGATGGAGCTGCCGCTGACCATCGGCGGCTCGCCCGGCATCTACGCGCTGTGGGGCTATTACGTCGCCACCGGCCAGCATCGAGCCCGTGGTGCGCATCATGCAGGCTCTGCGCTGGTCGAAGAACAAGGACGACGGCGGCTTCTCCTGGCGCAAGGTGTTCTCAGGCTGGGGGCACGATCCGAGCGCGGTCGAGAAGATCACCACCGGCGGCACCGCGAAATGGACGCTCGCCTCCTATGCCGAGCGCGATCGCGAGCTGCTCGACCTCTACCGCGCCGAATATGACCGCCAGCCGGAAGACATCGCCAAGCCCCTGAAGGACGTGATCGAGGCCGCCGAGGTCTTCGAGTCGGAGAAGATCCGCAAGGACCAGTTCGGCGCCATCGAGGACGCGCAGAAGACGCAGATGACCAACGAGGCCGGCATGTCCAAGGGCGCGACCGCGGGCTCGATCGCCATCGCCACGGGCTGCGTGGCGGCGAGCGCTCTCGGTCAGGTCTATATCGCCGTGCCTTGCGTGATCGGCGGCGCGCTCTATACCGGCGCCGTCAAGCTCGCGCACTGAGCGTGGGCCTACTCGCTGCCGCGGCGGATGAAATAGCCGACGACGACGCCAAGCCCGACCGCGAGAATCAGCGAGGCGGCGAGATTGTCCTTCATGGCCTCCTCGGCGTCATGCGCCGCCTCGGAGGCGAAATCGCGGGCGCGCCCGAACTGGCGGCTTGCGCCTTTGCCCACGCCCTGACGAGAGCTCGTGCACATAGTCGCGCAAAGTGTCGAGCTGGTCGTAGAGATCGTCGATGTCGAAATTGTCCTTGACGAATCTCGAAGCCTTGCGCTCAGCCCTGGCCAAGCCAACATGGTGCGAACCTCCTCGTGCAAACTGTCGGGTGCCCTGCCGCCTGACCGGCGAGGCCCAAGCATAGCAGAAACGGCCCGACGCCTGCCTCGTTCCATTTTCGATGCAACCGAACTCGGGTAGATTTTGTAGTGGCCGCCACACGCATGTAGACGGCAATCACGTCATTCGCGGGTCGATGATGCTGCGACGGCCGAGAGAACGTCAGGGCTTAAGACTCGAGCAGCCTTCTTCGCAACCGTATGTCCAAGCAGCCATGCAAATCTCGTAAGAAATCATCTCTGGCATGGTCCACTTGCAATCAGTCTCATCCACACACTCATCAACACAATCTTTATAAGCCGAGTTGTCTCTCTTGCTCTTATGCACCCTAGCCAACGCCTTGGCCTTATCCTTGGCCGCAGCCTCGATTTTTGCCTTAGCTTCCGATGATGGCTCTTGGGCATAGGTATTCGTCGCCAACATTGACACAGGCAGCAGCAAGACAACGCCCATAAGACAAGCCAATAACTTTTTCATGCCGAGACTCCTTTGACGCAAGAATTAACTTGTCTCGCGGCGGGCGCATTGAGCTAGGTCAACTCGTGCTTATGGCGCAAGCCACGGCGCGAACTCTCACCGCGCCTCCGTCAACTTGGCGGGCACGTCTCCGGTGGTGTTGGCTATTGTGTGGGGGCGGGGTCGCCGCGTGCACACTCGTCGAACACATTACGCGAACAATGCGCGGACACGCCGGTTTTGTCGGTGCGATCCTGCTGCCCTAAGTCTTTGGGAAGATTGGAGCGGGCGATGGGGATTGAACCCACGACCCGTAGCTTGGGAAGCTACTGCTCTACCACTGAGCTACACCCGCGATCCGATGCTAGTCCTATCATGCCGCGCCGGAGCGAAAAGCGAGCGCCTCACAGAGTGGTGATGCACCATGGTCTTGCGGACGGCCGCCAACCGCCTGTTAATGCCGGGGCTGGAGGGGATGAGAATGGCCGACGCCGCGCTCCTTGCGCCGCATGCGAAATTCAGCGACCCCGAAATCACCGCCAAGGGCGAGAAGCGCGCGCGCGTGGCGCTTGACGGCGCTCCGCACCCTGTGGATCAATACCGGCAGCCTCTGCAATATCACCTGCCGCAATTGCTATATCGAATCGAGCCCGGAGAACGACCGGCTCGCCTATATCACCCGCGCCGAGGCGGCCGCCTATCTCGACGAGATCGCGCGCGGAGGCTGGCCGGTGCGCGAGATCGGCTTCACCGGCGGCGAGCCCTTCATGAATCCCGACATCATCGAGATGCTCGGCGATGCGCTTGAGCGCGGCTTCTCGGTGCTGGTGCTGACCAACGCCATGCAGCCCATGCTGCGCCCCCGCATCCGCGACGGGCTGGCCGCGCTCCGCGATGCTCATGGCAGCCGCCTCGTCATGCGCGTGAGCCTCGACCACTATACGCAAGGAGCTGCATGACACCGAGCGCGGGCGCGGGCACCTTCGACAAGACGGTCGAGGGGATCGACTGGCTCGCGCGCGGAGGCTTCACGCTGGCGCTCGCCGGGCGCACCTGCTGGGGCGAGAGCGAGGCCGACGCGCGCGCCGGCTACGCCGCGCTGATCGCGGCGCGGGCCTGGCCGGTCGATGCTTACGATCATGTCGCGCTCGTCCTGTTCCCCGAGATGGACGAGCGCGCCGACGTGCCGGAGATCACCGAAGACTGCTGGGGCATCCTCGGCAAGAGCCCGGCGGAATTGATGTGCGCCTCGAGCCGCATGGTGGTGAAGCGGAAAGGCGCCGACGCGCCCGTCGTGCTGCCCTGCACGCTGCTGCCTTACGATCCCGCCTTCGAGATGGGCGCGACGCTGGCGCGAAGCCGCGCGGGCCGATGGCGGCATGTTCGAGAAGGGCGCGGTCAAGCTCTGCCATCCCCATTGCGCCAAGTTCTGCGTGCTCGGCGGCGGCATCGCTGCTCGGCGTAACGTCTCACGTCCTGCTTGAAGTGCTTGGAGAGCTTCAGGCCTTGCGCCTGGTAGTGCGAGCCGATGCCCTGGCCGTAGATCTGGTCGGGGATGTCGGTGAGCTTGTCGTAGACCAGGCGGCCGACGATCTGCCCGTCCTCCAGGATGAAGGGGATGTCGAGACTGCGCACTTCGAGCACCGCCTTGGCGCCGGGCGCCTTGCCTTCCGCATAGCCGAAGCCCGGATCGAAGAAGCCGGCATAATGCACGCGATACTCGCCGATCAGCGGATCGAACGGCGCCATCTCGGCCACATAGGCCGGCGGCACCGAGACGCTCTCCTTCGAGGCGAGGATGTAGAACTCGTGCGGGTCGAGCACGAGGCGGCGATCGTCGCCGAGATGCACCGCCTCCCAGAACTGATCGACGTCGTAGGCGCCGACCGCGTCGACGTCGATGACCCCGGCAAGCGGCGCGCGCGATAGCCGACGAGACCCGAGGGCGGAATGGGCGCAAGGCTGATGCGGAGGTTGAGCCCCTCGCGGATCGCGGCCTCGCCCTCGACCAGGCCCACATCGGAATGGATCTCGCGCAAAGCGCCGGTCGCCCACGCGGCCCGGCTGCTCGTCGGCGTCGAGCTGCTGGCCGACGCGGCGGCGGAATCTGATCTGGTTGAGGCGCGAGCCGTAGCGAACCTTGATGGAGAAGGTGCGCGGGCAAATCTCGGCGAAGAGCGGGCCCGAATAGCCTTCCTCGACCGTGTCGAACCCGTCCTGATGGTCGGCGATGAGCCGCGTGAACACGTCGAGCCGCCCGGTCGAGCTTTTCGGGTTGGCGAAGCCGGCGATGGTCGAGCGGAGCTTGAGCTGCTCGATCAGCGGCACGAGATAGACGCAGCCCGCCTCGAGCACGGCGCCCTTGGTGAGATCGATCTCGTGGAATTTGAGCTCGGCAAGCTTGTCGCGCACCGTGGCGTCGGGCCCGGGCAGGAAGCTCGCGCGGATGCGGTAGGCGACCTTGCCTAGCCTGCAGATCGAGGCTTGCCGGCTGGATCTGGTTGGCCTCGATCTCGGGCGCGGCCATGATCTCGCCGCCGGCGATCATGGCGCGGATGGCCTGGCTCGGCAGAATGCCGGTGCGGGCGAAGGCGCTTCGCGGTGGCCTCGGCCGGCGCGATCGGCGCGCGGCTTCTCGGGAAGCGCCTCGAAAAGCCTGTCGCTCTGGCTTGCTGGCTCCATGGTCCGTCTTTGCATTTATCGATGGTCCGGTCACTTAAGCTCGGTCTTCTCCCCCGGATTCACAAGGGGCCGGCGCCGAGCTTGGCGCGAGGAGGCTTGACGGCGGAGCATTCCTCGAGGCGCGATTAATGCGCCTCTCGTGGTGATTTGGCCGGCCGGCTTGCAGCCACGTTAAACAAGTCGCTAAAAGGCCGTGCGAGGCGATTGAAGCCGATCCCGGTCTTTTGGCGGCAGCCAAAGTCCGGGTTTTTTTATGCGGCCGGCCGTAAGACGGGTCTGAAGGAGCAGTTCCATGGTCGCAAGCAAGGATCAAAAAGAAGCGCCGCATCGCCTGGCATCCCGCCACCGAGCTCGTGCATGCCGGCACGCTCCGCAGCCAGTTCGGCGAGACCTCCGAGGCCATCTTCCTCAATTCGGGCTACGTCTATGACAGCGCCGAGCAGGCCGAGGCGCGCTTCAAGGGCGACGAGGAAGGCTATGTCTATAGCCGCTACGCCAACCCGACCGTCGCCATGTTCGAGGCGCGCATGTGCGCGCTGGAAGGGGCGCCCGCCGCGCGCGGCACGTCGAGCGGCATGGCCGCCGTCGCGTGCCTCTCTGCTCTGCCATCTGAAGGCGGGCGACCACGTGGTCTCGGCGCGGGCGCTGTTCGGCAGCTGCCGCTATATCGTCGAGGATCTGCTGCCGCGCTACGGCATCGAGACCACGCTGATCGACGGGCGCGATCTCGACGGCGTGGGCAGCGGCGGTCAAACCCAACACGCGCGCCTTCTTCTTCGAGACGCCGACCAACCCCGTGCTCGAGCTGGTCGATATCGAAGGCGTCTCGAGCGATCGCCAAGAAAGCCGGCGCGCTCGTCGTGGTCGACAACGTCTTCGCCACGCCGCTGCTCCAGCGGCCGATGCCGCTCGGCGCCGACATCGTGGTCTATTCGGCGACCAAGCATATCGACGGCCAGGGGCGCTGCCTCGGCGGCGTCGTGCTCGGGTCCAAGGAGTTCATCGAGGAGAAGCTGCACAATTTCCTCAAGCACACCGGCCCGTCGCTCAGCCCGTTCAATGCCTGGGTGCTGCTGAAGGGCCTGGAGACGCTGCCCGTGCGGGTCGAGCGCCACTGCGCCTCCGCCGCCACCATCGCCGATTTTCTCGCCGAGCGGCCGGAGGTCGCGCGCGTGTTCTATCCCGGCCGCGCCGATCATCCGCAGGCACGCGCTCGCCAAGCGGCAGATGGCGGGAGGCGGGCCGATGGTCGCCTTCGAGATCAAGGGCGGCAAGAAGGCGGCGTTCCGCTTCATGAACGCGCTCGAGATCTTCAAGATCAGCAACAATCTCGGCGATGCCAAGAGCCTCGTCACCCATCCCGCCACCACCACCCATCAGCGGCTCTCGCCCGAGGCGCGGGCCGAGCTTGGCATTTTCGACAACAGCGTGCGGCTCTCCATCGGGCTTGAGGATGTGGCGCGACCTCATGGCCGATCTCGACCAGGCGCTTGTTGCCAAGGGATAAGTCCTCATGGTGAGGAGCCGCCGAAGGCGGCGTCTCGAACCATGAGGCCCGAACGTCAAGGAGCTTCTTTGTCTTACCAATCTTCCAACGTGCAGGAGCTGCTCGCGAAGCTGGTCGGGTTCGACACGACGAGCGCCAAGTCGAATCTCGCGCTGATCGCCTTCGTCGAGGACACCCTCAAGGGCCACGGCATAGCGTCCACGCGCGTCCCCTCCCCTGACGGCGCCAAGGCCGACCTGTTCGCCACCATCGGTCCCAAGGGCCATGGCGGCATCGGCCTGTCCGGCCATAGCGACTGCGTGCCGGTCGAGGGCCAGCGCTGGACCTCCGACCCCTTCACCCTCACGATGCGTGACGGCAAGCTCTATGGCCGCGGCACCTGCGACATGAAGGGCTTTCTCGCCTGCGTGCTCGCTTCGGTGCCTCTGTTCAAGTCGCGCAGCCTGAAGGAGCCGGTCCACATCATCATCTCCTATGACGAGGAGGTGGGCTGCACGGGCGTGAGGCCGCTGATCGCCCGTCTCGGCCACGACCTGCCGCGGCCCCGCGCCATCATCGTGGGCGAGCCGACCGGCATGGCGGTGATCGACGCCCATAAGCGCATCGACGCCTACCGCACGCGCGTCACCGGCCGCGAGGCGCATTCGAGCATGCCGGAGCTTGGGGTCAATGCCATCGCCGCCGCGGCGGCGCTGATCGGCGAGCTCGAGCGCCTCGGCGCCGACATCGCCGCGAAGCAGAACGACCCGCGCTTCGAGCCGCCCTTCTCCACCGTGTCGGTCGGCACCATTCATGGCGGCACGGCGCCGAACATCGTGCCCAAGACCTGCGAGTTTCAGTGGCAGGTGCGCAGCCTGCCGAGCGCCGCGCCGGCGGAGGTGCCGCGCGACCTCGCCGCCTTCGCCAAAACGGCGCTCTTGCCGAGGATGCGGCAGGTGACGCCAGAGGCCGCGATCGACACGGAGGCGGAAGGGTCCGTCCCGGCCTTCGTGGCGGCGCCCGCATCCGAAGCGGTCGCGCTCGCGCTTGAGCTTACCGGCGCCGCGGAGACGCACGCGGTGTCCTACACCACCGAAGCGGGGCTGTTCGAGCAGGCAGGATGTCCGGCGGTGATCTGCGGACCCGGCAATATCGCCCAAGCGCATGCCGCGGACGAATATGTGAGCATCGCCCAGCTCGACGCCTGCATGGCCTTCCTCTCCGGCCTCGCGGACACGCTCAGCGCGATAAGGCATCGTCATTGCCGGCGCTTGACCCGGCAATCCATTCCGATCGGCGCTTCCGCTTGTTGAGAGGTAACGGCATGGATGCCCGGATCAAGTCCGAGCATGACAATTCTACTATTAAGCGTCGGCGAAGGCGGCGGGGTCGAAGCGGTAGCGGCTGTTGCAGAACTCGCACGTCACCCACACCTCGCCGTCGACCACCATGTCGGCCAGATCCTCGGCCGAGAAGCGCCTGAGCAGCTCCTCGACGCGCGCCTCTCGAGCAGCTGCAATAGTTTTCCAGCGGGATGGCGCGATAGGCGCGCACCTGCTCCTCGTGGAACAGCCGGTAGAGCAGCCGGTCCGGCGGCAGCATGGGATCGAGCAGCTCGTGATCCTCGACCGTCTCGGCAAGGGCCTTGGCGCGCGTCCAGTCCTCCTCGGCGAAGGCAGCCTCCCTCCCGACCGAGCGGCCGCCCTCGCGGGTGAGCTTCTGCACGAGAAGCCCTCCGGCGCGCCAGGTCCAGGGCCGCACCCCCGCGCTGCCGGCGCGATAGTGCCGCGCCACGGCAAGCTTGATGAAGGTGGGGAGCTGCTCGGACTGCCGGAAATAGGTATCGGCGGCCTCGGTCAGGCTTTCGCCTTCGAGCGGCACCACGCCCTGATAGCGCTCGGTCTCCAGCCCGCGGTCGATGGTCATGGCGAGATGGCCGTCGCCGAGCAGCCGCCCGTCGGGCGGAAGCGCCGCCAGCCGCTCGGGCGAGAAGCGCGCATAGCCGCGCAAGCCTCCCGGCACCTGATAGTCGGCGACCAGGAGATCGACCGGTCCGTCGGTCGAGGCCTGGAGGATGAACTTGCCCTCGAATTTGAGCGCGGCGCCGAGCAGCGCGGTCAGCGCCACGGCCTCGCCGAGAAGCTGCGACACGGCTTCCGGGTAAGCATGGCGCGAGAGGATGGTGTCGACCGTGGGCCCGAGCTTGACGAGACGGCCCGACGACGTCGGCCTGCTCCGCCTGGAACGGCAGGATCAGATCGTCCTCCGGGAGGCGAAGCTCGATCTGGCCCTGGGGCGAATGCTCCGTCATCGCTTGGCTCCGCGGGCTTTGGCTTTGCTCGCCCCGCGTTTGGCTCCCCGGCGCCCTTTGAGAGGACGGTCGTCGCTGAGGCACCAGGCGAGGATTGCCTTCTGCACATGCAGCCGGTTCTCGGCCTCGTCCCACACCGCAGATTGCGGGCCGTCGATCACCTCCGCCGTCACCTCGTCGCCGCGATGGGCCGGCAAGCAATGCATGAAGATCGCGTCCTTTGCCGCTTGCGCCATCACGCGGCCGTTGACCTGGAACGGACGGAGCGCTTCCGTCCGCTTCTTCTCGTCATTGTCGCCCATCGAAACCCAGACATCGGTCACCACACAATCCGCGCCGCGCGCCGCTTGCAGCGGATCCTCGCTCAGCTCGATGTCGGCGCCTTCCTTTTTGGCCCAATCGAGCAGCGCGGGCGAAGGCGCGAACTCCTTGGGCGAGGCGATCTTGAGCTTGCAACCGAAGCGCGCCGCGGCGTGCACCCACGAGGTCGCGACATTATTGGCATCGCCGATCCAGGCGATTGTGCGGCCTTCGATCGGCCCTTTCAGCTCCTCGAAGGTCATCACGTCGGCCATCACCTGACAGGGATGCGACCGGCAGGTGAGCCCGTTGATCACCGGCACGCTCGCATGCGCGGCAAGCTCGGTCAGCGTCTCATGCGGCCCGGTGCGGAGCATGATCGCATCGACATAGCGCGACAGGGCGCGCGCGGTATCGGCCAGCGTCTCGCCCCGGCCGAGCTGCATGTCCTGCGGATCGAGCACGACGGAGTTCCCGCCGAGCTGATGCATGGCGACCTCGAAGGAGACGCGGGTGCGCGTCGAAGGCTTCTCGAAGATCATGGCGAGCACGGCGCCGCGATGCAGCCTGAGGTTCTTCGGCACCCGTCCTTTGCGCTTCATCGCCGCGGCGCTGTCGATGATGGCGCGGAGCAGCCTTGCGGTCCAGCGCGTCGATATCGATGAAGTGCTTGAGGGACATGGACATTCGCCGGCGGGACGGTCAGGCGTGGGCCAGCGCGCCGCTTTTCAAGGCGACGCAGGCGGCATCGAGTTTGGTGCCGGCCAAGTCGATCTCCGCCTCGCCCACGATGAGCGGCGGCAAGAGGCGCACGACATTGTCGCCGGCTTGCACCGTCAGCATCTTCTCGGCGCGCAGCGCTTCGAGGAGCTTCTGGTTCGGCACCTTGCATTTCAGCCCAAGCATCAATCCCTGCCCGCGCACCTCCTCGATGATCTCGCCATGCTCATCCTTGAGCGCGGCGAAACGCTGCTTCAACCTTAGCCCCATCTTTGCGACATGATCGAGAAAGCCCTCCTCGAGCACCACGTCGAGCACGGCATTGCCGACCGCCATGGCCAGCGGGTTGCCGCCGAAGGTCGAGCCGTGGCTGCCCGCGGTCATGGCGGAACCGACCGCCTCGGTCGTCAGGCAGGCGCCGACCGGAAAGCCGCCGCCCAGACCCTTGGCGGTGGCCATGATGTCGGGGGCGATGCCGGCCCATTCATGGGCGAACAACCGCCCGGTGCGGCCCATGCCGGTCTGCACCTCGTCGAGCAGGAGGAGAATTCCCTTCTCGTCCGCGAGCGCGCGCAAATCCTGCAGGAAGCGCCAGGAGACCTCGCGCATGCCGCCCTCGCCCATGATCGGCTCGATGAGGATGCCGGCGGTAGTCTCGCCGATCGCCGCCTCGACCGCGTCGATGTCAAAGACCGCGACCTGGTCGAAGCCGTCGACCGGCGGACCGAAGCCCTCGAGATGCTTCGCCTGTCCGCCCGCGGCGATGGTGGCGAGCGTCCTGCCATGGAAGGCGCCTTCGAACGTGATGAGCCGGTAGCGCTCCGGCGCGCCCGTCTTGAAGTGATAGCGGCGGGCCGCCTTGATGGCGCATTCGACGGCTTCGGCGCCGGAATTGGCGAAGAAGGCCATGTCGGCGAACGTGGCGGCGGTGAGCCGCGCCGCGAGCCGCTCCTGCTCGGGGATGCGATGCAGATTGGAGACGTGCCAGAGCTTCTTCGCCTGATCGGTCAGCGCCTTGACGAGATGCGGATGCGCATGGCCGAGCGCGGTGACCGCGACCCCGCTGGCAAAGTCGAGATAGCGCTCGCCAGACGGCGGTGAAGAGATAGGCGCCTTCCCCGCGCGCGAAGGAAAGCTCGCTGCGGGCATAGGTCGGAAGGAGGGCCGACATGAAACTTCGCTGTCCCTGAAACAAAATTGCCGCCGACCGGCGGCAGCAAGGAATCTCAGAGCATTAGGTCTCCGCTTGAGGCGTGTCAATCAGGGCACATACAGCGCTTATCCCACGCTCGTCCACGCTTCCATCCACTGTCCGATTTGTGTTCTTGCCCGAGAAGTGGCAGAATCCACTTGGTTCCGGTGGAAAACGGACAGAACAAGCGTGGCGGACGCTTGCCGGGTTCTGCCGGATATAGTAGCGTATTACCGCTCGGCTACAAGATATCGTGGGTGCTGCGTTGCGCCCGGGCGGTCACTCCCAGCAGTAATTCCGAGTTTTTCAAGCGCCGTCTCTAGGCAGACGGGGGGATTCTGAGTCCAATTCGAGGAGGCCAAACCATGGCTTGGACTGACGAGAGGGTCGAACTGCTGAAGAAACTCTGGGCCGAAGGCTTAAGCGCGAGCCAGATTGCGGGCCGTTTAGGCGGCGTGACTCGCAACGCGGTCATCGGCAAGGTGCATCGTCTTGGGTTGTCGGGGCGGGCGACAAGCTCGCGCTCATCGAGCCCGAGACCGCGGCGGACACATGTGCCGCGCGCCAACCGCCCGCCGTCGCTGATGTTCGGCACGCGCGGCAATGTCGCGCTCAAGCCTCACTACGAGGCCGAGCTCGATCTTGCGCCGGCGGTGCTCGAGGAGCTCGTCATCCCGCTCCATGAGCGGGCGAGCATCCTCACCTTGAAGGAAGCGATGTGCCGCTGGCCGATCGGCGATCCCGGCGAGCCGGAGTTTCATTTCTGCGGCCGCAAGAGCTGCGGCCAACTGCCTTATTGCGAGCACCACGCCCGCATGGCCTATCAGCCGGTGCAGGCGCGGCGGCGGGAGAAGCGCTTCGCCACCGGCTAGGCGTTAGCGCCAGGAGCAACGACAGGAGGCGCCGTTCGCGGCGCCTCTTTTGCTATCCCTCCCCTTGATGGGGAGGGTGGCTCGGCCAAGGGCCGAGCCGGGTGGGGTGAATTTGGTGAGTGGTGCCCCCCACCCCGGCGCCCACGCGGCGCCGGACCTCCCCACAAGGGGAGGTATGGAGCCCACCTAGTGGCGTCTCACTTCAGGCGGTTTCTTCGAGCTTGTCGGTGAAGGCGTAGCCCGCGCCGCGCACGGTGCGAACGGGATCGGTCTCCGGCCCGCGCATCATCGCCTTGCGCAGGCGCCCGATATGCACATCGACCGTGCGCTCGTCGACATAGACGTTGCGGCCCCACACCCCGTCGAGCAATTGCGCCCGGCTGAACACGCGGCCGGGGCTCTGCATGAGGAACTCGAGCAGACGGAACTCGGTCGGCCCGAGATGCACCTGGCGGCCGTTCCGCGTCACCCGGTGCGACTCGCGGTCGAGCTCGATATCGCCCACGCTCAGCACCGAGGCGATACGCTCGGGATTGGTGCGCCGGAGAATCGCCCGCACCCGCGCCATCAGCTCAGGCAGGGAGAACGGTTTGACCACATAGTCGTCGGCGCCGGTGGTAAGGCCCCTGATGCGGTCGCTCTCCTCGCTCCGCGCGGTCAACAGGATGATGGGGATGGTGCGGGAATCCTTGCCGGTGCGCAGGCGCCGGCACAGCTCGAGCCCCGAAAGGCCCGGCAGCATCCAGTCGAGCACGATCAGGTCGGGCGAACTCTCGGCGATGGCCATTTCGGCCTCGTCGCCGCGATGCACGACATCGACGGTATAGCCTTCCGCCTCGAGATTGTAGCGAAGGAGGAGCGCGAGCGGCTCCTCGTCCTCCACCACCAAGACCTTGGCTCCAGGGCTCATGGCGTTTGTCTGCAGCATGCGCTAGCCCGCCGACCGCTTCAGCGCGACCGGCGTCGAGCTTGTGGTGTCGCCCTTCGGGCGCTGATCGGTGATGGCCGTGCCATGCACCAGGTAATAGACCGTCTCGGCGATGTTGGTGGCGTGATCGCCGATGCGCTCGATGTTCTTGGCGCCGAACAGGAGATGGGTGCAGAGCCCGATATTGCGCGGGTCCTCCATCATGTAGGTGAGCAGCTCGCGGAACAGCGAGTTGTACATGGCGTCGATCTCCTCGTCCTTGTACCAGACCTTCAGCGCGCGATCGGCGTCGCGCTCGATGAAGGCATCGAGGACCTCCTTCACCTGGCCGAGCGCAAGCTCGCCCATGTGCTTCAAGCCGAGCACCAGCTGCTTAGGCTGCTGCTCGCTGACCACTGCCACCGCACGTTTGGCGATATTCTTGCCGAGATCGCCGATGCGCTCGAGCTCGTTGGCGATGCGGAGCGCGGCCATGATCTGGCGGAGGTCGAAGGCCATGGGCTGCCGGCGCGCGATCATCAGCACCGCCTGCTCCTCGATCTCCCGCTCCAGCACGTCGATCGCCTCGTCCTGATTGATGGTGGCGGCGGCAAGCTCGGGATCGCGCCGCTCCAGCGCCTCGAAGGATTGACCGAGCACCTGCTCGGCGAGACCGCCCATCTTGGCGACCTTGTTGTTGAGGAGGGAAAGCTCCTCCTCGTAAGACCTGACGATGTGCTCGTGTTGCTGTTCCATCGTTCAAACTCCTGAAAAGCCGGGCATCAGCCGAAGCGGCCGGTGACGTAGTCCTGCGTGCGGACGTCGGTCGGGTTGGTGAAGATTTTGGCGGTCTCATCCACCTCGACCAGCTTGCCGAGATGGAAGAAGGCGGTGCGCTGAGATACGCGCGCCGCCTGCTGCATCGAGTGGGTGACGATGACGATGCAGTAATTCTCCTTGAGCTCGTCCATCAAGCTCTCGATGCGCGCCGTGGCGATCGGGTCGAGCGCCGAGCAGGGCTCGTCCATGAGGATCACCTCGGGGTTCACGGAGATGGCGCGGGCGATGCAGAGCCGCTGCTGCTGGCCGCCGGAAAGGCCAGTGCCGGACTCGTTGAGGCGGTCCTTCACCTCCTCGAACAGGCCGGCCTTGGTCAGGCTGTTGACGACGATCTCCTCGGCGTCGGCCTTGGTCTTGATCAAGCCGTGGATGCGCGGTCCGTAGGCGACATTCTCGAAGATCGATTTGGGAAACGGGTTCGGCTTCTGGAACACCATGCCGACGCGGGCTCTGAGCTGCACCGGATCGACCTGCGGCGCATAGACGTCCTGTCCGTCAAGGGTGATCGAGCCGGTGACCCGGCAGCCTTCGATGACGTCGTTCATGCGGTCGAGGCAGCGCAGGAAGGTCGACTTGCCGCAGCCTGAGGGGCCGATCAGGGCGGTCACCGAGCGGTCCAAGATGTCGAGCGAGACGTCGAACAGCGCCTGCTTGTCGCCGTAATAGACGTTGACGTCCCGGGCCGTCATCTTGATTTCATGCTGCTCGGCCGCTTGCGCCATTTCGTCCCGTACCGGCGCGGGAGCTTGCACCTTGATCACTGGCCGAGCCTCCACGTTTGTCTCCATGACGCGTTCCTTCTACCACTTCCGTTCGAATCTGTGCCTGAGAACGATGGCAACCATATTCATGACCACCAGGAAGCCGAGCAGCACCAGGATCGCCGCCGATGTTCTCGACACGAAGCCGCGCTCGGGGCTGTCGGCCCAGCTGAAAATCTGGGTCGGCAGCGTGGTTGCCGGCTCGAGCACGCCCATGCTTTCGACGCTCGGGATGAAGGCGTTCATGCCGATCAGGAGCAGCGGCGCCGTTTCGCCCAAGGCGTGCGCCATGCCGATGATCGTGCCGGTGAGAATGCCGGGCATTGCCAGCGGCAGGACGTGGTGCAGCATCACTTGGTGCTTGGAGGCGCCAACCCCAAGGGCCGCCTCGCGGATCGATGGGGGCACCGCCTTGAGCGCCGCGCGCGTCGCGATGATGATGGTGGGCAAGGTCACCAAGGACAGCACCATGCCGCCAACGAGCGGCGTCGACCGCGGCAGGCCGAAGAAGCCGAGGAACACGGCAAGGCCGAGCAGACCGAACACCACCGACGGCACGGCGGCGAGATTGTTGATGTTGACCTCGATGAGATCGGTCAGCCGGTTCTTGGGCGCGAACTCCTCAAGATAGACGGCCGCCGCGATGCCAATCGGAAAGCTTAGCGCGAAGCAGACGATGAGCATGTAGAAGGTGCCCATAATCGCGCCGGCGAGCCCCGCGCGCTCGGGAAAGCGGCTGTCGGCATTGAAGAACAGCTCCCAGTTGAACGTCGCATGCACGAGACCGCGGGCGGCGAGCGCGTCGAAGGCGGCGATCTGCGCCGCGGTGAAGCGCGGATTGGGGACCTTGGGCGTGCCGCCCTTGGCAAGGACCTCGAACGGCTCGGAGACGGGAAGCGCTATCGATACCGTCTTGCCGATGAGGCTCGGATCGGCCTCCAGACGCTGCTTGATCGCGTCGGGCGCGTTGTCGGCGAGCATGGTGAAGAGGAGGGTGTCGTGCACGTCGGGCAGATAGGCCTGCAGGCTGTCGCGCGCGACGGCGGCAAAGTCGCCCGTGGGCGGCGGCCCAGACTCGATTCTCGCCGGATCGATATAGACATCGAGCTTGAGGTTGGTGCGGCCGCCCTCCGCGACAACCACGCCGCGGTTTTGCAGGCGCTCGAACCATTCCACCTGGCTCCACGAGAGCGCGTCGACCTCCTTCGGGATCACGCCCTTATAGAGCTGGTCGAAGGGATCGGAGACCGCGATGGGAAGGGTGACGCGCTGGCCGACCGTCTCCGGGTGCCTGACCACGTAGTCGCGGACGATATAGGAGGCGTCGGAGGTCAGTATTTTCGTCAGATCGGTCTTCTGCTTATCCGTCGTGGCCTCGGGAAAGTTGCTGACCAAGGCATCGCGGACAATGGCGCGGAAATTTCCTTGAGCAGGGTCCTTGGGATCGACCTTGGCCGGATCGACATAGATCTCGAGGTTCACCTTGGTCTGGGTGAAGGCCGGATACCCAGTCGCGATGAGGGAGGCAAGGAGGATGCCGAGCAGGCCGATGGCGAGCCCAATGGCGATGATGCCGTAGGCCTGCAGCCGCCGGTCGGCGGCGTAGCGGGCGCGCACGCGCCGGTTCGACTCCAAGGAAGCCAGTTCGCGCGCGGGTCGGCGCCGGCCTATTGTCTGTGCCTCACTCATATCTCTCTCGGTATTTGCGCACGATGTGCAGGGCGAGAATGTTGAGCGCGAGCGTCACCACGAACAGCACGAGGCCGAGCGCGAAGGCGGCGAGCGTCTTCGGGTTGTCGAATTCGGTATCGCCGATGAGCAGCGTCACGATTTGCACCGTCACCGTGGTGACCGGCTCAAGGGGATTGGCGGTAAGGCTCGCGATGATGCCGGCCGCCATGACCACGATCATGGTCTCGCCGATGGCCCGGCTCGCGGCCAGCAACACCCCTCCCATGATGCCCGGCAGCGCCGCCGGCAGAAGGATCTTGGTGATGGTCTCGCCCTTGGTCGCGCCCATGGCATAGGAGCCATCGCGCATGGCGCGGGGCACGGCGGAAATGGCGTCATCGGACAGAGACGAGATGAAGGGAATGATCATGATGCCCATGACCCCGCCCGCGGCGAGAGCGCTGTTCGGCGCGATCGGCACGCCGATCATGTCGCCGAAACTGCGCATGGCCGGCGCCACGGTGAGCACGGCGAAGAAGCCATAGACCACGGTCGGAATGCCGGCCAAGAGCTCGAGCAGGGGCTTGACCACGGCCCTCAGCTTCGGGTGGGCGTATTCGCTGAGGTAAATCGCCGACAGCAGGCCGATAGGGATGGCGACAGCCAAGGCGATGAGCGAGATCAGGAGCGTGCCGGTGAACACGGGAATGGCGCCGAAGGCGCCGCCCGCCGTCACCTGGCCTTCGCGAATGGGGATCTGCGGCTCCCAGCTCAAGCCGAAGAAGAATTCAAGCGGCGACACCTTCTCGAAGAAGCGTAAGGCTTCGACCAGGAGCGAGAGGACGATGCCAAGCGTGGTGAGGATGGCGATCAGCGAACAGGCCATCATCAACCCGCTGAGTATGCGTTCCACCCCGTGCCGTGCCCGGAACTCAGGGCTGATGCGCCGGCTCGCGAAGAAGAGACCCAACAGGGCGAGACTGAACGCGGCGGCGACCATGGCGTAGCGGGCTATAGCCTGCCAGCGCCCGTAGCGCTCGGCGGCCTCCTGCACCACGAGGCTCGGCTCGCCGAAGACGTTGCCGGCGGCGACCGACTTGATCTCGCTTAGCAACAAGCCGATTTGGTCGTGATCCAGCCCTTGGGTGACGCTTCCGGGAAGGCTGCCCTCAAGCAGCCTGTCGATCACCTGTCCTTGCAGAGCAAGCCAGATGAGAACGAGCAGGAGGGATGGAATGCCGACCCAGGCGGCGACATAGGCGCCGTGATAGTTGGGGCGCGAATGGAGCTCCTGCTGCCGCCCCGTCAACGCTGGCCAGCGCCCGGCGCCGGCCAAGCAAATAGCTGGCGAGGCTCAGCGCAACGATCGCCAGGACGAGGTAGCCAACCATTTTCAGCCCCTACTCCCCGCAAGGGCGCCTCAGAACTCGCGTCCGATGCGGCCTCCCTTGCACAAGGGATGGCGTGGCCGCGACAAGAATCGCGGCCACGCTGCAAGCAAATTGCCTTCAACTCGGGTACACGCGCCTTACGAGGTCGGCGGAGACATCTTCTCCCCGTTCTTGGCGCGATCTTGCATTTCCTTCAGCAGGTCAGGGCTGAGCACCACGAGCCCACGCTCATGCAGATACCCATCCTTCCCCATTGCCTCATTGCTGGTGTACTCGGCGAGGAACTCGTTCATGCCGGGGATGACCTTGCGATGGGCGTTCTTGATGTAGATGAACAAGCGGCCGCGAAAGGCCGTAGCTGTGGTCGGCGATCGTGTCGAAGCTCGGCTCGATGCCGGCGATCTTCACACCTTGCAGCTTGTCCTGGTTCTCATAAAGGAAGGAATAGCCGAAGATGCCGAGTGCGTTGGGATCGGCCTCGATGCGCTGCACGATCAGATTGTCGTTCTCGCCGGCCTCGATGAAGGGGCCGTCCTGGCGCATGGGCGTGCATTTCTCTTTGATGAGCTTCTCGAATCCGTCCTTGTCCAGCTCGCCCTTCTTCTTCTTGAAGTAGTCGAGCGCCTTGCAGCCTTCATGCATGGCGAGCTCGACGAAAGCGTCGCGCGTGCCGGAGGTGGGCGGAGGTCCGTAAACGGTAATGACGACATCGGGCAGCGCCTTGTCGACCTCGCTCCATTTCTTGTAGGGATTGGGAACGAGCTTGTCGCCGTCCGGGACCTCTGAGGCGAGCGCCAGGAAAATTTGCGCCTTGCTCAGATCCATCGGCTTGCCCTTCTTCGATTGGGCGATGGAGAGGCCGTCATAGCCGATCTGAATCTCGGTGATGTCGGCGACGCCGTTCTTGGTGCAGAGCTCCCACTCGGACTTCTTCATGGCGCGCGAAGCCCCGGTGATGTCCGGGTTGGCTTCGCCGACGCCCTGGCAGAAGATCTTCATGCCGCCGCCGGTGCCGGTCGATTCGACCACCGGAGGCTTCATGCCGGTCTTCTTGCCGAACTCCTCGGCGACTGCTTGGGTATAGGGGAAGACCGTCGAGGAGCCGACGATCTTGAGTTGATCGCGAGCCAGCGCCGGGCCGGCCGTGCAGAGAGCGGCGACGGCAAGCGTCGACGCCACGACAGAAATTCTGTTCACTTTGCTCTCCCTTGGTTGGATGTGAGCCTCCGCCAGCGCGAGCAACACGCCGCTAGCTCGCCGGCACGCTAGCCCCCAGGGATAATCCTTTTATGACAGCGATGATTCGTCTTTATGACAGTCTAACTACTTGATGACAAATAGTTTTTCGGCTAAAAGGCTGTGGACAGCGCCCGCCTAGCCCGTAGCAGCGCCCCTTTCGGGCAGGCTCGCGCGCGCCTCGTTCAGCATCACCGTAAAGGTCGAGCCCTTGCCGGGCTTGGACGCGATGGCGAGCTCGCCCCGGTGGCGGTTCAAGATGTGCTTGACGATTGCCAAGCCAAGGCCCGTGCCGCCCTTCTCCCGGCTCGACGCCACGTCGACACGGTAGAAGCGTTCGGTCAGCCGCGGCAGGTGTTCCGGCGCGATGCCCGGTCCAGTGTCGACGATGGCGATAGCGTAGCGGCCCGCTTGGCGTCCGAGCGAGGGAATATGCTTGGCCTCGATCCGCACCTGGCCGCCCCGGTCGCCATATTTGAACGCGTTCTGCACCAGGTTCTGCAGCACCTGGACGAGCTCGTCGCGGTCGCCGCGCACGATCGCCGGGCGCGGGAAATGCGCCACGTCGAAGCGGAAGCCCATCTCGCGCGCCAGCGGCTCGAGCGTGTCCTTGGCGTGGTGGAGCACGTCGTTAAGGTCGACGAGGTCGGAAGGCGCCACATGGGCGTTCATCTCCAGCCGGCTCAACGACAGAAGCGCATCGATGAGGCGCGTCATGCGCGAGGCCTGCTCGGCCATGATGGGAAGGAAGCGCTCGCGCGCGCCCGGATCGCCCTTGGCGCTGCTTTGCAGCGTCTCGATGAAGCCGCGTAGCGAGGCGAGCGGCGTCCTCAGCTCGTGGCTGGCATTGGCGATGAAATCGGCGCGCATCTGGTTGATGCGCTCGACCTCGGTCAGGTCGCGCAGCAGCACGAGGATGTTGCCGCCCCGCTCGCTCCTCCGCGTCAGGGGGGCGACGGTCGCGGCCATGCGCCGTCCGACCGGAACGCGCTCGGAATAAGTGACCGTGACGGCGCGCCCGCGCTCGGGCGCGGCGGCGACGGCATCGAGAAACTCGGGCGTTCTGATCACGGAGGAGATATGGCTCCCCTCGCGCAACGAGGCGAACAGGCCCCGCGCCGGAGCGTTGCAGAACAGCACGTGCCCGGCCGGGTTGAGCACGATCACCGGGTCCGGCAGCGCGTCGGCCATGACGTGCATGGCTGAGGCCGTGCGCGCCACGGCCGAGGGTCGCTCGAGCGCGACGGCGAGAGCCTGGTCGGCATCCGGGCGGGGCAGCAGCAGCACCGAGGCCACGAAACTGACCAAGCCGATCAGGGCAAAGGTCTTGGAGAGGCCGGCGATGAGCACGAGAGACGCCATGATCACGGCGACGGCGACGATCAGCCACAGCGCCGCCCTGAGCCGCGCCGCGATCTCCCGGAAGGGCCGCATGACGGCTTGGCCGATACGTCCGAGAAGGCCCGGCTCAAGTGCCCTGGCGCTCGGTTCTGCGTGATCGCTCAATGGCTTCTCCCCGGCCTTCGCGACGAATCGTCCAGGCCCACCGGCTCCCATAATTGCCCTTGGATTATCACGTTTTTGCGACACCCTTGAGGGTCTTGCGTGACGAACAGATGACAGCAGCCCCACCGCGCCCAATTCCTCCATTCTCTTGATATAGTCGCGGGCGCGGCTTTCGCCATGGGCGAAAGCGAGGGAGCCCGCGTGAATTCGAAAGCAAGGATCGGGGTGTGCGGGGATTGGCGCAGGCGTAAGGCTTGACGCCAATCACGGAGATCACCCAGGACCAAGCCAATGGCCCGTACTCTTTCAAACTCAACGTCCGCTTTGCCGAAATCTTCGGCGCCCAGCCTCGACGACGCGCGGTGGGCGGCCGTAATCGCCCGCGATGCCGCCTTCGATGGGCGCTTCTTTTATTCGGTGGAGACGACCGGCGTCTATTGCCGCCCGTCTTGCCCTTCGCGACGCCCCAACCGCGCCAATGTGCGTTTCCACGACACGGCGGCAGACGCGGAACGGGCCGGCTTCCGGCCGTGCAAGCGCTGCAAGCCTGGCGAGCCTTCCCTCGCCAAGCAGCACGCCGAGAAGGTCGCGGAAGCGTGCCGCCTGATCGAGGCGGCTGAAGAGGAGCTTAAGCTCGATGACCTCGCCGCTTCAGTGGGCTTAAGCCCCTATCACTTCCATCGCATCTTCAAGGCGGTGCTCGGCGTGACGCCCAAGGCCTACGCCACCGCCCAGCGCAACAAGCGCATGCGCGACGCGCTCGGCCGCAGCACTACCGTGACCGAGGCAATTTATGGTGCCGGTTTCAACTCGAATGGCCGCTTCTACGCGACCTCCTCAGAGGCTCTCGGCATGACTCCAAGCCAGTTCCGCTCAGGCGGCTCAAACGCGGAGATCAGGTTCGCCATCGGGGCGTGCTCGCTGGGCTCCATTTTGGTCGCGGCAAGCGACAAGGGTGTCTGCGCCATCTTGTTCGGCGACGACGCGAAATCGCTGCGGCATGAACTTGAGAAGCAGTTTCCGCGCGCCCGCCTGATCGGGGGCGATCCCGCCTTCGAAAGGCTTGCGTCCGAGGTCATCGGCTTCGTCGAGAATCCGCAGGCCGGACTCGACCTGCCCCTGGATATCCGCGGCACCGCCTTTCAGCATCGCGTATGGGAGGCGCTCTGCCGCATCCCCGCCGGCTCCACGGCGAGCTACGCGGAGATCGCGCGAAGCCATCGGCGCGCCGGGATCCGCGCGCGCCGTGGCGCGGGCTTGCGCCTCGAACCGCATCGCCGTGGCCATCCCCTGCCATCGCGTGGTCAGGACCGACGGCTCGCTCTCGGGTTATCGCGGTGGGGTCGCGCGCAAGCGCGCCCTGCTTGCGCGCGAGGCGAAGTCCTGAACACAAGAACCTCGTCATTGCCGGGCTTGACCCGCCTACGCGGGCCGAAGCCTCTTAGCGGGACCTTCCTGCCATCGCTTCGGCGGGCGAAGGCCCGGCAATCCATTCCATTTCCGGCTCCCCGTGCTGCGCCGCAACGGTATGGATGCCCGGATCAAGTCCGGGCATGACGGATAATAGTCAGCGCGAGAGGTGCTTGGCGGCGAGGTCTTGGAGATAGCTCTGCCAGCGCGCTTCTCTGTTCTCGCCGAGCTCGCGCAAATACGCCCAGACAAAGAGGCCGGTGTCGTGGCCGTCGTCGAAGACGATGCGCACCGCGTAATTGCCGACCGGCTCGAGCCGCACGATGCCCACATTCTTCTTGCCGGCCACGGTGACGCGCTGCGCTTCGCTGTGGCCTTGCACCTCGGCGCTCGGCGACAGCACGCGCAGGAACTCGGCGGGCAAGCGCGAAGCTTCGCCCGTCGTCGAAGGTCACGGTGAGAACGCGCTTGTCCTTGTCGAGCCTGAGCTCGGTGGGCCACGGGATCGGCCATCGGGTGCTTAGCCTCAGCCCAAGGGTTTCAACCCAAGTCGATCTCGCCGTCGACCACATGTTTGAGGCCGGTGCCCTCGCCGGTGAGGACCATCTTGACCTTAAGCTTGCCCTTGCCGGCCAAGCCTTCCTCGCGCACCACGCTGCTCGATGGCTTGCTGCGAGGTGACGCCCACCTCCTTCAGATATTTACGCATCGACATGTTGAATCGTTGCTCGTCCATCCTTGGCCTCCTTAAGCGCTCCGTCCCATGCTATGGAAAAGGCGAAGCGCCTATATTAGAGACGAAAGCCCATGGCGGTCACCTCGAAGGTGAAGGGCCGCGTAAGACCGAAGAAGCGGGCCGGCCGCAAGATGAAGCCGAAAAAGACAGTGAAACGCCGCAGCGCCGCGGCCGCCGCGCTCGCCGGCCCGCTCTACCGCAAGCGCGTGGTCAGGAGCGCCAAGGCCTATAGCCGCAAGGGCAAAGCCCAGACGCCGGAAGAGGAAGGCGAGCAGGCATGACCGGACAACCCATGGTCGACCCCTTCGGCCGGCACATCACCTATTTGCGGGTCTCGGTCACCGACCGCTGCGACTTCCGCTGCATCTATTGCATGGCCGAGACCATGACCTTCCTGCCGCGCCAGGACGTGCTGACGCTCGAGGAGATCGACCGGCTGGCGATCCGCCTTCATCGCCAAGGGCGTGCGCAAGCTCAGGCTGACCGGCGGCGAGCCGCTGGTGCGGCGGAACATCATGTGGCTGGTCGAGCGGCTGTCGCGGCATCTCGGCGGCGGCCTCGACGAGCTTACCCTCACCACCAATGGCAGCCAGCTCGCGCTTCACGCCGAGGCGCTTGCCGCTTGCGGCGTCGCCCGCATCAACGTCTCGCTCGACACGCTCGATCCCGGCAAGTTCCGGGAAATCACCCGTAGGGGCGATCTCGCCCAGGTGATGGGAGGGATCGAGGCGGCGGACCGCGCCGGTCTCAAGATCAAGATCAACACGGTGGCGCTCCGCGACGTGAACGAGGAGGAGATCGAGGAGCTGGTTCGCTGGGCCCATGGCAACGGCTTCGAGCTGACCCTGATCGAGACCATGCCCATGGGCGAGATCGGCGCCGACCGCACCGAGCAATATCTGCCGCTGTCCCTCGTGCGGGCACGGCTCGCCCAGCATTTCACCCTCGATGACACCGCCTACCGCTCGGGCGGCCCTGCGCGCTATGTCACCGTGCGGGAGACAGGAGGGCGGCTCGGCTTCATCACGCCGATGACCCACAATTTCTGCGAGTCCTGCAATCGGGTGCGGGTCACCTGCACCGGCACGCTCTATATGTGTCTTGGCCAGGAGGACGCGGCCGATTTGCGCGCGCCGCTCAGGGCAAGCGCGGACGATGCGCTCCTCCATGCCGCCATTGATTCGGCCATCGCCCGGAAGCCCAAGGGCCACGACTTCGTCATCGGACGGGGAGAACGGCCTCAGCTGGCGCGGCCCATGTCGATGACCGGGGGCTGAGAACGCCGGAAACCCACGCATTCCCGCCATTTATTCCGTAGGCCCCCCATCACGGTTGTCCACCCGGGCAAGCTTTGTTAATCAATCAACTTACCCCGTTCTTAACGCATCGCTGCGCACATTCAGGGGCCTTAACGGGACCCTCGCGGCGGTCTTTCATGTCGACTTTGACGTCGCTCAAAAAGTATTGGTACTGGGCAGCATTGGTGGTGCTGAGCGCGCTCATCGCCTCGGCCGCCTTTGTCGCGCCAAGCAAGATCAGCCGGATCGAGCTCGAGCGCGAGGCGCTCGTCGCCGCGAACCGCCTGAAAGCCCAAATGCTGCAAGAGCCTGACGCGCTCTTCTATTCTCTCGCCAGCCCGTCGCCGACGCCGCAATTCGCCGAAATTCTCGACAAGTCGGGCTACGGTCACCGCGTGCTGCGCTACGAGCTTTACGACCGCGCCGGCCAATTGGCCTTCACCAGCGGCCTGGCGGGACTGAAGCTCGATGACGACATCGCCACTCTGTTCGCGAGCCCCGCCGACGAGGCGCCCAAAGTTACCCTCTATCAAGGCTCAGGCGAAGGGGCGCCGTCACATTTTGCGGCTCTCACCCTTCCCCTCGCGTTGAACGGAGAGCCGCGCGGCACGCTCGTCGTTTATCTCGACCAGAGCGACCAGGCGAGCGCGCTGTCCAGCTATTTCGGCCTGGTCGCCGCCATCACGCTTATCCTGCTCGGCGCCGGCATCGCCGTGCCCGCCGTCTTCGCCTGGATGCGGGAGCCGAGAGCGCGACAGGCCGAGGCGCAGGTCCGCTATCTCGAGGAGCATGACGCCCTCACCGGCCTTTCCAATCGCAAATCCTTCGGCGAAAGCCTCGCCGACGCCATGACGCGCATGCATCGGGACCGGACCCATATCGCCGTGCTCTGCCTCGACATCGACAAGTTCAAGGAGATCAACGAAACCGCCGATCACAGCGGCGGCGATCAGGTGCTGCGGGACATCGGCGCCCGCATTCAGGCGACGCTTGCGCGAGGGCGACCTCATCGCGCGGCTGGGCGGCGACGAATTCGCCATCGCCCTGGTCGACATCACCAATCTCGGCGACGTCATGGCCTTCATGAACCGCCTGGTCGAGGCCTTGCGCCGGCCGCTCCAGGTGGCCGGCAAGGAAATGCTGGTCACCACCAGCGTCGGCATCGCGCTTGCGCCTGCCGACGGCGACACCGCGGCTATGGTGCTCCGCCATGCCGGCATCGCCTTGGCGCGCGCCAAGGGCGACGGCGGGCAGCGCATGTGCTTCTTCGAGCAGAGCATGGACAAGGCTCTACAGCGCCGCCGCATGGTCGAGCACGAACTCCGGCTCGCGCTGGGACGGGAGGAGTTCGAGGTCGTCTACCAGCCGCAATACGACCTTGCCACGGAGCGGCAATGCGGCTCGGAGGCCCTGATCCGCTGGCATCACCCGGTGCACGGCAAGATCGCGCCGGGCCATTTCATCTCCGTGGCCGAGGACACCGGCCTCATCGTGCCGCTCGGCGAATGGGTCTTGCGGCGCGCCTGCAGCGACGCCGTCAAATGGCCTGAGCCGCTGTTCGTGTCGGTCAATCTCTCGCCGGCTCAGTTCCGCGACGGGGACGTCGCCGAGACGGTCGCTCAAGTGCTCAAGGAGACGGGGCTGCCGCCGGAGCGTCTCGAGCTCGAGATCACCGAGAGTCTCCTCATCAACGATACCGAGGAAGTTCTCGGCAAGCTCAACCGCCTGCGCCAACTCGGCGTGTCCATCGCCATGGACGATTTCGGCACCGGCTATTCGAGCTTGAGCTATCTCGCGCGCTTCCCCTTCTCCAAGATCAAGATCGACCGCCAATTCATCCGCAACATGACGCGCGATCCGGCCATGCGGGCGATCGTCAAGACCATCATCGCGCTCGGCAAGTCGCTCGACGTGACCATCACCGCCGAGGGGGTGGAGACGCAAGAGCAGGCGGCGATGCTGCGCGAATTCGGCTGCCCGCAAGTGCAGGGCTTCCTCTACGGCTATCCGGGCGCTGCCGAGGTGCCGGACAGCAAGGCGGGGCACGGCAAGGTGACGCCGATCTCAGCGGCGCGAAGCAGCGCAGCCTAAGAGTCCCGCCGGTCCTTATCTCCGTCTATTGGCAGGCGCACCGGGACTGAAAAGCCCGGTCAAAGCCCCGTTGAAGGGGGCGATCTTGGTCTGGGTCTTGGCCGAGCGGCGGACCGCAGGCTTCGCCGTCTTGCTGCGCTGAGCGATGGGCTTCTTGGCAGGCCGGCGGCCTTGGCGGGCTTTGCCGCTTCCGCCTTCGTCTTCGCCAGCGGCGTGGAGTTCCCCTTCGGGCTGAGCCTCGGGACTGACATTGGCGACCGCTTCAGGCCCGGCCTCTACCGCCGCTGTCCTCCTCGGCCGCTCTGCTGCGCCGACGGCAGAGCCGAGGTTTGGTCGGCATCCTGCTCGACTTTGGCCGCGGACGGGGAAGCGGGGACAATCTCGACATCGACGGCAGCGGTCTTCGGCGCGCTTCCGCTGCCCGGCCCGGGCAACGTGATCAGCATCGGCATGAGCAAAGCAAGGCCGATGGCGTGGATGATGCCAGCGTAGATCAAGAACACCGGCACAGTGCTTTGTTTCTTGTTCACGGCGGCGATGAGCGAAAAGTTGCGTGGATTGCACTCGCTACGCCGGAATCGAGTTATCTGAGTCGCGCCGCTTTGTACAAGTCTTTAACTCTCCATCACAATTCGCGGCGCTTGCCGCGCGCCGCCCTTGTCGCGCTCAAGCTCGGCCCAGGCGCGTCGCCGCGATCTCGCGATAAGCCTCCGCCGCCGGCGAGGAGGGATCGGTCGCCACGACCGGGCGGCCTTCGTCGGAGGTCTCGCGGATGGCGATCATGAGCGGCACGTCGCCGAGGAAGGGAACGCCGAGCCGCGCGGCTTCCGCTCTGGCGCCGCCATGACCGAAAATGTTCGAGGGCTCCCCGCAATGCGGGCAGACGAAGGTGCTCATATTCTCGACGATGCCGAGCACCGGCACGTTCACCTTGCGGAACATGTTCAGCCCCTTGCGCGCATCGATCAGCGCCAGGTCCTGCGGCGTGGAGACGATCACCGCGCCGGCCAGCGGCACCTGTTGCGCCATGGTGAGCTGGGCGTCGCCGGTGCCGGGCGGCATGTCGACCACGAGCACGTCGAGCTCGCCCCAGGCGACGTCCTTCAGCATCTGCGACAACGCCGACATCACCATCGGCCCGCGCCAGATCATGGGCGTCTCCTCATCGACGAGGAAGCCCATGGACATGACCTTGATCCCGTAGGCCTCCATGGGAGCGAGCTTGTCGCCGGAGAGCTGTTGCGGCTGGCCTTTGAGGCCTAACAGCCGCGGCATCGACGGCCCGTAGATATCGGCGTCGAGGATGCCGACGCGTGAGCCCCTGTCTCTTTCAGGGCGAGCGCGAGATTGACCGCGGTCGTCGATTTGCCGACGCCGCCCTTGCCTGAGGCCACGGCGATGATGTTGGCGACGCCAGGCACGCCGCCTGGGCGATGGCGCGCATCGCGCGCGGCGCCGGGCCGCGTGAAGGGCGAGCCTTGCGGCGCCTCTTGGCCCCTGCCGTTGCCGCCTCCTCGCGCGCCGCCGGGCGCGCGGTCGGCGGTCAAGCGTCACGGCCACGGCCTCGACGCCCGGCAGGGCCTTCACCACGCTCTCCGCCGCCTGGCGCAAGGCTTCGAGCTCGCCGGCGCGGGCCGGGTCCACTTTTATGGCGAAATAGACCTTGCCCTTGTTGATCACGATCTCGGAGACCAGGCCCTGCGAGACGAGGTCGGCTCCGAGGTCGGGGCCTTTGACGCGCTTGAGCGCTTCGAGCACGCGCTCTTTGGTGAGGAGTTCGGACATATGCCGCTATGTATTCCTGCTTTCCGCCAACACCAACTGTCTTGTGCCGCAAGAAGTTTCGGGTCTCACGGGCCTCATCCTTCGAGACGGGCCTTCGGCCCTCCTCAGGATGAGGAGGAAACGCCTCATGGTGAGGAGCGGGCGAAGCCTGCGTCTCGAACCACGAGGCCCCGTCGCCGCCCACTAGTCCTCGAACTCGGGGAAGAGACGCGGCAGCGCCGCGATCTTCTCCCAGCCATCGCCTTCGCTCACGGGCTCGACGCGGAGGCGGGGATAGGCGGTCGCAAGGGGGACACAATTTAGGCCTCACATGAGGTCGGGGCAGGCTTCGCCAGTGGGCACCGGCGGAGCTGGGGCGCGTAGAGGGTCCTAGTCGCGTTCGAGTAACGAAATGCTCCGCTTGCTGCGCCGGCTCGTCCCCACGGACGAGTCTCATCTCACTTATTCTTGCCTCGCCGGCCTTTCCGGCGCGCTCCGCTTCAGCCCAAATCCGAGGCCAATCGGCGGCTTAGGGCCAGCGGCCAAGACGCCACCGTCCGCAAAAGGCACGGGCCTCAAGTCTTCCTTAACCCTGTTCTTGCTATTCATGGCAAAGCGAGGGCCAAGCGCCATAGCGTCTGCCCCTCAGCCAATTCCACAGATGCGAGGGGGAACATGCGCGTTGTGGTCGGTTCGGAAAGTCTGAGGGATTCTCAACAGGGCGAGCTTCGCCGGCATCTTCAGATGATGTCGCGATGTGTCGAGCGCGCCCAAGCCGGCTTCTCCCTCACCATGATCCTGCGCTCGCCCGGGTCGGACCCGGCCAAGGCTCTGGTCGGCATGAAGGGCGCGCTTCAGCACGCGGGCGTGAGCGCCAAGGTGATCCTCGCCAGGCTCGAGCCCGAGGACGACCTGAAGCAGCTTTTCGCCAGCCTTTCGGAGCTTGCCCCGCAAGAGCCGGCGCCCGAGCTCATCCGCTGGGCACGCAATCCGCGTCTGCTCGATGCGCATGAGCAGGTGACCTATGGCGAGGCCATGTGCTGGTCGGGCGACGCCATGCGCCGCGATGCCGACAGGCGCAACGCGCTGACCTTGTTCGACGAGGAAGCCCCCGACACGGTCAGGCTCGGCCGGCTCGCCTTCGAGGCGCTGTGGGCTGTGTCCGCGCTCGTGCCTGAGCGGCGGCTGCTCGGCCCCGCCACGGCGCGTCCGTCCGGCGCCTATGAGCAGGCCCGACAAGCGCCGGTCGCCGTCTCGCCGCTCCGCCCGAGCCTGCAAGGCTGGCCGCTCATCCGGCATTAGTCTTTTCCACAACCGTACCTGAGCGTGTCCACAAAGCCGTCATCCCGAGGCGGCAGCTGCCCTGCCGGCGAAGCCTGACGGAGGCATAGATGCTCAGCGCGTTGCTGGTTGTCGGCATTTCCTGCGCGGCTCGGGAGCGTACCACGCTTTCGCACGCTCGAGGAAGCTCGAACGGCCGCATCTTGTCGACCTGATGAAGCAACCGGCCTATCGCGCTGCCTGGATCGAGCAATGCTCAGCGGGCGAGACGGTCGACGGCCTGGATCGAGGACTACGCCAAGCCTTGGACGGCCTGGCCAACCCGTCGATCTGAAGTCACGGATCGGCGACGACGCCTACACCCTGGGCGTTTACCTGCAAGGCGACAGGTTGCGGCGACGAACCAGCTTTACGTGCTGTTCACGCCGAGCGGCGCAAAGGCCGTGGGGCTTGCTGCTTACCGGCAGCGCAGCGAAAATGGCTCGGCGTCCCGATCAGCCATGCAGGACGCGATTTTGCAGCGCCATTGAATAGGCTCTGCCCGCCGGCCGATCGACGGCTTGGCGCAACGTGCGCCGGGAGTCTATTCTATCGAGGCGGTGAAAGGATGCGTCGTGGACGAGACGGTTGAGCTTGCGCCGCTCTGCTTCGTGCTGATGCCGTTCGGCAAGAAGATGGACGCCGCCGGGCGCGTCACCAATTTCGACTCGGTCTACAGAAGATCATCGCGCCCGCGGTCGCCCGGGCCGGGCTCGAGCCGATCCGCGCCGACGAGGAGAAGATCGGCGGCACTATCCACAAGCCGATGTTCGAGCGGCTGATGCTCTGCCACTACGCCGTGGCCGACATCACCGGCGCCAACCCCAACGTGTTCTACGAGCTGGGCATCCGGCACGCGATGCGGCCGCGCAGCACGGTGATCGTGTTCGGCGAAGGCACGGTGCTGCCCTTCGACATCGCGCTGGTGCGCGGCATCGCCTACAAGACCGACGGCGCCGGCGAGCCGGCCGATGCTGAGGCGACGCTGGCGCAGATCGCGAGCCAGCTCCAGGCGGCGCGCGGCAACCCGCATGACGACAGCCCGATCTTCCAGCTGGTCGAAGGCGTGCCGCGCTGGGACGTGGACCACAGCAAGACCGACATCTTCCGCAAAGCGGTCGAGTACTCCAAGCGATACAAGGACCGCCTGCGCGCGGCGGTGCGCGAGGGGGCTGGCGCGGTCAAGAAGGTTGCCGACGATCCCGCGCTGTCCAATCTGCTTGAAGTCGAGAGCGGCGTCGTGGTCGATCTCTTTCTCTCGCTGCGCGACGTGAAAGCGCACGCGTCCATGATCGATCTCTACCATCGCATGCCGCTGCCGCTGCAACGCGCCAAGATGATGCGCGAGCAGCTCGGCTTCGCGCTCAATCGCGAAGGCCGCTTCGCCGAAGCCGAGAAGGTGCTGACCGAGGTGATCGCCGAGTTCGGCCCGTCGAGCGAGACCAACGGGCTCTTGGGGCGCATGTACAAGGACCGCTGGGATCTCGCCAAGAAAGAGGGTTTGCCGGAGGCGCGCGCGCTGCTCAAGAATGCCATCGACACTTATCTCGCGGGCTTCGAAGCGGATTGGCGCGATGCCTATCCCGGCGTCAACGCCGTGACCTTGATGGAGATGATGCCGAAGCCCGATCCGCGCCAAGCGGAGATCTTGCCGGTGGTGCGCTATTCCGCCGCCCGCAAGGCGGCCAAGGCGCCCGACTATTGGGACCACGCCACGCTGCTTGAGCTTGCCGTGCTCGCCCGCGACGCCGACGACGCCAATGAGAGGCTTGGCGATGCGCTCGCCGTGGCGCGCGCCTCGTGGGAGCTCGAAACGACGGCGCGCAATCTCGGGCTGATCCGCGGCATGCGCGAGCCCAGAGGGGAAGATGTGGCCTGGATCAAGCAGCTTGAGGACACCCTCAAAGAGCGTGCGCGACGCCTCGAAGGTGACAAAACCTTAAGCTGAAAACGCTTCCTGCCCTTCGAATGTATGGGTAATCTTTGCCGCTCGGCAGCGATCGGACGCTTGGCAAAGGTGGGGCCAAGCTCGCGCTTCCAGCAAGAACAACTTGGGAGGTAAGTCGTGAACCGGCGAGAATTCCTCATGTCGTCCGCCTGCGCTTGTTTGGCAACCGCGACCGCCAAGGTCGACGCCCTCTTTGCCGCAAGAAGCGCCCGCCACCGCACCGAAGCTTTATCGATGCGGGACGCCGCCACCCACCCCGGCGGCGAAAATACAGGCCAACCGCGTGATCACCGCGCTCCGCTCGCTACCGCGTCAACTTCCGTGGCAAGACGGTGATCCCGATCCGCTTCCACATCATCCATCAGGGGACGCAGGGTTACCTGCCCGACCGCCAGCTCAAGGCGCAAGTCGCCTTGCTGAATCGCACCTATGCGCCCGCCTCGATCGAATTCAAGATCGCGGACGTGAACCTGCATGAGAACGAATCCTGGTTCACCCACGAACCAGGTTCGGACGCCGAGGTCGAGATGAAGACCACGCTCGGCACCGACACCGCCGGCTCCCTCAACATCTACACCGCCGAGCCCGGAGGCGGATTGTTGGGCTATGCCACCTTCCCCTGGTGGTACGCCGATACGCCGCAGCTCGACGGCGTCGTCATCCATCATGCGAGCTTGCCCGAACGCCTCGCGTGCCACAGCCCTGGCCCTACGATCTCGGCATGACGGCCGTGCATGAGGTCGGGCATTGGGCCGGGCTCTATCATACCTTCCAGGGCGGCTGTGAGGCGCCCGGCGACGACATCGTCGACACGGCTTACGAGCAAAATTCGGCGGCGGGCTGCCCGCTCCGAGCAACCCTCGGCATGTCCCGGCGAAACGCGCTTCGACCCGGTCGAGAACTACATGGACTATTCCGACGATTCCTGCATGAAGCATTTCACGCCGATGCAGTATCAGCGGATCAAGGACATGGTGGGCTACTACCGCTATAAATTGAGCCCGCAGACGAGCCGTTCCGCGCTGCTCGAGCAGATCCGTAAAAGCATCGAGTGAAACAGCGTCTCGTCCTGCTCGCGTGCTTGGCCTTAGGCTTCAGCGCCAGTCCTGCGCTTGCCTTCAAGAATATCGAAGGCTGCGACATCGTCACCTTCGCCGCGCAAGGCGTCGCCGGTTGCGATCGCGCCGGAGCGCTGGCAGTCCTATCGCGACAGCAGGCGGAAACGATCCTCGGCGCGGCGCCACAGGCCCAAGCCATCGGTGCAGGAATGGCGTCCCGTCGCCGCCGAGCTGATCGGGGCGCAGAAGAGCCTGCTCGCGCCGGAAAAAGGGTCCAAGGCCTACCAAGACTATCTGGCCGGCGACAGCTGCCGCGTGCTCGCCAAACTGGACGCCGGCGCGGTCGAGGCGCTGCTCGACGAGGTGGCTCAATCGGCGCCGGAGCCGGCCGCCACGGCGTTGCGGCGGGTCACTGAGGCCGCTCGCACGCAGATCGACAATATCGAGCGCTCGGCGCGCTTCCGCTCGAACCGGGACAAGACGCTCTTCGCGGCGCACTATTATTGTTTCGTCGCCGGCGCGATCGTGGCGCTCCTTCCGCCCGAGCGGCAACCGGGCGATCACGCTTGAGAGTTTCGGAAACACCGTCGGTTGCAAAGAGGCCGGAAGGACCGAGTAGCAGCCTCCGGACAGCACGCGCGCGTCGATCCAAACGAAACAAGACCTGAGCCGGGGTAGAAATTGGCCATCCGCTCTCACATGCAGGCCATGGTGCTCGATCGGCCGGGCCTGCCGCTCAAGCCCGCCGAGCTCGAGGTGCCCGAGCCTGGGGCCGGCCAGATCCTCATCAAGGTCGCGGCCTGCGGGGTGTGCCGCACCGACCTCCACATCTTCGACGGCGAGCTCCCCCACCCCAAGCTGCCCCTCGTCCTCGGCCATGAGATCGTCGGCCATGTGGAGGCGCTTGGGCCGGGCGTCGAGGACTTCGCCGTTGGCGATCGCGTCGGCGTGCCGTGGCTTGGCTGGACCGACGGCACCTGCTTCTATTGCCGCCGGGGTGAGGAGAATCTCTGCGACCACCCGCGCTTCACCGGCTACCAGATCGATGGGGGCTATGCCGGCTACACGGTCGCCGACGCGCGCTACTGCTTCAAGCTGCCGGAAGCCTATAGCGATGCCGAAGCAGCGCCGCTGCTCTGCGCCGGGCTGATCGGCTACCGCTCGCTCAAACTAGCGGGGGATCCGAAGCGTCTCGGCATCTACGGCTTCGGCGCCGCCGCCCATATCGTGGCGCAGGTGGCACGCGCACAAGGACGCGAGGTCTATGCCTTCACCCGCCCGGGCGACCTCGCGGCGCAAGACTTCGCGCGTAGCCTCGGCGCCGTGTGGGCGGGCGGCTCGGACGAGAAGCCGCCTGAAGCGCTCGACGCGGCAATCATCTTCGCGCCCGTCGGCGCGCTCGTGCCGGCTGCTCTGAAAGCCGTGCGCAAGGGCGGCGTCGTGGTCTGTGGCGGCATCCATATGAGCGACATCCCGAGTTTCCCTTACGACATCCTCTGGGAGGAGCGGGTGCTGCGCTCGGTCGCCAACCTCACCCGCGCCGACGCGCGCGAGTTCCTGGCGCTGGCGCCGAAGGTCCCGGTCAAGACCAGCGTCCACCCCATGCCGCTGCAAGCCGCCAACGAGGCGCTCGAGCGTTTGCGCAAGGGCGAGCTGACCGGCGCCGCCGTGCTCGATCCCGTAGGAATCGTCATACCGGCGCAAGCCGGTATCCAGAAAGGCCTCATGCTGAGGAGCGCCCAAAGGGCGCGTCTCGAAGCATGGTCGCCCTTCGAGACGGCCGCGTTCCGCGGCCTCCTCAGGGTGAGGCCGCAAAAGAGGCGCTAGCGGTCTTTGCCGACCTCGATGTCGATGCCCTTGTCCTTGGTGATCTCGCCGGAGAAGCCCGGCACGTCGATCTTCAACACCTGCCGGTTCTGCCGCTCGTAGAGCATGTAGCCCAGCACGCCGAGCCCGACGATCGCCACGCCGAGCAAGAAAGCGAGCAAGGGACTTATGCTTCGTTGGTCTGCCATCACACCCTCCTAATTTGTTGATCCCTTCGACGAACGCCTTGGTAGCCGCCGTGTTCCCGTCGCCGCGCCGACTTCACGTCCCAACTTTAGGTTCTGCTTGACGGAGGTCAAGGCGGGGGACCAGGATTGATCCGAGAAGAACGAAAAGCGGCCGACGTCCAAGGGAGGATGCCATGCTCCACCAGGTCATCGAGACCCTCAACGCGCGGGTGGCCTTGCGGCCCCGCTACGACAATTTCATCGGCGGCAAATGGGTCGCGCCGGTCGCGGGCAAATATTTCGACAATATCAGCCCCATCACCGGCAAGCCGGTCTGCCAGATCGCCCGCTCGCAAGCCGCCGACATCGAGCTCGCGCTCGACGCCGCGCACAAGGCCAAGGACGCCTGGGGCAACACGGCGCCCGCCAAACGCGCCGAGATCCTGAACAAAATCGCCGACCGCATGGAGGAGAACCTCAAGGTGCTCGCCACGGTCGAGACCATCGACAACGGCAAGCCGATCCGCGAGACGACGCTTCGCCGACATTCCGCTCGCCATCGACCATTTCCGCTATTTCGCCGCCTGCATCCGCGCGCAGGAAGGCTCGCTGTCGGAGATCGATCACGACACCGTCGCCTATCATTTTCACGAGCCGCTCGGCGTGGTCGGCCAGATCATCCCGTGGAACTTCCCGATCCTCATGGCGGTGTGGAAGCTCGCGCCCGCGCTCGCCGCCGGCAATTGCGTGGTGCTGAAGCCCGCCGAGCAGACGCCCATGTCGATCATGGTGCTCATGGACCTGATCGGCGATCTGCTGCCGCCCGGCGTGCTCAACGTGGTCAACGGTTTCGGCGTCGAGGCCGGCAAGCCGCTCGCCCAGAACAAGCGCATCGCCAAGGTGGCCTTCACCGGCGAGACCACGACGGGCCGGCTGATCATGCAATATGCGTCAGAGAACCTGATCCCGGTCACGCTCGAGCTCGGCGGCAAGTCGCCCAACATCTTCTTCGCCGACGTGATGGCCGAGGACGACGCCTTCTTCGACAAGGCGCTCGAAGGCTTCACCATGTTCGCGCTGAACCAGGGCGAGGTCTGCACCTGCCCGTCGCGCGCGCTGGTGCAGACGCTCGATCTACGACAAGTTCATGGAGAAGGCGATCGCGCGGGTGAACAAGGTCAAGCAGGGCAATCCGCTCGAGCCCTCGACCATGATCGGCGCGCAGGCCTCCAACGACCAGCTGGAGAAGATCCTCTCTTATGTCGATATCGGCAAGAAGGAAGGCGCCAAGCTCTTGACCGGCGGCGAGCGGGCTGTCGCTCAACGGCGAGCTCGCCGAGGGCTATTACATGACAGCCCACGGTGTTCGAGGGCCACAACAAGATGCGCATCTTCCAGGAGGAGATTTTCGGCCCCGTGCTCTCGGTCACCCCCTTCGAGGATGACGACGAGGCCATGGCCATCGCCAACGACACGCTGTATGGCCTCGGCGCCGGCATCTGGACCCGCGACATCAACCGCGCCTATCGCTTCGGCCGCGGGCTCCAGGCGGGACGGGTGTGGACCAATTGCTACCACCTCTATCCGGCGCACGCGGCCTTCGGCGGCTACAAGAAATCGGGCATCGGGCGGGAGACCCACAAGATGATGCTCGACCATTATCAGCAGACCAAGAACGTGCTGGTGAGCTATAGCCCCAAGGCCATGGGGTTCTTTTAGTCGGAGCGAACCCCTCACCCGGCGCGCTCTAAGAGCGCGCCACCCTCTCCCCATAGGGGAGAGGTTAGATTCGCTGCTACGCACCCCACCGACCTCCTCTCCCCATTGGGGAGAGGGCTTTCCGCCGCGATCTTGCGCAGCGTAGGTTGCGCAAGTCGCATGGCGGAAAGGGTGAGGGGGAACCGCTTTTGCGCTATTCTCTCCGCATGGTCGAACAGGGTCCTTGCCACTGACGCCGCGCTCGATCTGATCGAGCGCCTTAAGCGCCAAGCACGGGCCGCTGATGTTCCATCAATCCGGCGGCTGCTGCGACGGCTCGGCCCCCATGTGCTACCCGGAAGGCGAGTTCCGCGTCGGCGGCAACGATGTGCAGCTCGGCGCGATCGGCGGCTGCCAAGTCTATATGGACGCCGACCAGTTCGACTATTGGAAGCACACCCAGCTCATCATCGATGTCGTGCCCGGCCGCGGCTCGGGCTTTTCGCTCGAAGCGCCCGAGGGGTTACGCTTCCTCACGCGGAGCCGCGTCTTCACCGACGAAGAGGTGGATGCACTCGCCAAGGGTCTGGCACGCGTCACGGGCCCGGTGGCATAGTCCGCTTCACTCTTAGCGCGCATTTACAGCTGGATTCCGGCTTCCGCCGGAATGACGAAGACGAGGCTTGCCGCTACTCCGCTCCGGCTTTGGCCGACATGGCAGCCGAGACGATGTTATCGAGCATGGCTTTGGCGATCTCGTGCTCGCCCATCACCACGAGCGTCGCGCCGTGGCGTCTTGAGGTGGTCGATCTCTTCCTCGGAATGGGCCCGCGCGATGATCGGGAGCTTGGGATTGATGGCGCGGGCCTGCTGCACCACCTGGCCGCCTTCGAAGGCGTCGGGAATGGCGACGAGGAGACAGCGCGCCTCGGGCAAATTCGCCGCTTGGATCACGGCGGGATCGGCGGCGTTGCCGGCAAGCGCCTCGATGCCTCGCTGCTTTCAGTGCGGCGACTTCATCCTCGTCGTCCTCGATGACGAAGAGCGGGACGTTGCGCTCGTTCAGGACGGAGCTGATGAAGCTGCCGACCCGGCCATGGCCGATCAGCACCACATGGTCCTTGAGGCTGGTCGGGCGGATCGGCTCGCGCATCGGCGTCTCTTCCTCCTGCGCGTCAGCCGCTACTGCCTCGGCGAGCGCCTTCTCCCGCCGCGCCGCGTAGATGTCGAGCGCGGCGAAGAGCAGCGGATTGAGGAGAATGGTGATGATGGCCCCGGCGAGGATGAGGTCGCGGCCCTCGTCGGGCAGAAGGCCGAGCTGCAGGCTGCGATCGGCGAGGATGAACGAGAACTCTCCGATCTGAGCGAGCGAGGCGGAGACCATGAGCGCCGCCGAGCGCGAATGCCCGAAGCGACGCACCACGAGGATAGGCCGCGATCGACTTGCCGACCAGGATGATGAGCACGGTGGCGAGCAGCGCCAAAGGCGCCTCCACCACGATCCCGGGGTTGAACAGCATGCCGACCGAGACGAAGAACAGCACGGCGAAGGCATCGCGCAAGGGAAGCGACTCGGTCGCGGCCTGCTGGCTCAGTTGCGACTCGCTCAGCATCATGCCGGCGAAGAAGGCGCCAAGCGCGAGCGAGATGCCGAACAGCTCGGCCGCGGCGTAAGCGACACCGAGCGCGATCGAGAGCACGGCAAGCCGGAACAGCTCGCGGCTGCCGGTATGGGCGACATAATGCAGGATCGCCGGGATCAGCTTCTTGCCGACGATCAGCATGACGGCGAGGAAGATGCCGAATTTGCCGAGCAGGATGGTCACCGAGCGCACAACATCGGCCGTACCGGGCGCGGTCTCAACGCCCTGAAATAGCGCCGTCAGCCCGGGCAGCAGCACGAGCACCAGCACCATCGCGATGTCCTGCACGATCAGCCAGCCGACGGTGATCCGCCCTCGTTCGGTCTCGATCAGCCGGCGCTCCTGCAGGATGCGCAACAGCACCACGGTGCTCGCGATCGAAAGCGCCACGCCGAAGATGAGCCCCGCGCCCAGCGACCAGCCGAGCATCCAGCCAACCACCATGCCGAGCGGCGTGGCGATCAGCCCCTGCGCCAGCGCCCCCGTAATAGCGATAGCGCGGACCGACAGCAGATCCTTGAGCGAGAAATGCAGCCCCACCCCGAACATCAGGAGGATGACGCCAACCTCGGCAAGCTGGTTGGCGATGTTCTGGTCGGCGACGTATCCCGGCGTGAACGGCCCGATGACGATGCCGGCCACGAGATAGCCGACCAGGGGTGGAAGCTTGCAAGCGATTGGCAAGGACGCCAAAGGCGAAGGCGAGCACGAGGCCGATCGCGATGGTGGAAACGAGTGGCGGCACATGCAGCATAGCGGAGCCTTCGGCCGAACGGGCTGGTCACAAGCGAGGACCGGGATCGTCATATGCGAGCGCGCCCCGGCGCCTCGCCTACAGCCTGACAATGAATGGCGCCGCCGACAATCCCTTAGCTCGCCGCAAGCGGCACCTATTCGGGTCGGAGGTCATTGAGGCCGGACCTGCGCTAGCGGCTTGGCCCCCGAGGCTGGCCATGCCTTCCCCGGCATGCTTTAATGCCTTTTGTGAGTGCGTTCGATTACAGAGCTCCCGCCGAGCTTTATGCCAGCGCGAGCAAGACCGGTAAGCGGCCGATGCGCTATACGCGCTTCAAGAGTGCCGCCGAGGCGATCAAATACGCCGTTGAGGAGCTCGCACCCGAGCTTCTCATCGGCAGCACGCTCGAGGTCAATGAGGAGCGATTCGACGGCTTCGGCATCCGCGCCCTTTATGACAGCGCGAGCTATCCTTTGCGGCGGCGGAAGACCGGCTAGTACCTTTCGCTCAGCCATCGGTCTTTATTCATCTAAATCTCTATCTAGACTTGACAGATTGGCTGACCGCCTCCATGTTCCCCTCACATTGATTGCTCGCGATCGCGCGTAGCTGCCGCACATACGCGGCGCCTCATCCCGAGACAATTTCTCTTTCATCGTCTGTCCCCAGATAGCGCGTGGGGTGAGGCAAAACGCCATTCACGGCCGCGCATGCCATGCGCCCGCCGGTGTTCGGCGTACAAGGAACATTTACAAGTGCCACTTTCTACTTTCGACGGCCTCGGCCTCGTCGAGCCTTTGCGGCTTGCACTGAAGGCCGAAAACTACCTGAAGCCGACGCCGATCCAGGTGCAGACGATTCCGCTGCTTGCTCAGGGCAAGGATTTGCTCGGTATCGCCGAGACCGGCTCGGGCAAGACGGCAGCCTTCGCGCTGCCAATCCTGCAGCGTCTTTCGCTTCAGCGCCTGCCGCGTACCCCCGGCGCGCCCCACGCCCTGATCCTCGCCCCGACCCGCGAGCTTGCCAGCCAGATCGGCCAGCGCTTCGGCGCCTATGGACGCGGGCTGCCCTTGCGCTCGACTGTTATCTTCGGAGGCGTCAACCAGCATCACCAGGTGAAGGCGCTGAAAGCAGGCGTCGACATCTTGATCGCCACTCCCGGGCGCCTGCTCGATCTTTGCAATCAGCGCCATATCCGGTTGGACAAGGTCTCTATTCTCGTGCTCGACGAGGCCGACCGGATGCTCGACATGGGGTTCATCCACGACGTGAGGAAGATCGTCTCGCTCTGCAAACGCGAGCGCCAGACGCTTCTGTTCTCGGCGACCATGCCGCCGCCGATCGCCAAGCTCGCCCATGACATCCTCAACGCGCCGGTGCGCGTCGACATCGCTCCGGCCAAGATTGCGGTCGACCGCATCGAGCAGCGCGTGTTCTTCGTCGGCACCAAGGAAAAGCGAGCGCTCCTCGAGGGTCTCCTCGCCGATCGCGACATGAACCGGGTGCTGGTCTTTACCCGCACCAAGCGCGGTGCCGACCGCGTCTGCCGGAACCTCGTGCAGGCCGGCATGTCCGCCGTCGCACTGCACGGCAACAAGGCACAGAACGCCCGGGTGCGCGCACTCGACTCCTTCCGCAGCGGCCATGTGCGCATTCTCGTTGCCACCGATATCGCCGCGCGCGGGATCGACGTTCCCGCATCTCCCACGTCATCAACTATGAGCTGCCGAACGAGCCGGAGAGCTACGTGCACCGCATCGGCCGCACGGCCCGGGCCGGAGCGGGCGGCGCCGCCCTGTCATTCTGCGATCACAGCGAGCGGCCATATCTCCAGGCGATCGAGCGATTGATGCGCTCGACCGTGACGGTCGGGGAGCATCGGCTCGCCGCCCTGCCGCCCGCGCCCCTTCGCCAACCGGCGCGGGACGAGGCAACCGCACCGGCCAAGCGGCGCAAGCGGTCCCGCGGCCGGCGCTTCGCCGGCGTCCAACGTGTCGCGCCTGCGCCCGCGAAGGGCGAGCGCGCCTACCCTCATTAGAGGAGACTAGAAGATGAGCAAAACGTCTACACGCAGCTCCGCCGCAAGGCGCAATGCCGAGGCGCTTCTGAGCAAGACGCAAAAGCGGGAAGCGACCTTCAAGCTCGACCAGGAGCGCGAGCACGAGGCCATGGCGCTCAAGACGGCGAGGTTGCGCGAGCTTCGTCTCGCCAAGGAGGCGGAAGACGAGAAGCTGAAAGCCGCCGCCCCTCCTTCCGCTCCGCGAGCTCTCAAGCCGCGGCGGTCGAAGCAGACTTAGGTTTTCCCATTTAACAGCGAGTGACGAACATGGCATTCAAGCCGAACTACAACCAGCAGCGCGCGGACCGCAACCGGGCGAAGGAACAAAAGAAGCAGGAAAAGCGGAAACGTCTCGAAGAGGAGACGGCGAAGCGCAAGGCGGCGCGGGTCGACGCGCCCGATCCTGACAAGACTCAAGAGGACGCCTAGGCGAAGCTCGATCCATGGCCAAGAAACAGCAAGCCCGACCCAACGGCTTCGTGCTTTTCGACGTCCTCTATGAGGACGGCACGCAAACCTCGAACCGGAAGGTTCCGGCCGCCGAGCTTGGCGGCCTCGATGGCGACATGCCGGCGCGCACCTTCGTCGAAGTGCAGGACCGCGACATCGGTGCCAAATCCGGCAGGCCGCGCGGACGTATCAAGTCGATCAGCCGCGCCCGCGCGCGCAAGGCTTGAGCCTCATCCAGCTTGGGCCTGAGCGACGGAATTTCCGCGCCTTGTTGCTGGATTGCATCCCCCAGGAATGCGAGAAATGCTAGGTTTTAGGCCTCGTTTCGGGGGCCCTCGCCAGTGCCGGGCGTGACCCTGAACTGGTAGTGTTCGGTTCCAATGTCAGTCTGGGAGGTAAGGTTCATGCAGGTTCTCGTCGCGGCAGCCCGGGGCGCCTTCGCCCTCGCCCTTTCTCTCATCTTCATCGACGATACCAAAGCCAATCCGGTTCAGATCGAAAGCGACGCCGGCGTCATCTCCATGACCGCCACCGTCGAGGCCATCGATGTGACGCAGCAGTTGGTCACGGTCGTCGGCCCCAACAACAATTGGGTCGTGGTCAAGGTCGGGCCTGAGCATATCAAGGTGATCAAGCTCAAGGAGAGGATCACCATCAGCTACGCCGACGAGGTGGCGGTGGCGCTCAGGAAGTATGACGGGCCGCCAATGACCAAGGAGAGCGAGATCGAGCGCGAAGAGACAGCCGGCATGGGTTTGGACGCGCCGACCGTCGCCGAGCAGGATTGGGTCGAGGCGACGCCGCACGGCGCCACCGACCTCACCACGGTCGAGATCTCCGATACCATCGCCGCCATCAACCGTAACAAGCGCACCATCACCTTCGCCGGCACGGGCGGGAAAACGCGCACGATAGCGATCGACCCGAGCGTGCAGGGCTTCGATCAGGTCGAGGTGGGCGACCGCGTCGTGTTGCTGGTCACGCGGGCGGTGGCCGTCGACATCAGGCCCGTCTAACCCCTGATTGCTGTCCTGGTCAGGAGAAGGTGCCGAAGAAGAAGGCGAGCTAGGCCGAGAGCGTAGGGTGGGCAACGGCAACGACCGTTGCCCACCGGAACGGATGGTGGGCACGCTTCGCTTTGCCCACCCTACAGAACTTCGTAGCCGTACTCGCCGGCCGAGGCGGTGAGCCAGCGCCAGAAGCTCGCCGAGACACTGCGGAAAATCGCCATGTCATAGGTCGGTGCGTCGTCGACCTGCCAGAGCTGCACGCCCATCAATGAGATCGTGCTGGTGGCGGCGCTGCCTGGACCGAAGGCGCGTGGATGAAGGTCGATCGGCAGGCCCTTGGCGAGAACCTCGCGGGCGCGAGCACCCCTCACCCTCAGCACCGTGCGTCCCCCGCTCTGGTCGGAGATAGAGGCGAGCCCTTTGAGCTGTTGCGCGAGATCGCGGGCGAGCGCCTCGTTGGCGAGCTTTGCCGATACGGCGAGCCATTGGCCCGGGCCATAGCCGACAAAGCTCACCGACGGTCCCTGGGCGAAGCGCGAGCTGTCGGGAAGGTCGACGCCGTAAGCCTGCAAGACGGCGGCCTTCAGCGCCCCGGCTTGTCCCTTGCGGGCGGCGACCGTGGCAAGACCGAGCCCCACCCGCTCCTCGATGACGATCCCGGGCTCGCCGCCTTTTTTGCCGAAGCGGCCGGGAACCGCGATGCCGGCGAGTGCCGATAGCGGACGGAGATACCGGTCAGACACGGAGGCGCTCCCCGTCCACGTCGATGAAGCAGGGCGGCCGAACCTCGACCAATACGTCGCCGCCGCGCACCGGGTCATAGGCGCGCACGATCTCGCCATGCCGCTCGTGCCCGCGCGCGAGCAGGCCGAGGCCGAGCCAATGGCCGAGCGAAGGCGAAAACGCGATCGAGGTGACATAGCCCTGGTCGTGCTTGGCGATGGCCTCGGCGTCCTTGGGAATGAGATGGGCGCCGGCGCGCAAGCGGTCCTCCCGGTCGAGAGGCCGCAAGCCGACGAGCGACGGACGCGCGGGATCGGTGAGCACGGGCCGCGCCGCCATGAAGCGGCCAATGAAGTCCTTCTTGGCCGAGAGCAGCTTGCCGAAGCCGAGATCGTGCGCCGTGGTCTGGCCGTTCAGCTCGCCGCCCGCCGGATGCCCTTTCTCGATGCGCAAGACGCCGAGCGCCTCGGTGCCGTACGGCGCGATGCCGAAGGGCGCGCCCGCTTCCAGGATGGCGCGCATCAAACTGTCGCCGAAACGCGCCGGTACGCCGATCTCGTAGGCCAGCTCGCCGGAGAAGGAGAGGCGGTAGACCCGCGCCGGCGTGCCGCCGCACACGGTGACCTCGCCGCAGGCAAGATAGGGAACGGCGGCGTTTCCGAGGTCGTAGGCCGGATCGACCACGCCTTGCAGCACATCGCGCGCGCGGGGCCCCGCGACCGCGAATTGCGCCCATTGCTCGGTGACCGAGACCATTTCGACATCGAGCTCGGGCCACAAACATTGCTGGCAGAATTCGAGATGCTGCATCACCTTGACCGCGTTGGCGGTGGTGGTGGTCATGAAATAACGATCGTCGGCGAGCCGCGCCGTGGTGCCGTCATCGAGCACAAAGCCGTCCTCGCGCAGCATCAGCCCGTAGCGCGCCTTGCCCACCGGCAAGGTCGAGAAGGTGTTGGCATAGACGCGATCGAGGAAGGCGCCCGCGTCACTCCCCTGCACGTCGATCTTGCCGAGCGTGGAAACGTCGCACACCCCGACTTGGCTTGCGCACCGTCCACACTTCGCGGTTCACCGAATCTTGCGGCTCCTCTCCGGCCCGCGGATAATAGAGCGCGCGAAGCCAAGGCCCGGTCTCGACGAAGACGGCGCCCTGCTCCTCGGCCCAACCATGCGAGGCCGCAAGGCGCGCAGGGCGGAAATCCTGCCCGCGGTGATGGCCGGCAAAGGCGCTGATGGCCACGGGGGTGAAGGGCGGGCGGAAGGTCGTGCTGCCGACCGCGCCGATATAGCGTCCGGTGACGGAAGCGAGCACCGCCGCGCCGTTGGCATTGCCGGTCTTGCCCTGATCGGTCGCCATGCCGAGCGTGGTGTAGCGCTTGAGATGCTCAGGCGTGCGGAAGCCCTCGCGCGCGGCGAGCTTCACGTCTGACACCGTCACGTCGTTCTGGAAATCGACGAAGGCCTTGCCCCGGCTCTTGCCGACCTGCCACACGGGACTTGCCGAACCGCTTTCGTCCGCGGCAGCGGGAGCGCGCGCCGTCGCGGCAGCGAAGCCGCACTCGGAAGCGGCCGCCGCACCGGCGGACTGGCCTTGGGCCAGGCATGAGGCAAGGCCGAATGTGCCGCGGGCTGCGCCGGCGACGCTCATTCCCGGCGGCATGCGTGCCGGGAACCAAGGCCGAGGAGGCCTCGCTCCAGGCGGGCTTTCCATTGAGATGCGTGGTGAGATGCACGGTGGGCGCCCAGCCGCCCGACACGGCGACAAGGTCGCATTCGAAGCGCTCGGTCTTGCCGGCCGCGTCTCTGACCTCGACGCTCCTAACGCCCTGCCCGCCCCGCACGCGCTCAATGACGGCACCCGAGAGATAGCGCGCCCCTGCTCTCTCCGCCGCTTCTCGTGCGCCCGCCGAGGACGCCTTTCGCGCATCGATGAGAGCCGCCACCGCCACGCCAGAGTCGGCAAGGTCGATAGCGGTACGAAAGGCGTCGTCATTGTCGGCAAAGACGACGGCGCGCTGTCCCGGCGCCACCCCGTATCGGTTCACATAGCTGCGCACGGCGCCGGCCAGCATGATGCCGGGGCGGTCGTTGTCGCCGAAGACGATGGGCCGCTCGATGGCGCCGGCGGCGAGCACCGCGCGCTTGGCCACGATGCGCCATAGGCGCTGGCGCGGCTCGTGCGCGGGCGGCTTTGCCACATGATCGTTGACGCGCTCGACCGCGGCATAGGTGCCACCGTCATAGACCCCCTGCACGGTGGTGCGCCTTAAGATGCGGCACTCGGGTAGGCTCTCGATTTCAGCCTCGGCAGCCTTCACCCAGTCGAGCGCCGGCCGGCCGTCGATCTCATAACGCTCAGAGAGGAGCCGCCCCCCGAGGCGGAAATCCTCCTCGCACAAGATCACCCGCGCGCCCGACCGCGCCGCGGCCAGTGCGGCGGCAAGTCCTGCCGGACCAGAGCCGATAACGAGGACATCGCAGAAGGCATTCGTCTTCTCGTAATGGTCGGGGTCGGGCGCGTCGGCGGCGCGGCCGAGGCCGGCGGCGCGGCGAATGAGAGGCTCGTAGACCTTCTCCCAGAAGGAAGCGGGCCACATGAAGGTCTTGTAGTAGAAGCCTGCGCCGAAGATCGGCGCGAAGATCTGGTTCGCCGCCAGCACATCGAATTTGAGCGACGGAAAGCGGTTCTGGCTCGCGGCGTCGAGCCCATCATAGAGCTCGATGGTGGTGGCGCGGGTATTGGGCTCGCGCCGCGCGCCCGTGCGAAGCTCGACCAGAGCGTTAGGCTCCTCTGAACCGGCGGTGAGGATGCCGCGCGGGCGATGATATTTGAACGAGCGGCCGACCAGGCGGTGGCCATTGGCAAGCAGCGCCGAGGCCAGCGTGTCGCCTCGATAGCCGGCGAGCTGCTTTCCGTCGAAGCTGAAGCGAACGGTCTTCGACCGATCGATGAGGCCCCCTTGGGCGAGGCGATTGGGTTGCGGCGACGGCATGTCAGCTCCCCTCGCCCGCGAACTCGACCGCCACGATCTCGTGAGTGCTCATGTTACGCGTCACCACCAGCCAGGAATGGCAGCCCGCGCTGTGATGCCAATGCTCCTTGTGCAGCCCAGATGGATTGTCGCGGAGATAGACATAGTCCACCCATGCGTCGGCCGCCGCCGGGTCGAGGCTGTGCGGCCGCGTCACCGTGGCGTCGCCGCGATAGGTGAATTCCTCGAGCGCCCGCTCACCGCAATAGGGACATTTGATCCGCATGGCCTCGCCTCAGTGCAGGTTCGGTTGCGCACCCATGCCCTTCTCGTCGATGACGCGGCCTTGCGCGAAACGATCGAGACGATAGGCGGCGGCCAGCTTATGGGGCTCGTCCTTGGCGATGAGATGGGCGAAGCAGAAGCCGGAGGCCGGCGTCGCCTTGAAGCCGCCATAGCACCAGCCGGCATTGAGATAGAGGCCTTGGATGGGGGTCAAATCGATGATCGGCGAGCCGTCCATGGTCATGTCGAGGAGGCCGCCCCAGGAGCGCAGGATGCGCAGGCGCCCGATCACCGGCATGAGCGCCATGCCGCCTTCGCACACATCCTCGATCACCGGCAGATTGCCGCGCTGGGCGTAGGAATTGTAGCCCTCGATATCGCCGCCAAACACCAGCCCGCCTTTGTCCGACTGGCTGACATAGAAATGGCCGGCGCCGAAGGTCATCACCACGTCGATCAAGGGTTTCACGCCCTCGGTGACGAAGGCCTGCACCGAATGGCTCTCGATGGGGAGCCTGCAAGCCCGCAAGAGCCGCGACGCGAGAGGAGTTGCCGGCGCAAGCGAGCGCCACTTTATTCGCGCCGATGAAGCCCTTCTCGGTCTCGACGCCGAGCACGCGGCCGTTCTCGATGCGGAAGCCGGTCGCGGCGCAATTCTGGATGATGTCGACGCCTCTGCTGTCAGCCGCGCGGGCATAGCCCCAGGCGACAGCGTCATGCCGCACCGTCCCGCCGCGCTTCTGCAACAGGCCGCCGCGCACGGGGAAGCGCGCATTATCGAAATCGACAAAGGGTACCAGCGCGCGCACCTGCTCGCGGTCGAGCAGCTCGGCATCGACGCCGTTGAGCCGCATGGCGTTGCCGCGCCTGGCATAGGCATCGCGCTGCGGGTCCGAATGGAAGACATTCAGCACGCCGCGCTGGCTCACCATGGTGTTGTAGTTGAGATCCTGCTCGAGCCCCTCCCACAGCTTCATCGACCATTCGTAGAAGGGGAGATTGCCGGGCAGCAGATAATTGGAGCGAACGATGGTGGTGTTGCGCCCGACATTGCCCGAGCCGAGATAGGACTTCTCCACCACGGCGACATTGGTGATGCCGTGCTCCTTGGCGAGATAATGCGCGGTGGCGAGCCCATGCCCGCCGCCGCCGACGATCACCACGTCGTAAGAGGGCTTGGGCTCGGGCTCGCGCCAGATCGGCTTCCAGTAGCGGTTGCCGGTGACGGCATTGGCAAGCAGGCTCGCGAGCGAATAGCGCATGGTGGCCATCTTGCGCCGCCGCGCTGGCCGCGATTGACATTTCACGCCGCTTACTTGACATTTTGCGACATGCAGAGAAGGCAAGCCCCAGAACGCGCGGGAGCCAAGGTCTCCCGTCCCCTGGCGCCAGGAACGCCACAGACGGTGGGCTTCCTGCTCGTGCCGGGCTTCGCGCTGATGTCCTACGCCGCGGCGGTCGAGCCGTTGCGCGCGGCAAACCTTCTGTCAGGCCAGGAGCTTTACCGCTGGTGGCACGCCGCCCCCGGCGGCAAGCCGGTGACCGCCTCGAACGGCGTTGCCATCATCCCCGATTGCGGCACCAATACCGAGCGCGAGGCCGACATGGTCTTCGTCTGCGCCGGCGGCAATCCGGCGATCTTCGACGACCGGTCCGTGTTCGCCTGGCTCCGGCGTCTCGCGCGCAAAGGCGTCACTATCGGCGGCATCTCCGGGGGACCTTATGTCTTGGCCAAGGCAGGTCTGCTCAATGAGCGCCGGGCGACGCTCCATTGGGAGCATTTGCCGGCCTTCCGCGAGGCCTTTCCCGATGTCGCCGTGGTGCCGTCTCTGTTCGAGATCGACGGCAACAGGATCACCTGCTCGGGCGGCATCTCGGCGCTCGACATGATGGTCGCCATCATCGAGCGCGATCACGGGCGCCAGCTCGCGGCTGCCGTCGGCGACTGGTTCCTGCACACCCATATCCGCGAGGGCTTCGGGCCCCAGCGCATGGATCTCCGCTACCGGCTCGGCGTCGCCGACGAGAAGCTGCTCTTCGTGCTGCGCGCCATGGAGACGAGCATCGAGACGCCACAGCCGCGCGTGGCCCTGGCGCGTCAGGCCGGCATCTCGCTCAGGCAGCTCGAGCGGCTGTTCCGCCGCCATATCGGCCACGGCATCCACCGCCATTACCGCTGGCTGAGACTAGAGCGGGCGCGCCAGCTTTTGCGCGAGACCACGCTGCCCGTGCTCGATGTGGCGCTTGCCACCGGCTTCGCCTCGGCGAGCCAGTTCGCCCGCGCCTATGCCCGGGCGTTCGGCGAGCCGCCAAGCCGTACGCGGATAAGCGGGTAGATCGCAGCGCTGTCATTAGTCCCCTCTCCCCTTGTGGGAGAGGGCTTTCCGGCGCGATCTTGCGCGAGCATAGCTCTGCGCAAGTCGCATGGCGGAAAGGGTGAGGGGTAAGCTACGAGTTTTCCTTCTAACCCCCCTCCCTATCCCTCCCCCGCAAGGGGGGAGGGAAGAACAAGCGGCATCGCCAGCGTCCGACTGACATGGTCGTCCTCGATGGGATCGTGCTAGCTTTGCGGCACAAGGAGGCGGGATGGCGACCACGAGGCTTTCTTCCAAGCTGCTGAAGGCGCGGACCCATGCGCGGCGCCGCGCGGCCTCCAGGCGCAAGGGGCCTGCCAATGGGGGCGCCCCCGACCAAGGCCAGACCTACGCCACAGGATCCAACGCGCCGACTACGGGCGAGCTGCAACTCGAAGTCTCGATCGGCCGCAGAGTGAAGCTGCTGCGCCAGCGCCTTCAGCTCACCGCCACCGAGCTTGCGGCGGAAGCCGGGCTGTCGCCGGGCATGCTGTCGAAGATCGAGAACGGCGGCACCTCGCCCTCGCTCTCGACCTTGAAGGCGCTCGCCCGCGCGCTCAACGTGCCGATGACGAGCTTCTTCGCCGATTTCGAGGAGCGCCGCGATTGCTCCTATGTGCGCGCCGGCCAAGGCGTCTTGATCGAGCGGCGCGGAACGAAGTCGGGCCACCGCTACGAGCTGCTCGGCCATTCGATCTCCGGCGACATCGTGGTCGAGCCTTACCTCATCACGCTCAGCGAGGACGCCGAACCTTATGCGCTGTTCCAGCACGACGGCGTCGAGTTCATCTATATGCTGTCGGGGAAAGTGATTTACCGCCACGCCGACAAGCTTTATCCCATGTCGGCGGGGGACGCGCTGTTCTTCGACGCCGGCGCGCCGCACGGGCCCGAGGAGCTGCTCGAGCGGCCCATGACCTATCTCTCGATCATCATCTACCCGCGCAGCTGAGATTTCCCCACAGGAAACTTTATTTCATGTGGGTTGACGTGCGCCCTTTCCCCTAGCATGGTGCAGGCCGCATTAACCGGAGCTTTTGGGCGCATGTGCGGCATCGTCGGACTGTTCATCAAAGACCCCTCGCTCGAACCCGAGCTTGGCCGGCTCACCGCCGGCATGCTCGCCACACTGTCGGACCGCGGGCCTGACAGTGCGGGCTTCGCCGTCTATGGCGAGGGAAGGAGCGGCGAGATCAAGCTGACGCTCCGCGGCAAGTCGGCGGCGGCCATGAAGGAGGCCGCCGAACGGATCGGCCGCGCCTTCAGCAGCACCAATATCATGCTGCACGATACCCACGCCGTGGTCGGCGTCGATGACGGATCGCTGCCCCGGCTCACGGAGTGGCTTGCGCGCGAGATGCCCGACATCGAAGTGGTCGGACGCGGGCGGCGGATGGAGCTCTACAAGGAGGTCGGCCGGCCCGAGAACGTAACCGAGCGCTTCGACCTTGCCGCCATGCACGGCACGCACGCCATCGGGCATACCCGCATGGCGACGGAGTCGGCGGTGACCACTGACGGCGCGCACCCCTACTCGACCGGCAGAGATCAGTGCCTCGTGCATAACGGCTCGCTCTCGAACCACAACAATCTCCGCCGGGTGCTGAAGCGCGAGGGGTTCGCCTTCGAGACCGAGAACGACACCGAGGTCGCCGCCGGCTATCTCAGCTGGAAGATGCGCGAGGGCCTGTCGCTCGGCGACGCGCTCAAAGTGAGCCTCGACGATCTCGACGGCTTCTACACGTTCGTGGTCGGCACCGAGAACGGCTTCGGCGTGCTCCGCGACGGCATCGCCTGCAAGCCTGCGGTCATGGCCGAGACGGATCGCTATGTCGCCTTCGGCTCCGAATATCGCGCGCTGGCCGGCCTGCCTGGTATCGAGAACGCGCGCATTTGGGAGCCTGAGCCCGCCACGGTCTATTTCTGGGAGCGCTAACCGTGCCGGAAATCGACCTCGGCTTGACCCCGCTCAGAGAGCTGAACGCGGCGCTTCACCGCCTCCACCCCGACACCAATGAGCGGCACTGGATCGTCGACCGCCCCGCCGGCCGTCACGCCATCGCCGCCGGGCTGAACGTCCCGATCACCGTCGAGATCAACGGACCGGTCGGCTATTACTGCGCCGGCATGAACAAGCACGCCACCGTGCTGATCCATGGCAGCGCCGGCGTCGGCGTCGCCGAGAACATGATGTCGGGCTTCGTCCATGTGGCGGGCGACGCCAGCCAGTCGGCAGGCGCCACCGGCCGCGGCGGCCTGCTGCGCATCGACGGCAATGCCTCCTCGCGCTGCGGCATTTCCATGAAAGGGATCGACATCGTGGTGCAGGGCTCGGTTGGGCATATGAGCGCCTTCATGGCCCAGGCCGGCAACCTCGTGGTGTTCGGCGACGCGGGCGATTCGCTCGGCAATTCGATCTATGAGGCGCGCCTGTTCGTCCGCGGCGAGGTCAAGAGCCTCGGCGCCGACTGCATCGAGAAGAAGATGCGGGACGAGCACAAGCGCGCCCTGCACGAGGTGCTCGACCGCGCCGGCTTCAATGGCAAGATCGACCCATCGGAATTCAGGCGCTACGGCTCGGCGCGCCAGCTCTACAATTTCCACGTGGACAACGCCGGAGCCTATTGATGGACTGGACGCCCAAAACCGCGCCGCGCCCTTCGGCCACCTTCGACGAGTTCTCGCTTTCGGAGATCCGCCGTGCCGCCGCGACCGGCATCTACGACATCCGCGGCTTCGGCGCCAAGCGGCGCGTGCCGCATTTCGACGATCTGCTCTTTCTCGGCGCCTCGGTGAGCCGCTACCCGCTCGAAGGCTATCGCGAGAAATGCGGCACCGATGTGTGGCTCGGTACCCGCTTCGCGGAGAAGCCGATCCATATCAAGATTCCCATCACCATCGCCGGGATGAGCTTCGGCTCGCTCTCGGCCCAAGCCAAGGAGGCCTTGGGGCGCGGCGCGACCCAAGTCGGGACCTCGACCACCACCGGCGACGGCGGCATGACCGAGGAGGAGCGCGGCCATTCGTCGATCCTCGTCTACCAGGTCCTCCCCTCCCGCTACGGCATGAACCCCGACGATCTCAGGCGCGCCGACGCCATCGAGATCGTGGTCGGCCAAGGCGCCAAGCCCGGCGGCGGCGGCATGCTGCTCGGGCAGAAAATCTCGGAGCGCGTGGGCGAGATGCGCACCCTGCCGGCCGGCATCGATCAGCGCTCGGCCTGCCGCCATCCCGACTGGACCGGCCCCGACGACCTCCAGATCAAAATCGAGGAGCTCAGGGAGATCACCGACTGGCAGAAGCCGATCTACATCAAGATCGGCGCCTCGCGCCCCTTTTACGACACGGCGCTGGCGGTGAAGGCCGGCGCCGACGTGATTGTGCTTGACGGCATGCAGGGCGGCACGGCGGCGACGCAGGAAGTGTTCATCGAGCATGTCGGCTTGCCGATCCTCGGCGCCATCAGGCCTGCGGTCCAGGCGCTGCAAGACCTCGGCTTGCATCGCAAGGTGCAACTCATCGTCTCCGGCGGCGTCCGCAACGGCGCCGACGTCGCCAAGGCGCTCGCGCTCGGCGCCGACGCGGTCTCGATCGGCACCGCCGCGCTCATCGCCCTTGGCGACAACGACCCGGCGCTCGAAGAGGAATATCGCAAGCTCGGCACGACGGCGGGCTGCTACGACGACTGGCACGAGGGGCGCGATCCTGCCGGCATCACCACGCAGGACCCAAAGCTTGCCGCGCGGCTCGATCCCAGCCTCGCCGGCAGGCGTCTGGCCAATTATCTTTCGGTGTTGACGCTCGAAACGCAAACCATCGCGCGGGCCTGCGGCAAGAGCCATGTACACAATCTCGAGCCCGAGGATCTCGTGGCGCTCACCGTCGAGGCGGCCGCCATGGCCAAAGTGCCTCTTGCCGGCACCGACTGGATTCCGGGATTGAAGTCTGATTGAAACGGTGAGCGGGCCGCTCGAGTCGATGAAGGGGAGTAACATGGCGGTTGATCTTGCAGTCGAGGCCCGCGAACGCGGGATAAAATATTTCCTGATTTCCTATGTCGACCTGTTCGGCACGCTTCGCGCGAAGCTCGCGCCGGCAAGCGCGATCGGCGACATGGCGAGGGACGGCGCGGGCTTTGCCGGCTTTGCGAGCTGGCTCGACATGACGCCGGCCGACCCGGACGTTCTTGCCATTCCCGATCCTGCCAGCCTGATCCAGCTGCCCTGGAAGCGCGAGGTCGGTTGGCTCGCCGCCGACCCTTGGATGAACGGCAAGCTGGTCGAGCACGCTCCCCGCAACATCCTGAAGAGGATGGTCGCCAAGGCCGCGCAAGCAGGCTTTACGCTCAAGACCGGCGTCGAATGCGAGTTCTTTTTGCTGAGCCCGGACGGGTTGGCGATCAGCGACGCGGCCGATACCGCAGCCAAGCCCTGCTACGACCAGACCGCGCTGATGCGCCGCTACGATGTGATCAGCGAGATTTGCGACTCGATGCTCGAGCTCGGCTGGCAGCCCTACCAGAACGACCACGAGGACGCCAACGGCCAGTTCGAGATGAACTGGCTGTTTGACGATGCGCTGGTCACGGCCGACCGGATGGCCTTCTTCAAATATATGGTGAAGGCGATCGCCGAGAAGCACGGGCTCCGCGCCACCTTCATGCCGAAGCCGTTCATGAACCTCACCGGCAGCGGCTGCCATGTTCATGTGTCGTTGTGGCAGGGCGGCAAGAACGCCTTCGACGACGGCAAGGACGGGTTCGGCCTGTCGCGCGCCGCCTACAACTTCATCGGCGGGGTGATGAATGCCGCGAGCGAGCTGTGCTCCATCACCAATCCGACGGTCAATTCCTACAAGCGCATCAATGCGCCGGTGACGCTCTCGGGCGCGACCTGGTCGCCCAACACGGTGACCTATGCCGGCAACAACCGCACCCATATGATCAGGGTGCCGGGCAGCGGCCGCTTCGAATTTCGCCTCGCCGACGGCGCCACCAATCCCTATCTGTTGCCGGCCGCGCTGCTCGCCGCCGGCCTCGACGGCATCGCCAGAGGCATCGATCCCGGCAAGCCGCTCGACATCGACATGTATGCCGAAGGCCACAAGGCGCCGGCCAACACCAAGAGACTGCCGCTCAATCTGCTCGATGCCTTGCGCCTGACGGCCGGGTCTGACCTATTACGCCGAGAGCTCGGCGACGAATTCGTCAACTCCTACGTCAAGCTAAAGATGCGGGAGTGGAACGACTATGCGGGCCACCTCACCAATTGGGAGCGCGCCCATACGCTCGACTGCTAGCCCGAGGGGCGGCTCGAGCATGCTCATTCGTGACCCGAGGCCCGAGGACGAGGCTGCTTGGCGGCGCCTGTGGTCCGGCTATGTCGCCTTCTACAAGTCCGAGGTCAGCGATGAGGTGACGGCGGCCACGTGGCGGCGGCTCTTTGCGCCGGACTCGAACATGCTCGGGCGCATCGCCGAATGGCAGGGCAACGTGGCGGGCTTCAGCGTCTCGGTCATTCACCCCGCCTCATGGACGCTCACACCGGCTTGCTATTTGGAGGACTTATTCGTCGACCCGAGCGCAAGAGGCCAAGGTATCGGCCAGGCCCTCATTCAGGACCTTATCGACATGGGCCACGAAAGCGGCTGGTCGCGGCTCTATTGGCACACGCGCGCGTCGAACGAAGCCGCGCGCCGGCTCTACAACAAATTCGTGCAGGCCGACGATTTCGTCCGCTACCGAATGATCTTGGACTGACAGCCTCGGCGGCTCGCGCAAAAAAATGAGGCGCCGACATTGCTGCCGGCGCCTCGACCAATCAACGGGCCCTTTTTATGCAAGTCCTCTAGTAGTAGCGATCAATCGATGACCTGGTTTCGTCGCCGCTCCGGTCGGCCGCCATATCGGCGGCAATTTCTGCATTTTCCTGGCGCGTCTGGATAATGTGCCAGCCGATCCAGAAGATAAAACCTAAGATAACCAGGAGCACCTCCCATCCCTGGAAAGGATAGATTGCGCCGACATCCTTGAGGTCGACGGCCCAACTTGTCATTCCATTGGTCGACATTTTTTCTCTCCTCTCGGATCTCTATTTGATCATCGCCTTCTCGGCCTTGCCCACTTCGCTGACTGAGGCCACGAAAGCTTGGTTGAGCGCAAAGTCGACACCCTCGAGTTCGACTTTCGCCGGCACGCGTAACAGGCCCATGCCATTCATTATCTTGCAGGCGATTAAGGTCGGGATGAAGCCGAGCAGGAACATCAAGCAAGCACCGGCGAAATTGCCGAGCGGATTGATGTGCGCGAAGCCTTCATAGGGAGAGGACGGCTGTCCCCACAGCATGAAGCCCGCGACAACCACGCCGAGGAATCCACCATAGCCGTGCACCGCGACAGCGCCCACCGCATCGTCGATCTTGAACCGGCGTTCGACCCAGTAGTGCAGTTTGTAGCAGATGACCGGAATGATGGCGCCGATCAGCATGGCCTGGATCGGATGGTAGAGATCGTTGCCGGCCGAGGTGGCAATGACGCCGCACAACCCACATGAGAACGTCCAGTACGGATCGCCCTTGGAGATGAGATAGCCACCCATCATGCCGCCCGATAGCGACATCAGGAAGTTAAACGTGACCGCCGAAAGCGTGGTCGGCGCGAGATAGATATTTGTCGCCGTCCACATGTCGCCGGTGATCTGGCCGGCGATCGTGGCCGGCGAGATGATCGGGATGTTGCACGCGGCATAGAACCCCCAGAAGCCCGTGTAGATCAGGAACAGGCCGATCGTTACAAGCCAGACATTGTGGGGAGGTATATCGCGCGGCGTCCCGTCCGCCCGGAATTTGCCAATGCGGGGACCGAGGACAATCAAAAAGGCAAGGGCCGCGCCGCCCGCGATGGCATGGACGACGCCGGAGGCATAGGCGTCGTGATAGCCCCAAAGCTTCACCATCCAGCCTTGCGGATGCCAGCCCCAGGCCGCATCGAGGATCCACAAAACCGAGCCGAGCAGCACGGCTATGACCCAGAATGCGCCCGAGCGAGCGCGCTCGATGATCGAGCCCGAGACGATTGAGGCGGTCGTGATCGAGAACAGGAGGAAGGCGCCCCAGAACACGCCATTGAGGCGGTGCCAAATCAAGGCATCGGCCGGCGTGACGCCGGCCTCATTGGCGTTGACGCCGGAGAGGTGCGCCGCCATCAGTGGATTCCAAGGTTCGGCGAATGTTGCCGTAATCAATCCGCCGGTAATTCCCGGTCCGTTCGGAAACGCAAAATAGATCCACCAGCCAAATAAGAAGAAGGTGACGGTCACGAGCGGAATCGCCATCGCATTCTTCATCAGCGTTTTGAGATGATTACGTCGACGAGACACGCCGACTTCATACGTACAGAAGCCGACATGGATCAGAAACATCAAGACGATCGTCACCCAGTAGTAGAATTCGGTGAAGATGGTCGTCAGTGCATTGAGATTGCCTTCCATGCGATGTACCCCCTGTTCCCCTCAGTGCCGTGGAAGGCGCCGGTCGAAACCGAAGCGCGCGACCACGATGGACGAATTAGCTACAGTCTGGCCTTCCTCGTTCGATGACGCCGGGCGTGCCGCCTCACGCGGTTAGCGCCACAGCAGAGATTTGCCGAAGGTTCCCTCCCCCGTCGACCTGATGCTAGGCGGGTGCCCATATGCCGTCAACCGGCATGAAATTAGTTTTCCTATAAGGAAACCGCTGAACTCTGCGGTTTTCACGGCCTTTGCAGGACCGCAATGGGCCTCTTTACGCGGGCCAATTTGATCTATTTTGCTGGGTTCCATGGAGAACATGTCGTGAAGCCGTCTGCCGCCAAAAACCTGCGCGGGGAGTTTCTCGCCTGGCAGTGCCGTATCAGGCAGATCGCCATGCGTCAGGATGGCGCACGTCCTTCCCCCGGCATGCGGCCGCGCCTGCTCGACACATCGGGCCGGGACATGGTCCCGGCGCTGACCGTGCTTATGATCCCGCACGATCCTTCCGAGAGCACCGCCTTCTTCCGCTTCCAGGTCATGCGGTCGGCCGACCCGCGTGAACTCTACGAGCGCGCGCTTGGCTTTCTGCAAGCCGACTATTTCCAACAACCTGCTTCCTTCAGCGACCAGCTGCTGGCCATCCTTCCGGAAGGCTCTGAGATCGCGGCCGCGCTGACCGCCGAAGGGAGATGCATCCTCGCGTTCGAGCAGTTCAGCCAGGCCTACCGCCTGCCCTGCGCCGTTTCCGTGCTCGGGACGGGCGACGCGGCCCGCGACGCCGCGATCTGGCATAACCGGCTGTTCAATCCCGCACTGCCCGAGACGGTGCATGTGATTGCCTTTAAACCCGATTGGGCTTCGGCCACGGCTGAGAGAATGCGCGAAGGCGGAAAGACAGTGTCTCTCTAGAACGGTGTCCCTCTAGAATTTGCGGTAGGCCCTGTTCAGCTCCATGAGAGGATGATTGGGCGAGGTCTGGAAGCGCACCAGCAGCTCGCGCGCCAGCATGTCGCGGTCCTGCTGATTGTCGGGCAGCTTCATCTGTTTCGGGATGCGCACCCAACCGTTGATGTTGCGGTCGAAGATGGCGGGCTTTCCCGCCTCGTAGCCCATGTGGATGTCTTCGAGCCAGTTGAGGTCGTCCCAGCCCATGAATTCCATATAGGCCTTGAGGTAGGGCGTCAGCCGATCGTAATCGGGCAGGAGATTGACGTCGTAGCGGTAGCCGATGTGCTGGCCGATGGCCTGCTCGCGAGCGCTGTCGAGCCCGGCCGCGTCCTTCAAATATTTGTCGACGTCGCTCTTGGCCTTCGGCTTCTTGCCGCCTTTGCCATTCTTATCGCTCTTGCCGGCCATGCGCTTCACTCCGCTCACCCGATCTTGTGATAATTGTCGACGCCGACGGTGTAGTCGGTGCCGGCGAGCGGCACCTGCGCCATGGCGGAGGCTTCCATCGTCAGCGCCGCCAAGTCTTCCGGTTCGAGACTGTGGACACTGGTCTTGCCGCAGGCGCGCGCCAGCATCTGGGCTTCAAGCGTGAGCGTGTGCAGGAAATTGTAGACGCGCTCCGCCGCCTCGTCGGGATCGAGCCTCTTTCTCAGCTCAGGGTCCTGCGTGGTGATGCCGACCGGGCAGCGGCCGGTGTGGCAGTGGTAGCAATAGCCAGCAGGCACCCCGATCTCGCTCTCGAAATCGGCTTCGGGAATATCCTTGTTGCAGTTGAGCGCCATCAAGACGGAGTGGCCGATGGCCACGGCGTCGGCGCCGAGCGCCATGGCCTTCGCCACATCGCCGCCATTCCTGATGCCGCCGGCATAAACGAGGGAAATCTCGCCGCGCTTGCCGAGCTCGTCGATGGCGCGGCGCGCCTGGCGGATGGCGGCGATGCCCGGCACGCCGGTATCTTCGGTCGCCACATGCGGGCCAGCCCCGGTGCCGCCCTCCATGGCGTCGATATAGATGGAATCCGGCCCGCACTTCACCGCCATGCGCACGTCGTCATAGACCCGCGCGGCGCCGAGCTTGAGCTGGATGGGGATTTCCCAATTGGTCGCCTCGCGCACCTCCTCGATCTTGAGCGCCAGATCGTCGGGGCCGAGCCAGTCGGGATGGCGCGCCGGCGAGCGCTGGTCGATGCCGGCGGGCAGCGAGCGCATCTCGGCGACCTGATCGGTCACCTTCTGGCCCATCAGATGGCCGCCAAGCCCGACTTTGCAGCCCTGGCCGATGAAAAACTCGCAGGCATCGGCCAGCCGCAGATGATGCGGGTTGAAGCCGTAGCGCGATTGGATGCACTGATAGAACCACTTGATCGAGTAGCGGCGCTCGTCGGGGATCATGCCGCCCTCGCCCGAGCAGGTGGCCGAGCCGGCCATGGTGGCGCCGCGGGCGAGCGCAATCTTCGCCTCGTAGGAGAGTGCGCCGAAGCTCATGCCCGTCACATAGACCGGGATGTCGAGCACCATCGGCCGTTTGGCCTTGGGGCCGATCACTGTCTTGGTGTCGCACTTCTCGCGATAGCCCTCGATGACGAAGCGCGTCAGCGTGCCGGGCAGGAAGGTCAAATCGTCCCAATGCGGGATCTTCTTGAACAGCGAGAAGCCGCGCATGCGATAGCGGCCGAGCTCGGACTTCACATGGATGTCGTTGATGACCTCAGGCGTGAAGATCTGGCTCTTGCCCAGAATGAAGCGCTGCGCCTCTGCCGGCGCCTTAGCGCCGTTGCCCTTGCCGTTCTTGCTCTTCCTCATTTTCCCATCGCCCAGCTTGCGCGCCCTACAGCACCAGTTTCTTCTCGGTCGGTTCGAGATTGTCGTAGTTCCACAATTGCTTGCCGGCGACGATCTTGCGGAAGGCGCCCGCGCCCGCTTTCGGCAGGAGGTCGTACATGCGGAGCTTGCGCTCGAGCCACGCTCTATCGAGATCGGTCAGGGTTCCCCACACCGCATCGACGCCGAGGCTCGCCGGCTCGCCGGCGATATAGATCGTGCCGTCATACATGGAGTCGCCGAGATTCTTGCCGGCATTGCCGCAGATCACCATGCGCCCGCGCTGCATCATGAAGCCGGTAAAGGCGCCGGTGTCGCCGCCGACGATGATGGTGCCGCCCTTCATGTCGATGCCGGTGCGCGAGCCGACATTGCCTCGGCACACGAGATCGCCGCCGCGGATGGCCGCGCCGAACTGCGAGCCCGCGTTCTTCTCGATGAGAATCGTCCCGCTCATCATGTTCTCGGCGCAGGACCAGCCGACGCGGCCGGAGATGCGCACATTGGGGCCGTCGATCAGGCCCAGACCGAAATAACCGAGCGAGCCCTCGATGATGAGGTTGAGCCGGTTCAGAATGCCGACCGCGATGGAGTGCTTGGCGCCGGGATTCTTGATGACGACAGTGCCGTAGCCGTCCTGCATCAATTCGCGCAGGCGCAAATTGACGGCGTTCGCCAGCAAGTTGGAGGCGTCGATCTCGGCCCGCTTGTTGTAATCGACATCGTAGGCGTTGGGCAGCGAGAAGCCGTGCGTAGCCTCGGTGAGATCGATATCGAAGAAGGCCTGTCGCAAGCGGCCCTTAAGCGGCTCGGTGTGCAGTCCCATCTCGTGGGACAGGCGCTCCTGCTCGGTCGGCGCCGAGCGCGTCAACGCTGCCATACGCGGACCTCCTCGTCGTAAGGGTCGGACGTGTCGATCTCGCGCGGCACGATGGCGCGGATGGCAACCTCCTCCGAGGCGAGCGCCACGAGGTCGTCGCTCTCGAACAGCACCATCGGCTTAGCGGCCATGGTGTCCTTGGCCATGCCAAGCTCGCTATCGGTAGCGACCAGATAGGTGAACACGCCGTCGATGTCCTTGATCGAGGCTTTCAGGGAATCGTGCAGCGTGGCGCCCTGCTCGAGATTGTTAGCGGTGTAGACCGCGAGCAGCTCGGAATCGCAATTCGACATGAATCGGTGGCCGAGCCGCTCCATCTCGCGCCGCATGATCCAGTAATTGGTGATCTGGCCGTTATGCACCACGGCGATGTCGTTATAGGGATAGGCCCAGTAGGGGTGAGCCGAGCGGATATCGACGTCGGATTCGGTTGCCATGCGGGTATGGCCGATGCCGTGCGTCCCCCTGAAGGTCCCAAGCCCGTATTGCTCGGACACCTGGGTCGCGTCGCCCAAATCCTTGATCAGCTCGAGCGCGCTGCCGAAAGACAGAACCTCGGCGCCCTCGATCTGCTCGATCTCGGTGGCGAGCCGCCGCGTATCGCCGGCATAGCGCAAGCGATAGCGAAAGGCGTAAGGCGTGGGCTCAGACGTCTCGATGGTTTCGGCGCCAAGCTCGGCGAGCATGGTATCGACCTCGGCCTGACGCTCTCTGATCTTCTGGCGGATGTGGTGGTCCTTGGTCATGTCCTCCTGCTCGGCGAGCTTCAGCCGCATGACATATTCGTTGGGAGCCGAAGCGCCGTAGACCGCGAACCCGGTCGAGTCGGGGCCGCGATGCTTGAGGCTCTTCAGCATGGCGGTCATCTCCTTGCCGACGTTTGTCACGCCGTCGCGATGGATGACCCCGGCAATTCCGCACATTTTCTTGTTCTCCTACTTTGCGCTACCGCTGCTTGAGCGCGGCGTGCTTGCTCGCCGGCTTTGTCAGGGCAGGCAGTCGAGATAGGTCTTGGTGTCCCATTCGGTCACGGTAGCCATGAAGCGCTCCCATTCATCGCGCTTATACTCGTCATAGAGGCGGTACATCTCGCCGGGCATCGCCGAGCGGATTACATCGTCCTTCTTCAGTGCGGCGAGCGCATCGCCAAGCGTCATGGGCAACTTCTTCACCTGCTTGCCGGCTTCCATGGCCTGATAGATGTTGCGCTCCTCGGGCCGTCCGGGATCGAGATTGTTCTTCAGCCCATCGTCCATGGCCTTGAGCAAAGCCGCCGCCATCAGATGCGGGTTCACCATGGCATCGACGGCGCGATATTCGAAGCGGCCGGGCGCCGAGACGCGCAGGCCGGTGGTGCGGTTCTGATAGCCCCAATCCGAGAACACCGGGGCCCAGAAGCCCGTGTCCCACAGCCGGCGATAGGAATTCACGGTCGAGCAGCCAATCGCCGTCAATGCGCCGAGATGGGCGACGATGCCGCCGATCGCCTTGAGCCCGATCTTGCCCGGAAGCTGGATGTCGTCGGTGTCCGGCATGAAGGTGTTGTCGCCGCCACGCGCATACATGAAGTTCTGCTGCGCGCCGGGGAGCTTCTTGGGGTCGTTGCCGAGCGTCTTAACCTCGTCCTTGCCACCACGCCAAAGCGAGATGTTGTGATGGCATCCATTGGCCGAGACGCCCATGAAGGGCTTGCACATGAAGCAGGCGATGATGCCGAACTCGCGCGCGACCTGCGCACAGATCTGCCGGTAGGTGGACAGCCGGTCGGCGGTCCGCAGCGCGTCATCGAAAGTGAAATTGAGCTCGAGCTGGCCGGGCAAGTCCTCGTGATCCCCCTGGATCATGTCGAGCCCCATCTTCCGGCAGTATTCGATCACGCGCATATAAACCGGGCGCAAGCTCTCGAACTGATCGATGTGATAGCAATAAGGATTGGAATAGCCGCCGTTCGGCTGGCCGTTCTCGTCCTTCTTCAGCCACATCATTTCCGGCTCGGTGCCGTGCCTGAGCTGGAGCCCGTGCTCCTTCTTGAACTCGTCGTGGATGCGGCGAAGATTGCCGCGCGCATCGGCAGTGAGGAACGCCCCCGGCTCGACACGTTCCTCCCGGTTGCGGAACAGCGTGCACCACAGCCGTGCTACCCGCTTGTCCCAGGGGAGCTGCATGAAGGTCTCAGGCTCGGGGATGCCGACGAGCTCGGCGGCCTCAGGCCCATAGCCGAGATAGTTCCCGCGCCGGTTGACGAAGAGGTTCATGGTGGCGCCGTAGACGAGCTGGAAGCCCTTTTCCGCCACGCTCTCCCAATGGTCGGCCGGAATGCCCTTGCCGCAGATGCGCCCGGTGACCGACACGAATTGCAGATAGAGATACTCGATGCCGAGCTCGTCGATCTTCTTGCGGACCTCGGCGACCAGCTTTTGCCGCCCTGGCGCATCGACAAAGGCCTCGATGTCCGTTGGCCCGGACTTGGCCGCCCTCTTTCCTCTCGCCGTCTTGACGCGCTGTTCCATGGTCCACTCCAACGTTCGACTGGCTGTTCCTCAGCTCCACGGAAACGGGCTGTGGGAAGTCGGATGCAACTCGCCCTTGGCGAACCGCGCAAAGCGGAACGGCTCAAGCAGCGCGCTCTTCTCGCCCATCAGCTCCTGCGCCACGAGCTTGCCCACGCCGATCATTTTATAACCGTGATTGGAGTCGGCAATGACATAGACGTTCTCGCGGAAAAGATCGAACACCGGAAAATTGTCGGGGGTGAAGCAGCCGAGCCCGCCTGAGTTCTCTTCCCGCTTGTAGAGCGGCATCTGGCCCTCGAAGCGCTTCTGGCAATGGGCCAGCGCCGAGCACCACATATCGATGAAGTCCTCGCCGACGACGAATTCGGGCGAGTCCGGACCATACGGATCGACCGCGACCTGGTCGGGATCCTGCTCCACCTTATAAGGCGAGGCGCCGCCCTGGACGCCGCCGAAGCTGAAATCAGGCTTGTAATAGATGCCCCAGATCTTGTCGGTGATGAGCTTGCCGTCGCGATCGGAATAAAGCGGCGCATCGGTGTCGACATGGAGCACCGGCGGGAAGCGCCCGTCATTGGTCCGGTGCATGGTAGGATCGACGCCGAGCGTCCCCTCCTCGAGGCACCAGAACTTCCACATCGGTACGTCGTTGCGAACCTTGCCGTTGGCCTTGACGGTGATCGTCTTCGGTAGCTCGAGCAGGTTCCAGATCTTGTTCACCCAGGGGCCGACGCCCACCACCACCGTCTCGCAGGCGATCCTGCCCTGGTTGGTGTTGAGCGCCGTGATCGCGCCCGAATTCGAGCCGAACTCGAAACTCTGCACCTCGACGCCCGACAGGATGCGCACGCCCTCGGCCTCGGCCTTGGCGGCGAGCCCGTGCATGCTCGCTCTGTTGTTGGCATAGCCGCCGCGCTTCTCGTGCAGCACCGAGGTGATCCCTTGCGCCTGCCAGTCGTCGAACAGGCCCCTCATATATCTGGCTGAGGCTTCGGCGCCGTCGATGAACACCAACTCGTAGCCGATCGCCTGTTGCTGCGCGTAGATCGAGGCGACGTCCTCGCGCATGCATTCGGGGCTGATCTGCATATAGCCCACGGGATGATAGGCGTAGGTCTTGGCGTCGCTCTCCCACACATCCACCGAGTGGGCCATCAGCTCGCGCATGGCGGGCTGGAAATAATTGTTGCGCACCACCCCGCAAGCGATGCCGGACGCTCCCGCCGCGACCGCCGTCTTGTCGACGATGAGAATGTCGGCGCCGGAGCCCTTGCCGGTCGCTTTCAGCATTTGCGCGAGATGGAAGGCCGTGCTGAGGCCGTGAATGCCGGCCCCGATAATGGCGTATTTGGTGGCCTGAGGGACCGTCATGCGGGGACGCCCTCGCCCAAAGGATTGGTCCGGGTTTGGTCCCTACTACTGGACCCAATCGACGAAATAGGCCACATTGGCTCTCGAACCTCGCGCTTCTTATTAGTGCAAGGCCCAGTCTCGTTGTAAACCAATTTCTGCGTGTGGGTCCAAAGTGGGCCCGATCCGGGAGGAGGTCCAGACCTTGACCGTTCAGCGCCTTCCGGGAGCGGAGCCCGTCTTGGCCGGCGTCGCCAAGCCGAGTCGGGGACCCCGCGCCATCTCCGCCTATCTTCAGCGCGCCATCGAGACCGGCGCCTATAGCGAGGGCGACCGGCTGCCGCCTGAGCGGCAATTGGCCGCAACCTTCCAGGCGGCGCGCAGCACGGTGCGCCGCGCGCTCGATCAGCTCGAGAAGGCGGGACTGGTATCGCGGCGGCTCGGCAGCGGCACCTTCGTCGGCGCAACGGCCAGCCGGCGGTCAAGCGATCTCGCCGATCAGGTGAGCCCGCTCCAGCTTATCGAGGCGCGGCTCGCGGTCGAGCCTTTCACCACGCGGCTCGCGGTCCTGCATGCGACGCGGCGCAATCTCGACGAGATGGAAGTGGTGCTGGCCCATGCCGAGGGAGCGGTCAACGACAAGGACGACTTCTCCAAATGGGACGGCGAATTCCACCTCTTGATCGCGCATGCCTCGGCCAATCCGCTGCTCATCAATGTCTACCGGCAGATCAACCATGTGCGCCTGCACGCCCAATGGGACGCGATGAAGGAGAAGATCCTGACGCCCGACGTGGTCGCCGCCTATAACCGCCAGCATCGCGGCATCTTCAACGCGCTCAACGAGCGCGACGCGCAACTAGCCTACGCGCTGATCACCGAGCATCTGGAGAAGGCGCGCGACGATCTTCTGAGAGCGAACAGTCCGTAACGCGCGCCCGAGCCGATGAATTCAGCCCTGCTCGGCTTGGTGGCGGCGCTCTCCTGGGGCGTCCACGATTTTCTCGCCCGCTTCCCCTCCCGCGCCGTAGGCCCCATCCCCACGGTCCTCGCCGTGACCGTCTCCGGCCTGATCGTCTTGAGCGCCTGGCTCCTGGTCGGGGGCGGCGCCATCAAGATCGTGTGGCCCGATCTTTGGCTCGTGGCAGTCACCGGCATCTTCTTCGCAGCTGCCACCCTTGCGATGTTCACCGCGCTCGCGCTTGGCCCGATCTCGATTGTGGCCCCGATCACCGGTTCCTACCCTGCGCTCGCCATGATACTCGCCGTGGCGCAAGGCGCGCGCCCGAGCGCCTGGCAATGGCTCGCGATCGTAGGCGTGATGGCGGGGGTTTTGATCCTGTCGCGCAGCGGCGGGCGCTACGAGGAATCGGGCGAGCTTCCGCCTGGCAAGCTGAAGATCGTGCTCGGTCTCGCCCTTCTTGCGAGTTTCGGTTTTGCCATAGCTCTCACCGCGGGTCAGGCCGCCGTTCCCATTTTCGGCGAGGTGGAGACGGTTTGGCTCGCGCGATTATTCGGGCTTGCCACCATCGGCGCGGTCTATCTGTGGCGTTCGCCGGGGGCGCCGCTCCCGGTGCGCTGGCTCCCTCTGCTCGGACTGATGGGATGTCTCGATGTCTTGGCGCTCGGCACCATCACGGGGGCAGGCAATCTGCCCGACCCCGCGTTCGCCACCGTGGTCTCCTCGACCTTCGGCGCGGTCACCGTGCTTCTCGCCCACGTCTTCCTGAAAGAGCCGATCGGGCCGTCCCAGCTCGCCGGCATGGTGCTCATTTTCGGCGGGGTCGGCGTGCTCACCGGCCTTTAGCGCTTTTCGCTAGAATAGGCCCTAGCGGCGCGAGAGCTGCTCGAGCCGCTGCTGCATGGCCATAAGCTCGGCCTTGAGCGTGGCGATCTCGTCCTCGCTCGGCTTGCTGTTGGGGGCCTTGGCCTCCCCCTCCTCGGTCCCGGCATCGGCCGGCGCCTTGCCGCCATCGCCCGCGTCGGTCGCGGAGAAGGGGCTGAACAGGCCGAGCGCGCGCTCGAAGGTGGCGAAATTCTTGCGCACCTGCTCCTGCATCGCGTCGAACGCCGCCGTGCCGAAAACATGGGCGAAGCGGCGGCGGTATTGCTCTTGCTGGCGGGTGAGCGAATCGAGGCTGAATTCGAGATAGCTCGGCACCAGCTTCTGCATGCTGTCGCCATAAAAGCGGATGAGCTGACGCAGGAAGCCGATGGGGAGAAGGTTCGTTCCCCTGCTCTCCTGCTCGACGATGATCTGGGTCAGGACCGCATGGGTCAGGTCTTCGCCGGTCTTGGCGTCATAGACGACGAAGTCGCGCTCGCCCCGCACCATTTCGGCCAGGTCCTCGAGCGTCACATAGGTGCTTGTGTCGGTATTGTAGAGCCTGCGGTTGGCGTATTTCTTGACGATGACCGGCCGGCTCTCCTGCTCCGCGTCCCTTGCCACGTGTCTATCGCTCCTACGCCTTGGGGCCCGCCCCCAGGTTGCTTTATGCCGCAACTGCGAGATCAGTAGCACGTTCTTTGTGCATAGCACCAGAGGCTTTGCCGCGAGCCTTAACAGGGCCCCAACCGTAGGCTTCCATTGCAGAGAATCACTACGTTATGACCTTGGGCCCCTGGGGAAGTGGAGACGAGGAGTATGAAAGAGGAAGAGATTGTCATCGTCAGCGCGGCGCGAACGCCCGTTGGCTCCTTCAATGGCGCGCTTTCGACCCTGCCGGCCCATGCGCTGGGCGAGGTCGCCATCAGGGCGGCGCTTGAGCGTGCCAAGGTCGATCCGGCCGATGTCGATGAAGTGATCATGGGTCAGGTGCTCACGGCGGGCCAGGGCCAGAATCCGGCGCGGCAAGCGGCGATGGCTGCGGGCGTGCCGCAAGAGGCCACGGCCTGGGGCGTGAACCAGGTGTGCGGCTCGGGCCTCCGGGCCATCGCGCTCGGCGCCCAGCAGATCGCGGCCGGCGACGCCGATATCGTGGTCGCGGGCGGCCAGGAGAGCATGAGCCTTTCGCCCCATGTCGCCCACTTGCGCAACGGCCAGAAGATGGGCGCGATGGAGTTGGTCGACAGCATGATCAAGGACGGGCTGTGGGAGATCTTCAACGGCTACCACATGGGCGTGACCGCCGAGAACGTCGCCCGCCAATGGCAGATCACCCGCGAGGAGCAGGACAAGTTCGCCACCGCCTCGCAGAACAAGGCCGAGGCCGCCAAGAAGGCCGGCAAGTTCAAGGACGAGATCGCCCCCGTCACGGTGAAGACGCGGAAAGGCGAGACGATCGTCGCCGAGGACGAATATATCCGCGAGGGCGCCAAGATCGAGGATGCGGCGAAGCTCAAGCCCGCCTTCGACAAGGAAGGCACCGTCACCGCCGGCAATGCCTCCGGCATCAATGACGGCGCCGCCGCCGTCGTGCTGATGACGGCCAAGGAAGCCAAGAAGCGCGGGCTGAAACCGCTGGCCCGCATCGCCTCCTGGGCGACGGTGGGCGTCGATCCCAAGGTCATGGGGTCCGGCCCCATCCCGGCCTCGCGCAAGGCGCTTAAGAAGGCCGGCTGGACGCGCCAAGGACCTCGACCTGATCGAGGCCAACGAGGCCTTCGCCGCGCAGGCGCTGGCCGTGAACAAGGACCTCGGCTGGGACACGGGCAAGGTCAACGTCAATGGCGGCGCCATCGCCATCGGTCATCCGATCGGCGCCTCCGGCGCGCGCGTGCTCGTCACCCTGCTGCACGAGATGCAAAAGCGCGACGCCAAGAAGGGCCTCGCCACGCTCTGCATCGGCGGCGGCATGGGCATCGCCATGTGCGTGGAGCGGGACTGACCGGTTCCGCTCGGCTAAGTCTCATTTCGTGCCCTCGCGAGTCCTCGCGGGGGAAATTCGTATTGAACGTCGCAAGAGGCGCCCAGAAGAGCGCTTCAAAGGGAGGAAGGCATGGGAAGGGTGGCTTTGGTCACGGGAGGAACGCGCGGCATCGGCGCCGCCATCTGCCAGGCTCTGCAAAAGGCCGGGTATAACGTCGCCGCCGTCTATCACGGTAATGACGAGGCCGCCAAGGCGTTCAACAAGGAGACCAAGATCCCGGTCTTCAAATGGGATGTGGGCGACTATGTCGCCTGCGAGCAGGGCATCATCAATGTCGAGAACGAGGTCGGCCCCATCGAGGTGCTCGTCAACAATGCCGGCATCTCGCGCGATGCCATGCTGCAGAAGATGACGCACGAGCAATGGGAGCAGGTGATCCGCACCAATCTCGACTCGCTGTTCAACATGACGCGGCCGATCATCAACAATATGCGCGAGCGGGGCTTCGGCCGCATCGTCAACATCTCCTCGATCAACGGGCAGAAGGGCCAGTTGGGGCTCGCCAATTATTGCTCGGCCAAGGCCGGCGTGATCGGCTTCACCCGGGCGCTGGCGCTGGAAAGCGCGCGCAAAGGCATCACCGTGAATGCCATCGCGCCGGGCTACGTGAAGACCGACCTGCTCTCAGGCGTCTCCGAAGAGGTGATGAAGGCGATCGTCGGGCAGATCCCGGTCGGCCGCTTGGGCGAGGCCGACGAGGTCGCCCGCTGCGTGGTGTTCCTCGCCGCCGACGAGGCGGCCTGGATCACCGGCTCGACGCTCACCATCAACGGCGGCCAATTCATGGATTGAGCCGCTTCACCTCTCCCCTCGTGGGGAGGGTGGGCGGAGCCTTGACTAGCGAGGTCGCATGCTCACTCCCTCTCGCCGCAGATCCGAGAGCGGTCATACGGAGTCTGAGTGCCGTGGTCATGCCTGGCAATAACGTCACCCCCACCCGGCGCGCCAAAGCGCGCCGACCTCCCCACGAGGGGGAGGTATGGAGCTTGCTTCAACTCTCGAGTTTGAAACTCACGGCTCCCAGCCGTCGGGCGCCGTCTCGAAGCCGGCGAAGTCGAAGCCAGGCGCGACGGTGCAGCCGAGCAGCGTCCAGGCGCCGAGGCTGCGCGCGCTCTGCCAGGCATGCGCCGGGACCGCCGCGTGCGGATGCTCGCCCTCATGCCAGTCGGGGCCAAGACGATATTCGTGGCGCGTCTCCCCGTCCTTGACCTCGAGCAGCAGCGGCGCGCCGCCATGCCAATGCCACAGCTCCGCCGCATCCACGCGGTGCCAGCGCGACACCTCGCCGGCCTTCAGCAGATAGAGGATGGCGGTGGAATGCGGGCGCCCTTTGTGCCCCGGCGCGTCGCGGAAGGTCTCGCGGTAATAGCCGCCCTCCGGGTGCGGCTTGAGCTTCAGCTGCTTGATGACGTCGTCTGCGGTCAGCGCTTCGATCATGCCACGATACCTTCATTGCTTGTCATGCCCGCGAAGGCGGGCATCCAGTAGCCACCGACTTAGTTTCCTTACGACTACCGGGATTACTGGATTGCCCGGTCAAGCCGGGCAATGACACGAGGGTTGGCAGAGTAATCTAGAACCGGTCCTTGCGCCGCCTGATCTCGCCGAAAATCTCGGCAAGCTCCCGCCCCTCCATGCCGAGCCGCTTCTGGATGGCGGGGCTCGACGGGCGCAAGAAGGGATTGGTGGCAAGCTCCTGCGCGATGGTCGTCGGCAGCGCCGGCTCGCCCTCTTCGGCAAGCGCCGCAGCTTCGGCGGCGCGCGCCCGCAGCGCCTCGTTCTCCGGCTCGACGGTGAGCGCGAAGCGGCAATTGTTGTTGGTGTATTCGTGGCCGCAATAGAGCCTGGTGTCGGGCGGCAACGCCATCAGCTTCTTAAGCGAGGACCACATCATCTTGGCGTCGCCCTCGAGCAGCTTGCCGCAGCCGACCGAGAACAGCGTGTCGCCGACGCAGACGATCCCCTCCTCGGGGAAGTAATAGCTGACATGGCCGCGTGTGTGGCCCGGCGTCTCGATCACGCGGGCCTTGGCGCCCCCGATCTCGATGGTGTCGCCCTCCTTGACCTCGACATCGAGGCCGGGGATGGAGCCCGCCTCGCGTGCCGGGCCGACGATGGTGCAGCCGGTCATGCGCTTGACGATGGTGTTGCCGGCGGTGTGGTCGTGGTGATGGTGGGTCGTGAGGATATGGGTCAGCACCCAGCCCTTCTCGTGCAGCGCCGCCAGCAGCTCTTCGGCGTCAGGCGCATCGATCGCGGCGGTCGCCTCGGTCTCAGGATCGTGGATGAGCACGCCGTAATTGTCGCTGCGCGTCGGGAATTGGTGGATTTCGAGTTTCGCCATAACTAACCGCCGCTTTCCGTCTTTCCTCGCCTTACCCTATCACCCGTACGCACCTCGTTAAAACGCAAGCTCACCACGAGTTCCATACCTCCCCCTCGTGGGGAGGTCGGCGCGCGATTCCGCGCGCCGGGTGGGGGCGTCTGCGCAGGCTCACCCCACCCGACTCGCCATTGGCCGAGCCACCCTCCCCATCAAGGGGAGGGATGGAGATTGCTGCGGCGTTTAACCTTCACAAGTTATGATGGCCCATGCATCTCGACGCCGTCGATCTCAAGGATTTCTACGCCTGCCCGCTCGGGCTGGTGGTGCGCCGGCTGCTGGGGGCCCGCATCCGCGCGCATTTTGGCGACCTCAAGAGCCTGCCGCACCTTCGGGCTTGGCTTCGCCACGCCCTATCTCGCTGCCTTCAGGGGCGAGGCCGAGCCGTTGGGCGCGCTGATGCCGGCGAGCCTCGGCGCCATTTCCTGGCCCGAGAAGGGGCAGTCCTTGAGCGTGCTGGTCGAGGAGACCGAGCTGCCGCTCATCGACGAGGGCGCCGATCGCATCCTCCTCGTCCACATGCTCGAATGGTCGGAGAAGCCGCGCGAGCTGTTGCGCGAGCTGTGGCGGGTGCTGGCGCCGAACGGCCGGCTGCTGCTCGTCGTCCCCAATCGCCGGGGCTTGTGGGCGCGAGTCGACACCACGCCCTTCGGCTATGGCAGCCCGTTCAGCCGCAGCCAGCTCACGCGGCTCCTGAAGGAGGCCATGTTCTCGCCGGAGGAATGGGAATACGCGCTCTATATGCCGCCCTTCAACTGGCGCATCCTGCTCAAATGGCCGCTCTTCTGGGAGCGCCTGGGGCTCGTGCTGTGGCCGACCTTCTCCGGCGTGATCCTGGTCGAGGCGACCAAGCAGGTCTACGCCGCCGTGCCGGCGCGCGAGACGAGCAAGGTCCGCCGCCGCATCATCCCGGTCCCCGCCGGCGTCACGCCGACCACGACCCTCAACTCAATGCGTCATGCCCGGACTTGATCCGGGCATCCATGCCGGTTACGTCGCAGCAAGATGAAGCGCCAATGGAATGGCATCTGCCGGGTCAAGCCCGGCAATGACGAGGAGTTGGAGTCAGGAGCTACCGCGACAGCAGGAACACGGCCTGCTCGCCGAACAGATTCTGGGCGAAGAGCGGCATGGAGACGCCGAGCTTCCGGCCATAGGCGTTGAGCGCCACGGCGCGCTCGACCTTGCGCCGGCATCCTTGCACAGCCCGAGGAAGTCCTTGATGGTGCAGAGATGGATGTTCGGCGTGTCGTACCATCGGTCCGGCAAATTGTCGGTCTTCGGCATCTTGCCCCCGAACATGAGCTGAGTCCTGACGCGCCAGTGGCCGAAATTGGGGAAGGAGACCACGACCCGCTTGCCGATGCGCAAGAGCTGCTCCAGCACATGGTGCGGCGAATAGGTCGCCTGAATGGTCTGCGACAGAATGGCGAAGTCGAAGGCGAGGTCCGGGTAATAGACAAGGTCGGTGTCGGCGTCGCCCTGGATCACGGACAGGCCTTGCGCCACGCAGGAGTTCACCCCCGCTTGGCTCAGCTCGATGCCGCGGCCGTCCACGCCGCGCTTCTCGGCAAGCAAGCGCAGCAAGCGTGCCGTCGCCGCAGCCGATATCGAGCACGCGCGCGCCGGGCGTCACCATCTCGGCGATGAGCAGAAGGTCGACGCGGTTCGTGTCGGCGGCGCGGACGGCGTGCGGCGGCATGTTCAGGTTCATGGCAGCCATCCTTCCGTCCCGGCAATGCCGCGCTTGAGCGCAGCCGCGCCCAGGAAGCCGCGGATCGTATCGAACAGCTCAGGCTCATGCAGCAGGAAGGAGTCATGGCCGTTGTTGGTCTTGAGCTCGACGAAGCTGACATTGGCGGCGACCGCATTCAGCGCATGCACGATCTCCCGGCTCTCCTCGGTGGGGAACAGCCAGTCGCTGGTGAAGGAGACCAGGCAGAACCGCGTCTTGGTGCCGAGAAAGGCGTTGGCGAGCACCCCGCCATGGTCGGCCGCGAGGTCGAAATAGTCCATGGCGCGCGTGATGTAGAGATAGGAGTTGGCGTCGAAGCGATCGACGAAGCTCAAGCCCTGATGGCGCAGATAGCTCTCCACCTGGAAGTCGGCGTCGAAGCCGAAAGCGATCTTCTCCCGGTCCTGGAGATTGCGGCCGAACTTGGTGTGCAGCGCCTCGTCCGACATATAGGTGATGTGCGCGGCCATGCGCGCCACGGCAAGCCCCTTGCGCGGGCTCCTGCCCTCCTCGAGATAGCGGCCCTCGCACCAGTCGGGATCGGCCATCACCGCCTGGCGGCCGACCTCGTGGAAGGCGATGTTCTGGGAGGAATGGCGCGCGGCGCAGGCGATCGGCACCGCCGAGAACACGCGGTCCTTATAGGTGGCGGCCCATTCCAGCACCAGCATGCCGCCCATCGAGCCGCCGAGCACGCACAGCACCTCCGCTATGCCGAGATGGTCGAGCAGCCGCGCCTGCGCGCGCACCATGTCGCGCACGGTGATGACGGGAAAATCGAGCCCGTAGGGTCGCCCGGTGGCGGGGTTGATCGAGCTCGGTCCGGTAGAGCCCATGCACCCGCCGATGACGTTGGCGCACAGCACGAAATAGCGGTTGGTGTCGATCGGCTTGCCGGGACCGACCATGGTCTCCCACCATCCCGGCTTGCCGGTGACGGGATGGATGTTGGCCACGTGCTGGTCGCCGGTCAGCGCATGGCAGACGAGCACGAGATTCGATTTCGCGGCGTTGAGTGTGCCGTAGGTCTGGTAGGCGATGGAGAAGGGCGACAGCTCCGCCCCGCAGTCGAGCGGAAGCTTCTCGTGCGCCGGGAAGTGCACGATCTCGCTTTGCGGGTTGGCGATCTGCGCCAGCCGCAAGGAATGGTCGGTGAAGGCTTGCGCCGTCGGGGTCTCGCTCATCGTTGCCAGTCACTCTCATTCGCCGCATCGATCCGCGCCCGTGGTTCGAGGCGAGGGCCGTCATCCTGAGGTGCTCGGGCGAAGCCCGAGCCTCGAAGGACGGCCCTCGCACCTCACCATGACGGGCGCTGGAGGCCACCGTAATCCAAAATTCTACAATTCGGCGTTAGCTAGGAGCTTAGCGTTGAAAGTCAATCTTTTCTTTGCTTTGGCATAAGGAATGGCCCTATGAGAGGCCCTTCGCAACACCCCGCCGAGGAGCAACATCAGATGGCCGCCAAGCGTGGCCCGCGCGCCCGTCCAGGCGTTCTCGACATCGCGCCCTACGTGCCTGGCACGAGCGCGCTCCCTGGCGCGCACCCGGTGATCAAGCTCTCCTCGAACGAGACCCCGTTCGGGCCAAGCCCGCGCGCCATCGAGGCCTATCTCGCAGCCGCCGGCTCGCTGTCGCGCTATCCCGACGGCTCGGCGCGGCCTTTAAGGGAAGCGCTCGCCAAGCTGTACGGGCTCGATCCCGCCCATATCGTCTGCGGCGCGGGCTCCGACGAGCTCTTGAACCTCCTGGCAAGCGCCTATCTCGGCCCCGGCGACGAGGCGATCTACAGCGAGCACGGCTTCCTCGTTTACAAAATCGCGATCCTGGCGCGGGGCGCGACCCCTGTCGCTGCGCCCGAGACCAACCTCACCACGGACGTGGACGCCATCCTCGCCCGGGTCACGCCGGCCACGCGCATGGTGTTCATCGCCAATCCCAATAATCCGACGGGGACCTACATCCCCTTCGACGAGGTGAAGCGCTTGCGCGCGAACTTGCCCTCCGACGTGCTGCTCGTGCTCGACGCGGCCTACGCCGAATATGTGCGGAAGAACGACTACGAGGCCGGCATCGAGCTCGTCGCCACGACGGGCAACACGGTGATGACGCGCACCTTCTCCAAAATCTACGGCCTCGCCTATCTCAGGCTCGGCTGGGCCTATTGCCCGACCGAAGTCGCCGATGCGCTGAACCGCATCAGGGGCCCGTTCAACGTCTCAGGCCCCGCCATTGAAGCGGGCGTGGCGGCGCTCGCAGACCCCGCGTGGATGCAGCGCGCCGTGGAGCATAACGAGGTCTGGCGCGGGCGCATGGCCGAGGCGCTGTCCCGCCTCGGTCTTGGCGTGACGCCGAGCGCGGCGAACTTTCTCCTGTTGCATTTCCCCAAAGGGAACGGCAGATCGGCGCCCGAGGCCGACAAGTTCCTGCATGAGCGGCGCATCATCCTGCGGCGGGTCGAGGAATATGGCCTTCCGCACGCTCTCCGCATGACCATCGGCACCGAGGAGGAAAACCGCGCCGTGCTCGACGCGCTCTCCTCGTTCATGGGCGCAAACGGCGCGACCCGCCGATGACCAAGCCTTTGTTCGATAGAATCGCCATCATCGGCCTCGGGCTGATCGGCTCGTCCATCGCCAGGGCCGCACGCGCGCAAGGCGCCGTGCGCGAGATCGTGGCCACCGCGCGTTCGCCGCAGACGCGGAAGCGCGTCGTCGAGCTCGGCCTCGCCGATAAGGTGGTGGAGACCAATGCCGAGGCGGTCGAAGGTGCCGACTTGGTTATCGTCTGCGTTCCGGTCGGGGCTTGCGGCGCGGTAGCCAAGGAAATTGGCCCGCATCTTAAGGCCGGAGCGACGATTTCGGATGTGGGATCGGTGAAGGGTTCAGTCGTGCGCGACATGGGCCCGCATTTGCCGAACAGCGTTCATTTCGTCCCGGCCCATCCGGTCGCCGGCACCGAACATTCCGGTCCCGATGCAGGCTTTGCCGAGTTGTTCGAGAACCGCTGGTGCATCCTGACGCCGCCCGAAGGTACCGACGTCCAGGCGGTGGACAGGCTCGCCGCGTTCTGGCGTCTGCTCGGCGCCAAGGTCGAGACCATGACGCCCGAGCATCATGACATCGTGCTCGCCATCACCAGCCACATTCCGCATTTGATCGCCTACAACATTGTCGGCACCGCCGCCGATGTCGAGGAGGTCACGCAGTCCGAGGTGATCAAGTTCTCCGCCGGCGGCTTCCGCGACTTCACCCGCATCGCCGCCTCAGATCCCGTCATGTGGCGCGATGTGTTTCTCAACAACAAGGAGGCGGTCTTGGAGATGCTCGGCCGCTTCTCCGAGGATCTCGCCGCGCTTCAACGCATGATCAGATGGGACGACGGCGCGGCGCTTGAAGCGCTCTTCACCCGCACCCGCGCCATCCGCCGCTCCATCATCGAGGCGGGCCAGGACACCGAGGCTGCCGATTTCGGCCGCCCCCACCGCCATGAGGATTGAGCGAGCTAAGTCGGCTGCTTGCAATCGGCCAGTGGGCTACCTCCCGCCCGGCCGTTCAGACGCCGCCCGATCCCCGCATCGCGAACCATCTTTGGCTCGGTCGGATGGGACATTGCATGGGCCCGCTGTAGCTGCGCCAATGCCAATTGCCGTCAACAGCATCATAAGGATGATGGTTCGCATAACGTCTCTCTTAGGTTGTGAATATTTGATATTACAATCTCCAGTAGCACAGGGCAATGGCTGAGCTTTGGGTGTTCGGCTACGGCTCGCTGATGTGGCGGCCGGGCTTCGAGTTCAGCGAGCAGGCCCCGGCGGCGCTGATCGGCGCGCACCGCTCGCTGTGCATCTATTCCTTCCATCATCGCGGCACGCCGGAGCATCCCGGCCTTGTGCTCGGGCTCGACGAGGGCGGCGCCTGCCGCGGCGCCGTGTTTCGCGTGGCGCCGGACCAACGAGACCTGACGCTCGCCTATCTGCGCGAGCGCGAGCAGGTCACGGACGTCTATGTGGAGACCATGAGGCCGGTCAGCCTGCTCGACGGCTCTGGACGGGAGCTTGAGGCGCTCTGCTACATCGTCGACCGGGGCCACCCGCAATATGCCGGCCAACTCTCCCTGGTGAGGCAGGCGCGCCTCGTGCGATCGGCGGCTGGCCGGTCCGGCACCAATATCGATTATGTGCTGAACACCGTGCGCCATCTCGAGGAGGCGGGCATACATGACGTCGAGCTGATGGCGCTTGCCCAGCGCCTAGAGGCGGGACATTCCGTCTAGCCTAGCTCGCCGGCTGCACCGCCGAGGCTGACTTGACCAGCTCCGGCACGCCGAAGAAATAGCCCTGCATATAGGAGACGCCTGCCTTCTCCAGCAGCTTCGCGGTCTTCTCGTCGCCCACCCATTCCCCCACCGTGGTGATGCCGAAGCTCCTGGCAAGTTCGATGAGCGTGCGCACGAACAGCTCGTCCTCGGCCTGAGTGCCGAGATTCTGGATGAAGGAGCCGTCGATCTTCACCATGTCGACGCCAAGCAGCCGCAAATTGCGGAACGAGGTGTAGCCGGCGCCGAAATCGTCGAGCGCCACGCGGCAGCCGAGCGCTTTCAACGCCGCCACGAATTTGGCGGTCTCCTCCAGATCGGAGATGGCCGCGGTCTCGGTGATCTCGATGGTCAGCCGCTGAGGGAGCCCCGGCGCCTTGCCGGTAAAGGCCTCGAGCCCGTGCAGCCATTGCGGATCGGTGGCGGTCGCCGCCGACACGTTGAGCGCCAGCTTGATGCCGGGCATGGAGCCCAACAGCTCGACGGCGAGCTCGAGCGCGCGGTGGTCGACCAGCTTGGCCAGCCCGAACTGCTCCGCCACCGGGATAAACTCCGAGGCCGAGGCGATCGAGCCGTCGAGCCGCTTCATCCGCAACAGGCATTCGTAAAGCTCCGGCTCACGGCTCCGCGAGGTGACGATCGGCTGGAGCGCGAGGATCATGCGGCGGTCGTTGAGCGCGCGGACGATTTCGTCGGCGATGGCCACGGCGCGCCGCCGCTCAGACTCCCTGCGCTCGCAAGGCTGGTAGAGGCTGAGGCGGTCGCTGCGGCTATTGCGCGCAAAATCGAGCGCCTGAAGGGCCCGGCTTATGGCCGCCTGGGCATTGCCGGCATGTTCGGGAAGAAGCACCGCGCCGATCGAGATGGCCGTCGCCACCGCGCCCACGTTGGTATCGATGACGCTGTCGCGGACCGTCGCCATGAGGCGGCGGGCGATCGTCTCCACCCCCTCCCCACTGCAATCCTGGAGCACGATGCCGAATTTGTTCGACGAGAAGCGGCCGATGCAATCCTTGCCGCGCAAGGCGCGGCCGATGCGCCGCCCGACGATGGTAATCACCTCGTCGCCGACGTCGTAGCCATAGGTCTCGTTGACGAGGGTGAGATCGTTGACGCCGGCGAGCAGGAACGCGCCCTTGGCGGGGGTCCGGCCGGCGCTGCCGAGAAAGCGGGTAAGTTCTTCGGTCAACCTCGTCCGATTGAGCTGCCCGGTGAGTTCGTCATGGCTGCCGAGATAGAGGAGCCGTTCCTCCCGCTCGCGGCGGTCGTTGATCACCCTGAGCGTGCCTTGCGCCACGCTCGGCCGCGACTCCACGTCGATCGTGCAGACGCCGGTGTCCTCGACCCACAGCGCCGCCCGGCCGCGGCGACCCTCGGGGAGGAAGCGATAGCGCAGGCAATAGCGCAACTCTGTCTCGGGCGCGACATGGGGACCGCCGGTGATCCCGTCATAGCGGGCGCCGGCCTGCTCCGGGTCGACGAGAAGGGCAAAGGCGCGGCCTCTGGCGATCTTCTCGGCATCGGCGACGCCGAGCACGGCGTCGGCATTGGCCGCCCACTCGATCCGGTCGCTGGCGAAGTCCCAGCGATAGGCCGTCTCGCGCACGCATGCGAGGATCTGCTCGAGGTCGAGTGGCGCTTCGCCCGGGGCTGACGCGTCTCCGCTCTCGGCTTGTGCGTCCGGCTCGCCGAAATCCACGACGCTTGCCGCGCCTTGCGGATGAGCCGAGGGTACGGGACCCTTCTGGACAAGCTCCTTCGAGGATGCACTCACTGACTGCCCCTTCTGTCCCATGGTTGTTACGCATGGGGCGCCTTTTGGCGCCTTGTTGTTGGACGCGCACCCTATGCAACAAGGCTTAAGAAAGCCGAAAGCCGGGGCGCTTCTTGACGGCGAGATCGCGCGCGAAAAACGGCGAGGGCGGGGCGTAGCGCGCCTTTCGCGTGGCTTGGTTGACAAAAGCTTGCGGAGAAGAAGGTGAGGACTAGGCGGGTCCGCCGACGCTGTAATCGCGGCGCGCGGCATTGATGGTGACCGAGAAGCCCGCGATCACGTCGATCATCGCCATCAGCATGAGCAGGAAGAAGGTCGAGGTCGCGGCCCGGTCCCAGATCAGGAACAGGATCAGGCAGACCACGAACACGATCATGGAAAAGGCATGGTCGACGACCGAGTTGCCGCCGGTGCGCGTCGCCTTGAGGATCTCGAAGAAGAGAAGGCCGAGCGCGACCGCAAGCAGGATGTCGCCGAGGGCGATATGCCAAACGCCTCCCGACGGCAGGTTGACGTCGAAGCGGGAGGCGGCGAAGTCCGCGCCCGCGCCGGCAAAGGCCACATAGGCGAGCAGCGGGATGACGAGCAAGGGCATGCCGGACATCCAGCTCCGCCGCTCGCGCCGGCGGACAACCTTATCTTCGGGCCCAGGCTCCATCGCAACCATGCGAACCCTCCGTCCCAAGCGGCCTGTTCAGCCTTTAGAGCATGATCCGGAAAAGTGGGAACCGGTTTTCCGATAAGATCATGCTCAAACAAGACTCTGAAAGCGCTATCGCGATTCAATCTCAGGCGATAGCGCTTTAGGCTCAGGCCTCTTCTTTGACGTCGAGCACCTGCCGGCCGCGATAACGGCCCGATTTCAGATCGATGTGATGCGGCCGGCGAAGTTCGCCGGAGTCCTTGTCCTCGACATAAGCCGGCGACGACAAGGCGTCGTGGGCCCGCCTGTTGCCCCGCTTCATGCGCGAGACTTTTCTTTTGGGAACAGCCATGGTGCAAATCCTAATCAGCGGCCCGGCGAGGGAGGCGGGGCCTTCGAGCCCGCCCTTATAGGGGCAATCGCTGCGGCTGGCCAGGGGCCGAAAGGCGAGAATTTCAGCGCTGCGGCAAGACGCAAGCCGAACGCCCGGCGATGATCGGCATGCGGCGCTCGATCTTATTGGCGATCCTCAGCATCGTCGCGTTCGGCCTCGCCGGATTGCGGACGCCCGGTTTGGGCAACGCCGCGGCGAGCAGCACCGCCTCGCGGCGGCTGAGCTGCGAGACGCTCTTGCCGAAATAGCGCCGGCTTGCGGCCTCGGCGCCGAACGTGCCGGGCCCGAATTGGGCGACGTTGAGATAGACCTCCATCATCCGGTCCTTCGGCCAGACGAACGACATCAGATAAGCCAGCGGCACTTCCAGCGCCTTGCGCACATAGCTTCGCCCGTTCCACAGATAGAGGTTCTTCGCCGTTTGCATCGGGATCGTGCTTGCGCCGCGAAAACCGCTGAAGCCGTCGCCCTCCTTGATTGCGTCCCTGACCGCGCCCCAGTCGACGCCCCAATGGAGGCAGAAGCGGCCGTCCTCGCTGGCGATCACCGCCAAGGGGAATTGGCGCGACATATCCTCGAGCTTCACCCAGTGCTGGCGAACGGTGCCGCCTTTCAATTTATTGATCGCCATGACGCTGGTGGTCGGCGGATCGATGAAGCGGAAGGCGACGATGGAGAGGAGAATGGCGGCGGCAAGGAAAAGCAGGAAACGCGCGGCGCGCCGGCGCCATGGATGTCTATGACGTCTCTTGGTGCGCTTCCGTGGGCGCTCGCCTGCGACAGCTTAAATCGCCATGACCTCGCCTTGTACCTCCCGGTTGCCGCCTTAAGCAACGTCGTATTAGGGTAAGGATTACCCAGGTTTTTGCGGCAAAGGGCCGCTGTTTTTCACGCTTTCCCCAAGATGGCCTTTCTCACAGAGCTCGAACGCGTCGCCGGCGCCGTCGAGAGACGGCTCGACCGCCTGCTCGCTCAAAGCCGCGGCCCCGCCCCCTTGGGAGCCAGGCTCGGCCAGGCCATGCGCTATGCGGCGCTTGGGGGCGGCAAGCGATTGAGACCGTTTCTTCTCATCGAATCGGCGCGTTTGTTTGGCATCGAGGAGGAGGACGCCCTTCCCGCCGCTTGCGCGCTCGAATGCGTCCATTGCTACTCTCTGGTGCATGACGACCTGCCCGCCATGGACGACGACGCCGTCCGGCGCGGCCGTCCCACGCTCCACATCGCCTTCGATGAGGCGACCGCCATCCTTGCCGGCGACGCCCTTCTGACGCTTGCCTTCGAAATCTTGAGCGACGAGAGCACCCATGCCGATCCCGCCATTCGCGCCGAGCTTGTCCTGCTTCTGGCCAAGGCCGGCGGCTGGCGGGGCATGGCCTTAGGCCAGGCGCTCGATCTCAGCCCCGAGCGGCAAGGATTCAGCCCTTCCGACGTAGCCGACATGCAGGCCCTCAAGACCGGCGCACTCTTCCGTTTTGCCTGCGAGGCAGGCGCCGTTCTGGGACGGGCAGGCGCCGCTGACCGGGCCGCGCTTCGCGACTATGCCGCTGCCTTCGGCCAGGCCTTCCAGCTCGCCGACGATCTGCTCGATGCCCAAGGCGATGCCACCGCGCTCGGCAAGGCGGTGGCCAAGGACGCCGGCCGCGGCAAGGCCACGCTTGTGGCGCTGCTCGGGGTCAAGGCCGCCAAAGCGAGGCTCGCCGCCCTTGTTGCCGAGGCGGAGAACGCGCTCGCCCCCTTCGGCGACAAGGCCACCACCCTGATCGACGCCGCCCGTTTCATCGCCGAACGGCGGGCTTGAGGCGCGCCCCGAATCCAGATCGAATAGCAGGATGGCTTCACCGCGTCCTCAACATCGCCATGAGTTGTCGCGGCTATCGCGTTTTATGCGGGCGCGCTGGCGGCTGCTTGTCTCCGCGCTTTTATGCGTCTTGCTCGCCGTTTTCCTGCCGGAGGGTTACCGGCTCGTAACACGGCTGCTGATCGGCTGGGATGCGGGTGTTGGCCTCTACCTCATCCTCGTTCTATGGAAGGTCGCCCGCTCCGATGCGAGCCATGTGCGTCGCGAGTCCGCCTTGCAGGATGAGGGACGCTTCGCCATTCCCGTGTTGACTGTGATCGCGGCCCTTGCCAGCTTGGCCGCCATTCTCATCTGGCTCGGCACCGCTCCCGGAAGCGAGACCCACAAGCCGCTCGATCTGGCGCTCCTCTTCCTCACCATTCTGCTTTCCTGGGCATTCATCCACGTCATCTTTGCTCTGCACTACGCGCATGAGTATTACGCCGAGCATCGCGGCGCAGGGGGTGGCCTTCGCTTCCCCGGAGATTCCGAGCCCGACTACTGGGACTTCCTCTATGTCGCTTTCGCGATCGGGACGGCCACGCAAGTCTCCGACGTCGCAGTGACGTCGCAAGCGATCCGCAAGACGGTGACCGCTCACGGCATCGTGGCCTTCGTGTTCAATGTCACCGTGATTGCGCTCACCGTCGGCATCGCCGGCGATGCCATCTCGGTGAAATGAACGACGCGGCTACTCTGCGGCGGTGCGCCCCATTGAGCCTTGCCCGAATCTGCGCTCGATATAGTCGAGCACCATCTGCTTGAACTCGCCCGCGGCGCCGGGACCGCGCAAGGTCGCGACCTTCTTACCGTCGATGAACACGGGCGCGGCCGGCGCCTCGCCGGTGCCCGGCAGCGAGATGCCGATATCGGCGTGCTTCGACTCGCCGGGCCCGTTGACGATGCAGCCCATCACCGCGACGGTGAGCGTCTCCACCCCGGGATAGCGGCGCTTCCATTCCGGCATCTCTTCGCGGATGAAGGCCTGGATGTCGCGGGCAAGCTCCTGGAAGGTGGTCGACGTGGTGCGCCCGCAGCCGGGGCAGGCCGCCACCAGCGGCACGAAGCTCCGAAACCCCATGCTCTGGAGCAGCTCTTGCGCGACCTTCACCTCGAGCGTCCGGTCGCCTTGCGGCTCAGGCGTGAGCGAGATGCGGATGGTGTCGCCGATCCCCTGCTGGAGCAGCACGGCGAGCGCGGCGGAGGATGCGACGATGCCCTTAGACCCCATGCCGGCCTCGGTCAGCCCGAGATGGAGCGCAAGCTCGGAGCGGGCGGCGAGCATGGCATAGACCGCGATCAGATCCTGCACGGCGCTGACCTTGGCCGACAGCACGATGCGGTCGGGCCCAAGGCCAAGCTCGATCGCCCGGGCGGCGCTGAGCAGCGCCGACTGCACGATCGCCTCATGCATCACTTCGCGCGCATCTTTCGGCTCGGGCGCACGCGCATTCTCATCCATGAGGCGGGTGAGAAGCTCCTGGTCGAGGCTTCCCCAGTTCACGCCGATGCGCACCGCCTTGCCGTGCTGAAGGGCGATCTCGATGATCTCGGCGAATTGCCGGTCGCGCTTGTCCTTGAAGCCGACATTGCCGGGATTGATGCGGTATTTGGCAAGCGAAGCGGCGCAAGCCGGGTGCTCCTTGAGCAAGGTATGGCCGTTATAGTGGAAGTCGCCGATCAGCGGCGCCTCGATGCCAAGGTGGTCGAGCCGCTCGCTTATATGCGGCACGGCGGCGGCAGCCTCGGCGCGATCCACGGTGATGCGCACGAGCTCGGAACCGGCGCGCGCCAGCGCCGCGACTTGCGCGACCGTCGCCGCCACATCGGCCGTGTCGGTATTGGTCATCGACTGCACGACAATGGGCGCGCCGCCGCCGATCGTGACGTTGCCGATCCTGACCGGGATAGCGTGCCGCCGGGAGAGTGTGTTCATAGGCTCAAGGATACATCACATTTGCTCAAGCCGCGCCAGCGGGCCGCTTCCTTAGGATTTCCGCCTGGCGGCTGCGCCGATCCGCCCCCTCCTCCCCAGGGTCATGACGAGGTCGGCCAGCAGCGCCGCCACCGCCACGCCGGTAGCAGCGCTGAGCGCGGTCGCGAGGTCGGGCACACGGTCGGGGGTCAGCCCTTGCAAGGCCTCCAACAGGATTGCGAAGGGGATGAGTACTGCCGCCACCACCATCGGCCGGGGCCAGGCGAGGCAGAACACCGAGGTGACGGCGAAATAAGCGAGGAAATGCTCGACCAGCCAATGCAGCCCGAGGCGGACCTGCCATCCGGCCGGCATGAGTGTGGCGACGGCAATCACCACGAGCAGCACAGCACCAGCAATGCCGATCCATCTTGAGCCGAATGGAAAACCCATTTTGCCGATCCTTCGAGGGCCGCGCTTTGCGCGGCCACCTCAGGATGACGGACCTTGCCGCTGCCACCAAGCGTCATCCTGAGGCGCGAGCGCGTAGCGCGAGCCTCGAAGGATGACAATCCGATCTAAGCCGATAGCGCCGCCGTCAGCGTCCCGACATTGTGGCGGAACATGTCGAGATAGGTCGGCGCCGGTCCGTCAGGCCCCGACAGCGCGTCGGAATAGAGCGTGCCGCCGATCTTGGCGCCGGTCTCGCGCGCGATCTGATCGAGCAGGCGGTGGTCGGTGATGTTCTCGATGAACACCGCCGGGATCTTCTCGGCCTTGATCTGGCGGATGATCTTGGCCACGTCCTGCGCCGAGGCTTCGCTTTCGGTGCTCACGCCTTCAGGGGCGATGATCTCGAGCCCGTAAGCCGCGCCGAAATAGCCGAAGGCGTCATGGCTGGTGATGATCTTGCGCCGCGCCTCGGGCAGCGCGGCAAGCGCCGCTCTCACCGCGGTCGTCCTCCTTGGCGACGGCGTCGAGATATGTGGCGGCGTTGGCCTCGTAGACCGCCTTTCCGTCGGGATCGGCGGCGATCAGCCCGTCGCGGATATTGGCGACATAGAGTTTGCCGTTCCCAAGGTCCTGCCAGGCATGCGGATCGGTGATCGTTTCCGGCTCGCCGCCCTCCTCCTCGACCATGGTGCGTGGCTTGACGCCGGTCGAAGCGACCACGGTCTTACCCTTGAAGCCTGAGGATTTCTCGAGCCGCTCCATCCAGCCCTCGAAGCCGAGGCCGTTGACGAAGAAGACGTCGGCCTTGGCCAGCATCTTGGCGCCGGCGGGGGTTGGAGAAAAGACATGGGCGTCGCCGTCAGGCCCGACCAGGATGACCACCTCGACGCGGTCGCCGCCGACCTGGCGCACCATGTCGCCGAGAATGCTGAACGAGGCCACCGCCTTGACCTTGTCAGCAGAATCTGCGCCGCCGGACAGACCGAGCAAGACGAGCAGCGCCAGCCCGATCTGCACTACGAGGCGATTCTTCATGGCACGAGACTCCTTCGTTGGGGGGATCAGGCTTCCAGATGCTTGCGCGGAACGAGGCGATAGATGAGGCCGCCGCGGGACCCGAGCAGCATGGAGAGGAGATAGAAGACGCCGGCGAGGAGGATGATCGCCGGGCCCGTCGGCACATTGGCGTAATAGGACAGCAGCAGGCCTGAAAGGCTCGCCGCAAAGGCGAGCAGCACGGCAACGAGAACCATTGCCGAAATGTCCTCGGCCCAAAAGCGCGCGGCGATGGCCGGCAGCAGCATGATGCCGACCGCCATGAGCGTGCCGAGCGCCTGGAATCCGGCCACCAGGTTGAGCACCACGAGCACGAGGAAAATGAGATGGGTGGGCGAGCTCAAGCTGCTCGCCGAGCGCAGGAACTGGGGATCGAAGCATTCGAGCACGAGGGGACGATAGATGACCGCAAGCACGACGAGCGAGATTGTGGCGATGCCGGCAACGAGAATGAGGGCCGCATCGTCGAGCGCGAGCACGGTGCCGAACAGCACATGCAACAGGTCGATATTGCTGCCCCTGACCGAGACGATCAGCACGCCGAGCGCCAGCGACACGAGATAGAAGCCGGCGAGGCTCGCGTCCTCGCGCAGCACGGTTGAACGGGCGACGAGCCCCGCGGCGAGCGCCACCGCAAGCCCCGCGGCAAAGCCGCCGAGGCTCATGGCGAACAGCGAAAGGCCCGCCAGCAGATAGCCGATCGCGGCGCCGGGCAGGATCGCGTGGCTCATGGCGTCGCCCATCAGGCTCATGCGCCGCAGCATCAGAAACACGCCGATGGGCGGCGCGCCGAGCGACAGCGCCAGGCAGCCCACCAGCGCCCGGCGCATGAAGGCGAACTCGATGAAGGGGCTGATGACGGCGTCGATCATGCCGGCTGCCGCTCTCGCGCCGCGCTTTCGTCCCGCTCGCAGATTTCGGCGTGCTCGTCGAAGGCCTCGATGAGCTGGCGCGACTTGGCGAGATTTGCGGGCGTCAAGACTTTGCGCGTCTCGCCCCAGGCCACGACCTCGCGCGCCAGCAGGAGCGTCGCCGGAAAGTGTGCGCGCACCTGCTCCATGTCGTGCAGCGCGGCGAGCACGGTGCGCCCTTCGCTCTGCCAGCGCAAAATCAACGCGATGAGATCGGCGACGGTCTTCGTGTCGACGGCGCGGAACGGCTCGTCGAGCAGGATGAGGGCGGCGTCTTGCAGCAGGAGGCGCGCGAACAGCACGCGCTGGAACTGGCCGCCCGACAACGCGCCGACTGGGCGGTCGGCGAGATCGACCAGCCCGACGGTGGCAAGGGCGCGGGCGACCTCCGCTTTGCGGTCGGCGTCAAGTCCGCGCCAGGCGCCGATCTCGTGCCATAGCCCCATGGCCACGCAGTCGAACACCGAGATGGGGAAACTGCGGTCGATCTCGATCTGTTGCGGCAGATAGGCGATGTCGGATTTCTTGAGGCCGTCGAGTTCGAGGCCTCCGCTGAGCGGCTTAAGCTCGCCGATGATGCCCTTGAGCAGGGTCGACTTGCCGGCACCGTTAGGGCCCACGACGGCAAGAAGCTCGCCGCGCTTAACCTCGCCGGTGATGTGATGCACGGCGGGATGCCGGTCATAGCCGAGCGTCAGATCGCGGAAGGTGATGGCCGTTACGCGGTTCGGCATGGTCACCCCAAGGCCCACAGCACCGCGCCCCAAAGCAGCGCCGAGGCGACAGCAACGATGAGGAGCCGCGCCGGCACCGAGAGGCGTAACAGCGAGAAGCCGCTCGTGGCTGGGGTTAGAGCGGGAACGGCTGGCGTGGCATCACGCTCAGAGGCGACCAGCGCCACGTGCCGATGAAGCTCACCCCGCCGCTCCGACCGCATCTCGACGTCCTTTTCTGGGGGCCGGCTCTAAGCGGGCTGGCACGCTTCGCAGAGTCCTGCGATCTCGAGCGTCACCTGCTCAGGCGCGATCGCCCCGGGCGCGAGCGCCAGCAGACCCGCTTGGTCCTCGTCGGAAAGGGGGATTTCCACCACCTTCCCGCATTGCCGGCAGATGGCGAAGGCGAACTTCCCGTCGCAGGCGCCGTGGCCGCAGGCGATGAACGCCGAGCGCGACTGGAGACGGTGCACCATCCCCTTCTGCATCAGGTCGTTCAGCGCACGGTAGACCGTGGGGGGATGGGAGATGCCTACGGTCCTCACCCGGTCGAGGATGGCATAGGCGCTCATGGGCTCCTTGGCTTTGCGCAGGCAGGACAGGATCTCGCTCTGATTGCGCGAAAGCTTGGGCGCGTCGTGATGATGGGCGGCGTTCATACGCGATGATATAACATAACATCTGGGATGCGCGTCAAGGGCTTCCAGCAGGCGGGGCGCCCTCATTCCGATTTCGCTTCGCGGTCGCCGACCGTAGCTCTTACGGAACCATCCTTCCGGTGTAGGAAAGCGCGGCCCCGGTGCTTCCGCGCCAGAGAGCGAGCCTTGCTCCACGCGTCCTTCTGCTTCGTCCATAGCTCGAACCAGCCGTTTTCATCGCGGAGGCGCCATATGAACTCTGGGCCACCCAGACTGAATGGATTTAGGCCAGGTTCGACGTGCCATTCCATCTTGCTCATAGAGAGACTCCGGCGCCACCCTCGGCCTCAAGCGTTGACCTTGATCGGAAGCCAATTCGGGCGTGCAATAGACCCATGCCCCAGCGCATCGAGATCGTCGAGGGCGACATCACCAGGCTCGCAATCGACGCCATCGTCAACGCCGCGAACCGGACCCTGCTTGGCGGCGGCGGCGTCGACGGCGCCATCCACCACGCCGCCGGACCCGACTTGCGCGAGGCGTGCAAGCAGCTCGGCGGCTGCGACACGGGAGAGGCCAAGATCACGCCAGGCTTCCGCCTTCCCGCGCGTTACGTGATCCATACGGTGGGGCCCATCTGGGGCGGCGGCGAGCGCGGCGAGGATCGGCTCCTCGCCGATTGCTACCGCAACTCTCTCGCTCTCGCGCTCGATCACGGCCTCGCCTCGATCGCCTATCCCGCCATCTCGACCGGCACTTACGGCTTTCCGCCCGACCGCGCCGCCCTGATCGCCGTCAAGACCGTGCTGAAGGCTCTTGGAACCTCGCATTCGATCGCGCGCGTGGTGTTTTGCTGCTTCGGGGAAGCCTCCCGCCGGCACCACGAGGCGGCGTTCAGCAGCATCGGCAGCGATTGAGAGGCAGCCGCGCACCTCCTATGCGTCATGGCCAAACAAGGCTACTCTCGACGTTGAAGCCGTGAGTCGCCGCGATGGGGTTTGTCAACTCGGCAAGGTGAGACGCGAAGATGTCAGAGCTCGATCCGCTTCTGCTGTCGCGCATCCAGTTCGCCTTCACCATCTCCTTCCACATCCTTTTTCCGTCCTTCACCATCGGGCTTGCCGCCTGGCTCGTGGTGCTCGAGGCGCTGTGGCTCAAGACCGGCAAGGCGATCTACATGGACATCGCCCGCCACTGGACGAAGATCTTCGCCGTCTCTTTCGGCATGGGCGTGGTCTCCGGCGTCGTGCTGTCCTACGAGTTCGGCACCAATTGGAGCGAGCTGTCGCGCCGGGGCGGCAACGTCATCGGGCCGCTCATGTCCTACGAGGTGCTCACCGCCTTCTTTCTCGAAGCGGGGTTCCTCGGCATCATGCTGTTCGGCTGGAAGCGCGTGCCGAGATGGGTGCATTTCTTTGCCACCTGCATGGTGGCACTTGGCACCGCGATCTCAGCCTTCTGGATCCTGTCAGCCAATAGCTGGATGCAGACCCCGGCCGGCTTCCGCGTCGCCGACGACGGCGTGCTGCATGTGACCGACTGGTGGCAGGTCATCTTCAACCCGTCCTTCCCCTACCGTTTCGCCCACATGGTCGCCGCCGCCTATCTCACCACCGCCTTCATCGTGGCCGGCATCGGCGCCTGGTATGTCTTGCGGAATAGGAGCGTGCCGCACGGGCGGATCATGCTCGGCATGGGCTTGAGCCTGCTCGTCTGGCTCGCGCCGCTCCAACTCGTCATCGGCGATTTGCACGGGCTCAACACGAGGCTGCATCAGCCGGCCAAGATCGCCGCGCTCGAGGCCCATTGGGAGACGCAGCGGCGCGCCCCTCTTATCCTGTTCGCGCTTCCCGATCCCAAGGCCGAGACCAATCATTACGAGCTTGCCATTCCGGCCCTCGGCAGCCTGATCCTCACCCATGAATGGGACGGCGAGATCAAAGGGCTGAAGTCCTTTCCACCCGAGGACCGGCCCAACCCGATCATCCCGTTCTTCGCCTTCCGCATCATGGTGGGTATCGGACTCATCATGATCGCCGTCGGCGTCATCGGCTCGATCCTGTGGCTCAGGGGACGGCTCTACACCAGCCGCTGGTTCCTCAGCGTCTTGGTGTGGGTCTCGCCGCTCGGCTTCCTCGCCGTGCTCGCCGGCTGGTTCGTGGCGGAGGTCGGGCGCCAGCCATGGACCGTCTATGGCGTGTTGCGCACGGCGGACGCGGTCTCCCCGGTTCCGGGCGGAAGCGTGCTCGCGTCCCTCATCCTTTTCGTGCTCGTCTACGGCATCGTGTTCGGCGCGGGCCTCTATTACATTGCCAAGCTCGTGCAGCGCGGTCCTGACGAGACCCCGCCGGTGCCCGAAGAGGGCGAGGCGGATCTTTCCCATCGGCCCATGGCAGCGGCAGGAAATCCATGACAGGCACAGGCGCCGACATGACCGAGTTCCTTCCCGTGATCCTGCCGCTCGTCTGGGCGGCGATCCTCGCGCTCGCGGTATTCCTCTATGTGCTGCTCGGCGGCTACGATCTCGGTCTTGGCGTGCTGTTCCCGCTGGCACCCTCGGACAAGGACCGCGACGCCATGATGGGCTCGGTGGCGCCCTTCTGGGACGGCAACGAGACTTGGCTTGTGCTGGGCGGGGGCGGACTGCTCGCGGCCTTTCCGCTCGCTTATTCCGTCATGCTGCCGGCGCTCTACCTTCCCATCATCCTGATGCTGATCGGGCTCATCCTGCGTGGCGTCGCCTTCGAGTTCCGCTTCAAGTCCGAGCGCTATCGCTGGATGTGGGACATGGCCTTCAGCCTCGGCTCGGTGCTCGCCGCCCTGATGCAGGGCGCCATCATGGGGGCCTTCATCCAGGGCTTCGCCGTCACCGACAACAAATTCTCCGGCGGCGCCTTCGACTGGCTGACGCCGTTCTCGGTCCTGACCTCGGCGGCGCTGCTTTCGGGCTATGTGCTCTTGTCGGCGGGGTGGCTGATCATGAAGGCCGACGAGGCCTTGCGCGAATGGGCTTACGGCATCGCCTATACCGCGCTGGTCGCGGTCGCGACCTTCATCGTCATCTTCAGCCTATGGACGCCCTTCCTGCATCCTGAGATCGCCGCGCGCTGGTTCAAGCCGGCCAACATGGTGATGCTGAGCCCGGTGCCGCTGGTCACGGTGGCGAGCGTGGTGGCGCTATGGATGGCGCTCAACCGGCGCCAGCGCTACACGCCCTTCCTGCTCGCGGCCGTCCTCTTCCTGCTGTGCTACACCGGGCTCGGGGTGAGCCTCTTCCCCTTTATCATCCCGCCCAACATCACCATTTGGCAGGCGGCAGCGGCGCCTGATAGCCAGCTCTTCATGCTGTACGGCGCGATCCCCATCCTGCCCATCATCCTGGGCTACACCGCCTATTCCTATTACGTGCTGTGGGACACGACCGGGCACGACGCCTATCATTGAGGCTTACCATTTGCCGCTGAGGTCCTTCTCCGCGAGCCGGCGCTTCAACAGTCTGATCTTGCCGTAAGCCTTCTCGATCCGCGTGCGCGAGATGCGCCCGTCGCGCACCGCATCGGCGATGACGGCGTGAATTCTCGGCCCGAGCTCGGAGTCGCGCAGCGTCACGTTGGAGAAGACGAGGAGATCGGTGCCGGCGTTGACGGCCTTGATCACCCGCTCCTCGAACGAATAATGGTCGCGCACCGCGCCCATCTCCATGTCGTCGCTCACCACCACGCCCTGAAAGCCGATATAGCCCTTCGCCCGCAGCGCCTGGACGGCGCGGCCCGACAGTGAGGCGGGCAGCCTCGCCCCGTCGCTGAAGCGCGGATGATAGAGATGGCCGATCATCACCCCGTCGAGCAGGCCGTCCTTGGCGAGCGTCCGGTAAGGCTCAAGCTCGATCTCCCGCCAAGTCTCGGACACGTCGGCGAGCGCCTTGTGGCTGTCGACATGGCTTGAGCCGTGGCCCGGGAAGTGCTTGGCCACGGTGACGATATTGGCGTCGCGATGGGCGATGATGAAGGCCCGCGCCAGCATGGCGACGGTATTGGGGTCGGCGCCGAAGCTTCGATCCCGTCCGCCGATCACCGGATTGGCGGGATTGAGGTTCAAGTCGACCACGGGACCGAAATTGAGGTTGAAGCCCGCGTGCGCCAATTCCTCGGCCATGGTCGCGTAAAGACGAACCGCGCTTTCCAGCGATGCGAAGCTCGGATTGCGGCCGACGCTCCGCGCCGAGGGAAAATGGCGGAACCCATTGTTCCGCGTAAGCCGCTGCACCTTGCCGCCTTCCTGATCCACCGCGATGAACGGCGCCGGGTTCGAGCGCGCATTGCGCAAGACGGCGATGAGATTCCGGAGCTGTTGAGGCGAGCTGATATTCTCGGGGTAGAAAACCACGCCTCCGATGATGCCTTTCGCCAATTGATCGCGCACGGCGACGACTCCGGGATCCCGCTCATCGTCACCGGCAAATCCGACCATGATCATCTGCCCGATCATGGCATCGAGGAGCCTGGCATCGGCATCTCTCGGTTCGATATCGAAGGCCGAGACAGGGGCCGTCAGCGCCATCCCGAGCGATATCAAGCCGGCAGCGATCAGGGTCTTCGTCATGGGCTGGAGAAGCATCCGACTGGCATTGAACCTTTCCCGCCGCCGCCTCGTCCAACGTTGTGCAGAAGCCAACCCAAGGTCAGTCAGCCTGGCCGATTGGAGGAGACTACAATGAAACCCATGATGTTGATCCCGATCTTGGCCGTGGCGCTTGTCACGGTATCGGCTACTTTCACCGCGGCATTGGCGTGTGTGCCCCCGGGTCCAGGCCAATGTTGCGCAGGCGCTCAGTTTGCCGAGAACGGCCAGTTCTGTCGTATCATCCATTGCCTGGGTCAAGGACAGTTCGCCAGGCTCAGCACGCAGAAGAAATGCACGTTCATCGGCGGGAGCCCCGCTCGCAGCTACCGGCCGCCCACTCCCTCGCACCTGTAGTGAGAGCACTCGGCCAGCTTCTGCCCCCCATAGCTGGCCCCGGCTCCGCGCGATCAGCGCCGGCATCAACTGCCGGCGCTGATCTTCGCCGTTGCGGCGTCCGCCCTTAGCGCGCACGAGCGCGCTCGAGCCGCGGCACACCCAGCGCGCTTGCCGCGTCAACGATGCCTGCGCCGAGCGCTTCCCCGCCAGAGGACGTGTCGGGCTTCCGCGCACTCGATGACAGAATCGCGCGGACTTCGCTCCAGTTCAGTTTTTCATCGCGCTCGAGCAGCAGCGCCACGACACCCGAGACGTGAGCCGCGGCCATCGACGTGCCGGACGAAAGTTCGTAACTGCCTTTGAGGGCGGGCGCGATAATGTCGACGCCGGGCGCGGCGATGCTGATGTAATCGCCGCGATTGGCCTTAACGTAGAGTTTGTCCTTTTCATCCGTAGCGGTGACGGCAATGACTTCAGGATAGGCTGCCGGGTAGACCGGCGCCCCCTTCGGCCCATTATTGCCGGCCGCGGCGATGAAGATCACGCCCTTCTCCGCCGCCTCCTTGATGATGCGTTCAAGCAGCGGATCCCTTGGACCCGTGAAGCTCATGTTCATGATTTTGGCGCCGGAGGCGAAGGCCCAGTTGATTCCCTTCAGCAGCTGAAGCGAGGTGGACTGCGCCGGGCTCCTCTTGCCGCCGCGGAAGGCGCGCACGCTGAGCACCTTTGCCGCCGGCGCGACGCCCGTGAGCGCAGCATGAGCCACCAGGATGCCGGCGATTTCGGTGCCGTGCGGCTCGGCCGGTGACGGACCGTCCGCCACCGCGTCGAAGATGCCGGCGATCGTGCCAATAAGCTCGGGGTGCGCCGCCTCGATTGCCGTGTCGATGACGGCGATCATGACGCCATTGCCGCGCGCCAGGCGATGCGCCTCTTCGAGCCGGATCGTCTTGCCGGCATATTGCGGCGCGGTTTGCGGCAGGGTCGCCCCTTTGCCGACCCGATAGTCATAGTTGGGCTGAACGAGCTCGACGTCCGGATCGGCGCTAAGCGCCTCGAGCAGCGATTCCAACGAGCGGTTGCCGGTAAGGCGCAGGCGCACGATCGCGCCGTCGAGAAGCGCAAGAGGCACACGCGGATCGGCGACGACATTGTATTGGCGCGCGATCCGCGCGGCGATCTCATTGGCCCGGGCCGCGGCCACGAGAATGAGGATCTCCCCTGGGCGATGCGGGCGCCCAGCCGTCAGCGCGGCGATGGCCGGCGGAATCTCGTCTTGCTTCTGGGTCTTTAGAATGCGCGGCGGCGCGCTCTTGCCGGCATCGTCCTTCGTCAGCTCCACGCATTTTTTCCCCTTGCGGACATACCCGTCCGGGCACGACTTTGCGGCAATGTCCGGTTCGTCCGGCTCGCGGCAATTAGGCCATTTTCCGACCATCCCCTTCTGGGCGCAGCTCGCGGTCGGCTTCGGTTTGCACTTAGGCCACTTGCCCGTCGTGCCCTCGGGACAGTACCGAACGACGTCTTGGCAGTTGGGCCACTTCCCCAGCGTGTTCTCCGGGCATTTCGGGGGCGTGGTGCTGATGCAAAATGGCCATTTGCCCACAGTGCCCTTGGGACAGCTCTGGGGATTCGTTTGCGGAGTGGACCATTGGCGCGCGGAAGGGTTCGTCTGCGGGCTGGTCCTTTGGCCAGCGGATATGACCAACGACGGACCGTCCACTCCGTGCAGCGCAGGTGGCGCGGCGTTGGCGGAGGACACCGCAATAAGACCGCTCAGCCAGAGGGCGATGAAGCGCATGACGACCTCACCGCTCCGGCAGCACGGCCGTTACCACCCCCGACTGATGCAGAGCCTCAATGGCGGCCTTGCGGCCCTCGTCTCCGGTGTCCGGCAAGCGCAGGCGATAAAGCCCGGCTCGCGGTCCATCGACCACGACCGCGTCGAGCCGCTTCAGAAGCGCAGCGACCTCGCCGATCGTTGCCGTATCGGAGAACCCGACCAGGAGCTCGATGCCTTCGCCAGCAGTCTGCTCGCCGCCGGCCGTTTGATAGGCAGGTGCGCCGGCGCGCTCCAAGACCAATGCGCCGATTGCCGCGGCTTGCAGCATGACCAGGAGCGCTGCCACCGCCGCCGCTAGCGCCAGCTGAGACGGCGCCAGACCGGCGAGCCAATCCGTGAATCGATTGCCTATCTGCCCGAGCACCGCGCCTAACGGCTGGCGCCGTGGCGTGGCGGCGATGCTGGCCCGCAACCGGTCGAGGGCTTCCGGCCCCGGCGCGGGAATGGCTTCGTTCGCCGTGATCGTCGCATCGCTCTCCTCGCGGACAAGCGCCAAATGGGCGCTGGCTTCGGGGTGCATTGCCACATAGCGCTCCACCCGCGCGCGCGCATGAGCGTCGAGCTTGCCCGAGACGTACCAGGGCAACAGCGCCTCGATCTCCTCGCGCTCGCTCAGTTCGTCGGGTTGCTCAGCATTCATCACGGCCATCCTCTGTCGATGCCGCGCGCTAGCAGCAGCTCCGACAGTTTCTTTCTTGCGTAGAACATGCGGGTCTTCACCGTGTTCTCGGGGATGCCGAGCACCGCGGCCACTTCCGCCACCGACTGCTCCTGGTAATAGACCAGGTCCAGGATGGTCCGGTGGTCCGCCGACAGCTCACCGATGCAGGCTCGTATCTTGGCGCTCTTGTCGTGCTTCTGCGCGGCGATGTCGGGCGGGTCCTCCTCCGCCACGAGATCCCTGGCTGCTTCATCGGCGATGCCCAGAACCTCCGTCTTCTTGCGCAGCGCGCTCATGGCCTTGTTGTGGGCGATCGATAGAACCCAGGTCAGCGGTTCAGACCGTCCCTCGTAGCGATGCGCGTTTTGCCAGACACTTAAGAACACTTCGTTCAAGAGCTCCTCGGCTATTTCTTGGCGTTTCACCACTCGCATGAGAAAGCGGAAGACGCGGGTTTGCGCGCGAGCGAAGAGACGCTCCAATGACTTTGCGTCGCCGGCCGCGATGGCTTTCAGCAGGGCTCGCTCTTCGGCCTGCGATTGCATGGCATCACCGCCGCTCGCGAAACCTTGGACGCCGTGCCCAGCCAAAAGGTTCACAGGGGCAGGCGGCATGGTGCGAAAAGATGCCAGATCGGCCGCCAAAAGAACAGGCGGGGACGGCCCGTTTACCTCCGTGTCTGTCCAGCGCCGATCCGCCGTCGTCCCACCCGCGCGATCCTGATTCCACAGCTAGATCAATGCGTTGGCTGAGGCCTGGGTCGTTATGAGCCGGTCTTTGAACCTGGACTCTGTCTTAGCGCGACTAAGGGGACGAGGCGTTCGGGCCCACCGACACCGGCAGAAGGAGACCTGCCATGATGACCCTCCGCGCGCTTCTTGCTCTGAGCCTCGGGCTGATGTTTGCGGCGAGCATCGCAACGCATGCGCAGAGTCAGGAGGCAATAGAGCCACATGGCAACATCGGAATGCCCGCCCCCGCTCTTGGTGAAGGTGCAGCGCCAAACGATGGAAGCGCTTCACCGGAGCCGGAACTCAGCATCAGCAAAGATGGTCGCGCGGAATGTGTGGACTGGGACGAACACAGCCCACGGCCCTCGGTACGGTGCTTCTACACGATCACGGTGAAGAACAATGGTTCTGCCCCGTACTGGGGGCCAATCTCGGTAGAGGACAAGCCGACGGGAACAGGGCCAGAGGGCACCGGCCTCAACTATCGGCTCGCCGGGTGGGGGTCCGATCGAATCTGGCGGCGCTGTCTTTCGACAGACACTCCTGGGACAGGTGATATTTATCCTCATGGACCATTCTTCTGCGAAACTCACGGTGGTGCCACGGGAACTGACGGGCTAAGCCCGGGCGAAGAGATCACGCTCACTTTAGAGGTCGTCGTCGAACGACAGCCCGAAGATTTCATGTTCGAGAATTGTGCCGACATCCGCTGGGACTGGATGCGCCACCCGCTCGGGAGTGACGAAGCGGTCCTGTCGAGGCTCGCGGAGCTTGGCTATTGGCCAGTCGGATCTCGGCCATCAGAAGCCGCGGCGGCCATAGCTGCCTTCCAGCGAGACAGAGGATTGCCCGCGACTGGAGTAGCCGACGACGCTACGCTCGCGGCGCTTTTCCCGGACGGCCGGTGGCCCTTTGATGCGAACGGGGCCAATGATCATGATTGCCATTCGCAACATCATCTCGGCCGCAGCTCGGCCGCAGTTCGGATGAGAATGCGGGACGGAGGGCCGCAACCGCTTGTGAGCTGCCCGCCTGGGTGGAGTTGGACAGGCAGCAAGTGCGATCGGGCCTCGCGGAAACCGTCCGGAAATGCGCGCCCCCGATATGTACCCCAGCCCCGCCGTCCTGCCTGAAAGGCATGGCGCACAACGCGCAAGGTCAGTGCCAATGCGCGAAGGGCACTCGGTGGGATGGGCAACGTTGCAAATTTGTCGTGACGCCGCTGAAGATTGTCCGCACGGCTATGTCGGCACCCCGCCCAATTGCAAAGAGGTGCGGCCTCCGAGGTGCCCTGCCGGCATGGCCGGCACGCCGCCGAGGTGTAAGCAGGTGGCGCCTCTGAAATGTCCGGCCGGCATGATCGGCACGCCGCCGAGGTGCAAGCAGGCGCTGCCTTTGAAATGCCCAGCCGGCACGATTGGTGCTCCGCCCAACTGCAAGCAGGTGGCGCCTCTGAAATGCCCGGCCGGCACGATCGGTACGCCGCCGAGGTGCAAGAAAATTGAGAAAGGCGAGGTGGCGCCCGACCACCCGCTCGACCGCACCTTCATCGATATCAACGGCGCGTTTACCTTCGCATCGGTCCAGCGCCGATCCGCCGTCCCGCCCGCGCGATCCTGATTTCTGCAAGCTAAATCAATGTGTTGGCACAAACCGCGCCAGGCTTTGAACCTGAATCCGTCTCGGCGCGACCAAGGGGACGAGACATCCGTGCCCACCGGTTACCGCGACAGGAGACCTCTATGAGGAATACCCCCCGCACTCTTCTTCAGCAGTGTATAATCCGTGTCGAGAAGATGCCTTCACCTCTCACGTCCCCTCCTTGGGGGGAGTGTGGCCATGGGCAATTGCGCGGACCTTTGGGCCCGTCATCGGACAAGATGGCTTAGCGCTGCCCTTCTCGCTATTGCCTCGTTCGTTTCCGTCCCTCTTGCGGCAAACGCTCAAGAGACGGCTATCATCAACCGTGGCGACGCGGCCGTCACTGCGTTCTCCGGCGCGCGGCAAGTGGGCGACGTGCCGCCCGACCTGCATCCGCTCGATCTTACCTTCATCGACACCAACGGCGCGGCTCTCCAGGTCTTCGACCTGACGGCACTTGGCGGCGCGGCGACCGGGCAGGTCGCCAATGCGCCGACAAAGTTCCAGGTGACGGCCGGCGAGATCGGTCAGGTGTTCGGGGTTACGCTTGACGGCGACACGGCCAACGCGACGCCGAACATCTACGTAACCTCGACCTCGCTGTTCGGATTGCAGATCGTCAGCGCGGAAGGGGACCGCCTGGTTAAGGGCGAGCCTGGCGCGCGCTGGATGCCCGGCCAGTTCGGACTCACCAAGGGCGGCACTCCCGGCTCGGTGTGGAAAATCGACGGAGCGACGGGCTTCGTCTCGCTCTTCGCCAACATCAAGCACGACGGCAAGGACAACGCCGGTCCCGGCCTCGGTGCCATCGCCTATGACCCCGCCACCCAGCCAGCTCTTCGTCAGCGACCTCGAGACCGGCCTCATCCACCGCCTCGGTCTCGACGGCAGCGACCGTGGCACGTTCGACCATGGTACCGCCGGCCGCGCCAAGGCCGGTCTCGAGCCCGTGGCTTACGATGCCGCTTCACGCATGAGCATCGAGAGTCCCGCATTCGACATCGAGAATCCGTCCACCTGGGGTTTCGCCGACAAGCGCCGCAGCGTGTTCGCCGTCGCGGTGCAAGGCGAACGGCTCTACTACTCGGCCGCCGAGGGTCCGCAGATCTGGTCGGTCGGCCTCAATGCGGACGGCAGCTTCGCCGACGACGCGGAGCTCGAGATCGATGTCACGGGCACGCCCAATGGCAATGTCATCACCGCCATCGCGTTCGACGGCGCCGGCACCCTCTACCTCGCGCAGCGGGGCGAGATCGTTGGCAGCTACGACTACAGCGTCTTCGCCAAGCCGGAAGCCTCGGCCGTGTTGCGCTATGTCTGGAGCGAAACCGACCAGCGCTGGTCGGCTGAGCCTGACGAGTACGCTATCGGCCTCAAGCCGCCGCACCGCTCGACCGAAGGCGGCATCGCGCTGAATTACGGCTACGATCCTGACGGCAATATCGACTATGACCAGTGCCGCGCAACGCTGTGGACCACGGGCGAGCACCTGCGTGAGGGTGAGGACGCCGCGCGGGTCGCCGCAGGCGGCGCGAGCATCATCCACGGGCTGCAAGGCAACGACAAGAGCAAGGTGCGCCCGGCCAACATGCCGCCCTACGAAACTTGGTTCGTCGACAATGACGGCCTGTTCCTGGACGCCAACGTCTACGGCCATGTCGGCGGCATCGCGATTTTCAATCCTTGCGACAAGCGCACCGCTGCCGAGCCGGTCCCGCTGCCGTTCCCACCGGAGTTCCCATACTATCCGCCTCTTCCCGAGCCGGAGGAGCACGTCGGTCCCGGCATTTTCATCGACAAACTCTGCGGTCCCGCCATCTTCGGCGGCGAGATTCACTGCACCATCACCGTGACCAATATCGGTGAGACACCGTCCGACCCGATCGACATCTGGGACGCCGCCACGATCCTTTCCGGTCCCGGCGCAGGCGGCGGCGTGATCATCGCCGGCGTCGCCCCCGACGGCCCCGACTGGATCTGTTCGCCGACGCCGACGCCCGATTTGTGGTGCAGCCTGCCGCCGGATGCCCTCGATCCGGGCGAGACAAGATCGATCGACGTGTGGATCGATACCGGCCCGCTGTTCGCCGCCGGCGATTTCGGCTTCCGCAACTGTGCGGTGCTCGACGAGCCGTGGGACGACGTGGCCTGCGATGACGGCGGCACCGACATCACGGTCACCAAGACCGCGCCGGCGGCGTGCGTGCCCGGCGCCGACTGCACCTTCACCGTGACCATCACCAACACGGGCACGCTGGGCTTCAGCGGCCCCGTCTTGCTGACCGACAGCAGTTTCATGGGCTGGCCGTTCCCCGGGCCGTTCGGCCTACCCATCACGGCAATTGCGCCCGATCTCGGCTGCGCGCCGCCCCCGGCCGCGCTGCCGTTCTCGTGCGTTGCAACCCTCACTCTGCCGCCCGGCGGCTCACAAACCTTTGCCATTACGGTGGCGATGCCGCTGGCGGGTCCGTTCCCTGGCTATTGGGTCCAAAATTGCTTCGCGGTCTCGGCCCCCGGCCTGCCGCCTCCCGCCTTGCCGCTCGCGCCCGGCGTCGACCAGTCCGACGCCACGAGCTGCGTCTGGGTGCCGGTCGGCGCGCCTCCGCCGCTTGAGCAATCTCAGGATGGACAAGACGGCCTTGTTCGGCGGCTCCTGCTACAAGGTTGGGTTCGACATCCTTCGTTGCGACTACGAGATCGAGATCATCAATGACGGGCCGTCACCGTATTTCGGTCCCGTAACTTTCGATGACACGTTTCCGGCAGCGGCAACGCTGGTTGCTCCTTTCCCACCGGGCTGGGGCTGCGTGTTTGGGCCGCCATTGACTTGCACCACGCCCGCTGCAGCAATTCCCGTTGGCGGCTCTATCACCTTCCCGGTGAGCATGACGGTCCCACTCGCGCCGCTCGAGATTGCCGGCTGCGTCATGCCGAACACCGCGACGATCACCGGGCCTGTCGGCACAAATGAAAACTTCTTCGCCGGCGACGATACGAGTACGGCCGAAGCCAATGCGTTCATTGAATGGATTCTGCCGACCGGCGAGGTCTTGGTCACTTGCGATCCGACCAATCTCAAACTGACGAAGGTGGCAAAGGGCGACTGCGTCGCCTCGAGTGGCGGTTTCCGCTGCGACTACACCGTGCACGTCACCAATATGGGCCCCGATCCCTACCAGGGTCCGATCGAGATCGACGAGCAGTTCGGCTTTGCGCCGTCGTCGGTCAAGTTCTCGCCGGAGTGGGGCCACTCAGGCGGCGGCGCGAGCTATCACTGGCGCTCCCCAATGTCGACCTCGAGAAGGGAGAGAGCGTCGAGCTCAGCGTGACGGCCACCGTCCCGGAAGGCAAGCAATGCGAGCTCAGGAACACCGCCGATCCTGACGCGGCCTGAGGCCCCCACGCGGTTGGAACAAGATTGCCGGCGACGACGCCGCTACCGCCTGGGCCAAGATCCCGTCGAAGGGCTGCGTCAAGCCCGACCGGCCGCAATGCGAGCCTAAGACCAACGAACTCCGCAGCGAGAGCGGGGCCTGCGTCTGCAAGTCCGGCTATGTCCGCGACGAGAAGGGCCAGATGCGTCCCGAGTGTCGTTGAAGCGCCGCTGTGCCCCGACGGCAAGCCGGTGCCCAAGAGCGGGCGCTGCCCGGAAGCGCCGCCGCAATGCGTGCCCGGGCCGAACGAGGAGCGCAATGCGCAGGGTCAGTGCGTGTGCAAATCGGGCTACGAGCGCGACAAGAATGGACGTTGCGTCGCGCCGCCGACCCCGCCAGAAGCGTGCGGGCCGAACGAGCTGCGCAATGCGCAAGGTCAGTGCGTGTGCAAATCGGGCTACGAGCGCGACAAGAATGGACGTTGCGTCGCGCCGCCGACCCGCAGGCGTGCCGGGCCGAACGAGCTGCGCAATGCGCAAGGTCAGTGCGTGTGCAAATCGGGCTACGAGCGCGACAAGAATGGACGTTGCGTCGCGCCGCCGACCCCAGCCGAGGCATGCCGGCCAGAACGGGCTGCGCAATGCGCAAGGCAGTGCGTGTGCAAACGGGCTACGAGCGCGACAAGAATGGACGTTGCGTCGCGCCGCCGAGCCCGGCCGACTGAGACCGGCAGGACGGCGCTGCGCTGCCGCCGCCGAGCCCGGCCGAAGATCTGCAAGGCAGAAGGGCGGGGTGTGGGATGGCAAGCGCTGCCTGAGCCCGGCCGACATCTGCAAGGCGAAGGGTTGGAAGTGGGATGACGGGCGCTGCCTGCCGCCGACGAGCCCGGCCGAAGAGTGCCGGAAGAAGGGCGGGGTGTGGGATGGCAAGCGCTGCCTGAGCCCGGCCGATGTCTGCAAGGCGAAGGGTTGGAAGTGGGATGACGGGCGCTGCCTGCCGCCGACGAGCCCGGCCGACGAGTGCCGCAAGAAGGGCGGGGTGTGGGATGGCAAGCGCTGCCTGAGCCCGGCCGATGTCTGCAAGGCGAAGGGTTGGAAGTGGGATGACGGGCGCTGCCTGCCGCCGACCAGCCCGGCCGACGAATGCCGCAAGAAGGGCGGGGTGTGGGACGGCCAGCGCTGCCTGAGCCCAGCCGACGTCTGCAAGGCGAAGGGCTGGAACTGGGATGGCGGGCGCTGCCAGCCGCCGCCAGCGAGCACGGTCCCGAGGTGACCTGATCCCGTGCTCGGCCAATAATAAGGGCCGGCCCTGCTGGGCCGGCCCTGCCACATCGGCCAGAACCGTGGCATGCAGGACAGAACGGCCCCCAGGCGGTGCTGATTTTGTCACGATTGTGATTAGACTGTGGGTGCGCCATAGCACCGTGCCGAGGGATCACCCATGGTCAGCATCCGCCGTTCCTTGTCCCGCTTCTCGCTTGCCGCCGTTCTGCTGATGCCTCAGCTCGCGCTGGCCGAGCCTAAGCCGCCGACCGAAGAGGAATCCGCCGACGTCACCTTCGCCAAGAGCTTCCTCGGCAAGACCTATGACGACGAGCTCGATGTCGAAGGCTGGACCGATCTCGGCGGCGGCCTGGTCGCGCCTCCGGTCTATATCCGCGAATATCAGCGCGAGGACGGAACCTATCTCGTGCTGACGAGCCGCGAAGTGGCCAAGGCGACCGGAAACGCGCCGGCGTCTTACGTGGTGGCCGACGCGCTCGTGGTGCCGAGCCCGCAAAAGGACGTGGCGTTCTCCATCGCTTGCGTGCAGGGCGAGGACGGCACGCTGAGATTCATGGGCGAGGCCAAGGGCAGCGAAACCAAGGAATGGTGGACCGACGTGCGCCGCGCCTGGGAGATTTCGCTCGAGACCGGCCAGATCGCCTCGGTCAAGGCCAAGGGCATCCGCTGCACCAATCCCGCCTGGTGAGGGTTCGGAGGCTCCCATGAAAGCCGTGCTCAAGGGCCGCGTCATCGCCGAGAGCGACGACATCGTCGAGCATGGCGGCTACCTCTATTTCCCGAGCGCGGCGGTGCGGCTCGAATTGCTGGAGAAGGCGGAGAAGACGGCGTCGGATCGCGCCTGCCCGCATGGCGTCCAGTTCTACGATGTGGTGATCGACGGCGCCCGCCACGCCCGCGCCGCGTGGCGCTACGAGGCCCCGCGCCCGGCGATGAACCATGTGGCGGATCGCTTCGGCTTCTGGGAAGATATCGAAATGGGCTGAGCCCTTCCGGGTTCTCGCGCGCCGCCGAGAGAGGAGTCCCGTATGATCGACTGCCTGATTTTCGTATCGACCGTTCTGGCGGTGCTCGGCTGCGGGCTGATCGCCGGGGCCTTCTTCGCCTTTTCCGCCTTCGTGATGACCGCTCTCGGACGCCTGCCGGCGGCGTCAGGCATTTCCGCCATGCAGTCCATCATCGCCGCGATCAAGGGCCCGCTCTTCCTCGTCGTGTTCTTCGCGACCGCCGCTCTCGCTGCTCTGTTGGGACTTGCCGCGCCGCTGAGATGGTCCGAGCCCGGCGCCGGCTACCTGCTTCTCGGCAGCCTGCTCTTTCTCAATGGCCCCTTCGGCGTGACCTTGATGAAGAACCTGCCGCTCAACAACAGGCTCGCCGCCGTCGAAGCCGGAGAGCGCCGAGGGCGCGCGCTTCTGGACCGAGTTCCGCGCCACCTGGGGCCTATGGAACCATGTGCGGTGGATCGGCTCGCTCGCCGCGGCGGCCTCCTTCATCATGGCGCTGGTCGAAGGCGGCGCACCGGCGCCCTCGCACGAGTAGGCTTCACTCCCCCTTGTGGGGAGCACGCGCGCCACTTGGCGCGCGGTGAGGGGTAAGCGGCGAACACGCTAGCGGGAGCCGCGTCGGAAAATGAATACCCTCACCCTCCCGCCATGCGACTTGCGCAGAGCTACGCTCACGCAAGATCGCGGCGGAAAGCCCTCTCCCACAAGGGGAGGCCGAAAGCAGCTATCTCCTCTGCGGCGAGAAGGGTCATGGCCCTCTCCAGCTTCGATACGAACTCTGCGTAGGACTCGTCCCGTAAAGGGGCTCGCCGACAGTCACCGTGACGTTGAACGGCACGAGCAGCATCGAGCCCCTGGGCAGCGCCTTACCGAGCCCGTGCATGAAGATGGGCACGACGGGCACCTTGGGCCGCGCATGCGCCAGATGCCCGATGCCCTTCTTGAATTCTTGCAGCGTCTCCGGCTCGCCGCGCGTCCCTTCGGGGAACAGCACCAGGATCTCGCCGCGATCAAGCGCCTCCTCGGCAAGTTGGAGCGGATTGCCGCCTTCCTTGCCGCTGCCGCGCTTCACCGGAATGATGCCGACGATGTTGGTGGCGAACCAGCCGCGGAGCTTGCTGGTGAAGAAATAGTCCATCGCCGCCACCGGCCGAAGCTTCGGCAACAGCCGCAAGCGGCATCAGCGACATCATCGCCAGGGCATCGAGATTGGAATTGTGATTGCCGGCAAGCACGGCGGGTCCATCTGAAGGCAGCCGCTCGCGATGCCGCACTGTCAAGCCCGAGCGCAACCAGGATCACCGCCCGCACCACGACGGCGAAGAACAGGAACCTGAGCAGCCTCGTGATGGGGTTCTGGCTCATGGATAGAAGAAATAGCGGATGAAATGCACGAAGGCGGGCGCGGCGTAAGTCAGGCTGTCGACCCGGTCGAGAATGCCGCCATGGCCGGGGATCAGCCCGCCGGTGTCCTTGACGCCGAGATCGCGCTTCACCGCTGACAGGGTGATGTCGCCGAGGAACCCTGAGACCCCGAGGATGGCGCCGGCAAGCGCCGACCAGCGCCAGTCCATGGGCGTGAGGTAAGGGCCTATCAGCGCTGCTACGGCAATGGTCGTGGCGACGCCGCCGATCAGCCCCTCCCAGGTCTTTTTGGGGCTGACGCTCGGAGTGACCTTGTGCCGGCCGGCGAGCTTGCCCCAGCAATATTGCGCCACGTCGTTGAACTGGGTCAGCACCACGAGGAAAAAGAGCAGCCCCACGCCGCCGGCGACCGGGTTGACCTTATCGCCGGACACGAGCAGCCACGCCATGTGGCTCAAGGTGAACACCGTCATCATCAGGCCCCAGGAGAGCGTGCCGACCGCGCGCAGGAAGCCTTGCGTCTCGCCCTTGAGCGCCATCAGGCCCCCGAAAGAACAGGAACATCCACACCGGCACGAACACGATGAACATGCCGTACCAGTCGATCGCCGCCCAATAGAACTGGATGGGAATGGCGAGATAGGCGAACAGCAGGACCGCGCGGTCGATGCGCCGCGTGGGGATGAGCGAGAGATATTCCTTCAGCGCCAGATAGGAGATGAAGGCGAGGAAGACGATGGCGACGGTCTGGTTGAGCAGGACGCACAGGGTAAAGGCGCCGATCATCCACCACCAGGACTCGGTCCGGTCGACGAGTTCGCGGTAGCGTTCCCCCGGGTTCTGCCAGCGCAGCAGCCACACGACAAGCGTGGCGAGCACGAGCAGCGCGTAGATGCCGGCCGTGGCGTAGACCACATTGGCGGGAAGGCCGAACGGCCCGCTCATGCGCTTGGCTCCTTCGCAGCGGCAAGGATGGAGCGCGCGCGATTGAGCACGGTGAGCGCGGCCAGAATGAGCAGAAGCCACAGATAGAGGCTCGTCCACGGTCCGGGCGCGAGCCCGGCGCCGAGCAGCACCGCCAGAAGCCCAAAGCCGATGGCCCGGTCGCTCTTGCCGAAGGGCCCGGCATAGCGGCGCGGGGCGCCGACCAGCGGCGCAAGCAGGCCCGTCAGCTCGGCGATCAGGCATGCCACCACGATCAGCACCACGAGCACGGGATCGACGCCCGGGATGAGCGCAAAGGGCAGATAGAGCGCGGCATCGGAGATGACGTCGCCAAGCTCGTTCAGCACGAGCCCGCGCGCGCTCACCATGCCGTGCTCGCGCGCCAGCATGCCGTCGATGGCGTTGAGCGCAAGCCGCAAGAACAGCGTGACCGGCAGCAGCAGCAGCGGCCAGCGTGACTGCGGCTCGAGCGCAAGCCACGCGCCTTGGGCGACCGAGAGGGCGAGCGCGGCGAGCGTGACGGCGTTCGGTGTGACGCCCGCGCGCCCAAGCCGCTCCGACAGCGGCCTGAGCAGGTTCTGGAAGTGCGGCTTGAAGCTATAGATGCTGGATAGCAAAGCGCTGCCCCGGCGCTGAAGGACTGGATGTTGTAATGCTTTCGGCCTGCTGCCGAGCCAGCTATCCAGCTCTTCCCCTCACCCGGCACGCCTTTGGCGTGCCGCCCTCCCCACAAGGGGGAGGGATGGAGCTCCGTTTCGCCGTTCCGTCAGATCAGCGGTTTTGTGAGGGGGTTGTGGCGCATGACATCGCCCCAACTCCATCCCTCCCCTTGTGGGGAAGGGTGGCCGACAGCGTGCTGTCGGCCGGGTGGGGTGAGACCGTCGTCAGTCTTTCGCCTCGATGCTTCGCCAGAAGCTCCTCGACCTTGGGCAGGATTCCCTCGACGATCACCGCCACGCCCTTGGCGTTGGGATGGATGCCGTCAGCCTGCATCAGGCCGTCATTGAGCGCCACGCCGTCGAGGAAGAACGGATAGAAAATCACGCCGTAGCGCTCCGCGAGATCGGCATAGAGCGCGCGGAACGCATCGACATAGTCCTTGCCCATATTGCGCGGCGCTTCTTGCCCCGCGAGCAGGATGGGCAGCCCGCGCGCCTTGATCTTCTCGATGATCGCCGCGAGCGCCGCCTTGGTTCCCTCGGGCGGAATCCCTTGCAGCGCGTCGTTGCCGCCAAGCTCGATGATGACCGCGCTTGCGTCCTCCGGCAGCGCCCAGTCGAGGCGTTTCAATGCCGCCACCGCGGTGTCGCCGGAGACCCCGGCATTGACCACCGTCACCTCAGTCCCGCGCGCTTTGAGCGCGGCCTCGAGCTGCGCGGGGAAGGCCTCATTCTGCGGCAGGCCGAGTCCCGCGGTCAGGCTGTCGCCAAACGCCACGATCACCGGCGCGCGCGGCTCTGCTCTAATTGTGTGCAGCGGCGCGAGCAGAAGGCCCACGGCCAAAATGACCATGAGAGAAGCGCGTTTCATCTTTTCGACCTCTTTGCCCTTCTCTATTGCCGATCCCCGTGCCATCTGTCAGTCACTGTTTGCCCCGCCCATGGAACAAGCCCTGAAACAGCGTCGCACCGCGGCAATCAAGCTCGAAGCCGTGCATGTGACGCTCCCGTCGCGCGCCGGCCCCGTCGCCATCCTGCGTGGCATTGACCTCAGCGTGGCGCCAAGCGACGCCATCGCCGTGGTGGGTCCCTCCGGCTCCGGCAAATCGACCCTGCTCATGGTCGTCGCCGGGCTCGAACGCGCCACGGAAGGACGCGTGTCGGTGCAAGGCACCGACTATGCCAGGCTCGACGAGGACGGTCTCGCCCGCCTGCGTGCCGCCAATATCGGCATCGTCTTCCAATCCTTCCATCTCGTGCCCACCATGACGGCGCTCGAGAACGTGGCGCTGCCGCTCGAATTCCTCGACCATGACGACGCCTTCGCCGAGGCGCGCGCGGCGCTGGCCGAAGTCGGCCTGTCCCATCGCGAATCCCATTTCCCCGGCCAGCTCTCGGGCGGCGAGCAGCAGCGGGTGGCCATCGCCCGGGCGCTCGCGCCGCGGCCTGCCCTCATCCTCGCCGACGAGCCCACCGGCAATCTCGATCTGGTCACCGGCGCGCAAGTGATGGACCTCCTGTTCACCTTGAAGGAGCGCACCGGCGCGACCCTGCTTCTCATTACTCATGACCGCTCGCTCGCCAAACGCTGCGACCGGATCGTGAGCCTCGCCGATGGCCGTATTGTGGGCGCCGGCGCCAAACGCAAGGTCGCGGCGTCGTGACCGCCGCAAGCGCCGCGGCGGCGCCGGCAGCCTCCCGGTTCAGGCTGCCGCTTGCCTTTGCCATCGCGATGCGCGAGCTCCGCTCGGGCGCCGGCGGGCTCACGGTGTTCGTACTCTGCATCGCCCTTGGCGTCGCCGCCGTGGCCTCCATCGGCTCTCTGGCGGCATCCTTCAACGAGGCCCTGGCGCGGCAGGGACGCCTCTTGGTCGGCGGCGATCTCTCCTTCGAGCTGATCCACCGGCAAGCCAATGCGCAAGAGCGCATAGCGCTCGATAGCTTAGGCCAGGTCAGCGAATCGGCCGGCTTCCGCGCCATGGCCCGAAGCGCCGCCGGAAAAAGCGCGCTGATCGAGGTCAAAGCCGTCGACGATTCCTACCCGCTCTATGGCGAGGTCTCGATCACCCGGGCCGAGACTGCGGGCCCCGTCTGGCGCACGCCCGGTGTGGTGCTGGTCGAGAAGCGCGCTGCTCGACCGCCTCGATCTCGATGTGGGGAGCCCGCTCACTATCGGCGAGACCACCGTCACCATCGGCGGCATTCTCGGCGAGCAGCCCGACCGGCTGGCCGATCGCCTCGCCTATGGGCCGAAGTTGCTGATGTCGACCGAGACGCTTGCCCGCACGCGGCTGGTGCAGCCCGGCAGCCTGATCCGCTGGACCTACCGCGTGAAGCTCCCCGAGGCGCGCGCCTCCGATCGAAAGGCGCTCGCCGCGGCGCGGTTGGGCATCGAGACCGAGTTCCCGCAAGCCGGCTTTGCCATCCGTGACTGGACCGATCCGGCGCCGGCGCTCCGCCGCGACGCCGACCGCTTCACCCAGTTCATCAGCTTCGTCGGGCTCACCGCGCTCCTTCTCGGCGGCATCGGCGTCGGCAACGCCATCCAGAGCTACATGGCCAAGAAGCGCGAGATCATCGCCACCTTCAAATGCCTCGGCGCGCCGAGCCGGCTCGTGCTCGTCGTCTATCTGATCCAGGCGCTTCTGCTCGCCTCTCTCGGCATCGCCATCGGGCTCCTCATCGGCGCGCTCACCCCTGCCGCGCTGTCAGCCCTTTATGCCGATGCGCTCCCCATCGCGCTTGCGGTCGAGCCGCATCCCTTGCCGCTTCTCACCGCGGCGCTCGCCGGCCTCCTGACCATGGTGCTGTTCGTGCTCTGGCCGCTCGGCCGCGCCGCCAGCGTCTCGCCCGCGGTCCTGATGCGCTCCCATCTCAGCGAGGAGGAGCGGGAGCGCTCGCCCTGGCCTTATGCCGCAGGATCGGCGGCGGCGGGACTGGCGCTGTTCGCCCTCGCCATCGCCGCTTCCGAAGAGCGCGCCATCACCGCCTCGATCTCGGCGGGCATCGTTGCCGCCTTCCTCGTGTTCACGGGGTTCGGCCTTCTGTTGCAACGCTATGCCGCACGGTTCCGGCGCGCCAAGCCAAATTCTCTCGCGCTCGCGCTGGCGAGCATCGCCGGGCCGGGCTCGCTGGCCCGCTCCATCGCGGTTTCGCTCGGCCTCGGTCTCGGGCTTCTCGTCGCCGTGGCGCTGATCCACCGCTCGCTGCTGGCGGAGATCGACAGCAATATTCAGGTCGACGTTCCGGCCTACTACTTCCTCGATGTCGAGGCCTCCGACCTCGCCTCCTTCCGCGATACGGTGAAGGCGATCGAGCCCGACGCCAAGCTCGACGAAGCGCCGATGCTGCGGGGCCGCATCGTGGCGCTGAAAGGCGTTCCGGCGGAGAAGGTGGAGGTCGCACCCGACGCGCGTTGGGTGCTCGCCGGCGACCGCGGCCTCACCTATACCGACACCGTGCCGCAAGCCTCGGAGATCGTCGAGGGCGAGTGGTGGCCCAAGGGCTACGCCGGACCGCCGCTCGTCTCCTTCGACGCCGAGCTTGCCAAGGGGCTCGGCTTGAAGCTCGGCGATCCCATCACGGTGAACATCCTCGGCCGCAATGTCGAGGCAACCATTGCCAGCTTGCGCAAGATCGACTGGGAGTCGCTGGCCATCAACTTCGTCATGGTGTTCCCGCCGAACACGCTTGAAGGCGCGCCCCACCGCATGCTGACCACGCTCGAATTGCCCAAGGGCACCGACCTCGCGCGCGAGGGCAAGGTGATCCAGGCGCTCTCCGAGCGCTTCCCCCTGGTCACGGCCATCAAGGTCGGCGACATCGTCGAGGCGGCCAAGAACATGCTCGCCAAGGTCATGACCGCCATCAGCGCGACGGCCGGCGTCACCCTTCTGATCGGCGCCGCCGTGCTGGCCGGCGCGGTCGCCGCGGGCCAGGAGCGGCGGAAATATCTGGCGGTGATCTACAAGACCCTCGGCGCCACGCGCTGGCGCATCATTCGCGCCGAGCTCCTCGAATTCGGGCTGCTCGGCCTTGCCACGGCGGCGCTTGCCATGCTGATCGCCACGGTCACGGCCTGGGCGCTGTGCAAATGGGCTTTCGAGATCGCTTTCGTGTTCTCGCCGCTGGCGGCCGGAGAGACGGTGCTGCTCGCTCTCGCCTTCGTGCTCATCATTGGCGCCATCGCCACCTGGCGCGTGCTTTCGGCCAAGGCCGCGCCCTATCTCAGGGCCGAATGAGGGCGCTTGAGCCGCCAACGGGACACCCGCCGTCATCTTGCGCAGCTAGCATCAAACCCCCATATTCGTGGCCAAAATAACTATCGTGAACCAACAAGCAGCTAGGGGAAAGGACCCTTTCAAAAATGGCGGATCTCGACAGACGTTATGCGCAAGGCACGACGCGTCGGACGCACCGAGGCGGGCGTCGTCGACCAGGGCCTCAGGGCCTACATGCTTCGCGTCTACAATTACATGGCGAGCGGTGTGGCGATCACCGGCGTGGTGGCCTACCTGATCTATGCCATGTCGGTGGTGCAGGGCGCGGCGGGCTTGGAGCTCACCGCGTTCGGCTCGTTCATGTACGCGAGCGCCTTCAAGTGGGTGGTGATCTTCGCGCCGCTCGCCATGGTGTTCTTCATCTCGGCGCGCATTAACGCGATGAGCCTCGGCGCGGCCCAGATCGCGTTCTGGATCTTCGCGGCGCTCATGGGCGCCTCGATCTCCTCGATCTTCCTCGTCTATGCCGGCGAGAGCATCGCGCGGGTGTTCTTCATCACCGCGGCCTCGTTCGGGGCTCTCTCGCCTGTGGGGCTACACCACGAGCCGTGACATCTCCGGCTGGGGCTCGTTCCTGTTCATGGGCCTGATCGGCATCATCATCGCCATCGCTGGTGAACCTGTTCGTCGGCTCGACCGCGCTGCAATTCGCGGTGTCGGTGATCGGCGTGCTCGATCTTTGCCGGGCTGACCGCCTACGACACGCAGCAGATCAAGGAGATGTACTATGTGGGCGACGACGGAACGGTCGCCGGCCGCAAGGCGGTGATGGGAGCGCTCAGGCTCTATCTCGACTTCATCAACCTGTTCATGATGCTGCTCTCGCTGTTCGGCGACCGCCGTTAAGCACGGCGCGAAGCAGTAGCCGCTAAACCAAGGCCCCGGCGCACCCCGCCGGGGCCTTTTGCTTTGCTGGGTACGCTCGATCCGAGGTGGCAGCCGCACCGCGCCATACCTCCCCTTGATGGGGAGGTCGGCGCGCGAAACGCGCGCCGGGTGGGGTGAAACCGCTCCACAGATTACGACATCATTTCCATTGGAGATCGCCCCCCACCCGGCTCGTCGCAAAGCGACGAGCCACCCTCCCCCAAGGGGGAGGGATGCTAAGCCTCGACCAGGCGCAAGCCGCGGTCGAGCGCGCGAAGCACGCGGGCGAGATCGTGTCCGCGCTTCAGAATAAGCCCCGTCGCCGCGATCACGCTATAGGCGCCCTGCCGCCGCGCCTGCTTCGGCGCCTTCTCGATACGGTAGAGCGGAGTTTCGGACGCGCGGCGGAAGACCGAGAACACGGCCTTCTCCTTCAGCGTGTCGATGGCGTAATCGCGCCATTCGCCGCTTGCGACCTTGCGTCCGTAAACATTGAGGATTTGGGTGAGTTCCCGGCGATCAAACGAGATGTCGCCGCGCCGAGGAGCCCTCTCGGGAAGATGTGCGTCGCCGCCGGCCTTGCGGGCCAGCGGCAAGACTATGGGTTCCGTTTCGCTCAATTCGCGCCTCCTGTAACGGAAGCTTCATGATGAGCCGAGCGTTAGCGAAATTCAAGCCGATGCCGCACGTCACACCAACTGTAACATAACGAAACATAAATCACAGTTCAGCCCAAGTTCAGCCGTTGCCGCGCCCCAAAGACCCTTATGATGACGATCGTTGCCTCTCGGCCCGGTCCAAATAGAGAGGCTTCGGAATCTCAGCCCCCCAGCCCCCCGGGGTCTTCTCTCGGACCGGGCCACTTCATTTTGAGGCTCATTGAAGCGTCAGACGGGCCGGTCAGCCGGCCCGTTTTGCTTTGCGGGGGAAAGTGCGCTGGAGTCCTAGGGCCGATCGTACTCGGCGGCGCCGAGGATCGGTCCCCCATTCTCCACTTGCAAGAGCGCCACCAGACAATCGCCGCCCATGGTCTTGAGGTCTTTCAGCGGGAGCTTCAGCGTCATCGCCTCGCCCTTCCACATGCCGACCGGCGACAGGTCCCGGACCGGGTGAGAATAGCTGAGCTTCTTCCCGCGGTTCTCGCCGCGGGTGATCGACACCGTTTCCATTTCTTTGGCGATGGCAAGCCACACGGTGGCGTCCCGCTTGTCGGAATTGTCAGGCGCCGCCCCGATGCCGATCACCAGCGTGTCGCCTTCGGCGTGCATGTTGACCGGCACCCTGACGTCTTTGAGCCTTATCGCCGCCGACCGCATCGCCATCTCGATCGCCGCCTCGTTGCTGCCATTCACGTGGGTGAGGCCGTCGACCACGATTTGCGGCGTGTAGACCTTGCCGTCGCCGCGCATGCGCGCATATTCCCGCTGGCGCTCGCTATTGGCGGGGCTGGAGAGCGTGTCGTGCCAGCCGAGATAGTTCCAATAATCGACCGAGTAGGACAGCGTGACGAGGCCCGGCCGCTTGCCGAGCTCGGCGAGCAGCGCATCGGCGGGCGGACAGGAGGAGCAGCCCTGGCTGGTGAACAGCTCGAGCACCGCAGTGCTTGGCGCCGCGGGCTTGGGCGGCTCGGCCATGCAAGGTGCGGCCAAGGCGGCGAGGACGAGCGCAAGCAGCGCAGCAGCGCCTGAGCGGAAAGGAGGCCTCATGGCTCATAGAATGCAGGAAGCGGGCCGAAATATCCGGCAAAAAACGCTCACCCAGGGTCACAACTGAGTGACTGCCGAGGGCAAGCAGCCCTATATGAATAGGTCGTCTTGGTGAGAATGGGAACGCGTCTGCTCATGAGCGCCTCGTGCTGCAACCAGCCCAGTCGACACCCATCGCGGGAATGAAGGCTATCGCCGCGTTCTGTGGGCCGTGCTCGCCATCAACGCGGCGATGTTCGCGATTGAGGTCGCGGCCGGCCTGGCGGCGGGTTCGGCGTCGCTGCAAGCCGATGCTCTCGATTTTCTCGGCGACGCCGGCAACTACGCCATCAGCCTCTTCGTCGTCGGCATGGCGCTGCGCTATCGCGCCATGGCCGCGTTGTTGAAGGGCGCGACCATGGGCGTGTTCGGCTTGTGGGTGCTCGGGGTCACCGCCTGGCACATATGGCACGGCACTTTGCCCGAGGCCTTCACCATGGGCGCGGTGGGCACTGCCGCGCTACTCGCCAACGCAGCCTCATTCGGTCTCTTGTGGGCTTACCGCGGCGGCGACTCCAATATGCGCTCGGCCTGGATTTGCACGCGCAACGACGTGCTCGGCAATCTCGCGGTGCTGCTTGCCGCGCTCGGCGTGTTCGGCACCGGCACCGGCTGGCCCGACGTCGCGGTTGCCGCCATCATGGCCACCCTCGCCCTGCAAGGGGCCTTCGTCGTTATCAATCAGTCGCTGGTCGGAGCTGCGCGCATCGACTTCGCTCCAGGCCGGCTAAGTAGCTAAGCAGCTTCCCTGGCAAGCGACCGCAGGACATAGTGCAGAATGCCGCCGTTGCGGAAATAGTCGAGCTCGTCGAAAGTATCGATCGCCGCCCGCAACGGCACCGCGCGCGTCTCGCCGCTCGCATAGGCAATGTCGGCCTCAAGCCACTGCATGGGCTTGATCTCGCTCAAGCCCTTGAGGCTCACCCTCTCGTCGCCCTTGAGGCCGAGCGATTGCCACGACATGCCCTCGGCGAAGAGGAGCGGCAGCACGCCCATGCCGATCAGGTTCGAGCGGTGGATGCGCTCGAAGCTCTCGGCGATCACCGCGCGCACGCCGAGCAGGCGCGTGCCTTTCGCCGCCCAGTCGCGCGAGGAGCCGGTGCCATATTCCTTGCCGGCAAAGACGACGAGCGGGACCCCTTCGCCCGCATAGCGCATGGCCGCGTCGTAGATCGCCATGCGCTCGCCTGAAGGGTAGTGGATCGTCACGCCGCCCTCGACCCCTGGCACCATCAGGTTCTTGATGCGGGTGTTGGCGAAGGTGCCGCGCATCATCACCTCGTGATTGCCGCGCCGCGAGCCGTAGGAATTGAAGTCGTGGACGGCGACGCCATGCTCGATCAGGTAGCGGCCGGCCGGGCTGTCGCGCCTGATCGCGCCCGCCGGCGAGATGTGGTCGGTGGTGATGGAGTCGAGAAAGAGGCCGAGAATGCGCGCGCCTTCGACGTCCGTCACCGGCGAAGGCGTCAACGACATGCCGGTGAAATAAGGCGGGTTCTGCACATAGGTCGAGTCCGCGCCCCAGTCATAGGTGAGCCCGCCCTTCACCTCGATCTCGCGCCACTCGGGATCGCCGCGGAACACGTCGCCATAGCGCTTCTTGAACATCGACTTCTTCACCGCCTTGCGCACCACCTTGGCGATCTCCTTCGCCGACGGCCAGATGTCCTTGAGATAGACGGGCTCACCGCCGGCGCCCGCGCCGAGCGGCTCGGTGGCGAGGTCGATCATGATCGAGCCGGCGATGGCGTAGGCCACCACCAGCGGCGGCGAGGCGAGATAGTTCGCGCGCACGTCGTGATTGACGCGGCCCTCGAAATTGCGGTTGCCGGACAGCACCGAGGCGACGGCGAGCCCATGCTCGTGGATGGTGTGGGAGATCTCCTCAGGCAGCGGCCCCGAATTGCCGATGCAGGTGGTGCAGCCATAGCCGACGAGATTGAAGCCGAGCGTATCGAGCTCCTTCTGCAGCCCCGCCTTCTCGAGATAATCGGTCACCACCTGCGATCCCGGCGCGAGCGAGGTCTTGACCCACGGCTTGACGCTCAAGCCCCGCTTCACGGCGTTCTTGGCCAGGAGCCCTGCCGCGACCATCACGAAGGGATTTGAGGTATTGGTGCAGGAGGTGATGGCGGCGATGACCACGTCGCCGTGGCCGAGGTCGAAATTCTTGCCTTTGACCGGCACCCGCTTCCCCGCTTCCGCGCCCTTGCCGTATTCCTTGTCGAGCGCCTCGGCGAAGGCGGAAGCGGCGCGGGCGAGCGGCACGCGGTCCTGGGGACGCTTAGGTCCGGCGATCGACGGCTCGACATCGCCGAGATCGAGGTGGAGCGTCTTGGTGAACACCGGGTCCGGCGTCTTGCTCGTGCGGAACAGGCCTTGCGCCTTGGCATAGGCCTTGACCAGCGCGATGCGCTTGCTCCTTGCGCGCGGTCGCCTCGAGATAAGACGAGCGTCTCCTCGTCGATCGGGAAGAAGCCGCAGGTCGCGCCATATTCCGGCGCCATGTTGGCGATGGTGGCGCGGTCCTCGAGCGGCAGATTGCCAAGCCCGATGCCGAAGAACTCCACGAACTTGCCGACCACGCCCGCCCGCCGCAGCATCTCGGTGACGGTCAGCACGAGGTCGGTCGCGGTGACGCCGTCCTTGAGCTCGCCGGTGAGGCGGAAGCCCACCACCTCGGGGATCAGCATGGAGATCGGCTGGCCGAGCATGGCCGCCTCGGCCTCGATGCCGCCGACGCCCCAGCCGAGCACCGAGAGCCCGTTGACCATGGTGGTGTGGCTGTCGGTGCCGACCAGCGTGTCGGGGAAGGCGACCGGGTTCCCCCCATTCGCCTCCTTGGTCCACACCGTCTGCGCCAGATATTCGAGATTGACCTGGTGGCAGATGCCGGTGCCGGGCGGCACCACGCGGAAATTGTCGAAGGCGCCCGCCCCCCAGCGCAGGAAGGCGTAGCGCTCGCCGTTGCGCTCATATTCCTTGTCGACATTGATCTGGAAGGCTTTGGTCCGAGCCGAAGGCATCGACCATGACCGAATGGTCGATGACGAGGTCGACCGGCGCCAGCGGGTTGATCTTCTTCGGGTCGCCGCCAAGCTCCGCCATGGCGTCGCGCATGGCGGCGAGATCGACCACGGCGGGGACGCCGGTGAAGTCCTGCATGAGCACGCGCGCCGGGCGGAAGGCGATCTCGCGGTCGCTCTTGCGCTCGTTGAGCCAGAGCGCGATGCCGCGAATGTCGTCGGCGGTGACGGTCCGTCCGTCCTCGTGGCGGAGCAGATTTTCGAGCAGCACCTTGAGCGAGAAGGGCAGGCTGCCGATGCCGGCAAGCCCGTTGGCCTCGGCCTCGGTCAGGCTGAAATAATCGTATTTCTCACCGTCGACTTTGAGCGTGCGCCGGCAATTGAAGCTGTCGAGCGAGGGTTCAAGTGCCGCGGTCAACGGGATCTCCTTTGCGAAGGCGTCAGTCGAAGCGCATGCAAAGGCGTGGCCAATGCAGGTTTCGGGTGCCAGATGTCAGGGTTGACGAGCTCGCTAGGTGACACCGAACTGCGCGCTCCGGCTCTATATAAAAGCGCTTGCGGCAACGAGACAATGACGCGAAGAGAGCTTAGGGGCGTCGAATCCTTCGGGACGCGTGCCTCTCCCAGTCTCAACTTGCGCAAATTCCGAGCAAATGCCTAGAACGATCGGCCTCGCCGCCCATGACATCAGCTGCCAGCGCGGCGGCAGGATCGTCTTCCAGGACTTGAGCTTCAGGCTTGCGCCGGGCGAGGCCCTGCTCGTGAGCGGCCCTAACGGCGCCGGCAAGACGAGCCTTTTGCGGCAGATCGCGGGGCTCCTTCCCCTTGCGGCCGGAGAGCTCCGTCTTGAGGGCGCCGGCCCCGATGCCGCCCTGCCCGAGCTTTGCCACTATGTCGGCCACGCCAATGCGGTGAAGGCGAGCCTGAGCGTCAGCGAGAACCTCGCCTTTTGGGCCGATTTTCTCGAACGAGGATGGCGCGGGGCTTAAGCGCGCGCTTGCGGCCTTTGGGCTGACCCCTCTTGCCGATCTTCCCGCCGGCCTCCTGTCGGCCGGGCAGAAGCGGAAGCTCGCGCTGTCCCGCCTCTTTGCCGCGCCGCGTCCGATCTGGCTGCTCGACGAGCCGCAATCCTCGCTCGACGCCGCCTCGGTCAAGCTGCTCGACGCTGCCATCAAGGATCACCTCGCAGCGGGCGGCATCGCCTTGGTGGCGAGCCATACCCCGCTCAAGACGAAGTTCGCGCATAAACTCGCGCTCGGCAAGGAGCGCGTCTCGTGAGCGCGGCGTTCGCCCTCCTCAAGCGCGACGTGAGGCTCTCCTTTCGCGAAGGCGGCGCCATCGGCACGGCGCTCGGCTTCTATCTCGTCGTCGTCGCCATCACGCCGCTCGGGCTTGGGCCCGACCTCAATCTTCTCGCCCGCATCGCGGCCGGCAAGTTGTGGGTGGCGCTCCTGCTCGCCGCGCTTCTCTCCGCCGACCGCATCTTCCACAACGATTACGAGGATGGCGCGCTCGACGTGCTCATCACCGGGCCATTGCCCTTGCCGCTCGTCGCCGCGATCAAGAGCCTCGCCCATTGGCTCACCACCGGCGTGCCGCTGGCGCTGCTCGCGCCGCTGCTCGGGCTTCTGCTCAATCTGCCTGCTGCAGGCGATGCCCTTGCTCGTGCTCGCCATGCTGGCCGGCACGCCGGCGGTGAGCTTCGTCGCCGCCATCGGCGCGAGCCTCACTCTGGGCTTGCGGCGAAGCGGGCTCCTGCTCGCTCTGCTCGTGCTGCCGCTCTATGTGCCGGTGCTGATCTTCGGCGTGGCCGACCGCCTCTGCCGCCATCACCGGCCCCGCCTCGCCCTGGCCGCCCTTTCTCATGCTGTGCGCGCTGAGCCTTGCCAGCATCGTGCTCGCGCCCCTCGCCGCCGCCGCCGCGCTCCGCACCGCGCTCAGATGATGCAGTCGCGAACTATGTCAGCGAGGCAGCTTGCTCTCCCCTCCCCCCTTGCGGGGGAGGGCTAGGGAGGGGGGTGAGCAGGTGATCTGGCGCCTAGGAATGACCCCCCCTCCGATCGCGCGAGGCCGATCGTGCTCCCCCACAAGGGGGGAGCGGGGAGATCGTTGCACCGCTTCGGCAAACCCACTAGATCAGCCCCATGATCAGCCTCGCCAATCCGACGCGCTTCTTGAGCCTCGTCGACCGCCTCGTTCCCGTGGTTGACGCGCGCGACCCTGATCCTTCTCGGCGTCGGCCTCTACCTCGCCTTCTTCGTGGCGCCGCCCGACTACCAGCAGGGCGAGACCGTCAGGATCATGTTCGTCCACGTGCCCGCCGCCTGGCTCGCCATGTTCGGCTATATGCTGATCGCTTCCGCCGCCCTCGGCACGCTTGATCTGGCGCCATCCTCTGGCCGACGTCGCCGCCAAGACCGCCGCCCCGATCGGCGCCACCTTCTGTTTCATCGCGCTCGTCACCGGCTCGCTGTGGGGCAAGCCCATGTGGGGCACCTATTGGGTGTGGGACGCGCGGCTCACCTCGATGCTCGTGCTGTTCCTGCTCTATCTCGGATTGATCGCGCTGTGGCAGGCGATCGAGGAGCCGGGCCGCGCCGGACGCGCCGCCGCCATCCTCGCGCTGGTCGGCGCCATCAACATCCCCATCATCAAATTCTCGGTGGATTGGTGGAACACGCTGCACCAGCCGGCGAGCATCATCCGCCTCGGCGGCCCGACCATCGATCCCTCCATGCTTTGGCCGCTCTTCGTCATGGCCGTCGCCTTCACTCTGCTCTTCGTGCTGCTCCATCTCATCGCCATGCGCGCCGAGATCTATGCGCCGGCGCGTGCGCGCGTTGCAGCTGACCCAAGTCGAGCGCGCCGCTCTGGTCGAGGCTTGAGCGGAAGCCAATGCCCGACCTCGGCCCGCACGCGATCTTCATCCTCGCCGCCTATGGCGTGACCTTCGTTGCGGTGGCGGCGCTCGCTTTGGCCATCGTCGCGGACGACCGCAAGCAGCGCCGGCTTCTCGCCGATCTCGAGCGGAGGGGGATCAGGCGGCGCTCGGCGAGCGCTCCGGCGAAGCCCGACGCGCGCAAGGCGGCGAAGCCGCCGCGGAAGCGCCGCCCATGACCGAGGTGACGCGCGCGCCTTCCTTCCGGCGCTTCGGGCCCGCCCTTCCGCTGCTGATTTTCGCCGTGCTGGCGGGTCTCTTCTGGTACGCGCTCCATGGCGGCGATCCCTCGCTTCTGCCTTCGCCCTGATCGGCAAGCCCGTGCCCGAGTTCACCCTGCCCCCCATCGACGGCCTGAGCGCCGATGGGAAAGAGGTTCCGGGCTTTGCCGTCATCCGACCTCGCGCAAGGCGAGCCCACCATCGTCAACGTCTTCGCCTCCTGGTGCGTCGAATGTCAGGTCGAGCATCCGCTGCTGCTCGCTCTCGGCAAGGAGCCGGGCATCAGGCTTTACGGCATCGACTATAAGGACGATACGGCTTCGGCGCGGCGCTTCCTCGGCCGCTACGGCAACCCTTATGCGCGGGTCGGCGCCGATGCCTCGGGACGCGTCGCCATCGATTTCGGCGTCTATGGCGTGCCCGAGACCTATGTGGTCACCGGCGACGGCAAGATCGCCTACCGCCATGTCGGCCCTCTGACCGAGGACGCGATCAAGGACAAGATCCTGCCGCTGCTAAAGCCGCCAGCAGCCGCCGCAAGGCTGACGAGCCGAACTGTTGCGCATGCCCGCTCCTTCTCCGTCATTCCGGCGCAAGCCGGAATCCAGCGGCGGAGCGCACCGATGCATTCTGGATCCCGGCTTTCGCCGGTGATGACGAGACGATGAGTGCAGGCGACCCGCTATTTGCGGACGGCGGTGACGATCAGATTGAGAGTGTCGAGAAATTCCTGCCGCTTGGCAGGCGGGAGGTTGGCGAGCAGCTTTTGATCGGCTGCGGCGGCGCCGGGCTGGGCGTCGCGCAGGGCCTTGGCGCCCTGCGGGGAAAGTTTGATGGCGTAGGCTCTGGCATCTTCCTTGGCGCGGCGGCGCTGGATCAGTCCCCGGCCGAGCAGCCGCGCGACAATATCGGCAAGAGTCGATCGATCGATGCCGGTGCGCTCGACGAGGTCGGTCTGGGTGAGCCCCTCCTCGTCGGCGACCACCATGAGCACGGCGAATTGGCGAGGAGTGAGCCCGCTCGTGCGCGCTTCCGACGAGAAGATGTCCGCCGCGCATTGGCCCGCGCGATGGAGCAAATGCATCGCCGAGCGGTCGAGGTCTTTCCCTCCTTTAACCATTTTGCCACGCGCCCTACTCGCGTAAGGCGTGTATCTCCCTAAAGCTAACCCTTGCCCGTCAAGGGCGCTTCGCTATCCTTTTACAACCCGGAAGGGCGAACAGCAAACGAGAGGTTGCAGGGCGGTCCGCCATATTCCGCCAATGACCGGCCCCCATGCCTAGAATTTGGGCCGATGCGGCAGGATATCGGTACGGCAAAATTCCGCTTGCAAGAGAGGGCAGTCCGTACAAGCGGGATAACGTTAAGGGACGGCTTAAGTTCGCTCTTCGGCTTCGGGGTCGCCCGCTTCGGCGCGTGGCGGCTCGCCATGGCGGTGCATGAGCGGCACCTGGGCGAGCGCGAACAGGAAGGTGAGCGGCAGGAAGCCGAACGCCTTGAAGCTGACCCAGGCATCGGTCGAGAAATTGCGCCAGACGATTTCGTTGACGATCGCCATGGCGACGAAGAAGGCCGCCCAGCGCACGGTGAGCTTGCGCCAGCCCTCCTCGGTGAGCGCGAAGGCCGGGCCGAACAACAGCTCGAGCAGAGGCTTCTTCAGCAGGAGCCCCACCGCGAGCAGCACGGCGAACATCGAATAGACGATGGTCGGCTTGAGCTTGATGAAGGTATCGTCGCGGAGATAGAGCGTGAGCCCTCCGAACACGAGCACGATGACGCCGCTGACGAGCGGCATGACCGGCAGCTTGTGGTAGCGGAGGCGGGCGACCGCGAGCGAGATCGAGCGTCGCCACCATGAAGGCGGCCGTGCCGGCATAGATCCCCGCCACGGCGTTGCCGGCGAAAAACACGAGCAAAGGTCCGAGCTCGATGGCGAGCTTGGGCCACAGCGCGGGTTGGGAGGAAGCGGCCTCCGCGGGCGCCGCGACCTTGGACTCAGGCGGCTGCTTCATTCTCGCTCTTTGCTCCCGCGATCGCACGCGCGAAGTCCTGCGCATCGAACGGCTTGAGATCGTCGAGACCTTCGCCGATGCCGATGGCGTTGATGGGAAGCTTGAAGCGCTCGGCGATGGCGACAAGGATGCCGCCGCGCGCCGTGCCGTCGAGCTTGGTCACCACGATCCCGGTGACGCCCGCGATCTCCTTGAAGATCTCGACCTGATTGAGCGCGTTCTGCCCGGTGGTGGCGTCGAGCACGAGGATGACGCCGTGCGGCGCAGTCGCGTCGAGCTTCTTCAACACGCGCACGATCTTGGCGAGCTCGGCCATGAGGTCGGATTTGTTCTGGAGGCGCCCGGCGGTGTCGATGAGGAGCACGTCCGCGGCTTCCGCGCGGGCGCGCTCGAACGCTTCATAGGCGACCCCTGCCGGGTCGGACGCCCACCTCCTTGGCGACGACCTCGGCGCCCACACGCCCGCCCCACACTTTGAGCTGATCGATGGCCGCGGCGCGGAAGGTATCGGCGGCGGCGAGCATGACGCTCAAACCCTGGCGCTTGAACTGATGCGCCATCTTGGCCGTGGTGGTGGTCTTGCCGGTGCCGTTCACGCCGACCACGAGGAAGACATGGGGACGTGCGCCCGAGAGCGGGAAGGCTTCCGCCACCGGCTCAAGCACGCTTGCGATCTCTGCGGCCAGAACCTCGCGCACCGTTCCCTCATCGAGCCCCCTGTCGTAACGGCCTCTGGCGATTGCCGCGCGGATGCGCCCGGCCATGGCGACCCCGAGATCGGCCTTGATCAAGACCTCTTCGATCCGATCGAGCGTGTCCTCATCGAGCTTCCGCTTGGTGAGCGCGCTGGCGAGATTGTCGGACAGGGCATTGGAGGTGCGGGCGAGACCTTGCGGAGCTGATCGAACCAGCTCCGCTTCGGCTCAGCCGAAGCTTTGGGCTTTTCCTTCTTGCCGTCGCTCATGGCCTCACCGCGATGAGCGCGGCCCCGTCGTCGCCGGCCACCACGGCATCGACCAGCGCGCCCGCGCCTTCTTCGGCTTCGAGGCGCACCGGCGTGAAATCGGCTGAGCGCCCTTGGACCTCGTTCTCCATGAGCACATTGATGCGGCGCCCCTTGGCGCCTTCAAGATGCGACTTGAGCGCCGCGACGCCCTTCGCGCGCAGCTCGCCCGCGCGCCTGGCGATCACCGCGCCATGAATTTGCGGCATGCGCGCGGCCGGCGTGCCCTCCCGCGCCGAATAGGGAAACACATGCAGGAAGGTCAGCCCGCACTCGTCGACCAGCGTGAGCGAATTCCGGAACATGGTTTCGGTCTCGGTGGGGAAGCCGGCGATGAGATCGGCGCCGAACACCATGTCGGGCCGGGCGCGGCGCATCGCCTCGCAAAAGCCGACCGAGTCGGCGCGGGCATGCCGCCGCTTCATGCGCTTCAAAGTGAGGTCGTCGCCCGATTGCAGCGATAGATGCAGATGCGGCATCAGCCGCTCCTCCTCGGCGATGGCCGCGAGCAGCGCCGGGTCGGCCTCGACCGAATCGATCGAGGAGAGCCTGAGGCGCGGAAGCTCGGGCACGAGCTTGAGCACCGTGCGCACGAGCTTGCCGAGGGTCATGTCGCCGGGCAGGTCCTTGCCATAGGCGGTGATGTCGACGCCGGTCAGCACGATCTCGGCATAGCCCTTCTCGGCGAGCCGCCGCACTTGCGCCACCACCTCGCCCGCCGGCACCGAGCGCGACGGCCCGCGGCCGAAGGGGATGACGCAGAAGGTGCAGCGGTGGTCGCAGCCGTTCTGGATTTGCACATAAGCCCGCGCGCGGGTGCCGAAGCCTTCGATCAGATGCGAGGCGGTCTCCTTGACCGACATGATGTCGTTGACCACGACCCGTTCGCTGCCTTCGATGCCGAGGCCCGCGAAAGTCTTGGCCTCGAGCTTCTCCTGATTGCCGATGACGTGATCGACCTCGTCCATCGCGGCGAAGCGCGCGGGATCGATCTGCGCCGCGCAGCCGGTGACGATGATCTTGGCTTGAGGATGCTTGCGGCGTGCTTTGCGGATCGCCTGCCCTGCCTGGCGCACGGCCTCGGCCGTCACCGCGCAGGTGTTGACGATCACCGCGTCGCTCAGCCCCGCGGCGGCCGCATGCTCGCGCATGACTTCGGATTCATAGGCATTGAGCCTGCAGCCGAAGGTGATGATCTCGATATCCGACATTGGCGGCTTCTAACATGAAACTATGACCGAGTCAGACCCCCGCTCAACGGGACTGGCCGCTTGCTCTCCCCTCCCCCCTTGCGGGGGAGGGATAGGGAGGGGGGTCGAACACAAAGACTCATTTCGGTTCACCCCCCTCTCGATTCACCCCCTCCGCGCGCCAGATGGCGCGCGTGCTCCCCACAAGGGGGAGCGGGGAGTTTGGTCTTGCGCCGATAGTCTTAAGCGCCGACGCGTTGGAAGAGCGCCGCGGGCAAGGTGCCCTCGTAGTCGAGCGCGTAGGGGCCGGTCATCAGGATATGGCCGTCGATCTCCCGCCATTCAATCAGAAGATCGCCGCCCGGCAGGCTCACCTTGACCTTGCGGCCCACAAGCTCGCGCCGCGCGGCGGCGACAGCCGCGGCGCAAGCGGCCGTGCCGCAGGCCCGCGTCAGCCCCGCGCCGCGCTCCCAGGTCCGCACCTTGAGCGCATCGGGGCCGATGACCTGGACGAGAGAGATATTGGCGCGCTCGGGGAACAGCGGATGGTGCTCGAGCATCGGCCCGAAGCGGGCAAGATCGTGGGCCTCCACGTCATCGACGAAGAAGAGGCAATGCGGGTTGCCGACATTGACCGCCGACGGCGTGTGCAGCACCGGGTCGTCGATCGGGCCGAGCTGAAGCTCGATGCGCCGCGTGTCGTGGAACGGCTCGGCGAGAGGAATCTGATCCCAAGCGAAGCGGGGCGCGCCCATGTCGATGGTGACGCTGCCGTCTTCGTTGACGACAGCGCCGAGCACCCCGCTTTCCGTCTCGATGCTGACTTTTGGCTCGCCACGCTCGGCGGCGAGGAGCGCCGCCACGCAGCGCGCCGCGTTGCCGCACGCGCCCACCTCGCCGCCATCGGCATTCCAGATGCGCATGAACACATCGGCATGCTGAGACGGCTCGAGCGCGATGATCTGATCGCAGCCGACGCCCTCTTTGCGGTCGGCGATGGCGCGCACCGCGTCGGGCCCAAGGGTCAAGCGCGCGCGACCCGCGCGTCGAGCACGACGAAGTCGTTGCCGAGCCCGTTCATCTTGCGGAAGTGTATCGCCTGAGCCTGCATCGGAGCCTTGCCTTTGGAGCCTTGCCTTTGCCGCTATATAGGGCGAGTGGCGCCCGTCTTGCCAGCGAGGCCGCCCGGTCCTTGCTTGACGAGCAGGAAGGCCATGAGGGCCATTGCGGCGAAGGCGGCGCCGGCCAGGAAGGTCGCCGCCGCGCCGATCCTATCCCACAGGACCCCGGCCAGCACGCTCGCCAGCAGGCTGGCAAGCCCGGTGATGAGGCCGAACAGCCCAAAAGCCGTGCCGCGCAGGCGCTCTGGCGCGGTCGCCGCGATAAGGGCCGCGAGCACGCCTTGGGTGAGGCCCATATGCAAACCCCACAGCCCGATGCCGAGGAAGATGGCAAGGAGCGATGGGCCAAAGGCAAGCACGAGATCGGCCGCGATCAGGGCAGAGAGGCCAAACAGGAGCAGCGGCCGCGCGCCGATCTTGTCCTGGAGCCTGCCCGCCGGATAGGCGCTTGCCGCAAAGACGAGGCTCATCACCGCAATGACCGCCGGAGCCCAGGCAAGCGCCAACCCGCCGTCTAGCGCGCGGATGACGAGAAAGGCTTCGCTGAAGCGCGCCAAGGTGAAGACGGCGCCGGCGACGATGACCAGCCAATAGGCCGAGCCAAGTTCGCCGACCTCCTTGGCCCTAAGCGGGGCTCGCGTCTTCCGTCGCGGCCGGCTAGGCTCCTTAACGCCGAACACAAGAACGGCGACCGCCATCACCGCAGGGATCACGGCGAACCACAGCACGGTGCGGATGTCGTCGTCGAAAAGATACATCAAGCCGATGGCTGCGGCGGGACCGAGCGTGGCGCCCACCGTGTCGAGCGACTGGCGAAGGCCGAAAGCCGCGCCCCTTTTGTCGGCTGGCGTCAGGTCGGCGACGAGCGCATCGCGGGGCGCCCCGCGGATTCCCTTGCCGATGCGGTCGAGAAAGCGGGCGACCAACACAAGCCCGATGGAGTTGGCGAGCGGGAACAGCGGCTTGGTGACGGCGGCAAGGCCGTAGCCAGCAACGGTGAGGGCCTTGCGCCGCCCCAACGCGTCTGAGAGCCAGCCGGAGAACACGCGGGTTACTTGCGCCGTCGCCTCGGCAATGCCCTCGACCACTCCAAGCGCGGTCGCGCTGGCGCCAAGCGTGACGACGAGAAAGACAGGGAGCAGCCCATGGATCAGCTCGGAAGAGGTATCCATCAACAACGAGGTGAGCCCGAGCGCCCACACCGCGCGCGGCAAGCTCTGGTCTCTAGGCTGCTCCCCTCCCACGGGCGGTCCTCCGGCCTCCAATGAATTGAGCAATGCTCGCCGCTGTTATATGGCTACTACTCGCCGCACCCATCAAAGCATCGCCACGAGAGCCGCATGATCTCCGCTCCAGACCACGACCCCGTCAACGCCCTCGTTCCCCATACCCTGAAGGAGCCGCTGGTTGGCCGGGAGCAAGGCCCGCTCGCGGGGCTGACTTTCATGGTGAAGGACCTGTTCGCCATCGCCGGCCGCAAGGTCGGAAACGGCAACCCCAACTATTATGAGCATGCCACGCCCGCGCAGGAGACGGCCCCCGTCATCACGCGCCTGCTCGAGGCCGGCGCCTCATGCACCGGCATCACCATCTGCGACGAGTTCTTCTACAGCGTGCTCGGCACCAACGCCCATTACGGCCAGCCGGTCAACCCGCGTGCGCTGAGGCACGTGACGGGAGGCTCCTCCTGCGGCTCGGCAGCAGCGGTGGCGGCCGCGCTGTGCGATTTCGCCCTCGGCAGCGACACCGGCGGCTCGATCCGCGTGCCGGCGTCTTTCTGCGGGCTTTATGGCCTCAGGCCCACGCATGGCCGCATCGACACCAAGGGCGCGACCGCCATGGCGCCGAGCTTCGACACTATCGGCTTCCTGGCGCGCGAGGCGAAACTGTTCCGCGACCTCGGCCTCGTGCTGCTCGACGGCGAGCGGGTCGACGCGGAGGTCAAGCGCCTCATCCTTGCCGAGGACATGTTCGAGCGTGCGGAGACGAGCGCGGACGCGGCGCTCTGGCAGGTGTTCTCCCGCATCGGCGGCGCGCTACCTCAAGCCGAGCGGAAAATCGTCGCCGGAGCAGATATCGACAATTGGCGCGATGCCTTCCGAGTCATTCAGGGCTTCGAGATCCAGTCGACGCTGCTCCCTTTCATCCAGTCCCACAATGTCGAGCTCGGCCCCGGCATCAAGGAGCGGTTCGAGATGGCGGCGAAAATCACCTTTGCCGAGGCGGAAGCGGCCCGCGCGGTTCGGGCCGAGATATCCAAGCGCCTAAATGGGATTGCCCAGCCGGGAAGCGTGATCGTGCTGCCGACCACGCCGACCTTGCCGCCCGCGCGCGATATACCCGACGGCGCCTCGTTTGCGGAGTTCCGCAGGCTGACCCTTGAAAGCACCTGCCTTGCCGGCCATGCCGGTCTTCCGCAAATCTCCATTCCCGCCGCCGAGGCTGCGGGCTGCCCCATCGGCCTCTCTTTCATTGGCTGGAAAGGCGGCGACGAGGCCCTGCTCGATCTCGCCGTCCGGATTGAGCCAATGCTACAACGATCGGCAACCTAGGCTGAGTTCACCCCCCACCCGGCGCGCAAGCGCGCCGACCTCCCCACGAGGGGGAGGTATGAGAGTTTGCTCAGCCCGCCACGAGCTCCATCCCTCCCCTTGATGGGGAGGGCGGCTCGGCTGAAGGCCGAGCCGGGTGGGGTGAGTGGCAACCTCCTGCCTGACGGTGAAATGTTTACTTCAACGTAGCAAACTCTCCTCCGCGACTCGCATTGAAGAGAGACTTCCGATGCTAGACAAGACCCCCTTTCCCTATGGCGCAGGCTTCCGCTCGCTGACGGTCGAGATCGCCGAACCCGTTGCGCTCCCCGTCACGGGCGCGCTTCCCCCCTGGCTGAGAGGCGCGTTGCTCCGCACCGGGCCCTCGAAATTCGAGGTGGGTGCCCGCACCTATAATCACTGGTTCGACGGATTGGCGATGCTGCATCGCTTCGCCTTCGCGGGCGGGCGCGTGAGTTATGCGAACCGCTTTCTCAAGAGCAAAGCATTTTGCGCCGCCGAGAAGACCGGCAAGATCTCCTATGCCGAATTCGCCACCGACCCCTGCCGGACCTTGTTCGGGCGCGTCGCCGCGATCTTCGACCCCAAGCTCACCGACAATTGCTGCGTCAACGTCTCGGACTATGCGCGCGAAACGGTAGTCTTCACCGAGACCACGATGCCCATGCGCTTCTCGCCGGACAC
>CAWANV010000020.1:0-6436 GCA_963783455.1 uncultured Alphaproteobacteria bacterium
CCGCCTGCCGAGTACAATGCGCGCCGGGGTTACGGCTTCCTCAAGGTCTCTGCCAGCCCGGAAACGGCCGCCCGCCTTTCGGGCGAGAACGTCTTGAGCATGATCATTATGACCGAGCCGATCGCCGCCGAAGCTGTCGCGCCCATTTCGGGCGAGCCGGCTGCCGACGCTGTTCCGCTCCCGGAAGCGAAACCTAAGGCGAAGGCGAAACCGATCGCCACCGCTTCCGCCAACCCGGCGCCGAAGACCGCGACGCCGGCCAAGCCCGCCGAGCAAGGAGCGCCCGCGCCGCAGGACGCCGACACAGCGCAGGCTGACGCGGACGGCGCAGCGCAGGCTGACGCGGACGGCGCAGAGGCCTCGCAAGCAGCGACGGCCGAAGCGGCCATGGTGGAGGAACCGCCGCTGACACGGAGACAAAAGCGCGCCCTGCGGCGGCAGGAGCAGGATCAAGAGTTCTTGCCGTGGTTGCGGTAGGACCGTCAGAGCTGGAGCTTCGAGCATCGCAACGTCGCGCGATCGTCTAAGGAATCGCGTACGCTGATTGGTCCGGCCGAGCGGATCAGCGCTTCGCTTCCGCGCGGAGTTCCTTTTTCGACAGCTTGCCCACCATGGTCTTAGGCAGCTGATCGCGGAACTCGATCTCGGCCGGCAGCTCGAGCTTGGAGAGCTTCCCTCTCAGGAATTGGAGCAATTCCGCCGTCGTTGCCTGTTTGCCTTCCTTCAGCTTCACGAAGGCCTTCGGCGCTTCGCCCCGATATTCGTCGGGAATGCCCACCACGGTCACCTCGGCGACGGCGCCGTGCTCGTAGAGCGCATCCTCGATCCGCCGCGGATAGACCTTGAAGCCCGAGGCGTTGATCATGTCCTTGATGCGGTCGACGATGAAAATGTAACCGTCCTCGTCCATGTAGCCCACGTCGCCGGTGCGGAAGTGGCGTCCCACGAAGCTCCCTTCGGTCTCTTGCGGCTTGTTCCAATAGCCGGTCATCACCTGGGGCCCGGCGATGCAGATCTCGCCCGGTTCGCCGCGCTTCATCTCAAGGGCGGGATCGTCGAGCGAGCGGATGGAAATCTCGGTGGCGGGGAGGGGGAAGACCGATCGAGCCTTCCCTTACGGCCTCGACCGGATTGCAGCTCACCACCGGTGACGTTTCGCTCAAGCCGTAACCTTCCACCACGCCGCAGCCCGATATGGCCTCGAAGCCGCGCTTCACCTCGATCGGCAACGCCGCCCCTCCCGAGATGCAATATTCGAGTGAGGAGAGATCGAAATTGGCGATGTGCGGATGCCGCATCATGGCGCTGAACAGGGTGGGCACGCCCGGCATCATGGTCGGGCGCAATTTGCCGATCAGCTTCAAGGTCGGGACGAGCTCGAACTTCGGCAGGAGAATCATCTCCATGCCGCTGGCGATGCCGAAATTCATGACCGTGGTCATGGCGAAGACGTGGAACAGCGGAAGGATGCCGAGCATGCGGTCGCTCTCGGTCACCTGCCAATTCTGCCAGGCTCTGACCTGATCGACATTGATCGTAAGATTGGCGTGGGTGAGCATCGCCCCTTTCGGTGTTCCGGTGGTGCCGCCGGTATATTGCAGCACCGCGATGGCGTCGGGCGTGATCGCCGGCCGGTCATAGCGGCCGTCATTGGCAAGGAGCGCCTGTTCGGGCACGATTCTTTCCGTTGCGGCAGAGGCGCTCGTATTGGCGAGCTTGGTGCGCTGCAGGAGCTTGAAGCCGACCGATTTCAGGGGAGGCAGGAGCGAGGGGAAGCTCGCGACCACGGCTTTGTCGAGAGCCCCGCGCTCAAGCATCGCCTCGACCTTCTCGAAGGTAAGCGCAAGATCGAGCGTCACCATGACCTTGGTGCCGCTGTCGCGAATTTGAAACTCAATCTCGTCGAGACTGTAGAGCGGGTTGAAATTGACGATCGTGCCGCCGGCCTTCAGCACCCCGTAATAGAAGATCACGAAAGTAGGCGAGTTGGGGAGTAACAGCCCGACCTTGACACCCTCGCCCACGCCGATCGCCCGCAGGCCTTTGGCCGCCCGGTCCGAGAGCTCTCCAATCTCGGCGAAGCTCAACCGCTTTCCCATGAAATAGGTGCAAGGGCGCGTGCCGTAAGCCTGAACGGCCTGATCGAGCAGGCTCCCCACCAGCGCCGGCCTGAACCGCGCGTCCCAGGCGACGCCTTCCGGGTAGGACTTAAGCCACGGACGCTCGGGGGCTCGGGCGTCGCAAAGCGTCGTCCTCAAGGAGGAGGGATTGGGCTTCCTCGCCATGACTCTTGCTTTTTCGCTTTACTTTGCCGCCACTTAACGGGCCGCGATGCTTCCATCTGGAGGCGATTGGCCGCAGGCCCAATCGAACATTATATAGTAGCACGGGACCGGTTAAGGAGCATCGGAGCCTGCCCCATACCTCGGCCGGGGGAATATGCTGAAACCGTGGCGCAGCCAGGCGCAAAAACGCCAATTTTCTTGGCGATTAGAGCGTCCGGCAGGGAATAATTTGGGCACGGTCGCGGGTAAACTCGACAGGTTTTTAAGTCTATTCCAATGCCCGACTTGCCCTCGGGTTAGCTATGATTTAGCCAGGGACCATTACACACGGACCCCCTTAACGGGGCAGGGAGAGCGATATGGACGAGGTGGCGACCAAGATCATCGAGATTTTGCGTAAGAACATGAAGGACCCATCGAAACCCGTCGCGCTCGAAACCCCCCTCAGCGAGCTTGAGATCGAATCGCTCGACCTCGCGGTGATCGTGTTCGATATAGAGGATACCTTCGGTATCGAAATCCCGTATAATGCGAACGAAGAGGTGGAGGCGTTCGCGACGGTAGGGTCCGTCGTTGATCGGGTGAAGAGCATCATCGCAGAGACGAAGGCTTCCGGCGCAGCAGCTTGATCCAGCCCATTCCGCTCGGGGGCCTTCCCGGGACGTCGACCAGGCTTGGGAGTTACGGCTTAACACTACATGACACACACTAACGGGCGCAGGCGCGTCGTGGTCACCGGCCACGGCGTCGTCACTCCTTTGGGCACGGGCGTAGAGAAATTTTGGGCGGCGCTCAAACGCGGCGAGTGCGGCATACGCCAGGTGCAGAGCTTTTCCACCGAGGATCTCTACATCACCATTGCGGGTGAGATTCCGGACTTCGATCCGAAGGAGCGGCTGCAAAGCAAGCCGCTGCTGCTCGCCGATAAATTTTCCCAATATGCCGGTTGCGCGGCGCAAGAAGCCGTCGCCATGTCGAAGCTCGATGCGCCCCTCAAGGATCATGAGGCCTATCGCGCGGCCTGCATCATCGGCTCCGGTGTGGGCGGGCTGACGACGCTCGAATTCTCCTACAAGATGCTGTTCAAGGAGAACAAGCGCGCGACCCACCCGCTGACCCTGCTGAAGGCCATCGGCAGCTCGGCCTCGGCCCATGTCAGCATCGAGTATGGAATCAAGGGCCCGACCTTCGGCGTGGTGAGCGCCTGCTCGACGGCCACCCATGCCATCGGACTGACCTATCGCATGATCCGCGAAGGCCTGGTCGATCTGGGCCTTGCCGGCGCGGCGGAGGCCTCGCTCAACTGGGGCGCAACCCGCGCCTGGCAGGCCATGCGCGTGCTCAGCCCTGATGGACTGTGGCCCTTCGCCAAGAAGCGCAACGGCACCGTTCTCGCCGAAGGCGCCGGCATCCTCATGCTCGAGGAGTTTGAGCATGCCAAGGCCCGCGGCGCGCCGATCCTTGCCGAGCTGATGGGCTACGGCATGACCGCCGACGCCGCCGACATGGTCAACCCCTCCATCGACGGGGCGTCATACGCGATGCAGATCGCCCTTGACGATAGCGGCCTTGCGGCGTCCGACATCGACTATGTGAACGCCCACGGCACGGCAACCGCCGTCAACGACATCAACGAGACCCGCGCCATCAAGCGCGTGTTCGGCAACGCAGCGAACAAGCTCTCCATCTCCTCGACCAAGTCGATGCACGGCCATTGCCTCGGCGCCGGCGGCGGCATCGAGGCCGTTGCCGCGATCAAGGCGATCGGGGAAGGGTATGTGCCGCCGACGGTCGGCCTCGACGAGCCGGATCCCGAGTGCGACCTCGACTACACGCCGAATGTCGGGCGCCAACGCGAAATCAACTACGCCATGTCGAATTCCTTCGCCTTTGGCGGCCTCAACGCCGTTCTCGTGTTCGGCCCGCCGCCGGCGTAAGCCCGCTTCGGCTGCTCCCCTTCGTGCGGTCTCTCCGCTCTATCGTAGGCTTCGGCCTTGCCGGGCTCGAAGCGGGCGTGGCCGATGTCAGGCAGCATGGCTGCCACGCCGTCTGCTAAAGGGCGCTAGAAAGGCCGGCCAGGCTCAGTCGGACATCGCGACCGGTACCGCAACGCCGCCGGCAACCGCGCCTAATCCCGCCCCGATGGGGCCGCCCACCGCAAAGCCGGTGACGGCGACCTTCTGGGTCATCGTGCAACCCATGGCACTGGCTGCGAGCGCAACCAGGCCTAAAAACGCACATATACGCTTCACGACAGTCGTTTCCCCAGCCCGTGCTGGGCAAAAATACGGCGGAGAAATGCTAACGCGGAGTAACCATAAGCCCCCCGGGGGGGGTGCGAGGACCTGGCTGATTGCTGCCAGCAGACCTCGCAATCGTCACGTCCTGCATGTCGGCCATGCCGATCGTGAATTGCAGAGGGCAAGTCGACTAGATCAGGCCGAGCCCGCGCAGGCTCGCATGGCCCTGCTTGCCGACGATGATGTGGTCATGGACCAGAACCCCGAGCGGCTTGGCCGCGGCCACGATCTGCCTAGTCATCTCGATATCGGCGCGGGAGGGCGTGGGATCGCCCGAGGGGTGATTGTGCACGAGCACGATGGCCGTCGCCGATAGCTCGAGCGCCCGCTTGACGACCTCGCGCACATAGACCGGGGTATGGTCGACGGTGCCGGTCTGCTGCACCTCGTCGGCAATGATCTGGTTGCGCTTGTCGAGGAAGAGGATGCGAAACTGCTCCTTGCTCGCGAACCCCATTGAGGCGCGGCAATAGTCGAGCACCTGGGCCCAGGATGACAGCACCGGCCGCTCAAGCACCTCGCCGCGCATCAGCCTGAGCGCCGCCGCGCGCACGAGTTTGAGCTCGGTCACCGCCGCCTCCCCGATGCCGGGAACCTCGCGCAACAGCTCTTCGGGTGCGTTCAAGGCTTCGGCGAAGGTGCCGAAGCGCGCGATGAGCGCCTTGGCCAGGGGCTTGGTGTCGCGCCTTGGGGCGGCGCGAAACAGGATCAGCTCAAGCAGCTCATAGTCGGGGAGGGCGTCCGGGCCCGCCCCGCGGAAACGTCGCCTAAGCCTCTCGCGATGGCCGAGATAATGTGGCTTGCCCGCATCCTTGAAGCCCATTCAGCCGTCGCTCGGTTGACGCCCGTAAGGAGGCCGGTCCAGCCCTCGCGGCGAGACCGTGAACACCTCGCACCCCGTCTCGGTAACGCCGACAGTGTGCTCGAACTGGGCCGACAGCGAGCGGTCGCGGGTGACCGCCGTCCAGCCGTCCGACAGGATCTTTACATGCGGCTTACCGAGATTGATCATCGGCTCGATGGTGAACAGCATGCCGGGCTTGAGTGCCAGCCCCTCGCCGGGTTCGCCATAATGCAAAATGTTCGGCCGGTCGTGGAACACGCGGCCCAAGCCATGGCCGCAGAAATCGCGCACCACGCTGCAGCGCTCGCTCTCGGCATAGGTCTGGATGGCGGCGCCGATATCGCCGGTGGTGGCTCCGGGCCTAACGGCGGCCACGCCCCGCATCAGCGCGTGATAGGTGACTTCAAGCAGGCGCTCCGCGGCGCGGGGGATTTTCCCCACTGCATACATGCGGCTCGAAATCGCCGTGCCAGCCATCGACGATGAGCGTCACATCGATATTGAGGATGTCGCCCTCCTTCAAGGCGCGTGGGCCCGGGATGCCGTGGCAGACCACGTGGTTGAGCGAGGTGCAGATCGATTTGGGAAAGCCTCGATAATTGAGCGGGGCGGGGACGGCGCCCTGGTCCATGGCGAACTCGAACACGAACTGATCGAGCGCCTCGGTGGTCACGCCCGGCCTCACCTCATCGGCGAGGAGATCGAGCACCTCGGCCACGAGCCGGCCGGCCTTCGCCATGCCGGCGAAGGCGTCCGTTCCGTGAAGCTTGATTTTGGTGTCGCGCGCCTGGGCGCGGGCAAATTCGAGATTGGACATGGCAAGCGATTATAGGGGACTGGCGTTCACTTAGGAGGAAATATGGCGATGTGCAACGGGAGCCGATGAAGTTTCCCCGCCTTCTGAGCAAAGGGGGGACCCTAAGAAGCTGGCGGAACGGCGGCAAGGCGCTAGACTTTTACACCCGCAATGGTTTTTACCTGCCGCCATGACCGATCAGGAAGGCTCC
>CAWANV010000021.1:0-62511 GCA_963783455.1 uncultured Alphaproteobacteria bacterium
TTTTGGGCGCTGACTTTCGGCTCGATCGGCGTCGTCTATGGCGATATCGGCACGAGCCCCCTCTACGCCTTGCGCGAGGCGGTGCTCGCCGCCGGCGGCGAGGATGGCGTGGTCACGCACGCCGCCGTGTATGGCGTGCTCTCGCTCATCTTCTGGTCGCTGATCGTCGTCGTCACCCTGAAATATGTGCTGATCCTGCTGCGCGCCGATAACAACGGCGAGGGCGGCACCTTGGCGCTGACCGCGCTTGCCTTCCGCGCGCTCGGCCGGCGCACGCCGCTCGTGCTCGCGCTCGGGATCGTCGGCGCCTCGATGTTCTATGGCTCGACCTTGATCACACCGGCGCTGTCGGTGCTGTCGGCGGTGGAGGGTCTGACGGTGGCGACCGCCGCCTTTGGGCCTTACGTGCTGCCGCTCACCGTGGTCATTCTCGTGGTGCTGTTCTCGGTCCAATCGCGTGGAACGGCACGGGTCTCGGCCTTGTTCGCGCCGATCACCACGGTCTGGTTCATCGCTATCGCCATCGCCGGCGCCGTAGAAATCGCAGCCAATCCAACCGTGCTCGCCGCGATCAACCCCGTCTACGGCGTCGAGTTTCTCCTCACCCACGGCATCATCGGGCTGATCACGCTTGGCGCCGTGTTCCTCGTGGTGACCGGCTCGGAGGCGCTCTACAACGATCTCGGCCATTTCGGCAGAAGGCCGATCCAGACCGCTTGGCTCTATTTCGTACTGCCGGCGCTGCTGCTCAATTATTTCGGCCAGGGCGCCTTGGTGCTGGCCAAGCCAGAGACCATCGAGAACCCCTTCTACCTGCTCTATCCCGACTGGGCGCTCTACCCGATGGTTGCTCTTGCCACCGCCGCCACGGCGATCGCGAGCCAAGCCGTCATCACCGGCGCCTATTCCATCACCCGCCAGGCCATGCAGCTCGGCTTCCTGCCGCGGATGGAAGTGCGCCACACCTCCGAAGCGCTCGCCGGGCAGATCTACATGCCGCGGGTGAATTGGCTGTTGCTGACGGGCGTGCTATTGCTCGTGTTCATGTTCCGCTCGTCGAGCGAGCTGGCCGCCGCCTATGTGCTCGCCGTGGCGACGACCGTTTGGACCGCCGGAATCCTCGGCTTCATCGTGATTAGGAAGGAGTGGCGATGGAGCCTGTGGGCGACGGCAGCGCTGATGGTTCCACTCATTCTCGCCAACTCCGCCTTCGTGATGGCGAGCACGCTCAAGCTGTTCGAGGGCGCCTGGCTGCCGGTTCTGGTTGGCGCGGCGCTAATTCTCATCATGGTGACCTGGCGCCGCGGTACCAGGCTACTCGCCCTGAAGACACGTCGGATCGAAGTGCCGTTCGAGCCCTTGGTCAAGAACCTCGAGGAGAAGCCGCCTCATATCGTCGCCGGCACCGCCGTGTTTCTGACCAGCGACCCCGAGTTTGCGCCGACGGCGCTGCTCCACAATCTCAAGCACAACAAGGTACTGCACGAGCACAATGTGATCCTGACCATCGTCAACGAGGACATTCCCCGCGTTGCGCTCAAGGAGCGCGTTCACATTGAGACGATCAGCGACAAGTTCATGCGGCTGATCCTCCATTTCGGCTTCATGGAACGGCCGAACGTGCCGAGGGCGCTCGCCGTGGCGCGCAAGCAGGGCTGGCAATTCGACATCATGTCGACGTCGTTCTTCCTGTCGCGCCGTTCGGTGCGACCCGACCCGCGCTCTGGCATGCCGCCCTGGCAGGACAGGCTCTACATTTTCCTCGCCCATAACGCCGACGACGCGTCGAGCTACTTCCAGTTGCCAACCGACCGCGTGGTGGAGATCGGCACGCAAGTCACGGTCTAGGTCCCTACCGCACGGTGCGGAAGTGATATAAAGAGCGCATGGCAAGGCGACGCGAAGAACCCGTCAAAACATCCGAGGCGCAGTACATCTGCTCGTTTCGGCCGGAGCCGGAGGGCGGCTATACCGTTCGCTGTGCCGCGTTTCCCGAAATCGTGACCTATGGCCCATCGCTTGAGGAGGCGCGCGCCGCCGCACGCGAGGCAATCGAGCTTTGCGTTGAGGTCTATCAGCGCGAAGGCCGAGAACTGCCGCCTTCAGACGGGGCGCCGCACAAGACAAAAAGAGAGCTGGTGCCTGTCAAGCTCGCTCGAGCGTGATCCGGCTTCCCACAGTTTCGGCGCGCGACATGCTATCCGCCTTGAAGCGCGCGGGCTTCATTATTGTTCGCGTCAAGGGAAGCCATCACTTCCTGAGGCATAAGGATGATCCACGTCGCGAGACGGTTATTGCCTTACATCCGGGAGATTTACCGGCAGGCACGGTGCGCATCCTGAAACAGGCGAAGCTATCGAGGAAGGAATTCGTAAGTCTGCTCTAGCCCTCGATGTTGCTCATCAGTATTGGGCTGGCGTCGGCCGCGGCGCCGGCATCGGGGAACCACTCCCAATCCTTCATGAAGCGGCGGAGCCAGGTCATCTGCCGCTTGGCATAGCGGCGGGTCTCGGTCTTGGCCTTGGCGGTCGCCGCTTCGAGACTGCTCCTCGCCGGAAAGATAAGAGGCAAGCTCGCGCACCCCTTGCGCCCGCATCGCCGGAAGGCTCAGATCGAGGCCAAGGGCGAGAAGCGCCCTCACCTCTTCGATGGCGCCCGCCTCGACCATGGCCGCGAAGCGCGCATCGATCGCCGCATAAAGCGCCTCGCGCTCGGGAGCGATCACGAGCTTCAGCACCGAATCGGGCGCGAGGACGGGGGCGGTGTTTCCACCCTGCCATTCCGAGAGCGAGACGGAGGTGGCGTCGATCACCTCGAGCGCGCGCAGAAGGCGCTGCGGGTCGCTCGGGCGAAGCCTCGCCGCCATGACAGGGTCGCGCGCTTCGAGCTCACGATAGAGACCTTCGGCGCCGACTTTCTCCGCTCGCTCGCGCCAAGCTTTGCGGATTTCGGGCGGGACGTCGGGGACCGGAGCCAGGCCCTCGAGGAGCGCCTTGAAATAAAGGCCGGTGCCGCCGACCAGGATCGGCACCCTGCCCTCTCCTTCCGCTTCGCCGATGGCGCGCGCGGCGTCGTCAAGCCAGCGTCCGACGGAGTAGGCCTCCCGGGCCGGGACAATGCCGTAGAGGCGGTGAGGCACGCGGCTGGTCTCGGCCTCGGTTGGGCGCGCCGTGAGGATGACGAGTTCGCGATAGACCTGCATGGAATCGGCATTGATGACGGTGCCGCGCAAATGTTCGGCAAGGACGAGCGCGGCCGCCGACTTGCCGCTCGCGGTCGGCCCGGCGATGAGGATGGCTTTCGGCACGTTGCCGCGCGAGCCGCTAGCTCGTCGGCACGGCGACGAAGCGAAGCTCGCCCTTGGCGTCGGACAGCAAGAGCAGGACCGAGCGCCGGCCGGACTTCTTGACCGCGAGCAGCCTCGCCTTCACGTCCTGCGGCTGCTTCACCTTCTCCTGGGTCACCTCGACGATCACGTCGCCGGGCTTCACATCCTTCTGCGCCGCGGGGCTATTGGGCTTCACCTCGGTGATGATCACGCCCTCGATGGATTTGCCGATGCCGTAGCGGTTGCGCAGCTCGTCCGTCAGCGGCGCGATCGACAGGCCGAGCAGATCCTCGCGCTCAGGCTCGGGCGCCGGCTCCTCCTCGTTCTTCACCGCGTCCTCGACATCTTCGTCTTCGGGTAGGCGTCCGACGGTAATGGTGAAGTCCATGGTCTGGCCCTTGCGCAAGAGCTCGACCGCGACGCTCTTGCCGATCGGCGTAGCGGCGACGGCGCGCGGCAGGCTGCGCATATTATCGATGGGCTGGCCGTCGAAACTGAGGATCACGTCGCTTGGCTCAATGCCGGCGGTGGCGGCAGGGCTGTCGGGCGACACTTTGGCGACGAGCGCGCCCTTCGGCTCCGGCAGCCCCAAGCTCGCGGCCAGCTCCTCGGTGACGTTCTGGACATGCACGCCGAGCCAGCCGCGCCGCGTCTCGCCATATTGCTTGAGCTGGTCGATCACCTGCACCGCGCTGTTGGAGGGGACGGCGAAACCGATGCCGATCGAACCGCCGGTCGGCGAGATGATGGCCGTGTTCACGCCGATAACCTGCCCCTCCATATTGAACAAGGGACCGCCCGAATTGCCGCGATTGATGGCGGCGTCAGTTTGCAAAAAGTCGTCATATGGGCCGGCATTGATGTCGCGCTTAGTGGCGGAGATGATGCCGACGCTGACGCTGCCGCCGAGGCCGAAGGGATTGCCGATCGCCATCACCCAGTCGCCCACTCGCATGCCGGAGGAGTCGCCGAAGGTGACCGCCTTGAGCGGCTTCTTGGGCTCGACCTTGAGGAGGGCGAGGTCGGTCTTCGGATCGTGGCCCAGGATCTTGGTGACCTTCAGCTTGGTGCCGTCGACGAAGTTGATGATGATCTCGTCGGCGCCCTCGATGACGTGATTGTTGGTGACGACAAGGCCGCCCGGGTCGATGACGAAGCCCGAGCCGAGCGAGCTCACTTTCCGCGGTGGGCCATCCTTGTCGTTTTCATCGAAGAAATCGTCGAAGAACTCCTCGAAGGGCGAGCCCTTGGGGCCGGGCCCGTTGGGGGCGTTCTCCGCCGATCCCTTAAGCGTCTGGGTGGTGGAAATGTTGACGACGGAGTCCTGCAAGCCTTCGGCGACATCGGCGACGGAATCGGGGCCCCGAGCGAGGCTTGCCGTGACGAGGAGCGGCGCGGCGGCGAGAGTGAGCGCGAAGGCAGCCGCCATCGAACACGAGCGCCGAAGGCTTGGCACGCGTCCAAGAGGCTCGGCCAGAGTGCCGCGCTGTGGCATCGATCGAATTCTCCCGCCTCGCTTGCCGCTCAAACCTCGATTTGCGCCATCTTAGCGGAAATCGGCAAGGTAAAGCAGATCCCGTCGCGGCCTCGCATGGCGCTAGCCGCGCACGACCCAAATGAGGAGCACGCCGGCGGCGACCGCCAAGGTCCCGGCCATGCGCAAGTTGGACTCAGGCATATCCGCCGTCGCTTGCAAGAACTTGCGGCCGAGGCCGGGCAAGAGCGCCCATAAGGTCCCTTCGATGACGAGGACGAGCCCGAAAGCGACGGCAAGACTGCTCATTGCGCCAGCGGCATGTCTTATTGCGCCCGCTTCATGGCCTTAAGGGGCCTGCGGCGCTTGGGGGACGCTCTCGCCGGCCGAGACGTCACGCTCCGGCGTCGCCGCACCGCCCGTCGCAGCGCCCTGCTCGGGCGCCTCGCTCTCGCTGTCTCCCGCCGGTGCGTTCGGTCTCTCGGCAGGCTTGGCCGGCTGGCCGGAGGGCGGAGCGGCGCCGTCGGTCTTGCCGAAGGCATTGTTGAAATACTGGAAGAACTGCGAGTTGGGGCTGAGCAGCAGCCTCGTGTCGTCCGCCTGCAACGCCCCCTCGTAGGCCTGCATGGAGCGATAGAAGGCGAAGAAGTCGGGGTCCTGGCCGAAGGCTTCGGCGAAGACGCGGTTCTTCTCGCCGTCGCCGGCGCCACGGATTCGCTCCGATTCGCCGGTCGCCTCGGCTTTGACCACGGTGACCTGCCTGTCGGCGGTGGCACGGATACGCCGCGATGCCTCCTCGCCTTGGGCGCGGATCTCCGCGGCCTGTCTCTGTCGCTCGGTCTGCATGCGGCGGAAAATCGCCAGACTGTTGGCCTCGGGCAGATCGGCGCGCTTGATGCGCACGTCCACCACGGTGACGCCGAGACCCTTTGCCTCGGCGTTGACCTGCTGGGTGATGTCCTGCATCAGCGCATGGCGCTTGTCGCGCACAACGGCTTCGAAACTCGAGGAGCCAAGCACGCGCCTGAGAGACGCCTCAAGGACGGCACCAAGCCGTGAGCGCGCCACGCGCTCGTCTCCCACTGCCTGAAAGAAGAGCAGCGGATCGGTGATGCGCCAGCGGGCGAAGGCATCCACAACGAGCCGCTTCTGGTCGGAGGCAATCACCTCCTGCGGCGCCGAATCGAGGTCCAGCAGCCGTTTGTCGAAGAACTCCACGTTCTGGATGAACGGGATCTTGTACTTCAGGCCCGGGGTGGTCACGAGTCGCTTGGGTTTGCCGAACTCAAGCACGAGCGCCTGCTGGGTCTGATACACGGTAAACAGCGTTAGATAGGCGGCAATCGCGGCCAGCCCGATCAACACGAGAATGAGGGTGAGACCGCTGCGCCTCATTGCTGCCCCCCTTCCTGAGTGACGGGCGGGGTCCGCCTTTGCAGCTCGTTGAGCGGCAGATAGGGCACGACGCCGACGCCTCCCTTGTCGTCGATGATGATCTTGTCCGTCTTGGACAGCACCTCCTGCATGGTGTCGATGAAGATGCGCCGGCGGGTGACGTCAGGCGCCTTTTGATATTGCTCGAGCACCTTGAGAAAGCGGTCCGCCTCGCCTTTCGCCTCGGCGATCACCTGATCCCGGTAGCCCTGGGCCGCTTGCAGGATGCGCTGGGCCTCGCCTCGCGCTTCGGGAATCACACGATTGGCATAGGCCTGCGCTTCGTTCTGCAACCGCTCCTGATCGGCGCGGGCTGCCTGCACATCACGAAACGCGTCGATCACCTGTGCCGGCGGATCGACCTTTTGCAGTTGCACCTGAACGACGCGAATGCCGGCCCCATAACTGTCCAAGATGCGCTGAATGAGCTGCTGCACGGAGGCCTCGGTCTTGGCACGGGCAGCGGTGAGAATCGGCTCGATGTCGTTTTGGCCGACGATCTCGCGCATGGCGCTTTCGGCCACCGCCTTCACCGTGCCTTCCGGATTTTGGATATTGAACAGGTAATCCGGCGCGTCGTTGATCAGCCAGAACACGACGAAATCGATGTCGACGATATTCTCGTCGCCGGTGAGCATCAGGCTTTCCTCGGGCACGTCGCGCACCGTGGTCGTGGCGTCGCGCGTGTCAGAGGAGCCGCGCATGCCGACCTCGGTGCGGTTGATGCGCGTCACCTTGGGAAGCTCGACCTGCTCGATCGGGTAGGGCCAACGGAAGTTCAGGCCGGGAGGAAGCTGGCGCAAATACTCGCCGAAGCGAAGCACGATGCCGAGCTCGTCGGGGTTCACCCTAACGGTGAAACCGAAAAAGCCGACCAGCGCAATCAGCACCACCGCAAGCAGCACCGCGAACGGGCCGCCGATGCGGCCGCCCGGCATGGCTTGGCGAAGCCGGTCCTGGCTTCGGCGCAAAATCTCTTCCAGGTCGGGCTGCTGGCCGGGGCTGGGGCGCGGGCCCCACGGCCCTCCGCCGCCCTTCCAACCGCCGCCGCCGCTCTGATTGCTCCAAGGCATGATGAAATTTGGTCCTGATGTCTTGTGAAGGGGTGGCCGGAGACCCGCCTCAAGTGGTGAGCTGCTAGCCGGCAAGACTAGCCGCATCAAAATGGCGGTCCTGCGACAAGGATCACGAGGGTTATAGGCCACTCACCCCTGGGGCGCAATGTACGGCCGGGCTTACCAAACAAGCTGTGACCTCGCCTCTGGCTCTCCCCTCCCCCCTTGCGGGGGAGGGATAGGGAGGGGGGTTCAACGCATCGACTCGTTGTATCGCTCACCCCCCTCCGCGCGCCAAAGGCGCGCGTGCTCCCCCGCAAGGGGGGAGCAAGGAGCGAGATGCGACTCTTGAGGTCATCTCCGCGGCCTCCTCATCCTTCGCGACGGCCGCGTTCCGCGGCCTCCTCAGGATGAGGCTTAGGCGCGGTCAAGGACGACGAAGCTGAAGGCATGGTCGTCCCTAGGACCCGCCTCGTGCGCCTCGCGGGACACCTCGCGCCATTCGCTCAGATCGAGCTCGGGAAACCAGGTGTCGGCATGGGGGGCGGCATGGACTTCGGTAAGATAGATGCGGCCTGCTTGCGGCAAGACCTCGCGGAACACGTCCTCGCCGCCCATCACCATGATCTCGTCGACGCCTACTGCCGCGGCGGCACGGCGCGCCACATCCATACCCTCGGCGAGGCTATAGGCCATGACGGCCCCCGGCGCGGTGAAGTCGCGATCCCGCGTGAGCACGATGTTGACGCGGCCATCGAGGGCGCGGCCGAGCGACTTGAAGGTGAGCCGCCCCATGATGATCGGCTTGCCCATGGTGACCTTACGGAAATAGCGCATGTCGCTGTGCAAGTGCCAGGGCAGGTCCCCGCCCCTGCCGATGGCGCGGTTCTCGCCCATGGCCACGACCAGGGCGACGATCGCGCTAGCCCCTTCCCGATCAGGACTCACACCGCCACCCGGGCATTGATCGCGGGGTGCGGATCGTAGCCCACGAGCTTGAAATCCTCATAGGCGAAGTCGAAGAGCGAGCGGATGTCGGGATTGATCTCCATGCGGGGAAGCGTGCGCGGGGTCCGCTTGAGCTGCTCGTCGGCCTGGTCGAGATGGGTGAGATAGAGATGGGCATCGCCGAAAGTATGGACGAACTCTCCGGGTTGGAAACCCGTCACCTGCGCCATCATCAGCGTGAGCAGCGCATAAGAGGCGATGTTGAAGGGCACGCCGAGAAAGACGTCGGCCGAGCGCTGATAGAGCTGGCAGGAGAGGCGCCCCTCCCCGACATAGAACTGGAACAGACAATGGCACGGGGAGAGCGCCATCTTGTCCAGCTCGCCAACATTCCAGGCGCTGACGATGTGGCGGCGCGAATCGGGGTCGCGCTTCAGCCCTTCGACCACTTGCGCGATTTGATCGATGTGCCGTCCGTCCGGCGCCGGCCATGAGCGCCATTGCCGCCCATAGATGGGGCCCAGCTCGCCATCGGCGCCGGCCCATTCGTCCCAGATGGTGACGCCATGCTCGTTCAGATAGCGCACATTGGTCGAGCCTTGCAGGAACCACAGGAGCTCATGGATGATCGACTTCACATGCAGCTTCTTGGTGGTGACCAGGGGGAATCCCGCCTGAAGATCGAAGCGCATCTGGTGGCCGAAAATGCTGAGCGTGCCGGTGTTGGTGCGGTCGCCCTTTTCGAGGCCGCGTTTCCGCACTTTGGCAAGCAGATCGAGATATTGGCGCAACGGGGATCTTCTCTCCTATGATGGCTCGGAACGGTCGCCGCCTGAAGGGGTTGTCCCGGTTATCGACTTAAGCCTCCGGCCTCTATCGATAGGCCAAACGAGAAGGTGCTTTCAATGCGTGCCATTCTCACTTTCCTCGCCCTGAGCCTCGCCCTTGCCGTGCCGGCCGCCGCCGGGCCCCTCAGCATCGACGACGTTCGCGCCATGGCCTTCGACAGGGGCATCGTGAAGATCGAGGAGGTCGAGCTCGATGACGGCATCTGGGAGGTCGAAGGCTATGGCTCCGACGGCCACGAGATCGAGATGAAGGTCGAGGCCGCCAGCGGCAACATCATCAAGCTCGAGCGCGACGACTAACGGCCGCACCCTCTTTTCTCGCCTCGCACCATACCATCCGTGCCGATTCGCGGTGGGTTATCGAAGCATCAATCTTTTTTTTGCCGCCATAGCGGCTTATATAGATTCTGTCGGTGCAAGCCGGCTATGGCGATAAATGGCCGTCGTAATAAGCCCATTCGGACCCGGGGGCGGTACCCGGCGCCTCCACCAGGTTTCAGAAGCGTTCCGGCATCTGTCTTCTGAATCCTGGCGGGGGCGAAATAGGATCGACGAGGGTGTAAAGGTCGTGCTTTCGCTCGGCATGGTACCGCCGTTATCGGGCCAACCCTATAGTTGCCAATGACAACTATGCGGAGGCTCGTCTCGCCGCGTAAGCAGCGCGATAGCCTGAAAATGAAGTCCTAGCCGCTTCGCGGCGGCTAGGCGCGGTTCGGAGGGCACCGGCCAACAGAAGCCCTCCACTTTATGACGGGGTGACAAGACTGCCTCACGTCGCAAGAGGGTAGGCGGCGGTTTCCATGGCAGAAGACGAGATCAGATACGACCTTCTCACGCAGGACGCTCTGCGCGGCGTGGTGCGTCAGGTTTTGTCGCGCGTGCAGCGCGAGGGGCTTCCCGGCGAGCACCACCTCTACATCGCCTTCGATACGGGCGCCGAGGGCGTGTCGGTGTCGAAGCGCCTCAAAGAGCAATATCCGGAAGAGATGACCATCGTGCTGCAGTACCAATTCTGGGACCTGCAGGTGACGAACGACCGCTTCGAGGTGAAGCTCTCCTTCTCCAACATCCCTGAGCGGCTCCTGGTGCCGTTCAGCGCGGTCAAAGCCTTCTACGATCCTTCCGCCCAGTTCGGGCTCCAATTCGGCAAGCCGGGCGCGGCCAACAATTCGGCCCGCCAGCATATGGCGGCGGCGCTGCCCGACCTCGTCGGCGAGCCGGAGGAGCCGCGCGGGGCCATCGATCTCGCCCAGGACGAGGGCGGCGAAGGCCAGGGTGCGGAGGTCGTCCTGTCGCGCCCGCCGGCCGAGGTCGTGCATCTCGACCGCTTCCGCAAGAAATAGATTCGCTTCCTGCCTGACTTTTCCGCGTTCTCGGCGTTCTGGAATAGGCCTTAGACTGGCTCGGCCGCCGCCGTTTGCGGCTTCGTGCGCGACTCTTTGGACGGCTCGAGCGGCACGTTCAGCTCCACATAAAGACCGGTCGGCCTGAACTCGACCTTGGTGTCGCCGCCGAGATTGTGGCGGATGCCCTTGTCGATAAGCTGCATGCCGAAGCCGCTCGAGCGCCGCGCAGGAACCGGGTTGATGTTGGCGGCACGCTCCTCCCAGGTCAGCAGGAGCCGGCTGCCGCGTGCGGTCTTCCAGCTGATGCCGAGCTGGCCCGTGTTCGACGACAGCGCCCCGTATTTCACCGCGTTGGTGGCGAGCTCGTGCAGGGTCATGGCGAGGATCGAGGTGCATTGCGGCGGCAGCAGCACGTCGGGCCCCTTGATCATGATCTTCGGACCGCCCTCGCGCCGATATGGATCGAGCTCGCGCTCGACCATGGCCTTGAGGCTTGCTCCCGACCACTGCGATTCGAGCAGGAGGTCGTGGGCGCGATGGAGCGCCTGGAGGCGCTCGGCGAGCGTCTGGGCCATGGCCTGCGCCGGCCTCGACGTCGCCTGACGCAAGCTCGCCTGCACCAGCGACTGCACAATGGCGAGCGCATTCTTGACGCGGTGATTGAGCTCACCCACCAGCATCGACTGGCGCTGCGCGGTGCGCCTCCGCTCGGTGACGTCGCGGAAGATGAGCACGGCGCCGGCGAGCGAGCCGTCGAAGCCGAGAATGGGCGCGCCGCAATGCTCGACCGGCAGCTCCTGCTTGTCGCGGGTGATGAGAAGAGCGCCCGATTCGAACCGCGTCACGGCGCGCTCGCGGAGCGCCTTCAGCGCCGGGTCGTCCACCGGCTTGCGGGTGCTCTCGTTGATGACGCGAAAGACCTCCCAGATCGGCCTGCCGCGCGCCTTCGGTCCCGACCACCCCGTCATTTGCTCGGCGATCTTGTTGAGCAGCAGCACGCTGCCGTTCGGATCGGTGGCGATCACGCCGTCGCCGATGCTGGCAAGCGTCGTGCTCAGCCATTCGCGCTGACCGCGCAGCTCCATCAGCGCCGCGTTGCGGTCGCGGTCGGCGCGTCTTACGGCGCCGATCGTGGTCCAGGCGAACAGGGCCAGCACGAGGATGCTGGCCACGGCGAAGATGGCAAGGGTCGCCGCGCTGTCGTAATAGGTGTGCGCCTCGGCCTGATGGGCGAACCAGCCGATCACGAGCGGCAGCACGAGAATGCCGGGCAACAGCCTCCGCAGCATCTCGCCGGCCGGCGACTGCTCCACGATGGCGGCGGCGATGCCGTATTCGGGAGAGGCGGCAAGCAGCCCGAGCGCGAGCAGAAAGCCGCAGATCGCGCCGTACATCGACATGTCGGTGAAGGGGAACGGGTAGTAGTAGGTGGCGACGCCGTAGGCGTAGCCGGCGAGCACGATCAGGACCTGGGCGAGGATGATGAGCGCCAGGATCTGGCTGAAGGCCGAGGATATGCCGCCTTGCTTGGCGTAAAGCAGCGCCAAGCCGAACAGGATCAGCAATCCGGTGACGCCGGTCGCCATGTGCATCTCTCCGGCTTGCGCCGCGCCGGCGGCAACGCTGTTGCCGCGAATGAGCGCCTGATCGATGCCGAGGTCGAAGCCCAACAGGTCCTGGCTGAGGACGGCAAGACCGAGCACAACGAGGGCAAAGCCGATCAGCCGGGCGAGCGGGCGGATCGCCCTGAAGGTGAAGCAGAATAGGCCGACGGCAGCGGCAATAATGCCCACGGCGGCGGCAGGCGTCATGCTGGCGAGGCCCGGAAGGGTTCCGGTCAGCCCCGGGAGCTGCCACGCGAGGAGAATGAGAGCGCCGATGATGGCGACGACAAGGGCGGCGCAGCGCGCGAGGAGCAACGAGATAAGCTCCGCGCGCGGCGCGGGCAGCGCCATTTTCACTGGAACTTCAGCCACTCGCCTTCCTCACCCAAGTTCACGGAAAATGAAGCCGGAAGCTTTGGGCGCTCCTCGGTAGAAGGCCGCAACGCATGCGAACCAGCGCGTTCTCCCACCCTTTGAGCGTGTTATAGCGTAGCCCCCATAGAGCCGGTAGGGCATTCGGCGCCGGCGGGGCCGGAGTAGAGTGTCCCGCTGGCCGAATGCCATCGACAGGAGAAGCGAGCATGCCTCAAGACAGAGGTGCCAAGAGCGGGTCCCCAACTTCCACGCGCATCGAGACCGATTCCCTTGGCCAGATCGAGGTGGCGCACGACCGCTATTGGGGCGCGCAAACCGAGCGCTCGCGCCGGAATTTCAGGATCGGCGAGGAAACGATGCCGAAGCCCCTGATCCGGGCGATCGCCCTGGTCAAGAAGGCGGCAGCCGCTCACCAATCGCGAAATCGGCCTCATCGAAGAGCGGCTGGCAAAAGCCATCGCCGCCGCAGCCGACGAGGTGATTGAAGGCAAGCTTGATGCTCATTTCCCCCTGGTCGTCTGGCAAACCGGCTCGGGAACCCAGAGCAACATGAACGTCAACGAAGTCATCGCGAACCGCGCGAGCGAATTGCTCGGCGGGACTCTGGGTTCAAAACAACCGGTTCACCCCAATGATCACGTCAATCTCGGTCAATCCTCCAACGATGTCTTTCCCACGGCCATGCATATCGCCGCAGCTGTGTGAAATCGCCTACCGGCTCAACCCCGCGCTCGCCCGGCTTTACCAGGCGCTCAAGGACAAAGCTGAGGCGTTTCAGGATATTCTCAAGATCGGCCGCACCCATCTGCAAGACGCAACTCCGCTCACTTTAGGGCAAGAATTCGGCGGCTATGCGGCGCAGATCGATCACGGCATCGAGCGCATCAAGCTAACGCTTCCCGGCCTCTATGCGCTTGCTCAGGGCGGCACGGCGGTCGGCACCGGGCTCAACACCAGCCCGCTCTTCGCCGAGGCGTTCGCCGCCAAGATCGCCGAGATGACGAAGCTTCCCTTCGTCAGCGCCGAGAACAAGTTCGAGGCGCTCGCCACCCACGACGCCATGGTGTTCGCCCACGGCGCGCTCAACACCGTGGCCGTGTCGCTGTTCAAGATCGCAAGCGACATCCGCCTCTTGGGATCGGGCCCCCGCTCTGGCTTCGGCGAGCTGATTCTGCCCGAGAACGAGCCGGGCTCATCGATCATGCCGGGCAAGGTGAACCCCACCCAATGCGAGGCGGTGACCATGGTGGCGGCGCAAGTCATGGGCAACAACACGACGATCACCTTTGCCGGAAGCCAAGGGCATCTCGAACTCAACGTGTTCAAGCCGGTGATCGCCTACGCCATGCTGCAATCCATCAGGCTTCTCACCGACGTCGCCGACAGCTTCCGCGAGAAATGCATCGTCGGCATCGAGCCCGACCGGGAGTGCATCAAGGAGCATTTGGAGCAATCGCTCATGCTGGTGACGGCGCTTGCGCCTCATATCGGCTACGACAAGGCGAGCGAGATCGCCAAGGCCGCGCATAAGCGCGGCACCACCTTGCGCGAGGAGGCGGTGCGGCTCGGCCATGTGCTCGAGGAGGAATTCGACCGCCTGGTGAGGCCCGAGGACATGATCGGTCCGAAACGATAATCATCGCCTCATCCTTCGAGACGGGCCTTCGGCCCTCCTCAGGATGAGGGCTCTCCTCCTCATGGTGAGGAGCGGGCGCAGCCTGCGTCTCGAACCATGAGGCCCCGACGCCAACCAAAAATGACCAAACCAAGCAACAAGCGCTCGCTTACCATCGCGCGGCATCGCACATCCGTCTCGCTTGAGAACGATTTTTGGGATGCGCTGGTCACCATCGCCCGCGCTGACGGCAAGTCCGTCGCGGCGCTGGTCGGCGAGATCGACAAGCGAAGGAGCGCCAGAGCAAGCCCGCAGCCGAGCCTATCGGCGGCCATCAGGATCTATGTGCTGGAGCGCATGCGCGGACAGCGCGAAGGGTCTTAGGTTTTGAGCATGATCTTTTCGGAAAACCGGTTCCCACTTTTCCGGATCATGCTCTAGCCGCCGCCGAAGATACCGATCCCCTTCTTCCAGTCATCAGGCGCTTCCGGCTTGCGGGCTCGGCCGGCGGGGCTTGACCGGACGCGGGCGCGGCTTGGCCACTTCAACGGTGGCGGGGGTCGGTTCCGCTGCCGGGGTTGCTGCCGCCTCGGCTGGCGGCGCAGGCGGTTGAGACTCCATGGTCGGCGCGACCGCTGGGGGCTCCGGCACCACCGCGGCGGAGGATGAAGCCGGCGCTTTCGGCGCAACGGCGGCGGCAGGAGGCGTGGGCATTGCCTCGGAAGGCTTGGGTGAAGCGGGCGTCACCGTCTCGGTTTCGGTCTGCCAAGCCTCCTGAAGCAGCTCGATCGCCGAGGGCGAGGCCTTGGCCGAGGGCGAGGATTGCGGGATCGCCTGGTTGGGCTGCTCCGTCTCGGCCGTGGGTTTCGATTGCTCAAGCGGCTCCGGCTCGGGCACGGGCGCTGAATTCCACCAGCGGCTCGGAAGGCTCCTCAGGCACGGAGGAGGTTGTCTCCTCGGGCTCCGCTCCAGCAGGCGGCGGCGTCCGGCCGCTCACGTCGAGCGTCTCCAAGCGCTCGACGTCCTCCTGCATACGCCGCATGGTGAGATAGGCCTCGATGGCCGCGGTATCGACGGCAGGCGAAATCTCGCCGGCCTTGTTGAGCGCGCCGGTGAACACGAGGGTCACCGGAGGCACGTCTTTGTTGCCGGCGCCGGCGAGGCTCACGGCCCACTCGCTATCGAGCTTGAGGCTGGCCAGCTCGATATAACCGTTGACCTTGGTTTCGGCGCCGGGGCTTACCAGCGTTGCCGGAGCGAGGCGGAGCGTGCCGTTCTTGATCGTCGAAGGCGAACTTGGCCGGCGCATATTTGTAGATGCCCTTGGTGATCTTCTCGCGCACGCTCTGCGTCTCTGCCGCGATCTCTTCCTTGTCGGCCTTGATGGTCTTCTTGGCGGCCGCCGCGGCGACGCCGCGCAGCGGAGCGGACGACAGCGCCTGAAGCGCGCCGGCGCCCAAGCGAGAGCGTCCCCTCCCCGCTCAAGCCGGCGACCAGGCCGGGCGGGCTCAAGCCTTCGCCTTGAACATTGAAGGCGAGATCGAAAGGACCTTTGGCGAGGGCCGATCCGGTGACGCTCTTGGCGAGCTCGTCGAGCTTGCCGCCCTTGACCTCGGCACGTGCGGTAAGCTCGGCGCCGTTACCGCGCGGCGCGAGGCTCCCCGAGCCGGCAAACTCGCCGCCGAAGAGGCGGCCCTTGAGATCGGTGATGGAGAGCCCGTCCTTGCCGACGACGGCGTTGAGTGTGGCGCCCTGTACCTTGACGGCCGAGCCGAGGGAAAGCGTATTGGCTTTCAGCGCGATCTCGCCTTCGGCATGCTCGATCGGCCCAAGCGAGAAGCCGCGCGCCGGCCAGACCCCCGAGGCGCCGGCGCCGATCGCGCCCAGCATCTCCTCCGTCGAGGGGGTGCGGTGCCAGGCCACCAGCACGCCGAGCAGCGACGGCAGCGACATGGTGCCGGCGCTCCCCGACAGGGCAAAGCGCGTCTTGGCGCCGCTTAGGTCCAAATGGGCGGCGCCGGTGACGTCCTCCCCCGCGATGTTGCCGGCGATGGTGTTGAGATCGACCATCGAGGCCTGCTTGGTGAAATCGAGGCGGAGACTCAAGGGAACGCCCGCGGCGCTTGGCGGCGCCTCGAAGCCGAGCAAGGTGAGCGCCGCACTCGCATCCTGGCTCACCACCGCGCCTTTGCCGGCAAGGGCAAGCCCGCCTGGCTGCAGCGACCCTTGCCCGACGAAGGCGACCTCGATCGCCGCCGTCTCGAGCGCAGCCTTGCCGGTGACCTTGGCGTTCGGCACGCCTGAGAGCTTGACGATAAGTCTGCCCTGGCTCCCGGCCGAAGCGGGAAGGCGCTCAAGCGGAAGGTCGGGGAACAGCAGAACGAGAAACGCTTGCGGCCGCTCGCCGACGACCTTGCCGTCGATATCGATCTTCGCCTCGCCGGGTTTGCCGGGGTCGCCGAGCGCGCGGGCCACGAGGGAGACATCGGACGCGCCCGCCTTGCCGCCAAGCTCGATGGAGGCGTTGGTCAATTCGCCTTCGCGGGAAGCCACCAGGCTTACACGCACATTCATGGGTGCCAATGGCGACAGCTGCATCGAACGGCTCACGCCCTCGGGCAGCCCGAACAGCCCGGCGGCAACGCGCAGGCTGTCGGCATTGGCGGCTTGGAGGGCGAAATCAACCCGGCCAGACGGCTTGTCACGCAAATTCTCGATGCGGCCCTTGCCGTTGAGCGCGAGTGCGCTGGCAGCCGCAAAGTCGAGCTTCTCGACGTCGAGCGTGCCGCCCTGAAGCGCGAAGCGCGCATCGAGCTTGCCGGGTGGAATATTGGGCAGCAGCAGCTCGCCGACGCGCAAGGTCACGCGCATGTCGTTATCGGGGAGCTGCCCAAAGAGGTCCTGGCCGGGGCCGGCCGCTGCGTCCTTTCCGGACGAGGGCAGCCAGGATTGCCACAGCGAGCCTTCGCCGATCACCTCGCGCAAATCGAGGCGGTCGCTGTCGAGGGTAAGCTCGATCATCGGGCGATCTCCGCCATGCAAACGCAGGCCGCCGCGGAACTTGGTGCCGCTCAGCTCGCCCGTGGCATCAGCAAGATTGAGCTCGCCGTCGCCGATAGTGGCGTTGGCCATGAAGGTAAAATCGCCGACCGAAGCCTGTCCCGACATGTCGCGGTCGCCGACAGCCCAGCGGGTGAGCGGCTTGAGCCCCGAGCCCTCGATCTTGACCGGACCGGCAAAGACCGGCCCGAACTCGCCACGGGCCAAGCGTCCTGAGGCCTCGATGCGATTGCCGCCGGGAAGCACGGCTTTGAGGTGGTCCACGGTGAGCGCGCCATCCTTCGTGGCAAGCGCAAGGTCGACGGCGCCTACGAGATCGCCGCCCAATCCAGCCTGCTCGATGGCGACGGCAAGCGTTCCTTCCCCGAACTCGGAAGCTTGGGTGAGGACCTCGCTGGCGAACATGTAAAGGACGGTGGCCGGCGACGGCCGGTCCTCGGCACCGGGCACGGCAAACAAGGCATCGAGATCGACAAAGCCTGCCGTAAGCTCAGCCCTGGCCTCGATGCGCTCGCCGAACTCGAGCGTGAGCCTGCCCTTGAAAATCTGGGGATGCCCCTTGGCATGGACGGTGAGGTCGAAATCGGGGAGCTCGGCGCGATCGGGGGTGGCTTTGAGCGGGCCCTTTAACTCGAACAGCGACGCCTTTTCGCGCGGGGCATTTTCTGCCGGCTGATTTTCGCTCTCAGATCCGGTTTGCTCCGGTCCCTCGCTGCCGGGAACGACATTCGCGGCGCGCACGACGATGGTGCCGTCATAGACGGGCTTGCCGCCGAGCCCGGTCACGCCGCCGTCGAGTAGATAGGTGGTGTTGCGGTCAAGGTCGCGCAGCGCCGACTTGATGCGGAACAGTCCGGCCGCGTCGGGCTCGCTCGTGGAGAAGCGAAGGTCCTGCGGCCGCCCGTGGAAGGAGTAGGTCGCCGACACCTTGTAAGGTCCCGACAAGGACTGGGCGCTCAAGTCGCCGGCGACGTCATCAAGGGTGAACTGCGGCACACCTTGCTTGGTAATCTCGATCCGGCCGCCGCTGATGCCGACTGCGTCGAGCATCACGTCCTTCGGTGCGAGCGGCAGCGCCACGCCGCGGCGACCCACGTCGCTCCAATTGCCGGTGCCGTCCTCCTTGAGATCGAGACGCAAGACGGGATCGACAATGGCGATCTTGCGCGCCTCGACGGTCCCGCTCAGAAGCGCGCCGATACTGAGCCAGGCCTCGAGCGAGCGGGCCTCGAGGAACGGCCGGTCGAGGCGTCCCTCTTGATCGGCGACCTTGATGTCGTCGAACTTGAGCTCGGGCGAAGGCAGAAGGACGAGATGAACCTTGCCTCCGACCTTCACCTGGCGGCCGAGCAGATTGGTGGCTTGGGTCTCGAAGACCGAGCGGTAGTCGTTCCAGTCGACGAAGAGCGGCGCGGCAAAGAGCGCGCTCAAGACCAGAATCAGCACTGCCGTCAAAGTGAGCAGGAGCGAGTTCACCGCCGTCCAGACCCAAGGCTCGAGGCGCGCGCTCTGACGCAGTTAAGCGCCGAGGACCCGGCCCCCCCGCGACGCGCCGTTATGCTAACGCAAAAATCTTGCCAGGATTGAGGATATTCAACGGATCGAGCGCCTTTTTTATGGCAGCCATCACCTCGACCCCCGGCCCGTGCTCGGCGGCGAGATAGTTAATCTTGCCCTGGCCAATGCCATGCTCGCCGGTGCAGGTGCCGCCGCAGGACAGGGCCCGCTCGACGAGCCGGTCGAGGAAGGCTTGCACCCTCCGCCGCTCCTCGGGGTCGGAAGGCTCGATCAGCGGCATGACATGGAAGTTGCCGTCGCCCACATGGCCCACGATCGGGGCAAGCAGGCCCAGGCGGTCGATGTCCTGGCGCGTGGCAGTGACGCAAGCGGCGAGCGCCGAGATGGGCACGCAGACATCGGTCGACAGCACCTCGGCGCCCGGCTTCAACCCGCGTGCGGCCCAATAGGCATCGTGGCGCGCCTGCCAGAGTTTGGTGCGGTCCTCCGGCCGCTCGGCCCATCGATACTCCCCTCCCCCTTCGGCGCGCGCGATCTCGGCGAAGGCTTCGACCTGCTCGCGCGCGGAGGCCGCGGTGCCGTGGAATTCGACGAACAGCGTCGGCGTCTCGGGCAGATGAAGATGCGAATAGGCATTGCAGGCGCGGATCTGAACCTCGTCGGCAAGCTCGATGCGGGCGAGCGGAAGTCCCATCTGCAGCGCGGCGATGGTGGCGTTGCAGGCGCCCTCGATCGAACCGAACGGACAGACCGCGGAGAGGATGGTCTCGGGAATGCCGTAGAGCTTGAGCGTGAGGCTCGTGATGACTCCAAGCGTGCCTTCCGAGCCGATCAGGAGACGGGTGAGGTCGTAGCCGGCGGACGACTTCCGCGCCCGGCCACCGGTCTTGATCGCGCTGCCGTCGGCCAAGACCGCGGTGAGGCCGAGGACCGCGTCGCGCATGGTGCCGTAGCGCACGGCGTTGGTGCCGGAGGCGCGCGTCGCCGCCATGCCGCCGAGGCTCGCGTCAGCCCCCGGGTCGACCGGGAAAAAGAGACCGGACCCGCGTAAATGGTCGTTGAGTGCTTTGCGCGTGACTCCGGGTTCCACCACGCAGTCGAGATCGGCCTCATGCACGGCGAGGACGCGGTTCATGCGGGAAAGATCGAGCGAGACGCCGCCGAATGGCGCGTTGACGTGGCCTTCGAGCGAGGTGCCGGTGCCGAAGGGGATCACCGGCACGCGCGCCTCGGCGCAGAGCTTCACGATCTCGGAGACCTCGGCTTCGGTCTCGGCGAAGAGGACGGCGTCGGGCGGCTCGCGCTTGAGCCAGGTGAGCGTATTGGCGTGCTGCTCGCGCAGCGCCTGGCTCAGGGAGAAGCGCTCGCCGAAGCGCGCGGCAAGATGAGCGAAGAGGGCCCTCTTGCTCTCTGCCGTGGAGCGTTCCTGAGCTCCGGCCATGACTACGGTCATGGGTCCATCTTATAGGTGCTTCGCCAGGAAATGCTTAGGCTTTTCAGAGCGGCAAGCGATCAGAGGCCGACGACAAAAATGACGGCCGCGAAATGACAGCTTGCCGCCGACAGCACGAAGCCATGCCAGATGGCGTTCTGATACGGGAGCCGCTCCCAGAGATGGAACACAACGCCGATGGTGTAGAGCACGCCGCCGGCCGTGAGGAGCGTCAGCACGCGGCCCGGCATCGCCGACATCAATGGCTCCCAGGCGGCAATCACCGCCCAGCCTTGCACCAGATAGAGCGCCGTCGACAGGCCGTCGAGGAAACGCGGCGCGAAAAGCTTGATGGCGATGCCGATGGCCGCCATGGTCCACACCACGGCGAGCAGGCCGAGCCCCCAAGGGGTGTTCATCTTGATCAGGATGAAGGGGGTGTAGGTGCCGGCGATCATCAGGAAGATGGCGGCGTGATCGAGCCGGCGCAGGACCTCCTTGAGCTTGGGGCGAACCACGAGATGGTAGCCCGCGGAGCAGCCGAAGGTGGCCACGAGAGCAAGCCCGTAAATCGTGAGACTCAACACCCAGAGCATGGTCTGCGACTTAACGCCGATGATAAGGAGAGCGATCAGCGCGACGAGGCTGGCGGTGACGCCGATGAGGTGGATGCACCCGTCAGCCACACGCTCGCGAATGGTGTAGTCAGGAAACACGATGCTGCCTCTGTTCCGCTGATGCGGTCTTGGCTCATACAAGAAGATCTTGGCTCATATAAGACGATTAAGACTGAAAATCACCTTACCAAGCCATATGGCGAGGATGAGGCGTCAACGCGAAGCGTCGCGGATACGTTCAGGATGCGGAGGGGGACAGGGCTATTGGCCGCAGGCGCTCGAGCCCGTCGTGCAGACGTAAGGAACAACCACGCCGGTAAAGCAGGTCGTGTAGAAGCGCGTGGTGACGATATCGGGCTTGAGCATGGCCTCGCGTGGGACCCCCTCGGGACGGACGGCTTTCCAGAAGGGATCGCCTTTCACTTTGTGCGCGTAAAGGGTGAGGTAGCGCCACCTCTTGGCGCGCCTCAGGTCATTAGCGCTCTGGAGGACAAGGGCTTGCGAGCTCTTGGCCGCCTCGGCCTTGGAGCCGGCGCTATGGGTGGCCTTGATCAGCTGGCAGGCCGCCTCGGCCGGCTGGATCGGGCCGAAGGCAAAGGCCGCAACACCAAGCACAGCGACGCCCATCCTCAAAATTTGAAGCATAGCCCGGTCTCCCGACTGACGCGGAGGTTGTTGTCTTCTGTGGCAGCGCCGTCGACCAATCGCAACGGCAAATAGCAGACTTTTCCTGCGGTTTTTTGTCAGACTCAGAGCTTGGCGTTTTCCCCAGCGTGACGTCAACCCTCTAACGAAACCCCGGTTCCAATCGGTGTCGCCAGGTGGCGGCGGTTGCACTTAGAGGCCCGCCTCTTTTTTTGCAGGGCCGACGGGATGATATAGTTTTGAGTTCCATGACAAAGATTCGCTCCTCCGCCCTCCCTGCCCTGCCCCCTCCCGATGAGGAGCAGCTTTCCACGTCCCAGCGCGCCATGCGCCGGCGACCGCTCGGCATATCTCGACGCGCTCAACCCGGAGCAGCGCGAGGCGGTGGAGACGCTCGACGGCCCGCTGCTCGTGCTCGCCGGCGCAGGCACCGGCAAGACGCGCGTGCTCACCACCCGCATCGCCCATATTTTGAGCTTGGGGCGGGCGCGGCCGGGGGAAATTCTCGCCGTCACCTTCACCAACAAGGCGGCGCGGGAAATGAAGGCCCGCATCGGCCAATTGATCGGCGGCGTGGTGGAGGGCATGCCCTGGCTCGGCACCTTCCATGCCATCGGGGTCAAGATCCTGCGCCGCCACGCCGAGCTCGTCGATCTCAAGCCCTCCTTCACCGTGCTCGATACCGACGATCAGATCAGGCTCATGAAGCAGCTGCTCGACGCCGAGAACATCGACGAGAAGCGCTGGCCGGCGCGGCTGCTCGCTTCCATGATCGACGGCTGGAAGAACCGCGGGCTCACGCCGAAGCGCGTGCCCGAGGGCGAGAGCTTCGCCTTCGCCAACGGCAAAGCGCGCGAGCTATACGCGCTTTATCAGCGGCGGCTGAAGGAGCTGAACGCCGCCGATTTCGGCGATCTCTTGCTGGAGAATTTGCGGCTGTTCCAGGAGCAGCCCGACGTGCTGCAAAAATATCAGCAGCGCTTCCTCTACACGCTGGTGGACGAGTATCAGGACTCTAACGTCGCGCAATATCTCTGGCTCCGCCTGCTCGCCCAAGGCAACGGCAATGTTTGCTGCGTCGGCGACGACGATCAGTCGATCTATGGCTGGCGGGGCGCGGAGGTCGACAACATCCTCAGATTCGAGACCGACTTCCCGGGCGCCAAGATCATCAGGCTCGAGCGCAACTACCGCTCGACCGGCCATATCCTCGGCGCCGCCTCAGGCCTGATCGCCCACAACAAAGGGCGGCTCGGCAAGACGCTCCGCACCGACGGCGACTTGGGCGAGAAGGTCGAGGTCGAAGGCTGCTGGGACGACGAGGAGGAAGCGCGCGTCATCGGCGAGGATATCGAGCAGCTCCAGCGGCAGAGCCATAATTTGAGCGAGATCGCCATCCTCGTCCGCGCCTCCTTCCAGATGCGCGCCTTCGAGGACCGCTTCATCACCCTCGGCCTGCCTTATCGCGTGATCGGCGGCCCGCGCTTTTACGAGCGCCAGGAGATCAGAGATGCCACCGCCTATTTCGAGGTGACGCTCAATCCCGCCAATGACCTGAAATTCGAGCGCATCGTCAATACGCCGCGGCGGGGCCTCGGCGAAGCGAGCCTGAAGTCGCTGCATCAGCTGGCGCGGGCAAGCGGCGTGCCTCTGATGCAGGCGGCGCGGCTGATCGTCGAGACCGAGGAGCTGAAGCCCAGGGCCCGCAAGGCGCTGCTCGACCTCATCTCGGCGTTCGACCGCTGGCGCTCGCTGATCGACACCATGGGCCATACCGAGCTTGCCGAGCTGATCCTCGATGAGTCCGGCTATACCGGCATGTGGCAGGCCGAGCGCTCCCCGCAGGCGCAATCGAAACTCGAGAACCTGAAGGAGCTGATCCGCTTCATGGAGGAGTTCGACACGCTCGCAGGCTTCCTCGAGCATGTGTCCCTCGTCATGGACGCGCAGACCGAAGAGGGCGAAGCCCGAGTCAATCTGATGACGCTCCATTCCGCCAAAGGGCTCGAATTCGACACCGTATTCCTCCCCGGCTGGGACGAGGGGCTTCTCCCCCATCAGCGGAGCCTCGACGAGGCGGGCCGCTCAGGCCTGGAAGAGGAGCGGCGGCTTGCCCATGTGGGGCTGACGCGGGCGCGGAAGCGGGCGAAGATCACCTTCGCCCAGAATCGCCGGAACCACGGGACGTGGCAGCAGGCGCTCCCCTCGCGCTTCATCGACGAGCTGCCGGTCGATCATATCGCGGTCGCCGAGGACAAGGGCTTGCGCGGCTACGGGCCGAGCCGCTTCGATACGGCGGAGAATTTGTTCGCGAGCGGCTTCTATGAGACCCCCGGCTGGCAGCGGGCGCAGAGGAACCGGCCGCGGGGTGCCGCGCCATCAGCGCCGCGGCGCGAGCCCTTGACCATCGACGGCACGCTGGTGGCGGCAAGCACGGCGGAGGGCGCAGGCCTGGCGATCGGGATGCGCGTCTTCCACCAGAAGTTCGGCTATGGCCGCGTGGCGCAGATCGACGGCAACAAGCTCACCGTCGATTTCGACAAGGCCGGGCAGAAAAAGGTGGTCGACAGCTTCGTCGAGCGGGTGTGAGAAAACGCCTTTGCCGGTGAGAACAAAACGTGTACATTGCTCCCTCTAACGTGATCGAGGGAGGTATCTCATGCGTGCTCTCGTCGTCGGAGCCATAACCCTGATTTCATTCGCCTTTCTGACGTTCCCGGCGCCGTCCACGGCGCTCGCCCAGGAGTCCTGCCGCTGCAAGGGCTGCGGCTGCAAGGGCGGCCCCGGCTGGCGCGGACCCGACGGGTTCTGCGTCTCTCAGGCCAAGCTCGCCGAGGTGTGCGGGTCGCCGGCCGGCACGCCCTGCAAACAGGAGGCGGCTTCCCGCGTCTGCTTCGGCAAGCAATCCGCCGTCACCGACCCTGACGCTCGCAGCACGCCATAAGCGCGCGCTCCGGCGAAAACGCGGCGTTTGATTGTGAAGGGCGGCCTCGCCTAAGCTTCGCGCCATGCAGGCTTTCGTCGACACCGCGCCGCCGCCCTCCCCTCCTCAAGGCGGAGGCGAGGCGCCATGATCCATCAGGCCACCATCGAGGCCCACGCTTTGCCGGCGGAGCGCATCGCGCGCGCGCTTGATGAGGCGCTCGATCCCGCAGCCGCCGCGGTCGGGCTGTTCGATCGGGGAGAGGGCCGCTTCGAGGTCTTCGCCCATTACGAGGAGCCGCCGCGCCACGATGCTCTGCTTGAGCTGATCGCGCAGGCTGCCGGCGGCGAAGGTCACGGGCCGCTCCGCATCGAAGAACTCGCCCCTGAAGATTGGGTCACGCTCTCGCAAGGGAGGCGCGGGAAGGTCGAGGCCGGGCGCTTTCTCGTGCATGGCAGTCACGACCGGGGCCGGCTGCCGCGCCGATGTCTTGCCATCGAGATCGACGCCGGCCAAGCGTTCGGCACCGCGCATCATGCCAGCACGCTCGGCTGCCTCCTGGCGCTCGACGATCAGCTCAAGCGGCGGCGCCCGCGCATCGTCATCGATATCGGCACCGGCACCGGCATCCTCGCCATCGCCGCCGCCAAGGCGCTCAGGCGATGCGTGACGGCAAGCGACAGCGATCCGCTGGCGACAGCGATCGCAGCCGACAATGCGCGGAAGAACGGTGTCGGGCCCCTGGTCGGCGTGCTCAAGGCGCGAGGGTTTGCGCATCCCCTCCTCAACCGCGTGCAGGCCGACCTCGTGCTCGCCAACCTGCTCGAGCGCGCCTTGCACGATCTCGCGCCCAGCTTCGCGCGAGCATGTCGCTCCGGGCGGCACCGCCATCCTGTCCGGCCTCACCGAAACTCAGGCGCGTGGAATCGAGGCGCGCTACCGCGCTTATGGTTTCGCCCTGGAAAAGCAAATCATTCTCGATGGATGGACGACCTTGGTCATAACCCGTCGCAGCGCGCGGACCAGGCGCGATTGATCGCAACAGAGCTTTGCGCTTACAAAGGCCGACCATGTATCAAATGTTCGACGATGTCAGTTCACCGGCCGAAAGCGGCGAGCGGGTCAAGGCGTTGCAGCGGGAACTGAAGTCGCGAAAGCTCAAGGGCTTTCTCGTTCCCCATAGCGACGAGCATCAGGACGAGTTCCTGTCCCCTTCGGCCGAGCGCCTGGCCTGGCTCACCGGCTTCACCGGCTCGGCCGGCGTGGCCATCGTGCTGGAGAAGGCGGCGGCGCTCTTCGTTGACGGGCGCTACATCCTCCAGGCCCGCGCGCAAACCGACCCGACGCTGTTCGAGGTGCTGCAGACGCCCGAGGCCAAGCCTTCGAGCTGGATGGCCGAGAAGCTCACCAAGGGCGCGGCGGTGGGCTACGACCCCGCATTGCACACGATCAAAGAGATCGAGCGCCTGACCGAGACGCTTGCCAAGTCGGGCATCAAGCTCGCGCCCGTGGACACCAATCTCATCGACCTCATCTGGCAGGACCGGCCGAAGCCCTCCCCTGCCCAGATCGTGCCGCATGGTCTCGAATACGCCGGCCGCAGCGCCCACGACAAGATCCGTGACGTGCAGGCGCTGCTCAAGGATGAGCAGGCCGACGCCGTGCTGCTCACCCTGCTCAATTCCATCGCCTGGCTGTTCAACATTCGGGGCGGCGACATCAGACACACGCCCGTAGCGCTCGCCTTCGCCATCGTGCCGGCCAGCGGCAAGCCGACGCTCTTCATCGATCCTGCCAAGGTGGGCGACAACGTGAAGGGAGAGCTCCGCGAACTCGTCGATCTCGCCGAGCCGGGCGCGCTCATGGACAGGCTCAAGGCGCTGGGGCAGGCGCGCGCCCGCGTCAGGCTAGATCCCGAGACGGCGCCGATACGGTTTGCCCAAACGCTTCAGGCGGAGGGCGCCAAATTCGTGCCCGGCCAAGACCCCTGCATCCACCCCAAGGCCATCAAGAACGCGGTCGAGATCAAGGGCGCACACGCCGCGCATTTGCGCGACGGCGTGGCCATGGTGCGCTTCCTCGCCTGGCTCGATGAGGTCGCCGAGTCGGGCAAGATCGACGAGATCGCGGCGGCGGTGAAGCTCGAAGCCTGCCGCCGCGAGTCGGGTCAGCTCAGGGATATCAGCTTCGACACCATCTCGGCCGCAGGCCCTAACGGCGCCATCGTCCACTACCGGCCGACGACCAAGGGCAAACGCACGCTTGCAAGCGGGCTCCCTCTATCTCATCGATTCGGGCGCCCAATATCGCGAGGGGACCACCGACGTGACCCGCACCGTCGCCGTGGGCACGCCGACGCCAGAGATGCGGCGGCACTATGGGCTGGTGCTGAAGGCGCATATCGCCGTCGCCACGGCGCGGTTCCCCAAGGGCACGCGCGGCCAGGACCTCGACCCGTTCGCGCGGAGGCCGCTATGGGAGGCAGGACTCGATTTCGACCATGGCACAGGCCACGGGGTCGGCAGCTATCTCTCGGTGCATGAGGGACCGCAGCGCCTGTCGCGGCTGGGCACCGTCGAGCTCGAGCCCGGCATGATCCTCTCCAATGAGCCGGGCTACTATCGCGAAGGCCATTACGGCATCAGGCTGGAGAATCTCGTGCTGGTGACGCCGCCCGAGCGGATCGCGGGGGGCACGCGGGAGATGATGGGGTTCGAGACGCTGACGCTCGTGCCGTTCGACCGCCGGCTCATCGATCCCAAGCAGCTCCTGCCTTAGGAGCTTGCCTGGCTCAACGCCTATCACGCGCGCGTCAGGCGCGAGATCGAGCCCATTCTCCTCAGCGACGACAGGGCCTGGCTCCGCCACGCCACGGCGCCGATCGGGTGATGCATATTCCGCACGCTCCAAACTGCCCGGAGACGCCATAAAGGCTGCGGCTGAGCCGCTTGTTCTCCCCTCCCCCCCTTGCGGGGGAGGGCTAGGGAGGGGGGTTGAAACAAAGACTCACTCTTGGCCTTTGAACTCGCCGCTCACCCCCCTCCGTTCGCGCCAAAGCGCGAACGTGCTCCCCCGCAAGGGGGGAGCAAGGGAGCAAGGTGCGGAGGTCGGCGGTCAAAACCGGTCGTGACGATGTCGAAGCCGGAAAAAGCTAAGAAGCGAAAGATAAAGCTAAGAAGCGAAAGATAAAGACATGGCGATGGAGATTCTGGTTTCGAGCGTGGCGGCGACGCTGACCACGGCGGCCTTCGTGCCTCAGGCGCTGCACATCATCCGCCACAAGGAGACGCGAGCGATCTCGCTTTTTATGTATATCTCCTTCGCCACCGGCGTCGCGTTCTGGCTGCTGTTCGGCTTCTTGATCGGAAATCTGCCGATCATCATCTCCAACGCCATCACGCTCGGCCTGGCGCTCGCCATCATCGCGCTGAAGCTGAAATATGGGTGAGGCTGAGGCCGCCTATTGGATCGTGTCGGGCTCGACTTGAAAGGGATCGAGGACGATAAGACCATCGAGGTCCTGACCGTGCTGGAGATCTTCGGTGAGGATGTAGCGGCACTCTCCGAGGCGCGCAGCCGCGACGATCAGACAGTCCCACCAATTGAACCGGAAACGATCCTGAACCTCCCACGCCGTTGCAACGACGCCGAAGTCGATCGCGAGCGGACGCCAATATCGGAAATTCGCGATGTATGTTCTCGCCGCAGCCTGATCCATCTGGCGCTTATGGGAGCGCGTCAAAGCCGAGTAGGCCTCGACCAGAACCTGATTGCTCAGCTGGCCGGCCCCGGCCGCCGCTAACGCTTCGATCCAGAGGGTCGCGCGTTCCTGCTTCTCACGGTCAGTCAAATCCCGTGCGTAGACGAGGACGTTGCTATCGACGAAGCAGTTTGCGGTCATAGAGCTCGTCGCGCGTGCGCAACTTCTCGCCAAACTCACGCAGCCGAATAGGTTTTACCGCGCGAAACGTCTCCAAGAATTTGGCCCGATCATCGGACTCGATCGCGCATCCGCTCTTCGAGCAGTTCGGCCAGGAAGCGAGACAGGCTCTTATCTTGCTCGGCCGCTTTGACCCGCGCCCAGCGTGCGATTTTCTCGTTGAGGCTGATTGTGACGTTCTTCATGACACGACTCTAGTGTTTTCGTGTTTTCGTGTCAATCGATCAGCTTGAGCCATTCGTCCTCGGTGAGCACCGCCACGCCGAGCGCTTTGGCATTTTTCAGCTTCGAGCCGGCGCCGGGGCCCGCCACCACGTAATCGGTGTTCTTGGAGACGGAGCCGGCCACCTTGGCGCCGAGGCGCTCGGCGCGATGCCTTGGCCTCGGAGCGGGTCATGCGCTCGAGCGTGCCGGTGAACACCACGGTCTTGCCGGAGATGGGCGAGGCGTGATCGATCGCCTCGAGCGGCTCAGGCCTCACCTCCTTGCAGCAGCTCGTCGACCACCGCGACATTGTGCGGCTCGGCGAAGAAATCGGCGATTGCGGCGGCGACGGTCGGGCCGATGCCCTCGATATTGTCGAGCTCGGCGAAGGCCTCGCCCTCCCTGTCGCTTCGCCGCCGCGCGCATGGCCTTGAGGAAGGCCGTCGCCGAACCATAATTGCGCGCCAGCAGCCGCGCCGTGGTCTCGCCCACATGGCGAATGCCGAGCGCATAGATGAAGCGGTCGAGCCGCACGTTGCGGCGCGCTTCGATGGCATCGAAGAGATTGCCGGCGGAGAGTCTCGCCCCAGCCTTCCCGCTCGGCAAGCTTGGAGGATGCGCGCTTGTCGCGCTTGGCCAGAGTGAAGATATCGGGCGGCGACTGGATCAGGCCGTCGTCGTAGAAGGATCTTGATGTGCTTCTCGCCGAGGCCTTCGATGTCGAAGGCGTTGCGCGAGACGAAATGCTTGAGCCGCTCGACCCTCTGCGCCGGGCAGATCAGCCCGCCGGTGCAGCGCCTGACCGCGTCCTCCTTGCCGGTGTTGGGATTGATCTCGCGCGAGGCGTGGCTGCCGCAGGCCGGGCACACGTCGGGAAAGTTGAATCGTTTCGCGCCCTTAGGCCGCTTCTCTTGAACCACGCCGAGAATCTGCGGGATGACGTCGCCGGCGCGCTGCACGATGACCGTGTCGCCGATGCGGACGTCTTTCCGCGCGATCTCGTCCTCGTTATGCAGGGTGGCGTTCTGCACCACCACGCCGCCGACGGTGACCGGATCGAGCTTGGCGACGGGGGTGAGCGCGCCGGTGCGCCCGACCTGGATGTCGATGCCGCGCAGGATGGTGGTCGCCTTCTCGGCGGGGAATTTATGGGCGATGGCGTAGCGGGGCGAGCGCGAGACGAAGCCGAGCCGCTCCTGCAGATCGAGCCGGTCGAGCTTATAGACGATGCCGTCGATATCGTAGTCGAGGCCCGACGCGGCCGCTCTCGATATCGCGATAGGTTTCAAGCATTTCCTCGACCGAGCGGGTGAGCCTGATGAGCGGATTCAAAGGGAAGCCCCAGGCGCGCAGGACCTGGTAGGCGTCCCATTGGGTCTCGGCCGGCAGGTCGGCCACCTCGCCCCAGCCATAGGCGAAGAAGCGCAGCGGCCGCTTGGCCGTGATGGCGGGATCGAGCTGGCGGAGCGAGCCCGCGGCGGCGTTGCGCGGATTGGCGAACAGCCGCTCGCCTCGCTTCGCCTGCTCCTCGTTCAGGCGCTGGAAGGCGGCGCGGCTCATATAGATCTCGCCTCTGAGCTCGAACGGGTCGGGAAAGCCCCGCGATCTGATCGGTCTTCGGAATGTCGGCGATGGTGCGGACATTGGCGGTGACGTTCTCGCCCTCATAGCCGTCGCCGCGGGTCGCGCCCTGGGTGAGCTTACCGTTCTCGTAGCGGAGGGTGATGGAGAGCCCGTCGATCTTGGGCTCGGCGGTGAAGGCGAGCCCCTCGATCGAGGCGAGCCCGAGAAAGCGCCTGATGCGGTCGAGGAAGTCGCGCACGCCCTCCTCGTCGAACACGTTGCCAAGCGAGAGCATGGGCACGCGGTGGACGGACCTTGCCGAAGGCCTCGACCGGCGCCGCGCCGATCTTGCAGCGACGGGCTGTCGTCGCGGACGAGATGGGGAAAGCGCGCCTCGATCTCTTCGTTGCGCGCGCGCAAGCGCGTCATAGTCGGCGTCGCTGATCTCAGGCTCGTCCTGGCGGTAATAGAGCTCGTCGTGATGGGCGATCTCGGCGGCGAGCCGCGCAAGCTCGGCGGCGGCTTCCGCCTCGTCGAGCGCGCCGACCGGCTTCTCCTCGAGGGACGCTTCGGCCTGAACCTTCTTTCTCGTCTTGGTCTTGCTCATGCTCGCATCATGCGGACCGGCTCATGAGCCGTTCGGCCGCCCGGCGCGCCTCGTCGGTGATGGTCTGGCCGGCGAGCATGCGGGCGATCTCCTCGCGCCGATGCTCGCCTTCGAGCACGGCGACACGCGTCGCCATGGCCTCGCCGTCCGGGCCGCGCACGGGCTCCTTGGCGATCAGGAGATGGCCGCTGGCCACAGCCGCCACCTGCGGCGCGTGGGTCACGGCCAGCACCTGGACGCGGGCAGCAAGCCGCGCCAGGCGCTCGCCGACGGCCGCCGCCGTGGCGCCGCCGACGCCGGCGTCGGCCTCGTCGAAGACCAAGGTCGGCGCCGAGCCGCGGGCGGCAAGCACGACTTTCAGCGCCAGGATGAACCGGGCAAGCTCGCCGCCGGAGGCGACCTTCATCAAGGGGCCGGGCTCGGTGCCGGGGTTGGTCCTGACCCAAGAAGGCGATGCGGTCGATGCCGCCAGGGCCGCCCTGCGGCAAGTTCGACCGTCTCGATATTGGTGATGAAGCTCGCCTTTTCGAGCTTCAGCGGCGCCGAGCTCGCCCGCGACCTCCTGGTCGAGGCGCTCCGCCGCCTCGTTCCGCGCCTTGCTCAAGCCAGTCGCCAAAGCCTCATAGGTCTTGCGCGCGGCCTCCGCGGCCTTCGCCAGCTCCGCCTGCCCGCGTCTCGCTCGTGTCGAGCGCGGCGAGATCGGTTTCGAGCCGTTCGACCAGCGCCGGCAGGTCGTCGACCGTGACCTTGTGCTTGCGGGCGAGCGCGCGCAAGGCGAACAGCCGCTCCTCGGCGCGCTCGAGCTCCTTGGGCTCGAAGGCGGTCAAGGCCAGCGCCTCCTCGATCCTGGCGCGGGCGGTGTCGGTCTCGGCGAGCACGCGCTCGAGCGCCTCCGCCACCAGGGTCAGCACCGGGCCGGCGACAGCCGCCTGGCGCTCGATGCGGCGAAGCGCGGCGGCCAGGCGCGCGCCGCCCGTCCCCTCCCCTTGCAGGGCATCGAGCGCCTCGGCGAGCTCGGCGGCGATCTTCTCGGCATTCATCATCAGCTGGCGGCGGGAGGCCAGCGCCTCCTCCTCGCCACGCTCAGGGTTGAGCTGACGAGAGCTCCTCGAGCGCATGGCTCAGATAGTCGGCATTGGCGCGCGAGGCGGCGATCTCGCTCTCATGGCGGGCGCGCTCGGCTTCGGCCTGCTGCCACGCCTCGTAGGCCTCGGCCACGCGCGCCGCCTCGCCGCTCAAGCCGCCAAAGGCATCCACGAGGTCGCGGTGGCCGCTGGCGTCGATCAGCGCGCGGTCGTCGTGCTGGCCATGGATCTCGACCAGAGCCTGGCCGACCTGGCGCAAGCAGCTGCACGCTCACGCTGGTGTCGTTGATGAAGGCGCGGCTCCGGCCGTCGGCCCCCTGCACCCGCCGCAGGATCAGAGCGTCTTCGGCCGCGATGCCGTTGGCGGCCAGCAGAGCGAACACGGGATGGCCGGGGCGAGATCGAAGATGGCCGTCACTTGGCCTTGGCTCGCGCCCTGCCGCACGAGGGAGGCATCGCCTCTGCCGCCGATGGCAAGGGAGAAGGCGTCGAGCAGGATCGACTTGCCGGCGCCGGTCTCCCCGGTGAGCACCGACAGGCCTTCGCCGAATTCGAGATCGAGCTTGTCGATCAGGACGATGTCGCGGATCGACAGGGCGGCTAGCATGGCGTGTGGGTCAGGCCGGCTTGCCGTCGCCCTTCCAGGTCTGGGTGATCCAAGACCCTTCGTGCTCTTGCGGCTGGAGACCGCTTTTTCCCAAGAGCCCGTAAGCGTGGCTGTACCACTTGCTGTCCGGAAAGTTATGGCCGAGCACGGCAGCCGCCGTTTGGGCCTCGTTGACGATCCCTAACGCCATATAGGCCTCGGTCAGGCGCATCAAGGCCTCTTCCACCTGCTCGGTGGTCTGGTAGTCGGTGACCACGGTGCGGAAGCGGTTGATCGCCGCAAGATAGTTGTTGTGGCGGAGATAATAGCGCCCGACCGTCATCTCGCTCGCCGCCAACAGATCGCGCAGGATGCGCGTCCGGTTCTGCGCCTCGGCTGCGTAACGCGAATCGGGATAGCGCTGCAGCAGGGTATCGTAGGCCACCAGCGCCTTGCGGGCGTTGGTCTGGTCGCGCTTCGGATCGAGCACCCGGTCGTAATAGGACATGCCGATGATGTTCTGGGCGAGGTCCGATTCCTGGGTGCCGGGGTGAAGCGTGAGATAGCGGTCGGCGGAGGAGATCGCCTCGTCATATTTGCCGGCCTTGTAATAGGCATAGGCCGCCATGAGGATGGCCCGGCGCGCCTCCTGCGAATAGGGGTGATTGATGTCGACCTCTTCGTAGTCCCGGGCGGCATCGCCGTATTTGCCCTTGTCGATGAGCTTTTCGGCCTTGCCGTAAATGACGTCCGGCGGGTCGTTGTTCTCCACCGTTTCCGTCTTGCCGCCGCCGAAGAGCGAGAAAGAGCCGCAGCCGGCGAGGAGGCTCGCCGAAAGAACGAGGCATGCGATCCTTGCGGGCAATGGCGGCAGGCCGCGGCGCGGCGCCCGTGCCGGCGCTCTTTGCCGCTCAACCCATCCGGTCATGCTACCCCTCAAAGACCGTCCCCCTCGCGCAGAATGCGCCGCATTGGCCCAAGGCTAGCGCAGACTACTAGCAACCAACTAGCGGATTATGGTGTTTTTTTGCCCATTCCCCTGCCCGGGACGCTCTTGGCACGCTGGCGCGGGGGCTCGCGAGAGGCGCGTAACAGTCAGCCTCGCGCAGCGGCGCTAAGGCGCACGCGGCAGAAGCATGATGACAGGACGAGGGCCTACCGGCTGGGTTTCCGTTCAGCTCCGCTCGGCGGCGAAATTCGCTGCCGCAAGACGGTGGCTGAGCTCGGCATGACGAACCTCGCGGTAGCGCGGGGCTTCGATCATGGTCCAGGCATCGGCATCGGCGAACAGAGCCTTGAGCACCAGCGCGTTCAGCCGATGGCCGCCGCGATGGGAGCGGAACGCGCCGAGAATGGGCGCCCCGGCCAGAGCGAGATCGCCGACCGCGTCGAGCGCCTTGTGGCGCACGAACTCGTCGGAGAAGCGAAGCCCCTCGCGGTTGATGATGCGGTCGTCGCCGATGGCGACGGTGTTCTCGAGCGAAGCGCCGAGGGCGAGCCCGGCCGCCCACAGCCGCTCGACGTCCTTCATGAAGCCGAAGGTGCGGGCCCGGGCCAGCTCGCGGCGGAAGGAGCCGGGGTTCAGGTCGATCTCGATCCTCTGGGTGCCGATCAGCGGGCGTGTCGAAATCGATCTCGACGTCGAGATGGAAGCCGTTATGCGGGGTGAGCTCGCCATAGGCGCCGGCGTCTTCCACCGACACCCGCTTCAGCACCTTGAGGAAACGGCGCGGAGCATCGAGCTCGGCAAGACCGACCTCGTCGATCGCCTCGACGAAGCGCGACGGCGCTGCCGTCCATGATCGGTACTTCGGGGCTGTCGATCTCGATCAGGGCGTTGTCGACGCCAAGGCCGCGCAGAGCCGCGAGCAGATGCTCGACCGTCGCGACAGAGGCGCCATTGCCGTCACCAAGCACGGTGCACAAGCGTCACGCCCGTCACCGACCGCTGGTCTGCGGCGATCTCGGTGCCGTCGGCGTCGCCGTTGGAGAGAAGGAAGCGTATGCCGGTATCGCCATCAGCCGGACAAAGGGCGATGGAAACTGGCGCTCCGCTGTGAACCCCCGTGCCGGTAAGTGAAATTTCGCTGGCAAGCGTGGTTTGGCGTGCCCCTATGAAACCCTTCATGGCCCCCGTCGGCCCCCGTGCCGTCTTTTGAGTTCCCTACTTAGCTCGAGGAGAACCCCGAGCCCCCCATTGATCAGCGCTCCCTGGCACTTTAGACCGGACCTTTATCAGTCCTTGGCTTGTGCCTTTTTGGTCCTGCCGATCAATCTATGAAGAACCTTAACGCTCGGACTCGAGGGGCGACAAATCACGGTTTCTTTCACTGTATTACCGGCCGAACGGTCTCATAAGCCATTGATATAACGATAGTTTTCTCGTTCGTCGGTGGTCTGACGAGTGCCTTGGTTAACACCCCGACCTTCTCCTCAATTCGCCCGGCGGCGCAGAAAGGCGGGAATCTCGAGGTCATCCTCGGCAAGTGATTCGGCCGCTGTTCCGGCCATCTCGACCGCGAGCGGCCGGGCTTGCGCTTCGATCCGTTTTGGCACGGCGACGGGCGCTTGCTCGTTGCGGGGCCGCTCGATCCTGATGCCCTTTTGCGCCATGGGCTGACCTAGAGGCTGGGGCCGCGGGGCTTGAGCCTAGGTGCCTCTGGCGCTGCGGGGCTCACGGCTGGCCGAATTCGGGCTCGCGCTTGGCCGGCATCTCGGCATCGGGCTCCTTGCGGGACCGGCCGACATTGGCCAGGCGCTCGAGGAAGCCCACCTTCTTCTTCTGCGCGGCAAGACCGACCACGGGCGCTTGGCCGGCTTGGGCCTTGATCTCGTTCTGGGCCACGACCGGCAGTTCTTCCATGCTCGGCATGCGCCGCACCGGGCGTCTGACGGCGGTGGGCGGCGCGGGCTGGAAGGGCCGCGACGGCGCTTGCGGCGCTTGTTTCGATTGGGAGACGCCAAGCGGCAGGCCAATTCCGGTCACCTGCGCCGGGCGCTTCTCGATCGTCACATTGCCAGGAGCGCGCCAGACCGACGGCTCTCTCACGACCTCGCTCTGGGCGAGAACGAGGCTCGGCTCGTCGAGGTCGACCGGGCTCCCGGGCAGCGTGGCGAGGCCGGCAAGGCGCTCGCTGAGCCTGCTTCTCTCCTGCGCGACGGCGGCCCGCGGCGCTTCGTAGACGGGCCCTACCGCCACGGACGCGGCATAGCCAATGCCGGTCGCCACCACCGACACGCGGATCGACCCGTCGAGTTCGTCGTCGAAGGTCGCGCCCACGATGATGTTGGCGTCGGGATCGGCTTCGGCCCTGATGCGGCTCGCCGCCTCGTCGACCTCGTAGAGGGTGAGGTCGTTGCCGCCGGTGATGGAGACGAGCAGCCCGCTTGCCCCCTTCATCGACACATCGTCGAGCAGCGGATTGGAGATGGCGGCCTCTGCCGCTTCGATGGCGCGGCGGTCGCCGCTCGACTCGCCCGTGCCCATCATCGCCTTGCCCATGCCGGCCATGATGGTGCGGACATCGGCGAAGTCGAGATTGATCAGGCCTTCCTTCACCATGAGGTCGGTGATGCAGGAGACGCCGGCGCGCAGCACGTCGTCGGCCATGGCGAAGGCGTCGGTGAAGGTGGTCTTCTCGTTGGCGACGCGGAACAGGTTCTGGTTCGGAATGATGAGCAGCGTATCGACATATTTCTGCAGCTCGTCGATGCCGATCTCGGCCGCGCGCAGGCGCCGCGAGCCTTCGAACTGGAAGGGCTTGGTGACGACGCCGACGGTCAAGATGCCTTCCTCGCGGGAGGCACGCGCGATCACGGGTGCAGCACCCGTTCCCGTGCCGCCGCCCATGCCGGCGGTGATGAACGCCATGTGGCAGCCGACGAGATGGGCCTTGATGTCGGCCATGGCCTCTTCGGCGGCGGCGGCGCCCACCTCGGGCTTCGATCCGGCGCCGAGGCCTTCGGTGACGTTCGCCCCCATCTGAATGCGGCGCTCGGCGGTCGAACTCACCAAGGCTTGCGCGTCGGTGTTGGCGACCACGAACTCGACGCCCTTCAGACCGCATTCGATCATGTTGTTGACGGCATTGCCGCCGGCGCCGCCGACACCGAACACGGTGATGCGCGGCTTGAGTTCGGTGAGATCAGGAACTCTGAGGTTGATGGTCATGGCGGTCTTCCGATCCTTCATTGCCCTTGCTCCGGCTCTCTTAGGCGCCTCCCCGCGACGCGCTTTTCAGAGCCCTCGTTAGCGATCAAAAATTGTCCCTTATCCAGTCGCCGACTTTGGCGAAATAGCCCGTGCCGGTGCGCAAGAAACGCTGCTCGGCGCGGCCCGAAAGCCTGTCGTCGCCGCGCGCCCAATGCAGAAGAAGTCCGATGCCGGCGGAAAAATCGGGGGCGCCTGCCACGGCAGGCAGGCCGCTCAACGATCTCGGACGGCCAAGCCGCGCCGGGCGCCCGAACATGTTGGCGGCGAGCTCGGGCAGGCCGGTGAGCTGGCTCCCGCCGCCGGTCAGCACCAGGTGCTGCGCGACCTCGGCCGCAAGTCCGCTCGCCGCCAGCCGCCGCCGCATCAGATCGAGAATCTCCTCGATGCGCGGGCGGATGATGACGGCGAGCTGCGCCTTGGTGATCTGGTTCAGGCTCGGCTGCGGCATGCCGGTGACGGCAGGATAGGTGATGATCTCGCGCTCGTCGGACAGCGTGGCGAAGGCGCTGCCATGCAGCGTCTTGAGCCGCTCGGCGTAATCGAGGGGCGCGGAAAGGGTGCGGGCGATGTCGGTGGTGATGCCGTTGCCGCCGAGCGCGATGGCGTCGGCGTGGATGAAGTGCCCATCGACGAACACCGAGAGCGTGGTGGTGCCGGCGCCGAAATCGATGCACGCCACGCCGAGCTTGGCCTCGTCCGGCGTCATCACCGCAAGCGCGCTCGCGTAAGGCGCCGCGACCAGGCTGGCAACGCCGAGATGGCAGCGCTCGACGCAGAGCATCACGTTGCGCATGGCCACTTCGTCGGCGGTGACGGCATGAAGGTCGACGGCGAGCCGCTCGCCGCACATGCCCTGCGGCTCGCTGATGCCGCCATTCTCGTCGATGCGGTAGCTCAAGGGCAGCGCGTGCAGCACGCTCCGCTTGTCGCGGCCGGCATATTGGCGCCCGCCGGCAAGGAGCCGCAAGATATCGTCTTCGCGCACCGCGCCTGACGGCAGCGCCACGCTCGCCGAGAAGCTCTCGCTCTTGAGGCGCCCGCAGGTGACGGACACATGCACGTCCTCGACGGTGACGCCCGCCATGCGCTCGGCGGCATCGACCGCCGAGCGGATGCAGTGCTCGGCGCTGTCGAGATGGGCGATCATGCCGGCCTTCAGGCCTTCGGCGCGGGTGTGGTCGAAGCCCAGCACCTCGAACTGCACCGCATCGCCCTTGCCCTCGAACCAATCGGGCGCGGGCGAGGTCTTGGCGATCAGGCAGCAGATCTTGCTCGTGCCGACGTCGAGCGCGGTCACGATGCGCTGGCGCTTGCTTCTTATCGTCGTCGTGTATCCCATCCCCCTGCCCTCAAACCCCGTCTTCTCATGTCTTTCCTTTGGCGGTGGCCTTGGTGCTCGCCGTCGGCACTTCGGCTTGCGGCGTCGCCGCCGGGCGGTGCCGCGGAAGCCGTCGCGCGCAAGCGCACGGTGACCCGATCGAGCGAGACGCAAATCGACAGCGGCGATATCCCGCTTGAGCAGCGCCCCGATCCTGATCGAGCTTGGCGAGCGAGGTCGAGCGCCTCGGCGACATTGTCGTCGGGCAGCATGATCTCGAGGCCGGAGGCGAGCTTCAGCGTCCAGCGCCGGTCGCCGACCCTGATCGCTGCAATGAGGTTTTGCGTGAGCTCGCCATAAGGCGTCAGCTGATCGAACAGCTGGGCGGCACTTTTTCCCGCGCCCTCGCCCACGACCAGGGGAAGGCTCGGCATAGGCTTCGCGCAAAGCCGGCGCGAGCACGACGCCCTCGGCGTCGACCACATAGGTCTGGCCGTCGTTCTGCCAGATGGCGTAAGGCGTGCGCTCCTCGACCACGACTTGCAGCGTCGAGGGCAGGAGCCGCATGACTTGGGCATGCCTGATCCACGGCACGGCTTCGAGCCGCGCCTTGGCGGCGTCGGTGTCGAAGCCGAGCATCATGGTGTCGGGGCCGGCGCCGAGCGCGGCCGTGATCTCGGCGTCGGTCGCATGCAGCTGGCCGTTGACGGTGATCCGCTTCACGCCGAAGCCGGCAGCAACGGCGAGATGCTCGATGCCGCCGGTGAGCGCGTCATAGGCGCGGGCGGTCTGTCCGCCGACCACGGCGCCATAGACGACGGCGCTGGCGAGGAAGAGGACGCAGAGGATGAGCCATTTGCCGCGCACGCGATCCTGCCCGAGCCGGGCGAGCCGGATGGATCTGCGGGCTGCGGGTGATGAGGCGGCGCGTTCCGGCGAGCACTGGCAGGCGAACTGGAGGCCTTGCGCGGGGCGGCAATGCCGCGCGCAAGAAGGGTCTCTTGCGAGCCCCGTCTCCTGGCCATTCCCCTTGCGGGGTTCAGCGATCGCACGACGCGTCCTCCACGATCCAGCGGACCAGCTCGCCAAACGAGCGGCCGCTATAGGCAGCAAGCTCGGGCACAAGCGACGTCGACGTCATGCCGGGCTGGGTATTGACCTCAAGGCAGATCAGTTCCCCCGTGCCCTCTGGCCGGTCGTCGTAGCGGAAGTCGGAGCGACTGACCCCACGGCAGCCCAGTGCCCTATGAGCCGCTAGGGACAGCTTCTGTACCAATTGGTAAACATTTGGTTTAAGCGGCGCCGGAAGGACGTGAATTGAGCCTCCCGGGGCGTATTTCGCGTCATAATCGTAGAAGGTTAGCCCCTCGGCCGGGCGGATTTCGATCACCCCCAGGGCCTCCTCCCCATGACCGCGCAAGTGAGCTCCCGGCCTGGGATATAGCGCTCGACCATGACCTCCTCGCCGAGGGTCCATTCGGCGGAGGTCAGCTCCTGGGGCGGATGGGCCTGGTCCTCGCGCACGATAAAGACGCCGACGCTCGACCCTTCCGTCGGGGGCTTGATCACATAAGGCGGGCGTCATGGCGTGGGCGCGGGCGGCTTCCGCCCGGGAGACCACGCGGCTTTCGGCCACCGGCACCCCGGCCGCGGCGAGCACCGCCTTGGCGCGCTCCTTATGCATGGCGAGCGCCGAAGCCAGCACGCCGGAATGGGTATAGGGGATGCCCATGGTCTCGAGCAGGCCCTGGATGCAGCCATCCTCGCCGTAGCGGCCATGCAGCGCGTTGAAGCAGACATCCGGGCGGAGCTCGGCCAGACGGGTGGCCGACGTCGCGGCCGACATCGAGCCGGCTCACGCGGTAGCCTTGAGCTTCGAGAGCGTCGGCGCAGGCCGCGCCGGAGCGGAGCGAGACCTCCCGCTCGGACGACCAGCCGCCCATCAGCACGGCGACGTGGATTTGCTTGTCGGGCATGGTGATTCCCGCGTTGGTAGGCTTGATCGTGGCAGGCCGAGCTTGCTCGTCATACCGGCGAAACCGGTATCCAGCGAAAAACCTAACAAGCCATCCCCAGGAGGGGAATCAGCGATTCTTGTGCTGGATTCCGGCTTGCGCCGGAATGACGAACGATAGAGTCGCGCTCAAAGTCAGCCGGGGACGCCGAGGCGCTTGATCTCCCATTCGAGCTCGACCCCGCTCGTCTCCTTGACCCGCGCGCGCACCGTCTCGCCGAGCTCCTCGAGGTCGGCGCCGGTGGCGTTGCCCTCATTGATGAGGAAGTTGCAGTGCATCTCCGAGACCTTGGCGTCGCCGACCGAAAGCCCGCGGCAGCCGGCGGCGTCGATGAGCTGCCAGGCTTTGTTGCCCGGAGGGTTCTTGAAGGTCGAGCCGCCGGTGCGGCTCTTGATCGGCTGCGCCTCTTCGCGATAGGCGGCGATGTCGTCCATCTCGGCGAGGATCTTCGCCGGCTCGCCGGGCTCGCCCTGGAACAGCGCCTCGGTGAAGATGAAGTCCTCCGGCGCGCCGCAATGGCGATAGGCGTAGTGAAGCTCCGCCACGGGCAGCACATGGATGTTGCCCTTGCGGTCGACGGCGCGGACCTCGATCACCACCTCTCTCGTCTCGCGCCCATGCGCGCCGCCATTCATGCGGAGCGCGCCGCCGACGCAGCCCGGAATGCCGCGATAGAAGGAGAGGCCGGCGATGCCGGCATCGGCCGCGGCGCGTGCCACTTTCACATCGGGCACGGCGGCGCCGGCGCGCAGCCGATAGCCCTCCTCGATTGTGATCTCGCCGAAGCCTCGGCCCAGGCGGATCACCACGCCCTCGATGCCGCCGTCGCGCACGAGAAGGTTCGAGCCGAGCCCGATGACGGTGACGGGAATGTCCGAGGGCGTCGTCTTCAGGAAATAAGCGAGGTCGGCTTCGTCGGCGGGCGAGTAGAGAACTTCCGCCGGACCGCCGGCTCTGAACCAGGTGAGGTCCGTGAGCGATGCCTCGGCTTTCAGCCTGCCGCGAAGCTCGGGCAGGCTCGCGACAAGCCGGCTTTCAAGGTCGGCCCCGTTCAAGCCCGTCCCCTGTGCTGCTCGAGAGCTTTCGGCAGAGCGTTGATCCAGTCGGTGATGGTGCCGGCGCCAAGCCCGACCACAAGATCGCCGGACTTGGCGACGGAGGCGATGGTCTCGACCAGAGCCTGCTCGTCATCGACGGTCAGCACATGGGGATGGCCGTGACGGCGCAGGCCCGAGGCCAGCTCGTCGCGGTCGATGCCGGGGATCGGCGCCTCGCCCGCCGAATAGACCGGCGTCACCACGACGATATCGGCGTCGTCGAGGCAGGCGGAGAACTCGTTGAACAGGGACTGCAGCCGCGTGTAGCGATGCGGCTGAACCACGGCGATGATGCGTCCCTTACCGGCCATGCGCGCGGCGCGCAGCACGGCGGCGATCTCCACCGGATGATGGGCGTAGTCGTCATAGACGACGACGCCCTGCCACTCGCCGGCGCGGGTGAAGCGCCGCTTCACGCCGGAGAAAGCGGCGAAGGTGGTGCGGATCACGTCGTCGCTGACGCCCGCTTCCGTTGCCGCGGCAAGCGCGCCGAGCGCGTTCAAGGCATTGTAATGGCCGAGCACGGGAAGCGTGAGATCTTCGAGCTTGCGCGCGCCGCCCTTAACCGCCGGGCCGAGATCGGCATCGAAACGTGATGCTGTTGTGATCGGGACGCAAATTGGAGAGCCTGATGTCGGCGTCGCGCGCGACGCCATAGGTCAGCGTGCGGCGGCCATTGGCGGCGCCGCCGAGCTTGGCCAGCAGCTCGCGCACCACCGGATGATCGATGCAGGCGACGGCGAGCCCGTAAAACGGGATCGCCTCGATGAATTGAAGAAAGGACTGATGCAGCGCGTCGAGCGACGGCCAATAGTCCATATGCTCGGGATCGATATTGGTCACCACCCCGATCTGGGTGGGGAGCTTCAAGAAGGTGCCGTCGGATTCGTCGGCCTCGACCACCATCCACTCGCCTTTGCCGATGCGGGCATTGGTGCCCCAGGCATTGATGATGCCGCCGGCGATCACCGTGGGATCGAGATTGGCGGCTTTGAGCAGGTCGGCGATGAGCGCCGTGGTGGTGGTCTTGCCGTGGGTGCCGGTGATCGACACGGTGGCGCAAGGGCGCATCAGCTCGGCCAGCATCTCGGCGCGGCGGATGATGGGAATGCCGCGCTCCTTGGCCGCCTCGAACTCGGGATTGCCGGCCTTCACCGCGCTCGAAATGACGAGGTAGGCGGCGCCCTTGACGTTGTCGGGATCATGGCCGATCAGGCAGGAGATGCCGTGGGCGCGCAAGCGCTCGAGATTGGCGCCGTCCTTGAGGTCGCTGCCTTGCACGCGATAGCCGCGGGTGTGCATCACCTCGGCGATGGCGCTCATGCCGATGCCGCCGATGCCCACGATGTGGAACAGGCCTGCCTGGTCGGGCTCTGGAAGATGCATCGTTGCGACTCTACACCACCTGCTCCTTGGCTCGCGCGAGTTCCTCGGCGAGATCGGCGAGCTTCCTCACCGCGTCGGTCTCGGCCATCGCTTTCGCCTTTGCCGCGGCATCTGCCAAGAAGCTCGGGCGAGGTCGAGAGCCGCTCAAGCTCGTGCGCGAGGCGCTCCGGCGTAAGCTCGCTTTGCCTGATGCACCAGCCGCCGCCCGCCTTCTTGAAGCCGAGTTGCATTTTCGAGCTGATCGTTGTCAAGGGCGTGCGGCAGCGGCACGAGCAGGCAGGGGCGGCCGATCGCCATCAGCTCGGCCACGGTCGAGGCGCCGGCGCGGGCGATGACGAGATGGGCGGTGGCGATGCGTTCCGGCAGGTCGCGGAAGAAGGGCGCCAGATGCGCCGCGATGCCGGCCTCCTTGTAGGTCTCGCGCAGCTCGGCGAGATCCTCCTCGCGGGCCTGCTGCACAATGGTGAGACGCCAGCGGAACGGCGAGGGCATGAGCGAGCAACGCCTGCGGCATCACCTCGGAGAAGAAGTGCGCGCCTTGGCTTCCGCCGAACACGAGGAGAAGGAGCCGACCCGCAGGCTCGGGCGCGACATAGGGCACATCGCGATAGGCAAGCACGGCATCGCGCACCGGCGTGCCGGTGAGGCGCGCCTTGGCCTCGGCGCTGCGGCGGAGCCGCTTGGTCGGCGAGAAGGACAGCGCGATGCGATCGGCGAAGCGCGAGAGGAGCCGGTTGGCGCGGCCCATCACGGCGTTCTGCTCGTGGATGGCGGTCGGGATGCGCGAGCATGCGCGCGGCGATGATCGGCGGCAGCGTCGGATAGCCGCCGAAGCCGATGACGGCGCGCGGGTTGACCTGCTTGAGCAGACGCAGCGCGCCGACGAAGCCGACGCCGAGGCGGGAGAAGGTCTTGACCACGGCAACCGGGCTGCGGCTCGTCAGCGTCGCCGACGGGATGCGGTGAATGGCGCGCGCCGGGAACTCGACGCCATATTTCTCGGCGCGGATGTCGGTCGCGAGCTCGACCTCGTAGCCGCGGCGCTTCAGCTCCTGCGCCAAGGCAGCAGCGGGAAACAGATGCCCGCCCGTGCCCCCCGCAGCGAGCAGGATCGGGCGCGCGGTCAAGCCGCCTGCTCCCTGATGGAAGCCGCCTCGGAGTCAGGCTGGGCGTGCGTGCTCCGCTTCAGCCGCCCCGCCATGGGGCGCTTGCGGGTGAGACCGAGGGCAAAGCCCATGGTCAGCGCCATGGCGAGCAGCGAGGAGCCGCCATAAGAGATGAAGGGCAAGCGTCATGCCCTTGGCGGGAAGCAGCCCGACATTGACCGCCATGTTGATCAAGGCCTGCAAGCCGAACAGCATGATGAGGCCCGCCACGGCATGCCGGATGAAGCCGTCGGGCTCCTGCGACGCCTTGGACAGGCCGCGCAGCACGATGAAGGCAAACAAGGCGAGCAGGATCAGGCAGGCGATCAGCCCGTATTCCTCGGCGGTCACGGCGAAGATGAAGTCGGTATGGGAGTCGGGCAGCACATTCTTCACCGTGCCCTCGCCGGGTCCTCTGCCGAACCAGCCGCCATGGAGGAACGAGTCGAGCGAGCGGTCGGCCTGATAGGTGTCGCCTGAGGCGGGGTTGAGGAAGCGGTCGATGCGCGAGGCCACGTGGGGCACGAGGAAATAGGCGGAGACGATGCCGGCGATCCCGGCAAGCGCCGAGCGCTCCGATCCAGACGAGATTGATGCCGGCCATGTAGAAGAGCGCGCCCCAGACGAGCGTGATGAGAAGGGTCTGGCCGAAATCGGGCTGCATGACGAGCAGCACCGCGAAGATGGCGTAAAGCGCGACGGCAAGCTGGATGCCGGGGACATCGCGCCGCTTCTGGCTCTCGTTGAAGAGCCAGGCGGTGAGCACGACGAAGGCAGGCTTCACGAACTCCGACGGCTGGAGCGAGACGGCGCCGATCTGGAGCCAGCGCTTGGCGCCCTTGATCTCGGGCCCGAGCAACAAGGATCAGAACCATCAGCGCGATGCCGACGAGGAAGATGACGAGGCTCGCGCGCCTGATCTGCTTCGGCGTCAGCGTCGAGGCCGCGAACATGATCGCCACCGCAGGCAGGAGCAGCGCCGCGTGGCGGCGCACGAAATAGAACGGCTCGAGATCGTATTTGCGCGGCGATCGGCGGGCTCGCCGCGAGCGACAGCACGAGGCCCGGCGCCCATCAGCAGCAGCAGGCCGAAGAACATCAGCCGGTCGACGGTGAACCACCAGTCGGAGAGAACGCTGCGATCGGCGCGGGTGAGCCTCATGCCGCTTTCCCTTGCTCAGGCTTCACCCTCTCGGCGCCGTCGAGCCCCATGACCATGTCGCGAAAGGCGTCGCCGCGCTTCGCGAAATTGGCGAACTGATCGTAAGAGGCGCAAGCGGGCGAGAGAAGCACGACGGGCTCCTTGGCGGCGGAACGGCTCGCATCGGCCGCCGCGGCCGCGACGGCGCGGTCGAGGGTGCCGCACTGCACATGATCGACAGCGCCGCCGAGCTGGCGGGCGAAGGCCTCGGCCGCCTCCCCGATCAGATAGGCGCGGGCGATTTTCGGGAAGAAAGGTTCAAGCCCCGCTAACCCTCCCTCTTTCGGCCTGCCGCCGATGATCCAATAGATGTCGGTGAAGCTCGCCAGCGCCTTGCCCGCGGCGTCGGCATTGGTGGCCTTGGAGTCGTTGACGAACAGCACCTTGCCGCGCCGCGCCACCTGCTCCATGCGGTGGGCGAGGCCGGCGAAGCTCTTAAGCCCTTGCGCGATGGAAGCGGCGGTCGAGCCCTTGCGAGCGGGCGAGCGCGTAGGCGGCGGCCGCGTTCTGCCAATTATGCGCGCCTCTGAGCGAGCCGATGCCGGCGAGGTCGACGCGCGCGACTTCCCTGCCTCCTTCCATCTCGTGCAGCACGCCGTCCTTGGCCAAGACGCCCGTCTCCACGGCACGCCCTACGGCGATGCGTTTCACCGCGAAGGGTCCTTTCAGCCTATCGGCGATGGCGCGCGAGGGCGCGTCGTCGACGCCGATCACGGCGGTGGCGCCCGGCGCCGAGACTGCGCAAAGACCATCGACTTGATGCGGGCATAGTTCTCTAGCGTGCCGTGGCGGTCGAGATGGTCGGGGGTGATGTTGAGGAGCGCCGCGGCGTCGGGGGCGAGGCCCGGCGCAAGCTCGATCTGGAAGGAGGAAAGCTCGATGACATAGGTGAGGTCGGGGGCGAAAGGCTCGAGATCGAGCACCGCCTTGCCGATATTGCCGCCAAGCGCCACGCGCTTGCCCGCTGCGGCAAGAAGATGGGCGGTGAGCGCCGTGGTGGTCGATTTGCCGTTGGTGCCGGTGATGACCACCACCTTGCCCGGCGCTTGGTCCTTCGCCCGCTGGCGAAAGAAGAGCTCCATGTCGCCGATCACCTCGACGCCTGCTTCGCTGGCGCGCTTGACGCTCCAATGGGGCTCAGGGTGGGTCAAGGGAATGCCGGGGGCGAGCACGAGCGCGGCGAAGCGCCGACCAGTCGGCGGCGGCCAGATCGCTCACGGTGAAGCCTGCCGCGGCAGCCTCGTCCCGCGCGCTTGCCTTGTCGTCCCAGAGGACGACCTGGGCGCCGCCCGCCTGGAGCGCGCGCGCAGCGGCAAGGCCGCTCACGCCTAGGCCGAGGACCGCAACGTCCCGGCCGGCGAAGATCGTCACGGGAATCATAATGAAGGAACTTAGCGCAATTTCAGCGTGGCGAGGCCAGCAAGCGCAAGCACCACGGCAATGATCCAGAACCGGATCACCACCGTCGATTCGGGCCAGCCTTTCTGCTCGAAATGATGGTGCAGCGGCGCCATGCGGAACACGCGCTTGCCGAACAGCTGGAAGGAGGCGACCTGCACGATCACCGAAACGGCTTCAAGCACGAACAGGCCGCCGACGATGGCAAGCACGAGCTCGTGCTTGGTGGCGACCGCGATGGTGCCGAGCGCGCCGCCGAGCGCGAGCGAGCCGGTGTCGCCCATGAAGATGAGCGCGGGCGGCGCGTTGAACCAGAGAAAGCCGAGCCCGGCGCCGACCAGCGCGCCGCAGACCACGGCAAGCTCGCCCGTGCCTTGCACGAAATGGATTTGCAGATAGTCGGCGAAGAGCACGTTGCCGACGAGATAGGAGATGAAGCCGAAGGTGGCGGCGGCGATCATCACCGGCACGATGGCGAGCCCGTCGAGGCCGTCGGTCAGGTTCACGGCGTTGCCGGCGCCGACAATGATGAAGGCGCCGAAGGGAATGAACAGCCAGCCGAGATCGATCAGCACGCTCTTGAAGAAGGGAATGGCGAGCGAGGTCGCTAGCGGCTCCTGGCCGACATGGACGATGACGGCAGTGGCGACCACGGCAGCGGCGGCCTCGATGACGATCTTGATGCGGCCGCGGAAGCCTTCCGCCGACTGCTTGGTCACTTTGAGATAGTCGTCGTAGAGACCGACGGCGCCATAGACGAGGGTGAGCAGCAGGACCACCCAGACATAAGGATTGTGCAGATTGCCCCAAAGCAGCACGGCGACGGTCACGCCGGACAGGATCATCAGCCCGCCCATGGTCGGCGTGCCCTGCTTCTGGAGGAGATGGCGCTCGGGGCCGTCTTTGCGGATCGGCTGTCCTTTGCCCTGGCGGACGCGCAAGGACCTGATCACCTTCGGCCCGAACAGGAACACGAACAGAAGCGCCGTGAGCAGCGCCCCGCCGGTGCGGAAGGTGATGTAGCGGAAGATGTTGAGGACGGCGAGCTCAGGGGTAAGCTCGGTCAGCCAATAGAGCATTTTCTCTTCCCCTTCCCCCGTCCGGTCTACGCCGACGCGGCTTCCGTGCCGAAATGGCGTTTCAGCGCCTCGACCAGCGGCGCCATGCGGCTGCCGAGCGAGCCTTTGACCATGATCGCGTCCCCCGGCCCCACCGCTCCGACAAGCTTGGGCGCAAGCTCCTCGGCGGTCTTGGCATAGGCGCCGCGGCGGCTTGCCGGCAAAGCCTGAAAAAGCGAGCCCATCAGCTCGCCGCAGGCAAAGACAACATCTACCCCGGCCCCGTCAATGACCTCTGCAAGCTCTTGGTGAAGCTTCGGGCCCTCCGGCCCAAGCTCGAGCATGTCGCCGAGCACCGCCACGCGCCGGCTGAACTCGCTCCGCGGCGTCAAGCCCGAGCGTGGCGAGGGCCGCGCGCATGGAGGCCGGATTGGCGTTGTAGGATTCGTCGATGATCGCCATGCGCCCGCCCGCGGCGGCGATCAGAGTGCGCGCGCCCCGGCCGGCCTGGCGCGTGAAGCCCATCAAGCGCGCGGGCGGCAAGCGTAAGATCGGCGCCGGCCAGCTTCACCGCGGCAAGCACGGCCAGCGAATTCTGCACGAGGTGGCGGCCCGGCGCCCCGAGGCGGTAGCTGATCGTCTCGCCGAGAATGTCGGCCTTGACCTTGGAGCCGTCGGAGCGAAGTTCGACCTCGATCAGCCGCGCCTCGGCATCTTGCGCCTCGCCGAAGCCGACGATCTTGGCACCATGGCCAAGCGCGTGGCGCTTCAGCCGCTCGTAATAGGGATTGTCGCGATTGATGATCGCGGTGCCCCCCGGCTCAAGTCCGCGGAAGATCTCCGCCTTGGCGTCGGCGATCTCCTCCACCGAGCGGAAGAAGCCGAGATGGACCGGCGCCACCGTGGTGACGATGGCGATATGCGGGCCGGACCAGCCGCGTCAGCGCGGCGATCTCGCCCGCATGGTTCATGCCGATCTCGAACACGCCGAAGCGGACCGCTTTCGGCATATTGGCGAGCGAGAGCGGCACGCCCCAATGATTGTTGAACGACTTCGCCGAGGCGTGCACCGCGCCGCTCGGCTGAAGCGCCAGTTTCAGCGCCTCCTTGGTGCCGGTCTTGCCGGCGCTGCCGGTGACGGCGATGACCATCGTGTCGGTGGCGCGCGCGCGGGCCGCGCGGCCGAGATCGTTCAGCGCTTCGAGCGTGTCGCCGACGCGGACCAGTCTCTCCTCGTCGCCCGGCGGGAAGGTCCCATCCACGATGGCGCAGGCGGCGCCTTGGTCCAAGGCCGCGGCGACGAAGGCATGCCCGTCGCGGTTCGGCCCGCGGATGGCGACGAACGCCTCTCCCGGCCTGAGGCTGCGGCTGTCGATGGAGAAGCCGGTCACAGGGGTGCCGCCAGCGCCGAAGCACGTGCCGCGCGTGGCGCTGACGATCTCGCCTAAGGTCCAGAGCGGCTCAGCCACATTTCGCCTCATGCTTCAGCGCGGCTGCAACCGCGTCATGATCGGAAAAGGGGATCACGGTCGCCCCTATGGTTTGACCCGTCTCGTGGCCTTTGCCCGCCACGAGCAGCACATCGCCGCGTTCGCAGCCTGGAGATGGCCTCGCCGATCGCCAGCGCGCGGTCGCCGATCTCGATGGCGCCAGGCGCAGCATGCCAAGATTTGGCTGCGGATTGCGGCAGGATTTTCGCTGCGCGGATTGTCGTCGGTGACGATGGCAAGATCGGCCTTGGCGACGGCAATCTTTCCCATCTCGGGCCGCTTGCCTTTGTCGCGGTCGCCGCCGCAGCCGAACACCACGAGCAGCCGGTTCTCCACATAAGGGCGCAAGGCATCGAGCGCCTTGGCGAGCGCATCGGGCGTGTGGGCATAGTCGATGAAGATCGGAGCGCCGCCCGCTTGCGGTGCCGGCAAGATCGAGCCGCCCGCGCGCGCCCTGCAGCGACGCCAGCATCGGCAGGACGGTCGCCGCGTTCGCGCCGGTCGCCAGCGCCAGACCTGCCGCGACGAGCGCGTTGGAGGCCTGGAAGGCGCCGACCAGCGGCAAGCGCACTTTGTATTGTTTGCCGTCGTGCTCGATGACGAGGGTCTGGCCGAAGCCGTCGAGCTCGGCTGAGACGAGCCGCAAGCTCTTGCCCGCGCGTCCGACCGAGAGGAGCTTGAGCCCCCTCGCCTCCGCCACCGCCGCCACGCGCATCCCTGCCTCGCTGTCGACATCGACCACGGCGACCGCGCCTTGCGGCAGAAGCTCGGTGAACAGGCGGAGCTTCTGCGCGAAATAATCCTCGAAGCTTGGCGTGATAATCCAAATGATCGCGGGAGATGTTGGTGAAGGCGCCGGCGGCGAAGCGTGACGCCGTCGACGCGGCGCTGTTGCAGGCCGTGGCTCGAGGCTTCGAGCGCGAGATGGGTGACGCCGTCTTTGGCGAGCGCGGCGAGGATCGCGTGCAGCTCGATCGGATCGGGCGTGGTGTGCTTGAGGATCTTGGTGCCGGACGGAGCTCACCACGCCGACCGTGCCGAGGCTCGCCGCCTTGAACCCCTGCCCCGCCCAAAGCTGCCGCACGAAGGAGGCAACCGAGGTCTTGCCGTTGGTGCCGGTGACGGCGACGACGGTCTTGGGCTGGAGGCCGAAGAAGCGCGCCGCGATCAGCGCAAGACGCCGGCGCGGATCGCTGTCTTCGATGATCGCCGCGGAATTGGTCGCTCCGGCTTCGCGCCGCGCGGCACCAGGATCGCCGCCGCGCCCCGCTCCAAGGCTTCGCGCGATGAAGCGCGTGCCGTCGGTCTTCACCCCCGGCAAGGCCGCGAACAGATAGCCGGGCTTGACCTCGCGGCTGTCCGCCGCCAGGCCTGTGATCGGCACGCGGGCAGAGGCCGCAGGCAGCTTCGCCTCGAGGCCAAACAACTCACCCAGAGTCATCGTCAGACATGCGCCCCGAAAAGCGGCGTTTCCTTGAGGACCTCAAGGACTTTGGCCAACCCCTTGATGGGCGGGCGTCTTTTAATAGGAGGCGAGCACCTTGGCGTCAAATTTGCGCTGATCGTCCTCAAGCCTCGGCGCCACGCCAAGGATGGGCGCGATCCGCTCGATGATCTTGCCGGCCGTGGGCGCGGCATTGACGCCGGCCGTCGCCTGATTGCTCGACTCCGGCGACCCGCTGCGGCTCGTCAAGCATGACAAGCACGAAATATTCCGGGGCGTCGGTGGGAAAGGCGGCAAGGAAGCTCGTCAGCAGCGCCGAGGTCGAATAGCGGCCGCCGACCACCTTCTCGGCCGTGCCGGTCTTGCCGCCGACGCGGTAGCCTTCAGCCTCGGCGCGCTTGGCGGTCCCTTTCAGCACATTGAGGCGCATCAGCTTCAGCATGGCCGTGCTGGTGTCGCGCTTGAGCACTCTCGGACCTCCGCTCATGCCCTCCTCGCGCGAGCGCGGCAGGAAGGTGGGGGGCACGGCGATCCCGCCATTGACGAGGGGGAGCGACGGCGGCGGCGAGCTGGAGCGGCGTCACCGACAGACCATGGCCGAAGGCGATGGTCATGGTGTTCAGCTTCTGCCAATGGGCGGGGACGATCGGGGCGGCGCTTTCGCCGAGCTCGGTCGGAACCCGGCTCAGCAGTCCGAGCTTCTTGAGAAAGGCGCGGTGACGATCGACGCCCATGTGCGAGCGCCATCTTGGCCGCGCCGATATTCGACGAGTAGATGAAGACCTCCGGCACGCTCAAGCGCCGCTTCTTGCCGTGGAAGTCGTCGATGGTGAAGGAGGCGTAGTGGATCGGGCTCGAGGCGTCGTAGCTCGAGCGCAGCGAGGCAAGGCCTGAGTCGAGCACGCCGGCGACGGTGAACACCTTGAACACCGAGCCCATCTCGTAGACGCCGAAGCCGATGCGGTTCAGCCGGTCCTTGTCGAGGGCCTGCTCGCGGCGGTTGGGGTCGTAATCGGGAAGCGAGGCAAGCGCCACCACCTCCCCCGAATGCACGTCGATGACGATGCCCGCCGCGGCCTTGGCGCGATAGGTGGCAATGGCGCGGCCAAGCTCCTCGCGCAGCACATGCTGCACGCCGAGATCGAGCGAGAGCGTCACCGCCTCGTCTCCGGCCATGGTGAGCTGCGGATTGTCGTCGATGAACTTCTCGATGCCGGCGAGGCCCTTGTTGTCCACGTCGACAAGGCCGACCACGTGGCTCGCGGTGGCGCCCATCGGATAGACGCGGCGATATTCCTCGATGAAGCCGAGGCCCGGGAGCCCGAGCTCGTGGATCTCGGCCTGCTGCTTCGGCGTCAGCTCGCGCTTGATGCGGACGAAGCGGCCTCCGGCCTTCAGCTTGCGCGCGAAGATCCCGGGCATTGACGTCGGGGAGAACGCTTGCCGACCTGCTCGGCCAGCTCGTCCACGTCGATGACGCGCTGCGGATCGGCATAGAGAGTCGCGCCCTTGATGTCGGTGGCGAGCAGCCGGCCGCTGCGATCAAAAATGTCGGGACGATGCACTGTCGAGGAAATGTCGTAGAGCCCGCCCGAGCTCGGCCCGGTGCCGGCGAAGCCGAGCGTCACGAGGCGCCCGCCGATCAGGATGAAGGCCAGCGCAAAGGCGAGGCAGGCGAGGCGAAAGCGGTAACGGCCGCGCGCGAGATAGGCCCGCTCGGCGCGGGCTGTGGCGGCATCGGATCTGGCGGTGTCGGACACGGGTCTTCGCGGCCTATTGGGCTGAGGCTTCGACCGGTTTCACGACCTTGGCTTCGGGCCATGGCGCGGACGCGGGCGGTTCTGCCGCAGGCACGCCGGCGACGGCAGCAGGCTGCTTGCCGGCCGGCTTGGCCGCCTTCGCTGCCGGGGCGGGCGCCGCGGCGGCCGCGGCAATCTCCGCGCGGGTGCGGTCGAAATCGCGGTCGGACACCGTGTCGACGGTGAGGAGCTGAGCGGGCTTTGCCGGCGAGAGCTTCAGATATTTCTGGGCGAGCCGCTCGATGCGCTCAGGGCGGTTGAGCAGGCTCCACTCGGCGCGCAGCACGGCGAGCGCGTCGCGCTCCTCGTCGATTTGTTTGCCAAGCGAGGCAATCTCAGCGTCGAGACCGCGGGACTCGTACTTCACCTGATAGATGACATAGGCGAGGGCGACGAGGCCCAGGACGAGACAGATATTGACGAAACGCAGCATTTTGAGAACTCGCGAACTGAAGCCGACCCTCACATGCAAAAGCCGAGCCGCGGCACCCCGAGCGCAGCCAGGTCGAGAGGATGAGCAGGACGCCTCGGTGCGCTCGGCGGCCCTGAGGCGCGCTGAGCGGGCACGAGGATTCCGTCTGATCTCGGCCTTACTCGGTTCTAACGGACGCCGGTTAAGAAGCCGGAAGCTCGGGGCGATAATTTCACCGGCCGCCTCCGGCAGGTGGCGTGAGGCGCGCGGCGGAGGCGCGCTGCGGCTGGCAAAGAAGCGCTTGGCGATGCGGTCCTCAAGCGAATGGAAGGTGACGACGGCAAGACGCCCGCCGGCCCGGAGCAGCCGCTCGGCGGCGGAAAGGCCCGTGGCGAGCTCGTCAAGCTCCTCGTTGAGATAGAGGCGGAGCGCCTGGAAGGTGCGCGTGGCGGGGTGCTTCGTCTCGTCGCGCTTGCGGCCGAGCACGCGGGCCACGATGTCGGCAAGCTCAGCCGGTCGTGGCGATCGGCTGCTCGGCGCGCCGCGCCACGATGGCCTTGGCGATGGCGCGCGCGCGCCGCTCCTCGCCGAGCTTGCCGATGATCTCGGCAAGGTCGCGCTCCGGCAGGGCGTTGACGATATCGCTCGCGGACGGCCCCCCTTCTCCCATGCGCATGTCGAGGGGGCCTTCCTGCATGAAGGAGAAGCCGCGGCTAGGCTCGATCGAGCTGCATCGAGGAGACGCCGAGATCGAGCGTCACGCCATCGACGGAGGTGAAGCCCTCGCTCGCGGCGATCTCCTCCATCTCGCTATAGCGGCCAAGCACGGCCATCAATCGTCCGGGATAGTCTTCCGCAAGCTCTCCGCTCAAGCGAAAGGCTTCCGGATCGCGGTCGATGGCGATGACTTTGCAGTCGGCTTGATTGAGGATGGCTTGGCTGTAGCCGCCGGCCCCGAACGTTCCGTCGACGATGATCTCGCCGTCCTTGGGCTCAAGCGCGGCAAGCACCTCCGAGAGCATCACGGGAATGTGGCGGGCCGGTCCGCCGGCGGCAGCCGAATGCTTGCCGCGACCCGCCATCATTCCCGTGCTCCCTCTGGCCCGCCGCTTCCGCGGCGCCCCGCGCCGAGTAGTTTGCGAAGGTCGCGCACTTTCTGGCGCGCCCCCGCGAGATGAGTTTCGAAACGCTTCGGCTCCCACATCTGAAACTTCTCACCAAGCCCGACAAAAGTGATGTGCGTGGTGATGCCGGCGTGCTCGCGCAAGCGTTCGGGGAGAATGGTGCGTCCGTCCTGATCGATGGAAAGGATCTCGCTGGTGCCGAACAGAGCGGTCGCGAGCTGGTCTTTCTCGTCGGAATAAGGTGCGAGGTCCTCGACCAGGGCGTTGATCTTGTCGACCAGGCGCTTGCCGCCGGCGTCGAGCGCAGGCGCATCGAGGGAGGGATAGCAGTAGATGCCGTCGAGGCCGTCTTTGGCGAGGACTGTGCGGAAAGAAGCCGGGACCGAAACGCGGCCTTTGGTGTCGATCTTATTGGTGAATGCCGACACAAACTGGTCCATCTCCCCCTCACGCACCCGAGCCGACGCGGGACGATTGCAAAAGCTTGAGGTGCAGGCCCCCGTCCGAGAAAGTGGTGGGAGAGGCGGCGCAGATCCCCCCGTGGCCTCTAAGGAGCGCGGCCAGCCTCCCCCACTTACTCACCGAACGGGCAATTATGGGATAGCATGGGAATTTATGGGCGTCAATGGAGAGCGCCGGGAGAGACGTGGCAGTCCACGGGAAAACGCCGCAAAAGGGCCACGCCGGTCTTTACTCTTGGTTAACCGGGCCGATTGCCGCTTCCGGGCGAAGCAGGGTACAAGTGCAAAACGAACGGGGTTGAAGTGTTTCCGCTGCTGATTCGCGGGGCGCTGCGCGGGAACGCCGGCAGCGCCGCCTGTTCTCAGTCAGCACGGCGGGGACCGCGGGTCTGAGGGGTGCATGGCCAAGAGAGAGCTGAAGGCGACGCTAGGCCTTGCAGCCATTGCGCTTGCGCTCGGGTCCTGCGGGCTCAGCGCCGGCGATGCGCTCGACGGGCCCTACGCACGGCTCGGGCCGCCAGAGGCTCCGGTCAAGCTCTTCTATCAGGAGGAGGGCAAGGGCCCGCCGCTCCTGCTCATTCATGGCTTCGGCGCGAGCACCTATACGTGGCGGTACGTGGCGCCCGAGCTTGCCCAGACCCACAGGGTCATCGCCGTCGACCTCAAGGGCTTCGGCCAATCGGACAAGCCGTTCGACGAGCGCTATTCGGTCTTCGATCAGGCCGAGTTGCTCGCCCAGCTCATCGTGGACAAGGACCTCCGCGACCTGACGCTTGGTCGGCCACTCCTTCGGGGGCGGGATCGCGCTGCTGCTTGCGCTCGAAGCCAATCAGCGGCTCGAAGGGCGCATCTCGCGGCTCGTGCTGCTCGACTCGATCGCCTATCCGCAGAACATCCCGGTCTTCTTCCGCCTGCTCGACATGCCGCTCGTCTCGCAGCTCGGCGTGCGCATGGTGCCGCCCAGCGTGCAGACGCGGGTCGCGCTGAAGATCGCCTATTTCGACGACAGCAAGATCGATCCGGACGAGGTCGAGATCTATGCCGCGCCGCTCAAGACCGCCGCCGGCAAGCACGCCATCATCCACAGCGCGCGCCAGATCATGCCGAAGGACCTCGCCGAGATCGCCCAGCGCTATAGGCACGATCGAGCTGCCGACGCTGATCCTGTGGTGCGACCACGACCGCATCGTGCCGCTCGAGGTCGGGCTAAAGCTGAGGCGCACGCTGCCCAACTCCACCTTGCGGCTGATCGAGGATTGCGGGCACATGCCGCAAGAAGAGCAGCCGGCATCGACGCTCCAGCTGCTCAAGGGCTTCATCGGCGGCTGACCGCATCAATAGCGGTAGCGATTCTCCCTCTCCCCGGTGGGGAGAGGGCTTTTTGCCGCGATCTGGCGCGAGCGAAGCTCTGCGCAAGTCGCATGGCGAAAAAGGTGAGGGGGGCGAAGCCTCTCAGACCGCGCTGTCGGTTCCCCCTCACCCGGCCGCGTTGCGGCCGACCTCTCCCCGCTGGGGAGAGGTGGAGTTTGCCGAGCCGCACAACAGTGCAAGCTTACCACTATAAGCTCCGCTTATCGTGCCGATAGGCAAATACGATTTGCCCTTATTGTGCACCGCACGCCAAGGTCCGCCCCGACGCGCCTGAATATTGCTGGGCTGACGCGAGGAGCGAGAACAAGTCATGTCGAAGAAACCTACCCTGACCACGACCGCCGGGGCGCCGGTGGCGGACAATCAGAATTCCATCACCGCCGGCCCGCGCGGGCCCGTGCTGCTGCAGGACTACCAGCTGATCGAGAAGCTCGCGCATCAGAACCGCGAGCGCATCCCCGAGCGCACCGTCCACGCCAAGGGCTGGGGCGCCCACGGCACGCTGACGATCACCGGCGATCATCTCGCAATACACCAAGGCGAAGGTGCTCCAGCCCGGCGCCAAGACCGAGATGATCGCGCGCTTCTCCACCGTCGCCGGCGAGCTCGGCGCGGCCGACGCCGAGCGCGACGTGCGCGGCTTCGCGCTCAAATTCTACACCGAAGACGGCAATTGGGATCTCGTCGGCAACAACACGCCGGTGTTCTTCGTGCGCGATCCCTACAAGTTCCCGGACTTCATCCACACCCAGAAGCGCCACCCCAAGACCAATATGCGCTCGCCGACGGCCATGTGGGATTTCTGGTCGCTCTCACCGGAGAGCCTGCATCAGGTCACCATCCTCATGTCCGATCGCGGGCTTCCCACCTCCGTCCGCCACATGAACGGCTATGGCAGCCACACCTACTCGTTCATCAACGAAGCGGCGAGCGGCACTGGGTGAAGTTCCACTTCAAGACGATGCAGGGCCACAAGCACTGGACCAACAAGGAGGCGACCGAGATCGTCGGCCGCACGCGCGAGTCCACGCAGGAAGATCTGTTCAACGCCATCGAGACGGGCGACTTCCCGCGCTGGAAGATGCAGGTGCAGATCATGCCCGAGAGCCGACGTCGGGCAAGCACTGGTACAATCCCTTCGACCTCACCAAGGTGTGGCCGCATGGCGACTATCCGCCGATCGACATCGGCGTGCTCGAGCTCAACCGCAATCCGGAGAATTATTTCCAGGAGATCGAGCTCGCCGCCTTCTCGCCGTCGAACATCGTGCCGGGCATCGGCTTCTCGCCCGACAAGATGCTGCAAGCGCGCATCTTCTCCTATGCCGACGCGCACCGCTACCGGCTCGGCACCCATTACGAGATGCTGCCGGTAAACGCGGCCGCGCTGCCCGGTGCATCACTATCACAAGGACGGCCGATGCGGTTCTTCGAGCAGCAGACCGGCAACGTGGACGCCTATCTACGAGCCGAACTCGTTCGGCGGCGCGGTCCAGGACGAGCGCTTCGCCGAGCCGCCGCTTGCCATCTCAGGCGATGCGGCGCGCTACAATCACCGCGACGGCAATGACGACTATCGCCAGGTCACGGCGCTGTTCAATCTGTTCGACGCAGGCCAGAAGGCGCGGCTTTTCCTCAATGTCGCGGAAGCGATGTGGGGCGTGCCTGAAGAGATCGTCGAGCGGCAGCTTGCCCACTTCAAGACAAGTCCATCCGGACTATGAGGCAGGGGTCAGGCGCGAGCTCGCCAACATGACGCGGGCCAAGGCCTCGGAGATCGCGCAGCAGCAGATCATGCCGCAAGGGGTCGAGGCCGCCGAGTAACTGAGGCTGGACGTCTCTCACTCCGCCCGAGCCCCTTGCTCTCCCCTCCCCCCTTGTGGGGGAGGGATAGGGAGGGGGATTCAACTCAGAGACCCGTGACTTACCCCCCTCGGATCGGCGTTGCCGATCCTGCTCCCCCACAAGGGGGGAGCGGGAGCAAGCTGGGACTCAGCGGGACCACTTTTAAACTCATCAGGTGACTAGAAAAATTGGAGGCCGGCGCGCGGGGGTCACCCACGCGCCGGCCGTAACATGTCACCAAGCCTGTAAGCCGGGTTCTGTACCCCGAAGACGGGGCGATGGCCATTCATCTTGGGCGCGTCTTGCGGCGCGCCTCATGCAACCAACCCGGGCGGCTCATCTGAAAGCAGACTGAAGCGGTCTCCCGCTCCGCGCCGCCCCTATTCGGTCTTGCTCCCGGTGGGGTTTGCCGTGCCGTCCTTGTTACCAAGAACGCGGTGCGCTCTTACCGCACCCTTTCACCCTTACCCCTCGGTCCGTCTCCGGCCTAGAGAGGCGGTTTGCTTTCTGTGGCACTGTCCCTGGGGTCGCCCCCGCCGGAGGTTATCCGGCACCGTGCTTCCATGGAGCCCGGACTTTCCTCCCCGCCCGATACGCAAAACATGAGGCGGAGCGGCCATCCGGCCTGCTGACAGGGGTAATAAGGGGCTTTGCCCGTCGCGCGTCAAGGGTGCCGCGAACCCATGGTTGACACATAGGCGCCCACTCCATATGTCTTGACATATGGCAGAGCGAACGACAGTCAGGCTCCCAGAAGAGCTCATCAAGCGCGCCAAGCGTAAGGCTGCCGCCGAAGGCCGTACCCTGACCGCCCTGATCGAGGAGGGCTTGCGGCTTATTCTCGTGGGCAAGCCGAAGGGCAAAGCGAAGCGTGTGCTGCCGCCTGTCAGTGACGCGAAAGGCGGTCCGTGGCCGGGAATCGATATCACTGACGGCGTCCGCGCTCCAGGAGATGGACGACCTGGAATATGTCGAGCGGATGAAACACTTCAAATGATCCTGCCGGACGTCAACGTCCTCATCTACGCTTTCCGAGAAGGCGTACCTGAGCACGCGGTCTGCCGCTCGTGGCTTGACGGCGTTGTTGAAAGCGATACGCGATTTGGTATTTCGCCGTTGGCTCTCGCTGCCGTCGTGCGTGTCACCACCAATTTACGTACCTACCCGAACGCCTAGCTCGGTCGAGTCGGCGTTCCGCTTTTGTGACAATCTTTTGGGGCAGCCCCATTGTCAGATCGTAGAGCCTGGGGATCGGCATTTCGACATCTTCAAGCGGCTCTGCCTCGGGACCGAAACACGCGGACCGAGAGTCACCGATGCCTGGTTCGCCGCGCTCGCCATCGAGTGGGGCTGCGAGTGGATCACGCTCGACCGTGATTACGCACGCTTTCCAGGGCTTAAGTGGCGGGTCCCGGCGGTTTAACCCCTGGACTTGCCCCAGGGAAGGTTTGCCGGCTCGTAACGGCATTTTGATAGCCTCATTGCCGCCAGTTCCCATATTCTATGCGTGGACCGGCCGCGTCCGGGTCCCTCCCCCAAGGCTTTTGGGCCGCGATCCCCGGCGCAGCGGGGCCGGCAATGTTGACCGACAATCGTGCCGCCAATGACCAAACATGTACCGCCAATGCCAAACCAAGATTTGATCTCGCGCTGGCTCGCGTCGTTCCCTGAGCTTGCGGAGCTCGAAGAGGAGTACCGCGGCGATCTCCTCGGCAGCACGCAATTCAACCGCTTGCGCGGCGGCGACATCGCCTACCGGCAGGGCCAGAATTGCCATGCCTATGTCATGTGCATCGAGGGGCAGACGCGCGTGTTCAAGACCTCCGAATCCGGGCGCGAGATCCTGCTCTACCAGGTCGGCCCCGGGGAAACCTGCGTGCTCACCACCTCCTGCCTGATGGCCGGAAGCGCCTTCCCGGCAGAGAGCACGGCCGAGACCGACGTGCTCCTTGCCGCGCTGCCGGCATCGGCGTTCCATCGGCTCATGGGCGCCTCCCCGCGCTTCCGCAAATTCGTCCTCGACAATTACGGGGACCTGTTGTCGAGCCTCATCATGCTCGTGGACGAAGTGGCGTTCGCGAGCCTCGACTTGCGGCTCGCCCGGCGGCTCTTGGCCGAAGCCGACGAGCAAGGCGTGGTGGCGAAGACCCACCAGCAGCTCGCGCTCGATCTCGGCAGCGTGCGCGAGGTGATCAGCCGCTATCTCGCCGAATGGGAGCGCATGGGCTGGGTGCACGCCTCGCGAGGCTCGATCGAGGTCAGGAACCGTTCGGCGCTTGCGGGCTATGGCGGGGAAGAGGTGACGTAACATGGCGCGCGGTCTGATCTGGGTCAGAACGGTGACTTGGGTTACAGACGGGCGCTTGCTCCAAGCTTAAACAACGAGCAGAACTAGAAAACCCCCAAACGTCCAAGGAAATCAAGACGATGATAGACATTAAAGGGTTGGCATGCGCCGCGGCGATAGCGGCGGCTCTGTGCCTTGGCACCGCACTCCCAGCCCAAGCGGCGGAAGACGGCCAGGCGATGACGGCTGCCCCCGTCAAGGGCGAGTTCGACGATCAATGCGCCATGGGGCTGGCGTCAGGCCAGAACGTCAAGACCGACTGCTCGGTGAATTGGACCGACGAGGACGGACACGTTTATTGCTTCTCCTCCGAGGCGTCGAAGGAGGCCTTCCTCAAAGACCCGGCCGGCAACCTCAAGAAGGCGCAGGACTTCGTGGCGTCCAAAAAGGCCGCTGCCGCCATGGGCGCGAAGGACTTCACCGAGGAGGACGTCAAAAAGAGGGTCGATGAGGTGGTCGCCGAACGGTCCAAGGACGGCGCCTTCGTGTTCCACGATCCCAAGCTCGACACCGACCTCCATCTGGTCTTCGAGCAGGTCAAGGGCACTCGCGGCATGGAGGGCTACGGCTGGTTCGCCAACACCATCTTCCACGACAAGGACGAGCCCAAGAAGCAATACGCCCTCGACTTCTGGTTCAAGCCCGAGGGCGACAAGCTCACCCTCATGGATATCAGGGTGCAGAAGGGTCCGAAGCAGGATGGCGACGGCTGGATCATGGTGAGCCGGCTTCCCGTGGCGTGGTGGTGGCTGCCGGTGTCGGAGCATCCCGGCGACGCGGAGATCGTCCGCGGCTGGCAGGTGATGAGCGCGATCCACAATTACATCGCCACCCATAAGGACGCGAACGGCAACCTGTGCGTCAAGGACGACAAGACGGGCGAGACCGTCCCGCTCGAATTCGTCGAGATGCACCAGCCGATGCGCCACCTGAAGAAGGATGGCCAGTATTTCGTCTGCACCGACTTCCGCAAACCCGGCAGCAAGGACGAATATTACGACATCGACTTCTGGCTGGACGAGAAGACCGGCAAGCTCGAGGTCATAACGTCAAGATGCACAAGGTCCCGGTGCAAGAGGACGGCATCTGGACGCAAGTGCCCCGCTACACCTTCGAAGGCATGGATTTCGACGTCACCAACTAGCTTAAGCGCGGCGCGCCGCGCTCGGACCGGCTGTCCGTCACGCCATTTCAGTCCGCGGCGCGCCGCGAGCAGGCGCGCTAGCGTCTCGCGCGTGGATTTGTCGGCGCGGCCGTCGATACGGGCGGGCCGGAAATGGCGCTGGAAGGCTTCGACCACTTTCTCGAGGCCCGTGCCGTAGGTGGAGGTCACCTCCACGCCATAGCCGAACTCGCAGAAGGGCGCGTTGCAGCGCGGCGACGGTTTCGCCTTCGTCGCCCGGGCCGAGGCCCGCGTCACCCTCGAGCGGGGCGGGCGGGACCCAAAGTCCGATGCCTGCGCGCGCAAGACGCTGCCAGTCGAACTTCTCGCCAGGATCGCGCTTCCTGCCCGGCGCCACGTCGGAATGGGCGAGCACGCGGGCGGGCGGGATGGCGTGGCGGCTCAGAATGTCGAGACACAACGCCTCGACGGCCCGCATCTGCGCGTCGGGAAAATCCGGGTAGTCGAAATCGTGGCCGGGATTGTGGATCTCGATGCCGATCGAGCAGGAATTGAGATCGGTCTCGCCCGCCCAAAGGCTCTGGCCGGCATGCCAGGCGCGCTCGGACTCGGTCACGAGCTGCGCGATGCGCCCGTCCTCGTCGACGAGGTAATGGCACGAGACCTCCGACTCTTGCCGCGTCAGCCAGTCGAGCGCGGCCTCGGCCGACTCCATGCCGGTGTAGTGCAAAATGAGCATGTCGGGCGTGCGGCCGCCACGCGCGCGCCTCCGCGGTTCGGCGAGGGACACCACAATGTGGCGAGCGGACTGTCAGGGGCGGCGGTCATGTCTTTGTCATGTCATTGCCCGGCTTGAGCGCGGCGCAATGCCAGTAACCTCCGGCTCCAGACAATATACATGCTCAGAGAGTAGTGGTTACTGGATTCCCGCTTGCGCGGGAATGACATCAGTACGCCGTGTGAGGCTAGCGCAAGCCGCTACATCCCGCGCTCCTTGGCGATCTGGTCATAGGCCTCGTTGATGGCGGCGACCTTCTCGGTGGCGATGGCGATGAACTCCTTCGGCACGCCGCGCGCCATCAGCTTGTCGGGATGGTTCTCGGCGACGAGCCTGCGGTAGTGGCTCTTCAGCTCGTCGTTGCTGACCGAAGGCTTGACGCCGAGCACGTCGTAGGGATTGCGCTTGGCGGCGATGACGTGACGCGCTTTGATGTAGCCGAACTCGGTGTCGGTGAGGCCGAAGCGCTTGGCGACCTGGCCAGGAACTGCTCCTCGCGCGGATGCAGGTGATCGTCGGCCTTGGCGATATGGAACAGGCCTTCGAGCACGTCCTCGAGCAGCTTGCGGTTGCCTTTGAACATGGTGGCGAGCTGCTCGGCATAGGCCTCGTAGCCGGCCACGTCCTGCTTGGCGAGATTGAACACGCGGGCGACGTTCTTCATCTCGCCATCGGGCACCTTGAACACCTCCTTGAAGGCGTTGACCTCGTCCATGGTGACGACGCCGTCGGCCTTGGCCATCTTGGCGCCGAGCGCGATCACGCCCACGGTGAAGGCCACCTGGTTCTCCGCCGGGCCGTCCTGCTCCTTGTCGCGATCGATGACGTAATGCCCCGCCACGCCGCCCAGCAGCGCGCCGATCGGGCCCCCGATCGCGAGCCCTGCGGCGGCACCTGCGAGCTTGCCCCAAATCGACATTGCCGAGGTCCCCCAGAGTTCGTTGCTTTGCCTAGAGCATAAGGATTTTTGGGCGTGGCCGCATGGGAGAATTGCCGGCTGCCCCCGCGTCCTTTTGGCGCTAGATGGCGTTCGAACCGCGGAAATTGGCCAGAATTGAGAGCTTGGGCTCGTCGACTTCGAGGCCGGCCTTCAGCCGCCGTTCCACATGCCAGGAACGGGCGAAGCTCCAAAGCGCAAGCCAGAGCGTCATGCGCGGCATTGACGGCGCTGCCCACCCAAACGAAGGTCGATCCAAGCCCGAACCGGGCAACGGCGGCGATGATGCCGGCCTGGAAAACGATACCGAGCCGCCGGCGACGACGATCGCCGCGCTGAGCGA